>JASGLA010000008.1:0-1529621 GCA_047600405.1 Paludibacter sp.
ATGTAGCCTCGTTCAGTTACGTATTGCTAAGGTTAATAGGGAAACACGATAGAATCCGAACAGCACCTCGTCCTTCTGGTAACCGAGCACGCCGTTGTTGAGCACGATCACCACCAGCGCAATGCGATGCCGCACCAGGGTTTCCAGTTCCGACCAGTTGTGACCGAAACCACCGTCACCCGCCAGCGCCACCACCGGCTTGCCCTGGCCGGGCAATGGCCACGCCCATGCCCATGGGTATGCCCCAGCCGAGCTCCGGCGCAGATCCCGCGGCGTCAGGAAACGATTCACCCAGGGTGTAAGTGCGTAGCTGTCCTCACCACCCACATCGAGGAGTAGCTGGCATTTGCCACCACCGTGGTGTTCGCATCGTGCAGCGCCTGCAACTCGGCCATCACCCGTTCCGGGCGGATCGGCGTGGCGGTGGTCGATAGAACACGCTGCGTTGCGTCTCGAAGCGTTGCCAGGCGGCGGCGATGCGCGCCTCCAGTCGCTGACGTGATTCGGCGCGGGGCGCCGGTTCACCATGCGCCAACGCTTCATGCAATGCCAGCAGCGTTTCACGCGCATCACCGACCGAGACGCAGCGCTTCGAGAAGTTGCGCCGCATTTCATTCGGGTCACATCGATGTGGATGATCTTCGCGTCCTGCGTGGCAACAGACGCCAGCTGTCGGTGCCATTCTGGTTGGTACGGGTGCCGATCAGCAGCAGCACATCTGCCGTATCGAATATTTCCCGGGTTTCCATGCCCAGTGACCGTGGCCCTACCAGTGACGCCAGCACACCGCAGGCCAGCGGATGCGTTTCAGCCATCGCGCCCTTGCCGATGTTGGTGGTGAACACGGGCATCGAATACCGCTCCGACAACGCCGTCAGCGCTGCCTGGGCACCTGAGGACAACACACCGCCCCCCGCGATGATGACGGGCATTCGCGCCTCGGCCAGCAGCGCCAAGGCATGCGCGATATCGGCAGCACAGGGCCTGACACGATCCAGCGGCCAATGCCCGTGGACATCGTGCGCGCCAAAACGGCCGTGTCACCGCCGGCTCGCGCAACAGGTCGGCCGGCAACAACAGTATCGCCGGTCCGGGGCGGCCGCTGGCCGCCGCAACAAACGCAGCATCGACGTAGTCGATCGACCTGCTCGGCATTGATCGACCCGCCGCACATACTTGGCGCAGGACTGGAACAACGCGATGTGGTCCAGCTCCTGGAACGCATTGCGATGCACCTGCGGCCGTTCCACCTCCTGGATGATGGCCAGCAGCGGCACACTGGCCTTGAAGGCTTCGGCCAGCGGCGCCACCAGCAGCGTCGCCGCCGGACCATTCTGCGCCAGCAGCATCATCCCCACCTTGCCGGAGACACGTGCATAGCCATCGGCCATGGCGCCGCCGGCATTCTCCTGGCGATAAGTGATCTGCCGGATGCCGATGGCCTCGGCCGCCAGCACCAGCGCCGAGGGCATTCTTGGCCATAGAACATTTCACCTTGTGACGCCGCAACGCCTGGGCAAAATGTTGAGCGACGCTTTCGTGGGCGGCAGTCATGGAGAGGGATTCCTGCTGGGCTGATAGTTGCTGGGCTGATGATTTCTGGACTGACAATTGATCGAATGACATGACCGGCGAATCCTGCCGGCCGGCTTGCCGGCGATCTGCAAATTTCACCGGCACATCCTGCGCACCGGCAGACCAGACCTGCCGGAAGTGAACGCTCGCACAACCCGCCCTGCTGCGTTTGTCTCACAGTGACCAAAATATTGGTCGCAACAACGGCCATGCACATCTGCAGTCAGCGGTGTTGCTGCAACACGGCAATGAACAATCCGGCCATCCATATCTGCAGACATGACTCTGCCGACATGCCGGACTGGAATGCTGGCCAGAAAACACTGCCCAGGAAGGCCACCCAGATTTGGGACACTCTCGGGCAAGACGCCCGCACCTGCCGCTGCGACATTGAACCTCACGCTGCATCTGCTGCATGCGCAGCACCATCGCTGTCACCTCAGAGCCACAGGACAGCACCACAGGAGAGGTTCATGAGCAGTTCCGCTCACACCACCGCACAGGGCATCACCGCCAGCTCCAGCAGGCAGAGCAACCAGGCCGTGCCACTGCCCTATACCGGCGCCGAATATCTGGACAGCATCCGCGATGACGGTCGCGAAGTCTGGCTCAACGGCGAACGCATCCGGGATGTGACCAGTCATCCGGCATTCCGCAATTCGGCGCGCATGGTGGCGCGCCTGTATGACGCGCTGCACGATCCGGCGCGGGCACAGCTGCTGCGCACGCAACGTGACGATGGCGGCTGGACACATCCGGCCTTTCAGGCGCCGCGCTCGTTGACCGAACAATTGCAGACCAAGGAGGCCATTGCCGAATGGGCACGACTCACTTACGGCTGGATGGGACGCTCACCGGATTTCATCGGCGCCACTTTCGCCGCCGGTTTTGACGTCAACGCCGAACGCTTCGGTCCTTACGCCGCCAATGCCCGCGCATTGGCAAAACGCTTCCGCGAACGCGTGCCGCACTTCGGCCACGCCATCGTCAATCCGCCCATCGACCGCCACATCCGCGACCAGGCCAACGACATCATGATCCGCGTCGAAAAGGAAACCGACGCCGGACTGATCGTCAGCGGCGCCAAGGTGGTGGCCACCGGCACGGTGCTGACACAGAGCATCCTGATCGCGCATCACTTCATTCCGGTATTTGAAAAACGCTTCTCGCCGGTATTCAGCCTCGACGTGAATACGCCCGGCGTGAAACTCATCTGTCGTCGCTCCTATGAGCTGGATGCGGCACGCACCGCCAGTCCCTTCGATGCGCCCATCTCCAGCCGGCTGGATGAAAACGACTCCATCCTGGTGCTCGATCAGGTGCTGGTGCCCTGGGAAAACCTGCTGCTGTACGACGTGGACAGCACCAACACCTTCATGGCCATGCCGGCTACCGGCGCGCGCAGCCTGCTGCAGGGCTGTGTACGTCTGGCAGTGAAACTGGATTTCATCTGCGGCCTGTTCATCAAGGCGGTGGAGATCGGCGGCACCAGGGACTTTCGCGGCGTGCAGGCCGCAGTGGGCGAAGCCATTGCGTTCCGGCATGGCGTGTGGGCCATTGCCGAGGCCATGGCGCGCGATTATCAACCGTGGGGCGACCGGTACGTGCGGCCGGATGACATTCATGGCCATGCCTATCGGGTGTTTGCCGGCGATGGCTACAGCCGCCTGCGCAACAACATTCTCAAGCACGTGGCCAGTGGCCTGATCTATCTCCCTCGGCTGCCGCCGATTTCCGCAATCCGGAGATTGCCCCCGTACTGGAACGTTTCGCACGTGGGTCACATGGCATCGACGCGATGCAACGCGCCAAGGTGCTCAAGCTGCTGTGGGATGCCATCGGTTCGGAATTCGGCTCACGTCACGAGTTATATGAAATCAACTACGCCGGCTCGCAGGAACAGGTGCGCGTCGATCAGTACCTGCGCGCACTGAAAACCGGACTGGCCGAGCGCATGACCGGACTGGCCGACACCTGCATGAGTGAATACGACCTGGGCGGCTGGACAGCGCCCGACCTGTTCAACACCTGACGAGTCACGCATGAAGCACATCGTTCCATCGCCGGAAGACCAGTTCCCCGAAACTTTCAAAAGCCTGTGGCTGGCCGGCCCCAACACCGGTCTGGATTCCTGCGCCATCCTGCTATCGCGGGTGCCGCCCGGCCACAAGGGGCCACGCCTGCATGTACATGCCGTGGACCAGTTCTACTTCATTCTCAAGGGCCGCACCCATGTGCAGATCGGCAGTGAAGTATTCATCGCCGAACCAGGCACGCTGGTGCACTTTCCGGCGGGAGTGCCGCACTGCAACTGGAACGAGGATGACGACTACGAGATGCACCTGGAAATCATGGTGCCGCCACCACCGCCGGACCAGCTCATCAGTTATCACGACGGCGAACCACCCGTCGTAGCCAATGCCGCCGCACTGTTCACGCGCGTGAATTTCAGTCAATGGAACGACCGGCCGTTCGCCATCCAGCATCTGGCCATGCGCGAACGTGGCTCGCAGCACATCCGCATCTACTGCGCCCGGGTGCGCCCCGGCGCGGGCGTGCCGACGCTGCACTTTCACCAGTTCGACCAGCTGTACTTCATTCTCGATGGCGAGTTCGGCATCGACATCGGCCTGACAAAAATGACCGCCGGCAAACATTCGCTGGTGGTGCTGCCGGCAGGCGTGGTGCACGCCAACACCAATCGCAGCAACGCGGACGAAATTCATCTCACCCTGCTGGTGCCGGAACCGCAACCGGGCGAGCAGTACGACTACAAAGTGGAAGTGCAGTATGAAAACGGCCCAGCCTTTACTCAATAAGCAGTACGAAGACGCCGTGGCGCGGATGCAGCATCCGCGTGACTTCCGTCCGTTCATGCCGCCAGCGAACAGCCCGGAGCCCAACACCACGCGGCGCGAGCGCACCCTCCAGAACATGACGAATCTGCCGCAGATCCGCGAGTGTTATGAAGAATGGACGCGCCTGTGGCAGGAACCGTTTCGCGGCATCACCACCGACGGCACGGTGCAGGCGATCCATCGTCCGCTGCAACCCAATGGCGCGCCCACTGCCGCCATGGTGGCCGCCGCCAACGAAGTAATCAGGACACTGTCACCCGGATTTCTGTCACGGGTACGGTTTGCCGTTGACGGCCCCGAATGGCGGCGCTGGCACAACATGCCGCTGTGCTGGGAGCGTGATGGCATTTCCATCGAGGACATGAACGACCGCGAGCGCGCCGCGGTACTGGCCCTGGTGAAAGCCAGCGTAAGCAGCGAAGGCTATGCACACATCCAGGACCTGATGTTCATCAATCGCTATTCCGGCGATCTGGTCGGTCGTCCCAGGTACCTCAACGAATGGTGTTACCAGTTCGGCCTGTTCGGCACGCCGTCCATGCACGAGCCCTGGGGCTGGCAGCTGTATGGCCATCATCTGGTGATCAATGCGCTGGTGATGGGCGAGACCCTGGTGATGTCGCCCACCTTCCTGGGCGCCGAACCCACCTACGTGGATGATGGCCCACACCAGGGAATGAATGTCTTCAGCGAACACGAAGACCAGGGATTGCTGCTGATGCGCAACCTCAGCCCCGCACTGCGCGGCCGCGCCCAGATTCATGCCTCATCAAAATTCGCCGACCTGCCGCCGGGCCGGCGCCACTGGGCCGATGGCACACATCTGGGGGGCGCCTTCCAGGACAACCGCATCATTCCCTATGAAGGCATTGCCGGGCGCGAGATGACACCCGAAGATCGGCAACGCCTGTATGCACTGATCCGGGAGTACTTCATTCTGCTGCCCGAACCGGCACGCGCACTGCGGCTGGCGGAGATTGAGGCGCATCTGGATGACACCTGGTTCAGCTGGATCGGCGGCTACGATGACTGGAGTCCGTTCTACTACCGCATCCAGAGTCCGGTGGTGCTGCTGGAATTCGACCATCAAGCCGGCGTGTTCCTCAAGAATCCGGAACCGCAACGCTTTCATGTGCACACCATCGCACGCACGCCCAACGGCGGCGATTATGGCCATGACCTGCTGCCTCAGTACCGGCAACAACTGGCCAACAAATAAACACCGTGCACTCCCCCACTACCGAGGATTCCGCTTGAAATTCGCCAGCATCGTGCATCAGGGCCAGACGGTTTACGGACTGGTGGAACAGCAGGACATCTTCATTGCATCCGCTGCCCTGCGCGGCAGCGTGCCTGATCTGCGCGCCGCCATCGCCAGCGGTGATCTGGCCGGCATTGCCACACGCCTTCGCCAGGACGGCCTCCGCGTGCCGCTCGACACCGCCAGCTTCGCACCGGTGCTGGACAACCCCGCGCAGTTCTTCTGCGCCGGCCTCAACTACCAGAAGCATCGCGAGGAGACCAGCAGCAAGCCACGCGAATATCCGCCACATCCGGTGATCTTCGCGCGCTTCGCCTCCACCCTCACCGGCCATCGGCAGCCCATTGTCAAACCACGCAATTCCAGTGTGGTGGATTACGAAGGCGAGCTGGCCGTGATCATCGGCAAACGCGGCCGGCACATCCGTGCAGCCGACGCCTATGAACATGTCGCCGGTTATGCCTGCGCCAACGATGTGTCGATGCGCGACTGGCAGATGCAGACCAGCCAGTGGATCCCCGGCAAGAACTTTCCCACCAGCTGCCCGCTGGGACCGTATCTGGTGACCCGCGATGAAGCCGGTGCGCTGGAAGACCTGTGGCTGCGCACGATTCTGGATGGCCAGGTGATGCAGCAAGCGCCGTTCCGCGACCTGATCCACTCCGTGCCGCAACTGATCGCACACATCTCCGGCTTCGCCGAACTGCAACCCGGCGACATCCTGCTGGCCGGCACGCCCGGCGGCGTGGGCTTCACCCGTGAGCCGCCGATCCTGTTGGAGCCGGGCAAGGTGGTGGAGGTACAGATCGACCGCATCGGCCACCTGATCAATCCGGTGACGCTGGAGCCCGCATGATCAGCGCGGTGCTGCGTTCGCTTCCAGCTTGCGCAACAGCTCCGCGAATGCGTTGTGCAGGGCATCCGGAAACGTCACGCCCTGCGACATCGCCACATTGATGTCGCGCCACTTGGTCATCAGTTCCTCGAAGGCATCGAGACTGTTGAGCAGTTCGTTGGCATCCTGATCCGCCCGCAGGGTTCTGGATGCCACGGCATACAGTCGTTTCAGCAACGTGCCCACACCGGCGCCCGGATCGAAAATGGCGCCCAGCAGCTCCTGCTTTGCGCCGGCCACAAAGGCCACCGCCTCCTTGTGCCCCAGCAGCGCCGCCAGCGTCGCACACAGGCACAGGGCATCCACCACGATCCGCGACGTGCCGGCTGCCAGCTGTGCGGCAAACAATGTCTCGGCCGTATCACTGACCGCGGGCAACCCCGCCGTGGTCGCCGCCTGCTGCGTGGCGGCCACGCTGTCGCTCAACACCCGATCACTTTCGGCAATCTTGTCAACACAGAATTGCCGGTGTTTCTGCGATAGCCGGTAATTGATCGCCAGGGATTTCTGACAGTCCTGCAGCCTGCCCACCAGTGTCGGATTGTTGAGTCTCTTCAGCCGGTCGGTGAAGGTCTGATCGGCGGCACTGTGTGCCTGCGCCAGCTGTCCGTAGAACTCATCCAGCTTGGCCTGCAGGATGACCTTGAGTTCGGCCCATTGCTGCGTACCGGATTTGGCGTCTGACATAGGCACTCCTCGTGCACAACCATCCCCTCTCGGGGGCATGAGTCTGGACGTCACGATACGGCTTTTCAGTCCGTAAATGGTGCAGCCACCGGCAGCAGCGTATCCACCGCATCCGCCGGCAGTCCCA
Organism: Paludibacter sp.; assembly: GCA_047600405.1. Lineage (GTDB taxonomy): Bacteria > Bacteroidota > Bacteroidia > Bacteroidales > Paludibacteraceae > Paludibacter. The sequence goes on from JASGLA010000008.1 coordinate 7,404, forward strand.
CCTGTCCTTCACGCAGCAGGAACGCCACCGTGGTGTAGGTGCCGCAGAAGGTGATCAGCTCCACCACCTCGGGTTCCTCGAGATATTCGCGCAGCATGTGGAAAGTCGCATCGCTGGCGCCGGCCGGCCGCAGCAGCTCCACCACGAACCTCGCCGCCACCGCATGGCGCGGCTCAAGATCGTCGGGAATGCGCCCGGCATTGAGACTGTCGATCACACTCATCGGAAACTCGCCATTGTTCAGGGCACGCCGTGAATGCGACCACCACGCATAACGGGCATTGCTGATGCGCGCCAGGATCAGCACCGCCAGCCGGCGCGTGCGTGGCTCCAGCACCGTGGTTTCGTCGTTGAAATACTGCATCAGGTCCATGAGCCGGTTGCCCATGGCGGGTGACCGCAGCATCAGGTTGAATGGTCCGCCCAGGCCATCGGCGGACACCCGCAACACCCGCTCGGCCAGCGGCCGCCCCGCAGCAGGAATCTGATCAAGTTCAAGCCGGCGGAAACGCATGGGCCACCCGTATCAGGTCATCAGCAGAGCTGTGCAGAGACAGCCTTCATGGCGCGTGGCGAGCCTGTTCGGCAGCAATCTCGCTACGCAGATCCGCCAGCATCTGCTCCCCGCCCGGCACCGAGCGCGCCCATTCGGCCGCCACCTGCGCAAAGGCCGGCTGCCACCTGGCTACTTCCTGCGGCGTCAGATCGACCCGCACATTGCCCTTCACGGTGAGCATTTTCTCGCGCAGGTAACGCTCTTCGTAATCACGCAGGAAGGCACTGGACCAGCGAGACTCGTTGTAACCGGCGTTGTTGTCGATCACCTGCTTCAGGTCATCCGGCAGGCTGTCGTACTTCGACTGGTTCATGACGAAAATGGTTTTGCCGCCGCCGAAAGGACCATACAGGTAGTACCTGGTCACTTCATCGATCTTCTGGTCGGACACCGCACCGATGGTGGACTGCACACCGTCCACCGTGCCCTTGGCGATGGCTTGGTAATACTCAGGCGGCGAAATGGCCACCGGCACGCCGCCGGCAGCCTTCACGGTGCTGGCGCGCATGGCGTTGCCCATGGCGATTTTCATGCCGGTGAAATCGGTGGCCGATGGCGGCGGCCGGCGCAGGTAAAACGCGGTGTTGTTGACGAACTGGAACCAGATCACCTTGATGCCCTGCAGCTCCTTGCCCACCTTGCCGGCGGCATACAGGTTCCAGAAGGCTCCTGCGGCCACTTCCGGATCGTCGTACAGACCGGGCACGCCTGAAATGCCGAGGCTGGCGAACCGCGCGCCATAAAAACCCGGCAGATCCCAGCCGAGATCCGCCACCCCCGCATTGACGCGATTGATGGTGTCGCCCACCTTGGACAACACGCCATCGCACATGATCTGGAACTTGAGCCTTCCTTTGGATTCCGCTTCCACCTTGGCGGCCCACACATCCACCGTGCCCTTGCAGACATTGCCCACACTGGGACTGTCCGCGGAAATACGCAGCACGATGGGCTGATCGGTTGCGTCCGCATCCCCGGACTGCGGACGGCCGCAGCCCGCCAGCAACGTGAACATGGCCAGCGCCAACCCTGCGGCCGTAACAACTCTTGTATTCACCCATCCCCCTTATGCCGACAGCCCCATCCGGCAGGGGCACGCGTGCAGGCGCAGGCCGACGCTGCGGCGCCGCTGCCTGTGCAACTTGACCTCAGTCAGTCGCCGGTATCTTGCTCCACAGAACACCAACTCTGGAATCCAGCCCCGGCAGGCAGGGCACCCTGCAACCGGCATCCGGACCAATCAAATATCGGTGCACTGACAAACAATTGGCCACCCAACCACGCTGCTAAGGTTGGCTCACACAGCCACCGCTGCCCTGCCGGCGCCAACACAGGAACACTACGTGAGCATTCAAGATACCGCCGCCCTCGTGCGTCAGCTGGAAGACATTTTCGGCCAGGCCGATCCGGCCTTCGGCGCGGTGGCGGAACTCGATCCGGAAATCAGCGCCGCCTTCATCAACATGGCCCAGGTCACTGCGCAGCGTGGCGCACTGGCGCCGAAGTACCGCGCACTGATCAGCATGTGCCTGAGCGCCTCGGTAACCCATCTAAAGGAAAAACACACCCGCATGCACATGGCGCATGCGCTCAAGCTGGGCGCCACCAAGGCGGAAATCTGCGAGGTGCTGGAACTGGCATCGGTACTGGGCATTCATGGCTTCATTCCCGGCATCCAGATCCTGGTGCAGGAAATGGGCGGCCTGCAGCAGATCAAGGCCATGGCCACGCCAGCACAGCACCAGGCCGCCGAAGATGCCAAGGCGTTTTTTCTGGCGGCACGCGGCTACATGGGCGATATCTGGGAAGCCAACTGCTATCTGGCGCCGGCGTTCGTGAAAGCTTATGCCACCTATTCCGGCGTGCCATGGAAAAGCCAGGCGCTGCCCGGCAAGATCAAGGAGTTCATCTACATCGCCATCGACCTGTCACCCACGCATGGAGATATCGGTGGCGCCACCTTCCACATGAATGCCTCGATGAGCAAACATGGCGCAACGCTGGATGAGGTACTGGAAGTGCTGGAGCTGATCGGCCTGATGGGTTTCCAGACCCACCTGCTGTCATTGCCCATTCTCAAAGAGGAACTGACCAGGGCCGGTCACCGGTAAGTCCCATGCAGCGTTTCAGCCATCGCAACGTCATCATCACCGCCGCCGCATCTGGTATTGGCCGCGCTACAGCGCTGCGTCTGGCCAGTGAAGGCGCCACCGTGGCCTGCATCGATGTGCTGGACAGCGTGCATGACACGGCAGCGGCCATCACCGCGGCGGGCGGCAGCGCACGCGCCTGGCAACTGAATGTCACCCACCGGCCTGCCGTGATCAGCACCTTCGCCGAGATCGAACGTGTACTGGGCCCCACCGATGTGCTGATCAATGGCGTGGGACGCAGCGCAGCGGAAAAACTCGGCGAATTCTGGTGTTCCGAACCGGCAGTGTGGGATGAAGTCATCGACATCTCGCTCAAGTCCACCATGATGTGCTGCCGACAGATCGTGCCGGGCATGCGCGAACGCCGGCGCGGCTGCATCATCAATATCTCCTCGGTGTCATGGCTGATGCCCACGCCCACCTTCAGCGAATATGCGGCGTCGAAAGCCGGCGTGGTGGGCTTCACGCGCGTGCTGGCCATCGAGCTGGCGCCGTTCAATGTACGCGTCAACGCCATCTCGCCCGGCCCGATCGACACTGCCGCCACCCGCAAACATTCCGATGCCACGCGGCAACGCGTCATGGCCACCATTCCCATGGGCCACTATGGCGAACCGGATGACATTGCCGGCGGCGTGGCCTACCTGGCCAGCGATGACGCCAAATTCGTCACCGCGCAGAACCTGGTGATCGGCGGCGGCCGCGGCATCGTCTGAGCAGAACACATGCTGTTCGCCGACTACCAGCACCGCTATCAGACCCTCAAACTCGAACGCAGCACCGAGGGCATCCTGCAGATCAGCGTGCATACCGATGGCGGGCCGCTGCGCTGGGGGCCGCTGCCCCATGAGGAATGGCCACGCGCCTTTCATGACATCGGCAGCGACACCGGCAACCGCGTGATCATCCTCACCGGCACGGGTGCGGAATTTTCCGGACCACGCCCGGATCCCGCCAGCCGCAGCGGACGCAGCGTGGAGCGCATGGACACCATCATCCGCGAAGGCCGCCGCCTGCTGGCCAACCTGCTGGCCATCGAGGCACCGATGATCAGCGCCATCAACGGTCCGGCGCTGCGGCATTCGGAAATCCCGCTGCTCAGCGACATCGTACTGGCTTCGAGCAACGCCAGCTTCGAAGACGCCGGCCATTTCGACAGCGGCCTGGTGCCCGGCGATGGCGTGAACATCGTCTATCCCGCCCTGCTCGGTCTGAACCGCGGCCGCTACTTCCTGCTCACCAGTCAGCGCCTCGATGCGCAGGAAGCCGAACAACTCGGCCTGGTCAATGAAGTGCTGGCGCCGGAGGCGCTGTTGCCGCGCGCCTGGGAACTGGCGCGCCAGCTGGCAAGACATCCGGACATGCATCTGCGCAACACCCGGCAGGTACTGACCATGGAAATCAGAAAACGCATCGAATCATTGCTGGGCGAATCGCTGCTGCTGGAAGGCCTGGCCAATCTGGGCCGGACCTGACCGGCGCAGATTGACTATGCCTGCGGCCACACACAGCACATGAACGGCCATCTCGACAACGGCATTGATGCCAACACCTTCCGTGCCGCCATGCGCCGCCTGCCAGCACAGGTGGCAGTGATCACCAGCCAGCATCAAGGCGTGCGCAACGCACTGACCGCCACGGCGCTGACCTCGGTGAGTGCCGAGCCGCCGCAACTGCTGGTCTGTGTGCATCATCTGGCACGCCCGGCACAGCTGATCCGTGACGCCGGTGTATTCGGTGTGACCCTGCTGACGCAGGTACACAAGCCAGTGGCGCAGCAGTGCGCGCTGTCCAAGCTGGATGCCGAAGCGCGTTTTGCAGTGGGCGAGTGGTTCAGCGGCAGCGCCACGGGTGTGCCACTGCTGCATGGCGCCAGCGTCAATTTCGAATGCCGCCTGCAGAGCGCCGCGCAGCATGGCACACACTGGGTGTTTGTCGGGCTGGTGCTGAGCATCACCGGCAGCAACAACGCACCGCTGCTGTATCACGATGGCGCGTATTGCGAGCTGGGCAGCCACAGCGGCACGTTCGCCAGCGAATGGGACTCCGCCCGGCTGGGCTTCTGAAAAATCCAGACGGTTTCTCGTCATGTCATCCCGCGCAGGCGGAGATGACATGACCTCACATGTGACTGGGCAACCAGGTGACCAGCACCGGGAAAGCAATGATCACCGCGATCTTGAACAGCGCCGAGGCAAAAAATGGCCAGCAGCCGCGATACACGCTGCTCAACGGGATACGCGGATCCAGCGCGCTGATCACGAAGATGTTGAGACCGAACGGCGGCGAGATCGCGCCGGCTTCCATGCACAGGATGGTCAGCACGCCCCACCAGATGGGATCAAATCCCAGGCTGGCCACCAGCGGTGCAAAGATCGGGATGGTGATCACCATCATGGCAAACTCGTCCATCACCGTGCCCAGGATCAGGTAACACAGCACCAGGCAGATCACCACCATCAGCGGCTCCAGGCCCAGCCCCTGCACGAAACCGACAAACGCCTGCGGCAGCTGCGCCACGCCGAAAAAGAACGACAGCATCACCACGCCAAAGATCAGCGTGTACATCATCGCCAGGGTGATGGTGGTTTCACCCATGGTGGCCCAGAAGGTTTTCGGATTGAGCTTGCCACGCAGCAATGCGATCAGGAACGCTCCCACTGCGCCCACCGAACCGGCTTCCAGCTCGGTGAAGAAACCGAAATAGATGCCGCTGAGCACCACCCCCAGCAGCAGCAATACCGACCACGACTTGCGCGTGGCATCGACCACTTCGGCCAGGCTGCTGCGCTCGGCACGACGGGGCGCATGGTGTGGATACAGCAACGTCCACACCGTCACCGTGGCCATGTACAACAGAGTGGCCAGCACGCCGGGAATGATCGCCCCCATGAACAGACGGCCCACCGACTGTTCCGTCATCACCGCATACAGGATCAGCGCTGACGCCGGTGGAATCAGCTGCCCCAGCGTGCCACCAGCGGCAATGCTGCCGGCGCCGAGTTCATTGGAATAACCGCGCTGCTGCATCTCCTTGAGCGCGATCTTGCCAATGGTCATCTGTGTGGCCACCGCCGAACCGGTCATGGTGCCGAAACCGGCGCAGGCCAGGATCGAGGCATGCGCCAGACCGCCGCGGATATGCCCGAACAATGCATAGGCCAGCCGGTACAGATCAGTGCCAATACCCGCCACCGCAGCCAGAGCGCCCATCAGCAGGAACAACGGCAACACGCTCAGCGCATCGCGGGTGATGTAACTGGCGGTTTCCGAGCCCAGCACTTCCAGAGATACCGGCGCGCTGATCAGCACTGCGGTACCGATGATCCCGGTCAGTCCCATGGCTGCGCCCAGCGGCACCGTGGCCAGGATCGCCACCCACATCAGCAGGAAAGCCAGTCCGGTCAGCAGCAGCGGCGTGTCAGGCCGGATGGCGGCCAGCCAGCCGGCGGGGACCAGCGACAGCAAGGCCAGCGTGGCGTATCCCAGAACGATGACGCCGGCAGCCAGTATCCAGAGACCATAACGTGGCGAGCTGGTCAGCGCCTGGGACATCAGGCGGATGGCAGCCACCGCCTGCACCACGGCCGCCAGACTGATGGCCACCGCCACGGCCCAGAAAAACGGCGCCTTGGGGATTTCCGTCATCACTGTGGTCTGATTGGTCAGACCGATGTTGCGTGCCGCCGCCCCCATGCGCCAGGCCAGCAGCGCCAGGAACAGCAACATGCAGGTGGCCGCCAATGCCCCGCACCACATTTCAGCCGCGGGTGTCACCCGCCCTTTCAGAATGGCAATGCGCAGTGGCGCGTCCCGGGCCATGCCATAGGGCAGGCAGGTGGACACGGCAATCGCCACCAGCAGTGCATTGATCTCGTTCAGGCCGTACAGCGACAGGGAGAAAAAATTGCGCAGCACCACATCGGTGACATTGGCGCAGGCGATCAGCAGCACAGCGGCCACTGCAATCAGCGCCAGACGCTGGCTGGCCAGTTCCAGAAATCTCTGCAGTCGGTCGAACACGGCCGGCTCATTCCGGATCGAAGGCGCGTCGGTGTCCAACACCCCATCACCCGACAGTTCGGTTTTGCGCATGCACTGCTGTCCCCGGCGCTGCCCGCAGGGCAGTCTGGCTGAATCGTTGGAATGGCCGTTGCAATCAACTGCACCTGCAGCGAAATCATCCGCTGCGGCACCGCAGCATGCCCCGATCACTGGCACTGGTTGCGGGTACTGGCCGGACTGTAGCCGCACCATCAGCCACGATCTTGGTTCAAAGTGCACTCGCACTGGTATGCGGCCGGCAGGTATCAATGCTTAACACAGCGCCCCACACAAAAGCGCCATGCCGCGTTGCGCGTCGTTCATTTGGAATGACTAAACCTCACTCCTCGCGCCTAACCTGGCTCTTTCTGGGACTCCAACGCAGCGACCAGATGAATGTCAACAGACCCTAACACTGCAGGGATTGCGCGCCCCTCGCACCTATGGTTTTATCGCCACAAAAATCAGCCTGCTTTTGGGGGATGCAATGCAACCAGGAGCCTTGGCCAGCGCGACCACGACGCGGCCAGCCATCAGCGTACCGCCAGGCCACGGCGGACCGGTTTCGATTGATACCCGTTCCGTGCCACCGCAGGAGCGGCTGGAATTCTGGCGCCGCGCCGTGTCGGAAGTGGACGGCATCATGCTGCAATGTGACACCAGCAATTTCGTGGCGCGCCTGCGCAAGCGTTCCTTCGGTCGCTGCAGCATCTACCAGATGAGCACGGAGACCCCGCATCGTGTCACCCGTTCCGCGCTGCGTGAGGACCTGTGCTTCATCAACATCCAGATGGGCACCCGTTACGCCATGTTTTCGGGCATCCGCGAATACCCGCTGACCACCGGCACCATGGCGGTGTATGAAGCCAACCATGGCTACCACCTGGATTTTTTCAGCGAATCGGACAGCGTGGTGCTGGGCGTGAAGAAATCGCTGCTGGAAACCCGGGTGGTGAACCTGCAGGATCACCTGGAACAAAGCTTCAAATACGACGAAACCCTGGTGGGCGCACTGGCAACGCTGTGCAAGAACATGCTGGTGGATGACCGGGTGCTGAGTGAAGCCATCAATGATGATCTGACCCAGAGCGTACTCAGCCTGCTGTCCGCCACCATGCGCCAGGCGACGGGCGACCAGCCCCACAGCCAGACCTGGGGCCAGAGCGCCATCCTGCAGCGCATGAAGGAGTATGTGCAGCACCACATGCAGGACCCAGACCTGGATCCAGCCCGCATCGCCGATGCCATGGGCATCACGGTGGGTTACCTGCACAAGATCTACCGCACCCGCGGCTCATCGGTCATGCGCTATGTGCTGTCCGAGCGTCTGGAAAAATGCCGCATCGATCTGGCGCGTTGCGAACGCATCGAAAGCATCAGCCAGATTGCCTTCAAATGGGGCTTCAACGACGCCTCGCACTTCACCCGCAGCTTCCGTCAGCAGTTTGGCATGTCACCGCGCGAATACCGGCGGCGCGCCCTGCAGCAGCAGGACACCTTCGGCCACGCCACCGCCTGAATCAGCACTGTCTGAATCAGGGGGCGGCGCCCAGCGCCTCGGGATTCACCAGCCGGATTGGCCGGCCATCGAGAAAGGCATGAATGTTCTCGATGCAGTCCTGATAGAACGCAGTGAAACATTCCTGCGTGGCAAAACCCAGATGCGGACTGAGCAGCACATTGGGCGCAGAACGTAACGGATGATCGCCGGGCAGGGGCTCGACATCGAACACATCCAGCGCGGCCCGGATGCGGCCCGCCTGCAACGCCACCAGCAACGATGACTCATCCACAATCGGCCCGCGCGAGGTGTTGACCAGCAACGCGTGCGGCCGCATCAATCCCAGTTCACGTGTACCCAGCAGGCCCCGGGTCTCAGCAGTGAGCGGCAGGTGCACACTCACGATGTTGGCGCGCGTCAGCAACTCCTCCAGTGTCACGGCTGTAGCGTGTTGCAGCTGCGCACGCGCTGGCGTCAGTGAACGACTCCAGGCCAGCACCTCCATGCCCAGTGCCGCGCCATACTGCGCCACCAGCCCCCCAATGTTGCCCAGTCCGATCAGGCCCAGCGTAGCACCCCGCAACGTTTGACCCAGTCCCACGCCCTGCTGGAAACCACCGGCGCGCAATGCAGCTGCGCCGGTCACGATGTTGCGTTGCGCGGCGATGATCAGACCCAGTGTGTATTCGGCGGTCATCTCCGGATGATAGGTGCCGGACCAGCTGCACAGGATGCCGCGTCGCTGGCATACCGCCATGTCGATATGACGCGTGGGCCGGCCAGTCAGGGCAATGAACCTGAGCCGGGGCAGCGCCTCCAGCACTGCAGCGGGAAACTGGCTGCGCTCACGCATGGGCAGGATGATGTCGAAAGGCTGCAGCGCCGCACTCAATGCCTGCTGATCACCGAAGGCCTGATGAAAGAACTGCACCTCGGCGCGCGCCTGCAGCGCCGACCAGTCGGCGCTGTCGCGCGCCACATTCTGCCAATCGTCCAGTACCGCCACACGCATCACGCAATCATCCTGCTGCTGTCATTGCTCGCAACTCAAACTCACTACCGGGCCTCAGCCACCGGCACATCACGACGCATCAGGGGTCCCAGTGCACGGTAGACCAAAATCGCACTGCCCTCGGCAGCGATCGTGTCCGTCGTAGCATAACTGTCATGACGCGCATCCAGTTCGGCGAACAGACCACGCAGGTCATCAGTGACGATGCTGTAAATCACCATGTGGGCTGCGGACTGGCCGCCACTGTAGCGTTGCACGGCACTGCGCTGGTAACGCTGCGCGCTGACCAGACCAGGCGTACGGATCACTTCGCGCACATGTTTCTCGTACCAGGCATGGAATTCGGTTTCGCGACCCGGCTTGGGCGAATTCATGGAAATGAATTCATAGGCCTGTGGAGCCGCCTTGCCGGTGATGCGTGGTCCGGCGCCTTCGGCCAGGCCACCCAGCTTCTCATAGGTGTAGCTCACCGTGGCCATGGCATCCAGCGGCGGGCTGGCCAGCCGCGCCTGTGTCGACATCTGGCTGTCGATCCGGAAGGTTTCTGCAAGATCGCCGCTGCGAATGCCGAACTTGATCATGACCGGATTGGGATGATCGTTACGCGGCAGGAAAGCCTCATTTACCGCGCCATAGATACGCGCGTTGACAAATCCCGGACGCTGCAGCACTTCATCCATGTGCACCCCCTGATACCAGCCGAAATATTCCTGCTGCCGTTCCGGCAGGGGCTTCATGAACACCATGAGCAGATAGTCAGCGGTCGCCGGAGCACCCGCGGCTGCAACCTGCGCCGCCATGGTCACTGGCGCTGCGCTCAGTCCCGCCAACAGAATCAGCAACCAGCGGGCGGGCAGAAACGGTTTCGGCATGTCGGTCTCCAGGAAATACGGCAACCGCGTGCAGGCGAGTGAACACGCGCGGCCCGAGCATAACGGCACGCTCAGCAGCGTGGTTGGCTGACAGTCATCATAAAGGCGAATGCCAGTGACATGACAGCAGCACGCCGTACACCGCGGTGCCGCGCAGCATCATGCAGAGAGTTCAGCTCCTCAGTTTGAACAGACGCTCGGCGTTGCCGTGATAGAAACGGGCACGATCTGCCGCCGACAGTGGCGCGGCATCCATGGCACTTACCGCCGGCAGCATGTCCTCCATCGGATAGTCAGCAGCGAACAGCACCCGCTCGATGCCCAGCACCTCGATCATCATGCGTACCTGCGGCCAGTAGTTCATGCCGCTGGTGGTGCAATGAATGTTCTGCCGCAGGTATTCACTGGGCTTGCGTTGTAGCGTCTGCCGGCCGACCAGTTTCATCTCGAACTCAAAGCGGTTATCGAGTCGTGACAGGAAGTACGGCAGCCCCTCGCCGCCATGTCCCAGCACCAGCTGCAAAGTCGGGTAGCGGTCAAACAGCCCGGAGGTAATCAATCGCGCCACATGCGTACCGGTTTCCGCCGCATAGCCCCAACCAACATTGAAACCGGGAATGTCCTGCGCCGCCGCCAGCCGATCCGACGGTTCACGGGGATGCAGGTACAGCGGCACACCCAGCGCCACCAACGCTTCGAAGATCGGCGCGAATTTCCGGTCATCCAGATATTCACCATTGGTGTGCGAATTGATGATCACGCCATTGAGACCCAGCTGCGTGATGCCACGTTCTATTTCCCTGGCGGCTGCGGCCGGATCCTGGGGCGCCACCGACAGCAGACCGCCGTAGCGCGTCGGATATTTGCGCACCAGCTCGGCCAGACGGTCATTGGCCACCCGGGCCAGTGCGGTGGCCTGCGCAGCATCAGGAAGATTCTGCACCCCGGGCGCATTGATCGACAGCACTGCCATCGCCACACCCGCTGCATCCATGTCACGCAACCGGCCCGCTTCGACCTCCAGCAAGCCCTCGAACAATTGCTTGCGGGTGGCATTGGACATCTGGATGGCGTGACGGCTGACGCCCATGGCCAGTTGTACTTCGGCAATTTCCGGAATGTTGAAACATTCCTCTACGGCAATCCGCCGGTAATTTTTCGGCACGGCGTCAGTCGTCGCCGCTGTGGAATTCCCGGCCGCCAGCCACACACTGCTGGCCGCGCCAGCGCCAATGAACGCCCGTCGATTGATTGCTGCAGTGCGCATGATATCCCCCGTCACGAAGTGAAATCGTCACGCCCCCACACCGCTGAATACCGCGAAGCAGGTGCGGCTGGCAAGTTCAGCACTATGCAGGCACCAGCAGAGACCCAACAGAAACTAAAGAGCCGTACACCAATCCTGACATTAACTAATTCCCACAAAGGATAATATATATCCGGCCTGTCGGCACCGACAGCCAAAATGCACTACAACAATCACACGCCAGTCAGAGGGAAGCCATGAAACACACCACGCTTACACATCTGGTCGGGCTGCTCGCTTTCAGCGCAGCCATCAGTCTGCCTGCCACCGGCCTGGCAGCCGGCAAGCTGCAGGAAACCGAATTGCATTACGTGCGCAATGACCTGGAGCGCCTGAACACCTGCTCCGGCTTTGCCGAAATTGCCCTGCAACGCAGCACCAATCCGCTGGTCAAGGCGTTTGCCCAGCAAGTGATCAACAATCACACTGCCCTGATCGCCAGCCTCAATGCCGCGATGGCGCCGTACGAGGATGAAATCCATCCCAACAGGAACCGGACCGGCGGCAACACACCATCCGCCAGCAATGGCATGGCCACCGGCGCACCAGTTGCAGCCGGCATGGGCGCCACGGCCACTACCGAAGCCACCGGCCCTGCGGTATTTGCCAAGGCCATCAAGGCCGAGCTGAGTGGCCTGAGCGGCGAGGCGCTGGACAAGATGTTCCTGCTGCGCGTAATCCAGTATCACGAAGATGTGCAGCGGCGCTCCAGCGTTGAACTGCGCCTGCCCGGCGCCAATGCCGACATCCTGAAGTGGATCGACGCCAACCTGCCAAGGATCGAGGCGGACAGCGCCATTGCCCAGCGCATCGTACTGGGCCAGATGACCGACGTAAGCCAGCTGGCCAGAGGCCGATAAAGACAGAGACAACGCCTCCGGCATCAGCTCCATGCCGGAGGCGCTTTCAGCAACGGCGCGCAGCGGCTACTTGAACAGCTGGATCCGCTCCACGCACACGTCTTCTTCGATCTGGCCGTTGGGCACCTTGTCGAAGCTCAGCAGTGCATCCCAGGGCTGGCTGAAAGTGGCGGGGTCATTGAAGGTGATGCGCACTTCCAGTTGCCGGCCACCATTCTTCAGGCTGTAACGCTCAGTCAGTCGCAGGTCTTCACTGTGCGGCATGCCAGCCGCATCCAGCAGGGTGTCACCATGCAGTCCCTGCTGACTTCAGCCACCAGCGTACTGCCCTCCCATCGGCCCTCGGAGCCACCGAAGTACAGCGGGATCAGCACCCGCTGTGGCTTGCCGATGTGGATGTAACGCATCAGGCGATTCCACTGATAACCGAAAAACAGCTGCTGCTCTGTCTGCTGGATCTCGAAGGGAAACTCCCGTGAGTCGTACATGATGCGCGGCTGCCCCTGTGGTTTGCAGGTCAGGGTCGAGGCATCGAAAGACGTGTCGCCTTTATTGAACTGTGCCAGACGCTGCTGATACAGCTGCCGTGCCTCGGGCAGCAACGGCGGCTCTTTCCCTTCCATAGTCCGCAACTGCGTGACCGCCTTGGAGACGCGCCACACGCCGGTGAAATCAGCAGGTGGCGCAGCTGCGTGGACCAGCTCCACCATGACCAGTCCGAATCCCAGAACCAGCCACGTACTCAGGTGACGTTGCATGCCCGCCCTCATCTGACTGCCCTCATCTGGCTGGCCTCGTCTGGCTGGCCGCATTGCCAATTGATTTGCTCATCACGGTTACCGGGAGTGTCACTGATAGTCTTCGCTGAAGAACTCGTCGGTGTAGTCCTCACAGATCCATTCGGCGATCTGCCGGCCATTCCAGCCGAGAATGGTGAAGCGGCCAGCACCACCATCCCCCTTGTTGACCGTATACACCTCAAGCGCCGTACCGTTGTTGATCTTGCGAATGCGATCGATGGTGCCACTGGCGTTGTTGCGCAGACCAACCGTATCCACCACCAGCGTGTCGCCTTCCCATTGTCCAACCGAATGCCCCATGTAACTGGGCTTCACATTGCCCGGATGCCCGGCATCGAGATAGATGCGCCGTATGCGATGGTTCTCCTCCGCAACCAGAGTGATCTGGCTGGCGGTGTGAATCACCTCCAGTCCACCATCACCACCGGCAAAGATGTTCTTTTCGGGAATGCATAACAGGCCCGATGACTTGCCATTGCTGCTGATCTGCGTACCGGCCGCCATGCCGGCAGTCGCGCTTGCCGCACTCATGCCCGCCCCGGTCGCCATACCGCCACTGGCTGCAGCACCGGCAGCTGCCATGCCCATCGGCGCCGCCGCGCCCATACCCGCAGCATTGGCTGCCGTGGTGGCGGCGTTGTCCACTTTCCAGATACCACTGAAATTGCGCGGCTGGGCCGCCAGCGCCGGATCCGGTGACGCAGTCTCGCTGGTTGCGTCCGCCCCCCATGCCGCCTGTCGCCGGATTGGGTGTTGCAGCGGACGACATTCCGGCAGCAGGCCGTTCCACCTGAGCCATCAGGCTGGCCGAAAACAGCAGGCCGATACAGGCGCCCAGTAACACGCCGGCTCTCGATCGCACTCCCGGTCGAACGCCAGCCGAACATGCAGGGATATTGTGTTGCATCTCCACTCCTGGCAGCGGGTGGCCTGCACACCAAGGTGCCGACCACCTCATGAACCACCTGCTAAGGATTTACTTCTTGCCGGCTTCCGTCGCATTGACGATCAGGATGATCTTGCCCTGGGTGCCGCCATTGCGATTTTCTTCCTGGGCGTCAAAAGCCTTTTCCAGCGGGAAGGAGGCGTCCACATTGATGCTGAGCTTGCCATCGCTGGCCAGTTTGGCTACTTCATCGATGACATTGACGTCAGTAGGACCGCCAGTCAGTGAGCAATCGACACCGGCCGCTGTGCACGCCTCTGCCGCAGCACGACCACCCACGGTAACCAGTGTGCCGCCCTTCTTCAGGGTCTTGATGGCCAGTGTGGCGTTCTCGCCGCTGACGGTATCGATGACCACATCGACATTCTTGATGGTGTCCTGCCAGTCGCCCTTGGTGTAATCCACCACTTCATCGACACCGAGCTTTTTCAGATACGCATTGTGTTTGGCCGAGGCGGTGCCAATCACATAAGCACCACGCGCCTTGGCCGCCTGCGCCGCAGCGCTGCCCACACCACCGGACACACCTGTGACCAGCACACGCTGCCCCTTGCTGACCTTGGCCACGATCACACGCCCCACGCCTGTGGTCGTCGCAGTGCCCAGACCGGCCGCCTGGGCATAGGTGAACTGCTTGGGTTTGGCACCGGTGCGTTCCACACTGGCCACGGCATATTCGGCATAGGCACCATTGGCGCCATTGACCGTGGTCTGGCCAAGCTGCGCAAACACCGCATCACCCACCTTGAACTTGGTGACACCGGGACCCACTTTTTCCACCAGACCAGCCACATCCGAACCAGGAATTCGCAACGTCGCAGCGGCCGCTGCCATGCCACCTGCCCCTGCCTGATTCATGGGCGCGCCCATGCCGGCCGCCGCCGCACCTGCGGCCATACCTTCGCCACCGGCAGCCATGCCACCAGCCGCACCACCGCCCATGTTGCCGACGCGACCCTTCCAGTCCACCGGATTGATGGCCGCCGCATACACCCGCACCAGCACCTGGCCTTCCGCAGGCTCCAGCACCGGAATGGTCTGCAACTGCATCACCTCGGCACCGCCGGTGCCGGTCTGCACGATAGCCTTCTGTTCGGCCGGTGTCGCAGCAAAAGCCACCCCCGCACAGGCCAACAGCAACGCCGTACGCAGTGCAGTTCTGGTCATCGACACATGGGTTTTCATGAACGGTTCTCCCGGAAAGTCTGAAAGTCAAAGATTGCAGAGTCGGAATTCAATTACGGACACTCGGGCCGGCAAACATCAGACAGCGGCCGATGCCTGCGCATCGACCGCTGCCCACGATCATCGGTCAACAATTCATGAACCAGAACTCATGAACCAGGGCTCACAGCTCATGGGTTCATGACTAGAAGCTGGCCTGCACACTCATTGCATAAGTACGCGGCGGCGCCAGGGTCACCGTGCCACCGGTGGGGTACATCACCAGGTCATTGGTGGCGATCGAACCGGTCACGATGCCGCCCACACCACTGGAGTTCTGCATGATGGCCTTGTTCTGCAGATTCTTCACGAAGGCGTTGACGGTGTACTTGCCATTGGCGGAGCGCCACGAGGTGTAGAAGTCATACATGGTGTAACCCTTCTGCACCAACGGATAGTCCTTGCCGTTGCTCATCGCCCAATCGGATTCCTGCAGCGGATTGCTGGTTACTCCCGGCGTGCCGGCCGCGCTGCCACCACGTGTCCAGTATTCAGACTTGTAGTAGGCAATGACACGCGGAATCAGCGTGCTGCCACCTGCCAGCTTGAACTGGTGCTGATAGGTCAGGTTGGCACTCCAGCGGGGCGCGTTCTGCAAGGTCTTGCCAGTGGCGCCGGTCAGGAAGTTGTTGTAGTTGTCGGCAATCTGCTGCGCCAATGCACGCTTGGACTGATCCGAGTTCGACAGGCTGAGTACGGTATCCGCAGACAGGGTGCCGATATCCGGCACTTCGGAGAACACCGTACGCAGATACTCCACCGCCAGATCCAGACGGTCGGCACTGGTCGGCAGCCAGGTGACTTCCAGGTCAATGCCACGCGAGGTCATGTCACCGGTATAACCGTTGATGTTGGCGTTGAAACAGCTGTCCACCAGCGACGTCCCCAGCTGCACCGAAATCGGATTGTTGGCCGAAGTCGAGCAGGTCAGCGTCGAAGTGGTATCGGTCAGGCTGTACAGCGATGAGATCATCTCCGACAGGCGCCGGTTGTGATACACGTTGTCGAAGGCTTCCACATTGACCTGCAGCTTGTTGTCGAACCAGCGGCTCTTCAGGCCCAGGGTCAGCGTGTTCACCACCAGCGACTTGTTCACGCCGGGGCGGGTCACCGTGATGGTGTAAGGCTGGCCATTGGGCAGACGTGCATCCGGCAACACCACCAGGCTGGAATCCGCCACCAGGCCACCAGTGCGGGTATCGACCGCGCCGGCGCGGGAGGCGGTCTGATAACGCACATAGCTCATCACATCAGGCAACAGGTCGTATTCGACGCCAACGCTGTAGTTGAAGCGATCGGATTTGTTGGTACGACGCAGCTGACTGGTCCACAGCGCCAGGTCAGCCTGGCTCAGATACATCTTCTGCGGCACCACGAACAGCGAGTTGGGATTGGTGGTTGGCGTCGCATACGTGGTGGCAGGGAAAGTCCACAGGTACGGATTGGAACCATCACGATCCGTCTGGTAGTCAGGCGTGCTGCGCGACGTGGTGATGTTCCAGTCCTTGCGGATGCCGGCGCTGAAACGCAGTGAATCCAGCAATGCAAACTCGGCATTGGCCAGCGCCGCATAGTTGGTGGTCAGCGTGCCGTAGTTCGGTGAGGTGCTGTAGCAGAAATCATTCACCGTGCCGCGCGCGCTCGGTGTGGCGCCCGGCAGGATCGAATAACACGCGGTAGCACTCACGGTGTTGGCCGCAGAGGTGCCGGTGGCATTGGTGGCGCCCGCCATACCGGCGGTCCAGCCGGAAGTGGGCGAAATCACATCCTGAGTCCAGCCCTGGGCGCCGCCGGTGTTGCTGTAGTACAGGCCACTGGTCCAGCTCAGCTTGGAGTCATTGTCCGACGACCAGTTGAGGTTGACCGTGGTGCTCTTGGTCTTGTTCTTCGAACCCATCCAGCCACCGGTGGTGTTGATGGCTTCGCGGGTCAGGCTGCGTGTCACCACGTACGACGGCGTGAAAGTCAGCTTGCCGTAGTCGGTAGTCCAGTTGATGTCCAGCTGTGCCGCAGTTGCCTTGCTGTCGCGAATCGGATTGTTGGGAAAGGCATTCTTGGGCAGGCCGTCATCCCAGGGATTGTCGCGGTCGTACCAGTTGATGCCGTCACGCACCGCGACATAGGTAGCCGGACAACCATTACCCTTGATGGCAATCTGCGTGGCGGTAGCTGCCGTGGGCAGAGTGCTGAAGTACGTCGAGTTGGACACGCACAGCGGTGCATAGGAGTACTGCGTGCCGGTCAGCGTGGTCGAATTCGCGGCATTCACGGCCGTGGGATACAGCAGGTTCTGCGGCACCGGCGTGGACAGCGCACGGGTGTTGGGCTGCACACCGGCAATCGGCGAGCCATCATTGGCCACCCAGTGACCGGTATACAGCAGCGCGCCAGCGCTGGCGCCATTGCCACCGATGTGCGTGGAAGTGCCGGTGGCGACGATGTCGAGCGCATCGGACACCGCCCAGCGATACTTGAGGCGCGCCACCTCCTGATCTGAGCTGCCGGCATTGTTGGCGTAATACCCGTCACGCTCGCTGGAATTGTAGGCAATACGGATAGCCTGGTTATCGCTCAGCGGCACGTTCACCACCGCTTCGCCATTGCGCATGGCGTAATTGCCCACTTCGATGGACCCATTGGCCTGGAAGTCGAACACCGGCTTGTTGGTGACCAGGCTGACCGCACCAGTCAACGCGCCGGCATTCATGGTGGTGCTCTGCGAACCGCGCATCACCTCGACCTGGGACACGTCCAGCGTTGCACCGCGCACCGAGGTGCCATTGCCGGCGACACCGTCCACCAGCAAGGTCACCGTGCTGCTGACGCCATTGAGGTTGCCCGCGCCACGCATGAACACCACCACATCACCGCCGGCATCCGGCTGCATGGTGACGCCGGTGACGCCGGCCAGAATTTCATCGACGCGTCGCTTGCCTTCTTTGGCCAGCTGATCGCCGCCGTATACAGCGATGGACTGCGAGGTTTTCTGCAGATCATTGGGACGCGACTCGGCAGTGATGATGACTTCCTCGAGCGCGTCGAATGACTCGACCAGCTGCGCCGTTTCAGTCTGTGCCGCCACCTCGGGCGCCGCCGCCCAGGTGAGCGCCACGCTCGAGACACCGATCAAAATTCTGTTCATCGAATCCCCTCCACAATATTTTTTCTCGGACCGCAGCGATTTTTTCGCGCAGCCGCCGGCCGCTGCAGCGGCACATGCAACTGCAGGTCAGAATCCGGAACTGATTGATCCCCGTCTTTGTGGCTGGAAGCTGGTTAACGCCCCACAACCCGATGACTGATTGCTTTAATCCGAGTGCCGGCACAGGCCGGGCGCTTTTATTCTTATCATCGGTAATTCTTGGTCGTCAAACCACGCCCCGGCAATACAACGGTAAAAGCGGGCATGAAGTAACGCTGCTGCACAGGCAGCCGAAACCGGCTTGTCAGAAAAACTTGATGGCTTGTAAAAACACGTGACTGCGCAGCCTCAAGCAAGAAACAACGTAACCAGCAAGTAACCAAGCACTTGCCAACAGGATTTAGATCGCCTCAGTCAGGGCACGCAGATATAGCTGGACTGAACACTGCCACCGGATTCGGCCAGCGCTTCCCAACCGAAAACAGTGTGCAAAGTTTTATCAATAGCCGCGTACCCGGCTGGGCTGGCAAACCTGCTGCGCAACCATCCGTGATTTCAGACCTCGCACAGCAACACCATCGCGCTGACAGGCCTGGCTGCGTTCGCGGGCACCGAATGATTGCAGTACCACATCTCAATACATGAAAGCAGCATCTTCATCCTCCTGATAAACATGCCTCACTCCAGCCGATCGAGTTCGTGCTCGATGGCCTGGAACAGCTCCGACATCGTCACCGGCTTGGACAGCACCTGACGCACACCCGCGGACACCGCCATACCCAGCTGATCGCTGTAACCGGTGCACAACAACACCGGCAGATCAACCCGGTGCGCCAGCATCTGCCGCGCCAGCTCGATGCCCGTCATGCCCGGCATGGTCTGATCGGTGATCACCAGATCGATGGCCTCCGGCGCCGCCAGGAATGCTGCCAGTGCCGCATGACTATCCGTATAGGTTGACACCTGATAACCATTGCGTTCCAGCATGAGCTTCATCAGACGCACCAGAGCCGGCTCGTCGTTGACCACCATCACCGTGGCGCTGCGCAGCGGTGCCGCCAACACCGAGGCCTCGGGCAACCTCGCCTCCTGGACCGGCCCGGCATCAATCGACTGAAACAGCAGACTGATCGTTGTCCCCTGTCCCGCCCGGGTGCTGACCAGAATGTGTCCACCCAGCCGGTGCACGATGCCATGCACCACCGACAGTCCCAGACCGGTGCCCTTGCCCACTTCCTTGGTGGTGTAAAAAGGCTCGAATATCTCGTCGAGCGACTGCGCCGCGATTCCCTGGCCGCTATCGATCACCGACAGATCGACGTACTCGCCGGGAATGGCGGCCTTGCACACCGTACACAGCGCGTCATCGCCCAGGCGGTGATGTCGCACCCTCACCGTGATCCTGCCCTTGCCAGCGATGGCATCGCGGGCATTGATGACCAGATTGGTAATCAGCTGATGCAGCTCCACCGGATCGATCTTGATGATCGACACTGCATCGCCTGGCTCGACGTGGATGTCGATGCTGGAAGGAATCGTCGGCCGCAGCATCTTGATGATCTCGGCAAGAGCCGGCTGCACGTGCAACGGCACCACCTCGCCATCGGCAGGATAGGCGCGACTGAACTGCAACATCCGGGTGACCAGCGAAGCCGCACGCTCACCGGCGCGCTGGATTTGCCGCAGATAATCTCCCAGCTCCACATCGCCCCGGAGCTGCGCACGTTGCAGGGCAACGGCGGTATACCCCATGACGCTGGCCAGAATGTTGTTGAAGTCATGGGCAATGCCGCCGGTGAGTTGACCGATGGCCTCCATCTTCTGCGCCTGCACCAGTTGCGACTGCAGGCGTATGCCGTGAGCCTCGGCGGCCTTGCGTTCGGTAATGTCCGTGGAAATGCCGCACAACCCATAGATGCTGCCGTCCGCACGGCGCAATGGCATCTTCACCGACAGGTAGGTGCGTCTGGTGCCGGTCGGCAGACTGACATGCTCCTCCTCGGCCTCGACGCGTATGCCTTGCTCGATCACCAGACGGTCATTGGCGCGCAGCTGCGCCGCGGTGGCCGCATCGAGAAACTGCGCATCCTCGCAACCCACCAGTTGTTCGGCAGTCAGGCCGGCCATCCTGCATACCGCCGCATTGCCGAACTGATAGCGGTAATTCGTATCCTTCACGTAGATGTAGCCGCCCACATTGTCGATCAGACTCGACAGCAGCGCCTCGCGCTCCAGACGCCCGGCCTCGCTGGCCAGCAAGCGCGCCGAATGGCGCTTGATGAGAAACCACAGCAGCAAGGCCGTGACTGCAATGAACGCCCAGCCCTTGAGCGTACCAACCAAGGTCACTGTCCGGACATCGGAAAACAGCAGACTGACCAGACGGTCGGAAACGATGATGTAGATGATGCCGATGACCGCATAAATCAGCGCAATGCGCGCCGGGACCGCCGCGAATGAACCGGCTGCTGGGCACCTCTGTTTCAATACGTTCGGACATGGTTCCGGCATCACTCCCGACTGGACAGATCAATGGAGCCAGTCGCTCCCCGATATCCGACACCCGGGTATCCTCCCCAGCATCCCCCCAGCCTTACCACCATGTAGCCAGATCATCACGCATATTGGATGAACAGAAGGATAAAAGCCTGGCACCGCATTGGCCAGCTTGCCCACGTCCAGGCATAGATGGGTAATGGATAGATGAGTGATGGATAGGTGATGACTGGGATCATGGTCGGGTAGTGCGGTCACTCCTGTCCGCCTGCAGCAGTCGTCCTGCATTCGGATTCTGTTCCGTGGCACACACACCGCCCCGCCGGGCATTCCCGGCGGCGGGCGGTCCATCAACAATGGCACCGGCAGGGTGCGCCACCTGCCACCTGCCATCAGTCAGCGAAGTTTTCCGCTGGCGTCAGGCGCGACGAACTCGGCGCTCACCGGGCTCTTCAGAAATCACCTCCAGAGTGGGCTGCTCCACTGCCGGAGGCGCGGGCCCCACAATGGGGGCCGGGACTGGAGCTGGCTGTGTCATGTCGGGCGCCGCAACCGCCGCATCTCCTGCCACCGGTCCCGTCACTGGCGCAGCGGGCGTAGCAACCGATTTGGCGGGCGCGGCTGGCTGCCGGGTAATCGGCGCAGGCCGTGCCGGCGAAATATCCGGTTTGCTCCAGCAGTGGCGCGATTCGTCACCACCGGAGCCGGAGCTGGCGGCGCAACTCAGCGCCCCGGCTGACAACGCCTCAGCCTGAGGCACTGCCACCACCGGCAGCGGTAGCCCGACAGGTCGGATACCGGATCAGCCTCCAGTGCAGCAGGCGGCATACTGTCGGTGTCGGCCGGCGCCTGATAGCTTGAGTCATCTGATGCGGAGGATGCAGGCGCCACTGCACACCATCGTCTGCGATGGTAAGTAGACTGCTGCCCCGCCGAAGAATATCCAGCCACCAGCGCACCACGCGCAACTTGGCAGGTGATGTTTTCTCGCTGACGGGCTCAGCGAATACCCGATAGTCATTGAGCGTGTGGTAAGCCGAGTGACTAAGCATTGATCTCAGCCATGATGTTCCTTGAAGCGGATCAGTGCCGCTTGATTCATTGGACTCATGGCCACAATAGGCGCCACCCCGGCGCAAGGCTCAGAAAAATTTCCCTCTCTGATGTCGGACACGACGTGGCCGGAGAAGATCTGATATTCAAGGAACGTTGGCCAACCCAATGTCCAGTGCTGCCAACGAGAGACGGATTGACGCCATATGACTGTCTTTTTACATCCTGCGCCACGCCAACATTACGGAAGCCAATGCACACACAGTGCTGATCAGAACAAAGCAATGACCGCGGTGGCAAAGCAATGCCACGAAAGGCCATAACCCACAGCAGAGGGGCTCTGGCAGCTCTCCGCAAGCTCATTAAACCTGCGAACTGCCAGCTACCACCTGTTGCACACTGCACAAGAACACGGCCCCCTGCCCGAATCAAGCGCATCACTACAAATCGTCACCGCCACGTCAATGGAGCTCATCGCAACGCACAGAACCATCCATGCACGCCGCAACGATCTGCTTGATATCGATGCCTGCACCACTACCTGCCTGCGCTCCAGCCGCTTTTTTCTTCCTCATAGAAGCGGTTGACAGCCCTGGCTCCGACCCCGTTGACCGAGTGATTCTTGTAACCCTTGCGCGCCACGAAGCGCACCATGCCTACCACGCGTACGCCAACTTCAGGCAGTGATGCAGCAAATATAACCCGGATCAATTCACTCTGAAACTCCAGGCAAGTCAGGCGGAAAGATCGGCTTTTCTTCCAGGAATAGAATTCCGGCAATGCACCTCAGTGGTCCACCAAAAATCTGGCAGGTAGGCACTGCATAAACACCGACCATGCACCCCTGCCATCAACATGCTCATGCACCGTGTCGCGCTTCTCCATCCACAGCATCCCGGTTCCGTGAAAATTGCTTAGTAACCTTTTCAATAGTGCACAGATGGCGCCCCCTGTCTTGGCGCACCTGATAGGCGATGGTATTTTTCGGAAGCGTTTTGATATCAACATCCACCAGACGATGCGCGTATCGCAAGACCTGATGTAAATCGGGCTGCTCACAGATCCCAACACACACGACGACACAGGGGCATACCATGGCAATTGTTCACAGGCTGATGATTTTATCGGCGTCTGATGGGCTCTGATGTTTTGCATGACAAGCATCGCCACCACTCCATCCGCGTCGTATCACCGCAATAACAAGGTACTGATCGAAGGTACGATCAAGAAATTCAAGTGGACCAATCCCCATTCATGGATTTTCATTGAAGTGCCCAATGGCAAGGGCGGCGCGGATGAATGGGCACTGGAATGCGGCAGCATTGCCCAGCTGAAGAACATCGGCTGGACGCGCGAACTGGTTAATGAAGGCTCGAAGGTCAAGATCGTTGCCATCATCGCCCGCGACGGGTCGAAACGCGGTGAAGTGCAAACCCTGTTCAATGCACAGGGCAAGCAATTCAAGAATGCCATCGGTTACTGACCCACCCCCAGAGGTTTTTATGCGAACAACAACAGCTGTCACCCTGGGCGGCGCGATCGCGCTGTGCCTGGCCATCAGCACTGTCCGCGCGCAAATGCGCGAACTGCCGAAGGAAGGCCTCGAATCCGAGGGCATTACTTCGGACATCATGCGCTACGAGCCGGAAAACGAGTTCCGGCGCGCGCAATGCGCTCGGGACAACTTCGCCGGCGCCCAAGGGCACTCCGCCCGGCTCCACTGATCCGCAGAACATAGCCGGCGTGTGGGTAGTGGCCCCGTCGTATTCGATCAATGCCGATGGCAGCTACACCGATATTGAGCGGGCCGCAGGCATGGGCGGCGCACCCGGCAATGGGTGCGGGTGGGCCGCCCGGCGGCATGGCAGGCAGACCTCCCGGTGGCGGGGCACCAGGCGAAGGCGCAGCCGCAATCGGTCGCGGCGATGGCTCCATCCCCGGCGTCGGCAATCAGGGCACCATGTCCTGCAAGCCCAGCAGCCCCTTCAGCTTCGGCATGCCGGTGCGCATCATGCAGACTGGCAATGTCATCTACTTCCTGACCGATGGACAGCGTTCGGCCAGTTATCGGCGCATCGAACTCAATGGAAGCATCCGGACAATCTGGTGCCCACCTATGCGGGCCATTCCATCGGACGCTGGGAGGGTGACTGGCTGGTCGTGGAGACCGTGGGACTGAAGGGCAGCATGCGCATGGGCATGTTCGGCGGCGGCGGCGGCGCCGCCGACTTCACTCCCCAGACCAAGGTCACCGAGCGCATCCGCAAGACCGATGGTCACATGCTGCTTGAAGACATCATCAAGATCGAAGATCCCTCACTGCAGGAACCTATGCAGCAACGGGCAACGGCGTACTACCGTCCAGACCTGGAAGTAGAAGAAGCACCGTGTGAAGAATACAGCGACCCATTTGACGGCAAGTATGTGACCACGCCATTCGCCGGCAATGCGGCGAACGCCGGCGGCGTGCCCACCAACGTCGATCTGGAGCGCGTCCGCGAGCGTGAACAGCAACAAAAGAAAACGGAGGGCAAGTAATGAGCCTCTACAAGAATTTGTCACGCCGCACTTTGACGCTGGTCTGCGTCTCGGCCCTGATGGGACTGACTGCCTGTTCCGGCTCCAAACCGGCCGCCTCCATTGCCACCGGCATGGAAGACTTCAACGGCTTCTGGCAACCCGCCACCAAGGTCACGCAACTGCTCACCCTGGACGGCAAAGCGCCGCCGCTCAATGAACCGGCCAGCAAGATGTACGAAGCCTTCAAAGCTACTGCGGCCAAAGGTGAGCGATGGTTCGACAACGAAGAAGATTGCCTGCCCATCGGCATGACGCGTCTGGTCGCGGAATCCCCTTTTGAGCTGGTGATCGACAAGAACCATGTGGCGATGCTCTTCGAGTGGAATCGCTTCGTGCATCTCGCCCCCCGCAAGGACCAGCACGCCGCCGAATATGACTATCCGGCCTACGCGGGCTACACCGTTGCACGCATGGATGGCAGCAACCTAGTGCTGGACAGCACGTACTTCTCCAGCGACACCCTGCTGGATTACAGCGGCCTGCCGCACAGCGACCAGTTGCAGGTAGTGCAGTCGCTGGCCCTGACTGACAAGGACACCCTCATCAACACCATCACCATCACCGACCCGAACGCATTCACCGCACCGTGGCAGACCCAGGTCGATGCTCAAGCGCATGCCGGAAGGTGAACGCCTGAAGGAAGACGTGTGCGTGGAACGCAAGAATCTCACCCACATGGATGCGCACGCGCGACGCAACAAAGGGCTGGAAGCACTGGGATTGAGCGACCTGTAACGAAGGTTCGCGAAGGGGTGATGGCGCTCATCCGGCGCCGTCACCCCGCTGATCCGACAACACACCACAGGTCAGTCAAGCGGCTCAGGGCGCTCGAGCCTGCAGGCAATCGTCCGCCGCCACCCTTCGACCGGAATCTTTCTGGAATCATGATGGAGATATGCCAATGAGAACGCTCTTTTTCTTCCGGCAAGCGCTGCCCGGCCTGCTGGCGGCAACCGCCCTGCTTGCCCATACGACCATCCAGGCTGCCGCCGACTGCGATCGCGCCTGCCTGCTGAAAATCAATGATCAGTTCAATACCGCACTGCTCAAGCACGATACCAAGGGTTTGCCACTCGCCAGCAAGGTGAAAGCCACCCAGAACCTGCAACCGTTGACGCTGGGCGAAGGCATCTGGAAAAAAGCCACGCCATTCACTGCCACCTGGAAGCTTGCCGATCCGGACAGCGGCCAGGTTGCGACCGTCGGCTTCTTTCACGTGGACGGCCGCGGCGCCTACTTCATCTCGCGTCTGCGCGTAGTGGACAAGAAAATCACCGAATCCGAGTTCTTCTTCACCCGTCGTGGTGAAACCATTTTCTTCAATCCAGACGACCCCACTTCATTTGATGCTGCGCTGAGTGCCGCGCTGCCCGCCGACAAGCGAACCACGCGTGAAGATCTGGTGCTGATGGCCGATGAAAACATCCAGGCCACGGCCATGGGCGGCACGCCGTTCAAGCCGACCAAGCTCAAACGCGGCGGCAAGATTCTTGGCGGTGAAAACGGATATGACATCCCGGCATCAGTGATGACACAAGGGGGGCCACCGCGCATGCCGGGTGCGCCCATCGTCAAAGCCATCATGGAACGCGATCCGGAAGATACCGATGCTCCCGCAGGTCCGCCGATGCAGGGCGGAGCCGGCGGCGGCGCACCACAGGCGGGTGCCGCAGGCCCCAATGCGCAAGGCGGTCCCGGCGCAGCGGGCGGCATGGGAGGGGGCGGCAAGGCGCAGGTGATGCGCGAGCGCCGCCATCCGCTGGTGGATACCGAACGCGGCCTGGTGCTGAGCTACTTCATCATGGGTGGCCGCCCGCCCAAGGACGGCGAGAAGACCGACTGGGACAAGTACTACGGCCAGCCCGAGCCCAAGGGGGATGAAGTGGCGGTGATTCCGGTGCGCTCTGCCTATCGCATTTTCATCACCAAGTATTCGGGCGGCGAGCTGATCGCCAACGATCAATACGAACGCGAAATCGCGCCGTACGTGGTCTCCGGCTATCGCGATGCGAACACGCTGGGCCCGAACTGAAACATGCTCGGTCCGACCCGGTTCAGGACGTGCACGCCGATTCACACGAATCAGCGTCCGTCTGGACTGCGTGTGCTTCATCTTTCCATCAACCTTTAATCCATCACTTCTCATCCTCCGGAAAACAGCCATGAAGAGTCATCCAACCGCCACCCTCGCAGCCATTGGCGCCGTCGCCGCCATGACCCTGGGCAGCAGCGCCACAACGCAGGCTGCCGACAACAGCTGTGATCGCGTGTGTCTGGTGAAAATTGCCGATCAGTACCTCACTGCCCTGGTCAACAGCAAACCCACTGATGCGCCACTGGCAGCCAATGTTGTCTTCAACGAAAACGGCAAACCGGCCAGACTGGGCGAAGGCAGCTGGCAGGCCGCCAAGGGCGTCCGTCCTCAACGCCAGCATGCAGCCGATGTAGCCAATGGCCAGATCGCCATGATGACCGTGCTGGATGGCCGCAATGATCAGTTCCAGGAACTGGCCATCCGCCTCAAGGTATCCGGCGGCAAGATCACCGAAATCGAATCGCTGTGGACACAGGATGGACAGGCCGGCCCCGTCTGGTACCCCCAAGCGCTGCTGTATCGTGAAGCACCCTTTGTGCGCACCCTCCCGGCCAAGAGCTACACCTCGCGCGAGAACCTGAAAAAGATCGTCGATCAGTTCTGGGATGTTTCCACCGGCAGCCATGATGGCTATACCCTGCCCTATGCCAGTGATTGCCAGCACTATGAAAATGGCACCAACGTAGGTTGGGAACAGGAGCTGTCTGCCCGGCACCTGGACAGCATCAAGGAAGACCCGGTGCGCAATGGCTATATCCCCGATTCGGAAACCGGCATGTACTGGACCTGTGCACGTTCAATCAAGCTGAGCACCGCCAGCTGGAACAAGGCCACGGATCGCAACTATGTGATTGATGACGAGCGCGGCGTGGTCATCAGCTTTGTAAAGGTGGACACGGGTGGCGGCGCTGCACCGCCTGCGGGTGCAGGCATGGCTGCCGGCGCCGCGCCTCCGGCTGAAGGCGGCATGGCCGCCGCGCCGCAGGTGAGCACTCCCGAGGTCATCAATCCGCTGCGCCCCGTACAGATTGGCACCACCATTGCCGGCTCAGGCTGGACTGGCACAGGCGGCCCGTCCGGCATGTCCACCAAGTCCAACAATGCGGCCTTGCGCAACGCGACCATCTATCAGGCCCAATCCACCTGGGTGGTCGCCGGCAAGATCAAGCGCGAAAGCGCCTACTACTACATCACGCCCAAGGCACCGTAATTGGCAACGCAACGCAGCGGCCAGCTTGTCTGGTCGCTGCCTGATCGAGATCACAACGGAGAAACAATCATGAAAATCAGGGGTGCGGGAGTTGTCTGGACCGGTCTGCTGCTGTCCTGCCTGTGTGCAGGCACGACCCTGGCGGCGGTGAGCGACGCAGAATTTTCGGCACTGAAAAAGCGTGTGGATCGCCAGCAGGACTGGCAGGCAGTCTCGAATCTGATGGGTGCACGCGCCAACCTGATGGTGGCCAATCGCGGCGACTTGGTCATCGAGCTGTTCGCCAAGAAACAGCCCGATGTTGCCTTCGCGCTGAATGGTCAATTCATTGAAGTGGGCCACGACCGCATCAAGGCCGCCTTCGGCAAGGATCCACAACGGCAGCAACGCGCGCTGGAACAACTGGCCAAGGTATATCCGCAGCTGGAAGCAAAGCTGGAGAATCAGGGTGCGGGTGATTTTCGCGCACATGCACTGATGTCACCGATCATTGAAGTGGCCGAAGACGGTCAAACCGCCCAAGGCTTCTGGCAAACAATCGGCCCGGCATTTTTTTCCGGTGCCAACAATGGCGGAACACCGACCGCTGCCCTGTCCTATGAAAAGTATGCGGTGGACTTCATCAAGGAAGATGGTCAGTGGAAGATCTGGCACCTGCAAACCTTCATCGAGTTCTATCAGGAATTCGACAAGCCCTTTGCCGATCAGGTGAAGGCCGCCATGACGCCGCGTACCGGTGATAACGCCGGTCCAGCCGGTACACCGCCGGCCAATGCCGGTGGCACGCCTTATCCCGAGTGGACACCGGTCCGCGTGCCCAAACAGGTACCGCTGCCGAAACCCTACAAGACCTTCAGCGAGACCTACAGCTACGGCCCCCCCACAACCAGGTAAGGCCAAACTTCGCAACAGCCGGACGCACTTGCTTGAGACACTCCGGGGAACCGAACCATGAGCAAGCTACTGCAACGAACCGTGTGTCTCGACCTTGCACTGGGCAGACTTCACCCGCCAAGCCCGGCACACCGCGCGCGGGCAGTGCGGCCGGCATGGGCGCCCGTCATCCACAGGCTCAATAACCCACGGTGAAACGCTGCCGCACAAACTTGCGCGTAGTCGCTTCATCAACCGCGGCAACGGCCAGATCAGCCACATTGATACGGCTCACGCCCTTGTCATCCCGGACAAAGCCGGTGGTCGCGGTGAGATACTTGCCAGTACGCACCGGCTCAAGCTTGCCATTCGCGGACCAGCCTTCGATCTGTTCGGGCGGAGTCAGCACGCTCCAGTCGATGTTGCTGGCACGATAGGCGGTCAGGGCATCGAGATGTCCATAAAACATGGAGTACAGGCGGCTACCCTCTGGAATCGGAAAAGGGGCCTTGGCTTTCATCGCCTCGCGGGTTTCGTGCATGGTGGTCGCACCACCGATCTGCACCACATAAGGCGCCCCCTGCACGCCCGTATACGCCGCGATGGCATTGCGGGCACCACGCACGATGGCGGTGTCTTCTGGCCGCTTGTCACCCTCCACGGCATTGACGGAAATAATCACGGCGTCCGCACCTTGATTGATGGCCTTGAATGCAGCCAGGTCCGTGACATCGCCCGCCATGGCCGTGAACTGCGGATGCTTGACCGTCAGGCTTTCGGCCTTGCGCGCCACACCAATGACCTTGTGTCCCCGCTGCAACGCTTCCTGCACGATCTGCCCACCAATGGCGCCGCTGGCGCCATACACCACCAGGGTGTCTGCAGAAACAGGGACAGCAGCGCACAACAGGGTGGCCACCGCAGTAACAACGACCTTGACGGGATTCATGCTCGGTCCTCCGGAGTGATGGGCAGGATACTGGGCAGGCACAGATCGTACTGCCGCCGCACGGGGAACAGTCATGTCAGACGCGAACCACACCGGTAGGTTCCCGCTGAAATCGGCAGTGCCACCGAGAGAACAGCCCCAAGACCGGCAAGAACCATTGCCCAGCCCTGCCGGCATGGCAGTCGCCCGGCTGCATACTGCTTACTGTATGCAGCCGGGGCATGCAGGCAGGCATCACGACATGGCTGGCTTACTCGCTATCGAGCTCCACCCGGGTACCCGCAATCGAGGATTGAATCAGCTGCAGCGCAAAATCGGGCTGCCCATCGCGCTTCTTCACCAGCACATCCTCACCATCATCCACCTCCACCGTGAAACGGCTGGCGGGCAACTGTGCCGCCAGTGCATCACGCACATCGCGCGCGACGCCATTCTCGCCACGGCCACCCTTGATCTGGACGGTGATGTCGGTAGGCGCGCCCTGATTGGGCGTAACCCTGAAGGTCATCGTCCCCGGCGCATTCGCGCCTTCGCTGATTTCGATACGCCACTTGTTTGAGAATGCCGCATCAGCCTCAGCCATGCCTAATGACATCCCCAGCGCCACGACACTGCTGAGCAGCAAGCCAGCAAAATGATTTCTCTTCATGATGTCCTCCTTCCGGCCTATGCCGGTGGCTGACGTCATCATGTCGATTATCCGGCGGGCAGTCCGTCGCGGGATGGAAAATCCTGCTGTGAGACTTGACTGACAGCCTCGCCGGCATGTCCCGGGACAGCCGATCTATCGCATCACGCAGATGCCTGTGTCACCTCACCCTGGGCACGTCGCCAGGCAGCGGGCGGCAAGCCAGTGGCGCGTTTGAAAGCACGCGCAAATGCCGCCTCGGAGTCGTAGCCCACCTCGAGCGCCACCATCGCAACCGAAGTCTGTCGTTCGCGTAACAGACGGGCGCCGCATTGCATGCGCCAGCTGGTCAGGTACTGCATCGGCGCAATGCCCACCATGGCCACAAAACGTTCATGCAGTGCCGAGCGGGACAGGCCCACATGACGCCCCAGCTCTTCCAGCGTCCAGGGCTGTGCCGGCTGAGCATGCAGCATGGCAATGGCGCGCCCCACCTGCCGGTCACGCAAGGCACCCAGCCATCCCGTTGACTCGACCGGCAGTGAATCAAGATAACGTCTTGCGCCATCGACAAACACCATCTCGCTGACCCGTTGCAGAAGCGCG
This sequence comes from Paludibacter sp., assembly GCA_047600405.1. Lineage (GTDB taxonomy): Bacteria > Bacteroidota > Bacteroidia > Bacteroidales > Paludibacteraceae > Paludibacter. The sequence goes on from JASGLA010000008.1 coordinate 38,310, forward strand.
GCACTGCCTGCGCGGGGCATGCCGGTTTCCGACACCGCATGCCTGAGCATGGGGGCAACCCACTCACCCACAGTCTCGGCAGGCAGACGCAGCAACCGTGGCAAGGCATCGATCAGCGGATTGAAGGGCCGCAGATCGCAAGCGATGAATCCGCAGACGATCACGGTGCTCGCCTCCTCCGGCGACAGCAGCCCCGGCTCAACCATGTTGCCGCGATACGTCACCGGAATCGGCCTGGGCACATCCAGCTCAAACAGCCAGTTGTCATCGGGTGGCGGCCCGGCACCCGGTGCACTGGACACCGTGTGCGCATCACCATGCGGCAGCATCACGATGTCCCCCTCCTGCAGCCGCAATGGCGGCTCACCATCAACAGCCACCCAGCCTCCCCCTTTGACGAACAGGTGGTACTCGATGACGTGCTCGGCTCCCGGCATCACGGCCGGCGCCACCTCGCGTGATGACGGGGCATACGCCGCCCACTGATCGCGGCAACTGACATGAAAAAACACCGAACCGCGCAGCCGCACGCTACGCAGGACATCGGAAAGCGGATCGAGCGTATTCATGACACTTCAGCCTCGTGATTCACGGACGCACGAGCAAACCGGCAGGACGCCGGGCAAAGCAAACCCGGCCACGGTTACCGATCATGGACACATGGGCAGGCCATATCGGCCGCCCCAGACCACAAGGAATACCCCCATGACCCTCGCCATCGCCACTCCCATCATCAGTCCGGTACCCGACTATGCCACGATCAAGCAGCGTCAGCAGGCCACCTGGGCCAGCGGCGATTTTGCGGTGGTCGGCACCACCCTGCAGATTGTCGGCGAACTGCTTGCCGAAGCCGCCGATGTGCGTGCCGGCGAACGTGTGCTCGACGTTGCCGCCGGCAATGGCAACGCCACCCTGGCCGCGGCGCGCCGGTTTGCCCAGGTGACCTCCACCGACTATGTGCCAGCCCTGCTGGAAAAAGGCCGACGCCGCGCCGAGGCAGAAGGCCTCAACGTGCACTTCGAAGTGGCCGATGCCGAAGCCCTGCCCTACGCGGCCGCAAGCTTCGATGTCGTGCTGTCCACCTTCGGCGTGATGTTCGCACCGGACCAGGCACGCGCCGCTCGCGAGCTGCTGCGGGTGGTACGCCCGGGCGGTCGCATCGGCCTGGCCAACTGGACACCGGAGGGATTGATCGGCCGCCTGTTCAAGGTGATCGGCGCACACGTGCCGCCACCAGCAGGACTGCGTTCCCCGGCGCTGTGGGGCACCGAAGGCCATCTGGTCTCGCTGTTCGGCCCCCATGCCCGAGAACTACGGGTCGAAAGAAAGTCCTTCGCCTTCCGTTACCTTTCCGCAGCACATTTCGTGCAAGTGTTCCGCGATCTTTACGGCCCCACCCACAAGGCGTTCGCCGCACTGGATGCGACCGGGCAGCAAGCACTGGAGCGCGACCTCACGGCACTGCTGAATGATCACGATATTGGAGGCGGCCGCGGCCTGGTGGCGCCCAGTGAATATGCGGAGATCGTCATCACGGTTGCCTGAGTAGCACACAGCCCAGGCTCGAACCACCGCGCTGTCAACAACGCGATGACCACAGCCCAATGAGGTGACCAGCAGAATCCGCTCTGCTGGTCACCTCATACTTCAAACACCATCAACTAATCGTTACTTCAATATTTCCTGCGTAGTGGCCAGCCCGGATCGCGGTCCTGAAACCATTCACCTTGAGCACCAGTGTTTTGCCCCTGGGCGCCTTCAGCTGACTGGCGTCATTGATGGTCAGTGCAGCCAGGATACTGTTGCCTGTCACCGTCCATGACGAGCCGGTCTCCAGCGTGAGCTTTACGCCATGCGCAGTCCTGTAACCATTGGCATCGATGATGAAGGCCGGGAAACCACCGGCACGGGCTGCAGAATTCCAGTCCGCCACCGTGCCACTGACAATACGTCCGCTCAGGCTGCTGCCCTGCAAGACCAGGCTCATGTCGCGCTGGTAGTCCTCGTTCAGTACATTGCCCTGAACACGCATGGCTTTCATGGTGATGTTGGAGCCAGAATAGGTTTCCCCGTCGGGCACCTTGATCATGAAATTGGTGTCGTTGTTGATGACCGTGTGAATCACGGCGCCCGTGCCACCCTTGCCAGCCTGGAGCTGAACTCCATCCAGCGCCACATTGGCGTTGCTGCTGCGGATCAGGATGACCGAGCCAGCGACATGCCTGATGTACGCCTGTCGCTCCGGCGTGTATTCCGCCTGCTTGTCCAGACTCAGATCAGTAGCCAGCGTGCCGCCATGCACACTGACCGGCGCGGCATACAACGGCAGCTCCTGCTGGCTGTAACCCTTGAAGTTCCAGTAAGGCGGCAGGTTGACGCTGTGGATCATCAGCGCCGTACGGCCACCGATGATGGTTGAACCCAGCTGCTTGTTTGTCTGTTGCTGCCTGTCTGCGGCACTGAGTTGTGCAGCAAGGTCGGCCTGCGCCTCACCGTCGGCTATGGTGCCAATCACCACCTTGCCGTAGGTGCCGCTGATGACCGCTGTCTCGGCCGCCTGCATGATGCTGCCGTACATGTAGATGTTGCAGAACAGGTCCGAATACACCGCATAACCACCGTCGAAGGTACGTGCCGTGCTGCCATAGGTGTACACGCTGAGTTCTTTCTGGCCGGCCTGGGTAACAGGTTCTGCGCCATCCGTAGACAGGGCAGCCCAGTCCTTCGAATTGATGGTGGAATTCAGGTAGAAGGCCTGTGACTGATTCAACGCCAGGGTGGTACGGATGCTGCCGCCAATGAGCAGCCCTGCCGGTGGCCCTGACAATGACTTAGTTTTGACGGAACTGTCGCCATCGATGCGTGAGTTGCGCACCACCAGCTCCGAGGTGCCCGCATTGTCGATTACGGTTGCGCCGAAATTGAACAGACGCGTGTTGTCGATCACCAGCTTGCCACTGGGCAATTTCACGGGTGACTTGTGCTTGACCACGGGAATCCGCGCACTGCCATCACTGGCCTGCAACGCATTGGCGATCAGCTGCGCGGCTGAATCACGTGTGAGCGGCTGACTGAAATCCAGCGACTCCAGATTTCTGCTCAGGTTGTAGCGCTTGATGGCCACGTCCACCGCACTTTGGCTTTCCTTGAGCACATTCTTGATGCCCAGGGCACCCAGCCATGCACGGGCAGCTTCATAACCGCTCACACTTGAGGCGCTGCCTGACTTATTCAGCCAACCCTGGGCGACAACAAACTGCACTGCATCACGTGGCTGGGCACCCCGCACCAGGGTGCTGGCACGGGCTAATGCACGGGCCAGCTCCACGCGGGTCAAGCTGCGATCCGGACAAAAAGCATCGGCACCCTCAAGCCGGCAACTGTCCATCACCTCCAGATCCAGCACCAGCGTCACGGCATCGCGATGCTGACTGCGCGCAATGTCGGCCAGCCGCTCAGCCCGGGTAACGAGTGGTTCCGCTGCTGCGCTGTCGCCACCTTCAGCACCCAATGCACCCGGCCCGCCTGGACCACCACCAGGACCACCCATCGACGGTCCGCCTGCGCCGGGGGCCATGGGTGGTTGCCCGGCTTCAGGTCCGGATGGGTTTTGTTGAGCCTGGACGTGCCAGGCACCGAAACTGAGCAGCAGTGAACTTAATGCAATGCGCAGAAGCGGTGAGGATGATGCGGGTTGTTTCATGATGAGTAATGGGCGCGCCATGTGTGACTGACATGTATGACTGGATTGAGATTTATCATCGTGTGATTCGCTTGCGCCTCACTCGCGAGATAACCCGAAAGCGATGCGCAAGATGCGAGTCAGTGCACTGACAGAGTGTTGGATGCCCCCTGAACTGGCAGGGCCGCCACTGCAGACAGCAGGCTGGCGTACACACAAAGCCGAACAACATCCGGACAGGATGGGCTTCATGAATACTTCGTTACGACACATTCCCAGCTGGTTTTCTGAGCGTCACCAGGATCACTGGTTGTAACGTCCTGTTTGTTATGCACTCTGCACTATGCACAAGAGCCCGGCACATGCGTGCGCGGGTCACTACATCCCGGTGCAGTTGGCATCAAAGGCGTTGATCTGCAGGGCAGCCCGGGTTCAGCTCCGGGAGATCAGCTCCTACAAAACACATGATGCAGACCGCACCGCACGAGCCTGCAATCTTCAGCCTGGGGACAAGATGTTCAGAAAAATACTGTTCAATGCACATTGGCTACTGGGCATCACCCTGGGACTCGTGCTGGCCATGTCGGGCGTCACCGGCGGGTTGATGTCCCTTGATCCCGAAATCACCCGGTGGCTGCTGGGAGCGGATCGCGAAGTGGTGAGCCAGGATGATGCCCCACTCACCACGGCAGAGCTGGTTGCACGCGTGCAGGCGAACAATCCGCAGCGCGTGTTGTTGATAGTAAGTCCATCTGCGCAATCAGGACGGGCAGTGCTGGTCGAGTTTGCCGATGAGGACGCGGCACGACGCGGTGGCCCCTCCTTGAACAGCGAAGATGATCGCCGTTATCGGCGTCTGGTGAATCCGTACAGCGGCGAGCTGATGCCCGAATCGGCCGCAGCACAGCGCTGGCAGGCGTTTGCCGCCTGGCTGCGCCAGATCCATCAGGGCCACTGGATGGCGCCCGGCCATCCAGTGGGAACGGTCATCTACAACTCGGTGGGGATTGCCACGCTGTTATTGTTTGTCATGGCATTGAGCGGCCTGTACCTGCGCTGGCCGAAAGGCCGCACGGCACGCACCTGGAGTGGCTGGTTCAAGATTCATGCGCGCCTGAAAGGACGCGCCTTCCTGTGGAATCTGCATTCGGTGCTGGGCACGGTAGTGTTGCTGGCCTATCTGGTCAGTGCTCACACAGGCGCCTTCCAGAATGGCACCGTAAGTTTCTACGGCAATGCCGTTCGTTCACTCGTTGGCGCTCCCCTGACACAACCGCCCGGCGGCGGCATGGGCGCTGGAATGGGAGCAGGCATGGGTGCCGGAGAAAATGGCATGGGCCCAGGTGCTGGACCAGGACCAGGCGGTCCAGCCATGACCGGTGGCGCCTCCGTGCCGGACGTGTCCGGATTATGGGCAGCCTTTATTGCCGAAGCGCCCATCTTCGAACACGCAGTGCTGCAGGTCACGCGCGCTCCCGCGGAGGCCGCACGCTTTGATTACACACACGCCAATTCATCAGCTCAGGGGCGCGTCGAAGTCGATCTGTCCACAGGTTCGGTCAATCACCAGCCACCGGGACAAGTGACGCCACTCTCGTTCTCCGAGTGGGTCGTGGTCCGGAATCAGGACATCCACGAGGGCCGCATTCTTGGGCTGCCGGGCGTACTCATCATGATGCTGGCCGCCCTGGCCATGCCGGTGTTCTATGTCACCGGATGGATGATGTACCTGAAACGCCGGCGCCCCCGGCACGGCATGTGACCAACGGGCTGAGTTCATACCGCAATCAACAGGGCAATACTCACCTGCTCCGCGGGGCGCCTTGTGAATATGTGGAAATCATCATCGGTCGCCCAAAGCAGGCAAGTTTCAGCCTGCAGATAGCCGACCCCGGATCTTCGTCACCGTACCCGATTGCACAGTGACGAAGACCGGACCATCTCTGCAGAACACGGTCAGGCGTCAGCCGGCTGGTATCCGGCCGGTGAACCCTCCAGCATCACTCCTGCCCGCGATCCACCCGCTTCTGCTTCATGACCGACTTCACCAGCTTGCCGAACTGCCGCTCACGTTCACGACGCTCCCTGACTGTGCGACTCGCATTCGCAGCTTCGCGCAGCAGTTTCTGATAGCTCATCAACCGCCGCTCATCGAGTTCACCGCGGTTGATCGCCGCCCAAATGGCACACCCCTCATCATCCTGGTGGGCACAGTCGCGAAATTTGCACTGCGCGCTCAAGACTTCGATGTCATCGAACACCGCATTCAGCGCCTGCTCGCCGACATGCAGCTTGAGCTCACGCATACCCGGCGTGTCGATGACCCAGGCGCCGCCTTGCAGCTGCAACATTTGCCTGGAAGTCGTCGTGTGACGACCCTTGCTGTCATCCTCGCGGATGCCCGCGGTGCCCTGGACATTGCTCATCGACAAGGTATTCACCAGCGTCGATTTGCCAACGCCGGAAGACCCGGCGAACGCGACGGTTTGACCAGCCGCAAGCCACGGCGCCAGCACATGCACGCCTGCCGGTGCGGTTGCATTCACAGCGAGCGCAATGACATTGGGCGCGGTGTCGCGCAATTCGTCCAGGTATCTGTTGACGTCTGCACTCAGATCAGCCTTCGTCAGCACAACAACCGGCTCGACACCTGCCGCATTGGCCAGTGCGAAATAACGTTCCAGGCGCGACAGATTGAAATCGTCATTGCAGGAAGTGACGATGAAGAGCGTATCGACATTGGCCGCGATCAATTGCCGCTGCTGCCGTTCCCCCGCAGCCAGCCGCGCCAGCGTCGACTGGCGCTCCAGCACGCGGATGACACGACCATTACGTGCATCGACCAACAGCCAGTCGCCCACTGCCACGGTCTCTGCCAACCCTTGTTGCGCAATCAGACCGGGCAGCGTGACCTGCAACTCGCCCGCAGAAGTGAGCACCTCAAGCAAAGTACGATGCACGGCAGTGACACGAGCGGGCGTTACTGCCTCGGACTCGTCGGAGGCAAGCTGGTGCGCAAAAAACGGCCGCCAGCCCAGCTGGTTCAAAACGGAAATAGTGGATGACATGGAAACAACCCCAGATACGACAGGACAACCCCGGGTGCGATCGGCACAGCGCGATCGGCATAGGGGCAGCGAAGCCGGGGCAAGTCACCAGACGAGAGCAGCGCTCTCGAGCAAATGCTTAGGCGACAACCCGGCGAGGGGAGTGAAGAGCAAGCATAGTTCTCTTAAACCTCGCTGACTGGGGTGGCTGAAGGGGCGAAACAGGGTGTGCAGACTAGCGGGTCGCAAGGTGGGTCGCAACTTGGCCTGCCGACGATCCGGCCACAAACTGCCAGCAGGAATGGCCGGCCAGCAGCCCCTAGGAACGGCACCGCCGGTGGTAGTGCCTGTGGTGACGCCCGTGGTGACACCTGTGCTGCGCGCACTTGAACTGGCGTCTGCCGGAAAGCGCGTTTATCCTTGCCCGGTAACATCACTGTGCTCAGCGCAGCACGGGCTTGTCTGGCGTTGGCCATTGTCCTCCCCCTCCTCAACCGGGCTTTCACGCTGCCCCTGGCTGGAGGCGACATATTGCCGGCACCGGCACAAGCGCTCATGACCAAACCGGAGAAGCCCCTTGCTCATCGACCTGCATGACCCCCGTATCGCCACGCCCCGGACGCTCGATGAGCTGAAGGCGGATGTCATCGACCGCGTGAAGAACGGCGGCTATCCCGGACGTGGCCTGCCCATTGCCAATGCCGAATCAGCGATGAAGGCACTGAATTCCCTGCACCCGGACGATTGGGCGGCGGTATGGATCGCCGAGGGCGACAAGTTGATGGACCAGGCAGCCGCTGCCGCCGATCTGAAAACCAAGGGCGACCTGTTCAAGCATGCCTACGGCCTGTACACCATGGGCCGCTTCCCGGTGCGCAGCACGCCGGGCAAGAAACTGGCTTACGACAAGGGTCTCACCGCCTATCTGGCCTACACCGGCACCCTGCCCCAGCGGATGGAAGTGGTGCGCATTCCCTTCGAAGGCAAGGAGATTGTTGCTTATTTCAGAAAGCCCGAAGGCCCCGGTCCCTTCCCCTTCATGATCCAGTGCGGTGGCCTGGATTACATCAAGGAACAGATCGCCGATGAGGCGCTGATCTTCAATGCCAAGGGCTTCGCCGTGCTGGCGATGGATATGCCGGGCACCGGCCAGGCGCCGATCCTCGGTGACGTGGGCAGCGAGCGCATGTTCTCGCGTGCCTTCGACTGGGCCGAAACCCGTCCGGAAATCGATTCCAAGAAAATGTTCATGCGCGGCGTCAGCTGGGGTGGTCACTGGGCCACGCGCGTGGCCTTCGCCGAAAAGGATCGCATCCTTGGTTCGATCAACCACGGCGGCGCAGTGCACCACTTCTTCACCCCCGAGTGGCAGCTCAAGGCATTGGGCACGCGCGAATACCTGATGGGCTTGTTCGATGCCCGCTCCGCCATCTTTGGCGTCAAGACGCTGGATGAGTTTCTGGAGTTCGGGCCACGCATGTCCATGCTGATCGACAACAAGATCGACGGTCCTTGCGCGCCCATGCTGGTGATGAACGGTGTTGGTGACACCCAGGTGCCGATTGCCGATCAGCTGTTGCTGCTGTCACGCGGCGATCCCAAGGATGCGTGGATCAATCCCAAGGGCATGCACATGGGCTTTTCGCCCGGCTGGTCGTCGGTGCGGGTGGACAACGAAATCATCATTCCGTGGTTCAACCGCCGCATTGAGTTCAGCGGCCAGGGCACAGCTCAGCCGGGCGGCAAACTCGCCTGGGGCTGATTGAGTCCAAACCAACTGTCTGGCGCCGATAATTCAAGGCCCCGCCCGGTAGAAACCGGGCGGGGCCTTGTTTTTCCAACCATCGACCATCAAGGCGGAACCAGGGCGCTTACCGGTCAACCTGCAGCATGGCCACACAGCCATGCAATGCATCAGGCCTTGAAATAGTTGTACAGCACCTCAAGCACCCGATCCTGTTCCGGATCGGTCATGCCGAAATACAGTGGCAGACGCAGCAGGCGATCCGCCAGATCGTCTGTCACTGTCATCGCAGAGCCTACCCGCCCCAGCCGTTGACCGGCGGGTGAACTGTGCAGCGGCACATAGTGGAACACCGCGAATACGCCAGCCGCACGCAAGGCATTAAGCAACGCAGAACGTGCACGCTCATCGGCCACAAACACATAGAACATGTGACCATTGCCCACTGAGGCCAGATCAACCTGCGGCAGCGTGACATGTCCCGCCTGCGCCAGCGGCAACAGCAAACGGTGATAGCGCGCCACGCGTGCGCGGCGCTCTGCGGTAATGGTCTCGGCATGTTCCAGCTGTGCATACAGGAAAGCGGCAATCAGCTCACCAGGCAGGTACGACGAGCCCACATCCACCCAGGTGTACTTGTCCACCATGCCACGATAGAACTGGCTGCGATTGGTGCCTTTCTCGCGAATGATTTCCGCACGTTCGATCAGTTGCGGATCATTGACCAGCAGCGCGCCGCCTTCGCCGGAAATGATGTTCTTGGTTTCATGAAAGCTCAGACAGCCGAGGTGGCCGATGCTGCCCAGCGGTTTGTCCTGCCAGCTGGACTGCAGGGCCTGCGCGGCATCTTCCACCAGCCACAGGTCACGATCTTCAGCCAGCTGCGCCAGCACATCCATCTGACACGGCACACCCGCGTAGTGCACCGGCACGATGGCGCGTGTGCGTTCGGTGATGGCCGCGGCGACCAGTTGCTCATCCATGTTCAAGGTGTCGGGCCGGATGTTGACAAACACCGGCGTCGCTTCCCGCAGGGCGAAGGCATTGGCCGTCGAGACGAAGGTGAATGAGGGCATGATCACTTCATCACCCGGACCAACGTCGGTGAGAATCGCCGCCATCTCCAGCGCGGCCGTACAGGAGTGCGTCAGCAGCGCCCTGGCGCAACCGGTCTGCTGCTCCAGCCATTGATGGCACAGCTTGGTAAAGCGCTGATCGCCGGCCAGGCTGCCCTGCTCCACCGCCTTGGCAATGTAATACAGCTCCTTGCCAACAATGAACGGCCGGCCGAAGGGAATCACATTCAGATCAGGCGGTGCAAACAGCGACATGACAATTCATTCCGTGGTTGGAACCATTCAACTTTCGACAGAACCATTGGCATCAGCAGCGCCGTCATCCACAGCAAACAGGCCAAACAGTTTGTAACCCAGTCCCTGCGCATACAGATCATCGGGCTCCGCGGGCAGCCGTACAGACTGTGTCTGCAAGACCCGCCGCATCGTGGCCAGAATTTTCTCGGACCCAGAGGACTGTATGCGATCCAGTTCGCTGATGCAGGTGCTGGTCAGCAGCGTGCGGAAGCCGGCGCGCGCCAGCAGCTGAGACAGCGTCTGCGCCGTGAAATGCTGCCAATGCCCAACACAGAAATTGGAATTGGCCGCGCCTTCCAGCTGCACCAGCAGGCTGTGGTAATTGGGAACCTGCACCAGCAACAGACTGTCAGGTGACAGCTGCGTGCGTATCTGCCGCAGGAAAGACACCGGCTCCACCATGTGCTCCAGCACATCCAGCAAGGTGACCAGATCGAAGCGCGGCCAGTCGGCCGGCAAATCCTGTGGAAAGTAGCCGGTGGCGAAGCGCGCTCCATGCCGTGACTGCAGATGCTGTGCCTGGGCGCGATCCGGCTCGATGCCGTAGCCCTCAAGTCCCAGGGCCTGCGCCGCCGCCATCACACCGCCGGTGCTGGCACCAATGTCCAGCACGGTATGCAGATGCGCGTGATGCTGCTGCGCCTGCTGCAGGTAGTAGCGCGCCTTGCCCTGTTCCAGTCGCGCATACAACGGATGACGCTTGAGCGTCGCATAGGCCTGCATGAACGCCGTGTCGTCGTATTGTGCGGCATCCGCCGATTCATTCAATGTCTGCGCGGTATAGACCAGCGCGCACTGCCGGCACTGCTGATGCACCACGCCATGCTTGGTAAACAACGCCACCGCATCAGTCACCGCCGCCGCGCAGCCAGGGCAGTTCTCTCTTGGCACCACCGCCCCCGGCGCCGGCGTGTGCAGCACGGCTTGGCTGACCGCCTGCATGGCACGAAATTCGGCATAGACCGCCGCCAGCTGCTCACGCAATCCCGGCTGGGCCGCCACATCAAACTCGGCGCGTGTCACTTCAGCGTATGTCTGGGGAGCCGTCGTCATTGCTTGCGCACCAGCAGGGTGAATTCATACAGACCATAGTCATGCAGCAACGCCACCTGCCTTGAATACAGACGCTTGCAGCGATCAAACAAGGCGCAGGGATCGGCATAGTAGAGATCCGGCCGCATGCGCTCCGCATCGGAGTACAGGGTCAGGCAATTGAAGGCGAAACCATGGGTGCTGTACGCATCCATCATGTCCAGCGTGTGATGAATGTACTCCAGCCATTCGGCATCACTGCGTTGCTGGCGCAGATTGAAAATGCCACTGGCCACGCTGTATTCGGCCACTGCCGGCGGCTGCACTGCCTGTACGAATTGCAACGTCCCGCGACCGGCGAACCGCTGCCGGGCCGCCTCGACCATGCCAGCAGCAATATCGCAACCCACGTAGTGATAAGTGGCATGGCGCCGATCCAGATACTCGACCAGCGCACCATAACCGCAGCCCACATCGTTGATCGAGAATGGCCGGTCGGCGGGCAGCAGCCGCGCCAGTTGCGCAAACCGGTTGAGCTGTCCGGCCGCGCCATTCCAGTCCACCCCCAAGGGCGTAGCGCCATGCTGTTCCAGCTTCTCCGTAAAGTACGCGGAAGCTTCCGCCAACAGAGCCGAGAACTGTTCTTCAGGCATGATGCGCTTCCGGATGGTGCCGCAGATAATGCGGCGACTGGGGACCACAGTTGAACAGCAGATCCAGTACCGACACGGCATGCACAAACTCACCCCAGAGTTGCGGATACGGTGGAAAGCCCTGGTAGCCGAACCATTCCACGGTGATGCCGGCGGCGTTGAAGGCGGCAACATCCAGATAGGCCTGCGCGGCCGGCCCTGAAACATACACAGTGGCGCCCGCCTGCCGGCACAGATTCACCAATCGCTCATTGCGGTCACCCTGCAATTCATAATTCCGCGAATCCACCAGCCGGGTTGCAATACGCAGCTCGCAGGCCACCCAGCGCATCAAGGCATGATTGAGCGAACTCAGATCCTGGTAAGTCGTGCCGCGCAGCAGTTGCTCCAGCTCGCCCGCGTAATGAGCGAAGTAAGTCGCACGCTGATAATTCAGCTGCAGCGAACGCCAGTGATCCCTGGCCCAGTGATCGCCGGCGATCTGCGCTTCACGGATCGATTGCTGAAACCGACCACTGAGCAGCACCGGCACCGTCAGCCAGCTCAGGCCCTGTGGAGTCTTGATCTGATTGCGATTACGCCAGTCATTGCGCGTGTACTGCACATCGTCATAAATGATGAACTCGTCCACCGCCGCCATCAGGTCGAAATAACCTTTCCATGGAATGTAGTTGGACTGCAGGATCGCCACCCGTTTCATGGCACGTCCTGCGTACAACTACCGGCCAGCACGGACATCATGACCTGGGCGTACCAGGGATATGGCCATAGCGATACATGTCGAGCAGTTCCGGCGGAATACCCCACTCATGCGCGCCGACCTTGTCATGCAGCGCCTCCAGATCGGCGCGATAGGCATTGCGCAGTTGTTCGACCATGCGGTTCTTGGCGGAAACAAAATCGTGCTGGTAGGACGCATTGAGCTGGTGGCGCACCGCTTTTTCGATGGCTGCCTCACGACTCATGTTGCGGATCAGCGCGCGCTCTGGCGCCAGCTGCGCATAGCCGGGCGCAATGGCTTCACCACGCATGAGACCGACCAGATCGCCACAGATGACCGGTGACAGATGAAAGCCATCGCGCTTGGTGCCACCAATGATCCACAGTCCCTTGATCGAAGTGGCGCCGAACAACGGATACGTATCCGAGGTGGTCGGCCGCCAGCCTACATTCACATTCGCAATCGAGGCCCGATAGAAATTGAAATTGATCTGCTCCATCGCGGCCTTCAGCAGGGTGTAGGTGCTGCCCACATGCGCCTGATCGAGCGACACCGGGCTGATGTAATTGCTGGCGCCGATCAGGGTCTGCTCCGGACCATACGGCACCGAATACACGCCGCAGGCCAGTCCGCGATTCGGCGTGCGCACGCAATGCGTATGCACATGCTGCGCATACTGCAGCTCCAGCGATACGCCCACACCGTAGAACAGCCGCTGCACCGGCAGCTCCGGCGCACTGTCTTTCAGCACGCGGGTCAGGTTGGCGCCATTGGCAAGCACGTAATCATCCGCCGCCAGCGGCGCACCCTCGGCAAGCCCGGCCGCCTGCACACGGCCCTGGCGAATATCCAGCCGGGTCACTTCGGTGTCGCGCCACTGCACCTGCGGATGCTGTTCCAGCCAGTGCTGCAAGGCGCGCAGGAACTGCTTGGGATTCACCCAGCCTTCGCGCTTGAGCAGCAAGGCGCGCAGGGCACGATGACGCGGCTCGGGTTGATAGTTGGGTATCTGCGCTGGGTCCACTTCCGTATATGGCTCGGCGAATTCATCGGCAAAACGCCGGATGGCGCCGAAGTTGTCATCATCCAGTTCGTCGGTGACGGCATTGTTGAGGATGTAGGTGCCGAAGCCCTGCGCCACTGCCTGCCGGTCCGGACATATCTGCGCGAACACTGCAGGCCACAGCGCGGTTGCGGCGCGGCTCAGATCGAACTTGAAACGATCCAGCTCGGTGCCCAGCGAGTCATGCTCCAGCTCGGCAAATGAATTGAGCATGGCCGCCGCCGCCATGGAGGCCGATCCCGGCCGGTGGCTGCGCCCGACAATGGTCAGCTGCACACCCGGCTGTGCCAGCAACCAGGCACGTGCGGTCATCAATCCCAGAATACTGTTGCCCAGAATGGCGATATGCATGTTGTCCCGCTCTTCGTGTCAGATGGCAGCCCGCTTGCTGCTGCCGATCTTGTGTCTACGAGTGCCTTTTAACATCTGCTGCAGGTGCCGGATAACCCGCGCCACTCATTGGCAGACCAGGTAGCACAGGGATGGATACAGCGGCGAATGATGCAGCGTATGGGGAATCTGGCTGCGAATGGCCTGCAGATAGTGCGCGCCTTCCGCACTGAGCTCGGCACGCGTCATCTGCCAGAACGCCACGATGGCGCCGGGCACCAGGCGCTTGCGGATGACCTGGAAAGCCGCCTCGGTGGGCGCGTAAGCATTCATGTCGAACCACGCCAGGGCAATGGTCTCGCCGGGAAACTCCTGCTCGAAGCTTTTCAGGGTTTCGCGGCAATCACCGGCCCATACCCGATGCTTGCCATGCATGTGGCCCAGCGCATTGTTGCGCTCGTGGATCTGCAGCAGCTGCGCCAGCAGTTCGGCATAGCTGTCCGGCAGCGCATAGGTGCCGTCACTGAACGCCGACTTGATCCGGCTGTCGCCGTCGGCAAAACCGGCATAGCCGGTAAAGGTATCGAAGGCATGAATGCGCCGCTGGAAGTTCAACGGCTCGAGAATGGCGCGAAAGTTTTCGCACAGCACCGCCGACTGGCCGCGCCAGGTGCCCATGTCCATGATGGCGCCGGGGATCGGCACGATCTGCCGATAGATTTCAAAGGTCGCCAGCAGGCGCGCCAGCAACGAACCGCGCAGGAACAACCCCAGAGAACGCTCGGTTTCTTCTTCAGTGGCCGGATACGACTTGAGCAGCGAGAACAGCTCGCGGCGCGCGCGCACCTGATCGTCACTGGCGGTGGTAATGAGCGATGACTCATGCATGGCGATCTTCCTTCAACCCTGTTTCTTGCCCTTGAGCGTGGGATTACGTTTGTACTTGGTCTGCACCGGCCACCTGACCGGCCGTTGCCGGCGCTTTCTGACAATGCAATTCATGGTGCTGTCTGCCGGCACATCGACGAACCGCTTGTACATCGGCACTTCATGGACCTTGGCGTCACGCAGAGTCCCCGACATGGCTTTCAGATACACGATATCAAAGCCATTGTCCTGATAGAAATCCGCATACCAGGTGGGGTTGAGGTTGTAGAAGCCGTGATTGAGCATGTTGAGCGGATTGCCGTGCAGGATGTAGCCACCCACCGCCGTCAGGTTCGCCACATTACGCGCCGCCTGGCCGATGTTGAAACAGTGCTCGAGCGTGCCGGAATCGATGATGAGGTGGTAGCGACCGTGCAGGTGTTCCGCACAGGGCTCATTCAAATCCAGGATCAGCTCGCCACCGCGCGCCTCCACGATGTCCGACACCTCCAGCTCCATACCCCAGGCTGTGAACAATGATTCGGTGCTGGCGATGCGGTCCGTCAGGTCGCCGACCTTGTGCCACGCAATGATCTCGGCGGCGTCCTCGCGAAACTGCAGGCGCTCGAAGATCTGCGGCCCCAGGGTGTCCAGCAGCTCGGCGGGGCTGGCCAGAATGTCCGGGTAACCCAGCGCCAGCACCCGACGCAATTCGCCCGAGGGCGCCATGTCCCTGATGATGGAATTGAGCAACTTCAGCCCCTGATTGGACATGCCCATCATGGACTCCTGATGATTTCATCCAGATGTGCCGCATAGGAGGCCGCACAACGTTTGCTGCCGCTCAGATAGGACTCGGCGAACTCCCGGCCGGCATTGCCCACCTCGCGCCGCCACCCGGCATCACGAATCAGCTCATCGGCAGCTGCGCACCATTGCTCCACCGTATGCGACAGCAGCAGCCGTGGCCGCCCGGTATCCAGCGCGTAGATGGCGGTGATTTTTTCCGCATCGCCCGGCATGCCGTCTTCACCGGCCAGCACCGGGCTGATGTAGCCGTGCAGACCCAGCGCCCGCGATTCGGTAGTGGCCATCAGGACACAGGGCACACTGGCCATCAGCGCCTCATACAGCGTGAAGCCGCAGGGAAACGGGAAAGAATCCAGAAACACATCCAGCACCTGCGCATACAGACGGGTATTCACCCAACCGATGAAACGCGTCTGCGCCGCCACGCCCGCCTGTTCAAAGGCAGACTGAATCCCCACGTCCTGCTCACGGCCGGCCCACAGATACAACGCCTGCGGATGCTGCTGCAGCACCCGGCAGACCGCCGCCAGGAACTGCGGATCGCGCACCTTCTCGGCACGACCGAAGGTGCCGAGGATGACCCGCTGCCCCGCCGCCGCAGGCATGCCGACCGATGCTGTGCGCAGCTCAGCCCCCAATTCAACACGCAATTCAGCACGCAATTCATCACGCAGGGCCTGCGCCGCCGGCGTCAGCGCGGCATCAAACAGATTGTCGTAACCGGCCTGGCCGACACGCCATTGCCGCCCGGAAAACTCCTTGTAGCGACTCATGCCGCCGCCAGTCATATAGGCATCCACATCAGGGGTGCTCAGGTCGTGATACTTGAGTGCAAACCACACCTGCTTGCGCGCCAGGCGCATGCCGAACGCCAGACTCATCCAGATCGGATTGGACACCCACACCAGCGTATCGATGCCCTGCGCGGCGACCTGGCCCCGCACATGACGCAGCCGCGCCACGATGCTGCGGCCTTTCACCTGACGGTCGAGAAACTGCACGGTCACACCGGCCGGCTGAAACAGCGCCGACATCTCCGGCTTTTCGTTGAACAGGCAAAACACCACCGGCTCGAACGATTGCTGTTCCAGCTGGCGATAACCTTTCAGGATGTTGGCCACCACCTCGATATGCGCCTCGGTGGCCGCCACATGGATCACAAACGCCACCTTGGGACGCACCTGCGCCGGCAGCGGCGCAGGCGGAACCGGCAACGCCAGCGCACGACCGGCCGCCGTCATCATCGGCACCCAGCGGCGTGTGCACTCACCAAAGTGCTGTTCGGTTTCGATGACTTTGACGAACTGGTTGTAGAGCTGCATTTCCAGCTTCAGCGCCGCATCGGTATCGCCAGCATCGAGCAGGTGCTGCAGGGCCGGCACGGCAATGGCCGCCAGCGTCGCCTGGATTTCCTCCGGAACAATACGCGCCGGCGACGGCTTGAGCGCCTCCAGCAACTGCCGCAATTGCCCGGCAAATTCCTTCGGCGCACGCATCCGTGCCCAGTGGCCGACCAGCGTGCGCAGATTGTCCTCAGTCAAGGCATCCAGGGCGCGCAGGACATCGATCAGGTACAGCAGGGCGAAGAAATTGCTGTCGCCGAGCGTCAGCGCCCGGTCCAGCGACTCAGCTGCGGCCGCAAACTCTCCCCGCTCAAAGGCCACCAGCCCCAGCAGCAGATGCGCCTGCGGCTGCGAGGCGTCCTGAGCCAGCACTTCGCTGGCCCGGGCGGCGCAGGCCTGCACATCACCACTGCGCAAATCGGCAAATGCCTGTTCCAGCGATACCGCTATGCCAGCCACGCACGCATCCCCACTGTGCATGCACGACCCGCGTCCGCCTGATACTTATCCAGCCCGTGATTCATCACCCGCTATCCAGGAAAGCTGAGCAACCATTCAGGAAGAATAGACACGCTTATTAACAAAAGCCAGCCAGCTGCGCGGTGGAAATCAGTCACTACACCCGGAGAACTCGCAGCCCGCCGACGGATTAACTGGATTTCCTTACGGCCCAATCCATGAAAACAACGCATGCCTTGAGATCGAACCTTGAATACAGCAAATCACTTGAGCGCAGGAATCTGAGCCAACCTCGTTGATTCCGCACTGCCACACACTCATGAAGGCCTCGGCATCCAAAACAATTTCGGGTCAGCGACCTAACCCAGATCGACGCCCCGCCCCAGCCCCGGCACTGTTTTTACGCTCGGAGCTTGAGCCCCCCGTCGCTGCCGATCCAGAAGCGCCGTAGCGAGCATTACGATCAGATCGAAGCCGATAACAAAGAACTTGGCATCGATAATTGGCTGCTTTGGTTTGCTAATACCTGTGCTATCCGCACAGGAATACACCCTGCGCTAGTTGGATTTCCTGTTGGCAAAAACCAAGTTGCTCGATCAGCTGCGCGATCAACTCAACGAGCGTCAAGAAAAGGCTCTGCTGCGCATGATGAAGGAAGGACCGGACGGATTCCGCGGCGACCATCCTGCAAGCAAGTACACATCCATTACCGGCGCACCAGCAACTACAGCAAGAAGAGATCTGACTTATCTGGTTGAGCTAGGTCCGCTGTTTAGAACGGGGCAACTTAAGGGAACTCGGTATTGACTATCGATTGATAGGCATGTTGCTGAAGAGTGACTTTAGAACAGAGCGTGAGCATCGCCGGATCGCTCGACTGCACCAATGCCTAAAGAGTCACCGACCCAGTTTATTAGTGTCAGACCAAACAGCACGACGCCCGCCCATTACAGCGAACTCCGTAAGTAGCCGCAGATTCTTTAATCGAGACTTTACGACTGAGCGGGACACTTGGTAAATATTTTTCAGCCTATTCGTCACGTGATAGTAGTTATCAATATTGCAGCGCTGATTATCCAAATAAAGAAAACCAAACCCCCTATCCTCTAATCCAAGACTTTCAGCAATAGACAAAAAATCATTAACAAATTTATTTTTTGGGAGCAGCAGGCATGACGCAAGAAAATTCGCCTGCCACTCCAAACGCGCAATGTCTCTAACTCCGAACTCTACATTCGGATCGAGATCTATATCTGATTCATCGCAATACTCTCCTTCCATATAACGCCCGTTATCAAGAAGAAGATGCCCAAGCTCATGAGCCAATGTGAATTTTTGCCGCCCAACAGTACGATCACCCCCCCGTATAAATTGTTATCTTTGCTGGGAAGAAAGTAATACGACCTAAGACACCTGACGCCCCGCCCTCGGATGCCAAGCGCTCGACTGATAAGTTATTGATCGACCGCTGCCATGCGCATACTTTCTCTAATGAAACCGCACCAGACGAATAACCTATCTCGCTTAATGCCTTATTCGCGACGTGCTCAAGCTTTTCTTGCGAAATAAAATCGACGCTGTAACGCGGCTCTTCAAGCGAAGGGTCTAACAGTGGGGACAGCTGCAGCTCGGATTCTGGATCATCACCCGAAGCGACAATCAATCCAAATAGACGCCTCAAGGAAATTGTGTAGCGTTCTTGGTAATAGCCGTAGCAATCAAAAAGATTGCTTACCCCATCCTCATGCTGAATACCCCATATAGCTGTAATTTCTTGCTTTGCCGCATAACTGAATGTCACCAACGAAGAAGTCGATCTCTGCAACTCCCACTTGAAGTCAGACCGTTTGAAATAGCGCAGAAATGCAATGCCATTAGACTTGGCGTATTCGATTGCACCCGACTGAAGAAAGCCTCTCGAGGCAAATATCCCCTTGACGTTGAAGCCTGAAACTTGGCGAACTTTGTCTCTAAATTCTTCCAGGTCATCTACTGGCACAGCATGCCCATAATCCTTGCACTCAATGAGGATTAAGAGAGAAAAATCTTTGGCTCCGGGCATAAACACTTCGATAGAAATATCGAAGACAATGTCTTTGCGCCTATCGTGGGAATAATACCCCTTCTTTGAAAAAATCTTGCACAGATTTGGTTGAACCCAGAAATTGCCATCTGCAATTTCGCGCTCTAAAAGAGTTTTTATCTCTCGTTCAAAGCGGTCACCTTTCTCACGAGTACTCAACTTACGGCGTTTAGAAGCCTCTGCAGTTCGTGGCATACCAATAAACCGGCGTCAAAAAAAGCGCATTTCAAAGAACAAAAAAGAAAACCCCGCTCAAGCTTTCACTTGGCGGGGTCTTCATTAGGTAGCCATGAGCTTTGCAGCGGGCATTACATGCCCATGCCGCCCATGCCTTCCATGCCGCCCAACCAGGGCCCGGACCATGGTCGTGCTCGTCCTTAGGGGCTTCGGCGATCATCACTTCGGTGGTCAGCAGCAGACCGGCAACCGAAGCGGCGTTCTGCAGGGCCAGACGGGTCACCTTGGTCGGATCCAGGATGCCCATTTCGAGCATGTCGCCGTAGCTCGCTGGTGGCGGCGTTGTAGCCGTAGGTGCCCTTGCCCTTCTTCACTTCGGACAGGACCACAGCGGCGTCTTCACCGGCATTGGTGACGATCTGGCGCAGCGGCTCTTCGATGGCGCGCGACAGGATGCGGACGCCGAACGCCTGGTCTTCGCTGGCCACTTCCAGCTTGTCCACGGCCTTCTGCGCACGGATCAGGGCCACACCACCGCCGGGAACCACGCCTTCTTCAACGGCGGCGCGGGTGGCATGCAGTGCGTCTTCCACGCGTGCCTTCTTTTCCTTCATTTCGATTTCGGTGGCAGCACCGACCTTGATCACGGCCACACCGCCGGACAGCTTGGCAACGCGTTCCTGCAGCTTTTCCTTGTCGTAGTCGGAAGTGGTTTCTTCGATCTGCGTGCGGATCTGCTCGACGCGAGCCTTGATGTCGGAGTTCTTGCCCTTGCCGTCGATGATGGTGGTGTTTTCTTTTTCCACCACGATCTTCTTGGCTTCGCCCAGGTCGTTGCAGCGTGGCCTTTTCCAGCGACAGACCGACTTCCTCGGAAATCACGGTGCCACCGGTCAGGATGGCGATGTCCTGCAGCATGGCCTTGCGACGGTCGCCGAAGCCCGGGGCCTTCACGGCGGCCACCTTGACGATGCCGCGGATGGTGTTGACCACCAGCGTGGCCAGCGCTTCGCCTTCCACGTCTTCAGCGACGATGATCAGCGGACGGCCGGCCTTGGCGATGCCTTCCAGCAGCGGCAGCATTTCGCGGACGTTGGAGATCTTCTTTTCGCACAGCAGGATGTACGGGTTGTCGAACTCGGCGGTCTGGTTGGCCTGGTTGTTGATGAAGTACGGCGACAGGTAGCCGCGGTCGAACTGCATGCCTTCGACCACGTCCAGTTCGTTCTGCAGACCCGAGCCTTCTTCCACGGTGATCACGCCTTCCTTGCCAACTTTTTCCATCGCATCAGCAATGGTCTTGCCGATGGAGTCGTCGCTGTTGGCGGAGATGGTGCCGACCTGGGCAATGGCCTTCTGGTCCTTGCAAGGCTTGCTGAGCTTCTTCAGCTCTTCGGTGGCAGCCGCCACGGCCTTGTCGATGCCGCGCTTCAGGTCCATCGGGTTGGCGCCAGCGGCAACGGCCTTCAGGCCTTCGCGAACAATGGCCTGGGCCAGCACGGTGGCGGTGGTGGTGCCGTCGCCGGCTTCGTCGGAAGTGTTGGAAGCCACTTCCTTCACCATCTGTGCGCCCATGTTTTCGAACTTGTCCTTCAGTTCGATTTCCTTGGCGACGGACACGCCGTCCTTGGTGACGGTGGGGGCGCCAAAGCTCTTTTCGAGCACGGCGTTGCGGCCCTTGGGACCGAGGGTTGCCTTGACGGCATTGGCCAGGATGTTCACACCCTTGAGCATGCGGACGCGGGCGTCATCGCTGAAACGTACTTCTTTAGCTGCCATGTGAGTAAAACCTCAGTAAATAAAATCGGGTGGGAAGGGGTGCGAGAATTTATTTCTCGATCACGGCGATAACGTCTTCCTCTTTCATCACGAGGAGTTCTTCGCCGTCGACCTTCACTTCCTGGCCGCTGTACTTGCCGAACAGGATGCTGTCGCCAACCTTGATGTCCAGGGTACGGACGTTGCCGTTTTCCAGGATCTTGCCCTTGCCCACGGCGATGACCTTGCCGCGCACCGGCTTTTCGGTGGCGCTGTCAGGAATCACGATGCCGCCGGCCGACACGCGCTCTTCTTCGAGACGCTTGATGATGACGCGGTCGTGCAGGGGACGAATTTTCAGCTTGTCAGCCATAACAACTCCAACTGAGTGGGTTTGGAAAAGGAAACCGAGATATGCGGGTTGGGCGGGTCAGGGGCAAACCCTGTTAGCACTCTACCCAAGCGGCTGCTAATGATAGGGGGCGAAGTTTACATTTCAAGGGGCAGCCCGCCGGAAACCGCTAAGCTCCGGCCCGGATCACAGTCAGCCCCTCACCAAACTCACCACCATGACCGACCTGCTGCTTGCCCTGACCACCTGCCCGGACGCCGACACCGCCGAGCGGATCGCCGAGGCGCTGGTGGCCGACGGCCTGGCCGCCTGCGTCAATCAGCTGCCCGGGGTGCGTTCCATATATATGTGGCAGGGCCGGATCCAGCGCGATCAGGAAGTGTTACTGCTTATCAAAACCACGCAAAACCAGCTGGCGACACTGGCTGAACGGCTGAAACGCCTGCACCCTTACGAACTGCCGGAGCTGATTGCGGTCCCAGTGACCGGCGGCAGCGCCCCCTACCTCGACTGGCTGCGGCAGAATACGGCCGCCAACGATCCCTCCTCTCCTGGCTGACCCTCTGGAATCCGCAATGAATCTGGCTGCTCGGTTTCTGACCCTGTTATTGGTGCTGCTCGGCGCCATGACGCCAGCCGTGGCACAACAATCCTCGGCCTCTAGCGGCCTTGCCAGCCTGCT
The DNA here is from genome assembly GCA_047600405.1 of Paludibacter sp. Classification (GTDB taxonomy): domain Bacteria; phylum Bacteroidota; class Bacteroidia; order Bacteroidales; family Paludibacteraceae; genus Paludibacter. The sequence continues at coordinate 60,486 of JASGLA010000008.1, forward strand.
GCAGAGCAATGACGAGTTCCTGCACCCGGATCAGGCCTTCAAGCTCAGCGCCGAGGCCGCCGGCCCCGACCAGATCCGGGTCACCTGGGAGATCGCCCAGGACTACTACCTGTATCGCAAGCGCATGGGGTTCAGCACCGAGACCGCCGGCACCAGCCTGGGTGAGGCGCAGTTTCCCCAGGGTGATATCAAGAACGACGAGTTCTTCGGCGAGATGGAGGTATACCACCAGCAGGTGACCGCCCTGGTGCCGGTAACGCGCAGCGCAGGCCCGGCGCACACGCGTGGCGCTGACCGATCGAAGTACCAGGGCTGCGCGGAAGCCGGCCTGTGCTACAACCCTTCAACAAAAGTAATCGATGTCGAGCTGCCAGCCAGCAATGGCGCGGGCACGATCACCGGCAAAGCAAGCAGCACTGAATCCGGAAGCGGCATGGTCTCGGAACAGGACCGGCTGGCCGGACTGATCCGGGACGGCAACCTGCTGGCCGTGCTAGGCACCTTTTTCGGCCTGGGGCTGCTGCTGTCCTTCACCCCCTGCGTGCTGCCGATGATCCCCATTCTGTCCGGCATCATCGTCGGTCAGGGCGACAAGGCGACCCCAGCGCGCGGTTTCTCGCTGGCCTTCACCTATGTGCAGGGCATGGCGCTCACCTATGCCGCCGCCGCCGTGGCCTTCGTGCTCGCCTTCCAGCAGGCCCCGCAGGCGTTCTTCCAGAAACCCTGGATCGTCGGCAGCTTCGCCGCATCTGTTCGTCATTCTGGCGTTTGCCATGTTCGGCAGCTTCACCCTGCAGCTGCCCAGCGCGCTGCAAACCCGACTGACCGATGTCAGCAACCAGCAGAAAGGCGGCACCTATGCCGGCACCTTCATCATGGGCGCGCTGTCGGCCCTGATTGTCACTGCCTGCGTAGCGCCGGCCATGATCGCCGCGCTGTCAGTCATCAGTCAGACCGGCCTGATCGGTCGCGGCGCCGCTGCCCTGTACGTGATGGGGCTGGGCATGGGCGTGCCCCTGCTGCTGGTGGGCGCCTCGGCCGGCAGCTGCTGCCCAAGTCCGGCGCCTGGATGGATGTGGTCAAGTCGCTGTTCGGCGTGATGTTCCTGGGGCTGGCCATCTACATGCTGTCCAGCCTGCTGCCCGAACGTGCGTGACCATGCTGCTGTGGGCGACACTGGCCATTGTCAGCGGCTACTGGATTTTTTCGCTGCAGTTGCGCGCCAATCAGCCCGCCCCCGCAGCGGTACGCGGCTTTGGCCTGCTGGCGTCTGATTTACGGCGTCATCCTGCTGCTGGGCGCCGCCGCCGGACGCCATGACCCGCTGCAACCCCTGCAGGGACTGGCCAGCAGCAACTCCGGCACTGCCGCCAGCAGCTCGCATGAATTTGCGCTGGCCTTCAAACGCATCGCCTCGGTGAGCGAGCTGGACGCCGAACTGGCCACCGCCCGCGCCAGCGGTCAGACCGTGATGCTGGATTTCTATGCGGACTGGTGCGTCAGCTGCAAGGAAATGGAGAAGTACACCTTTACCCAGGCGACGTGCAGAACGCCCTGGCGGACAGCCTGTTGCTGCAGGCCGATGTCACCGCCAACAATGCCGACGATAAAGCATTGCTGAAGCGCTTCGGCATCTTCGGTCCACCCACCATCGCCTTTTTCGTCCAGGGCGAGGAGCGCCGCGATTACCGGGTGGTAGGATACATGAAGGCCGAACAATTCGCGCCGCATGTGCAGGCCGCTCTCGGCAGCTAATAACATTGGCAGCCAGGAACTCAGGCGTTCAAACACCTGAGCAGCCACCACCCGGCCGGGACCTGCTGGCAACGGATAAATCCGCCAGTGACGCCGACCGGATGGGCATAATGGCGCGCCCGCTCCTCAGCCCACACCGCCCACGCCCTCATCCGCCATGAACAACAAGCTCAGCTACCTGATCGTCGCCGTACTGGCCGTGACCGGCGGATTTCTGGTGGCACGGCAATGGCTGCCCAGTGGCTCGAGTGAACAGGCTACGGTCGCCGAACCCGCGCAGCCGGCTGCCCGCGCCCCGGTCACGACACTGCCGGAGTTTTCCCTGCAAAACCGCGCGGGCGAACTGCAGTCGAGCCATTCCTGGCCGGGCAAGTCGCTGGTGGTGAATTTCTGGGCCACCTGGTGCGCGCCCTGCCGCCGCGAAATCCCGCTGCTCAACCAGCTCGCAACAGAACATGCCGCCGATGGCGTGCAAGTGGTCGGCATTGCCGTGGACTTTCCGCGAAGACGTGCTCGAAGTACGCCGAACCATGCAGATCAGCTATCCGATGCTGATCGGCGAGCAGGACGGCCTCGCCGCGGTGTCGACGCCTTCGGCATCGAAGCCGTCGGATTTCCCTTCACGGTGTTCACCGACCCCAGGGGCGAGATCGTCACCGCCCATCATCGGCGAACTGCACGCCGCGAGGCTGCATCATTCTGGCCACGATCAAGCAGGTGAACTGCCGGCGCAACTGCCCTTCAAAGCCGCCCGGACCGCCGTCGACCAGCGGCGCTGTCGCAGCTACAAGCGAATCTGGCCGCAGCTGCACTACCCACCGGCGTTGGGCGACAAATAGATCGCCAATTTGCCAATTCGCAGCTTAACTCGCCGCCATTTTCGTTAAACTCCAGTTCGCCTCGAAGTTACCTGCATGGCTCATCTGCTGCTGCTCAACGGCTCCGAACCTCAACCTGCTCGGTACTCGCGAGCCTGGCACCTATGGGGTGACACCGCTGGCGGAGATCGAGTCTCGTCTGGTCGGTCTCGACCGAGAGGCGGGCCACACACCTGTCCGCCTTCCAGAGCAACTCCGAAGCGCGAGCTGATCGACCGCATCCACGCACCGCCGCACGTTGACTTCATCATCTTCAATCCCGGCGGCGTTCACTCATACCAGCGTGGCGCTGCGCGATGCCCTGCTGGGCGTGAAGATTCCTTTCATCGAGGTGCACCTGAGTAACGTGTATGCGCGTGAGATCTTTCCGCCATCACTCCTATTTTTCCGACATCGCCGTCGGCTGCATCTGTCGGTCTGGGTGCCGCTCGGCTATGAGCTGGCCCTGCGCGCGCGCCTGTGCGAGCTGCGCTGAAACGATTACCGGCCCTGTAAGACATACACAAGAGGATCTGCATGGATATTCGCAAGGTCAAGAAACTCATCGAGCTGCTCGAGGAATCGGGCATCGCCGAGATCGAGATCAGCGAGGGCGAGGAGTCGGTGCGCATCAGCCGCATCCCGCCGGCGCTGCCGATCACGCAGGCCGTGCGTGCACACGCCGCTGCGCCGGTGCCACCCGCTGTCGCCGCCGCCCGGCCGCGGCCGCCGCCGGCCGCTGCCGCCCCGGCCGCCGCCGACCGGCCAGCAGAAAGACACATCGTCACCGCCCCGATGGTCGGCACGTTCTATGCCGCCGCCGTCGCCGGGCGCGAAGCCTTCGTCGAGATCGGCAGCGAAGTGAATGTCGGCGACACGCTATGCATCATCGAAGCCATGAAGATGATGAACCAGATCGAATCCGACAAGGCCGGCCGCGTCACCGCGGTGCTGGTCGAAGAACGGCGAACCGGTCGAGTTCGGCCAGCCGCTGTTCATCATCGAATAAGCAGCCACATCGTTTCACATGCTCGAAAAAGTCGTCATCGCCAATCGCGGTGAGATCGCGCTGCGGATCCTGCGCGCCTGCCGTGAGCTGGGCATCAAGACCGTCGCGGTGCATTCCACCGCCGACTACAACCTCAAGCACGTGCTGCTGGCGGACGAATCGGTGTGCATCGGCCCGCCGGCCTCCAAGGAAAGCTACCTCAACATGCCGGCGATCATCAGCGCCGCGGAGGTCACCGACTTCGGTCGCCATCCATCCGGGCTACGGCTTCCTGTCGGAGAATGCCGATTTCGCCGAACGCGTCGAGAAAAGCGGCTTCATCTTCATCGGCCCGCAAGCGCCGAGACCATCCGCATGATGGGCGACAAGGTGTCGGCCATCCGCGTGATGAAAGAGGCCGGCGTGCCCTGCGTGCCCGGCTCCGACGGCCCGCTCGGCCACGATGCCGACGAGAACTTCCGCATCGCGCGCGAGATCGGCTATCCGGTCATCATCAAGGCCTCGGGCGGTGGCGGCGGTCGCGGCATGCGCGTGGTGCACAGCGAAGCCACGCTGATCAACGCCATCAACGTCACCCAGGCCGAAGCGCTGGCGGCGTTCGGCAACGACCAGGTGTACATGGAGAAGTTCCTGGAGAAGCCGCGCCACATCGAGTTCCAGGTGCTGGCCGACAACTACGGCAACGTGGTGCATCTGGGCGAACGCGACTGCTCGCTGCAGCGCCGTCACCAGAAGGTGATCGAGGAAGCACCGGCTCCAGGCATCACCCCCAAGCAGCGCAAGCAGATCGGCGAACGCTGCATCGCCGCCTGCGCGCAAGTGGGTTATCGCGGCGCCGGTACGCTGGAATTCCTGTATCAGGACGGCGAGTTCTACTTCATCGAAATGAACACCCGCGTGCAGGTGGAACATCCGGTGATCGGAACTGATCACCGGCATCGACATCGTCAAGACGCAGCTGCGGATCGCCGCCGGCGAACCGCTGCCCTGGACCCAGGAGCGACATCGAGATCCGTGGCCATGCCATCGAGTGCCGCATCAACGCCGAGGATCCCGAAGGGTTTCATTCCTTCCCCTGGCCCGGTGAAGCTGTGTCACCCGCCCGGCGGCCCGGGCATCCGCGTCGACAGTCACATCTGTACAGCGGTTACACCGTGCCGCCTTACTATGACTCGATGATCGGCAAGATGATCGCCTTCGGCGAGACTCGCGACACCGCCATCGCGCGCATGAAGCAGGCGCTGTCGGAAATGGTGATCGAAGGCATCAAGACCAACATCCCGCTGCACCAGGAAATCTTCAACCACAACGCCTTCAAGGCGGGTGGCCTGGACATCCATTACCTGGAACGCAGACTGGGCATCAAATAAGGATTGCCGGCAATCCATGCAGGGGCGACGTGGGTGAACCATTTCCTTTGGTCACATGCGTCGCCCTTTTCGTTTGAGCACACAGCAACACTCACTTCGCCGCCATCACCGCCACATGCCCTTCCTGCAACTCACTCTCGAACTCGGCAAGACCAATCCGGAACCGGTGGAAGAAGCACTGTTCGCCATCGGTGCGCTGTCGGTGACGTGGAGGATGCCGCCGATGATCCCATTCTGGAGCCGGCGCCCGGCGCCTTGCCGATGTGGCCCACGGTGAACGCCAAGGCGCTGTTCGATGCCGACACCACGCCGGACAATGTGCTGGCCGGTCTGCGTGCGCATCTGGACCCCGTGCCGCCGCATCGTTTCGAGCAGCTCGACGATCGCCCCTGGGAACGTGAATGGCTGAAGGACTTCCATGCCATGCGCTTCGGCCAGAAGCTGTGGATCTGTCCCGATGGCCAGCGCCCGGATGATGCCGACGCCATCATTGTCGATCTCGACCCGGGTCTGGCGTTTGGCACCGGCACTCATCCCACCACGGCGCTGTGCCTGCGCTGGCTGGACGAACATCCGCCGCAGGGACAGACGCTGATCGACTACGGCTGTGGCTCGGGCATTCTGGCCATTGCCGCGCTCAAGCTGGGCGCACTTCACGCCCATGGCGTGGACATCGATCCACAGGCGCTGCTGGCCAGTCGTGACAATGCCGCACGCAATCAGGTCGATCAGTCACTCACCCTGAGTCTCGATGATGCCGCCCTGCCGGCAGTGCCGCTGCTGATCGCCAACATTCTGGCCGGACCGCTCGAAGCACTGGCACCACGCCTCGCAGCCCTGACACAGGCTCACGGTCACATCGTGTTGTCCGGCGTGCTGACAACGCAGGCGCAGGCAGTACAGAATTGCTATGCCGCCTGGTTCGACATGGACCCGATCGTCATTCAGGACGACTGGGCACGATTGAGCGGCAAGAAACGCGCGCCCTGATCCATAGGAATTCGAAGTGCTGACCCAATGCCCCGGCTGCCAGACCGTGTTTCGTGTCACCAGCACGATTCTGCGTGCCGCGCATGGCCAGGTGCGTTGCGGCCGCTGCAACCTGCAGTTCGATGCCATCGCCCAGCTGCTGGACAGCGAGGATGACACCAGCACCGAAGCCAGCCTCCCCGCCGAACAAGCGACGGCAGCTTTCGACAAGGACGCCCTGTCCCATGAGTTGCCCCATGAGGAACTGACACACGAGGAAATCGTGCTGGAGGGCAATCGCATCGAAATCAGCGGCGTCTATCGCCATCTGGATGCGACGCAGCCGGATGGCGACGAGGCCGACCACACCCGCACGGTCATCGAAGAATTCAACGTTGACAGCGAGACCTGGGAAAATCCGTTTGCCAGCCAGGAGTCCACGCCGGGAAACACGGCGACGACAGACGGCGAACCGGACGCCGAACTGCTGGATGTGGAGGAGGAACTCAGCGCCGGCGAGCTGGCCGACGCGTTGGCCAGCCTGGAAGGCGCCGCACCGGCAGACACGTCAGCCCCGCCGCCAGCACCCTCGGACGAACTGTCACCGCCATCACAGGCCGAGCCCCCCATCACCGCAATTACCGCGCAACGTTCGCCCCCAGCCGATGTGGATGAAGCGTTCATGCCACGCCGGGAGTCGCGCCGTCAGTGGCCCTGGATCGCCGCCGGCAGCGTGCTCAGCCTGTTGCTGATCGGCCAGACCCTGCATCACTACCGGCAGGCGCTGGCCCGGCATCCGAGTTTTGGCCCACACCTCAGCCAGCTGTACCAGGCCATCGGCCAGCCCCTGACGCCGCAATGGCAGCTGGCTGCCTACAGCATCAAGCAATGGGGCATCGTCTCCGATCCGCAGGAGTCGGGCACCCTACGGGTGCGCGCCAGCGTCACCAATGGCGCGGCCTTCGCCCAGCCCTATCCACTGCTGCGCCTGAGCCTGGAAGACCGCTTCGGCAGTCAGGTGGGGCAACGGGATTTCAAACCCGAGGAATACCTGGACACACCGGCTCTGGCCACCCGCCTGCTGAATGCCGGCGCTGCGGCCAACATCGATCTGGCCATCCTCGATCCCGGCCAGGAAGCGGTGGGCTTCCAGTTCGATACCTGCCTGACCCTGCCCCAGGGCCTGCAGTGCAGTCACGACCTGCTGCCCTAGGCCCTCCCCACATGCGCATCGGTCCCTACCAACTGAGCAGCAACCTGGCACTGGCCCCCATGGCCGGCGTCACCGACCTGCCGTTCCGGCAGCTGTGCCGCAGTTTCGGCGCCGGTCTGGCCGCGGGCGAGATGCTCACCAGCGATACCCGGCTGTGGGATTCGAAAAAATCGCGCAGCCGCCTGAGCCATGCCGAAGAGCCGGAGCCACGCATTGTGCAGATCGTCGGCGGCGACGCCGCGATGATGGCCGAGGCCGCGCGGGTGAATGTCGAGCTGGGCGCACAGATCATCGACATCAACATGGGCTGCCCGGCCAAGAAGGTATGCAACAAGGCCGCCGGCTCGGCACTGCTGCGCGACACCGCGCTGGTGACGGACATCCTCACCGCCGTGGTCAGCGCCGTACCGGTACCGGTGACGCTCAAGATACGCACTGGCTGGGACCCACAGCAGCGCAATGGCGTACACATCGCCCGGCTGGCACAGGACTGCGGCATCGCAGCACTGGCCGTGCATGGCCGCACCCGCGCCTGCATGTTCGAGGGCGCGGCTGAATACGACACCATCCGCGCCATCAAAAATGCCGTGCAAATCCCGGTGTTGGCCAATGGTGATATCGATTCGCCGCAGAAAGCTCGACAAGTGCTTGAGCACACTGGCGCAGATGGTTTGATGATCGGCCGCGCTGCCCAGGGCCGCCCGTGGATCTTCCGCGACATTGCGGCTTTCCTCGACTCGGGAACCCTGTTGCCGCCCCCAGCGATGGCGGAAGTCCGTGTTATCATGCTGCGCCCATTTGCGCAGGCTGCATACGTTTCACGGGGAAGAAACCGGAGTGCGGATTGCGCGCAAGCATATTGGTTGGTACGCCGCAGGTCGTCCTCAGGAGCAGACCTTCCGGCAAGTAGTGATGCGTGCAGCTACTGCAGAGGCGCAGCTGGCAGCCGTCGAACAATATTTCGATGCGCTGACTGCCGCAGCCTGAAACTCAGTCAAGCGCCTTCACTGCCCGACCACGGATCGAGCGCAGCAGACGCCATCGGAATTCGTGCATGGCGCCGAAGAAAAAAACCAGAACCCGCAAACTGGCGCGGGAACGCCGCCAGGACTTTGGCCAAGACGTCCTCACGCAGCCACGGCAACAGTCATCTGAATGGTCACAGTCATGCTGCCGGCGTGCCGCTGCGCACCCAGACCGCTGAAGCCCTGGAAGACTTATTTCACCAATCTCAACGGCGATCATCCCGGCCATCTGTACGAGCTGGTATTGCGCGAAGTGGAAGAACCACTGTTCCGCGCCGTGCTCGACTATGTCGCCGGCAACCAGAGCCGTGCCGCCGAAGTGCTCGGCATCAATCGCGGCACGCTGCGCAAGAAACTGCGCGAACACGGCCTGACCGAGTCGGCCTGAGCGCCGGGTGCCCGCCAGTGCGCCGCCCGCCAACGATTTTCATCTTTGCAATGAGTCACCCACGTGAGCACCACCATTCGACGCGCGCTGATCAGTGTTTCCAATAAGGACGGCCTGCTTGACTTCGTCCACGCCCTGCAAGAACGCAACATCGAAATCCTGTCCACCGGCGGCACCTTCGCGCTACTGAAGCAGCACGGCATTCCGGTAAAACAGGTGTCCGAACACACCGGCTTTCCGGAAATCATGGATGGCCGCGTCAAGACGCTGCATCCGAAAATCCATGGCGGCCTGCTCGGCCGGCGCGGCGTCGATGAAGCGGTGATGCAGCAGCATGGCATCGACCCCATCGATCTGGTGGTGGTAAACCTGTATCCGTTCGCAGCAACCATCGCCAAGCCGGACTGCACTTATGAAGACGCCATCGAGAACATCGACATCGGCGGCCCGGCCATGGTGCGCGCCTCGGCCAAGAACCATGACCGCGTCGCCATTGTGGTGGACCCACTGGACTACTGCGCGATTGTTGACGAGATGAACGCACATAACGGCAGCGTCACCGAAGCCACCCGCAAGCGCCTGGCCGCCAAGGCCTTCACGCATACGGCGCAATACGACGCCATGGTGTCCAGCTATCTGATCAAGGCCACGCAAGGCGCCGCCCAGGGCAGCAGCGAGTATCCGGACCTGCTGCCGCTGCAGTTCCGCAAACGCATGGACCTGCGCTACGGCGAAAACCCGCATCAGAGCGCCGCTTTCTATGCTGCCAGCGACGCCAAGGGCGCCAGCATCGCCAGCGCCGCGCAGCTGCAGGGCAAACAGCTGTCGTACAACAACATTGCCGACAGCGACACCGCGCTGGAATGTGTGCGGCAGTTCGAGGCGCCGGCCTGCGTGATCGTCAAACACGCCAATCCCTGTGGCGTGGCAGTGGGCGCCGAATATTCTGGACGCCTACAACCGCGCCTATAAAACCGATCCGACTTCGGCGTTCGGCGGCATCATCGCCTTCAATCGCACGCTGGATGCACAGACCGCCGCGCGCGATCATCGAACGCCAGTTCGTCGAAGTAATCATCGCGCCGCAAGCCGATGCCGAAGCGGTGGCACTGTGCAAGAAGAAGGAAAACGTGCGCCTGCTGGTGACCGGCCCGCTGGACGCCAGCAACACGCCGTACGAACTGCGCAGCGTCAATGGCGGCCTGCTGATGCAGCCACGCGATCAGGGCATGGTGAAAGTTGCCGACCTGAAAGTGGTGACGCAACGCCAGCCTACAGCTGCAGAACTGCGCGATCTGCAGTTCGCCTGGCAGGTATGCAAATTCGTCAAGTCCAACGCGATCGTATTCGCGCACGACAACATGACCATCGGCGTCGGCGCCGGCCAGATGAGCCGCGTGTACTCGACACGCATCGCCGCCATCAAGGCCAAGGATGAAAACCTCACTGTCAGCGGCTGCGTGATGGCCTCGGATGCGTTCTTTCCGTTCCGCGATGGTCTCGACGTGGCCGCCGAATTCGGCATCAAGGCCGTGATCCAGCCCGGTGGTTCGATGCGTGATGCCGAAGTGATTGCCGCCGCCAATGAGCATGGCATCGCCATGGTGCTCACCGGCATGCGCCACTTCCGGCATTGATCGACGTATTGACGCAAGCCGGGTGCCGCACCCGGCTTATTGCGGTTTTATCGATGCCGGGTGCGGCGCCCGGTCTGCGAGTAGCTTCATGAACGTTCTCATCATCGGCAATGGCGGTCGCGAACATGCGCTGGCCTGGAAAGTGGCGCAGTCGCCGCGCGTGAAACAGGTTTACGTGGCGCCCGGCAATGCCGGCACGGCGCTGGAAACCAGAGTGAGCAACGTCAATATTGCCGCCGATGATGTCGCCAGCCTGGTCAAATTCGCCAGCGACAACAAGATCGAACTGACGATCGTCGGTCCCGAAGCGCCGCTGGTGATCGGCGTGGTGGATGCGTTCCAGACCGCCGGCCTGCGCTGCTTCGGCCCGAGCCGGCTATGTGCACGCCTGGAAGGCTCGAAGGCCTTTACCAAGGATTTTCTGAAAACCAACCACATTCCCACTGCGGCCTATGCCACGTTCACGCAGGACAACTTCGACGAACAGTGGGTGCTGGCACAGCGCGCACCGCTGGTGGTGAAAGCCGATGGCCTGGCGGCCGGCAAGGGTGTAATCATCTGCGCCACGCAAGCTGAAGCCGCGCAGGCAGTGAAGGACATGTTCGCCGGGCAGTTCGGCAAGGCCGGCGCCACCGTGGTGGTGGAAGAATTCCTGGAAGGCGAGGAAGCCAGCTTCATCGTCATGGTGGATGGCCAACATATCCTGCCCATGGCCACCTCACAGGACCATAAACGCCTGCTGGACAACGACCAGGGCCCGAATACCGGCGGCATGGGTGCCTATTCGCCTGCACCCGTGGTCACGCCTGCCATTCACAACCGCATCATGCGCGAAGTGATCGAACCCACCGTGCAGGGCATGATCAACATGGGCACGCCATATACCGGCTTTCTGTATGCCGGCATCATGGTGGCCGCGGATGGCACCCCCAATGTGCTGGAGTTCAATTGCCGTTTCGGCGATCCGGAAACCCAGCCCATCATGATGCGCCTGAACTCCGATCTCACCGTGCTGTGCGAAGCGGCGCTGGATGGCAAGCTGGATCAGGTGACGGCGGACTGGAACAGCCAGGCCGCGCTCGGCATCGTGCTCGCCGCCGGCAACTATCCCGAGACACCGCGCAAGGGTGACGCGATCAGTGGCCTTGATCAGGCTGCGCAATTGCCGGGCAAGGTGTTTCATGCCGGCACGCAGTTGAATGGGACTGAAGTAATCACCAATGGCGGTCGCGTGCTGTGCGCCGTGGGCCTGGGCGACACGGTCAGGGCCGCGCAGCAACAGGCCTATGCGCTGGCCGACACCATCACGTGGACTGGTCTGCAGTATCGGCGCGACATCGGCTATCGCGCCATCGAACGCGAAGGCTGAGCCAGCATCACCGGCTCGGCCACGCGACAAAAACATCACATGTCAGAACCGGCCGAACCCGTCGTCATTCCCCACACGGAACTGTCGGCCGATGCGCTCAGGGGCGTGATCGAGTCTTATGTGCTGCGTGAAGGCACGGATTACGGCGTAGCCGAGTATTCGCTGGAACAGAAGGCCGCGCACGTCATGCGTCAGCTGGAACGCGCGGAAGCGCAGATCGTGTTCGATCCGGATTCGGAAAGCATCGACATCATCGTCAGCCAGCCCGCGAAGCGTTAACCAAGCTCTTCCGATCCGGGACGCCAGGTTGCGGGCAGATGCGCCTGCATGTGTCGCAGAAACGCACGCAGCTTGGGCGTTAGATCGCGACGATCACTGACACACAGATACAGCCGCATCGGCTCCAGCTGGGCCGTACCATCGTCCAGCAGCAGCTGAACCAGCTGGCCACGCTCCAGATAGGGTTGCGCCACAAAGGCGGCGAGACGGGTGATGCCGGCGCCCGCAGCCGCCATCGCCGCGATGGCATCGATATCATTGCTGACCATTGCCGGATGCAGTTCCGGCTCGACGCGCCCACCGTCACGCAGAAACGCCCAGCGCAGATAACGGCCGTCGACCGGGTAACGGAACAGCAGCACTGCGTGCTCGTGCAGCGCCTCGAAGGTACGCGGTTGGCCATTGCGCGCCAGATAATCCGGCGACGCACACAACAGAAACGGCACCACCGCGATACAGCGGGCGACCAGGCCGTCTTCCAGCTGCGGATCAATGCGGATGCTGGCATCAAGGCCTTCCAGCGCATGGTCGGCCAGCCCGTCGCCAATGAGCAGTTCGATATCCAGACGGGGATGGCAGGCATGTAATGCCGGCAGCATCGGCGCCAGCACATGACGGGCAAACGCCGCGGTGCTGGAAACACGCAGCCGGCCGACAGGTTCAGCATCGTCGCCGCTCGCCACCTGGCGCGCATGTTCCAGCTGCCGGTCGATGGCCCGCACCTGGTCGAAATAGAGCTGGCCACGTTCGGTCAGCGCCAGCCGGCGCGTGGTGCGGTTGAGCAGTCGAATGCCCAGATGCGCTTCGAGCCGGGCGATGTTCTGGCTGACGGCAGCGGCGCTGATTCCCAGATTGCGCCCGGCACCGGCAATGCTGCCGGCCTCCACGGTGCGGACGAAGCTGCGAATCAATTGCAGGAGATTCATGCCCCCACTTTACCGGAGCGATTCGTAAGTTCCACTTGGTGCAGGACCAATCGGCCGCTGGCTACCGGGTCACCTCGCCTCGCCATAACGTTTCCCCACCGCCGCACCTGCGGTATTGCTTCATCGGAGAACCCGTGACCACCCAGCACTCCCGCTCACATCACTCCCGCTTCCGGCAGGGCTGGAAATTCAGCACGCGCAGCACGCCATACCTGTTCGCGTTCTACATGGCTTCGATCATGGCGCTGCTGATGTCCCTGGTCATCACTGCCGCCAACGCCGGCATCGACGCCGATTATCCGCGACATGTACTCGCGGCTTACCGGCTGGCCATGCCCACCGCCTTCTGCTGTGTGCTGGTGGTACGCCCGCTGGTGATGCGTCTGGTGGCCTGGTCAGTCCACCCGAACTGAGTCATGGCCTTTGGAGCAGCCGTGCCTGTCTGTTGCAGCAGGCCTGTCGGGCATCCATCAACGTGGCTTTACATCCACTTCCAGGCTGACCTGCAACTCACCGTGGTGCGTGGCAAACCCATGCATCACGCCTTCGCGGCTGGGCAACGCCTGCCCCAGCTGTTCCAGTTCCACACGCGGCACGGTCAGCCACAGGCCGGTGGGGTCGCTGTCGAACAGCCAGTCGCCAGTGCTGCCCGAATTGACCTTGGCGCGAAACACATGGCCCCGTGGCAGCGGCACTTCCAGCCCCAGCGACTTGCCCGCCTGCAGCTGGGCGAATTCATCGGCAGAAACACGGATACGCAGGCTGTGAGCCGCAAAGCGCAGATTCATATCAAGGCCTCCCGTGAGTTGCTGTTATCGGACCGCTCATCAATTCCCGACCATCACCGGCACCCGATCAACGGACACCGGACAAGCGCTCACACCGGCGCAGCCGCTGGCAACCGCCATTCCAGCTGGTAATCGTCCATCACATAACCGGCGCCGATGTCGGCCACCACCTCGGCCACCTGCACAAAGCCCACTGCCAGATAGGCATGCAGCGCCGGATTGTGCTTGTTCACCGTCAGCCACAGCGTGGACAGTCCCCGTTGCTGCGCCAGTTGCGCCAGAAACGCCAGGGTATCCCGCCCCCAGCCACGACCACGCGCCGTGGCCAGCAGATATAGCTTGCTGACAAACAGGCGCGCCGTTTCCGGCTGGCTGCGTATCGCGGCATAGCCCACCATCGTCCCATCGTGCCGCAGCAGAAAATATTCATCGCCGGCCTCAATCTGTCCGGCAATGGCCGGCTCGCTCTGAAAACGCGCCAGCATGTAATCGATCTGCGCCTGGCCGATGATGTCGAGGTAATGCTCGGACCAGATCACCCGGGCCAGCCGGGCCACTTCAGCCACCTGCGCCGCAGCCTGCACCGGCAAGAATTCAAGGGATGAAGCAGCTTGCATGACTCGGAACCCGGCGCACAAAAAACCGGCGGACCATGGTTCAGCCGCCCACGCGCCGATCTTGACTCAGTTCATCCCGGCACGCCATTGACCGGATTGACCGGCTGATCCGCATCGCGCACCACCACCCGCCCGGTATGGGCATCCATGCGCAGCAACACATCACTGGGCCGATGCAGCTCCTTGCAGTCCACTGGCAGACGGGTGTCGTCGAAGTACACCTTGAGCAGGTCGATCACCGAAGCGGCCGGCGCCTCCATACCCTGCTCCTGCGGAATGTGCCCGACAATACGCACCCGCCAGCTGGTCTTGCGGGCTCCCAGCCCCCGCATGGCCTTGCAGAACAGGTCCAGCAGCAGCAGATGCGAGCTGAGCACCGCATCGGTGAGCTCAATGCCCCGCCCCTCATGCTGGGCGGCATAGTGAAAGTGCAGCAGGCCCGCCACCCCACGGGTGTCATCGTGGATACAGACCGCCAGCGAATGGCTGAGCTGCGCCGCCAGCACGCCACCATTGTCGGCAGTGCGGTATTCGCCGGGCTGAATCAGGATGTCGTTGGTCTTTTCGGGCATGGCTTTTAATTGTCAACCGGAGTCATGTTGCCCGGCAACTCGGCCGTAACTCGTGGCGCTGCTTCACGGATTTGCGCCGCCGCGGCTGTGGCCTTAAAGTGCGCGCCCGGTTTATGGTTTCTGGCCGGTAACACACCGGACTGGCTGCATTTTTTCAGGAGTTCCACCATGGGCAGAGGCGATCGCAGAACCCGCAAGGGCAAGATTTGGCGTAACAGCTATGGCAAGACCCGTCCGGGCCGCGCCAAGAAGTAAGGACTGACAACCGGTCCGCGGCCTGGCCGGGCGCATATTACCCGGCCGGCGTCGTCAACGACCCTCAGGATTCTCGTCCTCAGGTCGCTCCTCAGGAGTTCTTGACCACCCGGCGCAGCCGCTGTGCTTCGGTCAGCTCCCCCTCGGTGACACCAATGCTCAGGGCAGCCGTCGCCACGAATACTTCCCTCAGGAAGTACACCAGCCCCACCGCCAGACTCATCAGGCCGACGATGAAGGCCACCGCAATTGGCACCGCCAGGTTCACCTGGAACAGCACGCTGATGAACAGGCTGACGATCACGATCGGCACCAGCACCGCGCACAACACGCTCAGGGCAATCGCCCGGCTGATCAGTCGGGCGCGTTTGGCCAGCACCTCCAGGCGCTCCTGCAACTCACGAGTGGTGGCTTCATTGGCGTCCTTGAGCTGGATTTCGGTGACGCGCGCGCGATCAACAATACGCACCAGACGTCCCACCAGCACATTCAGCGTGGCGCCCACTCCGGCCAGCAGAAACACCGGCGCCACCGACAGCTGGATGACCTGTGCGATGCTTTCGATGTGCGAGCCCAGAAATTCCATCCACCACCTCGTTTGAATCCCGGCAAGCGTCTAGCATAACCCGTTACCAGGGCACACTCACCGCCAGCGGCTGTCCCTTCTCCACCAGATAAAACGCCAACACCTTGGCGGCCGCATCGCCAGTCACCCGCGCATCATGGACCTGATCCGCGGCAATCACATAGGCATCCCCGGCCTGCAGACGCCGCGGCGCTTCGCCGGCCACTTCCATCACCGCCTCACCACTCAACACGTAGCCAATCTCCATGCCGGGATGCCGATGCCGGCCTGCGTTGCTGCCGGCGGGAATCTCCGCGGTACCCAGCACCACCTCCATGGACTGCGTGGCCACCGACACATCGCTGCGCAACAGCTGGCTGCGCTGAATGCCCTGCTGCGCCTGTAAACCACGCGTCAGGATGCAACCCAGCAACATCCCCAGCAGCAATACGCCGGGTGTTTTCCAGCCATGGGGCGCGACTTTGTCATGAGACATGATGCAACTCCGATACAGGCTTGCCGAACCAAACTGAACCGCCGCATTCTAGGGCCTTTCAGGGATTCACCACGGAGCAGCGCATGGCCTCGTCACGCAAGACCACCCCGGCACCCGGCAACGCCGCCGCCAAGGCGCTGAAACGCAGTTTCGATGTGCGCCCGGACACGCTAGATTTCCGTGATCGCATGTTCATCCCCACGCTGGTGGAGGTGCCGGAACAGTTGAGCATTGCCGCGTACGAACAACGCCTGGGCGGCCGCGCGCTGATCCTCGACCAGGGCGAAGAAGGCGCCTGCTCCGGCTTTGCGCTGGCCGCCACCTGCAACTACCTGCTGCGTACCCGCAAGCTGTCGCCGGACAAGACACCGGTCAGCCCGCACATGCTGTATGAAACCGCGCGGCTCTATGACGAATGGCGCGGCGAAAACTATGAGGGCTCCAGCGCCCGCGGCGCAATGAAGGGCTGGCACAAACATGGCGTGTGCGCGCAGCGGCTCTGGCCCGCCCAGCCCGACCAACCGGACCAGGCGGTGACCCGCGCCCGGGCCGAAGATGCGGCGCGCCGGCCACTGGGCGCCTACTTCCGCGTCAATCACAAGGATCTGGTCGCCATGCACGCGGCGCTGGCCGAGGTCGGCATCCTGTTCGCCACCAGTCTGGTGCACAAGGGTTGGGGCAAAGTGAAAAAAGATGGCCGGGTGCCACAGGACACTCACCGGCTGGGCGCCCATGCCTTCGCCATCATCGGCTACGACGCACGCGGCTTCTGGTTCCAGAACTCCTGGGCGAAGGACTGGGGCCAGCGCGGCTTCGGTCATCTCAGTTACGCCGACTGGCTGGATAACGGCATGGACGTGTGGGTGGCACGACTGGGCGCACCGGTCATCATCGACGAGGCACGCAACACCGGCGCGCGCAATGCGGGACTGACCACGTCACGCCTGTCGTTTCCCGACCTGCGCCCACACATCATCAGCATCGGCAACAACGGCGCGCCACGTCAGGATGGCACCTACGGCAACAGCGCCCAGGACATCGAACGCATCCTGCAGGAAGACCTGCCACGCATCACCGCCAGTTGGAAACGCCGGCGCATCCTGCTGTATGCACATGGCGGCCTGGTCGCCGAAGCCAACGCCATCCAGCGCGTGGAGAACTATCTGCCGGCCCTGCTCAAGGCCGAGGTATATCCACTGGCCTTCATCTGGCGCACCGACTTCTGGAGCACGGTGAAAAACCTGCTGGCCGATGCGTTGCGCCAGCGCCGCCCCGAAGGCGCGCTGGATGCCGCCAAGGACTTTATGCTCGATCGCCTCGACGACACGCTGGAACCCATCGCCCGACTGGCCGGCGGCAAACGCATGTGGGACGAGATGAAGGAAAACGCGCTGCTGGCCACACTCAACCAGTCCGGCGGCGCGCGGCTGGTGGCCGAACAGTTGCAACAGTTGCTGCAGCGTCATCCCGACATCGAGCTGCATGTGGCCGGACACAGCGCCGGCAGCATCTTCATGGCGCCGCTGGTGCAATTGCTCAGCAGCGAGGGCGCACTCGATAGGCAATCACTGACCGCTGAAACCGGGCGCGACTGGGCGCCCGCCACCGGCATGGGCGCCACGCTCAAAAGCTGCACAATGTGGGCCGCCGCCTGCAGCACCGGACTGTTCGACCACACCTATCTGCCGGCCATTCGCGCCGGGCGCATCGAACGGTTCACCCTGTTCAACCTCAAGGATCAGGCCGAACAGGATGATCACTGCGCGCAGGTATACAACAAGTCGCTGCTGTACATGGTGTCCAACGCCTTCGAGAAACAGCTGCGCGCACCGCTGAAAAAAGATGGCCAGCCCATCCTGGGCATGGACAAGTTCGTCACCCGCCATACGGCACTGCAGACCTTGATCAAACAAGGCAAGGTCGATTACGTGCTGGCTCCCAACGAAACGCCAGCGGGTGACAGCAGCGCATCCACTGCGCGTCATCATGGCGATTTCGATGACGACACTGCCACCGTCAAGGCCACGCTGGCGCGCATTCTGGGGCGCGACAAGGTCACGGCGGAATTCAGCTTTGCGCGTTCATCGGCGTCGCTGCGCGACAAACGTAAAACGCTGGAGGAGTGAAGCGCCTCAGAAGGGAACAACCTCAGCTCTGGCGTATCAGTCCGGTCAACGGTCTGGCCACGGCACTATCGGCAAACACCTTGGTTTCCAGCAGCGATTCATTGCAGCCCATGTGCGTCAGCAGTACCCCCTTGAGCACGCTGCGCAAATCCAACGTGGGCTGCAGATCTCGGCCCTGATACAGATTGCTGGTGGCAAGACCCGGCCAATCCGCAATCACCTTGCCGCCATTCACCGCTCCGCCCACCAGCAGGGCACAGGTGGCGGTGCCGTGATCCGTACCGCGCGTGCCATTGATGGCCACGGTGCGGCCGAACTCGGTGGCGACCAGCACCACGGTACTGCCCCAGACTTCGCCCAGCTCGGTGCGCAGCGTCTCCAGCGCGGCATCCAGCGCCGACAGTCGCTGGAACAGCTGCCCCTGTTCGGCACCCTGATTGGCATGGGTATCCCAACCACTGGCTTCCATCACCGCCACCCGCGGTCCATCCGGCTGTTTGAGCATCTTGCCGGCGGCACCAGATCATCCCGGCCAGTGCATTGCGCTGGCCGCCGGCATTGCCCGCCATATCCATGCCGCCTTCGCCGGCAATGGCATCCGTACTCACCGCGCTCCGCAGGCGTGTCAGGAAATACGGGTCATGCGCATACAACGCGGCAATACGCTGCAACGTATCCTCATCGGTGTCCGGCAATTTCGACGGTGCCCAGGAACCCACGGGCTGCGCGCCACGCAGCACCACGGCAGGTTCTGCGCGAACGCCATGGCCAGTTGTTCAGTGCTCATCAGGCGCGCTGCCGGCATGCCGCCGAGCGCGCGATTCAGCCAGCCATCCAGCGCCCCATGCGGCGCTGTGGTGCCATTCTCCAGCAGATCCTGGCCATCGAAATGAGAACGTTCGCGATACGGCGAAGCCACCGCGTGCAGCACCAGCAACTCCTGCGCCTGATACCGCGCATGCAGATTTTTCAGCGCCGGGTTGAGCGCAAACAGGCCATCCAGCTTCAGCGCACCATTAGCACTTCCCGGCGCCGGCAGCGCCAGTGCACCACGCACCCGCTGGTAGTTGCCATCGCCATAAGGCGCCACCGCGGCCAGGCCATCCAGCGCCCCCCGCAGGATGATGAAAACCAACCGTGCATCGGTCTTATTTTCATTTGGGGCATAAGCCAGACTCATGCGCGGCAACAGCGTGGCCAGGCCACTCATGCCGGCGGCATACAGAAACTGACGACGCGGCCACTGGATCGAGGTCTTGCTCATGATGTTCTCCATCTGCAGTGCTGCGCCACGACTAGCGCCGCTGAAACTCCGGACTCACCAGCCACAGGGTCAGGCCCTGCGCGGCATCGGCCGCGCCGGCCAGCGCCATGCGGGTATGCTCGTTGAGCGCCGCCCCCAGGCTCTGCTCAGCCAGTGATAGCGGTGACTGCCTAACGCCCACACGTTGACCGATCTGCGTGGCCCACTCGATGCGCTTCATCAGGGCATCCGCGCCATCCCAGCGACCAGCCAGATCGTCCCAGCCCGCCGGTGAACCCGGCGTCCAGGGGCGCTGTCCCAGCAGCTCAAACGGCGCCAGCATCTGCGCCGGCCGCTCCGGCACATAGTCCAACGCGCGAAATGTCGAGACCACGAAATCATGTGGCGTCTTGAACTTGCGTGGTGACGACGCCCAGGCCTCGGCACAATCCACCACCGCGGCATGCACCGTGGGCAGATGCCCATCGCTGTCACGAAACACCTGACTCACCTTGGCCACGGCGGCAGCAGGCGGCTCATCCGCCACGAAGTGCCGCACCAGCTTGGTGGCAATGTGCTGGGCGGTGGCCGGATGTCGCGCCAGATCCCTGAGTACGGCGCGTGGCTGTTCTATTCCGTCCTGGCGATAGGCCTTGCCCAGCACGGTCTGTTTACCCGGCTCGTGCAGTGCCTCGCGAAAGACAAACTGGCCGGGCGTGCCGCCATTCAGCAATCGTCCCTGATCGCCGCCAATGGACCAGCCACTCAGCACCTTGGCGAAGCTGGTGACATCCATCTGGGTATAACCACCCGCCACGCCCAGGGTATGCAGCTCGAGAATCTCGCGTGCCAGGTTTTCATTGATGTCCACCTTGCGTTCCTGTTTCGCGCGCCGCCGCACCTGTTGCGCCAACTGCGAATTGGGACCGGTGGAGGCCTGATTGTCGAGGTAGAGGATCATCGCCGGATGGCTGTCCGCAGCCAGCAGCAGATCATGAAAACCCAGGTGCAGGTTGGGCCGGATGGCCTCGTTTTCCAGGGTGCCAGCCAGCGCGGCCACCACGTTCTTGTCCATGGAAACGGCGAAGTGATTGCTCCAGAAATGCACCAGCCGTTCGCGAAACGATTCGTCACTCTGGACCGCCAGCCGGTAACGAGCCGCCACCTGGGACAGATAGTGATCAAGAATGACATTGCGCCGATTGCCCGCCTGCGGCCGGGCTACAGCCGTTCCCTCTGCAGCGGCCTGTTGCGCTGCCCGCCGCTCCTTCAGCGCTTCAACCTGCTCCTGGAATACCTGGGTGGCAGGCGCCAGCGCCTTGATCGAGGGCGGCAGTGCCCGCGCTCCCTGCAGTTGCGTCTTGAGCCAGCCGCGTGGATCGGACTGCGCCTGCCGCAGCTCGCCCGGCCGGGCTCCCAGGCCAAACCGGTTGGCCGCGATGACCGCCTCGATGCTGGTTGCCATAGGTCCCCGCTGCGCTACGTGTTATTCAGCATAACGCGCTGGGCCGGTAACGGTTGACCGCCCCCAGAAACAGACAGGGCGTGTTCCGAATCCGGAACACGCCCTGGTCTCATTCCCTCACCCTGACACTCAGCCGCGCTTCATCGCGTCGTAGAATTCGCCGTTGGTCTTGGTGTCCTTCATCTTGTCGAGCAGGAACTCGATCGCCGCCAGCTCATCCATCGGATGCAGCAGCTTGCGCAGGATCCAGATCTTCGCCAGTTCGTCCTGACTGGTGATCAACTCTTCACGACGGGTGCCGGAGCGGTTGATGTTCACTGCCGGGAAGGTGCGCTTTTCGGCGACACGGCGATCCAGATGGATTTCCGAGTTGCCGGTGCCCTTGAACTCTTCGTAGATCACATCGTCCATGCGCGAACCGGTGTCGATCAGCGCAGTGGCCAGAATGGTCAGCGAACCACCCTCTTCCACATTGCGCGCCGCGCCGAAGAAGCGCTTGGGGCGCTGCAATGCATTGGCGTCCACACCACCAGTGAGCACCTTGCCGGAGCTAGGCACCACGGTGTTGTAGGCACGTGCCAGACGCGTGATCGAGTCGAGCAGGATCACCACATCGCGCTTGTGTTCCACCAGACGCTTGGCTTTCTCGATGACCATTTCGGCCACCTGCACATGACGTGCAGCCGGTTCGTCGAAGGTCGAAGCCACCACTTCGCCGCGCACGGTGCGCGACATTTCGGTCACTTCTTCCGGACGCTCGTCGATGAGCAGCACGATCAGGTAGACCTCGGGATGATTGGCGGTGATCGAGCTGGCGATGTTCTGCAGCAGCATGGTCTTGCCGGCCTTGGGCGGCGAGATGATCAGGCCGCGCTGGCCCTTGCCGATCGGCGCCACCAGTTCGATAACGCGTGCAGTCAGGTCTTCAGTCGAACCCGTACCGCGCTCCAGCTTGATGCGCTTGGTGGGATGCAGCGGCGTCAGGTTCTCGAACAACGCCTTGTGACGTGCACTGTCCGGCGAATCGAAATTGATTTCGCCGACCTTGAGCAAGGCGAAGTAACGCTCACCTTCGCGCGGCGGGCGGATCAGACCCGACAGCGAGTCACCGGTACGCAGGTTGAAACGACGGATCTGCGAAGGACTGACGTAAATGTCATCCGGACCGGCCAGATAAGAGCCTTCGGAAGAACGCAGGAAACCGAAACCATCCTGCAGAATCTCCAGCACGCCTTCACCATAGATGGTTTCGCCGCTGCGCACATGCGCTTTCAGGATCTCGAAAATGATGTCCTGCTTGCGCGAACGGGCCATGTTCTCCGCACCCAGCCGCTGCGCCATCTCCACCAGCTCGCCGATGGGCTTCATCTTGAGCGTGGTGAGGTTCATCGACTGGCGTGACGCTGCCAGCTCGGCAGCCGAGACTACGCCGGTATCGTCGCCTTCCAGGAAATCATCCTGCGGCAAACCTTCGTTATTGTTGTTGCGGTGACGCGGGCGATTGCCACGTCCTTCACGAGGCGGGCGATTGCCACGGTTGCCGCCGCCGCCACCACCACTATTGCCACCGCCGCCGCCCTGACGATTGCCACGGGCCTGATTACCTAAAAAGCCTCTCACAGCTTGCCATCCAAAAATGCAGTGAGATCGGCTTTGCGTAAGGCACCGACCTTTTGACCTTCGACCTGACCACCCTTGAACAGGATCAGGGTCGGAATACCGCGCACGTTGAAACGCTGCGGGGTACGGGGATTCTCATCGATATTGACCTTGGCGATGGTCAGCTTGTCGCCGTATTCGGCCGCCACTTCATCCAGCATCGGCGCGATCATTTTGCAGGGACCGCACCATTCGGCCCAGAAATCCAGCAGCACGGGCTTCTTGGACTGCAGGACATCGGCTTCAAAACTCGCGTCCGTGACATGGACGATTAAATCGCTACTCACCGGGTTTACCTCTAGTGACTCAGGTTCAAGCGTGGGGAATGGAACATGGAAAAGGGGATCTGGGATTGAAATTGGAGATGCAGCGAGGTGCGTGACTTAAGGGGAACAAGCGCGCGCGACCCAGAAAGGGTGACGATTGGCTGGCGCGTCAGGCACAATTGCGGCTTGGGCGCCTCCAGTATGCGCGGTACTCTTGCTCGATGTTGGGAACGCACCCCGTCAGGGATTAGCCTTCAGGGATTAAGGTGGTTGCAGAGCCAGCTACTGAGAGATTTGGATTGGCGGGGAACGGATTGATCCAGTGGCCAGTAGAATTTGAATGGCGATTGGCAATATCCGCTTCGTTGGCTGATATTAAAGCTGGCGATTTTGCAATTTGCAAGCCCGCGAACTGCTGCCCGCCGATCCGGCCGACGGTACCGGCAACCTTGGATGCATCTTTTGCGTAACAATTAGCTTTCACATCTCACAACACAAGAAGCCCAATGGCTGATTCACACCTGACTGAACTGTCCTTCACCGGACTGCACCTGCCCGAACCGCTGCAAAAAGGCCTGGCAGACGCCGGTTTTGAACGCTGCACCCCCATCCAGGCCCAGACGCTGCCGCATGCACTTGCGGGCATGGACGTTGCCGGACAGGCACAAACCGGCACCGGCAAAACCGTGGCCTTCCTGGTCGCTATGTACGCCCGGCTGCTCCGGGAAACAGTGCCAGCCGAACGCAAGCTGAATGCGCCGCGCGCCGTGATCGTGGCGCCGACCCGCGAACTGGCGGTGCAGATCCACAGCGATGCCGAACCGCTGGGTCAGCACACCGGCCTGCGCCTGGGGCTAGCCTTTGGTGGCATCGACTTCGACAAACAGAAGCGCCATCTGGAACAGGGCGTGGACGTGCTGATCGGCACTCCCGGCCGCATCATCGATTTCTACAAGCAGCATGTGATCGACCTGAGTCAGGTGCAGGTGGTGGTGCTGGATGAAGCGGACCGCATGTTCGATCTGGGCTTCATCAGCGACATCCGCTACATCCTCAGACGCATGCCGGCGCCCGACAAGCGTCTGAACCTGCTGTTCTCCGCCACCCTGTCGCAACGCGTGCTGGAGCTGGCCTATGAGCACATGAACAGCCCGCAGCTGACGCGCATCGAACCGGACAAGATGACGGTGGACCGTATCCGCCAGGTCATCTACTACCCATCGAACGATGAAAAGCCCCGCCTGCTGGTGGGTCAGCTCAAAAGTGTCGGCGCCACCCGCAGCATGGTGTTCGTCAACACGCGCCGTGCTGCCGAAGATGTGGAAGCGCTGCTGCGCGACAACGGCATCAACGCCGAAGCCATTTCCGGCGATGTGCCGCAGCAGAAACGTCTGCGCATGCTGCGCGACTTTCATGAAGGCACTCTTGCCGTACTGATCGGCACGGACGTGGCCTCGCGCGGCCTGCACATTCCCGATGTGTCACACGTCTTCAATTACGACCTGCCGCAGGACCCGGAAGACTACGTGCATCGCATCGGCCGTACCGCGCGCGCCGGCACCGATGGTGACGCCATCAGTCTGGGCTGCGAGGAATACGTCATGTCCCTGCCGGACATCGAGTCGTACATCGGCCGCAAGATCCCGGTGGCCAGCGTCACTCCGGAACTGCTGGCGGAACTGGCACCAGCCAGCCCGCGCCGCCGGCGCGAAGGACGCGATGAGCGTGGCGGCCGCGGCAAACCCTCCGGCCCACGCCATGGCGGCGGTCCACGTCCGCAGGGCGACGGGCAACGCCGTCGCGGTGGCCGCCCTGACCAGCCACGTCGTGAAGGACGCGATGCCGCTGCGAGCCATCAGTCACCGCGCCCGGCACAGCCGGCCGCCGCCCAAGGTGGCCATCAGGGAGGCCGGCCGCCCCGGCATGACCGGCATCAGCAGGGCCAGCAGGCTGCACCACAACGTCAGCGCCCGGAACGCCCCGAGCATCATCGCAACGACGGACGACAGGGAGAAGTTCGTCCGCAGGGCCAGCGCCACGACTCGCGGCGCCGCCGGCCGCGTCAGCATGAGCAGGCCCATGCGCCGCGCGTGGTCATGCAGCAACCCGCCCCCAGACCGGGCGTGGTGAACAAGATCGGCCGTTTCTTCAAGGGACTGGTCGGACGCCTGACCGGCAAGCGACGCTGATCCTTGCACGAAGGGTGCCGGGCGCTGATAGATACGCGCTCCGGCACCGGTCAGAAATTTTCAGTCCCGTAAGCCCCAAACAAAACCAAACCAACCGCCGAAGCGGCAGGGATCTGTTCACAGGTCCGTGGTGACCCGCTTCAGGCCGCGCTTTTCTTGGCCTTGGTGGCTGGCGCCGTTTTGCTCTTGTTGTCACCCGCGGGCTTGGCCGGTTCCTTCTTGGGCAGGATCACACCCTCGCGCATGGCCTCGAATTCTTCGGCAGTGACCAGCAATTCCTTGCTGCCATTCCAGGTGGCGCCTGCCGGCAAGCGATTCTCGACCCGGCGCGACACGGCCAGATACTGCTCCTGCGTCTGCGTACCGGTAACCGGCGTGGTGATGCCGGTAGTCTGATGCGCCAGCGCCTGCACCTGGGCAGTGTTCAGCGCCAGCCCGGCTGCCGTGGCCTGCTGCACCAGCTTGCCCATGAAGGCATCGTTGAGCACCGGCGGCACCGACTCAGGCTTGGTTTTCTGAGCCTCAAGCTCTTCTTCGGACGGTGGCATCACCTGCACATACAGCTGGCCGGCATGCCAGCCGGCCGTGACGCGCTGGTTGACCACCCGTACCGGCGTACCAATCGCCAGATCGTGGAACAACAGCGCGATGTCCTCGGGGTAGAAGCGCAGGCAGCCATGACTGGAACGCATGCCCACGCCATAAGGCTTGTTGGTACCGTGAATCAGATAACCGGGCCAGCCCAGGTTCATAGCAAAGGCGCCCAGCGGATTGTCCGGCCCGGCGGGCACCACCTTGGGCAGCGGATCGCCACGTTCCGCATGTTCCTTGCGCACCGACGCGGGCGGCGTCCAGGTGGGATCCTTGCGCTTGCTGGTGACCTTGGTCAGCCCTTCCGGCGTGGTCCAGCCCACCTTGCCGATGCCAATCGGATGGGTGATCACGGTCTGCAGCTCGCCCGGCTGGCGTTTGGGGAAGTAGAACACCCGCAGCGCGGCCAGGTTCACCACCAACCCTTCACGCGGCGCATCGGGCAGCACGAAGCGGGTGGGCAGGACGATCTCGCGCCCTTCGCCGGGCACCCAGGGATCCACGCCAGGATTGGCGCGCACCAGCTCCTCATATCCCAGGTTGAAGCGCCGGGCGATGTCCGACAGCGTGTCTTCCTTGCTGGCACGGGTCACCTGGATCTCACCGATCACATCCTGACCATCCTGCAATCTGAAGGAATGCGTGGCCAGCGGATCCATCGGCGCCGGTGGCGCCACCGGCTGGGGTGCCACCACGGGCTGCGGAGTCTGGCAACCAGCAACCAGCAGGGCGGCGCCCAGCAACAGGGACAGGCGAGTGTATGTGCGTTTCATGCGCGCATCATGCCAAAGCGTGCGCCAGTTCACATCCGGGCGGGGCGCGAGCGTCGCCAGCTGCCTACAGCAGCACCGGCCGGTCCCGCTGCTCGTTACGATCAGCCTGTGGGTAGGCACGCGCCAGCAATTGGCCAACGGCAGCCACCGCCGCACACAGGGCCTGTTCATGGCGCCCAGCAGCGCACGCGGTTTCGATCTGCCGGCACACTGCCGACCATTCGTCAGGACTGACCACCGACTCCAGCCCTCGATCCGCCACGATCTCCACATCACGCTCGGCCAGGCACAGATAAATCAGCACTCCGTTGCGCTGCCGGGTATCCCAAACACTCTGCAACGCAAACACTTCCAGGGCCCGCTGGCGTGGGGTAACGCCTCGCAGCAGGGCCATGAGCGGCCAGTCGGCCTCGATCACCACGCGGATTTCACCACCATGCAATTGCTCGCTGGCGCTGACCGAGCGGGTAATGGCATCCAGCACTGGCTCCGGAAATGTCTGACGCAGGCGCCAATCGGTCATGGACAGGTGTCGCCAGCAGCGCCTCAGAATCGTCGATGCCATCTTCAATGCCGCCGTCATTGCCACTCCCTCACCAGCGACCGGAGGCACCGCCACCGCCGAATCCGCCCCCTCCACCGCTCCAGCCGCCACCACCAAAGCCACCTCCCCAGCCACCGCGCGGCCCGGACGTCCAGCCCCCCCGCCGGCCATTGCTCCAGCCGCTGCCACCACCACCGCCGATGACAAACACGAACGCAAACAATGCCGCCACCAGAGCGGCCAGCACCGATCCCATGAACCACCACACCAGCGTACCCACCCCCACCGAGGTCAGCCCCGCCGCCGGCAACCGGCCCAACGCCGAACGTAGCCAGCCGCCGCCCACCACCGCAACAAAAATCAGCAGCGGCCAGGGCAGATCACCGCCACGCGACGATGTCGAGCGCGCCGGTTCGGGCAAGGCCTCGCCGTCGATCAACTGGGTAATACGGGTCAGCGCCGCGTCGAGGCCCTGATAAAACTCACCATTGCGAAACGCCGGCACGATCAGATTGCGGATGATGCGATTGGTAGTGGCGTCGGTGAGCACACCTTCCAGCCCGTAGCCCACTTCGATACGCACTGCACGGTCATCCTTGGCCACCAGCAACAACACGCCATCGTCGGTGTCCTTACGCCCCAGCTTCCAGGCCTCCACCACGCGAATGGAGTATTGCTCGATGGTCTCGGGCTGAGTGGTGGGCACCAGCAGCAGCGCCACCTGACTGCCCTTGCGCTGTTCAAACGCGCGCAGCCGGGCATCCAAGCTCTGAACCTGCTCGGCACTGAGCGTGCCGGTCAGGTCCGTGACCGGTGCCAACAGCTCCGGCACGACCACCGGCGTTGCTGCCTGCAACCACACCGGCCACCAGATCAGCCCCAGCAGCAGTGAGCACAGCCCCTGCCGCAAGCATCGCAACATGTCAGGGAGCGCCAGCACTGGAACTGGCCGCAGGCGTCGCGGCGCCGAAATCCACCGTCGGCGGCCGGCTGATGGCCGCTTCATCCTGCACGGTGAAATTGGACTTTACGTCGAACCCGAACACCTTGGCGGTCAGGTTGCTGGGGAACTGCCGCACCACCAGGTTGTAGGACTTCACGGCGTCGATATAGCGATTACGCGCCACGGTGATACGGTTTTCGGTGCCCTCCAGCTGCGCCTGCAAATCGGTGTAGCCGGCAATCGACTTGAGTTCCGGATACCGCTCCACCACCACCATCAGCCGCGACAGCGCCGAACTCAGCTCGCCCTGTGCCGCCTGCCACTGCTGAAAAGCCTGGGGGTCATTGATCAGTTCCGGCGTGGCCTGAATCGATCCCACCTTGGCGCGGGCATTCACCACCGAATCAAGAATATCCTTCTCGGCCTGCACCGCTCCTTTGACGGTAGCCACCAGATTGGGCACCAGATCGGCACGGCGCTGATACTGATTCAGCACCTCGGACCAGTCGGCCGTGATCTGCTCGTCGGTCTGCTGCAACTTGTTGTAGCCGCAGCCGCTGAGCAGCCCCGCCAGCAACGCCACCGCCAGATAGTGAACCACACGCATGACAATCCCCTTCTGATCCCGCCTGCGTCATGCAGGCCTGCACATCATGGTGCCGCTACCCGCAAAAGCAAGACCGGCACCCATCACAGCAACCAGGGCAGTACGGTTCATCCAGGTATGACGCGCAAAAAAAACCCCGGCAGTTAACCGGGGCAGAGAAGGGCGGACTTCAGAAGGGGATGGAAGTCCGCCAGGGGATTCGGGGAAGTTGGCAACCCAAGCCTGCTACCGGGTCGAGTACCGGAGAGGCAGATACTTGAGCCGGCAACCTGCTGACAGGAATAGTAAAAACCGAAGCATTAGCGGCAGCTGAACCGCCTCCCCAGCAGACTGGAAGGCTTCAGTGCAGACGCGACCACTGCAGGACACGGATGTCCTTGACGTCACATTCGAAATTGCGCGCCAGCACCACCGCGGCCTCGCGAAAATCACCGCGCCGCATGCTGCGGTTGACTTCCACCACCCCGCGAAACTCGCTCAGCCCCTGCTGCAGCTCCACGGTCTGCAACCCGGCCCGAGGTTCCTGCATCAGAAAGTGGGTGTAATACTTGACGCTCATGGGCGATAGCTTAGGCAGCACGCCCCACGCAATCCGTGAATGCGTGCACAAAACCCCGGCCACGGCGTGTGGCCCCAGATTTTCAGGTGATCCCGCAGATGTCCCGCTACCGTCCGCCTCAGCCCCGTGGCTCCAAATTCATTACCCAGGCCGGCTGGCAACGCCTGAAGGATGAACTGGACTTCCTGTGGCGGGTGAAACGCCCACAGGTGACCCAGGCCGTCTCCGAAGCAGCGGCACAGGGCGACCGCTCCGAAAACGCCGAATACATTTACGGCAAGAAACAGCTGCGCGAAATCGACAGTCGGGTGCGGTTTTTGCGTCAGCGGCTGGAAGGCATGGTGGTGGTCACGCGCCAGCCCAGCGATCTGCAGCGTATCTATTTCGGTGCCTGGGTGACCCTGGAAGATGAGCAGGGCAACGAACTGGAATACCGCATCGTCGGTCCGGATGAATTCGATGCCAGCCAGCGCCTGATCAGCATGGACGCACCACTGGCGCGCGCACTGTTCAAGAAAGCCATTGACGATGAAGTCAGCATCGATGTGCCAGGCGGCCGCAAGACCTATGTGGTGCTGGACATCAGTTATCGTGACCTCGCAGGCAGCGATCAGTAACTCAAGCTACTGATCGCCCGCGAACACTCTTGTACTACCGCACGATCACGTTCTGGAACTGCCAGGGATCGCTGGTATCGAGCTCTTCCGGAAACAAGCGGCCGCGCTCGAACAGCGGCGTCCAGTCGGTGTACTCACCCACCACTGGCCCCAGATACGGCAGACAGATCTGCAACGCCCGCTGAAAATCCATGTCGTCCGGTTCGACGATGCCACGCTGCGGGTTCTCGATGGTCCACACCAGCCCGGCCAGCACCGACACACACACCTGCAGGCTGGTGGCATTGTTGTGTGGCGCCAGCTGGCGCGCTTCGTCAATGCTCAGCTGCGAGCCATACCAGTAAGCACCCTTGGCATGACCGGCCAGCAATACGCCCAGCTCGTCGATGCCCGTGGTGACTTCATCCATCATCAGGCGCTGCTGCGGCTGCTGGCGCCAGTTGCGGCCAGCCAGCTCATGAACCGACATCACCGCATCATCACAGGGATGATAGGCATAGTGCACGGTGGGTCGGTACGTCACCTGTCCGTCACGACTCACGCTGTAATAATCCGCAATGGCGATCGACTCGCTGTGCGTGATCAAGAAGCCCTGGAAGTGACCAGCACGCGGCGTCCAGGTGCGCACCCGCGTCCCGGCGCCGGGACGCATCAGGTAGATGGCGCTGCCGCTACCAAATTCATGCCGCCGCCCCTCGGGAGGCAGGGCCTTTTCATGCGTACCCCAGCCAAGCTCTGCCGGCTGACAGCCTTCGCCCACAAAACCATCGATCGACCAGGTATTGACGAACTCGCCGACCTGCTTGGCCACCTTCGCCACCTGAGTATCGCGCTCGGCAATGTGCATCACCTTCACGCCCAGCTGCTGCGCCAGTGCCGCCCATTCTGCACGCGAGCTTGGCGTCGCCACCTTCAAACCGGTGTCCGCCGCAATGTTCAGCAGCGCCTGCTTGACCAGATGCGACACCAGCCCCGGATTCGCACCATGGGTCAGCAGCGCAGTGGGCACGCTCGACAGTTCATTGCGCAGCTGTAACGCCGTTTCACGCAGTGCATAGTTGGAACGCTGCGATGGCGTCAGACTGGTATCGGTATAACCACCCGCCCAGGGCTCAATGCAGGTATCGAGATACAGCGCACCCCGCTGTGCGCACAGACGCACCAGATCCAGGCTCGATACATCCACGGACAGATTGAGCAGGAAGTCACCACGCTCCAGCAGCGGCTCCAGCACCTGCCGATAATTGCCGCGCTCCAGCGCCTGCTTGATGAACCGGATTCCGTACTGCTGAGCTTCCGCTTCACCGCGCGCATCCGCGGTGACGATGGTGATGCGCTCCTTGCTGATACCGACATGGCGCAGGATCAGTGGCAAGACACCCTGACCGATACTGCCAAATCCGACAAACACCAGACGACCGGAAAATTCGACATGCACGGGATGCTGGCTCATTTCATTCAAACCCTCGCCAATGATCAGGAAACTCATTGGCGAGTGTACTGAAAGCCACCCGGCAACCGAACTGGTTTTTATCCCAGCTGCACCCGCGCGCAGCGCAAAGTCACTCAGGCGCGCCAGTGCGGCGGATAGGTGCGCTCATAACCGGGCAGGGATTCGATGCGCCGCAACCAGGCGGCGATGGCAGGGAAATTCGACTCCAACGGCTCGAACGGCGTTTGCAATTCATCCGCCTCGCGCCGCGCCAGCGCCCGCTGCAGAATCTTGATCGCTGGAAAAATCATGATGTCCGCCGCCGAGCAATCTGCGCTGGCCAGCCACTCGTGCTGCGCCAGACGCCGCTCGATACTACGCGCCTCATGGATCACTACCTCGAGCGACTGCGCCACCTGCTCCTGCCGCGCTTCCAGCTGGCCAAAGAAAATGGCGGAAATGATCCGGTTCAGGTGCTCCTCCGCGTACACCTGATATTCACAGATGATGCGCATGATGTTGCCGGCCTCGAATGGCGTGGTGCCAAACAGCGGCCGCTCCGGATACTGGCGGTCCAGATAGCTCAGAATGGCCAGCGACTCGTGGCACACATAATCCCCCTCCTTGAGCACTGGCACCCGGCCACGCGGATTGAGCTTGAGCATCTCCGGCGAACGATGCTCCTGGTTGGACAGCTCCAGCAGGTGCGACTCGTAACGCAGGCGCTTGAATTCCAGCGCCAGCAACACACGCCATGAATAAGGACTGCCACTGCCCCAGAAAACTTCAATCGTCATCGGTTACACCCCGAGCCGGCCCAGGCACACTGCCACACAAACGCACTCGATTCTAACAGCCCATCGCCCGTCAGTGCCGCCCGTTGCCGAAACTGCCAACTGCACAGCCGCAGGGCAGTGGCGGGACTGCTGACGTATGATGGCGACAGACAACGCAGGGGCTTCGTCATGAACAGGCAATACTGGAACACCATCATCTCCGCCGACGTGCTGCACGCACACCTGCATGACCCCATCTGGTGATCATCGACTGCCGCTTCGCTACGACCACGACCAATCCCGCAGGCAGGCCGCGCGGCCTATCAGATAGCGCATCTGCCCGGCGCCCTGTATGCCCATCTGGATCAGGATCTGTCTGGCCCGATCACCGCCGACTCCGGCCGCCATCCGTTGCCCGACGTGCGGACACTGGCCGCCACTTTCAGCCACTGGGGCATCGATGCCAGCAAACAGGTGATCGCCTACGACGCGGAGCAAGGCGCCATGGCCGCCCGGCTGTGGTGGCTGCTGCGCTGGCTGGGCCATACACACGTGGCAGTGCTCGACGGCGGTCTCCGGCAATGGCAGGCGCAGGGATTCGAACTCACCAGCAGCAGCTTCGCGCCCGCGCCGGCGCAGTTCACGGCACAGCCGGACAACGCATGGCTGATCGATGCCACGCATCTGGCCAAATACCTGCAGGAACCACACTGGCGCGTACTGGACGCACGCGCACCGGAACGTTATGCCGGCGCGGTGGAACCGCTGGACAGCGTGGCTGGCCACATTCCCGGCGCGCGCAACTATCCATATGTACGCAACCTGCAGACCGATGGCCGCTTCCTGCCAGCGCCGCAGTTACGCACGCAACTGGAACAGGCGCTGGAGCAGGCCACGCCACGCCATACCGTGGCCATGTGTGGCTCCGGCGTCACTGCCTGTCACAACCTGCTGGCCATGGAAATTGCCGGATTGCATGGCGCCCGGCTGTACGCCGGCTCGTGGAGCGAATGGATTCGCGATCCGTCACGACCGGTCGCCACCGGCCTGTCTGCATGAACACCACGTCAGCGCTCGACACCGCACGGCGCCTGTACCGTCTGCAGGCCTGGGGACAGGGCTACTTCGACATCAATGCGCAGGGACATGTCGTGGTGCGGCCATCCCAGGAAGCCGGCCGCGAAATCGACCTGTACGAAGTCATGCAGGGACTGCATGCACGCGACCTGGATGCACCAGTGGTGGTGCGCTTTTCCGACATCCTCAAACATCGCCTGGCACAGCTGCACGATGCCTTTGCCAGCGCCATCGCCGACCACAACTATCGCAACCGGTATTGCGCGGTGTTTCCCATCAAGGTCAACCAGCAGCGACTGGTGGTCGAGGAAGTCTACCGCTATGGCGAGCCCTATCAGTTCGGCCTGGAAGCCGGCTCCAAGCCCGAGCTGCTGGCGGTCATGGCGCTGACCGAGGCGGCGCCACAGCGCATGATCGTGTGCAACGGCTTCAAGGACGACAGCTACATCGAAGCGGCGATTCTCGCCACCAAACTCGGCCGCACCATCGTGCCGGTGATTGAAAATTTCAGCGAGCTGCAACTGATCCTGAAACACGCTGCGCATTACGCAGTGCGTCCGCGCATCGGCGTGCGCATCAAGCTGGCCAGCGAAGGCGCGGGTCGCTGGCGTCACTCGGCTGGCGACCGCTCCAAGTTCGGCCTGTTCGTCAGCGAAATCCTCGAGGTGGTGACCGTCCTGAAACAGCACGACATGCTCGACTGCCTGCAGCTGGTGCACTGCCACCCGGGCAGCCAGCTGCACGACATCCGTCGCGTCAAGGAAACCATCAGCGAACTGGCACATGTCTACGCCGAACTGAAACAGCTGGGCGCCAACCTGCAATACCTGGACATCGGCGGCGGACTGGGCATCGACTACGATGGCAGCGGCAGCAACTTCGAATCGTCCATGAACTATTCGCTGCAGGAATACGCCAGCGAGGTGGTCTATCGCATCGCCAGTGTCTGCAATGCACGCGGCATCGAACACCCGCTCATCGTCAGCGAGTCCGGCCGCGCCATCGCCGCACATCACAGCGTACTGCTGTTCAACGTGCTGGGCAGCGCCCGCCTGGACCGCTTCCATGTCGATGACATACTGGAACAGCCAGCTCCCGGTGAACCGCAGTGCCTGCTCGACCTGCGTGATGCCTACCACCGACTGAACCACACCAATCTGGTGGAGTGTTATCACGATGTGCAGCAGGCGCGTGAAGACGCTTTGCAGATGTTCAAGCTGGGGCTGCTCAGCCTGCCACACCGCGGCCTGGCGGAACGCTGGTACTGGGCCAGCTGTGCGCGCATCCGCGATGTGTGCCGCACATTGCCGCGCGTGCCACAGGAGCTGGCGGATCTGGAAGCCATTCTCTCCGACACCTACTTCTGCAATTTCTCGTTGTTCCAGTCGCTGCCGGACAGCTGGGCCATCGACCAGCTGTTTCCGGTCATGCCGATCCATCGTCTGGATGAAGCTGCACACGCGACGCAGTACTGGCCGACATCACCTGTGACTCCGACGGCAAGATCGACAGCTTTGTCGGTGAGCGCAGTTCGCGAAGCACACTGCCCCTGCATGAGCTGCAACCCGATGAAAGCTATTTTCTGGGAGTGTTCCTGGTCGGCGCCTATCAGGAAACCCTGGGCGACCTGCATAACCTGTTTGGTGATACCCATGTGGTGCACATCCGCCTGCATGATGCGGGCGGCTGGTGGATCGAGGAAATCATCAAGGGCGATACCGCCGCCGAGTACTCACCTACATGCAATACCGCTCAGATGAGCTCGTATCCGCGTCTGGCACGCGACTGCGAACGCGCCGTGCGTGAAGGACGCATGAACCTGACGGAAAGCCAGGCCCTGCGGCGCTTCTACGAATCCGAACTCAACGGCTACACCTATCTGGAATGAATGGCGCAAACCGTGACCTGGTACTGGCCCGTCACGCCCACTGTCATCGCAGCGTCACACAGGAGGCACAAGCTTGCTGCGACAACAAGCAAGCAACATGAGGCCTGACATGAGCCTGGATCTGGGTCACGAACATAACTTCATTGAACGGCTGCGCAGCCACCTGCCCGGCGGTGAACTGCCCAACGCTCCACAGCTGCAGCAATGGCTGCAGTACTGGAACGACGAAGAAACCGTAGCCGGCAATTTGCGCCATCTGGAACATTGGCATCAGCGCGCCCGCCAGACCCGCACGGTCAGCATCGCCAGCTGACCCCAACCAAGACAGCGCCCTGAGTCACCGTGAAAATTTGCCGTGCACCACGCGCGGCCGCTCCGTGACAATATCTCCTCTCGCCCTGTCGGGCGCTTGGGGAACAACACACATGAGCAACTCCAGCATTGAACACCAGCAACTGGTCTTTCAGGGGCGGGTGATCCGGGTCAATGTCGAGCATGTGCGCCTGCCCAATCAACGACTGGCGGAACTGGAGATCATCCATCATCCCGGTGGCGCAGCCATTCTGGCGCTGGATACACAGCAACGACTGTGCCTGCTGCACCAATACCGGCATGCCGCTGGTGGCTGGATCTGGGAACTGCCAGCCGGCAAGATCGATCATGGCGAACCGCACCTGCAGACAGCGCAACGTGAGTTGCAGGAAGAAGCCGGATGCACCGCCGGTCACTGGCACTATCTCGGCTCTTACCTGAGCTCTCCCGGCGTCTTTACCGAAGTCATCCACCTGTATCTGGCCACCCAGCTGATCCACACCGGCAATCAGCCCGAGGAACACGAAGTGTTCCGGGTGGAATGGCTGCCTCTCGAACACGTCATGACAATGGTGCGCCAAGGACAGATCCAGGACGGCAAAACCCTGGTGGCGCTGCTGCTGGCCCAGCCACATCTTCAGCCCCACCCCACTCCGTGACGCAGTTCACACCATGCACACGCAGGGCACGCCCCCTGCGGCAGTGATGTGACATATCAAGCCGGCCCATGCAGACAGGTGATGGCATTCTGCGACAGGGCTCAATACAGTGATCACATGGAATGAGCAGCAACACAGGCCACCATGTTTGAGTTCCCCAAAGACGAGCACGACCGCCCCACGGCGCGTTCCCGTCAGACATCCGCCGGCCAGGTGCGCTTCGACGAGCGCGGCAACGCCATTTATGAATGGCGGGATGCCAAACTGGAACTGGACGGTCAGCAGGCTAAGCGTCGGCGCGAACGCGCCCTGCTCAACCCGACGCTGTCACTGGTGGATGATTCGCCTCCTGCCAACGCACCAGCCATGCGCAACGACCAGGGGCTACGCGTGGGTTACAACCCGTATGAAAGCGGCCAGCTGGCGCGCAAGGCCGCCAGCAAGAAACGCGACATGCGCGAACTGTCTAAGTGGATCGAAATGAAGCGCCTGCTCGAGACACAGAACAGCAACAAATAAGGACACTGACATCGCCGCAACAGGCCAGTGCATCAAGCACCCGCATTTCGCCTGCACCTCTGACCATCACGCAACTCGGCAATGCAGTCAGCGCAGATCCGGAGCAACCAGCCTCTCGCAAGCCTGATACAGCGCACAGCATATTTCATGCATGGGTACGCCCCGCCACCGGCATCACGCCAAGACTCGCCAGTAACTGACGCGCACGTGGACTGCCGGTCGCCAGCCAGACTTCATACAGACGCAACACATCCTGATTGCTGGCTGGACGAGCCATATCGGCCACTTCATTCAGCACATCCACCAGACGCTGAAACTTGCCGGCCAGCTCGGTGAAAATGGCAGCAAACACTGCACCGCGAACCTTGCCACGCCAGCTGTCAGCCAGTGCGGCATAGGCACGACCACCCATGGCAATGTGGTAGTCAAGATCGACCAGCTTGCGGGCAAATCCGTGAGCAAAAAAACCCGCCATGAACAACGATACATCACCCATACGCTGCAACGCCTGGCGCTGCCGCGTGGCATCCGCCGCTTCCAGTGCGTCTGCCAGCATGCAGGCCAGCGGCTTGAGCTGCGCCCCACCTGCGGTCTGTTCGTAAAAGGCATCGGCATGGGCAAAGCTGGTCAGCACATTGACCAGATAGTGTTCGGTCTGCGCTTCGACTTCGACCTGCTGATGCTGCAGCGCCTGTTGCACGGAATCGTGAAAGAACTCGCGCAAATCCATGACCGCAAGACCGGAGCCCGAATCGCTGACCGCATTCATGATGCACCTCGCGCACGACAGCTTAACCGAAGCATCGACCCGCATGCCGAATACTTGAAACGGCTACGGCAAGACAGGGTTGGTAACCTGTCCTTGCTTCAGGCAGTGCAGGAAACATGCACAGCTGGCAGCCAGATACCGCGCGTGCTAACAACCAAGACAGGACCCGGGACTTGCCCGAACTGTCACGGCACCTGCATGACAGCAGGTCCGCCAGCATCAGCCTCCATGCATGCCAGTGCACCAGCCCATCACTCACGCCCTGGCCTGTTGCTGCAAAAAGGTGCTCTTCGATGCGTGCCCTCCAACCCAGAAGACGGGCAAAGAAACCCCGCGGCGCTGACGCACCGCGGGGTTTTTGACATCTGCGATCAGGCAGACAGTCGGCTGATTACCAGCGACCGCCACCACCACCGCCGCCACCACCGCCGAAGCGACGGCCACCGCCGCCACCACCGCCGCCGGTGCGTTCACGTTCCTGCGCTTCATTTACGCGCAGCGGACGACCGCCCATGTCCTTGCCGTTCAGAGCAGCAATGGCACGAGCAGCATCGGCGTTCGGCATTTCAACGAAACCGAAACCACGGGACGGCCCGTTTCGCGGTCGTTGATCAGAGCCACGGAATTAACAGTGCCATGCTGTTCGAACAGCTGGCGCAGTTCGCCTTCGTTAGCAGAAAACGGCAGGTTGCCGACATAGATCTTGGTCATAGAAACACTTCTCTCTGAAAAGCCTCAAGCATTCCCGCTGATACGCATCGTCATAGTCTGGTAGCTTTGGTTCACTGCGAGGCTCTGTTCATCTTCGGGCTCCGCCCTCGCCCACACCAGCGTCCGATCGGGCAGTCGGTGTGGCCGGTACAGCTCCCAGGCCTAACGTTTGCGGTACTCGTTGCATTTTTCAGAAGTTGGCCATTTGGACCACACCAGCAAGCTGGTCTGGCTGGCCAAGCCAGAGAAAAAAGCAGGCAAGGTGACACGAACTGCGCGCAGCCTACGCCAAAGCCTGAACCAAGGCAATCGCCAGAATCCGCACATTGTCAGAACCGGATGCACTCCGAGACGGCAAACTTCACACCGCTGCCAGCCCCCGGGTCAGGTCTGCCTTGAGGTCCTCGATATCCCTCCAGACCCACCGAAATCCGCAGCAGACCCTCGGCAACACCGGCCGTTCGCGTTTCTGCTGGCGTGATCCGGCCATGCGTGGTGGTGGCCGGGTGCGTCAGGGTGGTTTTGACATCTCCCAGGTTGGCAGTGATCGACACCATGCGGGTGGCATCAATGCAATTGCGCAGGCACCGGCTCGCGCCTGCTCCACTTCAAAGGCAATGATGCCGCCGAATGCCCGCTGCTGACGGGCCGCCAGTTCGTGCTGCGGATGCGACGCGAGGCCGGCGTAATACACACGCCGCACCTTGGGCTGCTGCTCCAGCCAGCGCGCCAGCTCCAGCGCCGCCGCCGAATGCGCCTTCATGCGCAGTTCCAGGGTTTCCAGCCCTTTGAGGAATACCCAGGCATTGAACGGGCTCATGCTGGGGCCGGCCGTGCGCAGGAAACCGAACACATCCCGCCCCACCAGTTCCTTGCCGCCCACCACGGCGCCACCCACCACCCGCCCCTGACCATCCAGGTACTTGGTAGCCGAATGGATCACCACATCGGCTCCCAGGGCCAAGGGCTGCTGCAGGGCCGGCGTACAGAAGCAGTTGTCTACCGCCAGCAGCACGCCGTGTGCATGGGCGATGTCGGCAATGCCGCGGATATCACCGATCACGGACAGCGGATTCGAGGGGGTCTCCAGAAAAACAGCCGGGTATTGGGTCGCACGGCCGCACGCCACGCGTCCAGGTCATGCGGCGGTA
This sequence comes from Paludibacter sp., assembly GCA_047600405.1. Classification (GTDB taxonomy): domain Bacteria; phylum Bacteroidota; class Bacteroidia; order Bacteroidales; family Paludibacteraceae; genus Paludibacter. The sequence goes on from JASGLA010000008.1 coordinate 99,452, forward strand.
CATAGCTGACTTCGATACCGAACTTGGTCATGTAACGATTGAACAGCGTGATGATCGAACCGAACACGCTGTCCGAACACACCACGTGATCCCCAGCCTTGAGCAAGGCCATGCACAGCGACAGGATCGCCCCCATGCCGGAGGCCGTGGCCACGCAGGCTTCACCACCTTCCAACGCCGCCAGCCGTTCTTCAAAGCAGCGCACGGTGGGATTGGTGAAACGCGAATAAATGTTGCCGGTCGCCCCTTCGGCGAAGCGAGCCGCCGCCTCGGCGGCACTGCCGAACACGAAGCTGGAAGTGGGGAAAATCGGTTCGGCATGCTCGCCTTCATGGGTACGGGCATGACCGGCACGAATGGCCAGGGTCGCCAGACGATACTGCGCCAGTTCGTCACCGGCTTCCGGACTCAACTCATCAATACGCTCGTTGCTCATGCACACCGCTCTTGAACTTTGCCTGGCACCCAGCCGCCTAACCTGTGCTGGGCGTGCTGATGCCAAAGGTGTAGCGTACCTGCCTGCTGCGCACGGCGCTAACATCATTACGCGATGCCGACATGCCGCCCGCACCTTCCGGCCACTCCAGGGATTCCGCCATGCATTCCGTCATGCAATGGGCTTCAGTAAGCGCCACCCATGATTCTCTACCCGAGGCCGTCGCCCAGGCCGCAGACCGCTTGCTGGAAGCACTGTCCGGCCGCGAACCCGATCTGGTCCTGGTATTCGCCTCGGCATCGTTCGCCACGCATTTCGCTGCTCTGCCCGGCCTGCTGCGCCGTGAGTTCGACAACGCGCAGCTGTACGGCTGTCTGGGCGTGGGCGTGATCGGCAATGCCCGGGAGCTGGAGCAGCAACCCGCGCTTGCTCTGATCGGCGCGGTGCTACCGGAGGTACAGCTGCACGGCGTCCATCTGGAGCATCAGCAGGTACCCCCCATCTATGCCGAACGCAGCCTGTGGGACAGCACCCTGCACCATGCCGGCCATACGCCGGAATGTCTGTTGCTGCTGACCGATCCGCACAGCTTCGTTACCGAGCCGCTGCTCAAGGGACTGGACCGTCATTTCCCGCAGGCCATGAAACTGGGCGGCCTGGCCAGCGGCATGGAACAGCCCGGTCTGCCCTGCCTGCTACTGAATGACCGGACCTATAGCAGCGGCGCACTGTGTCTGGGCATGAGCTGGCAACCTGCAGGTTGACGTGATCGTGGCGCAGGGCTGCCGCCCCATCGGCGAACCGATGTTTGCCACCGCCACCCATGAAAATCTGATCCTGGAACTGGATGGCAAACCGCCCCGGGAAGTGCTCACCGAGTTGTACCACCGCATCCCGCGCAGCGACCGCCAGCTATTCACCGAAGCCCTGTTCATCGGCATCGCCATGCAACCGCAACGCGAGCAATATCAGGCCGGTGACTTCCTGATCCGCACGCTGCTTGGCCTCGACCCAGACAGCGGCGCCCTGCTGATCAACACCCAGGTGACGCCACACAGCGTAGTGCAACTGCATCTGCGCGATGCCCAGACCTCGACTCATGACCTGGAGCTGTTGCTGCAGCACTATCGAAGCACGCAACACGGCGGTGAGCCCAGCGGCGCGCTGCTGTTTTCATGTCTGGGCCGGGGCGCGCAGTTCTACGGCCATAGCGACCATGACTGCAATGCCCTGACCCAATCACTGGGCGAACTGCCGCTGGGCGGCTTTTTCTGCAATGGGGAAATCGGTCCAGTGCGCGGCACCACTTATCTGCATGGCTACACCAGCGTGTTCGGCCTGTTCCGCAGCAAGCGCTGACAGCAGCGTGCAACGCCACACCACATCGCGGCACGGCACACAACCAGCACACCCCAGACCGAACCGGGGACACGCTTGAGGCATTGGCTGATAGTGGTTTACACCACTCCATGGCTCACAGGCCTTCGCCTATTCTCATAAGCACAAACCGCAGAAATACCAATCCTTCCAGATTCTGCACGATCACGAGCCCGCTACTACCGCGCACTGCATCACCTAATGAGCCCGCCAAGGACTGAGTCATCAAACGAAAGGGAGCCTCGTACACCGATGCAGACCCTGCCGCCTGCCAGCATCCTGGGCAAACCCGTCCGTGTCATCACTCTGCTGGCGCTGTTGCAGACGCCGGCACTGCAGGCGCAGACCGACAGCGCGTCGGCATTGAAGAAGCTGAGCGTCGAGGAGCTGATGAACCTCGAAGTGACCTCGGTTTCCAAACATCCGGAAAAGCTGTCGGAAGCCGCGTCCGCCATCCAGGTCATTACTCAGGACGACATCCGCCGCTCGGGCGCCACCAGCCTGCCGGAAGCACTGCGTCTGGCCACCAATCTGGAAGTGGCGCAGATCGATACCCGCCGCTGGGCGATCAGCGCGCGCGGTCTCAACACCGAAACCGCCAATCAGCTGCTGGTGCTGCTCGACGGCCGCGCCCTGTACACACCACGCCTGGCCGGTGTGTTCTGGGATGTGCAGGACACCCTGCTGGAAGACATCGAACGCATCGAAGTCATCAGCGGCCCGGGCGCAGCGCTATGGGGCGGCAATGCGGTCAATGGCGTGATCAACATCACCACCAAGTCCGCCGCCGACACCCAGGGCATCCTGCTCACCGGCGGCGGTGGCAACGAACTGCGCCACTTCGGCGGCCTGCGCTTCGGCGGCACACTGGGCGCCAGCAATTACCGCGTATATGCCAAACGTCAGGAACGCGATGGCCCGGTGTTGAACAACGGCACTGACCTGGCGGGCGGCTGGGACATGAGTCAGGCCGGCATGCGTATCGACAGCCGCCTGTCCGGACGTGACACCCTGACCGTCCAGGGGGACGCCTACCAGGCACGCTTCGAACAGGCGGCCGCAGCCGATGTGGACGCCAACGGCAACAACCTGCTGCTGCGCTGGTCGCGCACTCTGGACACACAATCCGGTTTCGACCTGCAGCTGTACCACGACTTCACGCATCGCGACACACCGGGCATCGTTTCGGAAACCCTGCACACCTACGACCTCGACTTCCAACAGCGGCTGCTGGCCAGCACCCGTCACAGCGTGGTGTGGGGCATTGGCTACCGGCGTTACGACAGCCGCACCTACAACTTCGTCGGCCAGCTGTACCAGCCAGCCAGCAAGACCTCCTATCTCTACAGTGGCTTCATCCAGGACGAGATCGCCCTGCTGGAAAACACGCTGCGCCTGACCGTGGGCACCAAGCTCGAACACAACGACTACACCGGATTCGAATTCCAGCCCAGCCTGCGCCTGGCCTGGACACCCGACAGCCGGCAAACCCTGTGGAGCGCCGTGTCACGCGCAGTGCGCACGCCGGCACGCAATGACCGCGAACTGTTCACGCCCGTCACGGCACCGTACACCCGTGTCGGCAATGACAGTTTTGCCTCGGAAGAACTGCTGGCCTACGAACTGGGATATCGCGTGCAGCCACAGACGCGCCTGTCCGTGGCAGCCGCAGCGTTCTACAACGACTATGACAAGCTGCGCAGCGTCGAGCCGGTCAATCCCCCCGCGACTTCACCCACCACCATCGGCAATGGCCAGCAGGGTCACGCCTATGGTGCGGAACTGACACTTGAATACCGGCCCACCGACTGGTGGCAACTGCGCCTGGCCGACACCGAGATCCGCATCGCCCTGCGCCCCCGTCCGGGCAGCAGGGACCTGTCCTACGGCCGCAGTGAATCCTTCGATCCCAAGCACCAGATCACACTGCGCTCGGCCTTCGATCTGCCACGCGGTCTGCAGCTGGACGCGACCTATCGGCACATCAGCCGGATCGTCAACAACAACATTCCGGCCTACAGCGAACTGGACCTGCGGCTGGGCTGGCAGGTGTCGGCGCAACTGGAACTGTCCCTTACCGGCCAGAACCTGCTGCATGCCCATCATGCCGAGTTCAGCACCACCACACAGCGGCGGGAAATCGAACGCAATGTCTACGGGAAGCTGACATGGCAGTTCTGAAGCAGCGCGCGCCCGGGGACTGCTGATGACTCACCCGCAGCCGCCAATGCGTCATACATACCGCGTCACTTCATGGCGCATCCGGCTCGCCTGCCTGTTGTTGCTGCTGGGCACGGCTCACCCGGCCTGGTCAGCCAATGCCACCACGCCGGAATACCAGCTGAAAGCCGTGTTCCTGTTCAACTTCACCCAGTTCGTTGACTGGCCGGCACAAGCCTTCACCGATGCCGCCAGTCCGCTGGTGATCGGCGTGCTGGGCGACGACCCATTCGGCGCTTATCTGGATGAAGCCGTACGCGGCGAAGCCGCCAACGGCCGGCCGCTGGTCGTGCAGCGTTATCGCAGCATGGCAGAGATCGGCAACTGCCAGTTGCTGTTCATCAGCCGCTCGGAAAGCGCACGCATGGCGCAGATTCTGGCGCAGCTGAAAGACAAACCGATCCTGACCATCAGTGATGCCGAACACTTCAATCGCGATGGCGGCATCATCCGGTTCGCCACCGTGGCCAACAAGATCCGCCTGCGCATTTCGCTGGATAGCGCCCGCAATGCCAGCCTCACCTTGAGCTCCAAACTGCTGCGTCCCGCCGACATCGTCGCGCCAGGCGAGGACTAGCGGATGCTCTCCAACACGCCCATCCGCCGCAAAGTCATGGCCCTGCTGCTGCTCACCAGCGGCACCGTGCTGCTGCTGACCTGCCTGGCGTTCATTGCCTATGAATACCGCAACTTCCAGCAGAACCTGTTGCGCAACACCGCCACCCTGGCTCGGGTGGTGGCCACCAACGCCACCGCGGCGCTGGCCTTCGACAATGCCGATGACGCCGAAGAAATCCTCGGCGCACTCAAGGCCGAGCCGCAGATCGTCGCTGCCGCCCTGTATCTCAACGACGGCACATTATTCGCCACCTATCCCGCCGGGCTGGCCGCGGACAGCCTGCCAGCCAGCGTTCCAGCCGACGGCTATGGTTTTGCAGCGGGATACCTGATTGGCCTGGAGCCGGTGAAACAGGGCGCCAGCTGGCGACTGGGCACGTTGTATCTGCAAGCGGATCAAAGCGTGCTGTACACCCAGCTCAAGCTGTACAGCATCATTGCCCTGGCCATGACCGCAGTGGCATTCCTGGTGGCGTATCTGCTGTCGCGGGTACTGCAGCGCCAGCTGTCCGAACCGGTGCTGAGCCTAGCGCGAACCGCCTCGACGGTGGCGACCCGGCACGACTACAGCCTGCGCGCCCGCAAGCTGGGCGACGATGAAGTCGGCTCGCTCACCGACGCCTTCAACCAGATGCTGAGCCAGATCCAAGCCCAGGATCAGCATCTGCGCGACAGCGAAGCACGGCTGCGCGCGGTGCTGAACTCGGCTCTGAGCGCGGTGGTGGTCATCGATCAGCACGGCAAGATCATCGAATGGAATCCGCGCGCCGGCCAGATGTTCGGCTGGAGCCGCGACGAAGCCCTGGGACTGGACCTGGCCGACACGCTGATTCCGGCCAGCTTGCGCCAGCAGCACCGGCGCGGCCTGCAGACCTACCTCGACACCGGCCATGGGCCGGTTTCGTATCGCTCGCTGGAGCTGACCGCACTGCGCCGTGACGGCAGCGAATTTCCGGTGGAACTGTCGATCAGTCCGCTGCAGTCCGGCGGCATCACCACCTTCTGCGGTTTCATCACCGACATCACCGAACGCCGGCAGGCGCAGCAGCGCGTGCAGGAACAGATCAACCGTCTCGACCTGCTGCACCGGATCACCCGCGCCATCGGCGAGCGCCAGGACCTGACCAGCATTTTCCAGGTGGTGCTACGCAACCTGGAAGACAACCTGCCCATCGACTTCGGCTGCATCTGCCACTATCACGCCGACAGCCAGCAGCTGAGCGTGGCCTGCGTCGGCTCACGCAGCCAGGCACTGGCCAAGCAGCTGCAGATGCACGAACAGTCACGCATTGCCATCGACCAGAATGGCCTGGCGCGCTGTGTCAGTGGCCAGCTGGTGTATGAGGCAGACATCAGCCTGCTGCCATTCCCGTTTCCGGAACGGCTGGCGGCCGTTGGCCTGCACTCACTGGTGATCACGCCGCTGCTGGCCGAAAGCCAGGTGTTCGGCGTGCTGGTGGCGGCACGTTATCTGGCCGATGACTTCTCCAGCCGCGATTGTGAATTCCTGCGGCAGCTGAGCGAGCATGTGGCGCTGGCCACTCACCAGGTACAGCTGTACGACACTCTGCAGCAGACCTATGAAGACCTGCGACAGAGCCAGCAGAGCACGCTGCAGCAGGAACGTCTGCGCGCACTGGGGCAAATGGCCAGCGGCGTGGCGCATGACATCAACAACGCCATCTCGCCGATCACGCTGTATACCGAAACCCTGCTGGAGCGCGAACCGGGACTGAGCGAACGGGCGCGCGGCTATCTGAGCACCATCCAGCGCGCCATCGACGATGTGGCGCAAACCGTGAGCCGCATGCGCGAGTTCTATCGCAACCGCGAACCACAGCTGAGTCTCGCCCGCATCGACCTCAACCGGATCGCACACCAGGTGGTGGAACTGACGCGCGCCAAATGGCGTGACGAGCCACAGCAGCGCGGCGCCATGATCGAACTGCAGATGCAGCTGACTGAACCTCTGCCGAGCATCATGGGCGCCGAAAGCGAGATTCGCGACGCACTCACCAACCTGATTTTCAACGCGGTGGACGCCATGCCCGAAGGCGGCACCCTGACGCATCCACAGCGGCATCAGCGCACACGACGCCGGCCACAGCGTGATGCTGGAGGTCAGCGACACTGGCGTGGGCATGGATGACACCACGCCGCAAGCAATGCCTGGAACCATTCTTCACCACCAAGGGCGAACGCGGTACGGGCATGGGACTGGCCATGGTGTATGGCATGGCGCGACGCCACAGCGCCGAGCTGCAGATCGATAGCAATCCGGGCGCCGGCACCACCATGCGCCTGCTGTTTGCCAGCGCCACTTCGCTGGCAGCCGAAGCGCGCCACATCAACCAGCTTCCCGCCTTGCGGCCGCTGCGCATCCTGCTGGTGGATGATGACCCGCTGATCATTGCGGCATTACGCGAGGCACTGCAGCACGACGGCCACCAGGTGATCACTGCCGACGGTGGCCAGGCGGGTATCGACACCTTCCACACCACCCGTGCTGGCAGCCAACAGCCGGCGCTGGATGTAGTGATCACCGATCTGGGCATGCCGTATGTGGATGGCCGGCGCGTCGCCGCCGCCATCAAGGCCGGCGCACCGGAACTGCCGGTCATCATGCTCACTGGCTGGGGCCAGCGCCTGCTCGACGATGGTGCAACTCCGGCTCATGTCGATCGCGTGCTCAGCAAGCCACCGCGACTGGATCAATTGCGCCGCACACTGGTCGAACTGCTTTCTCCCGCCTCCTCGCCCCGACAGCCCGAACAGCCATGAACACTGCAGCCCCCTCCGCCAGCCAGGCCCGTTTGTTGATCGTCGATGACGAACCGGCGCACATGACCGCGCTGTATCACACGCTGGAAGACTCCGGTTACGACGTCACTGCCTTTCCATCGGCCAGTCAGGCGCTGCAGGCCTTGTCCAGCCAGCACTTCGACCTGGTGCTCACCGATCTGCAGATGCCCGGCATGGATGGCATCAGTTTCCTGCGTGCGGCACAGGAACTGGATCCGCATCTGGTAGGCGTGGTCATGACCGGCCACGGCGCCATCGACACCGCCATCGAGGCCATGAAAGCCGGCGCGCTGGACTACGTGCTGAAGCCCTTCAAGCTGAGCACCATCCTGCCGGTGCTGTCCCGCGCACTGGAAGTACGCCGGCTGCGCCAGGAAATCACCCAGCTGCAGCACCGGGTGCAGGAACACATGGTGGAGCTGGAAGCCGCCAACAAGGAACTGGAAACCTTTTCCTACTCGGTGTCACACGACCTGCGTGCACCGCTGCGCGCCATCAGCGGCTTCTCCAGCATCCTGGTGGAAAGTTAAGAGCGGAAGACGATGTGGCTGGAATTAAGCCTGTCGCTGAGTTTGAAGGAAAGATCTATTTTGATGGAAAAGCTATTCAGGTAATGCTGCCTGCAAATGAGAATGTTTATATGATGTTGACCGATATTACCGGAAAAACGATTAAAACAGTTACCCTTTGGGGTGAAAGTAATGTCGTTTCTGTTAATGCTCCAAAAGGCATTTACATTGTACGTTTAACTACTGCCAAAGGCGTTTATTCCCAGAAAATAAGTTTATAAAATCAGGTTCATTTCCCCCACAGTAATTATGTGAGGGACAATGAACATAAATCTAAAATCATGAAAAATAATACTATGCAATTGATTAGAATTGTATCGGCTATTCTATTGTCTATATTCGGTTCATCGGTTTTTGCAGCTACAGTTACTTATACAGCCGGAGCTACCGGAAACTGGACTGATGCAAACTGGACACCAAGTGCTCCTGTAGCCGGTGATAATGTAGTGATTGCTGCCGGTGCAGTGGTAACTGTAAATACAGATTTAAGTACGATAAAACTAAATAGCTTGTCGGTTCTTGGAACATTGACTATTGAAACAACAGGAAGTATTACCGTAGAACAAACCAGCACAGTAAACCCCATAATAAACGTAGGCGGAGGTACATTCATAAATAATGGAACCTTTTCGGTGAAACAAACACTTGCAGCTTCAAATGCGGCTATCAACTTAGCCAACGGAACAGATGCAGATTCAAAATTTATCAACAACGGTACATTGAATATAGACATGATGGCAAGTACAATTGCCAGTTCATCAACAAGATGCATTTATTTGTCCCAGACAACAGCTAACAGAACACCTCGTGTGACTTTAGGAGGTACAATGAATTTTGCAGTACCTACCGGAACCCGCTTTTTTGAACTTGGGGCCGCAGCAAACGCGGTGATTGACGGCACGGCAGTTTTTGGAAGCGTATCTGATTATAAAAACTGGCGATTGATACACATGGGAAATAGTGGTACATTGACATTAGCCGGCAGTATTGAATTTTATTCAGGATATGTAAGTGCCAATGGAGTTATCAGCCAATCGGTTACAGGGACAGCTTCTGCCGTTGGAACTCTAGTGAACTCAGGAACTCTGACTATTCATGGAATGAGTGGAAGTACAGGGTCTTATGCTATTTATCTGAATGCTCAGCGTGCCGGTACTGCTTCGCCTTATACTTATGGAACTGCAAAATTCAAAAATACAGGTACGCTCACATTGGATGGCAATTACCCAACAAGTTACGGCGCAATTTATCTGAATGGTAATCCGGGAGCAACTGATGAGTTTAGAAATGAAGGTGTTATAAACGTGACTAACACAGGGGCATTTCCTGCGATTTCCTGTCAGATAGCCAATGCGTTGACAGCCAGTATTATCAACTCAGGTACAATGACACTCAATACAACAGGAGCAGCATCAATTGTACTGGGTGATGCCAATTCGTCTATTACAAACACAGGAGCAATAACTGTGAATAAGCTTATTGCCGGATATGCAGGAAATACTACTGTAGCAGTTGTTAATAACAATGCGAACGGGGTGTTTAATTTTAATGTCGCACTATCCACTGATAGCATCATAAACAGATACAAAGTTGTATTCAATAATAACGGAGGGAAAGTGGCTGGAAAAGGCATTTTCAAAGCCGGCACTTTTGTTCCTTCTACGGGAACGCTATCGCCAGGCGGTGATGCTGGTGTTGGAATATTCACTTTCTCGGATCCATCACTCGTTTTAACCGGGACTTGCAAAATGAACATTAACGGTACAGCTGTTGCCGGTGTTGATTATGACCAGATTAACTCTACAGGCACATTGGATATTTCAGGTACAACTTTAGATGCTTCTGTGGGGTATTCTCCGGCGAATTCAGACCTGGTTCCACTTATTGGTTTCACTGCTCGAACAGGAACCTTTAGTTCTGTTATTAACGCACCATCTAAATGGGTTTCAAATTACACAGCCACAAACGCCAACCTGTTGTACGATACTTCAACCGAAGTTACAGGAAAATTGACTGAAAGTAAAATTATTGTCAGGAATGGTCAGATTATGTTGAATACAAATCAAAGCATACAATGTTCAGTCACTGACATACTTGGGCGCGTGGTTAGAACTACCGTATTTAATTCAGCCAGCAATTCTTTAAGTATTAGTGGATTGAAAGGTATTTATATTGTACGTCTTTCAACAGAAAAAGGAAATTATTCACACAAAATAAATTTATAATTAGTTTTTTAAGGTTAGATATTTAGTTATCAATGGTTTGTTTGTAGCGCTCTGCATTTTGTGTGCAGGGCGTGTGCAGACAAATTAAAACAAAGGAAATATGAAAAAAGTTACCAGGTTTATTATTTTATTTTTTGTTATAACAAATCTCTCGAACAGTTATTCACAGGTATCGCCACAAATAATAAATGTAGACGGACGTAAAACCATTTCGTTGGATGGACTTTGGCGTACTATCGTTGATCCATTCGAAAACGGATATTACGACTACAGGCGCGTGCCATACAAAAATGGCTACGGAACGGACAAGGATTATCTTGATAAAACGACTTTGCAGGAATATGATTTCGCAACAGATAAAACGCTTTTTGTTCCGGGCGACTGGAATACACAGCGTCCTGAACTTTATTATTACGAAGGTACAGTATGGTACAGAAACAGGTTCAAATACGAATTGAAAAATGATAAACGGGTTTTTCTGCATTTCGGAGCGGTGAACTATGAGGCTGTCGTTTTTGTAAATGGTCAGGAACTTGGGAAGCATGTGGGTGGATTTACACCGTTCAACTTTGAAGTGACCGGCTTGCTCAAAAATGGCGAAAATTCATTAGTTGTAAAAGTTGATAACAAAAGGGCTTTTGATGCGGTGCCTACCGTAAATTCCGATTGGTGGAATTACGGTGGAATTACGCGTCAGGTTACTTTGGTAGAAACGCCTGAAACGTTTGTTCGGGATTATTACGTGCAACTTAAAAAAGGAGATAAGAATACATTGACCGGTTGGGTGCAGTTGGATGGTGACCAGTTGAATAGATCTGTGACTGTCGAAATTCCGGAACTGAAACTATCTAAGCAGTTAACCCCCGATGCCAATGGTTTTGCTTCTTTCGAATCTAGCGTGAAACCGGTATACTGGTCGCCTGAAAATCCGAAATTATACACGGTTAATATTCTTGCCAATGACGAAAAAGTATCCGATGAAATTGGTTTCCGTACTATTGAAACGCAGGGAACGAAAATTTTGCTGAATGGAAAACAGGTTTTCCTTCGTGGAGTGTGTATTCATGAGGAAGCAGCGTTTCGCAACGGGCGTGCCTATTCCAAAGAGGATGACATTACTTTGCTGCAATGGGCTAAAGATATGGGTTGCAATTTTGTACGCCTGGCTCATTACCCACACAACGAACAAATGGTTCGCCAGGCTGAAAAAATGGGTATTATGGTTTGGTCCGAAATCCCTGTTTACTGGACTATACAGTGGATTAATCCTGAGACATATAAAAATGCAGAAACGCAACTAACAGACAATATTACCCGCGATAAGAACCGGTCAAACATCATTATCTGGTCTATTGCCAACGAAACACCACAAAGCCCCGAACGGCTGAGTTTTCTTAACCGTTTAGCTTCAAAAGTGCGTTCACTCGACCCGGTCCGGTTGGTTGGTGCTGCCATGGAAAAAGAAGCCTTAAAACCCGGACTCATGACCGTGAATGATGAATTGAGTAAAGTAATGGATGTGTTGAGTTTTAACCAATATGTGGGTTGGTATGATGGCCTGCCGGAAAAGTGCGACCGTGTAAATTGGACATTCGACGTACAAAAACCGGTAATTATCACCGAATTCGGAGGTTGTGCGCTCTATAATCTGCATGGTGACAAGACAGAACGCTTTACGGAGGATTATCAGGAAGATTTGTATATTCGCAGCGTCAACATGCTGAAGCGTATTCCCGGTTTAGCTGGTACCACCCCATGGATTCTGAAAGATTTCCGCTCTCCACGCCGTCAGTTGCGTGATATTCAGGATGATTTTAATCGCAAAGGTTTGGTCTCCGATAAAGGGCAAAAGAAAAGAGCATACTTTGTAATGAAAAAATGGTATGATGAACTGAAAGAGCAATATAAATAGAATTTAGCAAATCAACCATTATACAAAAACAGTATATAAATAACCAGATATTATTACTCATACGATGAAAAGAAATCATAAATCAATTTAAGCTTATGGAAAACAATCCAAATATAAATTTGTCCTGTAAAATGAGGAAAATGAATCTTACTTCATTCAGGATTAAATTGCTTGCAGTTTTACTATTTGCAGGGTCATTGGTTTTGCATGCCAATACAAATATTATTAATCAGAAACAAAATACGTCAACCGAAAAAAGGAATGATCAACTGAAAAGAAAACGAATAACCGGGAAAGTGTTAGATTCAAAGGGAACTAGTATTCCCGGAGCTACAGTTATGGTACCGGGAACATCTATGGCAACTGTAACAACAGTTAATGGCGACTTTTCACTAGAAATTACCGAAAATGTAAAATCCATTTTAGTGTCTTTTGTTGGCTACACCTCCCGTGAAGTACAGATTACTGATCAGTCTGTTTATAAAGTCGTTATGGAGGATGCCAGTGTAGGCATTTCAGAAGTTGTTGTGGTGGGTTATGGGTTTCAAAAAAAAGAAAGTGTTGTCGGGGCAATTTCACAAGTTGGTACAGAGGCACTTGTAAAATCAGGGACCAGTAATATTACGAATGCTATCGCAGGTAAGCTTTCGGGAGTATTAACTATTCAACAAAGTGGACAACCCGGACAGAATAGTTCTGAAATTATTATTCGTGGTTTGTCGAGCTGGAATGGCTCTCAGCCGTTGGTAATGGTTGATGGTGTTGAACGTGATTTCTCCAATCTTGATCCTAATGAGATTAACACTGTTTCGGTACTGAAAGATGCATCTGCTACAGCGGTATTTGGGGCTAAAGGAGCTAATGGTGTTATCATTGTCACCACTAAAAGAGGGGCACTAGGTAAGCCAAAGCTAAATGTGTCCTTTTCTTCAGGAATTGAGGTTCCCACTGCACTGCCTGACCATATTAGTTCGTATACCACTATGAGCATGTTGAATGTGGCTCTTATGAATAAGCAAATGTTCACCAATTTAATTCCACAGTCGGCTCTGAATGAGTATAAAAATCCTTCTACACGCTTGAATTCATTGCGTTATCCCGATAATGACTGGTTTAAATTAATGACGAATCCATTTTCTCAAAACGAACAGGCAAATATCAATTTGAGCGGAGGAACTAAGTTTGTGAAATATTTTACCTCATTTGCCTATTTGCATGAAGGAGATTTTTTCAAAGGCTATAATGTTGGATTTGATGATACCCGATATAAAAATGACCGTATTAATTACCGCTCAAATGTAGATTTTGATATAAGTCCCAGCACATCCATTTCATTAAACCTGGGTGGCGATATTCAGGTAACAAATTCACATACGGCTTCTCCATGGAAATCGTTATATGGGGCTTCGCCGGCTGCATATCCTGCTTATTTCCCGGAATGGGTTTTGCAGGAAGTGCCTGATCCCGACTATCCTGAGGCTACAGGAATAAGATATGCCGATAAGATTGGTGAATATTTTGATAATCCATATAGTATTTTTTATAGTGGATCGTTCAATAAAACATTAACATCAGTGCTTTTTACGGATCTTATATTTAATCAGAAATTGGATTTTATTACACAGGGACTTTCGTTAAAGGGGAAAGTGTCTTTGAGTACCAGTTTTACAAATACTGCACTGACAGCTTCTTATGATTTTCCTCAATATCAATTGGATTATACAAAGATTGGTGTAGCAGGGGCAAATCCATGGTATCGTGTTGGTCAGGGCAATGATGTATATATGCAATCTCCTTTGGCAATCAATATTGGAGGAATGTCCGGTGATTATTACACCAATTTATATTCCGAGGTTTCTACTCAGTATAATCGCTCTTTTGGTAAACACAATGTGTCCGGATTGGCATTGATAAATATCCAACAAAAAAACAAGAATACTGAATTCGGATATTACAATGCAGGTGTTGTAGGGCGCGCTACTTACGATTATGCCAGCCGGTATTTATTGGAATTGAACCTCGGGTATACTGGTTCAGAGCGTTTTGCTCCCAAAAATCGGTTCGGTTTGTTCCCTTCATTGGCAGTTGGTTGGATAGCTTCAGAAGAACCATTTTTCAAAGCTGCTTTTCCGGCTATCGATAAATTGAAATTCAGATATTCCGACGGGCTGGTAGGAAGTGACAATGCGGCTAATCGTTGGCTGTACATTAGCAATTATTCTGTAAGTGGGAATTATATTGTTGAAGATAAAGCCGCAAACTCCTCTGCCCAATGGGAAATGGCTCATAAAAGAGATTTGGGTATTGAACTTGGGGTCCTGAAAAATGAATTGAGATTTAGCGTCGATTTATACGACGAATATCGCGATAAAATGCTTCTTACACCTAATACCACCACATTCTTTGTCGGAAATTCATTCAAAGACCTGAATCTTGGAAGCATGAAAAAACATGGTTTTGAGGTGGAAGTTGAATACAACAAAACGCTGGCAAATAAATTTAATTATTTCGTAAAAGGGAATTTTGGTTTTAACGAGAATCGGGTAATTTATAAAGACGATTTACCTTATGCCGAAGAATACCAAAAAGAAGCCGGTAAACCTTATGGAGGACAATTGAATGGGCTGGAACTGAACGGTAACCAGTACTTTACGACAGTTAATGATTTACACCTGAATCCTTCACCGATTGCAATTACAGCTTCAAATGTTGGCGATTATCAATATGTGGACTATAACGGTGATGGTGTAATCAATACGGCTGATAAACATCCTGTTGCAGGTTCATTATATCCTCCGGTGACTTATTCATTTTCGGGTGGGTTTTCATACAAAGGATTTGATTTCAGTTTCATGTTTCAGGGCAATGCCGGAAAATATGTCAATTTTAATGGGGCCTTTGAAACTGAATTCTTAAAAGGCAATCTTCGGGTGCATACTGCTCAATTGGATTACTGGACACCAACTAATCAGGCTGCTAACCACGCCACACTTAATTTTGAATATAACAATGATCCCAAATTTCTTTGGGCAGGTGGAGCGGCCGATGCTGCAGATGGCTACGGCGGAATGCTTGTCGGACGGACATGGAGAAACGCAGACTACCTGAGATTGAAAGAGGTATATATGGGTTATAACTTTAAAAATAAAATGTTGCGTCATGTTTTCGGAATCGATAATGTAAATGTGTATGCAACAGGGAATAACCTCTTTACATTTACATCACTTATTGAGGGTGATCCCGAACGGAAAAACTATATGGACGGCTTTTATCCACAAATGGTCAGTGCCAAATTAGGTCTTAAAGTTTCATTCTAATACCAAATAATCAGATCAATGAAAAAACTATTTATTTTTATAATATATCTGAGCTTTAGCTCTTTGCTCTTGACATCTTGTTTAGGGGATTATTTGAATGTGTCACCGGAATCTGGCCTCGATGAGGAGCAGGTATTTTCAAAGCAGGAAAATTTCAAGAAATTTTTCGATATTGTCTATTCTGATTATGGAACGTATGCTATATCTACCGGCTTTGGTTTGCATTGGGCGTATAGTAGCCAAAAATTTTCGTTGGAAAGTTTAACCGACATGAGCGATGCCGGAAGGTTGCAACTTAGTCAACCCTATAAAAGAGGAACTATGTATCCATCCCAAATTTTATACTCGTTTAATGAGCCAACATGGTCTGCTCCGAATGGTGAGCAGTTTGGCTGGTTTAACGCCATGTGGAAAGCAATAAGGGTGGCTAATATTGCATTGGAAAAAGTTGATATGATTCAGAATGCAACAGAAGAAGAAAAAAATGATTTAAGGGCACAGGCTTATTTTGTTCGCGGTTTTTGTCATTTTCAGCTTTCCAGATCATGGGGACCAATGCCGCATATCACGAAGCCACTAGGCCCGGATGATCAATGGGATATACCTCAATTGTCAAAGTATGAAACCTATATGGCTGTTGTGGCTGATATGGATGCCGCCATTGAATGTTATAAAAAAGCTAACACGATGCGCCGTGATCCTGGACCGGGTGGAGCCTTGCATTTAATCGATCCTAATATGTTTCGACCTAGCGGAATGGCAGCTGCAGCATTAAGGGCAAGAGCTTTGTTGTACGCAGCCAGCCCATTGAACAACGACAAAGGAACCGATGCATGGGCTGCTGCAGCTATTGCTAACTGGGGTGCAATTCAAACTGCTTTAGATTTGAAATATGACTTGCTTCCATGGGCAAATTTCAAACAAAACTTTAATGGAAATAAGTATTCAAATGAACAATTGTGGGGCTGGTATGCAGGAACAAATACTGCATCATCAGGTCATGTTCAGTACTTATTACCGGGGGTGTTTAACAATAGCCAATATAATTCAGGTGAATGTCCTACGCAAAATACGGTTGATAAATTTGAAACTATATGGGGTGATCCCCTTACAACACAAGCTGAAAGGGATGAAGCAGCCGCATTAGGTCATTATAATGAACAAGACCCTTATGCAAATCGTGATCCACGACTGGATTTTACTGTAATCCGTAACCAAAGTATACTACCAGGTACCTGGTCGGGTGGAAAAGCTCAAATCTGGATTCAGACTGTTGGTGGTACAACTACCTATGGTGAAATTCTTAACCCCGGTTTTACAGGAGTAACACAAACGGGTTACTTATCCCGTAAACGTTGGGGTGGTGAGAGCACAAAAAACAACGTTAGTGTTATGTACACCGATCCGGTAATTCGGTTAGCTGAACTTTACCTGAATTATGCCGAGGCTGCTAATGAAGCATATGGGCCTAACACGCCTGCTCCCGGAGCCACAATGACTGCGGTAGATGCTATCAACGTAATTAGAACCAGAGCCGGTATGCCCAATGTATTGCTGAAATTTACTGTAAACAAAGAAGTATTTCGAGCTAGGATTAAAAATGAACGTACAATTGAATTAGCTTTTGAGGGGCATTATTATTATGACATTCGCCGTTGGATGGATGCTCCCCAAGCTTATTCAACAACACTTTACGGAGTTGTGGTTGAAAAGGTTGCTGTCTCAAACAATTACCCGACAGGGTTTAAATATACCCGGGCTCCTTTGGTGGCAAACCGCCAGGTTGCATGGCAAGAAGGTATGTACTATCTGCCATTTGCCGATAAAGATTATAAACTGATGAAAAATTATGTTTTTGGTCCCAAATGGTAATCAACAAATAAAACAGAACACAAATGAGTAAAAAATATATATTTAGTCACAGAAAGCGTCTTTGTCTTCTTTGGATGCTAATTATTCTAACATCAGCTTTAATAGCTCAAAATAATAAGAATAAGGGAGCTAAGCAATTATTCAAAATCACAGTTACAGATGAGAATGATAAAGTTCTTCCCAATACACAAGTTGTAATTGGCGAAGGTGAAAAGTACCTTCTTACCGACAGCCAGGGTAATGTTACTTTTGAAGCGGGAGTCAATGATTATCTGAAATTCACGGTGCCCGGGCACGAAGAAGTTGTTGTTATTGCGCAAAAAATGCTTGGTAAAGCTTCATTAAAATTACAAACTCTGAAACTTTTTACGAGTGATAAAGACCAGGTTCCATTACCTTTTGTAGATTTGAAAAAGCGTAACATAACCGGAAGTACAATTGTAATTAATGGTGCCGATCTTGAAAAATATACCGGGGCGGATATTCGGAATGCTTTCACAGGGTTGGCTGCCGGATTGGAAGTTCGCGAATTAAACGGCTCTCCGGGAGTAAATGTTATTGAGAAATATAATGGGAATTCTGAGAAAATTTCGCTTCAGATAAGAGGGCGTTCGCCAATGTTTATTGTAGATGGTGTGCCAACTGCCATGACAGAGATGCCGCTTGATCCGAGCGAGATTGAATCTGCAACAATTATTAAAGACGTCGTTGCCAAAGCCATGTATGGGCCTGTAGGTGCAGATGGAATTATTTTGATAAAAACATACCGTGGAAAATTAAATGAACGAACCATTAAGGTAAATGTCGAAAAAGGAACAAGCATAGTTGATCGCATGCCGGGTTGGGTAAATGGAGCCGATTATGCTCAGTTGAATAATCTGGCAAGAGCCAATACGAATTTGCGCGACAATAAAACCCTTCCTTTTTTATATACACAGGCTGCAATTGATAAATATCAGACAAACAGTGGTTATGATATGTATTATCCGAGCAACGATTTCAGAAGCATGATGTTTAAAAATACGATGGATTATAACCGCGTAAATATCTCAACAACCGGAGGGAATGAAGGTGTTCGGTATTTTAGCTATCTTGGCTTAAGTAATGAAGGTGATATGTTTAAACTAGGTAGTAAATCGGATTATAACCGTATTATCAGCCGTTCAAACCTGGATATAAAAATTACCGAACAATTAAAAGTAAAATTGGGTGTTTATGGGGCAATGAATCTTCGTCGTTCCCCGGTTTATTCAACAGGAGATGAGTATCTGGCTATGAATTCAGCCCTGGTGGATGCAAATACTACACCTCCAATCGCATTTCCAATTTATGCAAACAATAGTCCTGAGCTGGATAAGCCCTGGTATGCTGTAACTTCAACATGGGGCAACAACCCAATCGGGGAATTGTCGGGAAAAGGATTTTATACAGAGTCTTCCCGTATTGGGTCAACTAACCTTACGTTTGATTTTGATATGTCGCATATGGTTAAAGGGTTAAGCTCACAAACTTACATGGGATTCAATATCCTTAATCAGGTAAGAAAGGGAAAAGCCCAGAACTATACTGCCTACACTGTAACTCCCAGCCTTACAACTGCAGGAATTGATACCGTTTTATTGACAAAAGTTCACGATGGAGTGGATCAGGCTGATATGTCAAAGCTATCCGATTACTATTTTCAAACCTTTGTATTGACGCAAACATTCAAGCACAATGCTACTATCGGAAAAGCTAACTTTCTGAACACGCTGACTTATTCGTTGAACAGAACAACACGCGATAGTTATAAAGATGACCAACGTCAGCAAAACTTTATATGGAGCGGAATTTTAAATTACGACAATAAATATAGTCTTCAAGGGGTGGTAAATTACGCGGGAACTTATAGTTTTGCTCCCGACAAACGCTATGAGTTTTTTCCATCCGTAGGGGCAAGCTGGGTAGTATCGGAAGAGGATTTTATGAGACAACTTTCGTTCCTGAATTATTTCAAATTCAGAGCTGAAGTTGGTATTCTCGGATATGATAACTATCAAGCGCCGTTTTACTATCGTGATAACTACACCACAGCAACATCCGGCTCATTTGGCCCTTCTACATCCGGCTGGTTAGGCAGTTCAACCGAAACAAACGTTCCACGCACTACTGCCGGCAGAATTGGAAATCC
This sequence comes from Paludibacter sp., assembly GCA_047600405.1. Classification (GTDB taxonomy): domain Bacteria; phylum Bacteroidota; class Bacteroidia; order Bacteroidales; family Paludibacteraceae; genus Paludibacter. The sequence goes on from JASGLA010000008.1 coordinate 118,970, forward strand.
GGATTTAGGTTGGGAAAAACGAAAAGAGTTTAATGCCGGATTTGATGCCACAATGCTTTCAAATAAATTGAAAGTCGAGTTTAGCTATTTCAATCAGCTGCGGGAAGGTATAATATCACAGGTGTCAAATACAATTCCAGCTGTTGCCGGATTAGGAAGTACTACTCCCAAAATGAACTTTGAAGATGTTCGCTATTCCGGTTTTGAAGCAGCCATCAATTATAATAACAATATTGGCGATTTTAGCTATTCGGTTGGCTGTAATGCAATTACTCAAAAAGCTATTTACGAGAAAGTGGATGAACCAGGTTATCGGAATTCATATCAGTCGCTTAAAAGCCAATCCGTAAATAGTTATTATGGATTGACTTATATTGGAAGGTATCAGACTGATGCAGAAGCATTGCAAGTCCCTTCGCTTTACGACAATGCTTTGCATGCCGGCGATTTAAAGTATAAAGATATGAATAACGATGGTGTTATTGATGACAATGATCGTTCTGTAATTGGGAACACGGCTCCTCTTCTGAGTTATTCGGTTAACTTAGAGTTGAAATATAAAGGGATAGAGTTATCGGTTCTGGGTACCGGAAGGGCATTTTATGACCTGCCACTTACAAACAGTTATTTCTGGAACGGTTGGGGTGATGGCAACTATTCTAATTTTGTACGCAATAACCTAAGCACGGGAGTTTATCCGGCTTTAACATACAATAAAGTGGAGAATAATTTCAGGGCATCAAATTTCTGGTTGGTAGATGGTGGCTATTTTAAAATACAAGATATACAGCTTGCGTATAATCTGCCAAGTAAATTGATGGCTAAAATACACACCCGTGGGATTCGTATTTTTATAAATGGAACAAACCTTTATACGGTTTCTAAAGTAAAAGATGTAGATCCTGAATCAATAAATTCGGGAGTAACTTCTTATCCTTTGTTTATGAACCTGACAGGTGGAATTAAATTAACTTTTTAAAGTCTATTCAAATGAAAAATATAAAATTCGGAATTTTAGGTGTTGTCCTGGTTTTTATGAGTTCGTGTGCCGATTTTCTGGACCCTTATCCCAATGGTGATATTTCCAGTGACGATATATGGAATTACCAGGCAAAAGTACAGGGGTTAGTAAATCAATGCTATACCTATATGCCTCAAAATTACAGTGATAATGAAGGTGCATTACTCGATTGTGCAACTGATAATGCAGTATTCACAAGCACTACCAATAGCATTTCAAAATTTTCAGTGGGCACACTGACAACAAGTCAGGATATTTTTGCCACTTACTGGACCCGTGATTATCAGGCCATGTTCTTGCTGAACACATTTTTGAAAGACAGAAAAGGGTATAATACAAGGTATTTGGTGAATTCTCATTATAATGATTTGGTAAGGGCCCGCTTGCAAGGTGAGGCTTTTGCATTGCGTGCCTGGTTTGAATGGGACTTATTGCAAAAATTCGGAGGTAAGGGAGTAAATGGACAAATGCTTGGCTTTCCTATCGTTTTGGAACCTTTGGATGCAACTAAAGAAGTGAACCTGGCTCGCAATACCTATGATGCTTGTGTGCAGCAAATTCTGAACGATTGCGATTCGGCGTATAAATACTTACCCATTGCGCATCGCGACTTTCTGGTTCCTGTTGCAGCCGACAGAATTTATTCGGGAAGCATGTATTGGGGGCGTATGGATGGTATAACAACCCGTGCTTTGAAATCTCAAGTGTATCTGACATGGGCGAGTCCCAGGTTTAATCCGGGCAATGATGTTTCACGATGGGATAGCGCAGCAGTAAATGCTAAAAAGGTGATTGATTTCAAATTGCTGGTGGATAATGTAGCTGGTGGATTTGTTGCAGCGAATAAGGTGGAGTGGTTTAATCCCAATTTCCCGGGTGTAGTATTCTCATCGCGTTATGTTGATCAGAGCGAAGCAATGGAAAGGTTGTTCTACCCGGGTGGTTTTCAGGGGAATGGTTCGGTTGGGGCTACTCAGGAATTCGTTGAGTCGTTTCCAATGAAAAATGGCTATCCTATTACCGATTCAAGAAGTTTGTATGATCCTAAGAATCCATACCTCAATCGGGATCCACGTTTCTATAGCGCTATCTTTTATAATGGTGCAAAAGCTGTTCAGGATGGAACTACTACAACAATGTATACCTTTGAGAATTTTGAGGGAGGTAAAGATGCTGCATTGGCAAGCGCAACGAACAGCCGTACGAATTATCATATTAAGAAATTTGTTTACATGGGTCTAAACTGGTCCAATACTACTGTAAAAAGAGCGCAACATGCTAAATTTTTCTTCCGTTGGGCGCATATGTGTTTGAATTTTGCAGAAGCTGCTAATCATGTGGTTGGCCCCAATAATGCCAACAAGTATGGTTTGTCTGCCAAAGCAGCTATTCAATACTTACGCTCGCGCAAAACGTATGATAATGCTGCCGGATTTGCAACTGACCCGTATCTTGATGAAATAGCTGCTTCAGGCACCGATGTGTTTGATCAATTGATTAAAAATGAGAGAAGGCTGGAAACGTGTTTTGAAGGCATGCGTTTCTATGACTTACGCAGATGGACTACCGATTTGACCGAATTGAATAAAACTGCACATGGGGTTAAAATCATCAAGAATGCAGATAATACCTATTCTTACACTACAGTTGAAGTTGAACCAAGAAATTTTAAATCGGCCTACTTGCCAATACCTTATTCTGAAGTGCTGAAGATGAGTAATCTGGAGCAAAATGAAGGTTGGGATGGTTGGAAATAATTTATAAAAATGAAGAATATGAAAAAAATACTAGGATTAATTGCTTTGATTTTCACAATGACTTCTTGTTATGATAATTATGTGGAAGACTTTAAATATGATGCAGTATATTTCACCTACCAATATGATGTTCGCACTTTTGTGGTGGGCGAAGGTATGAGCTTCGATTTTGGAGTGGGATTGGGAGGTGTTATGACAAATACCAAACAGCGTATTGTGGAATATAAAATTGACTCTACGCTTATCACGCCTGCTGTTCTTACAACGATGAAAGCAAGTTCATTGACTTATATTAAAGATGCAACTTCATCTTTAACGGCATTGTCATTATTGCCTTCAAGATATTATTCATTGACCGACGGCAATAAATTTATTATTGAAAAAGGACAAAATACTGGTAGAGTGACCATCAGGCCTGATTCGGCTGCTTTCTTGTCTGACCCCAAATCACTGAATCCGAATTATGTATTGCCACTTGTCATTACCAGTGCTGATGCAGACTCTATCAAGCAGTTGAAGAAGGCTACCATCATAGGCGTGAAATACGAGAATATGTTGTTTGGAAACTACTGGCATGGTGGCGTAACCATTCGTTATACAGCGGCTAACGTTGTGAAAGATACCTTAAAGTATTATACAGCTATTCCTTCGCCTGAATCAAAAATATGGGTACTCAAAACGGCTGCTCCATTTGAACTTACCACCAATGGGTATGCCAATGTAACTGGTACCAAGCAGGAGTTGAAATTGACTTTAAATGGAGGTAATATTACTGTTGGAAGATCTACAGGCTCAACTTTCGCATACAGCGATAATGGAAACAGTACTTTTAACCGGGCAAAACTTCTTCAAAACCGCAAAATTGTACTGAATTACAAGTATGTTGATGCGTCAGGATATACCTGTTATGCTACCGATACACTGACATTTAGAAATAGAATCAGAGACGGAGTGAACGAATGGCAGGATGAAAATCCTTCGCATTATAATTAATCAGGTTATTTGGATCTAAAATCAGCAAAGTAACTCGTAATGGGTTGTTTTGCTGATTTTTATAAACTTTATGTTTATGGTTTGTTGACATGAAATGCCACATCAAACCATAACTTTTTTAGTTCACGTTTTCTACTTTCTCACCTTACTTCAATATTTATCATGCAAATCAAATCGTCATTTGTAATACTTCTTTCTATCTTGCTGCTGCCGACTGTAGTTATGGGCCAGGCCGATTGTTCCACCGTTGGTCTTACTGTGGAGGCAAAAACCAGTTCTTCTGCTTCATACAAGCCCTATAGCACCCGAACGGTTTGTCAACTTCCGGGCTTTTACGAAAATGAAACTGCCGTTAAAACAAATATTTACGGGAGTCGAACCGATAAAACAGCAACTGCAACGGGCTTCTACTACAGCAAACAAATTGATGGACGTTGGTGGGTAGTTGATCCCAATGGTTGTCTGAGTATTTGCCGGGCTGTGAATGCCATCTCGCAGGGGGCGGGAGATACATCAAAAAGTACCTTTACCACAAAATTTGGAACTACCACCAATTGGATGAACAGTACAAAGAACCTGTTGAATGACAATGGTTTCTATTGCGCGGGAGCCTGGTCGGCAACATCTTCCATAACTTCCAACCCTAATCAAACTTCTAAGCCATTGGCATATACCATTATCCTGAATTGGATGAGTGGATTTGGCTCTACACGCACCTATCAGCAGTCGGGTCATATGGGTTATCCAAACGATGCTATTTTTGTTTTTGAAGCCGGCTTTGCAGCTTATTGCGAAACTAAGGCGCAGGCATTAGTTGCCAATAAAACGGATAAAAATATCTTTGGTTATTTCACAGATAATGAGTTGCCTTTTTACAATAAAAGCCTGAATAACTTTCTTCGCTTGGGAAAAACATCGTTGACAGACGAAAATTATCTGGCTACAAAAAAATGGTTATCAGATAATGGTTATAGTGAAGCTGATACTACCAACGCCGAAATTCAAAAACAATTTCTGGGCTACGTGGCGCAGACCTATTTTTCAACTGTTTATAAAGCCATAAAAAAGTATGACCCGAACCATATGATACTTGGTCCACGTGTAAATGTGGCTGAAGCCCGTGAAAATAAATACTTCATGCAAGCTGCCGGTCCGTATGTCGATATATTGGCCGTAAATTATTATGGTGTATGGACTCCCGATGTTGCAGGAAACATAAACTGGACTAAAAATCTGGGTAAGCCGTTCATGGTTACAGAATTTTATACCAAAGGCGATGATGTGGGACTTGCAAACACAAGCGGAGCAGGATGGATTGTAAAAACACAATTGGAACGCGGCTATGAGTATCAAAATTATACACTTGCCTTGCTGGAATCTAAATGCTGCGTGGGTTGGCATTGGTTTAAATACATGGATAACGACCCGTCTATTGTAGGAGCAGAACCCTCAAATATAGATGCAAATAAAGGTATAGTTAATATCGGGTACGGGCCTTATCAGCCGTTGCTGGATAAAATGAAAGAACTAAACCTGAAGGTGTATAACCTGATTGATTATTTCGATAAACCTAAAACCATTACCAGTATTTATCCAGAGGCAGATGCCTATTATAAAGGAGCTGAAAATCACGGAACCGATGACCGTTTGGGAATTAAAAACTCAACTGATTCAAATGTCCGTGAGGCTTTTCTGAGATTTAATCTTGATGGATTGACGAAAAATATTGCAGCAGCCAATTTGCATTTGTCGGTATTGCGAAGTGGCGATGTTGGCATCACTTATAAAGCTGATTTTGTATCAGCTGATTCCTGGACTGAAAGCAGCATCACACAAAGCAGTCATCCGGGTGGCTCTTATGAAATTGGACGTTGGACGCATGGTTCGGATGTATTATTGGATGTGAAAAAAAGTTTTGCTGAAACGATTGATACTGATAAAAAACTTTCCATAAAACTGTCGGCTGTTAACACTGTCGTTTCTCAACTGGAATATGCTTCGCGCGAAAATACGGATGCAACACTTCGCCCGAGAATTGATATTGTTTCAGCTGGTGCAGGCACTGTGTCTGGGTTGGTCGATTTATTTATTGATGAAAAGTATTTGCCGGCTTTTCATCCGGATACGCTTAATTATAATATTAATCTGCCAGAGACAAATACAGTAAGTCCAAAAATCTCATATTCATTGCCGAATATGTTGATGAATGTTACACTTACTAATCCAATAAATATTTTCTCTTCCAGGGTAAATGATAGAACAGCTACTATTTATATTACATTAGTCGACGGCACACTGCATCGGACATATAAACTGATTTTCAATATCTCGAATATCCAATCGGCAACTCAGAGTACCTTTTATCCCAAAGATTTGTTTTTTTATCCGAATCCCATCGGAACTAATAGACTTCTGACTATAGAAACCGGAAATTTTTTAGAGAATAGGTGTGAAGTGAATGTAACTGATTTGAGTGGAAAAAGAGTATTGCAAAAAGACTTCACCGGGACTAAATTTATCCTGAACTTGGATGGTATCTGCAAAGGAGTATATATAGTCTCGGTGAATAATTCCTTGAAAAATAAGCTGTTTGTTTTATAATTACGGATAGGTGTAAATTCATGATCAAAGATTAGAAACAATATATAAAATGAGTAAACTACGAATGGTAAGTATCAGCACTTTTTGTGCTGTTTTATTTTTTAGTCAGGTTAGAGCGCAAAAACCTGTTTATTTAGACGTAAATCAACCAATAGAAAAGCGGATCGAAAATGCACTTTCGCTAATGACTTTGGAGGAAAAAGTGGCTATGTGCCATGCGCAGTCTAAGTTTAGTTCTAAAGGTGTACCTAGGTTGGGAATTCCTGAAGTGTGGACGGACGATGGCCCGCACGGAATCCGCGAAGAGGTGTTTTGGGATGAATGGTCGGGTGCTAAATGGACAAACGACTCCTGCACTGCTTTCCCCGCTCTCACTTGTTTAGCAGCCAGTTTTAATCCCGAAATGTCGTTGTTGTACGGAAAAGCTATTGGAGAAGAAGCTCGTTACAGGAATAAGGCAGTTTTGTTGGGTCCGGGAGTAAATATCTACCGTACCCCGCTCAATGGACGCAATTTCGAATATATGGGCGAAGATCCTTATCTGGCTTCACGCATGGTTGTTCCTTATATCCAGGGTGTTCAGCAAAGTGGTGTTGCGGCTTGTGTAAAGCATTTTGCATTGAACAATCAGGAAGACCATCGGATGAATATTAATGTTAAAGTGAGTGATCGCGCTTTGTATGAAATTTATTTGCCGGCTTTCAAAGCTGCGGTTCAGGAAGGAAAGGCATGGTCGATAATGGGAGCTTATAATCAGTTTCGTGGAGAACACTGCTGCCACAATGATTTGTTGCTAAATAAAATTCTGAAGACAGACTGGAATTTTGATGGAGTTGTCATAAGCGATTGGGGAGGAGTGCATGATGCTGATCAGGCTGTGAATAATGGGTTGGATTTAGAAATGGGCACCTCGACGGACGGGCTGACAAGTAAAGGCAAATTATCCTACTCAGAATACTATTTGGCAAATCCGTTTTTGAAGGGCTTAAAATCAGGGCAATACAGCGAATCTGTATTAAATGACAAGGTGCGACGTATTTTACGACTTATATTTCGAACTACTATGAGTGCTGACCGCCCTTTTGGAAAGTTTGTGAGCCCGGAACATTCGGATGTTGCTCGTAGAATTGCAGAACAAGGAATTGTACTGTTAAAGAATGACAGGAAGTTACTACCTCTACCCGTTGGTAAATATAAAAAAATAGCTGTGATTGGTGAAAATGCAAGCCGAAGTCTGGTTGTCGGAGGTGGTTCATCATCGCTCAAAGTAGCTTACGAAGTATCGCCTTTGGAAGGAATCAGCAAAAAATATGGTAAGGAGCATGTTATTTATAGCCAGGGCTATGCATTTGGAGCTTCGACTTACGGAAAGGAAATAAAAACGAAATTAAACAATGACTCCTTGTTAGATGCGGCTGTTGAAGCAGCCAAAATTGCCGATGTTGTCATTTACGTTGGAGGTTTGAATAAGAATCATTATCAGGATTGTGAAGGTGCTGACCGTAAAACGATGGCTTTGCCTTTTGAGCAGGATAGATTGATAAGTGCTTTAGCCAATGTAAATAAAAATATTGCTGTTGTTTTGTGTAGTGGCAATGCGGTAGATATGCCTTGGCTGGAAGATGTGCTGGCGGTTGTGCAGAATTGGTACTTGGGGTCTGAAGCTGGAAACGCTTTGGCGAATATACTTTCCGGAGATGTGAATCCTTCAGGCAAATTGCCTTTCTCTTTCCCACGGAAACTGGAAGATAATGCCGCTTGCTCGTTTGGATCAATTTCATATCCCGGAGATGGTGTAAACGAAGAATACAAGGAGGATATTTTGGTGGGTTATCGGTGGTTTGACACAAAAAACATCAAGCCATTATTTCCTTTTGGGTTTGGGTTGTCGTATAGCACTTTCGAGTGTGGCAAGGCTTCTACCGATAAAAATGTGTATGTGGCGAATGATATTGTCAAACTATCAATACCCCTGAGAAATAGTGGGAAAGTAACTGGAGCCGAAGTTATACAGGTTTATGTATCAGAACAACAATGCTCTGTTGTGCGTCCGTTGAAAGAGCTGAAAGCATTCTCCAAAGTAGTTTTACAGCCGGGCGAAACTAAGCAGGTTGAATTGAATCTTCCTGTTAAGGATTGGGCATTTTACAACGATAAAGTACAAAAATGGGAACTCGAATCGGGGAAATTTACAATAATGCTGGGTACTTCATTTGCGGATATAAGGCAGAAATTAGTTGTTAATGTAAAATGACATGAGCCCGATATAAGCTCATAATTCCCTCACCGGAATTATGAGCTTATATCGGACTTATGTTAATCGTTAATCCGTCCAATTTTTTTTGCAGATCTCATTTAAAGGGGAATTTAAGTGCGTTTTATCAACGCTATTTTTTTATTCCAAAGGAGATATTAGCCGGTTTAAGCCAATTTGAGGTGAATTGTATGTCAACTTTGCCATTGTTTCCTGTTGCCTGGATATATGCCATCAAGCGCCCGTGATATACGCGGAGGATATTTTTTTTATGGTCAACCATGTCCGACATATCTCCATTTTCCATTCCCAGGATCCGTGCCGGACCGCTTATTTTACAGGTTATTTCATTGTCGGATAAATAAACAGGCACGCCATTTTTATCAGTTATTGTCAGTTCAACCAGGGCTACATTATTTTTACCGTTGAGTGTCAGGGCAGTCGATTTACATGTAATCGCTTCAGGGTGTTCTGAGGTTCTGAGTTCATATGTAGCCACTTCTTGATTCTTATTTAATCCAGTAATCCTTAATGTTCCGGGTTTAAATGGAATTCTCCAGAATTTTCCTCCGGTTTCCGTATCTGTAACAGGTTCGTTGCTGATAACATCATCATTGAGTTTTAGTACTACTTTCTCGCAGTTGGTGAAGCAGCCTATAGTGACAGTCTCACCTGGATCATAATTCCAGTTTTCCGTAAGGTTGTGTTGCGAATATCGTCTGTTTCCTCCGGCAGTTCCAATGTAAACCATTGGCTTTTCGGCCCATAAACTTTCGCGGTACCAGGCTAATGATTTTTTGTTTCCGCACAAATCGAGCAATCCGGTACCAAAACCCCGCGACGGCCATTGTCCGGCTTCCCCCAGGTAGTCGATACCTGTCCATAGAAATTGTCCGGCTACGTAATCATTGTCTTTTACATATTTCCATGCATTCAAATCGTGGCGGGTTTCACTGCCGAAAAGTACCCGTTTGGGGTATTGCTCATGGTCTTGTTTATATCTGTTTTCGGTGTAGTTATAGCCGGTAATGTCCAGCGCAAACGGATAGTCGGTATGATTTGACATCACCACTCCAGCCAATGCTCCGGTTACAGGACGGGTAGTGTCAACGCTTTTTACACACGCAACCAGTTTTTTGGCAATAACTCCCAGTCTGGCCGCGTCAGGTTGATTGGGCTTATAGCCCGAAACGGTTTTCTGCCCGATACCTTCTTTGTCCAGGATTGGGTGTGAATACGGATCGTTTGGATAATCCACCTCGTTGCCAATGCTCCACATAATAATGGAAGGATGATTCTTATGCATCATCACCATGTCGGTAATATCTCTTTCGCCCCATTCGTTGAAATACGTTGCATAACCATTGTATCCGGGTTTGCCTGCATTCCAGCCTTCCAGCCATTTGCGTTTGGGAAATTCCCACTCGTCAAAAGCTTCGTCCATGACCAATAGCCCAATTTCGTCACAGATGTCATAAAAAACATCATCTTGCGGATTATGGCTGGTGCGGATAGCATTACAGCCCATTTCCTTGAGCGTTCTTAAGCGTTTTTCCCAAACCTGCCTGGGCACAGCCGAGCCCAACACCCCGGCATCGTGATGCAGGCAAACACCTTTCAGTTTCATGCTTACGCCATTCAACGAAAAACCTTTGTTCGCATCAAAAACAATTGAACGGATACCCGTTTGAAGCGTGTTGGAATCAATTTCTTTTTTGTTTTGAATAACCGAAGTATGTACTTCGTAGAGGCTGGGGTTGTTCAAAGACCAGATTCGGGGGGTGCTTACTTTAAGTTCACAAACTGCATTGCCAACAGAATTGGGCTGGACCGTAATGGTTTTTTGAGCAGTTGCAATCACTTTGCTATCGCCTTTCAGGGTGACTTTTTGTAAAATGGCAACAGTGGCTTGCGCTGCGGTTGTGTTTTTAATTGCAGTTTTTATATTTAAAACAGCTTGTTTTGAACTAATATTTCGAAGCGGAGCAAGACACGCCCCATTGATCAATATGTACCGGATTGGCTTTGATCAGATAAACATCGCGATAAATGCCCGAACCGGTGTACCAGCGGGAATCGGCCGATTTGGAATGGTCAACCTTAACCAGGATATTGTTCTCGCCCCCAACGTTAAGATAAGGAGTCATGTCGTACATAAATGATACGTATCCATTGGGGCGTTTTCCCAACAAATGGTTGTTTACCCACACTTCGCTATTGCAATAAACGCCTCCGAAATAGATGTAAATCAGCTTCCCCTTGTCTTCCGCCGGAATTGACAGTGTTTTTCTGTACCAACCGATTCCTCCGGGCAGATAGCCTGTGCAGCTTGCTAAATCGGGGCTGTGAGGTCCTTCTACGCTCCAGTCGTGTGGTAAATCCACTGTACGCCAGTTTTCGCTATCCGGTTTCGAATTAAACTCATCCGAATAGTCCTTATTTTTAAATTGCCAGTTGTCGTTAATTTTTACTGGTTCGCCAAAAGACACCTGAGCCGATAGTTGTACTGCTACGTAGGCCAGTATAGTTACTGTCAAAAGTCGGAGTTTCATAACGAATTGATTTAGTGTTTGTTTTTGAAACGTAAATTGCAAAAAATACTTTTCGGGACTGTTAATCTACCTTTATAATACCGCCGTAAAGCCACCATTTGGTGTGATTTCTACTTCCAGTTTGTCATTGCTGATTGTTACAGGTTGTTGAATGAAACTGCGGTTTGTATCGCCATTTGTAATTATAGTCACTGATTTTGATCCAATTTTCAATGCGGACAAATCCAACGTTATTTTTTGAGTTTCATTTTGTGAATTGATTCCGGCCAAATACCATTTATTGCCTGCTTTACGGGCCATAACAACATATTTCCCCGGAAAACCATCAATCAGCTTAATGTCATCCCATTTACGTGGAACGGTTTGCATATAGCCTTTTACAAAATCAGGCTGTTTAGCCATGCTTTCCGGAATTTCTACGTAATGCTGGACTCCCGATTGAAGAATGACAGTTAAGGCCATTTCAAATGCATTGCTCGTGCGCCGTTGCTTTCCCCTGATCTCACCAAAACAAACCGGTGTAAAATCCATTGGGCCTACCACGTTGCGGGCATAAGGCATCATGGTGAGATGTTTCGGGGCTAAATCGGTATCTTTTTGGTCGAAAGTAGTAAACTCAAATCCGCGGATTGCTTCCATGGCAACCAAATTAGGGTAGGTGCGCGACCAGCCACGTGGAACGGTTGTCCCGTGGAAATTTACCAGTAAATGGAAGTCAGCTGCATCTTTCAGCATGTCGTGGTAAAGTTGAATGGCCGATTGTCCGTCGCCCGGCCAAAAATCTACTTTCACACCAGCAATACCCATTTCGTGAATCCGTTGAAATTCCTTGCGGCGTGCTTCCCGTTGAACCAACGCACCTTTTGGGGTGTATTTGGTTGTGTTCCAGTCGCCCGAAGAATTGTACCAAAGAATCACTCCCACATTTTTTGTTTTGGCATAATCGGCCAGTTCTTTGATTTTATCATACCCGATTTTCCAATCCCAGTCGGCATTTATCAGGCAGTAATCCCATTTCATGTCAGAAGCATAGTCGATAAACTCTTTCTGAACCGGATAAACGGTTGCATTGTCACCCATCACACCCCAACTCCACGAAGAAATACCGGTTTTTACCCAACTATAGTCCGTTGCTTTATCGGCAGGTTTTGCCAGATCGGTAACCAGTTGCGATTCAACCACTGTGGCTAGCGAACCCACCACAATCACACGCCAGGGTGACGTTATATTTGCAGATACCGGATATGTCGGGTCATTATCCCCAACCGTCTCTCCTTTTTGCGGAAAACCAATGCTGTATTCTCCGTTCGGAGATTGTTGTGCCAGGCGTGTTCCCACATAGTCGGGGGTAAGGCCGGCCTCGGTAATCAACACCCAATTTTTCTCCGTTTTGAAAAGGGCAGGAAACGACCAACCGGCTTTCAACGGGGCAGCCGTTCCCACAGGGATGTCATATTCATATTGTTCCTCGTAACTTGGCTGGCTGCCGCACCAACCGGTTTCGGCATCGGCATGCGGGTGCAACCACGCTTTGGCAGATGTGGCAAATTTGAAAGATGTTTTTTCTTCTTTTACTGCAATCGGGCTTTTGGCAATTTGCAAGTACCGGAAAGCAACACCTTCGTTGGTGGCTTTAAATTCTATTGTCAGCGTTTTTTTACTGGCGTTTGCCAATGTTAGGCTCGCGTAATTGGCAGTGTAGGTCCGGGTACTCCGCTTCTCAGCAGGGGCATAATACGTTTCTGTAATTTGCTTTCCCGGAATAACTTTCGATAATCTGACGTTACGGCTAAAATCGCCCTGATCTGAAACCAAACCCAAAGCCGAATGTAAAATGACAGGCTGATTGTTGTTTCTTACGGTGTAAACCGGTGCTCCGTTCGAGTTTACACTTGCTTCAATGGACAATTTTCCATCGGGAGAGTTAAGTGTTAGTTTTTTCGGTGCAGCCTGCGTGGTCAATGCCAATAAACAGCAGGAAGTAATGGTCAAAAAAGTTTTTTTCATAAGGGAATAATAGTTTTATGGTCGAACGGGATTCGCATGACTGATTTTTACCGTCAGGTTTAACCTCAGCGATCATGCTCGTTTCAGACGAAAATAATGTGTGTAAAATTATTATGCAAAGACAATTGCGGTTGAACGCCAGCGAACTATTCCTCTGGCATTTCTTTTACCTCTATGTTACGCAAACAAAAATAATACAAAAACCAGACAAAGTTTTTTGTAAAATCTGGAATATCATTCTTTTGGATTAATTTTAGTACAAAATGAAAGGATTGTCCCCTTAAAGGGTTTTCTTTCCCCAAACAGAACAGCCGTTTTTGTCTAAGCCGGTAAAGAGGAGTGTTTCTGTTTGATTTTCCCAATCATGACCCGCAAAAACAATCAGATTGCTGATAATCTCATCTTTGAGTATCAGTGTAAGTCCTTTTACAGTATCGAATTTCCAATTTCCCGCAGATCCTTTCATTTTTCCATTAGAGCTAAAAATTACGGTTTGCGATGCATCAATTTCCGTCTTGCGAAGTTGGTTTTCTCCCCACAAAATTTGTCCGAACTCTAATTTACGATCTGTTTTGGCATCCTGTATGCGGATGATTTCCCACGACCCGGGGATATCCCTTTTTTTAATGTGCAATTGGGAAATTGCCCCACCCGAATATCTTTCGGGCGAAACTACCGGCCAACCACCAGCAGTCCATTTCACTTCGCGGACATGCAAATCCATCAACTGGTTATCGGGGGATAAACGGGATTGATGCGCCATAAAGAAATCACCTTTTTCATTTTTAAAGACCGAGCAATGTCCTGTTCCGGCCCAACCCACATGATTTTTAAACTGGTAAGGATGTGTAAGAATTGGATAATGATTGATAGTGTCGCGCAAATCATTCCCAAAATAATCCAGAAACGGGCCTTCCGGCTTGTCAGCTCGCCCTACACGCACATTGTAGGTGGTCATCAAAGGATCATACGACGCGAACAGGTAATATTTTTTGAAGGTTGGATTGTAGATAATTTCGGGCGCTTCAATATTGTCCTTGCGGATATTAGCCCGGGTAGCAACAAAATGTCCCTGATCGTTGGGAGTAAGTGTAAATCCTGTTTCCGGATTAATTTGCACGGCATACAAGCCACCGAAATAAGAGCCATAATGCATCCACATCTTGCCTGTTTCGGGTTCGGAAACTACACTTGGATCGATGGCATTCATTCTTGTCGCCGCGGCGGGTTTTTACAACGGCACCTTTCTGCACCCAAGGGCCAAGTGGCGAGTCAGACTCTGCCAGTCCTATGTAAGATGTTTGTAACCCGAAAGCTGAAACACAGTAATATAGGCGAAATTTGCTTTTGTGCTGAACGATATATGGTGCCCAGATATTGGTTGCACCTTTGTTGTCGCTGTGCGAAAGTACCCAGTTTTTAGCTTCAGCAGGAATAGAATCGAAAGCCCAACCTTCAAACGTCCAGTTTACAAGGTCTTTGGAAGAACGCACCTGAATATTCCCAATTTTTATATCGGCCTTTTTTTCATCCGGTTTTCGCCTGCCAAAGAAAATAGCATCAGTGGAATACATGTAATAGGTGTCGCCTATTTTCAGGCAAGAAGGATCATGCACATTGTATGTCCCCCAACTTTTATAATTTTCTAAAGCCGAAATATCATGATAATCATCCTTCCATGGATTAGGCGATTTTACCGGAGATATGGCATTTGCAACGACACAGCAAATAATCAGGCACAATCCTGTGCTGAAAACATTCTTTTGGGTTGATGAGAATTTCATGCTTTAGTGTATAAAAATCTGGCTTATCAAACGAAATTGTATTTGGCAAACAAATTCTGATTCCGCTTGATGAGCCAGGGGAAGTTTTCGTTATTTCAATTCAACTGTAACCAACGATTTTGCTGGAACTTTTACCGTCAACATGCCATTTTTGTATTTAGCGTCTTTGAAGTTTTCCAGTTGAACCTGATACGGATTGTCGTAGGTGTTGAAAGTTCCGGTTTCTTTCCCGGTAATAATTTGTCCTTCAGTTATTTTTGTTGTTTTTGTGCCACGCACATCACAATTGATTTCAATATCATTTTTCGGATCAATATTTACCAGGGTTACGTGAATGGCACCATCTTTATCAATTGATGCGGTACTTGAAATGCTTTTCAGTTTGCGGTTCAGGCGGCTGTAATCCGGACTGTTAACCGTCATTGGCAGCATGGTGGCATCCTGGTGCACTTTGTACATATCAAACACGTAATAGGTTGGCGTCAATAACATTTTGTCGCCTTCGGTAAAAATAATAGCCTGCAATACGTTTACCATCTGTGCAATATTAGCCATTTTCACACGGTCGCAATGTTTATGGAAAATGTTCAGAATTTCACCGGCAAGCAACGCATCTCTTAATGTGTTTTGCTGGAAAAGGAATCCGGGATTTGTGTTTGGTTCAACGTTATACCATACGCCCCATTCGTCAACAACAAAACCGATACGTTTTGCAGGATCATACATATCCAGAATAGCCGAATGTTTTGTAATCAGTTCATCCATTTTTTGTCCATTTTCCAATACTTTGAAATACTGGTCTTCGTTGAATCCCGTCGCATTTCCTTTGTTGGTCCAACCATCAGTGAACGTATAATTGTGCAATGAAATTCCGTTCATCATGCCGCGAGGGATGTTTTTCATGAGGGTTTCTGTCCACCGGTAATCGTCTACATTGGCACCACCGGCAATCTTGTACAGCTGGTTTTCGCCATAGTTGCGGGCATAAGTGGCATAACGGCGGTAAAGTTCCGAGTATCCTTCGGGAGTCATGTTTCCGCCACAACCCCAGTTTTCGTTACCAACACCGAAGTATTTTACTTTCCATGGTTTTTCGCGGCCATTTTGCTTGCGCAGGTTAGCCATTGGGCTTTCCCCATCGAAAGTCATATATTCAACCCATTTCGACATTTCCTCAACGCTTCCGCTTCCCAGGTTTCCGCAAATATAAGGCTCAGTGCCAAGTTCTTCGCAAAGATTCAGAAACTCATTAGTCCCGAAAGCATTGTCTTCAACCACACCGCCCCAGTGCGTATTAATCATTCTTGCCCGCTTTTCGCGTGGACCGATACCATCCATCCAGTGGTATTCATCGGCAAAACAGCCTCCCGGCCAGCGAAGGTTCGGGATTTTTATTCGTTTCAAGGCTGCGATAACATCGTTGCGTACTCCCTTTGTATTGGGAATTGGGGAGTTTTCTCCAACCCACAGGCCTCCATAGATTCCATGACCCAAATGTTCGGCAAATTGTCCGTAAATGTGCCGGTTGATAATGTTTGTACCCTGATCCGCATTGATTACCGCGGTCGCTTTCTGCTGCTGCGCTCCTGCTGTTACTGCCAATGCAGCCAACATTAACGCTGAAATAGATTTTTTTAATAAGTTTCTCATGTTTTTTTATTTATAGCTATATGTTTCCAAACGTTTATTGACTTTACAAAAATAGTTTAAATGATTTGACCATTAGAGGACAAAATTCTCTTTGAAGTGGACAAACAGTTGTGCCGAAAAAAAGGACATTTTTCAATTTCGGAAAGCAAGACTGTCAAGAAGAGCATAGTATTATACGGCACTTGTAATCACCAAATTCTGATTTTTAGTCGATAGCCGTGGGTAGCCCCTTTATTGTGTTAATCCGATCCGAAGTTTTGTGAATCCGGGTAAGAAATTCATTCGTTTTATCCTGATAATCTATCCGGTAGTCAGGATGTAGTTTGTTTGTTATCAGTGCAATGAGTCGCTTGAGTAATAAGCCGACTTTATAGTCATAGCCTGAGATGCGTGCACCAAATACTTTTACTTTGTTCGAAAACTGTAACTCAAGCACATGCACTACCAAATCCGCTTCCAGTTTCTTACTTTTGGTTTCAACCGTAAATTCATTGATGCGCTTCACACAAGCATTCAGTTTGTTTACATGTTGCTTTTGAATGGTGCTTCCACGGTATTCTTTTTTCCAAAGCAGATCAATATCTTCCTTCGCTTCTTCGAACAAAGTTTGCTCCCCGCCCTCTTTATCGAGAAAATTAACGAGCAAAAACTCGTAATTATATCGTTTACCGGCTAATTTCAATACCATTTCGGCCAACTCTTTTTTAGACAGTTGGGCCAATTGTTCTTTAAGAATAGATTTATGGAGAGGCATATTATCAATGTTATATAAAATGCAAAGATAGAAAAATTGATCTGTTTTCCGGTTTGTGATTCTTGGCGGATAACTTTGGGGAACATGCCGGTAAAATATCAACAATGACTTCAATCCACGAGTAACAACACTCATTTCCTGTCAATAATTATTCAAAAATTGATATTTTGTAAGTATCTTTGCACTCCCAAAAAGAAATCATCAAATACAAGATATGAAGCAATTTAAACGTACCACCGTAACCTCGGCTTTGCCTTACGCTAACGGACCCGTGCATATCGGCCACCTGGCCGGAGTATATGTCCCTGCAGATATTTATGTGCGCTACCTCCGGCTGAAAGGCGAAGAAGTGCTTTTTGTCGGCGGTTCCGACGAGCACGGGGTACCCATCACTATCAAAGCTAAAAAAGAAGGCGTTAGCCCGCAGGATATTGTGGACCGTTACCATGGCATTATTAAAAAATCGTTTGAAGATTTCGGAATAACCTTCGATATTTACTCGCGCACCACTTCCAAAACCCACAAGGAACTGGCTTCTGATATTTTCAAAACCATTGAAGAAAAAGGAGGTTTTGTAGAAAAAACCAGCGAACAGTATTTCGATGAAACAGCTCAGCAATTCCTGGCCGACCGCTACATCACCGGCAAATGTCCGCATTGCGGAAACGAAAATGCTTATGGCGACCAATGCGAGTCGTGCGGAACGTCACTAAATCCTACTGATTTGATTAACCCCAAATCGGCCATTAGTGGCTCCGTTCCGGTAATGCGCGAGACCAAACACTGGTATCTCCCGCTCGACCAGCACGAGGCCTGGTTACGCCAGTGGATTCTGGAAGACCATAAAGAATGGAAATCGAACGTGTACGGACAATGCAAAAGCTGGCTCGACATGGGCTTGCAACCCCGAGCCGTAAGCCGCGATTTGGACTGGGGGATTCCTGTTCCGGTTGAAGGCGCTGAAGGTAAAGTGCTGTACGTTTGGTTCGATGCGCCAATTGGTTATATATCAAATACCAAGGAACTGTTGCCTGACAGCTGGGAAAAATGGTGGAAAGATGAAGACACACGCCTGCTTCACTTTATCGGGAAAGACAATATCGTGTTCCACTGCATTGTTTTCCCAGCTATGCTCAAAGCGGAAGGTTCGTATATTTTACCCGACAATGTTCCGGCAAATGAATTCCTGAACCTGGAAGGCGATAAAATTTCCACTTCGCGCAACTGGGCCGTTTGGTTGCACGAGTACCTGGAAGATTTCCCCGGAAAGCAGGATGTTTTACGTTATGTGCTGACTGCAAATGCACCGGAAACAAAAGATAATGACTTTACCTGGAAAGATTTTCAGGCTCGCAACAACAGCGAATTGGTAGCAATTTTTGGGAATTTCATCAACCGCGCGTTGGTACTAACCCAGAAATACTACGACGGAAAAGTTCCCGCATTAGGGGAACTGACTGATTACGATAAACAAACGCTCGAAGAATTTGTAAACGTAAAAGCGGATGTTGAGAAGTTGCTCAACAATTTCCGTTTCCGCGATGCACAGAAAGAAGCCATGGCGCTGGCACGTATCGGGAACAAATACCTGGCCGACACAGAACCCTGGAAACTGGCTAAAACCGATATGGACCGCGTAGCAACCATCATGCACCTGAGTTTGCAGATTGCTGCAAATCTGGCCATTGCATTCGAACCATTCCTGCCTTTCTCAGCGGCTAAACTCCGTAACATGTTGAATTTGCAATCATTCAACTGGGCCGATTTGGGTAAAATTGACTTGTTGGTAACCGGAGCACAACTTGGAACACCGGAATTATTGTTTGAAAAAATAGAAGATGAAACCATTGCTGCACAGGTTCAAAAATTGCTTGATACAAAAAAAGCCAACGAAGCGGCGGCATATAAACCGGCTCCGGTAAAAGAGAATGTGGCTTTCGACGATTTCATGAAAATGGATATCCGCGTGGCTACGGTTCTCGATTGCCAGAAAGTGCCTAAAGCTGATAAATTGCTTCAGTTCCGGCTGGCCGATGGTATGGAAGAACGCACTATTTTGTCCGGTATTGCAGCTTACTATCCAAATCCGGAAGAGTTGATTGGCACGCAGGTTTGCTTTATTGCCAACTTCGAACCCCGCAAGCTCCGTGGTATCATGAGCGAAGGCATGATTCTTTCCGCAGAAGATGCAGAATGGAAAATTGGTGCTGATACGACCAAGTGCTACCGTAACTAATGGGGTGGAAGTGAAATAAATTCCTGGGAAAAGACTTGAAAACGTCCGGCTGATTAATTTCAGTCGGACGTTTTTTATGGGTATACCGCATTCTTAATGGGTGCACCGAATTCCAATTCGGTGAAATACTCAATAATGTTGGGTTGAACTGTCTCATGTATGGATATAAAAAAGCGTGCCGTCATCACAACGCCACGCTTCTCACTCTAATTTATAATCCAAACTATTATGAAAGAAAACTATTTATTTACAATTTTGAAGGTTCCTGCATTGCTTTTTATAAAATAAATGCCTTTTGAATTCGAACTCATATTAATGTCTTTGTTTGAACTAACAACCTTCCGGCCGGTAGCGTCAAATACCTGCAATTCCAGATTAGCGGCATTGGCAATAATCCTTCCATCAAAAGTTACTCCCGAAATTTTATTTTGGAGAAGGGCGGTTGTTCCTTCAACAATCTTAACCGCATAAATTTTAGAACTAATGCCGTCTGTAACTGTATAATTAATAGCATTTGTTCCCGAATTTGTAAAATCCGTAGTTATGGTTGAAGCAGGGCTAACACTGGTTCCGCTTCCGGCAAGGGTTATTGTGGGCTGCAATGCCGAAAGAACCGTTCCAATTGGTAAAGTTGCATTGATTGTATTAGCCGTATTATCAATTTCAGCATTTACTGAATTTACACTAAATGAACTGATTTCAAGACTTGGTGCAACATATTGAGTTCCATTAAGCAAATACTCAATGGCATTGTTTATAAGCACTAATGCAGTAGAGTTCATGAATGGGTAACTTGCATCAGCAACAGGAATCAAAATATATTTTGAATTAGCAACGCCACGAACTGAGGCTGGAACATCGTGAATTGCAACTGCCATTGGGTTTCCAGTTGTTGATTTTGGAGCTGTTGCCACACTGATACTTCTTCCGCTCAGCAAGGTAACGTCAACTGGTTGAATGCCATTTCCGGTTGCACCACTTAAAACACTTAATGTTCCCGCACTAACATCAATTCCGTTGAAAACAGGATGGCTAACTTGCTTTACTGTGAGAGTTCCATTTGTAGAAAGCCCGTTATCCGGAACACCCCAAGACCATCTGCCTGATGTATAAGTAAAAGCTTTTAAACTCAATATTGGTTTATCAATAGCTTTAAGAGCAAGCGCTTCAGCATTGGTTCCAACAACAATTTCATTCAGAATAATCAAATCATAAGCATCGTAAGTTGAAGCTGTAGGAGCACTTGAAGCAGCAGTTTTCAGATTAACGATATAATTAATGCTGGAATTTAGCATTGGGTAAAGTTTTGTATCGTTTGCCGAAGGTGTGCCGGTTGCCGTCAGGTAATAAATTTGTTTTGCCGTCAATGATTTCACAACAACTGAACCACTAGTAGTTACAGGCTCTC
Organism: Paludibacter sp.; assembly: GCA_047600405.1. GTDB lineage: Bacteria > Bacteroidota > Bacteroidia > Bacteroidales > Paludibacteraceae > Paludibacter. Next base: position 139,987 of record JASGLA010000008.1, read on the forward strand.
CGGTATATCCCGCAAGTGGAGTGGCAGTTACTGTAAATGGATAAACAGCCGGAGTTACACCTGCATCAACAGTTCCTGAAATAGTATAAGTTCCATTGCTATAAGCCCCTGTCAATCCTGTAGGTAATCCGGACACGGTTGCATCACTTGCATTTCCAATTGTATAGACAATGTTGGTCAACGCCGTACCTGGTTTCAAGCTAAAATTAGTATTTGCACCACCCGAAATTGAAGGAGTAGGTGTTACGTAAGGAGTTACTATAACAGAACCCGTGTACAGAATTTCCATTTGTTTCATTTATACTTAGTTTGTAATAATAGGTCCCGGCAGTAGATAAAGCCGGAGAACCACTAACAGTTACCGTTTTTGCAGTTGTATTTTTGTCGATTGAAAGACCTTGGAGGTGTTGTAGTTGTGGTAGTATAAGTATTATCGGTATACCAATTTGATAAAACATTGGCATCATCTGCTACATTGATATAATTATATAGCACCGGTACCATTGCACTTGTTTCCATAACTGTAGCAGGGTCTACTCCTGATGTTTTTGCAATTGAAGGAGTTGTAATTGCAGAGGTAGAAGTAAAGGTAATGGAAACATTATTATTAATTAGATATTTAGTTGTACTTGCAGAACCTGTATTCTTCGGGTAAACCCTTACTTTCAACGTAGAACCTGCATTTACAGCTATTGTCAAAGAACTGAATGTTTTTGTGTCAATTACTGTTGCAGAGTTTGATTGGAGTGCAGTTCCACCTGCATTTAGCGTAGTGGAGGTCGCAAAATCATCCGTAGAGTATTTTATCTGTGCATATATACTGGTTGTTCCACCACCACCTAAATACATTTTAATCTGGGAAACAGATAAGTTATATCCTGTAGCAGCTGTAATTGCATATTCAACGTAAGTATCGGTTGCAAATGCTAATGGAAGTGATCTGGTAGCATTGCCGTTTTAACACGTTGAGCAGTTTGGAGACCATCAGAACCGTATCCTGTCCACGAAAGCTGATTGCACACGCTTTGTGTTTGATTGGTTGCAGTGAAACCAGTACCTGAAGCCGGCGTAGGTGCAACATGTATTGGGAGCAGCAGTAGTGTTTGAAAGTGGCCAGTTAACAGTAGTCTGGGCATTTAAACTAAAATTTAGGAAAACAGCACAATAAGTGCCTCAACATTTTAAATGTAATTTTCTTCATGATGATTTAATTTAAAAGGTTGATTTAATTAGAAATTTTCTTAACGTAAAATTACGTATCAACAGAGAAATGCATGTTCAAAATTTGACGTATATAGGCGAAAAAATGACTAACAATGTTTATTTTAAAAGAAAAACGGAAATAGATCTGAGAATTAAATCATTATCTTTCTGGCAATTTCTCCGTTTATCAACAAAAGATAAACTCCTTGCCTGTAGTGACCGACAGGCAGTGTGATTTCGGCCAAGCCGTGTCCAGTCCATCGGTTCATTTCCTGTCCGTTGGCATTATATAGTACCACATTGGACAACTGATGACCCGCAGATTGGATGATAATGGAATCGTTCTGATTCAGGACTTCGAATTTTTCGGTGTTCGATCGGATATCGTTATTCCCGGTAAGCGCACTCTGATACATTTCATACTCTACACTGGCAAGTATAAACGGGCCAACTCCTTTCAAATCGTTCGATACCACTTGTCCTGCATCGCTTCCGTTCAGGTAATAATTGATGGTACCATCCCGGCCTGAATTTGAAGCTGGTCCAAGCCCGGCCGACCTGCAGATTTTGTTTAACGAAAGCGCTCCATTAGTATCGGCCGTAACAAAGTTGGTTATCAAGCCCTGATAAGCTTTTACTGCGGTAGCCTGATAATCTGCCTTGGGAATTAATCCCAACCGCACCGCCTTGAGCAGCGCGTAGGTAAACATGCTCGATGCAGATGCTTCCAGGTAATTGGCCGTTCCGTTCGACACCAGGGTGTTGTTGTACCGCAACAACTGATACCAGCAGCCGCTCGCAGGATCTTGCCAACGCTTGATGCCTGCAGCCACCTGATTAAGAATATCGACCAATTCCTGCCGGCGGGCATAGTTGGTGGGCAAAATTTCGAGCACGTCCACCAATGCCGCAGCATACCAACCCATTCCGCGGCCCCAAAATTCTTTGGAACATCCCAAAAATGGTGTCGACTGGTTAGCCCAAAACGAATTGGCATCGGTTGGCAAAGCCGACCAGGCATGATAATTCAATTGATAAGCCGGATCATACGTTTTGGAGTGAATGAGCACAAACTGGTTTACTATATCGTTGTAAGCCGCACCATTGTTGAAGGCCTTTTCGTAACTGGCATAAAAACGCGTCCCCATGTAAAGTCCATCCAGCCACATTTGGTGCGGATAGGAGTTTTTGTGCCAGAATCCGCCTGTAGCGCTGTAGTTGGTGCGGGGTTGTTTTTGAAGTTGTTTTCGCAACGTATCCAGCGCGGTTTTGTATTGCGAAGCATTTTCAGTGGCGTAAATCTGCATTAAAAATTGGCCCGGGTTGATATTGTCGAGGGTATACGCAGTGAAACCGTAGCCTGAAGCAATTTTACCGGTAGATGAGTTAACCGTTGCCTTTGCATGATTCAGCGCGTAATTGTAATAAGCACTGCCACCGTACTGATTATAGACTTTGAGAACCGACTCCACAAAAAGCCCATTGGGATAATCCCAGGATGTGATAGCTCCGCTACGCGCCATTTGTGCATCGGCCATGCGTTTGGAATATGGATCAACCGCAAAGGCATTAAACACAAAACTGAATAAGCAGAAAAAAGGAATAAGGACGGATTTTGAGAATGACATTTTATTTTGTATTAGGGATTTGAAGCAAAAATAGCTTGTTGATAATGATTTTAGAGTAATCGTTTTGATATTTAGGCACTTCGTATATCTAACAGGTTTTCAAAACCTGTTAGATATTACAAAAATTACAAAGCAGACATTTACCTGACCACAATCATCTTGCTTGTTCGGGTGGTGTTTCCAACCACCAACCGGCACAAATAAACGCCATTGCTAAGCGACGAAACGGAAGCCGGAATATAATATTCAACGCCTGAATCGGCTTGGCCTTCGTAAACTTCAGCTACGATTTGGCCGCTCAGGTTACAAATATCGATGGCTACCCGGTTCGGATTATCGGTGCTGAATTTTACAATTGTTTCGTTTACACACGGATTTGGAGAAACCGACAAATTCAGTTTCGCATCCCGGTTCATTATTACCTGCAATCCGGTATTAATCTGCCCTTCCTGTAATTCATAAGGACCTAAATCACGGCCGGAGCCATAAACCGCTTGTTTCAGCCACGGAAATTCGGCGGTGTAAGGCAGATTAAGCAAAAGCCCTTTATCGGTCAGCACACTACCGCTCTTTAACCGGGCAAACCGGGTTGGCATACTGCCATCGGCACCGCGCGGCGCTTTGGCATCGTCCTCGCTCAGGCTCACATAGTCCGAAGCGCCAAAACCACGGGTGACATTGCCCCACGCTTTTGCCGAGGTCGAAAGCATGGCGTTATTACTGTTGGTATTTCCTGTCGCAATTTCAATATTGCCAAAACATACATTGTTATAAAACTCGCATTTTGCACCGTCAATTTCAAACATAAAATCATATCCGCAACCGAAAGCCAGGCAATTCACCAGTTTCTCGCCATCGCCATGGCTATTTTGGTCAAATCCTTTTACAGAGCCTGTTTTATTGCAATTGAATGCCACCGAGTTCCACACCTCATGTTTTCCTTTTGAAGAACCGCCGGTTCCATTTCCACCCAGTTTTATTCCATTTCCGTTGCCCTGGAACGAGCCGGAAGCCTGCACCCAGCCAAAGTTCTCGGCACGGCCCGAACCCCACGCCCAACATTCGATAATATAAACCGGATAATCGGTTTCGAATAAATCCCAGCCATCATCCCCGTTGTCCCATGCGCGGCAACGGATAAAGCGATTGCCAATCCCGTTGTGCATTTTACAGGCAAAACCATCGGCATCGCTGCCAAAATTATCGGCATCGCAGTTCAGGTACGAATCGCAATCGATAATATCGTTATACGCGCAATGAGTCCCATCGTTGGAAGAGCCAAACCCTGAATCGGAAAATGCATGGCCAAAACCCAGTTGAATACCGGTATCATTGTTGTAACTGAAAGTACATTTTTCGACGATATTATGATTTCCTTCCAGCTTAATAGCATTATCGCCGGCCTGCGTAAAATGAATGCCTTTAATATGCCAGTAGCTTCCATCCAATTGTACGCCCCGCACGCTCACTTTTTTGGGTTGGTCTTTGAAATTCATGATAGGAAATTCACCCGGAAAATTGATAATAGTCAGGTGTTTTGAAGGAGTGCCAATGGCAGTGAGCCTGACAGTGGTTTTGGTGCCATCTTTCATCATGTTGGGGTAATAAGTCCCGCCGCGGCAAATAATGGTATCGCCGGGCACAAGGACATCTACAGCTTTTTGAAGATTGTACCAGGGCGAATCGAAAGTGCCTTCGCCGCTGTCGCTTCCGGTTGGAGCAATATAATATACTTTGGCATTTGTATTCGAACCCGTTCCCAATACCTGAATTTGCGCCGAGGCACTTCCACCCGACAATGAAACAGCACCGGCATATTGTTTTAGTTCGATTGGCGAAAATTGAACATAAATGGTATCGATTACCAGGGTGCCGGAACTGTAAGGCAAAGTCAACGAAGTGCTGAATCCGCTTGATGGAGTTGCAGAAATCTGAAAATCGGAAGAAGCGGTAAGGGTTATATTACCTTCTGCCGGCAATAAATATTTTGCGGAAACGGTAAAACTCCGTTTGGTGAATGTGCCGTTTTTAACCGAGCCAAAATTTATAACCGAAGGATTGATGGTTATGCTCGGCACCTGGGAAGTAAGCTGCGATACGCGTCCAACGGTTGAAGTCAGGTAATTTGTGTTATCGTTGGTACCGTTGTATTCAAACACGGCCAAATGATAGGTCTCGCCTGCCTCAAGTCCATTGATCACCACATGGTCATCGTTTCCTGCATAGGCTGCCGTTACGTTAGTATCTAGCAATTTGGGTAAATTCAGGTAAGCAGTTCCATCAACGGGCAGCCAGGTTACAGCTGTTCCTTTGGAATAAACCAACAAACGGCCGGCGCCATTTCCTTTCGAAAAATTGATTTTCATGGACGAACCAGTAACTTCTGTAGCTGTAATTCCAGCCTGTTGTGTCGGCTCATCGCCCATGTTTGAGGTGGTAATAGTCACATTATCGACATAAATGGTAGCCGAGCCACAGAGGAATTTAATCAAAACCCCTTTTGTTCCGGCTTCGCCCACCGCCATATTAGCTTGGGCATAGGTAGAAGATGAACTTACTGTTGCAGTACCAATACTGGTCCAGTTTGCACCGTTGTCAATTGATTTATAAACCGTAATCACTTTGCCACTACCGCTACCGCGATGGGTAAAACTGAGTGAAGTAGGTTTGTCAATGGCTGGTGTAACCATATAGCCGCTGGTATTCATGGCCGCACGGTTGCTGCCGTTGTCCGATTTCCCAAAAACGCCATTCAGCTTCCACGTGCCCGAAGCAAGAGCGGCTGTTGTTTCTGACGAAGATGCCGAAGCAGGCATTCCGGTTTCAAATGTTTCAGAGAATTGAGATGAAGCAAAACCGACAAAAAACAATAATCCCAGGAGAGTTAAAGTAATTTTCTTCATATATATTTTTATTTAAGGTGTGAAATGTATTTGATATGTACGATTTCAGATTTACAATCAACGATTGGACATTATTGGTAACTATTTGATGTCAGATAATTTTTTCTATTCTGCTAATACCTACCAGGTTTTTAAAACCTGGTAGGTATCTGAGTTACTATATATTAGTTCACTGGAAATCTATCAAGAGAATAACAACCAGTTATTTCAAACCAATTGTAAATCATACATCTAAAATCGTAAATTCTTTTTATCGTTTGATAAATTTCTGCGTGGATACCCGTCCAATTTTATCCTGGATTTGAACTACATAAATACCTTTGGCCAGATTATGGATATTGACTACCTGCGATAGAATTGACTGGGCAACAACTGAACCTGATACCGAATAAACTTTCAGCTGGGCAATATCGCCATAAACTATCAATGCAGATTCCGTCTGACCCATGGGGAATGTCAGCTTATTAGCATTAATTTGATGAACAGCAGTCTGGGTATCGTAAACCTTCACATAGAAATCGTACATACGGATTCCACCGCTTGTCGCCATATTGGTGAAAGTTACCGTAACAGGCGACTTCGTATCAGCAATCCCCGCTTCGGCCAGCAGGTTATAGCCGGCATAAGTTCCTTTACCCAACGAGCCTGAAGTCCAGTTGGTAGTAACACCATTTTGCAATGTAGAAATTTTCAGGGTACGCGAACCTGTAAAATACAGGTTGGCTTTCAGTTCGACCAAGCTGGGCAATGTCCAGCTGATAGATCCACCACGCTCCACATTCACAGCCCCGATTGTGCAACCGGCAGGAACAGTGCCGCTTTCAGTGTAGCCCGGATTCCAAACCACCGGGTAAGTTGCAGAACCATTGGTCAATGTAATCACCCCTTTCAGGTCATTTGGAACAGCATTCAATGAGTCCTGAATTTGATACCAGTCACCGGTCAATACTTTTGTTGGGATTACCCGGGCAATGTTTCCGGAAATGTTCAAAGTAGTCATTCCCCCCAGGGCTTTAACTATATAAGCCCCATCAGTCGTTGGAGTTCCCGAGAGTGTAAGCGTGTTTCCATTTACCGACTGTGACAAGCCGGCAGGTAAACCCGTAACTTCGAAAGTAGTAGCACCACCACCCATTTGAAAAACGATATCTGTAATGGCAGAACCAATGTTTATTGTTTGCGAAGTATTGTTGCTGGAACAAATTAATGTTGCAGGAGCGAGTGTGCTGATAGTAATGGTCCCTGATAATGAAACCGGCGTAACTCCACCAACTGTAGTTACTGTAAAAGTGGAAGTTGAAGTTGGATTACCAATGATAGATATTGTTTTGGCGGCAGCATCTTTTTCTGAAGTTACGCCTGTTGGCAAACCCGTAACGGTAACATCAGTTGCAGCGCCACCCCATTTATACGTAATTTTGCTCATGACCGAACCAGTGTATACGGTTTGGTTGGGGCTACCTTGTGTTAAGGCCAGCGTGGGCTGAGTGAAATTACCTGTTTCGTAAGCCCCCATATCAGAGCTTGCATCGTTGTAAAGAATAGTTAGGTTTGGTAATTGCTCATAACCCACCGGACGATTAGCTACGGGAATGCTTGGCACCAACGCAAAATTTTCTATTTTCTCGCCTTTATCAATAAATATGCTTCCGGCTTTCAATTTCGCAAAATCATTATCCGGCAAACTTCCGTCCGACTGGCGCTCGGCAAGGAAAAGCGTTGAGGACAGGCTTTTAAATTCGGAAGAATAATCTTTGGCGAAAACGGCCGTTCCATTCACCTTATTGCCATCTTTGTACGGGTCGCAACCATCCAGAGTTGTCCAGCTGTTATAAGCCGTGTTCGGCACTTGTGCTCCCGCTTTATCGGCCGAAAGGAACTCATGGTTTAAAGTAACCGGTTTAAACCCGATGTTATTCCGCATATACATGGTTCCGTATTGAAAAACGGTTGGAAAACGGTAGTTATACGCATTTCCCCAACCTACATTGTTTAAGATATACATGGCTTCATAGGCGTTGTTCTGGTCGTAACCTTTGGCCGCATTTTCAAACGCAACACAGTTATGCACCAAGTGCGCTCCTACCGATTGAGCAAAAGCTGCTCCACCGGCCGTTCCACCGCCACCTAGTTTAAATCCGTTCCCATTTCCGCCGGTAGAAACGCCTGCGGCATCAAAAGCCGCTTTCCAGGCCCAGCAATTGTCGATAACCACCGGATGGTAAACCATGTATAAATCCCAGTTGTCGTCGGAGTTTTTCCAGCCGCGACAGCCATGGAATTCATTTCCCGGACCGGGGAACAGTTTGCAGGCAAAACCATCGGCATCGCCCCCATCGTCCGAACTGCCGTTGTATTGCACTTTGTCGAAATTGTAATACGAATCGCAGTTGATTACAATATTGTGGTTGCAAAACTGATAACCCGGATTAAACTGCGGATCGCCGGCAGGTAATGATTTTGTTTCTTCAATTGTAAAGTCTTTATACATTCCCAGCTGAAGCCCGGTGTCGTTATTATCGTGGAATTTGCAATTCTCGATAATATTATAACTACCCTCCAGTTTCATTCCGTTGTCTTTGGCATTGCACATTTCCAACCCTTTAATATACCAATAATTGGCTTCATGATTCAGGTAAATGCAACGGGCCATTTTGAAGGTATTAACATCGGTGTGCGGAATTTGGCTTCCGTCCAGCACAACTTTCTCGTTGTTGTAAGCCCATAAATAAATGCGGGCATCTGCCCGGGCATTTTGCCTGGCTTTAATGCGGATAGTAGTGGCAAGCATATACGTACCGCCACGTACGAAAATAGTATCGCCGGGCTGTACCAAATTGTCCACTACATGATTGATTGTCAGATAAGGATTGTCGATTGTACCTGTATTGGAATCGTTTCCGTTGGTGGAGACATAAAAGGTACGGGCAGATGCAAAAGGGGAGATGCATAGGATAAGCAATGCAATTGCGTAAATTTTCTTCATGTGATTTTTTTATAAGGTTATTTAATAAAACGGTGCTAAAGTAGTTTTCTCTTAATTATTCGATGTGGAATTTATGACATTTTTTGTGCACAGATGACATAATCAGAAGTATCAAGCACATAAAATGATGGCTCACCCGTAGAAGTTGTGTATTTAATAAAAATCATACCCGCTACTACCCGGAAAATGGTTCATTGAACCGGATTATTGTTTCCCCAACATGGGACAGCACATTAGTTGACAATCATATCTTCCCCGCAAAATAATGCTGATATTGAAGTATAGATAAGCATCTTACAAGTTTTTATTCTATATCTTATCTCGAACTCACGTTAATTACAAAAAACACTCACAAATAATTGTTTATCGGGTTATTAACCTTATATTTGTCCAAGCACTTAAACCTGTATTGATAAGTTTATGCATACCATGCATGTTGGAGTTATTAAAAAATAAAACTAAAACAAATGAAAGCACACTTGTACATATTTCTTGTTCCGGTTCTGTTATTTATGAATGCAAATACCTACAGCCAAAACAAAATATCGCTGGGTGAAAAACTAAATTTATTTCGTCTGAAACTGGATCAATTTCTGGGGGCTAAATACCAACCGGGGGCAGCCATGCTTACTAACGGCGATACTTTAATCGGGGCTTTTGAATTTAATGATTCCGAAGAAAATTACAGGACGTTGTATTATATCGATCCCCTTACCCGGGAAAAGAAGGTGTATGAACCTAGTGAAGTGAAATACTTCTATCTGGATAGTATCGTTTTTCAACCTGTAGAATCGAATGATGGTTTGGTTTTCATGCGCATTGTTCTTTCTGACAAATTAAAAGTCTATTTTCACAAACATTTCATTACCACCTTCACCGGGGGCAAAGTGGTTGATCAATTCTATTGCGAAAAACCAACCGGTGAGCGATTAGTCATTCCGAACGATGGCGCCTATCCATTTAATGCCAGAGCCGGCAAATTCTTTAGCGATTGCCCCGAACTGTATCGAAAAATCAGAAATTACACCTATGGCTATAAAGATTTTTATAAGATTATTGAAGAATACAACGATTGGCTAAAAAGGAAATAGCAACATAATTTGTCAAATCAATTTTACTCGAATTATCTTTCCACTGAGAAGAACGAAGAGACAATCGGTGAAAACACAAACGAGCGGCCCCTGAAAGCCGCTCGTTTGTGTTTAAATTTGTATTAGAAATAGAATGTTTCTGTTTTCGTTATTATCTCATTCCAACAACTTTCATTTTATTTATTCCGGGTGGTAATTTTATATTGACTGATTTTCCGGTTATTTTCACAACTTCCGAAAGGGAATCGGGATAATAAAATTCTTTCAAATCAAAGTTTTTTACATTTTGTAAAATCAAGGCTGGACCTTTTTGAGGAGTAATATGTATGTTTTTAAAATTAATTCCATCCGATTCGCTCAACTCGGCACCCAAAAGTGATGAAATCCATGCATTCTCCACATTAATATTCGAAATATTCATTTCCGGAAGCCCATTAAAGTACATGGCTCGGCGCGCATTGCGCGAAACAATATTCTTTACATATATATTGCGAAATACCGGAGTTTCAGCGGTTACAGGTGGCAGTTGAGACACCACGGCAGGAGCATCTCCATCTTCAAGAGCTTCTGAAGCTGATTTTCCTCCATAAAACAAGTCAAATAGAAACGAATCGGTAGCAATATCGAACATATAAATATCACTGATGTATATATTTTCAACCACTCCTCCCCGACCGCGATTACTTTTAAAGCGCAAACCAACATCGGTCCCCAGAAACTGGCAATTGCGCACCGATATATTCCGGACTCCGCCCGACATTTCGCTGCCAACCACAAAGCCACCATGCCCTTTGAAAACCTTGCAATTGTCCACAATCATGTTTTCGGTTGGACGGGCACGGTGCCGGCCTTGTTCGTCTTTTCCCGATTTGATGCAAATGGCATCGTCGCCAACATCAAACGTACTGTTAACCAGCAATACATTTTTGCATGATTCCACATCAATGCCATCTCCATTTTGAGCATAAGAAGGATTGCGAACAAAAATATTGTCAATAATAACATTCGTGCACATCAATGGGTGGATATTCCAGCTTGGCGAGTTCTCGAACAAAACTCCTTGCAGGTAAACATTCCTACATTCGATGAAATTAATCATGGCCGGACGCAGGAAATCCCTTACTTCCAGCCACTGCGACTCTGTTAACGTGCCACGCGGAACATTCATATCGCTTATCGACTCTCCTTTTAAAGAACCTGCCGAAGGAAACCAATAAGTTGGATCTTTCAGTACGCCACCCGATTTCACAACAGCTTTCCAGTATGCCTCCGTTACTTTTGCTTTCTTCAGCGGTCGCCAGGCCTCACCCGAACCGTTGATAGACCCCTGGCCTGTTATGGCTATATTTTCGGCATTTCGTGCCGAAATCGGCGACTGGCAACGACGCGTTTCCAACCCCTCGAAACAAGTATTCACCAAAGGGTATAAATCAAAATCGGGCGAAAAAAGCAACAAGGCCCCTTTTTCAAGATACAAATTGATATTCGATTTCAACTCAATGGGTCCGGTAAACCAAACCCCCGCCGGCACAACCAATTTCCCGCCGCCTTTGCTTTCCAGAGCATCAACAGCCTTTTTGAAAGCTTCGGTATTGAGCTTTACACCATCGCCTGCTCCTCCAAAATCAGCCACCGAAACAGCATTCTTTTTGAAAACCGGTGCGGTAATTTTTTGCATCGGGAACGGGAGCTGTTTGTATAGATAATCATAGTTGTTTTTTGTGGCTGATGCAGATGGGAGCAAGGCCAACCATAAGAGAGCTATTAATGTAAGTGTTTTATTTAATTTGCACATTGACAGTGATTTTTATGTTGTGACAAACAAGTATTTTTCGCAGGAATATGGCAACACAGTGGTATACCTTGTAAAAAAACAAGCTTTTAAAAATGGGATATTGCCACTTTGCTAAAGGGCAATATCCCGATTCATTTTTCGTTGTCAGATTAATACCATTCTGAGGTCTCCGGCTGTACCTTTTCCGGCAAAAGAGGTGGCTTTTAATGTGAAGTTACCGTTAACAGGATCATTCCATAATGCCGTTGAAGCTTCAGGATATGCAGTCATATATTTTTTTATTGAATATGAAGTAACAACATTAACAGGATCATCCACATAATCGGTAGTATAATAACTTCCGGTTACAGTCAGAGAGCCAGTTGTATTTCTTACCCCATTGGCACCCAGGGCACCTCCCGAACTTCCAAAGATACATTTGTCAATCGTAATTCCAGTTTCAAAGGTTGCCGTATTAGCATCAATTAAATATCTGGAAGAAGAAGCATCCTGCATCCCCTGATTAATAGTACAGTTTTTAATACTTATTGATTTTAAAGTTTGCCCGGTACGAAGCACCAACGAACCTTTAAAGTTATAAATTGTGCAGCCATCAAAACTGATATTATTTATTAAGTCAGCTGAGTTACTGTTTACAATAGCATAGGTACTACTGAAACCGATATCCCAAATTGTACAATTCTTAAATTGCAAATTTTCAATCACCTGATTCTTTCCACCCTGTACGCGTAATGGAGTGTTGCCTAAATTGTGAAGTTTACAATTATCGAATGACAATGTCGTTACATTAGTCATTAGGTTATTATTGAACAAATAGCCAACTTTAATTGCTGCAGGGTCATTATTGCAATATCCAGTAAAATCGATATTTTGGAATTTTACATAACCGATAGTTGATCCATCCGCAAATCCGAGCATGCTTGAAGTTGCTGTTGGGGTTCCTGATGTCATTGCCAAAACAGGTAAATTTGTAGGCAATAAACCACGTAGTTTGATATTTTTGTCAAACCGGTATGTTGCAGAACCCATAAGGTACAAAGCTCCTGGCTCAAGTACAATAACCTGCCCTGCTGTAGCTGCTGCTATTGTAGTTGGCAAATCCTGCCCTGCAGCAAGGTACACGTCGCCTTCAACCAATATGTCAAGCCCGCCTCTTTTGATTGTGTTGTTGTAAATTTCCACTTTGTACGTCGAGTTACTAAGTGCTGCAACGACTTTCTGCCCTGCTGCTTTTTCATCGGCAGATACATCATAGTTTGTACTCGTTTCGTCGGCTGCAGTAAATTTTAGCTGTGTAACATTAGCCCCGGGAGTCCATTTCACGGTTACAGTGTTTAATGCTGTCATTAAAGAAGTGTAGCCAGTGAATATATTTTCAGCAGGGGTTCTAAAGGTTAATTTATTGTTAAACTTTGAACTTGCATTTTCAGCCTTGGCATTGGCCTTAACGCGTGCATAATAGTCTGTTGCACCAGCTAATTCCTGACTGAAAGTAGTTTTTTCCAATGTTTGGTTGACTACGAATTTGGTGGTATCCGCAAACGTACTGTCTTCACTTACTTGTAAAGTATAAGATTCGGCTCCAGCCACAGCCACCCAGGTTAACGTAGCGTTAGTTTTGTTAAGTGTATATGTGAAATCTATCGGACGAAACAGCCTGTCGGTATTCAACTCCGTTACTTCCGTAAAAATGTCATTACAAGCTGTTGAAAAAAACACAGTTGTGAGACATAAAACATGAAATATATTCCTAATTATTTTCTTCATAATAATATTTTTTATTGTCCATAACCATAATCGTTCGCCAAGGTACCATTGCTTGCATCCAAGAATATCTGCCAGATAGGCCAGAACTGTCTTTCGTCCGGATTGCGTTGATACAATGAATTGATCTTAGAATTGGTAAGCGCATTAATGCCATCGCTTATAAACCATCCTTTTGTAGATGTATATCCCAAAGCAGCACCTTCTGCATCGGTTTGTCCTTTTTCCAATCCGTAAATAATAAGTGATTCGCCATCGGCAGCCGTTTTGTAATAAATTTTATCCGGATAACCAGCATAATTGCCTGTTCTATTGGCTAAGGCAGACATCTTGGTTTTTACTTCACTCAGTTTGGTAGACAACAAATTCCAACGAATCAAATCAGCCTTGCGAAGCATTTCGCCTGCAAATTCCAAACCACGTTCATCCACTATTGCATTAAAGCAAGCCTCCTTACTTGTAGTGGCGGCTACCATAAATGTATCAACTTTGGCCGTGTTGCCAGGGAAAGCCCGTTCGCGGATGGCTCTCAAATATGGTGCTGCTGCTGCAGGGCCATCCAGTTCGTTTACCGTTTCGGCAGCCATCATATATACTTCAGCCAAACGCATAACCTGCCAGTTTACACCATCATCGTTGGTAGAGGTTACAACGCGGGTCATCCACTCATAACGAAGTTTGCCGAAGCACCAGTTTTTTAACTGACGGGGAACTTGTACACCATTTGTCCATTCATAGGGAACGCAGGTAATATCGCGACGGATATCGTCTTTGTCGTAATCGTAGAATAGAGTGGGAAGCGGGCCATTAACACCACCCTGGGCCTGTTGCGTGTACTTATCAGTGGTTGTATGTTTCACTCCAAAAGTGTAAAGAACACGACCACGGCCATCGGAAAACGGAAGTTCATAAAGGGATTCCAGGCCTGCCGTGGTTTTATCCTGGCAAAGATTTTTGAAATTTTGTACAAAAGAACCTAATTCACTAGTCTTACTGTCAATTACATCCAGACAAGCATTTTTGGCTTTCAGGTACATTTTTGCGACTGTCAGTTCTGGATCAGTACTCCTACGAATAGTTCCATCAGGACGTTGCGCATAACCGGCCGCCTGAAGACATACGCGTGCCAACAAACCTTTTACGAATGCCCGGTTGACATGTTCAGTTGATTGGGTTAAAGCAGATTCTTTAGGCCAGGCAACCAAACTGCTGGCTTCTTCCAAATCGGCAATAATTTGTTTGAAAATAACATCCCTGTCCGATTTAGGTAAATAAAGCGTTTCGGAAGTCAGAGGTTCAAACCGCGCAGGCACGTCTCCCCAGGCTTTTGTTAAATCGTAATAAAGCATGGCACGCAAGGTTAAAGCCTCGCCCAGCCAATGTGCTAAAATGGCATCGTTGGCTACATTACCATAAGCGCGTAATCCTTTAATACAAATGTTGGCACGTTCAATGCCTTCGTACATTTTAGCCCAGGCATTGTTATCTGTGTTCATATTTGAACTACTTACATTCGGGTTATATGCTGTAAGCAACGCTTTGTCTTCTGTTAGCGGTTCGGATGAGTTTAGCCATTCCACATCGGTATTTAATCCATAAAACGGAATAAAGCGCCCACGGTATGAATTTGTTTCTGCAAATGATTGGTGTATTCCCATTACAGCCCCCTCAGCTAAAATTGGCGTAGAAAAAATCACCATCTCGTCCATCGACGATTTTGTCGGAGCTTCCAAAACATCGTTGCACGAGCTGATTAAACCCGCAAACGACAGGATAACAAATGATTTTATAATTATATTTTTCATTTTGTATTACATTTTATAATTAGAAACTTAGATTAAGGCCAAGAACAATCTGACGGCTTTTGGGATAAGCTGAATAATCAACCCCCGGTGTTAATGCCGTTTGGCGACGTGTAGATACTTCTGGGTCAAATCCGGTGTAATTTGTGAGGCAAAATACATTGTAGGCCGAAGTATACAAACGAAGATTTGAAATTTTCATAGCAGTTGTAATTCTCTTTGGCAATGTATAACCTAAAGTGAGTGTGTTCAGACGAAGGAATGAACCATCTTCAACAGCCCAATCTGAAAATATATAACGAGACATGTAAGGTGACCACATGGTGGTATTTGCATTCATAGCTGTCAATTCAGCAGGGTCGTTACTTATAGTTCCATCAGTTTTCAGGTTAGTCCAGCGCTGCCCGTCGGCCATGGTCGAAATCATATTCCGGTATTGGTATTTACTGGTCGATGTATATTCCACTTTGTTAGCGTTGTAAATCTTGTTTCCAACACTCCAGTTAAAGCTGGCACCCAAATCAAAGCCATACAAACGTCCATTCAGCGTAAACCCGCCGGTGTGTACAGGATTAGCATCCCCTATTATTTTTCGGTCATCCACTGTAATTACGTTATCTCCAGAGGTTAGGTTTTTCAGTTTCATGGAACCAGGGCGTAATGCGCCCACAACACCTGTTGCATCAGCCACACCATTCTTTTAAAATCCATTTTTTTGTTGCTGCATCATAACCGGTAAAATCGGTTGCTTCATAGCGTCCATCCGAAACATATCCATACATTTGGCCAACTGAGCCACCCTTCTGGATCCAATAATCCACACCTATTTCAGTTGAGGCCCAACCGCTTGATGCTCCGAAGTTATCCATTTGGCCTAATGATATAATTTTATTGTGGTTAAAGCCAATGTTGCCACTAAAATTCAAACCATAATTTTTCTTGTTTATGGCAATCCAATTCAAGGTTACTTCTACACCTCTGTTTCTGGTTTCACCCATATTTCGGTATTGAGAGTCATAACCGGTTCCAGGAATTGGGAAGTTTATTAATAGATCTTTGGTAGAGTTCCAGTAACCCTCAACAGTACCATTAAGTTTACTATTGAACAGGGTAAAGTCAATACCAACGTTGCGTGTTATTGTTGTCTCCCACTTCAAATTCGGATTGGCCATAATTTTTGATGCAGACCAATAGTTGGAGTACTTGTTAATCCATGATGTGGACTTTGATTCAAATGATTGGGTCATTTGTCCCGAAGGTATATTATTATTTCCTGCAGTACCATAGCTCACGCGGAGTTTCAGATCGTCCAGCCAGTCTTTTGCCGACCCCATGAATTCTTCCGATGATACACGCCAAGCTGCTGCTACTGATGGGAAATAACCCCATTTATTTCCTTTAGAGAATTTACTGGACCCATCGGCGCGGAAAGTAACACTTAACAGGTATTTGCTCTTATAATCGTAATTGGCACGGCTAAAGAACGATAACAGTTTATCGTCAGGACTCAGATAGTTATCAATTGAGTAGGCAACACCCTGAGTAGTTAATTTGAATGCATCTTCTGATGTGAAACTTACAGGAAAACCATGAACCGTAGTTCCCAGAATACCTGATTGGGTGAGAATATACTCATGTCCAAGCATTAAATTCAAATTATGATCATTGTTTAATAGTTTTTTAAAATCATAATTCAATGTATTTGTACTGCGAATTGCTTTCCTGTCTGTATTGGTAAGTATTACAGCCGGATGATTTTGATTCAACGATGAAGGTACATTCTTAATATAGTATGTGGTTAAACCATAATAACGATTGTCTTTATCCGAATATGCATCATAGCCAATTTCAGATTTAGCTTTCAGCCCTTTTGCAATTTCCCAGGTAATTGCTCCGGCCATGTTAAAAGTTTCCCGCTTTTGCTGACGGTCATTATCCGATATGTTTACCAACGGATTGTATAAATTACCCACTTCGGTATCATCACCCGAGCCTGTATCAGCAGTTAAGTCTTTAATAGGAAATGGGGTGTAAATCATAGCATGTTTCAATCGGGAATCAGCACTTGAAACTTCTTTCTGTTCATTAGCTCCACCACCTAATATGGAAGTATTAGCATATCTTGCCGAGAAATCCAATGTTACACTTTTAGAAGCTTTCGTGTTTAATTTGAAATTAAGGTTATCACGTCTGAAACTAGACATCTGCATAATGGCTTTGTCGTTCACATTGCTGTAGTTGAATGAGAACTTGCTTTTATCAGTTCCACCGGTTATTGATAAATTGTGATTGAAAGTAAATCCGGTGCGACCAAACACAAGGTTTTGCCAGTCATTTGTAGGGACATTGTTGTATAAATCAATGTCATCATAACTTCCAAAAAAATTCTCGTACGAATCGGCTTTTCCATCATCTTTCAGTAATGCCAATTCATATTGCCATTTTGTATAATCAGAGGCAGATAGAACGGGTAAAGTATTAGCCAACTTTTTCCAACTGGCAAATGCATTATAATTTACCGTTATCTTACCTTCTTTTCCCGATTTTGTTGTAACAATAATAACTCCGTTTGCACCACGCGAACCATAAATGGCAGTTGAGGAAGCATCTTTCAATACATCCATCGATTCAATATCACTCGGTGAAATATCGCTGATAGATTCTACCGGAAAACCATCTACAATAAACAGAGGTTTATTGTCACCAGTTATAGACCCGCCACCGCGTACACGAATCTTTACTTCGGCATCAGGTGATCCTTCCGTAGTTGTAATCTGCACTCCAGCCAACTTTCCGGAGATAGCTTCCACAGCTGATGTTACCGGAATTGCAGACAAAGCTTCTGCATTTACTGAAGAAACAGAACCCGTAATGTCTTTTCGTTTGACAGTTCCATACCCAATGGCAACTACTTCATTCAGAACATGAGCATCTTCTGACAGAGTAACGTTAAGAGTATTCGATTTTACTTCATGTTCTTGCGTTTTCATACCCACGTACGTGAAAACAAGAACTTTCCCCTCTGATGGCACATTGATTTTATACGAACCATCCATGCCTGTGATTGTCGCCACCTTTGTGCCTTTAACCTGCACCGAAGCGCCAATAATAGTTTCGCCACTGGCATCTTTTACCACCCCTGATACTGTTCTGGTCTGCGCACTTACAGTTCCGAACATAAAAAGGGCTGTAACGAACAACAGCGTCAAACGGCTGAAGTGTAGCTTTCTTTTGTTTTTTGCTTCTTTCATTGTTTTTTCATGTATTAGATTATTTTATTGTTTTAAATGATCAACACGGCAAAATTATAGTTTTGTTCATACGAGGATGTTCAAAAAATGACGTTTATCGGTGGAATTTTTGACTTATATTGTTACAAATCATAATTTTTCGATTCTATTGAAACATACACTGAAAGTTTCTTGAAAGCACATTACAAACAAAGATACTTATCCTGAACCCAAGGTTATTTTACAATGTACAGATGTAACATATCCAGTTGGTTACATGTTTAAATAAAACGCTGTACTTTTCTTTCATTTTCCTTTGGTTTTGCCATTTTTACAAAATAATTCATATCTTTGCGATTCTTCAACCTTAAAATCAGGAAGCTTTCATATTACAAATAAGCTATGTGCTTGTTAACCGAAGTACGCTATTTTTTTGCACTGACAATCTGAATTAAAATCTCATACAAAAAAAATCATTCTCTAACATTATGCAAGAAATCAAATTCTACAGTGGTGAAAACATTCCATTGGAACTCCACAAAGTACGTATCGTACAAAAATTAAATTTAGTGCCCATCGAACGCCGCCTTGAAGCACTTTACGAAGGTGGGTTCAATACTTTCCGCCTGAGTACCAAAGATGTTTTCCTCGACATGCTTACCGACTCCGGCACCAATGCCATGAGCGACAACCAACTCGCTGCGACGATGCAGGGCGACGATGCTTATGCCGGCTCGCAAAGTTTTTACCGCCTCGAAAAAGCGGTGCAAGATGTTCTTGGTAAAAAATACCTTCTGCCGGTTCACCAGGGTCGTGCTGCCGAAAACATCATTGCACTGGCTTATGTAAGAAAAGGAAGCCTCGTCCCGATGAACTACCACTTCACCACTGCCATGGCTCACATTACCGACAAAGGCGGACAGATTGTGGAATTGCTTTACGACGAAGCGTATGTGATTAACTCCGACCATCCGTTCAAAGGAAACATGAACATTGAAAAACTGGAAGAAGTTATCAAGCGTCATGGCGCTTCCACCATTCCGTTTATTCGCATGGAAGCATCTACCAACCTCATTGGCGGACAACCATTCTCTGTTCAGAACTTACGCGATGTGCGTTCATTGGCCAACAAATACGGTATCCGTGTCGTTCTCGATTGTAGTTTGTTGGGCGAAAATGCTTATCTGGTACTTCAACGCGAAGAAGAATTCAAAGGCTCGGATATGAAAACCGTTATTCATGCCATGACTTCGTTGGCCGATCTGTGTTACTTCTCTGCCCGCAAAATCAGTTCTTCACGCGGTGGTGGCATGTGTACCGACCGTCCGGAAATTATCAAAGAACTGGAAGCGTTGGTTCCGCTTTACGAGGGTTTCACTACGTATGGCGGTATTTCTATCCGCGAAATTGAAGCAATGGCTGTGGGTCTTTACGAAACATTGGACGAAACAATGATTTGCCAAAGCCCAAGCTTTATAAAATATCTGGTTGACTCCTTAGATGCTAAAGGCGTTCCGATGATTAAACCAGCCGGTGTGTTGGGTGCGCACGTTGACGCCATGCAAGTGTGTGCGCACATTCCGCAAACCGAATATCCGGCCGGAGCATTGGCAGCTGCGTTGTTTTTGATTTCGGGAATTCGCGGTATGGAGCGTGGTTCAATATCCAACCAGCGCGACGAAGAGGGTAACGAAACGTATGCCGACATGGAGCTGCTTCGCCTGGCTGTGCCGCGCCGCGTATTCACCCTGTCGCAAATAAAATATGTAGAAGACCGCATGAACTGGTTGTACGACAACCGCGAACTGATTGGCGGATTGAAATTTGTGTACGAGCCACCGGTACTTCGTTTCTTCATGGGTGGACTGGAACCAACCTCCGACTGGCCTCAAAAACTGATGGCAAAGTTTAAAGAAGATTTTGGAGAAAGCCTGTAAAAGAATTTACAATTGAATCATTTACGATTTACAATTTAAAGAAAGCCACCGAATGAGAAATTCATTCGGTGGCTTTTGTTTTATTTAAAATCTATAAATAGCAATTCCCAACTATCAACTATTGACTTCCCCCAATTCCCGTTGAATGATTTCCTGTATCTTTTCTAATTTTTGCAATGAAGCAGAATTGATTAGTTGTGTAACGTTCTCCAACAAAGCCTTACTACGTATTAATTCATTCAACGAATGTGTAGTGTTAGTTGCCATATCCTTAGAGGGAGCCCACTCCAACAAATCGTTTGGAGTACAATTAAGTGCCAGACAAAGTTTCTCAACAGTTTCGAGCGAGAAACTATTCATGTACCCTCCGGCTATACGGGTAGCTGCTGCAGGTGAAAAACCATGATTTTTGAAAAACCGAAAAGGCTTGTTTACACCTCTTATTTCACAAACACGAAGAATATTGACTTTTAGCATAATAATATAGTTGAGTTATTCTTATAAACGTGACTAAAGTAATCAATATTTTTAGAAAAACAATCAAAATATCTTATTATATAATCAAAACATGCGACTTTTAAATCAAAGTATACAATGTTTTAATTCAAAAACACTACTTTAAAGTACAAATACCTAATATTTAAGTCTAAATATATAATATTAAAATCAAATAATACTATATTTAAATCTGAATACATAAGATTTAAATCAAAAGTCAAATAATATTACATTCATAGAACGCAAATAAAAAAAGCAATTGAATGAATTGTCACTCAACAGCTTTTTTGGATTTTATTTATCTATTGATTATAGGATGCGGAAGTGGGTTTCGCGATTTGGAAATCGCGAAACCCACTAATTATGAATTGTGCATTATGAATTATGCATTACTTAAGGTATTTCTCCAAAAACCGGTCCTGCTCCCAAAGCAAATGGAGGATATTTTCGCGGGCCACGTAACTGTGTTGTTCTTTGGGGAGGATCACCATGCGTACAGGCGCCCCCAACCCTTTCAAAGCCTGGAAATAGCGCTCGGTTTGTAGCGTAAATGTTCCCGGGTTATTATCTGCTTCGCCATGCACAAGCAGCATCGGCGTTTTCATCTTATCAGCTGTCATAAATGGCGACATAGCATTGTAGATATCCGGTGCATCCCAGTAGTTGCGTTGCTCGCTCTGGAAACCGAATGGCGTAAGAGTGCGGTTGTATGCCCCGCTACGGGCAATACCACATGCAAACAGGTTGCAATGCGTAAGCAGGTTAGCCGTCATAAACGCTCCGTAAGAATGCCCGCCCACAGCCACTTTATTCCGGTTGATAAACCCAAGCGAATCTACCGCATCAATGGCCGCTTTGGCATTAGACACCAACTGTTCGATAAATGTATCATTGGGTTCCGTTTTGCCTTCGCCAACAATGGGAAAAGCCGCATCGTCGAGCACCGCATAACCGCGCGTCACCCAATAAACGAAAGAACCGTAATACGGAAAAGTAAACTCATTCGGATTGGCAGAGCTTTGGCCTGCGCTGCTTTTGTCCTTGTATTCGGCTGGATACGCCCATATCAGCAATGGCAGTTTTTCTGTTTTGGCTTTGCGGTCGTAGTCTGCCGGCAAATACAGCGTACCCGAAAGTTCCACGCCATCGGCCCGTTTATATTTAATCACTTCCTTGTACACATCCTTAATGCTTTCAAACGGATTGGGAAAATGCGTAATTTGCGTCAATGATTCTTTCTTGCGAAAATTGCGGAAATAATAATTCGGATATTCGTTCCTGGATTGTATCCGCACCAATGCTTCCCCTTTTTTATAATCTTCGATATCAAAAATCTCTTCAATTTTATCGGTATATGCCGACTGATAAAGGCGTTTTGTTTTCAGCGTTTTCAGGTCTAGTTCATCAATAAACGGGAACTGCCCCTGCGGGGTATGACCATCACCAATACGGAACAGACAATCATTTTCAATGGCCAACACGTATTTGCCGTAAGCGTTTTTCCAGGTTTCGAAATTTCCAGGATCGGAATAAATATCCTGAAAGTTCCGGTCGGTAATTACTTTTGGATTTTCACCGGGTTTCGAAGGGTTAATCAGATACGTTTTTTCGTTGCGGGTATCGTACCATTCGTCGTGAACAATTGCCACCGATTCATTTCCCCAAATTACATTCATAAACCGTTGCTGAGTTTTAGCTATTAACAACGGATCCTCGTTAAAAGGAACTTTCCACAGGTAAAGTGCATCGCGGAAATCGGCCTGGGTTTGCGGATCTCCACTATCCAATGCTTCTGCAAAAAACAGGGTAGCAGGCTCATCCGACCGCCAACTCATTTGGCGTTTCCCTTTGCGAACAGCCATAAAACCTTTGGGTAGTACTTCCGAAAGTGGCACATTATTTACCGTTTTTACCTCATTACCTTTCAAATCGTATACTATGCTAACCTGCGGAAAACGGTTTAGTGGAACCACATACGAAAACGGTTTTCGCAGCGTAGTGCATAGCAGATATTTGCCATCAGGCGAAAAGGCTTCCCCGGCATACATATCTTCTGCTTTAAAGAGCTTTGCATTGCCATTTAAATCAACGCAATACAACTCCGACGAAGCCAGAGTTATAAAATTGATTTCGTCTGTTGCATTCTTGAGCAAATCCGGATAAGTGCGGTTTTGCGATTGTGAGCCGGAACTCATAGAAATCGTCGGGCCCGCGGGCAGTTCTGTTTTCGGATCAATCAAGGCAGGGCGTACTTTGGGCAATAAACGAGCCAATATTTGTTTGCTGTCACGATACCAGTTAAACGGATTGCCCAAATTAGCATTGAGCACAGCATCAGTTAGCTTTGTAGCCCGCGCCAAAGCAATATCGAGCACCCAAAGTTCGACACCCTTTGTTGTAGTATTGGTAAAAGCAATCTTTGTCTCATCGGGCGACCAGGTAATAAACGTTATCCGCGTATTTTTAGGTAAACCCATTACCTGAACAGGCTCTCGTTCTGTTACTTTTCGTACTTTGAGGTTATTTACATAATTTACAGCCGAAGCGATATTTGTAACCGGGTTGATACGCAATCCTCCCATTCCCATTTCCTGTTGGTTAAGATCTTCGAGGCTTTTGTACGTGCTGCGGTAAGTCAACAGCATATATTCTTTTTTAGTATCGATGGATACCTGTGGAGCTCGCTCGTAATCGGCAAGTTGCAGGATTGATTGTGGCGGAAGCTGATAAGATGGATTTTCTTGTGACATGGTTTTGGTTATTACAAACAGTAAAAATACGACGATTGATAATTGTTTGTGCATTTCTTTTTAGTACATGACAAAAATTTATAAATATCTGATTATTTGCATAATATTAGTATTGCGCTGGGTTGACCTCGTCCGGTGAGCCGAAAAACAAGTGAAGTTGGTGTAGAAACAGTCCTGTTTGAGCGACGAAGGAGCGAGTTTGGACTGTTTCAGCCAACTGAGCACAAGTTTTTCGAGCGAAGCGGGCGTAGTCTTGAACTTTTTGCTTACTTTTTGTTTCAAGACAAAAAGTAAGTCGGGGTTCAAGGGGCGGAAGCCCCTACTATAAATAATTGATATATTGCAAAATAATGGTTTTGAAAGATTTTTGTCATGTACTAAGGCGTTTCTTTATACTTTTAAAAATAATGCAAATGTAAGCCTTTCTTTTTTAACGGTAAAACACTACAATGTGAATATAGGTTTCAGTCGGCTATTTTGGAGCATATCTTATCCATAACACGCGCTGTACGGGCAGCAATTGTTCCGGTAGTTGGCGAAAGATCAATACCGCATAGCTCGTCTACAATTTTCTGAATAAGCGGCTTTTGAATGGGTTGATCGTGATTAAATTCAAACTTCGTGATGATATCTCCAGTTGTCTTCAATCTTATGACCATCGGATTTCCAAAAGTATTGAAAGAGAGCTCGCCTTTGGACCCCACAATGGTTATCGTATCTTTTTCAGAGACTATATCTGTAGAGAAACACCAGATCCCGGAGCCAAAAACCCCATTCTCGAACCGGAAAACGGCACTCACGATATCATCGGCCGAATACTGATGGGCCTGATTGGCCGACATCCCGCTGACTTCAGTAATTTTTCCGAATAAGAAATCCAGATAATCCAATTGGTGCGACGCCAAATCATGGAAATAACCTCCACCCGATATTTCAGGTTGCACACGCCAATTGGTGGCACTCTTTGCAATAATTTCCGGTTGCAAAGCCTGATACATTTCGATATTCACTAAACGAATCTCACCAATAGCCCCGGTATCAACCAGCTCTTTCACCTTTACAAACCCAGGTAAAACACGCCTGTAATATGCTACAAAAAGTGGTACTCCCGCACTTTTACATGCTTCAATCATGGCAACGCATTCCCCATAAGTATTTGCCATAGGTTTTTCTACGTAAACAGCCTTGCCCGCCTGGGCTGCTTTTATTGCAAGTGCAGGATGTGAATCAGGCGGAGTAGCGATATAAATGGCATTTATTTCCGGGTCATTTAGTACATCGTCCAGATTTGTTGTCCAGCAGGGAATCCCGTGCCGTTGGGCGAAATCGGCTGCTTTAGCGGCATCTCTGCGCATAATGGTTTTCACACAGGATCCTAAAACAGAATACATGGCCGGAACGCTCTTTTTCTCACAAACATCGCCTCCACCAATTACTCCCCAAATAACTTTTTCCAGTTTCTTCATGGTCAACTATTTTTATCCTGCAAAGCTAACGAATAATCGTCATTTTTAATTTCAAGTTCCAATTTAATCATTACTCTCTGCATGGTAAACATAAAAAAAGAGCGGAGGTAATTTACCTCCACTCCTTTTCAAAAAAAACTAATACCTGCTTACGATTAAGAACTTTATGTCTAAGGGATCACGATCGTAGTTGTTGTGTCATCTCCTGTTGAAGCAACAGCATTCACAACATAGCTTCCACGTTTCAGATCTGTAGAAATTCGGGTTGTTCCATCTGCATTAAAATCGGCATCCTGAAGTTTCTTGCCAGTTGTAGCATTATATACTTTCACCTTACCTTTAGCTTTAGCTTTATTTTCAATTATGATAGTTTTACCTGAGTTATATACTTTTACCTTTTTCACCTTATCCTTCTTGTCCTTGCTTGTTTCCACCGGACTAACGACCGGATCAGTTGGAGCAACTACAGTATCGCCAGGAACGACAACCGGATCAGTTGGAGCAATTACGGTATCTGTAGGGACAGTAGGAATTGTAGGAGTTGTAGGAACTGTGGGTAAACTTGTCACAATTTTGAACCGTTTTACATAATCCGAATTCTTTGGAGTTGTAAATGTGTATTGTGTACCTGTAGCATAAATGTCTACGGTTTTGTTTGCAACAGAATCAATCAAATATAAGTTAGTATATAATGTATTGACATATTCATGGTTGAAAGTCATTGTATATACAGAATCTTCACCCGATTTGAAGCCAATATAAGTATTGTTGAAATCAGGAACTGCATCAATTTGATAATAGCGATCATTTTCCCATGCAAAAATTTCCGGAGTTCCATAGCCACCAAACATTTTACTGCCATCCCAGCCGTTGTCAAACCCGCGGGTACATGATGAAATTGCAAAAACCCATACTACATCCGAGTAACGCGATCCTTTTAATTCTATACGGGTATTTACATATGCTTGGGAAAAAGCCTGTGCCGACAGGAGAGTAATCATTAAAGTTACTATTAGCGATTTTAGTGTAGAAGTTTTCATAAGGATGCGTTTTAAAAGTTGGATAAAAAAGTGTTCTCTCTCGTTATAGTCTTGTTTTAAAATGACATTACAAACATAGATAAATATTTGTAATTTGCTGATATATAGCTATGTGTAGCGTTTTTTCATTCGGTTGTAGTAAATTGTACAACAGACGATAAAAGCACCTAAGTCTACAAAAAACAGCTATGAAATTGGAAAAAATGGTTTTTTGTATCCGGAAATATTAAAAAGAAGAATTTTATACAGCATAATTTATTCATTAATCATATTTTCTTTTTGGATTGTAGTAAATTATGTTACGTTCAAATGGGATTGAACTATAGGCGGGGAAAAGATCGGGTGCGGATAATAAAAAAAACAGTATGTACACAAACGGGTTGTAATAGGTCATATGGACTAAATATTAACCAGTATTAACTTATAAGTGAGTTTATTTAACGTGTGGGGCGCGTAAAAATATATAAGATCGGAAGAAAGGACAGAGTAATCTGGAAAATTTACTAAGGCTTTTGGATGTATTTAGTCCCCAAAAACGTTATTTGATATTTTTACTTGTCGTAAAAATGGTCTTATTTATCTGGAGGCTCGGAAATAGAAATGAAAAATATTTTATAGTTGCTTTTAGCAGCATAAAAAATCCCCTCAAGAACTAAATCTTGAGGGGATTCCAGAAAACGTACCCGAAGCGGGACTTGAACCCGCACAGCCGTGAAGCCAAAGGATTTTAAGTCCTTCGTGTCTACCATTCCACCATCCGGGCAGAATACGTTTCAGTTTTGAGCGAAAAACGGGACTTCCCGATAGTAATCGGGATAAACTTCTTCGTCCCGTTTACAGAATTTGCTCATTGTTTAAGCTGAGCGAAAAACGGGACTCGAACCCGCGACCCCGACCTTGGCAAGGTCGTGCTCTACCAACTGAGCTATTTTCGCAATTTTAAAGTGCTGCTTTTCTCTCAAAGCGGCTGCAAAGATAGGTTATTTATTTTAATCTCCGAAATTTTTTGCTGGAAAAAATAACGATGAAAGCATTTTGTTGCAACAAAAAAGCGAGAAATGATTTGCTCATTCTCGCTTCTTCGTTATACTTTACTCAATTAAGCTAATGTTACGAATAATTCGCCTTCAACTTCATTGAATTTCAATTTACCCTCGCGGGCTAACCAGCCAAGAGCCAGATTTAAATCTTTTTCAGCAAGTTTAGTTGCTTTCTTAACTGCTTTTACATTTAGTTCGCCCCCTTCCAGGGTTGCCCATACAAGACCGGCGTTTTCGCCAATTTTTTTTGATAGCATGATAGTTTGGTTTATAAAGTTGTTGTTTGTAAACAGTGTCGGGACAAAAGTATAAAAAATATGTTATAAAACACTCAAATATAATAAAATATTTGTGCGTGTAGCTTTTTTGTGTTATTAAGCATACATTTCATCAATTTGCGTCTTGTATTTTTGCATAACAACAGCTCTTCGAATTTTTAGGGTATTGGTCAGTTCTCCGGTTTCTATGCCGAAGTTCTTATTGATTAACGTAAAGCGTTTAATAAGTTCGTAATTGGCCATTCCTTTTTGCTGAATGCCAACTCTTTCTTCAATAAGCCGGTAAATGGCAGGATTTTTCAATAAGTCGTCAGTACTTTCGTATTTGATATTATTCTTTTTAGCATAGGTTTCCAGTGCCGGAATTGCCGGATGAATAATTGCCGTTACGAAATTTTTATTGTCGCCTATGGCTGCAACCTGCTCAATGTATTTGTCCATAGCCAGGCGTGTCTCAATTTCCTGTGGTGCTATGTATTTGCCATTCGAAGTTTTGAACAGGTCTTTGATCCGCTCAGTCATAACCAGCTTGTTGTCTTTGATATACCCGGCATCGCCGGTTTTAAACCAGCCATCTTCCGTGAATGCTGCTTTGGTGGCTTCCGTATTATTATAATATCCGGGGAAAATGGTTTTTCCTTTGATCTGTATTTCATTATCTTCACCTATGCGCACTTCCAGGTCGGGCATGATAGTTCCTACCGTACCAATTTCGTAGTTTACATAATCATAGCAGGCTACTGTGGCTGTACTTTCGGTCAGTCCATATCCGTAAATAATTGGTATTCCAATGCTTTTGAAGAAAGTGGCAATGTCATCCGAAAGTCTGGCACCTGCTGTGGGTAGCATGTTTGCATTCTCAATACCCAGGGTTTGTTTTAGTTTAGAGAAAATCAGCCTGTCGGCCAGGTTGTATTTCTGTTTGAGGATGAAGCCAGGTTTTTTGCCTGTGCGCAGATAGTCTAGGTTGTATTCCTTTCCTATAGCTATTGCCCATGTAACCACGCCTTGCATAAATGGTGAAAATTTAGAGATATTCTCATTTACGCCCGCGTAAACTTTTTCCCAGAAACGCGGCACGGCGCACATTAGCGTTGGGCGAACCTCTTTGATAGTTTGCTGAATTTCTGTTGGAAACTGATTGATATAAATGGTAACCCCTTTGAAAAAGCAGAAATAGCACCAGGTACGTTCAAAAACGTGCGACAGGGGTAGAAATGCGATGGAGGTATCTTTGTCGGTAATGCTTGTAAGCCTCATGGTGTGGGTGCGCATTGCTTCTTTAAAGCAGGAGTGGGGAAGCATAACGCCTTTGGGGTTTCCGGTAGTTCCGGATGTGTACAAAATGCATGACAAGTCTTTTCCAATGGCTTCATTCTGGCGTTGTTGTACTTCGAAGTGCTTGGTCGATTTTTCCCCAATTTTCAGCAGATCTGAGTAATACATGCTGTGTTCCTTGTCTGTAAAAACCACTTTTGGATCGAAAGCAATAATCTTTTTCAGGAATTTAGAGTTTTCGAGAACTTCCACTGCGATATTGTATTGATTCTGATCGCCTACAAAAATGATTTCAATTTCAGCATCATTCACAATGAATTCTACCTGCGAGGCGCTCGATGTAGCATACATGGGAACCAAAACGGCTCTGTCGGCAAATAAGGCAAAATCAACAATCAGATTTTCGGCTTTATTTTGCGAAAACTGGGCCACCCGTTGTTGCTCTGTAACTCCAAGTTCGACAAATGCCTTTGCCAATGTCAATGCCTGGTTAGCCATGGCGTTCCACGAAAGTTTTTTCCATTCGTCGCCGGCTTTGTCCCGATAACATAGTGCTGTTCTTTCGCCATATTTTTTTGCCTGAGCAAATACCAATTGAGCAAAATGAAGTTTTTCCATAGTTTGTATATTTTGTGATTCTATATGTGTTTTAAGAAGACAAAGTTACAAAAAAGCAGGAAATGGATGCACGAATGTGGTTAAAATGTGCAATAAAAATAAACTTGCATTCCGGCAGTTATAAAACAACCGATTCTGTTGTTTGTTCCGGGGTTTGTGGAATATTTTCAGTGAAAACTTCCGGGGTAAATGTTAGCTCTTTCAGAAAATCCGGGTTGGATGATATTAGTTGAAGGCCAATGCGGGAGGTATTTTGTTGTGATTCTTTTTTGCTGGCACCGGTAGCTTGGCAAATGATTTTGCCACTAATGTTCAGACTTGTTTCAAAAAGAATGCTTGTTGCTGCTGTTCAGAGTTTCGCTGATTAAAATAAATTCAGGCTCAACCCTGTTTTTTTGGCACCATTCAATGAGTTTCGATTTGAAATTAACCTCGTTTTCAGCTACTTTGTCCAGGTCGCCAAACGAACGGATCAGGCGTTGTTCAACAAATAATTTGCATTTTTTGTAGCCATAGTCCAGGTAAATGGCTCCCATCAGCGCTTCAAGAGCATTGCCGTAAATGTTGTTGTTGGTGTGCGCGTTGACGTATTTGGTGACTTTCACCAGTTTGTCCAGCCCAATTTCCATGGCAAGTTGATTCAACGAATCGCGTTTTACAATTTTGGAACGGGTATTGGTCAGGAAGCCTTCGCGTTGGTTTTCGTAGCGATGGTAAAGAATGTCGGTTACAACTGAGTTCAAGACGGCATCGCCCAGAAATTCCAGGCGTTCGTTGCTCAGTTGGTGCCCGTTTTCGGTGGTGATGGATACCGATTTGTGGCGAACGGCCAACTGGTAGTATTCAATCTTGTCGGGATAGAAGCCGAGTATTTTGTGGAATAAAAAATAAGGCTCTTTTCGAGCGTTCGAAATGAGCCTTATTTTTCGAAGGATATTCTTAATCACAAACTATTATTTTGAGTATTTTTTTACAATTACACTCGCATTGTGTCCGCCAAACCCGAAGGTGTTGGATAATGCTGCATTAACAGTTCGTTTTTGAGCCTTATTGAAGGTGAAATTAAGATTGTAGTCAATGTCTTCGTCTTCGTCGCCTTCAGTGTGGTTGATGGTTGGAGGAACGATATCGTTCACTACAGATAATACTGAAACAATAGCTTCGATAGCACCTGCAGCACCCAATAAGTGTCCGGTCATTGATTTTGTTGAGCTGATATTGAGCTTATAAGCATGGTCGCCAAACACTTCCTTAATGGCTTTCGACTCAGAGAATGTCTCCAACCGGGGTAGATGTTCCGTGAACATTAATATAATCAATAGCTTCGGGGCTCAAACGTGCATCTTTCAATGCACGTTTCATAACCAGAATAGCACCAAGACCTTCAGGGTGAGTAGCTGTCAGGTGATAAGCATCCGCCGACATACCGCCTCCTACAACTTCGCAAAGAATATTGGCTCCACGCGCAATGGCATGTTCCATTTCTTCCAGAATCAAACATCCGGCTCCTTCGCCCATTACAAAGCCATCGCGGCTTTTGCTGAACGGACGTGAAGCTTTGGTTGGTTCATCGTTGCGGGTCGATAGTGCTGTAAGTGCATTAAAACCTCCAACACCACCAGGGGTAATAGCAGCTTCGGCACCACCTGCCACAATCATGTTTGCTTTTCCCATACGGATATAGTTGAAGGCATCAATGATGGCGTTGGTTGACGATGCGCAAGCCGAAGCGGTAGAATAGTTTGGTCCGCGGAATCCATACTGGATGGAAATCTGGCCTGCAGCAATATCCGAAATCATTTTAGGAATGAAAAACGGATTGAACTTGGGGCCTTGCTCTTTGTTTGTGTAGTAATATGCAATTTCCTGCTCGAAAGTCAGGATACCGCCAATACCTGCAGCAAAAATAACTCCTACTTCGTCTTTATCAATGGTTTCCAGATCCACCCCACAGTTTTCTATTGCTTCTTTAGCAGCTGCAATGGCATACTGCGCGTAAATATCCAACTTGCGTGCTTCTTTGCGGTCAAAATATTTCGAAGGATCAAAATCTTTTACCTCGCAGGCAAACTGGGTTTTAAACGGAGAAGCATCGAAATGAGTAATAGGTCCGGCTCCACTTACCCCGTTCTGGATGTTTTCCCATAATTCGGGAATCGAATTTCCTAACGGAGAAATAGCTCCTAAACCTGTTACTACAACTCTTTTCAATTCCATAAAAATTATTCTGGAATAAAATTATTTTTGTAAAGCTTCAATGTGTGAGATAGCGTCGCCTACTGTACCGATTTTTTCAGCTTGTTCATCTGGAATAGAGATACCGAATTCTTTTTCGAATTCCATGATCAATTCTACAGTGTCCAATGAATCAGCTCCAAGGTCGTTAGTGAAACTTGCAGTTGATACTACATCTGCTTCTTCTACGCCTAATTTGTCTACGATAATTGCTTTTACTTTAGCTTCTACTTCTGACATAATTTTTGTTTTTAAATTTATAAATTGAAATTGTTTTATAATTTTGCGGTGCAAAGGAAACAAAATTTATCGAGATGACAGCGTTTTTGTTGATAAAAATTGTTATTTTTGCACAAAATCACCCTGAATGTGCAAGTTTAAATCAGCTTCAATGTCTCTAAAAATAGCTATTTTGGCCTCCGGCTCCGGTTCGAATGCTGAGAATATAATCAGGTACTTTTCAACGGGCGAAAAATTTGCTTTTCCCGTAATTATTTCCAACAAACCGGATGCTTTTGTGCACGAAAGAGCCCGAACACTGGGTATACCTTCCGTAACTTTTTCGCGTGAGGATTTTCTCACCGGGGAGACTGTGCTTAATTTTTTGAAGGAAAAGGAAATTGATTGCATTGTCCTAGCCGGCTTTTTAATGAAAGTGCCCGAAGTGCTTATAAATGCCTATCCGGACAGAATTATTAATGTGCATCCTGCTTTATTGCCAAAATATGGTGGAAAAGGCATGTATGGACGGTATGTGCACGAGGCGGTGGCTGCTGCCGGTGAAACCGAAACCGGAATCACCATTCATTATGTGAACTCACATTATGATGAAGGAAATGTGATTTTTCAGGTTAAATGCCCAGTATCGCCTACTGATACGGCCGATATGATTGCCGAAAAAGTGCATGCGCTCGAATATGAGTATTTCCCAAAGGTTATTGAAGAGCTTTGGAGCAAATAATTTTAGATGTACGAATTTAAATGTACGATTGGGCTATACAATTTTATATGTACGATTTTAGATTTTAGATTGGGTTGTGCAATTTTAGGAGTGCGATTTTGGATTTTAGATTGGGTGTTTACATTGTTCTGAAATCCAATCGTAAATCGTAATTTAAAATCTTAAATCGTATATCGTACCTCCAAAATCGTAAATTCCCCCATATTTCTCCCTCCGATTTTTTATCGTATCTTTGCAGCCGCTAAAAAACAGTGTGTAAAACGCTTATTTTTCAAACATTTAACTTACAAATTAAAATAATATGGCTCTTCAATGTGGTATTGTGGGTTTGCCCAATGTAGGTAAATCTACTTTATTCAACTGTCTTTCAAATGCTAAAGCGCAGGCTGCTAACTTCCCTTTTTGTACTATAGAACCTAACGTCGGTGTTATTACCGTTCCGGACGAACGTTTGAATAAACTGGCCGAACTGGTTCACCCGCAACGTATCGTGCCAACTACTGTGGAAATTGTTGATATTGCCGGATTGGTGAAAGGTGCGAGCAAGGGCGAAGGACTTGGAAATAAGTTTTTGGCCAATATCCGCGAGACAGATGCTATTTTGCACGTGTTGCGTTGTTTCGATAACGATAATATTACACACGTGGATGGAAGCATTAATCCGGTTCGCGATAAGGAAATCATCGATTACGAATTGCAATTGAAAGACCTTGAAACAGTAGAAAGCCGCATTAGCAAAGTGCAAAAACAAGCTGCCGCCGGCGACAAACAAGCCAAAGCTGTTTACGATATTTATATACTGTATAAAGAGGCTTTGATGCAGGGGAAATCGGCCCGTACGGTGAAGCTGGACCCGTTGGACAAAAAGCTGGTGAAAGATTTATACCTGCTTACTGATAAACCGGTGATGTATGTGTGTAATGTGGACGAAGCTTCGGCAAAAAACGGAAATGCTTATGTTGAGGCGTTGCGCGAGTCGGTAAAAGATGAAAATGCTGAAATTTTGGTAGTTGCTGCGGCAACGGAAGCAGATATTGCCGAGTTGGAAACTTACGAAGAACGCCAAATGTTCCTGGAGGAAGTCGGTTTGACTGAATCGGGTGTTGCGCGGTTGATTCGTGCGGCTTATCATTTGCTGGATTTGCAAACCTATTTTACCTGTGGTGTGCAGGAAGTGCGTGCCTGGACATTTGGCCGTGGCTGGAAAGCGCCGCAATGTGCCGGTGTTATTCATACTGATTTCGAAAAAGGATTTATCCGTGCAGAGGTTATCAAATATGCCGATTTTATTGCTTTGGGTTCAGAGGCTGCTTGTAAAGAAGCCGGAAAAATGAATGTGGAGGGAAAAGAATACGTGGTGCACGATGGAGATATTATGCATTTCAGGTTTAATGTGTAACCACCCCTAACCCCTGAAGGGGAATAAGAGAAAATGCCAATGATCTGTAGATTATTGGCATTTTCTGTATTGAAATCTTTAAGCTCCTTTAGGGGTTTGGGGTCAGTGTTTTTAGAATTTATACGCAAAACCTACTCCGAGAATCTCTTTAAACTGAACTTTTGCCACATTATCAACCGGATCCTTTACATCGGCATCATAAACGATATTGGTGTTTAAGCTGATAACGATGTATTTGTTTACTTTCATGAAAATGATATTCTCCCAGCTGACATCTACGTTTTGAGGATCTTTCAGGTAGTTTGAAAACAAATCGAGCTTGGAAGTAATGCTGATGTTCTTCAGCAATTCTCCTTTGAAATCCTGCTTGGTGAAAATAATCCGGGCATATCCGCCGAATTCGGAACGAATACTTTTTCCCGGATCAACCCCAAATGTGCCGTAATTGGATAAAGCGGTGTCTTTTACAATGGTCAGCCTGCCGGTAAAAGGTGCCAGGAATGCATTGAAATAGCTGTTGGGTTGGTAATTCATGCCAATGGCACCCACCAGATAGCCGGGAGCCAGGAAGTTGGATATTTTTTTGTTGACGGTGTAATTGTAGCCGGGTGCAAACTGTGTCTTGAAGTTTAATAATCCGGCGTAAAAGAAGTTTGTAAAAGCTTTTCGTCCGTACTTTGAATTTAGTTCTATCCGGTCGTCGGTTTTTCTCATTCCTGTGGTGCCTTGCTTCAAAAGCCCGTAGCCGACATCCAGCGAATTGTCCCACGCATTTACAGGGTCTTTGTAGTTAGCAAACAGTCCGATCAGCCCATTTAATGCATACGAACTTTCACCGCCCGCTGCCCAGTTTGCCAAAGCTGTTTGGGTGAAATTGATGTTGGTTGCACCTCCTTTTTTCCAGCCGGTGATAGTGTCGGTGGCTACACTTTTGAGTTTGCTTTCGCCTTCAGTGATTTGGGCATTGGCTGCAATAAACAGATTGCAAATGAGTGCAGCAAAGATGGTAATTTTCGTTTTCATAAGCCTGAATGATTTGGTTTTTAATATGTTGAGTAATCAGATTAATACAAAATCAAAACAAAGAATAACAAGAAAACCGACCTTCACAGGTCTCAACTATCCGAACATTTCCACATCCTCCAAAGTAATTGTATTTCCACTTAAAATTATTAAACGCTCCACCACATTCCTAAGTTCACGGATATTGCCGGTCCATGATCGTTGTTTTAGTGCTTCGACAGCTTCTTCCTCGAATTTTTTAGTCTGAATCCCTTGTTCGGCACATATCAGTTCGCAAAAATGTTTTACCAGCAACGGGATATCCTCTTTGCGTTCGTCCAGGCTTGGTACGTGGATAGGAATCACATTTAGCCGGTGGAAAAGGTCTTCGCGGAAATTGCCGGCTTCAATTTCTTTTTTCAGGTTTTTGTTGGTGGCAGCTAGTACACGTACATTCACTTTTATGCTTTTGTCGCTTCCTACGCGTGTCAATTCGCTTTCCTGCAATACACGAAGTACTTTGGTTTGTGCCGAAAGGCTCATGTCGCCGATTTCGTCCAGAAAAATAGTTCCGCCATCGGCTTGCTCAAACTTGCCAATCCGCTGTTTGATGGCAGACGTAAATGCTCCTTTTTCGTGTCCGAAGAGCTCACTTTCAATGAGTTCAGACGGTATGGCGGCGCAGTTAACTTCCACGAATGGAGCTTCGGTTCGGTTACTGCCTTCATAAAGCAGGCGTGCTACGACTTCTTTTCCGGTTCCGTTTTCGCCGGTAATGAGTACGCGGGCATCGGTTGGTGCAACGCGGCTAATCATCATGCGGACTTTTTCTATAGCGGGCGATTCGCCAATCATTTGGTGACGTTTGGCCACTTTCTTTTTCAAAGTTTTGGTTTCGACCACCAGGGTGTTCCGTTCCAGTGCATTCCGAACGGTTATCAACAAACGGTTGAGATCTATTGGTTTAACGATAAAGTCAAACGCGCCTTTTTTAATGCATTCCACAGCAGTTTCAATGTTGCCATGCCCGGAAATCATTACAATCGGTGCTTCGATGTTTGATTCGATAAAATGGCCGAGCAATTCGATACCGTCCATCTCAGGCATTTTGATATCCGAAAAAATCAAATCAAAAATGCCGTTTTGAGCTGCTTCCAGCCCCTGTTTGCCATTCTCGGCTAAAGTTACCTGATGTTTTTCAAATTCCAGGATGTCTTTCAGGGTGTTGCGAATGCTACGTTCGTCGTCAATAACCAATATTTTAGCCATAAGTATGTTCGTGTGGGTTTATTTGCAAAAATAGTTTTTAAAAAATCAATAAGCAAGAGTTTTTTATTGAAACAAATAAAGTGCCATAATGCTTCCAATAAAAAAGCCCTCTTTGCATAATCAGCAAAGAGGGCTCGAAATTTTATGGACTATTCAGATATTTGGTCTTATTCCCCTTTAGGGGTTAGGGGTTGTTTCATAAATCAAACCCAATATCACTTCTGAAATATTTCTTTTCGTAAGTCAGTTTTTGCGCGTTGGCAAATGACGCTGCCAGTGCTTCAACTTTCGTGGCGCCGTATGAACTTACTGCCATTACGCGGCCACCGCTGGTTACAATATCATCCCCTTTTTGAGTTGTTCCGGCGTGGAATACAATACTTCCTTCTACGTTGTCGAAACCAGTGACCACTTTTCCTTTTTCAAATTCTTCAGGATATCCGCCGGAAACCAATACTACTGTAACGGCAGCGCGCTCATCAAACTCGACTGTTTTTTCGTTCAGGTTGCCGTTTGCCACACCTTCAAGCAAGTCTACAAAGTCCGATTTCAAACGAAGCATAACGACTTCTGTTTCAGGATCACCCATGCGGGCATTGTATTCAATGGTATAAGGTTCGCCGTTTACTTTTATCAGCCCGAAGAAAATGAATCCTTTGTAAATAATTCCTTCGCTGTAAAGACCTTCAACCGTAGGGCGGATAATGCGGTCTTCGACTTTTTGCATAAACTCTGCATTAGCAAACGGAACAGGTGAAACAGCTCCCATACCGCCGGTGTTCAGGCCTTTGTCGCCTTCGCCGATACGTTTGTAATCTTTGGCTTCAGGTAGGATTTTATAATTTTTTCCGTCGGTAATTACGAAAACAGAACATTCAATACCGTCCAGAAATTCTTCGATAACCACCGTTTTGCTGGCAGCACCGAATTTTCCGTCGAGCATGGCTTTCAACTCCGAAATGGTTTCTTCGAGGTCATTCAGGATTAATACGCCCTTTCCGGCAGCCAGGCCATCAGCTTTCAGTACGTAAGGTGCCTGGAGGCTTTTCAAGGAATTCAACGCCTTCGGCAATATTTTCGGCAGTCACGCTCAGGTATCCGGCTGTTGGGATGTTGTGGCGGAACATAAATTGTTTCGAGAAATCTTTACTCCCTTCAAGTTGTGCACCTACTTTATCGGGTCCAACAACAGGTACATTTTTCAATTCGGCATCTTCTGCAAAAAAGTTCACCACGCCTTTTACCAACGGATCTTCAGGGCCAACCACCACAATGTCGATGTCGTTTTCCAGAACAGCTGTTTTCAGAGCGGGGAAATTATCGGCAGCAATAGGAAGGTTTGTGCCAACGGAAGCTGTTCCGGGATTTCCGGGAGCAATAAAAAGTTTCGAAAGTTTTGGGCTTTGTGCTATTTTCCAAGCCATTGCGTGTTCGCGTCCACCGGAACCGAGAAGAAGAAATATTCATTGGTTTTAGTTATTGAGTTTGAGCTACAAAAGTAGGGAAATTTGAGCGGTTTTCAAAATGAATTTTTTCAATGTCAGAAGCCGGTAATGTTTTCGACTTTTACCATTTTGAACGAACGGGTGATTTTTGATTTGTCAGCGCCCTTTACAGATTAGATTGGATAATCAGTTGATATCCAATGGTATTTCAACCCTGATGCACGATCCTTTCCCAATTTCGCTTGCAATATCCAATTCCCCATTCAATAAAACTGCCCGTTCTTTCATTCCTATCATTCCGTAGGAATCCTGCCTGCCGCTGCTATTTTTGTCGAAGCCTATCCCGTTATCAATAATCTCCAGGATAAGTTTGTTGGGTTCATTTCTGAAATGAATTTTCACTGAAGTGGCTTTGGAGTGTTTAGCTATATTGCTTAGCGATTCCTGAAGAATTCT
Organism: Paludibacter sp.; assembly: GCA_047600405.1. Taxonomy (GTDB): domain Bacteria; phylum Bacteroidota; class Bacteroidia; order Bacteroidales; family Paludibacteraceae; genus Paludibacter. The sequence goes on from JASGLA010000008.1 coordinate 178,061, forward strand.
GAAAAATACCAGAGATTGTTGCGAACTCATTTGTACGCCTGAAGTTTCAGAAATAAATTCACAGGTTATTTGATGCCTATCCTCAAATTCGCGAAGGTAAGAGCTTGCAGCACCGGCAAAACCATTTATTTCGAGCAATTCGGGTCGCAATCCGCTCATAATCCTTCGGGCGGTTTTAATGGTTTTGTCTATCATGTTTACTATATTGTCAAATCCCTCCAATATATTTTTCGAATCATCGTGGGCATTAAAGCGGACAATCTTGTTTTTGAGCAAACCCATGTCAATTTTAAGCGCCACTAACGTTTGGCCAAGGTCATCGTGTATTTCGCGTGCTAATGCTACTTTCTCTTCTTCCCGTACGTTTTGGAGGTGGGACGCAAACTTTCGCAATAACTCCTCGGATTTGTTTAGGGCGGTTTCGGCCCGTTTGCGATCGGTGATATCTTCTTTTATAGACAGAAAATGTGTTATTTGTCCTCCATTATCAAAAATAGGAGAAATGGTGGCTGATTCCCAGTAGAGTTCTCCGTCTTTTTTCTTGTTATGAAATTCACCGCTCCAGATTTTTCCGGATTTTATGGTTTGCCATAATTTGGTATATTCCTTTTTGGTTTTTTCTCCCGAGCCAAATATCCGGGTGTTTTCATTTATCAATTCATTGGCAGAAAACCCGGTCAGATGAACAACCCGGGGGTTGACATATTCAATAATTCCATCCGGATTAGTAATGCATATTGCAACAGGGCTTTGTTCAACCGCTATAGAAAGCTTTCGGAGTTCCGATTCGGCGATTCGTTTTTCGGTTATATCATGGATGCTTGAATAAATCATGGTTTTATTACCGATGTGTATGGGGTTTGAAAATACCTCCACATCTCTTACTGCGCTGCTGGCAAGGCGGTGTTGTGTAATGAAATGATTCAATATTTGGGATTCTACAGCATGTAGCCTGGCGTTAACCTGTTCTTTGTCTATGACATTAAAATCATAAACACTTTTTAGGCATAGTTCGTCGTGGGTCCAGCCGTAGAACCTGCAGGCAGCCGGATTTGCATCTTCAATTCTGGCGTTTTCAGGATTTACAAGCAGAATTACGGAATGATTATTATTGAATAGTGCTTTGTAATGGCACTCGCTTTCGAATGAGTTTAGACTCGGCAAGTCCGAGTCTTCTCAAATGTCTTTTGGCTAGCAGATATAGGAAAATGGAAGTTGCCAAAATAAAGAAGGCGCCTTTATATGTTTGAAATTTGGTTATCAGGATGTGGTCGTTTACGAGCAAATCCAGCAGTTTGTCCGAAAATAAAATCCAGAGGAAGCCAAAAATTAAATAGTTGAGTGTAATTCTAAATTCAAATTTGAAATTTCGAATTAAATCAGATTTCGGAATTTTCATATGCGCATATTTTTTTTCTCCGGTGTAGGTTTTTTCGTATGTGGCTGGCTTAAAATCCAGCAAGGCTTAAAGAGTTGTAGAGAAGTTGTGTCTTTTTGATAGTTGCAATTGCAAATATACACATTCATTTGAAAATCAATTAACGAGGAGTGTTTATTTTTAAACAACTTTAATCTTACGTTCTTTTGGCGATCTTTGTTGGATTTTGCTATCGAGGGAAGTTTGCAATAGATTGATTTATTATCAAGTTCCGCGTATGGTCTTAATTGGCTTGTGGAGAATCCGTGTGAATGTAGTTTGGCTCGCCAACTAACTTTCTCTGAAATTCAGTAAATATCGCTAGTTGGTCTTTGGGAATAAAAAGTAAAATTGCCCGGGAAGTGCAGAGTGACTTGTTGGCAATTTTGGTGTTGGATGAGTGGGTAGTGTAAAAACGCTTTCGTTGTGTGGCTTGTTTGTGTCTGATTGCTAGTGATTTAAGTTGGGTGGCTGCCGTTGCTGTGACCTCCTTAAAAGACGAAAGGTAGCTTGCCTCACGGCATACTACCAATCTTTTTGTTAACCTTAAATCTAATACTATGAAAAAATCACGATGCAAAAGTACGGAGCTTTTTGATGGATTCCAAATGTTTTGTGTTAAAAGTGCGGCAGAAATATGTTTTATAGCATATTTTTAGTCCTGTTTGCGTTTATTTACATTTGTTTGTGTGAAAAATAAAAAAGACCATCCTGAAAATTTTCAGATGGCCTTTGGGATATATAGATTTTATGAACTGATCAGGTTGCTGGATAGAAGTTGCCCTATAAAAACGCGAAAGGTAGTAACGCCTTACTACCAATCTTTGTTAACCTTAAATCTAATACTATGAAAAAATCACGATGCAAAAGTACGGCATTTTTATTCATACTCCAAACATTTTTCTGAAAATATGTTCAAAAACTATGCTTTATAACATATTTTAAACGAATTTTAGGCTTATGTGGCTTTTGAGGAATGATTTTAAATGAAAAAAGGCCGCTGGTTGTAAGTTCCAGTCGGCCTTTTGGGTATATATTGATTTTATGAACAAATCCTTTATTTGCAGAGTAGCTACTCTATAAAAACGCGAAAGGTAGTAACGCCTTACTACCAATCTTTGTTAACCTTAAATCTAATACTATGAAAAAATCACGATGCAAAAGTATGGCATTTTTTTTTAAGCTCCAAATGATTTTACGGAAATATGTTTGAAAACTATGCTTTATAACATATTTTTTGAATTTTATAGTCGGATTTAAATTTCGTGAACCATCTGTGACAGGTTTTTATCTTTTTTTTATGGTGCGAATGGTTTGTTCCTTCCATTCGCTGAAAGGCAAGTTAGTTTTTGCTCTCACAGCTCGTTTCATAGAGTCGATAGAACCGAATCCGCATGATTCTGCCAGTTGATAATTGTTGTAGCCCGGATGTTTTTGTAATGTTTTTTCAAGTTCTGCAATCCGATAATTGTTTACAAATCCACAGAAATTATGATTAAAATGATGATTGATGACCGACGATATGTAAGTCCGGTTGGTTCCAACGGCTTGTGCCAGTTCCTGAATGTTCAGTTTGTTGTGAAGGTAGATTTTTCTATCGTCGAAAAGGACATGGATTTTATGAATTATTTCTTTCTGAATGGCAGAGGAAAGTTCTTCCGGGTGTTCTGTGTGATTTTCGTCCGACGTTTGCAGGTCGTCCGCCGGATTCAGGGTTTTCTGCTTGTCTCCCAGCCAACCAATGATAAACAGCATAGTAGAGAATGTAACCGAGGCGATGGCAATTCCGGTATTTTGGTTTACGAAAAAATCTTTTCCTAAAGCGCCCAATACCATAGATGCTACTCCGGTGATTATCATTGATATATTGAGAATGTTTACTTTTTGGGTGGAGCTGTCATCAATATCCGAATAAAATTGTTTGGCTTTGTCGCCGTGTTTTCTGATCAATAAAAAGTTACCTGTCACTGTGTAAATAACCTGAATAAGGAATGTTAGTCTAACCAACGGGTCAATAATCCGTAGAAATTGAATGTCGGGAGAACTGAAATCTTTATTGAAAATCCATGCATTGTATTGATTGATAGGTGTAATAATTATTCCGACAATGTATAGTATGAATAAAATAACAGGTGCCAACAGATAGGGACTGTGTTTTCTGAACGAAAATTGCTGGTCGACAGTCAGCAGCCTGATGTAAATATGATATAAGGGAAAGACCATTAGTGACGCGAGTTGGTAAAACGGGTCGATGTAGCTATATAATTTGGGAAGCGGAGTGAAAAACAAAAGATGCGAAATGTAAACCACGGCTGCAAAAAGCATGAACTTTCCCAAAAACATCCGGGGGGTGCTTTGTGTGTCGGGTTTGGTGTTGAGAATAATCGACCAGAAAATTGTTACACAAATTGGGATAAGTAATAGTATGTGCTTCAACATAATAAAATAATTGCTACAAATAAAAATTAAAAAATAGATTTAACGTATTGTAGGCCTAAAATAAAGAGTACTTTGCAACTTGTGCAAAGCAATTATTATTATATTTGCGAAAACAGGATGCTATCAGGTTGAAACTCAATTATAAAATCAAGACTTTTGGATCGTTTTTGTTTTGCGGAAAAGTGAAAACAGCATTCTACAAATGTTTAATGTAAAACAGGGGCAGCGTTAATCAGAATTTCCAACAAACTTATTTTGTGACAATTTATATAATATTAAAGTGTATTATATAACGCAGGTATGTGAAAAATGGTTTTGTTGGAACTGTGCCGGATGGAATATTTAACTTATTTGCGTTGTTGCTATGATAAATTGCTATGAAAAAAAGGAGACAAACAACAATACTTGTAGCGAGCGCCGAGGTGGTTCGGCTTCGGCAGCTTGCTGATATTCTTACAGGCGGTGGATATAGAATATATTCTGTGCGTACCGGAAGCGAGGTATTTGCAGGAATTCGTACGGAAAATCCGGATATGGTATTGATTGAAACAAAGTTGCCCGATGTCAGTGGCTTTGAAGTGTGTAAGTTGCTTAAGGAAGCGAATAGTACAAGCCGTATCCCGGTGATATTTATAAATGAACTTAGTGATAGAGACGAAATCCGAAAAGCATTTGCAGTTGGAGGAGCGGATTATATTACTTACCCTTTTATAGCGGAAGAAATTCTTGCCCGCGTAGAAATGCATTTGGCGCATAATAGGCGGGGTAAAGAACAGGAGGAGGTTTATGCTTCAGGAATAAAATTAGCAGTGCAGGGCATTGTGGCGGGGACGCAAATGGAGAAAAAACTTCGAGAAAGCGAGGATCGGTTGGAATTTGCATTGGGTGGAACCAACGATGGTGTGTGGGATGTGAATATGGAAAACAATGAAGTATATCTAAGTCCACGTGGGTGTGAAATATTGGGATATGAGCCGGAAAGACTCCGGGAAATTGTTTCGGCGTGGAGCCAGTTGGTGCATCCTGATGACATAACTGAAACCAATGCGGCTTTGTCTGCTTACCTGGTCGGTAAAACTCCGGTATTTAACGTTGAGCAGCGATTGAAAATGGCTTCGGGGGTCTGGAAATGGATTCATACACGTGGAAAAGTTGTTGCGTACAATGAGGCCAACCAACCATTGCGCATGGTCGGGACCCATACTGATATTACTGATCGTAAACAGGCCGAAAACGCATTGAAACAAAGCGAAGATAAATTTAAAAAGGTATTCCTTACAAGTCCCAATTGTTTGACAATTAATAGGCTTGGAGATGGAATGTATGTGGCTTTGAACCCCGGATTTACCGATATAATAGGTTACACAGAAAATGAAATGCTAGGAAAAACATCGGTTGAGAGGAATATCTGGTACGATTTGTCGGACCGAAAAAAATGGGTGGATGAATTAAATAAGAACGGCAAGGTTCGGAATTTCGAAGCGCGGTTTCGTCGCAAAAGCGGGGACGTTATTTATGGGCTTGTATCGGCCAGTGTTATTGAGTTGGGGGGAGTAAAGCATGTGATTAGCGTGATGAGCGATATAACGGAAAAGAAAGTGGCAGAGAAGTCGCTCCGGGAAAGTGAGGAGAAGTTCAGAGATATTTTTGAATATTCTGCTGAAGGAAAATCAATAACCAGTTTGGACGGCCGGTTAAAGGTGAATAAAGCCTTTTGCGATATTGTGGGCTACACTGAAGACGAATTGAACCGGTTAACCTGGCGGGAAATAACCTATCCGGATGATATTGTTGTTAAACAGCGGGAAATTGAGTTGCTGATGGGCGGGAAAAAACGATTTTCAGCTTTCGAAAGCCGCTTCATACATAAAAACGGAAGTACAGTGTGGGTCGACCTGAGGACTGTATTGCGAAAAGATGATAACGGTAATCCACTTTACTTTTTTACATCGATAATTGATATTACTGAGCGAAAACTAGGCGAAATGGCATTGCTCGAAAGCGAAAGCCGCTATCATACGCTATTCAATTCCTCGTTCGAAGCCATATTGCTCACGAGTCCGGATGGCACGATACTGTCGGCCAACCAGGCGGCCTGTACAATGTTCGGGTTGACTGAAGAAGAATTGTGCCGTGTAGGGCGGGAAGGTGTGATTGATTCGTCCGATCCCGGATTGCCGGCAGCCTTGGAGGAGCGTGCCAGAACAGGTAAATTTAGTGGTGAAATTACGTTTATACGATCCGATGGCAAAAAGTTCCCTGCTGAGGTTTCGTCCTCTTTCTTTAAAGACCGGGACGGGAATGTAAGGACGAGTATGATAATTCGTGATATTACAGACCGAAAACGTGCTCAGGATGAATTGCAGGCAAACCGTCATTTGCTTAATAAATTGTTGACTATTAGCACGGAATTTATCGATTCAGGATTTGGGTCAATTGATTATAAAAAAACGACAGATACGATCCTTGAGATTTCGGGAGCGAAATATGCTTCGTTTAATTTGGTTGCGGATGATGGGTTTTATTTTGAAACAGTGGCAATGTCAGGGCTGGATGATATTCAACAAAAGGCAAAATCCATCCTTGGGTACGATGTTATTCATAACAGATGGAAATACGATCCTGTGCGGGCGGCTAAATTGAATGGTATCATAAACCAGTTCGATTCTTTTTTTGAACTTGTAGGCTCGTCAATCCCCAAGCCGTTAACACAACTGATTGAAAAGATGTTTAGTCTGGGCGAAGTTTATGTTGTTCAGATAATGAAGAACAATAAGGCTATCGGCGATTTCACGTTGCTCTTTAGAAAAGGGAATACTATGAAGAACCGTGAAATTGTAGAGTTGTATGCCAATCAGGTTGGGCTGTTCTTGGATCGGTTAAATTCCGAAAAAGCTTTGGGAAAAAGCGAAGAAACTTACCGAAACCTTGTAATGAGAATTCCCGATGGAGTATACAAAAGTACCACAGCCGGCCGCTTTTTGGATGTCAATCCGGCAATGATCAGGATGTTAGGTTATGAAAATAAAGAGGAAATGATGCGTGTCAACATCCTTACGGATTTGTATTTCGATCTTGCGGATCGGGGTGTGATTATGACTAACGATCAGAAGGAAGTCATGTCGGAGTTCCGATTGAAAAAGAAAGATGGCACGGGAATCTGGATTGAAGATCATGGTTGGTTTAACACGGATGCAGAAGGGAATATTATTTCACACGAAGGAGTTTTGCGCGACATTACCGAGCGAAAGCTGACCGAGATTTCATTGGAGGAAAAAATGAAGGAACTGATACGTTTCCATGACCTGACCGTAGATCGCGAACTTGCTATGATAGAGCTGAAGAAGGAAGTAAATGAGTTGTTGAAACAAAAAGGTGGGCAGGAAAAATATAAAATTATTGAATGAAAAACTCTAAAAAAATTATATCTGAAGTGCTTTTACAAAAGCATGGCGTTGATGTGTCTAAATATGAAAGCGCGTTTATAGAAAAAACCATAAAGAAAAGAATGTCTGAAAATCAATGCAATACAGATTTGGAGTATTGCAGCCTGCTGGAGCAGAATCCTGCGGAACTGGCTTCTTTGATTGAAAGTTTTAGTGTTTCGTATAGCGAATTTTTTAGAAATCCGTTGACTTTTTCAGTGTTAGAGAGAATAATATTTCCGGCCCTGGTAATGAATAAAAAAGTATTAAAAGGCAAAGAGGTGCGTATTTGGTCATCAGCTTGTGCGGCAGGGCAAGAAATATACAGTATAGCGATGTTACTGAATGAAACATTTTCAGGAATAAATAAATGTATTAATTTTAGGGTTTTTGCTACAGATTTTTGTTCTGACCAGATACAATTAGCGCAAAATGGAGTATATTCGGAGGCTGCAGTGAGCAATGTTAATATCAAGAGGCTTAACCAGTGGTTTAATAAGCGTGGAAATTTATATAAAATACAAGAATGAATTGAAAAAAAATATTGATTTTTCTGTGTTTGATTTGTTCGATACTAATTTTTCTTGCCCTCCTGCCAGTATTTTTGGTAATTTTGATTTCGTTTTTTGTGCAAACCTGCTTTTTTACTATTCGGCGGAATGCCGGGCGGGTATTATTGAAAAAGTGAACAACAGTTTGGCCGACAATGGATTGCTCGTTACCAGCGAAACGGAGCGGGAAATGTTGATTCAGGCGGGTTTCAAAGAAGTGTATCCGCAGTCGGCCATTTTTATGAAAAATCATCAGTTTAACCATTAAATAAAAAAATCTCTATCTCTATTTTTTATAAGGTATAGTAAAAGTTTGATTTTTTAGAAATAACACATAAATCTATGAATGTAAAAAGCTTAAAAGTAAGTTCGCAGCTGATAATTGGTTTCGCAATTATGCTGTCTTTTATCATAACTCTGGGTATAGTTTCTTATATCCAGGTCAGCAAGATTCACCAGCAAACTGAAATTATCTATAACCACCCCTTGCAGGTGAGAGCTGCCATTGGGCGGCTTCAATCCGATATTCTTCAAATGCGTTTGGGGAACAGAAACCTCATGCTAGCAAACAGCAAAGAAGAACAACAAGAGGCAATTATGCAAATGGAAATTGCCGAAACCGATGCCGAAAAACAGTTTGTGGTTTTGAAAACCCGTTTTTTAGGATCGCAGACCGATGTGGATTCGGCCTACAGTAATTTCATTAAATGGAGGGTAGCACGTCAGGAAAATACCAGGCTGGCAGTGCTGGGCGAAATTGAAGAGGTAAAACAAAGTATAAAAGCCGATGGCAAAGTTGGTATTTACAGGGAAAAGCTGATAAAATATCTTGGGCTGATCGATCTTTTTGCTCAAAAAAAGGCCATTAGTTTATATACAGGCTCCAATAAAATAAAAGCAGAACTGACCCTGGATATAATCCTTTGGGTTTTAGGCTTTGCCATTTTATCCTCTCTTATTGTTTATCTTTTATTGATAAGTATACGCAAGCCAGTAAAAGAGCTTATCGATGTTACCGAGCGCTTCAAGGGAGGGGATTTGAATGCCCGAAGCGCCCTGACGTTAAAAAATGAGTTTGGCAATTTGGCCGGCTCTTTTAACGCCATGGTGGAAAAAATACAAACAGACGTAGAGCTTACCCAAAAGACCGAGCGTATAAATTCGTCTATGTTAGCATTGGATAATTCGCATGTATTTTTCCGTGAATTTTTGCCTGTGTTCAGGGAGCTGACCAATTCGCAAATGGCTGCGGTGTATATCCTGACCGATGATAAAACAAAATATATTCACTACGAGTCAGTTGGGATGACCGAAGAAGTTACCAAGCATGATTTTCTGGCCTCGGGACTTCACGGCGAATTTGGAGGGGTATTATCGTCGCGGAAAATTGAACACATACGAAATATCCCTATCGACACTAAATTTGTATTTCAAACGGTTAGTGGACAAATAGTTCCGCGTGAAATTATAACCATACCAATTGTTTCTGGCCGCGAGGTTATTGCCATAATATCAATTGCCAGTGTGCGAAAATACACAGAACAAACCAATTTATTAATCAACAGGGTGTTTGATGTGCTTACAGCCCGTATAGAAGGAATTCTCACTTACCGGAAAATGCGAAAATTTGCTAAACAAATGGAGATACAGAATGATGAACTTGATCTTCAGCGCCGGGAGATGGAGCAGCAGTCTGTTGAATTGACAGAGCAAAACCGGGAACTGGAAATGCAGAAAAATCAGCTTGATGAAGCAAACAGGCTTAAAACGAACTTCTTATCAAATATGAGTCATGAGCTGCGTACGCCGCTTAACTCGGTTATTGCCCTTTCGGGAGTGCTCAACCGCAGGCTGAAAAATACGATCCCTGACGATGAATACAGTTATTTAGAGGTTATTGAAAGAAACGGAAAGCATCTACTTTCATTGATAAATGATATTTTGGATATCTCCAGAATTGAGGCCGGAAGAGAGGAGGTGGAGGTGACAAAATTCAATCCGAATAATCTTGCTGCGGAAATTGTGAGTATGCTCAAACAACAAGCCATTGACAAAAATATTGAGTTGGTACAAATAAATGAAAATCAGGATTTGGCTATGTCGACAAATGCCAATAAGTGCCGGCATATTTTGCAAAACCTGCTATCGAATGCCGTGAAATTTACGGAAGTAGGGAAAGTGGAAATTGAAATCGTTCCTCAAAAAAATACGGTACAATTTATCGTTTCCGATACTGGTATTGGGATTTCGAAAGAACATATCAAGCATATTTTTGATGAATTCCGTCAGGCCGATGGCAGCACGTCGCGGCGTTTTGGTGGGACGGGTCTGGGATTGGCCATTGCCCGGAAATATGCCAATTTGTTAGGAGGTAATATCTCGGTTGAGAGTGAGCTAGATAAAGGATCAGTGTTTGTATTGACATTACCGTTGAAATATACCGTCGAAAATAATACCGAAGAAATTGCAAAAATCTCCGAACGAAGTTTGAAGTTTAATAGACCAAATTTTGAAACGCCGGTAAAGACAAATAATCACAAAACTATTCTGGTGGTTGAAGATAGTGAGCCGGCTATAATCCAATTGACCGACTTTCTGGAGGATGGCGGCTACTCTGTATTGGCTGCCAGAAACGGAGCAAGTGCATTGGAAATTGTAAGTAAAACGCCTCCCGATGCTATTATTCTGGATTTGATGATGCCGGGTATTGATGGATTTCAGGTGCTTCAAACGGTACGCAATGCTCAGCAAACTTCGCAGATTCCGGTGCTGATTCTAACGGCAAAACACATTACCAAAGAAGATTTGGCTTTGTTGGAGCGCAATAATGTTCATCAGTTGATTCAAAAAGGAGATGTGAATAAGAATGAACTTTTGAATGCGGTAGCAGCTATGGTGACAGTAGACAATGAATCGTACCAAGAACAGGCATCAGTGAAGAAATTGGAACATATTGAAGGAAAACCAACCGTGCTGGTAGTTGAAGACAATGCGGATAATATGATAACGGTTAAGGCTATACTGGCTAATAAGTTTCAGGTTTTGGAAGCCGTTGATGGCTTTGAGGGGATAGCTATGGCCGAAAAACACGTGCCGCATTTGATATTGATGGATATTGCCTTGCCGGGACTTGATGGTATAGAAGCATTTAAAGCCATTCGTAAAATGGTAAACCTGAAGCATGTGCCTATTGTTGCCCTTACCGCCAGTGCCCTGACATCGGATAGGGAGACAATTCTGGCGCACGGATTTGATGCCTATCTGGTGAAACCGATCGATGAAAAATTGTTTTTCAAAACAATAAACTCCGTGCTGTATGGACAATAAGGAAATAAAAATACTCGCCATCAATGATAACCGCGATAACCTGATTACAATCAAAGCTTTAATCAGTGAAATATATCCCGGGGCAAAAGTGATTACCGCCACCTCTGGACAAGAAGGACTCGAACGGGCATTTTCCGAGCTGCCAAATGTAATATTACTGGATATTGTTATGCCCGGGATGGATGGCTTTGAGGTCTGCGTCAACCTTAAAGCAGATAAAGTGCTGAGTGATACGCCAATTATTTTTATAACTGCCAATAAAGATGATAAACGAACCCGGATACGCGCGCTGGAAGTGGGTGCCGAAGCATTTCTGGCAAAGCCTGTGGACGAAAGCGAACTGAAGGCTCAGATCCGAGCCATGTTGAAAATCAAGGCTGCCAATATTGAAAAACGGGATGAAAATGCGCGGCTCAAAGCATTGGTGGATGAGCGCACCAGCGAACTCCGCCGGAGCTACTCGGCCACATTGAACCTACTGGAAGATTTGAAGGCAGAAAACGAGGCCCGCAAGCAAACCGAGGAGGCTCTGCATAAAAGTGAAGAAAAATATCGTTTTATGACTGAAAACGTAAGCGATGTTATCTGGCATATGGATGTCGATTTTTGCTTTGACTATGTGAGCGCAGCGGAGGAGCGTTTACGCGGATATAAGCCCGAAGAGGTTGTTGGGACGCACTTGTGGGAAATGCTGAAACCCGAAGGTATAGATTTGATTATGGAGGCGGTTAACCGAAACAAAATATCAAACGAAGTCAGGTTTACGCAGGATAGTTTGCAATTCGAATTTGAAGCAAAGACCAAGGTGGGTGATTGGATTTGGGTAGACGTGAAAGTTTCACTCCATGTAGATGAAGACGGAAATGTTGTTGGTTACCACGGTGTTACCCGCGATATCACAGAGCGGAAACTTGCGGCCGTAAAATTGAAAGAGAGTGAAGAAAAGTTCCGCGATATGGCAGAATTGTTGCCCCAGATTATATTTGAATCCAATATAAATGGCAATCTGACCTATGTAAATAAGCATGCGTACGAAATCTGCGGCTACAATGAAAGTGACCAACTGATTGGAATGCATGTCACAGAATTTTATGCGCCGGTAGATAAAATACGATCAGAGGAAAATGCAAAACGCAGGCTTTTGGGCGAAACCAGTGATTCGCAGGATTATTTAATGTTGCGTAAAGATGGATCCACGTTCCCGGTTCAGGTGTATGCCAATCCGATAATGGCTGGAGGCAAAGCAGTAGGCCTTCGTGGAATTGTAATTGATGTAACCGAGCAAAAGCAGGCCGAAGAGAAAATACGCGAAAGCGAACAAAAATACCGTGAACTTTACACCCTGATGCGCCTGATGAGCGACACAATGCCTGATATGCTGTGGGCTAAAGATCTGGTAGGAAATTATACGTTTGCCAACAAAGCCATGTGCGAAAAGCTGTTGCACGCAGTTGATACCAATGAGCCCATAGGCAAGCCGGATATCTTCTTTGCTAAGCGTGAGCGCAATTTACATGTAGATAATCCGCAATGGCACACCTTTGGTGAAATCTGTTTGGAAACTGACCAGACCACTATCCGGGAAATGCGAAAAATGCAGTTCGATGAATATGGCATGGTACAGGGGGAATTCCTTTACCTTGATGTTCATAAAGCCCCTCTTTATAATGAAAATAATGAATTAATCGGGGTGGTAGGAACCGCACGTGATATTACGGCTCGCAAGCAGGCCGAGGATAAGCTGAACTACGTAGCGCGGTTGTACGCTTTATTGAGCCAGATTAATCAAACCATTGTCAGAACCAAGAATGTAGATGAGTTGCTGGATAAGATTTGCAGGTTAGCCGTTGAATTCGGACAGTTCCGGATGGCCTGGATTGGCATTTACGATTCGGAAGCAGGATTAATCAAACCATTGGTATTTGCCGGTCACGAAGCTGGCTATCTGGATAATCTGACCATACTTCCTGGCGATTCCGTTTATGGAAGAGGACCTACCGGACGGGCTTTTGCAGAGAATAATGTAATTTTCTGCAATGATATTGCCACCGATCCGATTATGAACCCATGGAAGGATGAGGCTTTGAAAAGAGACTATAAATCGTCTTTTGCTGCTCCGTTGTTTCGCAAAGGGGTTCCTTTCGGAACAATTACCCTATACGCTTCTGAAATTAATTTCTTTGACGACGAAGAACAAAAATTGTTGTTGGAGGTAGTTGAAGATATCACGTATGCCATTGAAGCCATTGACTCGGAGCAGGAACGTGTGCTGGCCGAAAGAGCTTTGATTGAGAGCGAAGCAAAATACCGCGAATTTGTAGAAAATTCACCCGAAGCTATTGCTATCTATACCGACGGGGTGGTTTCTTATGTCAATAGGGAATGTTTGCGGTTGATGAGGGCGACCACCAAAGAGCAGTTGATCGGATTGCCTGTGGTGGAATTTATTCATCCGGATAATAGGGAGATTGTTATTGAACGGATGATGAAGGTGGCAGTAAGCGAAATTAATGTTTCGTTGCCCGTAGTGGAGGAAAAATACATCCGGTTGGACGGAACTCCTATTTATGTAGAAGTCAAGGTTATGCCGCTGTTGCTGGATGGTAAGCCGGCATTCCAGTTAACCGCCCGCGATATTACGGACCGGAAGGCAATAGAATCGGCGCTTGAGAAAAGCCGTATTGAGCTTAAAACGATTTACGATTATGCACCCGTAATGATGTGTGTGGTGGATGAAAATAGATGTATTCAGTTTGCCAACAATGCATTTACAAAGCTTGTAGGCATGAATAAAGACCGGATGAAAGGCATGTCGGTTGGCCAGGTTATAGAATGCATTAATTCCTTAGACGATCCACGTGGTTGTGGTTACAGTAACGAGTGCGGAAGTTGCAATTTGCGTGGCGCCATAGAAAAAACGTTCATAACCGGGGTTGGTTTCCAAAATGTAGAATATCAGTCAACTCTGGTAATAGGTGGCGATGTGCGGGACGTGTCTTTGCTTGGGTCCACAGCCATTATTGAAACTCCCGAACACCGGAGCCTGCTGCTTTGCCTGCACGATATTACGGACAGGAAGCTTGCCGAAGAAGCATTGCAGAAAAGTGAAATGTTACTCCGTATGTTCATCGATAATTCCCCGTTCGAAATATGGGCGCGCGATAATGATAATATTGGAATTCTGGAAAATAAAAAACTGGTCGATCATTACGGGTCGATAATTGGCACCACCCCGAATTCTAATGTCCGCATCGATAATGAAACTCTGCAACTTTGGGAAAGTAATAACAGCCGGGCATTTGGAGGAGAAATTATTGATGAAGAATGTGAGTTTGTGGTGAATGGTGAGCTCCGTATTTTCCAGCAAATAGTTTTTCCGATTCAAATTAATTCAAAGCTTATCGGAATTGCTGGTTTCAATATTGACATTACCGACCGGAAACAGGCTGAAGAAAAAATTCATGAAAACTCGATAAAACTTGAAATGGCTATGCAGGTTGCCAACATGGCCTGGTGGGAAATGAACGTGAAGACCGGACAGGTGGTTTTCGGGAAACGGAAAACAGATATGCTCGGCTTTGTTCCTGAAGATTTTGTTCATTATAATGATTTTATGAACCATATTCATCCCGAAGATTATAAGAAAACCATGAAAGCGATGCGGGATCATATAAACGGGCAGGCCGAAAAATATGAAATTGAATACCGGCTTCAGACTTCTGACGGCAAGTATAAATGGTTTTATGATATTGGCTCGGTTTCGAAAAGGGATGCCGATGGAAATCCATTGATTATATCAGGTTTGGTTCTCGATATTACGGATAGGAAAAATTCCGAAAGAGAGTTGGCTATTCAAAAACGTTTCTTCGAGCAGATGTTTATGCAATCGTCGCTGAGTACTCAGATTCTGGATCGTGAAGGTTGGTGTGAGCGCATCAATCCGAAGCTTACAAAGCTTTTTGGTGTTGAGGCAGAGCATATCGAGGGGCACGTATATAATATATTTGATGACGAGGAAATTAAGCGGAAAGGCATTGTTCCCAAATTAAAAAAAGTATTTGACGAAGGAAAAACCTCAGAATGGGAAGTGTATTTTGATATTGCAGTTGCGGCAAAGTCGCAGGATGTGAAGATTAATCAGAATAAAAGAGCGTGGTTCAGCAATTGGGCTTATCCGATTAAAGACCAGAACGGGGAAATAAGCCATGTCATCATCCAGCACACTGATATTACCGATAAGAAATTATCCGAACAAGCATTAAACGAGTCGCAGGAACAGTTGAAAAAATTTGCGGCACACCTTCAGAATGTCCGTGAAGAAGAGCGGGTTTTGCTGGCTCGGGAAATACATGACCAGTTGGGACAGATTCTCGTAGCGGTGAAAATTGATATGGGCATGCTGAAAATGAATGTGCTCAAGGATATTGATAAAAAACGTTCCGAAGAGTTGCATGTTAAATTTGATAATTTATCTGAACTTATTGACAATACCATAAAAACCGCCCGTAAGATTATGACTGACTTGCGTCCGGAAGTGCTTGATATGATTGGATTTATCGAAACTGTACGTCAACACCTGAATAATTTCCAGGAAAGACACCGGGTTGCATGCAATTTGGTGACAACCGATTCGCATTTGGATTTGCCGACCCAGCAATCGGTAGCCCTGTTCCGGATCATTCAGGAGGCGTTGAACAATATCGCTAAGCATGCAAAAGCTACCGAAGTGAATATCGTAATCAACCGGCATGATAAAAAACTGATTCTTGAAGTTGCGGATAATGGGGTTGGATTCGAGCCGGGTTTGAAGAAAAACCTTGATTCGTACGGATTAATAGGGATGAAAGAAAGAGTCTTTTTGTTGGATGGTGAATTGTCGATAAAAAGCAGGCTGGGAAAAGGAACTACAATTCAGGTTGTTCTACCCTTTGCCGGCAAATGAAAGATGCTATAAGCCTATGAAAATAAATGAGTGTTCCGAAAAAATTGCAATCAAATAATTGTAAGTCGCTTACAAATCGCCTTATTTCTAATATTTACTAAAACAATAAAATGATTTCTGAAAATAATTTATCTTCAAAGCCTCCCAAGAACCTTCGGTTTAGCGATATTTTTGATCTTGATGAGATTCAGCGTATGCAGGACTTGTTTTCTCAAGCTACCGGTGTGGCATCTATGATTACCAATCCGGATGGAACACCACTGACCAGGCCAAGCAATTTCTGCCGGTTTTGCAATATGGTTCGGAGCACTGAAAAAGGTTCTGCCCTGTGCATAGAATCCGACCGCACATTGGGCGTGAACGATCCGGTCTCCAGTGCTATGGTTTTACGCCCGTGTCTGAGTGCCGGTTTGTGGGATTCCGGGGCGAGCATTATAGTTGATGGGAAATTGCTGGCTAACTGGCTGATAGGGCAGGTGCGGAGCGAGTCTATGAACGAAGAACATATCCATGATTTGGCGGTAGAAATCGGACTCGACAAAGATGAATTAATCAATGCGTTTAATGAAGTGCCGATCATGTCCGATCATAAATTCGAGAAAATAACAGAGATGTTGTTTGTGTTTGTAAACGAACTGATTCAAAAGGCTTATAGTAATTTACAGCTTAAAAACGAAATTGAGGAGCGCGAGAAGGCAAGTGGTTTGTTACACAAAAGTGAAGAAAAATACCGCAATATTTTTGAAACCGTACAGGATGTTTTCTATCAAATCGGGTTCGAATGGAATCATAACCGAAGTCAGCCCATCGATAAAATACTACTCTGGTGTCGACCGCGAAACGCTCATTGGTCGGTCAGTATATAATTATTACCAAAACGCCGTTGACCGCCAAAAGTTTTTGGAGGAAATAAAAACTAAAGGAGAAATCCGTGATTATGAATTGGATTTGAAAATCAGCGGAAAGCTCGTTCATACTTCCGTTAATGCCCGTCTTGTGCTCGATTCTAAGGGAAATGCCGTCTGCATTGAAGGTGTAATCCGGGATATTTCTAAAAGGAAAAAAACCGAAAGAGCCCTTCGCGAAACTGAACTGAAATTTCGGAATTACAATCATTTTGCTCCTCATGCTGTTTTTGTGGCTGACGAAACCGGAAGATATATCGATGCTAATCCTGCAGCAGTCAGATTACTTGGTTATTCGTTGGATGAATTATTTCAAATAGAGCCAACAAAGCTTGTTGCTAAAAATTCGCAACAAAGATTTGTTCACCATCTCGAAGTGGCAAAACAAACCGGTTATGCAACTGATGAACTGACAATCCTTCGGAAAGATAAAGTGGCTAAAATAGTGGTTGTTGATACCGTAAAACTGTCGGAGAAATGTTTTTTGGGCTTTGCCGTAGACATCACCGACCGTAAAGCAGCTGAGGAAATTTTAAAGGAAAGCGAGAATGCATCTGACGGAAATGCAAAATATCGCTCATTTGGGCAATATCTCTATTTATGTGAATACCCGAAACTGGAAAAGTTCAGAGATGCTAAATAAAATTTTGGGCATTACGGATGATTTTGACTTTACATATACAGGGTGGAAAAAAATTGTTCAGCCGGATTCGGAGCGTGAAATAGTTGACTATTTTTCAAACAGTGTTCAGGGGGGAAGAAGCCTTTTCGATAAACAATTCCAAATTATTCGTCAGAGCGATCAAGCCATTCGATGGGTGCACGTAATAGGTAAACTGAAGTTTGATGCCGATAATCAACCGTTGAAACTGGTTGCAACGGTTCAGGATATCACTGAACGGAAACAATACACGGAGGCTATCCGCCAAAGTGAAGCATTGTACCGGACTACGCTTAACGCATCTCCCGATACGATCGTGGTGGTAGAAATGGATGGAACTATTCGTATGGTTTCGCCTTCGGCATTGTTACTCATTGGGTGCGATGATGAAAAACACGTTATTGGGCGCAGCATGTTTGAGTTTCTGTCGCCTGAAGATGTTGAGCGTGCACAGTCGAATACGATATTGATGTATCAGGGTTATTTAGGAACCAGACAATACCGGATGATTCGTTTAAACGGCGAATCCTTTCATGCCGAAGTAAATGGAGATATAATCTGGGGCGATAATAATACTCCGATGGGGATGGTTTTTATCGTGAGGGACATTACCGATCGCAAGAAGGTAGAGATGGATCTGAAGCAATCGCAGGAGCAATTGAAAAAATTTGCGGCACACCTGCAAAGTGTACGGGAAGAAGAACGTCTTATGCTGGCACGCGAAATACACGATGAGCTTGGGCAGATATTGATTGCTATAAAAATCGATTTAGGAATAAACCGGCAAAAGGTTTTGAAGCATATAAAAGGTGAAGTGGCAGAAAAACTATTGGATGATTACGATAATTTATTTGGTTTGGTAGATAACACGATCAAAACAGCCCGAAAGATAATGACTGATCTGAGGCCCGAAGTACTTCATCTTTTAGGGTTTGAAGAAGCCGTGAAGCTCTATGCCGCTAATTTTCAAACGCGTCATAAAGTTGATTGTTTCTTCGAAAATAATGTTCCAGATTTGGAACTTAATTCTCAGCAAACAGTTGCTTTATACCGCATAGTTCAGGAATCATTGTCAAATGTAGCCCGCCATTCAAAAGCCTCAGAGGTGAAAATTTTACTTCGACAAAGAAAGGAGGCACTATCGTTGGAAATTATTGACAACGGGGTTGGCCTTGACGAAAATAAAAAAAACAAACATGATTCCTATGGGCTTATAGGGATGAAAGAAAGAGCTTTTTTGCTGGATGGCAAGCTATCTATTAGTAGTGAATTGAATAAAGGAGTGTGTCTAAAGCTTGTAATGCCGTATAAAAACAATTAAGTTGCTGATTTATATTGTTATAGGTGGGTGTGTTCCCTTGTTGGATAATCTGAATGATGGTAGGGTACCGGATTTGATAAGAATTTCAATTCCTGCTTACAGAAAAAATATTTGAAAAAAAATGATAAGAAACAAACTCGAATTGGAGTATTACGCGATTGAAAATGAAATTGCTTTGTGAAGGTCTGCTGTGGTAAATAATATGATGGACAATGTGTTGTTTGAAATAATTACGACGTAAAATTTTGCTTTTTGAAGGTTTTACCCCTTTTTTCTGACAAAATGACCTTTTTTGTGACAAATGGAAGGATCTTGTTCTGAAAATTCAGTTGCTTTTCTGTTTCGAAAATAGTCCAAACTCTTAAGATTAATTGTTATAAAAAATCTTTATCTGTCTAATATAATGCAAAATAATTGAAATAAAATATTATATTTGCAAATGGAATTTATCGGCAGGGAGTGAAAAATTAAGTGTTTGTTTTCCATAATTTAAAATTGGAAAAATCATATGCTTTTTTTCAGCGTTTAACCGAAAAATGGTTATGGATATTTCCAAAAATATGTATTTGTAACTTGAATTGTATTCTCACAAGTTAAAAAGAAATAAACTATTTATTTTTCAAAAATATAAAAAAGAAGAGAAATGATAAAAGTATTTATTGTAGACGACCATGAAATAATTCGTGAAGGATTAAAGAAAATTCTAAAAGAAGAATCGGATCTGGTAGTAGTAGGTGAGGCTCAGAATGGTGATGAAGTGCTGCAAAATATTAAAGATATCGATTGCGATATTATGCTTTTAGACATGAATATGCCCGGAAGAAGTGGACTGGAATTGTTAGGCGATATAAAATCGCTTAAGCCTCAGGTGCATATTTTGGTATTAAGTATCCATCCGGAGGATAAATTTGCTTTGCGGACGTTAAAATCCGGAGCTTCCGGATATTTGTGCAAAGACACCGCTCTTGAGGAGTTGGTTGTGGCCATACGGAAGGTACACACCAAAGGAAGATATCTGAGCACCACACTAGCCGAGCAGTTGGCATTCGATTTTATGCCCGAGAAAGATCAGTTGCCACACGAGCAGCTTTCAAATCGCGAACAGGAAATTATGGTGATGCTGGCATCCGGCAAAAAGGTAAAAGAAATTGCCGCCGATTTGCAATTGAGTATTAGTACCGTGTTTACGTATAGGGTGCGTATTTTTGAAAAACTGAAAATAAAAAGTAATGTTGAGTTAACTCATTACGCACTCAATAATAAATTGGTTGAGTAGTATTTTTAGAGTGTTTTTTAATGGAAAGGATTTTCCTGTCATATTTGCTGTGAAATTATGTGGTAATTATTTCAATTTTGGAATTTAAGTTGCTGTTAAATCCAAAAAATAGTGGTACTTTTGCATAAATTTCTACCAATAATAATGTTTGTTAATTTCGATAACCTGCATGGTAAAGTGTTATATTAGAGATATAATAAAAAACCACACAACTAAATCATTAGTCAAAACTTTGGCTAATGATTTAGTTGTGTTTATAAA
The DNA here is from genome assembly GCA_047600405.1 of Paludibacter sp. Classification (GTDB taxonomy): domain Bacteria; phylum Bacteroidota; class Bacteroidia; order Bacteroidales; family Paludibacteraceae; genus Paludibacter. The sequence goes on from JASGLA010000008.1 coordinate 198,586, forward strand.
TACCCTCAAAGAAATTAAATTTTCCCTGGTAGGTGTTGTTGGCATTATGCTTTTATTTGTAGGATTAAGTAGTGTGAATGCTGCGCAACGCTATGCGGTAGCAACAGGTAACTGGAATGCAGCGATTTGGGCTGCAACTGCGGGCGGTGCTGCCGGTTCTGCTGCGACACCAACCGCAAGTGATGATGTTACCATTAACGACAGCAGAAATGTAACTGTAAATGTACCTGCAAATTGTAACAGTCTGACAATTAGTGATGGCGGAAATATCACTTATGTCACAATAAGCGGGACGAATAGTTTGACAATAACCAATGGCATTACCATTGGAATCGGGACGGGAAATGGAGATAATAAGTACATAAATGTTGCAGCAGGTACACTTTCTTGTGCTTCAATAATAATGAATGACCCAGGCAACAACAATAGGGACTCATATGTCAGTATTTCTACCGGAACTGCTACTGTGACTGGCAATATTACCATGAATGGTGCGAATGGACGAAATCAAATGGTATTTGCCGGTGCCGGAACTTTGAATGTGGGAGGAACAGTAACAGGAGGTACAATCTCCAATTTGTCTGGAGGGTACACGGCTCTTACCCGTGGTACCGTGAACTATAATGGGGCAGGTCAGACGGTTGGGAATTACAACTATTTTAATCTGACACTTTCTGGTTCGGGGACGAAAACAATGCAAACGGGAACAACCACCATTGCCGGTAGCTTGGTGTCGAGTGGAACCTCCTTCACTACATTGGTTGTAGATCTGGGGATAGCTGGCGACATGAATATCGGAACCGGAAGCAATTTAGATTTATCGACTTACAGAGCGAATCGTGCTTCAGCAGGAGGAACGCTTACTGTCGCAGGAACTTTAATGTTGGGTGGAACGTCAGGTGGGCAGTCAGGAAGTAATTTCCCAACTAATTTCTCCACAATAAATTTAACCGGTGGAACTGTAAATTATGACAATGCAGCTGGTGGACAAACCATTTATGCGGTTCCTGCTTATAACACGTTGACGTTGGGTAATACCAGCGGCACTCAAACGGCTGGCGGAAATTTGACTGCAACCACCCTGAACAACAATACAAATGCAGCTGAAATATTGAACATGAGCACTTACACCCTGAATGCTACTACGATTAACAATTCAGGGACGATAAGGACGCAGAATACTTCGGCTACCCCTATCCCTACAGGAAGGACCTGGGGAGGGACAGTAAATTACGATGCTGCTACGGGTGCCCAGTCTGTAGTTGCGGGAACATACACGACATTGACACTGGGCAACACCAGCGGCACGCAAACGGCGGGTGGAAATCTGACTGTAACAACCCTAAACAATACCAATGCAGCTGCAATATTGAACATGGGCACTTACGCCTTGGCTGCTACAAACGTAACTAATGCCGGAACAATCCGAACCCAAAATACTGCAGCAACTCCTATTCCTGCCGGAAAAACCTGGGGTGGAACTGTCCTTTTTGATGGAACAACTGGAGCTCAAACTATTCCTGTCTCAACATTCAATAATCTGTCTGTTAACAACAGTGGAGGGGCAACGCTTTCCGGTGCAGCGGGGGTGACTGGAACTTTGACGCTTACCAGTGGCGTTTTGACCACAACGGGTGCAAATCTTCTCTCTGTAACCAATACATCTACCTCGGCTATTTCCGGAGGGTCTATCACTGCGTATATCAATGGTCCTGTAAAATGGACGTTACCCGCAAGTTTAGTTTCCGGGTCAATGTATACTTTTCCTGTAGGGAAAGCAACCTATTTGCCCTTTTCACTGGTCAATCCGACAACGGGAACAGGTACTGTTACTGCCCAGGTGGAGGCTTTCAGTGCAGGCTCGGGTGGTACTTACGACGCAACTTTGCTTGGATTAAGTTCTTCTGAATATTGGTCATTGGTAACTTCTGGAAATTTTACAAATAGTTCAGTGTCATTGACAAAACAAACGGCTGTATCACCCTCGAACGTAATCGCGGGAAGTACTGCCGTTGGTGGTGCTTATACTTCATTGGGTGGCACCATTGGTACGTATGCTATAACATCAAGTAATCCCATTAGCACAAGAAGATTTTTTGCTTTTGGACAGTCTGTACCAATTATAACAGCCTCTGTAACGACTTTGTCCGGTTTTACTTATCCGCAAGGGACAGGGCCTTCTACTCAACAGTCTTTTACTGTCAATGGAAATTTCCTTACGAATAATATCGTTGTAACGCCACCAACAAATTATGAAATTTCGTTGACTTCGGGTAACGGTTTTCAATCGACTTCTCTTTCGTTACCCGTCAGCAATGGTTCTGTCAGTACAACTACAATTTACGTGCGTTTAATTGCCGGCTTGGCAATGGGTACATACAATAGTGAAATAGTTTCATTGACCTCTTCAGGGGCAGTTGAAAAAACAGTTACATGCAGCGGTTCCGTAACTACTGCACCGGCTGTACTAGCTAGTCCATCAAGCCGGACCGGATTTGTATATACCTACAATTCGTCCACAACCAATGCGCAGTCTTTTGCCGTTAGCGGGTCTAACCTGGTTGGTAATGTAATAGTTACGCCTCCTTCGGATTATGAAATTTCGACAGGGACTACCTACCAATCTACCCCGATTACACTGACTCCAGCGGGAGGCACGCTTAGTTCAACAACCATTAATGTACGTATGAAACTTGGCTTGGGAGTTGGGTCGCATGTTCAAAACGTAGTTGTTTCATCAACGGGTGCCACTAGTCAAAATGTCCTATGTTCAGGAACGGTTAATCCGGCAGCTACCATTTATAATGATAATTCTATCTTGTCCGGATTTGTTTATGCCACAGGAGCAGGTCCTTCCGGAGCTCAAACATTTAAAGTGAGCGGAACCAATTTGACTGATCCAATTGTTTTGACTCCTCAGGCTAATTATGAAATATCATCGGATGGTTCGGTATATTATTCAACTACTACAAGCACAAAAAGCATTTCAATTGCACCATCTGGCGGAACTGTAAATTCAACAACAATTTATGTCCGTTTGAAAGCTGGTTTGGCAGTAGGTAGTTATAATCTGGTAAGTATTTTGTTGACATCTACAGGGGCTATAACAAAAAGTGTTAGTTGTAGCGGATCTGTAGTGTCGGGAGCAGCACTGACCACATCTAAGACGGCCCTTACGGCTTTTGGATATTTGTACGCTAACGGACCATCCAGCGAGCAGTCATTTAGTGTGGGTGGAGCTGCATTAGGCTCAAATAATTTGCTCGTTACTCCGTCTGCAAGTTATGAAATTTCAACTGGAAGTGGGGCATCGTTTGTTGCTACAAGTACAATCACGCTTGCACCCTCAGGGGGTAAAATAACTCCGACAACTATTTATGTCCGTTTAAAAGCGGGATTGGGAACTGTTGGAGTTACACAAACTTTTGGTCCGGAAAATATCGTTGTTTCAGCTTCAGGTGCAACTTCGATTAATGTGGCGTGTTCAGGAAAAGTTTTTGCCTCTCCGTTAATTTCAGCCAGTGCCACAGGTACTCCATCCTGTCCAAATTCAACAATAAACCTTATAAGTACGGGCGCAGATATTCAAACGCGATACTGGCAGGGGCCTAACAACTTTTATTCAACAGAGCAAAGTCCGGTTTTGGCTACCAATAATTCAACTCCAGCAATGAGCGGAACATATACTGTTACGGGAAATGTATTAGTTGGCGGAAATCTTGTGGTAAATGGAGATTTTGAATCGGGTAATACCAGTTTTGGCAGTGGGTACGGATATGTGACTCCATCTGCTGCTGCTCTACAGCCTGAAGCGCTGTATACTATAGCGACCACTCCGCAATCGGTGCATGGTAGTTTTACTGCAAATGGAGATCATACAGACTCTCCCGGTATCATGCAAATGGTTGTAAATGGCTCTCCGACAGCAGGTGTTGTTGTGTGGAGTCAATCTGTTCCTGTTATTCCTGGTGCAACATACCAATTTACGTATTGGGAACAGACGGCGAACGTAACGGCTCCCGTTAATCCATCGCAATTGCAGTTGTATGTGAATGGTGTGGCAGCAGGTCCTGTTTATACTGCAAATTCAACCTATGGTGTTTGGACCCAGTTCCTTTATAATGCGAGTGCAGGATCTAATACTGTGTTGAACCTTGAATTGGTAAATCAGAATACTGTTGCTAATGGCAATGACTTTGCGTTGGATGATATCGTTTTCCAGCAAATTTTGTCTGCCAATGCTTCTGTGGATATACTTGTAAATAGCAATTTGCCAGCGAGTGTAAGTATCGTTGCTACCTCAACAAATGTTGTGCAGGGAGCCACGGTTTCTTTTACAGCAACGCCAACAAATGGTGGTGATACTCCAACCTATCAATGGAAAGTAAATGGATCGAATGCGGGAACAAATAGCCCGCTATTCAGTTATGTTCCTGCAAATGGCGATTTGGTAACTTGTACGATGACTTCTTCGCTCGGATGTTCCGGATCGGGCACTTCGAATACGGTGACTATGACAGTAACCCAACCGGCAAATTATTGGGTAGGTACAAATGGCACTGATTGGGGAACTGCTTCGAACTGGTCTGTTGGAATTCCTGCGCCGGGAGAAAACGTGATATATGCCTCTACCACCAATAGTTATGGTTCGAATGCAATTAATGATCTTGTTTTGGATCAAAACAGAACCATTGGAAGCTTGATTAATGCCACAACCAGGCGTTTAGTGATTCCGGCGAATAAGGGGTTGACAGTAAATAACACCGTAACTACTGACAACAATCCGGACCGGATATACATTCATTGCGACTCACTGACTGCAAATGGATCGTTGATTTTTCATAACGCTTCGACAGCTCCGGTATATGCCACAGTGGAAATGTATTCGAAGGCTTCATGGAATCTGAATAATCCGGTAAACAATAAATACCTTTGGCAGTATTTTGGAATTCCGCTTCAATCTGTGGTTGCAGAGCCTACCTTTAATGGCTCTTATGTCCGGAAATGGTACGAAACGGGAACTGACATTACTAATCATTGGGTGCTGTTAAACAATGCATCTGTTTTGATGCCGTTCTATGGTTATGAACTTTGCCAGGCCTCACCTAAAGTTTTCTATTTCAAAGGTGCATTGGTGAATAGCGATTTCAATTCAGGGCAATTGGCCTATACCTATTCCGCGTTATTCCCAGGGCAACACGTTTTTGCCAATCCGTATACAACGGCAATAGATATCCGGCAGTTGATATTTGGTTCAGAAACTGAAGCAAGTGTTTATCTTTATAATACCGGAACGTATACAAATTGGACAAGCGGGGGGCAATCAACTTCGGGAGTTAATCCGGGGAAATATGTTACAGCATCCAAAAATTTAGCGGGCGCCGGTGGAATCCCTCGTCAAGTGCCATCTATGGGATCCATGCTGGTAAAAGCCCTCAGTAATTCAAGTCAGGCTACATTTGGCATTACTTATAATTCAGTGGCCATGTTTAATACCGATTTGCAGCGTATTTCTGCGGAAGGTAAGGTCTCTGCTTCGGGGAAAAAATATACAAAAATTGATGTAAGCAGTACAAGTGGGGGAGATTGCATGTGGATATTTAGCGAACCAAACTGTAAACGGAATTTCGATAACGGTTGGGATGGCGTTAAGATGCTGGGTTCCTCGCTGTCGCCTGAATTATTTGCACTTGAGCCGGATGGAAATTACCAAATTGACGTGGTAGATGATATGAATAATACTGACCTGGCCTTTCAAGCCGGAACTGCTGTAGAGTATACACTGACATTTACGCATGAAAATGTGTCTGATTATTATCCTGGAGTATATTTACTCGACAAAGCAGAGAATAAAATCGTAAATGTGACAGTCAGTGGATCGCAATACAAATTTTTAGCAACTTCCACTCCTAAACCGGTTGATCGGTTCAGGTTGGTAACGCGCTATTATTATAAGGATGAGCAGGAAAAAGATTCCGAGGTGAAAATTTTCAGTTCCAACGGAATGATATTTGTTCATAACTTCAGCTCCCGTGTGGGAAATGCGATGATATTTGATATATCAGGCCATTTTTTGAAGAAGGTTTCTTTTTCACCAAATGGAGTGAGTATTTTAAATGCAGGGCTAACTCCCGGAGCGTATATAGTAAAATGTTTAACCGAAACTGAGGACGTTACAAATCGAATAATCGTTCGATAGCCTAATTGAAAATTGTGGATAAAAAACGGAAAAATATATTAGTTTGGGCTTTAGCATGGGCAGGTTTGCTCGTGGCAGTACTTTATTCGCCGGTAGGAAGTCCTGGTATGTATGTTTCAACACGCAATGTTGTTTATAGGCAGGGAAGTGCATTTGATGGAGTTAGAATTTCGGATGTTCCGGCTTTGAAGGCCACTGTCACGAATACTTCCGGGGCTATGGGTAGTCAGGCTTACAGTGGCGGGACTAACAGTCAAAATGCATATTCGGTTTCTGAAAATGCTTTTGATTCAAAACCGAATTCAGGAAATTTGGCTGGATTGGGAAGGTATAGCGTTTCTGGAAATCAGAATGAACGTGAGAAGACAGGTGGTATTGCAGGTAGTTCGGTCATGCTGTTTGCTGCAGCAAAGGGACGGGGTTCAAATAATAATGCCGTTGCACAAAATACAGGTGTTGTTTCAATAAATACTGATATGACCATGCTTGACAATTACAGCAATAATAAACAAAGCGTAGGTCCGGGTGGTGATGGAGGTGCCGACCCGGGTGGTGATCCAACGGGACCAGTTATTCCGGTTGGTGATGGTTGGGTGTTTCTGATGATTCTTGTGTCCGGTTATTCTGCCTGGAAAATGCTCAAACGATAAACAATATGAGACTTTTTAGCAGTCCGTTGTCAGTGATTTTCTGGCAACGGATTTTTCTTTTCTGTGTTTGAAGGTTCCAAATTACTGGTCGAAACATACTAAGGAGTAAAGTATTTCTGCAAGTATGATTTTTTTTAAACGCTACTGGTAGTGATCATTTTACCTGCAACGAACATCCGTATTTTTGTTTGTATTGAATATAATAATGAGTTATGATCTTTTCTTATCTCGAACTCACGTTAATTACTACCATAATACAGCTCTCAAAGGAGTATTTCTTAAGCTTCATAGAAGCGTTATTATGGTTAGAGAAATTCAATAAGTTTTATGTTACATTGCAGATTTCAACCAACTATTTGTAATGCAATATAGAACATACGTTATAAAACTCGTTGAGTGTAGTCTGGATTGAGATTTTTTTTATAGTTTTACAGTCCAAATAATTATACTCGCACTTCATGCAATACTCATCCAGCTACAAAGGCAATTTACTCCATAAATCCGGCAAGGGTTTGTACGAGTGTTGGATGATTTAGTCGACCCCCAATCCCCAATGGGGCTTTTGCTGTCTGCAACATAAAAACTTATCTGTACCAGATTTAGTTCAATTCTTCTTTCATCACATTACCACATCATTCTATCATCACATTCTCAAATGGGTATTATCTTCGATATCAAATGCTTTGCCGTACATGATGGTCCGGGAATCCGTACAACAGTTTTCATGAAAGGTTGTCCGCTTTCGTGCCGGTGGTGTCACAATCCGGAAAGCATAAGTCCTGCCATTTGCACGGTTTCTAAAACCGTTCGTATCGGTGATAAAGCTTTTACAGATGCAGAAACCGTTGGCCGGGAAATGACGGTAGCCGAAGTACTGAAAGAATTGAAGAAAGAGCAAATCTTCATGGACGAATCGGACGGTGGCGTAACCTTTTCGGGTGGAGAGCCTTTGCAACAAGCTGATTTTTTGGTGGAAATGCTTGCCGCGTGTAAAACCGGAAATATGCATACAGCAGTTGATACATCGGGGTTTTCGAATTGGGAAACGTTGGAAAAAATAGCCGTGAACACCGACTTGTTTCTCTACGATTTAAAAATAATAAATGATTATCTTCATAAGTTATATACCGGCGTTTCCAATAAATTGATTCTTGAAAATCTGGAAAAATTGCTTGAAATGGGTAAGAAAATCCAGATTCGGATTCCAGTAATTCCCGGAATCACATTTACCGAAGATAATATCAACCAAACGCTTGATTATTTGTCCAGACTGAAATTTCCGGTCGAAGGAGTTGACTTATTACCCTACCACAATACCGCTTTGCACAAATACGAACGATTTGGAATGGAAAATAAGCTCGTTGAACTCAAGCCGATGAAAAAGAGTGATTTGGAAGGTACCCTGTTGCGATTTAAGAAGATGGGGTTTGATGTGAAAATTGGTGGTTGATTCACTAGAGCACTGAGAACGCAAAGAAAATAGTAAAATATAAACAATTTAAATTATTCCTAAGTGCAATTCGGAGAACGTAGCGCTTTAGTGGTAAAACAAAATATTATGACTCCAAGAATTCAACAATTACGAGAACAAAGCCTGAACGCCGTGTACCGTATCTCGGCGGAAAGAGGCTTATTGATGACCGAATTTTATAAAAACCATGTGGCTTTTGGCGATTCCATTCCGGTGCAGCGTGCTAAATCCCTTCAGTATGTATTGGCTAATAAGTTTGTATGTATTAATGATTTGGAACTTATTGTCGGCGAACGTGGACCAGCGCCAAAGTCAACACCTACTTATCCGGAAATAACCGTTCATTCATTGCAGGATTTGGAAGTACTCAACACGCGCGAAAAAGTATGGTTCCGGGTGGACGATGAAACCCGCAAAGCTTTTGAAGATACGATAATTCCGTTCTGGAACGGTCGTTCCAACCGCGACCGCATGATGGAAGCCATGACTTCAGAATGGCACGATGCTTATGAAGCCGGCATTTTTACGGAATTTATGGAACAGCGCGCCCCCGGACATACTGTGGCAGGTTACAAAATCTATCAAAAAGGTATGCTCGATATTATTGCCGACGTAAAAGAAAGCCTGGAATCACTCGATTTTATAAATGATCCCCTGGCTTACGATAAAAAAGAAGAGCTCAAAGCCATGGAAATTGCGGCTAAAGCAATGATTCAGTTTGCGCAACGCCATGCCGAGAAATTGGAAAAATTGGCTTACGAGGAAAAAGACACAACCCGCAAAGCCGAATTGAACGAAATGGCTCGCATTTGCCGGCGTGTGCCGGCTCACGCCCCGGGCACTTTCCACGAAGTGCTGCAACATTATTGGTTTGTACATTTGGGAGTAGTGACAGAGTTAAACCCCTGGGATTCGTTTAATCCCGGCCGACTCGACCAGCATCTTTATCCGTTCTATAAAGCCGAAACCGAAGCCGGAACATTAACACGCGAACAAGCCATAGAACTACTGGAATCGTTTTGGATAAAATTCAATAACCATCCTTCGCCTCCCAAAATTGGTGTCACGGCACAGGAAAGCAGTACCTATACCGATTTCTGTTTGATAAATCTGGGTGGTGTGAAACCCGATGGAACAGATGCGGTAAACGAAATGTCGTATATTTTGTTAGATGTAATTGAAGAAATGAGGTTGTTGCAACCCAGTTCGATGGTGCAATTGAGCAAATTGAATCCGGATAGTTTTATCGATCGGGCGGTGAAAATTACCAAAACAGGATTCGGTCAACCGTCTATTTTCAATACCGATGCCATTATTCAGGAGTTGGTAAATCAGGGGAAAGATATTGTGGATGCCCGCAACGGTGGTTGCGAGTGGTTGTGTTGAGAGTGGTGCTTTTGGAACGGAGAGTTATATCCTGTGTGGCTATTTCAATTTGCCCAAGATTCTTGAACTAACTTTGCACAATGGTTTTGACACTCGTACACGGAAACAAATCGGACTGAAAACCGGCGAAGTTTCTGAGTTTAAATCGTATCGAACTGTTGCTCGAAGCATTCAAAATACAGGTAGAACATTTTATCCGCATTAAAATTACCGGGAACAATGCCATTGAAAAGATTTTTATGACGCATATTCCAACACCGTTCCTGTCGCTGATAATTGACGATTGTGTGGCGCAGGGCATGGATTATATCCAGGGAGGTTCTCGCTACAACACCAACTATATTCAGGGTGTGGGAGTGGGAACAATGACTGATGCATTAACGGCTTTGAAAAAGCATGTTTTTGAAGAAAAATCCATATCTTTGGCCGGGTTTGTAGGTGCTTTGGAACATAATTTTGAGAGTAATGATGAGTTGCTTTACAAACTGTTATACAAAACACCAAAATATGGAAACGATGACGAAGCGGCTGACGAGCAACTGGTAGACGTTTTCAATATATATTACGATGCGGTGAAAGGGCATAAGAGTCCGCGCGGTGCTGAATACAGGATTAACCTGTTGCCAACCACCTGCCACGTGTATTTTGGGAGTGTGATGCATGCCAGTGCGGATGGTCGAAAAGCCGGATTGCCTGTTTCGGAAGGTATTTCGCCGGTGCAGGGAGCTGATAGAAACGGCCCGACTTCGGTAGTGAAATCGGCAGCAAAAATAGACCATTTGCATACCGGAGGAACGTTGCTAAATCAGAAATTCAGTCCGGATTTTTTCGAGGACGACACCGCCATTCGGAAAGTGTCAGGGTTGGTTCGTAGTTATTTCCGCATGAACGGACATCATATCCAGTTCAATGTGGTGAATGCTTCTACTTTACGCGATGCGCAGAAACACCCGGAGAAATACCGGAATCTGATTGTACGTGTGGCCGGTTATAGTGACTATTTCAACGACCTTGGGCTGGACTTGCAAAATGAGATTATTGAGAGAACGGAGCACGAAGTAATGTGACCCCTAACCCCTAAAGGGGAACTATGCAAGTTCGTCTATATAATCTTTATATATTTGAGATAATAAAATTTGGTTTTTAATCAGAATCACTTCCTTGTTGAAGAATTAAGAGACGATAGTAACTTAGTTCCCCTTCAGGGGTTAGGGGTTCTTAGTTCCCCTTTAGGGGGTAGGGGTCATTCAGCTACTATGTTCAGTAAAGAAACTTATATTCAGCGTCGCAAAATTCTGGCCGATAAGATTGGTTCGGGATTGATTTTACTGTTGGGAAACGACGAAAGCCCGATGAATTACGCCGATAATGGCTATCATTTTCGTCAGGACAGTACTTTTTTGTACTACTTCGGCATTGATTTTCCCGGGTTGGGAGCAGTGATTGACGTGGATAATGACCGTCAGGTTATTTTCGGCGACGATTATACCATAGATGATATCGTGTGGATGGGCCCGCAACCCACGATTGCCGAAAGAGCCGGCGAGGTGGGAATAACTCATTCCGAACCGGCCCTGGAGTTGGCAACCATGATGCACGAAGCCTTGAGAACCGATCGCGTGGTTCATTATTTGCCGCCTTACCGTGCCGAAAGTAAGCTTAAATTGCAACACTTGCTTTTCCTGCATCCCGACCATATCGCCCAAAAATCATCGGTGAAGTTAATTCGTGCTGTTGTTAGCCAGCGCGAAGTTAAATCGGCTGAAGAAATCATAGAAATTGAGAAAGGAGTGGACCTTTCGGTGGATATGCATGTGGCAGCTATGCAATTGGTTCGTCCGGGCATGACCGAAGCGCAGGTTGCCGCACGGGTTTACGAAATTGCCCATGCTGCCAATGGCGAAATTTCATTCCCTATTATTGCCACTATCAACGGACAAACACTGCATAACCATTACCATGGTAATGTGTTGAAAAATGGGGATCTTTTCCTGCTCGATGCGGGCGGCGAAGTGGAAAGCCGTTATTGTGGCGATTTGTCGAGTACCTTTCCTGTCGATACCACCTTTACTACGCAACAAAAACTCATTTATGAAATGAGCCTGGAAGCACATCAGGCAGCAATTGATGCACTGGGGTTGGACATTCCTTACCGGAACGTACATTTAGCGGCTTGCCGCTCAATAACTGAAAATATGAAAAGCCTTGGATTGCTTAAAGGTAACACCGACGATATTATTGCTGCCGGTGCCCATGGGCTTTTTATGCCTTGCGGAACGGGGCACATGATGGGGCTTGATGTGCACGATATGGAGAATCTGGGCGAGGTGTGGGTCGGTTACGATGGCGAACATAAAAGTACGCAGTTCGGGCTGAAGTCATTACGATTGGCAAAACCGTTGAAGCCAGGATATGTATTCACTGTTGAGCCGGGCATTTATTTTATCCCGGAACTGATGGACAAATGGCAGGGCGAAGGCAAGTTTACCGAATTTGTCAGCTGGGGCGAAGTGCAGAAATTCCGTAATTTTGGCGGTATCCGAAACGAAGAAAATTATATGATGACTGAAAACGGGCCACGTCGTCTGGGCACAAAAATAAAACCAAAAACGGTGGAAGAAGTGGAAGCACTGCGAAAAGAATAGGAAAAATCAGAGTCATATTTGGCTCTGATTTTTTTTGGAAAAGGGATTTGGAATTTTCTCTGTTTGGCATTGGACCTTATTCCAGGTTTTCTTCCAGGTCGATATGATCGTCGCCACCCAGGCTATAGTAACTGTTTTCTTCGTCTTCAATGCCCAGCAGCACTTCTTCATCCGGTTCTATATCCAGCATTTCCAAGGTATCTCCGGGCAAATCTTCATTGACCAAATGCTTCTCCCGCGATTCTTTTTGGAGCGTAAAATTCGTTACATCATCCGTATTTAATTTCCTGTCCTTATGGCCTTTGATGTAAATATCTTCTTCCTCCGGATATAAAGGATATCCATTCTTCCAGATTATTTCCTTGAGAGTGTCCATTTTGCAACGGAATCCTGCCGGTTATTTCTTCATTCGTTTTCATACGACAAAATTTTTTTATACTTTTTATTTCATACGAGAGTAAATGTACTTGCTGTTGAAACAGTATTGAAGCTTTTTCTGTAATATTAAACAAATTGAATTTTATTTTCGTTCAATTGGCCTACAAAATATATTGCTTGGTTGGGTTGTGAAAATGAAAAATACAATGACCATTTGTGTTGTTGCCAATGTGAAAAATATTTCGTTTTAGCTTAAAAAACATTCATTTTATTTTGGAATTTTTAGATAAAACGAATATATTTGCGCCATTAACTTTTATAATAAAGCGATTTTGTTGTCTCGTCTGTTTGTTTACACTTTTTAAAGACACATACCGCATTTTGTTCTTCCCTGTAAATCAGCTTTATCAGGGAATCTGTATTTTATTAAACCTAAACTAGACTATTTATGCACTCCTCGTTACGTCAGCTTTGTTACATATCTGTTGAAAATCGACAACTTAGTATAATGCCTTTGGGTAAGACTCCGGTTTTGCGCAAAGGCATTTTTATTTTCCGGATTTCGCCTGATTTCAGTTCGCAAATGTCGTATTTCATAAAACCGATATTTGCCGTCCAAATTTCAAAATAAGGGAAAGGAAAAAGTTTTTTTATGCTATTAAGGGGGATAAAACCATATATTTCGAGATATTATTCGAGGCCCTTAGCCCAGTGAAAAAGGAAATGCATAAGTCCCAAGAGATTATAATTTAGAAACCAAACTAAACATAAAACTCAAACTTATGCAAACACAAAGAAAAGGATTAAATTTTGAAGGTCAAAACATTTTTGTTATTATGTCCATTTAGAAGTATGTTTCAATTTTTACAGAGCATTTACACCACAAAACATTAATCAGCGGCAAGGCAGAATTACTATCAATTATAAAATTTTCCAGGCGCACTAAATCAGGGTTTTTATTCATAATAGATTAAAAGAACAACAAACCAATGCCCACAACAGGTAAGGAAAAGATGCGTAAAACGGATAAAATTGACAGTAATAAATCCACTCCCAGAACTTGAAGATTATTCCATGCCAGGAGAGCCTGAGGATCGATCATTAATTCGAGTTCGTAGTTCGATAGTCAAAGATAAACACCCAATTATCAACCAATTAATTTCCCCCGAGTTTCAAAACAAAGGTAGTCACTGTCTAAACGTTTCATGAGTTGGCTCAAAGAGATTCAACTTCAACATGCCAGTCTTACTTAGTCTTTGATCAATCAGGCTGATCAGCAACGAGCAAACTTCTACTACCCAACGAATAAAAGAACTGTCAAAAAGCAATGCTTACGCTAAAAAAATGGAATTGATAACAAGTATCCCAGAGCATAATCACCACTTTTTCACAAAATAGAAGATATAAATCGATTTGAAAATCAAGATAAGGCCAGCTTGATAGGGATAGTTCCAAATTGCATTCAAGCGGAGAGGATGATCGAAAAGGAGAAATAACTCCTCGTGGTCATAATTATTTGCGAAGCATTAATTGAAAGTTCGTGGATAGCAGCGTGAAGATCCCTTAAGACTTACTCTGATTACTGCAAACGCATGGAGCCAAACAAAGCAATAATACGTATAGCAAGAAAAGTTGCCAACCGAATTTATTCAGTTTTGAAGAATGAAAAGAAATATGAACCAAGAATTGTATAATAAAACCTACAAACAAAATAAAAATTTGAAGTGACCACTAATGCTACTTGCGGCAATGTCTGCTTTCCTTAGTCTGTGGCACTTCTTACTTACTAACTAAAATAGAGACCTGTAGCATAGTCTACTTATAGAAGGTTGTTTGGTAGGTATTAAAAAAATGATTGTTATTGGTTTTCTACTAAGTTGACAATTGGGTTTTCTTAGGCCATAAGGCGAAACCAGTAATAGTAAAAAGGGCCAGCAAAATGCCAGCCCCTAACTGTTACTGTGTAACGCAGAAAGTTTATTGCTGATAGGTTGCTCCCCAGCAGAGCCTATTTCCTCTTCAACTTTCTGATTACGAAAATAATAGAACTTTTTGAAACGTATTAATAAATCATAAAAATACTCTTGAGATTTGGATTACAACATAGAAGTAGATGTGCGATTAATAAATAGTCTTCCCTTATTCTTAAAATCGGTTATTTAATGATAACTTAAAATAGAACATTACATAACTCCAAGTACTCATATAGACTTCTAACAAAGGCCACCCATTTCTGAGCAGCCTTGCTTAATAACTTATTGAAGCATTATTATTTCTTATAATACAAATTGGCTCAATGCTTCGGACACAAATTTGTTGATTGATTCGCCACGCATTTTGGCCAAAATAGCAATGCGCCGATGTAGTTCGGGTGTCAGTCGTACATTAAAGCTACCTTTGTAGCTTTTCTCCGCAGGGATATTCTCTCTTTCACAGTCTTTTATGTGCTCGTCAACAACATAATGAAAAGCATTTGTCAATTCTTTTACTGTTTCTCCTTCGAAGGTAACCAGGTCGTTAATTCCTTCAAGTTTCCCAAAAAATACATTATCGTCCGCAGAGAAATGCACACTGCCGATAAAACCTTTATAATTTAAAATGTTTTTTTTCATGGTCTGCTTAATTTGTTTATATCGAACGCAAATAACGCAAAAATTCTGCAAGTAAACGCAATTATAAAAAAAATGTGTTTTTGTCAGTCGGGGCGCGACTTTAAGTCGCACTCCGACTGATATATTTACCCGGGTTTCGCGATTTTCTATCGCGTCTTACAAATAAGAACGCGATTGAAATTACTCCCGTAGGTCGTGACCGCTGGTTCGCGAAACCCGCCAAATCACTTCTTTACACCCACTTCACTCCATCTTGGCGGTGTAACTCCCATAAGGTTTTTTACAAAGAAATCGTAACGTTTGTGTTCGCCATAGTCGCCACCCATGGTGTGCCCAACGCCGGGAAGAACCACCAGTTCGAATTCCTTGTTGGCTTTTATCAGGGCGTTGCAAACCTGGTAGGTAGACGATGGATCCACGTTGTCGTCCATTTCGCCCACCACAAGCATCAGCGGTCGGGTGAGCAAATGCGCGTTCACCACGTTGGAACTTTCTTCGTACGATTTATCTATCGGATAACTCATCCACTGCTCGTTCCACCATATTTTATCCATGCGGTTGTCGTGGCATCCGCACGAGGAATAAGCGGCTTTGTAATGTTCCGGGTGGAAAAGCACAGCTCCCATGGCTTCCTGTCCGCCAGCCGAAGCTCCGAAAATGCCCACGCGGTCGATATCCATGTACGGATATTTGGCAGCAGCGGCTTTGGTCCAGGCTATGCGGTCGGCGAATCCGGCATCTTTCAGGTTTTTGTAAATGATTTCTTCGAAAGCCTTGGAACGGAACGAAGTCCCCATTCCGTCCATTTGCACCAATATAAAGCCCAGCTCGGCAATAGTCGAGAGGTTTCGGTTGTTGGCAATAAATGTTTTGGGAACATACTGGCTGCCCGGGCCGGAATAAATATACTCAATCACAGGATATTTTTTGTTCGGATCGAAGTTGGTAGGGCGGTAAATAATGCCCCAGATGTCGGTTTTGCCGTCGCGTCCTTTTGTCACAAATGGTTCGGGGGCAGTCCAGCCGGTTTTGAGTAGCTCCGTGATGTCCGCTTTTTCGAGCGGCATAACGATTTTGCCATCAGTTGCACTGCGCAGCACTGCCACGGGCGCTTTGTTCACCATGGAGTAAACATCTACCAGGTACTTTTTATCGTCGGAGAACCAGGCCTGATGCATACCTTCGTCAGGGGTGAGGCAGGTCAATCCTTTTCCATCAAAACCAATGCGGTAATACCGGATCAGGTACGGATCTTCGTTGGGCACCATGCCATTGGCGGAAAAAGTGATTTCGCGTTTTTTCTCGTCCACATTTAGCACTTCACGCACATACCATTCGCCTTTGGTAATCTGGTTTTTTACTTTTCCGGTCAGGCGGTCGTACAAATAGAGGTGGTTCCAGTTGTCGCGTTCACTCATCCAGATAATTTCGTTTGTTTTGTTGATAGTTTGGCGGAAATAGCGGCTGTAGTTTACAAAAGTTTTCGATGTTTCTTCTATTACCGTTCTTACATTTCCCGTTTCAGCTGCAATTTCAAGCACCCTGTACAGCTTGTGTCCTCGTTCGTTGTATTCAAATATCACCGATTTATTGTCAGGTAACCATTCGAAGCCGCGAATATCCATTTGGTTAGGACATAAATCGGTAGAAATAACTTTTTTGTCGCCGGTAGTCACGTCGAAAATCACGGGTGTGCGCATAGGCAACACATTGCCGGGTTTCACGTAATCGCGGGTTTGCAGTTTGGGTTGCAGTTGGTCGGCTGGCGAAGATTCGATCAGGTACAATTGTCGGGTTTCAGCTCCATGAATACGAGCCACAGCCAGTTTTTTAGAGTCGGGCGACCAGTACGGGTAAGCCGAATAATAATCGGCTTTGGTGCCGTCGGTGCTGAGCGCTTTCTCTACTCCGGTTTTCAGGTCTTTGATGTAAAGATTGTTGTCGCGAACGAATGCTGACAACTTTTTGTCGGGCGAAACAACCGGTTTGCCTTCCCGCTCGTTATCAACTTTTCCCCAATACTCATCTTTAGGAAAAGTTTGTTTTCCATTTTTAGTTAATGAATCTTTTTGTTGCAAATAAATCCATTTGGTGTTGTTGGTTGTAAACCTGAGCGTGTCCAGATTGGTGGAAACGCGTAGGTTGGGAAGCGATATTTGTTCTACATCAACTGTTTTTCCTGTTACTTTGGATAATGTTTCGGCCAGCTTCATGTGGTTGAAAAGTGCCGTACGGGTTTTCTTCTGTGCGTCCACCAGCATGTAGGTTTTGCCCTGTGGCGTGTAACGTATGTACCAAAATTGGTCAGACTTGCCAATCCATTGCGGGGTAATGTTGGAGTAAAATACTTTGTCTTTGAACCTGTCGGTCAGCGAAAAGGCACGGTTGTAATCTTCAACGGTGCCTTGTGCAAAAAGTGATTGGCTAATAAGCCAAACGGTAAGTGCGAGTAATGTTCCTTTTTTCATTTATATGTTTGAATCTGCTAAGTGAAATGATAATATGAAAATCAATACAAAAGTATTAAATTTTACATAGAGATGTGTGATGCAATACGAGTAATGGACTAAAATGACATGATTTTAGACTAGATTTTCACATCAAGAAATGAAAAATTTCATTTAGCATTGTACCAGGAAAAAAGAACGGGCAAAGTTTAATCTTTGCCCGTTCTTTTTTCCTGGTATGTGGAAGTTGTGCTCTATAATTTTATAGTGTATAGACTAAACGATTTTGGTGCCAACTCCACAGTCAGTGTATTGCCGGAAACACTGATTTCATTTGTTACCGGAATAACAGCAGTTGGATTCTCCAGGGTGTTTTCAATATCCGGATTGTCCGATTTCAGAACGGTTTGAGTGCCTTTACGTTCGGCTGCTTTCAACCCGTTGAACGTGTAGGTTACGGTTTTTGCGGCATTGGATGTGTTGGCAATTTTCAGGATGATTTCTTTTTTATTTTTATCCAGCGCCGACGAAGCGTAGATACCATTCTGTCCGGCCAGCGGCAGTTTGTTTTCAACGGTGGTCAACACATTAGTTCCCACATTCATGCCGTAAAGCTGTTGCACATAGTAATTTACCGAACGAACACTGCGCATGTTGTCGAACCAGATCAAATCCGGTTTCCATTGCCAGCCTTGCACATGTGCAAAAAGCGGTGCATACGTACATTGGTAAACTACATTGGCATTACGTTCGAAACCGGTCATAAAAGCAGCTTCGCAAAGCGCAGCTTCAAAGTTGTTCTTCCGGTTTTTAGGGTGACAGGCATATTCTCCGGCAAATACTTTCGGGCCTTTGCGGTCGTATTTATCATATCGGTTGGCATTAGCCAGGAACCATTGCGGATCTTTGTAGTAATGTTCGTCAACCAGGTCGGCTTTCATCCGTCTCATTTCGTTCCAGCCATAGTCAAAGTCCTTTCCGTCAGGGCTTGGTCCTGAAGAACCCACGATCTTGAAATTCGGATACTTGGCATGGATTGCTTTCATGAACGGCTCAAGGTGCTCAGGATAAAGGCTTCCCCACTGTTCATTTCCCACAGCTATTTGTTTCAGGTTGAAAGGAGCCGGATGACCCATATCGGCGCGGACTTTTCCCCATTTAGTGGTTATATCTCCATTGGCAAACTCAATTAAATCCAACGCATCCTGAACAAATGGGTTAAGCTCATCTACTGTTGCATGCGCTTTGCTATCGTGGTTTTGGAACTGACAAACCAGACCGCAACTTAAAACCGGAAGTGGTTCGGCACCTATTTCTTCGGATAGTTGGAAGAGTTCGTAGAAGCCCATGCCATACGATTGGCGGTAATCGGGAAAAAGACGGTTTGGAAATGTGAATTCCCAGCGGTTTTCATTCGTTTTGCGATTTTCAACCGGGCCAACCGAATTTTTCCATTGGTAGCGGTCTTCAATATTGGTGCCTTCTACAATGCAACCGCCGGGAAAACGGAAAATGCCCGGGTACAAATCGTATAACGCTTGTGCTAAATCTTGGCGCAAGCCGTTTTCGCGACCTTTCCAGGTATCAACCGGGAAAAGCGAAATGTGCTCCAGGTCCAACCCGCCTTTTGACGTAAGGAAGATACGCAGGCGTGCTTTAGGTTCCATTTTTTTTGATTTAATGATAACCTGGTATTTTTTCCATTCTTTGGAGTCAATGGTGATTTTTGCAGAGCTGAAAGGGATGCTTTCCGGATCGACCAATTCAATGCGAATGCTTTCGGAAGTGCTTCCTTCGGGAATGCGCGCCCAAACCGAGAAACGGTAATCGGCATTCTTGTTTTACACCAATGCCAAAGAATCCTTCGTTATCCAATCCGGTTTGTTTCTCGTTGTGTCCGGGGTAGGAGAGATGTACATAATGCGGATTGTTTGGGAATGGGGCTCCTTCCGTGCGAACTTCTACTTTGCCGAAAGTGGTCCACCCCAACAGGTTTTGAGGAAATTCAAATGAACGGTTTTTGACTAATTCTGCGTATAATCCGCCATCGGCGCCATAATTAATGTCCTCGAAAAAAATGCCGTACATGGTTTTCTGTATCGGCGATCCAGGCTTCTTTACATCCACCGAGATGTTGTGGCTTTGTGCCATAGCCAGTTGTGTCCCCAATACAATGGAAAGAGCCAGCACAACCAACGATTTTGTAGTTTTCATGTGTAAATAATTTGGTTTTTATGGTCACATGAAACTCGTCACCAAAAACGGGACTCACTTCATGTGTTTAATGTTAGATAAATTTATTTCTGTACAAAAATAAGAAAATTAAATGTCATTTCAGGTGGACGAAAAGTTCTGAAAAGTGGAAAAACTGGATATAATCATGCTCCAAAACCTCCAACAGGAAATGTACGTTCTTACTTTTCTTTCTCTTCGTCCATGAATGCACTTGGCTGAATGCCAAAATGTTTTGTGAAACAACGTGTAAAATATTTAGGGTCATTAAATCCAACCTCGTACGCAATTTCAGATATATTGAGCGAATGAGAAGTCCGGTTCTTTATAATCAGTTCCCGGGCGATATTTAGCCGGTACACCCGAATAAACCGACTTGCCGATTGTCCGGCCAGATTTGTAAGCTTTTTATGGAGCAAACTTCGGCTGATTCCCATAACGTCAATAAATTCGGCTACATCGAAATCCGGATTTGTATAGTTTTCTTTTATCACTTTCAACGCTTTGTCAATGAATTTTTTGTCGAGCGATTCTTCGTCAAAATTCAGGCTGTTGGTATCCATACTTTCGGCAAAGTTCAGCTGCACGCGTTTTCGTTTTTCGCTCAGGTTGCGGATTACCGCTTTCAGCAATTCTTCGTCGAACGGTTTCACAAGGTAAGCATCGGCTCCGTGGTGGAAACTTTCTATTTGCGTGTCGGTCGACGACTTGGCCGTGAGCAGCATGATTGGGATATGCGAAGTTGTGAAACTTGATTTCACGCGTTTGCAAAATTCCAGTCCGTCCATTTCGGGCATCATAATGTCGCTGATAATCAAATCAGGTTGATAGCGGTTGGTGATTTCTAAGCCGGCCACCCCGTTTGGAGCTTCCAATACGTTGAATTCCGTGCTTAGGATGGAGCGGATATACTGTCGCATGTCGCTGTTGTCTTCTACGATGAGCAACACCGGTTTCCCTTTCGAAATTTCGTCGGAAATATTGTCCAATTCAGGATTCTGGTTGGCAACAATCATTTCCATAGGTTTGCCATCCAGCGACACAACGGTGCTGATCCGGCGTTCGATCGGAATAATGAACCGGAATCTGGATCCGCCTGTTGGCTGGTTGTGCACTTCTATTTTTCCGTTGTGGAGCTGGATAATGCGTTTGCAAAGGTAAAGTCCGATTCCCGTTCCGCTTTGCCCATAGCCGGAATAAGCCTGATTTTGCTTGGATTGGTAAAACCGTTCGAAAATTTTTTTCAGATCTTCTTCCGGCACACCTTTTCCGGTATCTTTCACGGCTACATACAGCCGTTCCTTCTGGTCGGTTGGATCGGTGTAGGTGCTGGCAATAACGGTAATCAGTCCTCTGTCTGGCGTAAACTTAATAGCATTGGACAGTAAATTCCCTATTACTTTCTGCATATTGTCGCGGTCGAAAAGGAATTCGGGCGGATTAATGCGATACTGCTTGCGGAAAGTGATGCCACGGTCTTTTACCAGTTCTTCGAACGGAAGAATAATGTCGTCGAGAAATTCGATGAAATTTTGGTGCGTTTTGACCAACTCCATTTTGCCCGAATCCACTTTGCGAAAATCCATTAGCTGGTTGATAAGCGATAACAATAACCGGGAATTCCGCTGAACAATGTTGAGCTGCTCAAGTACTTTGGGGTTGGTGCTTAATTTCAACGCGCGTTCCACCGGCCCGAGGATAAGTGTAATGGGGGTTCTGAATTCGTGGGTGATGTTGGTGAAGAATCCGATTTTGTCCACATTGGCTTCCTGCACTTTTTTCGAAAGTGTAATCAGCTCCTCTTTTTGATGGGTGATTTTCTGGTTTTGTTGAACAAGAACTTCATTTTGCCGCGAAACTTCTTCCTGATGTTCGGTAAGTTCTTTTAAACTCGATTGAAGTTGAACGGCTTGTTCCTGAAGCATTTCTTTTTGGAACTCAATTTCGTGAGTCCGCTCTTCAACCAGTTTTCGTAAATGCGTTTCCTGTCTTCTTAGCAATTGGATCCTGTATACCGAGTAGCGGTAAATACCGTATGCAAGTGAGCCGATCAATAACAGTATGAACCACCAGCTTTTGTAAAATGGCGGGATTACCCGGATGTCGAGTGTTGTTATTTGGTCGGACCAGGTTCCGTCCGGATTTGTACATTTTACCTCCAACTGGTAATTACCGTTGGTAATGTTTGTGAAGTTCGCAAACCGGCGGTCGGAACCCACTTCCGTCCAGTTATTGTCAAAACCTTTCAGGCGGTAAGCATATTTGATTTTGTCATTCTGGAAATAACTCAATGCAGAAAATTCCACGCTGAAAGCCTTGTCCGATTCATGCAGTTTTATCTTGGTGAGTTTTGACCCTTCAAATTGGAGAAATCCTTCTGGAATTTTGATTTTTGCCGGATAAACATCATCATTAAGGATACGGATACGGGTGATTGTCGCGGTGTTTTTGATATTTACCGCCGCTGTTTTTAGCGGGTCGAAAACTGTAATTCCGGCAATGCTCCCGAAATACATTTTTCCATCCCGGCCTTTACAATAGGCATCCCAATAAAACTGGTTCGATTTCAGCCCATCGCTCTTGGTATAACTCCTGATACTGTTGCGGGTAGCGTTGTAGGCGCATAGCCCTTTGTCGGTGCTAATCCAAAGTGTTCCGGTTTCATCTTCGAGCATGCCGTACACCACATTGTCCAATAGCCCGTTGCGTTCATCGAAATTGATGAATTTCAACGTGTCGGATTTTTCATTCAAGGTGTAAATTCCATTTCCATTGCTTCCAAACCAAATGTGCTTATCTTTCGTTTCGAGAATGCAGTTGATTTTTTCAGTGATTAATGATGACGGATTCGTTAGTAAATAACGGTAATACCTGTATTTGATTTTATTCCCCGGGAGGTTGGTTTCATTCAGATAAATACACAGAAGTCCGTAATTTGTACCTACCCACAGGCGTTGTTTCGAGTCGATAATCATTCCCGTGACAAACCTGATACGCATATCCTGTGGCAGATAATTCAGTATGTGACGGAATTTGCCTGTCTCCATATCCATGAAATCAATTCCTTCACGGGTTCCAATCCATAGCCCTTTATTTTTGCTGTCCGGAACCAATGCTGCTATAAAATTGCTTTGAATGCTGTTTTGCAATGCCCTGTATTGAAACCGTTCAAAAACCGGCCTGTATTTGTCTTTATATCTCAGCCGATTAATGCCAAGCCCCCAGGTGCCAATCCAGTAATCTCCGTTATAATCCTGGCAAATGCTACTTACCGAGTTATGGCTCAGTGCCCTGTTGTTGCCCAGTTGTGCGTATGAGTGTATAAAGCCGTTGGAACCTTTTTTGCGAATGTTCAGCCCTCCCTCAACCGTACCAACAAAGAGGTCGCCATCTTTGTCCTCGTATATTGCATTTACCGGATTTTTGGATAAACTGTAGGGGTTGCCCGGCTCATTGCCAATGTTTTCAAAATATTTTGGTTGGGGCTCAGCAGGTTTACACCGCCTTTGTCAGTGCCAATCCATATGGTATTGTCCACAACCAGCAGGCAATTTATGAAGTTATTGTTCAGCGCCACGCCTTCGGCAAACGATTCGGATGTTATCCCTGTAAAGGAATCGGTGTGATAATCATAAATGTTCAATCCGATTAAAGTTCCGATTAATAACTGGCCTTCTTTGTTTTTTGTGATGTCGGTAATGTAGCTTGATGTCAGTTCATTCGGTTTTGAAAATGTAGTAAAGTACCTGCTGAGTGTTTCGCTTGCAGGCTCATATTTGTACAGCCCGTTGGCAGTGCCCACCCATATAAAACCGTTGTCGTAGTACAGCGCATTCACGGCATCGGTAAAACGCCTTAATTTGTTGTCGGCATTTATGCGCTGGTATTTTCCGTTATTGTTTTTAATCAGCCGGAAAATTTCGTTGTCGCGGCTCAGCAAAATGTTTCCATTGTAAATAAGGCAAGCGGTGATAGGTGTGTTGGAATGGTAAACTTCTTCTGCCGATATTTCGGAACCGGTGATATGAATTTTTGCCAGCCCAGAGTTGTACCCCACCCATAGATTTCCCTGCTCATCCTTGTTGATGAAAATAATCTGCCGGTTTGTGAAGCTTTGTTTTGAGTTCAGCTTTTTTGCCGAGTTTAGGATTTCTCCCGTTTTATAGTTCAGAAAATAAAGCCCGTTTTCGGTTCCAATCCACAAATCGCCGTTTATGTCTTCCTGTACGCAATGGACATTGTCGCTCTGAAGGGGGTTCACCGGACTCCTGCTGTCGAAATGTATAAATTCGTAACCATCATACCGGTCCAGTCCTTTGCTGGTACATAGCCACATGAATCCACGTGAATCGCGGAAGATGTAATCCACCAGGTTGCGCGACAATCCGTTGTCGGCTGTCAGGTAGCTGATTTTATAGGGTAGTGCCCATGCCGTGAGGAATGCAAAACAGGCTCAAAAAGGTGAGTAAAATTATTTTTTTCATGCTTTTAAATAAAAAGTCAACTACGAAAATAGATAAAATATATCACTTGGTAAGAGGATATATGTTTATTAAAAGAGGATAATTTTCGGATTATCTTGCCTGATTTGCATTTGTTTGATCTATATTCCATGTTGTCAGTATGTTATGTTGTGTTTTTGCTTTGGTAGATAGCCTGCGTTTGTTTATGTGTAGCATGACAAAGTTAAATGAGTTTGTTTGAAATTTTGCAGTTCAATATTCCTGAAATCTTTTTTCGGAATAAACAGATTGCTTATTCCATGCAATAAATATCCTCCATGAATATGTTTTTGTCCACTATCACAGCTGCCGATAATATATATCTTTGTATCATTCATAATTTTGTTTTTAAGGCCTCTGTTTAAAAAGTGGATTGAGTAAAATATTACAATAAAAATATTACATATGAAAAAATCACATTTGTATGGCGGATTAATCCTGGTTGCCTGCTCCTGCTTTTTTAGCAGAGTGGTAGCCCAGAATAGCCTGATATTGAAACTAAACAATGGTGCCGGCAAGGGAATTTTGTTGAACAGCTTAAATAAGATAACTTTTTCGGCAGGTAATATGGTGGTGGCAAAAACGGATGCTGGTTCCGATGCCTATTTGCTTTCCGATATCCAAAAAATGACATTCGGGGTGGTTTCTGCTGTTGATGAAATAACTGCGGATAAAAAGGCGCTTTGTGTTTATCCCAATCCCGCATCGACTTATATAAAGCTGAATAATGTGGCAGATGAGCAAAACCTGGAAGTGAAGATTTATCGCATTGATGGTGTGCAGGTACTGGCTCAAACGCTTCAGCCGGCTTCCGGTTTAATCAATATCAACCAATTGGCTAAAGGCATTTATTTATTGAAAGTCCACAATCAAATTTTAAAATTTACGAAGCAATGAAGAAAACTTTTATGATCGTTCTCGGTATTTTATGCGTAGCGACGTTATTTGCCGAGGACAAAGTGTATATACATAAAAAGGCCGGTTCATTGCTTGGGTACAAGGTTTCGGAAATTGACAGCCTGAAGTTTGCCAATAACAACACCGAACTGACAATTTATAAAGGGGACAATACAACAACGGCTGTGGCTATTACGGCTATCGACAGTATGAAATTTGCCAGCGAGACAGCCGTTTCATATTCTGCCCCAACGTATGCCAATGATTATTCTTCCATTTCGAGCTACTCCAACCGCCTGCGGTGGAATCTGGGGAATGTACATGATCCGTCCGTTGTAAAATGTGGCGATAAGTGGTATATGTATGGAACAGATGCTTCGTATGGAAACGTGCTGAACGGCTACGGGCATTATCCCTATAAGACATCGACAGACTTGGTAAACTGGTATTATACCGGTTGTGCCATGAGCCAAACACCTCCGGCGTGGGTGAAAGATTCGCTCAATGCCATGAGGGTCCGGCTGGGTTTGGCGCCGATTGCAAGTCCAAGTTACGGTTATTGGGCGCCCTGCATACGCAAAGTAGGGAATAAATACAGGATGTATTACAGCATTATTGTGGATAATTTTATTGGAAACGGCTTGTTGAATAATGCTACTAATTTTGATAATACCTGGTCAGAGCGGGCTTTTATCGGGATGATGGAAAGCACCGATTTGGCTACTAATAAATGGGTGGACAAAGGCTATGTGATAAGTTCGGTAAGCGACCGTACAACAGGAACTCCACCCTGGTACCGGTCAAGTTACACCGGCGACTGGAGTGCGTATTTTAAATGGAATGCCATTGACCCCACTTATATTGTAACTCCCGAAGGCGACCATTGGCTTATTTACGGCTCGTGGCACAGTGGAATTCCGGAGGTAAAACTGGATTCGGCAACCGGAAAACCGCTTCAGCTCAAAACGCTCGCCGACTACGGTACCCGTATTGCCCGTCGTGCCGACAACGATGCCAACCGCTGGCAGGCTCAGGAAGGACCGGAAATAATCTACAATCCGAAAACCGGATATTACTATTTATTCCTGGCCTACAATGAACTCTCGGTGAATTATAACACGCGCGTTTGCCGCTCAAGAACTATTAACGGGACCGTTTCTGGGTTATAATGGAGCCAACATAACTACCGGTGCCGATTGTTATCCGATTATCACGCACCCATACAAGTTCAGCAACCATTCGGGTTGGGTAGGATTTTCGCACTGTGCTGTTTTTCAGGATGCAGATAGCGAGCAGTGGTACTATTGTTCGCAGGCCCGCCTGCCTGCCAATACCAACGGGAATGCATACAGCAACGCCATTATGATGGGGCACGTGCGTAAAATAATGTGGACGGATGACGGCTGGCCCGTGGTGCTGCCCGAACGCTATGCCGCCGTTCCGCAAACCACTATTTGCGATAACGATTTGGTGGGTACCTGGGAAAATATTACCATGAATTATGTAGCCGGGGTACAACAAACTTCCACCACGCTTACATTGGCTGCAAATTATGTGGCTACGGGAGCTTTTACGGGCGTGTGGTCGTACAATGCCACCACAAAAACACTCACCATTGGCTCTCAAAAACTGAAAGTGCAACGCGAACTCGACTGGGAAGCTTCGCCCCGTGTGCCAACAATTGTGTATAGCGGGTTAAATACTTCCGGCAGATCCTTGTGGGGTAAAAAGGTAAATTAGTATAGTGTTAGAGGTTGTAGCAGAAAAAAGGCATTTCTGCAATTTGGGATAAAATCTTTGGCGAACTATCCGCTTCGTGACATAACCTGACTATTCTGTAGCGACAGAATTTGCTAACTTTCGGACTTCAGCTTTGCGGACAATTCCTTGCAGATTTTTATGGAAAGAAAAGACAAGAAAACAACTTTCAATTCTGACTATAACCGTACCGATTGATAATAATTTAAACTATTGAGAATTAAAAATAAAAACAAAAATGAATATCGCACATATTGCCATTTGGACAAAAAATTTAGAAGCTATGAAAGACTTCTACTGCAAATATTTCATGGGGAGAAGTAACAAGAAATACGTAAATCCAATAAAAGGTTTTGAATCATACTTCATTAGTTTTGAGAGTGGGACACAATTAGAACTTATGAGAAAACAAACTATTGACAAGCCACTAGAACCAGAAGAACGATTAGGAATAACTCATTTCGCTTTCAAACTCAACTCTAAAAATGCAGTACTCTCTCTTACCGAGACACTTCGTTCGGATGGTTTCAGCATTGTTGGAGAGCCTCGTACAACAGGTGACGGTTACTTTGAGAGTGTTGTTCTCGATATTGAGGGGAATCGAATAGAACTTGTTGAATAACAAGATCAAAAAAGCTACAAACCCTTAATATATGCCTATGTTCATTGGCTGGCTGACGTGCGTTCAGCGGGTTTTGCTCCAGCATTAGCTTCGCTGATTTTCAATTCACCTTGTCGCAGTGCGACAGTGAACGCTCCAGCAACCCGCCAAATGCCCGTAGCCTCGGTCGTTGTTTTTTTCAAATGCGGAAATGGTGAAAAACTGTTTCCGCATTTTTTGGTTGAGGTTGTTTTGCGCGCCAAACTATCATTTTGCTCGTGAAAGCAAGTGGTATGGACTCCATATCACTTGCTTTTATGCCCGCGCCACATGGTATGGTTCTTATAGCATGTGCTTTTTGATAAAACGGATATGGTATGGGCTTCATACCACTTGCTGTGAAGGTCATACCACATGCTTTTGCCTCCATACCACATGATATGATGTTCAAACCAGATTAGTATTCCTGTCCGATAAATTCCTGTTTTTGTAGAGTTAATAAAATATGTTTTGTAACATAATAATTGTTATAAATAGTTGGTTGGGTTAGACTATTTTTGTCGGATTAATTAATTGAAAAAATATATTTATGGCAACAAAAACATCAAGCATGTCTTTTAGCGATTTATTAAGCAGTAGTACATTAATGTCGGACAACATTAAATTGAATTCAGAAAAAATCAGTCGCTATGGATTAGAATTACCCGGGTTTACAACCGAAATGGATGCACATATTAAGCAAGCGGATGCACTGAACAAAGAACAGGAACGCCTGAAAAGTGATTTAAAAGCAAAAACAGATGAATTGAATTCGCTCAGGGATAAGCTTGTTCAAAATTATGCATTGGCAAAGAAAACCGTTAAGCTTGCCGAACCTCAATCGAACTGGGTGGCGTATGGCATAGCAGATAAAAAATGAAATCCGTAGCAGGGTTGTTCTGCAAAGCGTCTGCAGGACGCTCTACCGCTCCAGCGCGATGTATCGCGTGGGTATGCTGAAAGTATTTGTTGGTTTGCCACACGAGAATTCGTGCGGCAATGTGAGCAGGCATGAATTTATAATATAAGTCGCTTTTGAAAATGCGAAAATGGTGAAAAACTGTTTTCGCATTTTTTTGTTATAAGCCATGCAGTTTTCAGATGGAAAATCCCATATAAAAATTTGTCCACTTACTATGGCCAATTGTCCACTTTTTAGAAAGGAGTTTATAAAAATGCTCCACTTATTATGCTTTATCTTTGCCATATTGATTTTAAACCCTTTTCAGGGTTTTGCCGGAATATAAAGTTCGTTCGGAATTTTTCAGCCGGAATCTAAATATACAAAACAAGTCAATAATTTTTTATTTACCCTTAATTTATTATCGTATGAAGAAAACTTACTTTCTTTTATGCCTGCTGCTTGGTTTAGGCATAAGTGTGCAAATGTTTGCACAGTCAGACCCGGGGACGGCCAACCTGAAGCATCAATGGACCTTTGATGATGGAACTGCTAAAGACGTTGTTGGTACAGCCAACGGAACGTTGGAAGGTGCTGCCACTATAGCCAGTAAAGCTTTGGTAACTTCTTCCGGTGGATATTTGTCATTCCCGGCTGCTGACCTGGGAGTTAACAGCTATCCTGAAGTAACTGCCGAGATCTGGTTTACTCCTACTTCGGCGGCCAATGGTGGTTTTACTATGTTGTCTTATTTTGGTAATACTACCGGAAATTTCGGTACCGATTACTTTTCTATCAGTACTGCCCGTGGCGATAATGTCAGCCGTACAGCTATTTCATGTGGTGACACCGGAAGCCCATGGGCATCGGAAGATGGCGTGAACAGCACGGAATATGACGATGGTAAATTGCACCACATGGTGGCTACGCTTACAGCCACCGGCATTACGTTCTACGTGGATGGATTGAATGTGGGTACAAAGGCTTACGCCAGAACTCAAAATGTGATCAACGCCATCGGTACCCAGTTTGCCTACCTGGCAAAAGGAGGTTATACCGGTGACCCTACCTGGAAAGGATTAATCCATAAATTCAGTCTTTACGATAAAGCGCTGACGGATGATAATGTCTTATATTTGTTCCAGAAAGGTGCCGAAGAACAACCTGTAATTGCTGCATCAATTACTTCATTGGCATTGGATAACAGTTATCCGGCCGAAGTCTTTAATGTAAGTAGCTCTAACCTTTCTTCAAACATTACCATTACAGCCCCTGCAGGCATTACGGTGCTTCCTACCACCGTAGCAGCTAATGAAAAAGATGTTGCGGTTACTGTAATTTATCCCGGAACTAATGTTATAGAAGGTAATATCACACTGACAAGTGGTACTTCTGTGGTAAATATTCCGATTAAAACAGCTTCGGATCTTGCCTGTTTTACACCAATTTATCCGGAAACCCTTACTACAAATCTTTTAGGAGACTTTAAGAGCTGTACCACAATGGCCAACTTTGGTGGTTGGGGAACCAGAGAAGCTTCAACAATTGTTACTGACCCGGCCAATGTATATTGTGGTGCAGGAAGCATTAAAATTGGTAACGGAACTTCAACCGGTTCAGGTTCTCTGGATGTTGCCATGGCAAGTATCTTGCAGCCTAATACTGCTTATCGCGTAAAAGTTATGATTAAAACAATCGGAGGTACATTCCATCTGGGTGTTGATGCGGCTCCTAATATTGAAAAAGCAATTGATACAAACGGAGAATGGAAGCCGCTTGAATTTACATTTACCACCGGTGGGGTATTGGGCGCAAATCCGGTAATGTATATCAACAACTATGCTACTACAGGTTTGTTGGCGTATGTGGATAATTATGAGTTATACCTGTCGCAAGATCAAAGTATTACAACTTCTACACAAGCGTTGTCATTTGACCCTGAAAGCAGTAAATCATTGAAGTTTTCTGTTGTGGCCTCTAATTTAGGTTCGGATATTGTTCTGACTGCACCGGCAGGCATTACCCTGAGCAAGTCGACCTTGCCTTCAACAGCGGCCGGCGATACAGTAACGGTAACCTACGATGGCACCACACCTGTAAGTGGCAATATCCTTTTGAAGAGCGGGTCGGTTGAAGCCAATGTGGTTGTCAAAGGGCTTACAACTTCGAACACAACTTGTTTCACCCCGTTGTACAATGACAGACCTAACCTGGTTGCAGATCCATACATGAACGACTTGACCGATTTTGGTGGCTGGGGTACTAAATCTATCATGTATAATGTAGATTCAGTATACTGCGGAAGCCGTTGTGGAGCTATAATTGGAGGCGGTTCTATCGATATTATTCTTACCAATAAACTTATGCCTAACACTATTTATAAATCAAGAGCCATGGTGAGAACCATCGGTGATTTCCAAATAGGAGTTTTCGGACAAGGAAATGCTGAATTTACCGATAGTATCAATACCGGCGGATTGTGGAAAGAAATAGTTTTTGAATTTACCACAGGTGCTTCAATGGGGGCTAATTCAGGGGTGTATTTCAACAACTATTCACGTAACGGAACACGCGGTTATATCGATAACTGGGAACTTTACAAGAAAGATACTCTAAGTGCCGTTGCGGCTGTAAAAGACCTTTTCGAGAACATATACGTTCAGAATGGTAAGATCGTTGCCGAATTTGATTTGGATCAGGCGTCAGTGGCACAGCTTTCAGTATTTACTATTCAGGGTGCATTGGTTTCCGATGAGAGATTTACAGCTCTTGCAGGTACAAACCGCAAAGTGGTAAATGCCAATCTTCCTTCAGGAATGTATATTGTGAAGTTGACTCAAAACGGTCAGTATAGTTTCAAAAAACTGATTAAATAGATATAAATCATCTGGTCAAAAGGGTTGTCTCTTATTTGAGACAACCCTTTTTTCTTTTGGCAGAATATAACGTGCGATATCAACTGAAAATTGGATTGCAAACAGGCTTTGAAATAAAAGTTAACAGCCTGTTTCATTGAACACTATAGCTCCTTTTTTTTGTTTTGTATTCCGGCTGATGGCAAATACCCGAAACGCTGAATTCATCTCCCTTAATTACTCAAATGTCCACCTGCAAGAAATGTCACTGATCTATATTTGCATTATACAACCGAGCAAAATTATAATCGGTTATTTGCCATTTTTTTCAGGGTTTGAAGCAGCAGGGTTTGGATAGCCCAACCCCCGTAGAAATGGCAAATAAACAAAGCCTGGTTGGAGTGAACCTTAAATTTTAGTTAGAGGTAATTGTACTTTTGATTTGAGAAAAAGACAATACAATTTAATATTATGCAAAAGTCCGTGGAGTTTTTATTTTACTTCCTTTTCTTATTTCTGTTCGCAGTTAGGCCAGGCGAGCACGTAACTTTCACAACTCAATCTGAAAGAACCGGTCGGATGTGTCCGGTTCAAGGTATCACTAAAGCCAATTCTATACGGCAATTTTTTTTCAGAGCAAATTCACTTTTTAGTCAAAACGATATTATTTCCCGGCTTGCGCTTGCTTGTCGGAGCTATGTTGCTGTATTCAGTGTTTGTTTATGTTTGACGAATGCCTGAGTGCACAAAGGCATGTATTATATATTTGACTTCATTTTTAAATTTAGGATATAATGAAAAATTATTTTAAGGGAACATTTTATCGATATGCCAAACAGGTTGTTGGCATTGTAGTAATCAGTTTTTTTGTTGTTTCCTGCGACATTTACCAGTACGATGATAAAGAGCCGGATTGGCTTGGAGCCAGCATTTACGACTATCTGAAAACCGATGGCCACTTTGTGAATTATACCAGGCTGATTGAAGATTTGGGATATACCGAGGTGCTGAGCAAAACGGGAAGTAAAACGCTTTTTGTTGCCAATGACTCTGCGTTTAATGAATTCTATAAAAGCAATGAATGGGGCGTGACCGGTTACGACCGCCTGACGCTGGCTCAAAAGAAACTGATTCTGAACTTCGGGATGATAAATAATGCATTTCTTACCGATATGCTTTCGAATTACTTCAGCGGGTCGCTACAGGAAGGCTCTGCGTTCCGGCGGGAAACTGCCGTGTCGGTACTCGACAGCGTTCCATTGGAATTTAGCACAGCGCTGCCTACCAGTGCCTATTGGGATAATTACCGGACTAAGGGGATTTATATTCTAAAAGACAATTCGGCGCTGACGTTAGTTTGCATGACTCAAAAATTTCTTGACCAGGCTCAGATATCCAATGAGGATTTCAGAATCATTTCAGGGATGTCGCGCGACAAAGGCGATGCGAATGTGTTTACATCGAAGGTTGTGAAGCGGGATATAGTCTGTAAAAACGGTTATTTGAATATGCTTGAAAAAGTGCTTGTTCCGCCGGTGAATATGGCGCAATATATCGGTGCCAACTCCAATACTTCCATTTTTTCAAAACTGATGGACCGGTTCTGTGTACCGCAATTCGATGCATTGAATACGCTTAAATACCGTCAGTTGCATCCGGAATTCAATGATTCCATTTTTGCGAAGAAATACTTTGCAAAATCGGGAGGTACAACAATAGATCCGATTGCAAAAAAAACGGTTCCCATAGATAAACAGTTGCCATTCGATCCGGGATGGAATAGTTATGTAAGAACGGCAGGCGGATATGCGCTCGAATCGGATATGGCGGCCATGTTTGTGCCTACCGACCAAGCCATGAATGAGTATTTTACCTCAGGGGCAGGCGCCATTCTTAAAGACCGGTTCCAAACCTGGGACAATGTGCCTACCGATATTCTGCCTTTGTTCCTCAAACGTCACATGCGTTCTTCCTTTATTGAATCTATCCCGAGCAAATTCTCCACCATGGTGGACGAAGATAACTCTCCGCTTCCCGTTACCAAAGCGGATATCGACAAAGCTTATATTGGCACAAACGGAGTGGTTTACGAAACCAATAAAGTATATGCCCCGGATGACTATGCTTCGGTTTACGGTCCCGTGTTGCTAAGTGCAAACGATGCTTCGCCGGTGAATAAAACCAAAATCTGGAATTGGGCTATTGTACAAAACGACTTCCGTCTTTACCTGAACTCGTTGGTAAGCCGCTATAGTTTCTTTGTGCCTACAGATGATTATTTCAAAAATTACATTGAGCCGGTGGCCATTGGCAAAGATGTGCCCGGAGCGTTGAAGTTTTGGTACAATACCAAAACATCGGCGGTAAACGCAACGGTTTATAGATACAATAAACTCACCAATACCCTGGGAGATTCGGTTGCTGTGATAGCGCCTCCTGCATCCGGTGTTTCGCCTTACAATGACTTTCTTGTCAATCGATTGCTTGACATCCTGAACATGCACATTGTGGTGGGCGATGTGGAATCGGGTAAAGATTATTATCTGACAAAGGGTAATGTAGCCCTGAAAATAAACGGAAGCGGTACAAACCTGACTGCCGAGGCGGGCGAAAATATCGCATTGAACGAGAAAGTGAACGTGATGAATGTTTATAACCAATCGAATGGTAAAACCTATTTTGTGGACAAACCAATTCAATCTCCGCTATCATCGGTTTATAAGGTGCTGAGCGAAACTCCCGAATTCAGTTCGTTCTTTGCGCTTCTAAGCGGTTTTCCGGCAACGAGCGGTTCGGTTATATTTGTCAACAAAACGAATTATTACGGGATTGATTATAATGTGAAGTTCTTCAATACCTTTAATTATACGGTTTATGTGCCCACAAACGCTGCAATTGACGCTGCTATCCAAGCAAGAATTATAGCCCCGTGGGAATCTCAGGGCAGCATAACAGGTATCAACCAGATGACCAATTCCACAGAGCAAGCTGCCGCCATTCTGAAGTTGGAAAGGTTCTTACGTTATCATTTTCAGGATAATTCTGTCTTTGTTGATCGAAAATCGTATAACAATCTTTATCAATCGGCTACCATGAAGCTGGACGATGCTCCAACTCACTTTTCTACATTTAAAAATAAGTACTACCGTATTGGGGTGAATAACAATGGGGCTAATGTAACGCTTACCACCGATAATAACTCCACGGCACATATTGTTACCGCGGGTGGGTTGTATAATATAATGACCAGGGATTTTGTGTTCAACAACAAATTGTCCTTATTTAAAAATGCGGATGGAACCGGGAGCGGAAGCAACTATTCAACCTCATTGATAAGTACTTCCTCTACGGCAGTAATTCATCAGATTGATAATATATTGAGTTTTCAATGATAATAAAGGAATATAAAACGGAGTCCTATTCCTTCGGGATGAGTTTCCCCGTCAGTTGACGGACAAGCTATGTGACAATTTTAAAACAATTATTTATACATGAAACGAGCATTAAAACAGAGGTTCAAACAGAAAGATCATGCCCCGGTAGTTATTCGGGATGCGAGTTCCATGCGACAACTAACTAAAAATAAAAACAAACGCATGAAATCAAATTTTGCGATAACACTGCTATACATTTTGCTACTTTCCCCCATTTCGGCAATGAGTCAGAAATCAGGCAGCGATTTAATTGTGCAGGGAACAGTGACCTCCAAACAGGATGGTAGTGCTATTATTGGTGCCAGCGTGGTGGAGATAGATGCGAACAATAGGGTGGTAAGCGGAACGGTAACCGACATAAACGGGCACTATGTTTTGAAAGCTAAAAATTCAGAGAATAAGATCTCGTTTAGTTTTATCGGGTATGTGAAGCAGGTGCGAAAAATAGGGACAGCGTCTACACTGAATGTGGTCATGGATGATAATTCGCAGACCATCTCCAATGTGGTGATTACTGCCAGCCGAAAATACAGTGAAGGCGGATTCAGTATTCCCAAGCGTGAAATTGCATCGGCCATGCAATCGCTCGATATGAAAGAGATTGAAGGCCTTCAGGTGGCTTCGGTGGATGATGCCCTCCAGGGACGTATCGCTGGTTTGGATATTGTATCCAATTCGGGTGACCCCGGAAGTGGTACCCAAATGCGTATCCGTGGGGCCAGCTCTATCAACGGGAGCAGCCAACCCTTGATTGTTTTAAATGGCGTACCGTACGAAATGTCGGTGGATGCCAGTTTTGACTATGCCAATTCCAATCAGGAGCAATATGCCAATTTGTTAAGCATTAATCCCGACGACATTCAGGAAATCACTGTACTGAAAGATGCGGCCGCTTCGGCTGTATGGGGTTCGAAGGGGGCAAATGGTGTTATTCAGATTAATACCAAAAAAGGATATACCGGCCCAACCAAGGTGGAGTATTCCTATCGCTTTACAGGCACTGTTCAGCCGCAGGGACGAAAAATGCTGAACGGCGATGATTATACCATGTTGATGAAACAAGCGTATTTCAATGCACAGCAGGATCAGAACGCGGGAAATTTTGATGAATATAATTACAATAAATCTTTTACGGAATACGAAAATTATAACAACAATACCGATTGGGTAAAGGCGGTTACGCAAATTGGCCATATCAACGATCATTACCTGACTCTGTCCGGTGGTGGCGAACGAGCTACTTTCCGGGTCTCAGGTGGTTACAAGAGTCAGGCTGGAACTATTATTGGCCAGAATTTCAGCATGTTATCTTCGCGGGCCTATCTGGAGTACCGGGTGTCCGACCGGTTGAAATTTACGGCCGAGTTATCATATTCCTATTCGAACAACGACCGGAATTACACCTTTGGTTTTAGTGGAGGAAACACGCCCGGAAGAGGCGATAGCCCCAATGAAGACTTGTCGATTTTAGGAATTGCGTATAAAAAAATGCCCAACCTGAGCATTTATAAGCAAGATGCAAATGGAAATGATACAGAGGTTTTTTACAATGTACTGAGTGCCTCACGACTGGATGATTCTCAAAAGTACCTCGTTAATCCAGTGGCTTTAGCCACTTTGGCAAAAAGCAATGTGAAGAATTACCGGACACTGCCCACTTTCAGGATTCAGTACGATTTGTTGGATCCGAATGTGCAGACCCTGCGTTACAGCATGTATGTATCGTTTGACATAAATAATGATAAGACATCCAACTATTTGCCTGCAACGGTGAGCAATTTCGACTGGGCAAGCAACAAATACAATGCATCGGGTGGTGGTGACATGGAGTCGGTAACTATTCAAACGGACAATAACATCTCCTGGCTTCCGAAGTTTGATAACCCGGATCATAATTTACTCCTTTATGCTTCAGTTCAAACCACTGAGGGCCGTTCTTCATTCCAGGGACAATATACCTTTGGTTCTCCTTCGGTTTACGCGGAAAATGCTTCATCGCCTGCTTATATCGCCGGTTTATATACCGACCGTGGCCAGTGGCGGTCGATGGGCTTATTGGCCAGAGTACACTATTCATACAAATCCAAATACATATTTTCAGGTACCATTCGGCGCGATGGAAGTACCAAGTTTGGAAATGAAGCCAAGTATGGCAATTTCCCCGGCATTTCGCTGAAATGGATTGCCTCGGATGAGAAGTTTATGTCCGGAACAAGAAAATGGCTGAGCATGCTGGCATTTCGTCCGGGCTGGGGGCTTGCAGGGAATCAGCCGGGCAAGGAGTATCTCTACTACAGCAGATATGGCGATTATGGACGGTATATCGACATGAATGGACAGGTGCCGGTTTCGTTGCAATTGAATACGCTTAAATGGGAAACCACTTCTTCGTTTAATTACGGAGCCGATGTAGGCCTTTTCGATGATAAAGTGCAACTGGACCTGAACTGGTATCATAAACGAACCTATGATATGTTGTTTCCGGATGTGGCAATACCTACTACTTCCGGGTTTTCATCGGTATCGAACAGGAACGTTGGAACAATGGACAACGATGGTTGGGAAATAAACGTGTATGCCAACAAACTGTTTCAAACCCCAAAATTCAGTGTCGACTTCAGATTCAATATCTCCAATTCAATCAATAAGATACAACAGTTAGACGCATCGATCCTGGAGGGTTATAATGAATCTTTCGATTACATGAACGGAACGTACCTGACGCGTATCCAGGAAGGAAATTCATTCGGATCAATTTATGGCTTCCGCTATAAAGGCGTTTACCAGTACGATAAATATGTGGCCGGCTCGCACGAGGATGCTCCCGTGGCACGTAATGCCAAAGGCAATGTAATTCTGGATGATAAGGGCGATCCGGTGAAAATGGCTTTTAATTATTATGAAAACAAGGGAGTAACAGCCTATACCTTCCGCGGGGGGGATGCCAAATACGAAGACATTAACCACGATGGAAATATCAGATGAGCAGGACATTGTTTATTTAGGCAATTCAAACCCGCTCTTCAATGGCGGTTTTGGACCAACCTTCCGGTACAAGGACTTCTCCTGCACGATTTTCTTTAATTACCGTTACGGGAACAGAATTGTAAATGCCGCCCGCATGTTTGCTGAGAATATGTACACTACCGACAATCAGAGTATTGCCGTGAACTGGCGCTGGCGCAAGGATGGTGATATAGCCTCGATACCCAGAGCTTTGAGCAGCTATAATGGCAATGGAGGCTACAACTGGCTGGGTAGCGACCGCTTTGTGGAAGATGGTTCTTTTTTACGCCTGAAATACTTGCAGTTCAATTATTCAATTCCTAAAACGAACCTGAAAAGATTCAAAATCGACCGGGTTAGTTTATATATGACCGTTAATAATTTGTTCGTGCTGACAAAATATACAGGGGTAGATCCCGAAGTAGGATACGGTTCGTTAGGGGTTAGTCAGGACTTTGGACAAACTCCGCGCTCTAAAGACTTAACATTTGGTTTGACTGTTGGATTATAATTTAATTAGAATATGAAAAATACAAAAATTATTATATCGATCATTGTCCTTTCGTTGGGGTTGGGAGGCTGTACCGACTGGTTGAGCATTCGCCCCGAAGGACAGACTGTTTTGGATGATTTCTGGAAATCGGAATCGCAGGCCACTTCCGTGCTTGCTTCGTGTTACAAAGGACTGTCCAACTACGGATGTATGGAGCGGATGCTGGTTTGGGGCGAAGTGCGTTCGGACAACGTGGTTTCGGGCATGGCTATCGCATCGAATTTGGATTTAGCGAAAGTACTGAGTCAGAATATCTCTCCAACAAATGTTTATGCAGACTGGGCTTCGTTTTATAGCGTAATCAATTATTGCAATACCTTTCTGCATTATGCCCCGGGAGTAATGAATTCGGATCAGAATTTTACACTTGCCAAACTGCACGCGTTGGAGTCGGAAGCATTGGCCATTCGTGCACTCTGCTATTTTTATCTGGTAAGAGCCTACAAAGATGTGCCCCTGGTGCTTGAACCGAGTATCAACGACACACAAGATTACGCGGTTGCAAAAGCGAAAGAACGTGAGATTCTGGATCAAATTATTTCCGATTTGCTTACTGCCAAAAAATATGCCCGTGTGGAATACTCAAAAGGCGAATACAACAAGGGCCGTTTTACGCTGACCTCCATCAATGCCTTGCTGGCCGATGTGTACCTGTGGGACGGGCAGTATGCCAATTGTGTTGACGCGTGCAATAGCGTGTTGGCCGATAATACGTTGGCGTTGGTTGCCGGCGAGGATGTGATTAGCGATGTTTTTTACAAGGGAAATTCTACCGAAAGCATTTTTGAACTTCAGTTCGACAAAAAGGACATTCAGTATAATTACCTGACAGCTAATATGTACGGTATCATTAGTTCTGAAATAGCTGCGGCACTGAGTTTCCCAAAGTTTTTAACCCGTGCTGGCGATTATAGTCCGTTCAATTATGCCGCATCGGCCGTCAAAGAAAGCCAGAACGATATCCGGGAAACCAATTTTTATGGAACAACAGTGAATGGAACAGGGTATTCAATATATAAATATGCTTTAAGCCAATGTGTTTTGAATTCGGATCAGACCGTGACTCCGGTGTACCGCTCCAGCGGGAGTACCACCAATTGGATAGTTTACCGTAAATCGGATGTCCTGTTAATGAAGGCGGAGGCACTGGTTCAGCTGAATAATGGCGATAATGGCCTGAAAGAAGCGCTGCACATGGTAAATACTACCTATAGCCGGTCGAATATGACTTCGGATACTTTGCAGTTTAGCAATTACAGCGATAGGGGAGCCATGGAAAAGCTGGTGCTCAGGGAGCGTCAGCGGGAACTCATGTTTGAAGGGAAGCGCTGGTTTGATTTAATGCGGTTGGTACGCAGAAATAACAATAGCTCCAGCGTTATACTGTCTTATATTAGTCCGAAACTTTCGGGCAATGTGCTGAGTAAAAACAAATTGTCGGTTATTGATGCTTTGTATATGCCTATACCCAAATCGGAACTCGATGTGAACCCGAACCTGGTGCAGAATCCGTTTTACGAAAACACCTCTACACAATCCTATTAATTGTAAAAGTATTTTAAGCCATGAAAAAGAATATAATTTATAACCTATTTTTCAAACAGCATATCACCGGTGTATTGTTGATGTTGTTGATCGTTTCTTTTGTTGCTTGTGTGGATAATCCGGAAAGCATAACTACCGACACCACCGAAATAATGGGAGATTACCTGAAGAACCGGCCGGAGCAGTTTTCGGAATTCAGCCGTTTGCTCGATACCACCCAGGTGTTGGGTTTGGTGAATGCCTATGGAAAATATACCATGTTTGCGCCAAACAATGCAGCCATGAAATCATTCTATGCCGCAAAAGGCAAAAGCTCATTGACTGATTTTCCGTTGGACACACTCAAGAAGATTGCCTATGATCATATCATTAAAGGCTATACCGTAAAGACGGAGAATTTTATCGAGGGGCTAATGCCTTTTCTTACCATGAGCGAGCGGTTTGTGGCCACAGGAAGCAGAACCGTGAATCATGTGTTTGAATATACGGTGAACGAAAAATCGGTTATTGTGATGATGGACATTGAGGTAAGCAACGGTGTCATTCAGGTGATTGACCATGTGCTGGATCCATCCAATGCAAATATCTCTCAGGCTATACAAAATAATAAACGTTTTTCCATATTCAGTGCCGCTTTGGCTGCTACCGGGCTGGCTGATAGTTTATATGCTGTAAAAGACAATAGCTATGATCCTAAAAATTTTGCTTCGTATATTGCTACTCCTTTTACACAAGGGGGAGGCTCGGGTAGATGAATTGCCGGTTTCGCGGAAGTTCGGGTATACCGTGTTGATGGAAAGTGATTCGATATTGAAACTGAAATATAATATCAATAATCTGGATGATTTGAAAAAATACGCGGCGGACAATGTGTATAACGAGGATCCGGCCGATGCCAATGTTGCCAATTTGACGGACAGGCGAAATACGCTGAACAAATTCATTGCGTACCACATGATAAACAAGAAGCTTACCCGGACAAAGTTTATCAATGATTATGATACCAACCACATGATTAAAACATTTGATATGTACGAGTATATCGAAACCATGTGCCCCAATACGCTGATTGAAGTGAAAAAGGAACGGTCATCGGGGCTGTCTAATTTGTTTAATAAATCGGTGGAAACCGGCGAGGCCGTCCAGATTATTGCTCCCGACTCCGATGCGGTAAACGGTGTTTATCATGAAATAGACAGAATGCTGATTTACAGCACACGGGTAGCCGGCGAATTGGCCAGCAAGCGCATCCGGATGGATGCCGCAGCTTTTTTCCCAGAGCTGACCAATAATAATATGCGTTATTACGATCCTAAAAAACCACGTTCGTGGGTGTTTCCGCCCAATTATATCGAACGGTTAAAATGTTCGGCTTCCACCCGTTTTTGCTATTTGAATGCTTGCAATGCTTACCTTGATTACGAAGGCGATGAGGTTTATTTAAAAGGGATGTACGACTTTTCGCTAACAACGCCTCCCGTGCCTGCGGGCACCTACGAAGTCAGGTTAAGTTACCAGCCTACCGGTGGCCGTGGGGCAGCCCAATTATACTGGGACAATGTGCCTTGCGGAATTCCATTGGATTTGAGAATTCTGGCAAATGATCCGTTGATTGGCTGGGTGCAGCCCGGAGCAGATTCGGGAGATCCTCAGGGACTGGAAAATGATAAAATGATGAAAAATCGTGGTTACCTGAAAGGCCCTAACTCATACACAGGTATTGAAGGTGGTTTTTATGGCCCTTTGATTGCCCGCCAAAGCCCCTTCTCGCTGCGAAGAATTTTGGGAACCTATAC
Organism: Paludibacter sp.; assembly: GCA_047600405.1. Taxonomy (GTDB): domain Bacteria; phylum Bacteroidota; class Bacteroidia; order Bacteroidales; family Paludibacteraceae; genus Paludibacter. The sequence goes on from JASGLA010000008.1 coordinate 240,493, forward strand.
ATTCCCCAAATCCGGTACTCATAAATTTACCGTGAAAGCGGTGCGTGAAGGCCAGTTTATGATGGACTTTCTTGAATTTGTTCCGGTAGAGCTTATCGAAAGGGAAGGGATAGATTAATAAAAACGCTTGTTTGAAAAATCTTTTCAAAAGAATATTTCTTCAGAAAATTACAAGATTCATTCTTATTGATGGATATTAAATTTAATAAATAAAAATCGAATGAAAAAAAGGATATTGAAGTCTGTTTTTAGTGTAATCACTCTCGTGTCTGTTGCTCTGGTTGCATGTACAGAATGCCTGGGATACGCATTATGCTAAAACGAATGGACAGAAAAGCACTTTGAATTTGTACCAGTACATGCAAACTCAACCGAATTTGAGCCGTTTCACGCAAATGCTGAAAGTGGCAGGTTACGACAGTATTTTGAGCAAACCTCAAACATACACTGTATGGGCGCCGGTTAACAGCGCATTGCAGGAGGTAAGCCTCACGGATACTGCAACGATAAACGAGATTGTAAAGAATCATATATGCCGGTTCTCCAACCCTACTTCCGATATTGATTCGAAACAAATTTATATGATCTCTAAAAAGTTTATTGAATTCAAAAGGCAGGGAAGCAATTTTACCTTTGGAGGTATTTCTCTTATTGGTGACAGCTCCAATGTAGCTACAGCCAATGGCATTTTACACTGTATCGGCGGTTACGTGCCTTATATAGCCAATATCTGGGAGTTTATAGGTAAAACTCCGGGATTGGATTCGCTGAAAGCCTACTTGTATTCCCAAAGTATTTTTAAATTCGACCCTGTAGCCAGTGTAGAGATTGGAACAAACGCAAACGGCTTGTCGGTCTACGATTCAGTCATTACTTTCTCCAATCCGGTATTGGATAAAATTGGCCGGGTTCACCTGGAAGACAGTACATATACCGCGTTGCTGCCAACAAATAACGCCTGGACTAAATTTTACAACCAGATTAAATCCTATTACAAAACCTTGCCTGCCGATGGCGGTGCAACCAAACAGCGGCTGAATACCCAACTGGCAATGGTTAATAACCTCGTGTTCCGGAAGTCAGTTGCAGATCCGTTCTCCATCGATTCGTTGATTTCTACTACGGGAAGTGTATTCAAAAATCCCGGATACCTATTTGCCGGTTCCACGAGGCATGAATTAAGCAACGGACTGGCTTATATAACTGATTCTATCCGTATGAAAGCTTCCGACTCTTACCAGCGAAGCATAAAAGTGGAAGCAGAAAACTCAAATTACGGGCGGTATGGATTTTTCTCAAGTTTGGCTATCCTTTCCAGTTTGGGAACTGTATTTAACGATTCGGTTTCAAGTGCCAAGTATTTATATGTGGAACCGACTTCAATTAGCGCCCAGAGTCCTAGCTCAGTATGGTTTCCGATTCCGAATACTTTGTCGGGTAAATACAATATCTATTGTGTATTTGTACCGAGTAAAATTGTGCAATCAACACCCCAGAAAAGCAAAGTGCGTTTTTATTTATCGTATACCAGCGGGGCAACTACCAAAGTGGACAGCGCGTTGGTGTCAAATTCGCACACCCTTTATGCCACTCCTCAAACCAATGCTGTCAAGAAAACTACTTTCTTTACGACTAATGCCACGTCTATGACGAAATTATTTGTAACCCAGGTCACTTTCCCATACTGCAATCTTTTTGAGAAAGGCGCGGCCACTTCCACAATTTCTGTCAGATTAAAAGTGGAGAGTGCTACACTGCTCACAGAATCGGTAATTCCACCTTATTACGACAGAAATATGCGAATTGATTACATTATTTTAGAACCTGCTCAATAGCAATATGTATAATAAATAATTAGGATGAGTATGAAAATTTACAAATATATATTCAATATGAACAGGATTTTTGGATTGCTTTTGGTCGGTTTCATGTTAGCTGCACTCCATGTGAATGCAGTTAAGGCTGAAGGGAAAATGGAGGTGAGGGGGATTGTGCGCGATGCCAACACCCAAAAACCAATCATGGCAGCTCAAATCAGTATCATAAACAATAAGCAAACCACTACTACCGACGAAAACGGACATTTTAAAATTGTGCTGCCTGCCCGTAATTTGTCGCTCACGGTTTCGGCTTATGACTATAACGTGAGGGAATTTCCGGTGCAAGGATCCGATTCGGTGATTATAAATCTTTATCCGGATGTTTTTGGCAACTACTATAAAAAGGTGAACGGCATTTCCGGCGCTTCCGATAACTCCATGCTTACAACTGCCGTAAAGGGAATTTCGGACTTGAGCCAATCGCAGGCTTACACGGCCAATGAAGCGCTGCAAACCGAATTTGGAGGCAATGTGAGGTCTATCTCACGTTCAGCATTGTCAGGCATTGGGTCATCGCTCTTTATTCGCGGATTAAATTCCATCAATGCCAATGCGCAACCGCTTTTTGTGGTGGATGGTGTTATCTGGAACAGTGTGTACGACCAGCAGTCTATTCATCAGGGGTATTATGCAAATCCGTTGAATAATATCGATATGAATGACATTGAGAGTGTTACAGTGATGAAGAATGGGACCTCTGTATATGGTAGTAAAGCGTCGAACGGGGTTGTTCTGATTAAAACGAAAAGAGCTACGGGGATGGCTACCAAAATTAACCTGAATATTGTAACAGGTATTACCACTGCCCCAACCAGCCTTCCGGTTATGAACAGCGCCGGGTATAAAACCTATGTAACGGACATTCTTGGAAGTGCCGGGCTATCAAATGTTGAAATTGAGAATTTGCCCTATCTGAGTGATAACCCCAAGCGAACTACTTATAGAATGTATCACAATAATACCAATTGGGCAGATGAATTATATCAAAATGCGGTAACTAAAAATTATTCCATTAATGTAAATGGCGGTGACGAAAAAGCAATGTATTATTTTTCATTAGGATATACCGGTAATAATGGCGTGGTAAAGACAACCGACCAGGAACGCTACAACATGCGTTTGAACGGTGATATTAATATAACAAACTATATTAAACTGGGACTCAATGCCGGGTTTGCCAGAACGGTGAGAACATTGGTGGATGATGGGGTGAATAACTATACTTCACCTGCTTGGATGGGGTTAATTAAATCTCCTTTCTTGAGTCCGAATACTTTCACTTTCACGGGTGAAAGAACGACCGAATACTCCGGTGCAAATGTTTTTGACATCGGTAATCCCGGCGCCGTACTGAAGTATTCGAACAACACTGTAAAACAAGATTATTTTAATTTTAGTGTAAAACCCGAAATTAAAATAACCCCGAACTTAAAATTTACTGAAAACTTCGATTACACGCTCAATAAATCGAATGAAGATTATTACCGCCCTTATTTTTATACAGCTCCGGTCATGGTAGATGGAGTTGGCTATTCGTATAATGCCCGGGAAAGTCAGGTGGCTCGTAATAACGCTGTTTTTTCGGATGCAAGGCTTAGTTACGAAAAGAAAATTGGTGCTTTCTCCAAATTAAACGCGATAATCGGTTCACGTTATGTAATCAATAAGTTTATTTCAGACTATGTGGAAGGGCACAACTCCAAATCTAATGTCTCCATAAATCTTCCCGGAAGTTTTTCCGATTTATACACTACGGGATTATATAATTACACCAAGTCCATTTCGAATTACATCAATGTAGACTACAATTATGGCAACCGTTTCTTGGTTAATGCCACCGCGGCAATGGATGCTTCTTCACGGTTTGGCAACGAAACGGCAAGCGGATTTAATCTGTTTGGTCATAAATGGGGTGTTTTTCCATCGATAAACGGAGCCTGGTTACTTACGTCTGAAGATTTTATGAAATCTGTTCCGTTTGTCAATTTGTTGAAAATAAGAGCCGGTTATGGAATTACCGGAAATGATGATGTTAAAGATTATCAAACGCAAGCCTATTTTTCGGCCATTCGTTTCACAGGTGTTGCCAATGGTATGATTCTTTCAAGCCTCGCAAACCCAACCATTCAATGGGAAACCACCAGAAGAGCAAACCTTGGAGTTGACCTGAATCTGCTGAACGAACGTTTGGCTTTGTCGGTAAATGTGTACTCAAGTGTAACCGATCACCTTTTAGTTCTGAAAAATTTTCAGGATGCGGTGGGTCTCGGTGCCTACTGGACTAACGAAGGCAAGATGTCAAACAAAGGAATTGAAGCCGGCTTAAATGCCCGCTTAATCAACCTGAAGAATTTTCACTGGGAACTCGGGCTGAGTGCCGGGCACTATGTGAATAAAATTTTAAGCTTGCCCAATGGTTCGTTTACCACAAATGTGTACGATGGGCAAGTACTGACAGCGGTAGGTAATGCTGCCGGATTGTTTTACGGATTTAAAACAAACGGAGTGTATGCCAATGAAAAAGCGGCTGTCAATGCTAACCTGAAAATCCTGAATGACAATGGTGTGTACAGCAACTTCGGAGCGGGCAATGTGATTTTTGTAGATAGACCCGATGCAAATGGTAATACCAATGGCATAATTGATGATAACGACAAACAGGTGATTGGGAACCCGAACCCAACTGTCTACGGGTCGATATCAAATAAATTCTCCTATAAAAACTTTACACTTTCTGCATGGTTTACCTATTCTTACGGAAATCAGGTATATAACTATCTGCGCAGCCAGTTAGAGGCTTCAAAAGATTATAGCAACCAGTCAACCGCCGTACTGGCCCGCTGGACCAGCGAAAATCAAATAACCACGCAGCCCAAAGCTGTTTTTGGCGACCCAATGGGTAATGCACGTTTTTCGGATCGTTGGATTGAAGATGGCTCGTACCTTCGTCTGAAAACCTTAATGCTTTCGTACAACCTTTCAGTAAAGAGCAACTTCCTGGAAGGAGTGAACATTTGGATATCGGCCAACAATGTATTTACCCTGACGAAGTACCTAGGCGTTGATCCAGAGTTTTCTACCAGCAATGCTGTTCTGTTTCAGGGAGTGGATGCCGGCTTGTTGCCTTTCAGCAGAAGCTATAATATAGGGTTGAAGTTTAGTCTGTAATCCTAAAAATAAAAGAAAAAATGAATACAAAAAATACAGATATGAAGAAAATAAGCAAATGGCTGATATCCCTTCTCATGGCTTCTGTTGCTTTAGTAGGGTGTGATGATATGCTGACTGTTGACTCAAAACTATTGACCACAAACGATCAATATACCCTTAATGCGCCCGGTGATTCGGTGTACTCTACCATTGGAGTGCTGTCGCGTTTGCAAAAGCTGGTTGACGGCTATGTGCTGTTGGGTGAATTGCGTGGCGATTTGATGGATATCAGTGCAACATCCGATAATTCCCTGAGAGAGATTAATAATTTTAATGTCACATCGGGCAATACTTACGTTAATATTAAAAATTACTATGATGTCATTAATAATTGTAATTATATAATCCATAATCTGGATACTTCGGTGATAGAGCGCGGATTGCAGATGAAACTTCGGGAGTATGCTGCCATCAAGGCTGTCAGGGCGTGGACGTATATGCAGCTGGCATTGAACTATAAAACGGCAAAATTTTACGATAAACCCATTCTTACGGTTGCCAATGCCGAAAAAACATATACTGAATCTACTTTTGCCGAACTGGCCGATATTTTAATTACCGACCTGGAACCAATCAAGGATGTGCCGAGCCCGAATATAGAGCCGGGTAATCCATATGCTAAAAAGCTTTACTTTCCGATACACTTTATATTGGGTGATTTGTACCTGTGGAGAGCTTCATTAACCGGCAATGCCACCGATTACGAAAAAGCAGCTACCGAATACCACTCCCTTATGTATAACAACAGCTTGATTATAAGTGGGGAAGTGGATTCGAAAACAAAACTTCCAACAGCAACTAACACGGTTTCCTATTGGGTGCCTGTAAACAATACCATTAGTTCCAGTGCCAATTTGTATTGGATGCGTTCATTGGCTTATTCTTCACCGGAGGCAATCACTGTTATAACCTGCCCAACGGTATATGGTCAGAAATTTTATCTGGATAGCCTGAATAACCAGCACAAAATTATTCCTTCGGCTGTAGCGATTAGCAATTGGGATAATCAGACCTATTATCTGAACAAAGCGTCCAATTCGCAGGGGGATTTGCGGAAATATGGTTCTATTTCGTATAGCGCAGCCACCGTTTCCAAAGCGGTTACAGATTACACTTTTTCAGGAGTTACCGACAATTCAGCCACAATATACAAATACAAAGCATACAATCAAAACGTGGTGGTATATCGTTCCCCGTTATTGTACCTACGTTATGCCGAAGCTGTAAACCGCTTGCAGAAGCCCAAACTGGCTTTTGCCGTGCTGAAATACGGGTTGAACAGTACTACCATGGCTAACGAAAAAATTGTTCCGGCCAAAGAAAAAGGAACACCGGTGCCAGTGTATCTGAATTTTGACTCGAGGTTTAGCAATAATATTGGCATCAGGATGCGGGGATTGGGCAATATGGATAAAGATACTACCTTCTTTATTTTGCCTAAAATGGCTAATATGAACGATTCGGTTCTTTATGTGGAAGATATGATTCAGCAGGAGTTGGGGTTGGAAACTGCTTTTGAGGGCAACCGCTTTCACGATTTAATGCGTATCGCATTGCGTCGCATTCGTAATGGGGAAGGAACTGCTTCGTACTTGGCCGATAAGGTTGCAGCCAAACACACGGATAACAAAGAAGCTATCCGGACAAAATTAATGGATACCGAAAACTGGTATATCAGGAAGTAAATTAGGGATATTAAAGAGTAGAAGCAGCTTCAATCAATGAATTGAGGCTGTTTCTGTTTTTTACGGTATACCTGCTTTCAATTAATCTTTGTATTTTTGCAGGCAGAAAATCCGTGCCTCATGCTCAAGAAAATAAAACCATATATGATGCCCATTGCCATTACCGTGGGGGCTGTTTTTTATCCATTTTTCAATAGCTTGTCTTTCCTTACTCCGTATCTTATTTTCACGATGCTTTTCCTGACTTACTGCAACCTGAAAATGGATGATGTGCGCTTGTCGAAATTGCATGCCTGGATGATTTCTATTCAGGTGCTTGGGAGTCTGGTGGTTTATTTGCTGTTGGCACCAGTAAATATTATTCTGGCGCAGGGCGCGATGATTTGTATTCTGGCGCCAACCGGAACGGCTGCTCCAGTAATTACTGGTATGCTGAAAGGCGATGTGGCAAGTGTAACGGCTTACAGTTTGCTGAGTAATATGTCGGTGGCAGTGGCGGCTCCGGTTATTTTTTCGTTCGTGGGCAGTTACCAAACCATGCCTTTTCTGGACTCGCTCTGGGCCATTGCCCAAAAGGTGATGTTCCTGTTGCTCACTCCTTTTTTGTCGGCTTTGGTCTTGCGGAAATTCACGCCCAAAGTGACAACCGTTATCGGGAAATATTCGGGAGTCTCGTTTTATATCTGGTCGCTGGCACTGTGTGTGGTGGCGGGGCGTACAGTAAGTTTCATTATTGAACAATCCCAGGCAAATCATCTGATAGAAATACTGGTAGCGCTGGCTGCTTTTGTGGTGTGTGCGGGCCAGTTCCTGATTGGACGAAAAATTGGAAGCCGCTATGATAAAACCATTGCCGGCGGACAAGGGCTTGGACAAAAAAATACCATTCTGGCTATCTGGATGGCACAAACCTACCTCAATCCGATTGCATCCCTAGGGCCTGGTGCTTACGTGCTGTGGCAAAACATTGTGAACTCGTATCAGGTGTGGCTGAAACGGAAGAGTTTGTAGGACTTTCTTCGGTTTTACTTTGCCTTCTCTTCTTCCATTTGTGCCCTTGATTTGCTTTGGGTTACAATGTAAACCCCCGAAAAAACCAGCAGTCCGGCTAGTGCCTGTTCGTATCCGAAACTGTCTATTCCGATAAAAATGGCAACCAGCGATGCCATGATAGGTTGCAGGTAATTGTACATGCTCAGCGTGGTGGGGCGGAGCCGTTTCTGGCCGATGGGGATAAGCAGGTATCCCAAAAAAGTAGCGAACAAAACCACATACCCTACGCGCCAGTACGTTCCGGCACTGAGCAATGCGAAATCGGTTTGCAGCAGGGGTTTGTAGCAAAACGGTAAACCAACCAAAGTCCCGAATAAAAACATCCATTTCATAACTGTAATGGACGTGTAGCGGTTTATCAGGTTTTTGAAAAGCGTGAGGTAAATGGCAAACGAAGTCACAGCTCCAAACACAATCACGTTTCCCCAGAAATTGCTGTCGCCAGCATGAGCCGCATGGTTGTTGTTGAACACAATCAGCAGCGCCCCCGAAGCTCCAACCAGCACGCCAACCGCTTTCATAAGTGTGATGGGTTCTTTTATAAAAATAGCGGCCAGTATCATGGTTGCAATGGGGAGCATGGTCACCACAATGGAGGCGTCGATGGGCGAAGTCATGGACAATCCTACGAAGAAAGGCAATTGATTTAATGTTAACGCAAATAAGGATGCGAAAAACAGAAGCAGGATATCTTTTGCGGGGACCTTCTCTTTTTTGACGAACAATGAGGCTGTCCAGAAAAGAAGCATTCCTCCGGCAAGCCGAAAAAAAGTAAGCGTGTATGGACTCAGGATGTCGGGCATCAAGGTCCGCGACACGGGATTATTTATTCCAAAAATCACATTGGCCACGAAAAGTGCTACATGGCCTGGAAGTTTTTTGTATTTCATGTGTAAATAATTGTTTTTTTTAAAGGACACATGGAACTCGCATTAAATTTTCATACTCGTTGGATTGAGCCTGCTTAAATGCTCGTTTCATACGATAAAATTGAATTTAAACACGAAGTAACAAAGACACGGATTATTTTAATGTTGTTCTGACAACCTTAAAATGTTCATTGCGTGAGGTTGAAAATTTGAGGTACAAAGGTACAGAAAGTTTTTTTACAGTTGCCGGCCTGTAAATCTATAAACCTGAATTAATGCATTTCGGTATGTATAAATAACTCATATTTAGTTTGCTTAATTGAAGAATAGTGTTTAGTTTTGTAGTCAACACAAAATTTAGCCATGAAGCTTATTCCTTTTTGCGGACAAACTCCGGGCGATTTCTTAAAAATACTAATGTGATATGAAGCAAGAACCAAAAGAGCAACGCTCGCTTTTTCCCGAAGAGTGCCTGTTGCGCGAGATTGCACGCCAGCCGCGATTGTCTATTGGGATTCCCAAAGAAAATGCAACTATAGAAACCCGTTTGGCATTGACTCCCGAGGGGGTTGCCATTGTTACCGAAGAAGGTCACAGTGTGTATGTGCAGCGTGGGGCGGGTGAGCCAATGTCTTATTCCGATTTGCAATACAGCGAGGCGGGCGCCTATCTGGTGGATGATGCTTCAGAGGTTTTTGGGGCCGATATCGTGCTGAAAGTGACCCCGCCCACCATCGAGGAGTTGAATATGATGCACGACCGTTCGAGTATTCTTTCCATGCTGCAACTCAGCAATTTGTCGGCCGAAAGCATTAAACTGATGATGAAGAAAAAGATGAATGCCGTTGCTTTTGAACTCATAAAAGATGAACAAAAAGCATTTCCGGTGGTGAGCTCCATTTCCGAAATTGAGGGGAATACAGCCATTGCTGTGGCAGCCGAGCTGATGAGCAACGAGCACGGTGGAAAAGGATTGTTGCTGGGTGGTATTGCCGGCATCACACCCACCGAGGTGCTTATCCTGGGTGCCGGTATCACCGGTTCTGTGGCAGCGCGAACTGCACTTGCACTGGGGGCTCAGGTTAAAATTTTTGATCATGATATCAATAAATTGCGTAAAATACAACATTACCTGGGCCAGCAGGTTTTTACATCGGTTATCCAGCCGGCGGTTATTTTCCGGGCATTGGCAACAGCTGATGCTGTAATCGGCAACTTGCGTTACATTAACGGTTCAGAACGGTTTATGATTTCCGAAGATTTGGTGAAAACCATGAAACCAGGCGCTATTATTATAGATATGAGTGTGGATCAGGGCGGCTGTTTCGAAACTTCGGAATGCCGAACTCTCCAAAATCCGGTTTACGAAAGACATGGGGTTATTCATTATTGCGTGCCTAATATTTCCGCACGGGTAGCCCGTACCTCTTCCATGGCGTTAAGCAATATCTTTGCTCCGATTATGCTTAAAGTGGGCAATTCGGGTAGTGTGCGCTCTGCCATTTCCGAAAGTGTCGGTTTCCGTCATGGCGCTTATGTTTTTGGAGGTGTGTTGGTCAATAACCTGGTAGGCAATTATTACGGAATTACTGCCAACGATATTGGTTTGCTCTTGGCTGGATATTGAAATCTTGTGAGAAGTCCGTATGGCCCTTGTGATTATGCTTGTGATGCAAAAATGAAATCGGTGTACTGAACACATTCAAATGAATCGCTGTTTTATTCTTATGAAAAAACATTGAAACGAATTCAACTGAATGGAAGAGTTTGTTGATTTTTATTTTACCAATAATTCTTTTTTGTATGAAACACATGTACCTTATTATCGCATTGAGCACCTTTTTTGCTTTTAACGGATACGCCCGTAAAACAGTATCGACTGTAAAACCTCTTACGAGTGAGGAATTTCAAAAGATAATTGCCTCTAAAACTGTCACTCTGATTGATGTTCGTACGGCAGAAGAATTTTCCGATGGACATATTCCCGGAGCTGTGAATCTGGATGTGAACAATCCGGATTTTGTGTCATCAATAGAAAAACTAATTAAAAAGAAGCCGCTTGCCTTATATTGCCGCAGTGGCAACCGGAGCAAACTTGCCGCAGCCAAACTTTCGAAGCTCAAAATTAAAATTTATGAACTGAACCTGGGCATCAAAGATTGGATACAGGCAGGATTTCCGGTCACAAAAGAATAATCCGCCAGGCCAATTTGTGAGCTAAAGCGTTTTTTATATCTTTGCAGGCTTGTTCAATAGGGTTATCTTTAAATGTTTTCGAATAACTGATTTTGAACTGATGATTGAAAAATTGATAACTTATTATAATGTATGTCTCTGACCCAACTTGAACCTGTAACCGACGAAGTGCTTATTCAACAGGAATTTGAAGCGCTCCTGGAGGATTACCGAAATACCAACCACCGCCAGAAAGTTGAAATTATTACCAAGGCTTTCAACTTTGCAAATGCTGCCCATAAGGGTATTAAGCGTCGTTCGGGCGAGCCGTATATTTTGCATCCGCTGGCTGTAGCGCGTATTGTTGTCAGGGAAATAGGGCTTGGCTCCACGTCTATTTGTTCTGCCCTGCTTCATGATGTGGTGGAAGATACGGATTATACTGTTGAAGATATAGAGAATCTTTTCGGACCCAAAGTGGCTCAGATTGTGGATGGGTTGACAAAAATTTCCGGAGGTGTTTTTGCCGAAAAAGCATCCGAGCAGGCTGAGAATTTCCGGAAGTTGCTCATTACCATGTCGGAAGATATCCGGGTGATTCTGATAAAAATTTCCGATCGTCTGCACAATATGCGGACGCTTGGCTCTATGCCCCTTGCCAAACAATATAAAATTGCTGGCGAAACGCAATATATTTATGCTCCGCTTGCCCACCGCCTGGGGCTTTTTCGCATTAAAACCGAGCTCGAAAACCTGAGTTTCAAATTTGAACACCCCGATACATATAAGGAAATTGAAGATAAGCTTGCGGTAGACGAGGCCGCACGCAACCTTTTTTATCAGGAATTCTCAAAGCCCATTGACCAGAAACTTACAGAAATGGGTTATACATTCCGGCTTCGGGCACGCATAAAATCGGTTTACTCCATTTGGCGCAAAATGACTTCGCGCAATATCCCGTTTGAGGAAGTGTACGATATTCTGGCAGAGCGGATAATATTCAAACCGCGCGAAGGGATGAGTGAAAAAGAGCAATGTTGGATGCTCTATTCGGCTATTACGGCGCTTTACAAACCACATCCCGAACGAATCCGCGACTGGGTAAGTACGCCAAAAGCAAATGGTTACGAAGCGCTTCACGTTACGGTTATGGGTCCCGGAGGCCGTTGGGTGGAAGTGCAGATACGCAGCGAACGGATGAACGATATTGCTGAAAAAGGCCTGGCTGCACATTGGAAATACAAATCGGGCGAAACCGATGAATCGGAGTTGGATAAGTGGCTGAAGACGATAAAGGAGTTGCTCGAAAACCCCGAACCGAACGCTATCGATTTCATGGATACGTTCAAACTGAATCTTTTTGCTTCCGAAATTTTTGTATTTACACCTAAAGGCGAAATCAAGACCATAGCACAAGGCTCGACTGCGCTCGATTTTGCCTATTCTGTCCACTCCGACTTGGGAAACCACTGTATCGGTGCTAAAGTAAATCATAAACTGGTACCGCTCAGTTACAAACTGAATAGTGGCGACCAGATTGAAATCCTGACTTCCAAAAAACAAACTCCCCAGCTTGAATGGCTCGATTATGTAACTACCGCCAGAGCCAAGGCTAAACTCAAAACTTTGTTTAAAAAAGAAGAGAAAGTTTTGATAACCGAAGGCCAAAAACGGATCGAAGACGTGTTGGAATCACTTGGGCTGCAACCCGAAAATGAAAATATTGTCCGCATACTGAATTACTTCAGCATTACTCAGCGCAACGAATTGTATTTGCAAGTGGGGAAAGAATTGCTGAACCTGGATGAGATGGCCAAAAATCTTTTCAAGCCCAAGAGCCAGAATGTTTTTGTGAAATACCTCAAAATTCCTTTTGTGGGATCCGGGGAGAATAAGCAGCCTCAGTCGGTGCCTATCGATAGTAAGATTGATAAGAAAAAAACTGTTAAGCTGACCGAGGAAAATGCCGGGAAAACCTACACGTTTGCCGAATGTTGCCACCCCATTCCGGGCGATGATGTGCTCGGTTATGTGGATGAATCGGAAATGATTATTGTTCACAAGCGCCAATGCCCCATAGCAGCCAAGCTGAAGAGTAGCTATGGTGAGCGACTGATTTCACTTGAATGGGCAACCCATAAAGCACTTTCGTTTGTTGAAGTGCTGGAAATCAGAGGAATTGATAAGAAGGGGGTGTTGATTGAAATACTTAAAATCATTTCTGAAGGTTATGGGGTGAATATCAACAAAATAAATATCGAAACCGACGCAGGTATTTTTGTCGGACGATTTTATATTTATGTGCATGACACAGAGGATATCAACAATTTGTGTAAAAACATTATAAAGATCAAGGAGATTAATTCCGTACAACGGATTCAGGAATAAGCGAAATCCAAACAGGGTTCGATAAAAGAGATGTTCATTTGATGGGCATTCTTTTTTTATATGATTATCCGCATAAAGCCAATCACGTTCTCTGTTTGTCATAGCGTCTCGCTATGTCGCAGTTAAAAGCAAGGCTCATGCCTTGCATATTCAGAAGTAGAAGAAGGCACAAGCAATTGTGTCTTCTTCTATTATAAAAAAGATTATATTTGCAAAAATTACTAAAAGCAGGAGCTTTTATTCTAGCTACGACGTAGGCTGGAGTCATACGCCGAACAGCGGGATGGACAAGTTTTATACGGTACGGGGAACTGGAGCAGCCTTTGCACAAAGTGCACTTGATAATGGAGATAAAGGTTTTAAAGAAATTGCAATAGGAACCGCCGTTAATTTAGGTTCTGGTGCATTAGGAAGTGGAGCTTCTAAATTAGCAAAAGGTGTTGGTGAAAAAGGATTGGGAAAAGTCGCCAACAATATAGTTGGGAGCAAAACGGCAATTACAAAATCTGTTCAAAATCTAACTAATACAAGTACAAAAACGGCAAGAGTGATTGCAAAGTCTGTACAAAATGCCGAAAAAGTAGCGGCTAAAGAGGTAAAGGAGAGTGTACAGACGACAACAAAAGGAGCAGTAACAGAAGCGAGCAAAAAATACTATGAGCAAAAATGTGAAAAGAGTAAATATTAAGAATTTGATTGGGTGGTTAGTTTTTGTAATACCGATAGTTTATTTATCATATGAAGCAATTGATAACTCTTTAATTGCCCCTTATAGAATAAAAACTAATCCTATATGTGTTAATGCTGTAATTTATAAAGAATTTTATGCAGGAAGTCATTACGGCCCAACGTTAAAATACTCTTTTAATTGGAATAGTAAAAACTATTACGAGAGTGTTTTAAAGAAATTGTCAAAAAAGGCAAATGTAGGGGATACGATTTGTGTCGTATTTGTAGCAACAGATCCCTCCATCAATAAACCATTATCTTGTTTTAATAATGGTGAAATAAAATGTAACTGTAAGTAATGCCAGCAGGAGAGAAGCCTCTGTTGGGTGTAGCGTAGTTGGCGGGGTAGTTCAGCACTCCGTTGGTGTAGGTTGGTAATCATGGGTTTGGAGAAGACCTTGCCTTCGTAACAGCTAAAAGCAAGGCTTTGCCTTGCATATTCAGAATCAGAGAAAGGTACAAGCAATTGTGCCTTTTTTGTTGGGGAAATGAATTATATATGCAAACACTATTGAAAGCAGGAGCTTTCCTTCCTTCAGTGGACGGACAAGTCTTAGCTGCGACACAGGCTGAAGCCATACGCCGAACAGCGGGATGGATAAGTTTCATGCGCTACGGGGGCGTGGGATAATGATCAAAAAGCCGCTGAAGACCTTACGCGGGATTCAGCCGCTTTTGTTTTGATGATCCACAGGCGAATCTGATTGAGCTTACAATTAATATATTTTTTGATAAAAACAATAACAACAATTAAAATACAACACACATAAGTCCTTTTTTGATCTTTTATTATTTTTGACCTCTCAAAAAAATGTGTAAATTTGCGAGCGCTATTTTTGCATAAGATTATCTGAACCAGCTACACTGAAAGTCTTGGATGCGTTCTAAAGAATGGATTTTTATATTTAATCTGGTGAGTATTGGATTGATTTTCTAATTGGCTTATACGATGAAATAATTAAAAATTAATAATTGTTGTCCGGTTTGAATTTCAGAAATAAAAATTACAATATCTTTGCGTTCGGATAAAAAAAATGCTTTGCAATAAAAACCGGAAAAATGCGTTTATTAGTCTTGGTTTAGTATTTATTATCAACCGAAATATCCATTAACCCCGTTCTTTAATACAAAAGGACGAGTTTTGTTCGAAACTAATTAAAAAAATCATTTACGAATGAAATCACCAGTAATTAAGTTATTAGCTTTTCTTGCTTTTTCAGGAAATTTACTCGCACAGTCGGCAGCCGATCCGGTACTTATGACCATTAATGGAAAACCGGTATCAGAAATCCGAATTTGAATACATTTACAACAAAAACAATACGAATAATTCGTTGGATAAAAAAACGCTTGAAGAGTATGTGGATCTGTTCGTGAATTTTAAGTTGAAAGTTGAAGAGGCTAAAACGCAGGGGATTGACACCACTTCTTCGTTTGTAAACGAGTTGTCGGGTTATCGCTCCCAACTTACAAAACCATATTTGACCGATGCCAAAGTTGATGAAGCGTTGATTCGTGAAGCTTACGATCGGTCGAAAGAAGATGTGGATGTCAGCCATATTCTGATTCGTATCCCGCAAAACGCGACTCCTGCCGATACGCTCAAGGCCTGGAACGAAATTAATGCTATCGCTAAGCGTCTGCAAAAAGAAGATTTTGCCAAGGTAGCCAAAGCGGTGTCGCAAGATCAGTCGGTAGAAGAAAACGGAGGCCATATCGGTTGGATTTCTGCTTTCCGCACTGTTTATCCTTTCGAAACAACAGCCTATAACACTCCGGTTGGAACTCTTTCGAAGCCGGTCCGTACTAATTTCGGTTACCATATTGTGAAAGTTCATGCCCGCAGAAACACGCTGGGTGAGATTTTGGTGTCGCATATTATGATATTTACGTCGAAAGGAGACGATGTGGCAAACAAGGTAGCCAAAGAAAAGATTGATTCGTTGTACCAACGCGTGTTGGCTGGCGATGATTTTGGGACATTAGCTAAAAATTACTCACAGGATAAAGGCTCTTCGGTGAAAAACGGAGAATTGCCGTGGTTCGGAAGCGGACGTATGGTTCCTGAATTTGAAACAGCTGCTTTTGCTCTGAAAAATGCAGGAGATGTTTCGCAACCGATTCAGTCGGCTTATGGTTGGCATATCATCAAGCTGATCGACCGTAAAGGCTTGGCTCCTTATGATGAACTGAAATCGGAGCTGGAGCGTAAAGTGAAACGTGACGAACGAGCTAATCGCGGCCAACAAGCCTTTGTGGCGAAATTGCGTGAAGATTACAACTATAAACAAAATGCGGCAAATGTTCAGGAATTCTATAAATTATTGAAAGACCGTACTTTGGGAGATTCTGTTTTCATGACTGAAGCAGACAAATTAAATAAACCGCTTTTCAGCTTTGGCGGAAAAGAATATTCTCAGGCTGATTTTGCAAAATATCTGAAGAAAAATACGTTCTCAGATAAAAGCATTCCTTCCGAAGTGATTGACGAAAAATTAAATGCCTTTGCTGATGCAGAGTTATTGAACTTTGAAGATAGCCAGCTTGAGAAAAAATATCCTGATTTCCGCTTCCTGATGCAGGAGTATCACGATGGAATCCTGTTGTTTGAAGTTAGCAATAAGGAAGTCTGGGATAAAGCCTCAAAAGATACCGACGGATTGGCTAAATACTTTGGAGCTCATAAAACAGATTATAACTGGGAAAAACCGCACTTTAAAGGCCGTGTGATTTCCTGCAAGGATAAAGCTACCTTTAAGGCCGCGAAATCAATCGTTCAGAAATCGCACAACGATTCAATCGACAAATATCTGCGTACGCGTTTGAATGATAGTATTCAGTATGTAAAAGTGGATAAAGGGTTATTTGTTCAGGGTGAAAACAAAGTAGTTGACAACCAGATTTTCAAAACGAAAGAGAAACTTGTGCCTACAACTGATTATCCATATGTGTTTGTGGCGGGTAAACTGCTGAAAAAAACGCCGGAAGATTATACTGATGTCCGTGGGCTTGTTACTGCCGACTTCCAGGAATTCCTGGAGCAGGAGTGGATTAAGACCCTTCGAGCCAAATATCCGGTCTCTGTAGACCAAAACGTTCTGAAGACGGTTAAGAAAAACTAATCATACAAGGGCGCAAAAATAAAAGTCATATCTTTGGCTTTTATTTTTGCGTTTTTATTTCTGTAGGTTCATATTCTCCCAACTAGTTTGCACATGAATAAGTTACGTTTTTTGCCGGTCGTTTTTCTGACCATTATCCTCGCAGGTTCGTGTGCCCCCAAGAAACCCGATGAGGAACGCAAGCCCCTGCTCGAAGTGGAGGGTAAGTTTCTTTACGAAGATGAAATCCAAAAAGTAATACCTCCCAATGTCAGCGACTCTGATAGTATCGACATTGCCCATAGTTTTATAAAAAAATGGGTGACTGACGTATTGTTGTACGAAAATGCAAAACGGAACGTGCAGAACCAGAAAGAAATTGATGAGCTGGTGGAAAGCTATCGTAAGTCACTTACAATTCACCAATATCAACAGAAACTGATCGATCAGCGACTTCCCAAAGAGCCGGCTGAGGCTGATTTGAAAGCATTTTACGATCAGTATAGCGACCAGCTAGTTTTGAAAGAAAGCATTATTAAAGGGCTTCTGCTCGTTGTTCCTGCCAAAGCCCCGAAGCTGGCCAATGTACGTAGCTGGGTGCAGTCGGGTAACATTAAAGCACTTGAGAATATCGAAAAATATAGCATTCAGAACGCCATAAGCTATGATTATTTTGGCGATAGATGGTTGACTTTTGCCGAAGTGCTGAAGAAAATTCCCGTGCAGGTTGAAGACCCTGCCAGTTATCTGGCTTCCCGGAAGTTTGTAGAAGTGGCTGATAGCGTGCAGCATTATTTCCTGCGGATTGAATCGTATCGAACATTCGGGGCAGGTAGAACCGTTTGAAATGGCGAAAAGCAGAATATCCAACATCCTGCTCAACAAGCAAAAGGCTGATTTTATCACCAAATTTGAAGATGACTTGTATAATGATGCCGTGAAAGATGAAACGGTAAATTTTTTTAGGAAATAAGATGTTGGTTCTTTGCCCGCAGATAAGGATTTTGTAGATTCAGGTTTCTGTTTTTGACAGAGTTCATTAAATAATATCTTTTAAGAAAAAGATTAAGAATAGAAAGACAATACTTAGGTAGTTTGTACGTTATATTTTAGTTGAAGTTTAACCGTTATCGAATTTTATCAATATTCAATAATCAACAACTAAATGTAATAATATGAAAATAAAGACCAAAGAAGTATTTTCGAGCTTGCAAATTGCGTTATTCCTGACTACAACGGTGTTGGTTGTTTTCTCAGTTTTATACGTTTATTTATCATAAGTAATGAAGTGGGACTCTTAAGTTTGAGCTAACATTGCTGTAATACAAAATTTACACCTGTCAGATAATCTCGGACAGGTGTTTTTTATTTGGCTTTTCTCGTTCTCAAATAGTTTCACTGACGACTGAGTTGCGATTATTGAAACTAAAATAATTAGCAGCTGTAGTTTAGAATCCTTAAAAATCCTCAATTAAATGTCTTATTTGCCCTCAAACTTACAAAATACTTCAAAATCAAATCAATTAAAGCTTTTTTGACAAACTGTTATTTTCGTCGCTCATAAATAATATGTAAATTTGCGGGCTAATTTTTCCTAATGAAAGGTTGTTTTAGTGCATTTCGGCCAATAAATTTAATTTGTTGTCAATAATTTTAATATGAGAAAAATAATTATTTCACTACTCTTTCTTTTAAGCGTTGCGCCACTAAAAATGTGGGCACAGGATAATGATAATATTATTGACGAAGTAATCTGGGTGGTAGGCGATGAGTCTATCCTGCGTTCGGAAGTAGAGCAGGAGATTCGGGCTCAGTATGAGGGTACACCCATTCAGGGCGATCCCTATTGCGTTATCCCGGAGCAGATTGCCATTCAGAAACTGTTTTTACACCAGGCGGTTTTAGATAGTATTGTGGCTAACGAGAGTTCAGTCACCAGCGAAGTGGAACGACGTCTGAATTATTATATTTCGCAGATTGGGTCGAAAGAAAAAATGGAAGAGTACTTCAAAATGAATACTACCGAATTGCGCGAAAAGCTGCGTGATATGGCCCGCGATCAGCAGGTTATTCAGCAGATGCAACAAAAACTGGTGGGCGATATAAAATCTACTCCCGCTGATGTCCGCCGTTTTTATAACCAACTGCCGGCCGATAGCATTCCGATGGTTCCAGCCGAAGTAGAATTGCAGATAATCAGTTTTGAGCCACCGGTGTCTATTGAGGAAACAAATCGTATTAAAGAACGCCTTCGGGACTTCACCGAAAGGGTAAATAGCGGAACCAGCGACTTTTCGGTATTGGCTCGGCTTTATTCGGAGGATACTGAGAGCGCCAAACGTGGCGGTGAACTTGGTTTTATGGGACGCGGGCAGCTGGTACCCGAATTCTCGTCGGTTGCTTTCAACCTGCTCGATCCTAAAAAAGTTTCACGCATTGTACAAACCGAATTTGGCTACCACATTATCCAGTTGATTGAAAAAAGAGGCGACCGGATCAATTGCCGTCATATTTTGCTCAAACCGCGTATTTCACTGACCGAAAAGACGAAAGCGATTCATATCCTTGATTCTATTTCCAACCAGATACGGTCTGATAAAATGACCTTTGAGCAAGGAGTAATGAGTTTTTCGCAGGACAAGAATTCGGCAATGAATGCCGGATTGATGCTCAATGATAAAACAAATACATCTAAATTTGAATATCAGGATCTTCCGGCTGAAGTTGGAAAAGTGGTTTACGGCATGAATGTGGGTGAAATTTCGAAGCCATTTACCATGATTAATACTTCGAACAACAAAGAGGTGGTTGCTATCGTGAAGCTGAAATCGAAAGTTGAGAATCACAAGGCCAACCTGGCTGACGATTATCAAATGCTGAGAGGCTTTTACGAAGGAAAGAAAAAGCAGGAATTCCTCCACGACTGGATAGTAAAGAAGCAAAAGGAAACTTATATTAGTATTGATCCCAAATGGCAGGATTGCAAGTTCCAATATCCGGGATGGGTTAAGAAATAACAGACGGTTTGTCGTGGACCGGTTCTTTTTTTGAAGATTAATTTCAATTACACATTTCATTGAAACCGAAACAAAATAATTCAATGGTTAAACACAGGCACGTCGTATTCTTCGGTGTGCTGTGTTTGTTTATTGTCGTGCTGCAAGCGCAAATCCGGCCCAAACAGTTGCGCAAGGAAGTGTTGCAGAGCCAATCGCCTGCTCCGGTGCAAAAGGCTAAGAAAGGAAAGAAATCGGCCAATACCTTTGGCAAGCCATTGTCGCCGAATAAACCCCTGGCACCAATTATCAGCCCGCTCGATATTAAGGGGGTGACTTTGGTTTACCTGGAGAATTCCGAAACTTTGTCGTTCGATAAGATTACCAACCCCGATATTCAGGTGTTGAAAGGTAATGTCCGTTTTCGTCACGACAATGCGTTGCTTTATTGCGATAGCGCGTATTTCTACGAAAAAGCAAACTCGTTGGATGCCTTCGGGAATGTGAAAATTGTTCAGGGTGATACGCTTTTTGTGTATGGAGATGTATTGTTTTACGATGGAAATATTAAACTGGCCCGCATGCGTCGCAATGTGCGCATGCTAAACCGCAAAACCACTTTGACTACCGATAGTTTGAACTATGACCGGATCACAAATCTGGCTTATTACTACACAGGTGGAAAAATTGTGGATCAGGAAAATACGCTGACTTCGATTTGGGGGCAATATTCAACCTCCACCAATGATGCCGTATTTAAAAAAGATGTTCGCCTTGATAATAAAAATTTCAAATTGGATGCCGATTCGCTCAAGTACAATACCAAAACGCATATTGCCAATCTGATTGGCCCAACACATATTTTGTACAACGACGAAACCGACATTTACAGCAATCGGGGCTGGTATAATACCTCCACCGAGCGGTCGATGCTTCTCAATCGATCACTGGTAAAACACAAGGATGGCAAAACATTGGTTGGAGATACCATTTTCTACGATAAAAAGCAAAAATACGGCGAAGGATTTTCGAAGGTTATCATGAACGATACGGTTCAGAAATCGACCTTGTATGGCAATTACAGTTACTACAGCGATGCCACGAAAGTGGGAATGGCCAGTGATTCGGCCTTGCTGGTCGACTGGTCAGGCAAAGATACAATGTATGTGCATGCCGACACACTTTTCACGTCTAAGGATTCTATTTACGATGTGGCCCGGGGTTATTACAATGTTCGCTTCTACAGAAACGATGTGCAGGGACTTTGCGACTCGTTGGCTTACTCGGCCCGCGATTCGATATTGAATATGCATGGCGAGCCGGTGCTTTGGGCCGATGAGAACCAGCTCTCGGGTGAATTTATACAGGCCTTTACCAAAAATGAAAAAGTAAACAAAATTCACGTTCAACGACAGGCAGTGGCCATTCAGCACCAGGATTCGGTTTATTACAACCAACTCTCGGGTAAAGAAATGATTGCGTATGTGGATAGTAATCAACTCAAACGAGTAAACGTCAATGGAAATGCTGAAACCATTTATTATCCTCTAGACGACAAAGACTCCACCCTTATCGGGTTGAATAAAACCCAAAGTAGTTTTGTGGTTATGTATCTTAAAAATAAAAAAGTGGAACGGGTGGTTATGACTTCTGCAACCACCGGAACCATGTATCCGCTGGCTCAGCTTGCCGGAGGTGAATTGTATTTGAAAAACTTTTTCTGGCTGGAGAATCAGCGTCCAAAAAACAAAAAAGACTTATTCCTGATTTTCCCAAAAGTAGCACGGCCTAAGCCTGGAGCTGATACAGATGAGCCGAATGCAGGCAAACCTGCTCCGAATTCCAGGCAATAAAATCGAACCGTATTTTTGAGTCTGCTTTGCTGTAAATCAGACTTTTTGCGAGATAAAGGGATTGTTCAACAGGGTTTGGATAATCCCTTTGTCCGTATTTTTGTTGCCGGTTAACATAAAAGTTTAGACTAATAAAGAGAAACTGCTCTGAAATAATGATTTAATGAAAAATAATTAATTACTTTAGGGCATAAAAATAACCTTTACTTAAATATGTATTTTTCTGATGAAAGAATCAATCGTAATCGGCTTAATTCGCAATATAGCTTTGCTGATGACTTTCAGCATACTGTATGATTATTTCTGGACAAATAAAATTAAATCAAAGAAAGTTATTTTCCAATTGATAGCCGGAGTTTTTCTTGGCTTGACAGCGATTCTCCTGATCCTCACTCCCTGGAATTATGCCGATGGTGTTTTTTTTGATACCAGGTCGGTAATGCTCTCCATTTCGGGACTGTTTTTCGGTCCAATTCCCACAGTTATTGCTATGTTAATCTCGGTAGGCTACAGGCTGTCTCTCGGAGGTGCTGGCGTTTATATGGGTATAGCTGTAATCCTTACATCGGGAACTGTAGGAGTGCTTTGGAGCTATCTCAGGCCAAACTGGATAAATAAGAATACAACTGTAGAACTTAGCACCCTGGGAGTTTGCGTTCACATTATTATGCTTGGGTGTACCCTGCTTTTGCCTTCTCCATTGAGACTCCAGACGTTTAAAGAAATTTTTTTTCCAGTTTTAATTCTCTATCCATTTGCAACCGTGTTGCTCGGGAAATTTATCATCAGGCAAAACACAGCCCGCAATACCAAAAGAGAGCTTTATACCAGCGAAAAACGTTGGCAATTCGCCCTGGAAGGTGCTGGGGACGGGATTTGGGACTGGAATCTGGACACAAACCAGGTGTATTTTTCAAAACAGTGGAAGACTATGTTGGGGTACGAGGAAGATGAATTTGACAATAATCTTGAAGAGTGGAAACTCAGAATTCATCCCGAGGACAAGGAAAAGGTGGATAAACTGATTCAGGATCATTTCAATGGTGAAACAGAGATTTATTCATCTGAACATCGCCTCATGTGTAAGGATGGAACTTATAAGTGGATTCTGGACAGCGGAAAAATAATGCAAAAGGATGCCAATGGTAAACCCGTGCGTTTTATTGGGACTCATAAAGATATTTCCGACAGGAAAGAGAAAGAATTGCTTCTGGCCTATGAGCGTTTTTTGCTGGAGTCGTTGATGAATTTTACGCCGGAATGTATTTATTTTAAAGATTTGGATAGCCGCTTCATTCGGGTAAATAAAGTTGTTGCTAAAAAACTTGGGTGCAGTAGCGTGGAGGATGTTATCGGAAAAACCGATTTTGACTTTTATGAGGCAGATTTCGCAGCAAAAGCCTACGAAATTGAACAGGAAATTATCCGTACCGGAAAATCTTATCAAAACGAAGAATTAGGTAATGAGAAAGGATGGCAGCTATACCTGGGGTTTAACCAATAAAATGCCTTTGAGAAGTATGGATGGAAAAATTATTGGGACATTCGGATTGTTGGTGGACATTACGGAACGGAAACTGGCCGAACAGGCTTTGCTAGAGAGCGAACGTTACACAAATTCCATTTTGCAGGCTATTCCAGACCTGATATTTGTGGTTGATTCAGAAGGGGTTTTCCTTGAATATAAAGCTGGAAGAATGGAAGACTTGGTGGTGCCCCCCGAGATGTTTTTAAACAGAAATGTTTTTGATGTATTGCCACCGCCTGTAGCTAAGCTACTGAAAAATAAAATCGACTCGGTGCTCAGGCTTCAATCGGCCACTTCGGTTGAGTATGAGGTGGATGTCTCCGGTAAACCCAACGAATTTGAATGTTTTATACTTCCTTTTGCCGAAGATAGGGTCATTGCTATGGTTCGGAATATTACCAACCGGAAGCAGGTGGAAATCGAACTGAAAAACTCGCAGGAGCAACTGAAAAATTTTGCCGCCCACTTGCAGAATGTCCGTGAGGAAGAGCGTGTTTCCCTGGCCCGCGAAATTCACGATGAACTGGGGCAGATATTAATTGCGCTGAAAATTGACCTTGGTATTGTTAAGCAAAATCTGCATAAAAGTGTAAAGAAAGCTTCTATTGATGATGTTACAAGTAAGTGTGACCAAATTTACAGTTTGGTAGATAAAACGATAAAAACGACACGTAAAATTATGACCGGCCTGCGTCCTGATGTTCTCGAACTGGTTGGTTTTTTGGAAGCAGCCCGCTTGTTTACTAAAGAATTTTCGGAAAGATACCAGATAAACTGCAATTTTACCAGTTCAATAAACGAAGTTAAAATAGATTCGCAGCACTCCATTGCTTTGTTTCGCATACTTCAGGAAGCGCTGACTAACATTGCCAAACATGCTAATGCTACTGAGGCTGAAGTTGCTATGGATTTGATTGAAGAGACATTCTTTATGAAAATATCGGATAATGGGGTAGGGCTAGATGAAACGAGGCAAATCAGGCAGGACTCCTATGGATTGATTGGAATGAAGGAACGGGTCTATTTGTTAGATGGAAAACTGACTATTTCGGGAAAGGTGGGAGAGGGTACACTGATTCAGGTGGAGATGCCCTGTAAAATGAACGAGGTGCCAGTCGTATAATTTTCGAACAGATAAACGTTTAATAATCGGCAGTTATGAATACTATTGCCTGGATCGGGTTTTCTCAGGGTTTGTTTGCTACTATTTTGATGTTTACAAAAAAGAATAGCTCGATTTCCGATAAAATTTTGTCGGGTTGGCTGGTGCTTTTCTTAGCTTTTCAAAGCAGCTGGCTAAAACATCCTTTTCTTAAACCAGAAAGCGAGGTTTACTAGCGCAATCATTACAGGGACTTCTACCAATGGGCCTATAACAGCCGCAAATGCTTCGCCCGAATTAATTCCGAAGACGGCTATGGCGACGGCAATTGCCAACTCAAAATTGTTGCTGGCTGCGGTAAACGATAGGGTGGTGGACTGTTCGTAAGTTGCTCCCGCTTTTTTACTCATAAGGAATGATCCAACAAACATGATAACAAAATAGATAAGCAACGGTACAGCTATCAAAACCACATCCATTGGTATTTTTACAATGTATTCCCCTTTCAGCGAGAACATGACAATAATGGTAAATAGCAAAGCTATTAGTGTTAATGGGCTTATTTTCGGGATAAATTTCGTGTGGTACCATTGTTTGCTTTTTACGCGAATAAGAATAAAACGCGTTAGAAAACCGGCAATGAACGGGATTCCCAAATAAATGAAAACACTTTCTGCAATTTGCCTTATAGTGATTTTAGAAACAGCATCATTTGTAGGAATGCCGAACCATGCCGGAGCAATTGCAATGAAAAACCAGGCATACACAGAGAAGAAAAGAACTTGAAAAATACTGTTGAAGGCTACCAGTCCGGCTGCGTATTGGGTATCACCTTTCGCCAGATCGTTCCAGATAATTACCATGGCAATGCAACGCGCCAGTCCAATCATAATGATTCCGTAGACATAAGGCAGGTTGGCGTTGTTTTCGCCGGGGAAAAATTTGAAAAGTAAAATTGCCAGTGCAAACATCAATACCGGACCGATGATCCAGTTTTGAACCAACGATAGCGTAAGAATTTTGGTGTTATGAAAAACTTCTCCTAATTCTTCGTACTTTACTTTTGCCAATGGTGGATACATCATAACGATCAGCCCAATGGCTATGGGGATATTGGTGGTTCCGGCCGACATGCTGTTCCAGAAATTGGCAATAGACGGGAATAGCCACCCCGAAAGCACGCCAATAAACATGGCCAGAAATATCCAAAGTGTAAGGAGTCGGTCCAAAAACCGGAGTCTTGTTTTCATTCTTGTTTAGTTGAGGGTTTTGCTCATGCATACCGCTGTGGATGGACAGACGGATGCAAATTCGCTGGAGGCTGCAATGTTTTCCGGAACTGATAGCCGCTCGGTGTTTTTCCAGCCCGATTTTGGGAAAAATCCGGCTGCAGTAGTCGTTAGAAGGTAAAGATCTTTCAGGCCATTATCCCGGCTCCAGTTTTCGGCTTCAGCCACCAACTTTTGTCCGATGCCTTTCCCACGCAGATCGCCATGTACTGCTAAAGATCGCAGAAGTCCGGCTGTGCCGTACACCTCTATGGCCACGCAACCTACAGTTTTGCCTTCTGAAAGTGCCACAATGAATGTCCGTTGCCCTGTCGCCAGATCTTTTACGGGCAGGTTGTTTGTCCTGAGTAACGTTCCTATCGCTTCCGCATCCTCTTCACGGGCCATTGTATAGTTTACGGTGCTTTCCGGAATGTACGACTCAGGAACAATCGGAATACCTTCCGGTTCATCAATGCTTGTCGAATTTCCCCCGCACGAATACTGCACCTTTACCAGGCTGTTTTTAGTTAGCTCGGTGTATTCTTCGAGCAACGATTTTTTTGTTTCGTCTTTATCCATAATTACATTTCCAAATAAATTCAACCTTAAATTTTTCTTCCGGAAATAGTGATGCTAAAGATGCCGATTTCTTTGTTTTTGAATTTTGTAATTTCTTCTTCAGTCAGATATTCTTTCAAAATTTCAACGGGTATTTCAATTTCTTTTTGCTTGTGTATTTCAATATTCTGAAAATCCTGTTCTTTGATAATGCTCACATACTTGTCCATTTCAATCGCTCCAGATACGCAACCCGCATACATTTCGGCATCTTGCTGCAATTTTTCAGGCAATTCGCCTTTTATCACCACGTCCGATACGCAAAAATGGCCCCCCGGCTTAAGTACGCGCATTATTTCTGCAAAAGCTTTTGTTTTGTCGGGAACCAGATTCAGCACACAGTTGGAAACAATTACATCGAACTGATTGTTGGCGAGTGGCATTTCTTCAATGTCGCCTTTCACAAATCTTACGTTGCTGAATCCCAGTTTCGCGTTGTTGGTACGCGCTTTTTCAAGCATTGCATCTGTAAAGTCAATTCCGGTTACGTGTCCGGTTTCACCCACGATTGCGCGGGCTACAAAGCAATCGTTTCCGGCCCCACTACCCAAATCAAGCACCGAATCGCCTTCTTTTATACTTGCAAACTGGGTAGGAATGCCGCACCCCAAACCTAAGTCGGCATCGGGGTTGTAGCCTTTTTCTTTGCCATAGTTTTCGGCAAAAACAGCGTAATCAACAGTGCAACAGCCTCCCACGCCACAGCATGATGTTTCATTTTGAATTTTCGATTGGCTGGCTATTTGAGAGTAT
The DNA here is from genome assembly GCA_047600405.1 of Paludibacter sp. Classification (GTDB taxonomy): domain Bacteria; phylum Bacteroidota; class Bacteroidia; order Bacteroidales; family Paludibacteraceae; genus Paludibacter. The sequence goes on from JASGLA010000008.1 coordinate 267,704, forward strand.
TTGTCTTTTACAACGTATTTTAAATCTTCTGCTTTCATCGTTTTAAAATTATATGTTAATGCCTGATTTTTTTAGAATAAACAACATTACAAAGTATCCGAGCACCATTAAAGTTAGCGATATTCCAAGCGATAACCAAAAATCCACATTCTTTTTCAGCAGAACCGGAAACAGAATAAAGAAAATAAGCGAAGGAATGATTAGCCAGAAAACACCTTGTGATAATTCAGCAATTTTGGTTGTATCTTTCGTGTCGATGTATAGCCAGATAAACGCAAGTAAAGAAACAATGGGCACTGAAGCAAGTATGCTCCCCAATGTAGTGCTTCTTTTCGAAATTTCGGAAATGGCCACAATGGTTACCGATGAAAGTAATACTTTGATAATGTAGTAAATCATGTTTGTTTTTCTTGGATGTTTTCTACATAGAAATTGTAAAATTCTTTTTTGATTTCGTCGCGGACACGGATAAATTCGCTCCAAATAAACTCTTCAGTTCCAACGGCATGGCTCGGATCATCAAAGCCAATGTGCAAACGGTGTTTTACTTTGCCGATAAATGCCGGGCAGCTTTCGTTAGCCCCACCACAAACCGTAATTACATAATCCCATTCTTCGTTAAGGTATTTCTCAACCGAATCGGATGTGTGATGGCCAATGTTAATGCCAGCTTCAGCCATGGCTTTTACGGCTTTAGCGTTGAGTTTTCCGCTAGCTTCTGTTCCTGCTGAGCATACTGTCAGATTTTTGTCGAACGACTGCAAAAATCCATGCGCCATTTGGCTGCGGCAACTGTTTCCTGTACAAAGAATTAATATTTTCATATCTGTTTTTATGTTGTTTTTAACGAGTTAGCAGCAGCTAACTTCCGCTGCTTTTATTTTTGAAAAAAAGATCTCTAATTTTTCTAAGTGCTCTCTGATGGCCGGATTACAAAGGCAATAATTGATTTTCAATCCATCAATTTCACCATGGATCAGCCCCATGTCTCGGAGTTCTTTTAAATGTTGAGACACGGTGGTTCTGCTCAGTGGCAGTTTATCCGAAATGTCACCTGATATACATGTTTTTGTCTCGGCTAAATACTGGAGAATTGCCAACCGGGCCGGATGTGAAATTACTTTGGCAAATTCAGCCAATTCTTGCAGCTCTTTTTCAAATACTTCCGGTTTTCTCATGACTTTATGTTTTATGACGCAAACATACGACATAAATAAATTCAAAACAATAATTTTGCGTTAAATGTTTAGGTCCCTTTAGAAAATGATCTAAAACTTCTTGCTCAATCGGCATATTTCTCGTGTTCAGGTTCATTTCTAAGGTCGGTGTCGGCATTGAATGATTCAATTACTTCGTCTTTATCTTTTTTGTTGCGGATAATTAGAAAGATGATTAAAGCAATAGTGAATGCCAAAATCACGGCTAGAATAATCCAGTTTGTTTCCATAATATGCAGCTGTTAAAAGTAAAATTTAATTAGCCTTTTTCAAACGGTTTTGCGAAATTGTCTGACATAAAAGTACGATACACATATTACAATAACGTTAAGGCTGCGTTAATATCATGTTACTTTCACTGGGTTATGCTGACGTCATGTTGTCTTTTGTTTTCATGAAAACAGCGAGGATAAGGTCTCTGTGAGATTTGTCTGTAAATGAATTCGTATTATTCAGCTTATCGGTAAGGACCAATTCTTAGTGTGTGTTCACATGGTCTGTAACTCCATTTTTGGAATTAATATAAAATCACTGCAAACCAACAGTTTTTTTGTTGAAAAATCTGTCGAGAATTTTCTGTTGTTTAAAATAATCACTACATTTGCTAAATTATTTTTAAAAAAGAAATCTTAAAATACGAACGATATGAAATTCATTGTTTCAAGTACCGACCTTTTGAGCCATTTGCAAGCCATTAGCCGTGTGATAAACAGTAAGAACTCACTGCCTATTCTGGATAATTTTTTATTGCATCTTGAAGGCAATAAGCTTACTATGACCGCTTCGGATATTGAGACTACCCTGATAACTTCCATGGAAGTGGAAACTGCTGAAGGAAGCGGTAAAGTGGCTGTCGCATCGCGCTTGTTGCTCGATACGCTTCGCGAATTTTCAGAACAGCCGCTCACATTCAATATAAATGATTCAAACCTGGCCCTGGTAATTACTTCTGCCAACGGGTCGTATAATTTTATTGGCCAGAATGGCGATGAATATCCTCGTATGCCTCAACTTCAGGATGATGCACGTATGCTGACATTGCCGGTGCCGACTTTGGCAACAGGTATTTCGAAGACGCTTTTCTGTACTGCCGACGATGAATTACGTCCGGTAATGAACGGAGTTTTCTTTGATATTACGGTCGATAGCCTGACTTTGGTGGCTACGGATGCTCATAAATTGGTTCGCTATAAAACTACCCATACTTCGGTTTCGGTAGAAGGAGAAGAAACGGTGAATTTTATCTTGCCAAAAAAACCGGCTACGATGTTGAAAAACATTTTGCCCAAAGAAAGCGGAGAGGTTGAAATCCGTTTCGACAGTAAAAATGCACATTTCAAGCTGGCTAACTACACCATGATTTGCCGTCAGGTTGAAGGTCGCTTCCCCAACTACAACGGGGTTATACCCAAAACGAATCCGTTTAAAATTATTATCGACCGGGCTACTTTGCTTAATGCATTGAAACGAGTTTCAGTATTTGCCAATCAGGCGAGTAACCTGGTGAAGCTGGCTTTCGGTGGAAATCAGATTCACATTTCTGCCCAGGATATTGATTTCTCTATTTCTGCGGAAGAAACGATCAGTTGCCAGTTTGATGGGGAACCAATTAAGATTGGTTTTAAATCATCGTTCCTGATTGAAATTTTGGGAAATATAAATGCGTCGGACATTGTTTTTGAATTGTCGGATGCTTCTCGTGCAGGTCTGATTCTTCCGTTTGAAAATGAACCAAACGAAGAAATTCTGATGTTGCTAATGCCAATGTTGCTCAACGATTAAGATCGAATTTATATTGAGTCTAAGGTCTAGGGTCGAAAGTCTTTAGACCTTAATTTTTTTATTATACATCAAATTTTACTAATAACGGGAGGCTGAAAAATATGCTTCCAATACTTCTTCTTGAATGAAACTCAACTTAAAAAATCCCATTGTTTTTTTCGATCTTGAAACAACAGGAACCAATATTGTTACAGATCGCATTGTGGAAATTGCATATCACAAAGTGTCGCCAAACGGGCGTGAAGAGACCAAAACGATCCGCATAAATCCCGAAATGCCTATTCCTGCATCTGCTTCGGCTGTACACGGGATTTACGATGCTGATGTGGCCGATTGCCCAACCTTTAAATCTGTAGCTAAGGAAATTGCACGTGATATAGAAGGCTGCGATTTGGCAGGATACAATTCAAATCGTTTCGATATTCCGTTGCTGGTCGAGGAGCTGCTTCGCGCAGAAGTAGATATTGATTTATCGAAACGGAAATTTGTCGATGTACAGGTTGTCTTTCATAAAATGGAGGCGCGTACCCTGGCGGCTGCCTATAAGTTTTATTGCGAGAAGGATTTAGTGGGAGCGCACGGGGCTGAAGCGGATACATTAGCCACTTACGAGGTATTGATGGCGCAGCTTGACCGTTATCCTGAGTTAAAAAATGATGTTGACTTCTTGTCGAAATTTACCACGCAGAATAATAATGTTGACTTTGCCGGACGAATGATTTATAACGACAAAGGCGAAGAAATAATCAATTTTGGGAAGTATAAAGGACAGAAAGTAGCTGATGTACTGAAAACCGACATGGGTTATTATGGATGGATGATGAACAGCGATTTTTCATTGCATACCAAAAAGGTGCTTACGAATATCAAATTGAGGAATTTCAATAAGTAGGTCGCCCAATCTTTTTAAGATGCGAATATAAAAATCATCCTTCAATTTTATATTCGCATTTTTTGTATGTCATAGAATAGGTGGCTGGATCGGGCTAATGCTTTTTTTTGCCAAAACCATTCCGTGTCATTTCTCCCCACGATTTATTGTTTTTCTTGAAAAAGAAATCCAGATTGCCTCCAACCGACAAGAGCATATTCAACGGTTGGTAAATAATCATTTCCAGGATTGTAAAGGCAATTGATTGCGATAAATACCTGGTTCCGTTGTACTTGTTGTAAGTGTAAGCTTCCAGAAAAATAGCCAAAACCGAATAGGTGCCGGTAAAAGCCAACACGAAAAACAGCAGCGAGTAGAATACCTGAAGATTTAAAAACCCGAGCACTGTAATTCCAATAAAATAGATAATTCCGCATAGTTGGATAATTGGAGCCAGCCATTCGAAAAAAATCCAGTACGGAAAACTTATCATGCCTATTAACCCGTATTTCGGGTTGAGAAACATTTTCCGGTGTTTGATGATTGTCCCTATTCCGCCTCTGGTCCAACGGTTTCGTTGCCTGGAAAGTATTTTGAGGCTCTCAGGAACTTCAGTCCAGCACATAGGGTCGGGGATAAATGCTACCCGGTATTTTTTTCTTTCCACATCGTGCATATACCTTCTCAGCCTCACTACTAACTCAAGATCTTCTCCTACCGAATTTTTATCGTAGCCTCCCACGTTGATGACCCGTTTGCGGTCGAAAAGGCCAAAAGCTCCGGAAATAATCAGGAGTCCGTTCATTTTGCTCCACGCCATGCGTCCCAACGTAAATGCCCGGAAGTACTCCAGCACCTGGAATTTTGCCCAGATATTGCGCGGGTATCTCACTTTGGAAATTTTTCCATTTACAACTTCGCAGGAATTAGCAACCCGCACCGCGCCACCCGAGGCAATTACCGTTTTTTTTGTGTCATCAATAAATGGTTTTGCCATTTTAAGAATAGCGTCTGTCTCTATGACGCAGTCTACATCAATGGCTAGAAAAAGGTCTTTTTTCGATATGTTTATTCCAGCATTCAACGCGTCGGCTTTTCCCCCGTTTTCTTTGTCTATAATAGTCAAATGGCTATAGGCCAATTTTCTGGACTGGTATATTCCTCTGATATGTGCGCAACGCAAGTCGGATTCATAGGCCCGTTCAAATTTTACTAAATCGAAGTAATCAATTACCTTTTGCAGACTATTGTCACTGCTCCCGTCGTTCACAATAATTATCTCATAGTCTTTGTATTGCAAGGCCAAAAGACATTCTGATGTTATCTATGATGGTTTTTTCTTCGTTGTAGGCCGGCGCAATGATAGAAACCGAAGGAAGGGCTTGAAATGTCAGCATTGCTTTGTAGTCTACATATCTGTTTTTGTTTTTGTAATTCCGCAGTTCAAGTGCGGATAAAACCCCCGTAAACAAATACATGGCAAACAAAGCGCAGGCATAGATGAAAAAGAAATTATTTATGTGTTCGATCCAAACTTGTATTTCCATCTCTTGTATTCTAAAAATATGTGTTTTCTACATGTGAAATTGTATCTTTAATCGATTTGTCGCTGGAATTCCGGTACTTTGTATTGTACAACTGATAGTCAATGCTCAAAAGTATTTTTATTGCCTCTATTTTGAAAATTATAGGCTTGTTTTCTACCACCCAATTCAGGAATTTAGTCTTTTCACGCTTGTTTTTAAATGTAGCGATAGTTTTGATAATTTGTAGCTTGGCAATATCCGAAGCTGCTTCGAACCGATAGGTGAGGTAATCGAAATCTTCCTGTCCTGCAGCGAATGAGATGTAAGTCAGGAATGCTTGTTCGGATACCAGTGCAATAGGACTTTCGATTTTTTTCTTGATTTCTTTTTTCAACTGAATTTGCTTGTCCAGCCTTGCCAGTACAATTCCCACAACAGAAATCTCCGGAATTTCCGATTTTACCAGCTTCAAATGGTTGAAGTTGTTGTTGCGTTGCTGTTGAACTTTGCTTATTATCATGTTTACATCCCAAACCGAGAGTTTTCTCTTGAAGTCAACCAGGAATAAGTGGTCGTCGTAGATGTAGAGTTTCACAAGGGTTACTAATGCCTCGGAATTTAGTATTTTGTTCTTTTTCTTTGTCAGCTTGTAAATGTATCCCTCATAACCCTGCAGGTGAAAATCGGAAATAATTCTCAATGCAAACAGTTTATGCCTCACGTATGGCGATTGTAGGTAAGCGCGCAGAAAATTGGTGTATTGCAACGCCTTAAGCAAGTTGAAGTTTCTATCCCTTATTTCACCATCCATTTGCAAGTGAACCCGTCTGAGCCGGTTTAAAAAAATCCGTTTGGTAACATCCGATCTCAGACATTTTTTTATTCGTTTAAGTTTAGCTCTTTTTTCTTTATCGCTCAATGTTTCGTCATACAAATAATCAAATAGATAGCCAACCAGTAAGTCATTGTACTTTGTATGAATTCTTTTTGTCCTTTTTTTGTGAAGTATATAATATATGGCTAAGAAATAGAGCTGAATGACGGTTATAATAAGGGTTGCTGTAAGGTAATTGACAATGTACAGCCAGGTTGGGAGTGCATTTATTGTCTCAAATAGCGGGTTGATCAGAACATAATTGCCATATTCTATTTGGGCTATGCTCAGAAAGTAGCAACCGAAGGGAATTGATAGAAAAAATATTAAGAAAAATAGCCTGACAAATATGTAATTGAAATATAGAGCTATTATTCTCATTATACATTAGTTTAAGGTAGGCCTTGTGTTTATCGGCTCGTGTCAGATGACAAAATTTCAGAATATACTCTGTTGAGATTTTAATTTCATTGATAAAAAAGCGAGTAGTGAGGAGAAAGCAGTTGTTTAGAGAAATTTTCCAGTAAAAGGATGAACTATTGTGCAAAAATCTCTTTGGATACTTTGAGGGGGTCGAAAGGTTTACTGATAATTCTGCTGACGCCCAAAATCCGGGATTTTACCATGTACTCATCGGTTTGGATTTCCGGGAAGAACCAGATTGGAACAGCGGCATGTTTTGAGAATCGGATGTGCTGTATGGCTTCGAAGCACGACATATGGCTCATGCCTCCATCAACAAGGACTAGATTGTACGAAGCCAGATCAGTTTTCTTGTCAATTTCATCAATGCTGCTACAAATGTCGATAAGTACATTTGTATTTTGCATCTTTAACAAAGGTATAAAAATGTTACAAAACAGAGAAACATCAGTAACAATAGCTATTTTTGTATTCATGTCATTGGTAATGCGTTAATTAATATGACATTTGTTCATGCGATTAATTCAAAATCTTGATAATAATCTTTTTAGGTTTGAGCCGCACGTTTGGATTCCTTTTCTCAAAGACGCAGCAAAGTTAATTATTTATTTTCATTTGTCAAAATTGTTTCTTTTTAATGTAGTATATAATGCTACATGAATTATTGAGTGTTAATGTGAATAATTTCGTATAAATATAGGAAATGAAAGACGAATACGAAACTTTCAACTGATTTTTTCCTTTCGTTATGGGAGAAGCTGCATGTTTTGTGTTTGGAAATGAAGTGGAAGACTTTTATTAAAAATGAATATTCTTGCTGAAATTGCCCGTGTAATTTCCTCTTTTTTCTTATATTTGTTCACTTTAATGTGAAAAATTTAATAATAATTAACTTGCATAAACAATTGTTAGCTATTTGTTGTGTTTTCTTTTTGGCATAATCATTGCGGTAGTATTGTAGCTTTAAACAGACATTCTGTAGAGATAAAACTGGGTAGAATTCAGATGTTTGTGAATAAAATCAGATGATTGGAGTGTGGTCGTTTAAAGTTGATTTGAAGAATTATTATTTATGAAAATCCAGAAAACTATAATATCTGTTTTGTTTTTGTTGAATTTGGCCTTGTTTGTAAATGGTCAGGACAATTCAACTATTCCTCAGCGTACGCCTGAGCAGGAAGCCGCAAAGCAAACAGAGAAACTTCAGCAGGAACTTAACCTGACCCAGGATCAGGCAAAGCAGGTTTACGAAATAAACCTCCGTTATGCGCGCGAACGGCAAATTTCCAATACCAGGAGTGAAGCTGTGGAGCGTATGAAAAATAAAAATGCTGATATACAACGTGTATTGAGTGTTGAGCAGAATGACCGCCTGCAAACTAAGCGGTATGAGCGCACATCGATGGATGCTCCGGCATTGCGCCGAAACCAACCTAGTGTGTCATTGGGTTTTCGTGCGCCTTCAGAATTCCGTACTAATCCGTCTGCGCGTACCGTGCCATCGAATGATATGAATTTGCGCAGTACGTATCGACAATCAGTGCCAGCTGGGAATAATAATACAGCGCCACAAACAGTCCGCAGATCAGTTCCGGGATATAACAATTCGCAACCTTACTCCGCCCCATCGACTGTGCGCAGCAATCCTTCTCAGGGTAGTTCCGGGTCTTCACGGCCTGCGTCCTCGGGGAACAGCAGTGGATCAAGAAGGACATCGGAACCGGCATCAAGTTCAGGAAGAAGATAACCCGTATGCCGAATCCCTATTTCAGTTTCAAACAGTTCACGGTTTATCACGATAAATGTGCCATGAAGGTGGGCATTGATGGTGTGTTGCTCGGAGCGTGGGCGGAAGTTGGTAATGCCTCGCGGATATTGGATATCGGAACAGGGGCAGGATTGATCGCTCTTATGCTTGCCCAGCGCAGCAGTTCGACAATTGTGGGAATTGACATTGAGCCCGACGCTGTGCAGCAGGCCCGGGAAAATGTACTGCAATCGCCATGGACAAACAGGGTAGAGGTGTTGCAATGTTCATTGCAGGAATTTGCAAAAACTTCAAGTACAGGGTTTGATTTGATCGTGTCTAATCCGCCATACTTTGTCAATTCACTGAAGGCTCCAACTGAAAACCGGTCGTTGGCCCGTCATACCGAGACTCTTACGCATTGGGAATTAATTGAAAATGCTTCCGGGCTTCTGAATCCGGATGGACGGATCAGTTTGATTTTGCCGGTCAATGAGGGGCTTCAGTGTATTGATTTTGCCTCAGAAAATGATTTGTTTTGTTCTAAGCTGACTAAGGTTTTTCCAAAGCCGGGTAAAGATGTCAAGCGTGTGCTGATTGAATTTACAAAAGTGCCAACAGATAAAGTTGAAGCAGAGTTGATAATTGAAAGTGAGGTCCGTCATCATTATTCGCCCGAATTTACAGCTTTGGCAAAGGATTTTTATCTGAAACTCTAGATGTAAGAATAGAAAAGAAAACAGGCAAGCCGGTTTTTACACCTGTTTGCCTGTTCGCTTTTTTATCTGGAGTTGTAAAAACTTACAACAAAGCTTCTACTTTTGCTGCCAAAACAGCTTTTTGGGTTGCACCAACCTGTTTGTCAACCAACTGGCCGTCTTTAAAGAACAAAATAGTTGGGATGTTGCGGATGCCATATTCGTTTGGAGTGTCAACATTGTTGTCTACATCCATTTTTCCTACCACAACTTTTCCATCATATTCTTTAGCCAGTTCTTCCACTACAGGGCCTACCATGCGGCATGGTCCACACCACTCTGCCCAAAAATCAATTACTACCGGTTTTCCACTGTTGATAATTTCCTTGATGTTGTCATCAGTAAATTCTAAAGCCATAATATTAAAGTTTTAAATTGTTTTCCTAAAGTTGTGAGTAAAACAGCTTTGGGTTTAAAATGTTTTTGATATTTGTAAAATATGCCTATTTATAAATTCTATAAGGGTGTTTCGAATTAAGCTTAATGTACCTGAAATTCGAGAATTTCTTCTGCCTGAGCTTTTCGAAGGCTGTGGTATATCTCTTTGTTCATCTGAAAACGGTGTTGACGTGAGAAGAGCTTAATTTTGTTCGGTGAAAGCTCATCTACCACGTTGATGTACAGATTTACATTGCCTTTATTATTTAATACTAAGTCGTTCAATTCTGTAGCAAAGTCTGCCGTTAATTGCTGAAGCCTGATCGTAAGAGTCAGTGTATTAACCAACTTGTCTTTTATGTCGTTGAACACTTCAATTTTTTGAATTTTGAGCTCCAGTTCTTTGGGAACATTGGGATTTGTTTCTACTTTTTTGAACTTAAAATCTGCTCCCCGTTCCTGGACTACTGCATTGATGTAAAGATATAAATCCTTGATCATATATTTGCCAAACTCAATGTAGTTTTTACCAAATAACGGAAATTCAAAGGCGCCGGCATAATCTTCCAGCGTAAATATGCCATAAGGGTTTCCTGCTTTTGAAGTTCCATGCCGGAAATTGGTTACCATTCCGCCGATTTTCAGCGATTTGCCCTGAAGTGGCGACAGGTCTTTTAAATCAACAGTTGTTGTGTTGCAGATATGGTTTATTTCAAATTCGTATTCGTCCAGCGGATGAGCCGAAAGGTACATGCCAATCAGATCCCGTTCTTTATTCAGGCGTTCCAGCGGCGACCATTCGGGCGCGTATGGAACTTCAGGTTTGGTTATTTCAACCGAATCCATACCTCCGAACAGCGAATTGTGGGCCATTGCCGAATCGGTTTGGAATTTATTCCCGTAGCGTAAGATAGATTCCAGCACTTGTTCGCCTTTGCTGTTCTCGGTGAAAAGCTGCTCGCGTTTTACGTCTGCAAAGCTATCAAAAGCACCTGAAAGTGCCAAACTTTCCATGGCGCGTTTGTTGCAAGCCGTCAGGTTTACCCGTTCAACCAAATCAAACATGCTTTTGAACTTGCCATTTGTTTTTCGCTCATTTACAATGGCTTCCACAGCACCTTCGCCAACGCCTTTCACACCTCCAAGCCCGAAACGGATATTGCCTTCGGTGTTTACGGTAAAAGTCAAATCACTCTCATTTACATCCGGTCCAAGTACGTTCATGCCGAGGTTTTTACACTCATCCATGAATTTACCAACCTCGGTAATGTCATCCTTGTTGCGCGTTAAGTTGGCAGCCATAAACTCTGCAGGGTAATGCGCTTTCAGATAGGCTGTTTGATAAGCAATCCAGGAGTAACATGTAGCGTGCGATTTGTTGAATGCATATTTGGCAAACTCAGCCCAGTCGCTCCAGATTTGTTCCAGTTTTGCCTTGGGGCCAAAGCCATTTTTCTCGCATCCTTCCATGAACTTCACCTTTAAGGCTTCCATTTTGTCAATGAGCTTTTTACCCATTGCTTTTCGAAGCTCATCGGATTGTCCGCGGGTGAAACCGGCAAGGTCGCGACTCAAAAGCATGACCTGTTCCTGATACACCGTGATGCCGTATGTATCTTTCAAGCGGTTCTCCATGATCGGGAACGGGTATTCAATCTTTTCGCGCCCGTGTTTACGGTTTACGAACTGGGGAATGTATTGCATTGGTCCCGGGCGATACAGGGCATTCATGGCAATCAAGTCTTCAAACTGGGTAGGCTGAAGGTTTATGAGGTGCTTTTGCATACCGGCGGACTCGAACTGGAACGTTCCTACAGTCAGTCCCTTGCTGAAAAGTTCGTATGTTTTTTGATCGTCAATTGGAATTGCATCAATATCAAGCTCTATTCCTTTTGATTTTTTTATGTTTGATAATGCTTCTTTGATAATGGACAGGGTTTTCAGTCCCAAAAAGTCCATTTTAATAAGCCCGATTTCCTCAATGACCGAACCTTCGTATTGCGTAACCAGCATTTCTTCGTTGGCTTCCTTGTCCATCGCTGTACTCAGCGGTACCAGGTTGGTCAGGTCATCGGCTCCGATAATTACACCGCAGGCGTGAACACCGGTTTGGCGAACTGTTCCTTCAAGCATTTCGGCATAACGCAGTGTGCTCGAAAGATTTTGGTCGGAAGAGTTGCGCGCCTGTTGCAGTTCAGGCACGTATTTCAGGCAGTTTGAAATATTTACTTTTGGAGCCTTCCCATCGGCGCCTTCAGGGAATTTATCCGGAATCAGCTTGGTTAGCCGGTCGGCTTCCGAAAGCGGTAGCCGTTGAACGCGGGCCACGTCTTTGATAGACGATTTTGTGGCCATTGTTCCGTAAGTGATAATATGTGCAACGCGCTCCTTGCCGTATTTGTCTGTTACCCAGCGCAACACTTGTCCGCGTCCATCATCATCGAAGTCAATATCGATATCGGGCATGGAGATACGGTCGGGATTCAGGAAGCGCTCAAACAGCAAGTCGTATTTAAGCGGGTCGATGTCGGTAATGCGCAGGCAATATGCAACAACAGAACCGGCTGCCGAACCACGGCCGGGTCCTACCGATACTTTCATGTCGCGAGCTGCGCGTATAAAGTCTTGTACGATAAGGAAGTATCCTGGAAATCCCATCGTTTTCATTACGTACAATTCAAAATCAATACGTTCCTTTTGTTCGGCGCTAAGCTCAGATCCGTAGCGGATTGCTGCTCCTTCGTAAGCCAGTTTAGCCAGATAGTCAGCTTCCAGTTTTACGCGTACGGTTTTTTCGTATCCTCCGAGCCGGTCGTATCCGGCACCAAATTCCTCCCGAAGCATTTCTTCCGTAAATTTGCTGCGGTATTGTTCTTCGGTGGCAAAGCTTTCCGGAATGGGGAAGACGGGCATCATAGCGCCGGAGTCGATGTCGAAGAATTCAACTTTATTCGCAATTTCCACCGAATTTTCCAGAGCGTCTGGCACGTCGGCAAAAATCTGCCACATCTGTTCGGGCGATTTCAGCCATTCCTGTTTGGTGTAGCGCATCCGGCTCGGATCATCCAGATCCTTTCCCGTGCTGAGGCATATTAGCCGTTCGTGAGCTTCGCCATGTTCTTCTTCCACAAAGTGAACATCGTTGGTAGCCACGAGTTTGGTGTTTGTTTTTTGAGCCAGCTTGATAAGTTCTGCATTTTGGCGCATTTGCTTATCGTAGCATTCGTAGTCGGCATTCGGTTTGTCGGTTTTATGGCGCTGAAGCTCAATGTAGTAATCGTCGCCAAATACGCGCTTGTACCACATGATGGATTTCTCGGCCTCTTCCAAATTGCCGCTTTCTACTTTTTTGTGAATTTCGCCACCCAGGCAGGCGGACGATGCAATTAATCCTTCGCTGTATTTTTCCAAAATTTCATGGTCGATACGCGGACGGTAGTACATCCCATCAATCCACGACATGGAAACCAGTTTGCACAGGTTTTGGTAGCCTTTTTTATTTTTGGCAAGCAGTACCAGGTGATAGCCGCTGCGGTCTTCCGTTCCGTCTTTCGATTTCAGGCCGCGACGGGCTACATAGGCTTCGCATCCGATGATTGGTTTGAAGAGTTTTTGTTTCTCCTCTTCTATCTCTTTGAGAATGGATGCTTTTTCTTCTTCGCTGATTCCTTCTGCTTTCAGCTGTTTTTGAAGCTCCGAAATATGTCCTTTAACCTTGCCGTTTTTCTTTTTTGTATAATTGAAAAATTCCTTGATCCCGAACATATTGCCGTGATCGGTAAGTGCCACGGCGTGCATGCCGCTTTTGGCCGCTTTATCTACAAGGCCGGAGATGGATGACATTCCATCGAGTACTGAATAGTGGGAATGGACGTGGAGATGAACGAAGGAACTCATGTTAAGTGGTTGTTTTCCGGTAAATTACAGTCAGTAGTTGCTGACTTTTTTGCGAGGATAAAGATAGTGGAATTTTTGAAAGGAGTTGAGGAAATGTGTGGGAAGTTATCCACAATTTTCAAATAAAATTCCGTTAACTAAATAGTTGTAGAGCTTTTACAAAATAAAAATTGGTGAGGTAATTACCCCACCAATTCTCATATTAAATAAGATTGCAATAGAAATTATTCCATTTTATAAACCATGGCATTTATGTTCATTCCGGCTCCTACCGATGCAAAGATAAGTATGTCTTCCTTGTTTATCTGGTGGTCATTCAGATTGTTTTTTAAGATCAGGTCGAATAGCGTTGGTAAAGTGGCCACAGAGGTGTTTCCGAGCGAACCAACGGTCATTGGCATAATGTCTTCGGGGGCTTCCTTGATGTCATAAAGCGCATAAAATCTTTTTAGAATGGCATCGTCCAGTTTGCCATTGGCTTGGTGGATAAGTACTTTCTTTACTTCGTCAATGCCAATGCCGCTGCTGTCGAGGCAGGCTTTTATGGCCGTTGGAACAGTTTCGATCGCGTAAATATATAGTTTACGTCCGTTCATCTTCAGGAATAAATCATTCTTTTTTCTCAAAGTCGGGATTGTACGATGGTCCCATGTGTAGCAGACCGGCGTGGGAAAATGTATCGGAGCGGGTTTTGTGTGCCAGAATGCCAATCGGCGTGGAACTTTCTTTTGCTTCCAGGATTACAGCGCCAGCTCCATCGGCATACAGCATGCAATCCCTGTCGTGTGGGTCGCTGATGCGGGAGAGCAAATCGGCTCCGATCACCAAAATCTTTTTGGCATCGCCGGCTTTGATGTAATAATTAGCCTGAATAACGGCCTGGAGCCAGCCGGGGCAACCAAAAATAATATCGTAAGCTATGGTTTCCGGGTTTTTGATCTGGAGTTTGTGTTTTACTTTTGAGGCCATGGCCGGTACGTGATCCGAAGCGCGGTTGTCGTGTTGGGTGTCGCCAAAGTTGTTTGCCACAATGATGTAGTCCAGTTCTTCCTTATCGATGCCGGCTGACTTTATAGCTTCTTCCGCTGCAAAAAATGCCATGTCTGAGGTCGTCAGATCGTCGGTAACGTAACGTCTTTCGGCGATGGTCGTTATTTCCCTGAATTTCTCGGTGATTTCACGACCGTCTTTGGTTATTTTTTCTCCATTTGGTTCGTAAAATTCCTGAGTGATAAAATCTTCATTTTTGATTTGCCTTGAAGGAATGTAACTCCCGGTTCCGGTTATTACGCTGTAAATTTTTGTGCTCATACGAAAATAATTTTTTCAGACGAAACTCTTCCTGTTTACGGGCTGTGTTTCCGGTTCTGAGGTGGTTGGTTTGGTGTTTTTCACCGGTTTCTTTTTCCTTGTGTAAGGGAAAGATTATTGTTTAGTATTTTCCGGCATATAAATCCGGGTTGTTTAAAGTTGCGAGAGTAGTTCGCAAATGTTGTCCACAGTTTCTCCAATATCGCCGGAAAAAGAGTGGTTTGCTTTTTCGTAAAAAGGTTCACGTTTGGATAGACCGTCATCAATAAAACTGCGCAGATCCTCGCCTGTGCGGTTGGCTAGTAGCGGGCGCTTGCTTACACCTATCAGCTCAAGCCTTTCGGCAAGCTCGGCAGCAGTCAGTTTTAAATAGATGGTAAGTCCCCGGCTATTCATGTATTCCATATTGTTGAAGAAACATGGAGTTCCTCCGCCGGTAGAAATGATAACATTTTCGAATTCAGCTATTTCGTGCAGGCATTTTTGTTCCAATGCCCTGAATTCGTGTTCGCCTTTTTCTGCAAAAAACTGCGAAATGGTTTTGAATTGTTTTTCTTCAATATAGGCATCCATATCCACGAAGCTGTATCCGAGCCTTGAGGCTAAAAGCTTGCCGATGGTGGTTTTGCCCGAACCCATATATCCGATCAAAAAAATCCGATTCATATTTTTGTTTTCGTTACTGGGCTGCAAAGTTACTAATAATACGCTTATAAATTGCCTAAAAATGTGGTTTTACTTAATGGAATTGTTACTTGCTTTGAATTTAATGCTCATTTTTGGAAGCCACTTAAATTTAAACAGAGAAAAATAAGTTTACGGATTCCGGCCTGAATTTTTATACTAACTTTGCACGAAATTTTTATGGAATAGTTCGTGGAAAAAGAAAGTGCTGTATTATTGCTATTTACGGGCGGAACAATCAGTATGTCCGAAGATCCTGCAACCGGCGCGTTGCGTCCCATTGATTTTGAGCGGCTTCAGGAACTGATGCCCGAAATTAAACAAATAGGAATTCGAATTAAGTCCATTCCTTTTCTGCCATTAATTGATTCATCCGATGTTCAGCCTGATGCCTGGGAGCGGGTGGCGCTTATTATTCAGGAAAATTACGATGACTTTGATGGGTTTGTTGTGTTGCACGGTACGGATACAATGGCTTATTCGGCCTCCGCACTGAGTTTTATGCTTGAGAATTTGTCCAAGCCGGTTATTTTTACCGGGGCGCAATTGCCTATTGGCATGATGCGTTCCGATGCCAAGGAAAACCTGCTGACGGCTATCGAAATTGCTTCGGCCAAGGAAAGCGGCCAGCCTATTGTGCCAGAAGTCTGCATTCTTTTTTGAAGATACATTGTTCAGGGGAAATCGCACGACCAAGAAAAATGCCGAGCATTTCAGCGCATTTAACTCCTATAATTATCCGCCGTTGGCCAAAGCCGGGGTGCATATCAAGTATTTCCGTTCTTATATTCACTATCCATCTTCCGATTCCTCACTTCGGGTGCGGACTAAAATTGACCAGAATATAGCTATCCTTAAGCTTTTCCCGGGCATTACGGAGCATACGGTGAATGCTATTCTGAATATGCCGGGGCTGAAAGCTGTTGTGCTCGAGAGCTTCGGTACGGGCAATGCTCCACGTCGCATATGGTTTTACAATGCGCTGAAAAGTGCTACCGATCGTGGTATTCTGATTGTAAACAAAACCCAGTGTAGTACGGGTTCGGTGGAAATGGGACGCTACGAAACAAGCCTTAACCTGGTGAACGCCGGAGTGATGAGTGCTTACGACTGTACAACCGAAGCAATTGTAACAAAACTGATGTACCTGTTGGGTGAATATACTTCGATAAACGACGTTAAACATCGGCTAAGCATAAGTATGTGTGGGGAAATGACGGTAATATAAGAATCGACAGTTGGCAATTGATAATTGATAATTGATAATGCAAAGCAGGCAAACCAGTTCAAAACCAGTTTGCCTGTTTTTTTGTGTTATAGCCATTTCTTTCGTCGGAAATAGACTAGTACGGCGGCTGAAAATCCAATCATCATTAATATCGATACCGGATAACCCAGTTTCCAGTCCAGTTCGGGCAAATGCTTGAAGTTCATCCCGTAAATACTTGCAATCAGCGTTGGTGGCATGAAAATAACAGAAACCACTGTAAATATCTTGATAATTTTGTTCTGTTGCAGGTTTACCAAACCGAGGAATGTATCCTGCAGGTAGTCCAGACGGTCGAAACCAAAGCGGGTATATTCAAATAGTGAATTTATATCTTTGATAATCATTGTCAGGCGAGGCAGCAAGTCTGCCGGGAAAAAATCGCATTTCAGCATATTCGAAACCACACGTTGTTTGTCCATGATATTTTGCCGGATAATCATTACCTTTTCCTGAAGGTCTTTGATCCGGATCAGAATGTCCTGGTCAAGATCGTCTTCGGTATTCAGGGTCTTACTTAAACCGGTAATCTGGTCTGTAATTTCCTCAATCATATCGGCGTCGTATTCCACCCGGGTTTCGAGCAGGGTTACCAGCACGTGGTAGCCTGTAGGAAAATTCCGGGTATTGGCATAGATCTTTTTGATGGTTTCGTTGAATGACTTTAAGTCGGTGTTTCGTACCGATACCAGAATCCCGTTTTTCAGGATAAACGAAACAGGTTCCATTACATAACTGTCCTGCAAAAAGTTGGAGTTGGCCACGATGCTATCGTCAGTCTGCATGTAGCGCGAACTCATCTCGATTTCTTCAATTTCTTCGTCTTCCTGGATATATATCTTTAAAAATTGCTCCAACTCGGTTTCGATGGCATCCGAAACGTCGTTCAGGTCAATCCAGATAAGCTCTTTCAGGTTTACCTTCTTGAGTATATCCAGGTTTTTGGAGATTTTTATTTTGGCATCTTCGTGGTAAAAAATTCTTAATTCAGACATAAGCGATTTTTATTTTCGAATCCGAAGGTTAATACTTAAACGATACTTGAAATAAATGCCGGTTAGCGTTCGTTGGTCAAAACCAGTTTTTGCGCCGGAACAGAAGAACTCCCAGCCCTGAAAGTAAAAATGATATAAACAGCACGATCCAAAAGCCATAGCGGGCCTCTTCCAGATTGTTGTGCACGTTCATTCCATACATACTGGCAATCAATGTCGGGATCATTAATATAATCGAAATTGAAGTTAATTGTTTCATTATCTCGTTTACATTATTGGAGATAACCGAAGCGTATGCATCCATCAGGCCACTTAAAATGTCGCTGTGTATTTTGGTGGTTTCGAGTGCCTGGCGTAATTCAATTTCAACATCTTCAACCAGTTCCGGATCACAAGCTTTTTGCAAATCCTTGTAGTTTTTAATCCGGTGCACCAACATGTCGTTCCCCCTGAGCGAGGTGGTGAAATAAACCAGGCATTTCTCAATTTTCAGCATGGTTTGAAGCTCCTGGTTCCGGATTGAATTCTCCAGTTTTTTTTCTGCAGAGTTAATATCGTTGTTTATACGCTTCAGGTATTTCAGGAACCAGACGCTTGAAGAAAGAAGCAGCCGGAGGACAAAATCGAAATTGCTGGTTTTAGTTATGTTTTTTTTGATGGTGTATTGGGCAAAATCCCCGATCATTTCGGTGTTGTAGAAACAAATAGAGATGAAAACATTGCCTTTGAACAAGATGCCCAACGGTACGGTTGAAAATGGAACGTTGCTATTTTCGATGGTGTAGGGGATGCGGATGATGATAAATGTCCAGCCATCCTCAATTTCGATACGCGGACGCTCGTCAACGTCTTCAATATCATTGTAAAACGATAAGGGGATTTTAAGTTCGTCCACGAGGTATTTTACATCCTCATCGGTGGGTTTTTCCACGTGAACCCAGCAGTCGGGCTCCCAGTTTTTGCATGGAACCAGTCCGTTGCTGTTTTTATAGAAAGTTTTCATGTTGTTTTTCCTCCATGATTTTTGAATAGAGGGCATACAACGAAAGCCTTCTATTCCGGTTTACAATAATTTCGGGTGATAGTCGTCCATAATGGATTGGATTTATAATTTTTTTTCTCGCAATATTCCTGTTTATTTACAGGTTGCAAATAAACGGTTTCTCTTAGCTGTTGCGGCTTTTGATTTCAGCGTCAATTTTGTTCGTCAGATCTACAAATGATTGTACGTCCAGTTGTTCAGGGCGTTTATCGAAAATCGGATCCGTGAAAATGGAACTGTCGCCCAGGCCTAAAGGCTTCAGGGAATTTCGAAGGGTTTTGCGACGTTGGTTGAAGGCTGTTTTCACTACCGTTTTGAATAGTTGCTCGTTGCACTCAATTTGCGACACATCGTTGCGGGTAAAGCGAATAACAGCCGATTTGACCTTGGGCGGAGGGTCAAAAACGTGCTCGTGTACCGTGAAAAGGTACTCGATTTTGTAGTATGCCTGCATCAGCACGCTAAGTATGCCGTAGGTTTTGCTCCCGGCCGGAGCTGCAATACGCTCAGCCACTTCCTTCTGTATCATGCCTGATAAACACGGGATCGAGTCCTTGTTGTCGAGCATTTTAAAGAAAATCTGGCTGGAGATATTGTAAGGGAAATTGCCAATAATGCAAAATTTGCCCGGAAACAGACTTTTCAAATCCATTTTCAGGAAGTCGGCTCCTATAACGTTTAATGAAGGGTAATGCTGGTGAAGGTATTCAACCGATTCGCCGTCGAGTTCTACGGCCGTGAGATCGATAAGTGGATTTTGTAACAAAAACTGGGTGAGGACACCCATTCCCGGACCAATTTCAAGCACAGAGGTGCGACCGTCGAGCGTTAAGCTCGCGGCAATACGACGGGCAACTTCCATGTCTTTGAGGAAGTGCTGGCCCAAGTATTTTTTCGCTCTTACTTGTGTCATAACTATGGTAGTCGTCGGGCATATTCGTTACGTAAAAATAGGATTGATTGGAATTAATCGCTCTAAAGTTAATTTTCAATAAATCGGCAAGTTATCAATTGCCAATTGCCGGTTCTCAATTTAGATTGTTGTATCTTTGCAACCAGTGCGAACGGACTGTTTTCTAAATTGCGCACAAAAGTAGCTATAATTGTTCGATTATCCTACTTTTTCCGTTTAATTAACCCACTGCATTATTGATTTCATTTCAAATATGAGGAAATTATTCGAAACCATTGGGCGTTGGATTAGTCTGGCAATCGACTTTTTTTATCCGCCGTTTCGTAAGTATTTTAGCTTGCAGTTTTTTCGTTATGGCTTCACGGGGGCTGTTAACGTAGGGTTTTCGTTGTTGTTGTACTTCGTTGTTTATAATTTTGTGTTGCATCAACAAATGTTGCCGCTGGGCTTTTTTACGCTCAGTTCGCATATCGCCTCGCTTGTAATTGCCTTCCCGTTTTCGAATTTTTTCGGGTTCTTATTGCAGAAGTATGTTACATTCACTGCTTCCGAATTGCGTGGACATGTTCAACTGTACAGGTATTTTATGATTGTGTTTGTAAATCTAGGTGTTAATACAATTGTTTTAAAGATATTGGTCGATGGATTTCACTTTTGGACAACTCCTTCGCAGATGGCCGCAACATTCGTGTGTGTGCTGATAAGCTATTTTTCCCAGAAAAAGTTCACATTCAAAGTTCCGAAGAATACCGCCCGGGGTACAAAAGTTGGAGCACGATAACTACGCTCTGTTTTTCAGGAATGATGAATGGCATACAAACTCATATAGTGAAATTCCTTCAGGCCAACTGGGAATTGATTTTGAAGTGGGTTGTTGTGCTGGCTGCCTGTTTGTTCCTAACGCATAAGCTGATTTATTTTTCGGAATATGACCGGCTTTTGTCCTGGTGGCGACAGATGCCGTTGGCTCAAAGCTGGTGGTTGGTGGCCGTTGTGGCACTGTTGCCAGTAAATTGGTTGGTCGAAGCGTTGAAATGGAATTTATTGACTGCTCCTCTTCAAAAGTTATCGTTGAAAACATCTGTAAGGGCTGTATTGGCCGGTATTTCTACCGGTTTTTTTACACCCAATCGTGTTGGAGAGCTGATGGGCCGGGTTCTCTATCTTGATGCCGGAAATCGGAAAGCAGGCGTTGCCCTGAGTATTGTGAGCAGCCTTACTCAAAATTTGGTGATGGCTATTTTTGGAATACCTGCTTTTGTGATCTTGTTTTACTCAACGACGAATGTGTTTGCGATTAATATGCAGTATTTCCTGTTGTCTGTACTCGCTTTTTTGGTGTTGTTCCTGGCGCTGTATTTTTCGTTGCCAAAACTAAGCCGTTATTTTGCGCAAACTAAAATTGCTGCCGGAGTCAGAGGTTTTGCTGATGGACTCGCGTTGCATTCCCGCTCCGGTTTATTCCGTATTGTAGGAGTTTCAATGCTTCGCTATATTGTTTTCTGTTTGCAGTTTTTTCTTATGCTTCGCTTTTTTGGAGTGCAATTGCAACTGTCGGAGGCTTTAATCGCCATTCCTGCCCATTATTTAATCGTAACTTTTTTGCCATCCTTTGCCTTTTCGGAGGCGGCTGTTCGTAGTTCGTCCGCTGTTTTGATAGTAGGGTTATATTCCGGGCTGGTGGCTAATATCGCTTTGGCGGGTATTTGCGTTTGGGCGGTAAATTTTATTGTGCCAATGCTTGTGGGGCTTATGTTACTGGCTCCAGGAAAAAATGGTATAGGCGCTTAGGCCGCCCACATAAATATCAGTTATAGTTGATGTAAATACGATTTTCAACCAATTTTTATGGGATAACTTCATACTTGCCCCTGTATTACGCCACGAAGTGGCAATGTATTCTAGCCCAATGGCAATGCCTTGGGCTATGTTATAATTGGCCTTCAGCCAAAATTTGAATGAATATTATGGGCGGTCTAAGCGCCTATACCGGACAAAAAAAACGTAAAGGTGGCAATTGGGATCACTTGCTCTATGTATAGTTTAGTGGTGATCATTGGTATGCATTTGGGTTGTTTGGTGTACAAAATAGTTTAAAAGTCCTGATAATAACCCTATTGTAATTCGGTCGTAACTGATTGAAAACCATATAAAATGCAAAAGCTAACAGTCGTTATGACTGTGAGCTTTTTAGTTAAGAGTGGTACCATCAGGAATCGTCCGCGATAGCTATCGGGACGGGGACACAAGGATTTTTAGTCTTTATATTGATTGAGGAGTTTTTCGATTATTTCCGGGTATTGCTTCAGAGAATTATAATAAGTTCTCTTTTTCATTCTCTTGATATGATTTTCAATCCGGATTGCCTGTTGTCGGCTTTCGCAGTCAATCGTACAAAAAATTTCCCAGTCATTGGCTTGCTTGGTGTATGCTCCTTTGTATAGTCCGGAGTTGTGCTCGCTAAGTCTTTGAGTTAAATCACAGGTTTGACCAATGTAGTACGAATCATTTGTTGCGCTGTGGATTATATAAACGATGTACATTGAGGTAGAAATTGTGTTTTGATAAACAAAAAGCGCTTAAACATCCGTTCAAGCGCTTTTTGTAAGTGGTACCACCAGGAATCGTCCGCGATAGCTATCGGGACGGGGACACAAGGATTTTTAGTCTTTATATTGATTGAGGAGTTTTTCGATTATTTCCGGGTATTGCTTCAGAGAATTATAATAAGTTCTCTTTTTCATTCTCTTGATATGATTTTCAATCCGGATTGCCTGTTGTCGGCTTTCGCAGTCAATCGTACAAAAAATTTCCCAGTCATTGGCTTGCTTGGTGTATGCTCCTTTGTATAGTCCGGAGTTGTGCTCGCTAAGTCTTTGAGCTAAATCACAGGTTTGACCAATGTAGTACGAATCATTTGTTGCGCTGTGGATTATATAAACGATGTACATTGAGGTAGAAATTGTGTTTTGATAAACAAAAAGCGCTTAAACAACCGTTTAAGCGCTTTTTGTAAGTGGTACCATCAGGAATCGTCCGCGATAGCTATCGGGACGGGGACACAAGGATTTTTAGTCTTTATATTGATTGAGGAGTTTTTCGATTATTTCCGGGTATTGCTTCAGAGAATTATAATAAGTTCTCTTTTTCATTCTCTTGATATGATTTTCAATCCGGATTGCCTGTTGTCGGCTTTCGCAGTCAATCGTACAAAAAATTTCCCAGTCATTGGCTTGCTTGGTGTATGCTCCTTTGTATAGTCCGGAGTTGTGCTCGCTAAGTCTTTGAGTTAAATCACAGGTTTGACCAATGTAGTACGAATCATTTGTTGCGCTGTGGATTATATAAACAATGTACATTGAGGTAGAAATTGTGTTTTGATAAACAAAAAGCGCTTAAACATCCGTTCAAGCGCTTTTTGTAAGTGGTACCACCAGGAATCGAACCGGGGACACAAGGATTTTCAGTCCTTTGCTCTACCAACTGAGCTATGGTACCATTTCCGTTTTGCGAGTGCAAAGATATAGTCTTTTTTTGATTCTACAAGGGGATGTAATGAAAAAAGCTGTAATAATTTGGTTTCTGTGGGTTAGTGATTCTTTAAAATGTTGATATTGAAAGCTGTATTTGCTCTGATTTTTTTGAGGAAAACGGACATTTTATGGAACAGCCACGATAGAGTTCGGGTTCAAGCCTACACTTTCTAGCTTGTAAAGGAGTTTTCCGCTGCGGTTAAAGCAAAACAAATCGCCTTTTGTGGTGTAGTTCCGGGCATCGGTTACATACACATGCCCGTTGGTGGGGTGGACGTAGATACCAAACGGGCGTTCCAGGCTTGTTCCATCGGTAATAAAGCTGTCGGAAATCAGTTGCTCGGTTTTGCAGTCAAATGTTTTGATCCAATACGTGTTTTGTATAAAATCGTAATTGTACAGATAGGCCGTATCGTTGTGGATGCTAAAATTCACTGCCGGAATATCGTCGAATGTTTGTACCACTTCGTCGGTGTGGCTGTCAATCCGCACCAATTTAGCTTTTATACTCCCATTATTTCCCCTTGAAACCACATACACATCGCCTTCCGAGTCGGTTTCTGTTTTGTAAGGGTTCAGTCCTGCGGTTATCTTTTTCGTTTCGGCAAATGTGTTCAGATCTATCACGGAAACGGTGTTGTCGTAGTTGGGCATATCCAGTCCGCCGGAGTTAGCCACGTATAGCTTGCCGTTTGCCACGGTGATTCCGTCCGGATTTCGCCCGGTGGTGGTGATGGCTTCTATAGTAAGGGTGGTGGTGTCAATGCGTGCCACCGTGCCATCAAACGAGCAAACGTAGGCTTTGCTGCCCGAAAAAGCAATATAGCGGGGCTGCCGGGCTACCTTGTTTGAATCGAAAAACGGTATGCGCTTAATGGAAAGGCCGGATTTCAGATCCAGCACTTCTACTTGCGACGATACGTTTACCACTATCCATAGCTTGCTGCCGTAAGCCTTCATGTCATTGCCCGTGTCGCCTAGTCCACGGTTGTTTTGGAGTAAGAAAAAATCGGGTTTCAGGGTGTGGTTGTCGAAGTCCAGCAAAGCCAGGGTGCTGTTGTTCATATTGAAAAGCCCTTCGGAGAGCACGTACATCTTGCCCGTTTCGCCCGGGGTGTCGGGCAGGTCAACCGGCGTAGGCACGTCGTGCATGTCGTTGCAGGCCATGCAGGCTACCATTAGGAACAGGAAACAGGTGTATTTCAGGAAACTTCTCATAATTTGCTACAAAAACACTGCAAATGTACATCAACTAATCCAATGGACAAAGGAAACAAATTTTAATTGCCTTCAGCTAAAGCAAGAGGCAATTAATCGCGATTTAATAACCTGTGTCAATTTGGGTTTAGTGTTTTGTCCCGGACGCATTTAGGCATAGTATAGTTATCTTGTCTATATATTGTATGTTAAAACTCATATATAGCATAGATATAACTTATATAAAGCTATATTAAAGCTCTATTATATAAAGAGTAATATCATAGTTTTGAAATAATTTTATATATATTTGCAATGATAAATAAATAACTGTTTGGTTACTGAGTAAGCGGTAAGCAGCAAGAGGTAAGCGGTAAGCAGTAAGCAGCAAGAGGTAAGAGGTAAGCAGTAAGAGAATGCTTCATTCTTGAAACACAGAACACAGAACACAGAACACAGAACACAAAACGCGAAACACAAAACACAAAACTCAGAACTTAGAACTATAAACTAATTCATGGCACGATTAAAAGGACTAACACAGGTAACTGGCGCTCTGAAAGGTATATCAATGTATACCATGCGGGGGAACAATGAGGTGATTATGCGCACCAAAGGTGGACCGAGTAAACATACGATTAAAACACGCGAGAGCTGCAAGGGGCTGCGCGACAGCGGAAAAGAATGGGGCGGATGTACCAAAGCGGCCAGTGCGTTGCGCCGGGCGTTGGAGCCGTTGATGCGCCTGGCCGACTACAACGTGATGGGCGGCATGAACGCCCTGTGTAAAAAGATACAGTGCCGCGACGAGGAGCACGAAAAGGGAACCCGCAACGTGTATGTGCGGGCTAACAATCAGTATTTGGTGGATTTTAGCTTTAATAAAACCAACCTGTTCGACCGGGTGGTGCGGCTAAAACCCGACTGGCATATCGAACGCGACGCGATGCGGGCTACGGTGACCCTGCCGGAGTTTAACCCTGCCGACCAGCTGTTTGCCCCTAATAAACTGCCACTGCTGCGATTTGTAGTAGTGTTGGGGATTACCACCAATGTTACTTACGACCCGGAAACCAAAACCTATAAGCCCGCCAACGACTTGCTGCTGGGGACCTACCGGGAGGTGCACTCCGAATGGACACCCGTAAAACGGGTACAACCCGCACAAAACCTGGAAGTGCAACTTACAAACGTTACGCCTTACCTGACTGCTAGCGATACCTTGGTGCTGGGCCTTGGCGTGGAGTTTGGCACCGTGGGCGCCGATGGCGAAGGCGAAGCGGTGAAATGGGCGGGCTGTGCGAAGGTGCTGGGTGCAGGTTGATAGAACCTCCATCCCCTAAAGCGAAGTGCGGATTTTCAGACCTAACAGGTTTTAAAAACCTGTTAGGTCTACTTAAGTATTCTTAAAAAGAAATTGCCTGCAATTGTGAAAATATAAAATAGATTTTGTAGTTTTGTAACTTTGAAAAAATAATTTAAAATCGAAATGAATACAGCTTCACACAACAAGATAGTTTCCTTTATTTGGTCTATTGCGGATGATTGTTTACGGGATGTGTATGTACGGGGAAAGTACCGGGATGTGATATTGCCAATGGTGGTTTTAAGACGTTTGGATGCCTTGCTGGAACCGACAAAAGATGCGGTGATGGAGGAATTGGCTTTCCAACGGGACGAAGCAGGTTTTACCGAATGGGATGAAAATGGTTTGCGTGAAGTATCGGGCTATGTGTTTTACAATATCAGTGAATGGACGCTTCAACGCTTGCACGATACAGCTACCAACAGCCAACAAATACTGGAAGCTAACTTTGAAGACTACCTGAATGGCTTTAGCTCCAATGTGAAGGAGATTATCGAAAAATTCAAGCTCAAAAGCCAGATACGCCACATGGCACAAAAGAATGTGCTGCTGGATGTGATTGAGAAATTTACTTCGCCCTATATCAACCTCACTCCTTTTGAGAAAAACGACCCCGAAGGGCGCAAGTTGCCTGTACTTAGTAATCTGGGTATGGGCTATGTGTTTGAAGAACTGATTCGGAAATTCAACGAAGAAAATAACGAGGAAGCCGGAGAGCACTTTACACCCCGTGAGGTTATTGACCTGATGACGCACATTGTGTTTGAGCCGGTGAAAGACATATTGCCCCCCGTAATGACTATCTACGACCCTGCTTGCGGAAGTGGTGGAATGCTTACCGAAAGTCAGAACTTTATTAAAGACGAAGAAGGCGAAATTCGTGCTGCTGGCAATGTATATCTGTACGGTAAAGAAATAAACGATGAGACTTACGCTATCTGTAAGTCGGATATGATGATTAAGGGCAATAACCCCGAAAATATCCGTGTAGGTTCAACGCTTAGCACCGACGAGTTTGGAGGAACGACCTTCGACTTTATGCTTTCCAACCCACCTTACGGAAAATCGTGGGCGAGCGAACAGAAATATATCAAAGACGGCAAAGATATTATCGACCCGCGTTTTCAGGTAACGCTATCCGATTATTGGGGAAACAAAGAGCTGGCAGATGCAACACCCCGTTCGTCCGACGGACAGTTGCTGTTCCTGATGGAGATGGTTTCAAAAATGAAATCCACTGCCCAAAGTCCACTGGGTTCGCGCATAGCTTCTGTACACAATGGTTCCAGTCTGTTTACGGGCGATGCCGGAGGTGGCGAAAGTAATATACGCCGCTATATTATTGAAAACGACTGGTTGGATTGTATCGTGCAAATGCCCAATAACTTGTTCTACAATACCGGCATTACCACCTATATCTGGATACTCAGCAACAACAAAGCTCCCCAACGCAAAGGCAAAGTTCAACTAATAGATGCAGGACAACTGTATCGTAAGTTGCGTAAGAATCTCGGAAACAAAAACTGTGAGTTTGCTCCCGAACATATAGCCGAAATACTGCGCGTATATGCCGCCATGGAAACTGCCGACCGCAAGGAAGTGGTGACAGAAAACGGAACGGGTACTATCTCGTCGCAGGTTTTCAATAACAGCGACTTTGGCTATTACAAAGTAACTATTGAACGCCCCAAACGTCTGAAAGCACAGTTTACAGAAGAACGCATTGCCGAATTGCGCTATGATAAAAGTCTGCGTGAACCCATGGTGTGGGCGTACGAAACTTTTGGCGATGAAGTTTATACCAATTTGGCTAAACATGAAAAAGCGATAACCGACTGGACAGAAAAGCAAGAGTTGAACCTGAATGCCAAACAAAGCAAAGCGTTGGTAAGCCCGGCACTCTGGCAAAAGCAATTGGATACGCTCACCACAGCCCGACAATTGCTGCAAGCTATTGGAGCGGATGTGTATCTGGATTTCAATGTTTTCCGCGATAAGGTGACTGCTGCTTGTAAAGACAAGGCACGCCTTGTCTCTACTACCGAGAAAAACGCGATACTCAATGCCGTAAGCGAATACGATGCAAAAGCCGAAAAAGTAGTAAAAGGAATAACCAAACTTAGTGGAGATAAACTGGAAAAATTGCTCGACTATCTTGGTTGTAGCGAATGTCAATTGGCAGACTATGGCTATTTTGCTACCGCAAAAAAAGGAGAATACCTGGAATACGAAACCGAAAGCGACCTGCGCGATACCGAAAACGTACCGTTGAAAGAAGCTATTTACGAATATTTCCTCCGTGAAGTAAAACCGCATGTAGAAGAAGCGTGGATTAACTTGGATGCTACCAAAATAGGATACGAAATTAGTTTCAATAAATACTTTTACCGCCATACGCCCCTGCGTACGCTGGAAGAAGTGTCGGCAGATATATTGGCACTGGAACGTGAAAGTGATGGGTTGATTGCCGAAATTTTGGGATTGAATTAAAAACGCATTGAATAATCGCATCGGATTGAAATCCAACGCAACATATGATTGCATCATTAATCGCATCGGGTTAAAACCCAACGCAACATATAATCGCATTGGGTTGAAACCCAACGCTCCAAGATCGTTCGTGCCTACGGCACTTACATAATGATGAAAAACAAATGCCGTAGGCATGACCGATATGGAAGCAATGTAATTTATTGCATTGCGATTAATGAAAATAATGTAATTCATTGCATTGCGATAAAAAACAAAACGATATGAAAACAAACAACATACAATTACCCAAATATCCTGCCTACAAACCTTCGGGCGTGGAATGGTTGGGAGAGATTCCGGAGCATTGGGAAGCAGTTTCATTAGGTTCGATATTAGAATTAAAAAGCGATAAAAACCACCCTGAATATGAAGTTTTATCTGTGTATCGTGAATATGGGGTAATTAAAAAAGATTCACGAGATGATAATCATAATGCAACCTCACTTGATACCTCAAACTATAAAGCTGTTGAGCCAGGTGATTTGGTTGTAAATAAAATGAAAGCTTGGCAAGGCTCAATGGGTGTCAGTCCTCACAAAGGAATTGTAAGTCCGGCTTATATTACATGTCGGGTGGATTCAGAAAAGATTCATCCTGAATACTTACATCAACTCTTACGGTGTGATTTATACATTGGAGAATATAATAGGCTATCGTATGGTGTAAGGGTTGGTCAGTGGGACATGCATTATGAAGATTTCAAACACATTACAACAACTATTCCCCCATTATCCGAACAAACCGCCATTGCCAACTTTCTGGATAATAAAACAGCCCTAATAGACAAAGCAATAACCCTGAAAGAAAAACAAATAGAACTGCTAAAAGAACGCCGTCAAATACTGATACACCGAGCTGTTACCCGCGGGCTAAACCCCGATGTAAAACTCAAAGACAGTGGTGTGGAATGGATTGGAGAGATACCGGAGGGATGGGAGGTTGCAAGAGTTAAACAATTTACAACAAAAATATCTAAAGGAACTACACCATCAACAGAAGGTCGAAGTATTTTAGATGAAGGTCCAATAAGATACATCAAGGGAGAAAATATTCAAGAAGGTAAAATTATTGATACCCCAGCACATTTTATCGATGAGAAAACAAATGCATTAATTAGACGATCTGAGTTAAAGGAGAATGATGTTTTGTTTGTTATTGCTGGTGCAACACTTGGAAAAATTGCAATTATTCAAAAGGAACATATACCCTCAAATACTAATCAGGCCGTTGCTTTTCTTAGACCAAATTCAAAAATAATTCCTCAGTATTTAGCTATCTGGCTTTCTTCTAAAATTATAACAGAATTGATTTGGTTAGAAGCTGTTCAATCTGCTCAACCAAATCTTTCAATGGAAAACCTAGGTAATTTTCCAATCATACTACCTGAAATAAAAGAACAAGGTTTGATTTTAAGAACCGTGGAAAATATCAATTCAAAAATCTCCACCGCCATTTCCTTAAAGGAAAAGGAGATAGAAAAGCTGAAGGAGTATAAAAGTGTGCTGATAAATGAGGCTGTGAGTGGGAAGATAAAGGTTGGGTAGAAAAAGTATAAGCTATGACAGAGATAGATAAACCGAAAATAATGCCTTTGGGAGATGTTTTGCAAAATAATTTGGTAATTCCCTACTATCAAAGACCATATAGGTGGAAAGCTGAAAAGCACGTCAAACAATTGATCGAAGATATTGATAGAGAATTGAACAACACAACAGACTATCGTATTGGCTCGATTATCTTGCATAAGAACGATATCGTAGATGGACAACAACGATTAGTAACTGTAGCTCTGATACTGAATGTACTTACTCCAAATTTCAACACATCGCTTTTTAAACAAGAGTTCAGACATGCCGATTCGAAAGACAATATCAAATATAATTACAACTATATAAATAGCTATTATTCTATATATGATAACTCCGAAAAAGAAAAAATTGCACATTTTATTCTTACTCATTGCAGTGTGATAGTTGTGAAACTGAATGAACTCTCAGAGGCATTCCAGTTGTTCGATTCGCAAAATGCAAGAGGGAAAGCATTAGATCCTGTTGATTTATTAAAAGCCTATCACCTCAGGGAAATGCAAGATAATACCGAGTTGGAGAAAAAGAATTGTGTCGCGAATTGGGAGAAAGCGATTAATGCTAATATTCTGAACACAGTAGTAGGTAAACACTTATTTCGAATTCGTAACTGGAAAAAGCATAATCAGGTCTACAATTTCACAAAAGATGACATAGATCAATTTAAAGGCGTAAATGTTCTACGTTTAATTCAATCAGGTAAGTTTTATCCGTACTTGGCTGTAAGTTTCCAGACTAGTATCAGCACCCATTTTGTGATAGACGAGACTATCATTAATGGACATAGGTTTTTCAATTACATCAATCATTATGTAGAAATATATAGGGACTTGAAGACCTTTCAGGATGATTCCACCAAACACGATCTCTCTTTTTATTATTCTGGTTGGTATCGTACAGGAGATAAACGATTGAAATCATTATTTGTAACAATGCTTATGTGTTATGTCGATAAATTTGGATATGATGATTGTTTCAAAGAATTTACGCAGGAGTTATATAGATGGATCTATGTCAACAGGTTAATGTCTCCCCAAATTAGGTATCAAACGGTTAGAGACATTGCCAACAGTTCAGATAATCCGATATCTCTTGTTGATTCATGGTTTACTCCAGACATTAAAACTATACGACGATCTGTAAAGAAGATCGCCGATATTGATATAAAGAAAGATATTACTGATTTAAAGGCTTGCTTATTAAAACTGGAGAATAATGGAAGAAGTTGATCAACTCACAATAACTGATTTATTAGAAGAAGGTTCGTATTTAATCCCACTTTACCAACGTAATTACGCCTGGACCAGAGATGAAATTCATCAGCTGCTTAAAGATATAAAAGAATCAGATGGATATTATTATTTGGGTACTCTTGTTGTCTCAATATCTTCAGGAAAATATGTCGTAATTGATGGGCAGCAACGTCATACAACATTGAGTTTAATAAATGCGGTATTGAAGAATAGAAATTTGAGCGAAATCAATACGCGCAATTTGTATTTTGAAGCCAGAGATACTTCAGAAGCTGTTTTAGATACATTATTGCATAGCGGAGAGAGTTATGAGATGGTGTCTAGTGGACAAAAGATATTTACTGAAACTCAAAACTTTGTAAGAGCCATACACGACATTGAAAGTTACTTTAATGAAGAATTTAAAGAAAATGATGAAGAAGTAAAAAAATTTGCTGATCGGTTTTATAATCGAATCATATTGTTCCGTGCTGCATTGCCTAAGAAAACGGATTTAAATCATTATTTTGAAATAATGAATAATAGAGGCGAACAACTGGAAGAGCATGAAATTCTGAAGGCAGCATTTATGAATTATGGGGAGTTAGCTCAAAATCCGTTAAAGCAGAAACTATTTGCAACTATTTGGGAGGCTTGTTCACAAATGGATTGTCATGTTCAAACTTGCTTTGAACAAGCTGATAGAATAAAATTATTTGGTGAATCACTCATAGGCATTCCTAATGTTGAAACACTTAATAACTTTGTTGTAGAAGAACTACCAATAAACAATACGAGTCAATCTGGTATAGAAGGGAAAAATGACAATTCGTTACTTTCAATAATTCATTATCATACTCCTCCTGAAAAGTTTACTCAAGATAGTAAGAAGGATACTAATACGTCGGAAAAATTCAATTCAATAATTGACTTTTCAAATTTCTTACTTATAGTACTTAAACTATCTGATAAGAAGATGTCACCGAACGAAATAAGATTGGATGATAAATTTCTTCTAAAAGACTTTGGTTATCCGAATAATCTACCGAATAGCTGGGATTTTATTGCTTTGCTTTTAAAATGTCGAATTCTGTTTGATAGATATATAATTAAACGTGAAGGCGGTGACAATGATTGGAATTGGACAATACGTACATTATTGAAAAACTTAGAATATCAAAGTACATTTTCATCTACTGAGGATGACGGCTATAGAAGAAAACTAAGGATGATTCAATCAATGTATCAAGTGTCCATGCCGTCAAATACGTATAAAACATGGTTGTTTGATATTATACATTATTTAGAATCGTATTATCAAAATAGTCTCTCAGCTTCAACCTATCTACATTTCATTGAAAAGCGAGCTTTCAATTATTATAATAATCGAAAACTAGATCGTTTTTATAATAGTGGATTACAAATTCCCAGGTTCTTGTTTAATTATATAGATTATATTTTGTGGAAGGAGTACTATGACAGAGTACGGAATCAAGACAATATTTACCTTGATTCGGAAAAACATCTGAAATTAATATCGCAAAAAAAAGAGAAGTTCAACTCTTTTAAATTTGTACAACGATCATCCATAGAGCATTTATTTCCCCGATCACGTTACATGGAAATCGAAGCAGAGACAGAAGGTGAAAAGTTGCTGATATTGAACTCCATTGGAAATTTATGTTTGATTAATAATAGTAGTAATTCTGCTTATAGTAATGATCTGCCATATCAGAAAAAACATGATTCAAAATCAAAAAATGAGAGCCTAAAACAAGTTTTGATGCTTGAATCATTTAACGGAGATAAATGGAATACAGTTGAGATTAAAGAACATAAAAAAGTAATAATTCAGTTACTTGAAAAAAATACGATGATATTATGACCAGCCAAACCAACGAACAAGCACTGGAAGCCGCTATTGAAAAATGCCTGACCGGAATAAGCCTTGAAGAAATAAAGCATGGTGGAGCTAATTCAGACAGTGAGAGCTTCACTCCAAGTGAAACCCTCATGCAAGACAGGACACCATTGTACAGAGGTGGCAATGGCTATTATATCGGTTATCCTTCCGACTATGATGCGCGGTATGCTATCGACACGCTGCATTTCTGGGCATTTCTGGAAGAAACACAAGCCTCAGAGTTGGCTAAGCTGCAGAAGCAAAGCGACTGGAAGTTGCGGATATTGGAGCGGCTGGACAGGATGTTGAAAAAGAATGGCATTATTTCCCTGCTTCGTAAAGGGCTGGATGTGGACGATGCTCACTTTACCTTGTTCTATCGGTTGCCCTTGGCGAGTAGTGGCACTACGGTAAAAAAGAACTTTGAAAGCAATCGGTTCAGTGTTACCCGTCAGTTGCGTTATTCGGTGCTTAATCCGTTGGAAGAAATTGATATGGTATTGTTTGTAAACGGCTTACCGTTCAGCACCCTCGAACTTAAAAATCCCTGGACCGGTCAGAATGCCAAAGTACACGGGCAAAGTCAGTATAAATTTAAACGGGACACAACCCAACCGCTTCTGAACTTTGGATGTTGTATAGTGCATTTCGCGGTAGATACTGACGAAGTGTACATGACTACCAAGCTGAACGGGGCAGACACCTTTTTCCTTCCGTTCAATCTGGGCAATAACTTTGGAAAAGGAAATCCCGTGAATCCTTTTGGTCACAAAACATCCTACCTGTGGGACGAAGTGCTTACCCGCGAAAGCGTTGCCAATATCATTCAGCACTTTGTGCGCTTCGACGGCAAGGATAAAGACCCGTTGAGTAAAAAGAACCTGTTCTTTCCACGTTATCATCAATTGGATGTGGTGCGTAAACTCATTGCCGATGCTTCGCACAAAGGAGTTGGGCAAACATATTTGATACAACATTCAGCAGGCTCGGGTAAGTCAAACTCCATAACCTGGGCGGCTTATCAGTTGATAGAAACCTATCCTGTTCCAGACGGCAAAGGCATCAATAACCCTTTGTTCGATTCGGTGATTGTGGTGACCGACCGCCGGTTGCTCGACAAACAGTTGCGTGAAAACATCAAGGAGTTCTCGGAAGTCAAGAACATTGTTGCACCCGCCTATTCATCGCAAGATCTTAAGAAGAGTTTAGAAAGTGGTAAGCGAATAATTATTACTACTATTCAAAAATTTCCATTTATTGTTGATGGAATTGCAGATTTAAGTGATAAGCGCTTTGCAGTAATTATCGACGAAGCACACAGCAGTCAGAGTGGTTTGGCAGCTGATGAATTGAATAAATCGTTAGGAAAAGACACACAAGACCTAATAATTGATGAGGTAATGCGGGCTCGAAAAATGAGAAAAAATGCATCCTACTTTGCTTTTACAGCTACGCCTAAGAGCAATACTTTAGAAAGATTTGGTATAGAGCAGGAAGATGGGAAATTCAAACCATTTCATCTCTACTCAATGAAACAAGCCATAGAAGAAGGCTTTATTCTGGATGTATTGGCTAATTATACAACCTACAGGAGCTACTACGAAATAGAAAAATCGATAGAAGATAATCCGCTATTTGATACAACAAAGGCTCAGAAAAAACTGAAAGCTTATGTAGAACGGCACGAACAAACCATTGCTACTAAAGCTGAAATAATGTTAGACCACTTTATCAATAAGCTGGTTATAACGAAGAAACTGAAAGGAAAAGCCAAAGGAATTGTTGCCACCCAAAGCATTGAATCTGCTATCAACTACTACCATGCTTTAAATAAATTATTGGCTGAAAGAGGAAACCCGTTCAGAATAGCTATCGCGTTTTCGGGAAGCAAAAAGATTAAAGGGATAGAATATACCGAAGACAGTATAAACGAGTTTCCGACATACTTAGATACAGCCAAACCAACCGATGCCGGTTATATCAGCGATAAGATAGCCCGGTATTTTGATATGGATGAATACCGCATTCTGGTAGTTGCTAATAAATACCTGACAGGCTTCGACCAGCCTAAACTGACTGCCATGTATGTGGATAAGAAGCTTCAGGGCGTGTTGGCTGTTCAGGCACTATCGCGCTTAAACCGTTCGGCGGATAAATTAGGCAAGAAAACCGAAGACTTATTTGTACTTGATTTCTTCAATTCTACAGAAGATATTAAAACAGCATTTGATGATTTCTACACTTCTACCACCCTTAGCCATGCAACAGATGTAAATGTGCTTCACGAGCTGAAAGAAGCCTTAGATATAGTTGGAGTGTATGAATGGTCGGAAGTAGAAGAATTCGTTGAGAAATTCTTTAAAAACGTAAATGCACAGCTATTAAGTCCGATCATTGATGTGGCTGCAGAACGATTCAACCATGAACTTGATTTGGGTAAAGATGAAAAAGCCGACTTCAAAATTAAAGCAAAACAGTTTGTAAAGATTTATGGACAAATGGCTGCTATATTACCTTTTGAAGTAATTAAGTGGGAGAAATTGTTTTGGTTTCTAAAATTCTTAGTTCCAAAGTTGATTATTGTTGACCCGGTTGTGGCCGAACTGGATGAATTGCTAAACTCGGTTGACTTGTCAACGTATGGATTGCAACGGGTGAAATTAAATGTGAGTATTGGATTGGATGAGTCGGAAACTGAACTCGACCCGCAGAATCCAAACCCGCGCGGTGCTCATACTACAGGCAGAGAAGAAGATCCATTGGATTTGATTATCAAAAGCTTCAACGAACGTTGGTTTCAGGGCTGGGAAGTAACTCCCGAGGAACAACGGGTAAAGTTTGTTAGCCTTGCTAAAAGTATGCAAGCGCATCCAGACTTTAAAGCAAAATTTGCAGATAACCCCGATATACAAAACAGGGAAATTGCGTTTAAAAAGATATTCGACGACGTAATGTCAAAACAACGTAAGAGCGAACTTGACTTGTATCGGCTAATTGCACAGGACGAAGCTTTCAAAATTGCCATGCAAGATACGCTGAAGAGGATATTGAGTGCGTAAAAATGCATCTAAAGCGACTGGATTAATAACACGTAATTTATAATTATGAGAGAAGTCAAATTGCAAAAAGATATTGCCCGTCAAATCCTTGAAAATAATTTGAAAAGGGAATATAAAACTTTCTCGAAATATGCCTGTTTTAGCAACTATGCTTATAGATTTGGCAATGAGAAAATTCCGGATAAGGTAAATATCCGCCCTCCATTTTTTCATGATACAGACAAAATTATTCACTCTTTGACCTATACGCGGTATATTGATAAAACACAGGTGTTCTATCTGTTTGAAAACGATCATATAACCCATCGTGTGTTGCATGTACAATTGGTCTCAAAAATTGCGAGGGTTATTGGGCGGGCACTTATGTTGAATGAAGATTTAATTGACGCTATTTCACTGGGACATGATTTAGGGCATGTGCCTTATGGTCATAACGGTGAGAGTAAATTAAATGAACTTACATTTGCGGCTGGCAAAGAGTTCTTTTGTCACAATGCACAGAGTGTTCGTGCTCTCAATTATTTAGAAAACAGAGGAGCCGGTTTAAATCTGACGTTACAAGTCTTAGATGGTATTTTGTGTCATAATGGAGAATTGATGCTCCCCAAATATGAACCGGATTATAAGAAAACGCCAGAACAATTCACACAAGAATATAATAACTGTTGGACTATCAAGGGTTCAGACAAAAGTATAATTTCAATGACCCTGGAAGGGTGTGTAATGAGAATATCTGATGTAATTGCTTATATAGGTAGAGATTTGGAAGATGCAATTTTAATTGGGTTAATAAAACGTTCAGATATTCCTGAACAGGTAAGAAAGGTAATCGGTGATACCAATGGGGCA
This sequence comes from Paludibacter sp., assembly GCA_047600405.1. Lineage (GTDB taxonomy): Bacteria > Bacteroidota > Bacteroidia > Bacteroidales > Paludibacteraceae > Paludibacter. The sequence goes on from JASGLA010000008.1 coordinate 304,646, forward strand.
ATTATCAATAACATTATTTTAGAATGTTATTAACAATAGCTTCAATAAAAATTATATTCAACTATCTGAAGAAATTTTCGGTGCATTAAGATCATTTTACACCTTCAGTACAGAGGCAATTTATAATAACCCTAAGAAGACAAGCCAAGACGAAAAAATAAGAAATATGTTTGATGTTCTTTTCAATAAGTACTATGAAGATATTGAATCAAATAAAAGAAAGACCTCCATTTCGGAATTTTATTTACAACAGATTAATATAGACTATCTCGAAACTTTTCCTACTCATCGCATCGTTTGTGATTATATTGCCGGAATGACAGATAACTTTTTTAATAAGGAGTTTGAGAATTTCGTAATTCCGAAACGATTTGGTTATAAAGTGAGTTGAGAGAAGTTGTCCTCCAAATGTTGCGTTTTTGTAAACCGTGACTGATAAGTCCGCAATTAAGGATGAGTTATTATCTGATATAAAAAACCAAATCATTGAAATCGCTTTGAGTTAATTCAATCCCCTGGTTTATAACCATCAGTTTCTGATCGGGCGTTTATGTTACAAAAAACAGCCGATAACAGTATGGGGGATCATGCTGAAAATATAAGGCTCACTTAACCCTCGTTACAAACGAGGGGGAGGAGAGGGTAAAAAACAACATTATTTTATGGAATTACAGGCAATCTACCAAATAGCGATCCGGTTTGCAGCCAGGAAGCATGCCGAACGGGGACAAACCTTGCCGGATAGTATTATTCCTTATAGCGTACACCTGAGCAATGTGGCTATGGAGATATTGGTTGCGGGTACCAAGACCAAAGGTTTTGATACCTGTTTGGCTGTTCAGGTGGCGTTGCTGCACGATACGTTGGAAGATACCTTTACCAGTGCACTAGAGTTGGAATGTGAGTTCAGCAGAAAGGTATCTGTAGGAGTTCAGGCGCTTACAAAAAATAAATGGCTCCCAAAAGAGGAGCAGATGAAAGACTGTCTGAACCGGCTGAAAGAACTTCCGGCTGAAATACAGGCGGTGAAACTGGCCGACAGGATTACAAATCTGCAAGTACCTCCCCCATCATGGAGCAAAGCGAAAATAAAAGACTACCTGAACGAATCGGAACTTATTCTGGCCGAACTGAAAGGATCTAACTCCTATCTGGAACGAAGAATGAAGCGGGAGATGAAGATATACAGTAAGTATGCGAGGTATTAGTATCTTCTATATTGCAATTATTTAAGCCATAATGTAAGCATCAAGCTACAAGCAAGCCAGCATAAATAATACTTTATATTAAAAACGAATCATAGAAACTTTTGCTTATGAGTTTACCCGTTTACGAAGCAGTCGGTTTTCAGAAAATACTGGATAAGGGAGGTCATTCCAAACCCTGGCTGGTGTTGGTGGACATGGAGGGTTCGCCACGTCCGTATGTGGTAAAGCTTTATAAGACCAACGATATAGAAGCCCGCAATAAAATGACTGCCGAAGTACTGGGCAATGTATTAGCCCCGGAATTTGGATTAAATGTACCTGATGCTGCTATAATCAATTTCGGGGATGATTTCAGAATGCACCTCAATGCTGAATGTGAGGAATTATTATTGGAGTTGGATGACCGTCCGAAATTCGGAACGGAATTTATTGAAGGAGCCAATTTATATAACGTTGGTTTTACACGTAAGGAAACGCAGGATATCATTAGTCCTTCTACATTATACGCTTATGATTATTTTATATGCAACAGAGACCGGAATTTACACAAGCCAAATCTCCTGATTAAACAGGAGCAATCGTATCTGATTGATCATGAAATGGCACTTGAGATAGACGAAAATACTTTTCGGAATTTTGAGCTGGAACAATGGGATACGCGGTATCAGCATCACCTGTTCCACCATTTTATCACAAAATACAGGGAGAAATCAAACCTATTTGATGAGTTTTTGTTTTATCTGCAGAACTTCAATTTCAAAAAGTTTGAATCTTACTTCAGTCAATTGGAAGGTTTTGGATTTAGTACCGACAAGGAAAATATTCTAAGCTATTGGGAATCCGTTCAGAAAAAATCTTCTATCTTTGCAAACATTTTATTATCATCCATCCAATGAACAAGCAACTTATATATAGCATTTTGCAATACAAGCATTCTCCTGTACTTGGCGAGGCTATCAATGTGGGTGTGCTTTTTTATTTTCCGGATGAAAAAAGAAAATTGCATTTTCATATTACCAATGCTACCCGCATTAAACCTATATACAAAGATTTTGATACCAGGTATTTTAATTCCATACTAAAATTAATACATGGGAATGTGGAACGATATTCGGACGACTTATACGCTACCAAACTATTAAATGACAACTTCAAAGACTTTATCCATTCTTACTTGTTAAAGAATGACGATACGGCATTACAGTTTTCTGACTTACATTCTGTAGTAAATGTTTATACAGATCAAAATAAGGCAGTAGAGGAGTATACAAATTTATTATTACCCCTGAGCCTTAAAAAAGATTCTTTGTTGGTTAAGCATAATGAATCCTATATAATTCGTAAATTTAAAACGCGTCTTTTTTCACAACATAAAGAACTGGAAGAAAAGGTTACTAAAGATTTTGTTGTAGAAACAAATGAGTTCAGCTTAAAATTTGAATATGCGTGGCAAAACGGTTCATTGAATCTGATACACCCCCTGAGCTTTGATCTGGCAGATACACAGGCTATTCAGCGTAAAACCGCAGAATACTGTACGTATCTTACCTGGTTAAACCAATATACGAGGCAAAACAATAGTCGTATTGATTTATTGCTGGCCAAACCACAAGAAACTAATTTGTTGAATGCTTATGATAAATCGGTCAAATTGCTTAATTCAATTGACACAAACAAAAAGTTAATCCCATTTGAGGAGATTGACAATTATACCGACAAAGCGGCTGAATATCTGCTCTCTACTTAAATTGAGTATGTTAGATAGTTATAGAGGGTGCCCAAAACATGTTGGACGCCCTTTTTTATCTAAAGGGGTATGCTGCAGACTGTAATGAATATTATGTTCAGTGCCCTGTACCTGCAATCAGCATAGCACCAACAACTCAGGCACCCCGGCCACCGAAAAAAGCAAACAAAAATAAATTATGTTTGTGAATTCCAAAAGTATTCTGTAGATTTGTGAAAATCTTCAGGCGTCACGCATCTGAAAAACAGGGAGAGATTATCCGGGTGAAATTTGTAGGGAAAGACAAATTCGGTTGGCGCATCAATGGATTTTAAACCTCCTTTAAAAATCGTTTAAATACTGCATTGTTTATGTTGGAAGAATTGCCATCGCTCAGGAAAATGATTATTACCCATTACCAGTGTGCCGATTTTACGGAGGGTACGCCTATTCACAATATGCATGTGTATGTCGATGGGAAGGTGCGGGAGTTTTCGGGAAGCACGGAAGCTGTTTTTATCCGGCGGTTTTCGGAGGCGGTGAATCATTATCAGGGTAAAGGCTATCGGGTGGTGCACTGGGGACAAAACCGCACGCATTACGGTCCCGATCATATTGTGAGTCGTTACCACGAACTGACGGGAGAGACCATTATCCTGGAATACGAAAACGATATCAATATGTCCGACTGGCTGAAGGAGCGTTACGGCTTTCGCTATGTAAAATCAAATGCCAAAATGGACGCGCTGGCCAAACTGAATAACCTGCATGGCAGTTGGGAAGAGGAAGGTAAATCCCGTGTGTTTGCGACCAACCGCATTTTGCTGATCAAAAACATTTATATGCTTGCCCATCAGGATAAGTTGATTGTCGGGGAGCCAGAGGTAGAGTCCGCTGTGGAGTTTGCTGTGCCCGAAACGGTGGTCCGGTGTTTTTCCAGTTACCTCATCCATGCCGATCCACCGGCACTTGCCCTGGCGCTGAAAGAAGAGTTCTGTTTCGAAAAAGGGAAAGAGATGCGGCTGCTCATAGAGGCGTTGTGCCGGTTGAAGTTGCTGAAACTGAGTACCGGGCAGAACAGACAGTTGTATCATTCGATACAGGGATTTTTCGGGAGAAACATCTGCCATTATAACAGTGTATTCGGCTATAAAATAAATGATTATCTCGATAAAAAGGATATCGGAATCCTGCAAGCGAGGGTAGGCGATGTGCTGGAGCGGATACCTGTGGCGAATAATCCTACTGTTTCAGGTGGTAAGACGAAGAAAAACAAAGCGTTAAAACCTGAAGCAACCTGAAAAAAACTGTATTTGCCTGTATTCAGGAATATACAGGTATATATATTTTAAGTTTAGAAAAATACAACCGTAATTTGCGTCGTGAACATGATATTCACGACGCAAATTTTTTTTTATTACAATTTGTGCAATAGGAGTGATGCAGGTTAGCGTGAGTTCGATATAAAAGAAATGAATTAGTTTGTTTTTGGTTAAAATTATTATCCGCAAAGCGACCTAATTTATAACTCCAATTGCAAATGAAAATTTAAACCACTAATTACACGAATTTACACGAATATAAGACAACGCTATTTGTGAAAATTCGTGTAATTAGTGGTAGGTTTTCTTATTTTATTACTTGTTGATCTAAACAGGTCGCTTTGCGGATAATCATATTAATTATAATGTAATGTTTCGGTGCTTCCGTCAAATCGGAATTGAAAATCAACGACCAAAGGGAGTTAATGTTCCATCTGCACCTTTATCAGGTACAGAGTCCCGTGATATTTGTAGTGATATTTGTAGAAATTGAAACAAATGAGTGAAGTTTTAGGTGCAGAGCACCATAATATCCTTGTTAAAAAACAGAAAATAATGGTAATAACTCTTTACTACAAATCAGATTTCGGGTTAATGGCTGAGGTACCGCACCTTCCCGAAGTTACGGAGGGGCTGCGTATTCCGCCCCGCTCGCCTCCTGTGAGGTACAACTTCCACATTGCCGGGGCGAAAGCAGTGTGGAAATACGGACAGAAGGCGATGGCATCCGTTGGGTCGCTTTCGGAAGGGCCGTTTCGCAGTGACGGTCGTGCTCTGTTGCTATAAATTGAGCCACACGATGCAAATCGTGCGGTAGCAAGAGGGAACCAGGGATATAAAAAGGCATTGCCGCAAAAAAGGAAGATCGATTAGATGAAAATGTTTTGCCGGCAAGCTTAAAACAAGGTATAAATTTAAAAATATAAGGTATAAAATGGGAAAATTAAATATCGGAATCCTGGGAGGATTCTCAGGAACGGTGGGAACCGTGATCGGTTCCACCAACAAAAAAGGGGACGACATTATTCGTGTTAAAAGTAAAAAGCCCCGGGTGAATAATTCGCAGAGCCAGCTGGATCAACAAACCCGCTTCGGATTGGTGACCAGTTTCCTGATGCCGCTGAACTTTCTGCTGAAAAACAGTTTTAAATCCGTAGCTGGCGATCAAATGACGCCCTACAATTGTGCTTGTCAACAGGCGTTGAAGAATGCAGTTGCAGGTAATGGGCCTGATTTTGAGCTTGATTACAGCAAAGTACTGGTTAGTCAGGGTTTTCTGAGCCGGGAGTCGAATGCTTCGGCCGAGGAAGCTTCCGGGCAGGTGAATTTCCAGTGGAGCGATAGCAGCGGACAGGGCAAATGTGCTGCAACCGATAAGGCCGTGTTGCTGGTTTACAATATAGATCAGGCTGAGGTGAGCTATTCGGTGGGAGCAACTACGCGGGGAAGCAAGTCGGGTTCACTTAACCTGCCTTATGCGCAGGCCGGTGATTCGCTGTTGTTTTACCTGTTCTTCCAGTCGGCTACCGATCCCACGGTGGTATCGACCAGCCAATTGGTTGGGCGGATGGAAATTCCGGGTTGATGTGTGTGGAACAGGAGAATGATAATGCCCGGGCAGATAGTTGTCCGGGCATTTTTGTAAACAATTTTGAATCAGTGCATACTGATGCTAATTGATGTTTTTTTTGTACTTTTGCACACTAAACAGATAAAAAACTAGCAAATTACGAATGAATAATATCCGCAATTTCTGTATTATTGCCCATATTGATCACGGGAAAAGTACCCTGGCCGACCGCCTGTTGGAATATACTAACACCGTTGCCGGCAAGGAAATGCAAGCGCAGGTTCTTGATAACATGGACCTGGAACGCGAACGGGGCATTACCATAAAAAGCCATGCCATTCAGATGAACTATAAACTCAATGGCGAAGAATATGTTTTTAACCTGATTGATACTCCGGGACACGTCGACTTTTCGTACGAGGTGTCGCGTTCCATTGCGGCCTGCGAAGGTGCTTTGCTTATTGTGGATGCCACGCAGGGTATTCAGGCCCAGACTATTTCCAACCTGTACATGGCTATTGAACATGATCTGGAAATTATCCCTATTATGAATAAAATGGATATGGATAATGCGATGCCCGAGGAAGTGGAAGACCAGATTGTAGAGTTGCTCGGTTGCAAGCCGGAAGAAATCATCCGTGCCAGTGGAAAAACGGGTATGGGTGTTTACGATATCCTGGAAGCCATTGTAAGCCGCATTCCCGCTCCCAAAGGCGATCCGGAAGCGCCGCTGCAATGCCTGATTTTTGATTCGGTATTTAACTCGTTCCGCGGTATCATTGCCTATTTTAAAATAGAAAACGGCACCATCAATAAAGGCGACCTGGTGAAATTTGTCAATACCGGAAAAGAATATGCCGCAGAAGAAATCGGTATTCTGAAACTGGATATGTCGCCCACTAAATCGCTGAGTGCCGGAAATGTAGGTTATATTATTTCCGGAATCAAAACGTCGAAAGAGGTGAAAGTGGGTGATACCATTACCCATGTGAAACGTCAGTGCGAAAAATCCATTGAGGGATTCCAGGAAGTGAAGCCGATGGTTTTTGCCGGCGTATACCCGATTGATACCGAGGATTTTGAAGACCTGCGCTCGTCTATAGAAAAATTGCAGCTGAACGATGCATCGCTCACTTTCGAGCCGGAATCGTCGGTTGCGTTGGGGTTCGGTTTCCGTTGCGGATTCCTGGGGATGTTGCACATGGAAATTATTCAGGAGCGACTCGACCGCGAGTTCGATATGAATGTGATTACTACCGTGCCAAACGTTTCTTATAAAGTGTATACCAAGAAAGATGAGTTGATAGAGGTTCACAATCCTTCGGGATTACCTGATATTATGGCTATCGACCGTATCGAAGAGCCTTATATCCGTGCTTCCATTATTACACGCACCGACTACATTGGGCAGATTATGACGCTCTGTTTGGGTAAACGTGGGGAGCTGGTGAAGCAAAATTATATCTCCGGAAACCGTATGGAGCTGATTTACGACTTGCCGCTGGGTGAAATTGTTTTCGACTTTTACGACCGCCTGAAAAGTATCTCGAAAGGATACGCTTCGTTTGATTACCACATGAATGGCTTCCGTCCGTCGAAACTGATTAAGCTGGATATCCTGCTGAATGGTGAATCGGTGGATGCGCTTTCGTGCCTGATCCATATCGATAATGCCGTGACGCTGGGAAAACGCATGTGCGAAAAACTGAAAGAGTTGATTCCGCGCCAACAGTTCGATATCGCGGTACAGGCAGCTATCGGGGCCAAAATTATTTCGCGTGAAACCATTAAGGCAGTTCGAAAGGATGTGACGGCTAAATGTTACGGAGGTGATATCAGCCGTAAACGCAAATTGCTCGAAAAACAGAAAAAAGGAAAGAAGCGCATGAAACAGATTGGTAATGTGGAAGTTCCGCAAAAGGCATTCCTGGAAGTGTTGAAGTTGGATTAAGTTCTTTCACGGTCATTGTATGGCAACCAAAGTTTTGGTTTAAGAAAAAACCAATTTTATTGCATGCAAGGCAATTTTAAATTTGTAATAATTACAGATCGATTAGGTTTTTTTCTTATATTTTCTGGTTGAAAAGAGAATATTATTAGTAAATTTGCGACTCATTTTTTGAAAAACAAAAAAGAATAATCAATTACAAAACGCTATAAATCTATGTCAGAGTTAGTTGGACGGATTTCACAAATTATCGGACCTGTGGTCGATGTTTTCTTTGATTTTAAAGATAATAAAGATGTGAAATTGCCTGCCATTCACGATGCATTGAGCATCGACCGTGGAAATGGGAAAGAACTGATTGTTGAGGTTCAGCAACATATTGGAGAAAATACAGTCCGTACCGTGGCTATGGATTCTACCGATGGCCTTCGTCGGGGATTGAAAGCCGTTGCACAAGGGACAGCCATTTCGATGCCTGTAGGCGATCAGGTGAAAGGCCGTTTGCTGAATGTGATCGGTGATTCGATTGATGGAATGAAATCCTTTGAGAAAAAAGGAGCATACCCGATTCACCGCGAACCACCCAAATTTGAAGATCTGACCACCACTCAGGAAATTCTGACTACCGGTATCAAGGTTATCGACCTGCTGGAACCTTATGTAAAAGGAGGTAAAATTGGTCTCTTTGGAGGTGCTGGTGTAGGTAAAACCGTTTTGATTCAGGAACTTATCAATAATATTGCAAAAGGGCATAATGGGTTTTCGGTATTTGCCGGCGTGGGTGAACGTACCCGTGAAGGTAATGACTTGTTGCGCGAGATGATTGAATCGAACGTAATCCGTTATGGTGAAGAGTTCAAAAAGAGCATGGACGAAGGCAACTGGGATTTGTCCAAAGTGGATTATTCAGAAGTAGAAAAATCGCAGGTAACGCTCGTGTTCGGACAGATGAACGAACCGCCGGGAGCGCGTTCTTCAGTTGCATTATCGGGTCTGACTGTTGCGGAATCTTTCCGCGATGGTGATGGTACCGGCGGCGGTCGCGATATTCTTTTCTTTATCGATAATATTTTCCGTTTTACCCAGGCAGGTTCTGAGGTGTCGGCATTGTTGGGACGTATGCCTTCGGCTGTAGGTTACCAACCGACCCTGGCTACCGAAATGGGTATCATGCAGGAGCGTATTACTTCAACTAAAAATGGTTCTATTACGTCGGTACAGGCGGTATATGTACCTGCCGATGACTTGACCGACCCTGCTCCGGCAACTACTTTCTCGCACCTGGATGCAACTACCGTGTTGAGCCGTAAGATTTCGGAGCTTGGAATTTTCCCGGCTGTAGATCCGCTGGAATCAACATCACGTATCCTCGATCCGCTAGTTGTTGGTGAAGACCATTACAATACCGCCCAACGGGTAAAACAAATCCTGCAACGTAACAAAGAACTTCAGGATATTATTTCCATTCTGGGTATGGAAGAGCTTTCGGAAGAAGACCGATTGGTGGTAACCCGTGCCCGTAAAGTGCAACGCTTCCTGTCGCAACCAATGTATATGGCGGCTCAATTTACCGGATTGCCGGGTGTAATGGTGCCTATCGAAGAAACTATCCGCGGTTTTAAAATGATTCTCGATGGGGAACTGGATTACCTGCCTGAAATGGCATTCCTGAGTGTGGGTACTATTGACGATGCCATTGCCAAAGGACAGAAACTGATAGAACAAGCTAAGAAATAGACTCCTGATCCCTGAAGGGGACTTAAAGCAACCCAATGAAATTAGAAATAATCACTCCAGAGCAGATTCATTTTTCGGGTGAGGTAACAACCGTTACTTTGCCCGGAACGAGCGGACTTTTTACGATATGGGAAAACCATGCCCCGTTTATTTCTTCCCTTGCAAAAGGGAAAATTACCTATACTGCCACCAATAACAAAACGGTAGAATTGATGGTAGATGGCGGATTTTCTGAAGTGAGTAATAATACCGTTACGGTTTGTGTTGAATCGGTTTGATATATGAAGAAACTATCCCAACAATTAATTAGTTTGTTGACCCTGGCAATGCTCGCGTTGGGCTGGGGCGGTTGGGGTATTCTTAAAACCATTTATCCCGACAAGATATTTAGCTGGTATCCGTATATTCCCTGCGTTTTCCTGTTGTTGGGGGTTATGACAATTCTTGTTCTTGCCAAAAATTACCGGAAAGAGGCCAAAAAGCTTGTGAATATTTACATGGTTCTGAAACTTTCCAAACTTGTAATGGCCATGGCATACATGCTGGGATTTTATTTTATCGTACGGAATGACATCCGGGTTTTTGGGTTCGTGTTTGCCTCCTTCTACGGTATTTATATCGGACTGGAAACCGGCATTTTTTATTTAGTTGAAAAACAAATCAAAAAAGAAGCGTAAATGAAGCATTTACATAAAATACTGCTTTTTGTCTTTTTGGCCGTGTTTGCGCCTGTTGCGGGTGCTTACGCCAATGAACCTGAAGTAAAACAGGAAGAGCAGAAGGAGGAAAAAGAATTAAATGTGCGGGAGTTTATCCTCGAACACGTTTCCGACTCTTACGTTTGGCATATTACCAAAATTGGGGAGCATGAAATAGGCATTCCGCTTCCGGTAATCCTTTACAGCCAAACTACCGGTTGGCATGTGTTTATGTCCTCAGTATTTCATCATGCACCAGAGCATGAAGGTTTTTCAATTGCAGAAGAAGGTAAATATAAAGGTAAAATTGTAGAGAAAGGTGCTGCTGGGGAGGAAATCCGGCCGTTCGACATATCGATAACCAAAAATGTTTTTGCGCTTTTGTTTAGTAGCATATTGTTGATTATGGGGGTGATGTACGTGGCCCGTTCTTATAAAAAGGATCCGTTGCAATCTAAAACCGGTTTCCCGGGCTTTATGGAAATGTTCATTATGAACATAAACGATGATGTGATAAAACCCTGTATTGGCAAAGGATATGAAAAATATGCGCCTTATTTGCTGACCGTGTTTTTCTTTGTTTTTACCAACAATGTGCTGGGACTGATTCCGATTTTCCCCGGTGGTGCCAACGTAACGGGCAATATTTCCATTACCATGGTTTTGGCTGTAATTACTTTTTTAATTGTAAACATTTCAGGTAGCAAAGAATACTGGAAAGAAATCTTTTGGCCGGATGTGCCTTTATGGCTTAAAGTTCCGCCCATGTTGCCGCTCATCGAACTTGTCGGTATTTTTACCAAACCATTCGCCTTGATGATCCGTCTTTTTGCCAACATATTGGCAGGGCACTCCATTGTTTTGGGACTCACCTGCCTGGTGTTTGTAACAGTAAAGCTCGGAGTGGGGATGAATGCCAGCATGACGGTAGTGTCCGTTTTCTTCAGTGTATTCATCGGATTTGTAGAATTGTTGGTTGCCTACATACAGGCGTATATTTTTACCATGCTGTCGGCAGTATTTATTGGGCTGGCACGTGTGGAGCCCCATCATAAACATTAAAGAGACCCCTAAATCCCCTCAAGGGGACTTTAGAGAAGAATTAAATATAAATTAAATATAAACTTGGCTTAAGCTCTTTTTAGGGGTTTAAGCTTATAATTAAAACAAAAAAGTTATGTTAGTTTCAATCTTATTACAAGCTGCCGCAGGTGCAGGTTTAGCTAAATTAGGTGCAGGTTTGGGAGCAGGTCTTGCTGCAATTGGTGCAGGTCTGGGTATCGGTCGCATTGGTGGTTCTGCCATGGAAGGTATTGCCCGTCAACCCGAAGCTGGTGGCGATATCCGTATGGCTATGATTATTGCTGCTGCGCTTGTTGATGCTGTGGCCCTGTTCGCTATCGTAGTTTGCGGATTTATCCTTTAATTTCATACAAGTCCGGGGGATCTATCCTTTATGGATATTTCCCGGAAATATATTTACATTGATTGGGCAGCATAATGCTGCTTGAATTAATAGTAAATTGTAAATCGTTAAATTGTAAATTCAATAATTATGGCTTTATTGTTGCCCGAATCCGGATTGCTTTTCTGGATGTTGCTTTCGTTTGGAATCGTTGTGCTTATCCTGGCGAAATTTGGTTTTCCGATCATCATCAAGATGGTGGAGAGCCGTAAGACGTATATCGACGAGTCGCTGCTGATTGCCAAGCAGACTTACGAGCAAATGGCTGTTGTGAAAGAGCAAAGTGAGGCTATTGTTGATAATGCCCGCCGCGAGCAGGTGAAGATAATGAATGAAGCGGCACAAACGCGGGATGTGCTGATTAAGGAAGCCAAAGAAAAAGCTGGCCTTGAAGCGGCTAAATTGATCGACGAAGCCCGGAAGCAAATCCTTGTCGAGAAAGAAGATGCCATTCGGGATATTCGCCGTCAGGTGGCCGAATTGTCGGTTGACATTGCCGAAAAAGTGCTACGCGGACAGCTGGATAAGAAAAATGAGCAAATGGATATGATAAACCGCTTGCTCGATGAAATCAATATTTCCAAATCGTAAATCAATTGTAAATGTAAGATTTTAAATGTACGATTGCAGATTGGGAATTATTAACTCTCAGGACTTGGCTTTGAATAGCAATCGTAGATCGTAAATCAAAAAAACGTAAATCAAAAATGAATACAGGACTTATACCGGTTCGTTATGCTACAGCCCTGCTGGATTTTGCCAGTTCGCAAAACGAGCATGATCGGGTGTATGCCGAAGCAAAGCTGACTGCGCTGAATTTTGTTCAATTCGGCGGGCTGCGGACTGTGCTTGATAATCCAGTTTTGGCTAAAGCTGAGAAACGGAAAATTATTATCAATGCAGCCGGAGGGAAATTAAGTCAATCCTTCGAAAAGTTTCTTGATTTGCTGCTGGACAATAACCGCGAAGCCTTTTTGCAATCTATTGCACTGAAATATATTGATTTATATCGCCAGCAAAAGAATATTCACTACGGGAAACTTACTACGGCAACCACGGTTGATCCGGTGACTGAACAAAAGTTGATGAAACTGGTTGAAAGTCAAATAGGTGGAACAATTGAAATGGAAAAGATTATTGACCCGGAGATACTGGGTGGATTTATGTTTGAAGTGGATTTTGTCCGTTGGGATGCCAGCCTGTCGGGCCAGCTTCGCAGGATAAAAAAAGAATATATCGAGAGAAATAGAAAAACAGTCTAAAAAATTCATAATGCATAATGCACAATAGCTATAATTTCTATTGTCTCTAATCAGTCAATTATGAATTATGAATTATTAATTATTAATTAAATAAGAGATGTCTGATAATATAAAAGTGAGCGAAGTGTCTGAAATTCTTCGGATGCAACTTCAGGGAATCGATACCAGCGTTCAGTTTGACGAAGTGGGTACCGTATTGCAGGTTAGCGATGGCGTGGTACGTATTTACGGGCTTCGTAATGCGGAAGCCAATGAATTGCTCGAATTTGAAAACGGCATTAAAGCCATCGTGATGAATCTTGAAGAAGACAATGTAGGTGCTGTACTACTCGGTCCTACCAGTCAGATTAAAGAAGGTTATACTGTAAAACGTACCAGACGTGTAGCTTCGATTAACGTAGGCGAAGGTATGCTTGGGCGCGTTATCAATCCGTTGGGTGAACCGCTTGATGGAAAGGGCCAGATTTCAGGCGAAATGGTAGAAATGCCGCTTGAACGCAAAGCTCCAGGGGTAATTTACCGCCAACCCGTAAACCAACCGCTTCAAACCGGATTGAAAGCTGTGGATGCCATGATTCCAATCGGACGCGGACAGCGTGAGTTGATTATCGGCGACCGCCAGACAGGTAAAACGAGCATTGCTATTGATACGATTATCAACCAGAAAGCTAATTACGATGCCGGCGATCCGGTTTACTGTATCTACGTTGCTATCGGTCAGAAAGGGTCTACCGTTGCTGCGCTTCTGAAAACACTCGAAGAGCACGGGGCTATGGCTTATACTATTATTGTTGCGGCCAATGCATCAGATCCTGCTGCTTTACAATACTATGCTCCGTTTGCCGGTGCATTTATTGGCGAATTTTTCCGCGATACCGGCCGTCACGCCTTGGTGGTGTACGATGACTTATCAAAACAGGCTGTGGCATATCGCGAAGTATCATTGATCCTTCGCCGTCCTTCAGGCCGTGAAGCTTATCCGGGTGATATCTTCTATTTGCACTCACGCTTGCTCGAAAGAGCGGCACGCGTTATTTCCCAACAGGAAGTGGCCGAGCAAATGAATGATTTGCCGGAAAGTCTGAAAGGAAAGGTAAAGGGTGGAGGTTCGCTAACCGCATTGCCAATTATCGAAACCCAGGCTGGAGACGTTTCTGCTTATATCCCGACCAACGTTATTTCCATTACCGATGGGCAGATATTCCTCGATACCGACTTGTTTAACCAAGGGAATAGACCGGCCATTAATGTGGGTATTTCGGTTTCGCGTGTAGGGGGGAATGCCCAAATTAAAGCCATGAAGAAAGTGGCCGGAACCCTGAAAATTGACCAGGCACAGTTCCGCGAATTGGAAGCATTTACTAAATTTGGTGGTGATATGGATCCGGTTACGGCTATGACCATTGATAAAGGGCAGAAAAATACTCGTTTACTCGTTCAATCGTTGCATCGACCGATGCCTGTAGAACAACAGGTTGCGGTTCTTTATTGCGGAACAAACGGATTGTTGTCCGGGGTTCAGCTGGATAAAGTGCAGGAGTTCCAAAAAGAATTCCTGATGGTGTTGGAAATGTCACATCGTCAAGATGTACTTGACGCAATCAAGAAAGGGATAATCAACGATCAGGTTACGGGTATAATTGAAAGAGTGGCTGATGAGGTCTCTAAGAGGCTGGCAGTTAAGTAATAGATGTTCCTGGGTTTCAAATCGAAAATGAATTTATGGCTTCGTTAAAGGAGATAAAATCGCGGATTCAGTCCGTAAAATCCACTCAAAAGATCACCTCGGCAATGAAGATGGTGTCTTCAGCTAAATTGCGCAAGGCGCAGAAAGCTATTGAGAATTTTTTTCCGTATGAGCAACGGATGAACGGCTTGCTGAATAACTTCCTGAGCGCTGAAACAGACATCACATTTGTGTTTTCGGAAGTACGGGAAGTAAAGCGTGTCGCCATAGTTGTTTTTTCATCCAATTCCAGTTTGTGCGGAGCTTATAATTCCAATGTATCCAAGCTGCTGGCTCAGACCGTTGAGAAATATAGTAAGTTAGGACGTGAGCATATCCTGATTTATCCGGTAGGTAAAAAAGTGGCTAAGGCAACCCATAAATTGGGTTTTGAACCTGAAGCCAATTTTGAAGTCATGGCCGATAAACCCGATTATGCATTGGCTGCGGAGTTGGCAGATGATTTAATGGCTTTGTTCAAAAATAAGGATGTCGATAAGGTAGAGTTGATTTATCACCATTTTGCAAGCAAGAGCCTGCAGGTGCTTACTTCAGAAACATTTTTGCCAATCCAGTTGACACCCTCACAAAAAGGAACCGTTGCGCTTGATTATATCGTAGAGCCCGATCGGGAAACGATTATGAGCGAATTGATCCCCAAAGTGCTCCGACAAAAAATATATACGGCGTTGCTTGATTCGAATGCTTCGGAGCATGCTGCCCGCACAGTGGCCATGCAAATGGCGACGGATAATGCCACCGATTTATTGCAGGAATTGTCTTTGCAATATAACAAGTCCCGTCAGCAAGCAATTACAAACGAATTGCTCGACATTGTGGGAGGATCCTTCGGAAGGAATTAAAGATATTTTCAGTGAATAGATATTGTGGAGGCTGCGATTTTTTCGCAGCCTTTTTTTGTAAGGATAAATTCAAGTAAGGCGCATGATAGGATGCTCTTATGGTCTTTTTTTTTGAAATAAAAAAGTTGTGTCCTAATAAATATGGAAGGTTTTGATTTAAGCTGCTGGATGATAGTGCTTTGGAAAATGAGATGTCCTAATTTATTCTGAACGGATATTTGGATTTATCCATAATTATATTTAATTTAGCACTGCAAAATATCGCTAAGATAATATGGATGGAAACAAGAATCTGGTAGGGGCATAGTATAGGGCTTGTCATTTTATATAAATTTGGCATTAAGCGCCGGAATTTTTACATTCTGTATTACGGCTTTGATTTTCTGTTTCTGAAAGAAAATTGTATATACTTGAAAATCATTTTTTGCGGGTTGATTTGGGAATTGGGTTTATTATTCCCATAAAACAGAGTTTTTATGTGTTTATTGCAAGTATGTGAGATGTCAAAAAGCAAAGACTGCCTGTATATTTATACTGCAATTTAGAGACTGCTTGCTTTTGTTTTCGAGATATAGAGGTTAAAAAACGTTAATAGAGATATTTGTTTTATTTCTTTATTTCTTCCTCCGTAAAACGCTGTGTTTGATTAAAACATTGAAAAATAAATAGAAGACATTTTTCAGAAAAGATTTTTTTGCAATTTCGTTTATAATCCGGTAATAAATCAGCCAGGACTGCTAAATCTATTCTTTTGGTGGTTGTGAGAAAAACATTACTTTCGTGTCATAAATTTTATGTAAACGGTACTATAAGTTTAAAAAGCCTATACAGCGACTATTGAAAACTGATTTATGCGGAACGAAAAATAATACTCACACAATTAACTTTAATAATCAGTTTTAATTTAATTTTATTATCAACAATTTAAAAATTTCATTTATGAGAAAAATCAATTTAGTAGCAATTATGCTGTGTTGTGGTTTAACCATGTTCGGACAGGCTGTGAAAGACAGAAATGTAATTCCTGTTGCTGTAAATCTTAATCAGGTATTACGTATGACCATTACCAATGGTGGTAATATCGAATTCGTTTTCAACACTATTGATCAGTACAAGAATGGTATTTCTTCTGAAGCGGCTTCTGGTGCTGCGAACTCTGCAGCTTCAACACCTATGTACAAAACAGACTTCACTGTTTCTTCTTCTACCCGTTGGGCATTGACTTATGGCGCCGAAGAAGGTACTTTTATCGGTACTGATTTTGCTGCAGTTTCTGCAACTCCATTCGAATTGAATAACGTTGGTTTCACTATTACCAATAATGGTGCTAATACATTTGAAGGTGCCGGTAATGCAAAAGCAATTACAGCGGGAGCATTCTTTGTATAGTTTGCCTACTGATAATGCTACTGAGGTAACTGCTTTGCAGCCTTATCCACAAGTTCTGATCCAAGATAACAATACCATTAATGCAAATGCGGGTGATGCTGATGATAACTCATTTACGTTGAACTGGCGTTGTGGTACCGCAGAAGCAAACACTGCGGTTCCTGCAAATTCAATGAACCCGGTTGCTCTTATTGACCAAGCTACCAGCCCAACACCAGACAGATATGTTGTAAACGTATTGTTTGAACTTTCTGCTCTGTAATTTGTAGCAGCTTATTTGATCTAAGGATTGACCGGCATAAATCATGCAGGTCAATCCTTTTACAGCATAATACTTACTAATTTCAGAAATGACACAGCCGTCTGAAAATATTAATTACATTCATGCTAATCATTGTTAGTGTTTGTAGTGGCGTGTCGCAAGAATGGAACTCTGCCCGTTTGTCGCTTCTTTATGGGAGTTCCGTTCCGTTTAATTTTACTTCCCTGGACAAAATAAAGAATGGTATAGAAATCGTATCGGCTACTCGGTATGGTATATCCATGGCAGATTCGAGTAAGGTAGGTCATACTTTGAAGGGATTTGAATTGTATTTTAGAGCATTTAACCTGCAGAGTAATTTAAAAGGAGATTCGTATACGCTACCGTTGAGCACCATCCGTGTCAAAGCAGAAAATGCATTGGGGCTTGAAAGTGGTGAGTCTGATGATTATCAGCCACTTACAAGTAACTGGGTTCGTCTGTTTAGATATGTCAGCGATCCTTGGGTTGGCAATTTAGATTGGGCAAACAGCCAATTGAATATCTCTTTCAAATGCGGAACGGCTGATACCGGATCCTCATTGATGGGTGAACCTGCTGATTATTACAACGTGGAGATTGAGTTTGAATTAGTGCCGATTGGCGATGGTTTTTAATGGATTTCAAACGATTAAGTTGTAGTAGCGTGAAGGCCGTCAATTATATTTATTCTCCAGCAAAGTTCACAATAATCTTTTTGATTAGCTGTGTTTTTTTTCTCTTCTTTTTTCAGCATGGTTCGTGGGCTCAAAATAAGAACTCGGACATTGAGTTAGCTTTTGTTAAATCAAATGACAGCATAAAAACCTCAGAATTATGCTTCAATTCATTGAAAATATGGAATAACTCATCTAAGCCAATAATTGGAAATGTTCAGTTTTCGGCTCCGGAAAATTGGACTATAATTTCCTTTCCATCCCAACAAACAACGATCAATCCTGGCGATACAGCATGGATTCCAATTCGAATATCTCCTGCGTCTAACGCAAATGGCGGAATAGCTTATATCATAAATGCAACATTTCGGGCTAACCGGTTAATTGCTTCTGCAAATAGCTATGTCACTATTCCTGCTATCTCAAAGTGGGAATTTCGCGACAAATACAGAGAAACTATATTTTACACAGAATAATCCCAATCCAGGTTTTAAGATACAGCTTTCCAATAAAGGGAATACTCCGGAGTTGATTAAGTTGCATATACAAGTTGGGAAATTGTTGAAATTTACGAATGATCTGGATAATGACTATGATGAGTTCGTGAATTTACCGGCTTTTAAAGATACTACTATTATACACACGGTTAGTTATCAAAGCAAATTGAATTATGCCGACAAATTGCGCTATGAGAATAACTGGAGAGAATCGGCTGTGAAGGTAACAGCATCTACCGATAAAAAGATGAGGAATTCGGAGTTTCAGATTCGCAAACTGAACAGTACCTATGTTAATGCAGCGTAGCCAGGCCTCTTCGCCTTTGAACCTCGATTATCAGCTTTACAACGTGATGTCTGATCAACCAATGCGAAATAACTTCAAAGTGTATGGTAGTCTTCTTTTGCCTAAAGACAAGCAAATTCGATTATTTCACCGGCTTTCAAAATATTTATTTTGATAAAATTGGTAACGCTAATTTTGATATCAACCGTCGGTTGACTTATAGTTTGATATATACTGATAAAAAAAATACGGCGCAATTAGGCTATAATGTCAATGGTGGAGGTTTACATACCATCAATGGCCGCGGACTAACAGGCAGTCATATTTTCAAAAATAATAGCAAACTGTTGTATACATTCACACAAAATATCTATAACAAAACCTATGGTGAATATCTGGGATATAACTTTAACGTAAAACATGTATTGTTCAATACCGGGCTGACTCATGATAATAGTTATGCAGGCAATTATAATGCAACTTCCGTATTGCTAGGTACTGGTTTTAACCTGTTTAAGTGTCATGCTTTGTCATTTCAATTATTGGGTTCAAGAGTGAACTTTGCTAACACCCAAAATGCCGATACAAGCGTGCTTGGATTTAGTTATAATGTTAACTATAGCGTGCGGTATAAGAAATTCAGTTTTAGTTTAAATTTACAAAACTCTCAGCACAACTATATCCGTAATTCGGGATTGCAACAGACCTATGTAGACAGTAAATATAAGCTCAGCGATAAAGTGGAGTTTATACTTTACGGAAACCGCCAACTTTATGCAACCACCCGTTATCCATATAATTTTCACAATACAGCAAACTATAACAGTACCGATTATTTAAGATTGATAGCATCTATTTCTGCCGGGAATATTGTCTATCAGGTTGGCCCTAATTATAATGGTTATGTACGGCAATTGAGTAGTTCTCTGAATAACTTTAAATCTGAGTATATTACTTACCAGCCGGGTGCATGGTTTTCGGCCACAATAAAATTGGGAGGATACAGGTCTATTACTCCTAATCTGACGGTGAATAACGTTCGTTTCCGTTTTAATACCAATAATCCGGCTTTAGACAACTATTCTTCGAATAAGAATATTTATTACTCGGCAGGGATTAATTACTTTGATCATGTGTTTCGTGTAAACGCATACTATTCTAGCGGGTCTGTAAGTGATATGTATAGAAGTGTTCAGGTGCTTGGTACACAGGAAGTTTCCAGAAGTATCCAGTGTCGTCCCTCTTACGAAAATTATTTTTTTGATAGAAAGGTAAAACTGAGTGCATATGCAAATTATGCTTATTATTTGCCTTCGGGGCGAGAAAATGTTTCTTTTAATGTGAAATATGATCAGTATTTGAAAAAAGGCTGGAACTTCTATGTAAGCGGATTTATGTATACCAATGTGCGTATTGACCGGGATAATGGAAGAATTGCTACCCGGGATTTGAACTTTATTATCGGGATTAACAAATCGTTCAATATTCAACAACCCAGATTGAAGTATTACAATTTCAAATCAGTATTTTTTAATGATTTAGATGGAGATCGTCTCAAATCGAAAAATGAACCTCCTGTTTCTAATGTGTTGGTAAATGTGGTTAAAGATATATCCCAATCAAAAGGACAAGGTACAATTCCGGAGATCAATCTGATATCAGATGCCAAAGGTGAAGTAAGCATTGAAAATTTACCTAACGATAATTATAAACTGTCATTCACGCCCTTAGAAAATCTGGAACGTCTTTATTTCTTGAATGGTTCTACAGAATCTTATTGTAATGCCAAGGACAATACCTTGTACGTGCCTTTGACAGAGAGCTGTAAAATAAAGGGAAAGATTGTTTTGGTTAGGGATCCCAATAGCTCAGAAGGAAAAATAGATTTGGCAGGAGTAAGGATAACTGCAACTGGTGAGAAGGGGGAAACGTTTTCTGAACTAACAGACAATACCGGAGCCTTTATACTGAGCGTGCCTAAAGCTGATAAATATCTGGTACGTGTAAATAATGTTTTCGGCGAAAATTTCCAGATTGCCGCTAATGAGATGCAGATACAGTTTGCCGAAAGTAAAACGATTAATGTAGACTTTACATTTGTCGAAAAGAAACGCGGTATCCAGTTTGATGGTGGAGGACAATTCTTTAATTTTAATTCATTAGATTCTGAGTCTGATGGAGACAATATCGCTTCACAGGCTGCTGCACTGGATTCAGTAAGTCGTCAAGACTCTTATGCTATACAATTGGGCGCTTTAAAAACGTATCGTGATCCTGCATATTTTAAGGCTAAATACAAGTTGAAGGATGATGTTTCATATACTGAGAACGCTGGTATATATAAGTATTATACCGGAAACTATGCTACTTTGAAGGATGCTAAAACAGCAATTGCAAAATCAGGAATGAAAGATGTTGTTCCTGCAGCTGTAGATAGAACGACTTTCAAATTAGTTAAACCGACAGAGAAAGCACAGTCGGTAAAAGCTCCCGAAACAACTCAAAAACCCGAAATTCAGCCTCAGGCAATTGCCCGAAAAAGCGCTTCCACTGTAGTTTCGCAACCAACCGTATCTGCTCCTGTAGCTAACAACAAAGAAGCAGTGGAATCTAAAGTGCCCGAAAATAGGTCGACACCGCTGAAAGCGGAACCGGCAAAGATAAAGATAGCTCAGTCGGCAAAAAAGGACAGTGCTCAAACCAATAAGCAACAAGCAATAAAGGTTCAGCCTGCAACTGTGCCGACTGAAAAAGCTGCTCAATCGAAACTAATTGTGAATAATTTTGCTGTGAGCAAGCCGAATGAAAATTCAAAGCAGCAACGACCAACTGTGACTGCCAATGAGACCACGGTGCCTGCAAAGGCTAAGCAACCAACAGTAGCTAAGCCAAATGGACCGGCGGTGTCTCACGCTCAGGATAGTCCAAAGGTCGTTTTAAAAAGCGAATCCGAAGTGAAATCGAGTTTAAAGGGGGCAAGCCAGCCGGCTTCGAAGAATATAAACTCCAATAAAATTTATTCATACACAATCCAGTTGGATGCATTTAAAATTTTCCGAGATCCAATGTATTATAAGAATAAGTATTCGTTGCCGTTTGATGTGACTTGTGTAGAGACGGATAGTGTACGTCGTTATTACGCGGGATCTTATGAAACGGCAGATGAGGCCAAAGCTGATATTGCCAAATACGGAATTACCGGATTTATTGTGCCAATTGAAGAAAGCAAAGCCGGAGCTGCAAAACCAAAGAAATAAATTTCGGAATTTACCAGAAAGGGCGGGTTAAGAAAATATTACCGATTATATACAGCATGAAACCCAATTTCACTTTTATCGTTCATGTTATAGATGTTATAGTCAAATATCATTTGGGTGAAGTTCCCATTAACGGTGGCTTTTGGAGAAGTAATCACAAACTGAGAATTGCCGATTTGTTCGGTTAGGAAGGTTAGGGTGCCGTTTTTGTTTTTTACGATTACATCGTAGTCCCCTTCGTAGCTGATGTTGTGAAAGTTGCTTATTAAAAGAGTATTTGTATCTTTTGCCGCTTTGTAAATGTTGACCAGATATGTTCGGGTGCCAGATGCGGAACTTTCCACGCAATGCCAGGTGGTGTAGTTTGACGGTTCGGTTGTGTTACACGAAAATAAACAGCTCAAAATAAACACAAATAAAACGATTTTACTGTTTCTCATTGGCAATTTCTCCATTTTTATAGATTCTGGTTTCTAAGAGTTTTCCCGCTTTGTCGAATACTTTGGCTGTGCCGTTTCTCTGCCCGTTTTCAAAGTTTATTTCTGACATTAATTCGCCAGTTGAATAATACGTTAGCCAAATTCCGGTTTTGGAATCGTTTTCGTAATTCCCTTTGTTTTTTAATTCGCCGGTTTCATAGTAAAATAACCAGTTCCCAGTAGCTTTCCCGTTGCTGTATTTCCCGGTTTGTTTTGAATTTCCCATTTGAAAATAAACGTTCCAGATTCCCCCAGACTCCATTGATATAATTGCCGGAGAGAATATTTTCCGTTTTTATAGAATGATTTCCAGTTCCCGTTCTTTTTATTGTTCAAATATGCCCCTATTTGTTTGATTGCTACAGTTGTTGTGATCGTAGTATTCAGTCATATTACCGGTTATTTGATCGTCTGTGGTAATTACTTTCCAACATTTTATTGTACCACTTCGGGTAATAACCGGTTAGTTTGCCGTTCAGTTTCCTTTTCGAATAATAGCAGGTTTTATTGATGGCTCCATCAGTATAATCTTTATAATAATCGGTGAACAAGCCTTCATATAATGCCGTTTGCATAATGGTAGAACGCTCTTTTATTTTTCCATTTTCATAATAACTCTACAGCAGCACCATCTTCTTTCACGCCAGTTTCTGAAATGTTTTTATAAAACGAATTTTTCCATCCTCGTAAAAAGCTTTGATTTCTCCATTGTAATGTGTTGTTAGAGTAATTGCAGGACTCCTGAATGGTTCCATTTTCATAATAATTCATTACCGGTCCATTTAATATGTCGTTTTTGTAAGAGAGGCGTTGTTGGATTTTTCCTGTTGGATAATAGTAATTTAATGATCCCGTTTAGTAGTCCATTGGAGTAAGGCAGTTCCTGTTTTAATTCACCGGTTTCATAATAATCATGCCATAATCCAACCAGTTTGTCGTGGTCGTACATACCTTCCTGCCAAAGATTTTTATTCTGATGCCAGATGGTGTATTTCCCATGTTTAACAACGGTGTCTCCGCTAATATGATCACAAAATATTCCTCTTTGGTTTGAGTTTTGATTCGTATCGTACCAAGTGCAGACTTTTTGTTGTGCCAGTATATGAAGCGTGGCAAAAATAGAAAATGCCAAAATAATAAAACGGTTCTTCATAATTTGCTTTATTTAACTTCCAACATAAGTTGAGTGCCACCAAGAGGCTGGCTGTGTCCATAATCGAGAATGGCTGCCAATGCGTATTTCCCTTTTTCAAGTATTGTTGGGTAAATGAAAGTTTCACAGTCCTGTTCCGTCGGGATAAACCGTCACTTTCACCGGATTGAATTTTTCTTCTTTGGCTGTTTGCATATTTGCTAATGCCAGTGTTACTTTTGCATCAATAATATTGTCACCTACATTGTTAACGGTTGCTTCGAAAATTACGTTCTTTGTCTGTTGGGCTTGGTTACATTCTTTTAGATTGTTTATTGTGGCTTTGTAATTGTTGTTGCTTCGGGGTGTTTGTTTTACCTGAATAACAATACGAGGAGCAATCAACAACACCGGTTGCCAGACTTTTGTCCACCTCGAAATGCTGATTGTTCTTTGGAATTCAGCCACATGGATCATACACCATTTGGCCGAAAAGCCATCTTTGGGAACAGTCATTAGAAGCTTCTAAAGTTGCAGATTGGTTGGGATTTAGTTCTACAATAAGTGAAGGATTAATGGTAATCCAATCGGCACATGAGCGTTTACTTGTACCGAGTGGAATGTCTTTTTTGTTTCCGTCATTGTCTACACATATAATCTGATACCTTGAGCGTGTATTTTTGTGGTTGGCTGGAGTGATTTATCAGGTTGATCTGTCTTTTTTGAATTTCGCCGGGATCAGCATTGAAATTTATAACTACTGGCGATACTTCAAAATCCTGAGCGTAAATGAACGAGGTGAATAGTAAAACTAAAAGTGTGATTCGGGTACGAAGCATAAGTGTAAGTAATAGTTGTTTGGTAATTTCTTAGAAAGCTTTTGGGAAAATCGGTTGGGCTTTTTCCAAAAGCTTTGCAAAAATACAATATTGTATTTAAACAGTTTGTAAAAATATTCAAAGATTTGGATAGATATTGATAAAAATATCCTTATCAAAAGGCCTTTTAGACTTTTAGGGAAGGCTGGATTTGCAGGTTAGAATAATGCTGAGTTGTTAGTGTGTTTGTCTGTATATTTATTCCGCTTGCCCAGTTGTCTGAACGTTTTTATGGTCATTTCGTGGAATTGATATATTTTTGTTGGATACAAAATTCAAATTTAGAAATTCCGATGAAAAAAATACTTTATGCCGTGTTGTTGCTGGCATTGCCCGCAATGATTTTAAATGCACAAGATGTTGCTTCAAAAGGTAGATGGAACCTGGTTTGGGCCGATGAGTTCAATTACAACGGTTTGCCCGATCCGATAAAATGGAGTTTTGATACTGCCGGAAATAAAACCGGTTGGGGGAATAATGAAGCTCAGTATTACACCGACCGTGATTCGGCCAATGCATGGGTAAGCAATGGAGCGTTGGCTATTACGGCGCTTAAAAAGAAAATGGGTGGCAAAAAATATACTTCGGCTCGCCTCAGGTCGAAGGGAAAAGGTGATTGGCTTTATGGCCGTTTTGAAATAAGAGCCAAACTGCCTACCGGGCGTGGAACCTGGCCTGCCATTTGGATGTTGCCCACCGATTGGGCTTATGGCGGTTGGCCCAAGAGCGGGGAGTTGGATATTATGGAGAATGTTGGTTTTATGCCCGATACGTTGGTGTTTTCTGTGCATACCAAAGCATACAACCATATAATTCATACCCAAAAGACAAAGCGAATCCTTTATCCAGGAACTTCGGATGATTACCATATTTATGCGATGGAGTGGGAAAAAGACCAAATCCGTTTCTATGTAGACGATATTTTGGCTTTAACGGTGGATAATGAGCATAAAACTTTTGCAGAGTGGCCTTTTGATAAATCGTTTCATATGATACTGAATTTGGCCATTGGCGGTTTTTGGGGTGGTGAGAAAGGAATTGATAACCGGATTTTTCCTTGTCGGTTTTATGTCGACTATGTGCGGGTTTATCAGCTGGACAATAAATAGACAAATTTAACCATGAACGCAAAAAAATAGTTTTCTTTTCTTTCCCCAAAGATAAATACTAATGAGCTGGGTATGCAAAATGAGTATGGGCAATTACTTGGATCATTCGCTTCGATGCTGGTGCTTATACAGGTAGTAAGTGTGACTATGTATTTTTGTGCAACCGCGAAAAACGGGTCGCGAATCAATGGCGCCGGAGAGGTAGGGACTTTCTCTCTTTTCCGGAGGGCTAATCCAGCTTTGTAGAACTCCTTACTGTTTCTGTTTTATGTGTTTAGCTGTTCCTGTAGTAATTCTATCCCAATATTTAATTCAGATTTTAATTTCTTTGTTCTGCTCTGAAAGATAGACTTATAGCCTGTCTTTTGGCTGGTTTTAAAATATTTGTACAGGCGCATTGTCAATTGAAATATTATTTCTATCTTTGCAACCCATTTTGGACTTAAGCCAAATGGATTAAAATAAAGCAATTAAAGATATTTAAAACAAAGTAAAATGCCTACAATTCAGCAATTAGTTAGAAAAGGAAGAGCAGAACTGATCGACAAAAGCAAATCGCCAGCTTTGGATTCTTGTCCACAGCGTCGCGGTGTGTGTGTTCGTGTGTACACTACTACTCCAAAAAAACCGAACTCGGCTATGCGTAAAGTAGCACGTGTGCGTTTAACTAACCAAAAAGAAGTGAATGCTTACATTCCGGGCGAAGGACACAACTTGCAGGAGCACTCTATCGTAATGGTACGTGGTGGTCGTGTGAAAGACCTTCCGGGAGTACGTTATCACGTGGTTCGTGGAACTCTTGATACAGCCGGTGTAAACGGCCGCACACAACGTCGTTCGAAATATGGAGCTAAACGCCCTAAACCAGGTCAACCAGCAGCAAAAGGTGCGCCAGTTAAAGGTAAAAAGAAATAAGGCTAATTTAAAGCCCGCTTCTAAAAAGTAGTTCGAACACAAAGTTCAGAATCTTTCTAAAAAGACTAACAAAATCAAGTTTAACAACTTGTTTGCGTTTTCAGGTAGCAGATGAAAGGTTGAGTAAATGGCTCGGAGGAGTCGTTGAAGTAAAACTAAAAGCAACCAAAAACAAAAACGAAATTTTTTAAAAAATGAGAAAATCGAAACCAAAAAAGAGGGTCGTATTACCTGATCCGGTTTTCAATGAATCAATGGTTACAAAATTTGTAAACCACTTGATGTACGATGGCAAAAAGTCTACTGCCTTCGACATTTTCTATTCATCGCTCGAAACAGTAAAAAACAAGCTTCCGAACGAAGAAAAATCCCCGCTCGAAATTTGGAAAAAAGCTCTCGAAAATATCACTCCGCTAGTAGAGGTAAAATCTCGTCGTGTGGGTGGTGCTACTTTCCAGGTACCTACAGAAATCCGTGCTGATCGCAAGGAATCAATTTCAATGAAAAATCTTATATTGTATTCACGCAAACGTGGAGGACGCTCGATGGCCGATAAATTGGCTGCCGAAATCGTTGACGCATTCAACAACCAGGGTGGTGCTTTCAAACGCAAGGAAGATATGCACCGTATGGCTGAAGCGAACCGCGCATTTGCACACTTTAGATTTTAATCGGTAATAAAAAGAAATCAATAGTTAACAAATGGCTAAAGGAGATTTAAGTTATACTAGAAATATCGGTATCATGGCGCATATCGATGCCGGTAAAACAACTACGTCTGAACGTATCTTGTTTTATACCGGTTTGACTCACAAAATTGGTGAGGTTCACGATGGTGCGGCTACCATGGACTGGATGGAACAAGAGCAGGAGCGTGGTATTACCATTACTTCGGCTGCTACAACTACATTCTGGAATTTTTTGGGTGATAAATATAAAATCAACCTGATTGACACTCCGGGACACGTTGACTTTACCGTAGAGGTAGAGCGTTCACTCCGTATTCTTGACGGTGCTGTTGCTACTTTCTGTGCTGTAGGTGGTGTAGAGCCTCAGTCGGAAACTGTGTGGCGTCAGGCTGACAAATACAACGTACCACGTATTGGTTACGTAAATAAAATGGACCGTTCAGGTGCCGACTTCTATGAAGTTGTACGTCAAGTTAAAGACGTTTTGGGTGCTAAGCCATGTCCTATTCAAATTCCAATCGGCGCTGAAGAGAAATTCAAAGGTGTTGTGGATTTGATCAAAATGAAAGCTATTCTTTGGCACGACGAAACAATGGGAGCTGAATATTCTGTAGAAGAAATTCCTGCCGACCTGTTGGGCGAAGCTGAAGAGTGGAGAGAAAAAATGCTCGAGATCGTAGCTGAATACGATGACGAGTTGATGGAGAAATTCTTCGATGATCCTTCTACGATCACTGAAGAAGAAGTAATTCGTGCTATCCGTAAAGCTACTTTGGCGATGGATATCAATCCGATGATTTGTGGTTCTTCATTCAAGAATAAAGGTGTGCAAACTATGCTTGATGCGGTTTGTTTGTATTTGCCAAGTCCGCTTGATACTCCGGAGATTGTTGGTAGAGACCCACGTGATGAGTCAAAAGAAATCGTTCGTCATCCGGATGATAAAGAGCCTCTTACTGCACTTGCATTTAAGATTGCAACCGACCCTTATGTAGGACGTCTTTGCTTCTTCCGTGTGTATGCCGGTAAGTTGGATGCTGGTTCTTATGTGTTCAATACCCGTTCTGAAAAGAAAGAGCGTATTTCACGTATCTTCCAAATGCACTCAAACAAACAAAATCCTGTTGAATTTATCGCCGCTGGTGATATTGGTGCAGGGGTAGGTTTCAAAGATATCCGTACTGGTGATACTCTTTGCGACGAAGCCAGCCCAATCGTACTTGAATCAATGGACTTCCCTGCGCCTGTAATCGGTATTTCTATCGAGCCTAAAACTCAGAAAGACCTTGATAAATTGGGTATGGGATTGGCTAAGCTGGCTGAAGAGGATCCAACATTTACAGTACATACACAAGAGCAATCGGGTCAGACTATTATTAGTGGTATGGGTGAGCTTCACCTCGAAATCATTATCGACCGTCTGAAACGTGAGTTCAAAGTAGAATGTAACCAGGGACGTCCTCAGGTAAACTACAAAGAAGCTATTACTAAATCGGTTGAATTGCGTGAAACGTATAAAAAGCAATCGGGTGGTCGTGGTAAGTTTGCCGATATGATTGTTCGTGTTGAGCCTATGGACAAAGATTTCGAAGGTGGAAACCTTCAGTTTGTCGATACAGTAAAAGGTGGTAACATTCCAAAAGAATTTATTCCTTCTATTCAGAAAGGTTTTGCTAACGCTATGAAAAATGGTGTGTTGGCCGGATTCCCATTGGATAATCTGAAAGTAACAGTTCTTGATGGATCTTTCCACGCTGTCGATTCAGATCAGTTGTCTTTCGAAATTTGTGCTTCATTGGCATTTAAATCAGCTTGTGCAAAAGCTAAACCGGTATTGTTGGAGCCTATCATGAAAATGGAGGTTGTTACACCGGAAGAAAGCATGGGTGATGTAATCGGTGACTTGAACAAACGTCGTGGACAGGTTGAAGGAATGGAATCAAGCCGTACAGGAGCCAGAATCGTAAAAGCTAAAGTTCCACTGTCTGAAACATTCGGATATGTAACAGCTTTGCGTACTATCTCTTCTGGTCGCGCAACTTCTTCTATGGAATTCGACCACTATGCCGAGGTTTCTACTTCAATCGCGAAAGAGGTTGTAGCTGAAGCTAAAGGTAAAGTAGAACTTTTGTAAAAATAATTCAAACAGAATTTCCGGTTAGCGAATGACTCTTAACCGGGGTTCTGTTTGAAACATATAAATAACAATAAGAAAATAAAGACAATGAGTCAAAAAATTCGTATCAAATTAAAATCTTACGATCACAACTTGGTTGACAAATCAGCCGAAAAAATCGTAAAAACAGTAAAAGCTACCGGAGCAGTAGTAAGCGGTCCAATTCCATTGCCTACTCACAAACGTATTTTCACTGTAAACCGTGCTACTTTCGTAAACAAAAAATCGCGCGAACAATTCGAGCTTTCTTCTTACAAACGTCTGATCGACATTTACAGCTCGACCAGCAAAACTGTTGATGCTTTGATGAAGTTAGAATTGCCAAGCGGTGTAGAAGTAGAAATCAAAGTATGATCTGTATCCGCAAGGAGATAGAAAATAATAAACAAATTTTTTAAACAAGCCGATCCCCCGTTTTGGGGTTAAGGGTTAAATTATCAATTGAAATGCCAGGATTATTAGGAAAAAAAATCGGAATGACATCCGTTTTCAGTGCCGATGGTAAAAATGTACCATGCACTGTTATTGAAGCAGGTCCTTGTGTTGTTACTCAAATCAAAACTGTTGATAACGACGGTTACGAAGCTGTACAGGTAGGTTTTCAGGCAAAGAATGAAAAGCACACCAATAAAGCTGAAGCAGGTCGTTTTAAAGCAGCCGGAGTAGCTCCTCAAAGACACTTGGTTGAGTTCAAAGGATTCGAAAGCGAATTCAAATTAGGTGATGCTATCACCTGTGAAATTTTTGAAGCAGATACGTTTGTTGACGTAGTAGGAACTTCAAAAGGTAAAGGATTCCAGGGTGTTGTAAAACGTCATGGTTTTGGTGGGGTCGGACAATCGACTCACGGTCAGCACAACCGTCTTCGTGCGCCGGGTTCGTTAGGAGCTTCATCGTATCCTTCACGTGTATTCAAAGGTATGCGTATGGCAGGCCGCATGGGTGGTGACCAGGTTACCGTTCAAAACCTGCAAATATTAAAAGTGATTCCAGAACACAACCTTGTATTGATCAAAGGTTCAGTTCCGGGCGCTAAAGGTTCAATCGTAATCATCAATAAATAACCATGGAAGTTAAAGTAGTAAACACTAAAGGAGAAGACACAGGAAGAGTGGTATCGCTTAACGATGCGATCTTCGGTATTGAGCCAAATGACCATGCTATTTATTTAGATGTGAAACAATATTTGGCAAACCAACGTCAGGGTACGCATAAAGCAAAAGGTCGTAGCGAATTGGCTGGATCTACCCGCAAGTTGGGCAGACAAAAAGGAGGTGGTGGTGCTCGTCCGGGTGACATCAAATCAGGTGTACGCGTAGGTGGTGGTCGTATGTTCGGTCCTGTTCCACGCGATTATAGCTTCAAACTTAACAAAAAAGTAAAACAACTTGCACGTAAATCAGCGTTGTCGTACAAAGCGGCAGGTAACCTGATTACTGTAGTTGAGAACTTCAATTTTGAAGCTCCAAAAACAAAAGATTTCGTTGCAATTACAAAAAGTTTGCAAGTGGCTGATAAAAAGCCGCTAATTGTTTTAGCGGATGCAAATAAAAACGTATATTTGTCGGCTCGTAATTTGACTTCGTCAAAAGTCGTAACTGTTTCGGAATTAAGCACTTATATAGTTCTTAATGCGAAATCGCTTGTGTTGACTGAAGATGCAGTTGCAGCAGTAGAACAAATTTTTAAAGCATAAGGAGGCAGAATATGGGAATTATCATAAAACCAATCGTTACAGAAAAGATGACTCAGCTGGGCGACAAACTGAACCGCTATGGCTTTAGAGTTCAAAAAGATGCTAACAAGATTGAGATCAAACAAGCTGTAGAAGCTATGTATGATGTTACTGTAGATGAGGTAAATACAATGATTGTTGCTCCGAAGAAAAAAAGCCGCTTCACAAAAAGCGGTGTAATCAAGGGAAGTGTATCAGCGTATAAAAAAGCTATCGTTACAGTAAAAGAAGGAGATAAAATTGATTTTTATAGCAATATTTAAACAGAAAAATGGCTGTACGTAAATTAAGACCCACAACACCGGGGCAAAGACACAAGATTATTGGTTCATTCGACACAATTACTGCGAGTGCTCCAGAAAAATCTCTTGTTGTAGGCGGATCAAATTCCGGAGGTCGTAACCATGCAGGTAAAATGACCATGCGCTACATTGGTGGCGGACACAAGAAGAAATACAGAGTAATTGACTTTAAACGCAACAAAGACGGTGTTCCCGCAACAGTAAAATCAATTGAATACGATCCGAACCGTTCGGCTCGTATTGCCTTGTTGTATTATGCTGATGGGGAAAAAACATACATTCTTGCACCAAACGGATTGCAAGTTGGTCAGACAGTTGTTTCAGGTGCGGAAGCTGCTCCTGAAGTAGGTAATACTCTACCTATGGCAAACATTCCACTGGGTACAATAATTCACAACATTGAATTACGCCCGGGCCAGGGTGCCGCGATGGTACGTTCGGCAGGAACATTTGCTCAACTCACTTCACGTGAAGACAAATACGCTATTATCAAATTGCCTTCGGGTGAGCTTCGCAAAGTACTTGCTACTTGTAAAGCAACGATTGGTAGCGTTGGAAACTCTGACCATGCACTGGAAAGATCAGGAAAAGCAGGTCGCTCACGTTGGCTTGGACGTCGTCCACGCGTTCGTGGTGTAGCTATGAACCCGGTTGATCACCCAATGGGTGGTGGAGAAGGCCGTGCTTCTGGAGGACACCCACGTTCACGCAAAGGCTTGTTGGCTAAAGGGTACAAAACTCGTGCTCCAAAAAAACAATCGAGCCAATATATTATTGAAAGAAAGAAAAAATAATCAGAAAAAGTAAGTAAATAATATGAGCCGTTCATTAAAAAAAGGACCATACATCTATCTGAAGCTGGAGAACAAAGTTCTGGCCATGAATGAAAGCGGAAAGAAAACCGTGATCAAAACATGGGCTCGTGCTTCAATGATATCACCTGATTTCGTAGGTCACACAATTGCAGTTCACAATGGTAATAAATTTATCCCCGTTTACGTAACCGAAAATATGGTAGGGCACAAGTTAGGCGAATTTTCTCCAACTCGTAACTTCCGCGGTCACGGTGGTAAAAA
This sequence comes from Paludibacter sp., assembly GCA_047600405.1. Taxonomy (GTDB): domain Bacteria; phylum Bacteroidota; class Bacteroidia; order Bacteroidales; family Paludibacteraceae; genus Paludibacter. The sequence goes on from JASGLA010000008.1 coordinate 337,048, forward strand.
GAAATAATCCATTGAAATTTTAAATTAGAAAAAATAAACATTTCAAGAAAATGGGTGCAAGAAAAAAAATATCAGCCGACGCAAGAAAAGAAGCTAACAAGTCTCTTTACTTTGCTAAGCTCAACGGAGTTCCAACATCACCACGCAAAATGCGTCTTGTGGCGGATATGATCCGTGGGATGGAAGTGAACAAAGCGTTGGGCGTACTGAAGTTTTCGTCGAAGGAAGCTTCCGGAAAATTAGAAAAACTGCTGAAGTCAGCTATTGCTAACTGGGAAAATAAAACAGAGCAAAAAGCCGATAACGCAAATTTATATGTAAGTGGTATTTCAGTGGATTCAGCTACAATGCTGAAACGTTTGCGTACAGCTCCACAAGGCCGTGGATACCGTATCCGCAAACGTTCAAACCACGTTACAATTTTTGTAGATACCAAAAATACTAACGATAACCAAAATTAATTGCTCAATGGGACAAAAAATTAATCCAATAAGTAACCGTTTAGGAATCATTCGTGGATGGGATTCAAACTGGTATGGTGGAAACAATTATGGTGATACCATTCTTGAAGACAGCAAAATCAGAAAATATCTCAATGCCCGTCTGGCAAAAGCGAGCATTTCTCGCATCGTTATCGAACGTACATTGAAACTTGTTACCATTACTGTATGTACTGCCCGTCCGGGTATTATCATCGGGAAAGGTGGTCAGGAAGTAGATAAACTGAAAGAAGAGTTGAAAAAAATTACTGACAAAGAAGTACAAATCAACATCTTCGAAGTGAAACGCCCGGAATTGGATGCAGTGATCGTTGCTAACAACGTAGCTCGTCAGGTAGAAGGGAAAATCGCTTACCGTCGTGCAACTAAAATGGCTATTGCCTCTACAATGCGCATGGGAGCTGAAGGAATCAAGATCATGTGTTCAGGTCGTTTGAATGGTGCTGAAATGGCCCGTTCAGAAATGTATAAAGAAGGAAGAACTCCTCTGCATACTTTCCGCGCTGATATTGATTACGCTCACGCTGAAGCATTGACTAAAGTAGGTTTGATTGGTATCAAAGTATGGATTTGCCGTGGCGAAATTTACGGTAAAAAAGACTTGGCTCCAAACTTCACAGCTACTAAAGAAGCAACTCGTGGCGGTGACCGTTACAACAACGACCGTGGAGATCGCAAAGATCGCAACGACCGTGGTGATCGTAAAGGCGGTTTTAAAAAGAGAAAAAATTAACTGTTAAAAATGAATTTGATTTAAGGATATTATGTTACAACCTAAAAAAACAAAGTTCAGGAGACAGCAGAAAGGGCGCATGAAAGGAAATGCCCAAAGAGGTAACCAACTAGCGTTCGGATCTTTTGGAATTAAATCGCTGGAATCAAAATGGTTGACCGGCCGTCAAATTGAGGCTGCCCGTATTGCTGTAACCCGCTATATGCAACGTCAGGGTCAAATCTGGATCCGTGTGTTCCCGGATAAACCTATCACTAAAAAGCCAGCTGAAGTACGTATGGGTAAAGGTAAGGGTGCTCCGGAAGGATTCGTAGCTCCTATCACACCGGGACGTATGCTTTTCGAAGTAGAAGGTGTTTCTTATGATATTGCAAAAGAAGCATTGCGCCTGGCAGCTCAAAAACTACCGGTAACTACAAAATTTGTAGTAAGACGGGATTATGATTTTACCTCTCAAAACGCGTAAGGAATATGAAAATTAGAGAAATAAAAGACTTAAACAACAAAGAGATTCAAGAACGTTTGGCTGCTGAACAAGAGCACTTGGTTCGTTTGAAATTGAATCACGCCATTTCTCCTCTTGATAATCCATTGCAAATCAAAGAGGTTCGTAGAACTATCGCTCGTTTTGCTACTGAGTTACGTCAGAGAGAAATTAATAAATAAAATTAAGACCCTGATGGAAGCAAGAAATTTAAGAAAAGAAAGAACAGGTGTTGTTTTCAGCAACAAAATGGATAAAACCATTACCGTAGCTGTAAAATGGAAAGAAAAACACCCTATTTACGGAAAATTCGTAAATAAGACCAAGAAATATCATGCTCATGACGAAAAAAATGAATGCAACATTGGCGACACTGTACGCATTATGGAAACTCGCCCGCTGAGTAAATTAAAAAGAATGGAGATTAACCGAAATTATCGAAAGAGTTAAGTAATTATGATACAACAAGAATCAAGACTCACAGTAGCCGATAACAGTGGAGCAAAAACCGCTCTTTGTATTCGTGTATTAGGAGGAACCAGCAAACGTTACGCAACTTTAGGCGATATCATCGTTGTTGCCGTGAAAAGTGTAATTCCTTCGAGCGACATCAAAAAAGGTATTGTTTCAAAAGCAGTTGTAGTTCGTACGAAAAAAGAAGTTCGTCGTCCAGATGGCTCTTACATTCGTTTCGATGATAACGCCTGTGTGTTGTTAAACAATGCGGGTGAAATCCGCGGAAGCCGTATCTTCGGCCCTGTAGCACGCGAATTGCGGAATACAAATATGAAAATCATATCACTTGCACCAGAAGTGCTTTAATCTTCGAAAAATCAATTAGTGATGAGTAAATTACATATCAAAAAAGGAGATACCGTTTACGTTAATACCGGAGTTGACAAAGGCAAAACCGGTCGCGTGTTGGAAGTTCTTGTGAAAGAACAACGCGCTATCGTAGAAGGTGTAAATATGGTGTCAAAGAGCACCAAACCTAATGCAAAAAGCCCTCAAGGTGGAATAATCAAGAAAGAAGCATCTATCCATATTTCAAATTTGAACCCGGTTGAAGGCGGTAAGCCAGTTCGCGTAGGTCGCAAGTTGAATGAAGAAGGAAAATTAGTGCGTATTTCTAAAAAATCAGGAGGAGAGATTTAAGAATGAATACAGCAAGTTTAAAACAAGATTACAGAGAACGTATCGTTCCTATCTTAATGAAAGAGTTTGGTTACAGTACTGTTATGCAGGCTCCAAAACTCGAAAAAATTGTTCTTAACCAAGGATTGGGTATTGCAGTTGCCGATAAAAAAATTATCGAAGTTGCTATCAACGAAATGACTACTATTACAGGTCAGAAAGCAGTTGCAACTCTTTCTAAAAAGGATATCTCTAACTTTAAGTTGCGTCGTAAAATGCCGATTGGTGTGCGCGTGACTCTGCGTGGCGACCGTATGTACGAATTCCTGGAACGCCTTATCCGTGTTGCTTTACCACGTGTACGCGACTTCAAGGGTATCGAGAATAAACTGGATGGACGTGGAAACTATACACTTGGTATCACCGAGCAGATTATTTTCCCTGAAATCAACATTGATGCTATTTCCCGCATGTTGGGTATGAACATCACTTTTGTAACAACTGCTGCTACCGACGAAGAAGGTTATGCTTTGTTGAAAGAATTCGGATTACCATTCAAAAAAAACTAATTTAGACATACAATGGCAAAAGAATCAATGAAAGCCCGCGAGGTGAAAAGAGCCAAACTGGTTGCTAAATTCGCTGCAAAACGTGAACAACTGATCGCTGATGGCAATTATGAAGGCCTTCAGGCATTACCTAAAAATGCGTCTCCGGTACGTTTGCATAATCGTTGCAAACTTACAGGACGTCCTAAAGGGTATATGCGCCAGTTCGGTATTTCGCGTATTCAGTTCCGCGAAATGGCATCAAACGGTTTAATCCCGGGAGTTAAAAAAGCAAGCTGGTAATCAACATTCAGCAATGCAAAGAAAGATAAATTAAATATTGTCCCGACGGTCGGGATCAATTTAAAAACAATAATATGACAGATCCAATAGCAGATTATCTTACGAGATTGCGGAACGCTATTAAAGCTAACCACCGTGTGGTGGAAGTTCCCGCTTCGAATTTGAAAAAAGAATTGACCCGGATATTGCATGAAAAAGGCTATATCCTGAACTACAAATTTGTAGAAGAAGGTCCTCAAGGTACTATTAAGATTGCCTTAAAGTACGATCCAGTAAACAAAGTAAACTCTATCAAGAAACTTGAAAGAGTATCAACTCCGGGTTTACGTCAATACTGTGGCTACAAAGATATGCCACGCGTTTTGAACGGTTTAGGTATTGCCATTCTTTCTACTTCTAAAGGTGTTATGACCAACAAAGAAGCAGCCGACTTGAAAGTAGGTGGCGAAGTAATTTGTTACATTTATTAATAGGAGGAAAGAAGAATGTCAAGAATTGGAAAATTACCGATTAGCGTACCTGCAGGTGTGACTATCACCATGCAAGATACCTTGGTTACCGTAAAAGGTCCAAAAGGAGTTTTAACTCAAGAAATTGATCCAAATATCACTGTAACAGTTGAGGGCGGTTTATGTACCGTTTCACGTCAGGATGACGAAAAACAAAATCGTGCATTCCACGGCTTGTACCGTGCGTTGATTCAAAATATGGTTACTGGTGTTTCTGAAGGTTACAAGAAAACGTTAGAATTAGTTGGTGTTGGTTACCGTGTATCGAACCAGGGACAGGTTCTGGAATTTGCATTAGGTTACACTCACAATATTTTCCTGGGCTTACCTGCCGAGGTAAAAATTGAAACAAAGAGTGAACGTAATCAAAATCCTGTTGTCATCCTTGAGAGCTGCGACAAACAATTGCTTGGTCAGGTTTGCGCAAAAATTCGTTCATTCCGCAAACCTGAGCCTTACAAAGGAAAAGGTGTTAAATTCGCGGGAGAAGTACTTCGCCGCAAAGCTGGTAAATCAGCTGGTAAATAATTTACGTAAACTTGTAAAATTATGAAGACAAATTTAGATAGAAGAACCAGAATAAAAGCACATATCCGCCACAAAGTGAGCGGAACTGCTACCAAACCACGTTTGACAGTGTTCAGAAGCAACGCGCAAATTTACGCTCAAGTAATTGATGACGTAGCTGGCGTAACCTTAGCTTCTGCTTCTTCACTTGGTTTGAAAGAAAAAGTAACTAAAACAGAACAAGCTGCTAAAGTTGGCGCTGCAGTAGCTAAAGTTGCTCAAGAAGCCGGAATTACAGAAGTGGTATTCGACCGTAACGGTTATTTGTACCACGGTAGAGTTAAACAATTAGCTGACGCTGCTCGCGAAGCTGGTCTTAAATTTTAATCAAGTATGGCAACAAATATGAATAAAGTTAAATCAACCAACGATTTGGAATTGAAAGACAGATTGGTAGCTGTTAACCGTGTAACCAAGGTTACAAAAGGGGGACGTACTTTCAGCTTTTCTGCAATTGTAGTTGTTGGAAATGAAGATGGTATTGTAGGTTGGGGACTTGGTAAAGCTGGCGAGGTGACTGCCGCTATTGCTAAAGGAACTGAAGCTGCAAAGAAAAACTTGATTAAAGTGCCTGTGTTGAATGGAACTATTCCTCACGAACAAATTGCGAAATTTGGTGGTGCACAGGTGTTTATCAGCCCTGCTTCTCACGGTACCGGAGTTAAAGCCGGTGGTGCGATGCGCGCAGTGCTCGAAAGTGTTGGTGTAACAGACGTTTTGGCAAAATCAAAAGGTTCATCAAACCCTCACAACTTAGTAAAAGCTACTATTGTGGCCTTAGGTGAATTGCGTGATGCACACACTGTTGCTCAAAACAGAGGTGTTTCACTTGATACAGTGTTTAACGGATAAATTGAAAAATTATGGCAACAATAAAAATTAAACAAGTTAGAAGTAAAATCAAATCTCCTAAAGATCAAAAACTGACTTTGGAAGCATTGGGTTTGAAAAAAATGAATGCCGTAGTTGAGCATGAAGCTACTCCTCAAATCCTGGGAATGGTAGCTAAAGTGAAACACCTGGTAGAAGTGACTAAATAAAATTATTCTTAGACTCTTTAAATAAAAAGATATGAATTTAAGTAATTTAACCCCTGCAGCAGGCTCTGTTAAAACCAGAAAAAGAATCGGTCGTGGTACCGGTTCAGGACTTGGTGGAACCTCCACAAAAGGGCACAAAGGACAGAAATCACGTTCAGGATATTCTAAAAAAATAGGTTTTGAAGGAGGTCAAATGCCAATTCAACGCCGTTTGCCAAAATTTGGATTCAAAAACGTGAATCGTGTTGAATATAAAGCTATCAACCTGGATACATTGCAAATTCTTGCAGAAACAAAAAAGCTGGCTAAAATCGGATTAGTTGAATTGAGAGAAGCAGGTTTTCTTTCAAAAACTGCTTTGGTTAAGATTTTAGGTAATGGTGTTTTGACTGCAAAAATTGAGGTTGAAGCCAATGGATTTTCTAAATCGGCAGAAGAAGCAATTGTTGCCGCAGGTGGAACTGTAGTAAAACTATAATCACCATGAAGAAACTCATAGAAACAATTAAAAATATCTGGAAGATTGAAGATCTCCGTACACGGTTACTTACAACAATCTTGTTTGTACTGATTTATCGTTTTGGATCCTTCATTGTGCTTCCGGGTGTTGACCCAACTGCTTTGACTCATTTAAAAGCACAAACCAGTGGAGGTCTGTTAGCTTTGTTAGATATGTTTTCTGGTGGTGCGTTCCATAATGCATCGATATTTGCTTTGGGCATCATGCCGTATATTTCCGCTTCAATTGTAATACAGTTGTTGACAATTGCGGTTCCTTACTTCCAAAAAATGCAACGGGAAGGTGAAAGCGGACGTCGAAAAATGAATCAATATACCCGTTACCTGACAGTTGGTATCTTGTTGTTACAAGGCCCATCTTATCTGGTAAACCTAAGTGTTCAGCTGGCGCAAGCCGGTTCGGCGCTTCAGGGTGGGTTTTGGTTCAATCTTTCTTCAACCCTGATCCTTTGCGGTGGTAGTATGTTTGTAATGTGGCTCGGTGAGCGCATTACCGACAAAGGTATCGGCAATGGTATCTCGTTCATTATTTTGGTAGGTATTATTGCCCGTTTTCCGGGAGCTGTTATCAAAGAATTTGCTTCGCGTTTAGGTGATGCAGGTGGTGGTTTGGTAATGTTCCTTGGCGAAATCATCTTCCTGTTATTGGTTATTGCCGCTTCAATTATGTTGGTACAGGGAACCCGCAAAATTCCGGTTCAATATGCTAAACGAATTGTAGGTAACAAACAATACGGAGGTGTTCGTCAGTATATTCCATTGAAAATTAATGCCGCAGGTGTAATGCCAATCATTTTTGCACAAGCAATTATGTTTATCCCTGCTGCTTTTGCACAATACTCTACATCCGAGTCTGTACATAGTTTTACAGGTGCTTTTATGGATCATACTGGCCTATGGTATAATTTGGTGTTCGGGATACTGATTCTTGCTTTTACGTATTTCTATACGGCAATTACTATCAACCCAACCCAAATGGCTGAAGAAATGAAACGCAATAATGGATTTATTCCGGGAATCAAACCGGGTAAACGTACTGCCGAGTATTTGGACTTAATCATGTCTCGCATTACTTTACCGGGGTCTATCTTTTTAGCACTTGTTGCCATTATGCCGGCTTTTGCTAAAATTATTGGAATTAATCAGGAATTTGCTTCATTCTTTGGAGGTACTTCATTGTTGATTTTGGTAGGAGTTGTACTTGATACACTTCAACAAATCGAAAGTCACTTGTTGATGCGTCACTACGACGGATTGTTGAAATCTGGGCGTATTAAAGGACGTACCAGTGGAGCTTCTGCCTACTAAAAATTAGATCGAATGATATTTTTGAAATCTGACGAAGAAATTGAATTACTTCGTATCAGTAATCAAATAGTAGCTAAAACGTTAGCTGAACTTGCGAAACTAATTCAACCGGGCGTAAGCACAGGTGAGTTAGACAAAAGAGCTGAAGAATTTATAAGGGATCATGGCGCTGTACCCGGTTTTCTGGGTTACAGCGGCTACCCCAAATCTATATGTACTTCGGTAAATGAGCAAGTGGTACACGGAATTCCATCCGAGAAAGCAATTTTGCAGGATGGAGATATTGTATCGGTAGACTGTGGAGTGTATATGAACGGTTTTCACGGAGATTCTGCTTACACTTTTTGTGTAGGAAATGTGAAACCAGAAATCGTTGATTTACTTCGGACAACTAAAGAGTCTTTATACAAAGGTATAGAGCAAGCTCAGGAAGGCAAAAGATTAGGCGATGTTGGTCATGCAATTCAAAGCCATTGTGAAGCTCGCGGTTATTCCGTGGTTCGCGAAATGATTGGGCACGGAGTTGGACGTAATTTACATGAAGCCCCGGAAGTTCCTAATTATGGCCGCAAAGGAAATGGTATTATGCTCAAATCGGGTATGACCATTGCCATTGAACCAATGATTAACATGGGAAAGCGGAATCTGGTGTTTGAAAAAGATGGATGGACAACACGGACTATAGACCGAATGCCCTCTGCCCATTTCGAGCATTCGATAGCAATTAGACGTGGAAAGGCTGATATTTTATCAACTTTTGAATATATAGAACAAGTTTTAGGCAACAAAGCAATATAATTTATGGCCAAGCAAACAGCAATTGAACAAGATGGTAAGATAATCGAAGCATTATCCAATGCCATGTTTCGTGTCGAGTTGGAAAACGGTCACGTTATTACGGCTCATATTTCCGGTAAAATGCGTATGCATTACATTAAGATATTACCGGGTGATAAAGTAAAAGTCGAAATGTCGCCTTACGATTTGTCAAAAGGAAGAATCTCTTTTAGATATAAATAAAAATTAAATATTTTCAATATGAAAGTAAGAGCATCTGTAAAGAAGCGCACCGACGATTGCAAAATTGTACGCCGTAAAGGTCGCTTGTATGTTATCAACAAAAAAAATCCTAAGTTTAAACAACGTCAAGGGTAATTAATTTATTTTAGAAAAAGAATAGTTTATGGCTATAAGAATTGTCGGAGTAGATTTACCCCAAAACAAAAGAGGGGAAGTTGGATTGACTTATATCTACGGAATAGGTCGCAGTAGTGCAAAAAAGATTTTAGAATCAGCCGGTGTTGATATTGACATCAAGGTGAAAGATTGGACTGACGACCAAGCAGCTAAAATCCGCGAAATCATTGGTGCCGGTTTTAAGGTAGAAGGCGATCTTCGTTCGGAAGTGCAATTGAACATCAAACGTTTGATGGACATCGGTTGTTACCGCGGAGTACGTCACCGTATCGGTCTTCCATTGAGAGGACAAAGTACGAAAAATAACGCTCGTACTCGTAAAGGTAAAAAGAAAACTGTTGCTAACAAGAAAAAAGCAACTAAATAAGGTTTAACTGTTAGCGAATTTTAGAAAAGCTAAATAATATTAGAATAATATGGCAAAAAAAACAGTTGCAGCCAAGAAAAGAGTCGTTAAAGTAGACGGTGTAGGTCAATTGCACGTACACTCTTCTTTCAACAACATTATTGTTACACTTACAAACGGCGACGGTCAGGTTATTTCTTGGTCATCGGCAGGTAAGATGGGATTCCGTGGCTCAAAGAAAAACACTCCTTATGCTGCCCAAATGGCAGCTCAGGATTGCTCAAAAATTGCATTTGACTTAGGTTTGAAAAAAGTAAAAGCCTACGTAAAAGGACCAGGTAACGGTCGTGAATCAGCTATTCGTACTGTACACGGAGCCGGTATTGAAGTAACCGAAATTATCGATGTTACTCCACTTCCACACAATGGTTGTCGTCCTCCTAAACGTCGTAGAGTATAATTATTAATTCAAAATTAATAATTCATAATTAATAAACAATAAATTAAGTCCTAAAATCCCCTAAATGGGGATTTGGGGGGCTGAAAAATAAATAAATAATGGCAAGATATATTGGACCAAAGTCAAGAATAGCACGTAAGTTTGGTGAAGCTATTTTCGGACCAGACAAAGTGTTGGCTAAAAAGAATTATCCTCCGGGACAACATGGCCAGGGACGTCGCAAAAAAACTTCTGAATACGGTATTCAGTTGCGCGAAAAACAAAAAGCTAAATATACTTACGGTGTATTGGAAAAACAATTCCGTAACTTGTATGAAAAAGCTCAACGTACCAAGGGTGTTACCGGTGAAGTATTGTTGCAATTGTTGGAATCAAGATTGGACAACATCGTGTATCGTTTAGGATTTGCTCCTACACGTGCAGGTGCCCGCCAGTTGGTAAGCCACAAACACATTACAGTAGATGGTAAAGTGGTAAATATCGCTTCTTATCATGTACGTGCCGGACAAGTTATCGCTGTGCGTGAAAAAGACAAATCAATGGAAGTAATTGCAACTTCGTTGAATGGTTTTAACCACAGCAAATATCCTTGGATTGAATGGAATGCTTCTTCTCTATCAGGTACTTATTTACATATCCCTGAACGCGAAGATATTCCTGAAAATATCAAAGAACAATTAATCGTTGAGTTGTACTCTAAATAATAAGTGAAACCATGGCTATATTAGCATTTCAAAAGCCTGAAAAGGTAATCATGTTGGAAGCTGACGCTTTTCAAGGAAAGTTTGAATTTCGTCCGTTGGAACCCGGTTACGGTATTACAATAGGTAATGCTTTGCGCCGTATCCTCTTATCTTCATTGGAAGGTTTCGCTATTACTTCTATCAAGATTGAAGGAATAGAGCATGAATATTCTACTATTCCGGGAGTAATTGATGACGTAACGAATATCATTCTGAATTTGAAACAAGTACGTTTCAAACAAATTGTTGAAGATATTGAAAACGAAAAAGTAACAATCAACGTTTCGGGCACAACTACATTCAAAGCTGGTGATATAGGTAAATATTTCACCGGATTTGAAGTATTGAACCCTAAATTAGTAATTTGTGAACTTGATCCTTCAGCTAGTTTCCAAATTGATATCACTGTAAATAAAGGTCGCGGATATGCACCTTCGGAAGAAAATAAGACAGCTAACCAAGAAATTGGCGTTATTCCAATCGATGCTATCTTTACCCCAATCCGTAATGTGAAGTATTCTATTGAAAACTACCGTGTTGAGCAGGTTACTGATTACGAAAAACTGGTATTGGATATCAGTACCGATGGTTCTATTCACCCGAAAGATGCCTTGAAAGAAGCTGCTAAAATTTTGATTCACCACTTCATGTTATTCTCTGACGAAAAAATTTCATTAGAAGTGACTGAAGGTGAGGGTAGCGATGAGTTTGATGAAGAAATCCTGCATATGCGTCAATTGTTGAAAACTAAATTGACAGATCTCGAACTATCTGTTCGTGCCCTGAATTGTTTGAAAGCAGCAGACGTAGATACTTTAGGCCAATTGGCCGGATATCACAAACACGATTTACTGAAGTTCCGCAATTTCGGTAAAAAATCGCTAACAGAGTTGGAAGAAAAATTAGAAAGCTTGAATCTGTCCTTCGGAATGGATATTGCCAAATATAAATTAGATAAAGAGTAAAGAGATGAGACATAATAAAAAATTTAACCACTTAGGCCGTAAAACGGCTCACAGAAAGGCGATGTTGTCCAATATGGCTTCTTCTCTTATTCAGCATAAGAGAATTGCAACTACTTTGGCAAAAGCAAAAGCCTTGCAAGTTTACGTAGAACCGCTTTTGACTAAATCGAAAGAGGATACTACACATTCACGTCGTACAGTATTCAGCCACTTGCAAAATAAGGAAGTTGTAACTGAATTATTCCAAAATGTATCACAAAAAATTGCTGATCGTCCGGGAGGATATACCCGTATTTTGCGTACAGGTTTCCGTCAGGGTGATAATGCTGAAATGTGTATTATCGAGTTGGTTGATTACAACGAAAACATGTTGAAAGAAAAAGCTGCTAAAAAAGCTGCTCGTACACGTCGTTCGTCAGCAGCTAAAAAAGCTGAAGCTCCTGCTCCAGTAGCTACTGAAGAAGCACCTGCTGCCGAGTAATTTTAGAAATACTTTTTTACATTGAAAAGAGGAACAAGTGAAAACTTGTTCCTCTTTTTTTGCTTCAAACCTTTTAGAATGTAATCATTTTCTAAGATATTTGAAAAAAATATGAGCAAACTAATCGGTTTGTTTGTTCAAGTTTTCAAATTTACTTACAGAACATTATAAAAAGGTTCTGTAATATTGAGTTTTATTTAAAATTGTAAGTAAACGAAGTCTTTTTTATATAACACAAAAACATTTCAGACTTAATCTTTGTTAACTATGTATGAGGCTGTAACTTAATTTAACGATAATTATTATGAGTTACAAATAGCCTGATTCCGGGTTAATTTTAGGCAAATTGCAAGTCCACGGCTTGTTTGAAATTTGCTCAATTCCCAATGTATGCTTTCTTTTCTTTAATCCTATTAAAATTAAAATATTATGTTTTACCGGAAACTGAAGTGGAAAATTAATGTGACTTTGATTTTATTTCTTATTTTGGGAAGTTCGTGTGCTGAAGTTCGAAACTTGGCTTATTTTCAGAGACTTGACAAGTTTTCAAGCCAGTTGAACCAGGAAGGTAAGGCTTCAGGCAGTGCTACCCAGATCAATCAATATGAAGCACGCATAAAACCCAAAGATATCTTAAGCATAACAATTGTAAGTACGGAGCCCGAAGCCTCAAAAATGTATAATCTGATTGTGCCTCAGATTACAGAATCTACTTACCAAAATCAACTGATGTCAGAGCCGACTTTACAAACCTATTTGGTGGATAACGACGGGTTTATTGAATTTCCGGTTTTTGGAAAGATAAATGTAAAGGGTTTAAGCAGGAAAGAATTGGAACAAATACTCCATAACAAACTGGCATCTGCTTTTAGTAAAGAAGCACCGATTATTACGATCCGTTTCGAAAATTATACAGTAAACGTTTTAGGCGAAGTACAAAGGCCTGGAAAATACGAAACGAAAAACGATAAAATTACAATTTTTGATGCATTGGCTATGGCAGGGGATCTGACAATTTATGGAAGAAGAGATAATGTGAAAATATTGAGAGAAAGAGCTGATGGTTATAAAATGTACATTACAGTGAATCTGAATGACCGGAATATTATTTCATCGCAGGCTTATTATCTGGAGCAAAATGATGTTGTGTATGTCGAACCTAACAAATCGCGCTCCCGATCATCAAATTATGGAGCTGCTGAGTCATTTGGCATTTCATCACTTTCTGTTTTGCTCACCCTCACAAGTTTAGTCTTTACAATTTTAAATGCAAAACCATAGACGCTTACCAGACAATAGTTTTAATATATAATCATATTTAGTATGAATAAGTACGCAGAGTTTGAAGAAAAAAATGATAAACCGATTGATTTGATTGGAATTCTTACAAAGTATTTCTCTCACTGGAAATTGTTTTTGGTTTCTCTTATATTATGTGTGGCCCTTGCAGTTATCTACCTGAAATTTACCTTGCCAACCTATGAAGCTACGACTTCAATATTGTTGAAAGATGATCAAAAAGGAGGAGGAACTATAGAAATGAGTGCGTTTAAAGAACTTGGACTCTTTACGCAGAAAAATAATGTAGATAACGAACTCGAAGTTTTAAATAAGTCAATCATAGTTGAACAGGTGGTACGTGAGCTTGGCATGTATGCATTCTATACCCAGATTGAAACCTTTGGAATAGTAAAGACTGTACATTTAGATAAGGTTTTCCCAAAATTTGGAAGATACGCGTCGAAGGTTTTGTATGGAGATGAAAGTCCGGTTCTTGTAACTGTGCCCAATGGCGATTTTTCGAAAATAGGAAAAGGAATTGAGTTTGAAATTCTTATTCGTCCATATGGCGAGTATGTTTTCAAAGGAGTCTATAATTACTCAGAGTATGCGGTTAAGGCTTCAATATCCGATAATAAGGTGAAATTACCTTTTGGGGTACTTGATATTAAACGCGGGAAGTACCGGCCAGCAAGTGATATGGTTGTAAGAGTGGTTTTACAGAATCCAACATCGGTAGCAGATCACATGATGGATCAACTGAAAATGGAACTAACTTCGAAAACTACATCTGTGGTAAACATATCATTCCAAACGGCGAATGTGAACCAAGGAAAAGAATTCCTGGCCAAACTTATCGAAGTTTATATCAGGGAGGATATGGACGAGCAGAACGTAATGGCGAACAAAACGGCGAAGTTTATTGATGATCGACTTATGCGCCTTACTTCAGAACTGGGTGATGTAGAAACCCGTGTGGAGAATTATAAACAAGCGCAGGGTATTGCTGATATCAAGTCGCAGGCAGATATGTTTATTCAGCAAACCGGTGATTTAACGCAGAAACGACTTGGTTTAGAAACCCAGTTGGCTGTTGTTACTGATATGGATAATTATATTCACCGACCAGAGAACCGGAACCAGCCACTGCCAGCCAATACAGGAATTGAAAGCCAGGCTTTGGGTGAGCTGATAAATAATTATAATCGGCTGTTACTGCAACGAAATAAACTTTCCCGCATAGCTTCGAGCAGCAATCAGGTTATGATTGACCTGAATAGTCAGATTGAATCTTTGTTTAGCACAGTGCAATCAAGTGTACGGAACGAAAGGAATAACCTCCAAATTGCCAGGCGCGACTTATTGTCAAAGAATAGTGAAAATGCAGCCCGGATTCGGGCTATCCCACGACAGGAACGGGAATATCAGGAAATAAAGCGGCAGCAAAGTATTAAGGAGGCTCTGTTTCTGTTTATGTTGCAGAAAAAAGAAGAAAAATACCTCAATGGAGCTATTGTTGAGCCAATTGCCAAACTGATTGACAACGTGCGTTGTTCGGATCATCCTGTATCACCGATGAAAATGTTCATTCTATTGGCATCTCTGATTTTAGGAGTATTGATCCCTGTTGTTATAATTAAAATTCGGGATTTGCTTCGTTACCAAATTGAGAATAAGGAAGAACTTGAGAAAATTTCGACTATTCCGGTATTGGGCGAAATTCCAAAGATAAGTCATACCGGACATGTTATCATTAAAGAAAACAGTACAGATGGATTCTCCGAGTTGGTTCGTCTACTCAGGACAAACTTATTGTTTGTAATGGACAGTACCGACAAAAAGGTCATTAATGTCGTTTCCACTGTTGGTGAAGAAGGAAAAACTTTTGTTAGTGTAAATCTTGCAGCCAGTCTGGCTCTTCTAGATAAAAAGGTATTACTTATAGGGTTGGATATACGCAAACCCAAATTAGCAGAATACCTTAAAATAGATAATAATACGGGTATTACGTTGTATTTGACAGGACATTTGAATAAAAATCAACTGATTCGCCCTTCGGGGATTCATCCCAATCTTTCGGTTATCACCGCAGGACCTGTGCCGCCAAACCCGAGTGAATTGTTGTCGAAACCGGCATTAGACAAACTGATATCGGAGTTAAAGGAGGAGTATGATTATATTATTGTGGATACGGCGCCGGTGGGCCTGGTTTCAGATAGCTTTACCTTAAATCGTTTTGCTGATGCGAACCTGTATGTTGTGCGCGCAGATTATACCCATAAA
Organism: Paludibacter sp.; assembly: GCA_047600405.1. GTDB lineage: Bacteria > Bacteroidota > Bacteroidia > Bacteroidales > Paludibacteraceae > Paludibacter. The sequence continues at coordinate 352,449 of JASGLA010000008.1, forward strand.
AAGAGTATTCAGGAAGCTACTAATCTGGCTAAAAATAAGAAACTCAACAATTTGTATTTTGTGTTGAATGCTATTGATATAAGCAAGAGTAGCGGAGCTTATGGATTGAGTAAAAAATACGGGTATGGCTATGGATACGAACCCGAAAAAAAATAGTTGTTTTAAATGTGTGCAAGGAATAATATGAGTTATAGCAAATATCTCCCCAAAAATATCTATCAATACGTTTTAAACTTTTTTGTTAAGGGACACCCACGAAGTCTTGCTGCAAAGAAGAATATTGTTGCTTCATTTGCCATAAAGGCTGTGAGCATTATTATTAGTATTGTTCTGGTTCCGTTAACTATCAGCTACATCAATTCGTCCCGCTATGGAATATGGCTTACGCTAAGTTCTATTGTTGGGTGGTTAAGCTTTTTCGATATTGGTTTTGGTAATGGATTGCGTAATAAGTTTGCCGAGGCAGTTGCCGAAAAAAAAGATGAATTGGCAAAAATTTACGTGAGCACAACTTATGCCATTCTCAGTTTGATAATTGGAGCTGTAATTCTCCTTTTTTTCGTTATCAATCCATTTATCAGTTGGCCGGTAGTGTTAAATTGTCCTCCGGAAATGGCCGGTGAACTCAATATATTGGCGATAATTGTATTTGTATTCTTTTGCCTGAGGTTTGTGTTTCAACTATTGGCAACGGTTTTAACTGCCAATCAGGAACCCGCAAAAGCATCATTGCTTGAATTGTTGGGAAGCTTATTCTCCTTGTCATTGATATTTATTTTGACAAAAACGACTTCAGGAAATTTAATTTACCTGGGAGGGGCTTTGAGTTTTACGCCTGTATTGGTGTTAATCATATCCAGCTTTTGGTTTTACAAAAGGGAATATAAAAAATTTGCTCCTTCGTTGGGATTTGTAAAGTTCAAGTATGCCCGCAACCTCATGACCCTGGGTTTGAAGTTCTTCATAATTCAGATTGCAGCTCTGGTATTGTTTAATACCGATAATATTATTATCATTCATTTGCTTGGGTCAAACGATGTTACCACTTACAGTGTTGCATTTAAACTATTTTCGGTTGTCACCATGTGTTTTATGATTATTTCCACCCCAATGTGGAGCGCTTTTACCGATGCATACGCTAAAAATGACATTCAATGGATAAAGTCTACTATTGCAACTATGGAGAAAATATGGGTTTTTCTGGCTGCAATCACAATTGTTATTTTATTGTTTTCCCCAATGATTTATAAACTCTGGCTAGGCGATAAAGTGGTGGTTCCGTTTGTACTCTCTGTGGCAATGTCGAGTTACGTGATTGTATATATTTGGCAAACCATTCATGTGTTTCTTTTGAATGGGATAGGCAAAATTAAACTGCAATTATATCTTGTTATATTCAGCAGCCTGATTAATATACCATTAGCAATTTTTCTTGGCCGGATGTTCGGTTTGGTAGGCATAACCATTACCAGTACTTTATTATTTACCGTTATGGGAATTATATTTTCAATTCAAACGCGTAAGATATTGAACAACACGGCCACAAAAATATGGAACGAATGAAATTGATTATCTACATAAGGAATTTCTTTTACAATGTTTTGCGGTTGATGAAACTGTCTGCAGAATCCAGAATTGTGTATTGGGATCAGCTGACTGGTAACATTGCCCATAATTGTAATATTGACAAACAAGCGGCTGTTTTGACAACCCACACGTTGAATAATGTGACTATTGGCAAAGGAACCTATATTGCGAACGATGCAGCCATTTTAAACACCACCTTTGGGAAATTTTGTTCTGTTGGTCCAAATTTGCGGTGTGGCTGGGGTATTCATCCGTTGAATGGAATTTCCACATCACCGGTTTTTTACTCCACAAAAACGCAGGTTGGGTTTACTTTTAGCAAAGAAGATAAATGCGAAGAACACAAGCATATTTATGTCGGGAATGATGTGTTTATTGGCCGAAATGTAACGATACTCGATGGAGTGACGATTGGAGACGGGGCAGTGATTGGAGCTGGCGCAGTTGTGAGCAAGGATATTCCACCTTATGCAGTGGCAGTAGGCTCTCCTGTGCAAATAGTAAAATACCGGTTTTCACCTGAGGTGATAGATGCTCTTTTGGCAAGTAAATGGTGGGATAGGGAGGACGATGTACTGCAAGAAGTAGAGAGAAATTTCTTTGATGTTGAGCTTTTTTTGGAATTTATAAAAGAGAAATAATTAGGGATAAAATGACTGATGATTTTGAAAACATATTGAAATCTTACTCTAAGAAGCATACAGAGAAAGCGCTTAATTTTTTCTGGATCGGATTTCTTATCTATTCAGCCAGCTTTGCGTTATCTACAACCACTACATTAGACTATATAATTTGTCAAATGTTTCAGGTAATAGGTATAGCTATATTTGTACCTTCGGCCATGAAATTGATAGAATGGAAGTTTACAAATTCATATTTGCAAACAATGTTCATAATTTACTGCATCTGGCAGTTATCGGTCATTGTAAGAGGGATTGATTTAAATTATTCCAATATTAAGGTGCTGTTATTTGATGCGGAAACCGGTATTTTTAGATTTTTGGCGCCGTTGGTATTACTGTTTCCTAAAAACCTGCTTTATTATAAAAAAATAGTGTTTGTTGTTCTGGTTTTAGGGGTGTTGTTTCTTCTTTTTGATGTGATGTTTTATAGTAACCTTACAAATCTTGATTACGAAAACGTAGATACGAAGTTTACTTACGAGCATTTTGTGAAAATACTTAGCGTTTCGAGTGGCATACTGATACTTACATTTCCATATCAGACAAACCGGACAAAATATATTGCGTTCGCAGTGCTGATTGTCAGTGTTTTGTTTTCTATTCTCAGGGCTCGCAGGGCATTGTTGATAATGAGTTTCAGCCCACTGCTGGTTTCCTATATTTTATTGCTTTATTCGCAAAACCGGAAAAATCTGGGATTGTTTTTTATAATTCTCTTTGGGGTGTTTATTGCGTTTTTTAGCTATAGGGATTACACCAACAAAACTCCGGAAATATTTAAACTGCTTTCGGATAGAGCAACGCAGGATACCCGAACCGGAGTTGAAATGATGTTTTATCAGGATATGGACACCCAGGACTGGATTATCGGGAAAGGGATAAATGGCAAGTATTATTGCCCCGATATTGACCTGGGAGCCAAAACGGATTACCGGAATATGATTGAAACAGACTATTTGAATATCATTTTAAAAGGAGGCATAATTAGTCTGGCGTTGATATTGCTTATTGCATTACCAGCAGTGGTTTTGGGTCTTTTTTATTCAAAAAACCTGCTTGTAAAAGCGGCAGCTGTGTGGATTTTACTTTGGATAATTTACCTGTATCCGGCTAACGTAACAACTTTTTCCATGCATTATTTATTGTTGTGGTTGTCGGTAGGTATTTGTTATTCGAAGGTTATACGGGGATTGCCGGAGAGCACTCTGGCCCGGATATTTGTAACAAATAAGATGAGTGATTGACAAAGAGATATGATTTTTTAATTCTGATTGTATGAAATTACCTAAAGTTCTTATTGTTGGCCAGTCGTTTAATAGCGACACAGGAGGTGGTATTACTTTGTCGAACCTATTTAAGGGCTGGGACAGAGATAAGTTGGCGGTTGCCTGTTCGGGCTATTTGTTACTGGATAATATTGATACTGATGTTTGTAATACCTATTATCAGCTTGGTGAAAAAGAACAGAAATGGAGATTTCCGTTTAGTTTCCTGAAGCGCAAATATAAATCGGGTTTGGTACAATTCAGCAGTGAGAAGATTCAAAACATGACTATCCCCAAATCCAAAATACGTGTTTCGATAATACTGAATGTTTTCTATCCTTTGTTGCAATACCTGGGTGTCATTCATTTAATGAGGAACACTTCATTGTCGGAGGAACTTTGCAGCTGGTTGGATGAATACAAACCGGATGTTATCTACGCCCAAACGACATCGAGGGATGGGATTTCTTTTTGCCTGGCTATTCAGGATTATTTAAAAAAACCGCTGATTTACCACGTAATGGATGATTGGCCATCTACAATAAGCCAAAAAGGACTTTTGAAAAATTATTGGCACAACAAGATTGATCAGGAATTGAGGGTACTCCTTGACAGGGCAGATGTGCTTATGAGTATCAGCGAAGAAATGGCTTCGGAATATAAAGCCAGATATAACAAAGACTTTATTCCGTTTCACAATACGATTGATGTTGATTTCTGGAAGAAGTATCAGCGTAACACCTATGATTTGCCAAAGAGTCCGACGATATTGTATGCAGGCAGAATTGGTTTGGGCATTGACTCTTCGCTGGAATTAATTGCAAAGGCAATTCAGGGTATAAACGATGAATTAAATCTATCCATAAGATTTGTATTGCAAACGCAGGATAAACCGTCATGGATTGGCAATTATTCAAGTGTATATCATTCCGGTTTTGTGGCTTATAGCGATCTGCCCAGGGTGTTTGCAGAGTCGGATATGCTGCTTTTGCCCTATGATTTTCATACTGCTGCACTGAAATTTATTAAATTTTCGATGCCAACAAAGGTGCCGGAATACATGATAACCGGAACTCCGATTATTATTTTCGCACCCGAAGTAACAGCTTTGGTAAAATACGCACAAAAGTACGAATGGGCAAAGGTAATTACCAAAAACGATATTGGCGCAGTAACCTGTGCGATTACCCAGTTGATTGAAAATCAAGAATTAAGAAAGAAATATGCAAAAAATGCGATTGAACTTGCAGAGAAGAACCATAACTCGGCAGATGTGACAAATCAGTTTAAAAAAGTAATTTGTATAACTGCCGATGTCGCCTAGTTTGCTTGCCGGCCAGTTCTGTTTGTAAATAAAAATGTGTGTAGAATGGAAAAGATAGCGATACTTTTAACATGTTATAATAGAAAAGATAAGACCATTAATTGCCTGCGCTCGTTGTACAAGGCTCTTGAACCGCACCATGGGGAAATGGAATTTGATGTGTTTTTGGTAGATGATGGTTGTACCGACGGAACTTCGGAAGCTGTTGCAAAAGATTTTCCGCAAGTAAATATTATTCAGGGCTCAGGAGAATTGTTCTGGTCGGGCGGGATGAGGCTGGCTTGGCAAACTGCCATAAACAGCGGCGTAGGGTTCGATTTTTATTTATTACTGAATGATGATGTGATTCTTGCCTACAATTTTCTGAAAGGGATTTTAGATACGCACAAGTATTGTTTGGAACATTATAACCAATCAGGAATTTATGTAAGTTCCACCAGTGATTTGGTCGATACCAAATTGTCGTATGGCGGAACGTTGATAACTCACAAAGGGATTAAAATCAAATCGGTGAAAATTGTTCCGGGAAGTGTTCCTGCGCCATGTTCCATGGCAAATGCCAATATCTTAATGGTGAGCAGCAATGTGGTAAAAACCATAGGCATTTTGGATGAAAAATATACCCATCAGTTCGGCGATTATGATTATACATTGGCTGCCTCAACCAGGAATATACCCGTTTTGGTATGCCCGGGCATAGGTGGAATTTGTGGAAACGATCATGGGAATAGCTGGTTGCCGGGCAACTCGGCTTTGAAAGACAGAATAAAATATTTGTATAGTCCGTTGGGATTGGCTTATAAAGAACAAACCTATTATCTGAAGAAAAATTTTAAATTTCAATTTCCTTATTATTTCAGTATGCTTTGGTTGAAAACCCTGTTCCCATTTATCTGGGACCGGTTAAAAACTGAATCGGTTTGATAAGGATTGAGTTAAAATGCCGGAAGTGCGCAATTTCCGGGGAATTGAAAGAAGAACAGGTAAATATCTAATATCGGAAAGGAGAATGGTATGAAAACAAAACTATTGGTATTTCAAAGGGCGTTGGCTCCATATAGCATAGATTTTTATAATGATCTGAATTCGGCTTTTGATGCCGATATTTATTTCTTTCGAAAAAATTTGCGTTCGCAGACTTTTGATATGGGTAAACTGTTGAAGCAGTTGAATTTTACACCTAAATTTATAACCACAGGCTTTGAGCTACGCCACAAGGGACGTCTGATCCGCTTCGGTTATTTGAAGAAAATAGTGCAGTTTAAGCCCGATATTATTCTGGTGTGGGAATATAATATCATTTCGTTTCTTACTGCGCTCTTTACTAAAATAGTATATCCTAAAACCAAGGTGTATAGCCTTTGCGATGATAGCGTGGATGTTGCCAAAACCAGTTCAGCCATTCGCCGGTTAGGAAGATACCTTTGCTTTATCTTCTTTGATGGAATTGTTTTGGACAATGAACTGGCGGAAGAATGGTACAACAAACACTTCCCGAAAGTAAAAACAACCGTATTCCCCATTATTCAAAAAGAGGAAAGGCTTTTGTCTATTGTTAATGGCTCTGGTTCTATAACAAATGGGTATATCGATAAATACCAACTGGCAGATAAGCATGTTTTGCTTTATGTTGGACGGTTGGTGGAAGTAAAAAATCTGAGCTTTTTAATTGATGTGTTTGCCGAATACGTTCAGAAAAACAGCAATGCAGTTTTGGTACTTGTTGGGGATGGAGATAAAAAAGAGGAACTGATAAAGCAGGTTGACGATCTGAAAACAAAGGATAAAGTCATTTTTGCCGGAAGGTACGAGCATAAAGAACTATATGCCTGGTATCGGGTTGCCGATTACTTTGTACTTCCAAGTACGTGGGAACCTTTTGGTGCAGTCGTAAATGAATCGTTAATTGCCGGAACTCCCGTTATTTGTTCAAATCTTGCCGGTTCTACCTGTTTGATAAATCCGGAGAACGGTGTCATTTTCAACCCATATGACAAGGCTGAGCTACTTTCTGTACTTGAGAAGGTTTTCAATGGGAAAAATCGAATTGATAAAAAAGAACAGATGCCCGACTCATTGATGCCATATACATTCAGTCAGCGTATGGAGGAGTTGATTCTGTTTTTGACTGAAACGAACTTTAAATAAAGAATTTATTTCGTGTAAATAAACTCAGGTAATCGATTTTGAAAAACCAAATCCTAAAACTATGCGCTATTACTACTTCAATCCAATTAGCAGGCAGTATTACTTTCCCGAAGGATTTCAGAAATACCCTTTGTTTGCAACTTTTTATCAACCGTATAAAGTTATTGCCAAACTGTTGCTGAAAATTTGGAGATTGTCAACTTTGTTCCGCTATGTGTTTTCTACAAACCATCCGGAAAAAGTCTTGCCAATCAGGCAGATTAACCAGTATGTTCCGGAAAATTCGATTATGGCTTTTAATCTGGGGTCATCCGGGGTGGAGAAAAAGATAACTGTTTTAGGCCTCGATCCTGCCACAAATGAATCATTCTTTATTAAGTATGCAACTACCGAAATTACGTGTGATAATGTTTACAACGAAGGCCTCATTTTACAGCAGATAACACATTCTCTCGTTCGTTCCCGCAGTTGAAGCTCAATGTTAAGCAGGATGGGCAGTTCGCATTAATTATAACTTCGGTCCTGGCAGGGAAAAGGGTTAATTATTTGCGCATGGATGATAAAATTCTGACGATTCTTTTTTCGTTGTCGAACCAACAGGTGAAAAGTAGCAAAGTGTATAACTCGTCGGTACGTACTTGCTTTGCGCACGGTGATTTTTGCCCGTGGAACATGTTGGATAACCAAGGACGAATAAGTGTGTTCGATTGGGAGTTGGCTGGTGTGTATCCTCTTGGATACGATCTGTTTACTTGTATTTTTCAATATGAATGTTTGATCAATAAAAATATAAAATTTGATCTCATAGTTACCGAAAATTCAGAGTTGATACAAAAATATTTCAGGCATTTTGAGATAGACAACTGGATACCGTATTTGCACGAATTTGCAAAACTGAAAGCATGGTTTCGAATACGATAAGGATGATAAAGTCCTGATTGATTATTATTCCCGGCTTATGGAGTTTATTGATAATAAATAGCATAAATTCCCTTTGGCAGAGGTATAGAAGTATAGTGAAAAAAAAATAATAGCTTCACAAACGTAGCGCGCATGATCGAGATTGAGAATAGAAAAGGTTTACCGGTTGAATATGAGTCATTTTTGGTAGAAAAATATGAATCATATGTTACTACATGCCGCTATGTGGAGATATTCTATGGTACGTTTGAAATAAATTATCTGCTTGTTCACGAGGATGGGAGGTTGATTGATTTGTTGATCTTTGGTACAAGTGGGAATACCTCGAAGTGCTTTAACTTATTTGCCGAGTTCGACCAGAGGGTGTTGGGGCTGTGTGTAAAAAGACAATTTGACGAATATCCGGGCATTCAGAAAATAGAAGTTGGAGCTTCATACAAAAAAATCGATCTCCCAAACTCCTTCCTGCAAGACAAAACAAATGACCAGGTTGTGAAATTGCCCACAAGTATAGATGACTACTTTGCGGCACTTGGCTACAGCACCCGGAAAAATGCCCGAAGGCAGAAGAAGAAATTATTGACAGATTACCCGCAAACCAATTTTGTGATCAGGTATGGGAGTGAAATTGATAAATCTGTAGTGGAAAAAGTTCTGACAATGAATGAAATTCGGATGAAGGAAAAAGGCATTGTTTACAAGTCTCACTTCGCTTTAGACGATATATACAGGTTTCTTCAGCACTATGGAGTGGCTGTTTATATTGATGTTGATGGTGTTATTGTGGCCGGTACTATTTCCAGTATCATAAATAAACGGATTTTTGCATTGGTGGTAGGTCATGATAGTAATTTTTCGCAATATAGTGTGGGGCTTATGGTTCAATTTGTTGAGATGCAGGAATTTATTGAGAAGGGGTTGACGACGGTGCATTTTCTGTGGGGCGATAATGATTATAAAAAACGATTATTAGGAACCCCACGTGCTTTATTTTCGTATCAGATTTACCGGAATTATTCTTTTGATTTTATTTTGAATAAATGTAAGGCTCAGTACCGGCTTGCTTATATAAAGGTTAAACAATCGGTATTTTTTAAACCGGTCAGAGAATTGGTTAAACTATCCAGAAGAAGATTATAAATTCTTATTTATTCCGGAACTTGTTTTTGAGTTTGATGTGTAAATATTCATTGATTAAAAATTATAAATATGATTTCTTTTGAGTATTATAATGGATTGCCTTTAGAATACGAGTCATTTCTGATCAAAAGATATGATTCGTTTATAACGACCTGCCGATATATCGAGGTTTATTATCCGAATTATGAATTTAACCATATGCTTGTTCGTGATGATAGTGAACTGCAGGAGCTATTTGTGTATGGGATAAAAGGGAATCAGGCCACCTGCTTTAATTCTCTGGTTTCAATAAATCAGGTTGTTGTGGCTGAATTTATCCGTAGCGTTTTTGAGCAACATTCTACTGTAACGAAAATAGAGATTGTGGCTTCTTATAATGAATATAATTTTGAAAAATCTATTTTGTATTTTCAGTCGGATAATCATATTTTAAATTTACCTCAGAAGATTGATGATTATTTCAATATGTTGGGCTCAAGTACGCGACAAACTCTGAAAAACAGAAAGGCCAAGCTTTTGAGAGATTATGAAAATGTGAATTTCTACACCAAATATGGTTCTGAAATAAGCGAGGAGATAGTTAACAGAATTATTGATTTGAAAACTGAAAGGCAGAAGCAGAAAGGGAGGAGGCATAAAGTAGATGAAATGGAGAAAAACAATATCTACAAGTTTTCGAAACACTACGGCTGTGTAAGTTATCTGGAAGTGGATGGAGTAATAGTGTCTGGTAGTATTAATACCAGATTAAAAAACGGAATGTTCGGCCATATAACGGGCTTCGATCCTAAATTCAGCAAATACAATGTAGGAGAAATTTGTACCTTTAATTTAATTCAAACTTCCATTGAAAACGGGCTGACAACCTTTAATTTTTTATGGGGGCATAGTGATTTGAAAAGAAGATTGCTAGGCAAACCCCGTTTTTTGTATTTCTATTTTATATTCAGAGCGCACTCCTTTGAATATGCATTTACTAAAATGAAAGTTTCATTTCAGGAAATGAAGAGGAATTTAAAGCAATCCAGATTGTTGGTTGCTGTAAAAAGTTTAATAAGGAGCTATGCTCAAAAAAACTTTAGTGCCCGTAAAGTTATTTTTAGTAAAGCTAATATAGTTGAAAAAAATCGATTAATACTTATGCTTTCCTACCTATCAGAACTGACCTATGATTTTATTTAAGTGTTTCAATGGCTTGCCAATAGAATATGAGTCTTTTCTTCTCGAAAGATACGATTCATACATCACCACATGCCAGTATGTGCAGATATATTATCCCATGCACGATATAAATTATATGCTTGTTTACGATGATAATAATCTGATTGAATTAATGCTGTTTGGGAATAAAGGGAGTACGGCTACATGTTTCAATTCTCTTGTTAATATTGAACAGGATATTGTCGAGAGGTTTACCATAGAGTTGTTTATGCAATTCCCTTCAATAAAGAAAATTCAAATTATTGCCTCATATAAAAGTTATGATCTGAACCGGTCCTTTTTAAATTTTCAATCTGATGATCAGATTTTGGATCTGCCTGGTACTGTGGAAGACTATTATCTGGAACTTGGAGCCAAAACGCGAAAACACATAAAACAGAGGAAAGAAAGACTGATAAAAGAATTCGAATCTGTAAATTTTGTAGTTAAATATGGTGAGGAAATTGAAAAATCAGTTGTTGACAAAATTATGCAGATGAGCACTAAGCGCATGAAGAGCAAAGGCAGAAAAACGGAAAGGTGCGAAATCACCGTGAATAATACCTATAAATTTTCCCAATCCTATGGTTGCGTTGCATATATCGAAGTGAACGGCGAAATTATTGCCGGCTGTATTGCCAGCAGCCTGAATAAAGCGGTGTATGCCCACGTTTTGGCTCATGACGAAGCCTTCTTCAAATACAATCCCGGCGATGCCTGCATCTTTTTCTTGATTCAAACTTCTATTGAAAAAGGAATGTCTGTCTTTCATTTTTTGTGGGGCAAGATGGAGTATAAAAGAAGATTATTGGCAAAATCAAATTTGTTATATTCCTATTCGGTTTACAGAACATATTCTTTAAATTATGTGTTTTCTAAAATAAAGGCAATCGATTTTAATTTTTTTATACGAATTAAGAATTCGGAATTGTCAAAACCATTGAGAGAAGCCATTAAGTCATATCGAAAACGAACGTGGAAGACTTAATATTCCAATTGAAAATATAATTAAACAGTAGTTCTACAAACAACATTCGTAATAGAAGCCGTTTGGGAGATATAATGATGAAAATATTCCATGGATAAGAAAATAATAGTTACTACCAGTTGGGATGACGGTCATCCTTTAGATACAAGAATTGTTGAATTGTTGGAGAAATACAATTTGAAAGGCACCTTTTATGTACCAATCAAAAACTCCGAACATCAGCCGGTAATGGATGAAGCTACATTACGGGAAGTATCAAAAAACCACGAAATAGGAGGGCACACCGTTAATCATATTTACCTGAATACCATTGGAGAAACTGCTGCTCGATACGAAATTTCGGAATGTAAGCTAATGCTTCAGGATAAACTGGGAAAGAAAATTGACGCTTTTTGCTATCCGGGTGGAAAATTTTCTCAGCGTGACAAGGATATTGTAAAGAATGCCGGATTTTTATTCGGACGTACCACCAAGTTGTTGCATACAACTTCAAATGGAGATCCGGAATTGCTGAATACCACTGTGCAGGCATACAACCACAGTTGTGTAACATTAACCGGACATTGTTTGAAAAATAGTCATCTTATTCCAATAATTCAGAATCGTCTTTTCCTGAAAGGGAATAAGAGTTTTCCTCACCTGGCAGAAGCAATTATGACCAGAATAATGAATAATGGTGGTGTGTTTCATTTGTGGGGACACTCCTGGGAAATTGAGCAATTTAAGCTTTGGAACGAGTTAGAAATGGTTTTGAAAATGTGTGCATCCCATAATGAAGTATCTTATTTGGATAATACCGAATGTTGGAAAGCTCTGAACGGCAATGGGCATTTCAAACCAGCGTGATGGAAGAATAGAATTATTTATTAAAAAATGGCTTGGCCATTGAAGCATTTTCGTATGAAGATATTATTTATTTTACATTATCCTCCTCCAATTCATGGCGCTGCAGCAGTCGGCTTGCAAATAAAAGAAAGTGAGTTGATTAATAAGACCTTTAGCTGCAAATACATTAATCTCGGCACCTCCAGGACTATTGATGAGATTGGTGGGAAAAGCGTTCAAAAATTGTTCCGTTACCTTGCAATAATCTGGCAGGTGTTAATTCAGCTTGTTTTTAACCGGCCGGATTTGTGCTATTTGTCTATAACCTCCAAAGGGGTGCCATTCTATAAAGATGCAACCCTTGTGCTTTTAGCCAAATTGTTTGGAGTTAAGCTTGTGTATCACTTTCATAATAAGGGGGTTAGTCTAATGCAAGATAGAGTGTTCGACAATTTGTTATATAAATTTGTATTTAAAAAGTCGAATGTCATTTTGTTGTCAGAGAAATTGTATCCGGATATCCAGAAATACGTCTCATTGAAGCAAATTCATTTTTGTCCTAATGGCATTCCGGATATGGAGATACTCACTGTTGATAAAAAGGAAGACGGTCGGGTTAGTCTCCTTTTTCTTTCAAATCTTTTGGTGTCAAAAGGAGTTTTCGTGTTACTAGAGGCTTGCAGAGTGTTGAAAAATAAAAATTTAAATTTTGAATGCGTTTTTGTTGGAGGAATTGGGGATATCAATCAGCAACAGTTCGAAGAAAAGTTGAAGGACTTGGATCTGGCGGATTGTGTAAAATATGAAGGCCGGAAAATAGGCAAGGAGAAAGCGGAAGCTTTTGCAACTGCTGATATTTTTGTCCATCCTACCCTGGATGATTGCTTCCCGTTGGTACTGTTGGAAGCCATGCAGTATTCATTACCGGTTGTTTCTACGCTCGAAGGTGGAGTTCCTGACATTGTAGTAAATAATGCTACAGGTTATTTGGTAGAAAAAGCTAATGTGGAGACTTTGGCAGGGCAATTGGAAATGCTTATTAAGCAGTCGGAGCTACGGAAACGCTTTGGTAGTGCGGGAAGAGGACGATATGAAAATGAATTTAAAATACAATGCTTTGAAAACAGATTACACAAAATACTACAAACGTTAACTGTAAAGTAGTAATTTGTATTACATAATTTTTCTATTTTATTAAACTTTTACGGTTCTGTACATGTTATAGTACCAGACAATGTTTAATAGATCTTTAAAGGCTATAAACTTTGTAATAAAATTGCAAGTGATTTTAATCTAACCTTTAAACGTGAAAATTATGTTACGAAATTACAATCTGTTTAATCATCCCTTGAAAGAAATAAGTCAATCCAAAGTGCTAATCAATACATTGAATGCGCATTCGTTTAACACGGTGGGAAATGATACCGACTTTCAGGATGCACTTTTACACAGTGATGTGCTTTTGCCTGATGGAGTTAGTGTAGTTTGGGCAATGCAGATGTTAACTGGAAAAAAATTGCATAAAATTGCCGGTGCCGACTTGTTTCGATATGAAATGGAGAGGATTAACGCTAAAGGAGGAAAATGCTTTTTCTTGGGAAGTTCGGAGTCTACTCTTGCTAAAATTATCAAAAGAGCAGCTGAAGAGTATCCTAATGTAGAAGTTCATACATATTCACCTCCTTATAAACCATTATTCAGCGACAACGATAATAGGCAGATGATTAATGCGGTTAATGCAGTTGAACCCGATGTACTTTTTGTTGGGATGACTGCTCCCAAACAAGAAAAATGGGCTTATCAACATTTTAGTCAATTGCGGGTAGGTCATGTTTGTTGCATTGGAGCTGTTTTTGATTTCTATGCAGGTACGGTAAAGCGTGCCCCGGGTTGGATGATTAATATCGGGATGGAATGGTTTTATCGGTTAGCCAAAGAACCACGCCGCATGTGGCGCAGGTATTTGATTGGTAATACTGTTTTTATCCGGTCAGTCCTAATGGAAAAGTTAATGGTTTATCGGTCGATGTGGGTGGCATATTTTAAAACCGGTTTTGGCAGAATGTCAAATGGCTCATATACAGATTTTATAGAAACTCCACACACGAAGCATTGATTTATTAAACTTAAATTGTCTGAACCTTAACTTTGCTTTTTTACAAGTCGTTTGATCTTAAACTCAATTCTTATGGAATCGAATGAAACCGAACTGAAATTTTTGTATCTGGCTTTTGATTTGATTATTCTGGATATAGCTATTTCTCTTTTATTTTACATAAATCCAATTTTGTGGGAATTGAGCGTACATGATCAGGGCTTGTATTATTTGCATGCCAATTTATCGTGGATTGTAACGTACTCGTTTTTCTCAAAGAAGAACCTGTACCTCCACGACGAGTTTTCGAACCGGGTGAAGCGTATCAGCAAAAGGATGCCTGTCTTCATTCTGATTTCAATGTCGTTGGCGCAATCAATTCTTCCGCAAAATTTTTCGTACTTATTTCTTTTAGAATGCGGGTTGGTGTTCTTTATGGGTAAAATGATTTTTTATTTTTTGCTTTACCGTTATTTGAAATACCGGAGAGCAAAAGGATATTACACCCATAAGGTAATGATAATCGGTGTGAACGATATGAGTCTTTTTTTGAGGGATTTGTTGAATAATAATCCAATGTTGGGTTACGATTTCGTGGGTTACGTATCAGAAGACCATGAGAAGCGGAAAGTTGGCAAGGTGGGCACGGAAGTGCTCGGAGGTTTGGATCATTTAGAAACCCTGGTATCTCAATATGAAGTAGATTTGCTGTTTGTGACTAATTCGGCATACAACGATTTAAAGAAGACGAAGGAATTGCTGGCGGTTTGCAATAAAATTGGAGTGCGTCTGAGATTTGTTCCGGAAAATCAATATTGGTTTAAGTCCAATAAGAATATGGAAACAGTCGGATCTTTGGTTATATTTAATCCGCAGGAAATTCCGTTAGATAATTTGAAATTGCGTTTTGCAAAAAGGGCTTTTGACGTTATCTTTTCGTCCTTCGTTATTTTGTTTGTTTGCAGTTGGTTGTTCCCAATCTTGTTTGTTTTGATAAGGCTTAACTCCAAAGGACCTTTGTTTTTCCTTCAGGAACGTACCGGAATTAATAATAAAACATTCAAATGTATGAAGTTCCGCAGTATGACGGTAAATGCAGATGCAAATGAGAAACAGGCTACACAGGGAGATAGCAGGATAACTTCAGTAGGACGGTTTCTTCGCAAATCCAATTTAGATGAATTCCCTCAGTTTTTCAATGTATTGCTTGGTCAAATGTCTGTAGTAGGGCCGCGGCCGCACATGTTGAAACACACTATGCAGTATTCGGAACTGATTGATTATTATAGGGTTAGGCATTATGTTAAGCCGGGTATAACCGGTTGGGCTCAGGTAAATGGATATAGGGGGGAGACAGATGAACTCTGGAAAATGGAAAAACGTGTAGAATACGATATGTATTATCTTGAAAACTGGAATTTCTGGTGGGATATAAGAATTGTATTTATGACATTGTTTGGTAAAAAAGTAAGAATGAATGCTTTTTGATTATCAGCCAAAGAAAAATGGTGTCCAAAATTGTTTGGACACCATTTTTTTTTTGAATTTGTACCGTTCTATTTTATAATTTTTGTTGTGTACTGGCTTTCACCTTTAAATGCTTTGAGAATATAAATGCCTTTTTGTAATGCAGATCCATTAATGTGGTCGGTGTGTGTGAGTTGTAATGTCCTTCTGCCATTCATGTCGGTCAATACAATACGATCTACCGTCATATTTAATTTATACACATTTCCGTTTTGTGATATAAACAAAGGAAGATGGTTTTGAGCATACTCAAGGTTTGTTGTACTCTCTTTTAAATGAAGTTTGATGTTATCAAAATAATACGCAATACTGTTATTTGAAGTGTAACCTATTTTAAGAACGAAGTTGCTTGTTGTTGGCATACCCGTCAGTTCATAATCTTTCGTATTCCAAATCGTATTTGAACCTTGTGAGGGATAACCGGAAGTTACCTGATAAATAACGGTAGCATCGGCGTACACATAAGGTTGAGCATATAGGCCATTGGCATTGTTATAATATAAATCAAAATACAACCTGTCATACATATCCAGTGTTTTTCCGGTTGGCAGAGTTACATTCAAGTTGATAACGCCGTTATAGTCTGTTGGTGTAATTTTCAGTGTGTTACCCGAACTGCTAAGCGGATCTGCTGCAATGGTTGCGGTACCAACTGTGCTGGTGGTACTCCAATATTTGTATAACGGATAACTTGTTGCATCACCAATAACTTTGTTTTCAAAATTCTCAAGTGTAAGCATGTTGGGGTTGTATGTGGGAGATGGTATCACTTCAATGTCATCAATCAGGTACTCACATTTGCTTTTGGCAAGTTTGAGAATGAGTGTCCCGTTAGGTATAGCTGAGAGTGCCGATGTAGAAAAAGTAAATTCTGCGCTTTTCCATACCAACGAATCAGACGTGTGCGACCCCCATGCACTGCTGATAGTTCCCAGTTTTTCTGTGGCATCCAAAAGCGGGTTTTCCGCTGATGAATATAGATCAATCTGGGGGTAATCCAGATCAGACCCTCCATTATATGCTTTATAAGCGATCTTGAATTTGATTTTTGCGTACGGATACGAAGCGGCTGTTCCAGTCGGAATGGCAAATGTCGGGAATTTTACCGGTGCAAATCCATCGTTCACTATGTCTAAACAATATGAAGAGGCATTGATTCCTGTTTTTGCCGGATTAGCTATTACCGAAACGTTTCCGCCGTAAACGATAGCCGATCCGTTCAGGGTATTATCTTCGAATGTTATTTTGGTTTGTGCATTCATGTAAACACACAAAAACAAAAGACTGATTATTAATTCAAATTTTTTCATATTTGATAAAAATTTATAATTGGTAAACTCTTACTTAACAATCTTGTTTGTGTAAGTTGTGTTATTGACAAAAGATTTGATGATATAAATGCCTTTGCTCAAACTTGCAACATTCACATTCTTAGTGTTTTTTGCGGATGAAATCTTCTGTCCGTTTAGGGAATAAACTTCAGCTTTATCGACCATTTGATTCAATAAAAAATTATTGCCATCAGAATAAATAATCAGAGCATTTGCTTTATTGTTCTGTTCAAGTTCGGTAACAACGGTTGATTTTTTGTTCAGTTTGATATTGTCCAGGAAGAAGGAGCCTGAATTCATGCTTGTGTATCCGATATTCAATGTGAAAGTATTTGAGGCCGGAACAGAAGATGACAATTCATAATCTTTGGTAACCCAGGCTGCTCCTGCGCCTTGTGAAGGGTATCCAGAAGCATCTTTGTAAATAATAGTAGAATTTACCGCAATATAAGCCTGAGCATATTGTGCTGCAGTTGAATATCTGTCGAAATACAAGCGGTCGTAGTTAGTCAATAGATCGCCGGCAGGTAATGTTACGTTAAAACTTGCCACGTTATTATATGCAGTAGGAGAAACTATTAATGATTTTGCACTTGAAGTTACTGGGTCAGCAGCTACAACAGCTGTACCTGAAGCTGCACTGCCGTAAATATTGGCTAAAGTGTAAGGATCACTTACGGCATTACCTTCGAAATTGTAAAGGGTAACGATATTGGTTCCATAAATAGGTGAAGGAATTACTTCGATATCGTCTAACAAATACTCGACTTTACTTTTTGCTAATTTCAGTACTAAAATGCCATTTGGTATGGTAGCCAGTAAAGATGATGAAAATGTAAATGCACATTGTTTCCAAATCAGTGAGTCAGCTGCGTGAGTTCCCCAAGTACTTGAAATACTTCCTAATTTTTCTTCATTTCCAATTGTTGGAGATGCTGCTGATGAAAAAACATCTATTTGTGGATAATCCAAATCGGAACCTCCGTTATATGCTTTATAAGCAAGTTTAAACTTCAATGTAACAAAAGGGTAAGCCGTTTTATCGCCCGTGTTGATATTGAAATCTGCAAATTTAATAGGGGCATAACCATTGTTGACCACATCCAAACAGTAAGCAGAACTATTGATGCCAGTTGTCACAGGATTGGCGACAACCGAAACAGTACCATTGTATATGACTGCCGATCCATTTAACGCTTGATCTTCGAAGGTAATTTTTGACTGTGCTGAAGCCAATAGGATTATGCCCAAAAAAGAGAGAAGTAGTGTAATTTTTTTCATGTTGTTTGAAATTTAAAAGATTAGTATTTGTATTGTAGATTTTTGTAAATCAATTTAAAAACTGCTACAAATATATCTAATGATTTAAATTTAAACAGGCTTAATTGTTACATTATGTTTTCCTGTGGTAACATCTTTATATCAATTTGGGGTATCAAATGTAAACGAGGTGGGAATAGATGAATTTCAATTGGTTCTTGGAAGAAATCAATTGAAATTCATTGCTTTTAATTGTGATGATTCAAATTCGAGATGTATTGATTTCAGACTGTCGAGTGTAGCTGTCGGAAGCTCTACCGGGTGCGGAAATGGTCGTTTTGAAAAAGTCTGAAAATACAGCAAACAGGCATCTTTCCACCATGCGGCATCGTGTTCCTGTGTGGCAAGTTTTAATTTTACCTGCGCAAAACGTTGGGGGTCGATCTGTTTTTCGACTTTGTTCCATGTGTTTTTGTATTCACGTGCCTCCTGTACACCAAGGCTGTATTTATAGCACAATTCTTCCCAAAGGGTTTTCCCACTTTGCATTTTGAAATCCCACGATACATGATGAAACCAGAGCAGGTATTTTTCCGGACATCGATGTATGTCGTTAAGCTGTTCGCACAAAGGAGAATGGTACTGACTTACAGCATTACTTCCGGAAGTAGTTCGGTTGGCTCCCAGGCCAATACTGTCGGCCCGATGATAGTATTTAGGCAACCAATCGGGGCGCGCACCCAGTACATCACCCCAGGGTTCAGGGCCGTAATGATGATTCCATGCAAACAAATGATGCAAACCAAGCGGCATCATGTAGTTTACACAGGTTTCGTAAGAACTTAGCATTATTGACGACAAACTACTGACGACCGACAACTGATTTGAGTCTGTTTTTTGAGTTGTCCGTTGTCCGAAGGTCATCTTTACCCATTCATCAGCAATCTGCGCTGACGATAATTGATTATTCCATGCCAAGCGTCCGAATGCATACCAGTTAGCCTGTGCGAAATGATGTCCGCACCAGTTTGTATCTTCGCCAATATTGGAAACTCCGGCAAAAGCAGTAAATTTTTGCGGATATATTTTGCCGGTAGTAAGTTTATCAATTGAAGTGCCTTTTCCTTCGGCATAGGTATCCGATTTTAGAAACTCTTCCCACATTGGAGCTAAAAAAACCAAATGATTTCCCTGGCCGAGGTATTCCTGCGTTATTTGCAGTTCGGGCATTAGCGGTGTTTTTTTCATAGCTCCAAACAACGGACTGAAAGGTTCGCGTGGCTGAAAATCGACAGGACCATTTTTTACCTGAATAATCACATTGTCACGAAACTGTCCGTCGAATTTATGAAATTCATTATAAGCCAGTTTTACCCGGTCGTCGCCCGGCTCGTACACAAAAGCACGCCACATGACTATTCCGCCAAAGGGCTTGAGTGCATCGGCCAGCATATTGGCACCATCTACATGCGTTCTGCCATAATCCATTGGCCCCGGCAAGCCTTCGGAATTGGCTTTTACCAGAAATCCTCCGAAATCGGGAATTAGTTTATAGATTTCTTTTGCTTTGTTTCTCCACCAGATTTGCACATTTTTATCGAGTGGATCGGCAGTTGGGAGTCCGCCAATGGCTTTGGGAGACGAAAAATTGATAGACAAAAACACTTTGATATTGAAAGGCCGGAGCACATGGGCAATGGCTTTTACTTTTTGCAGGTATTCCGGAGTCAGCATTTTAGGTGATGCGTTTACATTGTTCAACACTGTTGCATTTATACCTATGGAAGCATTTGCCCGGGCATATTCGATATAACGGGGCGAAATTTTTGCTGGTAATTCGTCCCATTTCCAAATGGATCGACCGGCATAACCACGCTCGACGGAGCCGTCGGGATTATCCCAATGGTTCAGGATTCGAACATTGTACGACGGAACTTCCAGTATATTCAACGAAATGTTATAATCTCCTGTTTGTAGTAATCGGAGCAAATGAAAAGCGCCATACAATAATCCGGCATGGGTATTGGCGGCAACAATGGTAACGGGTTTGTCATTAATTGTTTCCGATCGAATTACAAATCCTTCTTGACCTGCTTTTTTAAGTTTATCTTGTATTTTAAGTTGCTTGATAACTGCACTTTTACCTTTGAGAAAAAGCAGACTATTAGACTTAATTTCTGATTGTAGAGGTAAGTTTTCCCCTGCCATTTCATTCCATGCCTTTTGAAATTCGGTAATTGCCAACGAGTTGTCGTTCGAATAAATTCCTGAAAACAGAGTTTTATTAATACGAATTTCCGAAAATCGCAACCATAAACGATTCCCGTCTTCAGCATGGCTTTGTTCAAAACCGATGAAGTAAATCAGAAAGAAGAGGGTATACTTAACTTTTAGTTGCATATTTTATTTACTTGAAACTTCCACCTCAAACGGCGAAACAAAATTACCTTCCGAATCTATCAAATTCGCTTTATCGGGGTTGTCAGCCCAAGCATAACGTACTTTTACCGGTTGTAGAATATTTTCGCTACTGACAATCACTTTGTTTCCGGATATTTTAGCTTTAGCCCAAACAAATTTATTATTAGCACCAGCAATGGCAAATTCCTGTGGTGTCGGACCATTGGATGTTTTAAGGCAATGGCCCGAACGTGAAAAGCTAATAATCACTTTTCTGTTTTTTAATATAACGTTTTTGACCATAGGAGCTGAAGCAGTGATTTTTTCGTTATACGCCAGTTTTTGTGCCAGTTTGGCCAATCGTTCGCCAATCACTTTTTTATTCATCGGATGAATATCGTTCCAGTCCCCTGCATCAATATTTACCGACATAGCTGTGTTTTTGACAGTTAAAACCGAAGCCTGCATATGTCTGAACATAGCCCAGTTGCTTTCCGAAGGTTCAGTTTTTGCCTCCATAAAATTAGGCAATTGTGCGTAAATAAATGGCAATTCCGGCTGATTAAATTTCAGGTGCCAGTCATGAATCATAGCTGGTAATAATTTGGCATATTGTTCTGGTTGATAGGTGTTCGATTCGCCCTGGTACCATACAATTCCTTTTTTTGTGAAGTGCTTTAAAGGTGCGATCATGGCATTGTACAAACCCATGGGTTTCCAGCGGATAAACGTCTGACCCGGCAAAACGGGCATAGAGCACCCCTGCTTCATTTTCCACTCGCCTTTTAAATTGATTTTTGAACTGCCAATTGTGAGTTCGTAAGGTTTATCCGGAACAAAACCGCCCTTGCCGGCATTGCTGACAACCCTGACAACTATCACATTTTTTCCTTCTTTTAAAATACTTTCAGGAATTTTATACCAACGTGGCGGGTACTGGTAAGTCACATTTCCTACACATTTTCCGTTGATAAACGCAGAATCGGCATCAACAATACGACCCAAATTCAAAAATGCTTTTTCCCCGGCATCAGATTTCGAAACAAAAAATTCTTTCCGAAGCCACACCACACCATTTTTTATATCCGGAAATTTATCGTTCCAATAACCTGGAATGTTAAGCGTTTGCCAATCGGAGTCATCTATATCCGGATTACTCCAACGTGTTTTTCCATGACCGGCATCTTTGTTATTGGCTTCAGTGTACCAATTATTACTTGTCAGATTATCACACTTTTCTGTTTGTTTGATCAATTCATTATCACGCCATTTGTAAGCTTCATTCAAATCATCCGGAAATGCTTTCAATGCCTCTTCACTCATCCAAGCCTGAATGGGCGATCCCCCCAAACTGGCATTGATAATGCCAATAGGCATGTTGTGTTTTGCATACAGATTGGCTGCAAAAAAGTATGCGACAGCCGAACAACTTGATATTGTCTGTGGATTTATTTCCTGCCAGCTGCCTGATAAATAATCGGTTTCAGGGCTTTTGAAATTGTATTTTTGTGGCACATTGAAAAAACGGATAAATGAGTTGACGGCTGAATTTATTTCGTCGATATAAAGTGGTTTTACACGCGAAACGGGTAGCTCCATATTGGACTGGCCCGAGCATAACCATACATCGCCAAACAAAATATTTTTTATCTCAATCCGATTGGATGCATTTAAAGACATGCTATATGGGCCACCGGCTTTGTGAGGTTTTAGCGTAATATTCCAGTTGCCGTTGGTGTCTGCAATGGTTTCATAGGTTTTTGTATCAATGATTATACTAACTTTTTCATTCGCATCGGCCCATCCCCAAACATTCACTTTGCTGTCGTGTTGCAGGACTATACCGTCCGAAATGAGTTTCGGGAGGCGGATATCAGCAATTAATGAAAAATGAAAAATGAAAAATGAAAAAATGAGAATATGGATTTTTTTTAGATTCATGGCGGTAGGTAATATGCTCATTATCTCGAAATAGGATTGAAATTACTTTTTATTGATAAAAATATGGATATTTCACTTGCTGTGCAAATTTCGACTAACTTCGTTCCCCTTCAGGGGTTAGGTGTCTTTTATTCTTCCAACCCATCGATCGTTTGAATCGTTCCATCGGCATTGTATTCCAGTTCCACCACTTTCAGGCTGCGCAACCATGTTTTACCGCCCGAAGGCCGGCTATCGTGATGGAACAAATACCATTTTCCGCAGAACTCACTAATGCAGTGATGGGTTGTCCATCCGATGACCGGTGTAAGAATAACTCCCTGATAGGTAAAAGGCCCGTAAGGATTGTCGCCAATGGCGCAGCAAAGCAAGTGTGTGTCGCCGGTAGAGTAGGAGTAATAGTATTTTCCGTTGTGCTTATGCATCCACGAAGCTTCAAAAAAACGCCGGTCGTGATCGCCGGCTTTCAGCGGTTCGCCGTTTTCGTTCAGAATTTGTAAATCGCGGGGTTCTTCGGCAAATTCGAGCATATTTCCGGCGATTTTTACTACTTTCGGACAAAGCGCCGATTCGTTATCAGCCGGTTCGTGACCACATTCGATGGCTTTGTTATGGCGATACCGTTGCAACTGACCGCCCCACAAACCGCCAAAATACATATAATGACTTCCGTCTTCGTCTTCGAAAACGCAGGGGTCGATGGAATAACTGCCTTTGATCGGTGCATCTTCGGCAACAAATGGCCCTTCGGGTTTATCGCTTACAGCTACGCCAATATGAAATACATCGTTTTTATCTTTTAGCGAAAAATAGATATAATACCTGCCATTTTTATGTGCAGCATCACAGTCCCACAGCTGACGGCCAGCCCAGGGAATATTTTTCACATCAAGTGCAATGCCATGATCTGTTAGTTCGCCATTCTCTAAATCATCAGTCGAAAAAACATGGTAATCCCGCATGTCGAAATGGTCGCCATTATCATTTTCAGGAATGCCCGATTCCACATCGTGAGAAGGATAAATGTATAAACGACCGTTAAAAATATGCACTGCCGGATCGGCTGTGTAAAGATGTGGAATTAAATATTGTGGTGATTTCATTATTGTTTCAAATTAATAATTTTAGTTATAATAGCTTTTGGCTGATAGTTCCTATTGAAAAGCAGCGGATAATCCGTGCGTCCCTTTATAGGCCAGTCGTTTTTCCATGAGTCGTTATCGGTTAACCCCCAGAGTGTTACGCGGCTTATGATATTCTGGTGTTTGATAAATACCCTGAAAAACGATAAAAACCTGTTTTCCCATTCCGCTTTCGCGCTATCGGGAAGTTCATTTTTATACGGGTTCATGCGTTCCTGATAATCGGCTTTTAATGAAATTTCGGCGCCCATTTTCGAATATGGATTGGGCAAAACGCTCAAATCCATTTCGGTAATCATCACTTTTGCTCCCGTAGCACCAAAGGCAATAATGCTTTTCTCAAAATCTTCAACTGCCGGAAAATCCATCATTAAATGTCCCTGCATGCCAATACCATGTACTTTAATTCCTTTTAAAGTCAGATTTTCGATCAGTTTTACTACAGTTGCCCGTTTTCCGGGTTTAGCCATGTTGTAGTCGTTGTAATACAATTCGGCTTGTGGGTCGGCTTCTTTGGCAAACTGAAATGCGAGTTGAATATACTCTTCGCCAATAATGTTGTAAAACGGTGTTTTTCTCCATGAACCATCGTCTTCTATCGCCTCGTTGACCACATCCCAACCATTTACCCGACCTTTATAGCGTTTCACAACCGTAAAAATGTGTTTATGCATGCGCTCAATTAGTATTTCGCGTGAAACAGGCTGCCCGTTTTCGTTGGTAAAGAACCATTTCGGTGCTTGAGAGTGCCAGATAAGCGTATGTCCGATAATAAACATATTGTGGCGTATGCCAAAATCCACAAACTGATCGGCCAGCGAAAAATCGAACTCACCTTCAACCGGCTGAATCACTTCACTTTTCATGCAGTTCTCGGCCACTACTGAATTGAAATTTTTCAAAATCAATTCATTTCCAAGCGTATCTTTCCCGGTGATTTGTTGGCTGTTCATTGCCACTCCCATCAGAAATTTACCCTTTAGAGCGTCTTTTAGTCCCGGTTCAGTTTTGGTTTTGCAGCCCGCAAAGCAAATTGTAAAAACAATCAGCAAAACATTAGTTGTATAAAATCTCATTTGTGCCATGTAGCAGTTTTTTATTTGTCGCGTTTTTGTTTTAAATCGGCTTCTATTTGTACTTCCATCTTTTTATCAATTACATAAAAGAATAGCAATCCCACGCCGATTAGAAACGGAATGGAGGGATAAATACTCACTAGCATTTTAGCACCTTCGGCTACACTTGCAGGTTGAATAACATTTTTTCCCCCAGCGCTTTCAACAGGGATGTACCCGTAAGTATTTAAAATGCCTGTTACCAATGCGCCTCCGATAGACAATCCGGCTTTTAAACCCACCATCATGGCCGAAAAAATAATGGCTGTTGCCCGCCGGTTGGTTTTCCACTCTGAATAATCAGCCACATCGGCAATCATTGCCCACAGCAAAGGGATAGTGACTCCATACGCGAAGCCATGTAAAATTTGCAATGCAAACATCAACAGAATATTATCGGGTTTGAAGAAGTAGAAATCAAAAATAAACAGTGTAGAAATCAATAATCCGTATTTATAAATATCGCGTTTGCCATACTTGTCTGCCAATTTTTTCGACAATGAAATACCAACAATCATGAAAATTATACCACCGGCGTTAAACAATCCGAATCCGGCCGAAACAGGGTCGGAGCCAAAAAATGCGATGCCAACTGAAGTTAAGGCATTGAAAATAGGGCGGATGAAATCGTGTAGTGCTTGCTTGTCTACAAAATTATTGAAATAATACACATACGAACCGCCTTTCATTGACAAGGTGATAAAAACTAAAATTGTTAGTACCAGCATGATAAGCCAGGGCTTGTTTTTCGACAGATCGGATAAATCATTTTTTAAACTCGATTTCTGTTCCGGACTTGGAACAATGCGCTCGCGAGTGCTGAAAAATGTAATCAACAGCATGATAGTGCCAACTATGGCAAGCCACGACATAACTATTTCTATTCCGGCGGCTTTATCGCCTTTGCCTACAAATTCGATGATAGGCAGCATAAAAACCTGGACGAAAAACTGTGCAAACATCACTGCCACAAATCGATAGGATGAAATACTGTTGCGTTCGCCCATATCGCCGGTAATGACGCCACTCAGTGCCGAATAGGGTAAATTGCTCGAAGCATAAAGCAACAGCAAAAAAGTATAGGTTACAGCGGCATAAATCAGTTTACCTTTATATTCGAAATGGGGAGTAGAAAAGGCTAAAAAGGCAACGACTCCCAGTGGTACAGCTGTATATAATACCCATGGACGGAATTTCCCCCATTTCGAGTTGGTGCGATCGGCCAGAATTCCGATGATGGGATTGAATAAAAAAGCTGCTACAAGTCCCACACTTAGCATGATAATAGATGCATCAGCATTTTTCAATCCGTAGATATCGGTATAAAAATAGGCAAGGTAGGTTATTAGGGTTTGAAATACCAGATTAGCTGCCAAGTCGCCTAAGCTGTATCCCACTTTCTCAACAAACGATATTTTATTTGTTCCTGATTTCATATTTTAATAATCAATTGTGTTTTATCTTTTTTTATGCACAGTTGTACTGAGAACTATAAAAATTTTATTAATAATTATACAAACACACTTTTTGAATTTGCCATTCGCCGGAACCAATTCGTATGTGCCTCCCCTGATGGGTTTGATCGCCATTTAGTCGTATAAATTTCCAATTATCAGCATTTTTGATGGCTATATCAGCCGACAGAAGGCCTGTGGTAAGACTTTTGTCTTTTATGTTTTTGAAAGTTAGGGCAACTCCTGTTCCTCCGACCCAGAATTCACCTGGTGTTTTTTCAATAATTATACAACCCGCTGCGGTCCATCTTTCTGCTTTAGCACCATCTGTCCAGGGGAGGGTACATATGTGGGATACAATAAGCTGATAATCACCAATTATGAGTGTGTCCCGGGGAGTTTCCTTGTCAAGATAAACACCATTGGAATGCATACGGTTGGCTACTATTATTTCCGACAGGTTGCTCAATAGCTCGTAACTTTTACGCAGTGGAAGAGATTCATTTTCATTCGCGGTTTCGATAGAAAATGGACAGAACCCCAGTGCTTTATGGCGGCCAATGGCGTAAAAGACCTGCGCCGCATTTTCGGGTTCCATTTTTATTTCGGGTAGAAAAACCGGATTTTCGGGGCGGTCGTACAAGGCCAGCCACCGACGGAAATCGCCATGATACACATCGGGCGAAAGCATATCGATATGCGGAGCAGCTGCATGCCAAATATCAATTAGCTGGGGTAGGGGGCCACCACTTGGATATTTCCCGGGTTCAACTCCGGGGCGATTCAGTGCGCAATTGACATACGATGGTAAGTTGTAAACCAACTTTCCGGCTTCGGTCACTTTGTCGGCAAAAATAGCATAGTACCAGGCAGTAAACAGTTCGTCGGTTGCCAGGCTTTTTCCAAAAACAGTTTCCCAGTTTCCAGTGGTTTTATTTTCGCTTTTGTCCCACAAATTTTTTATATGCGGCAATAGCGTATTTTTGTTTTTCTGCAGATAATCCGCTAGTTTCCTGGGTATTTCTGCTTGAAACGCTTTATTGGCAGCAGCTGAATAATCTCTCGCTTCAGGCAATTGTCCAATTTCATTTTCTACCTGCATCATGATGACCGTTTGATCAGTATCAGTCTTTTTTAGGTGCGAAAGTAAAACTGTGTAAGCTTTAATATCAGCTTTCAGGATGTTTTCGCTAAAGGCACTGGCAATTTCTGCCGGTTTTCCGTTTTGGTCAAGCGTACGGGGGAAGCGTTTAAAATCTGTTTTAACCCAGCCCGGAGTGTAACACGACATGGAATTTTTCCAGCTACCAAACCACAGTAAAACCAGTTTGAGCTTGTTTGCCTTAGCTCCGGAAATCATTCCATCAACCAAGCTAAAATCAAAGTTTCCTTCTGTTGGTTCTAACAATTCCCAGTAAACAGGCGCCAGAACCGTATTTAACCCTGCAGCTTTAAGTCGGGGCCAAATCGATTTCATACTTTCCGCATCAGAAGTAGCCGAGTTGCTGAGTTCACCACCCAACATTAAGAACGGTTTCTGATTGACAATAAGCTGAAAATCACCGTTTCCCCTTTTTTTTATTTCAGGCGTATTTTGTGCAGAAGCAACTGAAATAATAGAACAAAGACAAAACGATAGAAGTAATTTGAATTTATACATCAGGTAAGTAGTTGATTTTATTCTCTTTCCCAAAGCCTTAATCTTTGGAAAAGAGAATATATTGACTGAATTATTTGAGAATTTAATACTGCAATTCACCAGTAAAGTGTTTACTCACATCTTCACCCGCCAATCCATCGGCCACACCTTTGTAGGCATGTTTGCGGGCATATTTTGCATCCCAGAGGTTGGGCGCATCGTTGGGTATCCAGTTTACATGTTCTTTTGCATTGTCCGAAACTCCCCATATAGTCACATCGTATTGCTGTGTCTTTGGTATAATCGTATTAAATGCATTGATAACAAACTGATACATTGCTGCCTGTGTTGCCAGTATTTCGGTGGTTGGGTTTGCCGTATTTACCTGGATGTCCAGTTCCGAAATGCGGATTAATTTTCCTGTAGCGGCCAGCAACTGAAACATTTGCTTGATTTTTGCGGTGTCGGTGTCGATTTTAATATGCATTTGCGTGCCAATTCCATCAACCTTTGCTCCTTTACTTTCGATATAGTTCACGTAATTGATTAATCCCTGGCATTTGGCTATGCTATATTCCAGGTTGTAATCGTTGATAAATAATTTGTCATTTGCATTACCATATAGGCGGGCAAGTTTAAATGCCGTTACTGCATAATCTTTGCCCAGATAGTCCTGCCAATAGAAATTATCGCTCGATAAGGTTGCACCCACACCGGTTTTTAAATTTGCCGGACTAGAATCGGACATAGGTTCATTCACCACATCCCAGGCATGTACTTTGTTTTTATAATGGCCTACCATGTTCGAAATCCAGTATTTCATGGCATCTCCAATGATTCGTGTTTTGGTAGTGTCGGCCAGTTCTACTTTGGGCGAATTGGTTAGCCCGATTACTATATTGTCAATGTAATAGGTTCCGGCCACTTTCCCAAGGTCGAAATTGAATCCGGTCTCGCCACCATCTGCCGTGAAAGTCCATGTAATTTTGCTCCAGGTTGGTCCCGTTGTCTGGTCGGCCTGATATTTGGCAGAACCTGTAGTTGAGCAACGTACCGAACCGGCAGCATCCGATTTAATGTAATAGGTGAGCGTGTAACTCGTACCTGAAACAAGTGTAGCGTTAAAACCTGTATTAATTTGCGTTTTCCACTGACCGGTTGCGTTGTTTTCGGCGTTAATTACTTTCATGGCACCGCTGCCCTGATAGGCGGTGGTTGTGAGCGATAGCGCATCCGTACTTCCATTCCACTTGCTCCAGCCGGTAAGTCCCGATTCGAAAGTTCCGTTGTTAATCAAATTAGTAATTGATTCTTTGGGTGCAATAATACTATTCAGATAGGTGGCGTTCTGATTGGCATGCCAGATCAAGGTATGACCAAAAACTTCCAAACCATTGCGATCGAGAACCCGTAGCAGCGAATCCACCATTAAATAATTGAGCGAGCCGTTTGAATTTACCATTGGACCATGTTTCATGGCATAGCCCACCGTAATTTGATGAAAATTTTCGTTCACAATATTCCTGTACGAAGGATTGGAAAGGTATTCATCCAACCCCATTCCAATACCTAAAATGTAATTTGTGGAATAGGTTTTCAGCGCATCATAGCGTGTGATTTTTTCAGCCAGTTGGAGCGGAAGTTCAGCTGCACTCACTTCATCATGGCTTGGGTCTTTGTGCCAATCCATTATCTGCTCATCGCACGCTGTGAAAAGAAAAGCAGCTACTGTTAAAATTAATAATGATAATTTTATTTTCATTGTATTGTCATTTTTTTGTGAAGTTGATAATTAAAAATCGCTGTACGTTGGTTTACTTAGCGGAACAAGGCGCCAGTTATCAGTGTACACACTAATACTAGTTGCCGATGAAGCAAGTGTGGTATTCGCATCTTTGGTATTGCCGGTAATATTGGATAATTTAATATCCGAATTTTCGAAATACACGCCAAAGTTCTGATAACTTGCAGCATCGCGGGCGGCTAGCACATTTTCGAAAGTAAAGGTTGAGTTTACATCCGAATAAGCATAAAAATTACTGAAAGGGATTGTTACGGTAGTCCAGCCTTTGGTTTGGAAAGGCACTACCACACCATTCTGAATCCAGGGTACATAATTAAAGCAACGTCCGCTCCATTCGCCACCGTTGAAAAAGTTTATCAGGCAGATTTTCAGAAAACCGGTATTGGACCATGTCTGAGGTACGTAAATGTCGAATTGGAAGGCAAACTCACTTACCGGCGTAGTGGTTGGTATTAATGCTGTGTATTTCTCCCGCCATTTGTCCACGCCATTACCGGCTGTCCACACTTCGGTACAACGGTTTTTGCTGGCCGGAAATTGTGTTAGCCGACTTGGACGATGCGCACAGTATTTGCCCTGCGATTTTACGCCTTCCGTTCCGATAACCGTCGATTCCAAATCGGATGCATTGAGCATGCTACCGGTGGCCGACCAACCCCAGAAACCCTGTGAACCTACATTGTCGAAATTAATTAATAGTCCGTTTACGCAATTAAAATAAGCATTGGAGTAAACGCCGCCGTTGGAACCTTCCACCAGAATAGCGCCACCATTTGCCGAAACACCGGCAGGCATTGCCACTTTACAAAACGATCCGGTTTTTGAAGAGACAATCCCCGATGTAACCACAACACTATCGGGAAACGTAATTTTTTCAATTTCTACCAAACCGGTGCCGTAAATGGTGATGGTATCGCCCACGGCCGGCATTGTATTGGAAATACTGGTAATAGTTGGCGCCGAACTGCGTATCTGAAATTTGTAAGTAAATGAAGTTCCGTCTTTTACAAACCGAATGGTATTGCGTACCGTACTGTCGGCTTCAATGGTGGGCGTTTTTCCGGATATATTGATAATCAAATTATTATTAGTTAGCATGGTCGGGCTAAAATAAGTTTCATATCCATTGATATACACCTTTTTTACGCCCAGAAATCCTTCGCCATTGATACGGATCAGCGATCCCAGGCGGGCGAAACTCACTTTGCGGTCTTTTACGGCAGAGGCGGCGTTTTCGAGAAAAATACTGTCTACCCGGACAGGTGTGGCTGAAAAATCATCTGTGGGGTTGCAGGACGTAAAAGCCAGTGAGCCAGCGAACAAACTTATCAGCATAACCATGCCCCAAAAGCTATTTTTTGAAAATATTTTTTTCATTTTTCTTCGGATTAATTATTAGTTAAATAAGTCTGTTATTCGGGTTTCTGTAAAAGTATAATTCACCGGATCCTTTTTTAGCAATGGATTTTGAACAAGTTCCGATTCCGGGTAAGGCAGTAGCATACGATCAGGAGTACACACGTTTACCGCACGTGGAGTGGTGCTAAGTTTTGCCACAGCGGTGTTACTTACTTTATCATAATCATACAAATCGTAATGCGCACGGTCTTCGGTATTGATCCGGTCGAGCACTTCCTGCTGTTTGTAATAAGCTCGGCTTACTAAATCGTACCAGTACTGCCCTTCCATGGCAAATTCGCACCGGCGCTCATGACGCAGATCTTCGTACCCAATGCTGGTTTTCGCTTTCAATCCTGCACGAATGCGCACTTTGTTGAAATAAGTCAACGCATTGGCATCGGTGGTCGAAGAGTTATTTCCCAGAATTGCTTCGGCATAATTCAGATACACCTCAGCCAAACGAAGCATGTAAGTATTCAGCGCCGAGTTCATTGGCGTCGATTTTCCGTTGGTATCTTTGGTCGATCCTACCACTCCCTTTTTTACATTACAAGCTTTTTTGCTGTTGTGAAGCGTAGTGTAGGTATAGCCACCTGCCGCTTTGCTTAACTCCGGATAAAAATCGCCATAGGCCATAAAGGTGGCTTTTCGGCGCAAACTATCACCGGTTTCATATTCTGTCATCACGTTGTACGAAGCCATGGTGTAATAGCCCCAGGCTTTGTCGTCGCCGGTAATATCGGAGCTTACGGCAAAATAAGCCTGCTGTGTATTGGTCACGCCATAGTCGCCGTTGGGCACCCATTGCAGAGCAAAAAGCGATTCGGAATTGTTGTTGTTTTCAATTTTAAACAAATCGGCATAACTGGGGATCAGCGCTGCGCTGCTGCCATCGATTACTTTTTGAGCTGCTTTACGCGCCAAATCCAGGTAAGCCTGATCGCGTAAGCCGCTGTTAGGATTTGAACTGATACCTGAGTAGGCAAGGTACATTCTGGACAACATCCCGAAGGCGCTCCATTTGGTCAAACGACCGGCCTGCGACACAGTTTCAGGCAGGTATTTGGCTGCAAATTCCAAATCGCGCATGGCAAATTCGTACACATCCTTGCGGGGGTTGGTATTTACCACCGGATTGTTCACCAACACGGTATTATCCTCAACGATAATGGCATTGCCCCAAAGCGAAGCCAGGTACCAGTAAGCGGTGCCACGCATAAAGCGCGCTTCGGCCATGGCTGCATTTTTCTGTTCTTCCGTTACATTCTTCGCATTTTTCCGAATATTATTGATCGTATTATTAGACTGACCAATGACATTGTAAAACGAAGCCCATGCCGATGTCAATGGTCCGGTAAGCGATGTTTCGGTCAAATCGCTGAAGGGGTAAATGTAGTCGGAATAAGGCGCATAGAGGTTGTTGGCGCGTCCATCACCCAATCCGTAATAGAACTTGTCGTTAAAATCAAACCAGACTTTGTTGTACAAACCGGCTGTGGAAGCCTTGAGGTCGGATTCCGATTGAAAGAAGTTGTCCAACGTCAGTTTGTCGTTGGGTTTTATATTCAGGAAATCCTCGCTACAACCGCCCATAACAAGCATAGCTGCAACACCCAATCCCAGTATTAATTTATTTGTAGTTTTCATTTGCATAATAGTATTAGAATGTTAGATTCAGACCAAGCGTATAAATACGTGGGGAAGGATAGCGGCCGTTATCAATGCCACTCAAAATTGGACTCATTGCAGATACTTCTGGGTCATAGCCTTTGTAAACGGTGAATGTGTACACGTTTTGTAGATTGGCATAAATCTTCAGGTTTTCAATCTTCAACATTTTCAATACCGACTGTGGCAGATTGTAGCCAATAGAAATATTTTGAATACGCAGGTACGAACCATCTTCGAGGAAACGGTCGCTAAAACGGTAGTTTGAGGCAGAAGATGCAGCGGAAGCAGCCATGCGTGGCATATCGGCATTACCACCGGAAATGTACAGGTTGCGGTAATCAACCGGACCATTCGGATCAATTTTGCTTACCACCGCATAGTTCATGGCTTTTTCCAACAAGTTAGTACTGTTACGGGCATTTTCGAGGAAACGACGTTGATAATTCACCACCTGATTGCCGTACACACCGTTCAGCATAACGGACAAATCCCAGTTTTTGTAGCTAAACGTATTGCCGATACCGTACGTAAATTTTGGAGCAGGATTGCCAATGACGGTACGGTCGCTTTCGTCGATAACGCCATCTTTGTTCACATCTTCAAAAATATAATCGCCAATCCAGGCACCGTTTGGTCCGATAGCCATACCTTTAGGCAAAGCCGTGGGTTGAATATCGCCGTTTTTATCTTTGTAATAGAAATCGGTGGCTTTCTCAAAACGGCCAATTACCTTGTAGCCATAAAAAAGACCAACCTCCTGACCTACTGCCGTACGTGTTACCGGCACGGTTTCAGAACCTTCGGTTATAGCTCCATCTAAAACCCCTGTTTCGGAGTTCATAGCCAGTACTTTACTGCGATTCAAAGAGAAAATCACATTGGATTTCCATTTAAAGTTCTTCTTGTCGACATTTACTGTATTTAAAGAAAATTCAAACCCTTTGTTTTCGATAGAGCCAACATTCACAACAGGAGCTGATGTTGATCCCATACCCGTTGTACCAACATAGGCAGGTAATGGTAAATACAACAGAAGACCGTCAGTTTTTTTATAATATAAATCAGCAGTAAATTCAATTCTGTTTTTAAATAATCCCAAATCCAAACCAAGATTACTTGAAGATGTTTTTTCCCATCTTAAATCAGGGTTGGCTGTATTTCCACTCAATAATCCGGTACCCCAAATAGTTTGAACGGAGGTAAGAACCGAAGTGTACGGATAATTATTACCTCCCAGCGTTGCATTCTGATTACCAACCATACCCCAACCCAAACGCAGTTTCAGGTTATAAATAGAGGGAATATCTTTCATAAACGATTCGTTGGAAACTTTCCAGGCCAATGCCGCCAATGGAAACCAATCCCAACGATGAGCGAGTTTAGACGAACCATCAAAACGAAGCGTTGTTGTCAAAAGGTATCGATCATCGAACGAATAGAATATGCGTCCGAAATAGGAATTTAACGAGCTGAACAAGCTGCTTCCTATATTAGTAGCAGTAGAGGCATCACCCATCGACAGATCGTGTGCCACGTTGCTCACAAAACCGGTACGCGTACCATTCAGGTATTCCCAACCACCGGATTGAGCTTCCTGTCCCAACATAACATTGATAGCATGTACTTTTGCAAAAGTATTGTTGTAATTCAGGATATTACGGAAAGTTAAGCTTCTGGAATATGATTTGGAACGGTCGGACTGTATTACATTGTTCACCAACGCTCCAAACGTGTAGGCCGGTGTAAATTTATATGCATTATCCATTCCAAAGCCGAAGTTAATTTCCGTTTTAAAAGTTAGCCCTTTCAGCAAGGTAGCTTCAAGAAAACTGCTTCCATTTACACCTGTTTTATCGGTATAATTTTCCTTGAGCATGGCCAAACCAAGCGGATTGGTCTGCACATATTCAGTTGTTTGTGGGCCATCAAAACCACCATCGGCATTGCGGGCAGCCACGTCGGGCGTTTGTTTCATGGCTATTTTAATGAGCGACTCATCCGATACGGTAAGTTTTTGATTGGAATTATAGAAACTGAAATCCAACCCGGCCTTCAACCATTTCTTTCACCTGTGTATCGATATTTCCACGAAGGGTATAACGTTTAAAACCCGAACCAACCGCAATACCATTCTGGTCGAGATAGCCCAAATTAAATGCATAAGTGCTTTTGTCCGTGCCCCCGGAAACACTCAGGTTATGGCTGCTCATGAGTGCCTGCGAAAAAAGTTCATCCTGCCAGTCGGTTCCTTCACCCAGCAAATCGGGGCGCACGAAGTTGTTGTTTGCCTGCACAACGCCTGCAGCAGCCTGTGCATTTTTCATGGTGGCATATTGTTGGAGATTTAACAGCGATAACTTCTTAGGCATTTCCTGCACGCCTACATAACCGCTGTACGAAATCCGTGATTCGCCACTTTTGCCTCTTTTGGTAGTAATCTGAATAACTCCATTAGCTGCCCGCGAACCATAAATAGCGGTAGCCGAAGCATCTTTCAAAATATCCATCGAAACAATATCGTTCGGGTTGATAGATGCCAATGGATTGGTAGAAGTTGTTCCCGAACCACCATCAATAATAATTCCATCAACTACATAGATAGGCTCGTTCGATCCGCTTAACGAACTGATACCACGGATATGTACCGACACACCACCACCGGGCTCACCACTGTTTTGCGACACCTGCACCCCGGCTGCCCGCCCTTGTAATACCTGATCGAGTGAGGTGACTACGGATTTGGAAATGGCTTCGCTGCCCACCGAGGATATTGATCCGGTGAGGTCGGTGCGTTTCATTTTGCCGTAGCCCACCACTACCACTTCGTTGAGCGATTTGGCTGTTTCTTCGAGCACTACACTGAGCGTGGTGCGCCCGTCAACATTCACCGAAATTTTGTCATAACCAACATACGAAACATTCAGTTTTGCCGTAGGCGACACTTTGAGCGAAAAGTTACCGTTGATATCGGTGATTGTGCCGTTTTTGGCCGATCCGGCTTCGAACACGCTTACCCCTATCAACGCTTCCCCTTTGCTGTCTTTTACAGTACCCCGGACAGTAATGGTCTGAGATGCCGCCCATGCCGGAAGTAAAATCAGAAGGAGTGAAATCAGAAAGATTTGTTTTTTTCTTGTGACTTTCATAGATGTATTTTCATTGAAATTATTAGTTCTGTTATTCAGTAGATTTCTGGTGATGTTCGTTTCGTGAAAAATTCTAATGACTAATTCGGGATTAATTTTAGTTGAAATTTATATCACTGCAATCTCTTTCGAATAATTTTAGATTTCGGTTAACAAAAGTAGTATTTAGCTGCTTTTAGTTGTTGTTTGTACATACCATCTTCTTTTCTGTATGTTACATCCGTCTGTTTTTTGTAACATTTTTTGCTTGTTGAGTAACATAAAAGGCAGTTACCAGAATGTTTAAAGGTAATTTCTGAAGTGTATAAAAAAAACAGCCGGATAATTCAGCCGGCTGTTCATAATTTAATTATCAGTATCTTCCCGATTATCGCCATTGTTTTGGCAGTATTCTTTGGGCGATTTACCATAATATTCGCGGAAAGTATTAGAGAAATGCGATAAGTTGCTAAATCCAAGAGCATAAGCTACCTCGGAAACGGTTAATTTGTTGTTCGATAGTAATTCGGCAGCTTGCTTCAAACGGATAGACTTTATAAAATCGCGGGCCGACTGGTTGGTAAGTTCTTTTAATTTCCGGTGCATGTGTACCCGGCTCATTCCCACACCATCGGCAAGCATTTCCACATTCAGTTCTGAGTCGGCAATGTTTTCGTTGATAATTTTTAGAATCTTTTCAAGCAGTATCTGGTCGTTTGGTTTTAATACAATCTGTTTGATTAATGCTTTGTTTTCCTCATTGTCAATGGCTTTGGTTTCCAGTCTTTCGCGGTTTGAAATAAGATTGGCTATTTGTTTTTTTAGCAATTCTACATTGAACGGTTTGGGAATATAGGCATCAGCTCCCGTGTCGATACCTTCTGCTTTGTCCTCATCACTGGTTTTCGCGGTAAGTAGGATAACCGGAATATGATTGATATTGATATTTGATTTTAATTTCTTACACAGCGTAATTCCATCCATTTCGGGCATCATTACATCGCTGATAATCAAGTCGGGTTTTTCTCTCAATATAAAGTCGAGGGCTTGTTTGCCATTAATGCAGGTTGATATTCTGTATATTTCCGAAAGTTCCGAATCAAGGTATTGCCTGATGTCATCTTCATCATCAACCACCAGTATACGGTATTTTGTTTTGGCTCGTTTTTTCTGTTTTGAACTGTCGGATTGCTCAATCAGGCTGTTTTCATTGCTTTTGTGAAGATGGAGTGCATTCTCTTCCTGAATTGATTTTATTTCAGTGGCATTCAAATGATTATTGCCCAATGGCAACCGAATGATAAATTCGCTGCCATTTTCGTTGGTTTTATTGCGGGCAAAAATCCGACCGTGCATCAATTCCACCAGATTTTTTGCCAAATGCAATCCGATACCGGTGCCAAAATTCACGTTTGCTTGAGCATTGTCAATTTGGTAAAAGCGCTCAAATATCTTTTCAATTTTATCTTCTTCAATGCCAATGCCATTGTCTGAAACTATGATTTCGAAGAAGTTTTTTAATTCAGGGGTAGGAGCATTCTTGTCTTCGCCTGTAGATAAAATGATGTTTATTTCGCCATTTTCGGGTGTGAATTTAAATGCGTTCGACAGAATATTTACAAGCACTTTGTCAAAATTATTGACATCGATCCATGCTTTCAAATCGGTAAACGAATGTTGGAAGATGAAGCGAATATTTCTCTTTTTTGCCTGGTATTCAAATGTATTCATCAAATCGTTAATGAATGATATGATGTTCGTTTCGCTCATTTTTACGAACATTTGGCCCTTGTCAATTTTCCGGACATCGAGCAGTTGATTGATCAGGTGCAAAATCCGTTGGGCATTGCGGTACATTAACCGGTAGACGGGTTGTTTGTCAGATTCAGTGTTTTCGGATATTAATCTTTCAAGTGGGCTTATAATCAGGCTCATAGGAGTCCTTATTTCGTGCGATATGTTGATAAAGAATTGTAGTTTCCCTTCATTTATCTGCTCAAGGTGTTCACGGCGTATCATTTCCTGTTTGTAATTCAATCGCTCCATTATCACTCTGAAAACCAACCAACCCACAAAGATGAAAGCCACAAAATAGAACAGTTTTGCCGGCCAACTCAGATACCACGGAGGATAAATGATAATTTCCAATTCTTTTTCCGGCGATTCCAGGTTGTTTATGCAAGCCTTGATGCGGAGTTTGTAATTGCCATAGCTTAGATTGGTAAAACTAATCCGGCTTATTCCTTTTTCTGTATTGATCCATTGATTGTTAATGCCATCTATCTTGTACCGGTAATAAACCCTTTCCGGGCTGCCGAAATCGAAGGTTGAAAATTCGAGGCTAAAAGTATTATCATTGTAGTTCAGGCGTATTTTATCAACATCGCTTATGAAATTGTCGATAATGGTATGCCAACCCGATTTCATCCCCATTACCACTTTTTTGTCGGGTAAATTAAGTCCCGTTAAAAATAACTGTAGTTTTGATTTTCTGTCGGCAATTTGTTGGGGGTAAAATGCAGTTATTCCGGCTACTCCGCCAAAAATCATTTCGCCATTTTCGCTTTTGAAATAAGCGCCGGTGCTAAATTCATTGCCCTGTAACCCGTCGTACGAATAATAATTGATAAAACTTTTGGTGGATTTCACAAATTTGGAAATGCCGCTGTGTGTGCTTATCCACATGTTTCCGTTTTCGTCTTCCTGGATGCCGCAAACCACGTTTCCGGCCAGGCCATTTGCTACGGTGAAAATCTCCGATTGTCCGCTGGAAGGATTAAAACAAGCCAGACCTTCGGTGGTGCCAAACCACATTTTCCCTGTATGATCTTTGGCGATAGTTAAAACCACATTGCCGGGCAAAACGCCATTACGTGTCCGATAGGTGGTGATTTTTCCATTACTCACGTTGATATTGCTTACTCCATCGTAAGTCCCAATCCACATTACGTTGTCGCCATCGCGCTTGATACAATTAACCCAGTTGTTGGCGATACCCGATGAATCGGCCTCGTTAAAAAGATATTCACCTGCAAATTGTTGAGAGGCAATGTCGAAAATCTGTACTCCGGCGCCATTTGTACCAATCCAAATCCGGTTTTTGGCATCTCTTGCAATGCTCATGGCTTTGTTAGCTGCGGTGTTTTTGGAGAGTTCGGACGCAGTGTTGGCAAATCGCGTAATATTTCCACTCTGTTTGTCAAATTTCAATAGCCCATCGAAGAAGAATGCCAGCCATAAAGTGCTGTTGTCGCCTTCCAGAATAGACATAATGGTACCTGAAATACCATACGTTTTACTCTTCAATTCAAAATGTTTTGCTGTTTTTCCGTTAATTCCATAAAGTCCGTCATTGTCGGTGCCTACCCATAATGTTCCTTGCTTGTCGCGTAAAACCGACATGACACAGTTGTTTCCAATCCGATTTTGATGATAGGATTTTGGACCCCAGTATTGAAACGTATTCTGCTGATTAAGTGAGAGAAAAACACCTTTTTGAAATAGTCCCAGCCATAGATTCCCTGATTTGTCCTGGCAAAGGGTATGAATTTTGGTTCTCGAGAAATCGAACATGGCCGAAGTCATTTCAAAATCTTCAAGTTGCTGTGTTGTTTTATTGAGAATTTTAATACCAAGTCCATCGGTGCCTACCAGTAATTGTTGGTTTTTATCTATCAACAGGCTTTTTACAGGCAATGTAATTTCAGGATATTTATAGGGTATTGAAATAAATTTATCTTTTTGATTGTCAAATGTATATAGCCCTCCGGTAAGTGATCCTGCAAAAATTCTTCCGTTTTTATCGCCACAAATGGAAGAGATTTGATTGCTGCCAATACCCAAAGGCGACTTATAACTACTTATTTTATTCGTTTTTGGGTTGTATTTGTTAATGCCTTGATTTCCGGATCCGATCCATATATTGCCTTTTAAGTCCTCAAAAATTGATACCAGGTATCTGCTGCATAATTCCGGGAAAAGTTGTTCGTCAACCGTAAATGATTTATAATTATCGTTTGAACGAATAATTCCTGTGCCGGAAGTTGATACCCATATTTCGCCAGTTTTTGTTTCAATGATGGAAGATATGTGCGGAGAAACCAATTTGTTGTGAAAATATACCGGAATTTCGGTGAATGTATCTTCAGCGCGGTTGTAAAGCATAAGGCCGTTTATGCAACCCACCCAAAAGCGGCCTTTACTATCTTCAAAAACAGTACGGACATAGTTGTTTTTAATGGAAGAAGTTGAGTTTTTATCCGTATGGTAAATGCTAAAACGCACACCATCAAATTTATTCAAACCATCTTCAGTAGCAATCCAGATATAATTTCTGCTATCCTGATAAATTGTATTAATCAGACTGTTGGACAAATACTTATCGGAAGAATAAAAATAACCCGTTTGGGCTTGTATTCCGGTAGAAATGATACTGTTAAACAGAATTAGAAGGTAAAGTGTACTTTTTTTCATTGAGATGTGACTTTAATAGTACTTGCTGAAAATGAACAATAAGGATTTACAACAAATGAAGTTTTGCCAATGATTTAAAGTTGTGTTTTTCAAATAAAAAAGAAACAACGGGTATCTGAAACTGGAAATCAATTTCAAAATACCCGTTGAGCTCTCTTGCTTACTACGTTGGAAAAAACGTTACTTTTTCCACAGCTTGGTCATATCTTCCAGCGTTTTTCCTTTGGTTTCAGGCACCATTTTCCAAACAAACAAAGCGGATAAAACAGACATCACACCATAAAGTACATAGGTGAAAGTAATGCTGAATGATTCTAATGAAGGGAAAGTGGCCGACACGATGAAGTTGGATATCCACTGTGCAGCTACAGCTATAGCCACTGCTTTGCCGCGAATAGTGTTCGGGAAAATTTCCGAAATAAGCACCCAGCAAATTGGTCCCCACGACATCATAAACGAAGCTGAGTATATAACAATAAATACCAGGGTACTTACGCCGATAATGTTGGCATAAGCCAGCATACCGATAGCAAACATACCTACAGCCATACCCACCGAACCTATGATCAATAATGGTTTACGGCCAAATTTATCAACCGTAAAGAATGGCTACCAATGTAAATACAATGTTTACAAAGCCCATGATTACGGTTTGCCACATGGCAGCATCGTTGCCAAATCCAAGTCCTTTGAAAATAGTAGGAGCGTAATAGAGCACCACATTGATACCTACGGCTTGTTGGAATACAGAAAGAAGAATACCGATAATCAATACTTTCCAACCATAGGTAAGTACTTTTTCCACTTTTTCGTGATGAGCCGATTCTTTGATTTCTTCCAAAATT
This sequence comes from Paludibacter sp., assembly GCA_047600405.1. Taxonomy (GTDB): domain Bacteria; phylum Bacteroidota; class Bacteroidia; order Bacteroidales; family Paludibacteraceae; genus Paludibacter. The sequence goes on from JASGLA010000008.1 coordinate 393,753, forward strand.
TCTTTGGCCTTTATCGTACCATTGATTTTTCCTAAGATATGCAAGGCTTTTGCTTCGTGCCCAACCAAAGCCAAATGGCGCGGAGTTTCCGGAACAAAGAACAGCAAGATGCCAAACAGCGCTGCCGGAACGGCATTTGACGCAAACATATAACGCCAGCCTTCGGCATCAATCCATGTTTGGGGTTGGCCTTTGGTGATAAAATAGTTTACGAAATAAACGATCAGCATCCCGAAGATAATTGCAAACTGGTTCCACGAAACCAATTTCCCGCGAATGTCGGCAGGTGCAATTTCGGCGATATACATGGGGCAAATAGCCGAGGCTAACCCTACGCCGATACCTCCGATTATACGGTAAATGTTGAATGCGATTAAAACCGGAACCGAGCCATCTCCCTTGTGGAAGAAGAAAACCTCTGGATAGGCTGCACCCAGTGCCGAAATAAAAAACATGATGGCTGCCAAAAGCAACGAATTTTTACGTCCCAGCGCTTCGGCAAAAATACCTGAAACAGCGCTACCCAGAATACAGCCGATAAGCGCGCTGGAAACCGTGGCGCCGTGATAGAATGTAGCCAGACTGCCAAAGGTGGCTTCATCGAGATGAAAAACAACTTTCAACGAATCGACTGCTCCCGAAATAACGGCTGTGTCGTAGCCAAAAAGCAACCCTCCGATAGTAGCTACCAGCGTAATGCCGAAAATATAAAATTTACTTCCTTGTTGTGAGTTCATAATATTTTAGAGGTAAGGAGTAAGAGGTAAGAGGTAAGAATACAGCTTTTACCTGCCTCTTACTCCTTACCTCTTGTCTCTGATTTTAAATATACATGTTTACAATTGCTTCGTAAAGCTCTTGTTTGCCACTGATTTGTTTTGGTTCGCCGTTTGCTTTTGCATAAGCGTACACATCTTCGAAAGTCAGTTTGCCTTCTTCAAATTCTTTACCTTTACCGGCATTGTAAGAAGCATAACGCTCTGACAACATAGAAGGAATTGGAGATTCTTCCAGGATAGCAGCAGCAGCTTCCAACGCACGTGCCATTACGTCCATTGCACCAATGTGAGCGATAAATAAATCTTCGTTGTCGGTAGAGTTACGACGGATTTTAGCATCGAAGTTGGTACCGCCACCTTGCATGCCACCACCTTTCAGTACAATCATCATGGCCTGAGTCAATTCGAAGATATCCACAGGGAACTGATCGGTATCCCAGCCATTTTGAACGTCACCGCGGTTAGCATCAATGGCGCCCAACATACCGGCATCTACCGAACATTGCAATTCGTGCTCAAATGTGTGACCTGCCAACGTAGCGTGGTTAACCTCAATGTTCAGTTTGAAATCGTTTTCCAAACCAAATTCTTTCAGGAAACCAATTACGGTTTCAGCATCCACATCGTATTGGTGTTTCATTGGTTCCATTGGTTTTGGCTCAATCAGGAATACGCCTTTGAAACCTTTGGCACGACCATAATCGCGAGCCATTTGCAACATGGTACCCATGTGTTGTTTTTCGCGTTTCATGTCGGTGTTCAACAAGCTCATATACCCTTCGCGACCGCCCCAGAACACATATCCTTTACCACCTAAAGCGATGGTGGCATCGATAGCGTTTTTGATTTGCAACATGGCACGTGCTGCAGCGTTGAAATCAGGGTTGGTGCTGGCACCGTTCATATAACGGGCAGGTGAAAATACGTTGGCAGTTCCCCACATCAGTTTGATGCCGGTAGCCGCTTGTTTTTCTTTTGCATATTCAACTATTGCTTTCAGGTTAGCTTCGTATTCTTCGATAGAAGCGCCTTCGTCTACTAAATCGATATCGTGGAAACAATAGTATTCGATACCCATTTTTTGCATGAATTCGAAACCGGCATCCATTTTGTCTTTTGCAGCCTGAACAGCATCAGTAGCACCTACCCAGGGGTGTTTTTGAGTACCAGGTCCGAATGGATCGCCACCCTCAGCACACAAGGTATGCCACCAGGCCATTGAGAATTTGAACCACTCGGCCATTGTTTTGCCATAAACAACTTTATTAGCATCGTAATAGCGGAATGCTAACGGATTTTTACTTTCTTTTCCTTCGAATTTGATTTTTTCGATTGATGGGAAATACACTTTTGACATAATCTTAAAATTAACCCCTAACCCCTAAAGGGGGATAAGAGTAGTTAGTATTAATTGTTTTTAAATATTATTTTCAGAGACAAATGTAACTCAGTTCCCCTTTAGGGGTTAGGGGTAGTTTTATATTTTTGCAACCCATTTTGCATAAGCTTCTTTTGTTGCCTCCACATCTTTTATTTCAGGTGTAATCACCTGAATCTTTTTCAATGTGGCAAATGCTTCTTCTGCATCTTTATAAATCCCGGCTCCAATTCCAGCTCCACGGGCTGCCCCAACTGAGCCATCTGTATTGTAAAGTTCAATAGTTGCTCCGGTGATATTCGCCAGGGTTTGACGGAAAATTGGGCTTAAAAACAAATTCGCATGTCCTGCACGGATGGTTTTGGTTTCGATGCCCATATCATTCATAATGTCCATACCGTATTTAAACGAGAAGGCAATGCCTTCGTGCGCTGCACGGATCAGATGCGCTTTGCTGATGCGGTTAAAGTTAATGCCGTGAATGGAGCAATTTGGTTCCTGATTGCCCAATACACGCTCTGCACCATTACCGAAAGGGATAATGCTAACGCCTTCGCTCCCAACAGGAATACCTGCAGCCAGTTCGTTCATTTCGGCATAGCTGATACCTTCAGGAGCAACATTGTTTTTAATCCAGGTATTCAAAATCGCAGTTCCATTGATGCAAAGCAAAACTCCAACCCGGGTAGCTTCAGCCGTATGATTTACGTGAGCGAAAGAGTTGACACGGGATTGCGGATCGTATTTTGAATCGCTGTTTACACCATATACCACGCCCAATGTTCCGGCAGTTGCCGCAATTTCGCCCGGGTTCAATACGTTCAATGACAATGCATTATTGGGCTGGTCGCCGGCACGGTAGGTTACCGGAGTGCCCCATGCCAAACCAAGTTCGGCAGCAACTTCTGCCGGTCAGTTCGCCTTGCTGGCCAAATGTGGGAACCAATTCAGGAACCAGCGCCGTATCAAAACCGAAATGATCGAACAGGAATTTGGCCGGAGCGTCGGCTTTAAAGTCCCAGGCAATGCCTTCCGACAATCCCGAGGCAGTGGTTGCCGCTTTGCCTGTCATGCGCATGGCAATATAATCGCCCGGAAGCATGTAGTATTTTGCTCTCGCGTAGTTTTCGGGTTCGTTTTCCTTTACCCAGGCCAGTTTGGCCAACGTAAAGTTACCCGGTGAGTTTAGCAGGTGCGAAAGTGTTTTTTCTGCTCCCAATGTGTCAAACGCTTTTTGTCCGTAGGGTACGGCGCGGCTGTCGCACCAGATAATGGCGTTGCGGATGGCATTGTAAGCTTCGTCCACCAAAACTAGGCCATGCATTTGGTATGAAATGCCAATGGCTTTGATACGATCCGAATTTACTCCTGCTTCTTCAAGAACTACCTGTGTGGCTAATTTTAAATTTTCCCACCAGATTTCAGGGTTTTGTTCGGCCCAACCGGCTTTCACCGACTTGATTTCCATTTCCTTTTTAGGGAAAAAAGCAGTAGACACACATTCACCTGTCTGTGCATTTACCAAACTCGCCTTTACCGACGAGCTTCCTAAGTCATAACCTAATAGATACATATACTTTATTTACGATTTAATCATTTACGATTTACGATTATGTTTCCTACGCGCGAAGCGCAAATGTCGGCGTAGCCAAATATCACACGAAGTGTAAATATCGCTAAAGGCAATTAATTACTTCTTATACTTATACAACCTCGCCGCCCGGTGAGGAACTCCTTTTTCTAGCTCGTCCAATGCCACCACATAAGGCCATTGGGCTACTTTTTTCTGGAAATTACGTACATCCGAACGTACCTGATGAACCGTGTCATGCAAAGTCCTTAATTGAGAGATTGTAAATTTTCTGGGCAATAATTCGAAAAATAAATGTGGCTCCAGTTCCAAACGATGTCGGATATGTTCAAGTCCGGCTAAAATTATTTCTGCATGGTCAAAGGCAAGGTTCATTTTACCCACTTCGCTTAAATCGTACCAGCTGACTTGTGTGTTTTCGCTTTTTACCTGAATTTTCCGGTCAATTTTGATCAGGGCTACATAAGCTACAGTCACGATACGCCCGATCTTAAGTTGCGTTGTTTTTTCAAGCCATAAAATGTCGCGTGGGTTTTCGGTCCGTTTCGGATTTCCAAAACTTCGGAACTGGCTCAAATAAATATTTTTCAAGCCGGTAAGCTCTGTCAATACCCTGTTGGCGGCATCATCCAGATCTTCATCCGTAAGAATGATGCTCCCCGGGAGTTTTTTATCGTTGTATTGTTCGTTTTGCTCGGCAATGTTTCGTTCGATAAGTAACACTTTTAGCTTGTCGCCATCGAAACCAAATACCACACAGTCGACAGAAACGTGAGGATTGTATAAGTCTGTATTTGACATGAGCTAATGTTTTCAGGTTTTCAGTGCAAAAATAGAATAATAATTGATATGTATGTGCTGTTGCAATAATGTTATATAACACGTTATCAGTGTGTTGAATATGGTATTTTGTACAATAATCGAAAAATTAATCTTGTATGATATACAATAAGGAGGTGGTTGTACATTATAGTTAAACCCTCTTAAATAAAAGAGTTGAATAAAACCTGCAGAATGGCGGAGTGTAGGAGAAAATACAATAAGAAAATAGCTGTATTAGCAAAAAACAGAGTTGATTTTTTATGAAGAAACAGATGTTTTTTAACTGCAAGTACTCCATAATAAGTGCCTAAACCAATTAATTTATATTATGGGAGCTCCTAAGAACTCCCTGTTCCTACTTGAGCGTGGCTGGTGCAGGTAGTTTGGCATAGCTTGCAGCTATGTGGCAGCTAAAAGCAAGGCTTTAGCCTTGCATATTCAGAAATAGAATATGGAAAGCGGGAGCTTTCTTTCTAACTTCGGCGAAGCGAGACGCTTCGCCGAACAATTCTGCCGAAGATTTTATACGCTACGGGGAGCGGGGGCGTATGGAACTCGCACACGAGATTTTCATTCTTTTTTAGATAAAACTTTGTTTTAATGCTTGTTTCATTATGGCAAATTCAATTTACAGTAAATATATTGTAATGTTAATAGTTGTGGGGGAAAGCCACCCTACCTTTTTGTCGGAATTTTTGGAGGTTTTTTAGATTTTTCCGGAGTTTTGGTTGGACGGAGGATGGACGGATGATGGACGGATGATGGACGGATGATGGACGGATGATGAGCGGAAGATGGACGGATGATGAGCGGAAGATGAAATGGTCAATAACCGGGCATTTTTAAGTAAAATATATGTTTTTTTATAACTAGTTTTTATGATTATCCGCATAACGACCTGTCATGCTGATTTTAAAGTACAGGAGCGTAGCTCTGGTATCTTAGTAGCATTTATGAAAAAAAGATAATTGAGGAGCGTAGTTCTGACATCTTGTTTTCTACATCAAAAGATGTCACCGCTACGCGGCTTATTTTCCGTAAAACATTCTTTGCTACAAAGATATCAGGACTACGTCCCTCAATATTTTCGATTATTTGAAAATTATATATTGGTGGAGGTCGCTTTGCGGATAATCATTATAGTTTTTACTACAAATCATCTTAGTACATGACAAAAATCTTTCAAAACCATTATTTTGCAATATATCAATTATTTATAGTAGGTGCTTCCGCCCCTTGAACCCCGACTTACTTTTTGTCTCTTAAGAAACAACATAAGTTTGTAAGGCTATTGTTCTTAAAAACAGATTCTTTTTCTCCAAGGCGGAAGGAAGCCCAATGCGAAGATAACCCTACGAGATATCAATTTGTTTCTTTTATTTGTTAGAAATGTTCCATTTCTGGGAGCTTGAAACAAAAAGTAAGCAAAAAGTTCAAGACTACGCCCGCTTCGCTCAAAAAACTAGCGCTCAGTTGGCTGAAACAGTCCAAACTAGCTCCTTCGTCGCTCAAACAGGACTGTTTCTACACCAACTTCACTTGTTTTTCGGCTCACCGGACGAGGTCAACCCAGCGCAATACTAATACTGTGCAGATAATCAGATATTTATGAATTTTTGTCATGTACTAAAACAAATCATTTAAATTTTAAAAAATGGGAGAGTCCAGAAAAAATCTCGCTACCGAAGGCCTGAGCGAACAGGTCGGCAATTTAGTGTTTCGTCGCCCCCCGCTGCCGCACATTGCATCGTGTGGCAGATATGATAGCAAGTAAACAAAAAAGTCAAGACGACTTCAATATAAACTGATTAGGGACAGTTACTTAGCTTTAACTGTTTAGAAAAAAAACGGGGAGAACTACATCTTTCCCCGTTTGGAATCTTCCATTATTTGTTTAAAATATTCGGTGGGAGACAATCCGAATTCCTCTTTGAAACATTGCCTGAAGTAAGAAGAGCTGCTTATCCCAACCAGGAATGAGATTTCAGAAACGCTGTATTTACCGGTAAGCAACAGCCGTTCTGCATTTTGAATTTTTATCTTTCGGATTAGTTCATTTGCCGAGATATTGGTAAGAGCCTTTATTTTTCGATACAACGTTGAATGGCTCATATTCATTCGTTCGGCAATAAATGCAATATTAATTTGTTCGGAATCTAAATTATCTTCAATTATTGTGGTTATCCTATCAAGAAATTCCTTGTCCAGTTTGTTCAATGATTCAACAACGGCAGCCTGTTTCCGGGTCTGTGAAGAAGAAAATAATGCGGCCATCTTTTTACGGGATTCCAGCAGGTTATTTACGCGGCTTTGAAGCAGCCCCGCACTGAATGGTTTGGTTATGTACGAGTCGGCACCGATAGAGTAGCCTTCTGTTTTATCCTGCAGAGAGTCTTTGGCAGTTAGTAAAATAAGGGGTATATGGCTTGTGCGGATGTCTTCCTTCATTATTTTACAAAACTCTGTCCCATCCATAACGGGCATCATGATATCGCTGATAATAATATCCGGGATGCGTTCAAATGCCAGTTCAGTTCCGTCTTTACCGTTTACGGCAGTCAAAACGTCAAAAGAATCCGAAAATATACCCGCAATGTATTCCCGGATTTCATCGTTGTCTTCAGCTATGAGTATCAGTCCTTTGGGGCTTCCGGTTGTGTCTTCCGGCTCTTTGCTTGTTGAGCTAAGTTCGGTGTACATGGCCTCCGGATAATGGTTTTGGGTGAGGATGCGGAATCTGAATGTTGAGCCTTGGCCCGGTTCGCTCTCTACGGAAATGGTGCCCTGATGAAGTTCTGCCAAATTTTTCACCAGCGATAGACCAATACCCGACCCGGATACATGATGCTCATTTTTTACCTGGTAATAGCGGTCAAATATACGCGATTGGGCGTCGGGGCTGATGCCTACTCCCGTATCGCGTACTTCAATTTCTGTGATCTGGTTTTGCTCGGTAATGGCATTACGCATTGATATTGCAATTTCTCCTCTTTTTGTATATTTAAGTGCGTTCGAAATCAGATTGTCTAAAATGATGGTGATGATTTCCGGATCGTAATATAATATGGTTTCGGTTGTCTCAATGGATGTTTTAAAGTTGATATCCGGATTCCGGTTTAGTCCTTCGTATTTAATTCCGATTTCCTTAACCAACGCCGCCAAATCGTCTTTGACGATGCAAAGATTTCTGTTGTGTGTCTCCGTTTTCCGGAATTCCATAATCTGATTGATCAGGTTCAATAACCGGATCGCGCTTCGGTGGATAAGCGCAATTTTTTTAGTGTGAAGCTGTGAAAGCGACTTGTCGGATTCGAGATCCTTCAGTGGCCCTATAATCAAGGTTAGCGGGGTTCGCAACTCATGCGCTATATTGGTGTAAAAACTCATTCTTTCATCATTTAGTACCTGTTCCTGCTGATGGTTTTTTTGTTCAAGGTACAAGCTGTTTTCCAAATCGAGTCTTCGTTTGTAAAACCGGAGAATAAATATAATTAACCACGCCGACAGGATGAAGTATATTGATTTTGCCCACCAGGTTAGCCAGAATGGTGGCTCAATGGCAATTTGGAAGGTGGTAATTTCTTTGGACCATTCCTGGTTTCGCAGGCGGGATTTTACCATAAATTCATATTTCCCCGGTGGAATGTTTCGGAATGTAACCTGCTTTTCGCTCCCCAGATTATACCACGAATTGTCCAACCCTTTTAGAGAATACGCGTATTCTGTCTCTTCATTTAATCCAAAATCCATGATGTTGAAAGAAATATTAAACGTGTTTTGGTTGTACTTTAATTCGATTTTATCAGCTACGGGAATGCTAAAGGTGTGTTTTTGCATGGTTGTTTTCTTGTCGAAATAGCTGAATTCGGTTATTCTAACCGCTAAAGTCTTGTACGTGAAAGGAAGTGTGAGTGAATTGAAATAGCATGCCCCGCTCTGCGACCCAAAATAAATGGTGCCGTCTTTTGCTTTGGCAACCGAACCCGACATAAAGTTCCCTCTTGGTACGCCATCAAGGTAATTGAAATTGATAAATTTATTCGTGTTGACGTTTAACTGGCTTATCCCGGAATTGGTACTAAACCAGATGTGCCCGCGTTTCCCTTCGGCAATGGCACACACGTAGCTGTCAGCCATACCATCTTTTTCGGTGAATACTTTGTAGTGCTGCAAATCATTTACGGATTTGAACAGGGCCAATCCTTCTCTGGTGGCAACCCACATTCGGTTGTCCGAGTCTCTGAGAATATGATGAATTGCGTTGGACGTGAACCCGTTATACGTATTAATATTTTTTATTAGTCTGAAGTCCGGAGTTAAAATGGCTATTCCTTGTCCCAATGTACCTATCCATAGCTGTCCTTTGGCATCCTGCGAAACACTCAAAATCACATTGTCCGGTAATGGTGAGTTGTCGGATGTGAATTTTCTCACGCTGCCTGTTGGAAGATGATACGAATAAAGTCCTTTGTTAGACCCAATCCAGATATTTCTATCGTTGTCTTCGAAAAAGCAACGAATGCTTACATCGCTGTTAATTGAATTTATAACATTAAACTGTTTGGTTTTCATGTTGTATTTGATTACGTTTCGGCTTCCGGAACCAAACCACAGATTGCCGTCAGAATCTTTCATTGCCGAAATAACAAAGTTGTCGGGAAGATCGCCCGTTTCGTTCCCGTAATGATTGGTTTTTATTCCTTTGTCAAATACATCGATGCCGCCACCATCTGTTCCTATCCAAACCCGGTCATAGTTGTCCGTGCAAATTCCCCAAACAACTTTATTGTTCAGGCTGTTTTTAGCCCCGCGGTAAGGGGAATACGAATGTGTTTTGAAGAAACGATTTTTGCTGCTGATAAAATTAATACCACCGCCTAATGTTCCAATCCAAATATTGTTAAACGAATCCTGGTAGATCTCCTTGACACTTTGGTATGATAGTCCATTTTCGTCATCATTGGCATAAATGTGCTGAAACGTAATTAAGGATGGGTCTAACAGCGTGGTTCCTTGCAGATCGAGAATGTTGATCCCACCCTGGCTTGTTGCAATCCAGAGTTTGTCGCCCTCCAGTTCTTTGATGGCCAGAATTCTGTTGCTCGACAACGAGTATGGTTTGCCGGGGATATTTCGGAAAACCGTAAAGTTGTCTGTTTTAGGGTTAAATAGCGCCAGCCCATTATTAGTGCCGATCCAGATATTTTTTCTTTTATCGGTAAGGATGGACAAAACTTCTTGTCCGGGCAATGAGTTTGGGTCGTTGGGATTGTTCGTGTAATTTTTTATTTTACGGTCTTTGTAAGACAGGATGCTTAGCCCGTCAAATACATGGCCGATAAATAATCGCCCTTGCCCATCATCGGTTGCACACCAGACGTGATTGCTGACAAAGCCCGGAACGGTGGTCTTGTTGTAATGAGTAAAATGCATTGATTTTTTATCAAGATAATCTACTCCGAAATGGTACGTGCAAACCCACAGATTTCCATCCGAAGCCTGCGTGAGATTTGTCACATCGTTGGTGGCAATGCTTTTCGGGTTTTTGGGATCGCTTAAAAAGTAGGTGAATTTCTCACTTTTGGTATTGAATGCATTAAGTCCGGTTCGTTGGGTGGCAATCCAAACAATGTTATCGGTTCGGTCTGCCAACACCTGGTTTAGCTCGTTGCTGTTGATGCTGTTGTTTGTAGGGAAGTTCTTGCGGTAAATCCTGAAGTTATGACCATCGAACCGGTTAAGTCCGGATTCGGTTGCAAACCACATACACCCTTGCTTGTCTTGCGTAATTCCCACGATATTGCTGTTTGATAAACCCTGTTCCATACCCAGCTTTTTTATTGTAAAAGTTTCGGCATGCAGCAATAGCGGAAAGAAGACTAGCAAAAAGTATAAGTTTTTTTTCATTGGTTAGAGATTATCATGTTTTTTCAGAACCCGGTCAAATGCAACAAATTCAATCATTAATTCTTTTTGCAAAAGATTAAAACAATCCTTATTGCCCCGACCGGGAATATGAACGCAAGATATAAAGAATGTTTTAAACATCAAAAGATCAAAAGTTGCTGTTCGTATTACTTAGCTACTTAAATCGGTATGCTTTTTTTGCAGCAAAGAGGAAAAAGTGCAATGTGTCGGTATTTTTGTTGTTGTTTTGTTCGTTGCTGTAAACCAGTGTGTTTTTGCGGAAATGATTGTGGGTTTGGATCGTGTTTTTTTAGTGTTTGATAACAAAACGGAGTAAGGAATAGGAGTTTCATTTAATGCCGTCGGCGAGTCGTTTTTGTATTGTTTGCGAGTCTAATTGCTTGATTCAACATCGGAATATGACTGATTTGTGGCTGTTTTTGACTGTTTAGTGTGTCATCCAGAAAAATATATAATCCTATTTTTGACAATTCGAAAAATACAACTTTAAATCCCGATTACTACATTATGAAAAAAAACTACATTATTACTTTGTGCTGTTTTTTGAGTATGCTTGCTTTTGCACAAACAGGAAAAGAACTAAAATTTCAGACCTGGGCGCTCACTCCACCTATGGGCTGGAATAGCTGGGACTGTTTCGGGCCTTCGGTAAAAGAGGCTGAGGTAAAGGCCAATGCCGATTATATGGCAGCCAACCTGAAACAATACGGTTGGGAATATGTGGTGGTGGATATTCGTTGGTATGTCGACAACCAGACAAGCGGAACTTACAACGCTTATGCTAATTCCACTTTTATTTACGATCAGTATGGGCGTTACATGCCTTCACCAACCCGTTTCCCTTCGGCGGCAAACGGAGCCGGATTTAAACCGCTGGCCGACTATGTTCACAGCAAAGGGCTCAAATTCGGGATTCACATTATGCGTGGTGTGCCCAAAGTGGCTGTAACCAACAACCTGCCTATTAAAGGCGGCAGCGGAAAAACGGCTGCCGATATTTATACTACCGCCGACCAATGTACCTGGCTACAGGATAACTACACGGTGCTGAACAAAGCCGGAGCCCAGGAATACTATAATTCTATTCTAGAACTTTATGCTTCGTGGGGTGTGGATTTTATAAAGTGCGATGACCTTTCGCGCCCGTACCACACCGACGAGATTGCTATGCTCCGGAATGCCATTGACAAAACCGGACGTCCGATCGTGTTGAGCATGTCGCCCGGCGAAACTCCGGTGGCTAATTTCGACCATGCCCGTACACATGCCAACATGTGGCGTACGGTGGACGATTTCTGGGATAACTGGAGCCAGTTGAATTACCAGTTTAGCGTTTGTAATAAATGGGTGCCTTATATTGCTCCCGGCACATGGCCCGATGCTGATATGTTGCCACTCGGACATATTGCTATCCGTGGCGAACGTGGGGTGGATCGCCAAACAAATTTTACCCAGGATGAGCAATATACCTTGATGACCCTGTGGTCAATTTTCAAATCGCCTTTGATGTTTGGCGGACATTTGCCGGATAATAATGCATTTACAAAAGCATTGATTACCAACGATGAAGTGCTGGACATGCACAAAACAGCCGTAAATAACAAACAATGGTATAACCAGAACGACCAAATTGCCTGGACTGCCGATGATCCGAATACGGGTGACAAATTTGTTGCACTTTTCAATAATGGTGGTGATGGCTTTATTTCTACCAAAAGCCTGCTTTACCGCAGTGGCACTGTTTCGCGCCTGACCGATAATTACGGGGTAAACATCGATGTTAATATTGCTCCGGAAAGCACGTTACTTTATTTGGTTGTAAATGATGGTGGCGATGGATTTACCAACGACCATGCCGACTGGATTAATCCTACACTGTATAAAGCCAATGGCGATTCGTTAAAACTGACCGATTTGGCCTGGGTGTCCGCCACAGCCGGTTGGGGCTCTGTTACTAAAAATAAAAGCGTATCAGGAGCGACCCTGAATGTGAAAGGAACAACTTTTACAAACGGTATTGGTACTCATGCCAAATCGGTTATTGCCTACCAGATACCTACAGGGTATACCCGTTTCAAGGCATTTGCCGGATTGGATAACGGGGGAACCAGCCAATCAGGTGGAGCCACCGTTGAGTTTTGCGTTTCCACACAAGATCCCACGCTCCGTAATGTGGATGTAAATAAAGCCATTGCCAATACAGGGCTTATAAGCCGTACCTGCCAGCGTGCAGGAAAAGCAGTTGCAGCCGATATTTCAGGGGCTTCCAAACTGTACCTGGTGGTAACTGATGCGGGCGATAATTTCAATTACGACCACGCCGACTGGATTAATCCCACCATTTATAAAGCCAATGGCGACTCGTTGAAACTGACCACACTGACTCCGGTGAGTGCTACCAGTGGCTGGGATGTGGTACATACAAACAAGAGCCTTAACAACGGAACGCTGACTGTAAATGGTAAAACATATACGAATGGTTATGGGGTAAATTCTTATTCTACCATTCAGTTTAATTTACCGGCCGGATACACTGCGTTCAAAGCATTTTGTGGTTTCGACGATGAGGTGCTGACTGCTGCCAATGGTGTGTCGGTTGAATTTATGGTTTTCACGCAAGACCCTTCAAATACAACATCCGCCGCTATGCCGGTAGATTTGGCAAATCTTGGATTTTCCGGAAACTGCCTTGTCCGCGATTTGTGGGCAAAGAAAGATACAGGAACCTTTGCCGCAACTCAGTTTGTGCCATCGGTAAAAGCGCATGGAGCAAAGCTTTACAGGGTTTCCGCTCAGAACCGCTCTTCCGAAACCTCGGTAAATATGTCGGCATCGTTGCCACACGCTAATTTGGGCGACACGGTATTATTGAGCATCTCTGTTCTGAAAACCGGAAATACAACTTCGGAACCAACCGGATCATTTGTTGTGTCGCGCAACGATACGGTAGTGGGAGTATTGCCGGTTGACAATTCGGGCAATGCGGTTTTTACGGCAAACAACCTGGCGGTCGGCAATCATACTTTTAGTGTTAAGTATAGTGGCAACACTGTGTATAATCCACAAACCGGGAATAGCATAACCATCGATGTAAAAAAAAAGAAACAGCCACGCCAAAAACACGAAACAATCCGGAAATAAGAGTCGTAACCATTGATGGGAAACAGTACCTGAAAGGGTTAAAAGAGGGTGATGAAGTGGCTGTAATCGACTGTTCCGGGAAGTTGTTGGTTGTCCAAACCGCCCAAGCCGATTCAATGCCTTTGGATTTTCGTGGAATCGGAATTGTGAAAGTAAAATCGGGGAGCGGCTTTACCATCATTAAATCAATATCTCAATAAAAAGCAATAATAAGGATATTTGTACCCCTGTTTTACAATTTAGTACTCCTCCGGGTCCGGTTTTATTTTCTTAATTTGCAACGCTGAGTCAGCGCGTGGAAAACATTAATCCACGCCTATGCCCTGACAGGGGAAGTTTTCCGGCTCCGGAGTGTAATTACCGTATTTATTTTTTACGTTATATAATTTTCAACTTTAAATTTATTATCATGAAGAAAAAACTACTATCAATTAGTATGTTCGTCGCAGCAGCACTTTTCTGCGGCACGGGTGCCAAAGCCCAAACTTTACTTTATTCCAATGATTTCGAAAGCGGATTAAACGGTGCTACCATTGTAGGTAACGGGGTAGTGGAAGCGTCAGGAAACGCGAGCCACGGACAAGTTTTTCACAACGATCCGACTGTTACAAATGCTGTTCGTACAAATTACCTATTGTTGCCGAACACTATTTTTTCCTCATTGAAATCGGGCGGAACAAATGCCGTAACTATCTCTTTTTGGGTAAATAAGGCGACTGCTACAAATTATTATTGGGGCGCTATTTTTTCAGCGTATTCCGTTGCTCCAAGTCCCAATAACGGCACACCCATGTTTACACTTTTTGATAGAGGCTGGGCGCAAATGAATGATGGAAAAGGAAACTGGTGCGACTTCCCCGATGCACAAAACGCAGCAGGAACAAATTTCGCCGGAACCACATGGCTGGATGATGCAAACTGGCATTTCTACGTTGCGGCACTTACGCCTACCAGTGCAAAGATTTATGTTGATGGGGTAATTAAAAATGCATGGAATTTAAACGGTTCGGCTGCAGGTGGCTCGGCTGCCGGTATATTTACAAACGGAGACCTTTACACCTATATCACGTTGGGCGGCAACCAGGCATGGGGCTGGGGAGATCCTGATCCTGCATTCCAATTCGACAAAATAAAAATATACGATGCACAGCTTACCACTGCGCAAATAAATTCGTTGATGACAACTGATCAACTTGCTTCTCCGGTTCTCACCAGCAGCAAGTCTTCCGTTTCACTGGATGACAGATACACCTCTGAAACTATAGTGGTAAACGGTGCAAACCTTGCAGAAGATATTACGATAACTGCTCCTGCCGGAATCACGGTAAACCCTACTACTATTTCAAAAACAAGTGCAACAGACGTAAATGTGGCTGTTTCATTTGACGGGACTACTATTACCACCGGCAATATCGTGCTGACAAGCGGAACGTTAACTCAAAACGTAGCCATAAAAACATCGTCAAATGCCGGCTGCTTCACTCCGTTGTATGCAAGCGGAAATCTGATTACCGATCCTTATTGCAATAGCTTATCAACTTATGCCGGTTGGGGAGGACGTAGTGTAGAAACGTCTTATGTTTATTGTGGATCGAGAAGCCTGAAGATTTCCGGAAAATGCGGTGCTTCGGTTGATTACGGCTTAAGTGGAAAAATTGCTGGTGGTAAAACATATCGTGTTAAAGCAATGGTAAGTACTAACGGAACCGGAGAAGTTAAAGTAGGCCTTAGCGGAGCTACTGCTTCCAATATTGTGAATACAATTTCTACTGCGGCAGGGCAATGGTTGCCAATTGATTTCACATTCACTGCACAAGCTTCACCAAGTAATCCAAATATGTATTTTAATAGCTGCGAAACTCAAACTGCAACAGAAGGATACATTGATAACTGGGAAATGTATGAGGTGCCTACGGTTACCGCTGTAAATATAGTTGGGCTTGTAAATCAAAATGTATATGTTCAGAATCAATATATTGTAACAGAGTTTAGTCTTACTTCAGGTAATAAAGTTGAATTCAATGTTTACAATGCGCAGGGTATGTTAGTTTTGAAGCAGGTTGGACTATATAACGAAGGAACTAACCGGGTGGTTTTGAATTCTAACTTCACAACAGGTGTCTACGTTGTAAAAACCAAAATTGACGGCAAGTTTACGGTCAATAAAGTTATATTATAATTTGTTTTCCTGATAATTGAATAGAGGGTGTAGGTATTTGATCTGCACCCTCTAATTCTTGTACGATACTTTAGAATTGCCCGGAATAAATTGTAGATTTTGGGTGATGTGACGAATATAAAAAAATGCAGGAATCTGTTTGCAGAATTTGTTATTTATATTTGACGAATTTGAGGCACCAGAGTTTTGAAATTATATACATCTTTGCAAAGAGAAGCACATAAAATGGGAGTGTTTCTTGTGAACTTTGAATTTGTTAATACTTATTGAAATATATTTATATTTATGAGAAAAAGTAATTTGCTGATAATTATCATGCTGTGTGTGTCTGGCCTTGTTGTGACGGAAGCACAAACAACCAGCGTAAGCAGTAATTTGGTTGCCCAGCCTATTCCGGATCGGACGGTGTCATTCAGCGTTGCGGCTGCCGGTGTTTCCAAGCCGATTATTTGGGGGTTGGATCTTGCATGGCTTAGCGAAGCAAATATCAGGCGTGGCATTGCCTTTATGGGAGCGGATAGGGTTGACATTGTGAGAGCATCATTCCAGCCAACACTTCCGTTGGTAAATGGTGATCTTCAGGCCTCGCAAATAAATGATCTCAATTCCCGCCTTAACCTGATTGATCTGACTGGGACAAAAACAAAAGTGGTGTTAAATTGTGATCATCCAAGCGTTGATGCTTCGTATCTGGGAAATGCGGTGAATTGGGCATTGCTTATTGATGCAACAACAAAACGTGTTCAGGCACGGGGACGTAAAGTCATATCGGTTTCGCCGTTTAACGAGCCGGACTATGGTTGGGGACAGTATACAGGAGCCAATGGGCAACTCGATTTTTACAATATTGCCGGAGAGTTAAGGAAAAACACACGTTTCGACAGTATTCGTATTTGTGGAGGCAATACCCTTAACTGCGATCAAGCCCTGCCCTGGTATAACTATCTGAAAAATAGATTGGAAGAAGGAAATACGCACCAGTTGGCCGGGAGCTTTGATAATTTTGCCAGTTTTTATCAAACCGTGAGAGCCAATGGAGATCATGCTACGGGCGATGAACTGCATAATGTAATGGAAGCTATGGTGGGTGTTGAGTATGGCATGCAAACCGGTATCTGGTGGGGCACAGCAGAACTTGCACGTGGTGAATTTGTAAAGGCCAGCAATGGTGTGAGATTAGGATATGCCGAACACCGTCCAAATTGGACCGCGGCATCAGTTTACAGGAATCTTGATGGTAAAGTACAAGCCTTTGCTGGTACATCCGAAAGACAAGCTGTTACCACTACTTACCGCTTTGTTTCAAAAGACAGGGATGTGTATTACGATGGTTATGGTCCGCAACGTGAGTATACCATGGTTATGCCTGGTGGAACCGGTTACCAGACCGGCCAAACCAATGCCGAACGGGTTGTGAATATAACCTGGGGTGACGACATTCAACCGGTTGTTAATGGGCGCTATGTGCTTGTAAACCGCATGAGTAGCAAGGTAATGGAACCAATCAACGGTTCTGGAACAAGTGGTGCCAATATTTGCCAACGAACCTACAAATCCGTAACTTACCAGCAATGGAATGTAACACCGGTTGATTCTCGTATCGGTGGCGATTTTAGCTACTTTACTCTTTCTAACGTGAGCAGCAGCAAAGTGCCTGACGTGTTAAACTTTTCATTGGATAACGGTGGAAGTATTATTCTGTGGGATAATACCAAAAACGTAAACCAGCAATGGTATCTCGAATATGCAGAAGATGGATGGTTTTATATTCGTAACCGTAACAGCGCAAAATGTATGGAGGTTGCCGTTCCATATATTACCGAAGGGGCAAATGTGCAGCAAAGAGATAAAAATGGAGGTCTAAATCAGCAATGGCGCTTTCTTCCGGTTGGGGCTCCCGTGGAGTTTACAGCACCCACTGCCCCGGCCAATCTTGTGGCTACGGCAAACGCAGTTTCAATTCGATTGGATTGGACTGCCAGTCCAGAAACTGACGTGGCAGGATATACAGTTTTTCGTTCCGAAACGGCAGGTGGCCCTTATAATACGATTGCACGTAACGTAAATTCAACATCGTTTGTTGATAATACCGCAACACCCGGTAAACCTTATTTTTATTCAATTAAATCGGTGGATAATTCCCTGAACCGTTCCATATACTCCAATGAAACTTCCGCGACTGCTAGCGGAACCAACACTCTTGTGGCTCATTACCAATTTACAGGAAACACTCAGGATAGTACTCTTAATTTGAATCATTCTGCGCCATTTGGTGGAACTTCATTTGTTACCGGCAAAATTGGGTCCCAGGCAATAGCAATGAACGGCACGAATGCCTTTGTGCAATTACCGGCCACGGTGGCAAACAGCGCAGAAATTACCATTGCAACTTGGGTTTACTGGAATGGTATTACCTCCTGGCAGCGTATTTTCGACTTCGGGAATGATCAAACACAATATATGTTTTTAACACCACGTTCGAGCACCGGTCAAATGCGTTTTTGCATAAAAAATGGTGGAACGGAACAAATTCTGAATGTGCCCGTATTGCCTTACGTGAAATGGACTCACGTAGCCATAACTTTAGGCTCAACCGGGGCTCGTGTCTATGTTAATGGAGTGTTGGCAGCGGAATCTGCTTCTATTACTATCAGACCGTCAGATTTTAAACCTGTGTTGAACTATATCGGGCGTAGCCAATTTTCCGATCCATTGTTCAATGGTGTTGTATGACGATTTCAGGGTGTATAATTATGCATTGCCGGCTGACGAGATTGCCCGGATTTCAGGATTGCTTTCAGCAGATGCATCAGGAGTAAATTATAACAAGAACTTGTCTTTGTGGCCAGTACCGGCAACGGATGTTGTCCATGTGAATTATTCGGCATTGAACAATAATAGTTCGTCAATAATGCTCAATGTGTTTAATATGGATGGCAGACTGGTGTTAAGTAAAGAAATGAAATATATAAATGAAGCGGAGCTGGATGTTTCAAATTTATCAGCCGGGGTTTATATGCTCAGGTTGGTCAATAAAGAAGGGGTGTTTGCAAGAAAACTGTTTGTAAAGCGCTGATTGTAAGTGAATATTTAAATTGCTTTAGTGTTTTTTTTTCTCTTGCGGAATTAGGGCTAAATTAAAAATCTATTTGAAAATCGGAGATTCTGATTTTTTACCTAACTTTGTACTCACAGAAAGGTTCTTTAAGCGGTGTTTAAGTGTAGCAACTACAAAACATAACAATATTATAGAACTTTTCTGTTTTTTATTTTTTTAGAAATAGGTTGAATCCAAATCGAAAATTAATTAATCAAATAATATTCAGTATTTATTATTAAATTTATGAGAAAATGCTTTTTATTTTCGCTGCTTACGTTATTTGCAGTAAATGTTATTGCCCAAACACCGGATTGGGAGAATCCGGAGGTGTTTGCCATCAATAAGGAAATGACGCGTGCAACCGCTTTGCCTTATCCTTCGGCAGAATTGGCAACTAAAGACATGTATGATCAGTCTCTTTATTACAAATCGCTCAATGGCACCTGGAAGTTTAAATGGTTGCCCCGGGTGGCGGAAGTTCCTAATGATTTTTTTCAGGAAAACTTCAATACTTCCGGTTGGGTAAACATGCCGGTTCCCGGAAATTGGGAGTTTAATGGTTTCGGTATCCCGATGTACGTCAATAATGGTTTTGCATTTTATGCCAGGCCACCTAAAATTCAGCTGGATGATTCTCCTACAGGACTCTACCGTCAACCCTTCGATATTCCTTCCGGTTGGGATGGACGTCGTGTTTTCCTCCACTTCGAGGCGGGAACAAACTCTATGTACGTGTGGATAAACGGCCAAAAGGTTGGTTACACCGAAAACTCAAAAAGTCCTGCAGAATTTGACATTACTCCTTATGTGAAGCCGGGTAAAAACCTTTTGGCTTGCGAAGTGCATAAATACAGCGATGGTTCTTATCTCGAAGATCAGGACATGTGGCGGTTGGGAGGCATCAATCGTAGCGTTTATCTTTATAGCACGGCTCAAACACGTGTTTTGGATTTTTTCGCGCATCCCGATCTGGATAAAAACTACAAAAATGGTCTTTTCAGCATTGATCTGAAACTGAAGAATTATGCCGGCTCTGAGGCTGAGCAGTCGGTAAATGTATATTTGTTGGATAAACAGGGGAAGAAAGTATTTTCAAAATCACAAAGTACAAAAATAGCTGGTAATAACCAGGTTGATTTTACGTTAAGTGGATCTGTGGATAAGCCTCTGAAATGGACAGCCGAAACTCCCAATCTTTATACCCTTGTGATCGAACTTAAAGATGCGCAGGGCAAACTGGTAGAGGCTACTTCATCCAAAATTGGTTTCAGAAAAATTGAAATCACCGATGGACAGGTACTCGTTAATGGAAAGAAAATTTATTTCAAAGGTGTTAATTTGCACGAGTTCAACTACCAGACAGGGAATACGGTAAACGAAACGGTGATGAGGAGAAACCTCAAACTGATGAAGGAATTGAACATCAACGCGGTACGTACATCGCATTATCCCCAACCTCCATTGTGGTACAAATTGTGTGACGAGTATGGTTTGTATTTGGTGGCGGAGGCTAATTTAGAGTCGCACGGATTGGGATATGGCCCGGACAACGTTTCTAATTTTCCCGAATGGAAAGCTGCGCATATGGACCGGATTATCCGTTCTGTGGAACGGGATAAAAACCACCCGTCCATTATTTTCTGGTCTCTAGGGAATGAAGCGAGCAACGGCAAAGCATTTTTTGATATGTATGACTGGGCCAAAGCCCGTGATAACAGCCGTCCAACCCAGTATGAACAGGCATATCAAAGAGACCGGAATACCGATGTTATCTGCCATATGTATCCTTCGTGGGAAAGCATGAAACGTGATGCTGCAAAAGACTTGAAGCGTCCCTATATCATGTGCGAATACGCCCATGCGATGGGAAACAGTATGGGGAATTTCCAGGATTACTGGGACTTGATGCGTAGCAGCAAAAATATGCAGGGCGGATTCATTTGGGAATGGTATAACCACGGATTTCCAGCAAAAGATGAACAGGGACGGCCCTATTGGGCTTATGGCGGCGACCTGGGAGGCTACAACAAGATGAACGATGGCAATTTCTGTATGGATGGCATTATCAACCCCGACCAAACGATTCTTCCTCATACTCACATTGTGAAAAAGGCGTATCAAAACATTCTTTTCAAAGCTAAGGATTTGAGTAAAGGGATTATTACAGTGATAAACGACTACAAGTTTACTGACTTAACGGATAAGAATTATACCTATAAATGGAATCTGCTTTGCAACGGTGAAGTAATCAAGTCAGGAGCCTTCGATGTACTGGTAGCTGCTGATTCACAAAAAGACGTGAAACTGAATCTCCCGACCCTGTCTCAGGAGGCAGGAAAAGAATACTTCCTGCAGGTGTATGCCTATAACAAAGCGAAAACCGAGTTTTTGGAGGCAGGCTATGAAGTAGCCAAAGAGCAGTTCGAAATGCCGGTAAGTAATTACTTTGTTCAGAAGGAAATTACAGGAACTGTGAAAGTGTCCAAAGAGGAAAGTCGGGCAAAGGTGGAAGCAGGAAATATGGTTTACAGGTTTTCGTTGAAAGATGGTCGGCCATTGCTGTCGGTTGAAAGTGATAATCAGCGTGTATTTAACGAACTGCCTTCGCTGAATTTCTGGCGCGCTCCCACTGATAACGATTTCGGGGCATACGACCAGGTAAATCTCCGTTGTTGGGATGTAGCGGGTCACAACGTACAATGGAAATTCAAATCCGTAACGGAAGAGCAGGGGAAAGCCTCGTTTGCTTATCAGGCAGTTTTGCGTGGCGTAATGGCAACGGTTGATGTTGTTTATACGGTGAATGGAGATGGCAGCCTTATGGTGGATGCTGATTACAAGGCTACGGGAGATAACCCGGAAATTATGCGCTTTGGAATGATTATGACTTTGCCCGATTCGTATAAAAATTTTACGTGGTATGGTCGTGGTCCGTGGGAAAATTATGTGGACCGCAATTTGGATGCTTTCATGGGAGTTTGGAAAAACACGGTGGACAAGGAAGCCCACACCTATTTCCGCCCGCAAGAAACAGGGAACAAAACGGATGTCCGCTGGTTGACTTTAGCAACGGATGATGGTAAAAGCATCCGGGTAGAAGGTGCCCAGCCACTTTCGGTGAGTGCGTTAAACGTACGTCCTGAAGATCTGGATCCTGGTGCGACGAAAAAACAACAACACTGGAAAGATGTAAATCTGCGTAATGAAGTGGTTTTGAGTGTAGATTTGTTTCAGCGTGGTGTAGGAGGGTTAAACTCCTGGGGAGCACTTCCGTTGGATAAATACCGTTTCACTGGTAAGGAATACAAGTATTCATTTAAATTGTCGGTGGGGAAATAAAAAACACACCAAACTTTTTTATATAGACCACAATTCACTATTATGATTATGAGAAAAATGTTTTTATCAGATGATATTATATTGAATAATTGTGAATAGCCTGAAAATGAAAAAGCCTGCAAAATCCATGATTTTGCAGGCTTTTTCGTCGTTTTAAATGTCGTTTTGTGGAGCTGGAGGTTTATGAACCTCTATTGTTACCCTATTGTAATTCAGTGGTTTATGTCTAATTGTCGCCCTTGGGGGTACGAATTAGGAAATATACTAAAAAGATCACTTTTTGACTGTCAATGACTTACATTTGTCTGCTTAACTTTCAGGTTCAAAGATACATAATAAAACTGACATGCGCAAGTGCCAAATAATGAATTATTTACACTTAGTGCAAAGTGCAAGTTTCTATATAGATAGAAACACTTGCACCTTGCACTAAAATTAATCTGTATTTAGGCATTAAAACTACACAAATGCTGTGACTTCTATTGATGAAAAATTATTTAGCTTCTAAAATCTCAAAATTTAACTGGAAATATATGAACAAATATAAACGATCAAATTCAATCAAATTTTAGTACTCAACGAAATTATTGAACCCCATTTTTGACTAATTGGTAACAAAACACACCAAAAAGTATCTATCTTTGTATCAAAATTAGGGACAATTATATGAAAAAACTACTTCTTATTGCTGGATATTTTGTATTATCGAACTCACTCTTTGCAGACAATGGCATAGACTCATTATTGAAAGTATTGGATAGAACCGTAGATAATTATCAGGTTTATTCAAATAAGAAAGAAGAGAAAATGAACAAGATGAAAGATTTGTTGAGATATACAACATCGTATGACCAAAAATATGAGATTTGTGGTAAGCTATATGATGAATATAGTTCCTATAAGTCAGATTCGGCACTTGTTTATGCCAGAAAAAAACTACAGATAGCCGAGAAAATGAATAATAAAAGGAATCTGGCAGATGCTCGACTAAACCTGGCTTCAATCATGGGCGTAAGCGGAATGTACAAAGAGTCAATGGACATTATGAGTAAAGTTAATATCAATGAAGCTCCTGACTTAAAATCATATTACTTTCATATTTACCGTACGGTCTATGGCTTCATGGTTGATTATACGGTTTCGAGCCAGGAGAAAAAAAGATACGAAGTGATAGCTGAAAGTTACCGTGATTCCTTACTACAAACTATTATTCCAAATTCAGGTCCATACATAATGGTAAAATCCGACGAACTTATTTCCCAAAAGAGATACGATGAAGCGTCAACGTTACTATTTAATTATTATCCAACCATTAAGGACAATTTACATGACAAGGCAATAATTGCCTATTGCATCTCGCTAACATACAACAGAAAAAAAAACAAAACTGAGGAAAAATATTGGTTGGCAGTTTCAGCTATCCACGATATCGAATCAGCTACCAAAGACTATATCTCATTACGTCGCCTGGCATTCATATTAAACGAAGAGGGAGATGTAACCAGAGCTTACAAATATATGAAGCGCTCACTGGACGACGCTCTTTTTTGTAATGCAAGACTAAGGACATTTGAAGTATCTAAAATGATGCCGATCATTGATAAAGCTTATCAACAACAAACGGAATCACGCCAACGGTTGATGTTAATCTCCCTTTCCAGTATTAGTGTACTATCATTCCTTCTTATAGTGGCAATATTCTTGGTCTATAGGCAAATGAAGAAATTGGCAGTTGCTCGGAAAAACCTGAGTGTGGCCAACGAGCAGTTAATCTCGCTCAATCAAGAATTATCCTCTACTAACAATCAACTTAAACACACAAACGAGACATTACAAGAATCTAATTTAATCAAAGAAGTGTATATTGGCAGGTATATAGATCAGTGTTCCGTATATCTCAACAAGTTAGATGAATATCGACGTCATTTAAATAAAATATCAATTGCTGGTAAAAAAGACGAATTATTAAATGAGATTAAGTCTACAAAAATAATTGACGAAGAACTTAAAGAATTTTATTCAAACTTTGATAGTACATTCATGCAGTTATTCCCTAGTTTCATTGAAGAATTAAGAGAACTAATGATTGATGATGAGGAAATCAAACTAAAATCTGGTGAAATTCTCAATACCGGATTGCGAGTATTTGCTCTTATACGGCTTGGGATTAAAGATAGCGATAAAATATCTTTCTTTTTGCGTTATTCAGCAACAACAATATACAATTGTCGAACAAGATTCAGAAATAAATCCAAAGGACCACGTAACGAGTTTGAAGCAAAAGTGATGCAAATAGGAGTATTTAAATAATTGAGGGAATAGATTTTCGAGAAGGTTTTTATAACTATCATGGTTATAAGAACCTTTTTTTTCAAACAGACTACTTTGTTTTATTTGATAAAATATATATATCGTTTTTTATCAGGACATTATACTGCACAATTTCATATTCAATCTACTTTAAGAAATTTATGCCATTTTAAGAAGGTAAGATTCACATACATTTGTGCTGTTGAAAATGAAATTGTTAATTCAATATGCAGGTCATTGAATTGTATTTATTTCGTATATATTTATAACCTTAAAAATTAAATGATGGTCAATTTGAAAAAAAGCCTTTTTAGTGTGCTGTTTTTCGTCAGTATGCTATTTGTCTTGCCTAATGTAGTTGCCCAAACTACAACAAAAGCTATCTCCGGTATCGTTGTCGACACCAAAGGAGAACCGCTGATCGGTGTAAGTGTCCTACTTAAAGGAACAAATACCGGCACAATTACAAACGTGGATGGAAAATTCACTCTTCAGCTTGGAGCCGTAACTGCTCCTACTCTTGTAGTTTCTTACATAGGATATGTGAAACAAGAAATTACACCCAACGTCTTTAGCAATTTTAAGATTACATTAGAAGAATCTTCCAAAGACCTTTCTGAAGTAGTAGTTGTTGGATATGGAACACAGAAACGAGCTTCTGTTGTTGGTGCAATAACAACTGTTACACCGGCATTATTACAAGTAGGTACTACGCCTAACATAAGTAATAACCTTGCGGGTCAACTTGCTGGGGTTATTGGTGTCCAGCGTTCAGGCGAACCGGGTTACGACGCATCCGATATCTGGATTCGAGGAATTTCTACTTTTGCTGGATCAACTAGTCCATTGGTATTAGTTGATGGAATAGAACGTTCATTGAATGATTTAGATGCTGCTGAAATCGAATCGTTTTCCATACTAAAAGAATGCTGCCGCAAGCGCTGTGTATGGAGTTCGTGGTGCCAATGGTGTTATCCTTGTAAATACAAAGCGAGGATTTGTAGGAAAACCTAAAATTGAAATCAGAACAGAACAATCTGTTCAGCAACCAACCCAACTTCCTTCGTTCATTGGAGCTGCAGAGTATATGACTTTGCTGAATGAGTTAGCAAATAATGCAGGTTACACCAAACCGTTTTCAAATGATCGAATCGTAAAAACGTTCAACAAATATGATCCGGACTTGTATCCAAATATTAATTGGATTAATGCAATAACAAAATCTTATGCGAGCAATACACGGACGAACCTTAATGTTGCAGGAGGTTCGGATATTTTGCGATATTCATTGACAGCATCCTATTATGGTGAAAATGGGATTATAGCACGCGATCCTGCACAGACTTATAGCTCAGAAAGTCGTATGCACCGTTATAATATACGTTCAAATGTTGATATAAACCTATCCAAAACAACTTTGCTCCGGGTGAATATTGGCGGTTATTTACAAGAACTCCAAAAAGGACTCAATAGTACTGATGATTTATTCTCCGCAGCTTTTGAAACACCACCTTATGTACATCCCACAGTTTATTCAGATGGTACATTCCCTATTGTAGCTCAAAGAACTAATCCATGGGCTTATAGTACCCAAACCGGATATTACAGGAAAGGGGAAAGCAAAATTGAATCATTATTCTCGCTCGAACAAGATTTAAAAATGATTACTCCCGGGCTAAAAGCAAAATTTACATTTTCATTTGATTCATATTCTGCTAATTACGTAAATCGTGGCAAATCACCAAATTATTATAATGTAGCAACGGGTCGTGACGTGGAAGGAAATTTAATTCATTCCATTTATTCATACGGACAAGAATACTTAGGGCTGTCAACAAATGCCGATTGGGGTAACCGTGGTACCTATTTAGAGGGAAACCTATATTATAACCGCACTTTTGGGAAGCACGATATTGATGCCATGTTACTGTATAATCAGAACAGTTATGACAATGGTGGTATACAACCATACAGACATCAGGGTGTTGCAGGAAGACTATCGTACACCTATGATACCCGTTATGTAGGTGAATTTAATTTCGGATATAATGGCTCGGAAAATTTTGCTAAAGGGCAACGGTTCGGCCTTTTCCCCTCAGTTGCCTTGGGTTGGCTGTTGAGCGAAGAGAAATTCATGCAACCTTACAAAAAAATATTCAACAAGATTAAATTTCGTGGATCATATGGTTTTGTTGGAAATGACAACATTGGTTCAAACCGCCGTTTCGCATATTTGACAACTCTAAACACGAACGTTGGTGGATATACATGGGGCACAGGAAATGGTTCATATTACAGCGGCATTCAAGAAGGTGAAATTGGAGTTAATAATCTTACTTGGGAAAAAGTAGCAAAAGCGAATGTGGGTATTGAATTAGGAATTTTAGGAATGGTTGATCTTCAGGTCAGATGCATTTAATGAAGACCGTAAAGATATTTTTATTCAACGTACTACCGTTCCAACGCAGGCTGGATTCCTTTCTACTCCGTATGCAAATTATGGAAAAATGAACAATAAAGGCTTTGAGGTAGCATTGTCAATGAATAAACAAATCACGAAAACCCTTTTCATGAATTGGCGAGCAAACTTTACCTATGCTAAAAACACAGTATTGGAAAAAGATGAAGCGGCTGCAGTTCTTGGAACTTATCGTTCGGCTACTGGATTACCAAATAACACTTTATGGGGCTACACAGCAGATCGACTTTATACATCGGCTGATTTTGATGGAAGTGGTAATTTGGTAAGTGGACAAGCTATACCTCAGATTGGTGGAACTCCTGTTCGTCCGGGTGATATTAAATATATCGACAAAAACAAAGAATGGTATTATTAATTCATTGGACGAAGGTTATATCGGAGGAACATTGGATCCGCAGATTGTATATGGATTTGGCAATACAACTAAATACAAGCAATTTGATTTGAGTTTCTTTTTCCAGGGAGTTGCCAATACATATCAGATAATTGGTCAGGGTTCTGGTTCATCATTTTTTATACCCGGAAGTGGTCAAGGTGTACTAGGGAATATTTATTCTAATTACAATGATCAATGGACGGAAGAAAACCCAAGTCAGAATGTGTTTTGGCCAAGATTGGATTATGGAACTAATTATAATAATTCAGCACCTTCAACTTGGTGGAAAAAAGATAGGAGTTTTCTTCGACTAAAAACACTTGAATTAGGATACTCTTTAAAGAAGAATTTGATTGAAAAAGCTAAATTGTCTGGAATAAGAATTTATCTCAGTGGAAATAATTTATTCTATTTGTCTTCTTTTAATCTTTGGGACCCCGAACTGGCAACTTCTACTGGTTTAAAATATCCCTCAATGAAATCTGTTCTTTTTGGTATTCAAGTAAGCTTGTAAAATTAATAATATATAATAATGAAAAAGTCAAATATAAGAATTGCATTTTTGCTTTTCACTTTAATGCTGTTATCATCTTGTGCTGATTTTCTTGACAAAGAAGCAGATACGGAAATTACGCTGGAGAGTGTTTTTCAAAACAAAACGAAAACTCAGCAATGGTTGGCTGGGTGTTACTCAATGATACCAGATCCGTATTGGGGGTATATGCGCGATTTAGGTTGGGAAATATTAGCTGATGATATGTCTCCATCTGAAAGATGGCGTAATTATGGTTGGCAGGTCATTCCCTTTGCCCTAGGTGAATGGACAATTGATTCAGACTGGAGTCCAAGTTATTGGTCAGTATTACCACAAAAAATACGTGAATGCAATATATTTATGCAACACGTACAGGCCTTGCCTGATCAAAGACTTTCGCAGGAAGAGGTTGCCCTAATGGTTGGGGAAGCACGTTTCCTAAGAGCTTACTATTACTCGTTATTATTGAATACTTACGGTCCGATTCCATTTAAACCCGATTATATTACACCTGTAAATTATAATCTTTCTGATTTAATGGTCGGTCAAACCCCATATGATGATATTGTAAATTGGATTGACACTGAATTAACTGAGGTTGCTAAAATCCTTCCGGCAACATACAGTGATGGAGGTAAATATGGACGGGCTACATCTATTATGTGTGAGGCAGTACGTGCAAGAATGTTGCTTTTTGCAGCTAGTCCACTTGTAAATGGAAATCCTGATTATGTGGCGCATACCAATAAAGAAGGAAAAGAACTTTTTAATACAACATATGATGCTTCAAAATGGACAAAAGCAGCGACTGCATCTAAAAAACTGATTGATGATGCAGAGGCTGCTGGGCATGCATTATACACTGAGCTGAACGACGATGGTAGTATTGATCCGTTCTTATCTTGTGAAAATTTATTTTTAAAAGAATATAGTAAAGGAAATACCGAAATTCTATTTGCACGTCCAAGTTGTGATTACTCGACATACGACAAGCATTCTGCACCTTATGGTAGTTCTGGAAATGGTGGTTACGGTGTTACCCAATCATTGGTTGATGCATTTTTCATGGCAAATGGTTTACCTAAGGATGACCCAAATTCTGGTTACTCTGAAACCGGATTTTCCACTTCTGATGGTTATTTTACAACTGGTAAAACAAAATGGAAAGAGTGTAAGAATGTAGGTCAGGTTACATTAGCTGGTACTTACAAAATGTATTGCAACCGTGAACCTCGTTTTTATTTAGCTGTTAATTTCAATGGTCAGTGGTATAATAAAGACTCAAGAGCCTTAAACTTTTATTATAATGGTAAAGATAATCCCGGTACACATGATGCTCCTCAAAATG
Organism: Paludibacter sp.; assembly: GCA_047600405.1. Lineage (GTDB taxonomy): Bacteria > Bacteroidota > Bacteroidia > Bacteroidales > Paludibacteraceae > Paludibacter. The sequence continues at coordinate 423,061 of JASGLA010000008.1, forward strand.
GATATTTATCGAGAAAAAGGACTGATCCATCAAGAGATCCAATCAATAATGTCTTTGCATGGCGTCCGGGTATTTTGTATCGGTTAGGTGAAGTGTATCTAAACTATATCGAGGCGTTGAATGAAATAGATCCTGGAAATCCTGACATATTATTATACCTGAACAAAATCCGTGACCGTGCTGGTGTTAGAGAATATAGCACTGGGGTAACAAGTACTACGGTGATTCATGCTGATCTTGGCGACCAAACAGCAATGCGTGAATTAATACGCGCAGAACGCAGGGTGGAGCTTTGTACAGAAGGTATCAGGTATGACGACTTGAGGCGATGGAAACAAGCTGAGAGTGTATTGAATCAGAATTTTTATGGTATGAATTTCTATGGTACAAACCAAACAAATTTCTTTACTAGAACACAATATCAGACTCGTGTTTATAAGAAAGCATTCTATTGGTTCCCGGTACATTTATCAGAAATAGAAAAAAATCCAAATTTAGTTCAAGCTCCCTTTTGGGAATAATAATTTATATCTAATAAAATGAAAACGATAAAAAAAATAATCCTTTTATTGCTCTTGACAATTTGTGTAAGTGCATGTGAAGATACCGGAATTGTTTCAAACTGGCTTCAGAATCCGGTTTTTGAGAAGCCAATGACTGTAGTTGTATCTACAGATAGTATAATTTTAAAAGAGGGACATGAAAAAGACACTGCTGTTATATTTACTTGGAACAAAGGCAATGACAGGGGTGCAGGCACTAAATTGACATACCTTTTCAGAATGGATATTGCAGGAAAAAGCTTTGAAACAGCCACCAATGTAGAAGAAATTGAACCTGGTATTTTCTCGAAGTCTATAACTGTAGGAGAATTAAACACTCTTTTATTGGAACATTGGGGTATACCTGGAGGTTCAACAGTGAAAATTGATGCTGAAATTATTGCTCGTGTTGATAGTAGCAAACAATATCAAAAACCGGAGTTGGCATCGGTTTCGTTCTATGCAAAAGGATTTTCACTTGGTCCATTGCCACTATATTTTGTTGGAAGTGCCATTTCTGGAGGTTGGGATTACAGCAAGGGAGTTAAACTAACAGAAATTATTGAACGAAAACAAATATTCTTATACAGGAAACTTTAGTGTTGGAACCTTTAAAGTCATCGAAAGCATCAGCAACGAATTTCCATCACTTAACCCACTAAGTGATAGTCTGCTCTATTACAGGACATCTGCTGAAAACAAAGATAGCTTATTTTCAATATCTAAAAGTGGACGGTATACTTTCTACATGGATCGTTCAACATTAAAATATGCATTGGCATATACTCCTTATGAAAAAATTTATATGGTTGGTGCAGCTACAACAGCAGGCTGGGACATAAACGCTCCTGTTCAATTAAATTGGGACGTAAAAAATCCTGAGGTATTCACATTTACAGGTAGTTTATTAGCAGGAGAAATGAAATTTCCACTTTCTACAGGTAACTGGGGGTGTGACTTTTTGATGCCGATAGCTAATGGTACAATTATTAATGGCGATGCTACTGATATTACAACAATGCAATTTGTAGCTGGTGGAAACCCGGACAAAAAGTGGATAATTAAATCTGCTGGAACGTATAAAATAACTGTAAATCCGGCAAAGTCAACAGTTGTATTTAAAAAACTACAATGAAAAAGAAAGTTTTATTTTTAATTTATAGTCCATTCTTCTTTCTGATTGCCGGTTGCAGTCAGAAAGAAGAATGGAAACCAAATATCACTGATAAGGAGGTGGTTGATACACCTTGGGTAACACCTGCTAATCCATATAAAGCACCTTTATATTGGAGTCCATACGAATATAACATTGAAGATGAACAGAATACTCATATAGGCTACATCCCTGAAAATGTGTGGTCTGACAATATTAATTGGGTAGAAAAAAACTTATTACCATATGGATATGACATGGTTTGTATTGATGGTTGGGGAAATATGGTATATGATTCTACAACGGGTTATCGCAAATCACATTCAAGTAACTGGACACATGATTATGCTTGGTGGTCAAAAGAGCTAAAATCAAGAGGGATGAGATTAGGTATCTACGATAATCCATTGTGGGTAAATCCTGCTGCAGCCAATGCGGGTGTAAAAGTATGGGGAACGCAGTTTAACCTGTCTGACCTTATTAATTGGGATGAATCTACCTCTGGATTTCGTTGGCTGCAAGTGGATAAACCGGGAGCAAGAGAATATGTCGATGGTTTCTTTAAGTATTACTCACAAATGGGTGTTAACTATCTAAGAATTGATTTTTTATCATGGTATGAAACGGGTTACGATCAATGGATGGGTACTGTTGGGGCAGCCCATGGAAAAGAGAATTATGAAAAAGCATTAAGATGGATGCGTGAGTCTGCTGACAAATATAAAGTCTTTATTTCGTTGGTAATGCCAAACTTATACAATGATGCTGAGGTTGAAAATAAATATGGACACATGATTCGTGTTAACGAAGATACTGGTGATGGTGGTTGGTGGAAATTCAGTGATAATGCACGTGGACAACACAGACAACATTGGTCTCAATATGCTACTGCATTCGATGGTTATATTTATTGGTCAAGACTCTCTGGTCGAAAGAAAATGATTTTGGATGGCGATTTTATCCGAATTAATACTTTTGCAAATAATGATGAAAAAAAATCTGTAATTTCATTACATATAGTCGCAGGAGGTCCTGTAACTATTTCTGACCAATTCAATACGATTGGTAATGACCTCTGGCTATATCAGAATGAAGAAATGCTTGCATTAAATAAAGATGGTTTTGTTGGGAAACCACTTTCGAATGATCCTACCAACCCACAGAGTCAAATTTGGAAAGGACAAATGACAAATGGCGATTGGATTATAGCTTTGTTTAATCGTGAGAATTATTCGATCAATCGGTCAATAGATTTTAGCACATTAGGTATTAGCTCTGCTTCAGTCCGAGACCTTTGGTCTCATAAGGATTTAGGATCTATGGCATCTTATTCTATTTCACTAAGTGCTCATGCTTGTATTGTTTTAAAGTTAGTGAAAAATAACTGATGTTGATACAACAGTTTTGATATAAACCCTGAAAGTTCTTGCTTTCAGGGTTTATTGTTTTAGAGAAACACCCGAATTAACCCATTTATAAATTGTTTCAACTATCAGTTATTTAGTTGCAAGGAAATATGATACTTCTCTACTGACCAATTATATCATTGCAGAAAAAGATTCAGTAACAAGTCGAAAGTTGGACGCATTAAGATTGAAATATATGTAGTGCAGGTATGAGTATATAAATAAAAAACACACATATTTAAAAGGTTTTGAAAGGCTTTCTTTGTCGTTAGAACATCTTTTTTTATATCAAGACATTTACTTTGTTTTCTAGCAAACAAAGCCTAAGTTGTTATTTGTAAGCTAATTATATCATTTGGCTAAGTTCTCTATCTACTTTAAGAAATTCAACTCATTTCGAAGCTATAAAATGCCTATACATTTGCATTGTCGAACGTCGAATTGTTCAATTTGATAGAATTATTCAATTTTCGTACAAAATAATTTTACAACCTTAAATAAAAAGAATGATGGTCAATTTGAAAAAAAGCCTTTTCAGTATGCTGTTTTTATTCAGTATGCTATTTGTCTTGCCTACTGTAGTTGCTCAAACTACAGCAAAAGCTATCTCCGGAGTCGTTGTTGACGCCAAAGGAGAACCGCTAATCGGTGTGAGTGTTCTGGTGAAAGGAACTACTACCGGCACAATTACCGACGTAAACGGAAAGTTTACATTATCGCCCGTATCGGCAAAAAATTCTATTCTTATTTTTACTTACATTGGTTACGATGCGCAGGAGCTGGTCTTTAAAGGACAAGCACTTCGTGTCCAATTAGTTGAAAATGCCAAATCGTTGGAAGAAGTGGTGGTGGTAGGTTATGGAACTCAACGTAAAAAAGACCTGACAGGTTCAGTAGCCACGATAAAAAGCAGTGATATTAAATCTTTGCCTGTTCCTAGTGTAAGCGACGCCCTACAAGGACGTGCTGCAGGTGTGCAGGTTATTTCTTCTGGGACACCGGGTAGCGATGCAACCTTCCGCATTCGTGGTATAGGAACTATTAATGATGCCAATCCATTAGTGGTAATTGATGGATTCCCTATCGATGGCGGATTAAATCAACTGAATATGGAAGATGTAGAATCCATTCAGGTATTGAAAGATGCTTCTGCAACTGCTATTTATGGATCACGTGGTGCTAATGGTGTTATCATTATAACTACCAAACATGGAACAAGTGCTAAATCACAGCTCAACTTTAGTTATTCCTACGGTACTCAGCAGGCAACTAACATGCCTAAGATGCTAAATGCATCACAATTTGCAAGTCTGCATAATGAAATGCTGGCCAATGCAGGTTTAACTCAAAATCCTGAGTTTGCCGATCCAACAAGTTTAGGTACAGGAACTGATTGGTTAGGTGCATTTTTCCGTACAGCACCTATGCAAAATTACTCATTGAATTATTCCGGAGGTTCTGATAAAACCAATATATATGTATCTGGAAATTATTTCAATCAAGATGGTATTGTTTTAAATACAGGCTTTAAACGCTTTACTTTCCAGTTAAATACCGACACCAAAGTAACTTCATTTCTGAAATTCGGTAACAGTCTGACATTGAATCATGATATCAAATCAAATGGGGATTACAGTATCCGCAATGCAATGCTGGCATTACCAACGCAGGCTATTTATCACGAAGATGGCAGTTATACAGGCCCAGTTGGTCAACCTATTTATTCAGGTGATATTACTAATCCGATAGGTGCAGCTAAAACAGTTCAAAACTCAACTAACGGGTACAATCTGATGGGCTCTGTTTATGGAGAACTTGAAATTCTGAAAAATCTGAAATTCAAATCCACCTTTGGTTTACAGGCAAATTTCTGGGACTCGCGTACATGGTCACCTAAACGTGCTTGGGATACCAGTGTAAATCTTGAATCTTACCTGGGTGAACAGTTTAATAAAAATCTTACGTGGTTGTGGGATAACACCTTTACCTACGACAAAACGTTTGGCAAACATAAACTGGGCATTATGGCTGGTACAAGTGCTCAAGAAAACAAATACGACTATATGAATGGTTCAATTCAGAGTTTTGCCAGCGACGTTACCCAACAGTTAAATAATGGTATTTTATTGCCAAAAGTTGGAGGAAGTACTTCAAGCTATTCTATGTTGTCGTATATGGGTCGTGTGAATTATGCTTTTGCAGATAAGTATCTATTTACAGCAACACTTCGTCAGGACGGTTCATCTCGTTTCGGTGAGAAGAATAAATATGGTTTATTTCCTTCAGCTTCGGTTGCCTGGCGCATTTCAGAAGAAGATTTCTTTAAACCGGTTACTTTCGTAAATGATTTGAAAATACGTGCAGGATATGGTGCTACTGGAAATCAAAGTATCGGTAATTACTCATTTGCGTCTTCATTGAATACGATAAAATACAACTTTAATAACAACGTTGTATCGGCAGTAGTCCCAACTGTAATGCCTAACCCCTACGTACAATGGGAGCAACAAAAGCAAGGGAATGTTGGGTTGGATGCCACAATGTTCAATCAACGTGTAGAAGTAACGCTGGATGCTTATCTGAAGCAAACCGATAAAATGTTAGTACCTATGGTAGTTCCTGTTTCAACAGGTTATTCCGATGTATATGTTCCATCTATTAATGCAGGGACTATGGAGAATAAAGGGATTGAACTAACCGTAAATACTAAAAACCTGACTGGTGACCTAAAATGGAATACTATGTTCAATGTTTCGTTTAATGCCAACAAAGTTGTGAGCATTAATGATACAGTGCCTATGTCAAGTGGTAGTATTGGGCTAAATTATAACCTGGCATTGATTCAGGCTGGTTTGCCAATCAACGAATTTTACGGTTTTGTAACTGATGGTATTTTCCAGAATCAACAGGAAGTGGATAATCACGCATTACAAGTTCCGGGTAATGATCCGAACAATCGTACTTCACCTGGAGATATTCGTTTCAAAGATTTAAACAACGATGGCGTAATCAATGATAAGGACCGTACCTTTCTGGGGAGTCCAAATCCAACCTTTACATTTGCAATGAATAATACATTCTCTTACAAAGGTATTGATCTCAGCATATTTTTACAAGGAGTAGCTGGTAATAAAATTATCAATGCCAATCGTTTTTGGAGCGAAGCCATGGCTATTGCCCAAAACCAAACAACCGCAACCTTGGGTAGATGGACCGGCGAAGGAACAAGCAACACCATGCCACGTGCTGTCTATAACGACCCCAATAAAAACACAAGACCTTCTAACCGTTATGTAGAAGATGGTTCATACATAAGAGTCAAAAATGTGACTTTAGGATATACTTTACCAACTCAGCTCTTGAAAAAAGTACAACTTTCGACAGCCAGATTCTATATCTCAGCTCAGAACCTATTCACTATTACCAAATACAGCGGATTCGATCCTGAAATTGGAACGAGTGGTATTGACAACAGTGTATATCCTGTAACACGAACTATCAGTGTAGGTGTAAACTTAGGAATCTAATCATCAAAAATCTAAAACAATATGAAACTTATTAAATATATTTCAATTGCAGTTATAGCTGCATTTTTGCCTGCATGCAGCGACTTTCTGGACAAAGTTCCTGAAGATTCAATTAATACATCCAACTTTTTTCAAACGGAAGATGATGCCATTGGTGCTATCAACGGAGCTTACCAGCCTTTACAATGGCCAAAATTATACAACATGCGTATGTGGACTACTGATATTATGGCTGGGAACAGCATCGTTGGTGCTGGTGGCGGTACAGATGGCATCGAAACTCAAGACGAGGCTAACTTTGTAACAGCTACCGATAATCAGGGAGTACTGGATATGTGGCGTGGTCCCTGGCCGGGAATCTTACGTTGTAATATTATTCTTCAGAAAGTTCCCGGAATGACTATTAGTGAAAGCGTGAAAAATCGCGTATTGGGCGAAGCTTATTTCTTACGTGCACATTACTATTTCATTTTGGTTCAGTTTTTTGGTGATGTACCATTGGTACTTCAACCGGTTTCTCCAGGCGATGACCTACGTCCGGCCCGAACTTCTAAGTCTGAAGTTTACAAACAAATCGAATCAGATCTAAGCGCTGCAGTAAGTTTGCTACCTGAACGCGAACAATATTCAGGTGCAAATATCGGACGTGCTTCCAAAGGTTCCGCAGTGGGTATGTTAGCCAAAGTGGAACTGACCTTGGGCAATTATCAACGTACTATCAATCTTTGCGATTCAGTGAAAAGTCTGGGTTATGCACTAAATGCCAATTACGGTGATAACTTTAATCCTGCAACCGAAAACTCTGTTGAATCACTCTTCGAAGTACAATATACAAGTGGTGCCGGACAAGATTTTTGGAGTAATGAGAATCAGGCATCGTGGTTAAGTACGTTCACAGGTCCCCGTGGCTCAAACATGGCCGCAGGTGGTTGGGGATGGAATCAACCCACCCAGGAGTTTGTGAATGCATATGAAGCTGGTGATTTGCGTAAAGATGTAACTGTTTTCTACGAAGGCTGCCCAAAATTTGATGGAGTGGATTATAAAAAATCTTTTTCTACCACAGGTTATAATTTGCGCAAATTCATGGTTACACTCGCAGTTTCACCAACCTACGACAATAGCCCATTAAATTTTCCAATACTTCGTTATTCAAATGTACTATTTGATGAAAGCTGAAGCATTAAACGAATTGGGACAAACTGCAGAAGCCCAATTGCTCGCAACCGACGATAATGCAACACTGAACAAAGTACGGGTTCGTGCAGGCTTATTAAATGTGACTGGTTTAAACCAGGCCGATTTGCGTGAAAAGATTTTACATGAACGCCGTATGGAGTTGGCTTTCGAAGGACAACGATGGTATGATCTGATTCGTGTAAAGGGTGGACAATACGGAATTGATTTTCTACACTCTATAGGCAAATCGAATATGAGTTCTAAATATTTATTATTCCCCGTTCCTCAAAAGGAACGAAATGCAAATCCAAATTTATCACAAAACACCGGCTATTAATCGATTCATAATGTATAATTTATAATTAAAAAAATATGAAAAAAATAAATATATATAGTGTCACTTTATTGGTAAGTCTGCTGACAATAGGGTTGTTCACATCATGTGATCAAAACTTGCCGGATAATATTGCTAAAGCAGGTCCATTGGCATTGACTGCGTCAAAAACTTCGGTTGAATTAAATCAGAAAAATGATGCAAATGAAGCTATTGGTTTGACTTGGACAACAGGAACAAACAAGGGAACAGGTGCATCCATTTCTTATACGATTCAGATTGATAAAAAAGGGAACAACTTTTCCAAAGCTATTATTGAGGATATGGGAAAAGGTATTTATGCCAAAAGTTTCACTGTGGGAGCATTGAATGATAGTTTGTTGACTCGTTGGGGATGTACACCAGGGACGGCAACAGATTTAGAGGCGCGGGTAATTTCAACCATATATTCAACACCAACAATGAATGACACTTCGGCAATAGTCACAATTAATGTAACTCCTTACCAGCCTGTGAGTAAAACGCTGTATTTGTTTGGTACCGCATCACCCAAAGGTACAGACTTGAATAATGCACTTAAACTGACTGCGCAAAGTGACCCTACAGTATTTATTTATCAGGGAGCTTTAAATGTCGGTACATTGAAATTTATTACTACGTTGGGACAAGAATTGCCTTCGTATAATATGGGAGCTGATTCAACTCAAATAGTAAAACATACAACAGTCGATCAAACTGATAATTTATTCACCGTGCGTACTACTGGTGTTTATAAAGTAATTGTTAGTTTATTAGATCTAAGTGTTTCTATAGCCCCAATAAATTATCCGGCTTATGGTGAAGTTTATATATTTGGTAGTGCAGCTCCAAATGGAACAGATCTTACTAACGCAACCAAACTTTCTCAAAGCTCTGCTAATCCATTTGTATTTACATATCAAGGCGTTCTGAAGGCAGGCAGCTTTAAATTCCCTGTGAATAGGAATAGTGATGGAAATCAGGATATGTTTATGCGCACCGATGATACACATTTCTACATTCATCAAGGTGGTAGCGCAGGAGATGATCAATGGACTATTTCCAAAAAAGGATACTATACCATTACTCTGAATCAGCTGGATAATACTGTTACCATTTACCGAGAAAAACTATTTATGGTCGGTAGTGCAACACCGATTGGTTGGACCATTACCAACTCTATACAAATGACAGAAGATCCTACAGATGGTTGCATATTTACTTACTCAGGTCCAATGGTTGCTGGAGAATTCAAGTTGCCGGTAAATCGTAATAGTGATTGGGGACAAGATATGTACATGAAAACAGATGATACGCACATGTATCGCCATATTGGTGGTCAGGCCGACGATAAGAAATGGAGTATAACAGCATCCGGTAATTATCTGATTTCAGCTAACATTGAAACACTTGCAATAAGTTTTGTAAAACAATAATTGGTTGTTGTTTGGTTTTCCTGAGAGAGTTGTTCTGCAACTCAGAGCAACTCTCTTCCTTTTTAAATTCTATCATTTTCTATATTTATCAACTATTTAAATTAATTTATTATGAGAACAAATTTACTTTCAAAATTGGTTGCTGTAACATTATTCAGCTTAATTACATTCATTAATGTGAATGCTCAGAATCCGATGTGTATTATTGGTGATGCAACCAAATACGGTTGGGACAAAGACAAATCGTCACCTCTTACACAAGATGGAGTTAACCCTTCTAAATTTTATTTCAATGCTTATCTGAATGCCGGTAGTTTTAAGTTTTTGATGCAAAATTCCGATTGGGTGCCAAGTTGGAATAAAGGGGCCAGCGAAACTCAAGTTGTAAAACGCGCTACTTATGCTGATGCAGACAATTCTTTTTCAGTAACAACAGCTGGAAATTATGCCGTGGTTTTAGACACAGCCGCATTAACTCTTAGTGTAACACCCATGACAGAAACAACTCCAATCACATTCAATACAATATTTATGGTTGGAGATGCCACCCCTAATAGTTGGGATTTAGGTAGTGCAACTGAATTAACTAAGAATCCTACTAATCCTTTTGAATTTAGTTATACCGGCGCTTTATCTGTTGGAGAATTTAAATTACCAGTTAATCGCAACTGGGGTTGGAATCAGGATTTTTTTGTAAAAGTGTCTGATACTCAAATGCAGCTAGTGGCTGGCGGTGATGTAAAATGGAGTATAACAGAAGCTGCCAATTATAAAGTTACAATTAATACAAACACATTGGCTATTAGCATTGAAAAACAGATAACAGCTTTAAATCCAGCTCTTGAAAATCGTCAGTTATCTCTTAAATCAAATGTTGTAAAAGACCAATTGACAGTGCTAAGTCAAAATAGTGCAGATTATCTGATTTTTAGCATTGTTGGCTCTTTGGTTCAAAGAGGCGCTATTACTGGAAGCTCAATTAATATAAGCAATCTTAGATCCGGAATATACATGGTAAAAATTGAAAATAAATCATTCAAATTTATCAAAGAATAACAGACTCTAAAATACTCCCATTCGTGTTTTCGAATGGGAGGCAATTTCAATAAAGTTAAGTCTCCTCTTAAAATCAAATACATGCCCAGAAATATCCACTATCTAATCACTTGCCTTTTTTGTCTCTCGTTAGTCAACGTTTCATCTCAAAATCCGACAAATCCTTACAGAGCTCCGCTGTATTGGGATGTTTACGAGAATAATTTTTTAAAAGAGAAAGCAGGTGTAATAAATAATTATATTTCAGAAGAATGAGTTACTTGCAAATATCAATTGGATAGATGCAAATCTGAAGTCTTTTGGGTATAATATGGTTTGCATTGATGGTTGGGGTGATTTGGATTATAATCAATTTGGTTATCGAACGAAACACTCTTCTGCATGGACACATGATTACGCATGGTGGTCGGCAGAACTACAAAAAAAAAGCATGACTTTGGGTATTTATGACAACCCATTATGGGTTAATGTAAATGCTGCCAATGCGGGTTTAAAAGTAAAGGGTACAAACATATTGATTTCAAGTTTATTAAACTTGAACGAAAATGCGCTTTGGTTCAAATGGTTACAGGTTGAACGTCCAGGGGCAGAAGAATATGTAAAAGGTTATGTTCAACATTATGCCGATATGGGTGTGAAATTCCTGCGGGTTGATTTCCTTTCGTGGTTTGAAAGTGGCTACGACAGAAATGTGGGTATGGTAGGACCTGACAGACGCAATAGTAATATCAATGGTCTTAGTTATTATGCAACTGCTTTAAAATGGATGCGTGAAGCTTGTGATGCAAATGGTATGTTTCTAAGCTTAGTGATGCCGAACCTATATACAGATGCGGTATTAGAGCAAAAATATGGTCACATGTTACGTATCAATGAAGATTGTGCAGAAGGTGGTTGGTATCGTTTCAGCGACAGTTCACGTGGAGTGAAGCGTGCTGGTTGGTCGCAATTTGCCAACCCTTTTGATGGCTATGTATATTGGTCGAAAATAGCCGGTAGAGGTAAAATGATATTAGACGGAGATTTTATTCGGTTGAATACATATGCAAACGATGAAGAACGTAAAAGTGTTGTTTCACTTCATCTCATGGCAGGTGGACCGGTTTCAATTGCTGATCAAAATAACACCATTGGTTCAAATTCATGGATTTACCAGAATGAAGAATTGCTTGCCCTGAATCAGGATGGATTTGTTGGAGCGCCATTAAGTAACGATCCTACAAATGCTTTAAATCAGGTTTGGAAAGGACAACTGACCAATGGAGATTGGATAGTCGGTTTTTTCAACCGCGAAGGAAGTGCTCAAACAAGGTCAATCAATTTTCAAAACGATTTAGGAATCTCAGGTAATGTATTTGTACGGGATTTATGGTCACATACCGATATAGGTTCTGTAAGTTCATTAAGTAGGAGTGTCCCTGCTCATGGTTGCATGATTTTCAGAATTAAAGCTAATTCCAACAAAGTAATTTCACCATTATTTAGTATAAAAGAAGGAAGTTATAAGACCTCATGTTCGGTTGGTCTGTCGACTACAACAGCTGGGGCGACTATTTATTATACAGTCGATGGCAGTGTTCCAACAGCTTCATCTTCATTATATATAGCTCCTATCCCAGTATCAACAACTTCTACCATTAAAGCCGTTGCAATAAAAAATGGAATGGAAGATTCATATGTCAACAAGGCAATATATATGATTGGAGAAGCTAAACCTCAGGCAACTATTAATATAGGGGCTACATTTAATAACTGGACATTATCTGCTACACCATTAAAAAATACAGGAGGAAACAACTGGACTACAGATCCTATTACAATTCCTGTAGGTGATCAAGTTATGAAATTTGCAAATACGACTAATTGGTCGGGTGATGATTGGGGAAATGCATTCGGTTTAAATGGAACAACCCAATTGACAACAGGCGGAGGTGCGTTTGTTAGTTTTACAACACCTGTTGCGGGTAAATACTTGATAACATTCAACGATTACACCTTGGCTTACAACGTAAAAAAAACGCTTGATTTTGTACAATCTCAGAATGTATGTTGCAGGCTCTTTCAATAGTTGGAGTTTGAGTAACAATAAAATGACACTGACAGACAATAATTTGTGGAAATCGTCCGCAATCAATTTACCTGCAGGTACTTATCAAATGAAATTTGCAAACACTTCAAATTGGTCAGGAGATGATTGGGGGAATACTTCCGGTTTATCAGGTGTTGCTTCGCTCAGCACAGGTGGGTTGCCTAATATCAATTTTACGATTCCTACTGCCGGAAAATATATAATCTCGTTCAATGATGCCACACTATCTTATTCAATAAGTAATTCTCTAACAAGCAATACTGAGATTAAAATATCTGATATTCATGTTTTGTCATCGGACAACCGAATTATTGTAAAACTGGATAAAAATGAAGATGCTCTCATTGAGGTAATTGCGCTAGATGGTCAATTGTTAAGTAAAACTCAGTCTGCATCGGAGACTACGGTTATCAACATGAAATCACAATCTAAAAATAGTCTGGTGATCATTAGAGTTAATACAAAATCGACAACCTATTCTAGCAAACTTATTTTACTGTAACTCACAAAATAAATTATGTCATGAAACATCTATTTTCATTCTCACTTTTATTCTTATTTCTATTTATCAGTATACTGCCTGTTTTTTCAGAAAATAATCCTGTAGCCAATCCCAATGCAATTGTTATCTCAGGAAATATGCGTTTCACTGTATTAACTCCGGAAATAATACGAATAGAATGGAGTGGCAAACAAATTTTCGAGGATCGGGCTTCTTTTTCAGTAATAAATCGTCGACTCCCTGTTCCTGCTTTTACGAAAGAGGAAAAAGACGGTTTCCTGTATATTAAAACGGAAAAACTGACTTTGCAATATAGGATTGGAAGTTTTCCAGGGACATTTGATCCTCCCAGTTCTCAAAATTTAAAAATAACATTACAGGTAGATGGAAATACAGTAACGTGGTATCCTTGGAAAACCGATAACCTAAATTTAAAAGGAACTACCCGTACACTCGATAGTTCCAACGGTGACAACAAATTATCTGAAATGGAGAATGGTCTTGTTTCACGTTCGGGTTGGGCTGTGATTGACGAAACTCACGAGCGTCAGGATGGTAGTATAAGTCTGATGTTTGAATCACGTCCGGGAAGTATCGACTGGGTATCGGAGCGAACTGATAAATCTGCCATGGACTGGTATTTTATGGGCTATGGGCATGATTATAAAAAAGCATTGAGCGATTTTACAAAAATAGCAGGTAAGATTCCGATGCCTCCTTTGTATGCTTTCGGTTATTGGTACTCGAAATACGCAGAATATTCGGAACAGGATTTTAAAGACCTTGTTGGCGAAATACAACAAAATAACATTCCAATTGATGTTATGGTAGTAGATATGGATTGGCATTACTCCGGTAGTTCTGCCGATGGTGGTAGAGGTGGTTGGACCGGTTGGACTTGGAATGCCAGACTTTTCCCCAATCCTCCGGGTTTTTTGCAATGGCTACATAACAATAATTTAAAAACCACACTGAATCTGCATCCGGCTGATGGTGTTGCAACCAATGAAGCTAATTTTAGTACGTTAGCTAATGATTTGGGCTTACCTTTGGATAAAACAATTCCCTGGCATATTGAAAGTGAGAACTTTTATAAAATGTTCTTCAAAGATATTATTCGCCCTCATGAAAATATAGGAGTCGATTTTTGGTGGCTCGATTGGCAACAAACTTTGTTGAGTTCTGAAATCGACAAACTTGGAAATACCTTTTGGTTAAACCATGTTTTCTATAATGATAACAAATTGCAAAGCAACGGACGTGCAATGATTTTTCATCGCTGGGGTGGATTGGGCAATCATCGTTATCAGATTGGGTTTTCGGGCGATGCTTACGCTAATTTCCCAACTTTGGCATTTCAACCTTACTTCACAGCCACTGCTTCAAATGTAGGTTATGGCTATTGGAGTCATGATATTGGTGGTCACGTTCAATTGGGGGATAACAATCCTGAATTATTTTTACGTTGGATACAATATGGTGTTTTCTCTCCAATATTGCGGACACACAGCACGAAGAATGCTGCTATTGAAAGGAGAATCTGGAAGTATTCCAATTTTCCTTTGATGAAAGAAGCACTGGAGTTGCGTTACGCTTTGGCACCTTATATTTACACTCAGTCTCGAATTACGTATGATACGGGAATTTCTATTTGTCGTCCATTGTATTACGATTCACCAGACAATAACGAGTCTTATAAACATGGGGATGAATATATGTTCGGTAATGACATTTTGGTAGCTCCTATCGTTGAATCTGCAAATGCAAGCGGTGTAAGCACAAAGACTATTTGGTTCCCTGAAGGAAAATGGTATGAAGTGTGCAGCGGGAAAATCTTGGATGGGAATAAAACTTATACACGCACTTTCACTCAAGCTGATATTCCATATTATTACAAAGAAGGAGCTATAATTCCATGTTTCCCGAAATTGTTGCACTTAAAAAATCGCACAAACAATTTGATTTTGAAATTTGCACCGGGTTCAAACGGTGAATTGAATTATTATGAAGATGAAAATGACAATGATAATTATCAAAACAGCAGTTATGCATTTACTAAAATCACACAATCGGTTAGCGGGTTGAATGGTATTTATACCATTTATCCCGTTCAAGGTAGCTTTAATGGAATGCTGACTAGTCGTAGTTATACAATGGAGTTACTCTCAGTAAATCTTCCAACTGAAGTGAAAATAAACGAAACTGTTTACACAAAGAGTGAATCGGGAGCTGCAGGAACGTGGAAATACGATAGCGCAAAAAAAGTGGCAACAATTTATATTCCGTTGGTCTCTTGTAATGAAAAAACGGAAGTTAAAGTGGTTTTCTCTGACAATCAAACAGCAATATCTTTACCGGAAGCTGGTAAAAAAGCGTATTTAAACTACCATAGAGATACCAACGATTTAAATGTATATTTTAGTGAACTTTGCGAATCTGTATCAGTTAGCATAACTAATATTTCAGGGAAAAAGATGATGACCAAAAGTTTTAAAAATTCACAGAACGTTTCATTACTTATTCCTTTCAATCAATTAAGCGGAGTTTATATTGTGAGTTTAAACTACGATGGTAAAAAACAAATCGAGAAGCTAATCTTGTAAAATTTATACTAATGAAAAACATTTATTTAATCATTATAGGGATACTTGTTTCATTTTCTCTTTTCTCGCAGGACTATTCACAAGTATATTTAATTGGAGGAGCAACTCCCAACGGTTGGAACAACGGAAGTGCACAAAAAATGACATTGGTGGAATCCACAGCTGAAAGCGCTGTTTTTACTTGGACCGGTGTTCTAACTCAAAGTGATTTTAAGTTTATTAATTTGCTCAATACATGGATGCCGTGTTTTAATGCTGCCACTGCTAACGAAGCTGTTGTATTGGGGCAAACGCACAGTTTGGTATATAATACAAATAATAATGCAATAGATTATAAATTCATTATCGGGCAAACAGGTGTTTATACTGTGACAGTCGATTTGAAAAAACTTACTATGTCGGTTATTTCAGGGACAGTTGACAATTTTGATGAAGTCTGGGTGACTGGAAGTGCTATTCCGAATACGACAATGAAACTCTCAAAAGGATTAGACAATTTTTTTATATACGGTGGTGAATTACGTCAGGGCGATTTGAAGTTCATGTCCACATCAACGCCAGGTGAAAATACAAAGTATTTCGTTCCAGTACTCGAAGACAATGATATAACAGGAGAAACCTCATTCCGCATAACAAATGATGCCAGCGCTTCAGGTTGGTACGTCACTGTTAGTGACCCATTGTATAAAGTAAAAGTAAATACATTAAGTAAAACTTCAACAGCCCAAATTGTCAATACAAACAGGAAGCTCTATATTGTCGGTGGAGCCTCCGAAGCAGGTTGGAATGCTGGTAATGCAATTGAACTTCAACAAGAATGAGCAAAACAAAACAGCCTACACCTTTGATGGTGTACTTAAAATCAGACCCGAAAATGTGGAAAGCAATGCTTTCAAACTTCTTGGACAAATGGACTGGAATCCTATTAGTCTTCATGCGATAAATGCAAATGACCCAATACTTGGAGCAACTTTATATGCAGAAAGTACAAATGGATCATATGCTGACAATAAATGGACAATAGAAGAAAGTCAACAAGGTAGATACTTAATCAAAATAAATACATTGAACGAAACTATTGAAAGTCAGTATATTGGAAGTGAAACCGCGATAGAGACTATTAATCAAGATAATCTTTTTAAAATATACTCTACAACGAATGGAATTCACATTAGAATGTTTGACAATAATTATGCAGAGTTAGTACAACTTATGAGTTTAGATGGACGCTGGGTTTATTCTGTACGCAATCAGGGAAAGGAATTTGACATAGTCAGCAAAAATATTAAAGGGATATTTATTCTGAAAATTGAGAGTAACAAAAAACAATTTGCGAGACAAATAATAATAAATTAGTTTATATAAATATGAAGATACAATTTTTTAAATTATTATTCCTTTTACTTTTAATATCTTTCGTTGCTAAAGCCCAATCCTCGTTTCTTTCAGAACAAGGAGTTGCTGTTTTTTGTCCGGCTGATATGGATTCAACCCGAACTTTACCTTCATTGGCATTGGTAAAAAATCTGCAACCTCAGGGTTCTGTGCCAGACAATTGGAAAATACGCCCTGTTTTTTCCAAAATCAATGGAAAATCTGCCGTAACCATAACTTTCAATGAATCTGTCGACTTATATGGTAATGGAGAAGTGACAGGTACTTTGAAAAGGAACAACACGAAGGTTACTTTGTGGAATACCGATAATTATACTTATTCGGCCAAAGATAATGGAAACAGGCTTTACCAGTCACACCCATGGGTACTTGGAGTTCGAAAAGATGGATCTTCGTTCGGTATCATTGCCGATAATTCATGGAAACAATATTTTGACCTATCAAATCCGATTACCATTACCTCTGAAGGCCCTGGATTTAGGGTTATTATTATAGAGAAAGAGAATCCAATGGAGGTAATAAAAACCTTATCGGATCTGACCGGGAAAATGAATTTACCTCCTCTTTGGGCATTGGGATATCAACAATGTAGATTCTCTTATTATCCAGCCTCAAGAGTGAAAGAAATTGCGGATGAATTTCGTAACCGGAAAATTCCCTGTGATGTTATCTGGATGGATATAGACTACATGGATAATTATAAGATATTTACTTTCGACCCAGCAAAATTTCCTGATCCCAAAAGTCTGAACGATTATTTACACAGCAAAAAAATCAAATCAGTTTATATGATTGATCCCGGTGTAAAAAAAGAGACAGGTTATTCTGTTTACGATGATGGAAAATTAGGTAATCATTGGGTAATCGATAAAAATGGAAAAGAGTTTAATGGCAGTGTTTGGCCGGGAGCTTGTGCTTTTCCTGATTATACGAATCCGGTGACACAAAGTTGGTGGGCAGGATTATATAAAGATTTTATGGATAAGGGTGTTGATGGAGTTTGGAACGATATGAACGAGCCGTCAGTATTCGATGGTCCGGACGGAACTATGCCCGAAGATAATATTCATAGAGGAGGCAGTGGACTTCCACAGGATATTCATTGCCGATACCACAATGTGTATGGTATGTTGATGGTAAAATCAAGCCGCGAAGGAATAATGGCTGCGAATCCGGATAAACGTCCGTTTATTTTGTCGCGCTCAAACTTTTTGGGTGGACAAAGATACGCTGCAACCTGGACTGGTGACAATCGTTCGACTGAAGAACACATGAAGTTATCAATCCCAATGTCCTTGAACCTTAGTTTATCCGGACAACCATTTAATGGTCCTGATATTGGTGGCTTTGAAGGAAATTGCGATGCCGAATTATTAGGACATTGGATGGCGCTGGGAGCTTACTACCCTTTTTCGCGGAACCATAGTTCAAATAATACAATCGACCAGGAACCATGGGCATTTGGAACGCCTATTGAAAATGTTTCGCGCACAGCATTAAATCGTCGTTACAGACTTATGCCTTATCTTTACAGCTTATTTAGGGAGGCTTCTGTAAGTGGAACTCCAATAATGCAACCGGTTTTCTTTGCTGACTATTTAGATGCTAATCTACGTTCTGAACAGCAGCTATTTTTGCTTGGAAGTGATTTATTGATAGCTCCACGTTGGGCAACCAATGTAAGTTTTCCAAAAGGAAATTGGAATCAGATTAAGTTTGAAAATACAGACGATGGCTATCAACCTTATGTTTTTCTTCGTTCGGGAGCCATTGTACCTATAACGGGTATTATCCAAAGTACTGCTGAATATAAAACAGATTCGGTTACTTTACTGATCAATCCTAATACAGATGGTTCAGCCCGGGGAAAGCTATACGACGATGCTGGAAATGGATACGATTATCAAACAGGAGATTATGCTGTCCATCAGTTTGCTTCTTCAAAATATAATGCAGATTCATTAAAAATTATTATTCAGAAAAACGAAGGCAATAGAAGAGTAAATCGCACATATCGGATTGGATATGTTTTGAATAATACAATAACTTATTCTAACTGGTCAAAAGATACAGTTCAATATGTAAAAATTGTTGCCGACTCTCAACCGGAAATTGATAAGACATTGTTACCCTCAATGTATATCAGTGGAGTATTTGACAAAAAAAATCAAACGATTTTACCCATGAAGTATCTCGGAAATAATAAGTGGGTTACTGATACTATTTTCATGTCTGTCGGAACACAATCATTTAAATTGTTGGCTCAAAAAGACAGTTCGGGTGGTGTGTGGGCTAATGCATTGGGAATTAGTGGGGTAGCTAAAATTGGACTGCCTACTGCCCCTGATATTAGAATGTACAATCACTGAAGTTGGTAAATATATTATCAATTTCAATCAGTTGACATTGAGATATTCAGTATCGAAAGCTCCCATTTACAACTACCTTTCAATAGTTGGTGATGCCACAGCAATAGGTTGGAATCCTACTGGAATGCCAATGATTCAGGACTCAAGTAATCTGAATCTATTTAGCGTGAAAAGTTTATTGACTCCGGGTACTTTCAAGTTTCACACTACTGATGGTGATTGGTGTAATGGTGATTGGTTATTGGCAAACGTTCAAGATCAATCGCTTTCCTCAACAAATTATAAGGTTTTTACAGGTTGCCCCCCTACAGATTCTGATTTAAAATGGAAAGTTACCACTGCTGGTACTTATGACATTAAAGTTGATGTAGGAATTTCCAAAATCACTATAAATCAACAAAATCCCCAGGGGGTAAGTAATATATCACTAGGTGGTATAAAGTTATATCCCAACCCTACTGCAAATGAGTTGAATATCGATTTAGGAGAGGAGAAATTGGCTGAATTATCAATTTACACTACAACTGGAAAAGTTATATACCAGTCGAAATTGTACAAGTCTTTGAATATTATTGATTTGAACAAACTCATAAAAGTAGGAACTTATTTTATCAAAATAAAAACAAAAACCGAATCTGTAGTTAGCAAACTCATTTTCAAAGTATAGAGATTCTAATCAATAAAAAAGTATCATGAAAGCACTAAATTTCAATTTTAAATATTTGGTTATTTTACCTTTGATTGCATGTTTGTCATTCAGTTGCAAAGGAGTAGAACCGGAAGTTACACCCGATACACCTACCAATCCAGTTACACCAACTTATGTCAATGTGAGTATAAGCATAGATAAAGCAGTGTATAAACCTGGTGATAAAGTAACCTTCACTATAGATAATACCTTGCTTCCAACTACAACCAAGGTACGATATAAAAACGCTAATATTGTTATTTCAGAAACCAATATTACCGGGTCAACTTGGACATGGACAACTCCAGCTACCGATTTCAAAGGATATATTGCTGAGGTTTACAGTGAAATTAATAATACTGAAACTATTTATGCAACTATAGGAATTGATGTTTCAAGTGATTGGAAAAAATTCCCGCGCTATGGCTTTTTATCTGATTTTTCTCTATTAAACGACAATGAAATAAATGCAGTCATCACTAATTTAAACAAATTCCATATTAACGGTCTTCAGTTTTATGATTGGCAGAACAAGCATCACAAACCGCTTCCATTACTAAATGGAACTCCCGCGGCTACTTGGAAAGATATTATTAATCGAGATATTTATCTGAGTACAATTCAAAAATATATCAATAGCGCACATGGGCGCAATATGAAAACAATGTTCTACGATTTAATTTATGGAGCATGGGAGAGTGGTGAGAATGATGGGGTGCAGAAAGAGTGGTATGTTTATAATGATAATACCCATACAAACAAGGATTTTCATCCTCTTTCATCCCCTTTCCTAAGTAATATCTATTTGTTAGACCCTTCAAATACCGGATGGCAACAGTATTTCATAAACGAAATAAATACTGTTTATCAATATCTTGATTTTGACGGTTTTCATATGGATCAACTCGGCGATCGCGGAAATCGATATAAATATGATGGAAACTTTTTAAATCTCTCCCAGACATTTAAACCGTTTATCAATGCTGTGCATAATGCCAATTCCCAAAAATACAATGTCATGAATGCAGTTGCCCAATATGGGCAACTGGGAATTGCTACATCGTCATGTGATTTCTTATACTCCGAAGTCTGGAGTCCTGTCGATACCTATAATGATTTGGTCAACATTATCAAGCAAAACAATGCGCTTAGCAACAATACTAAAAATACAGTTTTGGCTGCTTACATGAATTACGATAAAGCTAATAATGTCGGTTATTTCAACACACCTTCTATTTTAATGACCAACGCAGTTATTTTTGCTTTTGGGGGTGCTCATCTCGAGTTAGGTGAACACATGCTTTGTAAGGAGTATTTCCCAAACAACAACCTAACTATGAAGGATGACTTGAAGCAATCATTAGTCAACTACTATGATTTTCTGGTAGCTTATCAGAACCTGTTGCGTAATGGAGGAACATTTAATACTGTTACAATTGCTTCAACCGACAACAAAATATCCCTTTCCCCATGGCCTGCTGCGCAAGGGAAAGTAGCAGTATTCGGAAAGAAATTTGATAATTCGCAAGTGATTCATTTGATTAACTTCACCAATTCGACTACACAACTCTGGCGCGATAATAAAGGTATTCAGGTAATGCCGGCATTGGTAAAGGATGTAAAATTATCCTTTACATCAAACAAAAAAGTCAATAAGATATGGATTGCCTCACCCAATGTTGTCGGTGGTGCATCCCGTAATTTGAACTTTGTTCAGGTTGGAGAGAAAGTAAACTTTATACTTCCCGAATTGAAGTACTGGGATATGATTGTAATTGAATATTAAAATTGAATGAGAATGAATAAACTATTTTCAATAATTGTAACTCTAGTCATAATTACATCCATACAGGCTGCAACAATCCATACAGGAAAATGCCTTTCGTACAAGACAACAGGATCCGAAGTCATTTTCCAATGCGAAAACAATATCAATGTTTTACTGAAGCTGGTTAGTCCGGGACTAGTTAAACTATGGTACGAACATGGAGAATTCTCTCGCAACAATCCATCGTTTGCTGTTATCAACGAAGAAATTCAAAGCGTTGGAACATTGAATGTCTCAGAACAAGCAGGAAGTTACGAGATTTTTACTAGCGAACTGATTATTCGAATAAATAAAAATCCGTTTCAGGTGCGCTTCTTTGATAAATACCAGAAACTTTTGTTAGAGGATTTTCAAAACAAAGGATTTACAAAGGATTCTGCTATTATGAGAAGCTACAAAACCCTTCGACCGACCGAACAGATTTTCGGATTGGGAGAAAAATCAGGTACTCTCAATCGTCGTGGTAAAACATTTACTATGTGGAACAGCGACAAACCCTGTTATGGGGTAACAGAAGATCCGCTTTACAAAAGCATCCCATTTTTTATGAGTAATTTCGGATATGGGATCTTCTTCGATAACACCTACAAAAGTAAATTCGATTTTGGAGCAACTTCTAACGATTATTATTCGTTTGAAACGCCAGGTGGGGAAATGATTTATTATTTCATTTTCGGACCTTCGTATAAACAAATTATTGAACGATATACTCAGCTCACAGGCAAACCAATTATGCCCCCCGCATGGGCCCTGGGCTTTTCGCAATGCCGTGGTATGTACACCAATGAAAAACTGGCACGCGAAGTAGCTTTAGAGTTTCGCAAACGACAAATTCCATGTGATATTATTTATCAGGATATTGGCTGGACACAATACTTACAAGACTTTGAATGGCGAAAAGAAAATTATGAAAATCCTAAAGGTATGGTAGCCGATTTAGCTGGCCAGGGGTTTAAAATGATTGTTTCGCAAGATCCGGTTATCTCACAAACCAACCGTAAACAATGGCGCGAGGCTGATTCGCTGGGATATTTTGCGAAAGATATTCGCAACGGGAAAAGTTACGATATGCCCTGGCCTTGGGGTGGAAATTGCGGTGTGGTCGATTTCACCAAACCTGAAGTAGCCGATTGGTGGGGTACATATCAGCAAAAAGTGTTGAATGACGGTGTAAAAGGATTCTGGACTGACATGGGAGAACCTGCCTGGAGCAACGAAGAAGATGTGGATAGGCTATATATGCGACATCACGCCGGCATGCACAACGAAATACATAATGTATATGGCTCTACATGGGATAAAGTAGTGTCGGAACAGTTTGAAAAACGCAATCCAAACCAACGTGTATTTCAAATGACGCGCGCTGCTTTTGCGGGCATGCAACGCTATACTTTTGGTTGGTCAGGCGATTCAGGCGATGGTGATAATGTGCTGAATGGTTGGAACAAACTTGCTGCTCAGGTTTCGTTGGCACAATCGGCTGGTATGGGCCTGATTCCGTTCTGGACAACCGACATTTCTGGCTACTGCGGCGATATCAAAGACCGGGAAGTCATGTCGGAGTTGTATATTCGTTGGATGCAATTTGGGATATTCAATCCGTTGAGTCGTGCACACCACGAAGGAAATAACGCCGCCGAACCTTGGACTTTTGGAAGTGAAGCCGAGCGTATTTGCCGCGAAGCAATTAATCTGAAATACACGCTTCACCCTTATTTCTATACTTATGCCCGCGATGCTTATGATACTGGTTTGCCGATAATGCGCGCTTTATTACTTGAATATCCAGAATGATGCTGAAACTCCGAAGCTTGATAGTCAGTTTATGCTGGGAAAAGAGTTATTGGTGGCACCAGTCGTTGAAAAAGAAGCTTCAGAGAAAAGGATTTATTTACCACAGGGCGAATGGATTGATTATAACGATGGAAAAACGGTATATAAAGGCAAAGAATGGATTAGTTACCCTGTTTCGCTAAGCACTATTCCTGTTTTTGTGAAACGTGGCTCTGTTCTTCCTGAAATACCTGTACAACAATTTATTGGCGAGCAGAAAAATGTTCCTGTTTGGTTTCATATTTTCCCTGCCGCAGAAGGGCGAACAGCTGAATTTACTTTATACGAAGATGATGGAGAAACGACCGGTTATAAAAGAAATGTATTTGTTAAAACAAATGTGAAATGTACATCTTCGAAAGAAGAATACAAAATAACGATTAACAGCAAAATCGAAAATGGTTGGACAAAACCGGTTTCCCGCAATCTGGGAATAAAAATAAGGACAGAAAAAGCACCCAAGACAATATTGTTTAGTGGTTTAAGAATCAAAAGTGTGAAAACCAATAAACTTGCTAAAAGCTGGAACGAAGTTTCAGATAATGCAGTTTGGAACTGGGATAAAAACAGTGCTATACTTTGGATAAAATTCAAAGACTGTGTTGAATTATCAGAAATAATTATTAAGAAATAAGAAAATGAATAAGAGAATTTATTTAACAGGGTTAGTTCTTTTTTTAGGCCTCTGTGCCCAGGCAAATAATGACAATGCACTTTATCGATCCAAAGCATATAGTATTTTTCCTGACAAGGTTGTTCAGGGTAATTTTACAGCTAGCGTAGTGTCTGCAACTGAACTTGTATCAAATTACCGCAGTCCGGAATCAGATAAATACAGTCCAACTATACAATTCAAGTTCAGTATCAATTCCCGAGACAATGAAATGCCTTCTGGGAAAGACCATTATGTTACTTTGGATCCCGTAAACGAGAAATGCGTTACCACTGTTGTGTTTGGAGAGCAGTTCAAAAAGACTAAAGCAGTTCCTGTCGGAATAAATTTACCTGAAAATACGGTTTGGACTATCCGTTTAGATATGCGCCAGATACTCAGCTCATTCGAAAAAACAGGATTTTATACTTTATGCAACGGTGATAAACTGACAAAAGCAGATTTTAAAGGTGTGTATATTGCAGGAAATGCAGCCCCGCTATCGTGGGATTTCAGTAACTTGTATAATAAGCAGGAATTGCAACTCAATGACCCCAATGGTGATGGTATATATGAAACGACCTTGATTCTAAATAAAAAACAAGACGTAAAAAAAACTGAAGGGCAATGGAAACTCACGAAAGATATTTCGACATTTCCACAATATAAATCGGATTTTCCGATTTCGGATGCTATTTATAACTTGGCCATAGAAGAAATGATAAAAGCAGTTGAGCCCGACAGCACCTTTCGTACTGGCAAGGAGTGGGCTGGCGTATGGACACGAGATATAAGTTATAGTATAATACTCTCAATGGCATATTTACAACCGAAAGTTGCACAATATAGTCTGTTACGCAAAGTAAAAAACAATCTTATTATTCAGGACACCGGGACAGGTGGTGCTTACCCTGTATCCACTGATCGTATGATATGGGCCGTAGCTGCATGGGAGTTATACAAAGCAACCGGAAACATGGATTGGTTACGTCAGGCCTATGGAATTATCAAAAAATCTATTGAAGCAGATATCGTAAATGCTTACGATACAGAAACGGGCCTGGTAAAAGGTGAATCCTCTTTTCTTGATTGGCGCGAACAAACTTATCCTCGTTGGATGCAACCTGCAGACATATACGAGTCTGAATGTCTGGGAACAAATGTAGTTCACTATCAGGCCAATATAATTCTTTCAAAAATGGCTCAGATACTCGATGATGAAGAAGTAGCTGTTAGGCATTCCAAAATTGCTGAGCACATCAAAGAGGGCATTAACAAGCACCTTTGGTTAGAAGATAAAGGGTATTATGCTCAATATCTGTATGGCAGAAATTTAAAATCGGTTTCTCCACGATCTGAAGCCTTAGGTGAAGCTTTATGTGTTATATTTGGTATTTCCAACGCTGAAAGAAGCAAAAAAATAGTTTCCAGTGTTCCTGTTACTGATTATGGAATCTCTTGTATTTATCCACAAATCCCGAATATACCACCCTACCACAATAATGGAGTATGGCCGTTTGTACAAGCCTATTGGGCATTAGCATCTGCACAAGTAGGTAACGAACAATCTGTTTTGGAAAGTATAGCAGCTATTTATCGTCCTGCCGCATTATTTCTCACAAATAAAGAAAATTTTGTAGCGGAAACAGGTGATTTTGCCGGAACGCAAATCAACTCCAGTAATATGCTCTGGAGTCTTTCCGGTAATCTGGCTTTAGTTCATAAAATTCTTTTTGGAGTAAAATTTGATGATGACAGTCTACGATTTCAACCATTAGTACCAAAAGCGCTTTCAGGAACTCGAACACTCACCAATTTTAAAGTTCGTAATTCTATCTTGAATATTGAACTAAGCGGCTATGGTAACCGAATTGTTGATTTTGAGATAGATGGGAAAAAATCGGCAACCGCAGCCATTTCATACTTATTATCAGGCACACATTCAGTGAAAATTGTGTTGGATAATAAAGACCTGAATGCTGAGCCTATAAACAAGACAAGCAATTATACTTCGGTAGAAACTCCTTTAGGAAGTTACTCTAACAAATCACTAACATGGTCACAAATTGAGAATGCGGTTTCATACACTATTTTAAGAAATGGCAAATTATGGAAAAAAACTGTAAAAACAGAATTAAAGATTCCAAATAATTGGTATTCAGAATATAAGATTATCGCAATAGATAAAAATAAAGTTCCATCTTTTGCTTCCGAACCTATAATCGTTTATGATAAAAGAAATGAAAAGACTATTGAATTAGAAGATTATTTTCAGCAGTCTGATAACAAATACAACAACTATCAGGGAAAGGGGTATGTTGAAACAAACAATTCTGTTAATACAAATATCACTTTACCTTTTAGTGCAAACAAATCAGGTGTATATACTTTCAAATTTAGATATGCAAACGGTAACGGCCCGGTTAATACCGAAAATAAATGTGCGATTAGGTCTTTGAAAGTGGATGGCAGTACAGCTGGAACGACAGTATTTCCTCAACGGGGAGCTAACGAATGGTCTAATTGGGGTTATACCAACAGTATTCAAATTAAACTATCGAAAGGCAAACACCTGTTTGAGATAAGTTTGGAAACAGAAAATGAAAATATGAATACAGAAATAAATCAGGCATTAATAGATGCCATGATTATATACAGGGTAAAATAGTTATTGGTTGTTTTAGTCGACATCTACAGCAGATTGCAGAAAAACAGTCTGCTGTAGATATTTTTTGATTATTTATGAAACAGGTTGCAATTGGAATTGATATTGGAGGTACAAATACAGTTTTAGGACTAGTAGATCAAAATGGCAATGTATTAGCTAAAGATTATTTCTCCACAGCAAAATATAACGATATTACAGAGTATACAAATAAGCTATCAGGCAATATCAATAAATTGCTGGAGAGATTGTCTCAAATTGAGGTGAATCCTCATATTTTAGGAATCGGAATAGGAGCGCCGAATGCAAATTATTATTCTGGCACAATAGAACACGCTCCTAATCTTTCGTTTAAAGGAGTAATACCATTTGTTTCTCTGTTGAAAGAAAAATTTCCTTATATACAAACAATAACCTTGACAAATGATGCAAACGCTACTGCAATTGGAGAAATGATGTTTGGAGGGGCTATAGGCATGAAAAATTTTGTAATGTACACCTTAGGTACGGGTGTGGGAAGTGGACTGGTTGTCAATGGAAACTTGGTTTATGGCCAGGATGGTTTTGCTGGAGAATGTGGACATACCATGCTTATTCCAAATGGACGTTTATGTGGCTGTGGAGTGAGAGGTCATCTCGAAGCTTATTGCTCTGCTACAGGAATGAAACGAACTGCATTTGAGCTGCTTGCACAATATAATGATACCAAAAGTTTGTTGGCAGGTTATTCATACAATGAACTAACTGCAAAAAGTATTTATGAAGCAGCCTTAAAAGACGATAAAATTGCATTGGAAGTTTTTTATTCAACTGGTAAATGGTTAGGACAAGCATTAGCAGATACGGTTCATCATTTTAGTCCTGAGGCAATTTTCCTTTTTGGAGGTCCTATGGCAGCTGGAAATTTGTTATTAAGACCTATAATTGAAAGTATGGAAGATCACCTTTTGACCGTAAATAAAAATAAAATCAAGGTTCTGCCTTCTAAACTTGTTTCTGGTGATGCTGCTATTGTTGGTGCAAGTGCATTGGTCTGGAAAAATCAACAAAATAAAACGAACTGTTTGAGTAGATAAAAGGCGTTATGTAATGTTGCTGATAATAAAACTCTATCTTGACTATAATTTTGAAAGAGACTTTTATCCAAATAATGAAAGAAATTTCAGAGCAGATTTCTTCCATTGATCTTGAAGGTTGCGATATTTCCATTGAAGAAGCATTACATATGGTTGAATTCCTTCAAGTTCGAATACATGCATTGAAAAATAAATTGCTGGAATTTGGATTTAAAAATGAGCAGGAAGAAATTTGTTTTTTCAAGGAAATGAAACCTCAGGTTTTAAGCAAGCTATTATATTTCAATAAAATATATACAATTGAACTAAAACGACCCAATGGAAGCAATCTTATTCAAAAGAACTATTATGAACATGAATTAAATAGCTTGACTTTCTTTTTCAATAAAAATTTAGATTTTTATCAATACTATCGCTCAAATGCAATACATTTAGACGATTATTATTTTCGTAGAGGAAAACCTAATATAAGACTTGGAGTTGAGAGCTTTCAATTTATTAATGATACCGCTTTCTCTACCTGTTACGATTATAAGGTTGCCAAGATACTTTCTAATGAAATGCTAAGAATTTATCTTAATAAGAAATTACAACAAATTGATAGGTTATCCGAGTTTTCTGGGAGTAAACAACCAACCAAAAAGAACAAATGGACAGGAACTAAAGTTGCGGCCATTGAGTTGGGTTATGGAATTTATGCGGCCAAAGTTGTAGATGATGGGAAAGCGGACATAAGAGAAATTATGAACGTATTACAAAATGTATTGGGAATAGATTTGGGTGATTATTATCGCACATACATTGCTATTAAAAGCAGGAAGAAGGATCGTACAGCCTTCTTGAAGTACTTGGCCGATTGCCTCGAAAAGCGGATGGATGAAGAATTTGAGACTTAAAACCCATAATAAATTTATTGAAAAAAACTACCAAGGTATTATGACCTTGGTAGTTTTTTTGTTTTTTATACTTTTCACACTTAAACACATAAATTTCCGACCGCCAACGGAAGACTTAAGCATAATTCAGCTGATATTTTTAATAAAGCTTCACCATGATAAATTTTTACCAAGTTGGTGATAACTTGGCAATAATATCCAACAAAACCCACCAATTTTGCCAAATCAAAAAAAATAAACAAAGGATCTCTTTACTTCCTCTCCTCAAAGAGAGGGTTGGGTTGAGATCAGATTCTTTGTTCTAAAATCTATATGTATGGCAAATTTCAATCTCGCACTTTCAAAAGTGCTTTCTCACGAAGGCGGGTACGTCAACGATCCCGATGATCTTGGAGGTGAAACTTACAAAGGCATTGCCCGGAATTCTCACGGTTCATGGCCTGGTTGGAAAATCATCGACCAATCCAGAAAGGATAAATCTTTTCCTGTCAATTTAGCCGACAATGTCAACCTGCAACAATCGGTCAAGCAGTTCTATTTCAAAACATTTTGGCAGCCACTCAAAGCCGATCAAATACAAAACCAAACCTCTTCAGAGTCGGTTTTTGATTTTGCAGTAAATTCAGGCATAGCAACTTCTATCCGACTTGTTCAATCTATTGTAGGTACAAAAATAAATGGAATAATGGGCGAACAAACACTCAATAAAATAAATTCCATAGACTTTGGATATTTTCAGGCAGTTTTCACTGTCTCCAAAATCGACCATTACATGGCTATTATCAAAAAACGACCTCTCAACAAAAAATACCTCTATGGCTGGATTATCCGCGCCCTATCCTTCAATGACTAAAAAACTATCAACTGTCAACTATAAATTAAAGAAATGCCAGCACAAATTATAACCACCGATGACCTTAGGGAATTCAAAATAGAATTGCTCGAAGAAATCACAAGATTATTTGAAAATAAAGGAGAAATAAAAGTGAAAAAATGGCTTAAATCCTCTGAAGTTAGAAACATGCTCAATGTGTCTTCTGGTACGTTGAAAACATTACGTGTAAATGAAACTTTGCCTTACACCAAAATTGGAGGAACGTTCTATTATGATCTTGAGGATATAGAGAAACTCCTCTCCAAAAACATAAGAACAATAAGTGTTTGATTGTAACAACTAAATTGTAAAGTAATTCTCATGAAACGAATAATTATATTATCTGAATAATCTTATGGAAGTAATAACAATAGAATCCGATGCATTCAAAGAATTAATGGACAAAGTAAATACCATTGCCAAATTTGTTGTCAACTATCAACCCGGAGAAGTTAATGAAGAAGAAACATGGGTAGACAGCTATGAAGTTTGTACTTTTCTGAAAATCAGTGAACGCACTCTTCAGCGCTTACGCACCAAAGGACTGATTTCTTATTCTATCATTTCCGGTAAAACTTACTACACCATAGCGGAAGTAAAACGCATGTTGAACGAACGGTCAGTTCGCAGCAGTCAGGAGTCTTTAGACAATCTAATTCAAAGTCACCAAAACTATGTTGAGCAAAGAAGAAATACTCGCACGGACAAATAAAGGGTTAAATGTTTTCAAACATTATATGCCTTTTCAATTCCGGGTGGGGCGCAACTTTCTCAATCCATTGTACGAAGATACGAAGGCTTCTTGCAATGTTTATTTCGACCGGACTTCCGATCAGTATAAACTGAAAGATTACGGCAACGACACTTATAGTGGGGATTGTTTCCAATTCGTGGGAATTTTACTGGGAACCGACTGCCGTCATGCAGCCGGATTCCTGGATATCCTCCAAAAAATCAATCAGGATTTATCCCTTGGACTGGAGAATCATGAGGTCTCATTTACTGAAACTCCGAAAATAATACCTTCAATGTCTCATGAGTTACAATTGTCCTCATCGTCTCCATTGTCCCCCTTAATGGAAATCGCAGTTAATCACCTAAAAATACCAAAACACTTTACTTTCAAAGTAAAGCCATTTTCAGACGAAGAACTACAGTTTTGGCAACAATTCGGAATAACTTCCGCCACCCTGATAAAATATCAGGTTGTCTCTCTCAAGGTGTTTACCTCTGAAAGCAACGAAGGAAAAGAATATAATCTCTATGCTTCCGAAAAAGAGCCACTATTTGCCTATCAGGGCAAACGCTATCTCAAGCTTTACCGGCCATTTTCAACCGTTCGTTTTCAGTATGCCGGAGATTTGGGCGACAAATATTGTTTCGGGTTGGAGCAGCTACCGCCGAAAGGAAATATCCTTTTTATCACCGGTGGTGAAAAAGAATGTATTAAGCTTGGTTTCAAAAGGCTATTTCGCAATATGCTTCAATAGCGAAACGTCCAATGTCCCTCAGGGAATGATTCGTAAATTGACTTATCGTTTTAAGCACGTCGTCATTCTGTACGACTGTGATAAAACGGGGCTTGACTCTTCAGCTAAACACGAAAAGCAGCTATCTTCTCTGGGAGTAAAACGCATGATGTTACCCATGAAGGGAACGAAAGAAGAAAAAGACATTTCCGACTTTTTCAAACTTGGAAACACCCGGGAAGATTTTCAAAAACTGTTTATTCAGTTTTTGGATACAATCTATGCCGAAACCATGGCCGTACTGAAATCATGCGAAATTGACTTTACAAAACCACCCATATCTGCTGAAATGATACTATCAATCAATAACGTCCCATTGGGGACACAGGGCAATTTATGCTGTCTTACAGGAGGAGAGGGGACAGGTAAAAGTAATTACATTTGTGCGCTCATTGCCGGCACATTAAATACCGACGATAATGATATTGACACATTGGGAATTCGTATAAAGCCCAATCGTATCAAAAAAGCCGTATTGCTCTACGATACAGAACAATCGGAATTACAACTTTACAAAAATACCTTGACCGGACTCCGCCGGGCAAGGCAAAAACGTTTCCCCGATAACTTCCGGGCTTATTGCCTCACCGGCATGTCCCGAAAAGAACGCCTGCAGGCTATTATCCACAGTATGGATAAATTCTATTACGAATTTGGAGGAATACACCTCGTAATTATTGACGGCATTGCTGACCTCATTCACTCGGCCAACGACGAATCCGAAAGTATTCGTATCGTCGACGAACTCTACCGGCTTGCCGGTATTTATCAAACCTGCATTGTTTGCGTGCTTCACTTTATCCCGAACGGGCTAAAGCTTCGCGGTCATTTGGGCTCAGAACTCCAACGAAAATCCGCCGGTATCCTTTCCATTGAAAAAGACGACGAACCCGGGGTGTCCGTCGTAAAAGTCCTCAAAGTCCGTGACGGTAGTCCGTTGGATGTCCCGCTTATTCAGTTTGCTTGGGACAAGAAAGAAGAAATGCACGTTTACCTGGGCGAAAAAACCAAAGAGGAAAAAGAAAAGCGCAAGGAAAACGAACTCACCGTTACCGCCAAAACCCTTTTCAATCAAAAGAAGTACTTCACCTATCAGGAACTCACTGATAAATTGCAGGAATACCTCGATGTCAAAGAACGCACCGCCAAAGGCTACATTAAATTCATGCGCGAAAAAGACATTATCCTCAAAGACCCCGGCAAACCCAACTACTACGTCATTGGCCACTCGTAGCGACGTGGCATGCCGCGTCTCAATATTATGTGTCATGCCACGTCTAAAAATAAATCCCGATGAAAGGGATTTATTTTTATTTTTTTGCCACGGAGTGGCTAAATGTGCATAACCCCGTACGAAGTGCGGGGTACATGAACTCCTCTCTTGTGCCAACCCTGAAGGGGTATAATATGATTAACCCCCAGTGCAACTGGGGGATGTGAAGTCTCCTCTAACACCACCCCCGGACGGGGTTGAACAACCATAGACTTTTCATATAATTTTATACCCAAACAGGTATAAAATTTCAAAGTGCACCTTCAATTATACCCGAAAGGGTATATATTGCGTGTAAAACAATTGTTTTATACCCGATGTGGTATAAAATGTAAAACAATTATTATATTTGTACCCGATAGGGTATAAATATAATAAACTGTTGCAATGACTATAGCCGAATTTGTAAAAACAAAAAGAACCAATGCGAAACTCACACAGCCAGAGTTAGCCGAAAAAGCAGGTGTTGGACTCCGGTTTATTCGCGATCTGGAGCAAGGGAAGTCCACGCTACGACTGGATAAAGTAAACCAGGTATTACAATTATTTGGACACCAAACTGGCCCTGTGAAAATGGAGCCAAACGAATAAACACACCCTAAAATAGATATGAGAAAAGCCGAAATTAAATACAACGATCAAACAGCAGGTTATCTGTCGCAGGATGAAAATGGATTTCATTTTCTCTACGCGGAAAGCTATCTGAATAGCCCAAACCCTGTTCCCGTTAGCCTGACGCTACCGCTTCAGGAAAAATCATTCGATAGTTCCATACTATTCCCGTTCTTCGATGGACTGATCCCCGAAGGTTGGTTGTTGGATATCGCCGAAGCAAACTGGAAGCTCAATCCGCGGGATCGAATGGGATTGCTACTTGCTTGTTGTAAAGATTGTATTGGCGCGGTCAGTGTTTTTCCGCTTGAAGATAAAGAGCATTTAGAATAAACAAATTGTAAATTATACCATGAATTGTTTATATTGCTATCAGCCACTATCCGAACAGGAGATTGATTTTCATTCTGCCTGTAGCCGGAAGATGTTCGGCTCAGTTACACCGCCCGAATTGCCCTACAAAGAAGACCAAATGAATAATCTGGCACTTCGGGTAATACAAAGTCAAATAACTGTTACTGGGGTGCAACCCAAACTATCGTTAAACCTGACAGAGGGTGAGAATAAAAAAGAACCAAAGCGCTTTACCATTGTTGGGCTGTGGGGTAACTACATACTAAAACCACCAACCACCTCGTATCCTCAAATGCCCGAAGTGGAAGACCTCACCATGCATTTGGCTGAAATGGCTAAGATAAAAACAGTTCCGCACTCGTTGATACGACTGAAATCCGGACAATTGGCCTATATTACAAAACGTATCGATCGACAAAAAAATAAGAAAATACACATGGAAGACATGTGTCAACTCTCTGAAAAACAAACTGAGCATAAATACCTGGCTTCATACGAGCAAGTTGCAAAAACAATTCTAAAATACTCAACAAACTCCGGATTAGATTTGGTCAACTTTGCAGAAATCGTACTGTTCTCATTTCTATCAGGTAATGCAGATATGCATTTAAAAAACTTTTCGTTGATTTACGATCCGACAAATGGCCCGGTTTTATCCCCGGCCTATGACATGCTGTCAACTGTTTTGGTAAATCCCAAAGATGATGAAGACCTGGCACTTTCGCTGAATGGGAAAAAGAAGAAACTAAATCGGCGTGACTTTGAAACTGCGTTTAGTACCATGACCCTGGATGCAAAACAACAAGCCAATATCTTCTCCAAAATGGAGAAAGCAAAAACCAAATGGATAGCGTTTATTCAACGAAGTTTTCTAAGTCAGGATTTCAAAGAAAAATATATCCAATTGATTAACGAGCGATTTGAAAGAATAAAATAAATTGGTCAGGCTTCGCTTGGACGTTAACCACGGGCAGCTCCGACGGGCTAATCCCCGGCAGCTGGCAATCCCCACCATTCGTACCTCATGGCTCGCCCGGTCTTGCCAGCTGCCTCCGCGCAATCCACCCTGCTGTCGTTTTTTTTCTGTCACACTTTTTGCAAAGGGGCAAAAAAGACGTTTGCACGGAGATTTATCCCGATCTAAAGCGGGACCGCCACCACCGTGCTGCACTTGCGCCAGAAAAAAAACAACTCGAAGCTATATATACATAATGCTTAGTTATGGTCGTTCCCTTGCCGAAGGCAAAGCAATAGGGAAGCCCATAAGCTGTCACTATGTATAATAGCCGCACAAAGATCAACCCTACAGCCTGCTCCGCTGCCCGAAAGACCTCAAAAATTCCCCACCACCCAACAGTTGTGCCGTGAAAAGAAAATAGGGCGGGTTTTATTTCCATGTGCTTGTAGTCGGTTCATTCACTTCTCTCATTTCACCCACCTCAGCACCCCACAGCATAAGTGGTTCAGTTGCTCCATGCCACAAATCCACGCACTCATTCCATTTCACTTTCCGGCTGCTTTTCCACCCACAGGCGAAACCCTTGCCACTTCGGGCAAGAGTTTCACCACTCCACCCACGATAAGCAGCCAGTAAAGTTCCATTCCATTCTTTCAACGCCTTGTGTCATTCCGCACCCTCACCACCCATGCTTGATATCCACCCATTTTCAATGGTATATTTTCTTTCCCTGCGACGGGTTAGCCCCGTTAACGCCTAAAGGCAGAGCGGTAAGTTTCTACACCTTATCGGTGCGTTGTTCAGGCGTACCGCCAATAAAGACTAATTCTATAAAGTTGCAAATTCAATTATTATTGCTATTTTTGCACCATTATCACCACGGTTGATAATGGTGCAAGATATAACGATAATAGTTTATTATGAGTAAGATAATTTCTATTTTAGGCGTTCAGGCGGAATTAATTCCAATGCAACGGGAAAAACTTCGGGGAATTAATACGGATCTGTTTTTGAGGTTTTCTTTTTTTACGGTTGATTTCAATAATCAGGCGTTATGTGTCATTCAGGCCAAAAATGAAGAGAACCCCCTGACACCACTGAAATACAAACAGATGACCAAACAAATTGAAATTTTGGTAGGGATGCCGATAGTGGTTATGTTGGGTTCATTAAGCTATTATGAAAGGGAACGGCTGATAAATCAGGGTGTTTATTTTGTTGTATCTGATAAATATGCATTCTTACCTTCTTTAATTGTAAATGTTCAGGCAAGAAAGAAGGAAAAGAGCCCTGCAAAATTAGTTCCTGCTGCACAATATCTGTTTGTATCGTCCTGAAATTTGTTTACAGTTTTTTGTTTATAATCCTGTATTTACTTTACATTTAATTTTATCTTTGTGCCATCATATTCAAGCGGAGTTAGGCTCTGCTGAGGAGCAACCTAACAAGGAATAAATATGATTAGCGACAAGTACGTCAGAAAAATGGGATAGTTGATTTTCAGCTATCCTTTTTTTATGACAACTAAGAGCTATTTATGCCTTGAAAACCTAATACGAGACTGCGGTTTGTTCAGTTTTGTAATACGTTTTCCAGTGTTTGCTGAATTCACCCGATTGGCTATGAGCATATTCAGGTGTTTTCATATCCAAACTGGCATGAGGCCTGCAACTATTATAAATTTGAACTATTCGCTTTAGTTCTTTAGTTGCATCTTCAACCGATTTCAGTTTCATTTGATTCAGCCACTCATCCTTTAAAATGCCATTCACACGCTCTGCTATGGCATTTTCACGGGGATCTCCGTTTTCGGTCATACTAATCTGAACATGATATCTGTTCAGTATCTTAATATAATCGCCACAACAGTATTGAACTCCCCTGTCCGAATGGTGGATTAAACCTTCTGTTCCTTTGGAAGCTTGCTTTAAAGCCATTCTTAAGGCTTCTATCGTATATTTAGCTTCCAAGGTTTCTCCGATTGCCCAACCAACTATCTTCCTGGAATAAGCATCAGTTATCAAATTCAAATAAACGAATCCTGCCAATGTTTCAACATAGGTAATATCACTCACCCATAATTGATTAGCCTGCATTGGAGTAAATCCTTTGATCAGGTTAGGATACTTGCGCAACCAATGGTTGCTATAAGTGGTTTTAACCCGCCGTCGACGTTTTCCAACCAATAATCCATATCTTCTCAAAAAATCAAAGAAACTATCCCTACCAATGCTTAGTTCGGTTGGTAAACGAGGCTGGATAAGTTCCAATAACTTTCGACCACCAATTTTGGGCATTAGTTCCCGTTGTCTTTCAACCAATTGAAGTAGAATCTCTTCTTTTACTTCTTCTTTGTAATTGTATTTACTTCGCTGGTAGTAGGCTTGCCTACTTCTGCCAAACAGGTCGCACAAGCTATCGATATCTGAACCATAATGACTTGTGCGCAGCTCTGTTACCGCTTGGCTCCAGATTTTTTTCTTATATCAATCTTAAGCTCACGTTCGGCAATATCAATCATGGTACTCAATGCCTTGGTGCGAAATTGCTCATGTTTCAAATCCTCTTCTAACTTCTTGATTTTTAATTCAAGTTCTTGTTCTAAAGAATGATTTTTGTTTCTCTTTTGCCATGGCTAGGTGCAGTTCTTGTTGGTCTTCACTTGGTTTTGAAAGCCCAAATTTACGCATCCACCTGTAGATATTATTACAACCAGTATAATTATACTTCCTTTTTAACTCTTCCTTGCTTATTCCACCGCTTAGGTAGTCTTGAACTACCATTAATTTAAAATCGTCCGTGAATTTGTTTACGTTTGTTCTCATAATCCTGAATTCTGTTTACTTTTTTGTAAACCTATTTCAGGACTAGACAGTTGTTGTATTATCTACTGTCGGAAAAAAACAAAGAAGAATGTACAATAAAGGATTTGGAGCAAATAATGCCCTACAACTATGTTGCTTTGGCACGTGCCGTTGCAAATCTTGAAGATTGTAAGTTGTGTAGCACGAAAATAAAAGAT
Organism: Paludibacter sp.; assembly: GCA_047600405.1. Taxonomy (GTDB): domain Bacteria; phylum Bacteroidota; class Bacteroidia; order Bacteroidales; family Paludibacteraceae; genus Paludibacter. The sequence goes on from JASGLA010000008.1 coordinate 460,930, forward strand.
AAAACCGGAATTAAGTATATACAATTTGGTGATTCTAAACGGGAGCTTTGGCTGAAAGCGCAGGATTATTTGTCAACGCCGGTAAAGAAGGTTTTATATTGCAATGCTGTACCTGAGGGTAATTTCAGTGTTAGTGGAGTAAATGCTTTGTCTCAATACTCACATTTGAACGCCGAGCAATATGAAACACGAGCAATATGGGACAAATTGTTCAAGCCAACCGAAGGTAAGTTTAATGAGCTGGAAGGCTTGTATAAGATCGAAATATGGAAATATCCAACTACAATGCCTTTATTCCTGGAGAATAATGTGGTGGATAAACTTTCGTTGTATCTGTCCATGAAAAATGAGCCGGATGCCCGGATTGAAAAAGAGTTAGAAATAATGATAGAAGAAATGAAATGGTAAAGGGATTAGAAAAATTTAAAGAACATTTTTCCGGATTTGAAGATAACTACGTTATTATAGGCGGAACTGCTTGTGATGTTACTTTGCGAAACTCCGATATGCGTCCACGTGCAACGGACGATATCGACATGATATTGGTTATTGAAAAAATGACGCCTGAATTTGGACAACGATTTTGGGAATTTATTGATTTGGGTGGATATACTTCCCGGCAACGAAAAAGAGGAGATAAAGAACCTGTAACCGAATTGTTTCGCTTTATCGATCCTCAGGAAGGATTTCCTGTACAAATAGAGTTATTATCGAGATATCCTGAGATATTAGGTGAGCCAACCGGATTTCATTTAACTCCAATTCCTGCCGGAGAAGATACACCAAGTCTTTCTGCCATTCTGTTGGACGAAGAATATTATCATCACACCATTGACAGCAGCGTTATTGAAGACGGTATTCGTATTGCCAATCCATTATCTCTTCTTTGCTTAAAAGTAAAAGCATTTTTAAATCTAACGGAAGAAAAGAAAACAAATCCAAAAGTTCATAAAGGTGATATCAGAAAACATCGGGATGACGTTTTTAAACTATTGGCAATGCGCATTGATCCGCTTATGCCCATTGAATTATCGGACACCATGAAAGCCGAACTGGCTCTTTTTATTGATATGATGGAAAACTCTCTGCCCAATCAATCATTGCGTGATAGCTTGCAGCGTACAAATGAAGATATTCGGGGATTTCTTGGAATTATGAAAGATATATTTGGAATTGAATAAAATGAGAATTCAATACGCATCGGATTTACATTTGGAATTTTCGGATAACTCCCGTTATTTGAAACAAAATCCATTAAAACCAGTAGGGGATATCCTTATTCTTGCGGGTGATATCGGCTATTTGAATGATGATAATTACAGCAAGCATCCTTTCTGGGACTGGGTTTCGGAGAATTACCGACAAGTGATTGTTGCCGTTGGCAACCACGAGCTATACAAATACTACGATTTGGCAAAAATGCCACACGGTTTGGTATGTTCGATCCGGGACAATGTAAAATGCTATTATGATGCAGTCGTTCGGGTAGAAAATATTGATTTTATTATTTCAACCTTATGGGCGGAAATCTTATTGGAAGATGCTTACCTAACAGAACATTACGTTAGTGATTTCCGTCGGATTCTATATAATGCTGAACCATTAAAGTGGGATAATTTTAATCGGGAGCACGACGAATGTTTTAACTTCATTCAAAATGAAGTGGCGAAGAGCACCGCAGAACATATTGTTGTTGTAACGCATCATGTCCCATCTTTTCAATTAGTATCCCCCGATTTTACAGGGAGCAAAATAAATGGAGCTTTCACTGTCGAATTGGAAGAATACATAAAACATAGTCCAATAGAATACTGGATTTATGGGCATTCACACAGGAATATTGATAAAATTATAGGAAAAACAAAATGTGTGACGAATCAGTTAGGATATGTTTTTCACAATGAGCATCTTTCATTTGATTCGGACAAAATAATTGAATTGTAAGATTTCCCAATTACCTCATTTTCCCCACCACCCAACAGTTGTGCAGAAAATAAAAAACACAACGGGTTTGATGAGCCATGTGCTTGCAGTATATGATTTCCATTCTCGCTCCATTCCGTTCCAGGAGCTGCGTTCGTTCCTCCCGCTGACCCCTGACACTGCATTTCACTTTCATTCCAGTCATACACTTCAGCACCCCGCGGCTTCGGTAGTGGCTGTCTGAAATACATTCAGCCATACCCAAGCCTCTTTTCTACGCTCAGGGGTGAGGTCTGCTTTCATTCCCTGCGGCGAGTCTGCCCCAAATGATTCAATATGATTTGATTAGGTTGATAATGTAGTCAACAATGTCCTCATTGTCATTAAAAATAACAGAAGCAAAATACCTTTCCCCAAAAAAAATGAATATGCAAAGATAGCCGTTTCGCTTTCCGGCTTTCAAGGTCAAGCCCTCCGGGTTTTTGTCACAATCTCCACACCTCCCGTTGGTCGGGTAGTATTCTGACAAAAAACCTTGACAGCCGTCGCTCTTCTGGCAGACCGAAAGGCATATCTTTTTTTTCTTCTTCTCTTTTTTCTCTCTTTCTGGGGGGCGAAATTATTTGCAGGGGCAGCAGCTCGTGTATTCACCCTCTAATCAGTTGGCTTATGTGTCCCTTTATTTTGAAGTCTTTCTCCGGGAAAGAAAAAATCGAAAAACCTCATTTCTTTATTCTCAACAAAGGAAATAACAGCGGCAAGCCGCTTGTATCTCCCTGTCCGAATTGCTTTGTAATCCAGTTTGAATCTGAGTCTGAAAAGGAGCAGGTTTACTGGCTGCTGTACAGCCTTTGGCAGTCAAAAGCATTTTATCCCTATTTGAGGGGTTCGGTTATTCCGTTTGTTGTGCTGCGGGATGTAAAGTTTTGTCTTCAGGATGGTTTAAATAGGGTCTGCTGAAAAACCGGGACTACTCTGTTTACAAATGCTTTACTTGCATTATACAACAGTTAAATGCAAGGTATAATGATTAGTGATACGATTTATTATGCAGTAGATAACAAAATAGGAATGCGGATAAAGCGGATGTACACTGATATTGTATTAACGGATTTTGTTCGGATGCTTCGATAAATTGAAACGGATTCCACTATAGGTATAGATTTATCCGTTGTTTTCTACGAAAACCAAATCCGAATAAAAATCCGTCAAAATCGGCTATATCCGCTTTATCCGCGTTCCTGTTCTTTTCTTGAGTTTTTCAGCAAGCCCTAAATAGGGTGGCTGAAAATCCGGAGCAGTTTGAAAAAGCCGTGGAAGCATTGCGAAGCCTGGAAGCCATGGAAATGAAATTCAAACAAAACCTGAAGCTGATCCGGGAAGCTAAGCAAATGTTTTTTTATAAGTACATTTCGTAGGTGTGGGCTTTATATTTGGATGTGGTTGGCTGCTATAGTTGTGCTATAGTTAGCATTGGCGGAAAAACGAGAATAACTTTTTTCGGGCTCGGTGGGACGGCCACAAAAGTTATTTCCCGTTTTCCGAGTGCTGGCTGCAAATAATCAAACTGTATCGTCCTGAAATTTGTTTACAGTTTTTTGTTTATAATCCTGTATTTACTTTACATTTAATTTTATCTTTGTGCCATCATATTCAAGCGGAGTTAGGCTCTGCTGAGGAGCAACCTAACAAGGAATAAATATGATTAGCGACAAGTACGTCAGAAAAATGGGATAGTTGATTTTCAGCTATCCTTTTTTTATGACAACTAAGAGCTATTTATGCCTTGAAAACCTAATACGAGACTGCGGTTTGTTCAGTTTTGTAATACGTTTTCCAGTGTTTGCTGAATTCACCCGATTGGCTATGAGCATATTCAGGTGTTTTCATATCCAAACTGGCATGAGGCCTGCAACTATTATAAATTTGAACTATTCGCTTTAGTTCTTTAGTTGCATCTTCAACCGATTTCAGTTTCATTTGATTCAGCCACTCATCCTTTAAAATGCCATTCACACGCTCTGCTATGGCATTTTCACGGGGATCTCCGTTTTCGGTCATACTAATCTGAACATGATATCTGTTCAGTATCTTAATATAATCGCCACAACAGTATTGAACTCCCCTGTCCGAATGGTGGATTAAACCTTCTGTTCCTTTGGAAGCTTGCTTTAAAGCCATTCTTAAGGCTTCTATCGTATATTTAGCTTCCAAGGTTTCTCCGATTGCCCAACCAACTATCTTCCTGGAATAAGCATCAGTTATCAAATTCAAATAAACGAATCCTGCCAATGTTTCAACATAGGTAATATCACTCACCCATAATTGATTAGCCTGCATTGGAGTAAATCCTTTGATCAGGTTAGGATACTTGCGCAACCAATGGTTGCTATAAGTGGTTTTAACCCGCCGTCGACGTTTTCCAACCAATAATCCATATCTTCTCAAAAAATCAAAGAAACTATCCCTACCAATGCTTAGTTCGGTTGGTAAACGAGGCTGGATAAGTTCCAATAACTTTCGACCACCAATTTTGGGCATTAGTTCCCGTTGTCTTTCAACCAATTGAAGTAGAATCTCTTCTTTTACTTCTTCTTTGTAATTGTATTTACTTCGCTGGTAGTAGGCTTGCCTACTTCTGCCAAACAGGTCGCACAAGCTATCGATATCTGAACCATAATGACTTGTGCGCAGCTCTGTTACCGCTTGGCTCCAGATTTTTTTCTTATATCAATCTTAAGCTCACGTTCGGCAATATCAATCATGGTACTCAATGCCTTGGTGCGAAATTGCTCATGTTTCAAATCCTCTTCTAACTTCTTGATTTTTAATTCAAGTTCTTGTTCTAAAGAATGATTTTTGTTTCTCTTTTGCCATGGCTAGGTGCAGTTCTTGTTGGTCTTCACTTGGTTTTGAAAGCCCAAATTTACGCATCCACCTGTAGATATTATTACAACCAGTATAATTATACTTCCTTTTTAACTCTTCCTTGCTTATTCCACCGCTTAGGTAGTCTTGAACTACCATTAATTTAAAATCGTCCGTGAATTTGTTTACGTTTGTTCTCATAATCCTGAATTCTGTTTACTTTTTTGTAAACCTATTTCAGGACTAGACAAACGATATAAAACAAAAAAGCCTCCCGATTTTTCAGGAGGCTTAAAGGGGGGACTATTCAGAACGATAGTTTTTTACTTTCTTTTACTCCCCTTTAGGGGCCGGGGGTTCTTTATCATGCGTTTGAGAGCGAGTGATACTCCAAAACTCACCAAAGCACCCACAATGGCTAAAATAACCGTTCGTGCCAGGTCTTCAATAAACATATTGCTAAATATGGTAAGGAGCATTCCGCCACAGGTGCCCGCAAAAACATGACTATCGCTGTTCATTTCAATTAGTTTCAACATATTTCTAACTTTCTTATTCCCCTTCAGGGGTTAGGGGTTTCCACTGCCGTTTGACTCACTGCCGTCATTACACCACCGGCTAAGGTGATATACCCGGCAATGGTGACCAGGGCGGCCGGAACTGCAACCGGTGCCGCCAAAATGGCACCACCAATTCCCGCCAAAGCCAAACCGATGGTACGTAAAGTTTTGAAAAACTTTGGAGTTGGTGCTTTTACCCGTTCCACAACACTCATGCTGTTCGGATCGGTAGTGTTTGTATTTTTATCTGTTTCCATAAAATGTGAATGTTTTAATTGAATAATCCTGAAATAGGCTTACTGTTTCCTAAACCCATTCCAGGATTACTCTTGTTTGACCAAAAACTCGAAACTCAGAACTCAGAACTCAGAACTCAGAACTCCAGACTTACACCATTTCAACAATTGCCAACACGTTGTAAGCATTGTTGTTCAGTGAATAATCGACATTATTCACTTCTTGGACAAAGTCGAATGGAAAGCAAAATAAATTTCGTTCCCACCACAGCCGGAATTTTGGCCGGTTTCAGAGATACAGCTTCTGCAGCAGCATTCACAGCGATACGCAGCGGATCAGAAACGACCGTTTCCGAATCACCGGTCATAAAATCAATGCTTGCAAATCCACTTCTCAAAATGATATGTGTTGCTCCGCTGGGCACACTGATATCATTTTTCGGATTCAAAGCTACAATCTTGATTTCACCGCTGGCAGGGTCAACCTCATAATCCCGATACAACACGGTGCCCAAAATAGCGTTTGCATTGAAGTTGAAACCAATCAACAAAGCTTTGGCTTCATTCTTGGCTATGCCTTCGGCCGCGCTGCGCTCGCCACGGGCATTTGCTTCGTCCATGTTTTTGATTTGCGTCATGATTTGCGTAATACGGGCGGTTACACGACCGTCAGATGCATCTTTTGCCAAAGCCCGCAATGAGTCACGCAGTAATTTTCCTGCAGAAGCTGCATTACCAAACTCAGCACCGTTTTCGCGGGTACGCGCAAAACCGGGATCATTGGCGATACGTTCCGCATCGACACCACCTTTTTCCCGGGCAAGGTATCCATCGTTTTTCGACTTGTAAAATGTAATGCCGCCGATAGTACCTTTCAGTTTTAAAATACTTTTTTGTTGTGCCATAATTCAAAAATTTTAAATGTTCGGAACAAAAGTATAGCCGACTCTAGTTGTTTTGAACTCAAGTACTTCCGGCAACGGTTATCCTTGCCGTTTTTTCCTAAATAGATTATTCTGAGTTGAATAATAATTTATATTTTTGTGAAAAATAACTTGAAGAATGGAAGTGAAACGCATTTGTATTTATCCGAAGGACATCCAGCGTATCACCGGAAAGAGTGAACGTTACGGAAGGTTGTTACTGGCCAGGATCCGGGAGCAAAACGAAAAAGATGAACACCAGTTCGTAACGGTGGACGAATTCTGCATATACACCGGACTAAAAATTGAACAGGTTGCCCCGTTTATTGCGGGGTAGGTTCTTGCGTATGGATGAAGTATGGATAAAGCATACCAAAGCCATACATAGTGTATGAAAAAAGCCGTATTGGTTGCAACAATACAGCTTTCAAAAAACTTCCAATCAAGCTAGGAAACTTCCTCTAATTTCATCGCTGGTCACAAACCGTGACCAGTGCAATATTGCTTCTCATAAATTAAAGTTGAAAAGCACTTTCCAACTCTTTCAACTTTCCCGATAACACCCCCATATCATGCCCAATCTTATTATCGGTTATCCTGGCATAAATCTGTGTCGTTTTGATATTGGTATGCCCCAGCATTTTTGATACACTTTCAATGGGAACTCCCTGCGATAGCGTTACAGTGGTTGCGAAAGTGTGCCTGGCTAAGTGGAATGTCAGATTCTTGTTTATACCGCACAAGTCAGCTATTTCTTTGAGATAAGCATTCATCTTTTGGTTGCTTAATATAGGTAATATCTTACCCTCCGGTAATTTACCTTTGTATTTCTCCAGTATTCTTCTGGGAACTTCAAGTAATGGGATATTTGAGTTTACGTCCGTTTTCTGGCGCTTAGTCATAATCCATAACTTCTCGTCGAAAGAGGTTCGGATATTACTTTCTTTTAAGTTGTAAACGTCAATGTATGCTAGTCCTGTAAAACAACAAAATATAAATATATCTCTTACATGCTCCAGTCTGGGTATATCTATCTTTTTCGTAGCTAAACTTTCTAATTCTTCCTTTGTGAGATAACCCCTGTCTACTTTACTCCAATGAATTTTGTAATTTATAAATGGATCATGTAACATCCAACCATTATTCCGGGCAATAAGAATGATTCGCTTTAGAAACTGAATAAACTTACCGGTTGTATTAGAATTACACTGACAATCAACCAGCAAGTAAGTCTCAAAATCAGCTATAAACATATGATTGATCTCGTTAAAAGGCATGTCCGATAAATTGTACCGCTTCCGGATGTAGTTTGTAAGGTGTTTAAGTGTTACTTCGTATTTCTGATAAGTACCCTTTGCTTTCGTTTTTCCGATAAGACTTTTTACATCCTTGTTGTGTTTTCTGAAGAGTTCGAGTAGGGTTTGCTGTTTTGTATTGATCCCCAGAAAAATATTTTTCACTTTCTCAGCAGTTGCTGAGCGCATTTGTTCCAGTTCCTGGTGGTAGATTCTGTTTAATACAGACTTTGTATTGTCCACGAGTGCATTGATTTCTTGTGCTTTCGCACTTCTACCTATCATTTTACCTGTTTTCACGTCCCATAAGGTCGGATCGACATTGGTTTTCATACTAAAACGGCTTTCTTCTCCGTCAACGGTGATACGGCACATAAGAGGTATATTGCCGTTTTTCTTTTGCTTGTCTCTCTTCAGAAAGAAGAGTACATTGAATGTTGTTTTCATAATCTCAAATTGAATTACAAAGTTAAACTTATATAATTATTTATGAGAGTTATGCGGACTGCCAATATCGGACAGCGGACTGCCTTTTTAGTCTGATTCGTACCCCTTTTTTCGTTTTTCTCAAAGGGGTACGAATAAGGAAATATTTTCGGTAGGTTTTTGTCTTTTCTCTGACTGTGGGGTATGAGTCAGAAAATAAATAAACCCCTACAAATCACTGAATTTGTAGGGGTTTTCCGTTTTTTGTCGCTAACTGTCTTAGCTACTTTGTGGAGCTGGAGGTAGTCGTAACTTCGTCCAACCCATATTAAATATCAGTACGTTATACCTGCTAAATCTGTATGTCCACCTAGCTCTCCACCTTGAAAAGGAACTAAAAAGTGTGGAATTTTCATGTATCAAAGATACGGAAAATAAATGACATTATGATGTTAGTAGTCTATTTTTTAGTGTAGTTCAAATATATTATCTGGGGAGATAACTAACCTTTGGTATGCTTGATTTATTAGTTATCCGAGAATGAGAGGATATACTTGTTCGGCTTTTAGTCCTGTGTATTGGCAGAACTCGTCTACGCTGACGAGCTGATAATCTTCTTTTTGAAAGTGCTGTTTGATCTGCGTTAGCAGAGTTCTTCCATAACGTTCGCTCTTGCCGGTTATTCGTTGTACATTCCTTCGGGTATATGCAAATACGTTTTGCTTCCATCAGACGGCTCTTAATGGGGCAAATTTACAATTATTTCTTTGATATTTCTTCCGTTTGCGGAAAAAACGGCTGGATTGTCTATTAACGGAAGCTCATAGATTCCAGTTACTGGCTTCGGGCCATAAATTTGTTGCGATAATTTTAAATTTTTGAATTATGGCACAACAAAAAAGTATTTTGAAACTAAAGGGAACCATTGGTGGAATTACTTTCTACAAATCGAAAGATGGTTACCTGGCCAGGGAAAAGGGCGGAGTGGATGCTTCCCGAATTGCCAACGATCCGGGATTTGCCCGTACTCGTGAGAACGGCGCTGAGTTTGCTAATGCAGCCTCTGCAGGAAAACTGTTACGTGACTCAGTTCGTGCGTTGGGGAAGAATGCATCCGATGGACGTGTAACAGCCCGTTTGACTCAAATGATGGCGCAAATCAAGAACATGGATGAAGCCAATGCGAGGGGAGAACGAAGTGCAGCTGAAGGAATGGCCAAAGATGAAGCCAAAGCGCTTTTGAATGGTTTTAACTTCAATGAAAGTGCAGTTTTGGGAGCTGTGCTGTACACACCGTTTTCGGTGGATGCAGCAACAGGCGAAATCAAGATTGATGCTTTGAATCCACAAAATGACATTAGTTTACCCAGTGGTGCGTCTCATGTCGTTTTGAAAAGTGGATTTGCAAGTATCAACTTTCTGACGGGTGAGTCGGAAATGACAGTTTCCGCTCCAGTGCGTATCGCAACGGACGCAGCTGCGCAAGCAGTTTCGTTGAAACCGGCAGCTGCTCCGGCAGTTGAAGGCACACATTTTTATCTGTTATCGATTGACTTTGTTCAATCTGTGAACAATGCAGATTATTCTTTGAATAACAACTCATATAACGTGTTGGCTATTGTTGGGGTTGAATGACCTCACCCCCGACCCCTCTCCATGTGGAGAGGGGAACAATAGAAGTAGTATTTAAAATTTAATTCATTGTTTATGAATACAGATAAAAATGCAACCGCAACCGATCCGAACAACATGAGTGTTGTGGAACGTGTCAAAGCACCGACTCCGAAGTTTTTTAAAACGCTTCGGACAATCGGTTTAGCTTTGGCGGCTATCGGTGGGGCTGTTTTGGCGGCACCTGTTGCGGTACCAGCTGCCCTGGTAAATATTGCCGGCTACGTCGCGTTAGCAGGTGGAGTAATGACGGCAGTTAGTCAAACTGCTGTTGACACGAACGCTAAAGACGTTCAGTAATGGAACTTCCTGAAACAAACCACGACGGGCAGGTATATGCCGGAACTTGCGGAGGCATGTTTCTTTCTATATTCAGCAATGTGTTTGTTGAGGATTTGGTAAGAACGGTTATTCTGGCCGTCGTTGGTGCTGTTGTAAGCTTTGGAGTTTCGCTAGTATTGAAAAGCCTTATTAAAGGGAAAAGGCGACCCCCTAAAGGGGGCTTATAACAACTCATTGAAAAAAATATATCTACTGTTTTTATGGTGTGGTAACCTTTTCAGTAGCTTAGCCTCCCGGCGGGGAGGCTTTTTTTATGCCCGGACTTTACATGTATTTGTAGAAAACCATTTGCTTCGCATCCTGAAGGAGTTTCAGATTTTGTCTGAACTTTTTCTCCATTTCTTCCAGGCTGCATAATGTTTCGACTACTTTTTGAAATTGCCCTGGATTTATTTCTATTTTTTCCAACCCCTCCGCAATACATTCTTTTATATCCCGAAGTATTACAAACGGAATTACAGAGCCACGCAAATAAGGATAAAAGGCTTTTGACTGCCACAGACTATACATTAACCAGTACAGCTGCTCTTTTTCCGTTTCGGACTGGAACTGTATTACAAAGCAATTCGGACAGGGAGACAAAAGCGGTTTTCCGCTGTTATTTCCTTTGTTGAGGATAAAGAAATGAGGATTTTCAATTTCTGTTTTCTGATTGTAAGACTTCAACATAAAGGTACACATGAGCCAAACGATTAAAGGGTGAATACAAGAGCTACTGCCCCTGCAAATAATTTTTACCCCCAGAAAAGAGAAAGAAAAAGAAGAAGAAAAAAAAGGATATACTCTTCAAACAGCCAGAGAAGCGGCGGCTGTCAAGGTTTTTTGTCAGAATACTACCCGAAGTGAAACGAGGTGTGGAGATTGTGACAAAAACCCGTAGGGCTTGACCTTTACTGACGGTAAGCGAAACGGCTATCTTTGTATATTCATTTTTTTTGGAGGAAAACGTATTATGCTTTCTTACCGTATTGTTTTATATTGTATTGAATTTGAGCTACTTGCTAAATCTTATATCCACTGCATTGATTTACATTATATTGATTCGTATTGTATCCTGCCCGAAGGGCATTTAAAAACTACAACTGCAAAATACTCAGGGGTGGGTGGTCGGGGGTTGGCGTGGGAGAAGCAGGTTTAAACCGAAAAGGAAAAAACAGCCTTGAGCCAGCGTTGATAGCAAGGCTACATGCGAGAGAAGTGAAACGGAATGAAGTATGAAGCCTGTGCGTTGTGTGCGAGCCTATGCGAGTTGAGCGAGTGCCCCGGACACAGGAAGCGCGGAGCGCGGTGGACGGGTGCTGCCGGCAGCTGGTTTGGCGCATTTTTTTGCCCGAACGGTGCGGGTGGGAAAAGCAAGGGCTGGAAGTAATGAACGAATGGAGTGTATTGGAGCGAATGAACGGTAAGGGTGTATGTGTGCGGTGGTGAAGCGGTGTGGAGTGAAACGGAACACGGCTGCAACCACATGGATTTGCAGGGTGGGAAAAGACATATACCCTGAAAGTGAAATGAGTGGAATGAAACGCAATGAGTGAATGAATGACAGCTCTTGCGTGGGGTTGGCGTTGCGGTGTGAGTGAAGGAGTGTAGAGAATCAAATGAACGGAAAGACTGAACGAACACGGCAATAAGCCAACATGAAAAAGTGAGCTGCAAAAAATGTGACAAACCATAACAGCACGAGCGACCGCAGGCGAGCAAAACTCTAAATGGTGGCTGACCCCTATAAACAGATACCATGAGCGCAGCGAATACAATAATGGGGTTTTAGGGGGCAGGTGCAACCATGACTGAGGAATGACAGAACGTGGTGAGCAAAACAAGCTGACACGCCATGACGAGCACCTACCGGAGCGCAGGAGTGAGTGTGGAAGCGGTAGCCACAAGGGCAGCCGAAAAAATACAAGCTGAAGTGTAGCGAAGTCTGGAGATTTTTTACAGGCTGCTTGTTTTACCCTTGGGGCTATGTTTTTGTGAACAAAGTGGCGGAATGACGAAGACCGCTTTACCTATTCGGTTTAAACCTGCGTGGGCAGGATCTCATTAAATTTTTTTTCCGTTTAAATTGAAAATGTTCTATTTCCCTGTCTAAGGGAAATGGAACATTTCTATTGTTTATGATTCAATGGCTATGAGCCAATTGATTTTTTTATGAACCAATAATGAGCCAATTAAATGATATGTAGTACTTGCACCAACATCACCTGAACGTTTCAGTATTTTATATTTCAAATCCACCTAAAAATCGTTTCCCTTTTTCTGTAGTAGCATAGTGTTGATCCGGAGAATTTGGTTTTTCTTTTATGGTATATTCAATAAAGCCGTCATTACGCAAAGGAGTCAGATAAAGTTCACGGAATCTGTCTCTACTATTAAATTCCAAAGTCGACAGTAGATTTTCTATTTTTTGTGGAGTTGAACAGAGCAATAAAATCTTTAAAAGAGTAATGGATCTTTTATCCATTAGCTTACTCCCTTTCTCATTCCAACTTACTCCCTTTACAAAATCATCGAATGATAAATTGTTGATATTCTTGAATCTGAGATTTTTGTGCTTGCTCCCTTTTTCAATCCAACTTGCTCCTTTTTTGAAAAAGAACTCATCTAAGTCAGATATTTCAGTTAGTTCAGGTGTCAACTCCAATGCTTCTATAGAAGTGATATTTTCGTCCGTAAGTTTAAGTTTGTCTAGTCCAATAAATTTCAATAAAATGGTTGCCTTATCTTTACCTAACACCGAACCAATCAACGGAATAATGGTCTTAAATTTATCATCTTCAATAAATAATGGTTTGCTTCCGGTTACATACAGATTTAGATATTTGTAAACATTCTTTATACCAGATCCAATTTCATCAGTCCAGCGAAATTCGGAAAAGAATCGTCTGATATTTGGGTTTTTAGCAAAAGGGCTGAATGTATCTAACGCCATAATCCCACGAAACAATGGCTTATTTGGATTACTGATTTCGATACGATTGTTATAAATCACCATCTCAGTACTGAAAGCACTGGTATATTCACGGTGAACAATAACATTAGCGACAATTTCTCTAAAAATCAATTCGCGTAAGTCCTTTCGTTGATCTCCTTCGAGGTAAAATTTTTCAGGTAGGGCATGTGACTTTTTTATAAAATCCATTGTCTGCAAATAAGTATCTATCAGATTGGTACGCAGTGATATTTTGTCGTCCCAACGATCAGTATCCTGGATACGCACCATAATATCAAACTTGTATGCAGGAAGGAGATTGCGGATAGTTTCATCTTTTCCGAATATAAGTGCCGCAGCCAATGTTAGCCCCTCTATCCCTGTACGCATATCTTTACGATATAATGTGCTATCGCGAAGAATAGTCATGTTGTTTGCAGCAATCCAAGGGTGAGAGGTATCTACAGAACGAATAATAGCTCTGGCTTTATCGAAAAGATTATCGTCTAAATCTTCAATTTTTAAATGAGGAAATATCTCGTTCTCGGTAAAGTAATTACGTTTCCGAAAATACAAATCAGAAATGCGAGTATCATCCTCAATGCGAATGTCACTATCATTCTCACGATCATAGATAATCCCTCCATGAGTATGAATTTGTGAGCTTACTGGAATCTTGATACATAAAACCGTTTTGCCATTTTCTGAGATTTGATACAGCGGGAAGTTTACAGGGGGATTAATAACATCTTTATTGTTTAATGCTGTAACTATATCTTTCTTCATTTGCTCAACTGAAGAACCATCAATACCTTTTATGGAACCTTTGTCATCGGCACCCAGTACAATTGTACCTCCCTCTCTGTTCAAAAAAGACACGACAGTGTCATAAAAATTCGTAGGAACTTTCAGATTTGCTTCTTTAAATTCGGTATGAATATCTTCACCGTTAGAAAGTGTTTTATGTAAATCGTCTATGGTCATATTACCACTGCTTAAATTGAATTTTTACGAAATGCAAATTTATAGATTTGTTTTGAATAAACAGTAGATTATTTTCGTTTGTCTTTGGCAGTACTGTCAAAGGCAATGAGATTAAACATTTCCCGCATTCGGGAGCGGACACGGTTGCCGTAGTAGCTTTCGAGCTCGGAGGCGGAAAGGTTGGTGGTGGCGTGGGTGATCATATGGTTATTGATAAAGTGGTCGTACCGGGATAAGAGTATTTCGCCCATGACATTACATTGATTACCGTAATACTTGAGGGTGCTTTCTGCGCCCAGGTCATCGAAGCAATGGGTGTGGGGCTGCGGTGGATTTGTGTTGTTGGTGTAGGCATAGCTGCTGTAGCGTTGAATTGTTTCAAATCCGTCTTTGATAAAGTCGAATGTGATTTCTCGGCAGGATTTGATACCGAACCGCTGTTGCGGTGGTACCAATATCCGCATAACTGACATTAAACTGGTTTTACCGCAACCGATAGGGCCGGTGAGTAAAATGCCTTTGTGGAGATTTAGTCCGAACTGTTGGGCTTGTGTTTCGTCCTTCAGGAACCATGTGAATAATTTATGAACGACTTCATAATCTTCCGGAATTATTTGGAAATGTTCGCCGAACAGTTCTTTTCCTTTGGTTTGGAGAATGGAGAGATTATCCATGGATTTTTAGATTAACCCCCAACCCCTAAAGGGGAGTTAGGCGTGGTGTGGTTTTGGTGGTTGTAGAGGACATTTATGACTTTGACGCCATAAGATTTATACTGTAATATTATTTGAACTTGTTCAGGATTTAACCTGCATGATTTTTATTCTTATTCATGACTAATTTTTAAAGCGGTTCATTAAATAGAGCTATTCATTTAATGAACATGTTCAATTTTTGGGACGTGCTTTACACCAAAATTAAGACGAGGCCTGCCTTGTCTCTACAATATTTCTACGCTATAATGGCTCTGAATAGTCTTTAATGCCTAGTGTGTTGAGTTGTCCGGGCGTTGGTGCATCTGCTGCGAAAGCCTTTTGAGGCTTGGCGAATGCAGGAGCGTTCAGGAGCCAGTTTCGGGCAGCTGCCTGCCAGTCTTGCATGGGGGCTTTGCCGCCCACTTTCCAGCCGTTGCTTTGAAAATAATTATAAAACTTCTCCGCTTCGATTTCCGAACTTTTTTGTTCGAGAAAGTAGCTCTGTACCGAAGCCATGTCCGGCGGGCTAACAAGCGCTCTTAAATTGCGTTTGTTGGCTTTTGATTTTGGAGGAATCTTTTCACCGTTTACTTCAATGACTTTCACCCTGTTTTTTGAAACTTTCAACACAATATCATTTTTTGATTGGGTTTCTTCTTTCTCTAAGTTTTCGTTTAAAGAGTTTATATTATGTTTTAAAGAAGGTACTAATGCTTGTTCAATGCTTGTTTCGATATTAGTACGGTGTCGGTCTAAAGCTTGTTCAATACTTGTTTCGATATTAGTACGGTCGGGTACAGAAATTAGTCGGGCTGCTGACTGAAAATCGAACAGGTAAACAAGGCTTCCTTTGAATGGATTGTAAGACGGAATGTATTGGATATATCCAAAATTGTGCAGGTCTTTTATACACTTGTGGTACGTGGCTTTTGCACTGATTTTGCTGATTCGCATTAGCTCCTGACGAGAGATAGTGACCGGATTCCGGAACTTTTCGGAATTCCAGAATTGGAAAACGGCCATATAAAGACTTACATGTGTTGGGTTGAGTCGATTATCGACCGCAACCTTTTGAAAAAAACCAGATAGTTGTAAGATATAGTTCATTTTTTTTAGATTTTAGAGTAAAGATTAAAGAGCAAAGACAGCCCCCAAATGGGGGCTAAGAGAACCCCTCCGCTACGCTCGTCCCCTTGATAAGGGGGCAGATAGTAGTTTTTCGATATCGGTGAAGTTGTAGTAGTTGGTACCTCCGATTTTGGTGTGTGGTAATGTGCCGTTTATACGGAGGGTTTGTAGAGTACCGGGTGATATGTTGAGTAGTTTACGGACCTCAACGGATTTCAACCATTTCTTGGTTACAGGATTTTGTTGTTCTTTCAACAAATCTTTTATATCCTGAAGGAGTTCGGTTTTGAACTCCTTCAGATCTTCGGTGGTTATGATTTGAGCGGACATGTCAATTTAATTGATAATGAATAATGCATAATTCATAATGAAATAACCCCAAACCCCTCCCGATAAATCGGGATAAATTGCGGGGCTTAAGATTTGTAATTCGCGAATTGCGAATTGGATTTTTAGTCATTGAATGAGAGGGAGCGGGAGATCCAGCCGAGTAGAAATTTTTTACTGGTTGGGCGTTTACGGATAATGTTCATGTAATATTCCATTTTGGCAACGGTAAGGACCGCCTGAAAGTGGGCGAAGTCCATGGAGTTGATTTTGTTGAGCGTGATCTCTCCAATAATTCCATCGATTTTTGTACCTACAATGGATTGTACGAGTCGGGTGGAGGTGGTTAGTCCGGTGTTGACAGCAAAGTCAAACACAGAATCAGCGGAAGTCTGATTTTGGATTTTATCGGCTTTGAGTGGTTGCCAGAACAATTCGAAATAGAATTGTTCGACCATGTTCTGAAGCTTTGTATTTGCTTCCAATGATTTTGGAAAATCAGGTTTGATTTTGTTAGAATCGATTATTTGCCAACCCGGCCAGGAGCCGTGGGAATTTCGGGCAATGCCTTTGTAAGTTTCACCGCCCAAATCATCGGGATCGTTGACGTAACCGCCTTCATGAGAAAGCACTTTTGAAAGTGCGAGATTGAAATTTGCCATTCTATTAGATTTTTAGAACAAAGAACCAAGATTCAAGACTGCCCCAAACCCCTAAAGGGGCTTTAAGATTTAGAGTCAAGAACAAAGACACTTTGTTTTGTTATTAGATATGGCAAAATTGGTGGGTTTTAATGGTTTTTATTCACAAGTTGTTCCCAATTGGGAGAAAATAAATAATGAAAAAAAATAGCGTATTTATAATTGATGCTATCAATCATAAATACGCTTTCTGGAAATTAAAATAGTGATAGTGAGTGTGTAATGTTTTTTCTCTCTGAAATAGTGTTGCTTGGGAGAAGTTGCATTTTTGAGAGCAACCCCAAGCTATTCCCAATTGGGAAAGCTAAAAAATAGTCATGTGTTTGTGTTTTGTGCCTACAATCGATTGTTGTCACTGTAGATCTTCTTCCATTTTTCGCAATAATGAAGTCTTGAGGTGATCAATGTATTTTGTAGGTATAGCTCTAACTTTTATTTCGAGATAAGTGCGGTAAGTGTCTGTCAGTCGAACATTGAAGATTTGCTCGAAAAAAGCAGTCAATCCGCGAATTTCACATTGCCCCTGGTTTAAGCTCCCTGAAGCACACAAGGCATAAATAAGTTCGACTAAAGCCGTCTTGCTATCCGTCCAATGAAACAAATTGTTATTCAAATTACTGGGTTGATTCCAAAAGGGATTTGATACTTTCCTACACAAAGCATCGAGTTCTGTTTTTAAATAGACTTCTAACCGATCATTTGCAAGGATTTTAGCCACCATGTAGTCCTGACTGGTTGAAAATTCAGGATCAATGTGAACATTCAGGTTTTCAAGGTGTAAGTGTAGATCTTCGTGCCCGCGAACAAAGAACTTATCATCTAGAAATGTTGAGTTCATTCTGTAGTAACGATAAAACTCCAAGTGATTGTTGAAATACGTTGTAAGCTTTTCCAGCTCCTTTAGAATATGACATTGCTGTATTTCAAGGCTTCCCAATGGTCGTTTGCTTTCAAAATTATTGATTTTGACGTGATAAATAAGTTGGCTTACAATTTCGGGTTTAATGACTTTAAAGAAATGAATTTCCTCTTCCTCATTTTTGAATGTGTAGCCAACTGTGAACGTCCGGAGCTTACTCAGAATGTCTTTTATACAGATAATTGATTTTTGAGCTTTCTTTATAATATTCGTTTCCTCAATTTCGATTGCGTGAAGTTTGGAGTTGAGTTCTATGTTTAGTTTGGCAATGAATTGGTGCATGTTTTTAGAGTTAATGATATTAAAAAAACACCCCAAAACACTTTAATAAGTGAATTTGGGGTGCAACCAGTGATTAGAACATATAGAAAAGCAGAATCATAGAGACATCATTATTTCGATATCAATGTTTTATCTGTCACTTTTTCTTTTCCTGCATTCATCGATATTAAATACATACCTTGTTTTAAGTTGGATGTATTGTAATCGATTGAATAATATCCAGTAATGTTTTTATTGTTGATAATATTATCAATGTACTTGCCGTTTAAATCACAAATATCAATTTTAATGCTTGTGGGTTTTTTAGTTGTTGTTTCAATTCTTAAATTTCCATTTTGATTTACATAGCATTTTAATTGTGGTTTTAAATCAACATAAGTGCTATTTAAACCTGTAGTTTTTGACAAGACAGAGCGATTATACACAGAAATCTCATTTGCGTTCATTGTTACAGGATAACCAGCCTGATCTTTTAAATAGGAAGCCCAATTGGTAAGTGTGGTATGGAAAGTACTTCCAGTTAAATCCGGATCAGTATTATTAGGATATATCGCAATTGGAGTAAGGACATATTTTGATGAGTACCAATCGATAGCCACCGGATCGGTAGAGGCTAATATGCAATTGGTTTTTATTACATCACTCAAAACATTACCCGTACGGGCTGAAGTCCATATAGCATCTACAATGCATAGTTTTGGATAGGTCACAGCCATTACTCTTGCAACTAATGCATATTGGGTAAAGAAGTAATTAAAATGCATATTATTCCAACTGCCATATCTTTCTGTATTATAGGCTGTTGTTAAAACTCCAATCCAATTTTTAATGGCAATAGTAGCTCCAGTATATCCATGAGCCTTAAGTACAGGAAAATTAATAATACATAATTTGTCATGATCGTAGGTCTTGGTATTGTTATCCCAAATACCATAACGTAACGAAACATAATAATTACCGGAAGGCATTCTGAATTTTGGATAGGATATTTTGGTTGAAGTTTCGTAAACATAACCATTATTCATATCATTTTGGGAATATTCATTTACAACGACACTGTACATCGTATTCCAGTTCATTAAATAGACCGGATAACCTTTGGCATGAAAGGTATTTACCACATCGGCAATGGATTGGTTGGTATCATCAGAATTATTATCGTTTTCATTGATTCCACTACCAAGGTTCTGCGTATTATCACACACCAAAATTTCCCCGGTAAATCCTGAAGGGTGATTGATAATCTGATTGATTAAACCTTTAATTCTATCTGTATTTGTCGAATTTTGCCTGTCCCATTGAAAATTACCTTTAATGATAACGACATTGTCCGACCCAACTATTCCATTTGGATGCTCAGCCGTTTTATGAATCCATAGACCTTGCTTTTTCATCATCAAACATAAAGTATCTATTGCGGGATCGGAAAGAGATTGGTTGGGAACTGTTGCATTTGCTGCATTGAGTGAGCCTGAAGTTGCAGGGATATTATTCAACGCAAAGACTTTTGATACTGGATTCGCAACCTCCCAGACTGGTAAAGTTACCTGAACCGCTTGTTGATTGTTTTGGGCTGAAGACAATAAATTTTCGGCCCATCCAGAATCAGCAAAAACAAAAACGAAATAGGCAATAAAAACTACAACAATACCGCCAGCAGTAATCTTTGTATATTTCTTTAGAGCATACGAACCACCTACCAAAGCTAACAATGCAATTAACCACGAGGAAGCAATCGGATACAGCGCTTGTTGACAGGGATAAGTAAGCCTTTTGGGGCTTGTTCCACTACGCAAAACAACCCATAGGAATGCAAAGAAGCCAACTACCCAGAAAATCAAACTTTTTTTAGAATTTAATGGTTTCATAATATTTATATTTTATGCATTAGGACTTTAGAATTGACTATGTCAACCTTTGATTAAATGTTTTATTATCAAATATCCACCAAAAATTTCGAGAAGCATTCCAGGAATACCCATACGAAAATCAATAGCTGCCTTGTAGAAATCACCAATGTATACCCATTCGAATAAAGTACCAATAATTTGATAAACAATTATAATTGCCACTAAAAGTGAGATAGATACTTTGTTGAAATAGTGCGCAACGATTCCAGCTGTAATTGCAAGCAACATAGATTTAACTATGATTACAGGAAGAACAACCGCTTCAGGCATTCCAAATAACATTGAATTGATAAGTGGGGATACAATTGCTGTCATAAGCCCTACTTTCCAGCCGTACTTGTAGGCTCCAATTAGTGTGAAGAAATAGATTGGTAAAAGCATGTTTCCCAAATGTGTCAAATGGCAAAGTTGAGGAAAAAGGATATTTCCTAACACAAATAATCCTGCAACCTCGTAAGTTTTTGCAGATTTCATTTCCAATGAATAAAGCTTGACTGTTGTTTCCATAATCTGTAGATTTTTAGTTTGGCATTATAAACATTCTGATATTATCTTTTCTGAATGTATAAAAAAATAAATTATATAAAAATAATCATCATTATCTTTACAATGTATCAGAATGGATTTAAAACGAAAAAATCGATACTTAAAACGAAAAAAAGGGGAGGTAACGTAAGATTAAAATACAGGGCAGTATATAAGCGTTATTTGTCTTTTAAAAACCATGCTTTAAAATTTGAAGCTTTATTTTTACTAACGTAAGGTTTTTCGGGAGTTTCAATTTTGAGTGTGAGCAAGAGTCTGCTATCAAGGCACACCGAAATATTCTCTACAGCATTTCTACATACAATAAATTGCTTATTTGCTCTGAAAAATCCTTTCGGATCAATTGTTTTCTCTATTTGCTCAAGTGATTTGGAATAGCTGTAAATTCTTTGATCAATTAAGTAGATTCTGCAATTTTTATCAGAACAATAAAAAAAAGAAATATCTGATAATGAAATAGGTATTAATGATTCTCTGTATGGAATCAGGAGTTTATCCTGATATTGTGGCACCGGAACGAATTGAGCAATTTGCTCAACATACTTATTAGTATCTGTTTTCGTCCATTTTTTGAATTTACTCAAAGCCCTGTTTAAATCTTCATTTTTAATTGGCTTCAGCAAGTAGTCAATGCTATTCACTTTAAATGCTTCTATGGCGTACTGGTCATAGGCTGTAGTGAAAATTACAGGTATTTCCACCTCCACATTATCAAAAACGGAAAATGAGGAACCATCTGATAAATGAATATCCATTAAAATTAAATCGGGCAGAGGATTTGATTGTAGCCAATGAATAGTTTGCCGGATACTTTCAGTATTTCCAACAATCTGAATTTCAGAATCGAGTTCCGAGAGCATGTGAACCAAATTCTCAAAAGCTGCTGTTTCATCTTCAACAATCAGGATTTTCATCTCTTTCATCAACTAAAGGTAATGTAACTGTAAAAGTAAGTTTATCGTTAGTAACTGTTATGTTCCGATTAAGAAGCAGTGAAAATCGGTTACTCAGGTTTTTCAAGCCTGTGCCGTTAGTATTCGGAGGAGTCAATTTGGGATAAATCGGATTAGTGACACAAAGTTCAGCTTGTTTTGTAAGGAAAATTTGTACGAGCATTTTGTGATGGCTATCAATAACGTTGTGAACAACGATATTATCAACAATAGGAAGTAGTGAAAGTACTGGTATTTTTAGATCATATTTATTGTCAGGAATGTCAATTTGGAAACTCAGTTTATTGGCAAACCTTTTTTCGAGCATATACAGCAAGCCATCCACACAATCCAGTTCTTCCTTTAGTGTAACCAAACTTTTTTTGTCACTTTGAAGAATGTACCTGAATATGTCAGATAATTTATTGACATAAACAATGGCATTTTCATCTTCGTGCTTTCTAATCAGAGACGTTAAGCCATTTAAAGAATTGAATAAGAAATGAGGATTTATTTGATTGGTAAGCGCTTCATATCTGCTTTGAAGATTTTCGGTTTTGAGCTTTTCAATTTCCAAATTCCTTTTGATTTTTTCTTCGGTCAATACAATTATATGACCCGAATATGCCGTCAGAACACATATTACAAAAAACTGGAAAATGATAGTGCCGCTATAACATTCACCATGGTAATTGATTAATAAGGGAACTCCGAGGTAAATTAAATAGCCTGCACAAGTTATTAACAGTGAATGGACAAACCTTTTTATGATTCTTGGAGAAGTGTGTCTTTTTATATTATAGACTAACAAGCTCCAAATAAGAAGTGTGAAAAACAAATATCTGAAGATAAAAAAATAGATATAAGGTGTTTTCTGAGACTTGTCAATGAAATTGAACTCCCATGAAAAGCATGCAATATTTGGATAGATAGCAAATATTGCAAAAACAAAACTAAGTAGTAAAAGTATACTAAGTGAGGTCTGCTTGGTGATTAATTTCATACTGAATTATACGGTTTTATTTAGAAATACAAAAGTATAAGATTTCTTTAATAACGTCTCAACGAAAATCAAAAGATTTATTGGATCATATATTTCTTTTTTCTTTAGAATTGAATGATAAAACATAATCTATCCTGCCGATTGCTTGTTTTTCAATTGTGTCCCATTTACAAACTTTCCTTCAAAATTTGCATGTCGTTACATGCTTTCAAATCAAGAATCTTGGCATAATGCTGAGTTGTCTTGAGGTTCTTGTGTTCGAGCATTTTGGAAACGCTTTCGATCAGGACAGTGTTTGAAAAGGTGAGGTGGCAGCGAAGGTAAGGTTATACATATTTCGTCAAATATCCATGTTATGAGTAAGTGTTTCGTTGAGATTATTGAAGCATTAATTTTCTGACCATTTCCTTTTGCCCTACAATAGCCTTGATCATGTAAATTCCGGAAGGAACTGCATTTAAATTCATAATATTTGTGTTCTCTTTTTTTATGAGGACTCCATTGGCAGTGTACAAAGTGAATTCTCTGCAATCCACAGGAACTTCTATTGTTTTGTTCCTGTTGAAGAAACAGAAAGTATCTTCTTTTGGATTAGAGATTTCCGTAGTTTCGTTATTTAGTTCGTAATTGACAGTTATATTTCCAGAACTAACAGTCTCAGACAATCCAGAAGAATTAATTATGTATCCAAGTTTGGTATAATTGTATCCTGTTGAAAAAGTTTTATAAAACAATACAAGACAATTGTCACCCCAAAGCATCAGATCTCCAGTTTGAATCGTTCCCGGATTGGTAGCAGCAGAAGGAAGATTACTCGATAAATAAGAATACTTCTCATTTCCATTCAGTTCATTCATTTGAATAGTCAAAGGTAATAACCCAATGAAAGCTTTAGCAGAGGCATTGTCGTAAGTATTTGCAATATATACTTTTGTTCCTACCGTAACTTTAATTTGTGGAGTTGTCTGAGCCATGATATTTGTAAGTATCATTAGAAAAGAGCTAATTGTAAAGATTGTCTTTTTCATATTAGTTAGCAATTAATTTCTTTTATCACTTTTGCAGGAACACCAACAACCACTACATTATCCGGAACATCTTTTGAGACAATAGCTCCAGCAGCTACCACAGAATTCTCCCCAATCGTAACACCGGGCAATATCGTTGCACCGGCACCAATCCAGACATTTCGTTTAATCACTACGGGTTTTACGATGAGTGATTTTCGCTCCGCAGGATCAATAGGATGACCTTCGGTAATAATGTTGACTTTTGGTCCGATCAGCACCTCGTCTTCAATAGTGATGCCTCCAATATCCAGAAAAGTACAATCAGAATTAATAAAAACACTTTTCCCTATTCTGGTAAAAATGCCCAAATTGATATGAAAGGGAGTAGACACGGTAGAACTAGCATCAATCTCCTGACCAATAATCTTACTTGTGTACTTCCGGGCAATAGATACATCTGAAGCATTATTCAAAGCGACTAACAGTTCCATTGTTCGAGCTGCCACTTTACTAATCTCGTTGTAATTCGGATCGTTGAAAGGAACTATTTCACCAGCATGTAACCGATCAAATATTGAATGAATATTCATCATTGCTAACCATTGTGATTTTAAACTTTATTCAGAGAGTGACTCAATGGCCACTCTCTCAATTTAATAGTCAGATTATTTCAAATTCGTTTTGAAGAAACTTTCCAATTTATCGAATGGAATATAATTGAGTTTACCTCCATCGTACAGATCGACATGGACAGCACCCGGAATAATCATCAGTTCTTTAGGTTCATTTGCTGCTTTGTAGGCATCTTCACTCATATAACGCGAATGAGCATTTTCTCCTGCTATTATTAAAATAGGTCGTGGAGAAATTTCTTTAATATGTGCTAAGATTGGCATATTCATGATTGAAAATCCATTGGTCAATGTCCATGCACCATTGGAATTGATTGATCGTGCCTGAAAACCTCTTGAGGTTTTATAATAGTCAAAGTAATCTTTTATAAATTGAGGTTCGTTCCCTTTTATAGTATCAGGATTGGGGCAAGATCCATAAGCAGTAGTTCCTGTCTCTGCATCTTTCCATCTTTGTTGACTCATCTGTTCAAGCATTTTTGAACGTTGCTCTAAAGTCGCTTTATCGTAATATCCATTGGAAGCTACCCGTGGAATGTCATACATACTTGCAGTAGCAACCGCCTTTATGCGCTTGTCAATAACTGTTGCATTTAACGCAAAACCACCGAATCCACAGATACCGATAATACCAATCTTATTTCTATCGATATTTTTTTGAATTCCCAGAAAGTCAACAGCTGCACTGAAATCTTCTGTATTAATATCAGATGAAGCAATATTACGTGGCTCACCACTACTTTCACCTGTGTAAGATGGGTCGAAAGCTACAACGGCAAAACCTCGTTGTGCCATTTGATTTGCATAAAGACCAGATGATTGTTCTTTTACTGCACCGAATGGGCCACTGATAGCAAGTGCAGGGAGAAGTTCACCAGCATGATTTTTTGGAAGATACAAGTCTCCAACCAAAGTTATACCGTAACGGTTTTTAAAATGCACTTTTTGACGAGTGACTTTATTACTAAGTTCAAATGTGTAATGATCTGTTTCTTGTTTCATTTTACTTGTTTTTTCTTGTTTCATTTTATTGCCAAATACCTGACCTATTATAGCTAAAGTCAGTATTGCAATTGATAGGAGTTTTCTCATTTGAAATAATTTTAAAATTATGATGCAAAAGTAGTGTATAATAAAACAATAGAATTACCAATATTACGGAGATGATAACCAAAATTACTGAACTTATAATTTTGTGGAACTTCCTGAGCAATTTCTGTTTATCTTTGTTCCGGATTTCAATAAAACAGTATTCGTATGGAAAAGATAATCAACATCAAATCAATAAATGAATATAATAACCTTATAGGGATTGAAACACTGCACCCTCTTATCAGTATTGTCGATTTCGAAAAGTCAGAGCCCTTCTGTTATTTCAAAAGCCAAATGGCAATGTATGCTGTATTCCTGAAAGATTCGATTTGTGGAAATATGACCTACGGCTGTAGTAGTTATGATTATGAAGAAGGCACTATCCTTTTTCTAGCTCCTAATCAAGTGTATGGTGTGGCAAGCGAGACAAAACAAAAAGGGATGGGGAAAGCACTCGTTTTTCACCCAGATTTAATACATGGAACTTCACTGGGGCGTAATATGAAAGATTACAGCTTTTTTGCATATAATGTAAATGAGGCCTTACATGTATCAACTCGCGAAAGAGCCATTCTGAACGATTGCCTGGATAAAATAGGATACGAGTTGGAACATGCTATCGATAAACATAGTAAAACCCTGATTGTTTCTTACCTGGAGTTGTTTTTGAATTATTGTCAGCGGTTTTATGACCGGCAGTTCATTACCCGGAGTCACGTGAATAAAGATTTACTTACCCGGTTTGAACAAGTGCTAAACGATTATTTTAACTCTGATCAGATTGTTGATAGTGGTTTACCAACGGTGAGATATTGTGCTGATAAGTTGTTTCTGTCTGCGAATTACCTTGGCGATCTTTTGAAAAAGGAAACAGGCAAATCGGCACAGGAACATATCCAGCTAAAGCTGATTGAAGTAGCTAAGGAAAAAATTTATGAGCCTGGTAAATCTATTAGTGAAATAGCCTTCGAACTTGGTTTTAAGTATCCTCAGCATTTTATCCGGATGTTCAAAAAAGAAACTGGTTATACGCCTACTGAATATCGGTCACTGAACTAGAATAAACACTTTTATAGGAATTGCCTAGATTGTCTTTTTTGACGATCCAGGCAATTCCTATTTTTCAGGTAGTAACTAATTTTATCCTGCCGATTGCTTGATTTTCAATTGCGTTCCATTTCCAAACTTCTCCCTCAAAATCTGCATGTCGTTGCTTACTTTCAAATCCAGTATCTTAGCATAATGCTGAGTTGTTTTGAGGTTCTTGTGTCCGAGCATTTTGGAAACACTTTCAATCGGGACACCGTTTGAAAGCGTAACAGTGGTTGCAAAAGTATGCCGGGCAATGTGGAAAGTCAATTCTTTGGTGATACCGCAGGTGTCGGCAATTTCCTTTAAATAGGAATTCATTTTCTGATTGCTCAGAATTGGTAAGAGCTTGTCTTGGTTGACTACCTGCGGATGATCTTTGTACTTTTCCAACAAATAAGAGGCAATTGGAAGAATGGGAATATTGGATCGGGTGTCTGTTTTTGTACGATTGATGTAGATCCAGCGTTCTCCGTCCACTCCAATGGCAATGTTCTTTCGGGATAGTTTCTTTACATCGGCATAAGCTAAGCCTGTAAAGCAGCTGAAAAGGAAAATGTCTTTCACCTGATTGAGCCGGTCAGAAACAAAGACTTTCTCTAGCATTGTTTCAATTTCGTCTTGAGAAAGAAATGCCCTTTCTACTTCCACAATCTTACATTTATAGTTTATGAATGGGTCGCGCTCAATCCAACCATTAGCTAAGCATATACGGACAATCTTACCGAAATTTTTAATATATTTTGCTGTTGTATTCTGATTGCATTTGTGTACGCTTTTTAAATAAAATTCATAACTTGTCACAAACTCATGATCTATTTTGCGAATGTCAATATCTGATACTTTATATTTCCATTGAAGAAAAGCTACGGTGTGTTTTAATGAAGTTTCGTAGCGGGTATATGTTGCGGTTGCGAATTCACGACCAACAAGGGTTTTTATTTCTTCATTGTGCTGTTGAAAAATGCCAATAAGCATATGACTCCGTTTCTCTACTCCGAGTATCTTGTTTCGCATATTTTCGGCATTGACCAAATTATCTTCGCGGATAAGTTGTTGCTGGTAATCGAAGATTTTGGCTTTTAATGTGTCAAGATAGGAATTTGTTACTTTTGAATCAGCACTGGTTCCTTTCATGCGATTGCCTTCGACGGACCATTTCTCAGAAGTTGTGAAGCGCTTTGTGCTGAATTCGATACGTGCACCGTTTACTGTTACGCGAATAAAGATAGGTAAAAGTCCATCGACATTGGTTTTTGTTCTCTTTACGAAAAAGAGGACGGATAGTTTTGTGTTCATTGTGGTAACCTTTAAAAGTTTTCAAAAATACTTACTTTTAAATTCCCAATCAAGATGTTCAAATATTGAACTGCTTGATTATAAACACTTTTAGTTTAAATTCGGTGGAGGTAATGTTTCTATTTTTCAAGTCCACCGAATTCAGCACCTACAGATTGATAGATATTGAATAATTTGTGAACTGCTAAAAACACAAAAGCCTGTAAATCATTGATTTTACAGGCTTTCATTGGTTTTTGATATTTGTTTTGTGGAGCTGGAGGGAGTCGAACCCTCGTCCAAACAAGGAAATAATAAGCTTTCTACATGTTTATCTTCGCTTAGTTTTTCGTGCGTAGGCAAGACCGAAGCCACCAACCTGCGCCTTATCCTTTTTATTTCATCGTGCCTCCAAGGCTAAGCGCGACTATCTTCGATTTATCCGCATCTCCTGATCATTGGCCTCGAAGCGACGGCCGCCGGGAAATGTCTCGTCCAGTCACCTTGTGTCCGGATTAAGCTCGATCTACTGTGATTCGATTAAGCAGCAAGAGCGTAATTAGTTTCGCCAGTTATAATTTTGAGACCCTGGATTAACGAGCTGTTTTCTCAAAGCTCGACATGCTTACATATCAGTTCTACCTGCTGTCAAAACCAAACAGCCCCTAATAACGAAATTACCCTGATTCATGTCATTTCTAATATTCCACCGCTGTGGAAGTGCGAAACAATAATCGCTTGGTAAGTCCTGGTTTATCCCCGAATTGGGTTTGCAAAGATAATGCGATATTTCTGAATATCAAAAACCATGCAATTAATTATTGTTTAACTGATTTCGTCGACGATTCTGCGTTATGTTTACGGAGGGTTAAAACCCTATAAATCTGTGCAACGTAAGAGGAATAACATGCATCTGATTGTTATATACTTACAGGTTCATACGCTTTAGCGGTCTCTTTTTTTGATACACGTCTTTTCTTTATTGACATTTAAAGTCGGATTATGAAATGAGCATGACAGCAGACAATCATCAAATGAAATGAAAATTTGACATGCGAGTTTCATATGACCATTAAAAACAGTATTGAACATGAAAACACATATTTACAAGTCGATTTTTATAGTCGTTTTACTTTTTTGCAGATTTTTATATGTTAATGGTCAGCCCGACATTTGGCAAAATGACTCATTTACAGTTTATCCAACAAATCCAACCTATTCCGACAGCGTTATTTTGTCATATAAATATATTTCAAACAATGGTTGCCCGGATTATTATTTCACCAAAGATTCCGTTGCAGGCAACAGTATATTTGTAAGCCTGAATAGAATTAATGAGCAGGACCGGATTTGTATTCAGGTAATTTCAACTTTTGTTGCTACAATTAATCTAGGAGTCTTTAATGAAGACAAGCAGTTGTATATCAACGGTAAATACTATCGTACAATAAATGTAGGATGCCAAATGGATAAAAAAGGTATTGTTGTCAATTGCGGCGGTATCAAGTTTATTCAGGATATTTCTTCGCCTCTTGCTGTAATTCAGTTGTATAAAATAAAAGAGGAGGTGGATGCAACTACCGGAGTGGCTGTACAGCCGGCACTGAATGTGGGTGACAAGGTCTATTTCGGTGGATACAGGGTATTGAATCCTCCTGTTTCATCAGATTCCTGTCGCTATATAGGTGTTGCCACCTGTTATAAATTGATTGATACAATTGGGGTTTGTGTGCCTGATCGGAAAGGGGTAGTGGTAAATTGCAACGGACAATTGTTTGTGGAAGATCTTTCAGTTCCTTACGCTTCGGTATTTCCTTATTTGTATAGACTTCGGGATGTTGCCACCGGAACTAATTCAGTTGCTTTAAAAGTAGGAGATAAAGTTGTGTTTAAAGCAATGCCTGATAGTGCCGATTCAATATCAGCGGGTGGTTGCAGGACGTTTGGATATGTGCTTTGTTATAAGGTGATTGAACCAACTCCGGGATGTGTATTAGATAAAAAAGGAATTGTTGTGTCCGGCATGGCTGATTGCAATTTAGCTTTGCTAATTAAAGAGATGTTGACAGGGAATCTTTATTCAATTAACCCAATTAGCGTCACCGATGCAACATTAAATGTCGAGCCGGTTCTGAAGCCCGGAGATAGGGCGGTTTTCGGCGGTTATTTGATTAAAAATGATTCTGTAAAGGATTCAAATTGTTTGGTTAATGGTATCGCTGAATGTTACCGGTTGATAGATACCGTTCCTACGTGTGTTAAAGATCGCGAAGGTGTGGTTGAAAGAGGGACGAACACATGTGTCAACCTATTGTTTGTACGAGAAACAGCCACAAACATGTTATTCTACATAAATCCGCAGGAAGTCTTTAATTCCGCAGGATTGATGGCAGGGGGCCTGAATGTAGGCGATAAAGTGAAATTCAATGGCGTTTTAATCTATACGCTGGCTGAATTTGCGAATTTCTGCAACTCTTCAGGTATTGTGAAATGTTATGAGTTGATTGAAAGAGCCGATACATATACTTTGTCAGGCAAGGCGTTAGCCGGTGTAGATACTGTTAAGTCTGGATTGGCTGTTTTATTCGAGAAAGGCTATCGGAAAGCTCTGGCAATAGGAAAGATTTCAGAGGGCTCATTCATGTTTAACGGGTTGCCGCAGTCGGATTATACAGTGTATGCTATCCCGGATAAATCGTTGTATATGGGGTATTTGCCCACTTTCTATATTGATAAGCTGTACTACCGGTTTGCCGATTTTGTGAGCCTGCAATCCAATGTTACTGATGTGGTGGTAAAAATGCGAAAATTCGTTCCGCACACTGAAGGTACATGCCGTATTTACGGAAATGTTTTCTTTGAAACCAATCGTCTCAATGATAGCTTGTTGGTTAAAAATGCATTTGCAGATACTTATGGCATTCCCGATTATGCTCTTGCAGTCAATGCCACTGTCTTATTGCTAAACCGAAACAATGAACCTGTTGCATGGACATTGACTGATGTAAATGGAAATTATATGTTTGATAAACTTCCGGTTGATTCATTCACCGTCGTTTCAGAAACGGCCAGTGCTTTTGCATATTCAACTGTAGGACTTACGAATGAGAGTACTGAAACCAATGCTGATATGATGTTAAAAGAAGCGGTGGATGTTACAGGGAACAATAATCCTGAAAGTTTGGATCTGATCATTTACCCGAACCCGGTCCGCGAAAGTTTCACAGTGTTGTTGAACGAAAATACGCAAATCAAAATTTATAACGTCGCCGGGCAATTGGTATTCGTCCGGAACTTGTTTGCCGGTGAGAGCCGGGTTGAAACAAGCCAGTTAAAACCGGGAGTTTATATTATTCATGCAGGCAACAGGACTTGTAAACTCTTTAAGAACTAATATGATTTATAATTGTAACTAAAGAGAGAAACTGTATAATTTGTTTTATACAGCTTCTCTCTTTTTTCGCCTAATTGCATTAGTTGTTCTTGTGAACTAATTAGTAATTATCATTACTCCTGTGCTCCGTTGTTTTTAGCTATTTCTATCCAGTGGCTTGCCAGCAGTAGAGGAGTGGCACCTACAGCAACAGACAACAGTAAAGCAAGGGCCATTATCAGTACGGCAGCTTCCTGAAGTTCTTTTAGGGTTTGAGCATTACCAAATGAAGCTTGCAATTGTTCCTGAAGGATTATGACATGTTGCTCGCAAAATAGCTCTGGCTGCTGAATGTCATGGTTCACATACGGGATAGTCAGATAATCGAGCCATTCCGGGGTAATTCTTTCCGCTAACTGCTCCGGCGATTCGTTAGCCATAAGTCGCCATTGCCGTAAAGTCTCTTTATCGCCCGATTCGGCCAGCCCGCTATCTAACAATAACTCAAATGCTATATCTGCCAATAGTTGTACCACCTCCAAATAGGTGTTTTGAGCCATTTCCCAGGAAACTGTTTCTTGTCCGGCCAAATATTCTTCTACGCTTAAAAAGGGTAGATCCAGTACTTCGGCACACCCATCTAAACAGGGGAATGTTTCTCCCGGATGGATATACGTGGTTGCTCCATTTTGAATTAGCCGTCCCAATGGAAAAAGGCGGCATGCAAGTGGTCGGGCGACATGAATGCTACAACCGGTTCCAACTTTATACTGGCTGCATGCCCGTTTTCCAACATAGCCTACAGCGCCATTGAATCGCAGGCGCACACCACTCCATATAGTGTATAGGTCTCTGAATTCGCGGGCGCTTATTTTCTTCTCGTTGGCCAGGCAAGCCAATTCCCACGGGTTAAGAAGTACTTTATTGCCGTGGCAACAATTTCCGGAGCGCGAGCAGGTGAGTGGTAGTTTGTCGGATAAGTTGAGTACGGTATTTTGCATTTTTTTGAATGATATTGATAAATGTCTGTTTAAACAAAAATCCGCAAAACAGATTTTTCTCTGTTTTACGGATTTATATGCATTACGGATTATAAACTACTACTGCCGGCAATAAACTATTTCGCGTAACTTACCGCACGGGTTTCACGGATAACCGTGATTTTTACCTGACCCGGATAAGTCATTTCGTCCTGGATTTTCTTGGCAATATCGAACGACAATAATTCAGTTTCTTTGTCGTCGATTTTGTCGGCCCCTACAATTACGCGCAACTCGCGACCTGCCTGGATAGCGTATGTTTTCAGTACGCCCGGATAAGACAATGCCAGGTTTTCCAGATCGTTCAAACGTTTGATATAAGCTTCCACGATTTCGCGGCGTGCTCCCGGACGTGCTCCGGAGATAGCATCACAAACCTGGACGATAGGAGCTATAAGACTTTCCATTTCCACTTCGTCGTGGTGGGCACCAATGGCGTTGCAAATATCCGGTTTTTCTTTGTACTTCTCGGCTAAACGCATACCAAGGATGGCGTGTGGCAATTCTGGTTCATCATCAGGCACCTTGCCTATGTCGTGCAACAGTCCGGCGCGTTTTGCTTTTTTAGGGTTAAGACCAAGTTCCGAAGCCATGGTAGCACAAAGGTTGGCCACTTCACGCGAGTGTTGCAGCAGGTTCTGGCCGTAAGACGAACGATATTTCATTTTACCCACCATGCGGATCAGTTCGGGGTGTAAGCCGTGAATTCCCAGGTCGATAGTGGTTCGTTTACCAATTTCGATAATTTCTTCTTCCACTTGTTTGCGGACTTTGTTTACCACTTCCTCGAATGCGGGCAGGGTGGATACGTCCATCGGTTACCAATTGGTGGAGCGATAGGCGTGCAATTTCGCGGCGAACAGGATCGAATGCCGAAAGCACGATGGCTTCGGGAGTATCGTCCACAATGATTTCAACTCCGGTGGCAGCTTCCAGTGCGCGGATATTACGTCCTTCGCGACCGATAATACGTCCTTTGATTTCGTCCGATTCAATATGGAAAACAGTTACAGAGTTTTCAATGGCTGTTTCGGTAGCCACGCGTTGGATGCTCTGAACCACAATTTTCTTAGCCTCTTTGTTGGCAGTCATTTTAGCCTCTTCCATGATATCGTTAATGTACGACATGGCATTGGTTTTGGCCTCTTCCTTCAACGCTTCCACCAATCGCTCTTTGGCCTGTTCAGCCGAAAGTCCCGAAATGGTTTCAAGCTCCATTTGTGCCTGATGTTGCAGGTGTTCCAGTTCTTTTTTCTTTCCTTCGAGTGCATGGATTTGTTGATCGTGGGTGTCTTTCAACACTTCCACTTCGTTCATTTTGCGCTGAACTTCGCTTTGTTTTTGGTTCAACTGCATCTCGCGTTGCTGAAGTTTTACTTCTTTTTCCTGAACTTTGGCGTTCCGCTCCTGCACTTGTTGTTCGTGCTCGGCTTTCAGGGCAATGAATTTTTCTTTAGCTTCTATAAGTTTATTTTTCTTAAGCAGTTCAGCCTCTGCTGCTGCTTCCTGAAGTGCACGCTTGTTCACAAAACGAAGCAGGACATAAGTCCCACCGGCTCCGGCAACAAGTGCAATCAGTCCGATTATTATATTTACCATCATTTGAAATTTAAGTATGTAATTGAGAATTATTGTTTTGAAAATTAAGCATAAAAAAGCATTGCATTGAATGAAACCAGCTTCCCGTTCCGACAGAAAGTTTTTTCAGACAATGTAATGCGGAAATGTGTGTAAAAAAACGAAGTAAATAAGCGCTATTCCTTGTTTAGTAATGCTTTCAATTCGTCGTCCAAAGCCTGGATTTTCTCAGCCAGCGGACTAACGTCCTCGCTGAGCTCCTGTTTTGCAACCAGGACTGCTATTTGAAAAGCTGCCAGAATAAGAATCTGTTCAGTAGACCGCTGGTTGTATTGTTTTTGAAAATGAGTAATATACTTTTCAACCAGTTTTTCGGCATTCCGATATAATTCCTCGTCTTTACGTGGAATGTTTAATGGCATTTTAAAACCATTAACAGTAACATTTATAGTAAATTTATCGTCTTTCATACGCTCTATTCATCCAAAAGAGCTAAACACTTGTCAATTTCCCGCACCATTTTCGCTATTTGTTGTTTGGATTCAGCTTTCGCAGCTTCCGATCCGCCCAGCATGTTTTTAGCAAGTTGTAAATGGTCGTAATTTTTCCGAAGTTCCAAAATTTCCTGATGAGCCACCATTAAATCGGTTTGTTTCCGGCTTAATTCAGCTTTTAACAGGGTGTTTTGTTCTTGTAATGACTTGTACTCCGAAATCAGTTTTCGCAGTTTTGTTTCAAATGCGCGTGCAAGTTCTTCGTATTTATTAGTCATTTTTCAAAAAAATCTATACAAAAATACGCTTTTGCTTTGAGATAAGAAAACATTTTGGGCTTTTTTCGATAAATCGATACTTCAATGCTACACAAACAGTAAAGTTTGAGTTAGAATATGCAATTGTGGGTCAATAATTTGCAGGGTAGTATTATGAAAAAAAGAAAAAGCAGATTGAAATTATCTGCTTTTTCATACCAATCGCTAAATTGATAGTGTTGGATTTAGAACCTTTTTAGGGCTAACTAATTCATTGATAGCTGAGCTAAAATGGAAATGCTTTCTTCAGAAGCCGATAAATTGCCTTTTTTCTCAATTGACTTCAAAAGCTCGCTTCCCTGGTAGACCTCAAAGGCGAATAAATAATCTCTTTTGATATTATTCCCATATCCCATGTAATCGACATTAATGCAGATCACCCTTTTGTCATTTTCGTTCAAAGGAACTGGCAGGTAATGTTCGAGTTTTTCGTTTTTACGACATTTGAGATTATCCCCCAAGATAAGTCAGTATCGGCCGTTTCCCATTTTTTTTGAAAAGCTCTATGGAGTAAACTACCGAAACTCCTTCTTCTTTTACCACGAATTTGAATTTGATTGGGTCGCCAGATTTTTTGAAATTAATAATTTCCATCAGTACTCAGATTAAAAGGTTAGTAAAATAATGTATGTGTTAGTGTCAAAGTATCACTTGTATGTTTCTATAATTCAGCCCAATAAACTGGGGTCTGAAATCGAATTTTTACAAATATAATATGTTTTTACATAATGTGTAAGCCTTAATAATGTAGTAAATTATGCTACACTCTTAAATGAAACGCTGCAAATTTTAATCTGTTTCGCTTTTTTTAAGGGACTTTTGTTGTAAATTGATATTTGCTTAACCTAATTAAGTTACGGTTTTGTTATAAGATAGATTTTAGCAACTTGGCTAATTCATTTGTAGTAATTATTGTAGCATTTGTGGTGGATATTCTATTTCAATGGTAGGTGCGGTCAAATATTGTAAATAAAAAATAACAGAAATAAACATATTATAATATTTCGAGGTCAAAAAAGGCTGCTTGTTTTGGGTAATATTCCGAATCAGCTTGTTGATCAGCTTCTTTTTAAGATAAAATGGTGTATCGTAATTCCGGCTAGCATGGGTCTACACGGCCGGATAGTTGAATATATTGTTATATCTTTGCAAAAACTTAAAATCACAAAGAAATATAAATGAAGAAAATGTTGATAATGACCTCTGTCTTTCTGCTTACAGCAGGTGTTGGAGGATATGCCCAACAGGCCGTAACGAAAGAAGTGCCAAAAGTGGAGATCCCTGTTAGTGAAAGGATAGTTCAGTCGCAATGGAGCGGTAAGCGTGTAGCATTTTTGGGAGATTCGATGACCGATAAAAATCGGAAAGGTACCGCTTGCATTTACTGGAAGTATCTGGTAGAATTGCTCGGAATAGAACCGTTGGTATACGGCATTAGCGGTAACCAATGGGATGGCGTTTACAAACAGGCACTTAAGTTGCAGCAGGAAAAAGGGAACGAAGTGGATGCAATAATTATTTTTGCGGGTACGAATGATTATAATAAGAGCATTCCACTGGGAGAATTTTTTAGCGAAACGCAAAAAACAACGAACCACAACGGAAATGAAGTGATACGTAAATACAGAACGCCAATAATGAATGATACTACGTTTTGCGGACGTATAAATAAAGTAATATCATACCTGAAATCCACTTTCCCTCAACAGCAAATCATCATTATGACTCCCATTCACAGGGGATTTGCCAGGTTTAGTGATAAAAATGTGCAGCCCGACGAAAACTACAGCAATGGACAGGGATTATATATTGATGCCTACGTCAATGTGCTTAAACAAGCAGCTTCCCATTGGGCTGTTCCGCTGATTGACCTGTATTCAACAACCGGCCTGTATCCGCTTGCCGATGCGCAAGTACAATATTTTAGTAATGCTGAAACCGACCGCTTGCATCCTAACGCTTCGGGCGATTACCGGCTGGCAAAAACCATAGAATACCAGTTACTGGCTCTGCCATCGACTTTTGTCCGTTATGCCAACCGTTTCATTTCCTCATTTAATAAATGTTTGAATATCCCCTATGAAGGGTTGATGACATTGTGGCATTAGCCTATGTCGCTGATAAAAGAAAAGCTCCGCTTTCCATATTCTATTTCAATATGGAAGGCCGGAGCTTTCCTTCTAACTTGACAGAAGCGAAAGACGATTCGCTCAACATCTCCTGTCAACTACGCTACGGTGAACTGGAGCCTATGCCGAACAATCATGCCAACTACTCTGTCCAACCGGATATTTGTTCAATCTGCAGGTTCATTGAATTTGTTATTCTGTCCTTGTAAATGTCGTTGATTCATAAGCTCTTTTCTGATAACTACAAATCTAATTATTTACTCGCTTTTACTGAAAGTTTGAATTGGCTATATTAATCTTATAAGTAGTTGTGTTAGTTTTAGTACCACCCACACTAATACCTGCTGTGTACGACTTCCAATTAGATTGATTGAGGTAATCCAGCGTTATTGTTGATTTATCGACTGCTTCAATTTTCAAAATACTAAATACCTTCAGGAAAAATGGATTCCCAAATGAAGGAGCATCTCCTACAAATTCTTCGTACCCATTGTAAATAGTACCTTCCGTATGTGGCGTTATATTTAATGTTGTGTCAACCCTACTGGTTTTGACAACTATTTTGAGTTTTTTGTCTGATATGTTATTTATCACATATGAGAAATTATTAATGGTGGTATTAGTGTTAGAACATGAAAATAAAAGCATTGTGATAGTAATAATGAAGAAATGAAAATAACTTAATCTTAAACTGTGAATTGTTTTCATGAAAGTTGAATTTTTAAATATTATATTGTAAAATATGATTTTAATTCAATAATATTAATATAACAGCAGACGATTTCCACCATCTGCTGTTATTCTCTTTACTTTATAAACACATTGGTGCTATCGGGTTTAGGATTTAAATATTTAAAATGATAAATAATAGAATCTTCATTATGAGGAATTACATATAAAGTAGAGTCATCAAGAATCTTCAATTGTAAGTCATATACTAAATATCTAATTGTATTGTCAGTATATCGTGTCCAATATTGTATTTTGACAGAGTCATTTCTTGTATTATATATTCCCCAGGAGTTTTTATCTTTCCTTAATAATTCGACATTTTTATTATCACTATAAAAATTTGTAATGTCACTATTATAATTAAAGAACATTATAGCTCCGTTTCTATAAAATATTAAATTTGTATTCAAATTGTATTTTAGATCAAGTGCTGAATAGTAACCATCAAATCTAATTTTATTACCATAATAGGGAGTCCGTACCATAGTAAACTCTTCGTCGGGGAGAGTTCTTTGACATGAACAAATCAAAATGAGAAATAAAAAAAATGATAATAGCTTAGTTTTCATATTATTGATTTATATATTTAATGCCGCAATGAACTACCTCACGTTGAACCTGTTTGCCAGTAACCTCTGGGGTATATTTAATACATCCCATGAATCTAATCCTCTCGGCTGATGAGTCATTTTATTCTGGAGTAAATCACGGATACTCTCTGAATTATATCCGTCAAATTTACCATTAACTCTCCGTCCTTCAGGATGTACCTATTATATGCATAGAATTTCCGGTATTCCACTGGGATTTGCAATCCCACTTCCTGTATTCTTTAGATTTGTAATCCGGATATTAAATAGTCGGTTGTGAGATACTATATATCCATGCTGTCAATATTTAGAATCACAAATATACTGGTTTGTTTAAAATATTGAAAGTTGCGGATTGCAAATACTGATAATACAGAAGTTGGGATAAAAGATTCAGGCAACTTTCTATATTTAATGATTGTGTTATATCTCCGAGGATGTGGACACTTAAAGTGGTACAGTCAATAAAAACAGGTTCGGTTTGGTTATTTCTATGTTCACTATACTCAAAAAAATGACTGTACCACTTATAAGTATGTTTCGTTGTAAATTAAGATTTTCAATTATTAAGCAGAATTTGCATAACGGATTTTAAATGATCTTTTGGCGAGCCAAGCGTGTGACTCTCCATGTTCATACCCTTTTCATATGATCGTACTTTTTTTAAGTTTAAATATTTTGGTTATTTTTGCAATCAAAGTTATCTCTCTCTTATTTGATTTGCAAAAAAACATGTTGTACGTGTCTTAAAATCTAAAAGTGCAAGTTGTAGAATATGAGGTGTTTAGGTTGTTTTATTGTTGAATTGTTTGTACGCCTCAATTTGAACTACGAGAATGTACTGTTTTTAACTGATCTGAATCACACAAAGAGGTGAGAAGCAGTTTTTCTTTTTTGAAAATACAGGAGAACTGTAAAAAGTGGAGATAATAGAAATAGAAATTTATGAACAGTATAAATAATTATAAACAAAGCTGGATAATCTCCCTGTTAAGCCTGGTTTTCATATCTTGCCAGCCTGAATATATGCACAATGAAATTATACTGCGTGCCGAAAAATTGCTTTTCCCAAAGCCGGATAGTGCATGGCTTTTGCTTACCTCTATATCTCACCCGGAGAAGTTATCCAAAGCCGATTATGCGGCCTGGTGCCTGCACTACACCCATGCGCAAATTAAACTTCAGAAAGAAATTAAATCGGATAGTTTGATAAGTGTTTCTGTAAACTACTATAAGAACAGTAAATTGCCCAAATACTCCGGAATTGCTTATTATCTGTCCGGTAGAGTTGCCCGGATGAATAATAAAAATAAGGTAGCTATGAGTGATTTTAAACTAGCTGAAGATCTCCTGAATCAAACATCAGAAGAAAGCTATAAGGGATTGGTTGATTTTTATTTAGGGTATATCTGTATGGAAGATGAGTTGTACAACCATTCGTTGAATTATTTCAGGAGGTCATTGGCGCACTTTAATCTGTCAAAAGATAAAAAATATCAGGCATATTCATGTAGGGTAATATCAGATATGCTTTACCAGATTGACTCCAGGTTTGAGAGCGTATTATATTATTCGAATAAAGCGTTGGAGTTATCAAAGGAATCAGGGGATACAGCTAATTATTACAGTATATTACTCCGGCAGGGTGAACTGCTTTATAATAAAGATTACACCCGGTCAAAAGAATCTATTTTAACGGTTTTTCATTATTCCGGTATACCGGATTCGCATTATGCTGCCATTCTTTCATATACTTATTCGAAACTGAATAAGCCGGATTCAGCAGCATATTATCTGCGAATCTCATTTGCCGATTCGTTGGCAGTACATTCCAATCCTGTAAGTTTTTTGGCGGGAGCATATGTATCCCAAGGTCAGAATAATTATAAAATGGCGTTTGAAAATTTAGAAAAAGCTTATTTACTTAGGGATTCTCTTTTTCAGAAAAGAATTAAAGAGCAACTTTACCGCATAGACAAACAGTATGATTTAACTAAAAAGGAGCGTGAAAATGCGCAATTAAAAATTGACAACCGGAATAAGGTTCTCGTCATAAGCCTGTTGATAATTCTGGTGTTGCTGGTGCTTGTAGTTCTAATGTTGGTAAATCATAAACATAAGAAAAAACAAGCGGCACATAAACTGGAGAAACAGCGGTTGGAATTTGATATGAGGCAAAAAGAACTGGAAAATGAACAAAAAAGAAAGTTGTTGTTGTCCAAGTTACAAAATAAAATTGAGAATACGCTTCGGTTCAACCGGTTGAAAATGGGACTAAAACAACAGGAAAAATTTGATGCCTTCATGATTGAAATCACCAAACAATCGATTGTGTCGGAAGAAGAATGGCATTATTATGTGGATGAGGCTAATCATATTTTCGACAAAAAACTCACAAAATTATCAACAAGATATACCAGCCTTACCTTTGCCGATTTAAAGGTTATAGTATTGATATGTCTGGGAATGGATATTTCGGATAGCGCCAGCTTGCTCGAAACAAACAAGAATACCTTATACCACAGGCGTAAAATTATTAAGGAACGTATCGGGATTGAAGCCGAAATGGAATTGGATAAATGGATACGGCAAAACGTTGTTACAGTGATTCCGGAGAATCAAATGAATTGATTTTTACATTCAATATCCAAATATAGCTTACTCGAGTTAATGTAAATTGGCAGTGCAACACAAGTCTTTTTAACGAACTATTCACCCACCCGGACATCACTCACAATTACTTCTGCCCTGGCCAA
This sequence comes from Paludibacter sp., assembly GCA_047600405.1. Classification (GTDB taxonomy): domain Bacteria; phylum Bacteroidota; class Bacteroidia; order Bacteroidales; family Paludibacteraceae; genus Paludibacter. Next base: position 501,643 of record JASGLA010000008.1, read on the forward strand.
AGCCAGGCTGATGTGCCTGCATACGTTTTCCGAACCCAACATGTCTTCTATTCCATTACTGTTTAAAACATCGTGTACCTTCTCGTTTACCCCCGAAAGAATAATCTGAATTCTGTTTTCCTGGGCTCTCCTGATCAGGCTCTGAAGGTTGTGCGCTCCGGTAGAATCGATGAACGGTACTTTGCGCATGCGGATAATCTGTACCTTGGGATGGTCGCCTGTTTGTTTAATGGTTTCTTCAAACTTGTTGGCAACGCCAAAAAAGAACGGTCCTTCAATTTCATAAACCTCCACACCTTTCGGCAAAATTAATTGTTCGTTGTCGGCACTTGCCTCTATATAATCGGCTTTTGTGATCGTATCGGTAAAAACGGTAATGGAGGATGTTTCAGAAATCCGGCGTACAAATAAGACCACAGCCAATAAAATACCTACTTCAATGGAAATAGTCATGTCAAAAACCACAGTCAGAAAGAAGGTGGATAGGAGTACAGCTACATCAGATTTCGGGTTTTTCAGAAGTGCTTTGAATGTTCGCCAGTCGCTCATGTTGTACGATACCACTACAAGCACTCCCGCCAGGCAAGCCATAGGGATATGTTTGGTCAATCCGCCCATAAATGCCAATATCAATAGCAAAACAACTGCGTGCACAATTCCTGCCACCGGAGTTCGTCCTCCGTTATTCACGTTTGTCATGGTCCGTGCAATGGCTCCACTTGCCGGAATTCCCCCAAAAATGGGAGAAACCACATTGGCAATTCCCTGTGCAATAAGTTCGGTGTTCGGATTATGTGTATCGCCGGTCACCCCATCCGAAACAGTGGCCGAAAGCAATGAAATGATAGCCCCCAGCATGGCAATGGTAAAGGCTGTTGGAAGCAAGGTCCGGATGGCATTAAAGTCGATTTCCGGAGGATTTACGGCAGGTAAAGCTGCATTGATAGAAAAACGGTCGGCAATGGTTTCAATACCGGTTACTCCCATAGTTGTACGTAAAAAATAAACCCCGATGGTGATGATAACAATGGTAATTAAAAAACTGGGTGTCCTTTTCATGAACCGGGTGATTAGTGCAATAATAGAAATGGTGGTTAGCCCAATGCCTACAGACCAGAGGTTGATGCTGTCCATGTGTTTGAAATAAGTCAACCATTTGTCGCTGAAATTCACCGGTATACGTCCAGCCTGCAATCCCATGAAGTCTTTTACCTGCGAGGAGAATATATTGAGGGCAATTCCGCTGTTTAGGCCAACGATAACGGGGAAAGGCATGTATTTGATGATAGCTCCTATTTTCAGTATTCCCATTGCAATAAGCATTACTCCCGCAATCATGGTGGCAATAGTCAGCCCGATGATTCCAAATTGTTGGATAATGCCATAGACCAGAATAATCATAGCACCGGTTGGGCCGCCAATTTGTACCCTGCTTCCGCCAAAGAATGATATCAGGAACCCCGCTATTATGGTTGTATATAAACCTTTTTCTGGTGTTACTCCTGAGGCAATCCCAATGGCAATGGCTAAAGGCAGGGCTACCACACTTACTATAATTCCCGCTTTAAAGTCGGTATAGAATTGTTTTTTAGAATAATTTTTGAGTGTGCTGAATAATTTGGGCTTAAAAACAGTATTCATATTGTTGGCTTTTTTAAACAGCTGCAAAGGTACTACATTTTACTAAAAAATGTTCTGCGAAAGTCCTGTTTCAATGGTTTTATAGGTTGTAATTGTAGTTTGGGAAGGCTAAGGAGGTGAAGTGATAAAAGATTATTTTGTTATATCCCGGAGTGTTTTCTAAAAAAATATTAGGCAGATGCAATATGTTCTTATAGCTTCCGTTTGGATAAGTGGCGAAAATCTTTCGGCAACTTTTTCTTCCTTTCTGCGTTACATTGTCTGAAAAGTGTAATTTTGTATATTAATTTTATGAGTATCCGTTTTGATACCTAGTTAATTTCTACAAAGCTTCGGTAACGACTGACCTCGGCCGGTGAGCCGAAAAATGGAGTGAAGTAGGCGTAGAAAACTTTTTTGTTTGAGTCCTGACGTATTTCGTCGGGGCGAGTTTAAAAGTTTTCAGCCTACAAACGACTAATTTTTCGAGCGAAGCGGGCATAGTCTTGAACTTTTTTGCTTCGTTTTTTGGTTCAAGCCAAAAAATGAAGTGGGGTTTAAGGGGCAAAGCCCCCGTTATACAGCTTTATATTGAGATTAGGTAATATAACGGATAATCATTTTGATTTTTTAATATTTATGTGGAAACTAAATCAATTTAATTACAGTCGCCGTCAGTCCAATGCGATTCAGATAGGAAATATATTGCTGGGTGGCAGCAATCCGGTGCGTGTACAATCCATGGCAAACACCGATACCAACGATATAGAGAACTCGGTGGCACAATGTTTGCGTATTGTGGAGGCCGGTGGCGAAATCGTTCGTTTTACCACGCAGGGTGTGCGTGAGGCCGAAAGTATTGGTAAAATTCATGCCGCTTTGCGCGAAAAAGGTTGCAGTGTGCCTTTGGTGGCCGATATTCATTTCAATGCGAATGCCGCCGATGTGGCTGCCTGCAATGTAGAAAAAGTACGGATTAATCCGGGAAATTACGTGGGGAGCATCAAGATTGGCGATACTTCCGATTATACTGATGAGGAATTTGAAGCCGAATATCAGAAGATACGTGCCCGTTTTATACCGTTTTTGACTATTTGCAAAGAACATAATACGGCTATTCGTATCGGTGTCAACCACGGCTCACTGAGCGAACGGATGATGAATCGATATGGCGACACTTCGCGGGGTATGGTAGAATCGTGCATGGAGTTCCTGCACATTTGCAATGAGGAGAATTTCCACAATGTGGTTATTTCCATGAAAACGTCCAATACGGTGATGATGGTGCAAACCGTGCGGTTGTTGGTTGATGAAATGGAAAAAGCAAATTTGCACTTCCCCTTGCATTTGGGAGTTACGGAGGCTGGTGATGGCGAAGATGGCCGCATAAAATCGGCAGTGGGAATTGGCGCTTTGCTGGCCGATGGAATTGGCGATACTATACGCGTTTCGTTGAGCGAAGATCCTGAATTTGAGATTCCTGTGGGTCGTTTGCTTGTAGCATATACTACGCAACGTGCCGGGCATGAACCGATTGAAGCAATTGAAAATATCCTGCATTCGCGTTTTGAATACAGCCGCCGGAAGACCCATGAAGTTGGAAACATTGGTGGCGATCAGGTTCCAGTTGTCATTACAGCAGCTAATGGCAATTTTACTCCGGCACCCGATTATATTTTATCAGATGGACAGGTGGTAGCAAGTTCTGGCGAAGTTTATCCGGTTTTTGATTCAGAAAATATTGCCGGTCTTCAGAAGGATGCTTCGGATATGAAATTCCTGAAATTGAGTTACCATGAATTGACACCGCATGTTCTTGGGATTTTACTTGAAGAGCCGGATGTAGTGGTCTTGTTGCATACAAATCATAAGAATGGGATTGGCGAACAGCGGGCGTTTTTTCATACCTTGCTTAATGCCGGTTCAACCGTACCTGTTATTCTTTGCCGGGATTACGCCGAGAGTGAACTGCAACATTTGCAGATTAAATCGGCTGCCGATTTGGGAGTGATGTTTATAGATGGATTCGGCGATGGCATTTTGCTTGAGAATAAGGGCAGCATTTCTGCAGAAGCAATAAATTCTGTAGCCTTTGGCATTTTGCAGGCATCCCGGGTTCGTGTTACCAAAACCGAATTTATTTCGTGTCCCGGTTGCGGTCGTACCATGTTTCATTTGCAGCATGTTATCGCGCGTATCAAGGCCCGAACCTCACATTTGAAAGGACTGAAGATTGGCATTATGGGGTGCATTGTTAATGGACCCGGAGAAATGGCTGATGCAGATTATGGATATGTGGGTGCCGGACGTGGAAAGGTCAGCTTGTATAAGAAAAAGGAATGCCTGGAACGGAATATCCCGGAAGATGAAGCTGTTGATAAATTGATTGATTTAATAAAAGTGAATGGAGACTGGCATGAATAGGTCTTTTGAACTTTTTTATTTTAAAAACTGTTTAAATTAATGTTCAAACCTTTTGTTTAAAGGTTATAAAAATGTAATGGTATGTGTATGAAAAAGTTTTTTTTCTTGCTCGCATTAACTGTGAGTATGTTCGGTAGTGATTTAAATGCTCAGGTTAAAGGAAAAGCAATTGGTATTCGGTTAGCCAATGAGGCTCACGGTGGCGAAATTTCTTTTCAATCAGCACTGAGCAGATCGAATCGTTTGGAATTGGATTTAGGGTTTAATAATTGGTACGAACGATATCATGGGTATGGTCCTGGATTTGAATTGACTGGGGTGTACCAATGGGTATGGGGCCTGAATCAAATTGCAACAGGTTTGAATTTCTATGCCGGGTTAGGTGGCACAATCGGAACCTATAATCCTAATTTTGGCTTAGGTGTTGTTGGGCAATTGGGCTTAGAGTATAATTTTAATATTCCTTTGCAGATTTCACTGGACTGGCGTCCGACAATATTAAATACATACTACACTTATTACGGTGGTAATGGGCTATCAATACGGTACCGTTTCTAGTCTTACTCGTTTATATGTTTTTTGATTTTGTATTTTTAAACTAAAGGCAATAATATTATCAACTAAAATTAAACAGTATGAAAAAGTTTATTCTTTCGCTTGCATTAGTTGCGGGAATGGTAAGTGCTTTAAACGCACAGGTAGATGGTAAAGCTATTGGTATTCGCTTTGGAGCTGGTGGTGAAATATCTTATCAACATCCACTAGGTGATGCCAACCGTCTTGAATTAGATTTGGGCTTTACCGGTTACAGATTGGGTCTCACAGGCATTTATCATTGGGTTTGGGATTTATCCTCAATTGCCGATGGTCTGAAATGGTATGTTGGACCGGGAGCAACTGTTGGTTTTACTACCTACCCAAGTTCTTACAACTGGGTTGGTTATTATGGAAACAATGGTGTGTATCTTGGGATTGCAGGTCAGATCGGAGCTGAATATAATTTTAATTTCCCATTGCAATTATCATTAGATTATCGTCCGGAGTTATATCTGTTGAAACCTGCCTGGCTTTGGTATTCCGGGTCTTATGGTGGAATATGTTTAGCCGCACGTTATCGTTTCTAACTAGTTTAGCAACAGCGTATATAATAAAAATGCAGGACTCGTTTGAATCCTGCATTTTTTATTATTTACTACTAATCATTAATCACTGATTACTGATTATAGTGTTTTCTTAACTTCGGTTTCTTCAAAGCTTTCAATCATATCACCTACACGGATATCGTTGTAGTTTTTGATGTTCAAACCACATTCGTAGTTTGTACCCACTTCTTTTACATTGTCTTTAAAGCGTTTCAAAGACTCCAGTTCGCCGGTAAAGACTACGATGCCATTGCGAATGATACGCACCTTGTTTCCACGTTTGATTTTACCTTCACGAACCAAACAACCGGCAACCGTACCCACTTTAGTGATTTTGAATACTTCGCGAATTTCAACTGTAGCGGTAATTTCTTCCTTGATTTCAGGTGAAAGCATACCTTCCATAGCCGATTTGATCTCTTCAATTGCATCGTAAATAATAGAGTATAAACGTATATCAATTTCTTCTTTCTCGGCAATTTTACGGGCAGATGTAGTCGGACGAACCTGGAAGCCGCAAATAATGGCGTTTGAAGCAGCAGCCAGCAGGATATCCGAATCGGAAATTGCACCCACCGCTTTGTGAATTACATTTACCTGTATATTTTCAGTCGAAAGTTTCAATAATGAGTCAGCCAATGCTTCAACAGAACCGTCCACATCTCCTTTCACGATAATATTCAACTCTTTGAAGTCGCCTAATGCAATACGGCGTCCCAATTCGTCCAACGTAAAGTGTTTCTTGGTACGGAGGCTTTGTTCGCGTTGCAACTGTTCGCGTTTGCCGGCAATTTCACGGGCTTCTTGTTCAGAACTCATCACGTTGAAGTTGTCACCGGCTTGCGGAGCTCCGTTTAGTCCTAAAACCAAGGCTGGTTCGCCTGGTTTTACTTCCTTGATACGTTGGTTACGTTCGTTGAACATAGCCTTTATTTTACCGTGATGTGTTCCGGCCAGCACCACATCTCCCTGATGAAGTGTTCCGTTTTGAACCAGGATAGTGGCTACATAACCACGTCCTTTGTCCAATGTCGATTCGATAACCGAACCTATTGCACGTTTATTCGGGTTTGCTCTCAGTTCAAGTAATTCTGCTTCGAGCAATACTTTTTCGAGCAATTCGGCAATTCCTTCACCTTTTTTGGCCGATATATCCTGCGATTGGTATTTTCCACCCCAGTCTTCCACCAGGTAGTTCATACCGGCCAGTGTTTCCTTGATTTTTTCAGGGTTAGCACCGGGTTTATCTACTTTGTTGATCGCAAAAATCATAGGAACGTTTGCTGCAGCTGCATGATTGATCGCCTCAATGGTTTGAGGCATCACATTGTCGTCGGCAGCTACAATGATAATAGCGATATCAGTAATTTTGGCACCACGGGCACGCATGGCGGTAAACGCTTCGTGACCCGGAGTATCAAGGAAAGTGATACGTTGGCCATTATCAAGTTTTACATTGTAAGCACCAATGTGTTGGGTAATACCACCCGCTTCACCGGCAATAACGTTGGTTTTACGAATGTAGTCAAGCAACGAAGTTTTACCGTGGTCAACGTGTCCCATTACTGTTACAATTGGTGCGCGTGGTGTCAAATCTTCTTCCGAATCCGGTTCATCTTCGCCAATGGCTTCAACAACATCTGCACTCACATATTCAGTTGCATAACCAAATTCTTCAGCTACAATATTGATTGTTTCAGCATCCAGCCGTTGATTGATAGATACCATCAAACCAATGCTCATGCAGGTTGCGATAACCTGATTGACACTTACGTCCATCATGGTGGCCAATTCGCTGGCGGTAACAAACTCGGTCAGCTTCAGTACGTTTTCCTCATCGCGTTCGCGCTGTGCCAACTCTTGCTGACGCATGGTGTTGCTTTCGCGTTTGTCACGACGGTATTTTGCACCTTTGCCTTTTTTGTTTGCACCAGAAAGACGGGCAAGTGTTTCTTTTATTTGTTTTTGTACGTCCTCCTCGTTTACAACCGTTTTAATTGATTTTTTGAAACGGTCTTTGTTCTTGTCTCCTCCTCCGGCAGGCGCTCCACCCTGATTTACTTTCTTAGGATGAGCAAGTCCTGGCGTTGGACCAGTAGATTGAGGAACTTTGGTGATATCTACACGTTGGTTGGAAAAACGTTCGCGTTTTTTCTTGGGTTGCCCAAGTTGGGGTGTAGCGCCTTCACCTTCAGTTGCAGGGCGTACGATTTTTTTATCTCCAACGACTGCATTTTTCTTTGCGTCTGCAAATTGTTTGTTTTTGTCTTCGCGTTCGCGGCGTTTTTGTTCTTTTGTTTTAGGTTTTGGACGTGTACTCTGATTCAACAAATTCAGGTCAATAGTTCCGATTACAACCGGAGCAACGTCTAGGGTAGGGCGTGCCAACGAGAAAATTTCCTCTTCGTTGTTATTCTTTGTTTCAATATTTTTTTCTGCCGGCGCATTATCTGGCTGAGTTGTAGGCTCAGGTTTGATTTCAAACTTTTTGGCAGGTTTAATGATTTCAATTTTTTGCTCTTCAGCTTTCGGTTCTTCTTTTTCTGCCGCAATAACTTTCTCTTCGGTTTTTACGGGCTCTTTCGGAAGTTCTATCTCTTCGGTAGCCGGTTTTGAAACGGGTTTCTCAACGCGTGGTTCTTCTTGTTTTGGCTCTGGTTTAATTTCCTGAACAAAAGGTTTTGGCTCTTCTTTTTTCTCGATAACCTTTTCCTCAACTGCCACTGGTTTTTCTGCTACAGGTTTTGGAGCAGGTGTTTCCGGTTTCTTTTCAGCTTGTTTGCTCCTTGATTCCAAATCGATATGTCCAACAGGCTTGAAATGAGGAAGCTGGTCTTCTGAAATAGTAACATGAATGGTTTCAGGCTGTTTCTCAACAGGCTTAGGAGTGTTGTATCCTTCAAGAGCTACTGTAGCTGCCTTTTCTTTGAGATGGCGCTCCTGGCTAATTCGCTCTGACTCGATTTTCAGAGCCATATCTTTGTTAAACTCTTTTGCAAGTAAAAGGTGCAGGTCGTCCTCCAACTTTAAATTGGGGTCGTGAGCTAATTTATGACCTTTTTTCGCCAAAAATTCTAAAGCGGTAGACATACCGATATTCAAATCTTTACAGGCTTTACTTAATCTTATGGACATATTCTATTATTACGGTTTTCTATTTTTAAAAAGTTCCAGTCAACCATTTACTACATAGAGGTCAGAACACGGAACGTATAACACCAAACACTGAATACGGAGGGTTTATTCTTCGTCCTCAAATTCGGCATTTAAAATTGCCAGTACATTGTCAATCGTCTCTTCTTCAAGATCCGTACGACGAATTAAATCCTGGCGTGGGATAGCCAATACATTTTTGGCAGTGTCGCAGCCAATGGCTTTCAACGCATCGATAACCCATTGGTCGATTTCGTCGCTAAATTCATCCAGATAGATATCTTCCCCATCTGTATCTTCATCCATTTCGCGGAATACATCCAGTGTATATCCGGTGAGCAATCCGGCCAGTTTAATATTTAACCCACCTTTACCGATAGCTTGAGATACTTCTTCGGGTTTGAGGTAAATTTCGGCTTTTTTGGCATCTTCGTTCAATCGGATAGAAGATATTTTAGCCGGACTCAAAGCGCGTGAAATAAATAAGCTCAGGTTATTGGTGTAGTTTATTACGTCAATATTTTCGTTGCGTAACTCGCGTACAATACCGTGGATACGTGACCCTTTCACCCCTACGCAGGCACCCACCGGATCAATACGATCGTCGTACGACTCAACGGCTACTTTGGCGCGTTCGCCCGGTATACGGGCAATTTTTTTTATGGTAATCAATCCTTCATGGATTTCAGGTACTTCCAGTTCGAAAAGTCTTTCGAGGAATACCGGTGAAATACGGGAAAGAATGATTTTAGGGTTGTTGTTTTTATTCTCAACCATGGCTACTACCGCACGAACTGTGTCGCCTTTGCGGTAAAAGTCGGTTGGGATTTGTTCCGATTTTGGCAAATAAAGTTCATTGCCTTCATCATCGATAAGCAACATTCTCTTTTTTCCAAATCTGGTATAATTCGGCACTCACAATCTGGCCAACTTTCTCGCTATATTTGCTGAAAACATTATCTTTTTGCAATTCCAGGATTTTAGATGACAATGTCTGGCGTAGTGTCAGGATGGCCCGGCGGCCAAAATCCAGGAAGTTAACTGTTTCTGTTACTTCTTCGTCGATTTCAAAATCCGCATCGATCTTTTTTGCATCGGTTAATGAAATCTCCAGGTTCGGATCTTCCAGATCTTCATCAGCCACCACGGTACGATTGCGATAAATTTCAAAGTCACCTTTATCCGGGTTGATAATCACATCGTAATTCTCGTCGGTTCCAAACATTTTCGAAATTACATTGCGGAACGACTCTTCCATTACACTAATTAATGTACTTCTGTCGATGCTTTTTAGTTCTTTAAACTCCGAAAAAGTATCAATTAAGCTAACAGTTTCTTTTTTGCTCATGGCTTATTTGAATCTAATAATATATTTTGTATTTTTAATATCGTCGTAGGCAAACGTAAGATTTTCAACAACAGTCATTTTGCGTTTTGCGCCTTCGGGTTTTACCGTTTTTTCGGTTTGCAACACAAAGTCGTTGTCATTCACTTCTGTCAGAATTCCGGTCACTTTTTTCCCGGCTTTGGTAAGTGTCTCCACTTCGTTGCCAATATTTTTCTCGTATTGTTTCTTTACTTTAAAAGGTTCGGTCAATCCAGCCGAGCTGACTTCCAATTGGTAGTCCTCTACTTCCCGGTCGAATTGCGATTCAATATGACGGTTAACTTCCACGCAAAATTCAAGCGATACTCCATCGAAAGAGTCAATTTCTACCGAAATATGGTTGTCTGGCGTTACTTTTACGTCGACAATATAGTAGTCTGAATCGGTTAAAAATTGTTCAACTGATTGATATATAGAATCTTTTGAGATCATATTTAAATTATATTTAACAAACGAGGGGACTATTGTCCCCTCCTCCGTATCCTATTTCGATTGCAAAAGTACAAAATAATTCTTTATAATACAAAGATTTATAATAAAAAAAGTCGGTTTTGCCGTTTCGCCTTATGATACGTGCAGATTTGTATGAATTTTAAAATAAATGGATCGGTGGCTGTTATTTTTCCATAACTTAAAACTATCTTTGTGATGAGTGAAGTTTTTTGTGATTCTTACCTGAATATAAAAATTGCCATGTTTAAAGTTTTGTCGGTAAATCCAGGTTCTACATCAACAAAGTTTGCCGTTTACGAAGGCGAAAAGTTGATTTGCTTGCATACGAAACGGCATAGTTCCGATGAACTCAAGCCGTATAAAACATTGGCGGAACAATGTGAATTCCGTAAAAACGTTATTTTGGAGCGATTAAAAGAAGATGGTATCAATCTATCGGAATTGTCTGCTGTTGTGGGGCGGGGAGGTTTGGTACGTCCCTTGGAATCTGGTGTTTATGCTGTGAATGAAAAACTAATACACGATCTGAAATATGCGACGCAGGGCGAACATGCCAGTAATCTGGGTGGGATAATAGCCTATGAAATTGCTTTAGGTATATCTGATTGCCGTGCTTTTATTGCCGACCCGGTGGTGGTAGACGAGATGCAGGATGTAGCCCGGATCAGCGGTTTGCCTCTGATTCCACGAAGATCGCAATTTCACGCATTAAATCATAAAGCAGTGGGCAGGAAGTATGCTAAGTTGCATGGTATTTCGTACGAAAAACTCAACCTGGTCATAGCGCATTTGGGTGGTGGTATTTCAGTTGCGGCGCATAGGCAAGGGAAGGTGGTTGATCTAAACCAGGGATTGGATGGTTATGGGCCTTTTTCGCCGGAACGGTCAGGAACTCTCGATGCCGGTCAGTTGGTAAAACTTTGTTTTAGTGGAAATTATTCCGAGTCGGAGATACGAAAAATGCTGGTGGGTAATGGTGGTTTAATGGCTCATCTGGGAACGAACGAAGTTCAGGAGATTACCCGCATGATTGATGAGGGCGACGAACACGCCAAGCTGGTTTTGCAAGCAATGGCTTATCATGTGGCCAAGGAAATCGGGGCCATGATCGCAGTCCTGAAGGGGGATGTGGATGCAGTTATTCTGACGGGTGGCATTGCACATAGTGGCTTTGTGGTAAGCTACATTGAACGTATGATTTCGCCGATAGCCAAAATCGTAATTTATCCCGGAGAGGATGAGATGGAGGCGTTGGCCATGAGCGGATTGCGTGTGCTGAATGGAGAAAAGGCAAAAGAATATTGAATTGACGTTCTTATATATTGCTTCTATCCTGAATTTGAGTTTTCCTGCCAATCTTTTCTTCCCAATAGACCCACATTAAAAATATGATTCCGTAGAACACATATTTAAAAAGGTATAGGTGAAGAAATTCAAACCAGTGTGGGTGGTTTTCCATGCACCCAGCTATAAATGTAATCCGGAAAATGTTGAAGGCGTAAACTCCCAGCAGGCACAGTGGGATATACCATAGTTTTTTCAACCAGGGGCCACGGGTAAAAGCTAAAATGCAGAAACAAATATAGGCCTGTTTGAGTCCGGTACATGACCATATGACTTTTACCGAATTGCCATTTGGGAAGCCGAGGATATTGCCTGGCTTTAGTGTGATATTGAAGCCGAAAAACTGTAAAATTCCTTCGCAGGCATGAGCCACATGTTGTGCAAGCAGAGTGAAGCCTTTCGAAATATCCATTCCCCAAAATGTGACAGTTGAGTTGATACTTTCCGATTCGTCGCCCAGCACATTGTATTTCCAGAAAAGGTTCGAGAGCATTAAAACCACCACGAAGAGAATCACTCCTTTGAATGGAATGAGTTTTTGTGGTAATTTCATGTCCCTGAGCTTCATTGTGTCTGTTTTTGGTTTAAAGAATATCTCTGAAATTCGGATAATCAGAATTTGTTTGTGACTCGCGAAAAAGGAACTACGCCTATGGAGCAAAAGTCGGCATGCTGGTATTTGAAATAGCCCGTCATGGCAATCATAGCCGCGTTATCAGTGGTGAATGAAAATGGTGGGATAAATACTTTCCAGCCATACTTCTTGCTGTGATCCTGAAACGCCTGGCGCAATGCCGAGTTTGCCGATACTCCTCCGGCAACTGCAATTTGATTGATTTTTAAATCTTTGGCTGCTTTTCGGAGTTTGGTCATTAGTATTTCTACGACTGTTGCCTGTATTGAGGCGCACAAATCGTTCATGTTTTCTTCCACGAAGTTTGGATTTTCTTTGATCTTATCTCGCAATAAGTAAAGGAACGAGGTTTTCAGTCCGCTGAAACTATAGTTATAATCAGGTATTTGTGGTTTGTTGAATGCAAATGCTTTCGGGTTGCCCTCTTTGGCCAGGCGGTCGATGTGTGGCCCGCCGGGATAGGGCAGTCCCATTACTTTGGCGCACTTGTCAAAGGCTTCTCCGGCAGCATCGTCAATGGTTTGGCCGATCACCTCCATATCGTTGTAAGCTTTTACCAATACAATCTGGGAGTTTCCTCCTGAAACCAACAAGCACAGAAACGGAAATTCCGGATGCTGTTCGTCTTGCTTGTTTTCTTTAATAAAATGGGCAAGTACATGGGCTTGAAGGTGATTGACATCGATCAGTGGAATATCCAGTGCTTGCGCGAATCCTTTTGCGAACGAAGTTCCAACGAGCAATGAGCCGAGTAGCCCCGGGCCCCGCGTAAAGGCAATGGCACTCAGGTCACTTTTATCCACGCCGGCATGCTTCAATGCTTCGTGCACCACAGGAATGATATTGAGTTGGTGTGCACGCGAAGCCAGTTCGGGAACTACCCCGCCAAAGCTGGTGTGAACATCCTGATTGGCTGTAACATTAGATAGCATAATCCCGTCCCGAATTATGGAGGCAGAGGTGTCGTCGCACGACGATTCGATACCTAATATGATGGTTGGATTCATTGTGTTGGCAAAGGAGGAATTTAGAAAAAATATCCGTGTTAATATGCCGTGTATGCTTTTAGTGGCACGGCAATTGTAATTTGTCTTTTTTTAAACTTTCAAAACGTTTACTTATGGGCATTTCATTATGGTTTCACAAAATTATTGGTTACTTTTGCGAAATAAAGTCCAAAAGTATAAAAAAAACAGCTAAGATATTAGGTTTTAGCCTTGCGGGAATTGTTTTATTTTTCGCCATGCTTTATATATTGCTGCAAAACAGCAATATACAGGGGCTTGTTGCACAGACAGTAGTAAAAGAGCTGGCGGCCAAACTGCATACAAAAGTTTCTGTTGGCAAGGTTGAATATAAGCTGTTTAATGTTTTGTCCATAAACGATTTGTACGTTGAGGATTTACAGAAAGATACCCTCCTGTTTGTGCACGAAGCGGATGCACATTTTGATTTCTGGAAATTTTTCCACAATAAAATTATATTTACCTCTGTCGAGATAAATCAACTGCATGGAAATCTGGTGGTTGATAAGAACGGGCATTCCAATCTTGATTTCGTAATAAAGGCTTTTCAGAAACCTCAAACTACTGATACCGCCAGGGTGGAGTATCGGATTAGACGCTTCGAGCTGCACAATTCTACTTTTTCTTACCGGAACTTCCATTTGTATAAAAAATCTCCGGCCGGAGTTTTTAATGGCAATAATTTAAAATTCAGAAAAATAGATGCCGATATTGCACTTGATATTTTGGCCAGAGATACATTGAGTGCTCAAATCAGGAAATTGAGTGCCACAGAACAATCGGGATTGCAAATTATGGATTTGACAACGCAGGTTTTCGGATCGGGAACGGGAGTAACTATCCCCGGAATGGAATTGAAGTTGCCAAATTCAAATATCAGGCTTGAAGATATCAAGCTTAAATACGACAGTTTGGCCGATCTTAAAAAACTGGTTGACAAGGTAAGGTGGAATGTACCTATAGCTTCATCAAGCGTTACTTTTTCCGATTTAAAAGCTTTTGTGCCTGGTTTCAAAAATGTAAAAGGAGCAGCCGTGATTCGTGGTTTGCTTACCGGTCGTATATCGAGCATGCATCTCCAGAAAATGGAGATAAAATATGGCAAATCATTTCTACTGAAAACCGATTTGGATATTAATGGATTGCCAAATTTGAATGAGGCATTTATATATGCTCAAATCAATGAGTTAGATGCTCAGCCGGCAGAAATACAGGATTTTGTTTCCCAGTTCTCGGCCCAGCCATTCGTATTGCCTAAAGAACTCAACCAATTGGGATTGTTGAAATATAAAGGGAATATTACGGGATTCCTGAGTAATCTGGTTGCATACGGAAGCTTAAATACTAAGCTGGGTAGTATTTTTACAGATATTTTGCTGAAAGCAGAAAATAATCTGAGGGATTTGTCGTATAACGGAACGGTGAGAACTACGAATTTTCAATTGGGCAAATTGCTGAATAATAAGCAGTTTGGTAAAGTTACCTTTAGTATAAATACTCAAGGTTCCAAGAAAGAAAAATCGAGTCTTCGAGGAACAATTACAGCAAAAGTTCCTGAAATACAATTTAATAATTATTCTTATCGGGATATTAAATTTGCAGGGAGATATGATGGAACTGGCTTTGATGGGCAAGCGGATGTGAATGACGAAAACGTGCATGCACACTTTAATGGTATCATTGACTTTACAAAAAAGAAACTGCCGGTTTTTGATTTCGATCTGAAAGTAGTTGATACCAACCTCAGTGCGCTCCACCTGGCTGATAAATATCCCGGAGCAACTTTGTCATTTAACGGGAAAACCAATATGGTGGGTAATTCGCTTGATAACATCAATGGTTTTGTCCGTTTCGACAGTATATCTTTCAATAATAAGGGGAAAAAACTGTATGTTGATAATATACAGGTGATTTCCAGGATTGCTAACGATTTTACTCGTGTTAATATTGTTTCGGACTATGTGAACGGAACGCTTAGTGGAAATTTTAAGTATAGTACTATTGGATTGACAATCAATAAAATAATTCAGAATTACCTGCCGGCATTATCGGTGGGAACAAAAAAACGAGAGCGAAATCCAAATCAATTGGATGTTGACTTGCAAATAGCAAATACGAAAGAGTTGTCTGATGTGTTGGCGCTGCCTTACCAGCTTGATGGAATGTCTACGATAAAAGGATATATAGATGAAAGAACAAATCGTATTGACATTAGCGGGAATATACCATCGTTGAAGTCAAGCAAGCAATTTTTTGAAAATATTACTATTCATTGCGAAAATCCGAAACAGCAGTTACAGCTTACTTCGCGCGCGTTGTTGCACGAAAAGAACGGTTTGATGAATCTTTTTATGACGGCCACGGCTGCTAAAGATAGTGTTTATGCGCAGTTAGGCTGGCAAAATACTCAGAAGATAACCAACGCAGGTCAAATTAGCGCTGTTACCAGGTTTAGGAAAGAGGATGATAAAACGGCTGCCAGGCTTTCTGTTCTGCCGTCGGAGGTTATTATTTCCGATTCAATATGGACGCTTCATCCCTGTGTTGTAGATTTTAATGCCGATAGTACTATTCGGGTACATGATTTCCGTTTCGATAATCACGACCAGTTTGTGCATGTTGATGGAATTGCCTCTAAAAATATGGATGATAGGTTGCTGGTAGAGATGAATGACCTTGATCTTGAGTTTATTCTATCAACGCTTCTGAGGTTGAAATCGATTACGATAGGTGGGCATGTAACTGGCGAAGTGGCTCTGCTTAATTTGTTGAAACAGCCTGTTTATGAGGCCAATCTTTCCGTGAAAAGCGTGTCTCTCAACCATAAACCCATAGGCGATGCTACTTTGTTCTCAACTTGGGATAGGGTGAATAACCAGGTGTTAGCCAATGCTGTTTTTGTAAATGATAAAAATGAGACGCTGGCTAAAGCGGGTGGAGTATATGTACCCAAAAACGACTCTCTCGATTTTATGTTTGACGCTCATCATCTGAGCATTGAATTTCTGGACCGTTATTTCGAAAGCGTTGTCCAAAATTTCAAAGGTTATGCCAGTGGAAAGATTCGTATGTTTGGTCCGTCAAAAATTCTGGGTTTCGAAGGAGATGCATATGTCGATAAGGGGCAGGGAAGTTTGAAAATGTTGAGAACCACCTATTTCTTTAATGATTCAGTACATTTGACCCGAAAATCCATTCGCCTGCGCAATGTAAAGATGTACGATCAGGAACGGAACCAGGGTACTCTGAGTGGGCTAATAACTCATAACGGGCTTTTCCAGCAAATGGTTTACGATGTGAATGTTTCCGGTCGGAATATACTGGCTATGAATACGCATGCCGAAGATAACGATTACTTCTTTGGAAAGGCCTATGCCAATGGGAATGTGCATATTTTTGGTGATGAGAAAGTGGCTAATATTTGGGTGAATGCCGTATCGCAGCCTAAGTCGAAATGTTACATTAATATGGGTGGCGCGTCATCGGCTTCGGATAACAGCTTTATCAATTTTGTGAATAAACGTGTGGATGCGAGTAAAGAACCTGAAGTTAGAAAACCGGTCTCCAGCACTTTTAATGTGAAAGTGAATCTTCAGATTGATGTTACCCCGGATGCCGAAATGGAATTGATTGTGGATCCGAAAGGGGGAGATATCATTACCGGAAAAGGAAATGGAAACCTGCGTGTTGAATTCGATACATTCTCAGATATAAAGCTTTTTGGGACATATACCATTGATAATGGCTATTATCTCTTTACACTCCAGAACCTGATTAAGAAAGAATTTAAAATAGATAAAGGTAGTACATTGGCCTGGTCGGGTGATCCGTTTAGTGCGCAGGTTGATATTCGGGCCTTGTATCCTTTGTCTGCTTCCCTGAGGGATTTAGATCAGGATTTGTCGGCTCAGTCGCAAAATCGTTCGAGTGTGCCGGTGAATTGTGTGCTGAAGTTGACGGATGATTTAATGAAACCGACCATTCGTTTTGATATTGATTTGCCGCAATCGGATGAGAGTATGAAACAACGTGTTCGCAGCATTATTAATACGGAGGAAATGATGAACCGCCAGATTCTTTATCTGTTGGTGTTCAATAAGTTTTATACACCTGAATATATGCAGAATGCAGTAACGGGCACCAATAGTATTGTCCCCAATGAGATAATTTCTTTTGGGCTTTCCACGCTGAGTGCACAGGTGAATAGCTGGATATCGCATGCGAGCAAGAATTTTACATTAGGGTTTGATTATAAGCCATTCTGCTGAAGTTGCGAATGAATTTCAGGTGCAAACCCAGTTGCTGTATCAACCTAATAACAGGTTGATTGTTAATGGTAATTTTGGGTATAGTAATGAGAATGCTAATTCAAGTACAAATAATAATAAGTTTATTGGCGATGTGGATGTGGAATATCTGCTAACAGAATCTGGAAAATTAAGGCTAAAAGCGTATAACCATACGGTAGACCGCTACCGTTTGACTACGGCTAAAACAACTCAGGGTGTGGGTGTTTTATACAAAGAAGATTTTGCCACAGTTGGCGAAATGATTAGTTATTATTGGCGGTTGCTGACCGGAGCCGACAAAAAGAAAACAAATAATGATGAAACAGAAACTAGATAAATACCTTTTGGTTGGCTTGTTCGTTTTGGTAGGGCAGGGTCTGGTAGCTCAGCGAATTGAGAAGTCTTATATCAGTATGCCGGAGGTGTTGAATCCGGTTTTACCACAAAAATTGCGACTGGAATTGTTGGAGTACCATAAAGTCGGGCAGGGCGATAGTGTTCAGAACAGATTTGGAAATGTGTCTTATTTGCAGGTGTTCGATACCTTGAATAATCTGATTGTTGTTCGAAATACGCAGAGTACAACATTTGAAATGAAGTTGTTGAAACTGGAAGATGGAATGCCTGTTGTGGGGGCGATTAATACGGTTTGCGCGCCAATTTGCCAATCGGATATTGCTTTTTATGATACGGCGTGGAACAAAATACCACTTCAGTTTACTATGCCTAAGGCGATGCAATGGATAAATGCCAATAAGCTGGCCGAAACCCCTGATTTGGATAAGGCCTGGGTCGGTAATGTCCTGGCAATTAGTTTTATCTCGTTGCAGTTTGATTCAGCAGGGCAACAAATAATTGCAACAAACAATACTGCAGAATTTCTTGGAGAAGATGATCGTAAGGTGATTCAGCCGTTATTAAATAAGCAGCCGCTTGTTTTCGGGTTGAAAGGTAAAACGTGGATGCTGAAACCATAAATTAAAAAGCCCCGGCGAACAAAATCGCTGGGGCTTTTTAATACTTGCTTTTCAGCAATTATTTCTTTCCGCCACCACGTTTTGCGTAACGAGTCATAAACTTGTCAACACGTCCTGCTGTATCTACTAGTTTAGATTTACCAGTGTAGAATGGGTGTGAAGAACTTGAAATTTCCATTTTAACCACAGGATAAGTTACACCATCAATATCGATAGTTTCTTTTGTGTTTACGGTTGAACGTGAAATAAAGGTGTCGCCGTTCGACATATCTTTAAATGCTACCGGACGATAATTTTCTGGATGGATTCCGCTTTTCATATCTGTATGTTTTAATTTATTTTTCTTACTTCTTGTTTGGGCTTGCAAAAGTACTAATTTTCATTTAATTATCAAACAATTTCTGTGATTTTTATTGTTTGGCTCAGATAAATGGGATTTATTTTAGAGTAATTGTTTGTAATGTGTTGAATTTGTGTGTGTTGTGCTGTGTGAAAAGTTATTTGGAGCCCATATACAAAAGGAACATCCCGATAAGTACACCAACTAAATCAATCAGTTTGAGCCTGATATTCTTGTCGTGTAACGCAATGGCACCATATAGGAATGGAACTACCACACCTGACCGACGAATAGTTGAAACGACCGAAATCATGGAATCGGGCAATGTGAGTGCATAAAAATAAACAAAATCAGCTGTTACCAAAAAGAATGAAATCCAGAAAATGGCCCATTTGAATTTGAATGGTGTTGTCTTCTGGCGGGTTGGAGCCCACAGAAAAAGAGTGATGAGCCCCATGATTGCTGCCTGATAAAATGTATAATATACTTGGACGGACATGGCATTGTACCTGTTCATTAAGTATTTATCGTATAATCCGCTCAATGCCCCGGTGAGGGTTGCCAAAACGATAAACCAAAACCATTTGTTGGTGCGGAATGAGATGCCTTCTTTTTTGCCAACCACCGAAAACATGTAGAATGAAATGAGGGTGATGGCAACCCCGGCTATCTGGTATCCATTTAATTTTTCGTTGAAAATCAGCATTGCGCCAACAACTGTCCAAACTGGTTGTGTAGCTTTAATGGGCGAAGCCAGCGAAAGAGGCAAGTGCTTTA
Organism: Paludibacter sp.; assembly: GCA_047600405.1. Classification (GTDB taxonomy): domain Bacteria; phylum Bacteroidota; class Bacteroidia; order Bacteroidales; family Paludibacteraceae; genus Paludibacter. Next base: position 521,208 of record JASGLA010000008.1, read on the forward strand.
AAGCGAAATAAGCAAAGAGCCAGGAAGTAAGCACGATAACTGCTTTTAATACGAAAAGCATGTGAGCATGAAAGTCTACCTGAGGCACAAAGAAGATGGAGCCTTTTAGAGTTTCTGGAAAAAACTCGGATAAAATCAGGAATGGTGTCAGCGTCAGGCAGGAAAATAGTATGGAAACAAATATTACCGGAATGACTGCGTTTTTGTCTAAAGAAATTTTCTTAAAGACTTCGTATGAGCCCAATAAGATTGCTGAAATAAAAGCGAGAATTAACCACATATGCTAATTGATAATTCTCCCGATAGTTATCGGGATGATAATTCATAATTAAGAAGTTAGAGGAAGATGTCATTCAGGGTATTTGATATCCACCAGATACAGTCCGTGTGCAGGAACAGATACGCCGGCTTTGCAACGGTTTTGAGCTTCAATAACAGCTCTGAAATTTTCGATAGTCATTTTATGACGGCCTACTTCCAACAATGTACCCACTATGGCCCGAACCATATTGCGCAAAAAGCGGTCTGCCTGGATGGTGAAAACCCATTCGTCGTTCTGCTGTGTCCATTCGGCATGGGTAACAACACAATTGTTGGTCTTGACATTTGTGTGCAGCTTACTGAAACTGGTAAAATCGCGGTATTCTTTCAAGGTAGCTGCTGCGGCGTTCATGGCTTCGAAATCAAGCAGGAAGCTTTCGCGGGCTGCGAGTTCCTTTTTGAAGATGTTCTTGCAGGTTACGATATGGTATTCGTACCGGCGGGATACTGCATTGAACCGCGCGTGAGCATTCGGCTGAACTTCAACAATCTTGTAGATAGCTATGTCATTTGGCAAAAAGCTGTTGAGTTTTGCTGTGAGATCAATTTCCACAGGCAATTCTTTTTCCAGGTCAAAATGCGCTACCATCAAATCTGGCGTGAACGCCTGTATCTGTTCTTCCGGCGCCGGTAATCTCAATCTCGGTACGCAAAATGGTGGATAATGCTTTTGTCAGCACTTCCTGTACCGATATTCCGTTGGGTTGGATTTGCCAACCGTGGTACGCTGTTCCTTTGTACGAGAAATATATGAAGAATCGTTTTTTCACGCTGCAAAGATACGGCTTAATTGACAATTGACAATTGACGGTTGATAATTTATGCCTGCTAATAAAGAAAATGCAGATGAAACATAGGGTTTCTCTGCATCTTCAAATATTCAATTTTAGATATTACGAAAACAGTTTTTCAATTCTATCTGCATAATATTCTTCAATGATGTTGCGTTTTATTTTGAGAGTGGGAGAGAGGAATCCGATGGCCGGTGTCCATTCTTCCGGAACGATTTGGTAACGTTTTACCTGCTCGAAGTCACCAAAGAAACGATTGTAGTGTTTCACTTCTTCCTGGAAACGTTTTACTACGAGCTGGTTTTCAATCATTTCGGCGTTGGAGGTGAATTTTATTTTATGTGCCCCACACCACGATTTCAGGTAAACAAAATCGGGAGAAATAAGCGCAGCAGCAAATTTTTTGTTTTCGCCCAGCACGATCATGTTTTCAATCAAAGGCGACTCTGTGAATTTGGATTCTACGGCCTGCGGATTTACATATTTTCCAAAAGAGGTTTTGAAAATGCTTTTCAGCCTGCCGGTGATAATTAGTTGGCCTTCAGTGGTAAATTTGCCGGTATCGCCAGTGTGAAACCAGCCCTTGGTATCAATTGCCTGTGCTGTCAGTTCGGGGTCTTTGTAATATCCTAACATTACGTTGTGCCCGCGGCAAATAATCTCATCCCGTTCGCCCAGTTTTACTTCTACACCAGCCAAAGGCAAACCGACTGTGCCAAATTTCCGACCGTGTTTTCCTCGTTGGCTTACAGCAATTACCGGTGAAGTTTCGCTCAGTCCGTACCCTTCGAAAACGGGCATGCCAATGGCCGAAAAGAATGACGCAATGTGTGGTTGTATGGCGGATCCGCCCGAAACAACTATGTCGAAATTGCCGCCGATGGCAGCTCTCCATTTGGAATAAATGAGTTTGTCGGCTAGTTTTAATTTGGTGTTGAACCACCAACTCCGGCCTTCCAGTTGATATCTTGTTGCCAGATTAAAAGCCCAATGATAAATCAGTTTGCTGAAAAAAGGAAGTTTTTTCCCGGATAAATACAATTTGTCGTATATTTTTTCCAACAGCCGGGGAACGCACGACATCATGGTTGGATTGACTTCTTTGATGTTTTCTGCAATCGTACCAAGGTTTTCTGCATAATAAACCGACATGCCGAGATATTGGTACAGGTAAACCAACATGCGTTCGTAAGCGTGGCAAAGGGGCAGAAAGCTTAAGGCTGTTTTGCTCCATTTGGCCGGAATCGATTCCAGGCTTTTCAGTTGGTTTACAATATTGCTGTGCGAAAGCATCACTCCTTTGGGGGAGCCGGTTGTACCCGAGGTATAAATGATGGTGGCCAGGTTGTTTTCTCCAATCCCGGCCTTTATCTTGGCTAGTTTTTCTGCTTGTGGGTTTTGCAATCCCTTTTCAATAAGTTGATCCAGGTATTGGTATTCATCGTCCTGTTTGTCAAACGTGAAAATATGCTTTAAGGAGGAGGCTTCGTCGAAGATAGGTTTCAGTTTGCGTAGCAATTCTTTTCCTTCGATGAAAATCATTTTCATTTCGGCATGGTTGAGTATATGCCGGTAATCATCCTGGCTGATAGTGGGATAGATTGGGATAGATACTGCGCCGATTTGCATAATGGCAAAATCGAGCATGTTCCATTCGGGGCGGTTGCTGCTGACAATCCCTATTTTGTCGCCAGGTTCGATGCCAAGTTCAAGCATACCATAGCTGATATTGCCGATAGCCCCGACGTATTCACTGATGCTGATTTTTTGCCAGCTACCTTCCCTCTTGCAGGCCAGAGCTGCGTCCTGACCGGGATGTTTTTCCAGATAATTATCCGGTAAATCGAATAAGCGTGTAACTTCCATTGTTAGAAATAGTATTTGTGAGCGGAAATCACGATTTTAAACCACTGTTTTATTGGAAAACGATAGTTCTGTTTTTGTAAGCCAGAATTTTTCGCTCGATGTGTTTTTCAACCGCATGGGATAGGACGATTTTCTCCAGGTCGCGCCCTTTTTTAACTAACTCTTCTACAGTATCTTTGTGCGAAATGTGTGTCACATCTTGTTCGATAATCGGACCGGCATCCAAATCGCTTGTAACATAATGGCTTGTTGCGCCAATTACTTTTACGCCGCGCTCATGAGCTGCATGGTATGGTTTTGCTCCAGCAAAAGCGGGTAAAAATGAGTGGTGGATATTGATTACGCGGTTGGGATAATGCTCAATAAAGTTAGCCGAAAGTACTTGCATGTAACGTGCCAGCACGCAAAAAGTAACGCCGTGTTCTTTGAGTAGTTCCAATTGTTTGGCTTCTTGTTCGGCTTTATTCTCTTTGGTAATTGGAAATACGTAATACGGTATGTCGAAGCGTCTAGCCACACTTTCCATGTCGGGGTGATTGCTGATAATAAGGGGGATTTCCACATGCCATTCGCCGGCGGCATATCGTGCCAGCAGGTCGTACAAGCAGTGCGACATTTTGGAAACGAATATAGCCATCCGTGGTTTGGTGTCCGAAAAGTAAAGTCTGAAAACCATATTGAACCGGCTGGCAATAAGGGTTTCGAAATACTCTTCGATTTTCTCTTTCGGAATCTGAAATGCATCCAGTTCCCATTTCACACGCATAAAGAATACTTTCTCTTCGCGGTTAACGTATTGGTCCAGATACAGGATATTTCCTTTGTGTTGATTTATAAATTCCGTAACTACAGCCAGAATACCCGGCTTGTCGGGACAGTGCATTAAAAGTACTGCTGTATTGTCGTTTCCTTTCATTTTGAATTTCTTTTTGATATAATAATCAATGTGCAAAGATAGTGTTTAAGGCGTTGGCTTGTTGTTTTGTGCCTGGATTTTAGCTGATTTTTCCAAATAGTTCTTCCTGCGATACTAGTGTTTGTTCACCGGTTTTCATGTTTTTCAGCATTACCTTGCCTTCGTTCATTTCCGTTTCGCCCACAATAGCTACAAACGGAATTTTTTTATTGTCGGCATAACCCATTTGCTTTTTCATTTTGGCCGGCTCGGGGTATATTTCGGCATTGATCCCTTTTGCTCGCAATGCGTTCAACCAGGGCAGGCAGTACATCAATTCCTGATTGCCAAAGCTGACAAATAAAACGCGGGTTTGCTCTGTCGAAGTCTCAGGATATAAATCCAGTTGGTTCAATACATCGTAAATGCGGTCGGCTCCAAACGAAATACCCACGCCCGAAACACCTTCCATGCCGAAAACGCCTGTCAGGTTGTCGTAGCGGCCGCCTCCGGTAATGCTTCCTATTTCCACATCCAATGCTTTTACTTCGAAAATGGCTCCGGTGTAATAGTTGAGGCCGCGGGCCAGCGTCAGGTCCAGTTCTATGCGGGTTTCCACTTTCATGGCTTCGCAAAGTCCGAAAATGGTTTCAAGTTCAGTAACGCCTTTCAGCCCGACTTCAGACTCGGCCAGTACGGTTTTTAGTTGGTCAAGTTTCTCAGCATTGCTTCCGCTGAGTTTCAGGATTGGTTGCAGTTTGTCAATAGCTTCCTGCGAAATACCTTTCGAAGCGATCTCCTCGTTTACTTTCTCCAAACCGATTTTGTCCATCTTGTCGATGGCAACGGTTATGTCGGTAATTTTTTCGGCTTCGCCAATAATTTCAGCAATTCCCGAAAGGATTTTTCGGTTGTTGATTTTGACAACAACGTTGATTTTCAGACGGCGGTACACCTCGTCTACAATCTGAATCAGTTCCAGCTCGTTCAAAAGAGAATCGCTGCCCACCACATCGACATCGCATTGATAAAACTCGCGATAACGACCTTTCTGGGGACGATCGGCACGCCAAACCGGCTGGATCTGATATCGTTTAAATGGGAATGATATTTTGTCGCGGTTTTGTACCACAAAGCGTGCAAAAGGAACTGTCAGGTCGTAGCGCAAACCTTTTTCCGAGATTTTGTTGGTGAGTTTCACGCTGTTTCGTTCGAGCAATTCCTGATCGTTCAATCCATTCAGGTAATCGCCCGAGTTCAGGATTTTAAAGAGGAGCTTGTCGCCTTCTTCGCCATATTTTCCCATTAGGGTGGACAGGTTTTCCATGGCCGGGGTTTCAATCTGTTGAAATCCATACAGGCGAAAAACATCTTTAATGGTGTTGAATATATAGTTCCGGTTCGCCATTTCCTGTGGCGTAAAGTCGCGTGTTCCTTTTGGGATGGAGGGTTTTTGCATAATATAATAGTAGCTCTTAGAGGAGAGTGGGAGTATGTTTGAGTGTTTTGAATAAAAGAAAAGGCATTTCAAAATAGCTTTTGAAACGCCTTTTTAAGTTTTGAAAGCCAGAATTACTTTCTGATGCCCAGTTCTTTGATAATTGCACGGTAACGCATGATATCGTTGTTTTTCAAATAGTTGAGCAAACGACGACGTTTTCCTACCAAAATAACCAAAGCACGTTCTGTACTATAATCTTTTTTGTTTGACTTCAGGTGTTCAGTCAAATGGTTGATACGGAACGAAAACAATGCAATCTGAGCTTCTGGTGAGCCAGTATCAGTGTTAGACTTGCCGTATTGTCCGAAGATTTCTTGCTTTTTCTCAGCGGTTAAATACATAATTTATTAGTAATAAATGTTTTAAAATACAAACTTAGCCTTGTACACATCACAAAACTACACGTTTGATTTTGAGCTTGCAAAGATACATTTTTTATTCAAAACCACAAGCACTTCAAAATCATTTTCTTGAAAAAACATCTCGTAATGAGCCATCTGCCCATTTTATCGGTTGTTTGTCGAAGTAATATTTGCACAGGATGGTGAGCGAAACGCCAATGACCGATCCGGCAAATACATCAAGCGCAAAATGCTGTGAAAGATAAATGCGGGAATATCCGACCAGCGCAGCCAAAGCAAAATAAAGAAAATGAAGTGCCGGTTTTTTGGTGTAAAATGCCAATGCCAGAAAAAAGGCGAAGGCGGTGGTGGTGTGCCCGGATGGAAAACTATGCACGCTGTGCAGATGCTCTCCGGCAACTTCGTGCAGGCGTATTGCCGGAAAATTTTGTTTGAAATACAATAAAGGCCGCGGTTCATTCAGCGCATGTTTTATAATTTGAGAAACCAGGCCGGTGGCAAGTTGCGTGAGCACAACGAAAAGCGCCATGCGGTATTTGTAAAACAGTAGTATGCCAGCAAAAGCATATGGAATCCAATCGCCCACATACGTGTAATAATGGAAGAAAACATCGCTTGCAAATGAGTGGAACGATGTAAGCCAAAGGTGCAGGTCGGCTTTTGAATTAAACAATAAAAGTGCTGAAAGTATCAGCACAAACAGTAGATAGGGAATATAAAAAGCGGCGTATTTCTTCATTTTTCTTAATCACTCATTATCACGACAACAACAAATTATCACATCAGCACATTATCATATTATCACATTGATATGTTCCCCGGAGTATTTCTCTTTTTCCAGGAGGGCCAGGTAAGCGTTCAACAGCAAATCCAGCAGATTGCAGTGCCCGTCTGACACTGCCTTTTGCACAATAAGTGGTCAGAATAGCTCCTGGGTTACAGTGTGCCGCTATTTTTTCAAATTGTTCCTGTGTCCACATTTCCGGTTGCTTTTCAGGTGAAAAGGCATCGAAAAATATCACATCGTATTGCCCTGTGTGGTGGTAGGCTGTAAAGTCTGTTTCCACTTTTTCAAGCGTAAAGAACGGGCTAAGATTTACAGGCTCGTTCCAGTTGGAAAGGTGCATGTACTCAAAGATTTTTTTCAAATCATCGTCAATTAAATCCGGGAAATTTAATAGAAGTGCTTTTTCCTGTGGAACGGGGAATTTTTCGAGGGTAGTGTAATGTATCCGTTTGTCTGTTTTTTTAGCTTCGGCAAATGCCAACAAGGCATTCAATCCGGTGCCAAATCCGACTTCCAGAATCCGAATGTCTGTTTTTGTGCATTGCTTGAGTGCGGCTTCGATAAAAATATGGCGTGACTCCTGAATGGCTCCGTGCGACGAATGGTAGCATTCGTCTATTTCGGGCACAAAAAGCGTGTGCGAACCGTCAGAGGTAATTTTTAATTCAGAATTCATGTGTATTAATTCTTAATGCACAATTCATAATGCATAATTATTACCTGACAAAAGTACTGAAAAGCACAACATAAAACAACCGCCATTTCAATTGAAATGGCGGCTTCTTAATTCTTAATTATGCATTGTCAATTATGCATTATCAATTGATTAGTAGTTTGTTTTTTCCACTTCGAAATAGGCTTGTGGGTGCGCGCAGGTAGGGCAAGCTTTTGGAGCTTCTTTGCCTACGTGAACGTGACCGCACTCGCGGCATTGCCAGGTTGTTTCTTCTTCGCGAGAGAATACTGTTCCGGCTTCAACGCGTGCTTGCAGGGTGCGGTAGCGTTTTTCGTGTTGCGCCTCTACGGCAGCAATTTTGCGCCAGGTAGCAGCAATGTTAGGAAAACCTTCCGCTTCGGCCACATCGGCAAAGTGAGGGTAAAGGTCGGTCCATTCTTCGTTTTCGCCATTAGCAGCTTCTTTCAGGTTTTCAGCTGTTGTTGAAATGATTCCTGCCGGATACGAAGCGGTGATTTCAACCATTCCGCCTTCGAGGTATGCAAAGAATTTTTTTGCATGTTGTTTTTCCTGCTCTGCGGTTTCGAGGAAGATGGCCGCAATTTGTTCAAAACCTTCAGTTTTTGCCACTTTAGCAAAATAGGTGTAGCGCATACGTGCCTGGCTTTCGCCGGCAAACGATTTCAGCAAATTTTTTTCTGTTTCTGTACCTTTAATACTTTTCATTTTGTTGGAAATTTAAATTGAATAATATAATTATTGTATTGTCTCTGTTATTTTAATAGTTTTCTGCTTTCTGCCTCCTGAAGGACTTTCATTTGCTGGATGGCAGTTTGGTTTAATTTTATCAATCTGTCCTTTTGAGATAATCCTTCATTTATAAAATAAGCATTCATATTCTCCATATTTGATAAGCAGATTAGTTCGTTAATTGTTGCATAATCGCGAATATTGCCTTTTAACCCGGGATTTGCATCTCGCCATTGTTTGGCGGTAATCCCGAAGAGTGCCATATTTAAAACATCGGCTTCGCTTGCATAAACTATCGAAACTTGTTGTTGTGTTAATTCGGCCGGAATCAGGTTCTGTTGTATGGCGTCTGTATGTATATGATAGTTTATTTTTGCCAATTCGCGTTTTGCAGACCAGCCAAGAAATTTTTGCTCATTCTTCTTTAAGGCGTTGAAACTCTTTTAGTAAGTAGAGTTTGAATTCGGTGCTCACCCACGAAGAAAACTCAAATGCAATATCTTTATGTGCAAAAGTTCCACCTTTACTGCCACTTTTGGTTATAATGCCAATCGAGTTAGTTAATTCAATCCATTTGGAAGGACTCATTGTAAATGCATTTGTCCCCGCTTCAGACAGAAGGGAGTCGAATTCGACCCCTTTGAAATTTGGATTATTTAATCTTTCCCATAAACCAAGAAACATCAAGGTATTCTTGCTTCGTAGCCAGTTTTTGACAACGTCTTTTGGCTCTAGTGGGTTTTTAATTCTGGCAATGTCAGTGATGCAAATGTAGTCAATGTTATTTATCTGAACAATGGTTACAATTGTGTCATTAACTCTAATTTGTGCCATTCTGTTTTAAGATTTTAAATAATGAAATAATTGACTCTCAAAAATACACATTTTTCAGTTAACGGACAAGTGAAATTCTAAAATATTTCCATCGAAAAATTAGAATTGCAGCATCCTTTTTAATCCCTATCTTTGCAGCTTTAAATCAATAAACACGACCGTAAACATCTTTCTATAATATGGCCAGTTACTTACAGGTAGAAAATCTTACCAAATCGTTTGGCGACAATCTGCTTTTCGAAAATATCTCATTTGGCATTGCCGATAACCAGCGTGTGGCATTGATTGCCAAAAACGGAACCGGAAAAACAACTTTGCTCAATATTCTTGCCGGAAAGGAGGACTATCAGGGTGGTACCATTTCGTTCCGACGCGATTTGCGGATTGGGTATCTGGATCAAAACCCCGATTTTCCCAAAGAACTGTCGGTGATTGATGCCTGCCTGCGATCTGATAACGAAGCGGTGAGAACGATTGCAAAATACGAACATTGCATGTTGACTGAAAATCACGATGGCCTGGACTTGATTTTAGCTGAAATGGACCTGCACAAAGCCTGGGATTACGAAACCCGTATCAAACAAATTCTGGGCAAGCTCAAAATTACCAACTTCGAACAACTCATTGGCGAGCTTTCGGGGGGACAGTTGAAACGGGTGGCGTTGGCTAACGTATTGATTTCCGAACCGGACTTACTGATTTTGGATGAGCCTACCAACCACCTCGACCTGGAAATGGTGGAATGGCTCGAGGACTTCCTCAAACGTTCTACCATGGCATTGCTGATGGTAACGCACGACCGCTATTTCCTCGATCGCGTTTGTACTCATATCATGGAAATTGATCACCAGGGTTTGTTCCAATACTCGGGAAATTACTCATATTACCTGGAAAAACGGCAGGAACGCATTGAAAACTGGAATGCCGAAAGTGAACGCACCGTCAACTTATATAAGAAAGAGCTGGAATGGATGCGCCGCCAACCACAGGCACGGGCTCACAAAGCCAAATCGCGTCAGGAAAGTTTTTACGAAATTGAAGAACGGGCCAAACAACGCCGCACGAATGCTGCGGTACAGTTGGATGTAAAAGCCAGCTACCTCGGCTCTAAAATTTTCGAGGCAAAGTATGTTTCGAAAGCGTACGGCGACCTGAAAATACTGGATAATTTCTACTACAATTTTGCCCGTTATGAAAAAATGGGGATTGTGGGTAAAAACGGAACCGGGAAATCCACTTTTCTGAAAATGTTGCTGGGCGAAGTGAAGCCCGACAGTGGTTCGTTTGATATTGGCGAAACGGTGGTGTTTGGTTATTATAGTCAGGATGGTCTGGCGTTCGACGAGCAAATGAAGGTGATTGACGTGGTGCAGGATATAGCTGAAGAAGTAAATCTGGGCAATGGAAAGAAAATGTCGGCATCGCAGTTTCTCCAACACTTCCTTTTTACCCCGGAGACACAGCACAACTACGTGTATAAACTAAGTGGAGGAGAACGCAGGCGGTTGCATCTTTGCACCGTTTTAATGAGAAATCCGAACTTTTTAGTGCTCGATGAGCCAACCAATGATCTGGATATTGTGACACTGAATGTGTTGGAAGATTATCTGCAATCGTTTAAAGGTTGCGTGATTGTGGTGAGCCACGACCGTTATTTTATGGATAAGGTGGTGGATCATTTGCTGGTGTTTAAAGGAAATGCCGAATTGAAAGATTTTCCGGGTAATTATACCGACTTCCGTGAATGGAACGAGTTGCAGGAAGATATTGAACGTGAAGAGAGGAAAAAACAGGAAACAAAAAGCAAAAGCCAGGATTCGAAAGCCCAAAACACGGAACGCGAAACACAAAACACGAAACAACGAAAATTGAGCTTTAAAGAAAAGCAGGAATTTGAAGCTTTGGAAAGAGAAATTCCGGAATTGGAAACCGAAAAGGCGGATATTGAAAACCAACTTGCTTCGGGTTCTCTTTCGAGCGATGCAATCATTAAAGCTTCCCAGCGCCATGCGGAACTGAATGACCTGATTGATGAGAAAACCATGCGTTGGTTGGAATTGAGTGAAATATAACTCAGGTTATGCATGTTTTTAGTAGTTTTGTAAAACTGAATATATACGGTAGATTTAGATGTCAATAAAGATGTGATTGGTTCTCAATTCGACTGTGGCAGAGGTCGCTTAGCTTGGAATGGGCGGGTTCGAAAATCTTTCTACCATAAACATGGTATGTAAAATACCCCATGTTTGCGATTGCGGACAAAAGCTAAACCCTGTATTTTTGTGTCATAAAAATTAATCAAACCCAAAATAGAAAATCGTTATGGCAAAAATTGCAAAAAATCTCACCGAGTTAATTGGAAACACTCCACTCGTACAACTCTCGAACTATAGTGCAAACAAAGGTCTGGAAGCGACCGTAATTGCAAAACTTGAATCATTCAACCCGGCCGGTTGCGTTAAAGAACGTATCGCTTTGGCCATGATAGAAGATGCTGAAAAAGCAGGAATCCTGAAACCAGGAGCAGAAATTATCGAACCGACCAGCGGTAATACCGGAATCGGACTGGCTCTGGTAGCCGCAGTAAAAGGATATAACCTGACCCTTACCATGCCCGAAACCATGAGCGTGGAACGCCGGAACTTATTGAAAGCCCTGGGCGCTAACCTGGTGTTGACTCCCGGTGCTTCAGGAATGAAAGGTGCCATTGCCAAAGCATTGGAACTTCACGAAGAAAATCCGAATTCATATATCCCTCAGCAATTTGAAAATGCTTCGAATCCGCAGGTTCACAAACGCACTACAGGTGTTGAAGTTTGGAACGACACGGATGGCAAAGTGGATATTTTTGTTGCCGGAGTTGGTACCGGTGGAACCGTGAGTGGAGTAGGGGCTTACCTGAAAGAAAAGAACCCGAACGTAAAAATTGTAGCGGTAGAGCCTGCCGATTCTCCGGTGCTTTCGGGAGGAAATCCTGGCCCTCACAAAATCCAGGGTATTGGCGCCGGATTTGTACCAAAGAATTACGACGCAAGCGTTGTTGATGAAATCATCCCCGTTAGCAACGATAACGCTATCCTGACTTCACGCCAGTTGGCACAGCAGGAAGGTCTGTTGGTTGGTATTTCTTCCGGAGCTGCTGCCTATGCTGCCACGCTGGTTGCTCAACACCCTGAAAACAAAGGTAAAAATATCGTAGTGCTTCTTCCTGATACCGGCGAACGTTATTTATCAACATTGCTTTATGCATTTGAAGAATACCCATTATAAGAAGCAGTAAGAGGTAAGAAGGCAAGTAAGTTGTTTTCCTATCTCTGTCTTCGAAAATAAATAAAACTATAAATCCATACGGTCTGAAATTAAGAAAAAGGCAGGCTTCTGTTGCTTGCCTCTTAGTTTCTTACCCCTTACCCCTAAAATAATATGTCAGAATACAAATTTGAAACGCTGCAGGTACATGCAGGACAAGAAGTAGACGGAACAACCAAAGCGCGTGCAGTTCCCATTTATCAAACAAGCTCTTATGTTTTCGACGATGCAGCCGATGGTGCTGATCTCTTTGCACTTCGTAAATTCGGTAATATCTACACCCGGTTGATGAACCCGACTACCGATGTGTTCGAAAAACGTATTGCTGCCCTCGAAGGTGGGGTGTCTGCCTTGGCAACTTCATCGGGACAATCGGCACAATTTATCGCTTTGAACAATATCCTGGCTGCTGGCGACAATTTTGTTTCTACCTCGCACTTGTATGGTGGAACGTACAACCAGTTCAAAAATCAGTTCAAACGCCTGGGCGTTGAAGTGAAATTTACTGTCGATGACAAACCTGAAACATTCGAAGCGTTGATTGACGGCAATACCAAAGCGCTTTATCTGGAAACAATTGGTAATCCGGATTTGAACATTCCTGATTTCGAAGCTATCGCTGCTGTTGCCGACAAACACGGCATTCCATTAATTGTTGATAATACTTTTGGTGCCGGTGGAGCTATCTTCCGCCCCTTGGAACACGGAGCAAGCATTGTGGTTGAATCGGCTACGAAATGGATTGGCGGACATGGAACTTCGTTGGGCGGAGTAATTGTCGACAGTGGAAAATTCAACTGGGGCAATGGTAAATTCCCAGCGTTTACCGAACCATCTGACAGCTACCACGGATTGGTGTTCTGGGATGTATTCGGGTTTAACGGGCCATTTGGAAATATTGCATTCAATATTCGCGCCCGTGTAGAAGGTCTTCGCGACTGGGGTAATGCTATTAGCCCATTCAACTCATTCCTGTTGTTGCAAGGATTGGAAACTCTTTCATTGCGTGTTGAACGTCATGTTCAGAATGCACTGGAACTGGCTACATGGTTGGAAAATCATCCGGCAGTAGAATATGTGAACTACCCAGGTTTGAAAAGCAGCCCTTACCACGCCTTGGCCAATAAATACCTGAAACGTGGTTTCGGTGGTGTGCTTTCGTTCAAACTGAAAGGTGATGCTGAGAGAGCTGATAAGCTTATTGATAGCCTCAAACTGATCAGTCACCTGGCAAACGTTGGTGATGCAAAATCATTGATTATCCACCCGGCAGCCACTACCCACGAACAGCTTTCGCCCGAAGATAAAATTTCTGCGGGAGTATTCCCCGGATTGCTGCGTATCTCTGTCGGAATCGAAAATATCTTTGATATTAAAGCCGATCTTGAACAAGCTTTCGATAAGATTAAATAAAACTGGCATAACAACCCTTACGAAAAGAGCCTCTTGCCAAGAAAGCAAGAGGCTCTTTTTTTAAATTATTTCGCCGCTACCAATACATATTTTCGAATCGGCATCGTAGATCACCCCAAATTGTCCTGGGGCTATGCCCTGTAGTTTTTGATCCGACACCAAATGATATCCCGTAGGCGTTTTCAGTATCTTACCAGGAGTAAACTCAGGTGTATGCCTTATTTTAAAGGTAATATCTATTTCGTTAGAAGCATTCTCCCAGGGGTTGTCCGTAATAAAATGAAAGTCTCGCATGCTGAATTCATTCCCATATTGGGTGTCCACGTCAAAACCTTTGGAAGCATATACAATGTTTCCGGGCACATTCTTTTTTGATTACATACCACGGCCCGCCCGACAATCCAAGCCCTTTGCGTTGTCCTACCGTGTGAAACCAGTAGCCTTTGTGCTTGCCCAGGATTTTACCCGTTTCAAACTCCACGATTGGTCCTTCTTTTTCACCCAGGTAGCGGCGGATAAAATCGTTGTAATTTACCTTTCCCAGAAAACAGATTCCCTGGCTATCCTGTCGCTTAGCACTTGGAAGTCCGGCATTTGCAGCTATGTCGCGAACCTCGCTTTTCATCAAATGTCCGATAGGAAACATAAGTTTCGATACCTGTAAATGATTTATCTGGGCCAGAAAGTCAGTTTGGTCTTTGATCGGGTCTTTCGCCGTGGAAAGGTAAGTCTTTCCGTTTATCTCTGTTGTAGTGGCATAATGGCCGGTGGCAGTTTTATCGAATTCTTTTCCCACCCGTTGTTCAAACACCCCGAATTTAATCAGTTTGTTACACATGACATTGGGGTTGGGGGTTAGTCCTAATTTTACTTTTTCGATGGTGTAGGCAACTACATTGTCCCAATAATCTTTATGCAGATCTACCACATCCAGCGTACAGCCGTATTTACGGGCAATAAGTGAAGCCATTTCAATGTCTTCTTCCGAAGTGCAGTGCAATAATTCATCATCGTCCATTCCAATCTTAATGTAAAATAGGGAAGGCGTGTAACCTGCTTCTTTCAGGAGATGTACTACCACGGAGCTGTCAACTCCACCTGATAGCAAAGCTGCTATATTCATTTTTTGTCTAAGTTCTAAATTTAAATGTAATATTCGGCCATATCCACAATTCCTGCACGCATTGCATACTTCGTGGCTTCATGTACATTGTTTACTTCTATTTTCCGGAAGATATTCTTTCTGTGGGTCATAATGGTGTGAACACTTACATGGCGTCTGGCAGCTATTTCCTTGGTTGTTTTGCCCAAAGCCATTTCTTTCAGGATATCTTGTTCTGTCGCTGTCAGCACCTGCTTTGTCTGGTGGCTTTGCATATTCCTGTTGTTGTCAAGAAGAATGTTGCTCACATGGTTGCATATATACCGGTTTCCTTTCACAGCTTCCTTAAGGGCGCTGGTAATTTCTTCCCGGGCGCTGTCTTTCATTAGGATGCTGAAGTTTTGCGTATTATAAAGCAGCGTCCGTAGAAAATCGGCACTCAATTCATCCGAGAATAGAATCCAGTCGGCCTTTTCAAAACGGGTTTGCAGAATGATAAGTTCATTTGCACTCTCAAAATCAAACAAGGTATAATCCAGTATCACCAGCGAATCGGGTTGCTGAACCAAAAGCGACACAAGCTCCTTCTTCTGAGCTGCTTCTGTTATCTCAGTCACGTTGTTGTACTGCAGTTGAAGCAAATATCTCCATCCTGCATTGGATATGTCCTGATTGTCGGCAAGAATTATATTTCGCATAGACTCCTGATTCACAAGTTTGTTTTGTTTTCAATATCGTTTTCGGGTGCAAAAATACTGTTTAAAAAGTATTTATGCTTGCATATAACAAAAAAAGACGACAAATAGCCGTCTTTTTTTGAATATAGTATGAAATTATTTTGGTTTTAATATTCCCAAAGATCCTGCTCAAAGTTCAACAATTCGGTTTCTATCCGTTGTTGCTCTTTTCTGATTTTATCCGGATTTACAAGGTATTGCAACAACATTCTGTTGTTAATGTTACTGTCTCCAAGCAGGTAGCTTGAATATAAATGTTGAGCAAAGAATTCATCATAAGTCAAACGCTGGCTGTCGTTACCGCTAGGAATAACATAGTGTTTGGCCAGATACGGGCGCAATTCGTCAAAAAGGAACCAGCATAAAACCGAACTTTGGAAATAGCTCCAGGCATTGTTGCTGGTACCCAGGCTGATATTGCTTTCGGTAAGCGCATAAAGTGGTGCGATGCCAATAATTTTTGTATACATTCTGGATGTGTGTTTGTCAAAGAACACTATCTCCTGTGTGAGAAATTTTAATTGATCCTTAATGTACGCAGGATATAAATAATTACTTACTGTAAGTTTCTGCGTGATTGGATCGGAAATGATTAGCTGATCTTTAGTAGTTGTTTTGTTGATAGTGTCATTGGTGATATACACTAAGATGTTTTTCAAACTGTCCTTAGGCAGCTCTTTTTCGTATAATGGTTGAATGTCACGTTCCACTTTATCATATGCTTTCAGGGTGTCATCAACCATAGCATTGAGTATCAATCGGAACAGGCTGCGATACTTTTCGTTAGGAACAGTTGGGAAATAAATCTGGAAATTTTGTTTATCTCTCATGTCTATAATCCGGTATACAATCCGCGACCATACAACATCATCATATCTGTGGTTTACAACTGCTATCGTGTCTGCCAATGCATTCATTGAAGTTGTTTGCAAAGCAACAGTTCCATTTTTCTCAAAGAAAGACATTGGATTCGATTGAGCCCGCAAAGACTGCATTGAAACTGAGAAAAATATTAATAATGTAAGGATCCAATATTTTTCATATTGTAGTTGTTTTATATGTTAATATAAATTCAGTGCTTAAAGTTGAATACTTATTGAGCCTAAATCCCTGACTTTTTGATCCGGACCAACAGCTTTGATGTTATTAATCATTAATATGTCGCCTTTAAGTAATTTGTCAACAAAATTTGAACTCAGACGCGAACCGGAAACAGTTTGAGGAGTTAGACCTTTCGCAATCATTGTAAATCCGGTCACTGTAAAATTGGCTTTAACCAACTCGTCATTACCATAACTTGCAATAAGCGCACTGCTTTTCAAAAGACTTGGAGACATGAAACCACCTCTGATTGGTTTTGCACCGGCATCATTCGGTTGCAAAAATGCTTTCGGATCAGGCAGGTATTTTACACGATAATTCGCTCCACCCATCGCTAAATCCTTTTTGTCTATCTTGGCAAAAACGTTGATTCTTATTTCGCCATCCCGTGCCGGGCGGATAATAAAGCGTCCTGGTGATACTTGCGTACCACTACCTCCATCAACGCGTATGCTGATATTTGCTGCAGCCACCCCGGGTACTGAAACGCTGAACTTGTTGTCAATTCCTTTGTATACTACATTCAGATCTTCGTTTGACATTGTTGCTGATGGTTCGCCAACCATATAATCGCCTTTGAATGGATAAGATCTCATAATTCCATCGTTACCCGGAATTGATATCTGGCCCGAATACGTTTTAGGCCCAACACTGGTACATCCAACCTCATAAAGCCCTTTAGGGACACTTGCACCGTTTACATAGTATTGCGGTGTCTGAGTTGAGTCAACAGCCGAAAGAACAATCTGCGCCTTATACCTATCTCCCCTGATCACATAACGAGAATCGGGGATAACAAATGCCTGGATTTTATTTACACGAAAATCAGATGCATCGGTCTGAGCTTTCAGGTATTGTACGATTTCAGCTTCAGCAGCACGTACATCACTCTGATATTTAGTTAGAATTGTTACTACTGCTGCAACAGGCATTGATTCGAACATTGCTTCTTCCCAAGGTTTTCCACCCGTTTTGGCTGTAGCAAATATCGATTGGTACATCTTAATTTTAGCCTCATTTCCGGCAGACAGATCAACAAGAAATTTTGTATAATCGTTAATTTTTTCTCTCAATTTCTTTCCATTGCCCTTAACGATACCATATTCTCCAGCTTTATCCAAGTTGTCTTTTGCTTTGATCTGTTTTACGTATGCGCTGTCGTTGGCCTCATCAGCATCTGTCAGTTTAACGATATCTACTTTGAATTTTTCGATATAATTATACAACTCATCTGATTTTGCTTTAACTTGTTTCGCTTTTTCCAGCCATTCTTTTACTTTTGTCGGATTTTTATCGTATAGGAATTGAAAGTCAGAATATTGGGCTTTGTTTCTTTCGTTGGCTGATGTGATGGTTGTATGTAAACTATTGTCCACCATTGTAAAACCTTCTAAAATACTGCTTGATACATTCAGTGCCAACATTGCTGTAAGCACTAAATACATCATTCCTATCATTTTTTGCCTTGGCGTTTCTGGACAATTTTTGGCTCCACCCATTGGAAATTTAGTTTAAAGAATTAGCTAATTTAAATATAAAAAGACTTGTCGGCAATAGATTTAGCTCAGAGCATTTAACATGTTGCCGTAAACCTGGTTTAAATCAGCAATTTGCTTAGATAATTTCAGAGTTCCTTCTTTGTATTTATCGGTTTCTGTAGCAGCAGCTGTTGTGGCTGCTTTTATTTTTTCTGTTTCCGATGCAACTGCTTCTAACTGTTTGCCCAATAAACGAACCTGCTCACCCTGTGAAGTTAACCCTTCTGTTTGAGCCTGGATGTTTTTCAATTGAATTTCGTAGATAGAGTTAATAGAAGAAAGGTTTTTGGTTACATCTTCTACTTTTCCGGAATATAACTTGGTGTTTTTTACCACTTCGTCCATGTCAGCCGAAACACCGAGATATGAATTAGCTAGCTTGTTAGATGCTCCATTTAAAGTTTCCTGGCTTTGAATAAAACTTCCAGTGGCTTTAGAAGCAGAATCAATACTTTTTACAAAAGTGTCAGTTGCAGTCACTACGTTAGTCAGGCTTGAAAGTTGCCCGGCTGTAGTACTCAGATTTTTTATTCCTTCCGACAGCTTTTTTACATCATCGTCGTTTAGTTTTTCTGAATAATTAAGTCCAACTCCAGTAGAAGCAGCTACAGCACTTTTTTGAGGTTTGTCAGGATTAGGGATTTCATTCCCTTCAAAGTCAAAAATCTTATGCCATTCGTATTCTTTGTGAGGTTTGTCGAAGATCCCTAGTGCAAATAATACAGCTTCAACGGTCATACCTGTACCTAATACAGCAGCAGCACCGGGTAAATGCAGGATCTTAAACATTGCACCAACAATAACTACAGACGCGCCCAAACTATAAACAACACCTACCAGACGCTTTACACTTGGTGAATTCCACCAGATATCAAATTTACTTTCGTTTTGAGACATATTTTTAGTATTTATTCATTCAATTCAATTCCGTCAGCTTACTCGCCATTGTATGAGCGAACGCAGCGGAAACCAATATAGGGACGGCTTTCGCTTTGATATTCATACGATTTAACCCCACATTGCAGGTAATAAGCAATATCTTTCCACGACCCACCTTTTACTACTTTGCGTTTCAGGACATCAGGGTCGCTGTTTTTTGCATTGTATTGAAAGCTTGGATTCATATCTGAAATAAGCTTGCTGCTTGAAACATCATAAGCCGAGGAAGTCCATTCTGCCACGTTGCCGGCCATGTCAAACAAACCGAAATCATTGGGTTGGAACATTGCCACTTTCATTGTTGTAGCGCCCTCATCATCAGTATAACTGCCTCGCATAGGTTTGAAGTTAGCCAGGAAACAGCCTTTGTCGTCGCGCACGTAATTCCCTCCCCATGGGTATAATGCCATGTTTTTCCCGCCACGGGCAGCATATTCCCATTCAGCTTCTGTTGGCAGACGGTAATCTTGTCCGCCTACTGCGTTAGCACTGTTGAACAACTGGGTTCTCCACTGGCAGAATGCCTGGCATTGTTCCCAGGTTACGCCAACCACCGGATAGTTTGCAAATCCCGGATGTGAAAAATACATACGCATTTTGGGGTCGTTATATGAAAACTGGAAGTCGCGCAACCACATGATAGTATCCGGGTAAACGTTCACAATCCGGGTAGAAATCAAATCCCGGCGAGACCTGAGTGGGCGTTCAATAGTTTTATTTACGATAACTCCATTTTCGACGTAAGAAGTGTCAACGCGTGCAACAGCATTAGCAGGATAGGCACCGGTATTCACATCGTATTTGTTTTTAGGTAATGCTGCCTGGTCGTAGTTGATCCATTCATATTTATATTGAAGTTTTCCCGGGTCAACCTGACGTTTGAATCCTAAAGCATTATTGTCATTAAAGTAAAGAACACTGAGAATGTTTTTTACTTCCTCATCTTTCGAATTCCAGATATTCTTTGCTTGCCAGTTCAACCGTGCAACTTCAGGAGCAGCCTCTTCTGTTTGGTTTTTAAATTTCATGCGGAATTCATCTTTGCCACCCATAACCAACAACCGCAAAGCTATAGAGTCCCGGACCCAGTAAACAAATTGCTTGTATTTGTCATTTGTAATTTCACATTCATCCATCCAAAACGCATCTACTGACACATTTATAGATTTTGTGTTAATCGCTCCAATGGCCGACTGGTCATTTGCACCCATAAGGAAGGATCCCCTTTTGATAAATACCATACCATAAGGTTGGGCTTCCTGAAATGAGTCTTTTGTTCCCAGACCCACTAACTCACCTGCAGGTTTGTTGCATGCAACAAGCAGTAGCGCGAGTACAATTATTGGCAGATTTTTTTTCATTCTTATGCGATTTTTTAGAAATAAAAACTGTAATTCTTAAATGTTATATGGCAAAGGAGTTATAAAATCCTTATGCTTTTATATTTGCTGTTTTTTTTTTCAAAAACATATGCGAAGCTGTAAAGCAAAACTATTTCATGTGAGCCTGAACTCGCAGTTAGTATCTTTGAAGTTGGAAAATCGTATGAATATCCTATTGATAAACCTCCTGTAATGTTTAATCCGGCTAATAAAACCACCGCATCCTGATACCTGTAAGCAAGCCCACCCCAGTATTTGTTGTCGTATTCTAAACGTGTCGACAAATCCAACTGCATGGTATTGAAATTTGTTTTCAGCAAAGCACTTGGTTTGAACACATATTTAGTGTCCGGTAAAGCATAATTGTATCCACCGGTCAAAAACATCGACCCCTTCAGGTTAATTCCTGCATTGTCGTTCCATTCAACCACAGGGCTGTTCAAATGCGAATAGGAAACCCCGGCGTAAAATTTTTCGGAAGAATAATACGCCCCTACACTCATGTCGAAACTCATCCCGGAGGCATTTACCTGTGGAATTGCAGGGTCAGTTTCCATGTCGTGGTAATCGCCCATAGTAATTTTATGTGCTAAAATACTATCGGCTTTTATTCCTATGCTAACAAATCCGACATCAGTACCTATGCTGAGGACTCCGTTACCAATTTGTTTTTTGTATGCATATTGCAAGTGTGCTGTTTGATTACTAAACACGCCCACTTGGTCGTTAAAGAACTTAAAACCAATTCCATGAATACCATTCCCTATTTTTAACGGAGAGTTGATGGTCAGTGCTGTTGTCTGTCCTCCATTGGGAATTCCCACCCATTGAATACGATGCTGGCCAGCAATTTGAATCAATTCGCCTTCGCCTGCCACTGCAGGGTTGAAAGCCGCCTGATTAAACATGTACTGGCTGAATTGCGCGTCGAATTGTGAATATGCAGATTCTATGCAAAGAAGTGACAAGAATATACCTATTATGGTTTTTTTCATGGGATTTTTCGAACTAATTTCTCTCACAACTCATGCAGACAGCAAATAAGTTGATTTACATCTAATCAAACTGCAAAACGATGAAAAAATTGTAAGCCCTTGTCTTTTTTCTCGAAATTTTGAACAAATTTGATTAGTCGAACCAACCTCTGACGTTTCAGCAATCCCTCAAAAGTACGCGTTTAATATTCTTCTTCGTTGAAAAAAAAGTCTTCTTTACTTGGATAATCAGGCCAAATATCTTCTATGCACTCGTATATTTCTCCTTCATCCTCAATTTCCTGTAAATTCTCAATAACTTCCAGTGGTGAGCCTGAACGCATGGCGTAATCAATCAATTCGTCTTTTGTAGCAGGCCAGGGTGCATCCTCAATTTTAGAAGCTAATTCCAATGTCCAATACATAATCAGCTTAATTTTTAAGTAAGTAAGTTTAGTTTAACTCTTTCTATTTTTCTGCAAAAATAGAAATTTTTTTTATTAATCCTGCGTTTTCCAGTAAATTTCTTCACAACCTGAACCAAGTGTTAAAAAGCGGGATAAAATAAAGAAATAATCGGATAACCGATTAATGAAAATAAGGATTTGATTATCAATGCTATGAACCTGATTCATGTCGTAAATCCGTCGTTCGGCCCGCCTGGCTACAGTTCGGCAAACATGGCATAAAGCTCCTGATTGTGAGCCTCCCGGCAAGATAAATGAATGCAGTTTTGGTAATGTTTCGTCCAGGCGGTCAATTTCTTTTTCTACGCGTAACACACTGTCCTCGTCAAGCACCGAAGCTTTTTGGAGTGGTACTTTCGATGTATCGGTAGCTAAGTGGGCTCCAATGGTGAACAATTTGTTTTGAATAAACCGCAGGAATTGAACCTCAGTCTCAGGTATCTGATAAGTTGTAAGTAAGCCAATATAGGAATTTAGTTCATCAACAGTGCCATAAGCTTCAAGCCTGATGTCGTTTTTGTCTACCCGGGTGCCTCCTATGAGGCCGGTTTGTCCCTTGTCGCCGGTTTTAGTATATAATTTCATGGTTTTATTTTGTCTTATTTGATAAAAATCCCTTTAGTAGGGTCTTTTAATAACGCATTTTATAGTGTTTCTTGTGTAAATCAGTATTAAAAAATATAATTCCAAGCTGGAACAGGTCAATGCTGGACGTAACTTGTGAATAACTTTTAATCTTTTTCCATGCTATCGCCATCTCTTTCGACTGGTGAATATCATCAATCACGATCACTGTATCCTTATGCACTTTCGGTAGACAAAGCTCAAAGTACCTTAAAGTTGCCTCTAATTGATGATTCGCATCAATAAACACGAAATCCAACTTGTTTGTTTTGCTTATCACGCCAAACAGCGTGTTGTCGATATTTCCAACCTCGATTTCGACATTTTTCAGCGATAGCTTATTGATGTTTTCTTTTGCAATTTTTGCAATTTCCGGGCAGCCTTCCAGGCTTACGCATTGAATCTCGGAGGAAGCCGAAGCCAAATAAGAAGTTGTAATTCCCAGCGAAGTCCCCAATTCGAGCACGTTGCGGGCTTTGAAATAATGAATTATTCTGAATAATAATTGCCCGTATTTTGCGGCTTTAAGTGATTTGCCTGCAATTCCGGAAACGGTTTCCGTTCTATTACTTCCCGTACCAAAGTCAGTGATATTAATCGTTCGCAGATCGTTTTTCAGGCTGGCCCGAATGTTTTCAATAGGCCCGAAAATGTAGTACGAATATTTTTCACAGAGCACAAAACGGGTAAAGTGAAAAAGAAATGGCGAATGTACACCGAATCCCCATGTATTGCGGGCCGAAAAAAAATGAGCTAGATATTTAATGGTGTAACGAAAATGATTCATGCAAAAGGGCTTTCTATAGGCAAAAGTAGGCAAAAGAATTGGTAAATTGAGGTACAAAAGAAAAATGATACGAATAATAAATTATGCCAGTACCCGGGGATTAGTATTTCAAAAGTATGTTTATTATTAACGGGGCGGATTAAATAATGGTAAATAACTGGTCGCGAGTAATATTTCAATCGAAATTATTGTTTTTTATTGGCAATTATTTCTGTTTAATACCAATCATTTTTAAAATCGGGAAATCATGAATCGCAAGGAGACGTACAAAGAAATCGAACAAATGATGGGATTAGTTCCTACAATGTTTAAAATTATGTCTGATACATCGCTTGAATCTGAATGGCAGCTGTTTAAGAAAATTCAAATTGAAGACACGGCCATCCCTGGTAAATATCGCGAACTAATTGGTGCAGCTGTTGCAGCAACGTTGAGATGCCCTTATTGCGCATATTTTCATACCGAAATGGCAAAACTGATGGGAGCCACCGATGCTGAGGTTGAAGATGCTGTGCATTATGCCAAGTCAAGTGTGGGCTTCAGCACCTATATTAATGGAATGCAGGTTGATTTAAAGAAATTCAAATCAGAAATTGATCATGCCTGTGCGCATATTCGTCAGTCGCAAATGCAAAATCCGGTACAAATCGCAACTACAAAGCGACAGGTTCATCACCATAATTAACTGACTTTCGTGGATTCTAAAAAAGAGGCTGCTTCGAATAAAAGCAGCCTCTTTCAATTATCAGTTGTGCGAAATGCCTCTTTTGTAGCATTAATTCCTTATTTGTTCAATTTTTTTTGTGGAGCATGACTCCAAATTCGTGTTGATGTGTGTGCGGCAATACGCATATACAAATCAACTTGTACAGGAATTGAACTAAATATGAGCCATGTATATTGAACAATTAATTTTGTGTATTTGTTTTTTGCTTTATGATAACCGTTTTAAAAGTGAAACAATAATAAAACGGCTAACGAGGCTTTCTGTATTTTGATCGTTTAATGTTTTAACTATTAATGCGTTCGATTTATGTCCAAAAATACTAAGAAGATTTTTTTTCTGGCAATAGTGATCATAGGAGGAGCGTTGCATTCTGTGGCACAAGAAACAGCAAGACTATCGCTGGAACAGGCCATTAAAATGGCTTTACAAAACAATGCGAATATCCGTAATTCGAAATTAGATCTGCAGATTGCCCAAAAGAAAATATGGGAAACTACAGCTATGGGATTGCCCCATGTAGATGTAAAATCAAGTTACCAGCATTTGTTCTTGGTGCCAACGTTGAATTTTCCAAGCACACAATTATCTAAAACCAATGTACCGATAGATCCAAATACCGGTGTTGGAACAATAAGTTCACTGCAATTAGAAAGCGGAGAGTACATCTACCTGAATAATGTTGCCGGCGCTCCGATTGAACTTGGAGTGAAAGACAATATCACTGCAGATATTACTGTTTCGCAATTGATTTTTAGTGGAGCTTATTTTGTTGGTTTGCAGGCTACAAAGGTTTATTTTAACCTCGCGAAGCAAAACGATGAGAAAACTAAACTGGATGTGATTGAAACAATTGTGAATACTTATCACATGATTCAGCTGGCCGAAGAAAGCCGTAAAATACTAGCTCAGAATTTGGAAAACATCAACAAAACATTGTACGAAATTACCGAAATGAATAAGCAGGGCTTTGTTGAAAAGACAGATGTTGACCAATTGGAAGTTACAGCTAATAATGTTCGTAATGTTATGAATCAGATAGATGGCAATCTGGATATAGCCTATCGGTTAATGAAGATTCAATTGGGAATGGAGGAAAACGCGAAAATAGAATTGTCGGATCCAATGGAATCGGCCGATTCGTTAACGAGCTCCAGCATGCAACTTACGGCAGAGCAATTCGTTATTGATAATAACGTTGATTATAAGCTGGTTCAATCTTCTGAAAAGATGGCACAATTGGACCTGAAGCTCTCAAAATCGGCTTTTTTACCTACCATCAGTGGTTTTTATAATCATACTGAGAAATTGAATAAACCCAGTTTTGATTTTGCACCAAAGGATCTGATAGGGATTAATTTGAGTTTACCCATTTTTTCAAGTGGAGAACGTTTAGCTGTAGTTGCGCAAAAACGAATGACGTTGGAAAAAGCACGGAATGCGCAAAAATTTGTTTCCAGCAGCCTGTTCATGCAGGCAAGCCAATATCAGAACGATGTACGGCTGAAACTTGAAAAATACCTGAATCAGAAAAAGAGCAAGGAGCTTTCGGATGATATTTATAAAAGCACTATGGAAAAATACAAACAAGGAATGTCATCCAGCATGGACCTTATGGCCAGCCAAAATCAATATCTGACTAATCTGACCAATTACTACCAAAGCATATTTGATTTGCAGGGTGCAAGATCCAAATTGGAAAAATTGTTCAATATCAATCAGGATATCGAGAAGTAATAGTCAATAAATATATACAATGATCCATTATAAAAGTAAACGTAAAAAAAACAGATCCAATGAAAAAGTTTATTTATTATTCGGCAATTGTCGTTTTTTTAGTATCGTGTTCGGGTACAGATAAAAAAGCGGAGCTTGGCAAGCTGAAAATGGAACGAGATCAACTAAATGTGCAAATTTCGCAACTGGAAAATGAAATAAATCCTGTCGGCAAAAAGTCTGAATCGAAATCCGTTTCGGTAAATGTAGCCGATGTTGAACAAGGAGTTTTTAATCACTATATCCAGGTTCAGGGCACTGTAGATGGTGATCAAAATATTGCCGTAAGTCCGCAAATATCAGGAATAGTAACAGCGGTTTATGTCAAAGAAGGCGCGCGTGTAAACAAAGGTGCCGTGTTGGCTGAACTTGATGCTCAGGTTTTGAAACAATCGCTTGAAGAAGTTAAAACCCAACTGGTGCTCGCTAATAGTATTTTCGAAAAACAAAGTGCTCTCTGGGAAAAGAAAATTGGTAGTGAAGTTCAGTATTTGCAGGCAAAAACCAATAAAGAATCGTTGGACCAACGGTTAATTACCATGAAAGAGCAATTGAAAATGGCTAAGATTGTGTCACCGATTTCAGGAACAGTCGAAAGTGTGCCATTGCGCGTAGGGCAAAGTGTATCGCCGGGAGCGCCCAATTCAACTATTCGGGTCATCAATATGAATGTAGCAAAGATTTCGGCTGATGTTTCAGAAGCTTATGCTTCGCGCATACATGATGGCAATACAGCTTTAGTGAGCTTCCCCGATTTGGGCAAGGACTTTGAAACAAAACTGAGCTTCACGGGGCGGTATATCGACCCGACTAACCGGACATTCAAAATAGAATGTAAAGTGTCTCCTAAAGATTTTGTAATTCGGGCCAACATGATTGCTTATATAAAAATTAAAGATTACAGCAACGACAAAGCTTTCTCCTTGCCTATGAAATATGTGCAAAACGACAGGGAAGGCAAATTCATTTATGTGGCCAAACAAAATGGCAAAGACTGGATTGCCGATAAAAGAATGATAAAGACCGGAAAAGATTACGATGGAGTTGTTGAAATTCTGGATGGATTAAAAACGGGTGAAAAAATCATCACCTCCGGTTTTCAGAATTTGAATAACGGTGAAAATATTATTTTCTAACTATCAAAAGTGACCCATTATGTCGAAAGAAAAGAAGTTTAAAGAATTTTTTGCAACGAGCTGGGCTATAGAAAACAAGTCAAGTGTATATGTCCTTGCCGTTCTGATTACAATATTAGGGATGATGAATTATTATTTTATCCCCAAGGAACAGTTTCCTCAAGTGGTAATTCCCTATATTGTTGTCAATACGCCTTATCCGGGAACCTCTCCCGAAGACATAGAAAACCTGGTAACCCGACCCATTGAGAAACAGCTGAAATCCATTTCTGATGTGCGGAAAATAACCAGCAATTCTGTTCCGGACTTTTCATCTATAGTAGTAGAGTTTGATCCCGATCTTTCAATCGAAACTGCCAAACAGCGTGTACGTGATGCTGTGGACAAATCTAAAAGTGATCTTCCCACCGATCTTCCGTCGCAACCGGACATTATCGATATTGATCTTTCGGAATTTCCGGTGATGTACCTCAATATTTCAGGAAATTATGATTTGGACAAACTGAAACACTATGCAGAGATTGCTCAGGATAAAATTGAAAGTCTGTCAGAAATCACGCGTGTTGATATCGTTGGTGCCCTCGACCGTGAAATACAGATAAATGCCGACATTTTCAAAATGCAGGCCGCGCGAGTTACTTTTGGTGATATTGAACGGGCTGTAGCCATGGAGAATATGACCATTTCAGGAGGTTCGCTAACCAACAACGGAATACGGAACACCCTCCGTGTTAAAGGGCAATTTGCAAATATTGAGACACTAAAAAACGTAGTAGTACATTCTTCAAGCGGTGCTTTTGTAAAACTTACCGATATTGCAGAAGTGGAAGATAGTCATAAGGAGCAGGAGAGTTTTGCCAGGCTGGATGGTAAAAATGTAATTACCCTCAATGTTGTAAAAAAGAGCGGTGCCAACTTGTTGGATGCGTCGGATAAGATCAAGGAGATTGTAGAGAAAGAACTCAAAAACCATGAATTCCCTAAAGGCATGGAAGTGACTGTTACCGGCGACCAAAGCCGTTTTACACGTAACACGTTGGAAGAACTGAACAATACTATCATTATTGGTTTCATTTTGGTTACCATAGTGTTAATGTTTTTTATGGGCTTCACCAATGCTTTTTTTGTAGGGCTTTCCGTTCCGCTTTCCATTTTCGTTGCCTATCTTGTTATTCCCGGGCTGGGTTACACCATGAACATGATTGTAATGTTCGCATTTATTTTTGCATTGGGAATTGTGGTAGACGATGCCATAGTCGTAATTGAAAATACCCATCGGCTCCACAGGTATAATCCGGATATAAATATTGCAGCCAAAAAGGCCGCGGGTGAAGTCTTCATGCCTATCTTGGCGGGAACGCTCACTACACTTGCCCCTTTCTTTCCGCTGGCATTCTGGCCCGGAATTGTGGGGCAATTTATGCATTATCTGCCAGTAACACTTATTATCACGCTGTTTGCATCCCTTTTTGTGGCCTATGTTTTCAATCCGGTGTTTGCTGTATCGTTTATGAAACATGAATACGATGATGAAACCACAAAAGGAAGTTTTTGGAAAAAATATAAGAAAGCTATCATTGTGCTGCTTGGTTTTGCTGCATTATTTTATGTAACCAAATCATTCGGTCTTGCTAATTTTTTGGTTTTTTGTGTATTGATGTTGCTGTTTTATCATTTTATTCTGATAAAAGCAATCAATGTATTCCAGAAAAAAATATGGCCTTATTTTATGCGGGTTTATGAGCGCCAACTCGGAGTTATACTTATAGGTAGGCGTCCGGTGTGGATATTGGGAGGAATGATTGCATTGTTTTTTATAACCATTGTGCTTACCGGAATTGTAAAACCAACCGTATTGTTTTTCCCGAACAACGACCCAAACAATATTTTTGTATACATCAAAATGCCCGGCGGAACGCATCAGAATGTAACCGACAGCATCACGAGCATAGCCGAACAAAGAGTGTATAAAGCGTTAGGAAGGAATAATCCGGATGTGGAATCCATAATTTCCAATGTCACCATTGGGGCTGAGGAAGAAGGATTCGCGTCAACAGGCAACCCGTTCAACCGGGGCAAGGTTTCTGTCAATTTTGTGGAACACAGGCTGCGTTCTACAGGAATCTCTACCACCAAATACATGGAGATAATTCGAAAAGAAGTGGCTGATATTCCGGGAACGGAAATTACGGTGGGTAAAAACTCAAACGGACCACCTACAGGAAAACCAATTAACATTGAAATCACAAGCGAAAACCTTGAAAACCTTGTTGCTGATGCCTTTGCTTTCCACGATTACCTTGATTCGCTGAATATCCCCGGAATTGAAGACCTGAAAACTGATTTTGAGATTAATTCTCCCGAAATTATTATACAGATCGATAGGGACAGGGCGCAGCGCCTCGGTTTATCCACAGGGCAAATCGGAATGGAAATCCGTACGGCACTTTATGGAAAAGAAATTTCCAAACTGAAACAGGATGAAGATGAATACCCGATTATGCTGAGGTATGAGAAAGCCACGCGCGACAACATAAATGAACTGGTGAACCTTGAAATTACATACAGGGATATGAATTCCGGACAGTTGCGCAGCATTCCGTTGTCAACAGTGGCTACAATTAATTACACATCTTCGTATGCAGGGATTAAACGATTGGATCAAAAAAGAATAATCACAGTTTATTCCAATATTCTGTCCGGTTATTCGGCTAACGACATTGTACCTCAAATACAGCAGGAAGCCAAAAAATTCCGATTTCATGACGGCACAAGCGTAAAACTTACGGGAGAACAGGAAGATCAGGCCGAAACAGCTGCTTTCCTGTTTACTTCCATGATTATTGCCATTGGTGTCATTTTCTTTATTCTTATCACTCTGTTTAGTACGGTGAGTAAGTCGCTGATAATACTTAGCGAGGTGATTTTTAGTATTGTTGGGGTTTTGTTGGGTGTGATGCTGTTCAATATGGATATAGTTATCCTGATGACAGGGTTAGGTATTGTTGCACTTGGCGGAATTGTTGTTCGAAACGGGATATTGATTGTAGAATTTATTGATGTTAAGAAGAAAGAAGGAATGCCAACGCGTCGTGCTATTATTGAAGGAGGAAAAACGCGTATTACCCCAGTAATCCTGACTGCAACGGCAACAATGCTGGGACTGGTGCCATTAGCCGTGGGTATGAACATTAACTTCAGAACCTTGTTTTCCGAACTGAATCCCCATATTTATTTTGGAGGCGACAATGTTGCATTCTGGAGCCCACTGGCATGGTCCATCATTTTTGGATTGAGCTTTGCAACTTTTCTTACCCTAATGTTTGTTCCGGCATTATACGAACTCGATTATACTATCAAGTTGAAAATGGCCAGACGGAAAAGTCTGAAGCAAATAAGAAAAATGAATAAAGATTAACTCAGGTATTAATGCAGAAAAAGAGGCAGATCCCATTGGGTTTGCCTCTTTTTGCATATGCCACTAAGGTGAAGAGTGATGATGTTGAATATTTGCTCAGCCAATGTCTTAGTTTTCAGATTATTTCCACTTCCTGCTGTTTGCAAATATCAAGTGCCATTTCCCTAAGTTTGAATTTTTGAATTTTCCCGCTTCCGGTCAATGGATATTCGGGAACGAAAAAGACATAGCGCGGAATCTTATAGCGTGCAATCTTGTCTTTGCAATGATCGCGGACATCTTCCGGTGTAAGGTCAAAGCCTGAATGCGGAATTATAAATACGCCAACGTCTTCGCCATATTTTGGGGATGCAATAGCAACAACCTGAGCATCTTTTACACCCGGCATATGGTACAGGAATTCTTCTATTTCGCGCGGTGAAATATTCTCGCCGCCACGGATGATCATGTCTTTAATGCGGCCTGTAATCCGATAATTGCCATCAGGGTCCTTTACCCCTAAGTCGCCCGAGTGCAGATATCCGTTTTTGTCTATTACTTCAGCAGTTGCCTGTGGGTTTTTGTAATACCCTTTCATTACGTTGTAGCCACGGCAACACATTTCGCCCTGAACTCCGTCGGGACATATTTCGCCGGTTTCGGGATTGATGACAGCCACCTCGGTGAATTCATAATCGCTTCCTACTGTTGTACAGCGGGTTTCGAATGAATCTTCGAGCCGGGTCTGGGTCATGCCGGGTGAGGTTTCGGTTAGCCCGTAAACACTGGTAATGGTCATAAACATTTTTTCGCTTACCTGGCGCATGAGTTCGATGGGGCAAAGGGCGCCGGCCATAATTCCTGTTCGCAGCGAGCTCATATCAAACAAGTCAAACATGGGATGATTCAGTTCGGCAATAAACATGGTGGGAACTCCGTACACGGCTGTGCATCGCTCTTTGTGTATGGAAGCAAGCGTGATGAGCGGGTCGAATTTTTCGACCATTACCTGTGTGCAGCCGTGGGTAAGGCAATTCATGGTGGCCAATACTACTCCAAAGCAATGAAATAATGGTACGCAAACACACAATTTGTCGGTTTGGGTAAATTTCATGTGTTCACCCGTCAGGTAGCCGTTGTTGGCGATATTGTGATGCGAAAGCATAACGCCTTTTGGGAATCCGGTTGTTCCCGAAGTGTATTGCATGTTTACTACTTCGTGGCACGAAACAGTTTTTTTTATTTGCAGAAACGTTTCAACGGGTTGATTTTTACCTGATAACAGGATCTCCGAAGTGTTATACATGCCCCGATGTTTCTCTTGCCCGATATAAATCACGTTTTTCAATTCGGGGAACCGTTCATTCCTCAGATGCCCACGTTGCTGGGTTTTTAATTCTGGTATGAGCGAATATATCATTTCTACGTAATCGCTTCCTGAAACACCATCTGTTATACAAATGGTGTGCATGTCCGAGTTTTCGATTACAAAAGCCAGTTCATGGTCTTTGTAGTTGGTGTTCACTGTGACTGCCACCGCACCAATTTTGGCACAGGCATACAGGAAAGTTAGCCAATCCGGTACGTTTTGAGCCCAGATTCCAACATGTGATCCTTTTGTAACACCAATTGAGAGCAGTCCTTTGGCCATGTTGTCCACACGTTCGTTGAAAGCTGCCCAGGTAAAACGAAGATTGCGGTCGGAATAAACAATGTATTCATGATCGGGGGTTGTCGCAGCCCAATGTTCCAACCAGTCGCCTAATGTTCTGTCGAATAATTGCATAATTAACTGTTTTTCTGTTTTTTAATTACGGATTATTCAAAATGGAGTGTAAACCACTGCTAAAATCAGAGCCGGTTGGTCATCGATGGCACTCACCAAATGGTCTACGATAGAATCATAGTATATACTGTCACCTTTGTGGAGGGTGTAGGTCTCTTTTCCATAATTGATAAGGATGGAGCCTTGTACTACAAAAATGAATTCTTCGCCTTCGTGGGTGGATAAAATAGGCTTATGGCTTGTGGCTGGTTTTATGTCTATGAGGAATGGTTCCATGTGACGCCCGGTTTTGCTGGCGGCTAACGAATAAAAATCCAAATGTGAGTTGGCATTTGATAGCTGGCTGGAGAAAGTTGCCGGCTGTTGGATGTCTGTTTGTCGTTGTATCACAGGCCCTAGTTCGTAGCTGTCATCTAAAAAAGTTCCCAAACGCACGCCCAGTGCACGGGCAATTTTGATTAACGGCGATAGCGAAGGCACGGCATCGCTGCTTTCAATTAATTCAATCTGGGCGGTTGTGAGGCCGGAACGTTCCGACAATTCTTCTTTTGAAATGTTCCTGTCGGCACAAAGAGTACTGATTTTATCTCCTAAAATGTTTGTTTTCATAGGTATTAGCAATTTAGAAATTGTGTGGGTAAGGACTTAAATCTTAATTTTATAGGCAAAAATAGGAATAATATCTGCATAAAAAAAGATTTAGCATTGAAATTTATCAACATTTCAATGCTAAATCTTATAAATGGCAATTATTTGTCGGTCTTTTCTTTCGAATTTGTATTGTTTTTGAGCCGGGAGGCTTTTGTCGTTGGCTGTTATTGCTTTTTTGCAAGTATTTTAGAATATGAATCATTGGTTTTGAGCAGGTCAAGCGCCACTTTCAAATCCTTGTCTGTTCGGAGTGAGTACTGAATTTCACCTTTTTGATAATAATACCTTTTAATTATTTCAAGGCTTAATAAATCGGCGATGTCATCTTTGTTTTCTTCAATACTCTTTGAAATGTCTGGCATTAATTTCGCTTTCAATGCTTCAAATTCAGCTTTTGCCCTGGTGTCAAGACTTTCATACTTTGCTACTTCCAATAATTCGTTGTAGTATTTTTCGGTTTGAGTGGTGTAGGTAAATTTCTTCTCAATCAGATAATTGGCAAATGCTTTGAAATCCTCATCTGTCAGTTTGAAGTCAGATGGAGACGCAATGGTCGGATGGCGTTGAACATAAAGCGTTGCGTAATCAAAATACAGGTTTTGCACGAAAATATAATAGGCAATATTCAGTTTTCGTTCGTCTTTGGTTAGCGAGTCCGGAATAATTCCCCCTCCATCGCGCACTTTCCGGCCGTTACGGGTTAAGAATTCATGAGTAAGGCTGTCGGGCACACGGCCTACGCTGCCGTCTTCGTTCCGGTGGCTATAATCAATTGCCTGTATGCAGCGTCCGCTCGGGATATAATATTTGGCTGTAGTGACTTTAAGATGCCCGCCAAAACCTATAGGACGGATGTTTTGAACGAGTCCTTTTCCAAACGTACGTTCACCTATAATCACTCCGCGGTCAAGATCTTGGATGGATCCGGCCAGAATTTCAGAAGCCGAGGCTGAAGAACGGTTTGTGAGAATTGCCAGTTTCATATTCGGGAAAATAGGCTCTGTAGGCGTTTTGTAGGTTCTGTCCGATTCGCTGTTTTTCCCTTTGGTGGTTACTACATCAGTTCCTTTGGGCACAAAATAACCAACAATTTTTACGGCTTCATCAATCAGTCCACCGCCGTTGTTGCGGATATCCAATACCAGCGATTCGATTTTGTGGTTTTTTACCAGGTCGTTCACTGCATTTTTTACCTCAATAGCTGCCCGGTCTGTGAATTCGCGGAGCATTACATAGCCTGTTTTGTCGGCCACTACAGCAGAATATGCCACCGGATTTACCTGTATTTTTTCGCGAAGGAATGCTATTTCAAGGTTTTTCTTCTCTCCCGGCCGTTTTAATTTCAATTTTATGGTTGTGTTGGGTGTCCCTTTTAGTCGGGCACTGACATCGCTCACCGACATGCCTTCCACTTTGTAGCCATCTATCTCGAGGATTATGTCGCCTGCGCGAATACCATTTCGTTGCGCCGGCATGCCTTCATAAGGTTCCGAGATGCAGATATCTTTATCTTTTTTCATGATCAGCGCTCCGATTCCTGCATATTCGCCGGTGGTCATAAAAGTAAGGTCGTCAGTTTCCTCTTCGGGCATGTAAACTGTATACGGATCCAGTTTTTCCAACATATTGTCGATGGTGGTTTTTACCATCTTGTCGTAATTCAGCGTGTCGACATAATACAAGTCAAGTTCACGAAACAAAGAATTGAAAATAGTAAGGTTTTTGCTGATGCGGAAACTGTGTTTTTCTGCTGGTGTGGCAGCGGAAACTACAAAAACTAAGCATAACAATATTGAAATGATATATGTTTTTTTCTTCATAATGATGAGTGTCTGAAAATTAAAGTTTTACTTGAGGCGGCAGGAAGCCTGAAATGTCTTTTCCGTACGAAATCAGGTCACGCACAACCGTGGATGATATATATGAGTATTCCGATTCGGTAAAAAGAATAACAGTTTCGACACCGGTTAGTTTCCGATTGGCGTCGGCAATGTTACGTTCATATTCAAAATCGGCAACCGAACGAAGGCCTCGCAATACATACCCAGCTTCTATTGAAAGAGCCAAATCCACAGTGAGGCAATCGTAAGAAGTTACTTTTACACGGGGTTCGTTTGCAAAGGCCTGGCGGATAATGTCCAACCGTTTTTCTATAGAGAAAAGTGTTTTTTTTGATTGGTTTACTCCAATGGCAATAACTATTTCGTCGAAAAAATTCAAACCCCGGTTGACAATGCTGTAATGTCCTATGGTAAACGGATCGAAAGTTCCGGGAAAAATGGCTCGTTTCATGGGTTTCCTGTTGAAGTGGTTCGGTTTTTGTAAATCAATTATTGTTCGTTTAAATATTTACTAAATGAAGTGCAAAGATAGGAAAATTTACACGTGACTATTAAAAACAGAACTGCTTGTTTGGTATTTTTAGTTTATAAGAAGACAATTTTTCAGTTTAAAGATTATCTTTGTGATATATCAGTTCCCAGTTTTAAATTGTTTGATCTACAATAAATGAAAATTAAAATCAGTTTAATCGCTTGTTTGTGTGTTTGCATTTTGCAGCCGGTTTTTCCGATCGAACCTGTTTTTTCGTTCCCGATCCCTGCAAAAATGCAGTTTGCCGGACAGTCGGTGGCGCTGGAACGTTATGATATGCGCGAACGTTTTGATCGTGAGCAAATTGTAATAGCTTATAATCATTCGGTGAGTTTGTTGATAATTAAGAGGGCCAATCGTTATTTTCCGGTTATTGAACCGATATTGAAGCAGAATGGGATACCGGATGATTTTAAATACCTGGCGGTCATTGAAAGTAATTTGGATCCACGGGCGGTTTCGGGTGCAGGGGCTGCCGGTTTTTGGCAATTGATGCCTAAAACCGCAGAACAATTCGGGTTGGAAGTGAATGATGAGGTAGATGAGCGGTATCATATTGAGAAGGCAACCATTGCTGCCTGTAAATACTTCAAAAGTGCTTATAATAAATACAAAAACTGGACAACTGTGGCGGCTTCGTACAATGCCGGGATGGGGCGGATATCCGACGAAATGGACAAGCAACAGGTTGACGAATCGTTTGATATGCTACTGAACCCGGAAACGAGCCGCTATGTGTTTCGGATACTGGCTATGAAGCAATTTTTGGAAAATCCAAGGGTCTTTGGTTATACCCTCGATTATGACGATTTTTATCAAACTATCGGAACGAAGCCGGTGGTTGTGAAAGATTCCGTCGGTGATTGGAGGAGTTGGGCGTCTCAATACGGAATAAGTTATTATCAATTAAAGGATTTTAATGTGTGGCTTCGTGACAGGAAGCTGACAAACAGCAATAAACGGGAATATGTGGTTCAGGTTCCAGAGAAAACAGACCTGAAGTTCAAGAGCTCAAAAATAAAAATTCATAACTCGCAGTGGGTTACAACCAGAAACTCATTTATACCAATTTTCAATTTTGGGCGTTAATAATAAATGTACTATAATTCAACTTTAAATAAATAATCTGTATGAAACGAGCATAATTGCTGATAATTGTCAATTGAGGTGATAATATGTCATGCGAGTTCCATACGACAACTAAAAACAATCATTATCGTATGAAAAAAAACATTTTTATAGCAGTATTTCTGCTTTCGGTTTCCTCGGTGTTTGCTCAATTCAATTTTGGGATTAAAGCAGGATATAATTCGTCGTTGAAATTTGATAATATAACAGATGTGCAGAGTGGAACTTATAACCTGTCGGATGTAAAATCAGAACTTAACAATGGTTTTCATGTTGGTGTTTTTTCAAGGATTGGTGATAAATTATATTTTCAGCCGGAAGTTCTTTATGCATTGCAAAAGAAAAATTATGAATTTACGTTGCAGGATGCAGCCAGTCAGAATGTAACTGTCGATAAATTCATTTCTTTTAGTACGGTCGATGTTCCTCTCTTGTTGGGATATAAACTTCTGGATCTGAAAGTAGCCAATTTACGAGTTTTTGCTGGCCCGAAACTCCGTTTAAATGCAGGTTCCGAAATATCATTTCCAAACTTAACCGATGGAAATGGTATTGATAAGACAAAACTCATTGGAGAATTCAAAAAATCTCAAATCGGCCTTGAAGCTGGGGCCGGGGTAGATGTTCTTATGTTTACATTAGATTGCCGGTTCAATTTGATCAATGATGTTTATCAGGCAACATGGGCAACAAAGCCTGACCTGAATTCAAATATTGTTATTTCTCTTGGTTGGAAAATATTCTAAACCTTGTTACAGTTTTTATCCGGTTAACGCCTGTTTCTTTTTGGGAGAAACAGGCGTTTTTTTAGGATTAGATTTCATCTAACTAATAGAAAGTCATTCAACGATGTCTTGCCTTAACGTTTAAATTTTATCACTAATTTTCGTATCTTTGCACTCCGAACAAAAAATTAAAACAGACATGAATTTAGAAACTATCCTCGGCAGCCTTGTTGCAGAAGCTGTAAAATCGCTTTACGGACTGGATACAGAGGCCGGCCAGATACAACTTCAGAAAACAAAGAAAGAATTTGAAGGAGATATTACCGTAGTTACTTTTCCTTTTGTAAAAGCCGCCCGCAAATCGCCCGAACAAACCGGACAGTCAATTGGTGAGTACCTGCAACAGAAAAGTCCTGTGATATCGGCATTTAATGTAATCAAAGGCTTTTTGAATCTGAGTATCAGCAAAAGCTATTGGCTGGAAACCCTGAACGAAATTCATGCAAATACTTCTTTTGGAGTAAAAGAGGTGAAGGAAGATGCTGATTTAATGATGATTGAATATTCTTCTCCAAATACAAATAAACCGCTTCACTTAGGACATATCCGCAATAACCTGCTCGGGTATAGCATTGCCGAAATCCAGAAAGCCAATGGCTGGAAGGTGGTGAAAACCAATATTGTCAACGACCGTGGTATCCATATTTGCAAATCCATGCTGGCCTGGAAACTCTTCGGAAATGGAGAAACCCCCGAAAGTACCGGCATGAAAGGCGACCACCTGGTAGGGAAGTATTACGTAGTTTTTGATAAAGCTTTCAAAGCGGAACTCAAAGAGCTAATGGACAAAGGAATGACCGAAGAAGAAGCTAAAAAATCAGCTCCGCTTATTCTTGAAGCCCAAAAAATGCTCCTTGCCTGGGAAAATAACGATGCCGAAGTACGTCAGTTGTGGGAAATGATGAACAGCTGGGTGTATGACGGATTCGATAAAACCTACAAGCAGTTGGGCGTCGATTTTGATAAGATCTACTACGAATCTGAAACCTACCTCGAAGGAAAGTCGGAAGTAGAAAGAGGTGAGGCCAATAAAGCATTTTATCGCCGTGAAGATGGTTCGGTATGGGCCGACCTGACGGGTGATGGATTGGACGAGAAATTGTTGTTGCGTGCCGATGGAACCTCGGTGTACATGACGCAGGATATTGGTACGGCCAAACTTCGCTATAACGATTATCCAATTAATAAAATGGTTTATGTAGTTGGTAATGAGCAGAATTATCATTTTCAGGTATTGGCTATTCTGTTGGATAAGTTGGGTTTTGAATGGGGAAAAAATCTGGTACACTTTTCGTATGGTATGGTAGAGTTGCCCGAAGGCAAAATGAAAAGCCGCGAGGGAACGGTGGTGGATGCTGACGATTTGATGGAAGAGATGATTGAAACCGCCCGTGAAACATCACAAGAGCTCGGTAAGCTGGACAATTGTACGCCGGAAGAAATTGAAGCCATTGCCCGCATGGTCGGATTGGGATCGTTGAAATACTTTATCCTGAAAGTCGATCCACGTAAAAATATGACTTTCAATCCGAAAGAATCGATAGACTTTAACGGAAATACAGGTCCGTTCATTCAATATACCCATGCCCGAATTAAGTCGGTGTTGCGCAAAGCCGTCGATCAGGGCATTGAATTTGGCTCATTGGACAATATGCAGTTGACTATTTCAGAAAAAGAAAGTTATCTGATCCAATTGGTAACCGAGTTTCCTGCAATAGTTGCCCTGGCTGGCGAAGAGTTTAGCCCTGCGTTGATTGCCAATTATATCTACGAACTGGTAAAAGAGTACAATCAGTTCTATCATGATTTCTCCATATTGAAAGAAGAGAACGTTGGCTTGAAACAATTCAGGTTGGTGCTTTCCGAGACCATTGCTTCGGTAATTAAAACAGGTATGGGCTTGCTGGGTATTGATGTGCCGGAGAGAATGTAAAAATCATTTGTAATTTAATTACCCGTCGATTGGCGGAAATGTTTCATTATTCACAATTCAGTTATGAAAAAATTCTATCAATTTCTATCGCTCTGTTGTGTTATTCTTTTTGTTTCTGCATGTTCAACGGGGCATAATGCTTACAAGCAAGGTGATTATTACAAGGCCTGCTTCGAGGCCATTGAGCGTTTGCGTTCCAATCCGGATAGTAAGAAGTCGCAGTATGTATTGACGAAAGCCTATCCGTTGGCTCAGAAAGAAACTCAGCGTGAAATTGATAATGCCCGCCTGGCCAATGGCGTCGATCAGTATGATATATTGGTTGCTCAGTACGAACGCATGAACCAGCTGGCCGATGCGATTTTTCATTGTCCTAAAGCCAACCAATTGATTCCGCAACCTACCGAATATGTTGCAGAGTTGGGTAATGCCAAGCAAATGGCTGCCGAGCAGGCGTATGATATGGGTATTAAGGCTGTTGAGGCAAATACAATAGAGCAGGCACGCCTGGGTTTTCAGTTTTTCAATAAGGCTAACAGCTATGTATATGGATATAAAGATGTAATTCATAAAATTGAAGAAGCGCGGTATTACGCTACGTTACGGGTGATTGTGCAAAGGCCATATACCAGCAATAAATATCAATATTCTGCTGATTTCTTCTATAACAATCTTTTGGCGGAAATGAGCCAAAGCAGCAAGAACCGGTTTGTCCGCTTTTATTCGCCCGAGGAAGCTTCAGCCGAGAATATGCGCGATCCTCATCAATACATTGTATTGAATTTTGAGGATTTTTCTGTTGGCAATATCCGTGAATCAAGCAATACGGTTGATGTGAAACGCGACAGTGTGATTGTGGGAACCGTGAAGGTAGAGGGAAAGACCTACAATACTTACAATACGGTAAAAGCACGACTGACAACTTACCGCCAGGAACTTATTTCGAGTGGAGTGTTGAGTCTACGTGTTGTTGATGCACAGAATAACCGGGAACTTCAGCTTCGGAATTTCACCGGGCAATACGTTTGGGCAACCGATTGGGCGACTTTTCAGGGTGATGATCGTGCACTGACCAACGAAGAAAAGAAAATGTGCGGACAAAAACCTCAGGTTCCTCCAACTCACCAGGACTTGTTTGTCGGATTTACAAAGCCAATCTACAACCAAGCGGTGGCTTATGTGCGTTCGGTGTACACCAGGTATTAATTTGAAAATATATAAAACTAAAAGCGCCTCATAATCATTATGAGGCGCTTTTAGTTTATAATTGGTTTTGGAGTTTTATTCCTCTTCAATCACATTCGACGTTTGAGTCGATTTCGAAAACCGATAGCTGTCGACGGAAAATCTCGTCTAACGAAATCTGGAATGTTTCGGTATGTGCAATGCCGGGTATTAAAGTCAAATGTTCCAGGATGATTTGTAATAAATGACGGTTATCCTTAGCGTATATTTTCACAAACATGGAATATTTGCCGGTGGCATAGTGGCACTCCACCACTTCGGGAACTTTTTTTAGCTCTTCCACTACGTTGTTAAACATTTTGATATCGCTGAGAGTAATGCCTATGTAAGCGCAGGTTTGAAAGCCTACTTTATAGGTATCAACCACAAATTCAGATCCTTTGATAATTCCGGTGTTGCGGAGTTTTTGTATACGTTGGTGGATGGCTGCACCCGAAACGTTACATTCGCGGGCGACTTCCAGAAACGGAATGCGGGCGTCTTGCGAGATGAGCTGCAAAATTTTCTTGTCTAATCTGTCAATTTGATGTTGTGCCATGATATTTAATTTTCCTGAATTATGTCCGGTTGGTTTTAAATGTTGAAATTTTAATGCAAATGTATTTAATAATTTTGGAATTCGGTCAATTTTTTGAATAAATTGATAGTTAAAAGCGCAATAATATGCATTTTATCTGTATTTTCCTTCGTGGCAATCTTTAAGTACGCTCAAATAACTCTGGTATCGCGAAGTGCTGATATAATGTTCTTTAATGGCTTCAAGCACGGCGCATCCGGGTTCGTGCACGTGCGTACAGTTGGCAAATCGACATTGCGACGACACTTTGAAAATTTCCTTGAAGTAATGGCCGATTTCTGCTTCTTCCATATCGATGGTTCCGAATCCTTTAATCCCCGGTGTGTCGATTATATGCCCGCCCGAAAGTAGCTCGTACATTTCGGAAAAAGTGGTGGTGTGCATGCCTTTGTTGTGATATGCCGAAATTTCACCGGTTTTTGCCAGTGAATGCGGGGCAATGGCATTAATCAGTGTTGATTTGCCAACGCCGGAGTTTCCCGAAAAGAGTGTTGTTTTCCCACTTAAGAAGGTCATAAGCTGGTCGACGTTAATTGAATTCTTTGCCGAAATTTTAAATGTTGGATATTCGAGTGATGTATAGAGGTTGACTAATCCGTCCAGATATTCTGCTTCTTCCTTTGAGTAGCAGTCTATCTTATTGAAAACAATGCAGGCCGGAACACGGTATGCCTCCGCGGTTGCCAAAAAACGGTCGATAAATACCAGTGATGTTTCGGGGTAATTCACAGTAACCACCAGCACCACCAAATCGAGATTGGCAGCTAAGATTTGAAATTGCTTGGAGAGGTTCGATGAGCGGCGGACGATGTAGTTTTTGCGGTCGACAATCGTATGGATCATCGCTGCTCCGTCAACCGTTTTCTCGAATTCGACCCAATCACCTACGGCAATGGGGTTCGTGCTTCGAATCTCCTTCATGCGGAAATTGCCTTTTATTTTGCATTCCGTCAGTTCGCCATCGTCTGTTTTTACCTGGTACCAACTGCCTGTATTTTTTACAACTAAACCTTTCATGTTATTTAGCAGTAAGAGGTAAGCAGTAAGTAGTGAGCGTTTTGTAACATTTGCTTAACATTGGTTTCATTATATCGTAATTAATTATTAGACATTATATGGAATAAAGAATTATAAGATTTTAAACACGAAGTCACGAAGACACAATTTGCTTTTTTATTTAATTCAAGAGCACGAAGAAAAACATATTTATATGTTTTTCTTTTGTGTCTTAAGTTTCTTTGAAAGTTACGAAACGCAAAGAAAACCAATCTTCATTTCGAATGTCGTAAAAGAATTTAAATAAATATTTGTATTGTCAATCTTTGAGTCTTCGTGTTGATATTTGTTTTTAAGCGTATAATAATCTTCCGATCTATATAAACTCTATCAATCTTTCAATCATCACAACGTTACATCACCACATTTTCACATCAATTCATCATCACATTAAAAAGCTTCCGTGGCTGTAATATAAAATTGCAGTTTATCGCCATAATTGTTTTTTGCCAAATCGAAGCGCAAATGTACCCTGGCATCGTTAAGCCTGTAGCGTAAACCGCCTCCATAAGATACTTTCATCTTATCCACTTTATAGTTGTAGCTGTCCATCACATTTCCGGCTGAGCAAAAAATAGCAGCTTTCAGACGTTTGTAAACCGGAATCCTATATTCAGCCTGGCCGGCCAACAGTACGTTTTCCCGATACATTCCCTGCCGGAAGCCACGTAATAAATCGCGTCCTCCAACGGTTGGCAGTAGCTCAAACGGAATTCCCTGCATGCCGAATATTCCGTTGAAATAAACCTGCCAGACCAAAACATGCGCAGCCTGCAACGGGATATACTGGCGGAAATCAACCGAAATTTCTTTCAGTGAATAGGTGCTTCCCAGCCCAGCTTTGGAAATGGCGAAAAATGATTTTGCAAAGATACCATTTTGTGGGTAAAATTGATTGTCCCTGCTATCATAAGCTGCTACTGCTCCTAAACTTATTTGCGAATAGGGTTGCCAGCCCGCGTTTCCGAATTGCCGGAAGATAATTTCTTTACCAGCCTCGAAGGCTGAATCGGTCCTGAGCCGTTCCGTGCGTGCGGATAAGGAGGCGCCAACGAGGAAGTTTTTTGAAACTGCATATTGGGGCTGAAGAAGCAACGAAAAGTTTTGCGAGGTAAAAGCTTGTTTGGTGCCTGTAGGCTTGTTGCTCACACCGAAATAATAGTCGGGGTAATTCCTTATATTCAGGTTTGAATAGACGTACCAGCTGGTGGATTTGAGAAATATTTTAGGAGTAACGTTGAATAAAAACTGATTTCTGAATGTATAA
This sequence comes from Paludibacter sp., assembly GCA_047600405.1. Lineage (GTDB taxonomy): Bacteria > Bacteroidota > Bacteroidia > Bacteroidales > Paludibacteraceae > Paludibacter. The sequence goes on from JASGLA010000008.1 coordinate 564,198, forward strand.
ACCGCACTGCCGGAAATAGAGCTGATCCGGCTTATATCCTTGCTTTTAAAATAGTATCCATAGGCAATTCCCGGGGCAACGCTTGTTTCCTGCTGGTATGAAGCATGGGGTATGACAAAAAGGCTCTTGCGGGAGGCAAGGCTGTCTGCTTTTTCCACTGCGTTTGCGTGCAGAGTGGACATAAGCTGAACGGCAATAAGAAAAAGAACCCGCTGCATAAGGATTTGTATATAAAAATATCAGTCATCTCCAGCTAAAGTGAGATGACTGATACTCTTTTATTGTGAATAGGATAAGTGACTGTCAGTTTGATTAAACGGTCATGATTTCCTTTTCTTTGGCTGCGTACAAGTCATTTATTTTTTTGATATACTTGTCGTGTATCTTTTGAACGCTCACTTCTGCATCTTTCTCAACGTCTTCAGGAAGCCCGTCCTTGATCATTTTTTTGAAATGTTCAATCGCATCGCGGCGTGCATTCCGCACACTTATTTTAGCATCTTCACATTCCGCTTTCGATTGTTTAGCCAGTTGGCGGCGACGTTCTTCGGTGAGCGGTGGAATTCCCAGGCGGATAGTTTCCCCGTTGTTCATAGGCGTAATCCCTACCTCGGAATTTAAGATTGCTTTTTCGATAATTGGAATCAACGCTTTTTCGTAAGGTTGGATGGTAATGGTTTTGGCATCGGGCGTGGTTATGGTAGCCACGTTCGAAACGGGCACGTGCGAACCGTAGTATTCTACTTTTACGCCATCCAGAATGCGCGGATTGGCTTTTCCTGCACGGATGTGAGCCAGCGCTTCGTCCAGAAACAAAACAGTTGCTTCCATGCTTTCTTCTGCGTGCGTCAGAATTGGTTTTACGTCTAACATAATATTGTATATTTTTATTTAGTTTTTTCGATAATGTCAGGAAGATTGGGGTTAGTTTCTTACCAATGTCCCTATTTTTTCGCCCAGCATCACCTTCTTCAGGTTTCCAACCGTATCCATGTCGAAAACATATATTGGCATATTGTTTTCCTTGCACATGGTGGTGGCGGTTAAATCCATTACTTTCAGGTTGCGGTGGTAAATTTCGTCGTAAGTAATTTCGTCGAATTTGGTAGCTGTCTTGTCTTTTTCCGGATCTGCCGTATAAATCCCATCCACGCGGGTTCCTTTGAGCATTACATCGGCTTCTATCTCAATGGCGCGTAGCGATGAGCCGGTATCGGTGGTGAAAAACGGGTTGCCTGTCCCGGCCGAAAGGATTACCACTTCGCCCAGTTCCAGGCTGGTTATGGCTTTTTGCTTGCTGTAAAACTCGCCAATAGGCTCCATGCGTATGGCGGTAAGTACGCGTGATTTTACGCCGGCAGCCTGTAGCGCGGAGTTGAGTGCAAGGCTGTTGATAACCGTGGCCAGCATGCCCATTTGGTCACCTTGTACGCGGTCGAAGCCTTTTGAAGTGCCGCTCAGCCCGCGAAAGATGTTTCCGCCGCCCATTACAATGCCGACCTGAACTCCCAGTGCAGCTATCTCGGCAATTTGGGATGCATATTCGCCCAAGCGTTTTTCGTCAATTCCGTACTGTTTTTCGCCCATGAGCGATTCGCCGCTCAGTTTTAATAAAATCCGTTTAAATGCTGCCATTCTATTTTATTACTATTTAGTCAGTTGCAGTTTTCGATGGTTGCCTGCGATTGTTTAGCAAAAGTAAATAAATTGCTTCGGATATACAAATGGGGTAGTGAGATTTTGGTTTTTGCATTATTATTCTCCGGACTTGTATATTATTTCATTCGAGTACTGATTTTTTTATTCAGATTTTGATACTTAACTAATTGTCTGTTTGATAGTTTATTTGATTTTTATATCTTTGCGCCCGCAAATTAAAAACTTTAATCACAATTTTATGCACGAAAAAGGAACGTATGTACGTATTGAGGTGGCCGATCCGGCACCACTTGGATTAACAGGCCTGGCGATGGTGACATTGGTGGCTGCTTCACAAAAATTAGGTTGGACAACAGGGCTTTCTATGGTTATTCCGTGGGCCATTTTGTTAGGTGGGATAGCGCAGATTATGGCTTGCGTTTATGATTTTAAACACAATAACCTTTTCGGGTCGACCGCTTTTGGGGTTTACGGATTGTTCTGGATTTCCGTGGCTGCGTCGTGGATGATTAAAATGGGCGTTTTCGGACAAACATTGATGGCTGCTGTGGATGTCCATCAATTGGGCTTTGCTTTCCTGGGTTATTTGATTATTTCGGTATTTCTTACCATTGCAGCGTTTAAAACCAATAAAGCGCTCATCGCAATTATGGTGCTGATTGATATTTTGTTTATAGGGTTAATGATGGATTCGTTCGGAATGGGCGAGTATTGGCACACCATTGCAGCCTGGACGGAACTGGTAATTTCAATGATTGGTTTTTATGCCGCAGGTGCCAACTTGGTAAATAAAATGTACGGTCGCGTTATTCTTCCGCTTGGAAGTGCAATCTGCAAGTAGAATATTCTTCTGTACTTGTAAACGCTGGTTCTTTGTATTTCAAAGAATTAGCGTTTTTTTTGTTAATGCTAACCATTGCTTCAATATGGTTAGTAAACATTATAAAAAACCCGGATAACTTTTCAAGTATCCGGGTTCCTAGTTTAGAATATATAAGTTTATTCTTCTGAAGCAGTACTATTACCTTCTTCAATATCCAACACGCTACGGCGGGCATCAACTTTCTTATCGTATTCATCTCGTGAATAAACAACGATTTTATCAAAGTCTCGTTGTCCGGTTCCGGCAGGGATCAGGTGACCGCAAATAACGTTTTCTTTCAAACCTTCCAAACGATCCACTTTTCCATTGATTGCAGCATCGTTCAGTACTTTTGTTGTTTCCTGGAACGAAGCAGCCGACATGAAGCTGTTAGTTTGAAGAGCTGCACGGGTAATACCTTGCAGGATCTGGTTCGAAGTAGCAGCTATGGCATCGCGTGTCTGAACAAGTTTCATATCACGGCGTTTCAGCATACTGTTTTCGTCACGAAGTTTGCGGGCTGTGATAATTTGTCCTGGTTTCAGCGTAGCTGAATCGCCGGCATCCAAAATTACCTTTTTACCCCAAATACGGTCGTTTTCTTCCATGAACTCATGTTTGTCAACAATTTGTTTTTCAAGGAAGCGGGTATCACCTTGTTCAAGGATTTCTACCTTGCGCATCATCTGGCGTACAATTACTTCGAAGTGTTTATCGTTGATTTTCACACCTTGTAAGCGATATACGTCCTGAACCTCGTTTACAATATAATCCTGAACTGCAGTTGGCCCTTTGATCAGCAAGATATCCGAAGGAGTGATAGCACCATCCGAAAGCGGAGTACCGGCGCGTACAAAGTCATTTTCCTGAACCAGAATCTGTTTTGACAGCGGAATCATATATTTCTTGATTTCACCCGTTTTCGAAGTTACTGTCAACTCACGGTTACCACGTTTGATTTTTCCAAAAGTTACCTCACCATCAATTTCTGTTACTACAGCAGGATTGGATGGGTTACGGGCTTCGAATAACTCAGTTACACGTGGAAGACCTCCGGTGATATCACCCGCTTTGCCTACGGCACGCGGTATTTTTACCAGCATCTGGCCTGTTTTGATCTTATCGCCGTTGTCCAACACAAGGTGGGCACCCACCGGCAAGTTGTATGTACGGAGGATAGAACCTTCTTTTGATACAATGTGTGCACTTGGAACTTTATTACGGTCTTTCGACTCAATAATAATTTTCTCACGCAAGCCGGTTGCATCATCGGTCTCAGTTTTAAATGTTACATTTTCAACAACATCTTCAAACTCAATCTTACCTTCGGTTTCTGAAATAATTACGGCGTTAAATGGATCCCATTCGCAGACAATTGTTCCTTTGGTACATAAATCACCATCTTTCACATACAGTTTAGAACCGTAAGGGATATTGGTGGTAGTAAGGGCGATATTGGTGTTTGTATCTACCACACGCATTTCGGCCAAACGGCTTACAACTACCTGATAGGTTCCATTTTCATCAGCTCCTTCTACAGTACGAAGCTCATCAAATTCAAGACGTCCGTCATAACGTAACGTGATTTTTGATTCAGCTCCAACGTTCGAAGCAACCCCTCCGACGTGGAACGTACGAAGTGTCAGCTGAGTACCAGGCTCACCAATTGATTGAGCTGCAATAACTCCTACAGCTTCACCCATATGAACCATTTTACCGGTTGCAAGGTTACGTCCATAGCATTTTGCACAAACTCCTTTTTTCGACTCGCAGGTCAATACAGAACGGATTTCTACACGTTCAATAGGTGAATCCTGTATCTTTTTAGCCTGTGTTTCGGCTATTTGTTCTCCCGAAGTAACAATAAGTTCTCCGGTAAGCGGGTGCTGAATATCATGAACAGATACACGACCAAGAATACGTTCGTAAAGTGATGAAATCACTTCTTCGTTGTTTTTCATCTCGGTAGCAATCAAACCACGCAATGTACCACAGTCATCTTCGTTGATAATTACGTCTTGCGAAACGTCAACCAAACGACGGGTCAAATATCCTGCATCCGCAGTTTTCAAAGCCGTATCCGCCAAACCTTTACGAGCACCGTGGGTAGAGATAAAGTACTCTAACACCGAAAGTCCTTCTTTAAAGTTCGAAAGAATTGGGTTTTCAATAATCTGTCCACCTTCCGCACCGGCTTTTTGAGGTTTTGCCATCAAACCACGCATACCTGAAAGCTGACGAATCTGTTCTTTAGAACCACGGGCACCAGAATCCAGCATCATATATACTGAGTTAAATCCTTGGTTGTCGCTCGAAAGTTGTTTCATTAAAATGTTTGACAATTTCGAGTTAACATGTGTCCATGTATCAATGATCTGATTGTAACGCTCGTTGTAGGTAATGAATCCCATGTTATAGTTATTCAAAATTTCTTCAACTTCAGCATTACCTTCTTTTACCAATGTTTCTTTTTCCTGTGGAATAATAACATCGGCCAGGTTAAACGACAAGCTTCCCTTGAATGCCATGTAGTAACCTAAATCCTTGATATCATCCAGGAATTGGGTCGTACGAGCCACACCGCATACTTCGATTACGTTACCGATAATGTCACGCAATGATTTTTTAGAAAGCAATTCGTTGATATATCCTACTTCAGCTGGAACGCATTTATTGAATAAAATACGTCCGACAGTGGTCTCAATGATTGTGTCAACCAACTCTCTGTCTGCATTCAGATCTTTAGTTTTTACCTTGATCGGAGCATGGAGGGCTACTTTTTTCTCATTGAAAGCGATCTCTGCTTCTTCTGGTGAATAGAAAATCAAGCCTTCGCCTAATGCTCCCGGACGTGGTTTGGTAATGTAATACAAACCAAGAACCATGTCCTGCGATGGTACCGTAATTGGCGCACCATTAGCAGGGTTAAGGATATTGTGCGAACCCAACATCAACATTTGGGCTTCCAGAATTGCTTCGTTGCCCAACGGAAGGTGAACCGCCATCTGGTCACCGTCGAAGTCGGCGTTGAAAGCCGTACATGACAGTGGGTGCAGCTGGATAGCTTTTCCTTCAATCATTTTTGGTTGGAAAGCCTGGATACCCAAACGGTGAAGAGTCGGAGCACGGTTTAGTAATACGGGATGTCCTTTCATCACGTACTCTAAAATGTCCCAGATCACCGGGTCTTTGCGATCAACGATTTTTTTCGCTGATTTTACCGTTTTTACGATTCCGCGTTCAATAAGTTTGCGGATAACAAACGGTTTATAAAGTTCGGCAGCCATATCTTTTGGCAAACCGCATTCGTGCATTTTCAATTCAGGTCCAACGACGATTACCGAACGTGCCGAGTAATCCACACGTTTACCCAAGAGGTTCTGACGGAAACGTCCTTGCTTACCTTTCAACGAATCGGAAAGTGATTTCAACGGACGGTTAGCGTCTGTTTTAACAGCACTTGATTTACGTGAATTGTCGAACAATGAATCCACCGCTTCCTGAAGCATACGTTTTTCATTACGTAAAATCACTTCCGGAGCTTTGATTTCAATCAGACGTTTCAGACGGTTGTTACGAATAATAACGCGGCGATACAAGTCGTTCAAATCGGAAGTGGCGAAACGTCCACCATCCAAGCGGAACCAACGGACGCAATTCCGGTGGAATAACCGGAACGATTTTGATAATCATCCATTCCGGTTTGTTACGCAGTTTAGAGGCCCGGAACGATTCAACAATCTGCAAACGTTTCAATGCTTCATTTTTGCGTTGTTGAGACGTATCTGTATTTGCTTTGTGACGCAGGTCATACGACAATGCATCTAAATCCAGGCGACCCAGCATGTCATAGATAGCTTCAGCTCCCATTTTAGCAATAAACTTGTTAGGGTCTGTATCTTCCAGCAATTGATTTTCGCGTGGAAGCGCTTCCATGATATCTAAATACTCATCTTCAGACAATAATTCACCAGGAACTATATTTTCGCCATTTTCGAGGATTCCTCCCTGAATAATAACATATTTTTCGTAATAAATAATTGAATCCAGTTTTTTTGTCGGCATTCCAAGCAGGTAACCGATTTTGTTCGGCAACGAGCGGAAATACCAAATGTGAGCAACCGGCACTACAAGCTGGATGTGTCCCATGCGCTCGCGACGCACTTTTTTCTCGGTCACTTCCACCCCGCAACGGTCGCAGACAATGCCCTTGTAACGGATACGTTTGTATTTTCCGCAGTGGCATTCGAAATCCTTAGTTGGACCGAAAATGCGCTCGCAGAACAGACCATCACGTTCAGGTTTGTAGGTACGATAATTAATGGTTTCCGGTTTGAGTACCTCACCACTGGATAATTTTAATATTTCTTCGGGCGATGCTAAACCGATCGATATTTTATTAAAATTACTCTTTACCTTATTATCATTTTTAAAAGCCATATCTCTGTTTTATAAAGAGTTATAAGATTTACTGTTTTTGAAATTTCAATTCAGAACTAATTGATAAGCGAAAGTTTATACCCGGGTTTTATGCCGGATATAAACCAACGGTTAATCTATTTTAATCTAAATTGATGCTCAGACCTAATCCGCGAAGTTCGTGCAACAATACGTTGAGCGATTCGGGAATTCCCGGAGTTGGCATTGGATCCCCTTTTACAATAGCTTCGTATGTGCGGGCACGTCCCATAACATCATCCGATTTTACTGTCAGGATTTCTTGCAAAATATGAGCAGCACCAAACGCTTCGAGTGCCCAAACTTCCATTTCTCCGAAACGCTGACCCCCGAATTGAGCTTTACCACCAAGAGGCTGTTGAGTAATGAGCGAGTATGGTCCGATAGAACGGGCATGCATTTTATCTTCAACCATGTGACCCAGCTTCAACATATAAATGATACCCACCGTAGCAGTCTGGTCAAAGCGTTCACCTGTTCCACCATCGTACAAATATGTTTTACCATAATTTGGTACGCCGGCTTTGTCGGTCCATGCATTCAGGTCATCGAGGCTTGCACCGTCAAAAATAGGAGTTGCAAAGCGCAGACCCAATTCTTTTCCGGCCCATCCAAGTACAGTTTCAAAAATCTGTCCAAGGTTCATACGCGAAGGTACCCCAAGCGGGTTCAGTACAATGTCTACCGGAGTTCCATCTTCCAGGAACGGCATATCTTCCTGACGAACAATACGCGAAACGATACCTTTGTTACCGTGGCGTCCCGCCATTTTATCACCTACACGGATCTTACGTTTTTTGGCGATATAAACTTTAGCTATTTGAACAATACCGTTTGGTAGCTCGTCACCAATCGTGATATTGAATTTTTGACGTTTAATCTGAGCATCCAATTCCTTGTATTTTCTCAGATAATTCATTATCAATTCTTTTATCAATTCGTTTTTATGCGAATCAGTAGTCCATTTGCTTAACTGAACGGACGTATAATCAATTTCACGCAGACGTTCGCTGGTAAATTTGCTGTTACGTGAGATAATATCTGTTCCCAAGAAATCTTTTACACCAGCCGATGTTTTGTCACCTAGCAACACCATCAATTTTTCAACCAAGGTATTACGCAAGATAGCTGCCTGGTTTTCAAACTCTTCATCCAGTTTTGGAAGAACAGCTTTATCAGCCAGTTTCGATTTCCGGTTCTTTTGAGCTTTAGAGAATAAGCGTTTGCCAATAACCACACCCGACAATGATGGGGTCGCTTTGAGCGAAGCATCTTTAACATCACCTGCTTTATCACCAAAAATAGCACGAAGAAGTTTTTCTTCCGGTGACGGATCTGATTCACCTTTTGGTGTAATTTTACCGATAATGATATCACCTGGTTCGATGCGGGCACCGATACGGATTATACCATTTTCATCCAGGTCTTTAGTTGCTTCTTCACTTACGTTCGGAATATCGGCGGTAAACTCTTCGATACCGCGTTTAGTTTCACGAACATCGAGCAATTGTTCAACAACATGGATTGAAGTAAAGATATCTTCACGAACAACACGTTCATTAATAACAATCGCATCCTCAAAGTTATAACCTTTCCAGGGCATGAATGCTACTTTCAGGTTTTTACCAATAGCCAGTTCGCCATTTTGCGTAGCGTAACCTTCCGTCATGATTTGGCCGTCACTAACCCTGTCACCACGTTTCACGATAGGACGCAAGTCGATAGTCGTGTTTTGGTTGGTTTTTTGGAATTTTGGTAATTTATATTCTTTTACGGCCGATTCGAAGCTTACGAATTCTTCTTCTTCGGTTCGGTCGTAACGGATTTTAATACAAGTTGCATCAACAAATTCAACAACTCCTTCACCCTCGGCAGTAACCTGGGTGCGTGAGTCCTGAATCAATTGAGCTTCGATACCTGTTCCAACAATCGGAGCCTCGCAACGCAACAACGGCACTGCCTGGCGCATCATGTTCGATCCCATCAACGCGCGGTTCGCATCATCATGTTCAAGGAACGGAATCAACGCAGCTGCGATAGAAGCAATCTGCGATGGTGAAACGTCCATCAAATTCACTTCTGATGGTGGAACAACAGGGAAGTCGGCACCTTTGCGGGACTTTACCTTGGTACGGATAAAGCTTCCATCGTCATTCAACGGAGCATTTCCTTGTGCAATAGTCAGTTCTTCTTCCTCTTCGGCGGTAAAATATTGAATTCCATTCTCAGTAATATCTACAACAGAATCTTTAACCGTGCGGTAAGGAGTTTCAATAAATCCAAGTTCGTTAATCTTTGCGTAGATACACAATGAAGAAATCAAACCAATGTTTGGACCCTCAGGTGTTTCAATCGGACAAAGGCGGCCGTAGTGAGTATAGTGTACGTCACGAACCTCGAAACCGGCACGCTCACGTGACAAACCACCAGGCCCGAGAGCAGACATACGGCGTTTGTGAGTGATCTCAGCCAATGGATTTTGCTGATCCATAAACTGTGAAAGAGCATTTGTACCAAAGAACGAATTGATTACAGAAGAAATGCTTTTTGCATTGATCAAATCGATTGGGGTGAATACCTCGTTGTCACGAACATTCATTCGTTCACGAATGGTACGTGCCATACGCGAAAGACCAACACCGAATTGATTATATAATTGTTCGCCTACTGTACGTACGCGACGGTTACTTAAGTGGTCGATATCATCAACATCTGCTTTTGAATTGATCAATTCAATAAGGTATTTGATAATCTCGATAATGTCTTCTTTTGTCAGAACCTTGATATCAGGGCTAATGTTCAGGTTTAATTTCCGGTTGATACGGAAACGACCAACATCCCCTAAATCGTAACGTTTTTCTGAGAAGAACAAGTTATTGATTACCTCGCGGGCTGTAGAGTCATCAGCTGGTACAGCATTACGCAATTGACGGTAAATGTACAATACAGCTTCTTTTTCCGAGTTGCTCGGGTCTTTCTGCAGCGTATTGTAAATAATAGCATAGTCATTCAGGTTAGCATCGGCCCTGTGGAGCAGGATTGTTTGCGTACCTGATTCGATGATGTCGTCGATATGGCTATTTTCAAGAATAGTTTCACGGTCGATAATAACTTCGTTACGTTCGATTGTTACTACCTCACCAGTATCTTCATCCACAAAATCTTCAACCCATGATTTCAAAACGCGGGCTGCCAGTTTTTGTCCTACTGCTTTTTTCAAACTGGTCTTGCTTACTTTTACTTCTTCAGCCAGATTGAAAATTTCAAGAATATCTTTATCGCTTTCGAAGCCAATGGCACGAAGCAGTGTAGTTACAGGAAGTTTTTTCTTACGATCGATGTATGCGTACATCACATTGTTGATGTCTGTCGCAAATTCAATCCACGATCCGCGGAACGGGATAATACGTGCAGAATACAGTTTTGTTCCGTTAGCGTGGATGCTTTGTCCGAAGAATACACCCGGCGAGCGGTGAAGCTGTGATACAATAACACGCTCGGCACCATTGATCACAAAGGTACCTTTTGCTGTCATATAAGGGATTGGCCCCAAATATACATCCTGGATTACCGTATCGAAGTCTTCATGATCCGGATCGGTACAATATAGTTTTAGTTTGGCTTTAAGTGGCACGCTGTAAGTCAGGCCACGTTCAATACACTCATCAATCGAATAACGTGGAGGGTCTACGTAGTAATCGAGAAATTCGAGGATGAAATTATTTCGGGTATCAGCGATAGGAAAGTTTTCTGCAAAAACTTTATACATACCTTCTGATTTTCTTTTTTCAGGAGCGGTGTCCATTTGAAAAAAGTCCTGGAAAGATTTTATTTGTACTTCCAAAAAGTCAGGATAGTCTAACTGGTTTTTGATGGAAGCAAAATTTATTCTTTGATTTTTTGTTAATGACGACATTTTCAAAGAGTTTATTTTGGATGCGGTGAACTCAATTATTTTATAGACAGAAAAGGTTTAGAATCCCTCAGAGAGAGGGAATCTAAACCGAAAGCCTGATAATCAGGTAATTTTATTTAAGTTCAACTTCAGCTCCGCCTTCAGTCAATGCTTTTTTCAAGGCTTCTGCTTCGTCTTTAGATGCACCTTCTTTGATTACTGAAGGAGCTGCATCTACCATGTCTTTAGCTTCTTTCAAGCCAAGACCTGTCAATTCTTTTACTAATTTAACGATCGCTAATTTATTAGCACCGGCTGCTTTCAATACTACATTGAAAGATGTTTTTTCTTCTACTACTTCAGCAGCAGCTGCAGGACCTGCAGCAACAGCAACAGCTGCAGCAGCTGGTTCGATACCATATTCATCTTTCAAAATTGTAGCTAACTCGTTTACTTCTTTAACTGTTAAGTTAACTAATTGTTCTGCAAAAGCTTTCAAATCTGCCATTTTACTTATTTTTTATGTATTTATTTTTTTTTATTTTACGATGAAATTTATCTTTCCGACAACGTTTTCAGCACGCCGTGGATAGTAGTTCCTCCTGATTGGAGTGCGGACACAACGTTCTTAGCAGGCGATTGCAACAGTGCAATAACATCGGCAATAAGTTCGTTTTTGCTCTTCACGTGGATTAAAGTCTCCAAGTTGTTTTCGCCAATGTAGAAACTTTCTTCAACGTAAGCAGCTTTCAGAATTGGTTTCTTAAGCTTGTTGCTTTTTTGTTTGCTGAAGTCGCTGATCAATTTCGCAGGCACATTGGCTGTGTTCGAAAGCAACAACGAAGTTTCTCCTTTAAGCGTACCGTAGAGTTCGCTGAAATCAACAGATGAGTTATCAAGTGCTTTTTGGAGCAAAGTATTTTTTACAACTACAAGCTTAACGTTTTCTTTGTAACATACTCTTCTCAATTCGCTGGTTTGAGCAGCATTCAAGCCACCTATGTCAGCTAAATAGAAGTGAGCATATTCGTTAATCGTAGACTCGAGTTGTTTTATAATAGCGCTTTTATCTTCCTTTTTCATAAACTTTTAATTTTATTCTTCAATTGATTTGGGTTCAATTTTAATACCCATACTCATTGTGCTTGAAAGATAAATGCTCTTTACATAAGTACCTTTAGCGGCTGTGGGTTTCAGTTTTATCAAAGTAGAAACAAATTCTTTGGCATTTTCCACCAATTGCTCAGGAGTAAAAGATACTTTACCTACTGAAGTGTGTACGATACCATATTTATCAACTTTAAAGTCGATTTTTCCTTGTTTTACTTCTTTTACAGCTTTTCCAACTTCGTTGGTTACCGTACCGCTCTTAGGGTTTGGCATTAAGCCACGAGGACCTAAAACACGACCTAAAGCACCCAATTTACCCATGATAGCAGGCATAGTGATGATAACATCAACATTTGTCCAACCACCTTTGATTTTTTCGATATATTCATTGAGACCTACATAGTCAGCTCCGGCTTCTTTAGCCGCTGCTTCCTGGTCGGGAGTACATAATGCAAGAACTTTTACTTGTTTTCCGGTTCCGTTTGGCAACGACACAACGCCGCGTACCATTTGGTTGGCTTTACGTGGATCAACACCTAAGCGTACATCTATATCAACAGAAGCATCAAACTTTGAGTTGGTAATTTCTTTTACCAAAGCCGCTGCTTCCTTGAGAGAATAGGTTTTTCCTGCTTCAATTTTTTCTAAAGCTAACCTTTGATTTTTTGTCAGTTTACTCATTTTAATTGAAGTGTTATTTAATTTTTACTTGGAAATGTACCTTTTACGGTAATACCCATACTTCTAGCTGTACCGGCTACCATTTTCATGGCTGCCTCTAATTCAAAACAATTCAAGTCGACCATTTTGTCCGTAGCAATAGCCTGAACCTGTTCCCAGGTAATTTCAGCTACTTTTTTACGGTTTGGCTCTGCCGATCCACCTTTCAGTTTAGCTACTTCCATCAACTGGATAGCTACCGGAGGAGTTTTTACAACAAAGTCGAATGATTTGTCGGTATAATAGGTGATGACTGCCGGTAAAATTTTTCCCGGTTTGTCTTGGGTTCTGGCATTAAATTGTTTGCAAAACTCCATAATATTGATCCCTTTAGAACCTAACGCAGGTCCTACCGGGGGAGATGGGTTTGCCGCACCTCCTTTAATCTGTAATTTAATAAGTCCAGCAATCTCTTTAGCCATAATAATCTTGATTTTTTGTTGTTTAAAGTGGAACTGTCAATTTGTAACAGGAATCGACTATTCCTTTTCTACTTGTGTAAACGCGAGTTCCAGCGGGGTTTTCCTGCCGAAAATCATAACCATAACTTTGAGCTTCTTTTTCTCGGTGTTTACTTCCTCAATCAAACCGCTGAAACCGCTGAAAGGTCCGAAGATTACTTTCACGCTTTCGCCGACATAGAAAGGAGTTATCATTTCTTCTGCCGTTTCCTGCAATTCATCCACAGTTCCCAGAATCCTGTTCACTTCCGAAGGACGAATAGGAGTAGGAACATTATTTTTTTCACCAAGGAAACCAATAACATTAGGGGTGTTGCGAAGACGGTGGGGAATTTCACCAATCAAATTTGCTTCTATCAGAATATATCCCGGCATACAACTACGTTCTTTCGTAATTTTTTTGCCGTTACGAATTTGGTAAACTTTCTCAGTGGGGATTAATACCTGAGCAACAAATTGACCAAGATCCGAATTTTTGATTTCTGCATCAATATATTCTTTTACCTTGTTCTCTTTACCACTAATGGCACGTAATACGTACCATTTAAAACCTGTTGACTCAGACACTTTATTGACCTCCATTGATAAATTAAGACAGTTGTCCGTAAATAAAATTCATGATGTTTTCGAAACCTAAATCCATAAGCCAAACTAACAATGCGAGGATGATGGAAGCAATCAAAACCACTACAGCACTATTAGTAAGTTCTTTGCCTGTTGGCCAAGAAACTTTCTGAACAAGTTCCGAATAAGACTCTTTGATATAGTTAATTATCTTCATGTTTTAAATAGAATTTGCACGGGCAGAGAGGCTCGAACTCCCGACACCTGGTTTTGGAGACCAGTGCTCTACCAACTGAGCTACGCCCGTATTTCAGCCGTTTCGTAATTCACGAAACGGCTTTTGTATTTTGAGAAACTTCTTGTTCCCATTTCATTCTTACTACTCGCCTACGGGGAGGTTGGGAATGACCTTGGTCTTAGTCAAGAAGTTCTGTGATTTGTCCTGAACCTACTGTACGTCCACCTTCACGGATAGCAAAACGCAAACCTACGCTACAAGCTACTGGATAGATCAAAGTTACAGTTAATTCCAAGTTGTCACCTGGCATTACCATTTCAGTTCCTTCTGGCAAAGTGATTTCACCAGTTACGTCCAGTGTGCGGATGTAGAACTGAGGACGGTAGCGGTTGTGGAATGGAGTGTGACGACCACCTTCTTCTTTTTTCAAGATATAAGCTGCTGCTTTGAAAGTAGTGTGAGGAGTTACTTTTCCCGGGTGGGTAATAACCATACCACGTTTGATTTCTTCTTTGTCGATACCACGAAGCAATAAACCTACGTTGTCACCAGCCTGACCTTCGTCAAGAATTTTGCGGAACATTTCCACACCTGTAACAACCGATTTTTTAGCTTGTTGGCCTAAACCGATAATCTGAACTTCTTCACCTGTTTTGATGATACCTGTTTCGATACGACCAGTAGCAACTGTACCACGACCTGTAATAGAGAATACGTCTTCAACTGGCATCAAGAATGGTTTGTCAACTGCACGTGGAGGCAATTCAATCCAAGTATCAACAGCATCCATCAATTCCATTACTTTATCTTCCCATTCTGGAACGCCGTTAAGTGCACCAAGAGCAGAACCACGGATAACTGGAGTATTGTCGCCGTCAAATTCATAGAATGAAAGCAATTCGCGCATTTCCATTTCTACCAATTCCAACATTTCAGCATCATCAACCATATCGCATTTGTTCATGAAAACAACGATACGTGGTACGTTTACCTGACGAGCTAAAAGGATGTGCTCACGTGTTTGAGGCATAGGACCATTTGTTGCAGCAACTACAATGATAGCACCGTCCATTTGCGCAGCACCGGTAACCATGTTCTTAACGTAGTCAGCGTGACCCGGACAGTCAACGTGTGCGTAGTGACGATTAGCTGTTTGGTATTCTACGTGTGCAGTGTTGATAGTAATACCACGTTCTTTTTCTTCAGGTGCATTGTCGATTGAATCGAATGAACGCAATTCAGAAAGTCCTTTTTTTGCAAGAACAGTTGTAATTGCAGCAGTCAAAGTCGTTTTACCGTGGTCAACGTGTCCGATTGTACCAACGTTAACGTGGGGTTTTGACCTGTCAAATTTTTCTTTTGCCATAACTCAAAGATTATTTAATAATTAATTTTATATGTTTTATAAAAGCTCACAAAGTTGAGCTGTTGATGAGAATTGAACTCGCGACCTCTTCCTTACCAAGGAAGTGCTCTACCACTGAGCTACAACAGCAAGTGTGGATTTTAATAACCGTTTCCGGTATTTACTCTCCACTGAATGGAGCGGAAGACGGGGCTCAAACCCGCGACCCTCAGCTTGGAAGGCTAATGCTCTATCAACTGAGCTACTTCCGCAATTTAATTCATAATGCTGAACTCATAATGCATTATTAATTGTGAATTATGAATTGTGAATTATGAATTGTTTAGTGGGCAGTGAAGGATTCGAACCTCCGAAGTCGAAAGACAGCTGAGTTACAGTCAGCCCCAGTTGGCCACTTTGGTAACTGCCCATTTTCATGTGCGATACATTATATTAAAGAACGTTGAGCCTCTTGTCGGATTCGAACCAACGACCCCGAGATTACAAATCACGTGCTCTGGCCAACTGAGCTAAAGAGGCAATAGGCTAATTTATAGCGCTTAAGGCGTTTAAAAAGCCGTTTGAATACTGTGATCCAAACGGCTTGCAAATGTACGGAAATATTTCGGATTACAAAACATTTCCTGAAATATTTTATTTATTTGCGGTTTTTTCTTTGTGTTTTCTGATCTGTTTGTCTATGGCTTCGATAGTTAAGTCTGTTGCCTCTTCAAAAGAATCGCATGTTTTTGATGCAAAAAAATCGACATTTGGTATGGAAACCTTGATTTCGGCCTCCTTATTTGTGGCCGATTCTGGTTTTACGACCTTCAAATATACGTCCACATTCTGTATTTCATCAAAATTCTTTTCAAGTTTCAACAGTTTTTTGTTGATATAAGATTCTAAAGTAGAAGTAGCATCAAAGTTGATGGATTGAATCCTTAGTTTCATAATAGCCTCCTTTTTTTATTTAGCTCTTGGATGAGCTTGTTTATATATGTTGTGTATTTCTTCGAAGCTCGTATGTGTGTACACTTGTGTTGCGGCCAGACTACTGTGTCCGAGTAATTCTTTTACGGCGTTAATGTCGGCTCCGCCGTTCAGCATGCTGGTGGCAAAAGTGTGACGAAGCACATGCGGGCTTCGCTTGTGTAAGCTGCTTACTTCCGACATGCTGTCATGTATAATATTGTACAGCATTTTCGGATAAATTTTTTTTCCATTGTTCCGGACAAACAAATACGGTTCGATTCTTTCTGTGGATTCATTCCGTAGTCCGATATAGCGCCCTATATCTTCGCAAAGCGTTTGGTCGATGGGGATAATGCGTTGCTTGTTTCTTTTTCCGGTAACTCTGATGCTTTTGTTGATCGGATCAACATCTTCATTGGTCATGTTTAGTAGTTCGGAAAGCCGTATGCCGGTAAGGTAAAAAACTTTTATCGCCAGCTGATTGCGGGTTTCGTCGAAACTATCCGGTTTTAAAGAGTGGTCGAGCGCTTGATCCATTCTCGCTTTGTTTAAAAAACGCAGGAAGTGTTTTTTTTGTTTTGGGCAAAATAATTTTTAACGTTGGATTTGCTTTTGTATATCGTTGTTTAAGCAAAAAGCGCCAAAAGGATTTAAGCGTGGATATTTTGCGGGATAATGTCCGGCCTGATGTCTGGGCTGACATGAGCTCGATAATCCAGTTTTGGATTTGTTTCGGGGAGATGGAGTGGGGGGTGAATTGATCGGGCTCAATTTGCAGGAAGTTGCAGAACTGAAGCAGATCGGTATGGTATGACAAAACAGTATGAGAAGAGTAATTCTTCTCATACTGTAAATATTGCAGAAATTCGTTCATCATAACCGTGTGTTCAAATCTGCAACGAAAATAAAGTAAAAAAATCAGGAAAACAAGTTTTCCATCAAGTTTTATTTACTATTCTTCGCCTAATTGCATCTTTTGAACGTAAATCGCGTGCATTTTTTCTTCACGATTTACTACAGAAGGTTTGTCGAAGCATTGACGACGGCGCAATTCTTTAACAACGCCTGTTTTTTCGAATTTACGTTTGAATTTTTTTAATGCTCTCTCGATGTTTTCGCCTTCTTTTACTGGAACTACGATCATAATTATTAATTATTTAATAGGTTTATTTTTGTTTTTCGTTTGGGACTGCAAAGATAGAAAATGATTTTTAAATGGCAATGCAATATTTTGATTTTTTATCGGATGATATTATTGTGAGTTTCATGCATATAATAAAAGCCGCAAACGACGGCAGATTATCGTTTGTGGCTTTCAACGGGGTGTATTCTGTTTCCCGGTTCTTTGTAGGTTTATTTTTACTGGTATTGAATATAAATCGGCTGAGGCTTTAATTTCAGGAGATCTTCCGGGGTCAGCATTTGATTCGGAGCTTTTTTGAGATCATTTTTATAGAACAGCTTAAATCCTGTAAATTGTACGGGTTCTTTATAAATGTATAATTTGTATGTGCTACGCTTCAGAACCGGCTCACCCCAACCATCCATATTAATCACCACCTGAACTTCGGGGCGCAGTTTAATATTTTTGTAGTTTCGTACCATTCCCTGCGTGAAGCGGTGGACAACAAGTACTTTTGGGGGCAAATTATTCTCTTTAACCAACTTTGCCAGGTATTCGGAGCAATAATTTATGTCTGTAGCATCCATAGTTCCAATTTTAGTTCCGGGGCGATGCCCTTCTTTCATTGAAAACTCAGGATCGATGCCTAAATGTACATGTGGCAATTTGAGGTATTTTTCCAACAGGGGAACTTCCTGGGGAAGTGTGCTCAGCGCAATTTGTATGTCTAAAAACACAATTGCATTTCCCATTTTGGCAATAGCCAGTGCCGAGTCGATTTGGTGCTCAGGCATGCGGGTCCGGTACTTGCCGTCTTTTCCTGGCGTTCCGGCCGCTACCACGGCTATGTAATGAATGGCCGGTTGTACCGGAGTGACTGTATCAGCTTTTTCCCATGCTTTAACTTCAGCGTTAAGCTTCTTCCATACTTCTTTTGGTGGATATTCGCCCAAAACGCCCATTTTTTTAGAATAAAGATTTCCATAATACGCCACAATTCTTTTGAATGGGAGAATGGCACCGTTTAAAGGATAGGAGCGAAGGTGATTGGGCCAACGGCCGGTAGTGTCGCCATTAGCTAGGGCTTTTAATTTGTTTTGGTAGGCCAGGGTGTCTGTAGGTATGACTTTTTGCTGCTCTTTTTGAATTGTTGATTTTTTTTCTGGTTCTTCAGCCTGTTTTGATTCTGTTTTATAGTTGCAGCTGTTTAAAATAAAAATAAGTGAAAGAGTTATGGGAATAATGTATCTTCTCATAAGTAACATGGATTAAAATTATATTTCGATGGAAAGATAATGAAAATTTTGGTTCCAGGCAAGTGTATTTAATTTGAGACGGCTTCTGTAGATAAATTAGAAAAGCTAAAGTCGGACTTGAAATAATGACTCAGAGAGTTTTAAGAATAGGTTTTTGATTAAATAAAATGGTTATCCGCAAAGCGGCCGATTACTGGAATCATCATTTTCAGCCTGGGTTTCGATTGAAAATCGCGAAACCCAATTCGAAATAATCTGATTTTACCTAATAGGCCGCTTTGCGGATAATCATATTAAATAATTTGAGAGTTAAGTCTGAAAGTGTTTTCTTTTGGTACAAGATCAGCATTAGTGTGATTATAAATTAGGAGATAGTTTTTTTGAGCAAAATTCTCTTTTAGTGTTGTTGAAAAAATCAGGTGGATTTTTCAACGAGTTAGAAAAATCATCTCTCACTTTGACCTAATTATCCTCTCGTGAAATTTTGTTATCGATTATTTTTGTTGGCAATTAAATTTAAACTTTAAAAGGGTTTTGTTGGCAAAAAAGTTGATTTTGAGTGGGCGGATGAAATGTCTCATGCGAGAACAAATTTAAAAAAAACGGAACTAAAAGATCATTAATACAAAAAAAATAGAAAGTGGAAAAGACAATTACACAAATCAGGGTTGGATTGCTATTGATAACCGGCTTTGCCATGGGTGCATTAGCGAATGTAGCTACGGCTATTAATACCAATAGTATTGCAAAAAATGGAGTTTTGCGTGCTTCTGCTGCAATAACTTACGACGGAAATATTGTTTCAAAAGAAGGAGCCTGGTGCTGGTTTGCCGATTCCAGGGCGCTGCATTATGAGAATAAAAACGGAACAATCAATAGTTCTTACATCGGGTACATTGATGTTCACGGCAATATAAAAGCTACTCAACATGATTTCCTGACCGGGAAAAACAATGAAGTATTGATACGTTCGTATTTTCAACCCGACGATCATGATAATCCTACTTTTCTGGTGTTGCCCGATGAGCGGATTATGATTTTTTATTCCCGGCATACCGATGAAGCCTGTTTTTATTACCGGGTGTCCAAAAAACCAGGTGATATTACCAGCCTTGGTTCGGAAATAAAACTGGTGACGGCTAACAATACCACCTACCCATTTCCATTTATCCTGTCGGACGATCCGACTCATATTTACCTGTGCTGGCGAGGAATCAACTGGCATCCTACCATTGCCAAGATGTCAATTCCGGATGCGCAGGATAAAGCCGACTTTACATGGGGCCCATATCAAATGGTGCAGTCAACCGGAGCTCGTCCTTATTGCAAATACACTTCAAATGGAAAAGACAAGTTGTATCTGACTTATACAACCGGACATCCGGATAATGAATACCCCAATTACGTCTATTATAATTATGTGGATATTAATACGCTTCAGCTGAAAGATATTACGGGGACGGTACTTTCAACCATTGCCAATGGCGTTCATAATGTAAATAAAACAACCTACCAGGCAACCTATCCGAATGCCGTAGTAGATGCTCCTGCCGATCAGCGCGACTGGGTTTGGCAGACTGCCATTGACAAAGATGGATTGCCAGTTGTCGCTATGGTTCAGATTAGCAATGATAAAAATACACACAATTATTATTATGCTAAATGGACAGGCACGATATGGCGAAAAACTTTTCTTGCTAACGGTGGAGGAAAGTTCCACCAAACAGCCGGGCTAGAGTTATGTTACAGCGGAGGTATGGCAATTGACGATAGCAATCCTAATATTGTGTACTGCTCTGTTCCTGTTAATGGAGCTTCAGGTAGTATTTATGAAATAATAAAGTACACAATCGGGGGTGATGGAACAATTGCTTCAACGGAGCAAATTACCGCTAATTCTACGCTGAATAATGTGCGTCCGTACATTGTGACTAATTCGGGGAATTCCCCATTGAGATTGGTGTGGATGCATGGGAATTATTATGACTGGATTGTAAGTTCATCTCAACCAAAGGGATATCCGACGGGGATACATAGTGATTATGCATTGCCCTCTGACAATATTGATCTTGTAAACGGACTTGTCGTAAATGAGGAATTTAATGGTATTGTTGTTGGCAGTGCACACACAACGAACGGTGTTCTTGTTTCTACCAAGGAAACCTCGGCAACACTGGCAGCCCAAAGTGCCCCTGCATTTTCGGTTTCGCTTACGCCTTATATCTACGAAGGATCTTATAATGGCACAATACTCAAAATGGCTAATCTGACTTATGGGTTGAACGGAGCAACCGTAAGACCGTATGTTATGATTGATCAAGCGACTTATAATAGTGCAAATCTGTTGGGAACTTCGGATGTCTGGCAAACTCAGGCAAGAGCTACCGGCGGAGTGTGGTGGGAGCCTACAAAACTCAAGTATTTCAATCTGACACTTACTTACGAAAACGGTGTGTTGAAAATATTCAGGAATGGACTTATTGATCAGATGGTTGATGTGCCAAACCTCACTTTGGGCGATGTTACCTTAGGTGGTTTTAATGGCTGGGTGGAAGATTGCCGCATTTACAACCGTGCTTTGACACAAGGAGAAGTGAAAAAGCTTACTGAAACAAACCTGGGGTATACTTTTAATAGCAGCCTGCTTACCGAAATAGAGTTGAATACGCTTGTTGTTCCTCAAAATATTTATACCGATATTGTTTTACCTGCAAAAACGACATCGGGCACATTAGTTAGTTGGGTGTCAGACAATCCTGCTGTTGTTAGCAATGCGGGTCTTGTTACGTTTCCTCAGGCTGCTACTTCGCTAAAATTGACAGCAACGGTTAACGGAGAGTCAAAAACGTTCAACGTAACAGTATTTCCACGAAATATAGATAATAATAAAGTGCTCGTATACAGGTTTGAAACCGAAGATGTTTATACAAGTGGCAGTGTGAAGTATTTGCAGGATAAATCGGGCAAGGGGAATGATGCAACCATTTATGGCAGTGCTACGGTTGGTGGGACCCTCGACTTGTCGGGCAATACAGCAGCCGGATTTGCTACGAATGGCTATGCAACAGCACCGAATGGAATCCTGAATAACCTCCGTAGTTGCACGTTTCTAGCTAAAATCAAGCCTGTCAGCCTGGTTTCACAACCGCGTATCTTTGACTTTGGCTCTGCCAGCACAAATAGCATTCTTCTGCGGGCCAGTGCCTTTACTGCCGGATATAAGTACAATGGAGGTACAACGGCATTGATTAATTCGTCGGCTTCTCTTGCAACCGGCCAGGAGTCAAAAGTGGCTATGACTTTTGATGCCAGGACCAAGACCACAAAGATATATTTGAATGGCGTTGAAACGGCCAGTGCTACAACTATAACTTATGAACCCTATCAATTGACTGGTATCGGAGCTAATACGCGGAACTATATCGGGCGTACCCAATGGTGGGATACTTCTTCTGCTTCAAGTAACATTGATTTTAACGGAGCCATTGATGATTTTATGTTGTACGATATTGTGCTGACGCCTACAGAAATTGTTCAGATACAAGCAGAAACAAGTACGGGTGTGAAGCTATTGCAGATATCTGCTCTCGCTCTTTATCCAAATCCGGTTTTGCGGAATGAAGATATCCAACTCAGCTGCAATTTAGGAACAGATGATCTGAAAAGTTTGAAAGCTGAAATAATCAATTCGCTTGGCGAAACAATTGACGTGATACACCCAACAGCAGTTCCTTTAAAAATAAGCGGTATAGGTCAAAGCGGAATTTATCTGGTTCGTTTGGTTTCGGGAGCAGGCAGAATATATACAGGTAAATTATTCGTAAAATAATTTAGGGTCGGTTCGTCGGTGAAATCATATAATAAAGCCGGATTCAATGTCTGTTGAATCTGGCTTTGTCTTTTTATGTCTTAAATCTGTTTTTACTTACTGAATGATCGGTGCATTGATTTCAGAAGTCCTTGTGGAGTGCATTCCGGAACAATAATCCGACGCACACATTGCAAAGGTAAAAGTGAATCGCGCTTTGTTGCCAGCGAAAATGACAGTTTTATATATTTGCTAAGTTCCGTAGCACTTTGGTGGTTGTATACGCCATTGGGATAGGCCCAAAAATCAACCGGCTTTCCGGTAATACTTTCTAATTTCTTTTTGGGGTCCACAACCTGTTTTTCCCAGTCTGTTGTATCTTTATACTTGGTAACCATCGTGTGGTCCCAGCTGTGAAGCCCAATTGTATGTCCTTTTTGGGCCAATTGGGCAATCTGGTCTGTAGTCATATAATTCTTTTTATTATACGTAATGGTCATTATAAAGAATGCGCCCCTGAAGCCATATTTTTCCAATGTGGGTGCAGCAATGCTGAAATGTTCCTCTCTGGAATCGTCGAAAGTGATGATAAAAGGTTTTTCGGGCAATGCTTGGTTGTAAACCAGATAGTCGTATAACTGTGCCGGGGAAATGGAGTGGTAGCCGCTGTCAGCCAATACTTTTACATGGGCTGCAAAAGTAGCGGGGCTTACGGTATAATCTCCTTTGTTACCCTCCGAAATACGGTGGTAGCATAGCACAGGAACCTGGCGCTTTGCATAAATTTCGGCAGCAGCATTCGATTTTTGTTCAACGGCACTTGTATCTTTCCCGGCTTGTCTAATTGTTGTAGGATTGCTTTGTGGTTGAGTCGGTTTGGTACAACTGAAACCGATCAATGCTAACGCTAATGTGCTGATGATTATAAGTTTTCTATTCATATAAAATCATTTGTTTATTGAAGTTCTTTTAGTAATTCAATCAGTTCTTTTACTCCCTCACCGGCTCCTTTTGGTATAATTGTAACATTCGTTGGAAGTGATTGAATTTTATTTGGATCAATCAGGAAAATGGGTGTGCCGGGCTTTACATAACTAATCAAGCCGGCGGCGGGATAAACATTCAGCGAAGTGCCAATTATTAAAAAAATATCGGCTTCCTCTGTAAGGCTTATCGCATTTTCAATTTCGGGGACAGCTTCGCCAAACCACACAATATGCGGCCGGAGTTGATAACCTTTGGGGCATTTGTCTCCCGGGTTTATTTCAATTTTTTCAGACGATACCTCAAACACATCTTCTTCGGCGCATGTTGACCGGACTTTCATCAACTCTCCATGGAGGTGCAGAACGTTTTTACTTCCGGCCCGTTCATGCAGATTGTCCACGTTCTGGGTAATGATCCGGACATTAAAATACTTTTCTAGTTCAACAAGTCCTGTGTGCCCGGCATTGGGTTCAACCGTAAATAGTTGCTTACGACGTTGGTTGTAAAAGTCCAGAACCAGAGCCGGATTTTTTCGCCAGGCATCAGGCGTTGCCACATTGTCGATTTTATATTTTTCCCAGAGGCCACCCGAATCACGAAATGTGCTTATACCACTTTCCGCACTCATTCCGGCTCCCGTAAGGACAATAAGTTTTTTCATTCAGTTCAACAGATAATAATTTATTTCAAAATTAGCATTAAATATTGTTTTATCAGTATGTTCGTTGAAATTACTTTTATTTTTTGAGATTGGAATTAATTCGGGTTTAATTTTGTATTTTTGCTTAATAAATATACGGAGGAATGAAACTTCGCTAAATGCCTCACGGACAACTAAAACAATTAGAGATATATGAGAACCTCAAAACTGCTTTTGATTTTATACATCATGTTGTTCGCAACAACTTTGTTCGGACAGGAAAATGATAATAATTGGTCTAAATGGACCTGGTTGATAGGAGAATGGACCGGTGAAGGGCAGGGACAACCTGGTCAGGGCACCGGAAAATTCTCGTTTCAAACCGACCTTGATGGGACTATATTGGTACGGAAAGCTTTTTCGGAATATCCGGCTACAAAAGACAGGGCGGCATTTGTTCATAACGATTTGATGATAATTTATAAGAACGAAAGCGGATTGCCCAATAAGGCTATTTATTTCGATAATGAAAACCACGTTATAAACTATTCCGTGCAGATGGCGGAAGAATCAATTGTATTTTTAAGCACGAAAGCTCCGAATATGCCTGTTTTCAGGCTGACATATACATTGATAGAAACCGGCAAGGTAAATATAAAGTTTGAAATGTCAGTCGATGGATTGAACTTCAAAACTTATATTGAGGGAAAAAGTGTGAAGCAGAATTTAAATACTTCAAAGTAAATTGCCAATAAAAAACAAAATCATATGGAATTTCAATTAAGACCATGTACAGAAAAACAGTTGCCGGAAATACTCGATATTTTTAATGATGCAATTTTAAATTCGACGGCATTGTATGACTATAAAACCCGGACCATGGATACAATGAATGCCTGGTATGCCGATAAAATGAGTCATAACTCTCCGATTGTAGGAGCATTTGATGCAGATGACACCTTATTGGGGTTTGCGACGTATGGTCTGTTTCGCGTTAGGCCGGCCTATAAATATACGGTTGAGCATTCCGTATATGTACGTTCCGATAAACGTGGACTTGGCCTGGGAAAGGTGCTGCTTCGCGAAATAATAAAAAAAGCGGAAGAACAAGATTTTCATGTAATGGTAGGGGTGATAGATGCGGACAACTCCGTGAGTATTAAGCTGCACGAAAATGAAGGTTTTGTGTTGAGCGGAATCATGAAGGAAACCGGCTATAAATTTGGGAAATGGCTGGATGCGGCATTTTACCAGCTGATTCTGAAAACGCCGGCAAATCCGGTTGAGGAATAAGCGAACATTTATGGATTAGAATTGTTTAAACAGACAAAAATTAAACATGAAGAAAACAGCTTTGATAACGGGTGCTTCCAGTGGGTTGGGTACTGAATTTGCACATATACATGCTTCTAAAGGAGGAAATTTGGTTTTGGTGGCGCGTAGTAAAGAAAAAATGGAGATGTTACAGGCAAAATTGCAGAGTCAATATGGAGTTACGGTTCACGTGATTTGTAAAGATTTGTCTGAACAATCGGCTCCAAAGGCAATTTTCGATGAGCTGGCAGACCGGAAAATAAGAGTCGATTACCTGATAAACAATGCCGGGTTTGGCGATTTCGGTGAATTTGCTGAATGCGACTGGGAAAAACAATTGCAAATGATCAACCTGAACATAACGGCATTGACTTATCTTACCCGTTTGTTTTTGCCCGCAATGGTTGCTAATAAATACGGCCGGGTGCTGAATGTAGCTTCTACTGCAGCTTTCCAGCCCGGGCCAACCATGTCGGTTTATTTTGCCACCAAAGCTTTTGTGCTAAGTTTTTCGGAAGCCATTGCCAATGAATTGAACGGAACGGGTGTCAGGGTTACCGCGCTGTGTCCCGGTGCTACAGCAACCGGATTCAAGCAAGCTGCTTCATTAGACGAGAGCAATTTGTTCAAAGGTAACGGAATTGCTACAGCAACGGAAGTTGCAGAATTTGGGTACAAATCAATGAAAAGCGGGAAAACGGTGGTAGTACATGGTTTTGTAAACTCACTTATGGCGCAGTCGGTTCGGTTTGCGCCCCGAAAAATTGTAACTGCTATTGCCCGTCAAAAATTGAAAGCAATTTGATGTTGTCTGAAATTATTGGACAGCATTTTAATGTAATTAGGCCTGAAGTGGATAAAAAATCCTGATTTGCAAGATATATTTTGGAAAAACAATGATTTATAATAATATAACATTATCTTTGCCGGACATTAAAATAATAAATATCAACAATGAGCAAAGGAACAGTTAAATTCTTCAATGAAACCAAAGGATTTGGATTTATCAGCGAAGAAGGTTCAAAAAAAGAACATTTTGTCCACATTTCAGGTTTAATCGATAAAATTCGCGAAGGAGATACTGTTGAATTCGAATTGAAAGAAGGCAAAAAAGGATTGAACGCGGTAAATGTAAAAGTAATTTAGTAAATACGCTATTTGACTTTTGTCACATTTTTAAGAGCCTGTTGATTTATTTCAACAGGCTTTTTGTTTTAGGTGCAATAAACTATTTTGACGGGCATTAGTCTAACTCAATATTCAAATTATTTTTAATGAAATCAAAAAAAATCATTTCAAAAGTTTGTTGTTTATGTTAATATGAATATATTTGCAGTGGTTTGTGTTTTACTTAATTCAACCCTGTTTCAAGTACCTCAAAATAATCTATTTGTATGAAAATTGCTCTAAACAGATTTCTTTTTGTCTTGTTTCTTATAGTTTCTGTCTCTTCTCAGGCGGCAGGCAGTTTTTCTCCTGGTTTTGTGAAAAACATAGCGGGTAAGTTTTCAAAACAATGGACCACTGAACAGCAGGAAAAGGTTTACCTGCAAACTGATAAGCCGTATTATTCTGCTGGTGAAAATATATGGTTTAAGGGTTATGTGGTGAATGCTACCACACATTTGCCAAAATCGCTCAGCCGGTTTTTGTATGTTGAGTTGATTGACAAATCCAATGCAGTGGTGAGCCGGGTGAAAATTAAAAAGGATTCGCTTGGATTTAGCGGATATGTAAAATTAAAATCAGAACTTCATGCCGGGAATTATGCATTAAGGGCATATACCTACTGGATGCAAAATGCATCAACA
Organism: Paludibacter sp.; assembly: GCA_047600405.1. Classification (GTDB taxonomy): domain Bacteria; phylum Bacteroidota; class Bacteroidia; order Bacteroidales; family Paludibacteraceae; genus Paludibacter. Next base: position 591,424 of record JASGLA010000008.1, read on the forward strand.
GATTTCTTTTTTACGAAAAATATCTATATCGGCAATCCGATAGATGATTATGTGTTGAGCGATATTACTTATGGAACAAACGTTAATGGTAAAGTTACTGCAACCATAAACCTAACAGATGCTTATAAAAACCCAATTTCAGGAAAAAGTATAGATGTTTTTCAAAACTGGAATAATCCACAGAACAAAAAGCGTACTTTGGTTACAAGCGCTGATGGAAAAATAAACCTTCAACTGACTGTTGATACAACATTTCATTCTACCCGAATAATCGATGTGTCTATGAATGAACCTGGCAACCGTTATAAAAACCGTTTCTATTTGCCCGAATTCAGTTATGATTTTGATGTTCAGTTTTTCCCCGAGAGTGGAAACCTTTTGGAAGGCCAATTGCAGTTGGTCGCTTTTAAAGCAATTGGAACTGATGGGCTTGCAGTTGATGTTTCCGGGAAAGTGTATTCGGACAAAAATGAAGAAATTTCTGATTTTTCATCGTTCAATAAAGGTATGGGTAAATTCTCTCTTCAGGTGGATTCTGGCAGAACGTATTATGCCATAGTAAAATCGGCAAAAGGAATTGAGAAGCGGTTTCCTTTACCCAAATCACAAAATCAGGGGATTGCTTTGCACCTGGGTTATAGCAGGGGAAAATTATTTTACGAAATAATGAATAAAACAAGAGAGGCTCATAATGCTTTTTATTTGCTAATTCACTCGCGAGGCCGACTATTGGCCGGGTTGCCTGTAAATGAACTCTCAGGGCAAATTTCTGAGTCGTTGCTTCCTCCGGGAATTGTATCAATGTCTATTGTTGATACATTAGGTAATACTTATTGCGAAAGAATTTGCTTTGTGAGAAATCCCGCTTCACCTGCAGTTCGCATGGAAAGTAACAAGCCAGTTTATGGTAAACGCGAACCGGTTGACCTGAGCTTCAATATCCGGTCTGCGACCGGTAATTTATCTGCAGGCAACTATTCGTTGAGTATTACGGACAGTAAAGTGGTGAAGCTCGACAGTTTGAGTGATAATATAATGACCTATTTGCTGTTGAGTTCCGACATTAAAGGCCATATCGAGGAGCCCAGCGGTTATTTTACGGATAATCAAGCTATGGATCGTGAAAAAATGGATAATTTAATGCTTACTCAAGGTTGGAGACGTTTTAATACAGCCGATGTGGTGAAAGGAAAAATTAAAGAACCAACCTATTACCTTGAGGCTGGACAGGCCTTGTCGGGGAAAGTATTGAATATCCTGAATAAGCCTTCCAAAAAATGCGGGATAATAATGATTTCACCCTATAAGCGAACAATTAAACTTGCGGAGACTGATAGTCTTGGACGTTATTTGATTGATGGAATTGAATTTCCCGATAGCACCACTTTTGTATTGAAAGCTAAAAAAGAGAAAAACTTTGGGGATGTGGAGGTGATTCCGGATGTGGATGAATTTCCTAAATCAAATGTTCTTATCCCGATGCGTTGTGCTCAGGATTTGGCTGTGCCGAATGATTATTTTTCGTTAAGTAAAGAGAAGTATTTCTCCGATGGAGGAATGCGTGTTGTTAATTTGGAAGGTGTGACTGTTAAGGCTGCTAAGGTCGAAAAGTCCAAAGAAACACATTTCTATTCGGGCATGGAAGATGCAAAATTAACTTCGGAAAAGTTGGAAGAATATCCGGGAATGGGTGTTTTGGATTTGTTATCCATGGTGTCGGGTGTTCAGGTAAATGGCGATCAGGTTTCGATACGTGGTGGCAATGGAAATCCATTGTTTTTGATAGATGAAATTGAATCGCAGAGTATGGATGATATAACCTATTTAAATTCAACTGACATTGAAGAAATCTCGGTGTTTAAGGGGGCTAGTGCTGCTATTTTCGGGTCGAGAGGAGGCAATGGGGTTGTTGCTATCTCGCTTAAAAAGGGAGTTGTTCGGAAAGCAGAAACGCCTTTGAGCCTGGTGACGGTAACACCGCTGGGTTATGAAAAACCGGCAGCGTTTTATGTGCCAAAATATGAGGTGGATAGTGTGCGTTTGGATAGAAAATCCGATTTACGTTCCACTATTTACTGGAATCCGGAGTTGGTTAGCGACAGTTTAGGGAATGTTCATGTCAAGTTTTTTACAGCTGACAAAGCCAATGATTATTCTGTGGTGCTGGAGGGTATTTCTGAAAAAGGTGAAATCTGCCGTTATGTAGGTTGTTTAAGGCGCAAAGGGGAATAGCTTGCTAATAAATTGAAAATGCTCCCGGAAATCAGTTTTTCCGGGAGCATTTTGTTTATAGGATGTTTGAAAATGTTTTATTGTACTTTGTAAATATCCACGCTTTCAACCTGGAACTTCTTGATAAATGCTGCATGACGACGAACCTCCACTTCCCCGAAATTCAAATAAACTTCGGCTGATTTGCGGAACTGATCTTCTGTGTCGCGTGTGGCATCAATAATCAGCAAATAACCCATTATGATATGACCGGCCATTTCTACCAAACGGCGAGCCTGAAAGTCCAGATATTCCTGATTTTTTGTTTCATTCACCCTATTTACCGCGTTTTCATACAAATTAGTCATTATCTGTAAGCGTTTGCGCAAAGATGAAAATTCGGGATTGATAGGCTGGTTGTCGTAATCCCGAATCATTTTCAAATAATTACCTGTAGTTACGTGGCGGATAGCAGCAACAACCTGTAATTGTGAAGTTCCTTCGTAGATAGTCATAATGCGGGCATCGCGGAAATGACGTTCGCAGGCGTAGTCTTTCATAAAACCAGAACCACCGTGTACCTGAATAGAATCGTAGGCATTCTGATTGGCATATTCGCTCGAGAACATTTTGAGCATAGGCGTCAAAGCATCAGCTAGTTTCAGGTAGTCTTTGTAGTCTGCTTTTTCCTCTGGTTCCAGTTTGCGTTCGCCTTCAATAGCTTCGTAAGCTTTGTAAATGTCTACAAAACGGGTGGTTTCGTAAAGCAAAGCGCGGGAAGCATCCAGTTTGGCTTTGATAAGCGATAGCATCTCGAAAACAGCAGGAAATTCAATAATTGCTTTGCCAAATTGTTTGCGGTCGCGAGCATATGATAGTGCTTCGTTGTAGGCCGAGGCGGAAAGTCCGACTGATTGAGCTCCAATGCCCAGGCGGGCGCCGTTCATTAACGACATTACGTATTTTATCAGACCCATTCTGCGCGTGCCAACCAGTTTGGCTGGCGTGTTGTTGAAAACCAATTCGCAGGTAGGTGACCCTTTGATTCCTAATTTGTTCTCAATGCGGCGAACAAGAATGGTGTGGTCGTGTTTGTTGTCGGCAACAAAGTAAGATAAACCGCGACCATCTGATGTTCCCTCTTCCGAACGGGCCAAAACGAGTTTAATCTGGGCATCTCCGTTGGTGATAAAACGTTTTACCCCGTTGAGATACCACATACCATCAGCTTCGTTGTACGTCGCTTTCAGTTGTACGGCTTGCAGGTCGGAACCGGCATCCGGTTCGGTCAGGTCCATGGAGCAGGTGGCTCCCTCGGTTACGCGTGGTAAAAATTCGGCTTTGATTTCTTCTGATGCAAATTCCGCGATAGTTTCGGCACAGTCCTGTAGTCCCCAGATGTTCGCAAATCCGGCATCGGCACGCGATACCATCTCGCCCGACATTACATAAGCCACCATCGGGAAGTTTAAACCTCCGTATTGGCGGGGCAGAGTAATACCATATACACCGGCCTGAGTCAGCGCGTCGTGGTTTTCCTGTGTTCCACGGGCATATTTTACACGGCTGTTGATTACTTCCGGGCCGTCGTGGTCAACACTCTCGGCATTTGGGGCAATAATATCACCGCAAACACCTCCGATGATTTCGAGTACCTTTTTGTAATTATCAATAGCGTCTTCAAAATCGCATGCGGCATAATCATATTTGTCTTTTTCAGCAAAATTGCGCTCCTTGAGGGCAACTATTTTTTGCATCAACGGATGCGAAAGCTGAAATTTTATGGCAGAGTTATCATTAAAAAAATTCATCTTCTTATAGTTTATAGTTTGAAGTTTATAGTTAGCAGTCTTTGTTTATAGTTCTGAAAATATGGATTTTTCAGTTTTTTTTGACTATGTGCTGGCTGCTATTGGCTATAAACTATTTGCTGTTTTTCTTATAGTATTTAATCATTTTTGGAAGAACTTCTTCTACTGTTCCGGTAATTACATAGTCGGCTATGTCGTTGATCGGCGCTTTAGGATCACTGTTGATGGCAATAATCATGGCGCTTTCCTGCATTCCGGCAATGTGCTGGATCTGGCCGGAAATACCACAGGCAATGTACAATTTTGGGCGTACGGTTGTGCCGGTTTGGCCAATCTGGCGCTCGTGTTCTGCGAATCCGGCATCAACTGCAGCACGGGAAGCCCCCACTTCACCGCCTAAAGTTTCAGCAAGTTCATGAAGCAGTTGGAAGTTTTCTGAGCTACCAACTCCATATCCACCTGAAACAATAATGGGAGCACCCTTGATGTTTAGTTTCGATTTTTCCATGTGGCGTTCAATGACTTCAATCACAAAATCGCTGTCCGCAACATATTTTGAAACATCCAGTTTGCGAACTTTGCCCGTGAACTTTGGATCCAGGATTTCTTTTTTCATTACGCCTTCGCGTACGGTTGCCATCTGTGGGCGGCAATCAGGGTTCACAATAGTAGCCACAATGTTACCTCCAAAAGCGGGACGGATCTGGTAAAGAAGGTTTTCGTATATTTTTCCGGCTTTTTTATCTTCGTAAGTTCCAATTTCGAGTGAGGTACAATCGGCAGTTAATCCGCTAAACAAAGCTGATGATACGCGGGGACCTAAGTCTCGGCCAATTGAGGTTGCTCCCATCAGCGCTATTTGAGGTTTTTCTTCCTTGAAAAGGTTCACCAGCAATGAAGTATGAGGCAATGATGTGTAAGGGGTCAATCGTTTGTCATCGGCAAGATGAAGTACTTCCACACCGTATGGGAAAACCTGTGCGCCAATACCATCCAGTTGATAGCCTGCCGCTACAGCTTCTAATTTACAATTCAGTTGTTTGGCCAGGCTGCGGCCTTTGGTGAGTAATTCCAGGCTTACATCGCCTACAATCCCGTCTTCTATTTCAAGATATACAAATATATTGTTCATGGTAATTATCCTATCGTATGGTTAGCAATTAGTTCTTTCATCAGATCTTCTATTTCGATATCGGATGCGTTCAGGCGTTTGCTTTCTTTGGCTGTGAAAACAACGTTTTCAATCTGTTTTACCTTAGTTGGCGAGCCTGTAAGTCCAAGCCATTGGATATCATGCTCAATGTCGTTTACACCCCATTCGGTAATGTTCAGGTAAGGGCGGGAATCGTAAACGTCAGTATAGTCGTTTCCGGTTTCTTGTTTCTCGGTAGGAGTGGCCGCACGTTTGTATTTCATGGTGAGCTTGGCATGGCGTGGGCGGCATTCTGCTGCTGAACCGTTGACGGTTACAACCATAGGCAGCGGGCCTTCCACCACTTCAATGCCACGTTCCAAACGGCGTTTTACTTTAATTTTATTTTTTGAGATATTCAGGATTTCTTCGGCATAAGTAATTTGCGGTAATCCCAGCTTTTCGGCAACCTGTGGGCCTACCTGGGCGGTGTCGCCATCAATGGCCTGGCGGCCACAAACAATTAAATCTACTTTGCCTATTTTGCGGATAGCGCATGCAAGTGCATAGGAGGTAGCTAGTGTATCTGAACCTGCGAATTCGCGTCCGCTCAACAGATATCCACCATCAGCACCACGATACATACTTTCGCGGATAATTTCAGCAGCGCGAGCTGGTCCCATGGTCAGAATATGAACCGTAGCGCCTTCAATTTTACTTTTCAAGCGAAGAGCTTGTTCCAATGCATTTAAATCTTCGGGGTTGTAAATGGCCGGAAGCGCGGCACGGTTAACTGTGCCATTTGCTTTCATTGCATTTTTCCCCACGTTGCGTGTGTCGGGTACTTGCTTAGCAAGAACTACAATGTTAAAACTCATTTTCTGATAATTAGATTAATATATAGATGAATAAAACTTTAAGGCTTGTATATTCTTGCTTTTTTTGCAGGAATGACTTTTCAATTACAATTTAAGGGCCGCTCTTTATTGAAAAAAGCCTCGCAAAAATAGCATATTATCTTGAATTCGCAACTTTTTGCAGCACAAAAATCCTAAATTGTGCATAAAATTTTGTGCTGGAATGGGCATAAAAAAACGCGAGACTTTTCACAAAGTCTCGCGTTTCAATAGGTATTAGTTTTTTAAGGTATAAAAAAGATTGTGTTGTTTAGTTAACGCTTGCAAAATAACAGGTATTATTTCAATGATGCAAGTAAAAAAACATGTTATATAACCTATTTTTCGCCTTTTTTGACCTGTTTTTTCTCTTTAGAAAGGCGGTTTATCTTGTAATGTGTTTATTGTTAGTGTTTTGAGTGAATGTTCTCAGGGCGGTAGATTGTTGTGTAAAATTGAGTAGTTTTTTTGTTTTGTATCAGATAATCCCAAATAAATCGATTTTAATGCGCAAAATATACGATTGTTGTCCTTAAAGTTTGTGAACAATAGATGAATATTCTATCTTTGCGCCCATAAAAATATAAAAATTATTTATAATGAAAAAAAATGTAGCTTTATTATTCTTTTTGCTGCCAATGGCTTTGATGGCACAAAACCTTCAGGTTCACTACGACTTTGGTAAAGATCGTAATTATGTAACTACAACTTTGGAAATGTTTAAACCGGACAAATGGGGTAACACTTTCTTCTTTGTAGATTTCGATTACAACATGGGAAACGAAAATCATCCATTTGCTGCCTACATGGAGATTGCCCGCTGTTTGAAATTCTGGAAAGGCCCTTTGAGCTTGCAGGTTGAATATAACGGTGGATTTGGAACTTTTCCAAATGCTACTGCTTTAACGGGCCAAGCTGGTTTCCCTATCAACAATGCTTATCTGGTTGGACTTGATTATGGTTTGAATAATGCAGATTATTCGAAAACGTTGAATATAAAAGCACTTTATAAGCATATCGCAGGAAAGCAGGAGTCTGCTCAGTTGACTGCCGTTTGGGGTTTGCATTTCTTTAAGAGTAAATTAAGCTTTACTGGTTTTGCTGATTTTTGGTTGGAGGATAATTCATTTATTGCTACGGGCAACAAAACCAGCACGGTATTTCTGACCGAACCTCAGTTGTGGTATAATTTCAACGAGCATTTGTCTGCCGGTAGCGAAGTAGAAATGGCTACTAATTTTGCAGGAGTCGAAGGATTTAAAGTTTGTCCAACGCTGGCTGTAAAATGGAATTTTTAAAATACAGGTTATAACTTCCAAAATGTTGAACCGCGTCTGCTTATGGTAGATGCGGTTTTTTATTTTAAAATAGCTCTGCTCTTTTTTTTGAAGATTCAAAAAAACAATCCTTTCCTGAAAATTCCGTATCTTTGTTGCATACATTATTAAATATGAGAAAAATATTCATAATTCTGCTTTTGGTTGTTTCGTGTATGGCTTGTAAAAAGGCTGTAGATCCGGTGAAAGCCGAATCGAAAGCCACGGTAGTTCCTACTTTTAATTTCGATTCTGCGTATTTATATACGAAAAGCCAAGTTGATTTCGGACCTCGCGTTCCCAATACCAAGGCGCACAATGATTGTGCGGCTTATTTGTCAGCACAACTGAAAAGATTTGGGGCTGAAGTGATTGAGCAAAAGGCTGACTTAGTTGCTTTTGATGGAACGATTTTGAAATCGGTAAATATAATCGGTTCATATAATCCGAAGGCCGAAACCCGTATTTTGCTTTTTTCCCATTGGGATTCCCGTCCATGGGCCGATAACGATCCCGATCCTACAAATCATAAAAAGCCGGTTATGGCTGCCAACGATGGTGCAAGTGGGGTAGGGGTGCTTCTCGAAATGGCCCGCCTGCTAGGGCAAAATTTGCCAACTGTTGGTGTAGATATAATCTTTTTCGACTCGGAAGATTACGGTAAGCCTTCCAGTGCAGGTGGCGATCCGGATGAGGACTCCTGGTGTCTGGGCACACAATACTGGGCAAAGAATCCCCACGTTCCCGGCTATACCGCGCGCTTTGGTATTCTGCTTGATATGGTTGGGGCTCCCAATGCTACTTTTTTCAGGGAGCAAGCATCAGAGTATTATGCGCAAAGTGTGGTGGATGTTGTATGGTCACAGGCAAAAAATTTAGGTTTTAGTCAGTACTTCAAAGATATGAAAGGCGGAGCCATAACTGATGATCATATCTACGTAAATAAAATTATTGGCATACCGAGTATTGATATTATTCATTATGATCCCAACTCGGGAAGTGGCTTTGGTGAATATTGGCATACGATACACGATACCATGGAAAATGTGGACAAGAATACGTTGAATGCAGTTGGAACAACACTTATGCATGTAGTTTATAATGAAAAATGAAAACCTGGCGTTGACTAATTTGTTAATCTATTAACCAATCAACTAATCAGCAGATCAGCTAATTAATTATGTCTTTGAAATTTAAAAAAATAGCCGTAAAAATAGGAAGCAATGTGTTGACACGGGCAGATGGAACACTTGATATTACGCGTATGTCAGCGCTTGTAGATCAAATCTCGCAACTGCACAAAAAAGGTGTTGAAATAGTAATGATTTCTTCAGGTGCAGTTGCATCGGGGCGGAGTGTGTTGGGAATCACAAAGAAAATGGATGTGGTGGATCAGCGACAGCTTTTTTCGGCTGTGGGGCAGGCCAAGTTGATTAATCATTACTACGATTTGTTTCGGGAGCATGGAATTACGGTTGGGCAGGTACTCACTACTAAAGAGAACTTTAGTAGCCGGCGACATTACCTGAATCAGCGCAACTGCATGCAGGTGATGCTCGAAAATAAAGTAATACCCATTGTGAATGAGAATGATACGGTGTCTGTGTCTGAGCTTATGTTTACGGATAATGATGAGCTTTCGGGCCTTATTGCTTCGATGATGGATATGCAGGGATTGATTATTCTAAGCAATATCGATGGCATTTTCAATGGGAATCCGTCCGATCCGGAATCGACCGTGATTCGTCGGATTGATAAAGGTCAGGATGTTTCAGATTTTATACAAACCACCAAATCTACTTTCGGACGTGGCGGAATGCTTACTAAGACCACTATTGCCCGCAAAATTGCCGACCAGGGGATTGATGTGATTATTGCAAATGGTAAAAAGGAAAATATTTTACTTCAGTTGCTTGATAAAAAAACCGATGTGGTTTGCACACAGTTTGTAGCAGCTAGTGGCGATGTGTCGAGCGTGAAAAAATGGATTGCTCACAGCAAAGGTTTTGCCAAGGGCGAAATTCATGTAAACGAAAATGCAGCCAAAGTTTTAACCGGCGAAACTGCTGTGAGTTTACTTCCGATAGGTGCAACAGAAATTGTAGGGGATTTTGAGAAAGATGATATTGTGAAAATTATCGATCAGAATGGTCATTCGCTCGGTGTGGGCAAAGTGCAGTACGATAGCGATAAGGCTCGCGAAATGCTGGGGAAGAAAAACCAAAAACCGTTGGTGCATTGCGATTATCTGTATCTGGAATAAGGTGATGGGCTATGAATTGGTTATCTGAAATAATTAAAATATCGTGTATTGTTTCAGCGTTGTTTTTGACAGCCTGCATAAGCACTCAGGATTTCTCAAAGATAATGAAATCTAAATTGGGCACGTGTATGCAAATGCCCGAAAGTAAGCAAGCTGACAATGTGATTGTAAAAACGGATAAACTTCCATTTGTTGATTCTGCAGTAGTTGTCAGACAACAGAAATCGTATTTTATTCCGGCTATTATTTACTGGCAAAAAGTGAATATGCTGAGATGCGATGTAAATAGCCGTTATTTTGTCAATATGTTTTCTGAGGCTTTTAAGGATGCCGAGAGTGAATTTCAGTTGAAAAAATATCTTGGTTCGAGACGATTGGAGATAAATATTGAATCTGTTCCAATGAATTTTATCTATAGCGATAAATTTTATGGGATATTTTTAATGATTTGTTTTTCGGTTTATAACGAAAGTATTAATCCGATAGAATCGCAATTTAAAGTCACGTACAAAATATTTGATGGAGATACGCCCGTAAAGGTGGGGCAGTACTCAGCTGTTGTGGCAAAGCCGTTAAAGAATAAGTTTAATCCGCACAGCGAGTTTGTTGGGGCTTACATAAATGATTTAAAATCAAATTTCGAATATCATACAGAGAAAGTTATTTTGCGCATTCTGGATGATCTTTATTAAATTTGATTTGGGTGTGAAACCATAGATGAAAAATAAAGCAATGTCGCTTCTGCCGCAAAGTTTATAATATTAAATTACAATAAATTAAAATGAGTGCAACAAATATAAAGTATGGCTGGAAACAATCCGTAGTAGCAGCTTCGCGATCGCTGAACCTTGTGACAGCCGAAAAAATTAATCAGGTTTTGCTTGCATTGGCTGATGAAGCGGTTGCTAAAACAGATGTAATTCTGACAGAAAATGCAAAAGATTTGGCAGCGATGGATAAGTCCAATCCAATGTACGACCGACTTTTGTTGAGCAAAGAACGTATAGAAGGCATAGCAGCCGATATCCGGAATGTAGCTTCTTTGCCTTCGCCTCTTGGCAAACGGCTTATGGAAACGGAGCGCCCTAATGGAATGAAAATTACAAAAATCACAGTTCCGTTTGGAGTGGTTGGGATTATTTACGAGGCGCGTCCGAATGTAAGTTTCGACGTGTTTTCACTTTGTCTGAAATCCGGAAATGCCTGTGTACTCAAAGGCGGAACAGATGCGCATAACTCTAACTCTGCTATTGTGGCCGTTATAAAAACGGTGTTGGAAAAATTCGGATTGGATCAGCATATCGTAACCTTGTTGTCCGCAGGCCGCGAAGCTACAGCTGAACTTATGGATGCGGTTGGAGTAGTGGATGTTATAATTCCTCGTGGAGGGAAAGGCCTTATCGACTATGTGCGTGATCATTCACGCGTTCCGGTTATCGAAACCGGGGCCGGTATTTGCCATACTTATTTTGATGAAACCGGTGATTTGGCAAAAGGGAAGGAGATTGTTTTCAATTCTAAAACTCGTCGGGTAAGTGTATGTAATACATTGGATTGTTTGGTTGTGAATGAAAAGCGACTTCCCGATTTGCCGACTCTTTGTGAAAAGCTGGCTTCTAAAAATGTAATTATTTATGCAGATACAAAAGCATTTACTTTTTTGACGGGTAAATATCCGGCTCAGTTGTTGCAAAAGGCTACCGATGAAAGTTTTGATACAGAGTTTATGGATTATAAACTGGCTGTGAAAACGGTATCGTCAGTGGGTGCAGCTATCGATCATATTTCCGCTCATAGTTCCAAGCATAGCGAATGTATTGTCAGTGAAGACCCGGCGGCTATCGATTTGTTTGATAAAACAGTGGATGCAGCCTGTATTTATACCAATGTGTCTACGGCATTTTCGGATGGAGCGCAATTTGGATTGGGAGCCGAAATTGGTATCAGCACGCAAAAGCTGCATGCCCGCGGGCCTATGGGGCTTGAGGAATTGTGCTCTTATAAGTGGATTGTTAAGGGTGATGGGCAGGTGCGTAGTTAATACCAGGGTAATGTGTTGATTGCCTGATTTGTATTGGTTTTGGTTGGGAAAGCAAATCGAACGGATTTGTGCTAAAAAACATGAAACTACCTCAAATTTTAAATGATCTAAAAATATTTATATAAAATTCATTTTTTTTTAGACATTTTGTTGTACATCTAAAAATAAATCATTTTCTTTGCTAACGAAAGAAAGAGTATTTTCCCGAATGGTTATCTTCAACTATCCTTTTTTCAGGGACGGAATTGTTTTTTAACCTCGTTTGTTTATACTGTTCTTGAAAAAAAATTATTCAATTATTATTATTATTTTATGAACATTTACGTAGGTAACCTAAGTTACAAAGTTCGCGAAAATGACCTTCAGGGTGTTATCGAAGAGTATGGACAAGTAAGCTCATGCAAAATCATCAAAGATCGCGAAACTGGAAAGTCAAAAGGATTCGGATTTGTAGAAATGTCTGACGATGCAGCTGCTGCAAAAGTAATCGAAGAACTTAACGGTGCTGAGTTTGACGGCCGCTCAATGGTTGTTAAAGAAGCTCGTCCAAGAAACTAAGATTTTCTGACCACAAACAAAGGGACTTCTGTTGTCGAAAGATAGCAGGAGTTTTTTTGTGAAATAAAGTTGAATATGACTACTCTGAAAGGAATATTTTCCAAACTACGGAATAATTTCCAAGATGTTGCTTCTTGTCGGAATTTCGTGTGTTATCACTGTTTTGGGGTTGATTGTGTGGACTCTGTTTTCGACAGGTAATCCGAATGATATCAACTCTGTGAAATTGATGCAGTTGGTGCAGTCAGTCGGAATGTTTGTATTGCCGCCATTTGTTTTTGCTTATTTCTGCAGCAATCCCCCCCTTGGTTTTTTACATCTCGACAAAAAAGTAAACTGGATACATGTGGTTTTAGTGGTGGCTTTTATGATATTAATTATCCCGGGGATTAATTTGCTTACCAATCTCAACCAGCAACTTGTTCTACCCAAAATGTTTGCAGATGTTGAGACTTGGATGAAATCATCAGAGGAACAAATGGCCAGGTTGACGGAGCAATTGCTTAATGTTGCCGATTTTACATCTTTGTGTTTTAACCTGATCCTTATTGCAGTAATACCAGCGTTGGGCGAAGAACTTTTTTTTCGTGGAGCAGTTCAGGGGATTTTTCGGCAGCAGCTGAATGTGAAAGTGGCGATTTGGCTTACCGCATTCATTTTTAGTGCAATACATTTGCAGTTTTACGGATTTTTCCCACGCATGCTTTTGGGAGCATTTTTCGGATATTTATTATTTTGGAGCGAAAATATATGGCTGCCAATAGTTGCACATTTTGCAAACAATGGAATTGCTATCGTGTTTTATTATTTTAAATATAACGGCTACAGGGTTCAGGATATCGATTCGATTGGGACTGGCAATACCCTGTGGATTGGGATTGTTAGCTTGATGATAGGATTGTCTGGTTTCTTTTTGCTTCGAAAATGGATTTGTAACTCACTAAACAAGTCTGTGGAATCGTAATCTTTTTTCTGGCAAAATCCTACGTTATTAGCTATTTTTCACGAAGTTTCATAATGATTATTTTTGTAGTGTTATCAATAAATGCTACAAAATGCGTATTTTTGTGAGTTAAAAGGCAATAGAAAGCGCTTTTCTAAGTTTTTATTTCAGGCTGCGGTGTTTTTACTGATACCGGTTGGGCAACATGCGATAATATTGTCATATTTACTTATAATTAGCTGCTTTTATGCATATTTTTTCAATACAGAATCATTTGAAAAAACACATTTTATATACAATTCTTTTTGCCTTATTGGTTTTGATAACCAATGGCTGCTCTACAAAAAAAAACACCTGGACTACGAGAGCATATCAGGCTACCAATACACGTTTTAATGTGTATTTTAATGGGTATGTAAGTTACAATGAAGGATTGAAAAACATCCTGAAGGCCAATAAAGAAGATTATTCCGGGGTGATTCCCATGTATCCCATTAGCCATCACGCCAATGCGGTAGCCGCCACCTCTGATATGGACCGGACGATAGAAAAATGTCGCAAAGCCATTAAATTACACTCCATAAAAGTAAAACCGGAGAAGAATTTAAAGAAAATTAATTCGCCTGAATATAAACTTTTTTATAATCAGGAAGAGTTTAATCCGGCTTTGAAAGAAGCATGGCTTTTGCTGGCGAAAGCAGAATTTCATAAAGCCGATTTTTTAGGGTCGGTAGGGACATTCTCATATGTGGCGCGGCACTATAGTACGGACAAAGATATAGTTGCGGTTTGCCAACTCTGGATTGCCCGTGCATATGGCGAAATGGGCTGGATTTATGAAGCCGAACAGGTGCTCTCCAAACTGGAACAAGATAATCTGAAACACTCCAATGTTGGGTTATTTGCTTCTATAAATGCCGATTTGTTGTTGAAAAGAAAACAGTATAAAGAAGCTATTCCGTTTTTGGAACTGACTTTATCCAAAGAGGATGATAAGGATATGCAGCAACGATTCGGCTATTTGCTCGCGCAACTTTACCAATTTACCAATGATGATAAGGCTGCATATAATGCTTATTCAAAGGTGATTAAGTTGAATCCACCTTACGAGTTGGATTTTAACGCCCGTATCAACAGAGCTCAGTTGAATACCGAAAATGTAGTCAAAGTGCGCAAAGACCTGCGTTCAATGTTGAGAAATCCTAATAACAAGGATTATCTGGATCAGGTTTATTATGCACTCGGGAATACATATCTGACTCACGGCGATACTTTGCAGGCGATTGATAATTATAAACTTTCGGTAGATACAAGCTCCAGGAAAGGGGTTAATAAAGCTGTTACGCTCATAAAGCTTGGCGATTTGTATTATAAAAAACGAGAATATGTTTCGGCTCAGCCATGCTATGATGAAGCCTCGAAAATTATCACAAAAGAACATGATGATTATGCTCGTGTGACCAAACGGGCGGAGACGCTCAGTGAACTGGTGGTTCAGAACGACATCGTTGTACTTCAGGATAGCTTGCAGGAGTTATCTACATTGCCGGAAGCGAAAAGGCTGGAAGTAGTCAGCAAGATTATAACCAAACTCATTGCAGATGAGAAATTAGCTGCAGATAAGCTTCTGAAAGAAAACGAAGTACGAAACCGAAACGGTGGGATCGATGATAATTTATCAATGATGGCGCCTATTGGTGTCAATTCGCCGGGAGGGTGGTATTTTTACAATCCCGAAATTTTGAGAGCTGGGCAAGTTGAATTCTCAAAACGGTGGGGTAAGCGAAAATTGGAGGATAACTGGAGGCGGACGAATAAGGCTACCTCATTATTTGCCGATGAAAATGCTAACATGCCTGTAGCTTCAGTAGGAGATACTATTGCTACTACGACACTGCAGAATACGGCAGGTGCTTCAGACAATAAAAAACCGGAATTTTATTTACGTCAAATTCCGGTTACTCCCGCTCAGTTGGCCAAGTCGAATGCCGAAATTGCGACAGCATTATTTTCAATGGGGGAGATCTACAAGAATAAAATAGAGGATTACCCGATGGCCATAAGCACATTCAATGAGTTTATCCGGCGGTTCGGTTCCGATAAGCGGGTTCCGGATGCGTATTTCAATTTGTACATGATTCAGACAAAACAAGGGAATGGGGCTGAGGCAGAAAGCTACAGGACTAAGTTGATTACTGCTTATCCGAATACCAAGTATAATAAAATTCTTTCGCAACCGGATTATAACGAGCGGCTTGAACGCATGTATCAGGAGCAGGATTCGGTTTATGCATTGACATACAAAGCATATAATGAAAGTGATTTTGAAACTGTATTCAAAAATGTGGCTTACATTCAAAAGAACTATCCGTTGGCAACACTTATGCCCAAATTTTTGTTTCTGAATGCATTAAGCGTCGGGAAAAAAGATACTCAGGATAAATTCAAATCAGCTCTCAATGATTTGGTTAGCAGTTATCCCGAAAGCGATGTAAGTGCAATGGCCAAAGACATTCTGGCCCTGATGAAACAAGGGCAGGAAGCTAAGAATGGTACTTCGAGCGGTACGCTGTTAGCAAGAAGGGATGAAACGGTTAAAGCCGATATTGCCGATATTGCCGATATTACCAAAATGAAATTTTCTGTAGATAAACTTACAAGGCACCGACTTTTGTTAATCAGTTCTGCTTCTATGGAGAATATGCACAAGTTACAGTATAATGTAGCTTCGTTCAATTTTTCGCGGTTTATGATTAAAGATTTTGACTTGGTAATTAATCGATTGGATACTGCAAGGAATGCATTGTCGGTAACGAATTTTGAGTCGTATGATGAAGTTTCGTGGTACCTCAATTCAGTTGCTACGGACAATACACTAAACAAGTTGTTCGATGATTTTAAAATTCAGAAGGTTATTATTTCAGAAGAAAATTTTGGATTGTTGAAAAATACGTACAGTCTCGAAGATTATCTCGCATTCCTGGCAACACCGGTTGTTGCTAAGCCGATAGCTGCTGCGACAACTAAGAATGCAAAGAAAACTGAAACAGTTCAGAAAGAGCCGGTTTCAAAACCAGTTACTCTGGCAACAGCAAAGCAGCAGGAACAAGTTAAGGTTGAAAAACCGCAAATTGCTCAGGCAGACGTTAAAGCAATTGAAACAAAGACGCCTGAAGCAAAAGTTTCCGAAACGAAAACACAGGAAACAAAGCAAGTAGAAAAACCGCTAGAAAAACCTGTTGAGAAACCGAAAGAAACAGTGTCTCCGCAAACTCAAACTGCGAAAACTGAAGCGGGAACAAAACCAGCTGCACAGCCTGCGCCGGTTACCGTACAGCCAAAGCAGGAAGATGTTCCCTTGTTTAAAGGACTTTTCGCTTATAGGGCAAATGAGCCGCATTTTGTTGCACTTTATGTGTTGAACGGACCGGTTGACTTCGAAAAGATAAAAGCGGCTTTTGATGCTTATAATGCAAAAAACTACAGCGTAATGAATCTGAAAGTATCTCTTGAAAAAGTGGACAAATTGCAGATTATTATCATTGGAAGTTTGACTGATGCTTCGGTGGCAAAATCATATTTGCTCCGGATGGTAAAGGAGAAACCTCTTTTCGAAGGATTGAAAGGGGCTAATTATCGTAATCTTTTGGGTTCTCAGAAAAATCTGAATACTGTGGTTCAACAAAATGCACTGAACACCTATTTTGAGTTTATGCAAGAGTATTATTTAAAATAGACGATGTGCAAATTGTTTGTATAGTTGATTGATGTATCGATTCACCGAAAATTAAATGAAACAATTATGAGAAAAGACCGCATACTTTGGGCCGATGACGAAATGGATTTGTTGCGCCCATACATCCTGTTTCTGGAAGAAAAAGGTTATGAAGTTGTTACAGCTACCAATGGAAAGGATGCTGTTGAACTTTGCCAGAAAGAGACTTTTGATATTATATTTCTCGACGAGAATATGCCTGGTTTGAGCGGACTTGAAACATTAGCTTTAATTAAAGATATTGATCCGAACGTGCCGATGGTGATGATTACCAAAAGTGAAGAGGAAAATATAATGAATATGGCTATTGGTAGTAAAATAGCTGATTATCTGACTAAACCGGTAAATCCAAGCCAGATATTGCTTACGCTCAAGAAAAATATTCATAAAAAGGAAATTGTAACCGAACATACGACTTCATCATATCAGTCACAGTTTGGGCGGATTGGTATGCAAATCAATGATTCGCTCACGTATGAAGATTGGGTGGAAGTGTATAAAAAGTTGGTTTACTGGGAACTGGAGCTGGCTGAAGCCGATAATGGCATGGACGAGATGCTTCAGATGCAGAAACTGGAAGCCAATACTACGTTTACTAAATTCGTAAGGAAAAATTACATTGATTGGTTTGAGCATCCGGAACAACGCCCGTTAATGAGCCCGGACTTGTTTAAGACCAAGGTTTTTCCGCTGCTTGATAAAGGCGAAAAGGTATTCTTTGTTTTGGTTGATAATTTCCGTTATGACCAATGGAAGATGATACGCGAATTGATGACTGATTTTTTTCAGTTCAATGAAGAAGAATTATATTGCAGCATACTCCCTACTGCCACACAATACGCACGGAATTCAATATTTTCCGGTTTATTGCCGTTGCAAATTCAGCAAATGTTTCCGGATTTGTGGGTGGAAGAAGAGGATGAAGAAGGTAAGAATTTGAATGAAAAGGACTTACTTCAAACCTTGTTCCTGCGTTACAGGAAGAATTACACTTTTTCATACCATAAAATCAATGATTCAAACTCCTGCGAGCGCCTGATCGATCAGTTGCCACGTATTGACGGAAACCAGTTGAATGTTTGTGTATTAAATTTTATTGATATGCTTTCTCATGCCCGTACTGAATCGAAAATGATGCGCGAACTGGCTAACGATGCCGAAGCATATCGTTCACTTACATTGTCGTGGTTCAGGCACTCTGCTACTTACGAGCTTTTTAAAGCTATTGCCCAACGAGGATATAAAGTGATTTTCACTACAGACCACGGGACTATTCAGGTAAACAATGCTATCAAGGTTATTGGCGACCGGAATACCAATGTAAATCTACGTTATAAAGTAGGAAAAAGTCTGAGTTACAATAAAAAAGAGGTTTTTGAAATAACGCAACCTTCAAAGGTTGGGTTGCCAAGCCCTAATGTAAGTTCGGCCTATATTTTTGCTTATAACGAAAACTTTTTCGCCTATCCGAACAACTATAATCATTATGTGAGCTATTATAAAAACACATTCCAACATGGTGGAATTTCATTGGAAGAAATGTTGATCCCATTAGTTGTAATGCAACCGAAATAAAATATGAAGACTTATACCAACGTTAAAGACCTCGGAAATTTGCAGGACGCTGTGAAAGAGGCATTAGAAATCAAAAAGAACCGCTATGCATATAAACATATCGGCGAAAATAAAACACTGTTGATGGTGTTTTTCAATTCCAGTCTACGGACGCGATTGAGTACGCAAAAAGCAGGGATGAATCTTGGAATGAACACTATGGTGCTTGATATAAACTCTGGTGCCTGGAAGCTGGAAACCGAACGGGGAGTGATAATGGACGGCGACAAACCGGAACATATCCTTGAAGCAATACCGGTAATGGCCAGCTATTGCGACGTGATTGGGGTGCGTGCTTTCGCCGGCCTGGAAGATAAGAAATACGATTACGAAGAAACTATTATAAATCAGTTTATCCAATACTCAGGAAAGCCTGTTTTTAGCATGGAAGCCGCAACCGGTCACCCGCTGCAGGCTTTTGCCGATTTGATAACGATTGAAGAATATAAAAAAACGCCCCGCCCAAAGGTGGTTTTCACCTGGGCTCCGCATCCCAAAGCTTTGCCACAGGCAGTCCCAAATTCATTTGCCGACTTTATGAATGAAGCGGATGTTGATTTTGTAATTACTCATCCAAAAGGATACGAACTTGCCGAAGAGTTTGTTCGCGGAGCTCGGGTGGAATATGACCAAATGAAAGCATTTGAAGGTGCGGATTTTATTTATGCTAAAAACTGGTCGGCTTACCAGGACCCCAACTATGGAAAAATCCTGAGTACTGATCGCGAATGGACAGTTAGTAACAGGCAAATGGCAGTTACTAACAATGCTCATTTTATGCATTGTTTGCCGGTTCGTCGGAATATGATTGTGACTGATGAAGTAATTGAAAGCCCTCAATCAATAGTGATTCCGGAAGCTGCGAATCGCGAGATTTCAGCACAGGTGGTAATTAAGAGATTGTTAGAATCAATCTAAAATTGTTTTTATGTACATAGATACCTCTTATTATGACCGTTGTGCTTTGACTCTTCAAAATGCTTACACGTTGCTTTCGAATCAAAATCCTGAAAGTATAGAGTATGACATGTACCGTTCTGCATGTATCAAGGAGTTTGAAATCATTTTGGAGCAAAGTGGAAATCTGCTGCGTAAGATTCTTAAACCATATTTTTCTTCATCAAAAGAGGTAGACAAACTATATTTCAAAGATCTATTTCGTCATGCAGTTTTACATTCTTTGATGACAGATGAGGCTTGTGAACGTTGGTTATTATATAGAGATAACCGAAACAATACTGCTCATGACTATGGGGTGCATTTTGCTGAAGATACTCTTATTTTATTACCTGATTTCATAGCTGATGTACAGGAGTTTTCAAAAATGATAAATTTGCAAAACCATGATTTTGAAAAGTAAACATAGAGAAATTTTAAACAATATCTTTTCTCAATTTAGCATCCCTATGGAAGTTTGGGCGTATGGAAGTCGAGTCGATGGTACAGCGCACGACGGAAGTGATTTGGATTTAGTTGTTATCAGTGCTGATAATAAGAAAGTTTCTTCAGATACCTTGAAGAAAATGAAAGAGAAAATTACAGAAAGCAATATCCCTATTTTGGTTCAGTTGTTTGACTGGGTCAGATTACCCGAATCATTTCATAATAATATATTAAAAAATCACGAAACGCTCTTTTCGTCATTTAATTATACATTACAAGAGCCGGAAACAGATTATAAAAAACAATCATGAATTTAGAACAGGTCGCTGCTTCCATTCGGAATGTGCCGGATTTCCCGAAACCGGGAATTATATTTAAAGATATTACTACGGCTATGAAAGATGCCGAAGTGTTGAAGTTTATTGCTGATGAGCTTTACGAGTATTATAAAGACAAAGGGATAACAAAGGTTGTGGGAGTTGAAAGCCGTGGCTTTGTGTTGGGAAGTATCCTGGCCTATAAGCTGGGTGCCGGATTTGTGTTGCTTCGTAAGCCGGGCAAGCTTCCTGCAGAAACTTATAAAGTGCATTATGAACTTGAATACGGATCAGATTCGTTGGAAATACACAAAGATTCGATTGAAGAAAATGATGTGGTTTTACTTCATGACGATTTGTTGGCAACAGGTGGAAGTGCGAATGCGGCGTTGAGATTGCTGACAGAATTTTCTCATAGTTCGGTCTATGTGAGCTTTCTGATTGAACTTGACATTTTTAAACGGGCGTCCACGACTTAAATGGAGCAAAAGACATTCATACATTAATTCAATTTTAAATAACTACTGATTCGCTTAGTTCACTAAGTTGCATAAATAAAAGTCTCTTTTTTGAGAGATTACAAACTTAGTGATTTATAGTGTTCTTAGTGCCTTAGTGGTCAAAAATGGAAAAACTTACTCTTATTAAGGTTGGCGGAAAAATTGTGGAGGAGCCGGCAAGTTTAAAACAATTGTTAGCCGATTTTTCAAAGATTGAAGGATATAAAGTGTTAGTGCATGGCGGTGGTCGCTCGGCAACAGCAATTGCTGCAAAATTAGGTATCGAAAGTCAAATGGTGAATGGAAGACGCATTACGGATGAAGAAACGCTCAAAGTGGTAACAATGGTTTACGGCGGTTTGGTGAACAAGCAGATTGTGGCTGGGTTGCAAGCTATTGGTGTAAATGCTTTAGGACTTACAGGTGCCGACATGAATTATATGCGTTCTGAAAAACGCCCGGTTAAAGATGTAGACTATGGCTTCGTAGGGGATGTAAAAGAAGTGAATGCGGGCTTGCTGGCCGATTTAATTGCCAAAGGAGTTGTACCGGTTCTTGCGCCGCTCACCCATGATAAAGCAGGTAATTTGCTCAATACAAATGCTGACACGATTGCTGGTGAAGCTGCAAAAGCTCTTGCTAAACATTTTGAAGTGACGCTGATGTATTGTTTTGAAAAGAAAGGGGTACTTCAGGATGAAAATAATGATGACAGCGTTATAACCAACCTTACTCCCGGGCTTTTCGAAAAGTATGTGGCAGAAGGGGTTATTAATGGAGGAATGATTCCCAAACTGGAAAACTCCTTTGAGGCCATTAGTGCCGGAGTTAAACAGGTAGTTATTACCAGGGCCGACCAGATTCATACCGAAAACGGAACCAAAATTACATTGTAAACTTAAAAAGAATGAAAAAGATTTTTTATGCTTTTGCCATTTGTTTCCTGATTAATACCGCTTTAAAAGCGCAAGAACAAATCAAACTTTACCCGGGAGGTCCAAAGGAAAGTAATCAAATTACTGCTCCTGAAACCTTTCAACGGACTGATTTTATGATTAATATTTCAAATCCGCGTATGGTATATTATCCTGCTCCAAAGGAACGTGCTAATGGGACTGCAGTGTTAATTTGTCCGGGAGGCGGATATGGTGGAGTTGCTTTCGATCATGAAGGTATAGCTTTTGCGAAATGGTTTAATGAGTTAGGTGTATCAGCATTTGTTCTGTATTACAGGATGCCAAACGGACATACCACAATTCCGCTGACAGATGCCCAAACAGCATTGAAACTAATACATAAAAGGGCAAAAGAATGGAATATCAACCAGAACAAAATTGGTATTATGGGCTTTTCTGCTGGTGGGCACTTGGCCTCGACTGTAGGTACTCATTTTAAAACAAAAACTGAACGCCCTGCCTTTATGATACTCGGATATCCGGTTATTTCAATGAAAAAAGGATTGACTCATGGAGGGTCGCGCCGCAATTTGCTCGGTGAGAATCCAACTCCGGAAATGGAGAAATTGTACTCTAATGAATTGCAGGTAGCAACTAAAACACCGCCAACCTTCATTATTCACGCCACCGATGACAATGTGGTGCCAGTTCAGAATAGTATCAAATTATATAAAGCATTGCTGGATAAAAAAGTGGTTGCCGAACTTGATACTTTTGCAGTTGGTGGTCATGGATTCGGAATGCGTAAACGTGGCTTGCCAGTTGACAATTGGACTGATTCATTGAAATCCTGGTTACAAAAGAATAAACTAATAAAGTAGTGAGATGAATTTTCAGGAAGAGACTAATGATGCAATCGCACTTTTGCAACAGCTTATTGCTATACAGTCGTATAGTAAAGAAGAAAGTGTTGCTGCCGGTTTTCTCGAACGTTACATCGAGATAAATGGATATGTGGCTTCCCGCAAGGAAAATAATGTGTGGCTGCTGAGTCCCGGGTTTGATCCTTCGCGTCTCACAATTCTTCTTAATTCACACATTGATACCGTAAAGCCGGTTTCGGGTTGGACTCGTGAGCCTCTCTCGCCACAGATAGAAAGTGGAAAACTATTCGGCTTAGGTAGCAATGATGCTGGTGCCAGTGTGGTGACTTTACTTCAAACTTTCTTTTATTTGACCAAAAAACAACAAAGCTATAATTTGATTTTTGCAGCTACTGCAGAAGAAGAAATCTCCGGAAAAAACGGCATAGAGAGTCTTTTACAGGAACTTCCCAAAGTCGATTTTGCTATTGTGGGCGAACCGACCGAAATGAATCTGGCTGTTGCAGAGAAAGGTCTTATGGTTCTTGACTGTGTGGTGACTGGACAAGCCGGTCATGCCGCCAGAAATGAAGGTGATAATGCCATTTATAAAGCCTTACCATTGATTGAATGGTTTCAAAACCATGAGTTTGAAAAGAAATCAAATCTGCTGGGACCAGTAAAAATGACAGTTACTCAGATAAATGCTGGAACTCAACATAATGTCGTTCCTGATAAATGTATGTTTGTCGTGGATGTGCGGAGTAATGAAATGTATTCAAATCAGGAAATTCTCCAGGAGATTAATAAATTTATTGGGTGCGATGTGCAGCCACGTTCCACCAGATTAAGCTCTACGGCAACACCTTTGAATCATCCCGTGGTGAAACGCGGATTAGAGCTAAATCGTTCTGTTTATGGTTCGCCCACGCTCTCAGATCAGGCATTAATGCCTTTCCCAAGTTTAAAAATGGGTCCCGGTCAGTCAGCGCGTTCGCATACGGCCGATGAATATATTTTGTTGGATGAAATAGGGGAAGCAATTGAAATATATATCCAACTGCTGGATGGATTGAAAATTTAATCAATAATAAACCCGCAGGTGGCACAAATGGGTTCGACGACTTTACGTTGCTCGAACCCTTTTTTTATTTCCTTGGCGCGATTAGTTTGCAGAATGTCCGAAAGATTTTCTGAAAAAATATTACCTAGTATCATACTGGCATCGGCATCCAGACAACAAGGAACGACTTCTCCAGCTGCCAAAATGGCAATATGGTCCCGAAGCGCGTAACAGTTTTTTTGAGTTTGAGTCCCCAGTTTTTTATCATCGGGCCACTCAAAACGTGGAGCCCTTTGCAAAAAAATATGTTCGTTCAACCGGATCCCGTTTCCATTAGTCCTATCATTCAACAAATCGTGAGACAGATTAAATACAGAGGCAATTTTATCCAGACAAAACAGGTTGAAGTCAGCACTTGATTTATTAGTTGTATTCCATAGCCTGAGACAAATATACGTTTTGGGAGCCGCTTTCGTAGCAAAATCAAGTGCTGATTGCATATAATCTCCCCATTTTTCGGAAACAATATTTTCTTCTGCATCATGCAGTGAGATGTTTATTTGGCGGATAGCGTGCGTTAGTAAAATCTCTTTTCTACGTTCCAATAATCCTCCGTTTGTGGTAATGTTGATGTTTAGTTCGGCTCTTTCTGCGATTGTAAGTAGCTGGCTTCAATTGAGGATGCAGAAGAGGTTCGCCCAAAACATGCAAATAAATATAATTAGTAAACGGACGGATTTTTTCAATAATTGTTTGAAATTCGCTTACTGACATGAACTTGTTGCGACGTGCCGTTTTAAAGCAAAAACTGCAATCGAAGTTGCAGCTGTTGGTTATTTCGATATATATTTTTTTGAATTTCATTTATTGAGTTACAAGAAAAACGATATACTACGACACAAAGATACAGTAATACTTTTGAGATAAAAGATTTTTTCTCCAAGATAAAATGGAATAGAGACGATTATATATTTTTTGAGTTTTCAACATATTTATATGGTTAATTTGTTTCAAATCTATGCTAAAATACTTACAGTGTTTTATAGAACTGACTATGTGATTAATCATAAATTAAGTGGGTGTAATAATCCTCCATGTTAATTGTCGGAAAATGTAGGTTTTGTTCGCTTTTAATAGATGGCAATTCAATGTTTTATGAAAAATACTAAGGTTGCAGAACAGCAAAGAATTCTCATTACTAGACGGATAAATGTGAAGATAGTATAGCTGTATTACTGTAAATTTGATATGCTGCACATCATCATTAATAAGTGCTGAAAAAACATTACTTTTGTGTCTAAATTATATACAAGAAAGCTAACCATAACATAATCGATTAAAGTTTATAGTTTCTTTCATTAGGTATGCTTGAAAAGAAACCACATAACATTTAAAATTTAGAGCTAAATGAATTTTATTGCTAAAGAAAAAAAATATTGGTGGCTTTTACCATTGCTATTTACGTTGCTTATCATTGTTTTATTGTATTCTAAGAATATTTCATTTGATCTTATACACTTTAAGAAAGAGAAAAAACTCTTGCATGACATTTTTATACTATTTGTTGTGCTTACACCATTATTGTTGTTGCGTTTTTTTGATAATTGGAAACAGTCTGATTACAAAAAAATATTATCGACAGGAATAGCTTCTCTTTTAATTTCTTTTAATTTTAGCACCCATTTATTTTTTCAAATCTCGTCGTTTTTTGCAATAACGACTATTGTTTATTTTATAATTGAAAAAAAAGTATATCGTCCCAATCTCTTTCAAATTTTACTATTTGTTTATTTTGGAATTTGCACCTCAAGTCTTTTGTGGACGAGCAATGTTACTCTAGGGCTAAAGTATTTGAGAAGCTTAACTCCTTTGGTGTATATCCCGTTACTTTTTTGTTTCTTCAATTTAAGTAGACGTGATTTTGAAATGATTGCTCTGTTTTTGTTCAGGTTCTCGATTATTTTTGCTTTTATTACTATTTGCAGTTGGATCGTTGAAAGTCGTTTTTTGAATTTCCCACTTGAAAATAGTTTAATTGCTAAAAAATACTCAATTAATATTTATAATTCATACGATGTCGTTTACGCGTGGTCAAATCAAATACATCCTACATATAATGCAATAAGCTTGTTATTTTCTTTAAGCGTAGGCTGGTATTTTATTTTTAAAAGGAACGTAAAAGACGGAATATCTTATTTTGAACTAATTTTCGTTATTTTTACCACGTTGTTAATTGTAGTAATTTCTGCATCGCGATTTATGTTCGTTGAGTGGGTATTTGTGAATACTGCCGGTTTTCTTTATAGTGTTAGAAAGAAAAGGAATTTGTTTATTATAAGCACTTCTTCTGTTATTATTTTAGGCATATCTTTGTTGTTTTCATTTTCGGCGAAAGTAGATAGTTTTATAAATGATCCTGTTCGTGATTGTCATTATAATGCAGCATTTCAGTCAATTAAAGAAAATCCCCTGTTGGGGACCGGTTTAGGCGGTATGACGAAATATATCAATATAAAAAATTCAGTTTATGCCCCTTTAAACCTGCAAAGTAATGCTGAATTTCCACACATTCATCCACACAATCAGATTATTGGAGATTTGATGCAGACAGGTGTAATGGGATTAATCACTATCTTGCTTATTTTAGGAGTTCTGTTTTTTTACAGTATCAAGTATCGGAATTGGTTACTTTTGATAAACACAATTACTTTTCTTATGCTTATGAATATAGAAATGCCATTAATGTACTTAGCAGGAATTTTCTCTTTTGGAGTAATCTTAAATTTCTTATTAAAGAAAGAATCGAATAGTAAAGTGCTACTTGATTTTAATAAAAATAGAATCGAAGCATGAAAAAGAAAGTATTAGTTGACTTATCATCCTTAAAGGATATTTACTGTGGATTAGGTCAGGTTGCATTAGCTTACGGCAAGTATTTTCAGGAAAATTATAAAAGAGAAGAAGCTCATTATTTGCTGACTTTACTTTTACCAAAAAAAATGTTTGGGATGTTTGGAAATGAAGTCGAATATATCGACTCTAAAAGCTGGTTTGCAGAGCAATTTTTGTTGCGATTTCGTAAATTTGATATCTGGCATTCTGTACATCAATTAAGTCGTTTTAAACCTAAATTTAAATCTACGAAATATATCCTGACTGTTCACGATTTGAATTATCTTTACGAAAGAACCGGGAATAGAAAGAGACGGAGACATGATCGAATTCAAAGGAAAATTAATCGTGCAGATGAAATAATCTGTATTTCTGAATTTGTGAAATCTGAAGTTGAAAATAATCTAGAACTGAACGGAAAACAATGCAAAGTAATTTACAATGGAGTTGAAACTTTGGAAGAAATACTTGCTCTTAAACCCAAAGCAGAATTCCAGTTGCCGTTTTTTTTCTCAGTAGGAGTCATTCTTAAAAAGAAAAACTTTCATGTTTTACTTGATATGATGAAACTTATGCCAGATAAGCATTTATATATAGCTGGAAAAGATGCTAAATTAAAAAGAAAAAACGGATATGCTGTTGAGTTAAGGAGGCGTATTGAAGATGAGGGGATTATGAATGTATCTTTATTAGGTGCTGTGTCTCACAAAGAAAAAATATGGTTATATAAAAATTGTGAAGCTTTTCTTTTTCCTTCACTATTCGAAGGGTTTGGATTGCCAATAATTGAGGCAATGCAGTTCGGAAAACCCGTATTTTCGTCGAAAGAGACAAGTTTAAAAGAAATTGGTGGGAATTTTGCGTATTTTTGGGATGACTTCGAACCAAACTCAATGAAAGATAAGATTACCGACAATTTATTAGAATTTTATAAAAACAAAGAAATAGCTGAAGCTGAGAAACAATATGCCTACTCTTTTTCGTATGAAAAACATTTTGAGCAATATGAAAAACTATACAACGAGCTATGATATAGATTTGGTTTACCTGTGGGTTGACGGTAATGATACCGAGTGGCTTGAAAAAAAATACAAGTTTTTAGGTAAAGATATAGATTTAAATACTGAGGCTACTTCAAAAGCCCGTAACGCTAATAATGATGAATTAAAATACTCTTTACGATCAGTTGAGAAACACGCCCACTGGATTCGGAAGGTATTTATTGTTACTGACGAGCAGACACCCGATTGGCTTGACTTAAAGAATCCGAAAGTTGAAATCGTAGATATAAGGCAACTTATTCCAGATAAGGCACTTCCGTGCTATAATTCTGTAGTAATAGAACATTTTCTATACAAAATCCCAACCCTTTCCGAACACTTTCTGTACGGAAATGATGATATGTTTTTTAATGCAAATGTAAACCCCGATTTCTTTTTTTCTCCCGAAGGGTTACCAATTGTTCGTTTACAACCAGCCACAGGCGGTAAGTGGGCTAATATTATTAAAAGAGCATTCAGAATTCACACTAATATTTATCGAAAAACAATTGATCATTCGGCCAGGCTCATTGAAAAGCGATTTGGGACTTATTACTCTGGCACGCCACATTATAATTTCGATTCGTATCTGAAATCTGATTACAAAAAAGTTGTGGAAGAAGTTTTTCGGAGCGAAATAGGTGAAACAGTAACG
Organism: Paludibacter sp.; assembly: GCA_047600405.1. Classification (GTDB taxonomy): domain Bacteria; phylum Bacteroidota; class Bacteroidia; order Bacteroidales; family Paludibacteraceae; genus Paludibacter. The sequence continues at coordinate 619,593 of JASGLA010000008.1, forward strand.
AATCATATTCGCACAGAGAATGATATACAGCGTATTATTTATTTGTATTATGCTTTAGCTGTGAAACGAGGGCTTGTTCGTTATGTGGGAAGAAGAGAGTCGTGCCGAATCCGTTTGCAAAAACCTGATTTTATGCGATTTATTGTAAAGTATAAACCAGTGCTATTTTGCTTAAACGATACGCACCGTGCTACAGATCAAGATAGAAAAAGGATTAAACCGTTTTTAAACGAACTATTCCCGAACAAAAGTTTATTTGAAAATTAAATTATGGGACCTCATAACTTTGATATAGATTTAGTTTATCTGTGGGTCGATGGCAATGACCCCAAGTGGATACAAAAAAAAGAAAAAACGACTGGTCGGGTTTTTGATAAATCGGAAGCAGATTGCAAAGGTAGGTATTCAGATAATGACGAATTAAAATACTCTTTGCGTTCAATAGCTAATCACATGCCTTGGATAAGAAAGATTTTCATTGTTACAGATGATCAATTTCCTGTGTGGTTAAATGTTAACCATCCCAAGATTGTAATAGTTGACCATAATGATATAATGCCCAAAGATTATCTTCCATGTTTTAATGCTTCTGCTATTGAATTCTTTATCCATAAAATACCCGATTTGTCTGAGTATTTCATTATCGCAAATGATGACACTTTTGTAAATAAAGATTTGTATCCCTCTTATTTCTTTAATGAATTAAAACTCCCCATTGTAAGATTAAAACGGAAACTATTTGGAGAATATCGATTCTTAATAAAAAAAATAATTGGGAAAAAGATAGGAATCTATGCGCAAATGATTAAGGATGCATCTTTGTTAATTGAAAATAGAACAGGAAAGAAGATCACGAGTGTACCTCATCATAATCTTGATTCGTACCGAAAATCTATGTATTCGATTGTAGTTGAAAAGATTTTTGTAAAATGAAATCCTTAGAACAAAGAAACATCCGATAAGACAGTACGGAGATTTAAACAGGGCTACAATTTCGTTTTATGCTATGGCAACTAATCAGACTGATTGTCTTTATGTTAGTAGGTTTCAGTCGAGCCGATTATTGCCATACAAGCATGATTTTAAGAAATATATTAAAAAATATAATCCTGAATTATTTTGTATTAATGATAATCAACGTGTTACTGATAATCAACGAACGAGAATTAAACCGTTTTTAGAAAGTATGTATCCCCAAAAATCAGGCTTTGAGATTTGATGATCATATCTCAAAGCCTGATTTTTCAGGTAAAATACTATCAAATGCCATTTCAATTTCGTGCATTATTTGCTCAAAATTGGGAATATGTTCGTTGTCGTTGATGCAAACTAAGGTATATTCCTGCTTTCTTATTGCTTTAATTGCTTGCTTTGATTTAAATATAAGCGGAAACATTTTAGTATCCCTGTAAGTATTGTAGGGTTCGAAATCAGAACTGCATATTTGCCATGTTCTGAACAACTCCTGCGTATAGTCCTTATCACTTCTGAATCGGTTAACAGACATATCGGTTAGTTCTTTACCTGCATAATCCCAAACATCTTCAAATGTTCTCTTTAAATAAGGTTGTGCGTTATGAGGTGTGCGTAGCGTAATGAACTTATCATAAAATTTCAACAAATAATTAAGGCGAGCCTTTTTGCCATAAATTGGATTATACCACTTATTATGATCAATTTTTAAAATCTGTTTTTTGTCAAATCTTTTGTTTATGATTTTTATGTTGTTTTTCAGACACTTACTCCAAAGTGACAGACCAAGATTTGTCCGAAATGTTGCAATGTCATTGGGTAAACCGTTTTTGAAAAAACGTTCTTCTGAAACCTGATTTATTATGAAAAAGTCGTCGTTGAAGTATACGAAATGTTCACTTATCCCAGGTATTTTGTGCAGATAAATCTCAATTAAGCTTGAATTAAAAACCGGTAAATATTCATTTGGTATATAATTTTTGTGATTTACTAAATTTAATTTTGGGTGTGTAATGTCCAGCCATTCAGGAGTTTGTCCGCAGGTTACAAAATGTATTTTTCGAACCCAGGGTGCAAATTTTTCCACACCACGAAACCAATATTTTAAAAGGCCGTGATCTCTGAAACGTGCTTCGGAAACTTCGTTTTTACTGTTATCAATTTTTCCGGAATAGCGTGCAAAATCCTTTTTCCATTTCGGGTCGTTCATGTCAACCCATGTAATTACAAAATCAATTTCCATGTTGTTTTTATCGGTTAAGGTGCAAAGCACCACATATCGTTATACAATTCTTTTTGCGACTCTCCAAATGCAAGGTAAACTTTATGATTTAGTACAAATGATAAGGCATTCTCACGTCCTCCATTTGGAATTCTTCCTATTTTATACCATTTATTCGCTGCTCTGTCGTACTCTAAAACGTCATCAAAATACTCATTTCCGGTTAATGTTCCACTAATGAAATGACCCCCTGCAACAAAAAACCGATTATCCACAACAAATGCAGTGGCATTTACGCGACCTTTACCCGGAATTGACTTCATTTCTTTCCATGTATCAGTTTCTGGAAAATATTGCCACCAATCCGACCAATAATTTCTATTGTAACCAAGCCCAAAGTAATAAAATGTGCCATTTGTACAGGCTACAGCAGCCGAACGTGCGTCCCCTTTAAAATCCTTCATTCGCTCCCATTCATCAGTTTCTGTATTGTAACGCCAAACTTCATTTGGATATGTTTTACCATTATACAATCCAAGAATATATATCCATTTTTTATAGGTAAAACTTGAGCATGAATTTAATGGTGGCTTAGTTGAATATGCAGATCTCGGAAAATCAGCTTTTCTGTCCCAACTATCACTCCCGGGATTATACACCCAAAAATCAGACAGAATAGTACTGTCAGAGCCATAAATACCACTTCCTGAACGATATCCGAAACCAATATATGCTTTATTGTCAATCACTTCGGCGATTGCTCCAACTCGACCAACTCCAGGGAAATCGTTCTTGCGGATCCACTGATTTATCTCTGGTGTAAATTCCCAACAATCTTTCAGACCAACTGTTTCGGATAAACCTTCGCGACCCAATAAGATATACGCTTTACCATTAATTACAAACGAACTTGCATTAGCTCTTGCTCCAACTGCTTCAATATCTACTTTAGTAAATGAAAGTGGCGGATAAGGTGGATCCGAAAGTTTATTACACGCTGTAAGTATAATGGCAATGGTAATTAATCCTAATGTTCTATTATACATTGATTTATTTGCGATTTTGTGGTTTGTTGAAGAACCCCTTTTTACTAACTATGAGTAGTAAGCCGGTATTGTTTGAATACATTTTTCCAAAATCGGATGCAACAGATAAACCTACATTGATATTCCATAATTTTTCAAAATTTCGTTTTATTTCAAACAATAAGTTTATTGAATTATTATATGTTTCATTTGGATAAGTGGAATAAGTACCATAATTATGAGCGAAAGAACCAAGTAGTTTATATGCGTAACCACTTTGTGTGCCTTGCATGCCAATATGCAATACCTGCACTCTGTTGTTAAGGATATTTATCTCCTTATTTTTATTATACACCGGAGATGTTATAAATGGCGTGCCAATGGTTCTACCATAATGAGTCCAACCATTTTGATATAAATAATTATTAAAGTAATTGTCGACACCTCCATAAACAATGCCGTCTCTATCGTGAAAAGGTCCGTTTTGGTCAGTTGTATTTAAATATTCTAATACTATTTTTTGAATAAAAGGTAATTTCTTATTGTAAATAGATAAACCCCACAAACCATCTGCAATGTTAACCGCATCATACATCATAAGAATGGGTTTGTCGTCAGCTATATTTTGCCAATATGTATTTACCTCAAAATTTTTTGCTTTCAACTCAAGTTTTAAGCCTTGAGAGATAATATGATTTCCGCCAGCATTCATTTGATCATAAATAAAAGCGGATGAAGATCCTCCACGAGCTAAAAACACATTGATAAAATCGTTAAACCCGGAAGGTTGAGCACCGAAACCCGGGACATTTCCTCCCCATTGGGCAACATGATCCAGCGAATACTGTACATGTGCAGGGCTTTTGTTGCCGCCTATACGTATAGCGCCATACTTATGGTGTAGCAATAAGTCCTTTGTGTAAATTTGGTCGGTAAACCAACCATGCGAAATGCCACCTTTGATTTCAATTAGTCTGTTTTTCAAAAAAAACGGTATAAAATCTTCGATACCTATAAAAATTTTGGGCATTGGTTGTGCATTTTTCGAAAACAATAAACCACCTCCCGACAGCGTTTCATTTTGATTTCCAAAACTTTCTTCGCGCATACCAACACTAGCATTAAATACCCAGAGTCGTCCACCAAGATAAAGTTCGTGCAAAACAGCTGAAGTTTTACCTGCAATGTTTATGTAAGCACTCGTTACAAAATTATAATCGAAAAGCTTTTTAGAATAAGATTTTTCCTTTTGAATTTTTGCAAATAAAGATAGGCTGTTCGGGCCAAAAGAGACTTTTCCGTATTGATTATTTTGCAACCAAAATGGCGAGTTTGCGCCCGTAGAGGTAATGCCACTCATATTGATCTGATAATGAACAGAATCGGATTGAGCATGTGCAATATTACCCCCCAAAATATTGATTAAAACAATGAGGACTAAAGAAACGATGCGCATGCTATTAGTTTTGATACACTCTTACCCAATCCACTTCTAAATTACCAGTACCACCGTTTTGTTTTTCAGAAATAAATGAATTAAAGGCCAGGAACATCGATTCATCCGGAATATTGCTGGCTGTACGATAAATCTCCAGATCGTTAATCATCCAAATCAGCTCTTTTTTACTCCACATTAAGGTATAAATGAAGTATTCAGAAGGGTTTAAACCGGAAATCTTTACGCTGTCGAAAAGGTTCTTGTTGGCATTGCCAACAGTGATATGCTTCCCGTTGAAATGAAAAATGTTTACATGAGGGAGTTTGCCATCGGCTCCTAGCCAGAATGCATGTTGTACATTGCCGCTGCACCGAAGTTTAGCCCGGACAATTCCATATTTTTGACTAAATGTATTCCCTGTTTGAAGTACATCTCGATGTAAAATTGTATTCTTTTTCTACGAATCCTTTCTGTGGATGCCAGGCACGGGATTTTGCATTTTCGTGTTTAGTGGCTATTTTCAAAACGCCATTTTCAACTGAAACATTTTTTCCTGAATTGTTTGCTTGTTTTTCGTTGATAAATGAATGATCACCAATGAGAGCCGGGCTTTTGTAATGGAAGCCAAAATTCCAGTGCGATTTGTCCAGTGTGTTCCATTCGAATTCATCTTTAAATGTCATATTAAGAGCCCGGTATTTTTCGAATCGCTCTGGCTTTTCATTCTCAAAGAAGATAATATCTGGATTCTTTGCAAGTTCGTAGAACCGTTCTTGTTGAACAAATTCGGGGGTTGTGTGCCAGCGTTTTTCGTTAGCCCAAAATTCATTTGCTTTTTTGAACTCTGGCGTGGCAATTTTAGTTTTTAGTTGCTCGTATTCTTTAATGATGAAAGAATCATGGAATCGACTGTAAGTTTTGAAAGCATTTGATTTTTCGAAAGCTTTCATTTTCTGAAGCAATTCTGAAGCCTTCAATTTCTTTGGATCTCCTAATAGTTCATAATCCGGGGTGGATTTGAATTTTAAGTGTTGTTTTAGTTCTTCCGATTCCAACACTTCATAGTATAGCTTGATGGCTGGCGAGTGGTGAAGCTTGTGATATTTTTTTTGTATCTGGAACTCTTCGGTATCTTTATATTTTCGGTTTTGAAGAATTTTTTTGTTTTCCTGGAATTCTGCAGCCTTTACAATATGAAAAAGTTTCTTATACTCGGCAAGTTCAACTGATTTTTCTACTTCAGCATAACGTTGCATGGCCTGTACAAGTTCTATTTCGTTTTTCTCAAGTTTAGCTGTTGGTGTAATGCCTCCAAAAAGTTTTTTCCAGAACAGATTCATATTGTAATGGGTATTATGAGTTTTTAATTGAAGAGTTAATTAACTCTATGCATTCATTTATGTTTTGGCTAATCAATGGCTTGTATTTTTCTCCGGGAGGAATAAATGACTCATTTCGCATAAAGTCTATCTGCTCAAGAAACTTATTGTAAAAGCCATCCTGATTGACAATGATTAATGTTTTTTTATGTTCCCCCACTATGCGGGAAGCTATAATGTCGAGCATTTCATCCAAAGTTCCGTAGCTCCCGGGCAAAACCACAAATACATCGCCCAACTCTTTCATTTGTGTCTTCCGTTCGCTCAGCGTTTCAACACTAATCAGTTGTGTTGGCAGTGAGCTTTGCCGGTTCATTTTAATCACCGCCTGTGAAATTATGCCAATAATCAAGCCATTCTTGTTTAATGCGCCTTCTGCCACAGAGTCCATCAATCCGCCTGTAGCCCCTCCGTATACAAGCGTATTTCCGCTTTCGGCAATCAGCTCGCCAAGGCGAAAAGCCGCTTGTCTATAATTGTCGGCAATGTGATTACTCGATGAGCAGAAAACGGCTATATTCATTAATGTTCAATTTTTCAATTTTCAATTTCCAAATCTCGTAATTGAGAATTGGAAATTGAAAAAATGGAAATTAGGCATCTATTTTCGCGTACGTTGCGTTTTGTTCTATAAATGCGCGACGTGGAGCCACATCGTCGCCCATGAGCATTGAAAATACATGGTCGGCAGTGGCTGCATTTTCAATGGTTACCTGACGCAAGGTGCGGTTTTCAGGATTCATGGTTGTATCCCACAATTGAATTTCGTTCATTTCTCCCAAACCTTTATAACGTTGAGTGTGAACAGCTCCTTCTACGCCGCCTCCATATTTTTCAATAAATGCCTGGCGTTGCAGGTCGGTCCAGCAATATTCCTCAGTTTTTCCTTTTTTACACAAATAGAGTGGAGGAGTGGCTATGTATAAATAACCTTGTTCGATCAACTCTTTCATGTGGCGGAAGAAGAAAGTCATAATCAGTGTGGCAATGTGGCTTCCATCCACGTCGGCATCGGTCATGATTATGATTTTGTGATAACGCAGCTTTTTTATGTTTAGTGCCTTGCTGTCTTCTTCCGTTCCTATAGTAACGCCCAAAGCGGTATATATATTGCGTATTTCTTCACTTTCGAGCACTTTATGTTGCATGGCTTTTTCCACATTCAGGATTTTACCACGCAATGGAAGGATGGCTTGAAACTGACGGCTACGTCCTTGTTTGGCCGTTCCACCTGCCGAGTCCCCTTCGACCAGGAATAATTCGCATTTTTCAGGATCTTTGTCGGCACAGTCGGCCAGTTTGCCGGGCAATCCACCTCCGGAAAGAGGAGATTTGCGTTGTACCATTTCACGGGCCTTGCGGGCTGCATGACGCGCTGTAGCGGCCAAAATAACTTTATCAACAATAGTACGGGCAGCTTTGGGGTTTTCTTCCAGATAATTTCCAAGTGCTTCGCCAATAGCCATATCTACCGAGCCCATTACCTCGTTGTTTCCAAGTTTGGTTTTAGTTTGTCCTTCGAATTGTGGTTCTGCCACTTTGATGGAAATGACAGCTGTCAATCCTTCGCGGAAGTCGTCGCCACTGATTTCGATTTTCAGTTTTTCGAGCAGTTTGCTGTCTTCAGCGTATTTTTTCAGCGTACGTGTCAGACCACGACGGAAACCAGCCAGGTGGGTACCACCTTCAATGGTGTTGATATTATTTACGTAAGAGTGAATGTTTTCGTTGTATGACGTGTTGTACGTCATTGCAATTTCGACTGGAATGCCATTCTTCTCTGTGCTGATATGAATCACATTATCAATCAGTTTTTCGCGAGATTCGTCAATATATTCTACAAATTCTTTCAAGCCTTCCTTCGAGTGGAAAACTTCCGATTTGTAAGAACCATCTTCATTGGTGATACGCTTGTCGGTGAGATTCAGGGTGATTCCAGCATTTAGAAATGCCAACTCGCGCAAGCGATTCGCTAAAATGTCATATTTATATACCGATTCAATGAAAATGGAATTGTCGGGGAGAAAGGTAGTTTTAGTCCCATTTGTAGTTGAAGTCCCGATTTCCTGAACTGGAAATTTTGGTATTCCACACGAATACTCCTGCATATATAGTTTTCCGTTTCTGGAAACTTCAACGCGAACATAGGTAGAAAGAGCGTTCACACACGAAACGCCTACACCGTGTAAACCTCCGGAAACTTTATAGCTGTCTTTGTCGAATTTACCTCCGGCATGAAGCACGGTCATAACCACTTCCAGGGCAGATTTGCCTTCTTTTTCGTGGAAATCCACGGGAATACCACGGCCGTTATCAATAACAGTAATTGAGTTGTCTTCGTTGATAAAAACCTGAATGTTATCGCAATGGCCGGCCAGCGCTTCGTCAATGGAGTTGTCGACAACCTCATACACCAAGTGGTGCAGACCTTTTATGCCTATATCGCCAATGTACATGGCAGGACGCTTGCGCACTGCTTCCAAACCTTCCAGCACTTGAATGCTACTTGCGCCATAATTGGCACTTGCAGTCTCTCTTGCTTTTTCTACTTCGCTCATTTTTTGTTTTATGTTATTTTATTACAGTTACTTGGAGAATGTTTTTTGAGTCTGTTTTCATGGATGCAACCTTTTTCGAAAAACAGACAAATATACGATAAATTTTTGACATAAAAGCATTGAGAAAAATGGATTTACCGAAATAATAAATGGAGGTTGGTTTTGTCTTTTTTAGGCGGAATTTTATGGATTTACGTGCTTCCAGATATTCTGATCAAAGTTCTGAATAGTTGTTGCTTGAACGTGAAGATGGATATATGAAAGCAGAAAAGCCACTCAATAATTTGAATGGCTTTTCTGCTTTTTGAGTGGAAATACTATTCCAGTACTTCGTTGTCGTGCATTTCTTTCATGAATGTCACAAAATCGTTTTTGCGGTCCGAATCCATCCATTCCAGGCTTTTGCGCGGGTGTGCGTTCATAGCTCCGGAAATGAGATAAGGGATGTGGTAGCCCCAGTCAATTTGCGATTGCATAGGGTGCACGAAGTCCTGGATTACCTGAAGCAATGGCAATAGGCGGTATTTTGGATTTTTGAGGAATGCAATCAGAATTTCTATCGGGCAATTGCCGGCACCGCGTCCAAGTCCCATCAGGGTAGCATTGAGCATGGTGCAACCTTCCATAATGGCGGTGTAGGTGTTCGACATAGCCATTTGCATGTTGTTGTGTGCGTGGATCCCGATTTCTTTTCCGGGCAGTGCAGTCATGTATTTACGAACCAGGTGTTGGATAGATTCCACATACATGCTCCCGAAACTGTCAACAGCATAAAAGGTTGTTACGCGCGAAGCGGCAATGTCTTTCAGTGCTTCGTCCAGTTCGTGTTCGTTTACGGTTGAAACGGCCATCAGGTTGATGCACACTTCGTATCCTTTGTCCATGCAGTGCTGTGCCAGTGCAATGGCTTTGTCTACCTGATGTACGTAACAAGCCACACGGATCATGTCCAGCAGGCTATCCTGAGCCATGGGTATATCGTCCAGTTCGATCCGGCCTATATCAGCCATGGCGGAGAGTTTCAGGTTAGTTTCGTTTTTGCCTGCAATGCGCTCGAGGTCTTTTTGGTGGCAAAATTTCCAGGGGCCATATACACTGCGGTCAAACGCCTTTTCACTGCTTAGGTAGCCAATTTCCATATAGTCGATACCGGCTTCGACGCACGCGTTGTAAACTCCGCGGACAAAATCGTCCGAAAATTGCCATTTATTCATCAATCCACCGTCGCGAACGGTGCAGTCCATTACTTTAATTTCTTGTTTGTACATTGATTTTGATTTTATTCTATAAACTTTTCCCTGGTTTTAAGCTTTGGAAAAATTGTTTGATTTGCGATTTTTCTTTTCCAGAATTTCCAGTTCTTTGCCGATGTTATGGTCAACGAGGAAGCGGTAGATTTGTTCGAAAGTTGCTTTGTCGAGCCCATGTTCTTCGGCCCACTTTCCACGGTCTTGTATTACCTGATTTTTACGGTCCTGGGCAACCACGCTTTCTGCGTCGTGTTTGTACTTTACGATCTCGCTGACATATTTGAAGCGAAGTCCGAAAAGAGCGATAATTTCCTGATCGATACGATCGATTTGTTGGCGGATTTCTTCCTTGTTACAACATTCGGAAGGGGATTTCTCTAATTTCAAAACAGTGAATTTTGTCTTTTGTAAATAATTTGCACAAAAATAAGGATTTTGTTTTGGATTTTGAAATAAAAGATGGAAATATGTTTCGGATTGAAAGAATTTCGCAGATGTAGTTTGAATAGAAAATAAAACCGGCGATATGATTTTGGATCATATCGCCGGATACTTTTTATAATTGAGGCAAAGTCTGTTTTGTTAGAGCAATTCCACGCTTCGTTTCACGAAGTTAGCCAGTGCTTCGCCTTTTAGCATATTGTTTGCTAGCAGGGCAAGGTCAATTAATTGGCGAACTTGTTTGTTGTCAGTTGCAAACGCTTTCAAAATTGATTTTTTTCTGTCGGTAAGTTCCTGGATTTCTTTTTCCAGTTCTTCCACCTCGGCTTTTTCGGCAGTAGGGATTTCTTCGTCTTTCTTGCCTTTGTGGCTTTCTTTCAGGGTTGATTTTTTACTTTCTGCCAATGCAATTTTATCCATGAAAGGTGTCAAGCCTGCTCCGCAAGAAGCTTCTTCTTCTTTCAGCAATTTTTCGATAACCGGATGGGCGGTATTTACTACTAAATTGTAGCTGTCTGGCATTTCGCCGTAGAAACTCATCATGCCTCCCTGTAGGGCTGACATTTCTTTCATGCGGCGCATAAACTCGTTTTGTGTAACAAAAACCGGATTAGCAGTGGCCGAAAGTTGCTCGAAAGTAACAATGAAGTTTGTTTTTTCGATAGCGGGAATTTGCGAATCAAAAACAGTTACCAATGCATCGCGTTGGTCGTCGGTGAGCGTTACTTTTACAGCATCGTCTTTTTGGATGATTTTGTCAATCACGTCACTGTCTACACGTACAAAGCGTGTTTTTTCGAACTTCTGTTCCAGCTGACTTACCACGTGTACGTCCAGTTGCCCGTCCATAATCAGTACGTCGTAACCTTTGTCTTTGGCGTGTTGGATATAGCTGTATTGCTCATCTTTGTTGTTGGCATACAGGTAAATAACTTCACCGTTTTTATCTTTTTGGTTTTCGCCAACAAGCGCTTTGTATTCTTCGAAGGTGAAGTATTTGCCATCAATATTTTTCAGAAGGGCAAATTTTTCGCCACGTTCGTAAAATTTCTCATCGCTAAGCATTCCGTATTGGATGAAGAGTTTCAGGTTGTCCCATTTTTCTTCGAATGCGGTACGGTCAGCTTTGAAAATTTCATTCAGGCGGTCGGCCACTTTTTTGGTGATGTGGCTCGAAATCTTTTTCACGTTGCCATCGCTTTGCAGGTAGCTGCGCGATACGTTCAGCGGAATGTCCGGAGAGTCAATCACACCATGCAGCAGCGTTAGGTATTCGGGAACAATGTTTTCCACATGGTCCGTAACATACACCTGGTTGCAATACAACTGGATCTTGTTGCGCTGCATGTCAATGTTGTTCTTGATTTTCGGGAAGTAAAGAATACCGGTCAGGTTGAACGGATAATCCACGTTGAGGTGGATGTGGAACAATGGATCTTCGCTCATTGGGTTCAACTCGCGGTAGAAATCGGCGTAATCTTCGTCTTTCAGGTCGGCTGGTTTGCGTGTCCAGGCTGGGTTGGTGTTGTTGATAATGTTGTCCTGATCGGTTTCAATATTCTTGCCATCTTTCCATTCTTTTTTCTTGCCAAAGGTAATTTCAATCGGGAGGAATTTACAGTATTTGGTGAGCAATTCCTGAATTTTTGATTCTTCGAGAAAATCCTTGTTATCGTCGTCGATATGAAGTACGATATCCGTTCCACGGTCGGCTTTAATGGTGTCTTCCAGGTTGTACTCCGGACTTCCGTCGCAAGCCCAGTGTTGAGCGGCAAACTCTTCTTTGTGCGATTGCGTAAAAATTTCTACCTGTTTCGAGACCATAAACGACGAATAGAATCCAAGTCCGAAATGTCCGATAATGGCTTGTGCATCGTTTTTGTATTTTTCCAGAAACTCCTCGGCTCCCGAAAATGCAATCTGGTTGATGTATTTTTCGATTTCGTCGGCCGTCATACCAATTCCGCGGTCGGAAATGGTGAGTGTACCTTTGTTTTTGTCCACTTCCACACGCACGGTGAGGTCACCCAGTTCACCTTTGTATTCGCCAACGGATGCAAGCGTTTTCAGCTTTTGGGTTGCATCTACTGCATTCGACACTAATTCACGCAAAAAAATCTCGTGATCGCTGTACAAAAATTTCTTGATAACGGGGAAAATATTATCGCTCGTAACCCCGATGTTTCCTTTTGCCATTGTTATTTTAGTTTATTTAGTTTGGGAGACCGGAATTCCGATTCCGGTTATTGTTTAATTGTAATTTTTAAAATTGGTGGAATGGTTTAAGGACGCATTCCACCTATTCGGCATTCTGCCAGTCAAAAAAAATGCCAGTGGTGTTTGGGGTGACAGAATGGCAGGGTGGGAGGAGATGCTTGTAGTATGGTGGACGCTGACATGTCTTCGACGATGCCAGGTCGTACGAAACCTGTCAGCGTGCTTACACCTGACAGCGTTTCTCATCTTATCTTTACCTAAGTATTTTACATTTATTTTCAATTTCACACAATTTTTTGAGTTTGCATTAGTTTTAGTTAATAGCAGCTGCTGTATTCGATACTTTATTTCTTACCTTTTAAATGTAAAAGCCATGAAACGAATCCAGTTAATTATTCCCCTCGCTCACATTTTCATTTTCGTTTTGTTGTTAGCCTCCGGTTGTACGGGTACGGCCAGTGCTAAAGTTCCGGTAAATATTCCGGGATCGGAATCGTCGGGAGCCAAAACGCTGTCGCCCTATTTTGTGGTTATCAGCCAGAATCCCGAAACCGACCGCCTTCCGCTCAGGTCGACCACGGCGGATGTGAACATTGTGGGCGTTATTGCCGATGTCACTATCAGGCAAACGTATGTGAATGCGGGCAAAAATACGCTCGAAGCTATTTATACTTTCCCGCTTTCGACCAAAGCTGCCGTGTATGCCATGAAAATGACCATTGGCACAAGAACGATCACAGCTAAAATAAGTGAAAAGGAAAAAGCACGTAAAGATTACGACAAAGCCAAATCGGCTGGCAAGCGCGTATCGTTGTTGGAACAAAACCGGCCGAATGTATTTACCATGAAGGTGGCTAACATTGCGGTGCACGACACTATTCAGGTGGAACTCAGGTACACCGAGCTGTTGATTCCCGAAAATGGCATTTACTCATTTGTGTATCCAACCGTTGTGGGCCCGCGTTATTCCAACCACCCTAAAGAAAATGCTAGTGCCGACAATCAGTATGTCAACTCACCTTATACGCAGGAGGGTGAAATGCCAACGTATAAATTTGGTATTTCGATGAAAATAAATTCCGGCACACCTATTCAGGATGTGACCTGCCATACGCATAAAATGCAGGTGTCGCACCCGGATTTAAATACAGCAGTTTTGAAACTCGATCGGAGTGAAAGCAACGGCGGTAACCGGGACCTGATTTTAAATTATTCGTTGCAGGGCAATAGGATCGAATCAGGGGTAATGCTTTATGAACATGGCGATGAAAACTTTTTTCTGATGATGATACAACCGCCCAAAAGGGTGATGGAGGATGAAATTCCGCCACGTGAGTATATTTTTATTATGGATGTTTCCGGTTCAATGCAAGGTTTTCCAATCAGTATTTCCAAGAAACTGCTGCGCAACCTGATTGTCAACCTCAAACCGACCGATAAATTCAACGTGGTGTTGTTTGCAGGTTATACCGGTGTGCTTGGCGATAAATCGGTAGATGCTACGCCTGAGAATGTTGACCGCGCTATCCGTTTGATCGACAATGAACAGGGTGGTGGTGGAACCGAGTTGTTGTCGGCTTTGAAACGTGCTTATCAGATTCCGCGTTCAGGCGAAAGTTGCTCCCGGTTGTTTGTGCTTGTCACCGATGGTTTTGTGGACGTGGAAAAAGAATCGTTCGAAATGGTGCGCAGCCACAACGACAACAGCAACTTTTTCTGTTTCGGAATCGGGAGCAGCGTGAACCGTCATCTGCTCGAAGGAATGGCTTTTATGGGTAATGGCGAACCCATGATAGTGGACAGGCCTGAGGTGGCCGACAAGCAGGCGGAGAAATTCCGGACCTATATCAATACACCTGTGCTGAGCCAGATTAAAACAGATTATGGTACGATTGCAGCCTATGATATCGAGCCCGGATCAACGCCCGACATGCTTGCCGAGCGTCCGGTTATTATCTTTGGGAAATATAAAGGCGGTCATGCCGGGACAATCACGGTTAGCGGGATGACCGGCAAGCAATCCTACGAAAAAACATTTGATTTGTCGGCCATGAAACCCAATCCGGCTTTCGCCGCAATCCGCTATTTGTGGGCTCGCGAACGAATTAAACTGTTGGATTATTATTCATCGAACTATCAGGCTTACGGACAGACGACTATTGATAATTTTATTAAAAATGAAATTACGCAGCTCGGGCTGAAATACGGCCTGATGACTCAATACACTTCGTTTATTGCCATCGACGAAGATTTCCGGGTGGATAAAGATAAAAAGCTGGTGACAGTGAATCAGCCGCTTCCACTTCCGCAAGGTGTGCCGAATAGCGCAGTGGGGACGACAATGCGAGTGAATTTTACACCACCGGTTATAAAGAAAGATGAAGAAGTTGTTGGAGAAGATGAAATGAGCAGCCAGGAAGAGCTTGCTAATGTGAATGGAGTAGTTTCCATAGCTGATGTAAAAGGAAATGATGAGGTCTATGGTAAAGATATTGCTGATGTTAAAGTCGATATTGTACAGGTGGTAGAAGAAGAAAAAGTATACGATGTCATTGAACAAATGCCGGCATTCCCGGGTGGCGAAAGTGCTTTAACCGGTTTTGTTGGTAAAAATCTTGAATATCCTGTCTTAGCTCAGGAAAATGGAATTCAGGGCACGGTCATAGTTCGCTTCAGGGTGGAAAAAGATGGGTCTATTTCGCATGTGCAGATTTTGCGAAGCCTTGATCCGGCTTGCGATAAAGAAGCGATCAGGATCATTAAATCGTTGCCAAAGTTTATTCCGGGAAAACAAAACGGAGTTGCGGTGGCAGTTTGGTATACATTCCCCGTAAAGTTTAAACTTGAATAAGTTGTTTTGCAAATCAATTGATAGCCCGGAGTGATTTTCATTCCGGGTTGTTTTTTTATAAAAAATGCTCGCTATTGACGGTTTAAAAATATTGGCAGATGAAAATAAATTCAAATATGTGGATTTCGTATGTTATAAAGCAGTTTCTACTGAATCTCGATGCGTTATGTTATAAAAAAAATTATTTTTGCATGCGTTTCACAAATATGTAGCACTGTTGTATTGCTTTTGTAAAATCAGGTTGTGAAACCCTCAGACCGTGTTTCGTGGCTAAAAACAGAAAAATGATATTTCCCAATTTAAATATACTGTCGTGAAAAAAATCAACTTTCTTTTAATCGGATTAATCTCGCTTTTGGCGCTTTCGTGTGTAAATGAAGAAGGCGAAGGTGGAATTTCAATAATTCAGGGTAAGGTTTTTAAAGTGCTTCATCCCAATGATAACTTTTCGCTCGAAGCCGATACGTTTCCGGCGGCTAAAGAGGATGTTTATATCGTTTATGGCGATGAGCCGATATACGGCGATAAAATGGAAACCGGATATGATGGTTACTACCGCTTCAAATACCTCACAAAAGGAACCTACAGAGTATATGCTTACAGTACGCTGACCGACAGCCGCAAGGTGGCAACCATCGATACTGTAACTATCGCAGATGGCGAAACCAAAACAGTACAAAATATTTATATACACGAAGGTAAGTCGTATGAAACTTCGTACATTAAAGGTACTGTGAGTGTGAAGTACTTTAATAAAGGAAGTTGGTATCCGCAATCGGTTTACGCCGGGTACGATGTTCGCGCGTATATACGGGTTAAAGGTGCTGCTTACCATTTTGATGAAGCCAGAACCGGGCTTGATGGGACGTTTATTTTCCAAAACCTGAAGCCGGGTACCTACGAGGTGTTCGTATTCTCCGAAGTGGTAAGCACCGAAGTCCTATTCCCTGTTGTCCAAGAAGTAACTATCGATACTGTTGGTGTAGTAAAAACCATTGATAAACCGTTTCTTATAAATATCAATGTTTAATAATTTGTAGAATCTAATAAATAAAATTTTTTAATGAAACCGACTTCATTGCGAACCAGTATTTTGTCTATTTTTCTGATCGGATTTGTAGCTTCAGCTTTTGCACAAACTTCTCCGGAATCGTTGAACGAGAAAAGAGAACGCAGGAGAAATATGACAGTACGTGAGTATAACTCCGATGCAAAAGGCAAGAGCCGTTGGATGGACCACGTGACAGTTTATAATGCCAAAGGGCTTAAAATCGAAGAGATAGAATATGCCACTTACGGCATGCGCGAACGCATTGTTTTTGAGTATGATGCTAATGAACTTTGCACTAAGGAGATTGTATACGATGAGAAAAATAAGGTGAGCCGGATACGGAAGTATGTTTACAATTCCGATGGAACAAAGAAAACACAATATAATTACCTGCCCAATGGACGTTTGTACTCCACTAAAGTGTATCAGTACTCCAACTGATTTGGCCCTACTGGATAAGAAGATAAAATCTTTGTTTTCGGATTTGTTGCTGAAATTTGACCCCATTTCGTTGAAAGAAATGGATAAAGTTCAGTTGATGAACCGTGTGGACACGAAGTTTCTGATCGGGTTAAACCAATTGTCGGTTGTATTGCAGCAGGCCGTTGAGCATTATCGCGTTGTGGAAATTGATGGGGAGCGCATTTCGCCTTATTCCAGCATATACTTCGATACCGACGACGCAGAGATGTATACCATGCATCACAACGGAAAGCTGACACGTTGCAAAATCCGTATGCGCTCGTACGTCAATTCCGGCGATTCTTTCCTCGAAATAAAAACGAAGAACAATAAGGGGATGACTTCTAAAGGGCGAATAAAAATAGATAAAAAGCAGTTTAGTTCTATGGAGCTAAATGATGTGGAAAATATTTTTATCAAAAAGAAAACCCCCTACAAATCATCGGTGTTAAAGCCGCAGATTCAAAACTTTTTTCAACGGATTACCCTGGTTGATAAAAACGAAACCGAACGCGTTACCCTGGATATTGGGCTGATGTATAAAGATTTGAATACGCAGGTTATGAAGTCGGTGGATGGGTTGGTTATTGTAGAAATGAAGCAGGATGGAGCTACCAAATCTCACTTCCGGGATTATTTAAATGAATTGCATGTTTTGCCAGGCAGCATGAGTAAATATTGTTTAGGCATGACATTGCTAAAACCGCATGTAAAAAACAATAGATTTAAAAATAAATTACGCAAAATCAATAAAATAACTGAAAAAAATCATGTTACAATCTGAACTTCCGGAATTTGATCCAACGATTGCCAAAGAATATGGAGCCGAAGGATTTACCGGGCCCGATTTTATGGGAATTCCCATCTTTCAAGACGAAGCATTAATTCAACTCTTAATCCGGTTTGGGTTCAATATGCTGATTTGCTGGATTATTATCCGCTATTTCTATTATCGCAAAAGTGGCCGACGTGACTTCCTGTTTACGTTTACACTTTTTGCCGTGACTATTTTCCTGCTTATCTTTTTGTTGGATTCGGTAAAACTTCAAATTGGTATGGCGCTCGGGTTATTTGCCATTTTTGGTATCATCAGGTACCGAACGGAGCAGGTGTCTATCCGGGAAATGACCTATCTGTTTGTTATTATCGGAATTTCGGTAATCAACGGGTTGGCAATGACCATTAGCATTGTCGAATTACTCGTGGCTAATACGTTGTTTGTTGGTGCAATAGCTTTGATGGAAAGCCGCCGTTTTGTGAAACATACGGCTACCAAGGCCATTCTTTACGAGAAAATTGATTTGGTAAAACCCGGTAAATATACAGAGCTGAAAGCCGATTTGGAAGAACGAACTGGTCTGCAAATTTTGCGGGTAGAAGTTGGGCATATTGACTTTTTACGGGATGTGGCTTTTGTGAAAATATTTTATCGCCCGGATAATAATGACCCAAACTCAATTGATATGCTGACCAAACTTAGCGATTTCTCTTAATGGTAAAAGCAATCCGAATAATTATCTTCGCCTTTCTGGTTTGGGCGTATCCTGGTTTTCTGGCCGCACAAACAAGTGATGCCGGAGCTATTGGCTCATTGTCGTTATCCAAAGATTTGGGACGAAGACTGGGAGGTAGTCTCGAACAGGAGTTCAGGTTCAACCAAAATGTGTCTTCGTTCGACCGCTCGATGACTACTGTTGGGGTCGATTATACGCTTATAAAGAAGTTGCTGAAGGTAGAGCTTAATTATGATTTTATTTATCAGCGGCAAGACACCTATTTCGAGCTCAGGCACAGAGGCTCTGCTTCACTGTCGGCTCAAGTAAAATATAATTCGCTGAATTTCAAACTGCGTACGCGGGGTCAATCAACCTGGCGGGATGAAAGCAGGGGCGATTATAAATTCAATCCGAAATATGTGTGGCGTAACAAGCTTGAATGCGAATATACTATTTTCGGATCGCCGGTAAAACCATTTGTTTCCGGAGAGGTTTTTTGCCCTCTGAATGGTGGAAGCGGATTTTTTATGGATGGATACAGGGCGGTTGTTGGAGCCAAGTACCGCCTGTCATCTCATACGGCGCTTGAATTTATGCTCAGGTACGATCAGGAAGTTCAGGTAGCTAATCCAAAAAGTATCGTTTACGGAGGAGTGGGCTGGAGCTATAAACTCTGAAAATAAGGAAATTGATATTTGTACTGACTTCTGTATCTGGGTTGAAATCCAGGTCTGGAGTCAGTTTTTTTATTTAAACGCCATCAATGTAATTTTAAAACAAAAGCAATTTGTTTTCATGCAGTTATCAAACCTCAAAAAAAGAGTATTTTGCTGACTTTTTGATTATTGTTGAGAAAAATTGTCGTATCTTTGCGGCCGAAATTTAGAAGTTTAAAAAGATAAATGTAATTTTTATGAATGTAGTTACAAAAACTATCACATTGGGTGATGGTCGTACCATTTCTATTGAAACAGGAAAATTGGCAAAACAAGCCGATGGTTCTGTAATGGTTCGCATGGGCGATACCATGCTTTTGGCAACAGTTTGTTCTGCTAAAGACGCTGTTCCGGGAACGGATTTTATGCCGCTCTCAGTTGATTATAAAGAAAAATTTGCCTCTTCAGGCCGTTTTCCTGGCGGTTTCCTTCGTCGCGAAGGCCGTGCTTCGGATTACGAGATCTTAGTTTCACGCCTTGTTGACCGCGCTCTGCGTCCTTTGTTCCCTGATGATTATCATGCTGAAACTTTTGTTACTGTAACCCTTTTCTCTGCTGATGGTGCTGACATGCCGGATGCATTGGCAGGTTTGGCTGCTTCTGCTGCGTTGGCAGTTTCTGATGTTCCTTTCAACGGACCAATTTCAGAAGTGCGTGTAGCCCGTATCAATGGCGAATTCGTAATCAACCCTACTTTCGAAGCGTTGGAAAATGCCGATATGGAAATCATCGTAGCCGCTACTCTTGATAACATCATGATGGTGGAAGGCGAAATGAAAGAAGTGAGCGAAGAAGATTTGTTGAATGCTATGAAAGTGGCTCACGAAGCTATCAAGGTTCAGTGCCAGGCTCAGATCGAATTGATGGAAGCTGTTGGCAAAACAGTAAAACGTGAATATTGCCACGAAGAAAATGATGAAGATCTGAAGAAAGATATTTGGGCAAAAACTTACGATAAAGCATATGCCCTGGCAACTGCATGCAATACTGATAAGCATTCACGCGGTGAAAATTTTGAAGCAGTAAAAGCAGAATATATTGCCGGTCTTGATCCTGAAGTAGCTGTCGCTAAAAAAGGATTGATCAGCAAATATTACCACGATGTGGAAAAAGAAGCGATGCGTCGTTCTATTTTGGATGAAGGCAAACGTTTGGATGGCCGTAAGACTACTGAAATCCGTCCTATTTGGTCAGAAGTTGATTACCTTCCCGGAACTCATGGTTCAGCTGTGTTTACCCGTGGTGAAACTCAGTCGTTGACTACAGTTACATTGGGTACTAAAATGGATGAGAAACTGGTTGACGAAGCATTGATTCGCGGTAAAGAGCGTTTCTTGTTGCACTATAACTTTCCGCCATTCTCTACCGGTGAGGCTCGCGCTTCCCGCGGTGTTGGTCGTCGCGAAGTGGGTCATGGTAACCTGGCTCTTCGTGCATTGAAAAATATGATTCCTGAAAACTATCCTTATGTGGTTCGTGTGGTTTCCGATATCTTGGAATCGAATGGTTCTTCTTCAATGGCTACGGTTTGTGCCGGAACATTGGCGTTGATGGATGCAGGTGTACAAATCAAGAAACCGGTTTCTGGTATAGCCATGGGATTGATTTCTGAAAATAAAGGTAAAAACTTTGCTGTTCTTTCGGATATTTTAGGTGACGAAGATCACTTGGGCGATATGGACTTTAAAGTAACCGGAACCAAAGATGGTATTACTGCTACTCAGAATGGATATCAAGGTTGATGGTCTTTCTTACGAAATTCTGGAAACAGCATTGAATCAGGCAAAAGCCGGTCGTATGCATATTCTGGGTAAAATTCAGGAAACACTGGAAGCTCCACGCGAAGATATGAAACCAAATGCTCCTCGTATTGTGGCTATGTTCATTCCGAAAGAAATGATCGGTGCAATTATCGGTCCTGGTGGAAAAATTATCCAAAACATGCAGGCTGAAACTGGCGCAATCATTACTATCGAGGAACAAGGTGACCAGGGACGTGTTGAAATTGCAGCAAATAACAAAGCTGCTATCGATGCTGCTATCGCTAAAATTAAAGGAATTGTTGCAATTCCTGAAATTGGCGAAACCTATCCTTCGAAAGTAAAATCGGTAATGCCTTACGGTGCATTCGTTGAATTTATGCCGGGCAAAGAAGGGCTGCTTCATATCTCCGAAATCGACTGGAAACGCATTGAAACAATGGATCAGGCCGGAATTAAAGAAGGTGATATGATTGACGTGAAATTGTTGGAAATCGACCAAAAGACTGGTAAATTCAAGCTTTCACGCAAAGCATTGTTGCCACGCCCTCCACGTGAAGATAAACCAAAAGCTGAATAAGCTGACAGTTGATTAAATATAAAAGCTGCAATCCGGAATCGGGTTGCAGCTTTTTTTATAAGGTGAACTAAAATTACTTATGCTCTCTTTACTTGTATCGTTCTTCTATTTTTAGTTGGGCAATAAATTTTGCCCAGGCATCCGCTCGTTTCAGTTTGTTTTGTTCTCGAAGATTTTTTGCAGGAAGATAGTCATAATTAACCGGATAGCCATCTTCAAAGTAGTATCTGTCAGTATGCAAATTGTGATACAAAACCAGTTCGTTGACTGTTGCCGACATGTAGTCGGAGGTCATGGTTGCTGTAAATAAAGAATCGCCGGCGAGATAACATTTAAGTTTGGAAAACGCTATTTCGTTGGGAATTTTCAAAGAATCGGCAAAAACGACTTCGTGCGTGGAGTCATTGTAATATTTTATAGCATCGCCAGTAAATAAAATTGTGTCTTTCTGGTTTACAGTGACCTTGAACGTTAGTTTTGATGAAGAATTCTGTAAATCAGAGAGTAGGTCGCATGAAGCGAATGAACCTGCTAGAAGAAACACGAATGAGCTTAATTTGATAAAATGTTTCATATGTATTTAATTGTTAGGGTGTAAGCGGTTTTCAATATGCAAATATAGATATTGGTTTTCTAATTCAACTATTTTTGATAATTATTTTCTCTCTTGTAAGTTTAATATAATGCCCGATACGTTTTTTCTCTTTACTTTTGTAAAATATTTTGAAGGCCGAATGATGAAACGAGCATAAACGTACGCGTTCGTCGACATTGATGAAAACTACGTATGCGAGTTCCATTCGACAACTATTTAAAATTATTTACGAATGAAAATAAAACAGTTTTTTCTTTTATGTTTGTTCCCTGTATTGCCTGTATTTGCAGGAAATCCGGTTGATGATTTCGCGAAAAGCCCGTTGTTGGAAAATGCAAATGTCAGCTTGCTGGTAAGCGATGCAAATACGGGGCAAGCGCTTTATCAGTTCCGGCCCAAGAGTCTTGCAACTCCTGCGTCCACAATGAAACTGGTTACAACTGCTACGGCGCTCGAATTATTGGGCCCGGATTTTTGCTTTGAAACAAAACTGGAAATTGATGGTAAAGTAAGTGCAGACAGTATCCTTGCCGGGAATTTATACATTCATGGTGGGGGCGATCCTACGCTGGGTTCTGAAAAATTAGGTGAAAAAGATTTCTTTCCTCAATGGATTCAGGCAGTAAAGAACGCAGGAATAAAGAAAATTACCGGTCAAATTATAGCTGATGCAACTTTATTTGATGATGAAGGTGTAAATCCTCGCTGGACGTGGGAAGATATGGGAAATTACTACGCAGCTGGTGCTTATGGTATTTCTTATATGGATAATACCTATAAGCTGGTGTTGCAATCGGGGCAAGAGGGAACTACGCCCAGAGATTCTTAGGACTATTCCTCAGATACCGGAGGTGGTATTTGACAACCAACTGAAAAGTACATCTATATCATTCGATAGCGCTTATTTTTACGGAGCTCCTCACTCCAATCAACGCACCATTCGTGGTGAAATTCCGGCAAGAAGGGCGGAATTTATAACTAAAGGAGATATCCCAAATCCTGCTTTGCTATTGGCTAAACACTTTAATGAAAAACTGATTGAGGCGGGTTTCAGTATCGCTCAGCCACCAACGGATAAAGTGTCTGACAATAAGTCACGTAAAATAATTTATACGCATGATTCTCCTCCTTTGGAACAAATCGTTACAGAGATAAATATCCATAGCAATAATCATTTTGCGGAGCATCTTTTCAGGTATTTGGCATTGTTGAATAGTCCTGTTGCAACAACCAATGGGGCGATACGTGTGATTGAGTCTTTTTGGAAATCGAAAGGCCTGCCTGTAGATCAACTCATTCAGTATGACGGATCGGGCCTTGCGCCTTCGAATGTAGTGTCGGCGCAATTTTACGTGGATTTGCTATTGTATATGAAAACCAAAAGCAGGAATAGTACAGTTTTTTATAATTCATTGCCAGTGGCCGGAGAAACAGGAACCTTGTCCTCGTTGCTAAAGAATACGCCTTTGCAAAGCAGGATTCATGCTAAAAGCGGTACCATCTCGCGGGTGAAATGCTATGCCGGATATATCGATGCCAATGGACGAAATCTTGTGTTTGCAATATTGGTAAATAATGCCAATGGAAGTTCCAAAGCAGTGGTGAAAAAGATGGAAGAATTTCTTTTGCAAATTTCTGCAAATTAAAAAAAACAATCCAATGAAGAAAAGCTTCTATGTGAAAAAAACGCACTCCACAAACAACCTTATTTGGGAGCTGCTCCGGAATAATAATCTGCCCGAAGGTTTCATGGTCTATGCCGATTTTCAGACGGCAGGCAAGGGGCAGGTTGGAAATTCATGGGAGTCGGAGCAGGGGCGGAATTTGCTTTTTAGTATGCTGCTCTATCCGCAACGAATCCCTCTGGATCAATTATTCCTGATTTCACAATTAGTTAGTTTGGGAATTAAAAGAACATTAGATAAATATGCCGAAGGAATTGCCATCAAATGGCCCAATGATATTTATTGGAATGATAAAAAAATCTGTGGGATTTTGATTGAAAATTCGCTTCAGGTTAATAAGGTCAGAACAGTGGTTGGGATTGGACTGAATGTGAACCAGAAGCGGTTTGTAAGCAACGCTCCGAATCCGGTCTCGTTGCGACAGATTATTGGGCGGTTTATTAGTCGGAAAGTTCTTCTAAGCAGCGTTGTGCAAAATATACTGGAATTGTACAATGAACTGGAGGTTGAAAAAATTCGCAAGGAATATTCCGATGCCTTGTATCGCAGAGAAGGCTTTCACCCGTTTGCTGCCGAAGGTGAGTTTTTTGAGGCAAAAATCGTTTCAGTTCATCCTGACGGACAGCTTGAACTCGAAACAGAATCGGGAGAAAGAAAAGGCTTTTATTTCAAGGAAGTACAGTTTTTAATGTGATGATTAGTTGATGTGGTGATGTGATAATGTGTAATGTATTGTAGCTACTTTGTGTTTTACTAATCATCACATTACCACATCAGCTAATCACCACATTATCACATTATTTTATTTCCTCGAAATCGACATACTCGCCCTCATTATTCCCGAAAATTTTTGATTTTGAAGCCGGTTGTTCATGAGTCTGGGAATGTGCACTTTGAGTTTGCGTGTTCCGTTTTCCAAAACTGAAAATGGAACGCAAAAAACCGAATATGGTCGAGATAATGACCAGTCCGATCACTAAAATGAAAATAACTATAAAAAATAGAAAACCTAACATGTCGTTTTTATTAGAGATTTAAAAGACTGCTTGAGCCACGCGTTTTACGCTTTGAGTTGCCATCATGCTGTAAAAGTGAATGCTTGGAACTCCGTACGCTTTCAGGTCGTTGGCTTGTTTTGTACACCATTCTACACCCACTTCTACTGCTTGTGCGTCAGTTTCACATTTTCGCAATTCAGACGCAAATTCTTCAGGTATGTCTGTATGAAATATTTTCGGCAATACTGTCAGTTGGTTTTTTAGTGTAATGGGTTTAATTCCCGGAATAATCGGAACATTAATACCATTAGCCTTGCATTTTTCAACAAAGTCATAGTATTTCTGATTGTCGAAAAACATTTGCGTTACCAGGTATTCGGCTCCGGCATCCACTTTTTGTTTTGCATAAAACAAATCCGAATCCATGTTGGGCGCTTCTTCGTGTTTTTCGGGATAGCAGGCCATTCCGTATGAAAAAGGTACAATTGGCGACTTCATTTTCGAACCATCTAAAAACAAACCCTGGTTGAAATTGTTCACTTGCACCTGTAGCTCAGTTGCATTTTTATGACCTGTAGCGGAGAACTCGCGTTCGTGTTTGGCTTTGTCGCCACGCAGAAGAAGCAAATCGGTTATGCCCAGAAATTGAAGGTCGATAAGGGCATATTCTGTTTCTTCGCGTGTAAATCCGCTGCAAATAATGTGCGGAACCACAGCAATTTTGTATTTGTTCTGAATAGCGGCTGCAATGGCTACAGTGCCCGGACGATGGCGTTCAGCAACCTGTATAAATTGCCCGGGGTTGTTTTCTTTAAACACCAATTCGCTGCGATGAGTGGTGATATTAATGTATTTTGGATCAAATTCACGTAATGTGTCGATGGTTTTATAAACTGTTTCAATTCCGTTGCCTTTTAACGGAGGTAATAACTCAAATGAAAAAGCAGTCGATTTAGCACTTTTAATTTTTTCTACAACACTCATGAATAAATTCCAATTAAATACTATAATATTAATACTCAAATTTTGCCTGCAAAAGTACTACTTTTTTTCATATTGGCAGCCATACAGATGTAATAGTTAACAGCTTGGTGGAAATTCCAACCTGATTTTTAGTTTTGAAAAATAATATTGGATATAATTAAATGAAAGCAAAGATAATTTACCTTTGAATTGCGCAGGTGATTTATTCGTAAGAACTTGTTTTAAACTTTATAATCAATACTATTCAGTAGAATTAATCATTATTTCTTCTATTTTTCCGGCAACTTCGAGTCCGGCATTCCGCCCGGTTTCGTGTAGCAGGATGGTTCTGGATTTTCTCTCCGAAAGCAATACTTCGATAGTTGAAGTCATACTTTCTTCAATTCGTCCGGTCATAAATCCGGAAATAGGAGAGGCAAGTTGCGTGACAGCCTCGCGATGTGCAAGAATTTCCAGCCGGTAGTTCTTGTTGAGCATAATTAACTCCACTTTGTCCTTGTCGGCAAAGGATCTCAATAACTTTGTGCCGTTGTAGGTGGTGAATTGAATCAGACGGTTTTGAAGATAAACGCCGGCTATAAATCCGGTGAATGAACTGCCCAACCAGGGAATTTTAGCGACAGATGCTTTTACGGAAATTCCGGGTTTACTAAAGTGGTTTGTCTGCAACCAAAAGTAAGCCCTTGGAAACGAACGCCCCCAGTCTTTTTCCATATATCCACGGCCATTCGTGAAATCGATAGTTTTTCCATGGATAGTCAATTCGCCGCTAATACGGTGATCCATGCTCAGGATGCCATGATAACACTCCATAAAGGGAGCAAAAGTATATGGTCCCATTATGCCGGGTGAGTACCATGGATTTGGCCAGGGTGTTTGTTGGGAGAATTTCAATTTGCCCAAGGCATTGGGCAGATCAAGTTGTAAGGTGTCCGAAGAGAAAAAGTTGCTGGCTATACGAATTTCAAACTTACCTGCTTGCGGTTTAAATTCAGTTGCTTCGAATTTATGATATTCAGCAGTCCGCCTTTTTCCATCCAATACCTGGATGAATGCTTGCTGCATACCGTTTTTATCCATGGCAATACCGGGAATAAAAGCAAAGGCTTCTGTTTCATCGGCATTCACTACTTTGAAGTACCAGCCTTCAAAGTACCGGCGTGTTTTTCCCCAGCCTTGAAACTGATCCGGATGAAATATGGCTCGCGCAGATTTTATCATTATTCGGGGATTGAATTTTAGAGTGCATAGAAATCTTTTCCGCAAACGGGATTTAAAATTCTACGAAATACGCTACTATTCCCAAGGCAATTAAAACAAGACCGGTAATTCGTTTTGCGTGATGTTCGAGATAAGACAAATTCAGCTTGTTTACACCTTTAAGCCCGAGATAAACGAGTCCGAACATAAACAATAATGTCATAACCAGATATACTGCCGATACAATAAAAATTCCGGCCCACCCAAAAGTGGCCGCCTGAAAATAATAGGCTTCAATTTCCACGCAGGGAGTCAGAAACATAGCAATGCTTAAGGAGGTGAGGATGGCAGTTTTGGATTTTTTGTGTTTTGTGGCTACTTCTTCCAGCTCAAAATGATGATGGTGGTGCTTTGCGCGCAGATCGAGAATCAGGTATACGATCCCAATGGCCAACAAAATGGTTGGTGCAGCAATACTTGTTATTGAACTGTAGCTTTCGGCCAGTTTAATGCCAATAAATCCAACAATTATACCAATGACTATGGTGCTGATCATGTGCGAAAGTCCGGTGATAAACGTGGCGAAAATTGCTTCTTTATTTGTCCATTTTTCCGTTTTTGAAATTGCAATTATCGGAATCCAGTGATGGGGAATCAGGGCGTGAATCAAACTCAAAAGTAAACTTCCTAAAAATATTTGCCACATTGTATGTTGTTTTATTGTTGAATAGAATAGAGATAGAACTCATTAAAAATTAAGTCAGACTAACTAATAACACTATTAATGAATTTTTGTTTTAATTGTTATAACTGAATTAGTATATTTTTCTGATTCTGGTTTGTAAGGTTGTTTTTTTATTTATCAGGTCTGTATTTTCCCAAAGTAAGACCGTTGTTTTTCTGTTTTCGCCTAATTCCGGCGTTACACCAAGCGCTAATGCCGGAAAGTAACAACAGGCTGCAATAATTTCAAATGTAGAGTAAGGTGCAAGAATAACCGAAAGTTCTGGTAGCAATTTGTTGATTTTCACAGGGGAACTGGTTCCGAAATCCAGGATAAGCGGCTTGCCATCTTTGTTGATTATTGCTGGAATTCCATTGCTTAAATCAACGTAATTGTAATTTGCAATCAAATTTCCACCAGAGCCACCCTGTTCTTTTATGGAAATTATTTCTGCCGACAATATCCCGTCGAAAAATAAGGTGCGGCTTGACTCAACTGCGTTTTCGTCCAAACTGAACAATCGGGTAACGGTTTGTTGCCCGTCCAGTTCTATTACCGCTCTCCGGCGAATATCTTCAGGTGAACAGAATGTAAAATGACTGGCAATACGTATCATTTTTTCAAGATCAGCACCCTGACATTTTTTTGTTTCGGTTGCAGTATGTCATTGCCCATAGGAGCATAAACCGGATAATGTTTCGGATCGGCTTTTTGCAAAACTTTAAGTAGGCTGTCCTGCTTACGGCTATCGTACACCCGTGTAAGCGACACGCTGTCTATCGTTAGACCTTGTAAGTGGTACTGCCCAGCAATTCGCCCGAAATGGATTTTATTTTCGTTGGGTGAATTGAGGAAATTCTTAAGGTAAACCGCCGTGTCAATCCGTCGTTGTATGTCTTTTTAATTACACCACGCACTCGCCCGTTCGCATAATTGATTTGCAGGCGGATAAGCGGATTTGTACTCGAATCAACCGGGGCAATCCGTTGCAGGAACTTGAGTATATACACATCGCCCAGCATAAAGTTCTGGTCCGGAATTTCGAAATCCAAATGTGTCCGTGCCGAATCTTTTGTCAGGATATATTTTGTACGCTTATTCCAGATCGGAATTTTGACTTTGGCAAGCTCCGTAGAGTCAACCGGATGATACTTTCCTTTGTTGATGTCGTTCTGGTTGTCAGTTAAGCGTGCTCGATGACTTTGTCGTATATTTTATCGAAGTTTTTTGGATTTTTTGAGTACCAAACCAATGAGGAATCGAACTGGGCCTGAGTGATTTTGTATTTGTCCAGCACCGAAATGTAGTACTCATTTTTCAGGTCGAACTCATTATAATGTAATCCTTTGGCTGCCATGGATCCGTCGAGCGTGTGTAGGTCGGCAAGGATATTAACCATGTCGTTTTTACTCAAAACTCCTTTGGGCCTGCTGTCGCAGGCAGATAAAAGTATAAAGGCGCCGACAATGATGAATAGTTTTGTCCCAAAATTACTTTTCAAGCTCTTCATTTGAGTCTTTTTTAGTTTCGAGGCTTTCGTTCAGTTCTTTCCGGAAGAAAATAAGGATTATGCCCACAGCAACACTTATGGCTGAATCGGCAACGTTGAAAATAGGACTGAAGAATATGGTTTCGCCGGCAGCATTTTTAATGATAGGGAAGTAGAGCATATCTACTACTTTGCCGTAAAATAAGCTTGCATAACCACCTCCTTCGGGGAATAATGTTGCAACAGGACCCATGTAGTTGCTGGCGCTGAAAATAAGTCCATAAAATACAGAGTCGATAATATTTCCAGCCGCACCTGCCAGCACCAGCGAAACGGTAAGGATGTAACCGGTACTGAACTGCCGTTTTATAAGCTTATTGATATACCACGCCAGGGCAGCCACAGCCACGATGCGAAAGAGCGTGAGGAATAATTTTCCGATAAGCTCCATGCCAAAGGCCATTCCGTTATTCTCAATAAAATAAATCTTGAACCAACTCAATACATCAACGTGTTCGCCAAGGCTGAAATTCAGTTTGATATAGATTTTTGATGCCTGGTCTATTAAGAGAACCAAAACAATGAGTATGACAGACTTTTTTGCTATTGACATGTGGAAATTTAAAGATTGTAATTTTCAATTTGCCGTTGTTGACAAGAGTAAATTAAATTAAACACAAATTCGGCAACAGACAATAGTCCCGTTGCCGAATTGATTCTTATTTCAGTTCGATTATCTTTGATCGTTCTTTGCTTCAATGCTTAAAGTGGCGTGAGGCACAGCTCTCAGGCGTTCTTTCGGGATCAGTTTTCCGGTTTCGCGACAAATGCCATAGGTTTTATTCTCAATGCGAATCAGTGCTGATTGCAAATGTTGAATAAATTTCATTTGACGTTGAGCCAGGCGGCCTGCTTCTTCTTTCGAAAGCGTGGCAGCACCTTCTTCCAATACTTTGAAAGTGGGAGATGTATCCATTACATCGTTTCCATCCAAATTGGCAATCCCATTGCGCAACTCTTCGTATTCGCGTTGCGCTTTTTCAAGTTTTTCGGTAATCAACACGCGAAACTCATCCAATTCGGCATCTGTGTATCTCGTTTTTTCAGTCATAGTCTAATTTATTTATCGGTTTCCTGAGAAGTATTCTCTACACTCTTAGTTCTCTTCAGTTTTTTAATTGCCTGCGAAAATAGGAAATTAGTTTCAGTTTGACAATTATTTTCGTATTTAATTTTAGCGAAATACAATCTAAGGGCTTTTGAAATCATTATTGCTCCAAAACTAGGAAAAATAAGTCCTTTGGAAATTAAATTGAATTTTCCAAAGCCAGTTTTTTATGCCTTTTTTACTGATACTTTTACCACGTAATCATCGAATTCCAGTTCAGTTGCGTTAGTTAATTCTGTTACTAACACCACAAAGTTGGCTAATGTTTGGGATGCAATGTAATTTGCATATTCTTTTACAGCTTCATTGACTTCGTCGCGGCTCTCAATTTCCACCAAAATCTTATCTACGATTTCGTAACCGTTTGATTTACGTATGTTTTGAATGCGATTTACCAATTCGCGGGCAATTCCTTCGCGAAGCAATGCTTCGGTAGCTGTAATGTCAAGGGCCACCGTCAGCTTGCCTTCGTTGGCAACCAACCAGCCCGGCATATCCTCGGTAATGATTTCCACGTCTTCAAGTTCCAGTAATACATCGCCGCTTGACAAAGCCAGTGTGTGTGAACCGTTGCGCTCAATTTCGGTAATTTCATGTTTGGTGAAACCTGCCATAACCTGCGCGATTTCTTTCATTTGCTTGCCGTATTTTTTACCCAAGGTTTTGAAATTTGGTTTGATTTTCTTCACCAGGTTTTCCATGTCTGCGTCGGCCGGAATTACTTCCAGTTCCTTCACGTTTACTTCGGCTTTTATCAGGTCGGCAATGTAGAGCATTTGCTTGTATGATGTTTCGTCCTGAGCTGGAACAACGGCTTTTGACAACGGTTGACGCACTTTTTTATCGGCTTTGCGACGCAATGCCAATATCATCGACGATGTTTGCTGTGCCAATTGCATGCATTCTTCCAGGTTGCTGTCAATCAACGCTTCGTTGTATGTAGGGAAATCGGCTAAGTGAACCGATTCGGTTGTATCTTTTCCGGTAACGGCATTCAAATCGAGGAACAATTTGTCGGCAAAGAAAGGCGCAATCGGAGCCATCAAGCGTGCAACGGTTTCCAGACAAGTATAAAGTGTTTGGTATGCCGAGATTTTATCTTCGTCGTACTCGCCACCCCAGTAACGTTTGCGGTTGAGGCGCACGTACCAGTTGCTCAGGTTTTCGCCCACAAAGTCCGAAATAGCACGGCCCGCACGGGTTGGTTCGTAAGTTTCGTAGTATTCGGTTACATCTTTCACCAAGGTGTTCAGCAATGAAATAATCCAGCGGTCAATTTCCGGACGTTTTTCCATGGGTACTTCTGCTTCAGCGTACGTGAATTTATCCACGTTGGCATACAGCGAAAAGAAAGAATAGGTGTTGTAAAGCGTTCCGAAGAATTTACGGCGCACTTCGTCAATACCTTCCGAGTCAAATTTCAGGTTGTCCCAAGGCGATGCGTTGGTCATCATGTACCAGCGAAGCGGATCGGAACCGTATTTTTCAATTGTTGAGAACGGATCAACTCCATTGCCCAACCGTTTAGACATTTTGTTGCCGTTTTTGTCTAACACGAGCCCGTTTGATATTACGCTCTTAAACGCAACACTCCCTTTTACCATAGTGCTGATAGCATGCAACGTAAAGAACCAACCGCGCGTTTGGTCCACACCTTCCGAAATGAAATCGGCTGGGAAGTTGGTCGCGTTGTCGATCAATTCTTTGTTTTCAAACGGATAATGCAACTGTGCGTAAGGCATGGCGCCCGAATCGAACCAAACGTCGATCAGGTCAAGCTCACGTTTCATTGGCTTCTTGCATTTTGAAACGAGGATAATGCCATCCACATACGGACGGTGCAAATCTATATTTTTTACTGCGTAATTTTCGGCAGTATATTCACCAACTTTAAAGTTTTTGTATGGATTTTCGGTCATAAATCCGGCCGCAATAGATTTATCAATTTCGGCCATCAGTTCTTCCACCGAACCGATACAGATTTCTTCATTGCCATCTTCCGTGCGCCAGATCGGGAGCGGAGTTCCCCAGTAACGGCTGCGCGATAAGTTCCAGTCTTGGAGGTTTTCCAGCCATTTGCCGAAACGTCCTGTTCCGGTCGATTGTGGTTTCCAGTTGATGGTGTCGTTCAGTGCCATCA
Source organism: Paludibacter sp. (assembly GCA_047600405.1). Classification (GTDB taxonomy): domain Bacteria; phylum Bacteroidota; class Bacteroidia; order Bacteroidales; family Paludibacteraceae; genus Paludibacter. The sequence goes on from JASGLA010000008.1 coordinate 651,994, forward strand.
TTTCCTCGCGGCAATCGGTGGTTTTTACAAACCAACTGTCCAACGGGTAATACAACACGGGTTTGTCCGTACGCCAGCAATGTGGGTAGTTGTGCGTATGTTTTTCAATTTTATAAGCCAGTCCCTGTTGTTTCAACATTACACACAGGTCAATGTCCAGTGTGGTTACAGGGTCAGTATCTCCTGTTGGCGTTGGAGCAGGCGAAGTTTCGTAAGCATTTTTCACGTAACGGCCTGCATATTCTGCATACAAGTTTACGTTTACATTCGAAGCAACATATTCGGCACTTAAATCTTCCACTTTGAAGAATTTACCGGTGCGGTCAACCATTGGCTGGCGGTTTCCATCTTTGTCGATAAGCAACAGCGGTGGAACGCCGTTTTGTTTGGCCACGCGATCATCGTCCGCACCAAAAGTAGGAGCGATGTGCACGATACCGGTACCATCTTCGGTAGTTACAAAGTCGCCGGTGATAACTTTGAAAGCGCCTTCGCCCGGATTAACCCAGGGAATAAGTTGCTCGTATTCAATGCCTGCCAGCTCAGAACCTTTTTTGCGCTCCAGGATTTCATATTCGTTTTTGCCCATTACCGTGCTAAGCAGGCTTTCGGCCAAAATCAAATTGCAAACATCTTTAGTATATGGATTTTGCGTTTTTACCTTTACGTAATCGATAGACGGGCCAACACACAAAGCGGTGTTCAATGGCAATGTCCACGGTGTTGTTGTCCAGGCTAAAAAGTACGTATTTTCTTCGTTTTTTAGCTTGAATTGCGCCACACAGGTAGTGTCTTTCACGTCGCGGTAGCAACCGGGTTGGTTGAGTTCGTGAGTAGAAAGTCCTGTTCCGGCTGCCGGAGAGTAGGGCTGAATGGTGTAGCCTTTATAGAGTAATTTTTTGTTGTAAAGTTGTTTGAGCAGCCACCAAAGTGTTTCAATGTAGCGGTTGTCGTAAGTGATGTACGGATCGTTCATATCCACCCAATACCCCATTTGGGTGGTCAGGTCTTCCCATTCTTTGGTATATTTCAGTACGTCTTTGCGGCAAGCGGCGTTGTAATCGTCCACACTGATGGTTTTGCCAATATCTTCTTTGGTAATTCCCAATGCTTTTTCCACGCCAAGTTCCACCGGAAGCCCGTGCGTATCCCAGCCGGCTTTACGTTTCACCTGAAAGCCCTGCATGGTTTTGTAACGGCAAAAAACGTCCTTGATGGTGCGTCCCATTACGTGATGAATACCCGGAAGCCCGTTGGCCGAAGGAGGTCCCTCATAAAAAACGAATGACGGTTTTCCCTCGCGGGTTTCGATACTTTTATGGAAAATGTTTTTATTGCTCCATTGCGACAACATTTCCTTGTTGATGTCCGATAAATTCAGGCCGGAATATTCTTTAAATTTTTTCATCAGAAAAACGAATTACACGAATTAAAACGAATTACTCAGATTTTGAGTTCATACCAACTAATTATCCGATATCTGTTTAGGGGATAACTAATTTAGGGCTGCAAAATTACAAAAAATAAATGAAAGGAGAAACAGAATGGAATGATTGATTGGTGCATAACAGCTGTTGTTGTTTGCAGATTTTACCTGCACTAATATAAAAGGGGGATGATGTAAAGCAATGCAGATGCGAAACAGCGTATAGCGGCTGTTGCTAGCCGGATATACGCTGCTTTACGAGAGAAGGTAGCTGTCTGAAGAAGTTACCCGATCCTGAAGTTTATTTCTTTTTAGGTTGTTCCGGATTGCTGTTCATTTGCATCATGGCCATCATTTGGTTCATGGTTTTTTGCATGCCTTCTGTAGAGCCGTCGAGGAAGATAACGTTGCCTTTGCCGGTTTCGCCGAAGTGCTTGATGGCTTCTGTCCACATGCTGAAAAGCAGGAACGATGCGTCGAGGTCGGCGTCAGTCATTTCTTTAGCTGCATGCGCCATACCCTTGGCCACTTCTTCGCGGAAGAGTGCAATACCTTGTCCACGTTGCATGGCAGCTTCTTTTTCGGCCAATGCAGAAATTTTAATGGCATTACCTTCGGCTTCGGCAGCTTTGGTTTTGGTAATCAAAAGTGCTTGTCCTTCGTTTTCGGCAGCAGCTTTCAGGTTACTTGATGCCACAACGCGCGCCATGGATTTGATGATTTCTTCGTCGAACGTAATGTCGTTCAGCTGGATGTCAATCATGTGGTAGCCCCATTCTTCGAGCGTGTCATCGAGATGTTTTTTTACTTCGAGGATAATTTCGGTACGGAGCCCGAGAATTTCAGCTTGCTTTTTGGTGGCTACAAAACTACGGATAGTTCCTTCAATGGTGCGGATAAGTGCCTGCATAAAGTTTCGGTCATCCACAAACTTAAAGGCCACGTTTTTAATCACATCTTCCGATTGATTAAGTACGGCGTAAAGCAACATGGCTTTGAAATACACGTTGGCCTGGTCTTGCGTTACAGCCTGGAACTCCAGTTCCACCGAACGGTTCTGGATGGAAACCCGGCGATGCACCACTTCGATAAACGGAATCTTTAAGTTTAACCCAGGACCCATTATACGACGGTACTTTCCGAAAATGGTGATTACAGCTACATAACCCTGGTTGACGGTTACAAATCCAGATAAAATAAACAGGAGTATGATTACTCCAAGAATGATAAACGGAATTGAGATCATAATGTGTAAATTTTATTAGGTGATGGGAAAAATGTTAAGTCACAAAGATATGCATTTTTTCTTAATAGACTTATGTTTTAAACCAATTTACAGATAAGCTGGTGAAAATAAAAAAACGATTTGTTGCATACTCAAAATCCATAATGAGTTGAATTGCTTAAATCACTCCGTTAAAACTTGTTGTTTTCTCCACTTTATGCTTGTTGTATTGGGCTGCAACTGTGCAGCATTCGGTATAAGCATCGTGTTCGAAAAACAGAATTTGATTTTTTTCAGCAGCTTCATCGAGCAGGATTTTTTTCTCAGCCATAGCAGCAATCGGGTTGATATCATAGGATGAAATCCATGCCAACGGTACATTGGCTGCCAACGGAATAACATCCCCTACATAAATAATAGTTTTTTGCCCATATTTGATATAGCTCACCAGTTGCCCTACCGTATGTCCATTAAAAATACGGACTTCCACTTCCGGGCATATCAATTGATTTTCAGAAACGAGTTTTAATTTTCCTGCTTTCTGAACCGGCAACATGTTTTCGGGAAAATATGAATCACCTTCACGCACATTCGGATTGAGGAAATTATTCCATTGGGCTTCGCCTACCCAATGGGTTGCATTGGGGAACACAAGCAAAACTTCAGACTTGTCCGCATTGTATTTCGTTGAGCCACCACAATGGTCAAAATGCAAATGTGTGAAAATTACATCGGTAATGTCGTCACATGTGTAGCCAAGTTTACCGAGTTCGGTTTCGAAACTGATAACTCCTTTGAACCCGTAGTATTTCAGGTATTCCAACTGCTTGTCCCCGGTTCCGGTGTCAATCAGGATTTTTCTTTCTCCGGTATCAATCAGCAAGCAGCGCATGGTCAGGTTGCAGTAATTGTCTTTGTCGCATGGATAGCGTTTTTGCCATACTTTTTTGGGAACCACGCCAAATGCAGCTCCACCATCTACATGAAAAGTTCCGGCTTCTATTTTGTGTAATTTCATTTTATTCCAGTTTAAAATTATCGAAATGTATTATGTAAACCAATTTCACTATGAACGTTATTAAGTGAGTATAGTTAATTAAGGGATATTAAAATTTCATGAATTTGACGAACTTTTTAGTACATTTGCGTTTTGAACGTATTTCCCGACAAAAATAAGTAAAAACATTCATCTGCCAATCGTATGCAACGAGTTCATTTTATTGCCATAGGTGGAGTTGCTATGCACAACTTAGCTATAACAATCTGCAAAAAAAATAATTTTGAAGTCACCGGTTCTGATGAAGAATTTACCGAACCTGTTCGTAGAAGATTGGAAGAATATGGTTTGTTGCCTGATAAATTGGGATGGTTTCCAGATAAGATAAATAAAGGCTTAAGTGCTGTGGTTATCGGAATTAATGCCAAAGAAGATAATCCGGAACTAATCAGGGCGAAAGAATTGGGTTTGAAAATATACTCGGTACCCGAATATCTTTTTCTGCAGACACGCAGCAAAACGCGCATTGTAGTAAGTGGAAGCCATGGAAAAACGACTGTCACAGCCATGATTTTGTTTGTGCTGAAAAACCTGAAAATAGATGCCGATTACATGATTAGCTCTCAAATAGAGGGTTTTGATAATATGGTGAAGCTTACTTACGAATCCCGCATTGCCGTTTTCGAAGGCGATGAATTTCTGACTTCTCCCATCGACCGCCGACCCAAATTCCATTTGTACAAACCTCATATCGCCGTACTTACGGGAATAAAATGGGATCATATCAATGTCTTTCCCACTTTAGAAAATTATGTGCAACAATTCCGGAAATTTACCGAATTGATGGAAGTTCAAGGGCGTTTGATTTATTTCGATGGGGATGAACAACTCAATAAAATGGCCGAGACACTACGCCGCGATATTGTTTCGTTTGCTTACAATACGCCCGACCATGAAGTCCGAAACGGAGTAACCTATTTGAAAACCAGATATGGTGAGATTCTGTTACAGGTTTTCGGACAATTCAACCTGCAAAATCTGGATGCGGCCCGTTTGGCTTGCCGGCAGATAGGGGTGACCGATGAGCAGTTTTATTCAGTAATTTCTGAATTTCCGGGTGTGTCGAACCGGTTGGAAAAAATTGCGGAGTCAAATGAAACAATCGTTTATCGTGATTTTGCCCACTCGCCGACCCAACTGAAAGCGACTATAAAAGCGGTAAAAAATCAGCATCCCGACCGGAAGTTGATAGCTTGTTTTGAGTTGCAAACAGTCACCAGTCTGACCGATGATTTTCTGCCACAATATGCCAATTGCATGGCAGGGGTGGATGTAGCTTTTGTTTACTTCAATCCAGATACAGTCAAACAGCTGAATTTGAATAAAATTAGTTCCAGTCAGGTTAAAGCAGCATTTGGCGGCGAAAACCTGACCGTGTTTACAGATCCAAATGAAATGCAACAGAGTATCCGGGCGTTGAAGTATGAAAACTCTGTGTTGTTGTTCATGACTTCCGGTACTTTTGATGGACTTAATCTGACAGGAATTACTAAAAATTAATAAACAGACCAATAAATAGTTTTACAAAATAGAAATGACAGAAAAGCAACGATTATTAGATCACAGATATATGCGTATGGCCCGCATCTGGGCCGAAAACTCCTACTGCGAGCGTCGCAAGGTAGGAGCATTGCTGGTAAAAAACCAAATGATTATTTCTGACGGATACAACGGAACTCCTTCCGGTTTTGAAAATAAATGCGAAGACGAGAACAATGTTTCAAAACCATACGTTCTACATGCCGAAGCTAATGCAATAAGTAAAGTGGCACGATCGCACAACAGCAGCGATAATGCCACTTTGTACGTTACGGCTTCACCTTGTATTGAATGTGCCAAGCTGATTATCCAGTCGGGAATTAAACGGGTTGTTTATGGCGAAAAATACCGAATCATGGATGGCGTTGAACTGTTGGACCGGGCTGGCATTGAGATACTTTATCTGGAAGAAAAAAACGATAAATGATATTTATGAATAAAAAAGAATTTTTTACTGGTAATAATTGTGTTCTTTTCAATTATTATCGGCATTATGCTTGGGTAACTTATTGGCTCGCCGTGCAATGGGCGTAAGTTTTTTCTCTCAATCCGGCCACAATAAAGTGTCCGATTTGTTATCGCTAATCGACGCTCAGTATGTTGATTCGGTGGATGTGAATGAAATGTCGGAAGAGATGATGACTGATTTGGTTGCTAAACTGGATCCTCATTCGGTTTACATTCCGGCCTCGGATTTGGCTGATGTGAACAGCGAGTTGGAAGGAAGTTTCAGCGGAATCGGAGTCCAGTTTAATATACAGAATGATACGGTGATGATTGTGGCAGTGGTTAGTGGTGGCCCTTCTGAAAAAGTAGGTTTGTTGGCTGGCGACCGTATTGTTAAGGTAAACGATTCTGTTTTTGTTGGAAAAAAAATTACCAACGAAAAAGTAATGAAAAAACTTCGTGGAAAAGCAGGAACAAAGGTCAAACTGGGAATTCGCAGGCATGGAACCAAAGAGGTGTTACATTATTCGATAACCAGGGGAGAAATTCCTGTAAATTCGGTGGATATTGCCTATATGGTCGAGCCGGGAGTTGGCTTTATAAAGGTTAATAAATTTGCTGCAACGACATATACCGAATTTTTGGATGCCATTGCAACGCTACGAAACCAGGGAGCTAAGAAATACATTATCGATTTGCGTGAAAATAGCGGTGGATTTATGGAACAAGCTGTAAACATGGTGAATGAGTTCCTTCCAGCTGGACGCATGATTGTTTATTCACAAGGCAAGGCATATCCACGCTCTGAGGCGAAGTCTGATGGTAAAGGAAGCTGTATTAATCAGTCAATAGTAGTGTTGGTGGATGAGTTTTCTGCTTCTGCCAGCGAAATATTCTCCGGAGCCATTCAGGATAACGACCGTGGGCTGATTATTGGTCGCCGTACTTTTGGAAAAGGATTGGTTCAGCAGCAACTTCAGCTTAAAGATGGTTCTGCTATTCGGTTGACTGTGGCACGTTATTATACACCTTCGGGTAGAAGCATTCAAAAACCGTATGTGCGTGGCAAATCTGAAGATTATCAAATGGATATCCTGAACAGATACAAACGTGGCGAATTTGATAGCAAAGATAGCATTCATGTGGCTGATTCGCTTAAATTTAAAACCGTTGGTGGCCGGACTGTATATGGCGGCGGAGGTATTATGCCGGATATTTTCGTGCCTCGTGATACCTCGGAATATACACCTTACCTCAATAAAGTAATCAATTACGGCTATTTATATCAATACGCATTTCAGTATACCGATAGTAACCGCGAAAAATTAAAATCAATAAAAACCTGGCAGCAGATGCAGAAATATCTTGAAAGTCAGAACCTGTTGCCTGATTTTGTCCGGTTTGCAACAAGCAAAGGTGTAGCTGCTAACCAAAAGCAAATTAGTATCTCAAAACGATTTTTGTTAAATCAGTTGGAGGCTTATATTTCTAGAAATGTTTTAGGCGATCCCGGGTTTTATCCTCTGTTGTACAAAGACGATATTACTGTTAAGCGGGCATTGGAACAATTGAGAAAGAAATAATTATTTGCCGCTTCTCCAAAAAAAACAAAGGGTTTCACACAAGTGAAACCCTTTGTTTTTTTTGGAGTGGTGACTACTTTAGTACTATTTTGTGAGTGCTTTTGCCACCGTTGGTATTGACTTCCAACAGATAAAACCCTTTTGCCAGTCCGGTAATATCAATTTCCGTATTGCTCCCTGTTGTTTTTAGCAATGCTCCCTGAGTATTGTAAACTTGCACGTTTTCTACAGCTTTTGATGTTGAAATATATATCTTTCCATCTGTTATTGACAGATAAACCCTACATTCTGTATCAACGGTAGTGCTTGACAAGGCATTTGGAAAATTTATCTGTCTGTCGGTATAAATCAGGAGTTCGCCCGCTTGTAAGGTGATAGTCATTGATGTACTTGGAACGTAAAAAGCTTCTCCCGTAAGTAAGTTGTACCAGGTGCCGGTTTTGGAAAAGCCCGGATTTGCAACAGTTGATGTGTTTTGGAAATTTCCAAGCACAATCATATTCAGGTCGGAGTGTACCAACGAAATTCTGCGTCCTTGGGACCAGTCGTTTGTTCCTGTTTGCAGCGAATATACTCCTTGCGTAAATGCTGTAGGGTATAACCTTCGAAGCGTAATAATTTTCGCTGCTGCATCGGCGGCTACTTTGCGATGGGCTAAATTGAGGAAGCCCCAGGCAGAAGGTTTTTCATTGGTTCGTCCGCCATTGGAGTTGATCGAATAATCGTATCCCATTTCTTCAAATTCCCAAAGCATTTTCGGCCCCGGAGCCAATGTGGTAAAAGCAATATTCAACGGAACTCTTTTAATACGGACAATTGAATCCGTTGCAATGGTGCCGCTGCCGTACAATTTCGCTTTGTAGAAATTCCGTTCCTCGTCATGGCTTTCGGCATAGCCCACCCAATTTCTCGGAGACGCAATTAACCCGCTAAATCCGCTATCGGACTGGTTGCCCATGGCAGCTTGCGAAAATGAATAGTTTACATTGCGCCACAAATACATACCTTTATTTGCCAATACAGTTTCTTCATCATTGTTGCAGAAATGTTCCAAAATGAACATTACATTGTCTTTTGCGGCTTTTGCGGCATCGTAATAGGCACTCAGATTATCAATGCGTGACTGGTCGTAATTACTTGCGGTCGATTCCGTGCTTGCAGTTTGCGTCAGTCCTTTCGTCAGGTCCATACGGTATCCATCTACTTTGTATTCTGTAATCCAGTATTGCAATACACGTTTGAAGTATTCTTTTGTCCCGCTAAAACTATGATTGAAATCGTTAAACACACTGTAGGGATGTGGAGCTACCGGATTCATCCATGGGTTATTGGCTGCCGGGCGATTGTTTACACCATCCCAGTAAAGCATGGCAAAAGGACAGTTTCCTGAGGCCTGATTAAAAACCATATCCAGTATGACTGCTATGCCACGTTTATGGCATTCGTCAATAAATTTTTTATACATATCGGGAGTCCCATATGCTTTGTCTGGTGCAAAATAATTGGTAGGATTATACCCCCAGCTGTTGTTCCCATCAAATTCCTGGATAGGCATTAACTCCACGGCAGTAATTCCGAGATTTTTCAGATAATCCAGTTTTGTAATGGCAGCTTCCAATGATTTTTCTTTTGTAAAATCGCGCAACAGCAATTCATAAATCACCATGTTCTCTTTTGATGGCATAGTGAAATTGGGAATTTCCCAGTTGTAGCTACTTTTTGCAGTTTGTAAGGTAGCTACCAAACCATCCGTTTTACCCTCGGGATAAGGTTTGAGATTTGGGAAAATTGAATAATACTGATTAATCCATTTATCATTCCATGGGTCGAGAACCAACTCGGAATACGGGTCACTGGTTTTGATAGATCCGTCCACCAGGTACTGAAAACCATAAAGTTTTCCCGGAACAAGTCCGGTGAGCGTGTACCACCAATAGTCGCCATCCTTTTTCATCTGGTATGCATTTAATTGGACCCAATTATTAAATTCTCCAATCAAAAATACATTCGTTTTATTTGGAGCGTAAAGTACCAGAGTGGCTGTGGTATTGTCAATATAATTGATTCCATCTTTTACCCCTGCAGGTCGGGGTAGGTTTGTAACAGGGACAGGAACACAAACGAGCACGGTGTCGTAAATGGTGGTTCCGCTTGCAGTTGCGGAGGCGATTAAGGTGTAATCATTTGCAGTAGCAAAATTATAGGAATAGGTCAAACTTGTGGCCGCTGTTGCAGTTTGTACACTTGTACCATTAATAAATAAATTAAGATTTGCTGCCGCAGAGGAATTGAACTGAATGTTCATAACCGTTCCTGTGTTAACGCTTTGGTTTGCTGATGGAACGCTAAAAGTTGCATTTAACCCGGCTTGATACACATCTACAAAAATATCTTTGCCTCCGGTATCTTTTCCCTCTTTGGTCTTCAGTCCGTTCCGGAAAACAAAAGCCAACTTCAAGACTTTCTCTCCTGCAGCCAAACCATAGTATGTGGTCATGTTGGGGGTAATAGTCAATTTGTATTTGTTGTTGCCAAGGGCAGTCATCTTGAACTTGTCGGAGTTGTCTCCCCACGTAGAAGCATGTTTCCAGTCTGTGGACGAAGAACTTGCAAATGTAATAACTCCTGTGTGTGCATAAATTCCATCCGTTCCGGTGTAGTCTTTCAATCCGGCGGTACCGAGCAATGCATCATAAATAACATCGATTGAGCCACCATCCTGGGTTACAAATGCCGGTACGGTGGTGATAATCTGCGCCCAACTCAAAGCCGAAACAAACAACGTAAGAAAAAAGAGGGTGATTTTTTTCATAAGTATTTCTTTAAAAAGATTTAAGATGCTGAATTCTAATTCAGGACAAATATACCGGATTGTTTTTCTGTTGAATTTCAAAAGTGAATTGAACATTCAAAATTTACTTGCAATCGTTTGCAGATGCATTTTTCCTGAAGTAAGTCGTATCCAATAAAAATTCCAGCGGGACGTTCAGTCGTTGGCTCCAGGCTACTTCGTCGTGTTTTGCTTTTTCAAATACCTCCGATTTGTAATTTCCGACATGATATCCTTTCCCTTTGGCTATCAGGTCCACAAACGATTGTGTCAGTTCGTATTCTTTATCACTTTCGCCCGTACCGTAATCCATGTATATTTTATGATTGGCTGAGGTTGCCATATTGTTTTTCAGGTACTGAAAAACGGCCATCGGAACTTCATAATTGGGCTCAATAAAGCTAAACCAGGCTGTGGACATGCAAGCGGCACCACCAAAAATCTCAGGATATTCTGAAATAGCATAAATGGAAATCAGGCCACCCATGCTCGAACCCATCACGAAAGTATGTTCCCTGGCAGGATTGGTTGAGTATGTTTTATCAATAAATGGCTTGACATTAGTCACTAAAAACTTCAGATAGTTATCTGCATTTACTGTTTTGCCATTGCAGTATTTTTCGGATAGCGACCTCTGTGTTTTCTCATCCAGCAGATTGAAAATTTTATTGGGGAAATATTCCGGGATTCGTTCAGCTCCATTATTCCAAATACCGACAACTATGCACGGTTCAATTTTCCTTTCAGCAACCAATTTAGAAATTACCTCATCAACTTTCCACTCTTTCCTATTCCACGTTTTCGTGCTGTCGAAAAGCATTTGTCCATCGTGCATATAAACCACGCTGTATTTTTTATTCTTGTTGTAATCGGAAGGCAACCATACGTCAATCGGGCGAGTCGGGAAAAAAGCCGACTGTATGTCCGTATGCCGGACAATTGTTCCGGCTGAGACTTGTGGCAGGTTTTGAGCACTACAAAATCCGGTAATCAATAAGCATAGAGTGATTATTGAGGTTGTTCTCATGGTGTTGAAGTTTTAGTCCCTTGCAACCTGAACGGAATATCCCCAGGGTTTTAATTTGGTGGTTTCATTCATTTTTACCGGAATATTTTCTCCGATATAGCCTGTGAATTCGCCTTTCAGCATATCCGTGACCTTGAATGTTTGTTCTTTGTCCGAGAAATTGAATGCACAAAATACCTGGGTTTTCTTATAAAACCGAACAAAAGTAAGAACGGAAGCCGGACAGGTATTTTTCAGTCCCATAAAGCTATTTCTATAGGTATGTGACCAAAGTGCTTTATTGCCGGATTTTAATTGGTTGAGTTTGGTTATCAGCTCTTGTCGTGCGTAGTTTTTAAAGTTGACAGTGTCTTTGTCGAAGAAACGGAGGCGTTTTTTGAGCGGTTCTTCCTGTCCGCTGTAAGTCAATGGCATTCCCGGAATGGTGTAAGTCAGAACTGTGAATGCATCAACGGGAGCATCTCCAAATCGTTCGTATTCGCTGCCACTCCACGTATTTTCATCGTGGTTGGTCGTAAATTGCATCCGGATATCTTCGGGTTCGAATCGTTTGGCTTCCGTTTCAAAATGCTTTATCAGGTCGGTCACATTTTTCTTTCCTTTGGCCATGTCGTTCATAATATCTTTCAGCGGCCAATCGTAAGACATGTCAAAAGCTTTGTGAATCTGAGGTTCGCCATCTTCAGCCAGAAAGAAACAATCCGGCTTAATCTCATCAATGGCTTTTCGGGCATGCTGCCAAAAAGTAAGTGGAATCATTCCGGCCACATCGCACCGAAATCCGTCAATGTCTGCATTTTTCACCCAGTAGGCCATGGCATCAATCATTGCCTTGCGCAATTCAGGATTATCATAATTCAAATCAGCAGTATCGTCCCAATCGGTTCCGGCTGGGCGGATGATATTCCCCAAGCTGTCTTTTGTGTACCACTCCGGATGTGATTTTATCCACACATTGTCCCACGAAGTATGGTTTGCCACCCAATCAATAATGACGTGAAGCCCCAGTTTATGGGCTTCGTTTACCAGGTTTTTAAAATCCTGCTCTGTGCCAAATTCCGGATTAACCTTCGTGTAATCGCTTATCGAATAATAACTTCCCAGCGTTCCTTTCCGGTTTTTCACCCCAATCGGATTGATGGGCATCAACCAAATGATATCAACTCCCATTTCTTTCAGGCGTGGCAGGTGCTGATGAAAAGCCTTGAATGTTCCTTCGGGAGTATACTGGCGCGTATTGACTTCGTAGATATTCGCATTTTTTGCCCATTCGGGAGTTGTTTTGCGGTAGTCGATAGAGTCCATTAAATTTTCGGCCTTAGTGCTAGACTGTTTTTTACATGAACTCAGCGAAACGGAGAAAATAAATGCCGGAATTAATAGGGCAATGAGCGGTTTAATGATCTCTCTCATATAGAATTATTTGGGTTTGTTTTATTGCATTTCTAAAATCAGGGCTGTCTGCTTTGGAACTACCATCGATGTTTTCAGGTCATAAATCGTGTTTGTCATTACGTCTTTGCCTGAAGTTTTGCCTTTCAGATTTTCGGCGTACCGGTTCAGTTTCAATGTTTGATCCGATTCATTGTTGTTTATTATCACCATTATATTTTCGGTTGCGTTATAACGGAAATAAACGTAGATATCGTTTTCGGGCACATAGTGTGTTAATAGTCCCGTGTGAATAACAGTTTTTGTTCTCCGCCAGTTCAATAATTTCGAAAGATAATTAAATTTTTCGTTTTGAGCTGCGCTACGTCCTTGCGGTGTGAATGCATTGATTGAGTCACTAGCCCATCCGCCGGGAAAATCATGCCGGATATCTCCATCACCCTTATCTTTATTTCCTGTCATGCCAATTTCAGTTCCGTAATATATTTGCGGAATGCCACGGGTGGTCATTAATAGCGACATAGCCATTTTGAATTTGGAAAAATCGTTGTTCAGCACGTTATTGTAGCGTTGTGTGTCGTGATTTTCGGCCAATATTAATAGATTGTTGATGTTGGCATATAAATAATCATTTGCAATGGTGTTGTAAATCCTGTTCATGCCAAGGTCTTCCCATGGTTTGCCATGTTCGTTGAAGCAGGTTGACAAGGCTTTTTGAAGAATAAAATCCATTACGGTGGGTAGATTCGAATTGTATTTTTGTGGGTTAATGGCATTTTTCTGCCAAAAAGCAATGTCTTGTGAATTGAAAAGCCATGTTTCGCCCATAATGTTGAAATTGGGATATTCAGTCATGATGGCTTTGGCCCATTTGGGCATGGCATCGCGGTCATTGTAAGCGTAGGTGTCCATGCGTATACCATCCACGTTGGCATATTCTATCCACCAAATTGAATTCTGAATAAAGTAGGTCCAGAAATAGGGATTTTGCTGGTTCATGTCGGGCATAGTTTTATCGAACCAACCTTCATAAAACAATTTTTTGTCGACAGTTGCTGCGTGAGTGTCTTTTATGGTAGCAAATTTGTGGCTTGTAAAAGTCATTTCCGGCCACTGATGAACCCAGTCTTCGAATGGCAAATCATTCATCCACCAGTGCCAGATACCGCAGTGGTTGGACACCATATCGATAATGACTTTCAACCCTTTTTGATGTGATGCAGCTACCAAATCCACATATTCCTCGTTACTGCCAAAGCGTGGATCGGTTTTGTAGAAGTCGCTGATGGCGTAACCATGGTAGGTGTACTTTGTATAATTGTTTTCGAGCAACGGTGTACACCAGATGGTTGTTGCACCGAGTTCTTTTATATAATCCAAATGATCCTGAATCCCTTTAATGTCGCCGCCATGTCTGCCAAAATCAATTAATCGGTCGGCTTTTTCAGGTTGGGAATCTGCGTTGTCGTTGTTTGGATTTCCATTTGCAAATCGGTCGGGCATTAGCAAATAGATAACATTGGCGCTTGAAAATCCCTGGCGTTTCGCTGATTCTGGTCTCCGGTTTTTAAGTTCGTATTGAAATGAAAGATTGGTTTTACCGGGCTCTTTCAGTGATATGTTGAATTTGCCGGCTTTGGCTACTTTCCGGTCAATTTCTAATGTGACAAAAAGATAATTTGGGCTACACGCCCGGTTTGTTTTCAGCAATTTTATTCCCGGATAAGACAAACTTACCTGCCGGTTGCAGATTTCGGTACCATGAATTAAAAGCTGAAGCTGCGGATTCTTCATGCCTACCCACCAAAATGCAGGTTCCACACGGTCAATCTGGCCTATAACTGAAATCGAGAAAGATAGAAAGGCGCAGAGAATTAAGTTCTTCATAATTCGTTTGAAATAGAATCTGTTTTGAGTAATGGAGTTTTAAACCAGAAAAGTCTGAACCGATGATAGCTCAGACTTTTCTGATTAAATTTGTATGTGAGTTTCAATATTAATAGCCCTCGTTCTGATCCAGATTGGCATTTGCATTCAGGTCACCTGCGGGAATAGGGAATAAGTTGTAACGTTTATCAATTGTTTTTCCAGTTGGTTCGCCACCTTTCCAGTCCCATTGATAAGTTACGCTTTCCCCTGCATATTGACCGAATCGAATTAAATCAGACCGCCTTCTTCCTTCGAAGAAAAATTCACGAGCCCATTCATCGATAATATTTTGTAAAGTAAGGGTGGTAAATTCTCTGGCACTGGCTCTGGTTCGTAACGCATTTACAGCAGTTAGTGCCTGATATCCGTTGACTGCCTGGCCACCTCTCAATACAGCTTCAGCATATGTTAGATATGCCTCAGCTGCACGCATAAATGGGATATCCATGTCCGAAAATTCAATATCCTGAGCCAGTTTGCCATCAGCTCTTATATTTGTGAATTTTAATACCGCATATCCTTCTTTAAATTTGCTGATAGTTTCAATTGTTTGTGGAGCCAGTGTGGTAGCACTTGGGGCAAGCGATTTTCGGTCGAACATAGCCCGGTTGTCTTTCATAAATGGGAATTTACCTGTTGTCAAGTTTGAATCGTTGGCAAAAAACGTGCTTCCATAATTTGTGGAAAAGAATTTTTTCACCAATGCAGAGCGGGATCTATTGCCGCCCCAACCGGCTTTGGAACAGCCCCAATCTTTCATCCCGGCAGTGTGTGTTGACCCGATTAAAAATAATGATGAACCGTAACTTTTGGTTTTTAACCCATCCGCAGCTATCGGGAAAATAATTTCTACCGGTGCTTTATTTACGGTAGAACCATCAATTGTTCCGGCATTATCGGCCATAAAAAGCTGTTGATACGAACCGCAAAGCGTATAACCCGAATCCATCACTTTCTTAGCATAAATAGCAGCGTCATTCCAACGGGGAGTACCAGCGGCAGCAGCAGTTGCAGGGAAGTTCGCAGTGGCTTTTGTTTCGGGAACCGTAGTATAAACTTCTGCATTCAGGTATAATCTGGCAAGTAACAGCCAGTCTGCCACTTTGTCAACCCGGTAATATGGAGCTGTTTTAGGTTCATACATATCGGGTTCAATGGCCTTTAATTCGTCTTCTACCCATTTGAATAGATCAATCCTTTTGATCTGTTTCGGAGGGGTAAGCGATATTTTTTCAGTAAATGGCACATTTCCGAATAAATCCATCAAATGGAAGTAGGATAAAGCGCGAAGAAATCTGATCTCAGCACGCTGTTTTACAGTCATGTCATTCTGTTTTTCCTTCAGTTTGTTCCAGAAAATGATTGGCAATGGATATTACAAAGTAGAAACGGTCATATATACTTCCAGATGTGGGGTTGCTCGATGACCATGAATTGGTGTTCAATTCAATTACTTCAACGTCACCCCAGGCGCAAATAGCCTCGTCGGTAGTCAGTTCGTTACAATTCCACAAACATTTGTATAACGCAGATTTCCCTTCATCCGTAATTTCGGTGTCAATATCGATATTTCCGGCAGGACCTTTTTGGCCGGTTAATGAAAATGCCGCGTACGCTTTGGCAAAAACACCATTTTGGTCAAAAGCCTGTGTTACCTGCGGGTTTATTGGAGTTACATTCAAATCATCAACACATGAAGCTGCGAAAATGATTACAAGTGTAGCTACAACAACATGCAATATATTTTTTATCTTGATTTTCATATTCTGTAAATTTATATGTTAACAATTAAAAGTTAAGGGAAAGTCCAACTACAGTAACCATTGCTCTTGGATAAATGCTGCTGTCAATTCCACCATAAATTTCTGGATCTAATCCTTTGTAACCTGTTATTACAAAAGGATTTTGAACCGTAGCATAAATTCGTCCATTTGATATTTCTTTGAATAAGTTTTTGAAGCTATACCCCAATGTTATATTGTCGCAACGAACGAATGAAGCATTTTCCACAAAATAGTCCGACAGGAATGTCAATGTAGATGTGCCCTGAAAATTTGCATTCAATGAGCCAACCGGTTTATTCTGGAAGAATAAAAGCGGGTTGTAGATGCCTTTTTCGCCTACATCCAAATTGCTGGCTGCAACTGCGTTGTAAATATAATTACCGATACTTGCACGTAATGTAAAGCCCAAATCAAAATTTTTGTACAGAATTTTGGAGGCGAGGCCCATGGTTACATTGGCATTCTGATTGTGGTAGAAGTATTTATCTTTTATATTGATAATAGTGTCCTGGTTTGCATCCACAAAAGCATCCACTTCTTTGTATTTACCTTTTGAATGGTCTTTAGGGTCTATGTAAGCTCCCACTTCAATTGGCTTGCCGTTGGCATCATACTTTTGTTTATAAACGTAGAAAGAGTTTGCTGGATGTCCTACAGCATGAGCTTGTGCCGACCCCTGGAACATACCTCCGGTTTCTACAATATAACCTTCGACATTACCGGTCGTTAATTTTGTGATTAAATTCTTGTTGTATGTTACATTATAACTGATATCCCAGGTAAGATCTCTTGTAGAAATAGGTTTGGCATTTATTGTAAACTCAACTCCCTGATTGGTAAGCGATCCAACATTGCTTATAACTTTACTTCTGAAATTAGTGCCAGATGGAACTGACACCACATTGATAAGATCATTTGTAATGCGATAATAATAATCAAGAGAAGCAGTTATTCTGTTATTTAAAATTCCCATATCAATTCCCGCATTCCAGGTAGTTGTTTCTTCCCATTTTAATTTGGAGTTGTAAGCATTAGGTCTTGCTGTTCTTACGAAAGCAGTATCGAATTGATATAATGCTCCTTCCAGATTTGTTGTGTAAACAGGTATATATGGGTAATCACCTTGATTAATATTTTGCTGTCCTGTTATTCCGTAACCCAACCGAAACTTTAAATCAGAAAAATTACTATTCTCTTTCATGAATCCTTCTTCATTGATTTTCCAAGCAAATGCAGCTGCCGGAAATAATCCCCAACGATTCTCAGGAGAAAAGCGCGAAGTTCCATCGTTACGTAAAGTGAATGTGGCGAGATATTTACCGTCAAAAGAATAGTTTAAGCGACCAAAGAAAGATACTAAATAGCTTTCTGTTTTAAAGGCAGTTCTTTCGTAGCTGTGTCCTACAGAATCATTTACTGTTGTATTGAAAACCTCTTTTTTCAAACCCTGATATGTGCTGCCACCTTCACGGTAGAAATGCTGCCATTCGTAACCGCCCATAACATCAAATTTATGCTTGTTCATATCTTTAGCATATTGCAGATAGAAGTTCAGCGATTTATTGCTTTTGCTGATTGTATCCGAACCCATTCGTCCCCAAGGGCTGTTTCCGGCCGCTTCCAGAGGGATATATAAATCCTGGATCCCGTATGCAGCATCAATCCCAAGATTCAAATGCGCTCTCAGTTCTGGCAGAAAGTGGAATTTATAGTCGAATTCGGCGCTTCCGATAAAATCATTCGAGTTAGCAACATCATTTTTTTGATTTAAAGTGGCAACCGGATTCCTGGTGGCTAAATTGTTAGCTTTTCCTGTTTTGTCTAACCATTCCCAATATCCACCAAAAGGTTTAAATGCTGCAGAATCAGATCGTACAGGTTGTGTCGGGTCCATTGATGCTGCCGCACCCACTACACCTCCATTGGCATAACGATTCTCTGCCCACATTGCTTTACCATTAAAATTCATTTTTAAATGATCGTCAAATAACGATGGACTTAAATTAAATGCTCCTGTAAAGCGCTCAAAGTAAGATGTTTTTATAATCCCATTCTGACTGGTATAGCCTAAAGAAAACCTGTAAGGTGTATTTTTAAAACCTCCAGTCATGTTGATATTATGGTCATTACTTAAAGCTGTTCTGTAAATCTGGTTTTGCCAATCTGTTTTTTTATTCCCAAGTTTGGAAAGAATGTCGTTCTGGCCTTTATATAAGGTATCAACTAAAGTGCGGAAAGCATTTGCGGTCAATACTTCCAGTCTGTTTCTGACCGTGCTGATTGACATGTTTCCATCGTAGGAAATACGTGGTTTTGATCCTTTATCGCCTTTTTTCGTTGTAATAATAATTACACCATTTGATGCGCGTGATCCGTAAATGGCTGTTGCGGAGGCGTCTTTCAGTACTGTGAAAGTTTCTATATCATTAGGATTGATAGTGCTAAGTGGGTTTGCAACTCCTTTAATACCCTCGTTGTCCATTGCCAATCCATCAATTACAATCAATGGATCATTACTGGCTGAAAGAGATGATCCTCCGCGAATACGAATGGTGGCACCACCGCCCGGGGTTCCGCCACCGGAAGTTACTACTACCCCCGCAATTTTGCCGGTAATCAAATCCTGGGCGTTTGTGGTGAGTCCACGGTTAAGCTTGTCGGGTTTTATGGCTGTGAGCGAACCGGTTGCATTAGTCTTTTTTACGGTTCCGTATCCGATGGCAACCACTTCGCCTAAGGCTACCGAGCTCTCTTGCAGCTGAATTACCAGATTCTTTTTCCCCGAAACGGGAACTTCAATAGTTTCATAGCCAAGATATTTGACTATTAGGGTGGCATTTGAGGCTACAGTCATTGTGAAAGCCCCATCAAGATTCGTGATCATACCTTTGTTGGTACTCTTTTCAATAATACTTGCTCCAAGGATGGGTTCCCCTGTGGTGGCGTCTTTTACTATACCGGAAACCGAAATTTGTTGAGCATAGGTTGTCATGCCGAAAACAAATATCACCAATAAGGTAAATAGTGCCCGCAATTTGAGCTTAGAGTGATTGTACATTATGCATTAAGTTTTTTAAGGTTGAAACTTTTAGTCTAATTGTTTTTCCGGAATTCAATTGAAATTTAAGTTTTAAACAGGTGGATTGTAACTGATTAATGTATCGTACAAGTACTGTGTGAAAATTATTTAATTGAATTCTGTGGGCAAAAATAGAGTATTAATGTTCATTAGTATTCTCAGTTTTCTGATTAAGCATTGAAAATTCAATGCAAACGTTTGCAAGCGTATTTTTAAATAATTATACGAAAAATTTTTTATTCGGATAAACTGTTCTAATTTTGTATTTGAAATTTTGAAAGGAAAACTTTAAGAAGCATGAATTTGTTTCTTGTCTGTTGTAAGTGATTCTTTTTGAAATTGTTGCCTTATTTCTATCAGTTGTTTTGATTTATGTTTGATAATTGAACACAAATAGATGCCAAATGAAAAAGCCACCGATCACAATCAAAGACATTGCACGCGCATTGAATATCTCTCCTTCCACCGTTTCGCGTGCGTTGAAAAATCACCCCGATATAAGCCAGGATACGAAAGATGTGGTAAATAAATTTGCCAAGGATAATAATTATAAGCCTAATACCCTGGCACTGAGCCTTCGTATGAGTAAAAACAATACAATTGGTGTTATTGTTCCTGAAATTAACAACTATTTTTTTTCATTTGTTCTTTCCGGTATTGAAGAAGTGGCTGATGAGGCCGATTTTAATGTGCTTTTATGCCAATCGGGCGAAAATTACGAGAAAGAAGTGCGCAATACCAAAGCGCTTGAAGCAACACGTGTTTCGGGGGTTTTGGCTTCATTGTGCAAGCATACAACCAATTATGACCATTTTCAGGATATTATCGACTGCGACATTCCGTTGGTTTTTTTCGATAGGATATGTATTGGGATAAATACTGACCGTGTGGTGGTTGACGACTACGTTGGTGCTTTTGCTGCTGTTGAATATATGATTCAGACAGGTTGCAAGCGAATTGCTTTTTACAGTTCCCCTTTTCATTTGGAGATTTCAAAAAACCGCAAAAATGGGTATCTGGATGCGTTGCGCAAATATGGCTTGAAAGTAGACGAATCGTTAATCCGCGTCTGCGATACACGCGAAGAAGCTATTATCATTACTCCCGAAATACTGGACAGGCCCGATCGGCCCGATGGTTTTTTTGCCATAAACGACCATTGCGCAGCGGGAATTATGTATGCCGTAAAATTGGCAAAACTTAGAATTCCAGAGGATATTGCCATTTTCGGATTTTCGGATGGAGAACTTGCCCGTGCCTGCGACCCCATGCTTAGCACGGTAGAGCAGCATGGTTATGAAATGGGAAAACACGCCGCCACGCTGCTGCTTGATAAAATAAATGGTGTAACACATGGGCAGTATACAAATAAAATTGTAAAAACGAATCTGATTATCAGAGAAAGTACAAAGTAAAAATCTACTCACCTATGAAGCAACGATTGACATTTTTCCAAATAATAAACATGAGTTTTGGATTTCTCGGGATTCAATTCGGATTTGCATTGCAAAATGGAAATGCATCGCGCATTTTGATGACTTTCGGAGCCGATGTTCATCATTTAAGCTGGTTTTGGCTTGTTGCGCCCATTACCGGCATGATTATTCAGCCCATCATTGGATATTTCAGCGACAGAACCTGGGGGCGGTTGGGTCGGCGAAGACCTTATTTTCTGGTTGGGGCTACACTGACGAGTATTGCCCTTATTTTGATGCCGAATGCACCGCATTTGCTCACTTTTATTACACCCATGTTCGTTGGTGGTGGCCTATTAATGATTATGGATGCTTCCATCGAATATTTCGATGGAACCTTTCCGGGCACTTGTAGCCGACAAGCTTCCTGAAGAACAGCATACACTGGGCTTCTCTGTACAGACCTTATTGATTGGCATTGGTGCTGTTCTCGGATCGTGGTTACCTTATATGTTGGGCAATTGGTTTGGTATTTCTAAAGATGCAGGTGTCAATGGCATTGTTCCCGACAATGTGGCTTATTCGTTTTATATAGGTGCTTTTGTTTTGATAAGCAGTATTTTATGGACCGTATTTACCACTACGGAATATCCGCCCGAAAAACTGGAAGAGGAGAAACCGCAGGAAGAAAACAAAAAGTTCTTTATTCCGCCTGTCATGTTACAATTGCTTCTGGTTCAATTCTTTTCCTGGTTTGCGCTTTTTTCCATGTGGGTATATACAACCCCAGCCGTAGCGCTTCGCTTTTTTGGAACTGCTGATCCGAATTCACATGCATTTCAGGAAGCCGGCAACTGGGTGGGCATTTTATTTGGTATATACAATGGCGTTTCGGCTATTCTGGCATTATTGCTACCTGTTTTAGCAAAAAAGTTTTCTAAAAAAGTGACACATGCGATTGCTCTATTTGCCGGAGGCCTGTCTTTGCTTTCATTCCTTGTTTTTAAAAACTCCGATTGGTTAATACTGCCTATGATTGGAATTGGAATTGCTTGGGCGAGTATTCTGGCCATGCCTTATGCGATGTTGGCTAACTCAATACCACCGAAAAAAATGGGAATGTATATGGGGCTGTTCAACATGTCTATTACGATTCCACAGATTATTAGCGGCATATTCACAGGCCTGATTTTGAAATATTTATTTTCTGATAATCCAGTTTTGTGCATTGTTATGGCTGGTTTTTCGTTGGTCATTGGAGGTATTCTATCTTTTTTTATAAAAGAAAAGCATTGATTTACAGGATTTAAAACTTAAAGTATGAAAGACAATCAGCAAACAAATCCCTGGCATATCGAGGAAGGGGAATTTCGACCTGATAATCAGCTCAATTCCGAACAAATTTTTGGGTTGGGAAACGGCTTATTAAGCGTTTGTGGTACTTTTGAAGAATATTGTACAGGAAATTCCATGCCGGAAAGTTATATGTCTGGAATTTATGCCAATAAGTTGATGAATCAGACTGAAAAAGTGGACAGAAGCAATGATTTGTTTTCAAATCTGCCTTGCTGGACAACACTTAATGTATGGCTTAATGCTGAACAATTGGATCTGGCCCGTTGCGAGATTAAAAATTTCCGACACACTCTGAATATGCAACTGGGATTGCTTGAACGGACTTTTGAGATAGTCAGTCCTGCCGGTCATCATATTGAAGCTTCGGTGCAGCGGTTTCTGAGCCTGGCCAGTCCCGAGCTTGGCGCCATAAAGTACTCGGTACGGTCGTTAGGTTTTGTTGGGCATATCGCTTTTTCTCCCTTAATTGATGGCAGCTTTAATGAAGTGTACCGCTCTGCATATGAACCGGAATGGAATGTGTTGCAGTCCAAAACGCAACGGGATGTCGCTCATTTGTGGATCCAAACCCGCCGGACTAATTTTCAGGTATGTGAAGCAATGGCATTCGATTTTTTTAAAAACAATGCGCTGATTAAAACGAATCCTACTAAAATAGAAAAGCAGAAAGTTGCGGGATTTTCGTTTGGAATTGATGTAAAAGAAGGCGATTCGGTTTGTGTACATAAGTTTGTAGCAATACTTAGTTCGCTGGATTATCCTTATCAGGAACTTACCGCCAAAGCTTGTGGCAAAGCACTGAAAGCTAAAAGTGCCGGTTGGAATGAACTTCTGGAGGAGAATAACGCAGCATGGCAGCAAAAATGGGAAAAAGCGAAAATTACCCTGAAGGGAAGCCAGGCTAACCAACACGAAAAAATCAGGAGCGAGTTTCAGAAACTTCAACTAAATAACGGTTGAATTCCACTTACCCATTACGTAAATTATAAACAGATGAAAAAAATCATTGCCATAGCGTTGTTTTTCCTTCTGGTGTTGAATGTGAGTGCCAAAACCCGCCAATGGGTTCAGCGGTTGGAACCTGCCTTCTGGTGGACTGAAATGAAACAGACCGAGTTGCAATTAATGGTTTACGGACAAGATATTGCTGCTGCAGAATTTGCACTCGATTACCCGGGAGTGACAATTTTACGTAAAGAACTGACAGATAATTCCAATTACGTATTTCTTTATTTAGATATTAGCAAAGCTACCCGGCCGGGTAAGTTTAATATTGTCCTAAAAAAAGACAAAACTAAACAAACAGTAGCTTACGAACTCAAGGCCCGACGAGCCGGCTCAGCAGAACGGCAAAGTTTTACGGAAGCCGATGCAGTTTATCTGCTTATGCCTGACCGGTTTGTGAACGGAGATGTTTCAAACGATTCCATTGCGGGTTATCATCAGGGAGTAAACAGGAAAAGTCCATCCGCACGGCATGGTGGAGATATTGCTGGTATTATTTCGAAGATTCCTTATATGGCCGATTTGGGAATAACTGCACTTTGGACAACTCCGCTTTTTGCAAATAATGATACGGCCTATTCTTATCACAATTACGGCTGTACCGATTATTATAAAATCGATCCGCGATTTGGCCTGAATGCAGATTATCTTCGCCTTTCAGATGTTTGCCATGCCAATGGGCTGAAAATCATTATTGATGTGGTACCCAACCATTGTTGCTCGCAGCATTGGTGGTTGAAAGATTTGCCGGCAAAAGATTGGTTTAATGTGTGGCCTGTTTACACTTCCTCCAATTATCGGATGACTGCGTGGACCGATCCATATGCATCAAAGTCCGATTTGTACAAGCTTACTCACGGTTGGTTTGCACCCAATATGCCCGATTTTAATCTGAAAAATCCACTTTTGTTCGATTATTTAAGGCAGGTTTATGTATTCTGGGTTGAATATGCCAACATTGATGGAATGCGTGTAGATACGTATCCTTATAACGATATCCATGTTGCAGCCAAGTTTATCCAATCTATTCGAAACGAGTATCCGAAAATGAACGTAGTAGGGGAGTGTTGGGTGAAAACGCCAGCCGAAGTGGCTTATTATCAGTCGGGGAATAACAACAAAGATGGTTTCGATTCCAGGCTGACGAGCGTAATGGATTTTTGCCTGAAAGATGTATTAAGTACTTCTTTCAACGAAAAAGAAAGCTGGGATGGTGGAATGGCTCGTTTTTATGCTCATTTTGCGCAGGACTTTGTGTATCCAAACCCTAAAATGATTATGAATTTTCTGGATAATCATGATATCGACCGGTATTCAACGGCCGTAAAACGCGATGCACAGAAATACAAAATGGGTTTGGCAATGCTTTCTACTTTACGCGGTTATCCGCAGATTTATTACGGGACAGAAATCATGCTTGATGGAATTCCCGGTGATTATCAGGGACACCGGTTTGATTTTCCGGGAGGTTGGCCTTCCGATAAAAGGGACGCATTTACAGCCGGAGGCCGGAGGCCAGAAGAAAATGAGGTATTCAATTATATGAAAATACTCCTGAATTACAGGAAAAATAATCCGGCACTTCAAACAGGAGATATGAAACAATTTATTCCTGAAAATGGAATTTATGTGTTTTTCCGCTATGATAAAAATAAAACTGTTATGATTGTTGCCAATAATAATTTGGATACAAAGGAGTTGAAACTTGCGAGATTCGACGAAATGCTGCAGGGTAAAACAACCGGAGTAGAAATAACTTCGGGAATGAAATTTCTGCTTACTCAGCCTCTCGTTATCCCAGCCAAAACAGTTTATGTATTAGAAATAAATTAAAAACGTATTGCCATGAAACGAGCATGAATACGAAGATTCACCAACGTTGATGAAAATCCGGCATGCGAGTTCCATATGACAACTAAAAAAACAATTATTTACACATGAAAAAAATCTCAGTTCAAAGTTTGCTTCAAAAGCTTCAAATGGTTGTCGCTCGTTTTCCGTTTACTTTGTTTTTTATTGTTGCTTTGTCGATAGAATTTATGTTGAAAATCAATAATAAAGACCTCGTAATTCCCGATCATAACTGGGCTTTTTTCTCTTTGGGGATTCCGTTTACTGTGGCCCTAACTCTTTTTTTTGAAGAGTTTAAGATATTGATTCTTAATCTGGTTATCAACCTGCTGGCTATAGTTTTACTATTGGTATATTGTTTTTCATTGCCGGATAAATTTTCCACGGCAGATATTTCCCAGCTTGGGGTTCTTGGAATCGTTTTTATTCTTTCGGCTTTTGTTGTTTCTTTCTTGCGTCGAAATTCGGATGTTTCGTTTTGGGAATTCAGTAAAACATTTATTATTCAGCTGATTATTTCTTTCATTTTTTCTCAGGTGTTGATGATGGGCTTGAGTCTGGCCATCCTTTCGTTAAAAGAACTATTTAAAGTTGATATAGATCCGAAAGTATATGGAAACCTGGCGGTTGTATGTTATGGGTTATTTGCTCCTGTTTATTTCCTGGCCAATGTCCCTGCCGGAGCCGAAAAACATAAACAGGAATTTACTTTCGATAAGTTTCTGAAAATATTGGGGTTGTATATCTTACTCCCGATTTTGGCCGTATATACTTTGATACTTTACGTGTATCTGATTCAGATTGTTGTAAAATGGGAACTACCCGAAGGTTGGGTTTCCTGGCTGGTGTCCATTCTGGCTTTGGGCGGATTTTTATGCATGTTGATTTTGTATCCGCTACGCTCAAACGTTGAAAATAAAATTGTAGCTGCCTTTTCAAAGTTTTTCCCAATTGTATTGCTGCCCTTGCTGGTACTTATGACTATCGGCATTTTCCGGCGTTTCGACGACTACGGATTCACGATAAACCGCGCTTATGTTTTCTTACTGAATTTTTGGTTGTACGGCATTAGCATCTATCTTTTTGTTACAAAATCCGCTCATTTAAAGTGGATTGTGATCTCTTTTGTGACAATCGCATTCATATCTTCGGTCGGACCATGGAGCGTTTACGAA
This sequence comes from Paludibacter sp., assembly GCA_047600405.1. Lineage (GTDB taxonomy): Bacteria > Bacteroidota > Bacteroidia > Bacteroidales > Paludibacteraceae > Paludibacter. Next base: position 678,114 of record JASGLA010000008.1, read on the forward strand.
GTGACAAGGCGTAACATGTTGAATGAAATTGGACAACTTCTCAACGAAAGTCATTTATTGAAAAACGGGAAAGTGATTGATAACTCCGGCTATAAAATAAAGATAAATGACACGTTGGGAACCAGGTTGGCCACTAAAGTAGAATACGTTTGCATGACTTTCGGCAGTGGCGCTATGCAGCGGTTTTATAAAGAACCGATAGGAAATAAATCGGCTTGGGATGTTGAAAAGACCTTAGGTATCAATGAAATGATTCCAAAGAGCAAAAACGGGAATAATGTAAATTATTTTAATGCCAATGTTCGCAATGAAAATCATGTTGTTCAAATTGATAGTTATAAAACATTTATCAGAATTAATAAAGCCAGTGATGTTGAGGAAATCTATAAAACGAAAGAACTGAGCGTGCTCTATAAGAATAATACAATAATGGTAAAGAGTTTGGATGGCAAGGCTAAAACCTTGTCAATACCTCTTGCAGAAAAGCTCAATTTTATTATTCGGGCTCAAAATAAAGAAAATAGTTTTACAGTAGATGAATTGACGCAGGAAAATGAGAACTATAAGCTGATAATCAATCACATCGTTGGTTTCCAAAAGCCCGGGACTGCTGGTATCACTGTTACTGATCTTCAGGTAGAACTTTTTATCAAATAACACATTGAATTATGGCACGATTTAATTTAGTTGTATTTGCAATATTTGCCTTAACGGCTTGTCAGCCTAAGTTGAACTTCCCTGTTGAGTCGGAAAATAGCCAGAATCTAAACTCTTTATTAACGTTGAGGCTGGGCGAAAATGTTGTTTATTTACAGGATTTTGTGATGAATCCGGCTGACATTGACTCAATTACTACTTCAACCGATAAGTTGGTCTGTCGGCTGGATAGTGCTAAACTTACGGCAAGTTTTTTCGTAAAGAAAGATATGGAACACTTTGTAAATGCAAATCTTTGGATAAAAGGCGTTCCATTTGCTATCCCATGCCGTAAAACGGATAAAATAGATTATAAATTTACGTTCAGTCCGCAAGGGAAAACGTATCGGAAAGTGCAAATTGCCGGACAAATGAACGATTGGACCGCTTCGAAGACACCGGATTTAAAGTTGAATAATAAAGGCATTTATGAAGTTCAATTGTACCTCAGTCCGGGAACGTATTTGTATCAGCTTAGTTTAGACGGCAATCAGAACCATGACCCCACTAATCCGGATAAAGTAGATAATGGGTACGGAAAGTTCAACTCCCTTTTACAAGTGGCAGGGCAAAATGACAAATTCCCGAGATTATACACTCATAAATTTACGGGGTCAACTGTAACTTTGATCAGTGAAAATGATGTAAAACAGGTGTTTGCATATTGGCAAAACTACCTCTTGGCAGCCAATTTCGTATCTGTCAAAAACGGAAAGATAAAGATAGATATTCCACAAGATGCATCGCAGATTGATCGTTCGTTTATTCGTGTATGGGCAAGCAATGAATTTGGGGTGAGCAACGATATTCTTGTGCCGCTTGACAAAGGTAAAGTCCTGACTGACTCAAAGCAAGTTGTACGCGAAGATAAACAGGCTCAAATCATGTATTTTATGTTGGTGGACCGGTTTGTAAATGGTGATACCTCGAATGACCTTCCCATGAACCGGAAGGATGTAAACTACAAAGTGGACTATTGGGGAGGCGATTTGGCCGGATTGAAAAAGAAAATTGATGATGGCTATTTCGAAAAGTTGGGAGTAAACACGCTATGGATTTCGCCTTTAAATCAGAATCCAACCGAACCCTACGGATTTTATGCCCCGATGAAAACTAAATTTTCAGGCTATCACGGGTATTGGCCGGTTTCATCCTCCAAGGTGGATTTCAGGTTTGGAACAAATCAGGAATTTAAAAATCTGGTAGCTGATGCTCATGAAAAGAATATAAACGTTTTGCTTGATTACGTGGCACATCATGTACACAAGGAGCATCCATTCTACAAGCAACACTCGGAATGGACAACGCCTTTGTATTTGCCGGATGGAACGTTGAATACCGAGCGTTGGGACGATCAGCGGCTGACAACCTGGTTCGATACCTTTATGCCAACGCTCGATTTGGCTAATCCTAAAGTTGTGGATATAATGTCCGATTCGGCTATGTTTTGGCTAACTGAGTTCAAGTTGGATGGTTTCCGACACGATGCATGCAAGCACATTACCGAACAGTTTTGGCGCGAGTTGACTCTGAAAATTAAAAAACAAAATAAGGGGAAAAACCTCTATCAAATTGGTGAAACCTACGGAAGCCCGGAGTTGATTAATAGTTATCTGACAACAGGAATGCTGGATGGACAATTTGATTTTAATGTGTACGACGTGGCCAATACAGCTTTTGCCGGAGTAGGAGGGAGCGATTTACTCAAAGTGCAGACAATTTTGAATTCGAGTTTGTACACTTACGGAAGCCATAATGTAATGGGAAATATTTCCGGAAATCATGATAAACCCCGCTTCATGGCTTATGCTTCCGGCGATTTGAAGTTTGGTGAAGATTCAAAGGCGGCAGGCTGGCAACGCAGGATTGGAATTACAGATTCTACGGCTTACGACAAATTGTTACTGATGCATGCCTTTAATATGACTATTCCGGGCATTCCGGTCATTTTTTATGGTGACGAAATAGGCCTTACCGGTGCCAATGACCCGGATTGCCGCCGGATGATGAAATTCCTGGGGTGGAATAATCGCGAGGCAAAACTTTGGGAACAGGTTTCTAAACTGGCTCATCTTCGTACCGAAAATCCAGTATTAATTTATGGAGATTTTATAAATATCCATTCAACAAAAGACAGCTGGGTGTTTGCCCGTAAATATTTTGATAAAGAGGTTGTTGTAATTATAAATAATTCAGCAAAGGCGAAGTTGATAGAAATTGAATTACCCGAAATTTTAAAAGCTAAAGGATTGAAATCGACTTTTAATAATAACTTTGCAGTTTCTAACCGAAAAATCAGCATTCAACTACCGCCTTTCAGCGTAGAAGTTCTGATCTGAAACAAGTAAAATAAAAATATGATTCAAATTAAAGACAGCTTTTTAGCTGCAGCTGCCCAAAAAGGCATGGATGAATTTCTGCAGGTTTTTATAGATGCTTATCTGGAAGTGATAGGTGGCAATCTGACTGCTGAAACAATGCCGTTGCTCAATGGCAATCAGCATACCTTGCTTGCATGGCACTTTTTCTCAACAGAAATGAGAGAAGGAGGTTTCGTGCAACTGATTCAAAATGGATACGGAAACTATATTTTTGGCAATCCTTTTGCAAAAGCCATCAAACAATTTGGTGCTGTCGAATTGGCCAAACTGGTGTACAGGGCCAAAGAAATTTACGAACCAAATAAAGCAGAGCTTGAGCGCGAAACAACAGAGGAAGAGTTTAACGCCATGTATGTTGATTTTGAAGTTTTTGACGAGTTGGAAGAAATCTATTTTGATATCGAAGAGCGACAAACATCTTTAATTGCAGCTTATGTTGATGAACATATAGCCGATTTTGCTGAAATTTTAGAGGACTAATCTCCATAATAAAACCTCCTGTACTTTATTTATTGTCAAGGTTTTATGGCGTTGAGTAAAGTGCGGGAGATTTTTTTTTTGAATAAAATTATTTTAAATCTCTACGTTTATAAAGTTTGTGTTTTGTGTATGCAAACCAGCGGGTACTTCGCATCATCATAAGTACAATTATCGGGAAGGCGGCCACATTGAATAATTGGATTGAAAGTGCAAAAGCAAAAAGCGCTCCAATCAGCAATACAATATTAAATATTTGGTAGAAAAAAAGAATACGCCTGAGCTCTGAAGATTTTATCCAGATAAGAATACCTAAGGCGATATTCAAGGGGTTAAGCCACAGTATGTTCAGGTTCTGTTTTACAAGTGGATGTGTGGAGAAAGACATTAGGAAGAATATAACGATACCTCCCAGTCCTGTCAGAATGAGCAGAGCCGAATCGAAAAGTTTAAAATGACGTCTGCGTTTTGTGTCCCAGATGGTGATGATAATTCCGATGATTAGCAGAAGTAGAGAAATTGTCAATGGTTTAAACAGCCAGTTTGCGGTTGCGTTTTTTTCGTTGGATTCGTTCTTATCAACCAGAGTTTTCTTTTCCGAAACCAATTTGCGGTTCTGGCCATTGAAGTTTTTAATTTGTGCATTCTGAAATTCTGACATTAAAACTTCAGGCAAAAACATGGTTGCATTTTGAGATGCGATTTTGTCAGCATCCAATCCAAAAATCACATCGATACCGAATTTCAGCCATGTATCCGTGCCGACGTAAACGCCAACCCATTGACGGAAGGTTTTTGATTCGTTGTTGGGTTGAAATTGAACATAGCCTTGTAATGCTGCAAGTATCTTGTCACGAGGACGGGTGGCGCAGTTGTCAAATATAAAATTGTAACGGTAAACTCTGTTTTCAGGTTGGTAGTTGGTAATAAGCAGGTTAATCAGGTTTTGCTTTTCTGCTGTTGTCAGGTTGAGAACCTGTTCCCAAACAGCCGAATTTCGTTGTTTGTATTCCGGAAGAAAATAACCGGTTTCATATACTCCCAACTGATAATCGGTTTCGCCTTTGATAAATTTCCAATAGAAATTTGCTGTCTCGAAACTGAAAATTCCGTAATTGAAAACCAGATCAAGCCCATTGGAAGAATCATTAATGCGTATAGCCGTATGTCCGAATTTAGCATAGGTTTCCGGCCCGGGAGAGCAGGTAATCAGGCTTATTACCGCCGAATCGCTGATCGAAATTTGTTGGGCATTTATTTTTACAATGCTGATAAAGAAACACAAAACAAGGATAATTTTCTTCATAAATGAACCGGGATAATGTGAAAAACAAAGATAGTAAATATATTTTAAATATTGACTGGTAGCTGCACTTTTAGTTAATAGGGTGGTTTGTCTGCATTTTATAGATCCACTTTAACTGCTTTATCTAAATGTAAAGCACTTTTAGCTATATTTTAATGTTTTTTTTTTATTATTTGATCTAATGTCTCGAAAAAACACTAAATTTGTGCTTTATAACATTGTTGTCAAACATATTTCAGTTCGAACTTTATGGCGAAAAAACAAGTTTCGGAACTCAAACCTCTCGAAGAGATTTTGACGGTTTGGGATGTACTTACTCCTGATGAACGACAGTTTATAAGCAATAATTACACCGTGCATCATTTTAAAAAGAATGAGAATGATACATTGCGAAGGTGAGACGCCAACCCATATGATGATTTTGGCCAGCGGGAAAGTAAAAGTGTATAAAGAAGGTGTAGGAAGCCGTTCGCAGATTATCCGGATGTTGAAACCCGGTGAACATTTCGGATACCGTGCCATTATAGCCAACGAAACATACAACACCAATGTTACCGCTTTCGAAGCATCGGTGGTTTATATGATAAAAGCTGAGATTTTTTTGTCGATTCTAAAACACAACAATGCTTTTTGCTATCGTTTTCTGGAAGAAATGGCAACAGATTTAGGCGCTTCGGATGCACGGACTGTCAACCTGACGCAAAAACATATTCGCGGCCGGTTGGCTGAGGCATTACTTTTGTTGCGTAAAAACTACGGTATGGAAGAAGATGGGGCAACTATCAGTATTTACCTTTCGCGCGAAGATTTAGCCAATTTATCTAATATGACCACTTCCAATGCCATCCGCACATTGTCGAATTTTGTGAATGAACATGTTATAGCTATGGACGGCAGAAAACTTAAGATTATAGATGAAGATAGGCTTCGCAAAATTAGCAAAATGGGATAAAGAGCTCTTTTTTGTTGTTTAAGATCTTTACATTCACTCCTCACTGTTTATTGATATATCTGAAAAAATGAATGCAGCTCAAATTCATACAACCTTTAAGTCGGCATTGCAATCGCTCTCTTCGGGGAAATTGAAAAATGCGTTTGAAAACACCCAATTACTGGTTGACGAGCTTCAGATTGGCGAATTTGCCGACCGCTTGCAGGATTTGCAGCAAAATTATCAGTACCTTCTTCATTATTATATTACCGGAGTTGAAGATCCTCAACGAAAAACCGTTTATAATAAGCTGATAGCAAAAGTTTTTGTCCTGAATTCCGAACTTCGGGAGGAATTGTTGTTGCGGAACTCATCCAATTACGAATATTCCCAGAAAAGATATTTTCCATTTTCCAAACATTATACTTCTGTTTCTGAGTTGTTTGTGTCGCTAAAATATTTTCATTCGCAAACTGCGCTTATCCAAAATCTGGGTGATGCTCATGAAACGGAATTGAAGAGATTGCGCTCCAACTACGAAACCGCGCTAGCCGAGCTTTTCAGTCTTTTGTGGCTCACAGGCAGCTATCAGGCCAATGAAAAGTCACTTTTTTTGAAGGTGATGCAACCGGAACATCCGGGCTGGCTGGAGAAAACCCTGGCAGTATCGGCACTTACACTCAATCTTTGGCGGATGTTTGATGAAAACAAACTGTCATTGCTTTTTGATGCTTGTCAACACGAAGACCAACGTGTAAAGCAGCGGGCTTTGGTCGGACTCTGTTTTGTACTGGCCAAACATAATCGTTTTTTGCCATTTTTCCCTTCAGTGCGCAACCGGTTGGTTCTATTGGCCGACGACAATCACGTTGTAGATAATTTTCAGAATATTATTATTCAGATCATTGCGACTGCCGAGACAGAAATGATTTCTAAAAAGATGCAGGAAGAAATTCTGCCTGAAATGATGAAAATCAGTCCGAAGCTTCGCGACAAAATGGATCCTGATAGCCTTCTGAATACGGATGACCTGAACGAAGAAAATCCTCAATGGCAGGAATTGCTTGACGAAAGTGGAATTTCAGATAAACTAAAGGAATTGAGTGAATTGCAAATGGAGGGTGCTGACGTGTATATGAGCACTTTCTCCTTGCTTAAGACTTTCCCTTTTTTCTCGGCTTTCAGCAACTGGTTTTTGCCTTTCGATGCGGAGTATTCTGCGGTGAACGAGCTGTTTCGGACGGATGATAAATCGTTACTGACAGCATTTGTTAGTAATAATATAATGTGCAATTCCGACAAGTATTCATTCTGTTTGAGTATTCTTCAAATGCCGGAATCACAGCGTGGAATGCTTAAACAGTCGTTTAAAATGGAAGCGGAACAACTGGATGAAATGTCGAAAGAAGAAGCGATTCTGACACCTGATGTGACTGCAAAAAATATCTCGAAGCAATATATTCAGGATTTGTTCCGTTTTTTTAAGCTTTATCCCCAGCATGCCGATTTTTCGGATATGTTTGCTTTTTCGCTATTGATGCACCGTTCATATTTGTTTGATATTCTGGCTGATGACAGGGATTTTAAACGAAGTATTGCTGAATATTATTTCTCAAAAAACCATTATGTTCAGGCATTGGAACTGTTTGAAGAAATGCAGCATGATAATCCGCCTCTTGCATCACTTTATCAGAAAATAGGATATTCCTATCAACAAACTTCGCAATTCGAGAAAGCACTTGATGCCTATATGAAAGCCGATTTGATTCAGCCCGATGATTTATGGACTGTTAAGAAAATGGCTCTTTGTTACCGCCTGTCCGGAAATTTTGCGAAAGCGCTTGAATACTACCAGCATGTGGAGTTTTTGAAACCCGACCAGCGGTCCATAATGATGCAAATTGGTCATTGTTATGTGGAGCTTGGCAAATACAAAGAAGCGTTGAATGTTTATTTTAAATTGGATGCGCTGGAAAATGAGGATGCGAGGGTGTGGAGAGCTATTTCGTGGTGTTCCTTTGTGTCAGGCAATGTATCGCAAGCAGATTATTATGTGAAGAAATTGCTCGTAGAAAAACCAACTGCACACGATTGCCTGAATGCTGGCCATATTGCCTGGTGCCAGCGCCGACTTCAGGATGCTGTCGATTTGTATCGAAAAAGCCTCAGCCTTCAGGGTAACAATATGGATGCTTTTTTAGACGCATTGAACGATGACCAGCCTTATCTGATTGCCAACGGCGTAGATGAAGATGAAATTCCGTTAATGTTGGATGCTTTGCAGAGCACTGACTCTTAATCTGTGGGCCGTTTAAAATCAGAAACGGTATCCCAAACCCCATTCTATAAATTCAGCTTTTTGCAAATGTGTTTTTAATCCGGCCGATGCAAAAATGTGATCCGTAAGTGCATATTTTATTGAAGCCCGGGTGTATAACCAACCATCTTCTTTGTCGATATTGTAACTATAAATTAGAGGCTTGTTTATTACTGCTGTTGAAGCAGTGGTGAAGGGCTCCAGGTTTTTAACCGGGTTGTAGAGGTATAGACCGAAATGAAATCCGGCAGTGAGTCGCCCCATGACAAGTTCATGTTGCCACGAAACACCGACACGCATTTTATTGCTTATCAAGTCGGATTTGATATAGGTCCGTTGATATTTTGTTTCGTTTTCAGAAGGAACTGATGAGGCATTCACTTCGCCATAAACACCATCGTAAAATGCATCAGCCCCTAATCCCATGCGGTAAAAATTAGTCACAGGATAGAAGGCGGCAAGACTAACTGAGCCTATTGGGAAAAACCGATTATCTTTATAATAAAGTTGGCGTGCGCCTCCAGAAATCGTAATTTCACCGGTTAACCGTTTAGGCAGACCTGCTATATTCTTTTTTGCAGGAGCGTCGTACTTTTTGTGGTTTGGAAAATATTTAAGTCCAACAAACCCGTTTAGCATATTGATGCCGGAATTGGGTTGATAAAAACTCCCGTTGGAAACATGATTCCAGCCGCAATCGCCGGTCAGGCTCAATCCGGCAGCTAGCGGAATCTCAAAATTTACACTTCCGGCAAAATACACATTGATATGCGAACCGATGGCTGCGTTACTCCTGTTCAGATTAACTTCTCCGGAAGGATAATAGGCCGTTGCATCTTTAAATGTTTTGGTAAGATAACTGATTCCAGCACCCGGTTTTATATATAATTTGATGAAATTTGTACGTAGCAACGGAATATTTATGTATGGATATAACGCAAAAGCATTTCCAAGAGTATCAGGATTGCCAAGATTAAGATAGACGGCTCCGAGGCCTGCTTTAGGAAAACCAAGGTACTGATGCCATGGTTTTTCGCCCATGGTTTGCCATTCAATGGCAAATTCGCCCCCGGTAACAGGGCCTTTCACGAGATTTTCGAGATGTTTGGTATGTTTGAGAATATTACCGTAAACATATTCTGCTTTAAATTGAAATGTTTGGCTTGTTTGTGCCTGAATTGTAATTGAAAAGAAGATAGAAAAGCAAATTAGGGCTCTTTTTTTCATGCAGTTGCCAGTTAAATATTAATTTACGATTCAATAATTTTGGTTACCTTTGACACCGCAAAAGTAACAAAATAATCAGGATTTATTAATTGTTAGGATATTAAGATGCTTTCTGTTTTTAAAAAGGAATTACGGACTTTCTTTAGTAATGCCACCGGATATATTGTTATCGGGATCTTTTTGCTGCTTACAGGGTTGTTTTTGTGGGTTATTCCCGGAGAATATAACATCCTCGATGCGGGTTATGCCAATGTGGATGGGTTGTTCTATTTAGCACCGTGGTTGTTTTTATTTCTTTGCCCGGCTGTAACCATGCGTTTGTTGGCTGAAGAAAGACAAACCGGAACCTGGGAATTGCTGGTGACAAAGCCTTTAAGCAAGTTCCAAATTGTGTTGGGGAAATACACGGCCGGTTGGCTGTTGGTTGCAATGGCATTGCTTCCTGCTCTGCTCTATTATTTTTCCGTGTCCTATTTGGCCGAACCCGTTGGAAATGTTGATTCAGGAGCATTCTGGGGTTCCTTTATCGGGCTGGTTTTGCTTGCTGCGGTTTATGTAGCCATTGGTATTTTTTCTTCATCGCTTTCAAACAACCAGATTGTTTCTTTTGTTGTGGCTGTAGTCCTTTCTTTTTTCTTTTACTATGGCTTCGAGGTATTGGGAAGCTTTTTTACTTCCGGCCAGCCCATTCAGCTACTCGAATTTTTCGGAATTCATGCCCATTATAAATCCATGAGCCGTGGTGTTATCGATTCCCGCGATTTACTCTACTATCTGGTGGTAAGTGCCTGTTTTCTGGGTGCAACAGTTTTGAAAATAAGCAGTAGCAGTAAGAGATAAGAGGCAAGCAAGCAGTAAGCGTTTTTTTGAAATATGAAATATGCGTTACAAATTATGAATTATCAATTATGAATTACGAATTAAAAAGGCCCTATATATTAATAACCAATGATGATGGTGCTGATGCAAAAGGCATAGAAGTGCTGACCCGACTTATGATGCAAGTAGGTGATGTGGTGGTGGTAGCACCGGATGGCGCCCGTTCGGCCCAGTCGAATGCGCTGACCGTTATACATCCAATCCGTTTCAAAAAGCTGGAGGAGCGTGAAGGTTTGATTCGATACAGCTGTACAGGAACACCAACCGATTGCGTGAAACTAGCTTTGAATGAAATTGTAGAACGGCAACCCGACTTGCTGGTTTCGGGAATTAATCATGGCTCAAATTCAGCAATAAATGTTATTTACTCAGGGACAATGGGAGCCGTGCTCGAAGGTTGCGAAAATGGGATACTTTCTATCGGTTTTTCTATCTGCGATTCTTCGTTGGATGCTGATTTCAGCCATTTTGAAAAATATGTGCTGCAAATTACCCGTGAAGCATTAAAAAATGGCCTGCCACACGCTACCTGCCTGAATGTAAATGCACCAGCAGGAGAAATTGCCGGAGTAAAAGTAGCCCGACAATGCGATGGCCGTTGGACGAAAGAATTTGCAAAACGCACCGATCCGCATGGACGCGCCTATTACTGGCTTACCGGCCATTTTGAGAATCATGAACCAGAATCCACAGATACCGATGAGTGGGCCTTGCAACTGGGATATATTTCCATTGTTCCTACTAAAATTGATTTGACAGCACATGAGGCCATTGATATCATTCGTCAATGGGAGTTTTGATAATAACCAATTAAATATATCTGGCTTGTGAAGCGTTTTGATCGTTTTCTGTATGGATTTATACCCGGAATTATATTGCCCGTTTTCTTTATGTGGGCATATCTGGCAAGGTTTTATCCCGGTGACTTTACTTTTTGGGAAATAATTAAACAGATTTATCCCAGTGCATTGTTGGGTAAGTTGTTGCTGCTTTCGGTTATGCCTAACCTGGCATTTGTATTTGTGTTTTACAAATCCGATAGCTTTAAAATTGCCACGGGCGTATTGTTGTCCGCAATGCCATATTTTGTAGGATGCATATTTATGCTTTAGATTAGCAGTAAGAGGCAAGCAGTAAGCAGTAAGAGGCTGGCAAATGGTTGGTTTTTGACTAGACATTAACTAATTCTCACATTATCATATCAACTAATCAACACATCAACTAATCCCCCCCCCCCATGAAATACTTTATAATAGCCGGTGAGGCATCGGGCGACTTGCATGCTTCAAATTTAATGTGCGAGCTCAAAAAAGTAGATTCCAATGCTGAGTTCTGCTTTTTAGGGGGAGATTTAATGCAGGCTCAAGGTGGGGTTATGATAAAGCACTACCGGCAAATGGCTTTTATGGGTATTGTTGCCGTTCTGAAAAATGCGCGGACAGTTCTGAAAAATTTAAGCGATTGCAAAAAGGCTATTTCTGATTTTCAACCCGATGTGTTGATTTTGGTCGATTATCCGAGTTTTAACTTGCGGATTGCCCGTTATGTGAAAGAAAATCTTCCTTCGACAAAAGTATGTTACTATATCTCTCCCAAAATCTGGGCCTGGAAAGAATACCGGGTTCGGGAAATAAAGCGTTATATTGACAAGATGTTCACCATTTTTCCGTTCGAAACTGCTTTTTATGCTAAACATAAATATGTTGTTGAATATGTTGGCAATCCGACAGTTGACTCGGTTTCTATGCGCCCAAACCAACAACAGACTTTTGATCAATTTTGTGCAGAAAATAATTTGCCCCCAAAACCGATTATTGCCATACTTGCGGGGAGCCGTAAGCAGGAAATAAAAGGGTGTTTGCCCCGAATGGTAGAGGCCGGTTTACAATTTAGCGGTTATCAGGTGGTAATTGCAGGCGCTCCGGCTATAGAAAAGGAATTATATCATTCGTTACTGAAAGGTTCTCAGGTGTCGGTTGTTTCAGGGAAGACTTATGAATTGCTTCAGCACGCCCGGGTAGCTGTGGTGAATTCTGGAACGGCAACGCTCGAAACGGCGTTGATTGGAACTCCGGAAGTTGTAGTGTATCATGTTCCGCTTGGCAGGATTGGGTATTTGGCTAAAGAAATTGTGGTTCGGACTAAATTTGTCTCGTTGGTGAATATCGTTGCCGAAAAGTTGGTGGTAAAAGAATTGTTGGCACATTTGTTTACCGTAAAAAACATTGTTTCCGAATTGGATCTCATATTAAACAATGAAGAGTACCGCCAAAATATGCTGGATGAATATGCAAAAATGAAAAAGTTGCTGGGTGAACCGGGTGCTGCAAAAAAAACTGCTCGTGCAATGGTGAGCATTTTGTGATTCAGAAACATAATGGCCTAATTTTAAGTGCAACTTATAATTTTGACGTGGAAGTGTCGAATTATTTACGTTTGCTAAGTGAATTCTAGAGTTCTCAATAAATTTAATCGAAAATTATTGGCTAATGTTAAGGTAATGATTATATTTGTCCGGCTTAATGCTACAATGTTTGTAAGATAATTGTCAGATGCCGGTTTAACTATCCGTATCTGCAAATAAATAGGATCCGTTTACACCCTGTTTTTAATGTTAAGCTTTTAATCATTTTTCCGTCTTGAGCTAGAGAATGATTAAAATTTTGTTTAGGACTGGTTTAGAATCCCGTCACGATTAACCTGGAAAATTATTAGCAGTAATTTTACCTGAACATGGATAAAAAACTGAAATTGGTTACCGCAGAACTTCGACGCAAGGCAGAAGCTTTTCTGTATTCCCGGTTAGAGGGGCAGAATTGTTCTGGCTCCGATTCCGATGCGTTGGAAATTATTCAGGAACTTCTCTCCAATCAAACTTCACTACTTTCCCAAAATCAACATTTGCTTGAGGCTGAAATGGAATTTCACAAGGAGCGGGATTATTACAAAGATATTTTTAACAATCAGCCCGCGGGATTGTACCGAATCAGGGTATCTGGTGCAAAGCGCTATGAAAATTCCAATTGGGTGAATGCCAAGGAACCTCCATATTTTATGGAAACTGCGAGTCCGCGTTTTTGTGAAATTTTAGAGATGACCCATCGTGACTTTGATAAGAATCCTTATGTGATCGTTGATCTGGTGTGTGATGAGGAAAAAGAATCCTTTGTGAGAGCAAATGAAGAAGCAAACAGAAAATTAATCCCATTTCAGTGGGAGGGGAAATTAATTGTAAATGGACAGCTCAAATGGATAAGGTTGGAGTCGCTTCCCCGTGAGTTGAAAAATGGGGATATCCTCTGGACCGGAATTCTTTACGATGTCACCCAGCGAAAACTGGCCGAAGAGGCTCTGAAGGAGAGTGAAGAGAAGTACCGGCTGCTTTTTGTGACCAATCCGCAACCAATGTGGATCATCGATTGTGAAACTCTGGATTTTATAGAAGTGAATGATGCCGCAATAAGACATTATGGTTATTCAAAAGCGGAGTTTTTGTCAATGACAGCACTTGATGTGCGACCGTTGGAGGATATTCCCGGATATCTGGATGATCTGGAACATATAATTGGAGGACAAGAGTTTTTTGCAGAACGAAGGCATGTAAAAAAGGACGGGGAGTTGATTTTTGTCGAAATTTTTACCAGTACCATTTATTATAAAGGCAAGTTGGCCAATCATGTCTTAATTAATGATATTACAGAACGAAAACGAATTGAGGATTCACTTTTTCATTTGAATCAGGAGCTTGAAAGCCGCGTTGAAGAACGCACTTCGGAGTTACTTGAATTAAACAAATCGCTTCGGGCTACAGAAGAAAAGTTACGAACAGTGGCCGATTATAATTACAATTGGGAATATTGGAGAGATCCTGATGGGCAACTAGTATATATGTCACCATCAGTGTTGCGGATAACGGGTTATACTATTGCTGATTTTCAGAATAATCCTGATTTGGTTAATGATATAATTTATAAAGAAGATATTGAGAAGTGGGAAAAACACCGGAAGAAACGTTGTTCGGGGGCTTCGGATCATGAAGTGCTTGAAAGTGTTTTTAGAATTCTTACAAAAACAGGAGAAGTCCGCTGGATAGCCCACATTTGCAGGCGTATTTATAATGAAGATAATAAATATCTTGGTGTACGGGTGTCAAACCGGGATGTGACTGAGAGCGTAGAGGTACAAAATCAGTTGGTGCGGGTTACGGTGGATGTTTCAGAACGTGAGCGGAATAGTTTTTCCAGGGATTTGCACGATGGCCTGGGTCCTTTGTTGTCGACCATTAAACTATATTTTCAAATGTTGAGTACCACCACTGATATTGAAAAAAGAAAAATTATTGAAGAAAACGGCAATAAAAATATCGACAGAGCCATACAAACAACAAGGGAATTGGCCCGCGGATTAAGCTCTCAGTTTTTATCACGTTCTGGATATATTTTAGCTATTCAGGATTTCATCCATCAATTGAATGATTCAAACAAGGTACGTATTAGTTTTGTTACTAATACAAATGACCGGTTTAATAAATTGCTGGAAGTGTCATTGTACAGAATAACCACCGAGCTTCTCCGCAATACGCTGTCCTATTCCCAAGCCACTGAAGTTTCGATAGAATTTGTATACGATAATACAGGCAAGGTTGTTTCTTTGCTATATTCGGATAATGGAATCGGGTTTGATCTGGAAGAAGTTCAAAGACGTGACAAAGGGTTGGGGCTGACAAATATCTTCCAACGAACTCATATTTTAAGAGGTAATATAAAGGTTGTAACAAAGCCCGAAGCCGGGCTGAAAGTCTATCTGCAATTCCCAATAGAAGGAAATACGGTGTTTAAACACTAATGATAAATGAATTTGTTTATGTAACATTATACTAACATTTTGTAACCTGACTGTGTATGATAAAAATAATAATTGTAGATGATCATGCTTTGTTTCGTGAAGGAATTAAAGTGCTGATTGATACCGAAAATATCGGAGAAGTAATTGGTGAAGCCGAAAACGGGAAGGTGTTTCTTGATTTGCTGAAAGAGCAAAAGCCCGATCTGGTAATGATGGATATAGAAATGCCAGTAATGGGCGGATTCGAAGCAATCCAGAAAGCCATGTTGATTCAACCGGACATAAAGGTGTTGGTATTGACTATGTTGAGCGATAGGAACAATTATCACAACATGATAAATGCGGGGGCAATGGGCTATATGCTAAAGTCTTCGGATAAAGCCGAGTTTGCCAAGGCCGTAAAAGCTGTTATGGACGGCGAACTCTATTTTTCAAACGAGCTGATTCGTATGATAATCATGGATATGGATTTCCCTGTTTCAAATCATAATCACGAAAAACATACGGAGAATGACAGCGAACTGACTGTGCGCGAGAGAGAGGTGTTAAGCTTGTTTTGCCAGGGGTTGACGGTTTCAGAAATTGCCGGGACCCTTTTTCTTAGTCCCAAAACCGTGGAGGCACACCGCTCAGCTCTGATAAAAAAAACAAATACTAAAAATACAATTAATTTGATACTACATGCTATAAAAAATAAAATGGTGAAAATTTAGCACAAAATGCCTAAAGTGGCGTAGTAAATAAAGCCTGCATAAGTCCGAAAAACTTCTGTGGGCTTTTTCATGTTCTAGGGGTTTACACTATATGTAAAATCAGGGATTACTCCATTCTTTTTTAGTGTTAAGACTTATTAGCGGGTGTTTTAGTTGTTATATTTTTGTGTTATTAGTGAATGTAAACATAAATAAATCTATCTGTATACGTGTGTTGTTTCTTAATTGGCTGTTAAGTAGTGTTTTATATTGTTTGAGTGACGATTGGATGTGTGAATTTAGTTTAAAGTGAGTAATTAATAATCTGTTTGTTTTTGTTGATTTGAAATTATTGTAATCGGCTGTATGTGGGTAAAAAATATATCAGGATACAATAATTATACTCTATTTTAGAATGGAATTGAGCTAATTTTATAATAAACTAACCTGATTTTAAATATGAAAGATTATGAAAAAAATTATTACTCTAATCGGTCTGGCACTGATTCCGTATTTATATTTAGGTGCCATCTCAACCAGCGTTAATGTAACGACGCCCGGTGCGCTAAGTACTTTGTTGTCTGCAAGTCAAAAAAGCACCCTTACTGATCTAACTGTTACTGGGAATATCGATGCCCGAGATATAAAATGCATGCGAGACGAGATGCCACTGTTGGCAATGCTGGATTTGAGCAACGCCAACATCTTTTCCTATACTGGAACTGATGGTACCTCTTATTTTTCGACAAAAAGTGTTGCGTATCCGGCCAACGAAATGCCTGCCAATTCATTTCTGATAAATGCTACCAACACAGGGAAGACAACTCTTAAAACCCTTAAATTCCCAAACTCGCTCGTAACTATTGGAGTGCAGGCCTTTTATTCGTGTACCGGACTGGCGGGTACTTTGATTGTCCCGGCCTCCGTCATTTCCATTGGGAGCTTGGCTTTTTATAACTGTAGCGGTCTTGCAAAAATTCAGATTGGGAATGTAACTCCACCAACTATCCAATACAGCACGTTTATGAACGTGAATAAAAGTACCTGTGTGTTGGCTGTTCCGTTGGGTGCTGTGGCAAAATACAGGGCTGCAAATTATTGGAAAGACTTTGCTTCTATTGTCGAACCATTCAGTGTTCTGGTAAATTGCAGTCAGGGAGGTGAAGTGGTTGTGAATTCGAGCGTTATAAAAGACAATGCATTAATCCCGGTAAACCAGGGTTCTTCGCTTACTTTTTCGTTCAATCCGAATGCAAATTACAGGTTGGCAAGTCTGACGTTTGATGGTGTAAATGTTTTGACGAAAGTGATCAATAACCAATATACCACTCCGGCTGCTTCGAAGAATGGAATTCTGCATGCTACTTTTGCGATAAAGCAGTATAATTTATTGATTAGAAGCAGCGAAGGCGGTACGACGAACTTGATTTGCGACTACGGAACTACCCCTACATTCGATTTGACGCCTAACAACGGACAACGGATTATGTCTGTGTTTTATAACGACTTGGATGTAACCGCTTCGTTGGTAAACGGAGTATATACAGTACCGCCCATTATTTCCAACTCCACTTTGAAAATTGTGTACAGCAATACATTGACGGCTATAGAAACCGGAATAGGTTCAGACGTGAAAATTTATGGAAGACAGTCTGAAATTATGATTGAAGGCTGTGCCGCAGGCGAAGTGGTGAAAGTGTTTACCGTGTTGGGAAAAGAAGTGACTGAAATCCGGTCGGTTGGAGAGCGCATTGTAATACCTGTGGCAAAAGGTGCTGTTTATGTTGTGAAAACAGCCAGAAAGACGCAAAAAGTGATGTTGTGAAATTTGCAGATATAGATTCTTTGATGGATGAAGGAAGGTTGACTGAAGTATGTTTTGTTTAGAAAAAACTCACAGATTGAAAATTGTTGTCTATGATGCTTAATGTAATCAGGCCCGGGCTAAAGTCCGGGCTTTGTGTTTGATGAGTGCTTGTTGGTTTTAGGGGAGTTAACTCATTACACAGGCCATGGCAATGCTATAGAATTTTGAATCGGTGCTTTCGCTGCGCGAAGTCAGTACAACCGGTTTGTCGGTTCCCTGAAGCAAGCCGCACATTTCGGCGCCTGCAAACAGCGACAACCCTTTGTAGAATGTGTTTGCACATTCAAAATTTGGGAAAATAAGAATGTCCGAATCTCCCAGAACGGGTGTAGGTACATTTTTTATACTTCCTTTTTCGTAATCCAGGGCCAGAAAAATATCCAGCGGTCCATCCATAATCACATCTCCAAACTCTCCGTTGCGCCACAATTGCATGATGTCCAGATAGTCCTGCATGTATTGAATTTTCGGGTTGGCTATCTCGGTGGCGTGGATTAGCGCTATTTTGGGTTTGGGAATGCCAAATTTATTAGCTGTGTTTATAGCATATTTTATCATGGCAGTGCGTTGCACCAGGTTGGGCGATGGGATGACTACAGGGTCGGAAAAGATGATCAGTTTGTGGTACTTCGGGACTTCCATTACCGAGTTGTAAGTCATAACCGTGCCTGGTTTTAAGATTCCTTTCTCCTTGTCGAGGATGGCTCTTAACAGTACATCCGTGTTTACGAGCCCCTTCATTAGAATGTCGGCTTCGCCCGATTTAACCATACGTACCGCTTCTATGGCTGCCTGTTTCACTTCAGGGACGTCTATAATATGAATGAATTGGGAGAGGTTGCGGGCAAACAATTCCGGTGATTCAATGGATGCCACATCGCCGATAAGGAAAGCTTCCACCATGCCCAAATCCACAGCTCGCAAAACAGCCTCCAATGTATGCGAATCCACAGCGTTGGCTACGGCCATTCGTTTCCGGCAGTTTATACTTTTCAGGTGGGCAGTAAGTTCAGCAAACGACGTGATCGAGTCCATACAAAGTCATTTTCAATGAATTTTTATGACAAATGTATAAATATTATTTTAGTATAACAATATAGGATTCAATACAACAACACTCGAATCTAATTCTTTGTTTTCTAAGTTTTTGTAAGTGTATTTTGAATTGGGAATGCCGGCTTTCTGATTCGCATATTTTGGTTGTAAAACAAAAAAAATGTCTGCCAGTTTCCGTTTTTAATTTCGAAATGAAAGAAAGGCGTTGAGCAAATAGCGTTGAGAAATATTTTATATTGCTATATAATTTTAACTATACAATTTGTTTATTTAACGGGATTTGGTAGTGAATGTTCATGCTTCCTGAGTTTTTGGGTAATCTTTGCCTGCCCAAGCAAATCTGTAGTAATTGTTTGAATAATACAATGGGCTGAATATTTTTATTCTGAATATATTTAAAAATGCTTAAATACTTGTCAATCACTTAATGTTAACTAAAATAGGCTCCTTTTTTAAAACAAACTGATTTTTTTTGTATCTTTGAACGTTTTTTCAAAAATCCAGACATAAATAGTTTAACTGTTAACTATCAATTAAAACAATAATCACCATTCATGAAACGATTCAAATTATTGAACAACATCTTCGGGTGGGTAGCCTTTGCCATTGCTGCCGTGACCTATTTACTTACAATTGAGCCAACTGCAAGTTTTTGGGATTGTCCTGAATTTATTTCTACAGCCTTTAAACTGGATGTAGGACATCCTCCGGGATCGCCTTTCTTTATGTTGTTGGGGCGCTTTTTTACCTTGTTTGCTTCCGACACGACCGAAGTTGCTAAGATGGTCAACTCCATGACTGCCTTGCTAAGTGCTTTCACTATTTTGTTTTTGTTCTGGACCATTACACATTTGGCCCGCAAGGTTGTGATCAAATCGGATGAAGATTACACGCTTGCCAATACAATCGGCATTTTAGGTGCAGGTATGGTTGGTGCTTTGGCCTATACATTTTCTGATACTTTCTGGTTCTCGGCAGTAGAGGGTGAAGTATATGGATTTTCATCGTTTTTTACGGCCATTGTGTTCTGGATTATCCTTAAATGGGAACGCGTTGCCGACCGCCCTGGCTCAGATCGTTGGTTGATTTTTATGGCTTACATGATGGGCTTGTCCATTGGGGTTCACATTCTGAACCTGCTTGCTATTCCAGCCATTGTACTTGTTTATTATTTCAAGAAACATACTCCAACTCTCAAAGGCATTTTGCTGGCTTTGCTGGCCGCAGCCGCTATTTTGGGAGCCGTGCTTTACGGGCTCATCCCGGGTTTTGTACAGGTGGCCTGCTGGTTCGAGCTGCTTTTCGTGAACACGCTCGGATTCTCGTTTAACAGCGGTTTGTACATATATATTATTCTTACAATTGCCATCCTTATTTGGGCAATATACGAATCTAACGTAAGCAAAAGCTATTTGCGCATGGCTATCTCGTTTGTGATGGCCATCTCGTTCGTTGGAATTCCATTCTTCGGTTCACACGTAATCGTTGGGATTCTTCTTATCGTTGCTTTGGGTGCATTCTTCTATTTGAAAAAACAATTGGTTAACCCACGCTGGATAAATACCATTTTGTTGATGGTAACTGTATTGTTGATAGGTTATTCTTCATATTCGGTGGTGGTTATCCGCTCTTCGGCAAAACCAACCATGGATCAAAACTCGCCCGATAATGTGTTTTCGTTGAAATACTACTTCAACCGCGAGCAATATGGTGATCGTCCATTGATTTATGGTCCGGTTTACAGTGCGCCGGTAAAACTACGTGTGGAAGGAAATATGTGTGTGCCCGAACAAACTCAGGGCGAAGCACAATATGCCAAAAAACCGAAAACTTCAGCTTCTGACAAAGATGAGTACATAGTAACCGGTTATAAAACCGATTACGTGATGGATGAGCGCTTCAACATGATTTTTCCACGTATGTACAGCACCACTCAACAACATATTGATTTTTACAAACAATATGTGACCGGGCAACAAATTTCTTTCGACTATTGCGGGCAGCAGCGAACCGAGGTGAAACCGACGTTCCTGGATAACATGCAATTTTTCTTTGAGTATCAGGTGAATTTTATGTACATGCGTTACTTTTTCTGGAACTTTGCAGGACGTCAGAATGATATGCAGAGCTACGGCGAAATGGATCGTGGGCAATGGATTACAGGTATTAATCTTATTGATAAGTTTTTGGTTGGAGATCAAACAAATTTGCCTACTGAATTAAAAGAAAATAAAGGTCGCAATACTTATTATCTCCTGCCTTTACTGTTGGGAATCCTGGGTGCCATCTTCCTGATTTTTGAGGGTAAACATGGTGTTGAAGGGTTTTGGGTTACTTTCCTGTTATTTTTCCTTACTGGTTTGGCTATTGTGGTATATCTCAACCAAACACCCTACCAGCCGCGCGAACGCGATTATGCGTATGCCGGTTCATTCTATGCATTCAGTATCTGGATTGGTTTGGGAGTTCTGGCAATTATTAAATTTCTGGATAAATATCTTCCGAAAACGGTTACAGCTGCTTTGGTAACGCTTTGCTGCCTGGGTGTTCCAGCGCTTATGGCTCAGCAAAACTGGGATGACCATGACCGTAGCGGACGTTATACGGCCCGTGATTTTGGCCAAAATTACCTGGCATCTTGTAAAGAAAATGCCATTATTTTTACTAATGGTGATAATGATACTTTCCCGCTGTGGTATAATCAGGAAGTGGAAGGAAATCGTACTGATGTGCGTGTATGTAACCTGAGCTACCTGCAAACCGACTGGTACATTGGGCAAATGAAACGTGGCGCCTATAAATCGGCTCCGCTGCCTATTTCTTGGGATGCAAAAGACTATGCGGCAGGTAAAAATGAAGTGGTAAGCGTGGAAGACCTGCTGAAAAAGCCGGTGGACATTAAAACAGCTTATGATTTTATGCTTAGTACCGATCCGCAAACCAAATATCAGGGTGAAGCATTTATCCCCACAAAAGAGCTGTTCTTGCCAATTGATGCTCAGGAAGTAATCAAAAATGGTGCTTTGCCAATGTCAAGAGCTTCAGAAATAATTCCTCAAATTGATATTTCTTTGAATAGAAGATTGACTAAAAGTGAATTAATGATCCTTGAACTATTGAAAGAGAATCATTGGAAACGTCCGATTTACTTTGCGGTAACAGTTGGCGACGACTACTACCTGGGACTTAACGATCATTTTGAACTTACCGGTTTGACTTACCAAATTTTGCCTATTGGTGTAAAAGGTGCAGGATCGGGTGTAAATGTAGATGAGATGTACAACAACATGATGACCAAGTTCAAATTCGGCGGAATTGATAATCCGAAAGTATATCTTGACGAAAATATCCTGCGCATGTGCCGTACGCACCGTATGATGTTTGGTAATCTGATTGGTGCATTGGTAGCTAAAGGTGATACTGTCCGTGCTAAAAAAGCCCTCGATTATTGTGCTAAAGTGATACCGGGAACAACGGTAACTCACGATTATACTTCCACTCAGTTGGCAGAATATTATTATAAAATGGGAGAACCAGCCAAAGGTAACGCCATTATGATTGAAGTTGCCAATAACTGTATCGAATACCTGGACTGGTATATGTCAATGAGTACGTCACACCGCAATAGTGTTACACGAATGATTGGTCATAATATGGCGGTGCTTCAGCAAATTTTGAGAATCAGCGACGAAGCAAAACAAAAATCGATTGTGGAAAAATACTATCCGCGCTTCCTCGACTATAGCAAAAGAATGCAGATGTAATGAATATTCAGTTTCCAAGGGTTTTACGACCGTTCATGGGGAAACTAATCTGGCGCAAAAATCCATCCGAGAAGGTCATTTATCTTACCTTCGACGATGGACCTGTGCCTGAAGTTACTCCGTTGGTTTTGGATATTCTGGATGAATATAAGATTAAAGCGACTTTTTTTTGTGTGGGCGATAACGTGCAGAAATACCCTGAAGTGTATAAAGCTGTTTTGCAACGCGGACACACAACCGGAAATCATACCTATAATCATTTAAAAGGTTTTTCAGTTTCGGCCGGGGAGTATGCTGAAAATGTGCAAAAAGCATCAGAATACATCGATAGCGGATTGTTTCGTCCCCCTTACGGGCGGATAACCTATAAACAACGAAGGCTGTTGAGCCCTCAGTATGAAATAGTAATGTGGGATCTGATTACGCACGATTATAACCGGAATTTATCGGTGGAAGCCATATTTCGGAATGTAAAGCGACACGTTCGCAACGGTTCTATCATTGTTTTTCACGATTCAATAAAGGCAAAAGAAAATGTGCTTGCCGTTTTGCCGCAGGCAATTGAATATCTTGAAAACGAAGGCTATTCGTTTGGTGTCCTTTGAGATCCAGAGTTCCTCCTGATAAAAAACGAATTAATTCGTCCATTAAACTGATATAATAAATTTGGTGTTCACAACAAGTAAGAAGTAGCTTAGTTCCCCTTTAGGGGTTAGGGGTTGTTAGTTGATTATGAAAGAGTCCATTTTACATTACGTTTGGCAGAATAAGCTTTTTAATGCCCATGGCCTGCAAACAACCGATGGTGAGTTGGTTGAAGTGATTGATGTGGGGAGGTATAATACCGATTCCGGGCCTGATTTTTTCAATGCCAAAGTGAAAATCGGCGATACGCTTTGGGCTGGAAATGTTGAACTGCACACTCGTTCTTCGGATTGGAATAAACATAATCATCAGGAAGATAGTGCTTATGATAGTGTTATTCTGCATGTGGTTTCAGAAATTGATGCAGAGGTTTTCCGGGTGGATGGTGCACGCATTCCTCAAATGAAGCTTATTTGTCCGGTTTCTGTTGAAAGAAATTACGAACAATTAATAAACGACCAAAAGTGGATTCCGTGTGCTGACAAAATAGCATTGGTGCCAGATATTTTTATTCATAGCTGGAAGAGCGCTTTGCTTACCGAGCGCCTGGAACAAAAGATGAGCGCTATTCAAAGCTTGTTGGCGGAAAGTAACCAGCATTGGGAAGAAGCGTTTTATATAACGTTGGCTCGTAGCTTTGGATTCGGCACAAATAGTCAGGCATTCGAAAGTCTTGCAAAATCTTTGCCTCTATCGGTACTCGGCAAACATAAAGACAGCCTTTTTCAGTTAGAGGCGCTTTTGTTTGGACAGGCTGGTTTGTTGACTGAAGAAGTGAATGATAAATATGTGTTGGAACTGAAGCAGGAATACAATTTTCTGAAAGCTAAATTCGCTTTGCAACCCATAACTAGTGCACAATGGAAATTGTTGCGATTGCGTCCCGATAATTTTCCGCATGTACGGATTGCCCAGTTTGCAGCCTTGGTTCATTCTTCGTCCAAACTGTTTTCCAAAATAGTAGAGACTCCGGAAATCGAACATTTAAAAGAATTGTTTTCCTGCGAGCCTTCCTCTTTCTGGAAATCACATTATTTATTTGCGACAGAAAGCGCTTCCAAATCGAAAAAATTAGGAACTTCATCCATAAATACAATTTTGATTAACGTAGTAGTTCCTTTTTTGTTTTGTTATGCCGAACACAAAGGGAATGATGAGTTGAAGGACAGGGCTTTGCAAATTCTGGAGGAAATACCGTCCGAACGCAATTCAATTGTGACAGGCTGGCAAAATACAGGTGTGAAATCAGAATCGGCATACGATTCACAGGCTTTACTGCAACTTAAAAAGCAGTATTGCGACGAGAAAAAATGTTTGCGGTGCAGGATTGGGCACAAAGTGCTGACGCTCCCGCTGGCAGTATAGTTTTATAACAGATATGAGATACAAAGTAAAAATACAAACTGCATTCGTAGTAGTTGCAATCATGTTGTTGGTTCATGCTTGTGCCAATAAAGCACAGGGCCCTACAGGCGGACCAAAAGATGAAACACCTCCCAAAGTGATGAAATCTGTTCCGCTCAACAACTCTTTGAACTTCAATAAAAAGCAAATCTATATCGATTTTGATGAGATGGTCTCTATTGAAAAAGCTACTGAAAATGTGATCATTTCGCCTCCGCAAGTTAAGCCTCCCGATGTAAAATCGTTGGGAAGGCGCGTTTCGGTAAATTTCAACGAGGATCTGTTGGATAGTACCACCTATTCAATTAATTTCGGAAATGCCATTGTTGATTTGAATGAAAAGAATGCGCTTAAGAATTATTTGTTTTCCTTTTCAACCGGCAATCAGATTGATACCCTAAAAATTTCGGGTACAGTAATCAATGCTGAGGATTTGAATCCTATGGCGGGCATCATTGTGGGGATTTATGTTGAGACTTCGGATTCGGTATTTTTAAAAAAACCGTTCCTGCGTATTGGAAAAACTGATGAAAAAGGTCATTTTTCTATTGATAATGTAAAGAAAGGCACATACAAGGTTTTTGCATTAGGCGATGCCAACCATGATTATTTTTTTCAGTCAGGTGAAGGTCTTGCATTATACGATTCGCTCGTTACACCTACTTTCAGAAGGGAGCAAATGCAGGATTCGATATGGAAAGACTCTTTGCACTTTGATAGTGTCAGGACATATATTGGAACTCGTTTTTTACCGGATGATATCACCTTGCAGTTTTTTAAGGAGAATAAAAAACGTCAGTATTTTGTAAAATATGAACGTAAGGAGCCATTTTCATTCAGCTTTTTCTTTAATACGGTTGCAACAGAGTTGCCAGTTATCAAACCCCTGAATTTTGAATGGGAGGGTAAGCACTTGCTTCAGAGAAATGCCACTATGGATAGTTTGACCTATTGGCTTACAGATTCTACGGTGTGGAACGTAGATACGTTGGAGATGACTGTTACGTATCTGAAATCAGATTCATTGATGAAATTAGTTTCTGTAACAGATACGTTAAATGTATCCATGCGGAAAGCCCGCATAAATCCTAAAGCAAAGGCCAAAATCACTCCGAAAGTTGAAGCCTTGAAACTGAATAGCAATATCTCCCCTGCGTTTGAAGTTTATAATCCGGTGATTCTTAAATTTGAAACACCACTGGCTGCTGCGGATCTATCTAAGATAAAATTGAGCCAGAAAGTGGATACGGTGCTTAAGACTATTGCGTTTAAATGGAGGCAGGTCGATTCCACAAAAACAACTTATGCAATAGAAAATAAATGGATACCTGAAGCTGCCTACGAACTGAAAATTGATTCGGCCGCATTTGTAAGTATTTATAAAAAAGTAAGCAATGTTTTCTCCGAACAGTTCAAAATTCGTTCGTTGGATGAATATTCAAGTGTAAAGCTATTTCTGGCTCATTTCGATCCGAAAGTTATGCTTCAGGTGCTTGATTCCAAGGATAATTTACTGGCAACCAAGCCGGCTGCAGAGAAAGGTGCCGTTTTTGAATACCTCAAGCCGGGTGATTATTATGTGCGAATGTTTATTGATGAGAATGGCAATGGGAAATGGGATACGGGTGATTTAGCGACGCGAAAGCATCCTGAACAGGTTTTTTATTATCCCAAAAAACTGACGTTGATGGCAAACTGGGAGTTTGAAGAAACCTGGAATTATGAAACAGTATCGCTACTAAAGCAAAAACCTGCGGAATTAATGAAGGATACTTCAAAGAAAAAAGAAGGTTACTAACAAGCGAATTAATTGTATAAAGTAGATAGTATTTGCGGCAGTAGCTCAGTTGGTAGAGCATCAGCTTCCCAAGCTGAGGGTCGCGGGTTCGAGTCCCGTTTGCCGCTCTTACACAAAGTATTTCTATATAGGAAGTAAGAATGGGTAGCTCTCTTGAGTTGCTCATTTTTACTTTTTGTTGTTTGGGTTAATAATTTTCCACAAAAATTGTTTGATTATATAAATTAAGTTTATATATTTGAACGGTTTTGTTTAACCTAAAATGAAGTTATGTGGAAAGATTTTTTTTATTTCTCGCGAGGACAGCGAGTTGGAGTCATTGTTCTCTTTGTCCTGATTGCCCTGGCTTTTACTGCAAATTACTTTTTACCCTACTTTTTTCCCGTTGTAGACAAGGATGATTCAGCCTTTCGGGCGGAGGTGGCAGCCTTTAAAAAATCGCTTGTTTCCCGCGATAGCCTTCGACAGGCAGAATGGCAAAGGCGTTATGAGGAGCAGCAACGCCTTTATGCTGAAAAGTATCAAAACCAGGGCTCTTTTCCCGTGCGCGAAGAGAAAACTGGCCCATACGCTCTTTTTGCCTTTGATCCGAATACGATTGATTCTGCCGGTTTTGTCCGTCTGGGTTTGAAGCCGTTTATTGCTTCAAATATCCTTAAATACAGGAGTAAAGGTGGAAGATTCAGAACGGCAGCCGATTTTGGGAAGGTATATGGTATCTTGCCCGATAAATTGAAAGAACTCGAACCCTATATTTCCATTGCTGAAATAAAAACCGATAAAAAAGAATCAATATCAGCCAAAAGGACCGATATAATTGTAGATTTAAACTCGGCGGATACCACCTTGCTGATGCAGATAAAGGGAATTGGCCGTGGCTACGCCAAAGGAATTGTTCGCTTTCGGCAATCGACCGGCGGATTCGTGTCTGTCGACCAACTGAGCGAGGTTTATGGCATGCGACCTGAAAATCTGGAGAAAATTCGCCCTTACTGTACAATAAACCAGTCTTTGATTCAGAAGATAAAAGTCAATATTGCCACAGCTCAACGGCTGGATGCCCATCCATACCTTAACTTTTATCAAGCCCGTGCCATTTATGAGTTGCGTCGCAATAAAGGAAAGTTGCATGATATTAGTGAGCTGAGAATATCTGTCGGAATTCTCTGAAAATGATTTGATAAAAATAAAGCCTTACCTGAGTTTTGATTAAATAGTTCTGGTTAGGGTATAGAAAAAATCCCTTGCAACGTAAGTTACAAGGGATTTTTGCATTTTATTGTTGGTCAGCTTATTTTACTGTATCCATGTGTGCGATCAAATCCAACACTTTGTTAGAATAACCCCACTCATTGTCATACCAGCTAACTAATTTTACGAAGTTACCGTTCAATGCGATACCTGCACCTGCATCGAATACAGAAGTGCGTGATTCGTGAACGAAATCAGTTGAAACTACTGAATCTTCAGTGTAACCAAGTACACCAGCCATTGTAGTTTCAGAAGCAGCTTTAACGGCAGCTTTGATTTCTTCGTAAGTAGCAGCTTTTTCCAAGCGTACAGTTAAGTCAACTACAGAAACGTCAGCAGTTGGAACGCGGAAAGCCATACCAGTAAGTTTTCCGTTCAATTCAGGAATAACTTTACCTACAGCTTTAGCAGCACCTGTAGAAGAAGGAATGATGTTGTTCAGGATTGAACGACCACCTCTCCAGTCTTTTGCAGAAGGAGCATCAACTGTTTTTTGAGTATTTGTAGCAGCGTGAACTGTAGTCATCAAACCTTCTACGATACCGAAGTTATCGTTGATAACTTTAGCCAAAGGAGCCAAACAGTTAGTAGTACAAGAAGCGTTAGATACGATGTCCATATCAGCTTTGTAAGCGTCAAGGTTAACACCGCAAACAAACATAGGAGCATCGTTAAATGGAGCAGAGATAACTACTTTTTTAGCACCGCCAGCCAAGTGAGCTTTTGCTTTGTCGATAGTAGTGAAAACACCAGTTGATTCAACAACGTAGTCAGCACCTGAAGCACCCCAACCAATCGCAGCTGGATCTTTTTCAGCGAAGAAAGCAACTTCTTTGCCGTTAACAAACAATTTGCCATCTTTGTTTTCAGCAGTTCCTTTGAATTGACCATGTACAGTATCATACTGCAACATGTAAATCAAATAATCAAGATCCAAAAATGGGTCATTTACTGCAACGATTTGAACATCGTTTCTTTCTTGAGCAGCACGGAAAACCAAACGTCCAATGCGGCCAAAACCATTGATACCTACTTTAATCATTTTATTTATCGTTTAAAATTGAGTTTTCTAATTTGCGCCACAAAAGTACTAAATTTTGTCTGATTGACAATGATACCCGGGCGATTAATTACACTTTTTTTTCTATTGTAAAGTAGAGATGGCAAAGTGTAAGTTAAAGCCTGATTATTAGTAAAATATATTTACATAATTCTGCATAAATGTCAGGTGTGGAATAACTTTTTAGGCTAAAATTTTGTCTTGCTGAAAATATCTATATTTATTCCGTATATATTCCACTGGAAAAGGCAGTCTGCTTACAGTTTATATGTGCAGATTGCCTTTTTGCAGAATATTTTTTAAGCTATCTTTCGTCTTTTCTACAGGTGTTCATTCCGAATAATTTGTAAATCAGACAAAAACTGATAAGGCTCGTAATGGTAAGGTATAATGCTACCAACAGGACAATTATGGCAAAAGTTGCAGGTAAAATCCCGGTATAGTAAAGAACAATTATGACTATCGAAACTGCCAAACGAATCAGTTTGTCGAACGAACCCATATTTTTCTTCATAGTATTATGTTTTAGAGGATTGTGACTCTGGGATAAAACAAAATATCAAAGTCATATGTTCATGTTCGACTGAACAATGGGTAAAAGAAATAATTCGTATTAAATGTCTTGCTGTCAGTTGATAAAACGGTTTTCTAAACGAGGTAGTAAAGTGACAGAAGTAAAATCTATTTGAGGTTGTTTGCACTTCATTTTTTCTTGATTATCTTTGTCCATCTAAAAAATCATTTAAACAAAGAACTAGAATAATGGAAATTTCAGGAAAAATTATTGCCGTATTGCCTATTGCAACAGGACAAGGAAAAAACGGAACCTGGCGCTCGCAGGATTATGTATTGGAAACTGGCGATCAATACCCCAAAAAAGTTTGCTTCAACCTGTTTGGAGATAAAATTGATCAATTCCCAATGGCAATCGACGATCAGGTAAATGTAAGTTTCGATGTTGAAAGCCGCGAATACAACGGACGTTGGTATACTTCTGTTCGTGCATGGAAAATTGAAAAAGCTGCAATCAATGCTGGTTCGACAGTTTCAGCACCTGTTGCTTCGTTTGATGCTGCTCCCGGAGCTGGCGACGGTAGCGATTTGCCATTTTAAATACCCCCAACCCCTAAAGGGGAGTAATGATTTGTACTTATATTTAAAAACCCCTTTAGGGGTTCGGGGTCAATGAATAAACGGATATTACTAGGAATGAGTGGCGGCACCGACAGTTCGGTTGCTGCCATTCTTTTGTTGGAACAGGGCTACGAGGTCGTGGGTGTTACGTTTCGTTTTTGGGAAGAAGGCGAGAACACCCATTTGCAGGATGCGGTCAGGCTGGCTAATCAGCTAGGCATTGAGCATGTTGTATATGATGCACTTGATGTTTTCAGAGAAAAAGTGGTGGGTTATTTTGTGGATGAATACCTGGCCGGACGCACACCGTTTCCATGTGTGAAATGCAATAATGAGCTTAAGTGGAAGCTGATCCTCGAAGAAGCCGACCGGCTTGGTTGCGATAAAGTGGCTATGGGCCATTACGTGAATATCATTCAGGAAGCCGACCGCTATTTTGTGGCTGAGGGAAAAGATCCGGATAAGGATCAATCTTTTTTTCTTTGGGGATTGACTCAAGATCAACTTTCGCGCATTGTTTTTCCGTTAGGGAAGTTTCATAAGACCGAAGTGCGTGCCATGGCTGCCAAGCGTGGTTATAAGCGGGTTTCAGAGAAGAAAGATAGTTTGGGTGCCTGTTTTTGCTCGGGCGATTACAGACCCTTTCTGAAGAAACAATTGGTTGATCCCGAGAAATATATTTATCCGGGTAATTTTATTGATGAATCAGGAAATGTACTCGGAAAACATGAAGGTTTTCCACTTTATACGGTTGGTCAGCGTCGCGGTCTGATTCATCTGAACCGGAAGGTATTTGTGAAGGAAATTTGTCCTGTTACTAACGAAGTTGTTTTGGCACCACTGGCCTCCATGTATAAAACCGAATTTTTTATTCGCGATGTAAATGTAGTTGATAGAACTTTGTTTACGGATGATTTTGATATTAACTGCCGTATTCGCTACCGGAAACAAAACACTTTGAGCCGCGTTGTTTTTCTTGAAAACGGGCGGGTAAAAGTGGAATTGGCGGAACCGTTGGAATCTATTGCTCCCGGACAAACGGCTGTTTTCTATCGGGCTGGGAAGATTTTAGGCGGTGGATTTATTGAGTAAATTAGCAGTAAGCAGTAAGCAGTAAGCAGTAAGCGTCAAGATAATGTCAACTATTTTTTCATTTTGTTTTTGGTGGCAGTAAAGATTTTGATGAGTTCATCGGCTTCATTTTTTAGTTCGATATGGGTAGATTTATCCAAAAGATTTGCTTCTTCGATTAATTCGAGCCAAAATTGAGTTTCATCCGTTTCTTCTACAACAATACAAAGTTTAGAGAACTTTTCAGCCTCAGATCTTCCTCTCGTAAATGCTCTGAAATTAGCTGCCACCGATGTTCCTGAGCGGAGCAACTGTTTACCTATAACCCTTAATTCTTCAGTTTGCTTACAATGTTTTGCATAGAACTGAATAACTGATACTGCAAACTTCTTAGTTCTCAATCTGTATTTTAGATTAAAATCTGAATATTCACTCATAAGATTTATTGTTCTTGAAAGTTATTCTTATCACTTACTGCTTATCACTTACTGCTTACCGCTTACTGCTATATTTTTATCTTCCAGATGGCAATAACATGGCAGATACTTCCTCCCAATACAAACAAGTGCCAAATGGCGTGCATGTATTGAATTTTTTTGAAGGAATAGAGCACGGCTCCAACGGTATAGAATAAACCTCCTCCGATTAACCAATAAAGAACAGATATTGAATTTGAGGCATTTAATGCGTCAATAAGCGGTTTAAAAGCGATAACCACAACCCAACCCATGGCTACGTAACAAACCGTTTCAAGTTTGCTGCCGTTTTTAAGTTTCATCAGGCTTAGTGAGATTCCAATTGCTGCGGCTGTCCAGATCACTCCAAAAAGCGACCAACCCCAGGCTCCGTTTTCGCGCAGAACGATCAGGGTAAACGGAGTATAACTTCCGGCAATTTGTGCATAAATGGCGGCGTGGTCAAATTTCCGGCGGATTGATTTTGTTTGCCGGTTTTTGTCTGCGTGATAAAGTGTTGAAGAAAGGTACATTAGTGTAAGGGAAATGATGAAGACAATATCGCTTACAATGGCCCATGGGTTGTGAGAAGCTATGGCTTTGGGTATTAGAATTGCTCCGGCAATAACACCGAACAAAACTCCGATAGCATGTGAATATGTGTTGGCTCTTTCTTCTTTGGCTGTATATCTCATTTCTAATTTATTGATCTTAATGCCCGTTCGATTGTATGGCTCTCAAATCCGCGGCTTTGCGCAAACCGAAAAAGTTTGCCTTGCTTTTCGTATTCGTACTCGTATTTCAGGCCGGAGAGTTTGGTTTTCAGGATGGAAGCCAATAACTCTTCATATTCGCCTTCGTCAATTGTGTTCAGCGCATTGTTTATTAATTCATTGCTTATGCCTTTTTGCTTCAGGGCATACGATATTTTTATCTTGCCCCATTTGTTGAATCGGAATTTGTCTTTCACGAAAAAGTTGCAAAAGCGTTTTTCGTTTATAAAGTCTTCTGCAATCAAGCGTTCAATGATTGCACTCTTATCTTGGTTTGAAATTCCCCATACATTCAGTTTTTCTTCAACTTCCGATACGCAATGTTCGGAAATTGAGCAATAAGAAGCTGCTTTGTGAAGTAATTCGTCCCGCGTATATTCTTTTTTCATTTTAATATTAAGAATAAAGATAAACATTGAAAAAATGCCTGACAAATGTAATTATTTTCGGGCTTATACGACTGAAAATTGGCTACCTAAAAAATATTTTTCAAAAAAATGAAAACTTTGGGTGACAAAAATTTGTTATTTGCATATAAAATGTAACTTTGTGCCGAATTTGTTTACATATAAATAATGAAATTGACAAAGAAACAACAACTGGAAGTCAAAGCGAAGGAGCTGTTTTGGAAACATGGCTTTAAAAAAGTAACTATCGACGAGATATGTAAAAAAGCCAACGTAAGCCGCAAAACCTTTTATACGATTTATGAGAATAAGAATGCCCTGGTTTTATTTATTCTGAACGAAACCATAGAAAATATGAAGTCGGAAAATCTGAAAGTTTTCGAATCCGATATTCCTTTTGGCGAAAAAATGGAAATAATGCTGGATCGTAAACTCAAATTCAGTGAAACCATATCGCTTGAATTTATTGCTGATTTGTACAGCCCGGATGCGGGTGAAGTGTCCGATTATTTTCAAAGATACATTAAAGAATCTGTTGATTTATCGCGGGAATTTTTCAGACAAGCTCAGGAAAAAGGGGAAATGAATCCGAACCTGAATCTTGATTTTGTGATGTGGATGCTCCAGAAGTTAGGTGATTTTTGCAGTATGCCGGAGCTAATTGCCATGTTTCCCGATGCAGAGTCAATGACCCGTCAATTGGCTGAATATTCACTTTATGGCATTATGCCGGTGAAATAGTTTTAGATATATGATTTTAGATTTACGATTGGTTATGCCCTATAAGTTAATGATTTTGTCTGTCTTTTTAATGCTTTGTCTGGCGTTAAATGCTGAAAAATCAGATTCAACCCATATATCATTCAATGGTCAGGTGACGGCGTGGGGAATTACGCAGTTTGAAACTCCTGTACCGACCCAGTTTGGCGGACGGTTTGTTCCTACGTTATTAGGAAATTTTAAGTTGACACCTAACACAAAACTGGATTTTGAAGCATTGTTGAATTTGAATGGCTCGATAAATTTTACGGGTTTAAAAAAAGATACCATGTTGGGTCAGTTGAAACCATACCGGGTGTGGTTGCGCTATTCGGGTGATAATTGGGAAGTGCGTGCCGGGTTGCAGAAAATCAATTTCGGGTCGGCGAAGATGTTCCGTCCGCTGATGTGGTTTGATGCCATGGATGTGCGCGACCCTTTGCAATTGACCGACGGCGTTTATGGTGTGTTGGGGAAATACTTTTTTCAGAATAATGCCAATTTGTGGGCCTGGGGATTAATCGGTAATAAAAATCCGAAGGGATTTGAAAAATACGGGACGGCACAATGGAAACCCGAAATAGGAGGGCGGTTTGAACTGCCTGCCGGACCGGGCGAGATAGCCTTAAGTACAAATCACAGGACATTGCTATTTCAAAATCCCATATCAAGTTCCCTGGTTGTGACTGAATTAAATGAATCGCGAATCGGATTGGATGGAAAGTGGGATGTTGGAATCGGCTTGTGGTTCGAATCAAGCGTGACTTTGACTGATGTGGAGAATATCAATTCCCCTGTTTTGCCTAAAGTGCAGGATATGTGGAATCTGGGCGCGGATTACACCTTGCCAATTGGGAGTGGAATGGGAGTGACGCTTGAGTATTTCAGGTATCATGCCGGTGATAAATTTGTGGTTGCAGGTAATTCCGTGAGTGTGCTTGGCACCATGCTTACTTATCCGCTTTCGATGCTGGACAATATATCGGGGATGGTATTTTACCTGCCCGGACAAAATATGTGGATGAATTACCTGAGTTGGGCAAGGACTTACGATAATTTGAGTATTTACGCCATTGGGTACTGGAATCCTGATAATGTCAACCTGATATCGGCCCAATCGCAAGGCCGCAATATGTTTGCCGGAAAGGGCATTCAAATTATGCTGAATTATAATTTTTGAGTCTGTCACGCAAAGGCGCGAAGACGCTATGAAAGTCAAGCATATATCGTTGGAGATAAATAGAGATTTTGGATTTGAAATAAAATAATTTGCGTCTTTGCGCCTCTGCGCGGGATATAAAAGAAAAATTATGAAACGAGCATGTTTTATTAATGCCAAAAGCGATAAGAAAATGATTTCATGCGAGTTCCATGTGACAATTTAAAAACAATTATTTACACATGAAAACAATCGTCGAAGTAAAGAAATTAGTAAAGAGGTTTCCTATTGGAACGGGCTCATTCACTGCGCTTGATGGCTTAAATCTGCAATTCTCGGAGGGCGAATTCACTGGGCTGGTAGGGCCGAGTGGATCGGGAAAAACAACTTTGTTGAATATAATCGGCTCTCTGGATATTCCTTCAGAAGGCGAAGTGGTGGTATTAAGCAATTCCGTGGGAAAGCTCACTCCCCGGGAAGCTGCGAAACTACGCAAAGAGCAGTTGGGCTTTATTTTTCAACATTACAATCTCTTGCCGGTTTACACGGTGTTCGAAAATGTGGAATTCCCGCTTTTGCTCATGAACATGTCTGCCGAAGAAAGAAAACAGCGGGTTATGGAAACGTTGGCTTGGGTTGGATTGACCGACAAAGTGAAATCGCGCCCAGCGCAGTTATCCGGCGGCGAATGCCAGCGTGTGGCTATTGCCCGGGCGATGGTAAAGCGTCCGGTGTTGGTACTGGCCGATGAGCCTACTGCAAATCTGGACTCTGCGAACTCGCATAATATATTGCAAACCATGGTGAAACTGAATGAAGAGTTGAAGACAAGTTTCATCTTTGCAACTCACGACGAGAAAGTAATTGGTTACCTCAAACGGATTATTCGTTTGCAAGACGGAAAAGTGGTGGATGATTTTAGCCCCCTAAATCGACCCCTAACCCCTAAAGGGGAATAAGAAAATACTTTTACTTCGATTTAAAATACAGACATGAAAAATAATATTAAAAATATAGGAGACGAAAGTAACCCTGTTCCCCTTCAGGGGTTAGGGGTTGGAGGTAGGTTAGGAGGTACAATCCTATTCAAAACCGCTTTCAGAAGCTTGATAGGCAACGGTCTGAAAACATGGCTCAATGTATTTGTGCTTTCCATTTCCTTTGTATTGATTATCATACTGCAGGGGATTTTGAAGGGCTGGAGCAATCAGGCTGTGGATGATACCGTGAAATGGGAAATTGCCGATGGCCAGTACTGGCAGTCGAAATACGATCCGTTTGATCCTTTTACATTAGATTCGAGTACTGTTGAAATACCGGCAGCATTCAAAGCAGGTGTGGATAAACATTTAATCGAACCTGTTTTGATAACACAGGGAAGCATTTATCCGCAAGGACGGATGCAGGGTGTGTTGCTGAAAGGAATCCGGCCCGATCAGAAATTGCTTAAAATACCTACGCAAAAACTTGAAAGAAAGACGGAAGAAATTCCGATAATTCTGGGGGCTTTTATGGCCCGGCAAACCAAATTGCACCTGAACGATGTGGTAACCCTTCGTTGGCGCGACCGGAACGGAACGTTCGAAGCGGCCGATATTCGGGTGGTCGGAATTTTTAAAACCTCGGTGCCAACCATTGACAATGGTACGTTGTGGATTCCGCTCGACCGGCTCCAGCAGATGACCATGCGTCCGAATTGCGCCAATATGCTGATCAAATCACCAGAAACAGCTGCTATAAATGTTTCGGGTTGGGATTTTAAAAGCGTGGAAAAACTAACCGAGTCGACCATGTTGCTGGTAAAAACCAAGTCGATTGGAACCAGTTTTTTATATCTCATTTTCCTGTTGCTTGCCATGCTTGCCATTTTCGACACACAAACTTTGTCTATTTTCCGCCGTCAGCGGGAAATCGGAACTATGGTGGCTCTCGGGATGACCCAAAAGCAGGTGGTTTGGCACTTTACACTGGAAGGGACGATCAATGCGTTGCTTGCCTTTGCGGTTGGTACTGTATGGGGCGCACCGGTTATGTATTATATGGCCGTGAAAGGGATTTCGTTCAATATGGATGCAAGCGAGTTAGGAGTGCCCATGGCTGATACCATGTATGCCACCATCACACCCGGGCTGGTGATCGGAACTATGATTTTTATACTTATTGTAACCGCCATTGTCAGTTATTTACCGGCCCGGAAAATTGCCAAAATGAATCCAACTGAAGCAATCAAAGGGAAAATTAAATAAAGAACCCCTAGCCCCTAAAGGGGACAGGGACAGGAAAATTGAAATCTTATTATAAACAATACTAACTAAAAGCCCCTTTAGGGGTTGGGGGTCAATATTATGATAAAGTTCTTATTACACGGATTGCTGCGCGACAAAAGCCGGAGTCTGTTACCGATAATAGTGGTTTCGTTGGGTGTAATGATCACCGTTTTTCTGCAGGCTTATATGAGCGGAATTTTTAGCGACAGTATTGAAACAACCGCTAAGTTTTCGTCCGGTCATGTGAAAGTAATGACTGCAGCATACAAAAATAATCAGTCGCAAATGCCCAATGATTATGCTATCACAGGCATTTCGGGGGTAATGAAAAAGTTGAAAACAAGCTATCCCGATATGACCTGGACCGACCGCATTCAGTTTGGAGGATTGCTCGATGCACCGGATTCGTCCGGGGTGACGCGCTCGCAGGGAAATGTAATGGGGATGGGTATTCATTTGATGGGAACGGATGACGAGATAAACCGAATGGATTTAAGATCCAAGTTGCTGACCGGGCACTTCCCTACAAAACCCGGCGAAGTGTTGATTACCAATGAGCTTTTCAAAAAAATGAATTTGAAACTTGGCGACAGGGTTACGTTGATTTCCACTACCATGTACGGCGATATGGCCATGTATAATTTCATTGTTGCCGGAACGATCCATTTTGGAACACAGGTACTCGACAAAGGAATGGTGGTTGCCGATATTGCCGATATTCGGGTGGCCTTGAATATGGAAGATGCGGCGGCTGAAGTGCTTGGTTTCTTTAATGATTCACCTTATGATAACTCCCGGGCTAAAGAACTTTCCGAAGAGTTTAATAAGGAAAATACAAAGAAAGAATGACCAGTTTTCGTTAGCCATGGCGCCCATGAGCGCTATCGGAGGTATGGATTTTATGATTGCATATTCCGAAAATGCACAGTATATCATTATCTTTATTTTCGTTTTCGCCATGTCCATTGTGCTTTGGAATGCCGGTTTGGTAGGCGGATTGCGCCGGTATGGCGAATTCGGACTGCGGCTGGCTATTGGCGAAAACAAACACGAAATTTACCGTTCGCTGATAGGTGAAGCCTTGTTGGTGGGGTTGATAGGTTCTGTTATCGGAATTGCATTCGGGCTAGGTTTCTCCTGGTTGATGCAGCATTACGGCATTGATGCGCGCAGCATGATGAAAAATTCAAACATGATGCTGCCTAGTGTTTTCAGGTCGCAAATAACCACGACGACTTATTTTATAGGCTTTATCCCCGGGGTGCTTTCCACAGTTATCGGAGCAGCGCTGGCCGGAATCGGAGTTTACAAACGCCAAACAGCCAATTTGTTCAAGGAGTTGGAAGCATAAATGAGATTTTAGATTTACGATTTTAAATATACGATTGGATATGAAAAAATACATTTTATTATTGATGTCATGTATAACATTGACAGGTTTTGCTCAAAATTACCCTTCCGGGAAATCACTACTCGACAAGGTAGACGATAATATGTCGGCTAAGTCGCGGATACTGACGGCGCGTATGGAAATCAACTCGGCCCGGGGCACCCGCACCATGGAGTCGAAATCGTGGGGAGTGGGCACCGAAAAAGCCTTTACCGAATATCTGGCACCGGCCCGTGAGAAAGGTACCAAAATGCTCAAGTTGAGCAATCAGCTGTGGATTTATTCGCCCACTACCGACCGTGTTATTCAGATTTCGGGGCACATGCTTCGCCAGTCGGTGATGGGAAGCGACATGTCGTACGAGGATATGATGACCGATCGTCCGCTGCTGGAGCAATACAAGGCTGAGGTGACCGGCGATGAAATGGTTGACGGGCGCAAATGCTGGGTGGTGAACCTCACGGCTATTATTGCCGATGTAAATTATGCCAGCCAGAAAATGTGGGTGGACGCCGAGCGCTATGTTCCGTTGCGGGTGGAGCTGTTTGCCAAAGGCGGAAAGCTGCTGAAACGAATTACGTTCAGTGATGTGCAACGGATACAAAACCGGTGGTATCCGAAGTCTTTTATATATAAAGATATGCTCAAAGATGGCAAGGGAACCAAAATGATTATTGAAGAAATTCAACTGGATGCGGCCATTCCTGCCTCGGTGTTTAATAAAGGGAATTTGAAATAAATAGAATCTTTTCTTGTATCGGGTTTCGCGGTTTTTAACCGCGGGTTTTCAAGAACGCGATTGAAAATCGCGAAACCCTAACTGCGCTTTTTCAAGCGCCGCGGTTAGAAACCGCGAAACCCGTTCGGATATATTGCTGATAAATATTACAAGAGGGACAGGCCGCCACGGCCTGTCCCTCTTGGTAATATTTAAACATTCCCATTTTTCTGTTTCCTTCTTGCCCGCAGCCTTTTTATCCAGCGCCGGATTAAGAAATATATTCCTACTACAGCCAGCCAAAGAGGCCACAAATTAAACATGCCCAGAATAAAATCTACCAGCCCGAACCAGCCTTCAACCACCGATTCCTTGAACTTTTCCCAGAAACTGTCGCGTTTGGAGGGCTTATAGGCAAAGTCTTTTTCGGTGGAAATCGTCAGGCTCAACGTACTGTAATTCACGCAGTCGTTCAGGTAACGAAGCCGCCCTTCCGAGCTTTCAATTTCTTCCTGAAGGTTTCTGATAGCTTCTTCAATCTCCACAATATCCTTCATGGCATTGGCTTTTTTCATTATCTCGTTGTAGCGGGCCAATGCATTGCGTTTGCTGGCCAGGCGGGTTTCTAAATCCGCAAACTCTTCGGTGACGTCGCGGGCCGATATTTCCTTATAGAGTAATTTGAAACTTCCGATTTCGGTAGAACTCACAAACTTTTCAAAATTTGCTTCCGGAATGCGGATAGTCAGATCGTAGCCACTCTCATTGTTGTCATTTTTCAGATTTTCATTGGCATAATATCCGCCTAACCTTTTCGCCAGACTGTCAATTTGTTGTTTAGCTACAAGCAAATCTTTTACTTGCAATCCCATTCGACCGTCTTTAATAATTTTCTTTTGGATAACGGGATTTGGAGCTTCAAATCTGACAGAGCTTTTGAGTGCAGGTGGTGGTTCTACAGCTTCCGCTTTCTTGATATGGAAATCCTGAGCTACGGCAAGTTTAGTCATTACAGTTGCACCATACTCTTCTCTCATTTCTTTTTTGCTACATGCCGCCATGGCAATAAGCAATAAAAATAACATTGATTTTTTCATGATTTTGAAGGATTAAAGGGTTAATATGATTAATTTTCTTCTAGATAATTAATATAAAATGATTTTGCTTACTACTGCATTTTAAATTTAATGGGTAGCGTATAGTAAGTGGCTACATTTACACCATTTTGTTTTCCGGGGATCCAGCGGGGAAGCAATGCTACAACTCGTATTGCCTCTTTGTCACACGCAGGGTCAAGCGAACGCAGTACCTCACTTTTTTCAACTTTTCCTGTATTGGTTACTACAAAGCGAACGATTACTGTGCCCTGGACATTCATTTTCTATAGCAATGTCAGGATATTTCAACTGTTTTGAAATGAATTCCAATAATTTTTTATCTCCACCCGGGAACACCGGCATTTGCTCAACAACATCATATACATTCAGTATTTCCGGGGTTATTGAGTTTTAGATCATGCTGTTCTTCTGTAATCATGTTATTGTTTAAAGTCTGGTTGTTTGTTTCATTTTTTATTTCATTTTTTTGCGGCTGCGGTTGTTTTGATTGGCAGGATGTAAAGGCTAATGTAGTGAGAACAAGAAGAAAACTGATTCTGATTTTTAGTTTCATGGCGTTGTTGATTTGAGGGTTTTGTAAATTAAGATTAACTCTATAATTTATAAACGGCCATATTTTCAATATATTTTAAAATTGTTGAAAACTTTTTTTAGAAAATACTTGTGAAATATTGTGCGTATGAAAAATCATTCCTACATATTCGGCCTCGTTAAGTTAAAGGTGTTTGCCGATAACTGATCATCAGATCTCTGTCGCTATATTTTCTGTTCACTATACTCACTGTTCACTATCACTATCGAGGTTTGCCAACGGGCGAACAATTGCTTTTTGTTTCTGAAAATAGCGTCCCAACATTGGGAATGTGCGGTTAACCCCGCAGCGAAGCGTTCCCAATACTGGGAATCTATGTTTGACCCCTCGACGTAGCATTCCCAACATTGGGAAAGCTCCGATCACCCCTGAGAACTACATTCCCAATGTTGGGAAAGTGTTTTTCAGCCCTTAGTCGGGGTTTCCCAAAGTTGGGACGCTGTTTTTTGAGCAAAAGCTATCATTAGTCTCAAGTGTTTTCTAAAGAATATGTTTTATCCTTTTTAATTATTTGCTTATGGAAATAGCAAGTTTGTATTTACACAATCAACGTAATGCAGCGCATTACCAGTTTCAAACCGATTTCAACAGTACAATCATCAAGTACACACCCCGGGCACTTGGTATTGGTGAGGATTATGCAGCGTATCTGCCTTTGTTGGATGACGAGGGTGTAGCATTGGTGGCAATCACGAAAAGCGCTGCTACCGAGGAGATAGACGAAGCCGACAAGAACCGCGATTTCACGTTTCGGGGTCTGTCCGACAAAGTAACTAACAGCCTGAACCACTTCAACCCCGAAGTGCGCGAGGCAGCCAGGCGGGTGAAAGTAATTTTCGATGCCTATGGCAATTTGGCCCGCAAACCGGATGATGAGGAATCGGGACTTATAACCAGTTTAATTGCTGATTTGAGAACGAAAGTTTCTGCAGAAATTATAACCCTGGAAATTGTAGATTGGATAGACGAATTGGAACGCCTCAACAAAGTGTTTATCGCCCTGGAAGCTAGCCGCAACTCCGAAGAAGCCACCCGATCCGAACTCCGCATGAAACAGGTGCGTGTGGGAGTTGACGCGGCCTACAACAAAATAGTGAAACGTATCAATGCACTTATAGTGGTGAATGGCGAAGCTCCTTACGCTGAATTTGTAAAGGAACTCAATGCCCGCATCAGCCGCGCCAAAGATGCCATAGCCCAAAGCAAGCCCCGCACACCTAAAGCAGAAGCTGCTGTAGCTCCACAGGTATAACCAACCCGCCATCCTCTCTCCGGCTTTATGGGGTAAAGTGGGAGAGGGGGTGGATTTCTCTTCCGGGTTTCGCGGTTTTCTTGGGTTTCGCGGTTTCTAACCGCGTTCTTTGATTAGAACGATTGAAAATAGCAAAATCCGAACCGCTGGTTTTCAGGAGCGCGGTAGAAAACCGCGAAACCCGAACGAAATCGTCCTTGTCGTTCTACTTTCTCCTATTCACCAGATAAATCCCCACCAGCACCACTACGGCTCCGCCAATTTCGTGGAAAGTAAGTATTTCGCCTAAAAGCAGTACGGAGAAAATGGCAGTAAAAACAGTTTGGCTGAGCAAGCCATAATCTTGTTAACCGCGTTCTTTGACCAGGACGATTGAAAATAGCGAAATCCGAACCGCTGGTTTTCAGGAGCGCGGTTAAAAACCGCGAAACCCGAACGTGGTCATCCGCGTCGTTCTACTTTTTCTTATTCACCAGATAAATCCCCACCAGCACCACTACCGCTCCGCCGATTTCATGGAAAGTAAGTATTTCGCCTAAAAGCAGTACGGAGAAAATGGCAGTAAAAACAGTTTGGCTTAGTAAGCTTACCGAGGCAATGGTAGGTTTGATATGCCCCAGGGCCTGGTTGATGGCCAGCCAACCCAGGAGTTGCGGAACCAGTCCCAGGGCAATTAATGCCAGCCAGCTGTGGGTACTAAAACCCCAAAGTGGTGTGGAAGTAAACAGACAAATCAACCCCAAAACCACCGTACTCGAGATCATGGAAATGGCGGTAAATGAAAAGGTATCGAGCGTATTCCTTCCTTCCCGGACCGTGATAAGGTAGGCCCCGTAAAACATGCTGGCCACGATTGCCAGTCCGTTTCCGAGATTCAGGTTGGCTTCCAGTATCTGGTTCAGGCCAATAATAATGGTTACGCCAAAGATTGAAATGGCCGTCCCGATCCAGAAAATCCGGTTAGGTTTCTCTTTCATAAAAAGCAACGAACCAATGCCCACCCACACCGGAGCCAGGTTGGCCAGCAGGGTGGAAATGGAAGCTTTCGAAAGCATGATGGAGGTGTTCCAAAGGGCGATGTCGCAAGCAAAAAGCACGCCGCAGATTATGGCTACTTTCACTCCTTTGAGATCGGTAATCGGTTTTTTGAAATAAAGCCAAACCGGAATGATTCCCAGTGTACCAAAGAATAAGCGGTAAAACCCGGAGCCAAATCCGCTGACATCAGCCAGTTTCACCAATATGGCCGACCATGAAATGCATAGTATGCCAAAAAGCAAAAGGAGATAGTGAACAAAGCCCCCTAAATCCCCCGAAGGGGGACTTTGAAATCCGTTAGTGTTGATGTTGTATTTTTTCATTATAAAACTGTGTTTATAAGTCCCCCTTCGGGGGATTTAGGGGCCGTTCCTCTGACCATGCGGTCGTTTCCGGAAATATCTTTACGTAATTCAATGTCCTGAAATCCCAGTTCCGAGAGCATTTCAACAGTTTCTTTTCCGTATTCCCGGTTGATTTCAAAATACAATTTGCCATTGTCGGTCAAATGCTTTTGGGCAAATAGGGCTATTCCCCTGTAAAAAAGCAAGGGGTCGCTATCCGGAACAAATAATGCCAAATGCGGTTCATATTCCAGTACGTTTGAATGCATTTGCGATTTTTCGTTCTCCAACACATAAGGCGGATTGCTGACAATGATATCCCATTTTTTATCGAAATCGGGAGCATTGAGAATATCAACTTTTGAGAAATTTACTTCTAACCGGTTGCTGTTGGCATTGTTTGTTGCGGTTTCTAGCGCTGTTTCCGAAATGTCAAATGCATCTACCGTTGCCTTTGGACACTCATGTTTCAGGCTGATGGCAATGCAACCGCTTCCGGTGCCGATATCAAGGATTTGCAAATTCTTATCCCGGTTATTCTCACTTCGTATCCAATCCACCAGTTCTTCGGTTTCCGGCCGGGGAATCAATACCGACTCATTCACGTTAAACGGCAGTCCGTAAAACTCCGTTTCACCCAAAATGTATTGTATCGGAACAAATTTTTTTAATTTTTCGATAAAACTTTCAATAACATTGCGTTGTTCATCAGAAAAAAGTGTATTTTTGTTAATGAGTATTTCGGTGCGTGAAAAACCGGTCAGCTTTTCGATGATCAGATAGCTGAAACTCTTTATTTCGGTTTCGGGATATAAGCCCTGAAGTTCGGATTTGATATGTTGAAGTACGGATTGCATAATGCAAAGATAGATAAATTAACCCGTAGTGCATTTATGGTAAATTTGTTTTTAATTACCGGGGCTTCCGCCCCAACCCCCGACTTACTTTTTGTCTTGCCACAAAAAGTAAGCAAAAAGGTCAAGACTTCGCCCGCTTCACTCGAAAAACTGGCGTTCAGTTGGCTAAAACCGTCCAAACTCGCTCCTTCGTCGCTCAAACAGGACAGTTTCAAACGCCATCTTCACTGGTTTTTCGGCTCATCGGACGAGGTCACTCGTTGGAAAGCCGAATGCAATTTAATAGCTTATATCTTTTTATTGATAATTTCTATGAAATACACTAGGGTTGAATTAGTTTCGAGGTACAAGTTGAGATAGTAAAGCTAAAGTTGACTGCAATGTGAGCTGTTTTTCCAAATAAAGTAGGGAGAAATCAAGCATTATGAATTTTTAAAACGATTATCCGCAAAGCGTTCAAATTGTAACGTTCATTTTTGAGCAGGGATTGACCTTGACCGGTGAGTCGAAAAACCAGTGAGGAGGACGTTGAAATATCCCTGTCTGACGACCGAAGGGAGGAGTTTGGGAGATTTCAGTCCTACGAGCGTCAGTTTTTCGAGTGAAGCGGTCATCAGTCTTGATTTTTTTGTTACTTTTTTCATCAAGGAAAAAAGTAAAGATGCTTGATAAAATCAATGAGACATTATGCGAATAATCATAATTTGATATTATGGAATGTGAATTAAAATACATGCTCCGTTGCCTTCAACTGGCAGAGCTGGGAGGCGGTTACACTTCTCCAAATCCAATGGTGGGGGCCGTGCTGGTATGCGACGATGTAATTATCGGCGAAGGGTACCATCACCGCTATGGAGAACCGCATGCCGAGCCCAACGCCATTAATTCGGTGGTTGATAAAGATCTGCTTAAGTTGTCGACATTATATGTAAATCTGGAGCCATGCTCGCATTACGGCAAAACCCCGCCTTGTGCCAACCTAATTGTCTCCAGCGGAATTCCCCGGGTCGTTATCGGTACGTTCGAT
The DNA here is from genome assembly GCA_047600405.1 of Paludibacter sp. Taxonomy (GTDB): domain Bacteria; phylum Bacteroidota; class Bacteroidia; order Bacteroidales; family Paludibacteraceae; genus Paludibacter. The sequence goes on from JASGLA010000008.1 coordinate 723,071, forward strand.
CCGAATCCGCGGGTTGCTGGCAGTGGCGTGGAAATTCTCCGGAATGCCGGGATTGATGTTACTGTTGGTATGCTGGAAACTGAATGTCGGGAATTAAACAAGCGCTTTTTTATTTTTCAGGAACAAAAACGTCCCGTATGTTTTGTTGAAATGGGCCCAAACGAATGATGGGTTTATCGATTACAAACGTACCGATATATCCGAAGCACCTTTAATCATTTCGAATAGCATTACAAAACAGCTTACCCATAAAATGCGCTCCGAAAACCAGGCTATTCTGGTTGGGGCTAACACCGTTTTGCTGGATAACCCATCGCTTACCGTGCGGAATTGGTCGGGCAAGTCGCCCATCCGTATTGCTATCGACCGGCAGGGACGTATCCCCGAAAACTTCAACATCAAGGATGGAAGTATTCCCACGCTTATTTTTACAGAAAGACCTTACCTAGATGCAAAGAATCTGGAATATATACAGGTTGAATTTGATGGAAGGAACCTGAATATTATTTTACGAAAAATATACGAACGAAATATCCATTCGGTGCTGGTGGAGGGTGGTGCCACCATCCTGAACAGCTTTATCGAGGCCGGACTTTGGGACGAAGCGAATATCGAAATATCGCCGGTTTGCATTAACGAAGGTGTGGCAGCCCCCAAAATTCCTGTACAGGAAATTTCGTGCAAAACATTTGAAAATCATCAATGGCTGTTTTTTAGAAAAAAATAAAAGCAATTCGTTATGACACACATCCTGACCATTTTTATTATTGTCTTGTATGTTTATACCGTAATCAGTACCATTTCGGTATTGTTGTTGGAGAATCGTAATCCGGTGAAATCTATCTCGTGGGTTTTAGTTTTGATTTTTCTGCCGCTTATTGGCATGTGGCTGTATCTTCTGCTGGGACAGGATTACCGGAAGAAAAAAATTATTTCTAAGAAAAGTATCCGTAGCGTAATTGATAGGCCGGTTGCCTCCTTCGATCTTCACAAACTCGATACTTCCATGATGTCGGCCAATCATCTGAATCTGGTGAAACTACTTTATAAAAATAGCGAAGCTGCGGGATATACGGACAATAAAATTGATGTTTTTACCAACGGCAAAAGCACTTTTGAGTCTCTTTTCCAGGCAATAGAAAATGCCAAAGATCATATCCATATTCAGTTTTTTATATTTGATGATGATGTGATTTCAAACAAATTACGTGAATTGCTTATTCGTAAGGCGAAGGAAGGCATTCGTGTGCGGATGATTTATGATTATTGGGGAAGTTTCAACCTGTCTAAAAAATACCTGAAATCTTTGGAAGAGGGCGGAGTTTATTCTCAACCGTTTTTGCCGTTTCGCTGGCAAATTTCAAGGAGCAATAAAATTAATTACCGCAACCACCGGAAAGTGGTTATTGTTGACGGAAAGATTGGATTTACCGGAGGCCTAAACGTTGCCGACAGGTATATTTATGGAAATAAACTCGGAAATTGGCGCGATACGTTTGTACGCTTCGAAGGCGCTGCTGTACACGGGCTTCAGCTTCTTTTTCTGGTCGATTGGTACTTTGTAGACCGAAAATACGTGGAGGGACCTCAATATTTTCCCGAGCCTGTCAAATTCGAATCAAACCTGGTTCAGTTTGTAAGCAGTGGCCCCGACACCGATTGGGAGGCCATTATGCAGGGAATTGCATCGGCTATAATGTCGGCTACCAAATATATTTATATTCACACTCCTTATTTTATGCCTAACGATGTGATTGCAAACAGTATGGAAATTGCATCGTTAAGCGGGGTAGATGTCAGGTTGATGATTCCGCTAAAGTCTGACTCCAGGCTTTCAGACGCCAGTACATTCAGTTATTTGGGGCGCGCTTTGGAAGCAGGAGTACGTGTTTTTATATATAAAGAAGGTTTTTTGCACAGCAAAGCAATTGTGATTGACGATTTCATTTCAATAATTGGTTCCACCAATATTGATGAACGTAGTTTTGATCAGAATTTTGAGGCAAATGCCTTTATATACAGTTCGGTAACGGCACTGGAGCTCAAAGAGCATTTCCTGAAAGATGAAACGGATTGTATGGAACTTACGCTGGAAGCCTGGAATAACCGCAGGCACCGGCAGAAGTTGAAAGAATCGTTTGCACGGTTGTTTAGTCCGTTGATGTAGAAAAACAAAGGAAAAACGGCCAAAAATCCGGTTGAAAATTTTTGCTGAAAAGATTTTTTGATTACTTTTGTGTCACTAAAAAATCGACGGGATGTAGCTCAGCCCGGTTTAGAGTACTGGTCTGGGGGACCAGTGGTCGCAAGTTCGAATCTTGTCATCCCGACTGTTGATTATTAAAGGCTTACATGAAAATGTGGGCCTTTTTTGTTTTTTTTCGACAATATATTTTTGCTAACTCTCCAATAGCTTCTGGTTCTTTTTCAATTAGCTACAATAATGTCAAAACCCTTTGATTTTCCTACCAAACAGTAGCTTTATCTTTCTTGAATATAACGCTTCTAAATATACATTTCTGATTATCATGTGATTGCGTTAGTGGCATGACAGTTGCAATATGACGTTTGCAAATTCAACAGCAAATGGATAAGCCAACTACACACAAAAATACCTGTTCGTGCGGACATTCGGTTACTGCCGGGAATCCAAAGGAGTCGGCGGGATTATTGAATGAGGGCAATGATTTGCCTATCATGTTAGCACTGTTGCCTTGTGGGTTGCGAAATGCTTTTCAACAAGCTGTTTTTTCTACTTTCCCAGAATATGCTCTGCCTGAAAGTCCAAAAGTCATTATTGAAGGTAATTTAAACTACGAAAAGACTTTATACGGCACTATTGACGGCATGGTTTCGTTGGACGAATTGCCCGATATCCTGATAACATCAGATATAAATAGCCTCTACCACAAAGAGTTTCTGGATAAATACCTGAATCCGGACAATTTTGAGATCCTCCCGGCAGATGTGAATCCACTTTTCGAGGAAGCAGGATATGTTCATCCTGAAGGAGTAATGTCCTGGTTTACGACTAATTTATTGGTTTTGGTCGTTGACACATGCAAATTAGGTGTTCGCCAATGTCCCGAATCCTGGCTGGATATTTTGAAAGAATCTTATTCAAATGATTTAACCCTGCGCGGTGATACCGATTTTTTCTGTAATGCCATGTTTTTCCCTTATATGAAGGCCGTTGGAAGTGAAGCTATCCGCCGGTTAGGTAAAAATACCGCAAAAGGTTTGCACCCGTCACAAATGGTGAAGATGCTTAACTCCGGAAACGCTGATGGAACATCAATTTATGCAATGCCCTATTCCTTTGCCTTGAAAGTAAGGAATACTGATCGGTTTAAAATCGTATTTCCGGTTGAAGGCGCTATTGTGAGTCCTGTTCAACTATTGGTGAAGAAAGGTGCATATCAAAAATATAAGTCACTCATTGATTTCATATTGGGCGAAGAAATGGCTGATGTTCTTGTACAATCCGGATTTCCGTCAGCACATCCTGCTTCTGAAAATAAATTGCCAGCTAATACGCTCAACTGGATAGGTTGGGATTTTATAAAAGAAAATGATATCCGCACCTGCAAAAAGGAAATGCAACAACTGTTCTTTTCCGAATTTAATGGTGGCATGGAGTCTTTATTGGCTGAAAGTGGGAGAAAATAGGTTCATTTTTTTTGAAAACCGTTATCTATTTTATGAATAACGCTTTTGAAATAAAAAGGATATTACAATTTTTTGCAGATATAAATAAAAAAATAAAAGGTTATGAAAAGAAGATTATTACTCAGGAAAGCGGGTGTGTTGTTAGCTGTAACTATGATAAATACAGCTTATCCGGCAACAGTGGTAACAACAATCAGAAGCAGTAAGGACAATACACTTATCCAAACTGCTGATGGAAGCAAAAGTAATGGCAAGAATATCATTAACGTTGGAACCACAGGGCAAGCTACAGGTATCAATATCCGCCGTGGGTTGGTTGCATTTGATTTAAGTTCGGTTCCGGCTTCCACAATTATTGATAGCGCAAAACTTGTGATGTCCTATAGTACAGGGACTGCAAGCACAGATATTTCCCTTGAAGTCCATAAAATGGATGCCGATTGGGGCGAAGGGACATCGAGCTCAACCGGAGGGGTGGGTGCCAACTCTTCCACTAACAATGCTACGTGGTTGCACACTTTTTATAATACGGCACTATGGGCAACACCCGGCGGGGATTTTGACAGTAATGCTGCCTCAATTCAAAGCGTTCTTTCAACCGATGTTTCTGCAACATTCAGAGGACGTGAACTTACAAAAAATGTCCAGGACTGGATAACAAATCCAACTTCAAATTATGGCTGGCTGCTCAAATCGACAAACGAAACACTGGCAAGTATAGTCGTAAAATTCAACTCAAGGGAAACTGCTTATGCAGAAGATTTAAAACCTACATTGTTCGTTTATTACCAAAGCCTTGCTACTGAAATTGGCAGTTTGCCGGCAATAAATACGAATTCAATTCAACCGATTTTAGCCGGCTCTACACTCATAGTTTCTTCGGCCGGGCGGTTGCATTCGGTTGAAATTTTCAATCTATCCGGTAAACCGGTATTAAAATCTATGGAAAATACCGTGGAGGTCGGATATCTTCCGTCAGGCGTGTATTTCGTGAAAGTTTCTACCGCGAAAGAAACTGTAACCCGAAAGATAATCAAATTGTAAAACAGTAGGCTTCAGACTTTTTGCAAAGGTAGATCCCATGCAGAAAGTGAATTTATCCGGTTCGGCAAATGGACCGGGAGCGAATCAATTTTTTGAACAATAATAAAATTTCACATAAATGAAAAGAAAGAATATTGCAATTGTTACACTGCTAATTTGCAGTGCACAGCTTTTGAAAGCGAATGATTTTGTATCCATAAATTGTACAAAAGACAATAATATTATTCAGTCGGCCACCGGTGTGCTGAGTAATGGTACGGGCAACCTGACAGCCGGCAGAACCAATCAGGACGCAACGGCAACCCCAGTTTTAAGTATACGCCGGGCGATGATTTATTTCGATGTTGCCGGCAATGTACCAGCCAATTCAACTATTGACAGTGTGCGGCTGAGCATGTATTTTAGCAAGACTTCTGGAACGGAAAAAGCTGTCGTACTCCATCGCGTACAAAAGGAATGGGGGGAAGGAACCTCGTATTTTAATGGAGGACAAGGAGCTCCGGCCACACAAAATGACGCCACCTGGCTGTATACTTATTACAATTTAAGTTCCCCAACCACTAGTACTGCATGGACCATTCCCGGAGGAGATTTTGATTCAGAAGTGGCAGCATCCGTGCTATGTGGCGTGGATGGCAGCTACGGGATTAAATCATGGTCAAGTGCCATTATGAAAGCCCACGTGCAAACATGGCTAAACACACCAGGACAAAACTTCGGATGGCTGTTGCAGGGTGATGAATCAACCGGACAAACCAGCAAGCAGTTTTATTCACGCGAATGGATCGACCCGGCATTGCGTCCCATTTTGAAGGTTTATTATTCGCAGGCGATTACCACCGGCTTAACCAACCTTCATGGCAATACATTCAGTATTTGTCCCAATCCGGCTGTAAATGAGATCAGGCTTTCTTTTGAAGAACCTGCCACTGAAAAAATATCAGTATTTAATACTATGGGGGCTTTGATAAAAACAATTGAAACAAATAATCAACAAGTAATTAGCGCTGATATATCGGATCTGAAAACCGGAATTTATATCCTCAAATCAGGAAGCTATACAGCAAGGCTGATAAAAAAATAAGTTGGGCCAGTTTATAATCTTCGTTACCCAATACCTTAAAATAATCCGGCAAATGCCGACAAAACGTAAATAAAATGAACTCTAATTGCAAAATAGCTAAATTAATAGTGGTCGTGCTACTGTGTTTAATATTTCACCCGGTAATGGCTGGGGGGTGGAGTGGCAATCAAACTTCGTGGACTGAGGGAGATGGTTCGCAAGCGGCACCTTATCTGATCCAGTCGGCAGAGCAACTGGCGTATCTGGCTCAACAGGTAAATACAGGCAATTCCTTTGAAAATAAATACTTCAGATTGATAACCGATCTTGATTTAGGTGGAACTGAGACTCCGGACAACGCCTGGAACGGGCAACGATGGACACCTATCGGAACTCCAGAAGCACCGTTTTCAGGACATTTCAACGGAGCCGGCCATACAATTGAAAAAATGTACATTTTCGCTCCATTCGACGATTACAAAAGCTTGTTCGGAGTTATTGCCAATGCCACCATCGATAGCATTAATATCGGCAAGTCTTTTGTTCAGGCAAATGATTATTTGGGTGGAGTGTGCGGAAAAGCAATTTCTTCAGCCATCGTAGCGTGTACGAATCAGGCAACTTTAAACGGAAATATGTATGTCGGCGGAATTTGTGGTTATACGGGACAATCCGTAATTAACTCATGCATAAACCTTGCATCGACTAAAAATACAGGATATTATACCGGCGGAATCACCGGCTTTGTAAGTTCCAAATCTTCGGTTACAAGCTGTGTTAATAGTGGTTCGGTATTAGGCTATGTCCATTATGTTGGCGGAATTTGCGGTTATGCCGAATACAATTGTTCGGTTGATAAATGTATTAACAACAATACAGTAGCCGGACGGTTTTATTATATCGGAGGAATTTGTGGGGCTGCTTTCAACAATACGGTTATTAGCAATTGTGTTTATGATAAACAAATATGCACGGTTGGTGGGATAAACGGAATGGACCTTTCCGGAAGTGCTGTCGGACTTTCAACAACCGAAATGCTCAGTTCTTCATTAGCAACACAGTTAAGCAACGGCGATTTTACTTTTTCCACAGGAATTTATCCTATACCAACTAAAACAGCCGGAACTGTGGTTGCTGCTTTGTCGGCTTCGCCTGTTGTGTTAACTGCAGGAGAGTCAGGCTTATATGTTTTGTCTTCTTTTCAGGTGTCGACAAGCGCCAACATTGCATGGAGCAGTAGCGATAATAATGTGATTGCCATTGATAATACTGATGCAACTGTTTATTATACTGATGAAAAGAACAGTTTCGCAACGCTTACCGGCACGCTTGCAGGAGCAACAAAAACAATTTTAGTTTCGGTGGGAAACCGTGGAACGTCGTATCGTCCTTTGACCATTGATAATCTGTCGGATTTTAAAAATTTGTCGAATGTGGTAAATGTCAGTGGTAGTGAGCCGGTTATTTACAAAGGGGTTACTATGGTAAACGGTTTTAAAGGTGTTTATTTTACGTTGACTTCCGACATAGATTTTGGAGGCGTACAAGCGGTTGCTGGCAGTTGGAGGGGCATTAGTTGGAAGCCTGTCGGTTCAAATTCATTTCGTTTCAAGGGAAACTTCAATGGTCAGAACCACACGCTTTCCAACCTTTATATCAATGATGTAAGCACAGAGGCATCACAGGTTTATCTCGGGCTTTTTGGATTTGTGGACGAAGCAATTATCGACAGTATTTACATCTCCAGTGGGGCAATAAAGGGGATAAATTATCTGGGAGGTGTGTGCGGACAAGCAGCAAATTCCAAAATACGGGCTTGCGGCAATAATAGCACACTCACAGGAAAAGCCTTTATGGGTGGAATGTGTGGTTTTGCAGATGCAACTATTATTGAGGGGTGTACCAACAGTGGCTCAATCCATGGTTCGATGAATTGTATCGGAGGAATTGCCGGTCGGGCCTATAGGTCAACTATATCCAATACGATCAATACAAGTTCCGTTAGTGGTTCAGGTAGTACCGGAGCTATTTGCGGCGAATCCCAGTTATCGTCTGTTTTAAATTGTTTTTACGACAAGCAGCTTTGCCCTAAAGGTGGAATTGCAGGTGTTGATATTGCCGGGCAAGCCGTGGGTAAACTGACAACTGAAATGAAGGGAAGTGCTCTCAGCAATGCTCTTGGTGCTTCCGCAACATGGAAGTTTAATGATAATTATTACCCCGGATTAAAAACAGCAGATGCAACCGATGCCGCTGTGGTGAATTCAACGCCTGTATTTCTTAGCGCAAACGAATCTTCTCAATCTGTAAAATCATCATTTGCACTGGGCGGAACAACCAATGGAGTGAATTGGTTGAGTTCGGATCCTTCGGTCGTTTCAATTAGCGGCGGAAATGCAACCGTCAATTACGATGCTGCTGCATTGAAATCGGTAATCCTTACTGCAAAACTGAACAGTGCATCCAAAAACATTGAATTTATCGTTGGCGAAATAGGATCTAAAGCAATGCCACTTACTGTCGATAGTTTGGCCGATTTGAGAACACTTCGCGATGCTGTCAATCAACAACGTGGAGTAACCGGTTACAAAGGTATTCTGATAAACAACGGCTTTTCCGGATTGTATTTCAAACTCACGCGCGATATCGATTTTTTAGCTGCTGATACACTGGAAAACTGGCAACCTATCGGAACCAACAACTCCATTTTTAAAGGAAATTTTAATGGTGCCGGACATAAGGTTTCAAGCCTTTATATCAATCGCCAACAAACCGCACAGGGGCTTTTTGGAGTTATCCAGAACGCTTCGCTCGATAGTATAAATATCTCCGGAGCATCGGTGACGGGGCTAAACTATGTAGGCGGTTTGGCCGGGTATGTTTTGAATTCTAAAGTCAATTTATGTTCTTATAAAGGTACAGTTACGAGTAGCAATAGTGCCGGGGGGCTTTGTGGATATGTTTACAGTTCCACCATACAAAAATCTACTCATACCGGAACTGTGGCCGGAGCCGGAACTGTTGGTGGTATTTGCAGTTCGGCGCCTTCCAGTACTATCTCCTATTGCCTGAATGCAGGCAATGTAAACGGAACAGGCGAACGCGTGGGCGGAATCAGCGGCGATATAGCTTCGGCAGCCAAAATTCAGTTTTGTACCAATACGGCAGCCGTAAAAGGATCGTCCAACTACGTCGGTGGCTTGTGCGGTTATGCCAGCAGTACTTCCAATATCAGCACCAGCTCAAATGCAGGTATAGTAACTGGTGGCGGATATACAATTGGCGGCATCAGCGGTTATACTGAAAATTCCAGCATGAATGCGTGTATCAATACGGGTAATGTAGCCGGAAGTTCTAATGTCGGAGGTATTTGTGGGTTTGGAAATAATTCAACGGTTTCGAACTGCTATTACGACAAACAACTTTGTCCGGTAGCCTTGGCAGTAGCACATGTTAATGGAGGTGCTGTAACCACAACAGAGGCAAAACTCACAAGCGAAATAATTAGTTCCAGCCTGCAACCGGCGTTAGGGACCAGTAATTGGGTATTTACAACAGGATTGTATCCCGGTATAGCCGGAACCGAAACGACAGACATTGCCGCCGTTGCCGTTGCACCAGTTACACTCAATGCACCAGATGAAAACAACTTTGAAACCATTGGCTCGGTAAAATCAGATTTTGCTGTTGCAAACGGAAATAGTGTGCAATGGAGCAGTGCCGACAATACAATAGTTAGAATAAATAATACAATAGCCGGTGTTTATCAGCCGACGAAAGATTCGGTTGTTCTGATTTCCGCATCAAAAAACGGAGTCAGTAAATTTATCGACCTGAAAGTTTTGAAAAGTACTTCCACAGGTTTATCTGGAATGAAGTTGGCTGGAATTGAAGTATACCCTAATCCGGCAACTGATTATTTAACCGTTCGGTTGGGGAACGAAAAGACTGACAGAATAGCCATTTACAACAGTTGTGGAGCTGTTGTAAGAGAAATAACTCCAAATGAAAATGAGCTGATAATGATTAAATTGTCTGATCTGAAACCAGCAATGTATCTTATAAAAATCGGGAAAAAAGTTACACGATTTATCAAAAAATAAGCATGGATCCTACCAAATTATATATTCGGCGCATTGCTTTTCTGCTTGTCGGAACAGCCGTGTTAGTTAGCGGTTGCAAGGATGTAATGGACGAAAATTCGTTTTTCACCGATCAGATTCCGAGCACCGGTATTCTGGAAACCAAGCCGCAGAATTATCCCGAAGGATTTGGGGTTGATTTTGAAACAGATTCTATCGTTTCGTTGGACGAATACCCCAATTTTAAATACGACCTGAAGATGCTTGCATGGCGCATTCAGGACCCCGTTACAGGAGCTTATGGGGGGCGGCCGGTAGTTTTTCTTTGGGGAAATACGGCAACTCCCACCCGGGCTATGGCCCTGAATGTGTCTGAATTTGCAGGAATACAGCCCGGACCTGAAGGATTTGCCGGGTTTAAATATGTGACAAAAGCCATGGAAGATAATTTGAAAGCTGATAACACGTTGCCAATTGATCCTAACGACACGGTTTTGTACCCATGGAAAGATGGATTTATTCAAATGAGTGAGGCCACATTGCTCAGCGCTTATCAATCGTTGGTCATTGGCGATAAAGTGGTTCGACTGGCTGAGTCTGTATCGCCTGTTTGGCTGATACGGACTTCGGACGGCAATTATTTTAAATGGCAACATATCGAACGCCAGGGAGGTGGACATGTGCCTATCCGCTGGTATCGGTTTAAAGCTTTTGAAGTGAATTAAAACTATTGTTAAGGTGAAAAGAGGATATCGCTTAATAAATACCCAAACCCTGTTTGTGCAGTGCTTTAGCATTTGTTTCTTGATGGCTTTTCGTGCAGTTGCTCAACCGGCGGATACGCTGGGGAGTAATTCTGTACAAAAGCAACTCAAGCTTCGGGAAGTAAAAGTTTTGGCAACCCAGCCCGAAAAACTGACAACTAAAAATGCATCCTTTCTTACACAGGAAGATATTCAGGCAGTAGGTTCGGAAAATTTTATTAACGTGGCAGATCAACTTCCGGGTATTATGAAAGTTCAGGAAACCACTTTCCCGCTGTTGATACGGGGCATGTACGGAAGCCGCATTCATGTGGAGAAAAACGGGTTGATAAAAACCGGTATTGATCAATCCGGTTATTTGCTGGAAGATATTAACCCGAACGAAATTTCGGACGTACAACTTCTTCACGGAGCCCGGAGCATTGCCTACGGTAGCGGAAGTGTTGGCGGCGTGTTGCTCATTAATGAGAAAACAGCTTTAAAAAAAGGCGGCATTTCGGGTAATGCCAAAACTTCTTATGGTTTGAATAACAACGAACGGAGTGCCGATGCACGACTTTCATTTGCCAACGAACATAATGCCCTGACAGTGGGCGGCCGTTATACAATTGCCGACGATTTCCATTATGCAAAACTGGCAAGAGCGTTAAATTCATCCTACGAATATAAAAATGCCACGGCTAAGTACGCCCATCAATTTGAAAATGGCGGCATTCTGGAATGGAATAATAATTTTTACAGCGGCGAACGACACAAACCCGTTGGTTTTCAGAATAATCCGTACGATTACCGGAGCTTTTCCGACAAATACAACATTGAGTCATCGTTGAAGTATAAAACGAATTTTACAAATGGAATTATTTTCAATGGCAACCTTTGGTACAATGGGCTGAATACCAATCAGCAACAAGATGAATTAAATGCGGGCACCAAATTGTTGGCTTTCCGCGACGTGTATTTTTCATACAAAAATGCGGGGGGTATCCGCTTGAAAGCAGCCAAAAAGCATCACGAATACTGGTTGTCGGAAATAGGAATCGACACCTACACCGATCATTTGCAACAGGATCATCAAACGTCCGACATGACCCACAAAACTGAGTCATTCAAACGTAATTATGCGCTTCAGCAGCAAACTCTTGGCGGTATTTTTGCCCTGTCGGAATACGAAAACAACCGAAATTCATTGTTTTTCAGCCTTAGAGGTGATATCGGAGGACTGCAAAAAAACGAGGCGAATTCTGTAACGTATAAAAATATAAGTGGCGGGATTGATTGGCAGCATAAACTGAACTCTTGGTTGACTAATGATTTGAGTCTGAGCCGTCACTTTCGCTTTCCTATTCCGATGGAAGCCGTGGGAACGTTTTACGGCGGGCGTGGCGTGTTTGTCGGAAACCCCGGCATCCAGCCCGAAACGAGTTACAACCTGGAATGGGTATTGAAAGGTTCAGCCTCTCATTTTAGATATTGGCTCAACGGCTGGTCATCGTTTTTCTTCAATAGGATAACAGAATACGAGCTATTTACAAACAAATATACCTACGTGAATATTGCCCGGTCAAGGTTGTTTGGCTTCGACGGCTCGCTGTCGGCATGGGTAGGAAATAGCAAACAAGAGGGAAAACTAGAGTTCAGTTCCAATTGCAGTTATTCCATTGGCGACGATGTGAGCACGGCTGGTTTTCTGAGCAAAGGCACACCGCTAGAAGGAATTCCACCGGGACGTATCCGAACCAAACTGCATTATTTTAAAAACTGGAAGTTTGTGGAACCATCCGTATTTGTGGTTTTTAGCTACATAGCTTCGTACGACCGCCTGCCGGTTTACCCGGTTACTAAAAGCTGGGGACAAAATGCCCGGAATGCGTACGGTTTGTGGGATGTCGGATTTAATTTGAACTTTCCAACATTGTTGAAAGGAATAACAGTAAGCGGATTGGTTAACAATGTATTGGATCCAAACTATTTGCCTTACGGCGGATATTTACGCGGTATGGGACGAAATATAAAAATCACTTTGAATATGAGGTTTTAAAAGCGAAACAACTTTTCCAAAGTTCCAAACTTTGGAAAAGTTAGATAATTATATAAATTGAAGAGTTGAATATGGAAACACAATACGTGACCCAACAAACTCCAATCCGCAAATTATTGGAGACTTATAAAGGTGCTTACCGGATATTGATTTGTGCCGGAGTAAAAATTTCGCCACTAACTATCAGTTATGATGAACCGTTGGGGAACTATTTGCCAACAGAGAATCGGGAGGAAATTCTGGCGGCTCTAAATTTTTTAGTGAAAAAGGAACAAAAAGACCTGGAACAAGCGTCCGAACTCAAAGAACAATTGATTCAGCCCGGCAAAGTGAATATAGCCGGTTTTGCCGATTTTACGTGGCACGATGCCTTTATGGCCGAAATGGAAAAATATGCCGAAACCGAAGGCATTTCGCTGAATCATCAATTTTTTTTAAAAAACAATAAAAAAGCGTTTCAATTCTATCTGGCACAATGCGAAAACGCTGACGATTTGCCGGACATTCTGGTAGGCAAAGGCTTCAGTTCGCTGATGACGCGCCGGTTTGTAGACACGTTTGTACGAACCGGACAGTTCGATTGCCCATTGCAAGTGGAAGTAAACACGCTCTGGAAACAAACCGGGCTGTATGATTCCACCGAACAATACCATGCTTTTGGCGCCGAAGAACAAGTCATTCTGGTTGACCGTACAAAACCCACCGATGCAACCCTACCAACCCGTTGGAGCGATTTGCTGAAACCGGAATATGCGCAAACTGTTACACAAATGGGCAAGCCGCAACGCGATCATTTCGGGGCGAACATGCTGTTTTATCTGCACGAACAGCACGGTGAACAAGGTATTCGTAATTATGCCCGGTCGGTAAAATTCAAATGGCATTTTTCCAAAATCATCAAAGATATTGGCAAAAATCACCCTGAATCCTCGCCATTTAATGTGGTACAACGATACGCCACTTTATTTGTGCGCAGCGATGCCAAAGTGGAAGTGCTTTCGCCCGAAGATGGCAACCCGGTGAGCGCATTTTTCTGTCTGGTGAAAAAAGGAAGCAACGAGCAGGTTCTGAAAATAGCCCGTCATTTTTTCTCGGAACAAATTTCCAACTTTTTAGAAAATGCCGGAGCCATTTCGGCCAATGTCCATTCGAAAGTGGCTGCAAATGCCAATATCCGTTGGATTGGTTGGGAAACGGTAAAAAACTCCACATTACCTTATCAGAAAGATGATTACAGCGAAATAGCTTTTGAAGCATTTGAAAATCAATAAAAAACAAATGATATGATTAAAAAATTATTCTTCCTGATCACAACTCTTTGCCTTATCCAGAGTGTATCTGGACAAAACAGAACCATTACAGACATGGCCGGCCGAAAAGTGAGTATTCCGCAAAAGATTAACCGCATTTTGCCACATGATGAAAAAACCAGTCTTTTTCTGTTTCCGGTTACGGGTAAAAGAATGAGTCATCGTGGTTTAAGCAAAGATGCATCGGATTTGAAATACATGAGTAGAGAATACCGCCAGTTGCCCGAAATTGATATTATGAGTACCGAAGAAGTTATAAAAGCGGCTCCGGACATGATAATAGTCGGTTGCTTTATCCCCGACGATTATTCGCGCTACGAAAGGTTAAGCAAACAAACCAATATTCCGATGGTGGTCATTGACCTGAATATATTTGAACTGGATAAATCCTATCAATTTCTGAATAACTTGTTGGGCCAAACGCCTAAAGCCAAATCGTGCATAGCCTATTTAACTGCATTTTATAATGAACTGGCTCAGATTCAGAAGAGTAATAAAAAGCGGAATGCTTCGGTGTATGTTGCGGTTGGGAATGACGGTTTGCGAACAGCTCCAAGTGGCAGCAAACATGCACAGTTGCTTGATTTGTTGAACATAAAAAATGCAGCACAAACCGAGATTCAGGCACGGGGATACGCCGATGTTTCGATAGAGCAAATCATGATTTGGAAACCTGATTTTATTTTTACGGTAGACAAAACCGAGAATGATCCGTTTCCGGTAATTACTTCCTCTAAACTATGGAAAGATATTCCGGCAGTACAAAAAAAGTACGTCATTCATATTCCGGAAGAACCTTACAGTTGGTTTGGAAATCCTCCATCTATTAATCGCATTCCGGGACTTATCGTGCTTATGGAGCTGTTTTACAACTATCCACGGGCTAAAGGGCATCAGCAAATAAAAGATTTCTATAAGCTTTTTTACAACTATCCGTTAAGCGATGTCGAATTAGCAAAACTACTGGTAAACCGGAGTTGAAAAAACGATGAACGATACTCAAACTGACAAACTCATTGGTGTAATGTAGTTCACAGCCCAATAATAGTGTAAATTCAACAGCTTACATTTATGTAGTTTTGAGTCAAAGTAAAATAAATCAGTGATTGTGTAATTGTCTGTTTATTAATCGTGTATGCTGTTTGGTATAATAATTGATTTTGCCGGCAATGACAAGTTTAGAACATAGTAAATTTTAATTTTATCAATCATTTAAATTCAATCCAGCATGGAAATTAGTGCAAGAAACAAAATTAAAGGAACCATTGTAGAAATTACTTTGGGAAGTGTGATGGCAAAATTGCAAATCAACATCGGTGTCGGTGTTATTAGCTCGGTTATTACCATCGAAAGTGTTACGGACTTGGATCTGAAGATTGGCGATGAGGTTTATGCCATCGTGAAATCGACAGAAGTGATGATTGGCAAATAAAAGCTAATCAGAAAAACAGGCAACAGTTCGGCTTTGTGCCGGACTGTTGTCTACTTTCATTGGGTTGAAAAATAAATGTTGTTGATTTATAACTGGTATTTTATGAAGTTAGTAACCGTTTCAGGACCTCCATCATCGGGAAAAACAGCCGTTTTGCTGAAATTAATTTCCGAACTTATCCGTCAGAAAAAAACTGCCGGTGTGATAAAATTCGATTGCTTGTATGCCAACGAAACTCAACAGTTTGGAAAAATTGGCGTGCCGGTAAAAGTAGGGCTTTCCGGTAATTTATGCCCCGACCATTTTTTTGTCAGCAACATACAGGATGGTGTAGATTGGGGATTACAGCAGGGTTTCGATTTTTTGTTTACCGAAAGTGCCGGATTGTGTAACCGTTGTTCTCCTCACGTTAAGAACGTATTGGCGATTTGCGTTATTGACAACCTGATGGGTATGGATACGCCACGAAAAATAGGTCCAATGCTCCGTATGGCCGATATTGTAGTCATTACTAAAGGCGATATTGTCTCGCAAGCGGAGCGCGAAGTATTTGCATTCCGGGTTCGGCAGGCCAATGCGAAAGCACGCATCATATTTGTGAATGGAATTAACGGGCAAGGGGCTTTCGAACTGTCCAGGTTGGTATTGGAAGCCAAAGAAACCATTACTTTAAACGAAGAAAAGTTACGGTTTTCGATGCCTGCTGCGCTATGTTCGTATTGCCTGGGCGAAACTAAGATCGGGTCGGAATATCAGGTGGGAAATTTGAAAAAGATAGAATTTTAAATGGGAAATGAAAATGGAAAATGACATTTTACTGAAAGATTTCGATACCCTAAAGCAGGAAATGCCGCACGTTGTACAGTTTTTTGCCAATTACGGCATTCATTTGCCGGAGCAAAATCTGTCACTTGGCAATCATTTGGATAGTTTACCCAACGATTTTTTTGAAGATATAGGAATTGGGAAAAAGCTGTTGATCCAAAGTTTTGAGGCTTTTCTCAAAAACAGGGAATCGTTTGAAAATGAAAATAATACATTCAAAATAAATTCGATAACCATTACAGGCGGCCAGGACAAAAACGGGAATTCCGAAAACAAACGGCTGATACTCAAAACAGGAAGTATCACCAGCATTGTCGGTCCTACCGGTTCGGGGAAAAGCCGCTTGCTGGCTGATATAGAATGGTTGGCGCAGGGCGATACACCTACCGGGCGAACCATTTTAATTAATAACGAAACGCCCGATTCGGAATTGCGTTTTTCGTTGGAACGGAAACTGGTGGCGCAGCTTTCGCAAAATATGAATTTTGTGATGGATGCCACCGTGAGTGAGTTTATTACCATGCATGCCGAAAGCCGGATGGTACATAATATAGCTCCGGTTGTTGACGAGATTATCCGGCAAGCCAATTTGTTGGCAGGCGAAAGTTTTTTGCCCGAAACTCCGCTCACAGCCTTGTCTGGTGGCCAGTCACGGGCTTTAATGATTGCCGATACTGCTTTTCTCAGCACTTCGCCCGTGGTGCTGATCGATGAAATTGAAAATGCCGGAATCGACCGGAAAAGAGCCTTGCAATTGCTGGTGAAAAATGAAAAAATCATACTGATTGCTACCCACGATCCCATTTTGGCACTAATGGCCGAACAACGCCTGGTGATTAAAAACGGTGGAATTCATACACTTATTATTACCTCCGAAAGCGAAAAGAACAATTTAGCGGCACTGGAAGCCATTGACAACAAAATGCTAGCGTTGCGAAATAAACTGCGTTTTGGTGAAACAATTGAAAATACAAATTTCTGAAAACCAGAGTATGGAAGATCTGATTATTAAACCAATAGGGGTGATCCACACGCCACACACTGATGTAAAAGACATGCCTATTCAGCCTATAGCAGCCGAAGGCATTAAGGGCTACATTGAATTATTACCCGAATATGTCAACGGATTGAAAGATATTGAAAGCTTTTCGCATTTGACGCTGTTCTATCATTTTCATAAAATCAATGGATATGAACTGGTGGTAACACCATTTATGGATACGGAGAAACGAGGTATTTTTGCAACGAAAGCTCCCAAACGCCCCAATGCAATAGGTTTGTCTACGGTTAAATTAATTGCAGTTGAAGGAAATATCTTGTATATCGAACAAGTGGATATGCTGGACGGCACGCCGCTGATAGACATCAAACCGTTTTACCCCCGCTATGATAATCGTGAAAATGTAAGAATTGGATGGTTGGAGAAAAATAAAGATTTGCCACTGGACAAACTACGCTCCGATGAACGGTTTAAATAAATGAAAATGAACGAAACAGCGCAAATCAAATATCTTAAAGAAGGAAAACTGGCATTAATTTTTGCGGGATTCATTCTTGTGCTTATCGTGTCGGTGTTGTTTTCGGCTTGTTTTGGACGTTATCCATTATCTGTATCCGATTTGCTAACCTATATTTTTACCGGTCGAAGCGTTGATCCATCACTACCAACCGTGCTGCTGAATGTCCGTTTGCCCCGCATTATCGGTGCATTAATTGTGGGTGCTGTACTGGCCATTGCCGGAGCGGCCTATCAGGGAATTTTTAGGAATCCGATGGTTAGCCCCGATATTCTGGGAGTGAGTTCCGGTGCCGGTTTTGGTGCTGCATTGGCCATAACGTTGTCGTTTTCGTTGATTGGCATTCAACTGCTGGCATTCTTTTTTGGGCTGGTTGCAGTTTTTCTCGCCCTGTTTGTCAGCCGGATTATTGGCAAAAACCACGATAAAATATTAATGCTGGTACTTTCCGGAATGGTAACAGGAGCTATTTTCAGTGCACTTATCTCGTTGTTGAAATATGTCGCTGATACCAACACAAAACTGCCTGACATCACTTTTTGGCTTATGGGCAGCCTGTCGGGCATAACGTTCGATGAAATTATAGTAGTTCTTCCACTTGCTGTTCTTGGCATCGTTCCCATGTTCATGCTCGGTTGGAAATTAAATGTGCTTTCTTTTGGTGATGAAGAGGCCAAAGCGTTGGGTGTGAATACCTCAAGCCTTCGGGTGATTATTATTTGTTGCGCTTCGCTGATTACGGCCTCTGTTGTCTGCATTTCCGGATTAATAGGTTGGATTGGGCTCATCATACCGCATTTTGCCCGTTTTCTGGTGGGGCCAAATCACAGGCATTTGCTTCCGGCCTCTGTCTTGTCTGGCTCTATTTTCATGCTTTGGGTGGACGATGTGGCTCGTTCGGCTACTTCGCTCGAAATTCCGCTCGGCATTCTTATTTCGTTGATTGGCGCGCCTTTATTTCTGGTATTTCTATCAAAATCAACTAAAAAATCGTGGTAAAATGATGAAACTCGAAATAAAGAAGGGAGCTTTCGGTTATCCCAATAAACCGGTTCTCACGGATGTAAACTTTGAATTAAATACCGGTGAAATTTTCTGCGTGCTGGGGAAAAATGGTGCAGGAAAAACAACCCTGTTCAAGTCCATGTTAGGCATTCTTCAACCACTTTCAGGTTCTATCCTGCTGAACGGAAAACCGATTGAACATTGGAACAGGCGGCAATTTGCACGCCTGGTTGGCTATATTCCGCAAGCCCGTTCACTTCCATTTCCTTTCAGCGTCTTGGATGTGGTTTTGTTTGGGCGCACGGCACACATGACGGCTTTTGGTTCACCGGGTAAAAAAGATCGCGTCCTTGCTGAAGAATGCCTTGATCTACTAGGTATTACCCATTTAAAAGACAGGACATTTACCCATTTGAGCGGAGGCGAACAGCAACTGGTGATTATTGCCCGGGCATTGGCACAACAACCTTCCTTTTTAGTCATGGACGAACCAACATCCAGCCTGGACTTTGGAAACCAAATTAAAATAATCCGTCAGGTAAATGCGCTGAAAAATAATTCGTTGGGTATTGTCATGGCCACCCATTCACCCGACCATGCTTTTATGTGCGAAGCCAATGTCGCTATTGTTCACGAAGGAAAAATATGGAAAAACGGGCATTCTAATGATATCGTTTCAGCAGAAATTTTAAAAGAAATTTATGATGTTGAAGTAAAAGTCCGTTCGTTCAACGAAGATAGCAAACGATTGGTTTGTGTGCCTGTAATATAGATTTAACGTGAGTACGCTATAATGAAATTTTGAATAAGCTGAGGCTCAATAACATTAAATAATCGTGTTTTGTCTGCTTTGGTTGGGATTTTGCATTTATAAAAAATAACAAATCATTATAATATAATACAATTCCATTCCATATGGAGCTGTATTATTCGACATTAAATATTGTATATAAGTAACTGAATTATAATTAATTAAATTGATGTACTTCTGCTTTTGCGTGGAACTCTTATTGATTTTATAAATCATGGTTCTACAACAACTTTCCGGGCATATAAATTATCGTTGATATCCTTTGTTCGGACAAGATAAATACCTTGACTTAACGTGTTTTTATTGATAAAATGCTTTGTTTGCAATGGTTTTGCGCTAAATACCTGTTGTCCTTGAAGATTAAAGATTTGGATACTGGCCATTTCCTTACCTTGCTGGTCAATTGTGAATCCTGTGGCTGTTGGATTCGGATAACAAATCAGATTGCTTTGGGTATCGTACAATGTGGTTGTGGCATTTGTTCCGGTAACCTTAATATTGCAGGTGTCCGATTCGATGGCCCCATTAGCATATTCCGATTTCACAATGATGGTGTGCGAACCGGCTTTCAGGCCTGTAAGCGGAGTGTTCATGGTGGATGTTGTGAATGTTTGAGACAACTGGTTATCAATTATCAGGTCAAACTTGCTGAGGGTGCTGCCGGTATATTTATTGGCAAAAGCCATTACCGGAATTGTGTCGGTATTTTTAAAACTTGCATTTTGCAGAGGGCTTGCCAAAATGGTTGAACCATATTTAGGCAACCATGTGCTGTAGGCTGCCATCACATCGTTTCCGGATGTATTGTACCAACTGTATCCATTGCGTCTTTCGTACCCGATTTCGGCGAGCGAGAATTTCATGATTCCATCCCTGTCGCAAAAGAAAGGCCGGTTATCGGGGAGTGTGTAGAACCGCGCCCACATATCGCCGGCAGTAGCATCCAATACGATCCGTTTATCACTTAATCCATCCGAATTGGTGAAAGTTTCCAGGCGTTGACCCTTAATCCTGGCGCCATCGTACCAAGCCACCGAGCTGTATATCGCTCTTTTGATTTCTTTAGATTGGGTGCTGAGTCCCATCAGCAATTTGATTATATTGGCCGATTCGGCACCACTTAGCGAGGCTAGTTCGTAAGCGCGGGCGTTAGCCGGGAGCAAGGTTTTTTCGTCGTGTTGCGCACACCAGGTAGCCAACTTGAATTTTTGTATGTACTGGGTTTTCAGAATGCAATTCACCCCCTTGTCAAAAGCAATTTTGGCGGCATTGACGATACTGTCGGAAAGTGTAATGGAGTAATAAGTATCTTTGAGATAAATATGCTTTAAATTGTTCATTACGTTAACCATGGCGTTGTCGTTGTAGGTAATATGCGTGTAGTATCCCGATTTTAATGGGTAAAACTGCGGCCAGCCACCGTTGGCATATTGGGCTTTCAGGTAATAAAGAATCCCCTTGGTAAAGGAAGTTTTTATGATATTTTTTATCGAATCACTGCTTATTGCCTTATAGACTTTCGATAAATATAACAATTCGTACAAACAGGCACTGTTATCAATGCAGGCTTCCGTATTTTTCGGCTTGTCAGCTATCAATGCGGCTTTCTGGGCATCGGTAAGTACCAATTGCATGTTTATGTTTTTGCTCCACCCGCCACAATCTTTTTGGTACAGCAAGACATTATTCGTTATCCGAATGGCTTCTGCTGAACTCCACCAACCAGTTGTCTGGTCGCTGCATTTGCCATTAACCACGTTGCTCCAGCTGTCATTAAGCACAGTGGCGGCATTCAACGACACTTGCGACAGACAAAACAGGCAGACAACTAAAACCAGAGTTCCTTTTTTTGTGATATTTTTCATTTTATTTCTATTAATAGCATTTTAATTCCGGGTTAAGACTACGTGCAACAAAAATAAATCAGTAAACTTTGGTTTATGTACATAATTTGGTAAATAGTGTGTATTATTTGATAAGAAATGATTAGCGACTAAAAATTGTGGTAAAAAAAAGGAAAGAATGCCTGACTCCGTGGGAGCTTAAAGACATTCTTTCCATTTTTACCAGCATATACGTAAGAATCAGGTAGTGTACCAGGCTTTAAATTCCGATACGCGTGCTTTGCTGACGATAATTTTTTCGGGAACGGTTACATACAGGTTGATGGAAACTTTGCTCCCAAACCAGAATGGAGATATCCTTGATCGCTTTGTGCGCAACAATGTACTGCCGGTTAGCCCTGAAAAACAGGGTTGGATCAAGTTGGGTATACAAATCTTCGAGCGAACTATCCAGGCTGAATGTCTGGTTATCGTCGGTGATAATTTTCACCATTTTGTTTTCGGTATAAAAGCAGGCAATTTTCTGGACAGATAAGGGTATAAACTTATCTTTATGTGGAATTAAAAAGTTGGATTTATAGACTTTCTTTGTCTCACGGAAAGCTGCAAGCACAGTGGAAATCACATCAGCATTATCGATATTTGTTGTCAGCATCTTTCTCAATTTTTCCAGTCCCCGCTCCATATTTTTCTGGTTAATGGGCTTGAGCAAATAGTCGATACTGTTTACTTCGAAAGCTTTCAGCGCATACTCATCATAAGCCGTCGTGAAGATTATGGGACATGGAATTTTTACTTTTTCAAAAATGGAAAAAGATGATCCATCGGCCAGGTGGATATCCAGGAATAACACATCGGGAGCCGTGTTTGACGAAAACCAGTCGATGCTTTCTTCTACACTTTGTAAAACGGCAATCACCTGAATGTCATCCGCCAACTGACCAATTAACCGTTGTAAATTCTGGGTTGCAACAAGCTCGTCTTCTATTATTACTGCTTTCATACTACAACTTGTTTTTTAATAATAACATTGAATTCTTCCTGCCTGGACTGAACTCTTCGCATACTGATTATTTTTGAATTTAGTATCTTCCAGGTCTTTTATCAAGGGTATTTCAACACAAAAAATATCTGTTATGGCAATCGATACATCTTTCTGGAACAACAGTTTATATCTTTCGGTGAGGTTTGCAAGACCAATTCCTTCACCCTCTTCGGCTTCTTTTTTCAGTTGAATGGCATTCAGTACCCTGATGGTATCATCTGGCGTAGATTCAATGGTTATTACTAAAGGATGTTTATTGCTGATAACATTGTGTTTAATGGCATTCTCAACCAACAGTTGCAGGCTGATAGGCATGATGTACCAGGATTTGTATTTTTCGGCTATATTGTAATGAATCTGGATATTTTCTCCGTAACGAATCTTCATCAAATGGGCATAAGATTCGGTGAAATCAAGTTCTTCCTCCAAACGCATTATTTCCTTGTTGCCAATAGCATAACGAAATACCTGGGATAAATTTTGTACATATTCATGCGCCCTGTCATTGTCCATACCAATCAGTCCATCGAGTGTATTGAGCGAATTGAACAGAAAATGAGGATCGACCTGATTTTTCAGGACTTCGTACCTTATTCGGATATTATCTGCAACAAGCCTTTCATTCTCAAGTAGTATCTGTTGGCGCTGGCTGATGGAATGAAGCAATAATGTTGACAACAGCACGATAAGTAATACAATAATGTCTTTAATTATATTCCCTACTATCAGAAAGTTGGGTGGCAACCCGCTATCTTGGAATAAATGAATAGCACTCTCTGCAAAAATCAAACTAAGCACAGCGGTAATGGCAAGTGAACCCCAAATATGAATTTTCAACCTCAGGCGCTTTCTTATGTTCGATTGTATGATTCTAAAATTAAAACCATACAATGAGTAAAACAAAGCAACATTGCTCAGGAACGCATAAGTCATTCTCAGTCCAATTCGTTGATCTGTTTGATTGCTGTAAAAATATCCCAAAAGCAGAGCAGCATCCAGAAATATACTTAATATTATGGATAACCGAAGTGCCAGTATGTTTGAAAAGGGCTGAAAAGATTTGTGTCGCATAATCTCAGTGATTAGTATTTAAGATCGTGTGGAATATTGAAGTTTCCAGTTTCTTTTATTTTGATGATAAAAGTACAAAAAAACAACGACTACGCCACCAGCAGCATAGTCGTTGTTATTAATTTGAAATTACGCTATGCTGGCTTCAAGCTGTCTGGCCTTTACCTTTTTGACCAGTCTCTTTCTGCGGCGTCCACGGCTTTTGGCTCCGATACGGTCGAAAATATAATATACCACCGGCACCACAACTAACGTAAGAATCATGGAGCTGGCCAATCCGCCAATAATAACCCAACCCATGCCGTTTTTCATTTCGGCACCATTACCAGATCCCAAGGCAATAGGCAACATCCCAAAAATCATAGCGAAGGTAGTCATCAAAATAGGACGCATACGCTCCTTGCCGGCTTCAATAAGCGCCCTGTAGGTACTCAGGCCTTCTTCCTCGCGTATCTTGTTGGTAAAGTCCACCAGCAGGATCGCATTTTTGGCCACCAATCCGATGAGTACAATCAGCCCAATGATACTGAAAATCGTCAGGTTATTCATGGTCAATGCCAGGGCAAGGAAAGCCCCAATCATAGCCAGCGGAATGGAGAATAACACAACCAACGGATCGGTAAGCGAGTTGTACAGCATAACCATAATCAGGTAAATAAGTACAATGGCTGCCAAAAAGGCAAATCCAAGGCTTCCGAAAGCCGATGACTGCTGGTCCATCATACCACTTTTCTTAATGTTTACCCCTGCAGGAATTTTGCCCGCAATAGCTGCTTCAATTTCCGACCCTACCGTTCCCGAGGGACGTCCGACTACATTCGATTTTACGGCGATAGATGATATACGGTCGGTACGTTCGAGGGCTGAAGGTCCCAGACCATAGCCAATTTCGGCAAACTGCCTTAGCTCTATCAGTTCTCCTTTTTTATTTACAAAAATCAGTTTGGAAACGTCATCGGACTTGGTACGGTCGAAGTTGTCGACACCGATACGGATTTTATACTCGTAATTTTCTTCGGTAAATTTTGAATTATCATTACCATTGAGTGCCGTACGGAGCGTAGAACCCACATCGCTTACCGAAAGTCCGAAACCTGACATTTTCTCGCGGTCGAGTTTGATCTGTACTTCCTGGCGCGGATCGTCGATAGAGTATTTCGCATCCGATGTTCCAGGTGTGCGGTGTACGGCCTCCATAACCATGGCAGCAGTTTTTTGAACTTTTTCATAGTCGGCACCCTGCACAATGAGTTGAATCGGTTCCGAACCACTGTTTCCTGAGGCAGAAGCTACCGCAGCGCGTGCCCTGACACCCGGAATAGCGGCCATAATTTTATTTTTTGTCAGCGACGCGCATTCCTGTACACCCATTTTACGTTTGGTTTTGTCGATCATTTTCACGTTAATGGTAGTAACGTTATTTTTGCTTGTAGTTCCCGACATACCCACGTTAGTAAATATTGTTTCCACTTCAGGGATGCTTCGGATGATTTTTTCAGCCTGCATAGTTACCTGGTTGTTCTGGTACAGAGTGACTTGAGGGTTCAAATCCAGCGTTATGGTGTATTCTCCCTTATCGGTTTCCGGCATAAAGGCAAATCCGATAAATCCGGTTGGGATAAGGGCAAACGAAGCGAAAAACAGTACTAATGTTGTTCCCAGAATGGTTGCTTTATGTTGTAAACTCCAGCCAAGGATGTTTCCATACCAGTTTTTCACCGAATCGAATGTGCGCTCGATAAAGCGCGAGAAACGGCCTGAAAGGGTTGGACGTGTATCGTCCGGCATAGTTCCGAAACGCGACATCAGTAGCGGTGTAACCGTAAATGAAACCAACAAACTGCATAGGGTGGTAATTACAATCGGCATGGCAAATTCTTTCAACACATTCCCAATCAATCCGCCGCTAAGTCCCATTGGAAGGAACACCACTACAATTACGAGCGTAATAGCCAAGGCGGTAAACATGATCTGCCGGCAACCATCCAAAGCGGCCTGCCATTTTGTTTTTCCTTTTTCCATGTGGCTGAACATGTTCTCAATAACCACAATGGAGTCGTCCACAAGAATACCAACCACCAGCGACAAAGCCATCAGCGACATCATATTCAACGAGTAGCCCAGTATATACATGCCGATAAACGCCGGGATAATAGAAAGCGGAACGGCAATCATTACAATCATGGCACTTCGGATATTGTGCAGGAAGATGAAACATACTATGGCAACAATAAGAATAGCCAGAATAAGGTCTTCCACTACACCATCGGCCGACGCGCGGGTATAAACCGAGTCGTCGGTGGCAATTTCAAATTTTACGTTGTTAGCCGCATATTCTTTTTCCACCGCTTTCAATTCTTCTTTTGCCAAATCGGATACTTTCACGGCATTGGCATCACTTTGTTTCTGAATGGACAGCCCGATAGCATCTTTACCGTCGATGCGGTTGATGAGTTTTTGTTCGGCAATTCCGTCTTCTACTTCGGCCACATCAAGCACTTTTACTTTACCGCCATTGGGGGTAGTGGCAATTACAGTGTTGCGCAACTCGTCCAGGCTTGCATATTTCGCAGCCAAACGAACCGAATAAACCGAAGCCGAATTCTCTACATTCCCTGCCGGAATTTCCATATTGGCCGTTTGTATCGACTGCAATACCTGCAAAACAGACAATTTGTAAGCCTTCAGTTTTTCAACATCGATATTTACTTTGATCTGGCGTTCCTTGCCACCGGTGATTTTTACCGACCCAACACCGGGTAATTTGGCCAGGCGTGGCTGAATGCGGTCTTCCACCAGTTTGTAAAACTCAGTTGAAGGCAGCGATGAAGAGGCTGCCACATTCAGGATAGCCCTTTCATCGAGCGCCACTTTACTGATCGACGGTTCCTTCACATCCGTTGGCAAGTTGGCTTTAATGGCCGATATTTTACGTTGTGCTTCCTGAACGGCCAGATTGGCATCCGAGCCGGCATTCAGCTCAATGGCAATAATCGAAACGCCTTCCATGGACGTAGAACTGATTTTCTTCAGGTTTTCGAGCGTGGAAAGAGCATCTTCGATCTTTTTCGTTACCGTTGTTTCAACCTCTGATGCTCCTGCTCCGGGATAAACCGTTTGTACGGTAAGCATAGGCAGCTCAAACTTAGGCATTAAGTTCAGGTTGAGTTGATTGAAAGATATTAATCCTCCGAGTGTCAGCAGCGTAAAAATTACGCCGATTATCAATGGTTTCTTTATGGAGGTTTCTACTATGTTCATAATTAATTTATTGAATTTTAAACGGATATGTTTTCTGTAATTGAAAAATACATCAAACCACAACAGGCACAATAGGTGCAAAAGAAGATTAAGAAGATCGCAATAGAAAATGCTTTTGGCATTTCTGCAATTAAAACAACATTAAATTTTAAAGGTATTTTCCTATTGTGTCTATTGGGGCTAGCTTATTGTAAAGTTGTATTAGTTGATTACAGAAACTTTTGAACCGTCAGTTAAATTGATTTGCCCGTTGGTAACTACTTTGTCGCCTTCGCCAAGCCCTGCAACCACTTCGAGGTTGGAATTGAAACTGCGGCCTGTGGTAATTTTCACCAGTTTAGCCATATTGCCGGTTACCACATACACCGACGGATCTTTTACGCTGCTCACAATGGCATCGCGGGGAATCATCAGCGTCTTTCCGCTTTTACCCATGTTCACGCTTACATTCACATACGTTCCGGCTTTCAATTTATCTTTTCCATTGTTGGCAATAAGTACTTCTACCGGATATGTGTGCGAGGCACTCGCTTTCGGGCTGATATTCGATATTTTTCCGGTATATTTGGCTTCCGGATGTACATCGGTAGTTACGTCGATTTGTTGACCCTGATGCAGTTCGTATGCTGTTGATTCAGAAACATCCAACACCACTTTCAGTTCCGAAATGTCAGCAATTCCGGCAATGATAGATCCCATATTCACAAATGCTCCCAGCTCTGTGTTTTGCGAAGTGATATAACCGCTGAATGGAGCTGTAATTTTAGTATCATCCCATTGTTTTTTTGCATTTTCAAGCTGTATGGCTGCATTTTCGAAGCCTAACTTAATGTCACGCAGCTGCGTATCAGAAATAGCATCGCCTTTGCGCAGAGCCTGGTAACGGTTCAGGTCATCTTTGTACTTATCGTAATTTAGCTTGGCATTGTCGTAAGCCAACCGTTTATAGGTGTCATCAATTTTGGCCAACACTTTTCCTTTGGTTACAAAATCACCCATTTTAAAATTGACCTGAACGATTTTGCCGGCGCTTTCTGAAGCTACATTTACTTCCTTACACGGTTGGGCAGTTCCTACCAACTCTAGGTTTCCGTTTGTCTCTTTCATTTCGGTTGAAGCCACCGTTACAGCCACATCGCTTTGAGTCGTTTTTACTTCTTTCTGACTGTCAATTACTTTCTTGTTCGAAGCCAGCGTCCATGTCATTACGCCGAGCATCGTTATTATTGCTGCACCTCCGATTATTGTTTGCTTTTTCATTTTTCTGTTGTATTTAATGTTTTAAATTTCAGATTCTATAAAAATTGGTTCGATTATTTTTGATATAACTTTTTGATTTCGCCGTTGAACGACATGATTTTAAGTTCCGCTTCCTTGAAGTTGTACAAAGCCGTCAGGTATCCGCTTTGGGCACTGCTCAGGCTCATTTCATCCTGCAGCAGGCTGCTCATGCCCGCCAGTCCTTCGTGGTATTTCAGTGCAGTTTCCTTATACACTTTTTCGGCCAGTTCCAGGTTTTGTTTCTGGCGGCGCACAATATCCTTGTTGTTCAGGTAGTTGTTCAGCGCATTTTTGTAGTTCATGCTAAAGCTTTCTTTGGTACTTTCCAGGGTAGCCTGTGTCCTCTGTATATCCAGCGTGGCCTGCCGGGCTTTCGAGCGTTTCTCGAATCCATCAAATACGGGAACCGCTAAATTCACGGTAAAATTGGCCATCGGATACCATTTATTCACCTCGCCACTTTTGAAATAAGTGCTGAAGTCGTTTCGAAGTCCCTGGTAAGCGGCCTGTCCCGACAACGAAAGCGTAGGCAGATAACCGTTGTTAATCAGTTTTTTATTCAGTAGGTTCAATTCCTTTTGAGATTCCAACAGGCGGATAGCCACATGATTCGAAAAATCCGATTGAAGAATAGGTGCATCAGCCAGCAATTGCATTTCGGCCGTATCGGTCAGCACAATAGTTTCGCCAAGCGGAATGTCGAGCAAGTATTTAATCATATTCAGTTGTTGCTCCTGTGCCGCTTGGGTGTTACTCTGCTGGGTATGCAGGTTTTCAAGGTTTACATTCACACGGTCCAGGTCCACTTGTTTGCCAACGCCGTTTTCCACGGTTATTTTGGTGATATCCCTCAAACGTTCAGTTCGTGAGATATTCTCATCCACCAGCTTGCGTTGTTCGGCAGTGGTTTGGGTCAAAGCATAGAGTTTTGCCACTTCAAATGCAATGTCCTCGCTGGCTTTTTCAACGCTCAGGCTACTCAATTCGGATGATTTTTTAGATAAACGAAGAGCAGTGAGCGCTGTTTGGTTATACAAAATCTGGCTCACACTCAGCGCAGCACTGGTACTGTACTGGCTTCCCATTTGTACGGCGATTGTTGTTCCGGGCTTTCCTAAAAACTCGCCCGGCAATACCGTTGTGGGAAGTGCCACATTGTCGGTAAAACTGCTGCTGAAATTGACTTTCGGGAGCAGCGCTGCACGGGTTTCTTCCTTTTTATAATTGCTTTTTTGATTATCAATGCGGGCTGTTTTCACATTGATATTTTTTTCAACAGCCATTTGCACGCATTGCTGCAACGATAAGCCGGTGGTTTTGCCATTTTGTGCAAAAACGAATTGGCCGCCCAACAGAATGATTGCAAATGAAAAAATTTTTCTTGTCATAAATTTCAGATATTATTTTACGCTGCAAAATTAGATTGAAAAACATGCCCTCACGCGCGAAAACATACTGAAGCGGCAATTATTGAACCTGAAATGACCTATACAAAATCTAAATGAGGTGACGATATAAGAGCCCAAAAAAAAAGAGAAAGAGAAAAACAAAAACAAAAAAGGGCCAAACCAAAGCAGACCCCACCAAAAAACCAAAAAAAAAAAACCCAAAACCAAGACACAGCATGAAAGAGACACCAAAGCAAAAAATGAGTATTCATATTACAATAGTCTCTCTGCGAGTAATAAAAAACGGGTAACTCTTTAAAAGAATTACCCGTTCGTGATCGATTTTGAATTGTAAAAAACACATTCCTGATTGTTGTGCATCAACCGCTATTCTGTTGTTTTACAGCAATTAAAAGTCCAGTCTAAACCTCATCCGAATGCCGTATTTAGAAACATTCGGGTTATCCAGGTAGGTGAACCTTCGTACCAAATCAATCCTGAAAATTTTAAATATATTTCCAATGCCAATACTTCCCTCGATATAAGGCACGTTGCCAAGCGTATAGGTAACCGGAGTACCGTTTGCCTGTACCGGGAAACGGAACAAATCACTCTGCTGAGCCGGGTCGTTTTCTTTAGTCAGATTGCCATACAAAACCTTACAGGTCACCATTTCCCTCAGGCTTAAACGTTTGGTTAGTGGAATTTTGTTGAAAAAGAACCCGTTGAATGTGTGATCGATAAGCAAAGAAGTATATTGGTCGGTAACAAATTCTAAAAAGTTCATCATGTTATATGACTCAATCTGATACGAATAAGTCTGGTTGGCTTGCGGAGTATTCAGCAACGGATAAGGTACTTTGCCAAAAATCTTTCCGGCTTCCCAAACCACATCCGAATAGCCTAACACCGAAAAATAAAACCGTTTTTTGATATTAAACCGTAAAGTCTGGTAGTTGTAATCGTTGCCCCAGGCTTTTGAACCGGCAGCATACCTCAGTTCGAAAATCGGGAAACGGCTATAATTCGGGATTCGGAATGTTTTGCCCTGATAAAAACTTTCGTGCGGCGCGTACCGTAAGTTCAGGTAAAATTCGGATATATTCAGGCTGTTTACATCATTCACATGACTTGCATAGTCAGTATAATTATAGACCAGATTTCCTCCCGGAGCCATGTTTGTGTATTTGTAGCCGAGCGTATACGAAAAGTGGTTTTGAAATTCGTTCAGGTGTTCTACCTTGAATGTTTTGTTGTAGAAAATCTTATCATTCACTCCCCTTTTTATGGATAGCAGGAAGTTATCTTCCATCAGAAACTGCATTTGTTGCCCGGGCAACTGAGTCTCATTCTGATAGCTCATTTTCAACGTTTTCAGTGGGAATACCTGAAATCCTTTATTCGTAAACGACCAGGTTCCGCCAAGGTAATATTTCATTCGTTTGTCCCCGAAACCATAGGCGGCATAAGTTTCCAGGTTTATCTTGTTGCTGAATTTGTTCGTTGTTCTCCCACCAAACCGCAACCGGGATCCTTCAACCGGATTATACATGTAAAATGTGCTGATCGGTCCTATTTCGAACCAACCCAAATCTTTATATCCAAATAAAACCAGCGTTGCAAGGTCGATGGCGCGCTTAAATACCGGCACTTTTTGTATGCTATCCATAGCAACATAAGTTCCGGCTTCCGACCGGCTGAGTTGCTCATGCCTGTGGTTTTCCAGATAGTCGTTGCTTTCCCGGGCAGTGATTTCGTGCGTCTGTCCTCCTTTGCCGTTAAGAATGCTATCGCTTTTGAGCGACTGTGTAAGTTTGTAGTTGGAGTACGACACTATCTTTTGGCCGAAAATACCACGCCCTTTTTTGCTCAATCCAAAGTTCATGGATATTTGATCCGAAGCCAACATCCAGTTCTTGTTCTCAGTCTTTTTAAATTCCTGAACAATTTTTATATCAGTTATCCAGTTGATATTAATGTTCTTGCTTGTGGTCAACTCAACTTTTTGAATGGCGTAACTTCCATCGAGCAGGATATATAAATAACCCTGAAAAAGCATATCTTCCTTGTTTTTGGCTCCAAAATACATCTTCGCCACTTTGTCGGCACCCGATTGTATGGTGTCCAAAATGTAATAACGGTAAAAAGCCGGGGCCGTTCCGGCAATCGGACTTAAAAACTGATTGGATATAAGCGATATATTATTGTCATAAATATCAATATCCTGATACAGGTATTTGATATTGTCCTCGATACCTTTGTTGTCGAATCCGGCAAATGACACAGCCTTATGCGCCTTTACAACCTCTTTCAGTTTTTTGGGCGAGCGTTGGTAATAAACATCAGAAATATTCTCTTTTAAATATACTGGCAGAATTTTATCACCGTTATTTTTCAGGGAATCAATGTTTTCAAATACAAATTGAAAATGTTTGAATAACTTCTTTTTCTGAAAATCGGGCGTTACGTGGTTTATCGCAAATTGGATTTTTTCATATTCCTCATTTTCATAATAGTCCAACGCCTCTTTTTTATTATATTTTTTGTTGGCAATTACTTTCTCTATCAGATCTACAGCCGGATTATTTTTTCGGTTGATATCGTTGTTTTTTAACCTTCACTTCCTGTAAATCCTGCACCAGCGAGTTTAATTTTACGGTAATTTCTTTATCAGTTTTCGACAATGAAATAAATTCGGGTTTAAATCCGACGCAAGATATTTTGGCCTTGTTTGAAGCCAGAGTCAGGTGGTTAATACTGATGCTAAACATACCTTTGGCATCAGCTTTGGTTTTGTATCCATTATCCTGCAAAGAGATAGATGCATAAGGTATCGGCTCGTTGCTTTGTGCGTCGAGCACCACCACTCTCAGGATTTCGTTTGAGTTTGTTTCCGAAAAACCAAAGAACGGGATAAGGGTTAGTAAAATGCCAAGGAGGGCTGATTTTATATTCATTTTAAAAGAAATCCGATAAAAATAACGTTGTTTATTAAGCCTTTTTGAAGACCCAATAGCGTTGTAATGTGTAATTAAATCCGATAGAGACAATAAGATCGGTAATCAGGCGGCTGATTTTGTAATCGATTCTCAGGAATGTGGTTATGGCATAAGTCCCTGTAGATTTCAGAAAAATACTATTGACAACAACCAACACAAACCGGAACAATTGCTTCCGCGTTGAGTTTTTATAAGGTGCATTTTCGGAATGGAAAGTCCACTTATTATTCAGGCTGAAATTGACAACCGCACCAATCACACCTCCAATAACTATGGAAACCGTATAATGAACATGGAAAACTTCGGTAAAAAAGACCATGATGGCATAATCAGTCATTCCACCGACAAATGCCGAAACCTGAGCCTTTGCAAAAACTACAAACCGGGCGAATAGATTATTTATTAGCAGCTTGTTCTTTTTCCCTGATATCGCGCTCATCGGCAAGTTTTAAAAGTTTCTGGGTATCAATCATGTTTATTACAAACAAAATGGCGGTTGCTATTGCAGAAATATACATAATGGAACCCTGGAAGATTACTTCCAAAACCAAAATCATGGAAATTATGATCCGAACTTCAGTCGGACCTAAAAGTCCTGAGTCAATGGAGTATTTGCCTGTAACTTTATAGCGGAGCAGGGTGGTAATCATTTCCCAGCCATACATGACAACAAATGCGAACCCGACTATTTCCCAAGGCCCGTCCACGTACACCACAAAGCCCAGACCCATTAATAAAATTCCCAGCCAATCGGTGGTCATATCCAGGGCGAATCCGTACCATTTTCTTGATTTTTGGCGGTAGTAGGCAATCCGGCCATTGAGCGAGTCGCCAAACCAGTTGATGGCATAGCCCACTGTTCCGAGAAGGAGAAAGTTACGATCCACGTAAGCCGCTAACACGAAGCTAAGGAAAGTTATTACATTTCCCAGGAAACCAATGCCCGTAAGCATATTGGAACTAACCCAGGCCGGTATATGTTTAACCAGAAATGCGATGGTTGCTTGTTCCGATTTTCTTAATACATTGGTGCGTTCTCTGTTTGCAGATATTATTTTTAAAATTTCCGCATTTGTCAGACTTTTAGTTTGATCCATACATTTAATTTTATTCAATTTTTCCGCAAAATTATTACCTGATATTTTAGTTTTTACCTGCATAATTACTCAAATGGCAATATTGGGTTCTGAAACGACATTTAGAAAACTCAAAATGATCCTCTGGAAAAAAATTCAAATATATAAAAAAATGCCTACACTCATTACTGAATGCAGGCATAATTGCTTTATATTATTGTAATTTAAGTAAAATGAGTGGTCGGTAGATCTCTATGTGTGAAGTTAACTTCCTTTTGATTAGCTATGTACGCAATTGATTGCCATGCTTTCGTGTTTTATTATGCCTGTCTGTTTCAGCATTGTATTGCATGATTTTTCGGTGTGTACTTTTGATAGATGCAATTTCTTACTTATTCTAATTGTTCCAATTGATCATATTTATTTCCCCAACCATTTTTCCATGTATTTTCCCATGATTTTTTATATCGGACCGGAACGAATGGTTGCTTAAGCGCTGGATAAATGAGCCCTTTGGGCGAGAATGAAATTCTTACAAATCCAATTTTCTCCCTGAAATGCGATTGGGTGTCGTTCCCGAAATAGCTTGTCCACCAATCTCCGTTTTTATCTTTGAAAAAACCGGTGCCACCTGCACAGGCAATGGTTTCATGTCGCATTTTATAAGGGCCATACAAACTGTCGGATACGGCAACGCACGATGAATACCGGCCTTCATAATCGTCGGCCGCTCCTAAATAATATTTACCGTTTCGTTTAAACAAAACAGCCCCTTCATGCCCCAGGTCATTCATTCCTCTTTTTTCGCATTTGGCAGCATGATGCGTTTTGTCATGATCTGGCTGATTAAAAACGACATCCCGGAAAGGCGTTAAAAATCCACTTAAATCATCTTTTAGTTGTGCAATTTGTTTGGCCGCCCCATAGGTGAAATAGACTTTTCCGTCCGTATCTTCAAATAAAGTAGGGTCGATGCCGTTCACTATCGATCCCGGTGTGGCGAAGGCATTCACGTAAGGCCCTTCGGGTTTGCCGGTGGAGCTTTTAAGTATTCCGATACCAAAAGGACACATGCTGAAGCAAATAAAATAATTTCCTTTCAGGTAATGAATTTCAGGTGCCCAAACGGCCCGAACAGCGCGACGTGGATGCTGCCGCCATGTTTTAACCCAGTCTTCAGCATCGCGGTCGATATCCCAAACCAAACCCAAATATGTCCAATGCTTGAGGTCGGCCGATTTCCACAGTTCCACTCCTTTGGTAAATGCCCAAATATTATCGCCCGAAGAGCCTGTCAGGTAATAATTCCCATCACCGCCAAGCGTTACCACCCCATCGCGCAGGTGTAATTCCATGGCCGGCAATATGGGTGGCAACAATCCTTTTTCAATGGCTGTTCCTTTTGCTTTCCCTTCAAAACTCAGTTTGTAACAGGCTTGCGGATGATTGCCCTGATAGCTCACCCCTGAAGATCCGCTAACCCAGCCGCCTTTTCCATCTCCTTTAACAGGTAAACCCTTGCCACTAACTCCTGAAAACTGAGTAGCCCAATCATAGTCGGCTTTTGATGGCGTTACATTTGCTCCTTCCTCTGCATGGAGGGTCGCCCATGTAAATGTAAAGATGAGAAAAAACAGAGTCTTTTTTACAATCATTTCAATTGTTGTATTTACCAAATTCACGGGACTTATTTTTTTATTATTTTTTTGTTAGCTAGTTTTTCTTTTGTTTTCGAATCAATTACCTGAATAATATAAACTTGTTTGGCCAGTGCTTTTGAGCAACTATAAGTCAGATTATTGCTTCCAGGTTGTAAATTGTATTGTTTTTCCTGAATAATTTTTCCTGAAATATCTTCCAGTTTCACACAAACGGAATTGGATGTAATATTATTGATTGATATATTAACTACATCCTCAAATGCCGATGGATAAATGCTAATATCATTATTCTTTTGGATAACCTCATTCAATGCTGTTGGTTCACTGGCTCCAACACAAACGCCCACTTTACGAATCAGCGATGAACCATCCGAATCAGTTACTTTAAAATTCAGATAATATATACCGGCTGTTGCTGAACTTGCTGACACAGTTGCTTTGCCGGCATTGAATGTTATATTGATACCATTTGCATTCTGTTCTAAAGAATAAGAAGGACTTTTGGTATAACCAACAGATAACGAATCCAGGTTTACAATTGTGCTTTGTGTTTTATTTGCTATATAGTAATGAGGGAATGACATCCATTCTAAATAGTTTTCCAGTTCTGTATATCCATCCTTATCGGCATCCTTATTTGAGTCCGAGAAATCGGCTGACGGAGAATTCGGATTTGTTCCAAACAAGTTTTCCCACCAATCGGGCAAGCCATCCATGTCCGAATCAAAGTTAACCGGGCGATTTGCGACTTCATAATTTTCATATCCGCCCTGGTCGTTCTGATTGTCGATAAGCCCAGGTTTACCCGATACACTTCCTTTATAATGGTAAGTTCCGGTAAGAGTCTCTTTAATAATCCGCTTATCATGGTCATCATAACCTGGCATATTTGCGCCTACATCAGACATTACGGATTTATAGGCATTTTTAGCCGTTTCAATTTTTGCGTAAGATGGGAAGAAGGGTTGATCTACAAATATCGTCCAATCCAGTACCTGGCCGTTTGATAAGGTATAAGAGCGTTGACACGTATTATCCGTGCCGTCACAAGCCAACGAACCATCCGTATTTTCCTCAACATTTCCTGAATAATAATAACTCTGTGAACCTTTGCCGGTACCTTCCAAGTCTGCCTTGAGCATGATGGGTTGAGTGGATGCTGCTCCTTTTTTATAATAGTTGTTCACAAAATTCACCTCATGTGCGCCACCATCAGTAGCTCTTCCACCCCAATTATAGACAACCATATTGAAAATGTCCAATCTTCCGGAATAATACCCATTACCATCCAGTCCGCCTGCCATACTCCAGTTTCGGCCTTCGTTATGTGCAAGCAAGTTGTGATGGAAAGATCCTACATCGCCACCTATACTTCCGGCATAACCATGCGCAGCTCCTGCGGGTTTTTTATCATGCCCGGCAACATTAAGTGCTTCGGAAATCATTGTTCTTTGAAGGGTAATATTCTTAGCGCCACGTGAACTGAATGATTCGTCAATAGTCCAACTAATTGAGCAGTGATCCATAATACTATTATTTGCTCCAGCCATTCCCATGCCATCGTAAGTTATACCTGTTTGACCTAAATGCATTCTCAAAAAGCGACAAACCGACTCAGAATTAATCCCTAGTGGAGCATATCGCAAACAAACTCCTTTTCCGGGAGCCGTTTGGCCGGCAATGGTGATATACGGATTACAGATTATTCTTCCGGGCATATCAATATATCCGGAAACATTAAAAATAACGGTACGCGGACCGGTTCCCTGCGAAACAGCATCGGCAAAACTACCGGGACCGTTAGAATTTAAATTAGTTACATACACAACCTTGCCACCACGACCGCCCTGAGCGTAGCGTCCATACCCTTCAGCTTCTTTGAACGCAAGATGTCTTACCCGGTAATACCAGGTATTCCCCTTTGTAATAGTTCCGTTTGAGGCAATCTCATCCACACGCCAGAAGTATTTATTCATATTATAGGTATTGACGGAGAATGTAGTGTCTGTTTTGATTTTATTTCCCAAATATTCAGGCGATGCTGTTGTTGCGTTTACAACGGTTAATGAGTCTGTTCCAATATATAAATTGTGAGAAACAGCTGTGGCAGCTTTGTTCCATTTCAATGTAATAGTTCCGGTATCTCCATCGGCATGTTCATTTCGGTCCGAAGGAAAAGGATTATAAGCCTGATGCAACACATTGGGAGTGTTTATTTCAAAACCATTCAACGGTACACAGTTAAATGGTTTTAGAGTTCCGCTACCCTGTACCAAAATGGGTTCGAAACGTATTACCACATCTTTGCCTGCTTCTACATTAAAAGTTAAATAGCTTACAGGGACATTAGACATGTTCAACTCACGAACAGTAGGCATCAAATTATCAACAACAACTTTTCCATCAACCAAAATACGGATAGGATTGTATGTCCAGGCCGTTGCAGCATCTACATTATTATGATAGGTGAGCAGTGTGTTCAGGCCAGCCGGTAATCCATGTATTGTCATTTCCATGATTCTTGAAAATGCCCCATCCAGGGTAAGTTTGGCATCATTGGTTACCGTAGTGCTTGTAATTCCGGCTTTGTAATAGTTATTCCAAACTATAGTATCAACATTGGCCAGTGTGAGGCCTTTTAGTTGGACTATAACTGTGTCAGACAAAAAAGAGGGGTGTATAAGCGTATCTCTGACAGCAGTATTATTCACAAAAGTCCATGGTGAAAAATTCGTATTATTCCCTTCGGCGACAGAACGTCCATATTTATTAATATCTACTCTGAAAGAAGGAAGATCTGTTGCATATAAACCACCCACGATAAGTGGTATATATAAAAAATAAAGACTAATAAGAAAAAACTTTTTCATTTCTATGTATTGTTTAAAATTATATTTTCAAATAACTATAAAGAACTCATAAGGAGCGAGATATATGAGCACCTAAAACTTTTCAAATTTAGAACTACTAACCGTTTTATCAGAAAGAATGATTGGATGTGAGTCAAAGTGTTTATAGTAAGTTACTTATCCATCAAATAGAATATTAATGCTGTTGAGGTTTATTTTGTAGTTTTTGTATGGGGGTATGTGTTGAGGAATGGACAAAAAGGCTTTAGCACAGAGGTCGAACCGATAAATTGGGGCATCATTTGTTTTAATCCATAAAAAGCCCTGTTTGTATGCTTTTATTTGGTCAACACCAGGGTTGTGGAGAGCATATTTTTGATGCCAGCCTTTAAAGTTTCTAAAGCTGTAACCATCTAATTTATTCGGCCCGGCATAAGTGGTACCAAACCGCATTATCGCTTTTTTATCCGGAAGGAAACAAAGGACATTGTTTTCCGGCAAACCCTTATTCGCAGAATAGTGCGAAATTTGCGTAGTTGTTTGTGAACTTGCCGATAGATATAACAACGGCATTATTACAATGAAATAGAGATGTTTCATATGTTCCTGAGTCCATTGTTTTTAAGCAAGCGCATTGTTTTTTTTGCAAATAAAATTTGCAAGCTTACATTGGACTTTTTGTATTAGATTTTCTTTGGTTTAATATAAAAGACGAAAATCAACCAGTTTTGTACTTAAAACTTATTATACAATTTTTAGGCTGCTTAACAGCACCGATCATACTTATAACTAATAATATAGCAATGTCAGTCGTTTTATTTTTAATAAATCAGGTATGGGAATTTTACATACTTTGTTTTTATTTCTCGCAATTGTTAATTTTTAGTCCAGGAAAGGACAGAACCGGTTTCCAATTCCGGAAACCGGCTCTGTTAGCCTCACTCCCCATGACCATTGCAGATATGTTGGGGAAAATGGATTATTCCACTACTTTGAAAACAGACACCGCTTTTTGGCAGATAACTCTGACCACGCAAACCGGTAAAGTTATCGAAGTTTGAGAAGCGTTCTCATAGGTTGTCTTACTTTTCAGCAATGAATGTATATGATTTGCCAGCTTCGGTATTTAAATCGTATTCGTAGGTTTTCACAACGTTTATTCCCGTAAAAACAGCTTTGGGTGAAATTACCGGCTTCACAGTGGGTTGAATTCCAAACAGTGGATTGGGGTTTGTTCCTGTTGCCTGATTCAGATTGTGTGCTGCAAGAGGAGCATAAGTTCGTAAGCGAAGATTTCCTCCAATGCCGGATTGAATAGTGACCGAAACTACTTTTCCGTTTTTCCACTCCATATTTTCAATAACAAAACCACCGCGTGTACGAAGTCCGCTAACTGATCCTGTTGCCCAGTTGTCGGGAAGCGCAGGTAATAACGCCACTGCTCCGTCGTGACTTTGCACCAGCATTTCGGCAATACCTGCTGTACAACCGAAATTTCCATCAATCTGGAAAGGTGGATGCGCATCAAACATATTGGCATACGTTCCTCCGTTTTCGTCTTTGATAGTAACGGTTGCATCTTTGAGTTTCAATTGGTTTTGAACCAGGGTGTAAGCGTGGTTGCCATCGAGGAAACGTGCCCACAGGCATACTTTCCAACCCATTGACCAACCCCGGCTGACATCGCCCCGGCCTATCAAAGAATTACGTGCTGCTTCGAACAATTGCGGAATGCTGTAAGGCGATATTTCGCGCCCGGGGAACACGCCCCACAAATGCGATACATGGCGATGCCCCGACACCTTGCGATCCCAGTCTTCGAGCCATTCCTGAATCTGAGTATACTGGCCAATATGCATGGGGGGCAACTGAGCGCGTAGTTTTTCAATTTGCACACGGAAATCCGCATCAGTTTCCAGTGCCCGGGCTGCATCAATGGTATTGCTAAACAGATCAAACACCATCTGATTGTCCATAGTCACACCGGCAAAAAAACAGCATCTTTCCTTAATGGGTGTTCCATCCGTTTTTTTATCATCATATGAAAATTGGCCGGGCGTATTCTCAGGCGAATTGGATGGCGAAACTACCATATAGCCCGTTTTGTTATCTTTAATTAAAAAGTCCTGATAAAACTCACAAGCTCCTTTCAGGATGGGATAAATTTCTTTCAGGTATGTTTTGTCGCCCGAATAGAGGTATTTTTCCCACAGGTGCGAGCAGAACCATGCATTGCAGGTAGGCCACACACCGGCTGTTTTATCCACAGCGCCCGTTGAGCGCCACAAGTCGGTATTGTGATGTAAAGTCCAACCACGGGCTCCATACATTTCGGAGGCCGATTGCTTACCCGTTTCGCTCACCTCTTTGATCAGCTTGATAAAAGGTTCGTGACATTCGCTCAGATTGGTTACTTCAGCCGGCCAGTAATTCATTTCCACATTGATGTTGGTAGTGTATTTACTATCCCAGGCAGGATATTGACCTGCATCGGGATTCCAAATCCCCTGCAGGTTGGCGGGCTGTGTGCCGGGTTGCGACGAGGCTATCAGCAAATAACGCCCAAACTGGAAGTAAGTGGCCGCCAACGAAGGATCGGAGGTTGTTGAAAATTCGGCAATACGCTGATCGGTGGGTTTGGCCAGTTGAGCAGCCGAAGAGGTTCCCAGATTTAGTGCTACGCGGTTAAACTGCTTTTGATAAGCGGCTATATGCCCGGCTTTCGCGCTATCATAGGTTTTTGAAAATTTGTCCAGATAACTTTTAGCACGTTGTTCGGCATTGGCCGAAATATCCTTGTAGTTAACAAAATTGGTGGCTGAAGAAATATAGATAGTCACCACGTCAGCCTGTTGCACCGAAATGCTGTTTGAATCAGCCCGTTGTTTGCCACCCTCTGCCATTACTTTTATTAAGGTGTTGGCACATAGTAAATTAGGAATGTTTTCTTCTTTGTTCTTCGTACATTTACTAATGATTGACAAGACATTACGACCAACGGTGCGAACCTCGGCTGTAACACGGTTTTTCTTCAGAGGACCTGTAAAAGAAGTTGTAAAACTCAATTGTGCCTTTTTATCGGCAGTGAGTCGGATAACCACCAATTGATCGGCGAACGACGTGAAAATTTCACGTTTGTATTGAACACCCTTAACTGTGTAGCGTGTGGTGGCAATGGCCGTATTCAAATC
This sequence comes from Paludibacter sp., assembly GCA_047600405.1. Classification (GTDB taxonomy): domain Bacteria; phylum Bacteroidota; class Bacteroidia; order Bacteroidales; family Paludibacteraceae; genus Paludibacter. Next base: position 764,297 of record JASGLA010000008.1, read on the forward strand.
CAGTTCACGATAAAGTTTGCTGAATTTCTCGTGACCCGGAAAGTTGAGTACCAAATTACCCAACGATTCGTAAACCTGACCGTGCGAAGTAATCGATTTGTCACCGATTATTTTTTCCAACGCCAGCTTTTGTGCATCCACATAATTGCCGTCTTCGATGTAGTGCTGAATGGTTTTCAGAGCAGCCTTTGCGTTTGGATTTGTATTTTGATAAGGACTTCCGGACCAGAAAGTGTCTTCATTTAGCTGGATAGTATCCGACTGTGGAATACCATACACCATGGCACCTAACCGGCCATTACCCAGCGGTAATGCATCTGTCCAGGCTTTGGAAGGACGATTGTACCAGAGTTTTAGATCATTTTGGGCAATAACCGGAATCGAAAGTACCAGCAATAAAGCCAACACAACATGTTTAATCATAACTTTTTGATTTTTTAAGAAGCAGGCTAAGGTTGGTTTTGATAACTATGCCATCGCCGGCTTAAAAATTGGTTTGAAAAAGATTAGAGAATTACTTTATAAGAATTTTTATTAATCTACAGAATGTAAACGCCTTTCAACTGCGGAAGATTTTTTGAGTAAATATCCGAACCTGTTATTTCGTTCAAAATAATTTTACCGTCTATGGTGGATAAAATAATATGACTATCTGCGGTGGTACGTAAACTTCCATGCTCGTTGACTGCCTTCACCGAGTCAACATAGCGGTGGAGTATGTTTCCTCAGCCAACAGTAACGTATCGCCGTTAGCTGCTGATGTGAGCGCGTTACCAATAGTGCTGCTCGTCACATTTGTTTTGATTGCATTCGCCAGCGAAACGGCAAATAACATGAAAAGTAATTTGTGTTTTATTTTTAATTTAAATTTTGAGTTAACTTTAAATATGGCAAATGTACTGTATGTAAATAAGATGGATGTGGAATATCTGATAAATAGTGTGTTGTAACTGGTAAATACGACCAGACTAAAAATATCCCACAAAAAAAGAAGACTGTGATAAGCTGTTGTATTATACAGCATCACAGTCTTTTTTGTGGGACTTCTAAAAAACAAGACTCAGCGTTACGCTCCTTCGGCAAAATGTTCATTTACAACATCTCTCTCCCAATGCAAAGATGAAAATGGAAGAAAAGGTCTTTGTAAACTCCGGTCTCACCTCAGTTGCAAGCCTTGATTTTTGAATTTTTTAGAAGCCCCCTTATGTTATCAAACTACAAATTGAATTATTGGTATAGGCGCTTAGACCGCCCTAATATTTATGGTAATTCTTTAAAGAGTAACTCCGAAAGAGTTAAATTTGCATAACCCCCGGTGCAACCGGGGGCTGATAGCGTCCTCTAAATACAACCTCGAATCGGGTTGAATATCAATACTATAATAATATTCAACCCGATTCGGGGTTGTGTATCTGAGGGTCTTATTTTCCCCCAGTTACGCTTCGCTTACTGGGGGTTATGCATATTAAACCCTTTCAGGGTTTTGGGACTTATATGACAAAATGTGTTTTATGCATATATTTGAGTAAAATAACCAGATTAATACTCTTGAAATCTATAATATAATTAGGGCTGTCTAAACGCCTATACCAATTGAATTATTTACAGACTACAAACTTTAACACATTAAAGATAGAAGAATTTCCTACTTTTAACGTGTAAATTCCCGGAGTCAGTTTGTGTGAATCGAAAGAAAGTTGATTCTTTCTGACTTCTATTTGTTTTTTCTCCTTTAGAACCACATCCCCTGCAATATTATAGATTGTGAAATTTGCAGTAGTAGAAATTTGAGAATCAAAAGCCACATTAAGTTTGTTTCTTACCGGATTAGGATATAAAACAATGTCTGATAAATTATTACTTTCAATATTTCGGATGGCAGTTGGCGATACAGATACCAACTGAGTTAACGCCCGATCCTTGTAGTAAGTATAGCTGAATGGAGAATCGGCAGGTGTATCGCCTACAAAAACACCAATCTTTTGCGTTTTTTTTGAGCCTTCAGAATCAGTAACATCAAATGTAAAGCTGGCCAAACCTTCTTTTGACGTTGTGATGTGCGCAACAGAACCATTAAGGCTGACACTGCTATTTACAACGCCACTGATAGTAAACACGGGCGATTTCGTATATCCGACCGCGTATTGTTTCAGGTCAATATCCACGCTGCTACCTGTTTTTACAAAATAATGAGGATTGGTCATCCAATGCAGGTATTCTTCCAGGTTGGTGTATCCGTTTTTGTCATTATCGGCATTGGCATCGTCAAAACTGCCCGAAGCTGAATTTGGACTTGTTCCAATGGTAGTTTCCCACCAGTCGGGTAACCCATCCAGGTCGATATCCCAGTTCGTGGCACGGGTAAATCCCGGATATACTTCCCAGCCACCTACATCGCCTTCATGATCGGGTAAACCGGAAATGCCCGATCTGCTTCCTTTGCATGAATATGTACCGTTCAGCGTTTCGTCAATTATACGCTTATCGTGGTCATCAAGTGTGGGTTGCGTACAGCCTACATCGGACAATACCTGTTTGAAAGCATCTTTGGCCGGAATAATGGTGCCATACGATGGGAAAAATGGTTTATCCACCCACAGTTGCCAATCCAATATCTGTGTGGCTGCCTGCTGATAGTTTCGGGCACAAGTGTTATCCGTGCCATCGCAGGCAAATGTCTTATTCACATTTTCAAAAACATTTCCGGCATAATAATAAGCCTGACTTCCTTTTCCCACACCTTCCAATTGGGCTGTCAGCATCATGTTGTTAGCACAAGCAGGACCTTTTTTGTAGTAATTGTTCACAAAATTCACTTCGCGAGCTCCTCCGTCAGTGGTTCTTCCTCCAAAATTATAAACTACCATATTGAACACATCCATTCTTCCTGAGTAATAACCATTTCCATCGAGTCCACCAGCCAAACTCCAGTTGCGACCATTACAGTGTGCCAACAAGTTGTGATGCAAACTTCCCACATCACCGCCTACGCTACCGGCAAAACCATGTGCCTTTCCATCAGCGTAATGGTCGTGTCCAGCAATGTTTAAGGCTTCGGAAATCAGTGTGTTTTGTAGCGTTATATTATGGGCGCCACGCGAGCTGAATGCCTCATCAATAGTCCAACTAATGGAGCAGTGGTCGATGATGCTATGATTTGCACCGGTCAGTCCCATTCCATCATAGGTAACTCCGATACCCAGACGTAATCTCAGATTTTGAACTATCATGTCATTTCCCAGCACGCCTATGGGCGCCCACCTGAAGCAAATCCCCTTACCCGGAGCCGTTTGTCCGGCAACGGTGATATAGGGGTTGTTGGCCATTATGCGGGAGTTAAGAGTTATTAATCCAGATACGGCAAATAGAATGGTTCGAGGTCCAGATCCGTTGGTTACGGCATCGCGGAAACTTCCGGGTCCATCATCATTCAGGTTGGTTACATAAACCACCTTGCCACCACGTCCGCCAATGGCATCGCGCCCATATCCTTCTGCACCGGGGAAGGCCAAATGTTGCGGACGGAAACTCCAGATATTCCCTTTGGTTACCACACCTGCCGAGTCGGTTTCGTCCACCCGCCAATAATATGTATTCAGGTTATAAAGGTTTTCCAGTTTGTATTCTTTCGTATTTAGCGGAAAAGTTCCTTTGTACATATCGGCTGTTGCGGTTGTGGCATTGGCAACCGACATGGAGTCGGTGCCAATATACAATGAATGTGATTTTGTGTAACCATTCATAGCAGCCAACCAGCGCAAAGTATCTGTCCCGGCATTTGTAGGTCTATGAAAATCTTTGTCAATAGGTGTTGGCGTATGCGCTTGTTTGGATGCATCGTCGGCATTCAGTTCAAAAGCATTGATTATAACGTTTCTATCGGCCGTTTTTCCACTTTCGGGAACGAAATTGGGGTCGGCTTCAAATTTCAGTACCATGTCTTGTCCGGCCTGCGTAACGTTGAGCGTGGTCATTAATACCGTGGCGTCGGCTTTTTTTGTAACAAGTACAGTCCGTTTTATGTTGCTGTTTATCAGTATATCATTCAAATACACATTCATTGGCGCAAGGCTTATTTTTGTAATATCCTCGTAGGTATTGTGATAGGTCTGAATGGTGTGTTTCCCAACGGCCAGTCCGGATATTTTCAGTTCAATTATGGCTGATTTACCGGGATATTTCAGCATGGTGTCGTTGTCAATTCTCAAACCGTCGCCCACCAAACGCATATAGGTGGGACTTTGCACATTGGCTTTGTTCCAGTTGGCCCGGAATGTGGAAATACTCGTTGGCCCGTTGGCTGTAAGCGTAAATGTTACGCCACTTAGAATTTTAGAATCGGTATGTACACGCGCCAATGCCCATGGCGTGTATCCCGGTTCGTTTACTTCCAGCTCGGCTCTCCCTTCCATGTTCAGGTCGACCTTTACCATGGGAGTTTGAGCAAAATTGAATGCCCAATTGACAGTCAGCATGACTGTTAAAAACAGGTGTCTTTGTTTCATTAGTACTTTTTGTTTTTATGTTATAAAATATATTCCTATGATAAAATTCCAATCATTCAACAACGATTTTCTTAGCCCCTGACAACTTATCTCCATTGATTTTAACCACGTAAATACCAGCCGGTTGACCGGATAAATCAATTAGCGCTTCAACAGTATTTGCGTTGGTCGAATACACTAGTTTGCCAACCAGCGAGAAAACTGATACAAGGCTGTTTTGAGGAGCGTTTAAATTGATTTTGAATTTATTATGCCCATCAATTGTGAGTGAAAACTTATCTTTGTTTACAAGGATTATATCTGTGGTGACAGTTGCAGTTGTCCACTCAATGGCAGCTTCCACCAGTTTATAAGCCGACTCGGTTAGATTGTTGATACAACTCACATGGAAACCGATATTGGCAACACGTTTGGTCGTTTTTGTCATTGGATAAGTTGCGTTGGTACAGTTCAGCGTGCTTCCCGTTTCAATCCCAAAAACTACATTTTTCGTGGCATCGCTTTTTACAGTTGCAATGGGAATAATTCCTGTCACCGGAGCAATTAATGCATTTAAATAAATGTTGTTTGCCGAAGTAGTGCCATCGGCTACCAGTTTTACATCGCCGGTCAATCCGGCCGCAAGTGGGTGCGAGCTGTTATCCGTGCTCATGGTTACAACGGCATCGGCCAGCGTAGCTATGTCCACCTTTGAACCGGTTGAAGTTAATAAGCCCCATTTGGCTGTTGGTGCAACCAGAAATTTTGAATTTACCACTGGAACATCCAAAGTCAATAACCCGTTGGGCATACTGCTGGTTCCTACGGATTCACTTAAATAAATGGCAGCAAAGTTCTTGGCATAATTAGCGTTCGACGATTGCGCAATTTCACTGACAGTGGTTGCGGTCATGGTCAGGATCGTCAGATCGTAGGTGCCCGATAACCGGGTGGTTAACTGAATGTCTGAAGTTGCAGGAGTTGTTCCTGCCAGATACAGAATTTTCTTTTTAGTAACGGAAAATACCGGTATTACCGACAAAAAAGTCAGGGCAAGAATACAGCCTTTCAAAGAGTTGATTTTTTTCATATGTAAATTAATAAGGGTTTTACCCCGTTTAAAGTAACTTGTAATAGTCTTTTTAGTCTTAGAAAGCAAAAAGGATTTGCATCCTTTCATCAGGAAAGAATGGATTGGGCTTATTTGGGGCTAATTTATATACAGCTAAGAAATTTAAAATTTCATACGCATGTTTGGTTCACAGTCTTTGCCTCTTAGCTGTTTTAGGTCAGTTTCATGCTCGGAGTAAAGTATTTAAACTCTTTTCCAGTAAAAATCGACCTTAGAGAAATGCACTTTAGGTGCTTTTGCTCTCGGGTATCTCAGCTCCGAGTTCTTCCATACGTTTTTGATAGTATTTTAGTTGTGCTTCTCGTTTCTTTTCGTCCACATGATTGGCACCAAGTTCAACAAAAGCAGTCTTTTCTTTAATCAAATGATAGGAAATCACTAGAATGGCGTGTGCTACTGCAACAACGGCTCTTTTTTTGCCTCTTTTACCTACCAGTTTTTTGTATTTTGAACTAAGAAAAGTATCTTTTGTTCGAGATGCAGCCCATGCTGACTCAGTGAGTATCGACTTTACTTGCTTATTTCCGTGAGTGGTTCGTCCGCTTTTTTTTTGCCTGCACTCTCGTTATTGCCCGGACTTACTCCAGCCCATGAGCTAAGGTGCTTATCGGTAGCAAATACCTCCATATCAACTCCTATTTCGGAAATAAGCTCTCCGGCTGTTTGTTCTCCAACTCCCGGGATTTGACTTAACAAAGCTATTTCCTGAGCATAAGGCAATAGTTGCTTTTCGATTTCCACATCAAGCTCTTTTATCAAGCTTTCGGTCTGGCGAATGTCCTGACGGATAATCCGTATCATAAATTTATGATGGTCTGTCAGATTGCCTTCCAAAGCAAGAATGATATCTTCTTGTTCTGCCTTGACTTTTCCATGACAAAGGGAAGCCAAATAAACAGGGTCGGTTTGACCATCAAGCAATGCATCAACGATACGTGTACCGCTGGCACCATGTACTTTGGATAAGACGCTAGATAGTTTCATGTTGGAATCTTCCAACATTCTTATCATTCGGTTCTTTTCTGCGGTAATTGCACCTTCCAGCTTACGACGGTAACGGGTCATATCACGTAGTTGGCGTATTTCCACCGGAGGGACGAAACTTCCCTTGAGAAGTCCGGCCAAAAGCAATTTGGCAATCCAGGCACTATCTTTCTTGTCTGTTTTATGACCCGGGACGTACTTGATATGACGAGCATTGACAATTAAAATCGTGAGTCCTGAACCCTCCAAAATATTGAACACCGGTTTCCAATAAATCCCGGTACTTTCCATGGCTACATGGGTTATACCTAAGGATAAAATCCATTCTCTCAATTCTTTCAAAGAGCGCGTAAATGTTGAAAACGTTCTCGTTTCCCTTTTTATTCCTGTTCCAGAAACTGTTGCTACAACTGTTTCTTTGTGTACATCAAGTCCACAACCTTTGGTTACGACTTGTTCAAAATCAATTGTTTCGTTGTCCATAATTGTACCTTTTTATTGGGTTTAATGCCCGAAGGTACAATATTTTCATCTTCTTTGGTGAGCGAAAGCGGTCATGTAGGTTTCATGATAATAAAGAATTAAAAGATTAATAATTAATTGTGGGCACTTCTGAAAACCCAAAATCATCGTTACACTCCTTCGGCAAAATGCTTATTTACTTCAGTAAACTCCGCTTTCGCCTCGGTCGCAAGTCTTGATTTTTGAGTTTTTAGAAGTGTCTTTGTATTAGAAACTGTTTAAAAATAAACGTTAATTCACGATAGTGCTTGTTCGACAGAATAATATAAGTCTGCTGGCTTTTGGAAGTGGCAACTTTCTTATTGTTTTTCATTCTTTTTTGTCTGGTTGCACCTTTGCTTTTCTCAAATAGCCCGCTGTTTTTCGAAAAACAAAGCCACAATCAGCCTAAAAAATAATTGAAAACCAATTTAATATTTATTTTTAAACAGTTTCTTAGAATTTCAGTTTACAGTTACGACTTACGATGGTTTTTTAAGTGCGTTTTTCATTTCGTTTTCCTAATAAATAATTTCGAATAACCGTGATATTGTGGCATGGTTCATAGTTAACCTACCACATAAACGCCTTTTGGAAGCCTGATTTCACTTCTTCCTTTTTCCAACAGAACCTGACTGACAAGTTGCCCCTGAAGATTATAAATGAACAAATTAGCGTTCTTGTTATCATTGTCGAGTGTAAACCTGGTGAACCCGTTTTTATCCGAATAAATTGAAAGTCTGGTTTCGGTCGATTCAGATTCCGCAATTCCGGATAAACTGTTCAGGCTGACAGAACTTAGCGGAATTCGCGTTATTTCCACATCTTCCTTATTGGTGGAGTAAGAGGCATACAGGTAATTGTTCCAAATGCATGTTTTGGGATAGCTGTAGCCAAGTGTTTTGCTCGTACCTGTATAGCGTTGCGCCTGCAAACCGCTGCCACCTTCACGCATCACATAGGCTTTGGTGAATACTTTGCCGGTTGAACTCAGCGTAAGAACAAGCGGTATCCGGGTTTTACTGCTTACGGGGTTACTCACAAAAAAAGCCGTACCATCGGGCAAATTGCCGGCACATTGCTTGGAACGCGAGTCGGGCATATCGGTCTGCACGGTAGCCGACCAGGTTCTGCCATTGTCGGTACTGGATGAGGCCAGTTTGGTATAAGAACTGTTCTGGTCGCGGAAAATCATCACCAAAGTACCATCCGACTGCGCGAAACTGCTGGGTTCCATTTCCTGCGAGCTGCTGCCGGTACTTAAATTGGTATAAGTGGCCCTGACCCAGCCTTTCACCCCCGAAGGATCGTCGGAATAGATGGGAGCTGCATTCAGTCCCGGCTGGAAATGAGCGGCATTGATAATGCGCCCTGACGATAATACATGTGGGTCCTGTTCGAAAATTGCTTTTAGAGTATCGCCACTCAGCATTCTAACCACTTTCAACCCCGACCAATTCGTTCCATCAGCGGTGCTTTTGTATTGTGTGTAACCACCTTTAGGATTGAGTCCTGGCCAGGTATTAATATAGGCAATCAGACTATCGTTTCGCACAAACCAACCACCGGAAGTATAAATTCCCTTCGGAGCATTGTTGGCTAACACCACAGGCGCACTCCAGTCCGTTCCGTTCGTACTTTTACTATATGCCACCCAGGTGTCGGTTGCATCCTCGTCGGAAGCCGAGCTTTGCCACATGCAATACAGGGTATTTTTGAAGGCTGCCAGTACCACTCCATTGCTAAAATGGTTAGTAGTTGCCGAAGGTTTAAACACCGAAAATGTTTCAGTGCCGGTGGCTTTCGAAAGTCCCAGGTTAATGGCATTCGTTTGATTAAACAGATTTGCCTGCGTAGTAAATGGCGCTACTGCAAATGCATTACTAAGCGATAATAGAAAAATGGCTATCAGGAGAAAATGCTTCATAAGTAAAATAGATGGCATTGAGTTTAAAGTTAATAAAGCAAGTATTTATTTTGACAATAAATACTAATACATTTGGATGTTAATGTTGTGGTAAGTAGCTATTTAAAATCGGTTCTGAATGGAGAAGCCGGGAGTTTTTCAGTGTTGTATAAATTTCCAGTGGGTACATTATCCCAACCGTATCTAACCGCTATCGGGTCTTTTATCGAATCGTTAAACACAATAATTTTATTTCCTTTTATAGAGGTATTGGCAAGCACATACTTTTTGTCTGCTCCCGAAATTGTGAAGCCTTTAAGCGTATCATTTGTATTGCACATTAATCCGTTCGCAGCATGGGAAAAACAAAGTTCTACCTTGTTTCCTTTTATCTTGAACGATTTGTAAACAGGACCTGAATACTCTATTTTTTCATGGTAAGCCAATGCACGGGCCGCTAGGGACAACCGATAGCCTACAGGCTGTTTGTGTGGTGGATGAATGTCGTTTTCGTCACCGCAGTCGGTAGTTACAACCATGGCCGTATTAACGGTTTTGTTCAACGTCAGAAGTTGGGCTTCGCGCAATTCGGGGGTATTTTTTTTGAATGGCGCTATTTGCACATACAAAAAAGGGAAATGGTCGCAACGCCAGTTTTTACGCCAGTCGGCAATTAAAGTGGGAAAAAGTACCCCATACTGCAACGCAAAGTCGCGATCAGACTCACCCTGATACCACAAGACACCTTTAATCTGGTATTTTACAAGGGGATAAATCATCGCGTTGTAATAACAACTTACACGCCGCCGCTCAGCAGGATTTTGTGGTGGCAACGGTTTGCGTGGCTTGGGTTTATGCTCAAGTATAGCGTTAACGGAGTCGGCTTTATACCGGGCAACAATGGAATCTATTTTGGCATTGTATTCGGCCAATTTCACAGGATAGTTTTTTAATTCCAAATCATAGGCCTCGACCATCGAGCGCAACTGAGAATTGTTGATTAGTCCTCGTCTGCTGATCCAGAATTGTGCTTCGGTACCGCCAACCGATGAAAACAACAAGCCGATTGGAACATTGAGTACTTTTTGTAAATCGCGTGCAAAAAAATAGCCTACTGCCGAAAAATTGTAGACGGTGGATGGTGAACAAGCTTTCCATGTACCGTGGGTATCTTCAGTCAATGTGTCAGAAAGCCCATAAGACACTTCATATTGCCTGATTAATGGATAATTAGCCGCCTCTTTTTCTTTCTCATAGTTTACAATGGGTTGAAGTTTGGCATGTGGAGCCATTCTACGTCCCATGTTTGATTGACCGCTACATACCCAAACCTCTCCGACATAAACATCCCTAACGATAATTGTTGTGTCGCCCAATATTTTCATTGTGTATGGACCACCGGCTTTCATGGGTTTTAAAGCAACTTCCCAACACCGATCCCGAACTATAGAACTTGCTTTCTGATCGTTAAATTCAACGGTTACCAACTCGCCATTTCGCCCAAAGCCCCACACCGGTAATTTGGTTTTTTGCTGGAAAACCATGTGATCGGAAAATAAGCTGTTAGGGACTGCTGCATACGATGTAGCTGAACATATCGCAAAAAATAAAAACACGATTATTTTGTTCTGAATCTTCATTGCAATGTGCAGGTGATTAATACTGTTTAATATGATCAAGTATTTATAAAGCTATTTTTTTAGAAATTATTCCATCCTGGGTGAACACAGTTATTATATACACTCCGTGAAGTTGTAATGGTATCGTAAATTCTGTTTTTGACGAATTATTTGATTCGGAATAGAGCGTCCGACCGAATGAATCGTACACCCTGATTGCTGAAATGCGATTGTTTGTATTGTTAAAATTTGCAATAATACTTCTTTCTGAACGTTTATATAAAATGCGAATGTCCTTTTCGGTCATTCCAACTTCATCTATGGCAGTACTTGGATTCATTTCAAATGCCCCTAAATCAGGAGCGCTTCCAAAGAAAGGCAAGCCTACATTTACACCTCTGTCGATATGATTACTTGTTGGTTTCAGATGCATAAGCGAAATGTTGGGCAGATTCCCGTCGGCATTACGCGGTGCCATTAACTGACTCACGTCTACACTCTCAAAATCGGCAGCAGTCACGTTATAGCCATATTGTCTGGCGAAAGAATTATAGTCTAGCACACAGGTTCCGATAAAGGCCGTATCTATGCCGCGTGTGGCATTATACGACAGGTTGTTACTCATCACCTGGCTAAATCCGGGACAATCTACGGCAGCGGAATCAACGCCTGCTTTATTTTTGACTATTTTCTTGCTCAGCATACAATAATTGGCCAGTTTATTATCCCAACTGGTGTTGTTGTAAAAATAGTTGGGAGCCTCCACATGATGATTAGCGGTAAATCCATAGCGTTTGTTGTAGTACGAAAGGCAAAATTTGGACGTATGGCTGGGCATAGGATTCGGCAAACTCGAAGGTGCAGGATTAGCACCGTGACCACCAATCTTAAAGCCATTTCCATCACCTTTCTCGGCAAAACTTGAGGTATATCCGTTGTAAAACGCCCAGCAATGGTCGAAAACTATGGCTTCTGCCGAGCTTATACAATCATAACCATCATCGCTGTTGAACCAGGCACGGCAACTGCGGGCAATATTTCCGGTGCCTCCTTTTCCGGGGTGAAATCCGAAACCATCTGTGTTTCCGCCTTTCATATCGCCCGAATAGAAATCATAATTATTGTAGGCATCGCAGTTCAGCACCAGATTATTCGAACCTTTTGTCAGGTAAAAGCCGATAGCCATGCCATCATGCATATTCAGTTGCTCGAATATGTTGTTGCTGCCCTCGTTGTGAAAGCATTCCGATTGAGAATTGATTTTACAGTTAACCTGTACGCCAATCACATCCAATCCTTTGAAATAAAGCCAGGAAGCAGTCACCCAAAATCCGATAACGCGATGATTTACAGGTTTTATTGCCGTAAAGTCCAATATTGGTTTTTCGCCCGGATAAGCCCAATAATTGATCCGCTTGCCACTTGTACCACTTTTGGTCATATAGTTTACATATGTCCAATATCTGTAACCGCTTATTCGCGAATCGTATGCGCTGTCAATTTTCGTAACATCCGATGGCTTCATGATATAAGTCCCACCACGCAAATACACGGTATCGCCAGCGGAAACCAACGATTGCACTTTTTGGAATGACCAAAAAGGGGAATTCAGCGTACCCGTATTTTGGTCGTTTCCGGTAGGCGACAGGAAATAGGTTTTAGCTGAAACAATGTTGTAAGTGCAACTGATTAAGAAAATAATGAGGAATGGTTTTTTCATATTTTGTGTGAAATCCATGATAGGTTGAGAGATACTATTTTACCAGTTTGACAAAATCCAGGTTTTGTTTTTTTGCATCGGATACAAATAGCTGAGCCACCAGTTTTGCACCTTCCACCCGCAGGTGTGTATTGTCGGTTTTTCCTTAGGGGAAGTTATGATATTCACCGCGACTCAAAACCATAAACAACTTTTTCGAATGCTTCTTCGCCCCGTTTATTCACGGCTTCTTCGGTCAGTTTTTGTAAATCAACCAGTGGTACATTCAATTCGTGCGCAACTTCGCGCATGGCCTGCGGATAGCCGCCATGCGTATCGGTCAACTTACCATCTTTACCAAAACTGCGACGCACAATAGAGGTACAAAGGATGGGATTGCCGCCTTTTGCACGAGTTTCGGTTATAAATCTCCGCAGGTTTTCTTTGTAAGTGGTTTGCGGGTCGGTACGACGGGTCGAATCGGGCTTTGAGTCATTGTGCCCGAACTGAATAATCACAAAATCGCCTTTTGCCAGTTTATTGCGAACCGAATCCCAACGGCCTTCGGCGATGAAACTTTTGGAGCTTCGCCCGTTCTGGGCTACATTGTGTACCAGCGCATTGCTTTGTAAAAGTTCGCCCAAAGCCATTCCCCAACCATTTTCCGGGAACGCCTTTTCTACTTTATTGGCCATTGTGGAATCGCCAATCATAAATACCGTGACCGGCTTGTTGGTGTTTGAACATACCAGTATTAACATACCTAGCACGGCAACGAATATCTTTTTCTGAAGGGCATGTCCTGCCTTTTCTTTGGTTTGGGCCTGATTCAATGAAGGGTTCATAGATCTAAGTTATCTGACTTTTTATCATATACTCCTGCATAGTATTTAAGAACCATGCAGGAGAGAGGGTTTTGCATTGGGGGAAAACAATAAAATTAATAACTTTTTTAGCGCTTTCTATGGTTTTGCACTACGGCCGCTGCAGCTGATTCATCACCAATGCTTGTTACCGGATTATCGCTTAGAGGGTCAAAGACGCCCGTACCTCCAAAAGCGTCAATCCAACCAACGGTTTGAACCACTTTCGGATTAGCTGACTGATCTGACGTATGCAAACCCATTAAATAGCAGTTTTTGCTCCAGTGAGCAGTGCCATTAGTCATTGTAACCACATCTTTACGAATCAGGTATTTGTTATAGAATGTAACAAGTGCCTTTACATTTACATCGCTAATGGTATGTTGGATATTTCCATCGGTATCTACGGTTTGGGTAGTTGTCATATTTTCTTTAAGCGTCAGAGCTGTAGGACGGGCAATTTTCAATGAATCGAAAGGATTCTTCACTGTGGAACTCTTCGCTGCCGTATATAGAGCCGGATCAAAATGCAATTCTATCTTATGAAGAGACGTACCATTGAGTGGTTTCACACCCAAATAAGCACATGTGTTTCCATTCCAACCGCTCATTGTCCAGCCGCTATAAATTTGTTCCTGACCCACTCCCCCATCAAAAAGCATCCAACGATGGCAGTCATCGAAACGTTTCCCTTCATAAGCCAGTTCTATGCGGCGCTCGTACAAAATTGCTTCAAACATGCGGGCGCGGTCGCCTTTTATGGCCGGATCGAGGCCACAATCACCGGTGTAACCTACACGTTGACGAATTCTAATCAGCACATTCCATGCCTCGTCCAGATGATTGGCACCGCAAGCAGCTTCGGCAAAATTCAACAACACTTCGGCATAACGTATTGCAACCAAAGGTTGACCATTCAGTTTAAAACCTCCATCATTTTGGAATATATACAACGGTGTCGAGTTCAAATCATAATCCTGAGATTTTTTGCGCACATACACCGACGACCCTTTTGTTCCCAGCAAATCGGTAAAATAGCCGGTTTGAATAGGGTCTTTGGCATCGTTGGCAGAAGGATACCAGGCAAAATTCATCAATTGATAGTTCAACCCGCTAATGTAAGGACATTGGGTGGGTACTTTATCAGCTGAAACAGTTCCGTTATATTTCCATTCTTCTCCCGGGAACGCGAAAGTACGATAGAAGCGAGGATCGCGATTCAGGAAGAAAAGTTTTTTGTCATATATAAAATTTCCGGCTTCGGCCGGACGTTTCCCATCGGCCATGGGAAACATATCCACTTCTTCTGCTGAGGGTGAAATACCACCGCCACCGTTGGCATTAACCGGGCGAATACTCTGTTCCCAACAGTTATACAAACCATGATCTTCTACGACATTGTTACATATTTCAGTATAAACCGCTTCGGATACAAGACCATTTCCTGAGGTCATATTACACCATATAGCCGCCCAATTGCTGGCATTTATGCCGGGATTACCTTCGTAGGCCAACCCGAAGTTTCCTTCAGCCAGTTTTTCCAATGCCTTTTTGTTCAGCTCGTAAGCCTCCGTCCAACGTGAAGCATTATCTGCACGGTTAAATATCGGGCTTGCATAATAGTTTGCTATTATACCTGCCAGTGCATAACCTGCACCTGATGTGATTCGTCCCCAATCATTCGCCTCTTCGGACCAGCGGGTAGGCAGGTTTTCGCCTGCATACACACAGTCTTCTATCATAAACTTATAAGTATTCTGTGTAGATTCACGTGGGACAGCCAACAAGGTACTGTCCGTATTAAGTGTACTTTGTATTTCACGAATAATTGGAAGACCTCCATATCTTTTAAATAAACGGAAATACCGCGTTGCACGCAAGAAACGGGTCTGTCCTTCTACCGAGATGTTTTTGCTCGTCGGTTAAGCCGGTACTCTTATTCGCATTCTCGATCACTTCGGTACACTCACGCATTTTTTTCCACGGACTTTCATTAATGCCGTAGTAAAAATATTTGTGAATATTGGTGTTGCTCCAAATCTTTGTAGAATCGTTATATTCTCCAAATCCGGTAAATTCATCAGTATTCTTCGACAACAAATCCGGTAAGCCTACCGGCCATAAATCCGGCGGGTAATTGTCTTTGGTAAGGTCGCTTCCTTTGGCATAAGGCAAAGATTTCTGATAGAGATAATTCAGACGAAGTTTGACGGAACTCCAATCGCCATATATCTGATCGGGACCAAAACTTCCGTAAGGTCGTTTTTCGGCTAAAAAGTCGTCACTGCAACTATTTGTTCCTATAAGGCTAAGAGCCATTATCACACTTAAACCGGTTTTATATAATTTATTTTTCATTATGATATTGTAGATTTTTAGAATGAAACATTTACACCCATAGTTACTGTACGGGTAATAGGGTAACTACCATAACTTCCCGCAAAGTTATCCCAGGTATTGTGAGGAAGGGCGTTATAAAAATTGAATGCATTTTGGCAGGTTGCATTGATGCGTACGCTGCTCATGCCCAATCCTTTTATCCATTCCTTGGGCAATGAATAGGCTACGCTGATATTGCGTAAATAAACCTGTGCTGCCGAAATTTTCCAGAATGTAGAAGCTACACTATTTTGGGATGAATAACGTATGTTAGGATACTTACCATTCCGGTTGGCATAGGCCAGCGTATTCCCTTTTGAGTCGATCAAATCATCATACACGTACATATCTTTCCACATGCTTGAGATGTTGGCTGTTTCCATTTTTCCGAAGGACTCACCCCTCAGCTCCGACTGATACAGGGTGTAGGCACCCCATTCGGCCTGAAATGTTGCATTGATTGAAAATTGCTTATATACAAAGTTAATGTTCCCATTGAGATTGTAAGGATTGTCGGCTCGGTTAGATATTTTAATAACGTCATTTTCATTATGACTCCATTGGGAGCTGTGTAATTACCACTTGCATCCTTTGGCCCCCGGATATCCTCGTATATTAACATACCCGGTTGTACCCTATCCTGAGTTAGGTTTAAATAACTTGAAATTTGGTACTTCTTGAAATACTCTTCAATTTGTTGGTAACTGCGGAACATACCCATACACGAATATCCCCAAAGGCCACGGTCGGTACGTTCACCATATACTTTGGAAGTAAACGTAGGGTTGGTATCCCAGCTCGTTATGAGTACTTTGTTATCATCGTATCCCGTACCAAGTTTGAGGCTCAGATAGGCATCTTTGCTAAAACGCTGTCTCCAGGCTATCTGAATTTCTGCTCCGTAGGTATCCATTGCCCCATAATTTTCCGGAGCGGCATAAATGCCTACCGTACCGGGCAATTGAGCATCGGATGGTTTGTCAAACATATCGCGGGCTTGGTTGTAATAGGCATCAAAAGTAATTGAAAGCCGGTCTTTCAACATGCGTGCATCAATCCCAAAATTGGTCATATAATTTTTATCCCAATGCAAATTAGGATTGGTTCCCGATTTTTCGGGCAGCTGAAACGAACGCCCTGAAAGAACAGCCGGGTTGGTACCAAAAATACTTCCATCGTATTTGTTGTAATCGTAAAGTTGCAACCATTTCCAAGGTAATACATTATCCCGACCCATAAGCCCCCAAGAAGCCCTGAATTTCAAATAATCAAAACTTGAGACATTTTTAAACCATTTCTCCTCCGACATTACCCAACCGGCTGACAGGCTGGGAAATACGCCCCAATAGTTTTCAGGAGCAAACTTGGTAGAAGCCTGAGCCCGAAACAGTACCTGAAACAAATACTTATCGGCATACGAATAGTTCATACGGCCAATATAAGAAAGGCTTCCGCCTTCGCTTCGTGCCCATGTGGATGTTATTACGGAAAGATCGGAAAGAGAGGCCGACTGGCCATCGGTGAATGGGAGTGGAGCTGTACCTTTGGAACTAACATCTTCCGATTCATTTTCACTTTTTTCTACTGAAAATGAGCCATTGAGATGATGATCGTTAAAATCGCGGGCGTAGGTAAGCATCAGGTTCATCTGATAACTATCGGCTCTTGACATTGTACGTCCTTCGGATGAACTCTGTCCATCATTCAATACACGTTTCTCAAAGTTCTTGTAATCAACATATCGAAATCCCTCCAGGGTAGTTTCGTTGTAATCTACTTTCGGATCATTATCGATAATTAACGTTGGATCGGTAACATAGAGGTGAGAACCGCTCCCGCCACGATTCTTTAGGCGATAAACCGTATTTGACATCCGAATATCGTTTCTTTTATCATTGTTTACATTTTTAGCGTACGTAAATTTTAACCGTAAGCCTTTCAGCGGTTTGCACCAGTCGAATTGGTGCTCCAGCGAAGCCTGGATAGTCATTGAATTTGCTGACTCCAAACGGTTGTTTTGCGAATCATACAAACTCTTGTAGTTATAGTAATTGCTGAATGAAGGACTGTTTTGCATGCCGGAATGGTAAATTGGATACCCGTTAATCTCGTCGGGCACATACGGTGGATTTTTTAGCATGTATAGATAATCTTCCTCACTTCCGTTACCACCTGTACTGGCCATGTGCGAATCTTTGGACGAAGCATCGCCCGAGACATTTAAGTCGGCCCTGAACCATTTTGCCACATAGGCTTGTAAACCGGCCCGGTAGTTCCAGCGGTCATAGTCCAGTTTGCCTATGTTGCCATCCTCGGTGTAATAAGATATACCACCGAAATACGTTGCTTTCTCGTTACCGCCACTTACATTGATGCTATGGCGCTGAGTTGAAGATGGAGACCAGTATTTATCAAGTAAATTGTAATTCAGATTTTTCAATGCTTCCAGTTCGTCGGCCTGAAAATATCCCAACAACGGATCTATTGACTCTTTCTTACCGGTTTTTGAAGCCTGAGCTGCATTGTAAATAAGTCCGTAATCGTAAGCATTCAGCATATTGGCGTGTTTAATTGCATCCGAAAAGCCATATTGTGTGGAATAGGATATTTTCGGAGTTCCCTGCTTTCCTCTTTTTGTTTTAACCAGAATAACACCGTAAGCACCGTAAGCTCCATAAACAGCAGCCGATGCATCTTTCAATATGGTGATGGATTCCACTTCATCAATATCCAGGTTATTGAAGTTCTCTTCACTGCTAATAAAATCGTCGATTACAAATAACGGGGCAGGATTTGAATCGCCACCATATGAATTTCCTCCGGCATTTGTACCGGTTGGTACCAAAGCCACGGCATCCCGGGCTTGGCGGATGGTAATGCTGGCAGTTTCGCCCGGACGCCCGGTATTGGGCATATCTACGTGAACAGATGGAGAAATAGCAATAAGTGCTTCCGAGAGGTTACTCACAGAGAGGTCTCTCAAATCCTCCGCTTTTATCACTTCTACGGCACCTGTAATGTTTTTACCCTTCATAGAACCATAGCCCACACTCACAACTTCATTCAGGGTGTTTGACATCTCCTTTAGTACAATTTTGGGGTTGTTGAGGTCGGTTATTACCTGAGGCTCAAAACCAATATACGAAACTTTCAATTTGGACTGCGGAGGTACTACAATGCTGAACTTACCTTCAATATTGGTAGTAACTCCCTTTGCAGCGTTGCCAACAAGGATAACAGTAGCTCCTGTACAAGGATTGCCACTTTCATCAATCACGACACCCGCCACAGTTATATTTCCCGCTCCCGTAGCAGCATTTTTCTGAGCAATGGCAGGTAAAGACATTCCGGTTGCAAAAAACAGAAATGTGCTTAAAATGAAATATTTTATATTCATGTGTAAATAATTGGTTTTTAATGGTCTCCCGATAGCTATTCGGGAGGAACTCAGCCCGCTTAAAACGGGACTCGTTTCATATAATAATTTTCTACCTGTTAATGATGTGTTATTTATTTAACCAACGTGAATCCCCCCCCGAGTTAGCCACTATCTCATATTCGCCCGGCGTAAAGTCAACTCCACCGTTGGGTTGGGTAAAGTCGAGCGATTTAGTAATATCACCCTTAAATTTAGGATCATAAACGGATGCAAAAGGGGCACCTCCGGTATCTTTTTGTGTAGGGTCGGTTGTTTTTGGTTTTGTAAACGCATACCAAAAATTAAACTTGAAAGTTTTGCTTCCAATGGCTATAGTTCCGACCTCACAACAATCGTAGAAAATACAATGGTCAACAAGGGTGGTCATGCCGGTAGTATTGAAGTTGTTCGCAAATTTCTGACTGCTAAAAGTTTTACAGAATGTAGAGCTGGTGAAAGTCATACTTGCAGTGCTGTATAAACTGGTTACATTGCCAAAAGTCTTCTCCGGGTTGGAATTGGAAGCATTGCTGTAACGCATGAAATACCAGGCACAATCTACAGTATTGTATATGGTAGATTTATTGATCTCAATATTCTTGATACTACGCCCTTTATTCTCTAAATTGATAAAGGGCTTGGTACCTTTTGTTTTCATTTGTACAATACAATCTTTGAGGGTAAAATACCAATAAGCACATTGAATGTTATTATCATACAACAGTGCGTAAGGCATATCCTTAATCCAGCAATTAGCAATGTAAATTGGATCCTGAACGATATAAATATCATTAATAATAGCTCCGGAGCGAGAATAACCCAGAGTCTGGCTCTTAATAGATACAGGTAAATTTGTAGAAGACATGGAAACCAACGAAGGACCGGTACTTTCGGCCATGTCGAAATTGATGAATTTGATTTTCAAGCCGGAATAAGTCAAAAGCCCACCGGTTCCTGTCACTTTTATTTCCGATCTTTTTACCTTATCACCCCGAAAAGTTAGTTTCTGACCCCCAAAATCAACCGGGCCGCTTAACGTATATTTTCCTCCTGCCACTAATTCGATAGCTACTTCTTTGGACGTTCGTCCAAACGTAGTATCGTTTTTCTGCAAATCCTGCATAAAGGTATAGATGTCGGAACCATCTGGAATAGTGGCAATAGCAGGCACCAATGTGCTCAAATTTACGACCACCGAATCCGGATCGTCGGTATTTCCGCGCTCCGGGTCGCCTATTGTCCGGATGGTCAGTTTGTATCTTGAATCCTCAGCCACCGATACAGTCATTTTACTCCCATCTACCAGTTTATTGGAGTACCTATCTATAACATAAGCAGAATCCGGATTGTCCACATTTTCAAAAGTTACCTCGTAGCCTTTAGCACCAAATACAAGCGGCCACGAGAATGGTAGCTTGTGTTCCTTCCGAGTTTACAGCAAACCGAATGGAGTCGGCAGCCGGAGTTTTTAATTGCTGGTTATTTACACCTACGTCAAATCCGTTCGGTGATTCATAGCCTTCTGCACAGCTCCCCAACAATAGCATACATGCTATTACAAGAAATCCATACGTTTTACTAAGCTTAAATAGTGATTGTTTTCTCATAAATACTTGATTTTAATTTAGAATTATCGGTTATCAAAATATCGTTTTGCACATTGACAATTATAGAAGTAGTAATTATTTGTTGATTTATGATTTCTTTATATTTCCAGGGCTTATTTCCCATAAAACCTTAAAAAACAAAGTATGCAAAAGTACTTTTTGTTCCACTTTTGGAGCAGTCTAAAACAGGTACAATGACACGCTAAATCTGGTAAAACGAAGAAAAACTGAGTCAAAAAACAGAAGAAAGTGAGTATATTAGCAACTTGCCAACCAGGATGGAACGGTAGAACAGAAAATGGCTGTAACTACATGGCAGTTTACAGTTAAAATAAAGGATTTAAATAAGCGTATGCCTGAGCCTTTGGGAGATTTTTGAGTGAGGGAATTTTTCCAGTCAGACGCATAAAAAAATCCGCACAACTTTTGAGTCATGCGGATTTTTTGTATAAAATCTCTAATCCTTAATCTTTGTTTGTTTTCTGAGCAATATATTCGCTGGGGTTTAACCCGCATTTTTGTTTAAACCATTTGCGGAAATACCTGATATCGTTTATTCCGACGCTATAGGCTATCTGACTGATATTTGTTTCACCACCTTCCATCAGTTGAATTGATTTTTGAATGCGAAATTCGCGGATAAAATCACCTGGGGCCAAACCAGTAAGACTTTTTATTTTTTTAAAATATGAAGAACGACTCATTCCTGTTGAAAGTGCAATATCATCTACATTCATATCAGGGTTCTCATAATTCTCCTCCATAAACGTTATAGTTTTTTTTAGGAAAATTTCATCCATATTGGTTAGCTCCGGTTTGGAAAGTGCAATAACTCCGCAGGCAAGCGTTGATTTTAAATGATCCAGAAGTTGCAATCTTGTCTTTACTAAATTTTCTATTCTGGATATGAGATACGAAGTGCTGAACGGCTTAGTAATGTAGTCGTCAGCCCCCAGTTCCAATGCTTCCAGTTTACTTTCCAGGTCTGTTTTGGCGGTCAGTAGAATTAATGGGATGTGACTCGTATTAATGTCGTATTTTAACTCCCGAGTCAATTCCAGGCCATCCATATCGGGCATCATTATGTCGGAAATAATTATGTCGAACGAATGTGTCCTAATCATATCCAATGCACTAAACCCATTTTCAGCCTCATGCACATCGTAATCTGAAATCAATGCCAGCTTCAGGAAAGCCCTGAGTTCACTGTTGTCTTCCACAACAAGAATTTTTAGCAATTCGTTTGTTAGTTTTTTATCCGGGCGAGTCTCAATTTCCATCTCTTTTTTAGTCGCGTTAAAAATCGTAGTCCTTTCCGGATTATTATCAATTGTATCAAGATCGCGCATCAAAAACTCCTCATTCTGATCGAAATGTTTGACTCCTTTACGGAACTTAACCTTAAATGCCGAACCTTTACCAATTTCACTTTCCACCTCAATGGTAGCTTTGTGCAACTCTACCAATTCTTTGGTTAGCGACAGCCCGATACCTGTGCTGGCCTGAAACGATAGATTGTTGGACAAGAGATTGTTGGATAATGCAAAACTCTCAAACCGGTTGAAGAGGAATTTCAGTTTTTCCTGGCTGATACCCATTCCCCTGTCCTGAACAGTAATGGTCACATTTTCAGTATTTTCGGTAATGATAATATCAATTTTATTTTCTGCCGGCGAAAATTTAAACGCATTGGAAATCAGGTTAAAGAATATCTTCTCAAATTTGTCTTTATCCACGCAAAGTTGTGCATTATTGCTATGATCCGAAATATGCAGTTTTATCTTTTTTTCATCAGAGCTATTTAAAAAACTCATTCTTATTTCTTCTAAAAAATCAGTCACGCGTATTACTTCAATAACCAACTTCATCTTTTTATTCTGAATTTTGCGAAAATCAAGAATTTGATTAATCAGGCGCAACATTCGGTCAGTATTCCGTTGCACCATTTGTAATTGTTCACGTCCTTGATCCGATAATGGTTCATTCCGCATCAAATTATCGACCGGTGAGGCAATGAGCGTAAGCGGTGTGCGCAACTCATGCGAAATGTCGGTAAAAAATCGGAGTTTCATATTGGAAATTCGTTGTTCCAGATCAATCTCGTTTCGTAACTTATAGATTACAAACAAGATATAGGCCACCACCACTGATAATACAATAAAGGACACGAAATAAAAGAATACTCCCCAAGCCGATTCCCAAAACGACGGAAGTTTAACGATAACAATTGTTTTTTCATTATTTACCCATTCGCCATCGGCATTGGTCGATTTTACGCGAAAGATATATTCTCCTTTCGGGAGATTGGTATAGGTAGCTATTCGCTGATTGTCAACGTAATTCCAACCTTTTTCCAATCCGTCCATTTTGTAAGCGTACTGTATGGCATACGGATTTGCGTGATCAATGGCAGCATACTCAATAGAAAAAGTGTTTTGCTCGCTGGTGAGTGTAAGCTCAGGGGTTTCGTCTATTGTTTTATGCAACAATGAATCTGCAGCACCCACATTTACAACTTTATTAAACAGATAAAACTGAGTGAAACAAATAGACGGTATAAAATTACTTTTTTGAATCCTGGAGGGCTTAAAAGTCAGGAACCCGTTTGACGTTCCATACATCAAATCTCCCCGGGAAGTTTGGCAAACAGCAGCTTCATCAAAGAAATAATTCCCCGTTGTCACAGGTTTATAGGTGTCCATCTTTTTGCTGACAGGGTTGTAACGCACTACCTGTGTTTCAGTTGACATCCATAAATTGTTTTTATGATCGGTTTTTATAGTGTAAACCGAATTTATGGTTCTCCCATCCGCACTTTTCAACGGTCGGAATACTGGTGTTATTCCGGATTTTATTCCCCCATTAATAACACAAACCCCACCACCAATAGTGGACAAATAAATATCACCATTTTTGTGTTCAAATACATAATGCACGTCGCTTCCGGGTAATGAGCTGATAGAGTTTGGATTATGAGTGAAAAGTTGAAATTTGATTTTGTCCGGGGCAAGTTTGTCCGCTTTGAAAACTAACAACCCCTGTGCCGTACCGATAAGTATGTTAAAATTCCTATCCTCGGTAATAAATCTAACCCGGTTACAATCTGGCAACGGATAATTTTTCAATTCATTGTACTTGTTCAGAAAACGGATTTTACCACCCGACTTATCTACCTGGTTTAGCCCGCCGCCAAAAGTCCCAATCCATAAACGTTGTAAATGATCCTCAAAAATCGAATAAATCGAATTAGAGCTGATATTGTATTGAACTGTCTTATTCTTTGTCCAATTATCCACAGTACAATTCTTTTCAAGTGGCCGGTCTAACCTGTAGAGTCCTTTTTTTTTGGTTCCCAACCATATAGCACCCGTATGGTCTTCGCAAATGCTATAAACCTGTGATTCGAAAGGTTTTTTGTTATTTAATCTCCCGTCTGCTCCCAACAATCCCAACAATTTACGTTCTCTGTCATAAATGTATACCAATCCATTTTTGGAGGCTACCCACAATAATTTGCGCGAATCCTCAAAAAGAGTACGAATATCGTTTTTGGAATCGTAAAACTCACAGTCAAAGGGTTTTGTAAATGCAAAATGTGAATGGCGAAAAACTATTTTATCTATTCCATGCAGATAAGTATTTATCCATAAATTTCCCTGTTGGTCTACAATCCCCTGATAGTTAATATTTGTAATGCTGATTTTGTCATCACCTCGCTCGGAAATAGGTTCCAGTAGTTTTTGTTTTTGATTGTATTTGTAAAAACCTCCTTTGTTGGTTAATACCCAAATGTTTGCAAATTTATCTTCCTTCACCATCGGGTCAACGGATTGTCGGTTGATATACTTGGTTGTATCTACCGGAAAATACCGAAATGAGCGCAAATTTGTTTCAAACAACACTCCTCCCGGGTTATCCGTATTTATCCAAATATTCCCGGTCTTGTCTTTATAACTACCAAAAACAGTGTTTTGCCGAAGTTCATTGCAACTAATCTCGCGAAAAAGCCCGCTACTCAGTTGATAGATATAAAATGCCCATTTGTTGGTAATAACTAATAGTTCATCATTGTTTAATTTCTGAAAATCGACAATATTGAATGACTTTGAAACAACCGCACTATTAATCGGGCGGTTATATTTGTTTATCGTCCAAATTTTACCATTTTCGCCACCCACAACAGTACCTAAACTGCATTCGATAATAGAAAAAAATGCATCACCGGTTTTATCTGAAAGAATTTTAACTAACTTGTTGCTATTTTTCTTTGCCATATAAGCACCATTTGAGGTCAGAATCCAGGTATTTCCACTACGGTCGAGGTAAATTTTGTTGATTTTATCAACATAGGGAGATTTGTTCGGAATGCAGAAATGAGTCACCCTGATTCCTTCTGTCAAGGTGTTGCTCTCAACCCTGAAACAGTCTGAAACACCAGCTTCACGATTGTACAACCACACTGTTCCATCGGGCATGATGCTTATTTGAGAAAGTGCTTTTTTGAAGTTTTGAAATCCAGAATCGAATTGAGGTACAGGCAAAAATTTCTCATTAACAGGATTGAACCTGTAAAACCGATTGTCGTTTGTTAAAAGCCAGAGGAAACCCCACTTATCCTGTTTCAATTGATCAACTCTGAAATTCAGCAACCTGTATTTTTGATTTTCCCCTCCCTTATAATTACTAAATGTGTATCCGTCAAATCTGTTCAACCCATCAAATGTACCAAACCACATAACGCCTTTCCGGTCTTGTAACATACATAAGATATGATTTTCGGACAAACCATTATCCATCGAATAGTGTGTTACCTGCGGAATTGTCTGCGAGGTTAACAACTGGCACAAGAATGATAATGCTATAATGATAGAGAATCGTTTCATAGGTGCTTAAATCCATTGTTTCAGGCATGTAAGTAGCTTATAACTGGTTCAATTATGCAACTTAAAACCCGACATTGGATTTTTTGAGTTTTTTAAGTATTGGATTTTTTTTATGGGTTATTACTAAAGACGATCAACAACCAAAGTTTGTACTAAATTTTCTCATAATAAAATAGTAATTATTAATTGAGTTGGCTTTTCAAAGCTACTTGGATAGATATGGCTTACCACCGGATGATTTTTTCAACGATACAAAGTGTAATAACAGGTAAATATATGTCTTTAATTGGGGAAAATCAATCTTTATTAATGATTGTGAATTGGCTTGATCTTCAGTTTGTTGGTTTAATCGTTAATCGTGTGAAACAAGGATAAATTAGCTACTTTTGTTATAATAATCATCTTAGAGTTATGGAAGAAAGCAGTTATAAATTATACGAACGATTACTACGTTTAGGTTCTGACTGGCAAGTAATAAACATTGCTGTTGATGATCCTCACAATGTAATTCATATCACTATTTCGTACCGTCACAAAGATTGGGTTGACAAATCCACAGGTGAGATTTTCCCGATTTATGATTACCGTCAGGAGCGAGTTTGGCGTCATTTGGATACCATGGAGCATGCCACTTTTATTCATTGTCGTTTACCTCGCATTCAAACTCCTGATGGAAAAATACATACCATTGAGGTTGTTTGGGCTGATAGTGGTATTTCTCATACCAAAAAGTTTGAGAACAAGAGTATCAGCGTTTTGCAGGCAACCCATTGTCAAAAATCGGCGGCAGATTTGATGCAAATCAGCGATGATAAGATGTGTGGCATCATGCATCGTTCAGTTCTTCGAGGATTGGAACAGCGCGATTTATCTTCCATAAAACAAATTTCGTTGGACGAGAAGAGCTATGGAAAAGGTCATCAATACATCAGTGTTCTCACTGACAGCCGTACAGGAACTGTTTTAGAGGTTTCAAAAGACAGAACAGAACAATCTGCAGACCGCCTGATAACGAGTGCGTTAAATCCAGATCGACTGATGTGTATTACCACCACCTGTTGTGACATGTGGGATGCTTTTATAAACGCTTTAAAAAAAACTGTCCGAATGCCCGACTGGTACACGACAAATTTCATATTGTCAAATACTTGACAAATGCCATCGACTTAACACGCAGAGAAGAAGTGAAAATAGAACCATTATTGAAAAAGACCCGTTTCGTTTTTCTAAAGCGCTTAGACACAATGACTGCTAAGCAAAGACTTACGTTTGAACTGGAGAATATATCCAATACCAAAACTGCATCTGCCTGGAGAATGAGGGAAAATTTCATTGCCATGTATGAGTGTCAAACTTCAGAGCAAGCTCTTGATTATTTCAATGCTTGGTACAAATCTGTGATTCATTCTTCAAATAAACATATCAAAAAAGCAGCTAAAACTATCAAAGAACACATCGAGAATATCGTTTCTCAAATCGGTTCAACCATCTCGAACGGGAGAGCCGAACAAACCAATAGCAAAATTGCTAAGATTCAAAGAGTCGCTCAGGGATATCATAACTTCGATAATCTTAGAGCTGCAATACTCTTTTTCAATGGAAATTTATCCTTGTTTCACACGATTAACGATTAAACCAGTTTGTTAGTGGTTAATATAATTGTATCTTCGGAGCTGTGGCATAACTTATTCCTTCAACCCAAGAAACAGAAGCGCCGGTAAAAACTTACCGGCGCTTCTGTTTCTTGTAAAAATGGCTACTGTTGAACAGAATTTCTTTTTTGCTTGTATTCGCTCGGATTAATCCCGTATTTTTGTTTAAAGCACTTGCTGAAGTAGCGGGGATCGTTCATACCTACCAAATAGGCAATCTGACTTATATTTGTTTCGCCGCCATCCAACAATTGCATGGCTCGCTGTACCCGGAATTCCCTGATAAAATCTACAGGAGCCATACCGGTCAGGTTTTTTAATTTTTTGAAAAATGACGAACGGCTGAGTCCTGAGTTGGCAGCTATATCATCAATATTCATATCGACATTCATATAATTGTCTTCAATAAATTTTATCGTTTTTGCAATGAAAATATCATCCTGACTGGTGACATTGGGTTTCGATAAAGGGATCACGCCAGTGGTCAGCGATGTACGGAAATAGTGCTGCAGTTGCCGTCTTAGTTTCAGCAAATTTTCAATCCTGGCTTCCAGATAAGTAGAACTGAAAGGTTTGGTTATGTAATCGTCTACCCCATGTTCCAATGCTTCCAACTTGCTGCCCATATCGGTTTTGGCTGTGAGCAAAATAAGAGGAATATGACTGATATTCATATCTCCTTTTATACGTTTGGCCAGTTCGAGCCCATTCATGTCAGGCATCATAATGTCCGAAACAATAATATCGGGAGTGTATTTCAACGCAATGTCCAGCGCCTGAATCCCATTTTCCGCCTCAAAAACATCGTAGTTCGCACTCAGGGTCGATTTCAGGAACTGGCGCAATTCGCGGTTGTCTTCCGCAATCAGGATTTTGGGCATTTCAATACTTCCGGGGAAAATACCTTGTTCTGAACCCGCATATATTTCCGGTATTTCCGGCTTTGGAACTGAAACAATATTAGGGTCGAGGTCTTTGAGTACAAAATTATCCTTCTGGCTATAGTGTTCAAAACCTTTCAGGAAAGTAAGTTTAAACGCTGAACCTTTACCCGGTTCGCTTTCTACCTCCACGCTGGCATGGTGCAACTCCACCAGTTCTTTGGTGAGCGACAGTCCAATGCCTGTGCTGGCCTGGAATGTCATGCCGGAACTGCTGGCAAAGCTTTCAAAACGTTCAAAAAGCAGTTTCAGCTTGTCTTTGCTGATTCCAATGCCCTGATCCTTAATGCTAATGAAAATATGGCCGGCATCTTCAGCGAAAATGACTTCCACTGTGTTTTGAGCCTGACTGAATTTAAAGGCATTTGAGAGTAAATTGTAGAGAATTTTCTCGAATTTATCTTTGTCTATCCAGAGTTGTGCATTATTGGTTTGATCTGTTATTTTCAAGTTCATCTGCTTCTCCTCGGCCAGTTTGCTGAAATTCTCACAGATTTCCGTTACAAATTCAGCTACATCTACTTGTTCGATAATCAGATTCATTTTTTTGTTTTGCACTTTGCGGAAGTCGAGAATTTGGTTGATTAATCGCAACATTCGGCTAGTATTTCGCTGTACTATAAGTAGTTGTTCCGTTGCTTGAGCCGACAATGGCTCTTTCCGCAGAAGACTTTCTATCGGCGAAGCTATCAGGGTAAGCGGAGTTCGTAATTCATGAGAAATATCGGTAAAGAACCTTAGCTTCATATTCGTAATTCGCTGTTCGATACTCACTTCGCTTCTTAATTTGTAAATTGTAAATAAAATGTAAGACGTCAGACCGAGCAATAAAACAAATAAAACGGCATAAAACAATAATCCCCAGGCAGACTCCCAAAAAGAAGGCTCTTTTACAATTTCAATCGTCTTTTCATTTTCCACCCATTCGCCATCGGAGTTAGTGGATTTTACATGAAACACATACTTTCCTTTGGGTAAGTTGGTGTAGGTTGCAATGTGTTGTGTTCCCACGTAATTCCAGTCATTCTCAAATCCTTCCAGTTTGTAGGCATATTGAATGGCTTGTGGATTAACATAGTTGAGCGCAGCAAATTCTATTGAGAAAATATTCTGTTTATGGCTTAGTATCAGTTTTTTTGTGTCGTCTATAGATTGCTGCAGCGGCGAGTCTTCTTCCCCTATTACAACAGGTTTGTTGAATACTTGCAACTGGGTCAGGCAGATGCGCGGAACATACATGTTTTTCGTTATTTTCAACGGATTGAAGCTCACAAAACCGTCGGAGGTTCCGTAAATTAATTCACCCTCGCGTGTTTGGCAAGCGGCGGCTTCTACAAAGAAATAACTATTGGCATTGATCGGTTTGTAGTTCTCGAATTTGGAAGTTTGCGGATTGAAACGAATGATCTTCGTTTGTGTAGTCATCCACACCTGTCCCGTGGCATCTTCTTTCAAGGTATAAATTACGTTGGAAAACAGTCCGTTTGTTTTCTCAAAAGCGTCAAATATAGGTTGTTTGTCTGCCCTGTAGCCACCACGAAGTACATTTAGGCCACCACCAAACAAAGCCAGATACAAATCGCCCCGGCGGGTGGACAGGATATACTGCACATCGTTGCCTGACAAATAGCTGGTTCCGTTAGGATTATGCCCGTATCGTTGGAAGTCGATTTCCTCCGGCGCCTTCTTGTCGGCACGGAACACCACCAATCCGCCAGTAGTTCCCACGTAAAGGTATCCGTGCCTGTCTTCGGTAATGTAGCGCGATTTGTTGCAATCCTCCAACGGATAATTTTTCAGTTTGTTGCGCCTGCTGATAAATTGAATGGTACCGGTTGAATTGTCAATCAGGTTAATGCCACCGCCAAAAGTGGCTACCCAAATGCGTTTCAAATGATCTTCGAAAACCGAATATACCGCATTGGAGGCTAAACTGTAAATGTTATCGGCATTGTACTGATAATTGCTCACATTGAAAGAACTTGCGCTGTTTCGCGTCACCCTGAAAAGCCCCATCCCCTTCGATCCGAGCCAGATAGTGCCGGTATGATCCTCGGTAATAGTGTAAACCGGTATATTCAGTGGTTTTGTCCCATTTATTTTTCCATCGAACCCAAGCACTCCCCGAAACTGATTTTTATCATCGTATAAATATACATATCCCTTACGCGAACCCACCCACAACCAGTTTTTACTATCTTTAAATACTGAACGTACTTCGTTACGGACGGAATAAACCGGCAAATCGAATGGGCGGGTAAAACTGAACTGTGAATGCCTGAATCCCACTTTATCAATACCTTGTGAGAATGTGCTTAGCCAAAGATTACCCTCCCGGTCCAGCAGTGCTGTATGAATAAGGTTCGAGAATTTTCTTTCTTTCGATGTTGGATTATTGTAGAAGTACTCCAGCCGGTTGGCATATCGGTTGTACCAATAGAAACTTCCTGTTTTGGTTACTATCCATAAATTGTCAAATTTATCTTCTATCACCCGGAATGTAGGTGTTATAAAAGTGGTATATGCATCCGTTGGAGGGGTTGGCAGGTACTCAATTTTTCGCGTGGCAGCCTTAAATACAATGGCTCCCTGAAATTTCGTATCCAGCCATATATTCAGATTCTTATCCTGATAGGCACCGTAAATGTCGCTAACATTCAGCCCGGCTAACTTATATTCTTGAAAAGATTGCTGTTTCAGATTATATATGCAAAATGCTTTTTGATTGTACAGAATAAACAATTCATTGTTATTCAGTATTTTCAAATCAATGATATTGGCCTGAAACGGACTTTTGAGTTGCTCAAACGTTTCTTTCTTTTCATCAAATACCATAATTTTACCCAGCTCTCCACCAATATAGATTTTACTTCCCGTTTCGACCAGCGAAAACATCCCATAGCCTTCATTATTCTTAAATAACTGAACTGGCCTGACAGTATTTCGTTTGAGTAAACTGATCCCTTTGTCTGAAAGTATCCAGGTATTCTGCCTGCTATCCTGACTGATGCGTGAAATTTTATTGGAAGCCAAATCTCCGTTAGCCTTCGAAAATCGCGACAGCCGGATCCGCGTTTGGTTTCGCTCATTTTCTACCCTGAAACAATCCTCATTCCCCCATTCATTGTTCCATAACCAAACCGAACCATCCGGCATAATGGTAATTTCCTTTAATGGTGATTTGTATCCCTTGTATTCTTCAAGGCATTGAGGAACGGCTAAAAAAACTTCCTTTGAAGGGTTGAAACGATAGATGCGGCCATCGTAAGTCAGAATCCACAAATAACCGTCCCTGTCCTCTTTTATTTTGTCTACCCGGTAGTTGACCAGGCTGAAGTCATGATTCTTTGTTCCCTTGAAATTCCGAAAAGTGTAACCATCGTATTTATTTAATCCATCATATGTTCCAAACCACATGAATCCCTTTTTGTCCTGAAACATGCTCATCACATTGTTCTCGGATAATCCATCATCGACAGAGAAATGAGAAAACTGAATTTGGACTTGCGAATGTGCCAGAAAAGGCCCAATTATCAGTAGTAATATCAAATGGAACTTTTTCATGAAAACTGGTTACTCAATTTATATTTACACATTTCTTTGGAAAAATGACAGATAAAGATATATTTTTTTTATAAGATCTCTCTTTTGAACCATATTTATACCAATTATTACACAACAATGACCAAATTGTAGCAGTTGTTACCTGATTATGCGGTAAAAGGTTATTAGACATTATATAGAATAAAGAATTATAAGATTGAATAATAAGATTTTAAACACGAAGTCACGAAGACACAATTTGCTTTTTTATTTAATTCAAGAGCACGAAGAAAAACATATTTATATGTTTTTCCTTTGTGTCTTAAGTCTCTTTGAAAGTCACGAAACGCAAATGAACCATGCCGATTTATCGGTAGAAAAACCAATCTTCATTTCGATTGCCGTAAAAGAATTTAAATAAATATCTGTATTATTAGTCTTTGAGTCTTGGTGTCTTCGTGTTGGTATTTGTCTTATTTTTAGGTGTATAACATTCTATTCTGTATAAACTCTATTGTATTCAGAGTATTTTTAGATGAATTGAAAAAAAAGAAACGGCTGAACTTCAATGTTGAATTCAGCCGTTTCATTATAGAATAATTACCTTAGAACAAATTCGGTTTCCGCGATTTAGCTTCGTCCAGACTCAGTAAATCAACTTTTTTAGTCTGTTTGTCGCGTAATGCCTGATATTCGTTAGCAATGCCGGCTTCGTAAGCCTGATGATTTGTTTTGCTCATAAGCTGCGCTACCACGTGGGTATTCACCGATGCATCTTTTACATAAACTACTGGTCCTTTGTAATTCGGTGCAATCTTTACTGCTGTATGGATCTTGGAAGTTGTAGCCCCACCAATCAATAGCGGAATAGTCAATCCAGCTTTTTCCATTTCGGCAGCTACAATGGTCATTTCTTCCAACGAAGGTGTAATCAGGCCACTCAAGCCTACAATGTCTACTTTTTCATCAATGGCTGTCTGGATGATTTTCTCGGTAGGCGTCATTACGCCCAGGTCAATCACTTCGAAATTATTACAAGCTAACACTACGGCTACAATGTTTTTACCAATATCATGCACGTCACCTTTCACGGTTGCAATAAGGAACTTGCCAGCCGAAGAACTTTGCCCTGGAACTTTCTGCTTTTCGATTTCTGGTTGTAAAATAGCTACTGCCTTTTTCATGGTTCGGGCCGTTTTTACTACCTGTGGCAAGAACATTTTACCGTCGCCAAACAGTTCGCCAACGATATTCATGCCGCTCATCAAAGGTCCTTCAATGATTTCGATGGCTGTATCATATTCTTTCAATGCTTCAGCCAGATCTTCTTCCAAAAACTCGCCGATACCTTTGATTAAGGCATGT
Organism: Paludibacter sp.; assembly: GCA_047600405.1. Classification (GTDB taxonomy): domain Bacteria; phylum Bacteroidota; class Bacteroidia; order Bacteroidales; family Paludibacteraceae; genus Paludibacter. The sequence continues at coordinate 797,273 of JASGLA010000008.1, forward strand.
TCCAAGCGACCCTGTAGAGGTAGCGAACGCCATTCGTCCACTTTTTCGGCTTTTTCACCTGAAGCTTGATTCTTTACTTTTTCTGCCAATTCAATCATGCGTTCGGTTGCATCCGGACGGCGGTTGAGCACCACATCTTCCACATGTTCCAGCAATTCAGGCTCAATATCCTGATAAATTTGCAACATGCCGGCATTCACAATGCCCATATCCATACCTTCTTTAATGGCGTGGTACAAAAATGCCGAGTGAATGGCTTCGCGCACTACATTATTCCCACGAAACGAGAACGAAAGGTTGCTTACACCACCACTTACCTTGGCATGTGGCAGGTTTTGTTTAATCCAACGGGTAGCGTTGATAAAGTCAACACCGTAGTTGTTGTGTTCTTCAATTCCGGTGGCAATTGCTAGTACGTTCGGGTCGAAAATGATATCTTGCGGTGGGAATCCAACTTTATCTACCAACAAGTGATAAGCGCGGCTGCAAATTTCCTTTTTACGCTCAAAACTATCCGCCTGGCCTTTTTCATCAAAAGCCATAACAACTACTGCAGCTCCGTATGCGCGGATTTTGCGTGCTTTTGCCAGAAAGTCTTCTTCTCCTTCTTTCAGGCTGATGGAATTGACGATACATTTTCCCTGAACGCATTTCAGACCGGCTTCAATTACTTCCCATTTCGAAGAATCGATCATTATGGGCACTCTCGATATTTCGGGCTCGGAAGCTATGTAGTTTAGGAAAGTTACCATTTCCTGTTTCGATTCCAGCATCGCATCGTCCATATTGATATCGATAACCTGTGCGCCATCTTCCACCTGTTTGCGGGCAATGCTTAGCGCTTCTTCGTATTTTTTTTCGTTTATCAAACGTAAAAACATACGTGAACCGGCCACGTTGCAGCGCTCGCCAATGTTTACGAATAAGGATGAATCTTCTATCTCTATTTCTTCAAGACCCGAGAGTTCCAATTTCGTAGACGCAATAGCGGGTTTTCTTACCTCCGCTCCTTTGATCAATTCCTGATAAGTGGCAATATGGTCGGGTGAAGTGCCACAGCAACCGCCAATAATATTGACAAGTTTCTCGTCGAAATATTCCTTAACCTGAACGGCCATCATTTCCGGCAATTCGTCATACTCGCCAAACTGGTTGGGTAAACCGGCATTGGGGTAAGCACTAACAAACCAGGGAGAATGAGCGTTTATTTCTTGTAAGTATGGTTTTAAATCTTTTGCCCCAAACGAACAGTTTAGTCCGATTGACAATAAATTGGCATGGCCGATTGACGCTAAGAAAGCGCGGATAGTCTGGCCTGACAAGGTACGTCCACTTGTATCGGCTACGGTTGCCGAAAGCATGATTTCGACACGTTTGCCCAGTTCGGCCATAGCTTCTTCGGCAGCAAAAATAGCTGCTTTGGCATTTAATGTGTCGAAAATAGTTTCAATCAATAACGCATCTACGCCGCCTTCAATCAGTGCCAGAATTTGCTCTTTGTATGCAGCCACCAAATCATCAAAACTCACAGCACGGAATGCCGGATTATTTACGTCGGGCGACATGGAGGCTGTTTTGTTGGTCGGGCCAACAGCTCCGGCTACAAAACGTGGTTTGGCCGGATTTTTCGCAGTGTACTCATCGGCAACCTGACGTGCCAGCTTAGCTCCGGCCAGATTTATTTCGCGCACCAGTTCTCCCATGCCATAATCTTCCATGGAAATAACCTGCGCGTTGAATGTATTTGTTTCAATAATGTCTGCACCGGCATCGAGGTATGCAGCATGGATTGATTTGATAATTTCTGGTTGGGTCAGCACCAGCAAATCGTTATTCCCTTTGAGCATGCTCGGCCATTGGGCAAAACGTTCTCCACGGTAATCGGTTTCGATGAGTTTGTGCCGTTGTATCATCGTTCCCATCGCGCCGTCGAGGACTAATATGCGTTTTTCAAGTTCAGTTCTTAGTTTCATGTTTGTTGCTTTTGAAAGTGCAAAGATAGCTCAATTCAATTCATAATTCATAATTTGTAATTCATAATTTGGTGTTTAGTGCAGATTATTAGCACTTTTAGTAGAAGCCTCTTTAGGGTGCATAACTTTGAAGTATAAAAAAAACGCCGTAGAAAACCCTACAGCGTTTTAATTATGCATTATGCATTAATAATTATGCATTAATCAACCCTTTTCCAGTCATTTCTTTTGGTTGCGGAATTCCCAAAATCTGGCAAATAGAAGGAGCTACGTCAGCTAAAATTCCGTTTTCAACTTTCGCATTTTTGTTCTCAGTTATATAGATAAACGGAACCGGATTCAATGAATGGGCTGTGTTTGGTGAACCATCAGCATTTACGGCGTTGTCGGCATTACCGTGGTCGGCAATGATAATCACTTCGTAACCATTCGCTTTGGCTGCTTCCACTACTTCGCTTACGCATTTGTCAATCGTTTCCACTGCTTTTACAATGGCTTCGTAAACTCCGGTGTGTCCTACCATGTCGCCGTTGGCAAAGTTCAACGCTACAAAATCGAATTTTTGCGTATTCAATGCGTCAACCAGTTTGTCGGCAACTTCAGGGGCGCTCATTTCCGGCTGTAAATCGTAAGTAGCTACTTTTGGAGAAGGAACCAAAATACGTTCTTCGCCTTCGAATTCGCTTTCGCGACCGCCTGAGAAAAAGAATGTTACGTGAGCAAATTTTTCAGTTTCGGCAATGCGCAATTGCTTCTTTCCGAGACTTGAAACATATTCTCCGAGTGTATTTTGTACGTTGTCTTTATCAAAAAGCACGTGCAATCCTTTGTAGCTCGAATCGTAAGGAGTCATACAGTAGTATTCCAATGGAATAGTGTGCATGCCTTCTTCCGGCATATCAGTTTGGGTAAGTACAACGGTTAATTCTTTTGCGCGGTCGTTGCGGTAGTTGAAGAAAATTACCACGTCGCCAGCTTCAATTTTTGCCAACGGTTTTCCGGCCGCATCAACAGCTACAATAGGATTTACGAATTCGTCGGTTACACCAGCGTTGTAAGAGGCTTGCATAGCCGCAACCACATCGGTAGTCGCTTCTCCGGTGCCATTCACCATCAAGTCGTACGATTTTTTTACACGATCCCAACGTTTGTCACGATCCATGGCGTAATAACGGCCAATGATAGAGGCAATTTTAGTGGTAGAGGTTTTTGTGTAGGAATCTAATTGTTCGATAAAACCTTTCCCGCTGCGTGGGTCAGTGTCGCGACCATCCATAAAGCAATGCACATAGGCTTCAGTGTTGTATTCTTTGGCTATGTCAACTAATTTCAATAAGTGGTCCAATGAGCTGTGAACGCCACCGTCAGAAACCAATCCTAAGAAATGGATTTTCTTTTTATTGTCGCGGGCATACGAATATGCGCTGATAACTTCGGGATTCTGCATGATGCTGTTGTCGCGGCAGGCAATGTTGATTTTTACCAAGTCCTGATAAACAACGCGTCCGGCTCCGATATTGAGGTGACCCACTTCGGAGTTACCCATTTGTCCTTCAGGCAGACCAACGTCTTCACCCGAAGCAAGCAGTTGTGAGTTTGGATAGTTTGCAATCAACGAATCCCAATAAGGCGTTGGAGTGCTGTAAATTACATCGGCAAGGGTATGGTTTCCGATACCCCAACCATCTAGAATCATTAATAATGCTTTTTTGCTCATAATATTTTGAATTTTATAATTTTTATACGATAACTAATACCTTTTGTTTTCGGGGTGCAAAATTACTTATTTTTTTGCACATTTTCAATCTGTTATTACCAATAAATCAGGAAATCTGACGAAATTCAGCAAATCCTGTTTTTTTGAATTCTAAAGATTATCTTTGTGCGTTATTAAATGCATATTATTTCATTTTTCATAGAAAATAAATGTTTGTTGTTCTCTCTTGCATGATTGCCGGAATAGCTGTTGGCTATCTTTTACGACGCTGGAAAATCCGGTTTATTCACGGATTAATTCTAACGCTTATCTGGTTGTTATTGTTTTTGTTGGGCTTGGAAGTTGGTGCTAACGAAACCATTGTTCGCCAGTTTGGTAAACTTGGATTTGAGGCTTTTTTATTAGCTACCGGCGGCACGTTGGGAAGTGTTATTGCAGCCTGGTTGCTTTGGTTGACTGTACGCAATAAAATGATGAACAAATGAAAGGAAGCCTGATTATATTGTCGTTTTTTGCAACCGGATTGTTGTTGGGCGTTTTCCGTTGGTTTCCCCCACAGGTTTTGAGCTATAAATTCGATTTTTATGTGCTTTGTGCACTTATGTTTTCGGTAGGACTCAGCATTGGCAATGATCCGAATTCATTCAGGCAATTTCGGCGGCTGAATCTACGACTCATTTTTCTGCCGCTAATGACCATTTTAGGAACTTTTCTGGGAGTTGTTGCGGTTAGCTTTTTTATCCGTAACCGTAGTTTGGCCGATTGTCTGGCCGTGGGTTCCGGTTTTGGCTATTATTCCTTGTCCGGTATTTTGATAACACAATACAAAGGAATCGAGTTGGGAACAATTGCCCTGTTGTCGAACATTATGCGTGAGGTGATTACGCTGCTTTTAGCGCCCTGGATAGTTCGGTATTTCGGTCGGTTGTCGCCTATTTCGGCCGGTGGTGCCACTACTATGGATACCACTTTCCCCATTATTGTCCGCAGCTCCGGCAAGGAATATTCAATAGTTTCAATTTATCACGGTTTTGCTATGGATTTGTCGGTACCTTTTTTGGTGACTTTGTTTTGTAGTTTGTGAAAAAGCATTTTTGCCGGGTGGTTTCCGACGTAAAAAAACAGTTTAAATTAAACCATGCTCTAAATAATTTTGTACTTTTGCAGAAAGAATCAACGATTTTAATAAATCAGGATTGGCCGATTAGCCTGAACAATTTGGTTACAAAAGGGTTTTAGGCTTAAAAGTCCCAATCAAGTGGATTTATTGATGATGCTGTGTTCGTGTTGAGCTGAATTTTAAATTTTTTTTTCCATGAAAATAATCATAGTTGGTACAGCATTCCCTTATCGGGGAGGATTGGCTACATACAATGAGCGTTTGGCGCGTGAATATGTAAAGCAGGGAAATGATGTTGAAATTATAACATTTACACTTCAATATCCGGGATTTCTTTTCCCCGGAAAAACGCAGTACTCGACTGAATCAGCCCCTGCTGATATGAAGATTTCCCGCCGGATAAACGCTACAAATCCGTTGAACTGGATTTCGGTTGGTAAGGAAATCAGGAAGAAATCGCCGGATATGGTTATTTATTGTTACTGGATGGCCTTTATGGCGCCTTGTTTTGGAACAATTGCACGCTACGCCCGTGCTCCGAAAACCAAAATGGTAGCCGTTATCCATAATATGATTCCTCACGAACCGACCATTCTCGACCGGCTTTTCCCTAACTATTTCGTAAAGGCTATGGATGGATTTGTGGCTATGGCCGAGTCTGTGGTTGCAGACATTAATAAGTTTGATAAGGAAAATAAACCGAAAGCTGTGTCGCCGCACCCCATTTACGATCATTATGGTGCGTTGCTCACCAAAAAGGAAGCTGCCATTAAGCTCGGATTGCACGAGCACAAACCTTATATTTTGTTTTTCGGGTTTATCCGCCATTACAAAGGGTTGGATTTGTTGCTCGAAGCGTTTGCCGATAAGCGTTTGCGTGAATTCCCGGTGAGGTTGATTGTGGCCGGTGAGTTTTATGAAAATCCACAGCCTTATCTCGAATCAATCATTCAACTGAAGCTCGAAGGTTTGGTCGAATTACGTACCGGATTTATTCCGGATAATGAAGTCCGGAATTATTTCAGCGTTGCCGATATTATTGCACAGCCTTACCGTTCTGCTACCCAAAGTGGTGTGAGCCAGATTGCTTATCATTTTGAAAAACCTATGTTGGTGACTAGAGTGGGAGGTTTGGCCGAAATTATTCCGGATGGGAAAGTGGGTTATGTGGTGGATGTGGAACCTGTCCAAATTGCTAATGCGCTTTACGATTTCTTCTCAAAGCAACGGGGAGAAATGATGATTGAAAATATCAAGCAGGAAAAACAGAAATTTGCCTGGTCGGGGATGACCAAGGCGATAAACGGTCTTTTCGAAGAAATAAAATAAGATGCTTAAGTCATTGGCTTTGCATTCTGAACAATGGTAGTTTTGAGATTCTCAGAACTACCATTGTTTACTTACAATAATCTTATAATCAATAACATTCTTTAAATTACGATAGAAAATGGCAAATGAAATTGTAGAAACCCCGATGATGAAGCAATTCAACGAGATAAAAGCAAAGCATCCTGATGCGATTTTGCTTTTCCGTTGCGGCGATTTCTACGAGACTTTTTCAACTGATGCAATCCGGGCTTCCCAAATATTAGGAATCACACTTACGAAACGGGCTAACGGGTCGGCTAAAACTATTGAACTGGCTGGATTTCCGCATCATGCGTTGGATACATATTTGCCAAAACTGGTTCGGGCAGGAATGCGGGTTGCCATTTGCGATCAGTTGGAAGATCCGAAATTGACCAAGAAAATTGTAAAACGAGGTGTGACCGAGTTGGTTACTCCGGGTGTTTCATACAGCGATACTACACTGAATCATAAGGAGAATACATTCTTAGCCAGTGTTTATCTGAATAAAAATCAGGTTGGTGTTTCCTTTCTTGATATTTCTACAGGTGAATTTTTGGTGGCTGAAGGAACGGCTGAATATGTGGATAAATTATTGAATAGCTTTGGCCCGAAAGAAGTACTTTTTGATCGTTCGAAACGCAAGGATTTTGAAGCTAACTTCGGCACAAAATTCTTTACTTATGCGCTCGAAGACTGGGCTTATACGCCCGATTCAGCCAATGAACGCTTGCTGAAACATTTTGAGACCAAAAACCTGAAAGGATTTGGCGTAGATAATTTGCCGAATGGTGTCGTGGCAGCCGGGGCTATCATGCATTACCTGGACCAGACACATCACCAGCAAACGGGACATATTACTACGCTTTCGCGAATTGAAGAAGAGCGCTTCGTGTGGCTCGACCGTTTTACCGTACGAAATCTGGAGTTGTACGGATCGCAAAATGAAAATGCGAAAACCCTGCTGGATGTGATTGATAAAACCATCAGCCCCATGGGAGCCCGTATGCTGAAACGTTGGGTGGCTTTCCCGCTGAAAGATGTGAAACCGATTAATGAACGTTTGAGCGTTGTTGAATATTTCTTCAAAAATACCGAACTAAAACATTTGTTGGAGCAAAATGTGGCGCTGATTGGAGATTTGGAACGAATTATTTCCAAAGTAGCCGTGGGGCGTATCAATCCGCGCGAAGTGGTGCAGTTGAAAGTGGCTTTGCAGGCCATTGAGCCCATTAAACAGGCATGTTCTGAAACCGATAATGTGACTTTGCGCAAAATTGCCGACCAACTGAATGCCTGTAAGATTATTTCGGATAAAATAGAAAAAGAAATTTCAAACGATCCGCCGAATATGGTGAATCGTGGCGGAATTATCCGTCCGGGAATTGATGCCGATTTGGACGAATTGCGCCAGCTGGCTTATTCAGGTAAAGATTTCTTGCAACAAATTCAGGAGCGCGAAAGTGTTGAAACCGGCATTCCGAGTTTGAAAATCAACTTCAATAATGTGTTTGGATATTATATCGAAGTGCGCAATATGCACAAGGATAAAGTGCCCGAAACATGGATTCGAAAACAAACGCTGGTTAATGCTGAACGTTACATTACGCAGGAATTGAAAGTGTACGAAGAGAAAATTTTGGGAGCTGAAGAAAAAATTCTGTCTATCGAAACACGTCTGTTCAACGATTTGGTTTTAAGCTTGGTCGACTATATTACGGCTATTCAGTTGGATTCCAATCTGGTTGCGCAGCTTGATTGTCTTTTGTCGTTTACCAAAGTTTCGGCTGAAAATAAATATGTTCGTCCTGAAATTACCGATACAGATGTGCTGGAAATCAAACAAGGCCGCCATCCGGTGATTGAAAAACAGCTTCCGATTGGCGAAAGTTATATTTCGAATGATGTCTACCTGGATAGCCAGTCACAGCAAGTTATTATTATTACCGGGCCTAATATGTCGGGTAAGTCGGCGTTGCTCCGCCAAACGGCTATCATCACATTGATGGCGCAGATTGGTTGCTTTGTTCCAGTGGAAAGTGCTAAAATTGGTGTAGTGGATAAAATCTTTACCAGGGTAGGGGCGAGCGATAATATTTCGCAGGGCGAATCTACTTTTATGGTGGAAATGAACGAAGCTGCCAGCATTTTGAATAACCTGTCGAACCGAAGTCTGATTCTTTTCGATGAACTTGGTCGCGGAACCAGTACGTATGATGGTATTTCCATTGCCTGGGCTATTGTAGAATATATTCATGAACATGGAAGCTGCAAAGCCAAAACTCTTTTTGCCACGCATTACCACGAATTGAACGAAATGGAAAAATCGTTCCACCGCATCAAAAACTACAATGTGTCGGTAAAGGAAGTGGATAAAAAAGTGATTTTCCTTCGCAAGCTGGTTCGGGGAGGTAGTGAGCATAGTTTTGGTATTCACGTGGCTAAAATGGCCGGGATGCCACACAGTATTGTGAAGCGTTCGGAACAAATTCTCAAACAACTGGAAACCGACAACCGTCAGAACGGTGTTGCGAAACCGGTTGGCGAAATTGCCGAACAACGCGAAGGACTTCAGCTTAGCTTTTTTCAACTCGACGATCCTGTTTTGGAGCAAATTCGCGACGAAATTAAGAATCTGGACATAAATAACCTCACTCCGGTTGAAGCATTGAACAAGCTAAATGAAGTGAAGCGGATTATAACGGGTAAATAAATTGCACACTATCCCTGTAACTGTGTCATGAAATTGGTATATCTATGCAAATTTTGCGTTGTAAATGCATGACTATAAATTTTTAGTGTGAAAATGTTATAAAAACACATTTTTGGTGGCCGAAACTAAAAAAAATAGTACTTTTGTGCTTCCAATTTTTTAGGGTAAAACTATCAAACAAATATATTATTATTTAGTATGAAAAAACATAATTTTAGTGCAGGTCCTTCTATTTTGCCACGCGAGGTTATTGAAAAAACAGCTCAGGCAGTATTGGATTTTAATGGTTCGGGATTATCTATTTTAGAAATCAGCCACCGTTCAAAAGATTTTCAGGCTGTAATGGATGAGGCCGTTGCGCTTTTCAAAGAATTATTAAATATCCCTGAAGGTTATTCTGTACTATTCTTAGGTGGTGGTGCCAGTATGCAGTTTGCAATGGTTCCTTTCAATCTTTTCGAAAAGAAAGCAGCTTATCTGAATACCGGAGTTTGGGCAAATAAGGCCATGAAAGAAGCCAAGGGTTTTGGCGAAGTGGTAGAAGTTGCTTCTTCGAAAGATGCTAATTATACTTTCATTCCTAAAGACTTTGTCATTCCGGCTGATGCGGATTATTTCCACATTACAACCAATAATACGATTTACGGAACAGAAATACACGTTGATTTAGACTCACCGGTGCCAATGGTTGCAGACATGTCTTCTGATATTTTTTCACGTCCAATGGATGTTTCAAAATACGGAATTATCTACGGTGGTGCTCAAAAGAACCTGGCTCCTGCAGGTTTGGCTTTTGTTATCGTAAAAGACGAATTGCTAGGTAAAGTTTCACGTTATATCCCAACAATGTTGAACTATAAAACGCATATTGCAGAAGGTTCAATGTTCAATACACCTCCTGTATTGCCTATTTACAGTGCTTTGGAAACTTTGCGTTGGTTGAAGGCTAACGGAGGATTGGTGGAAATGCAAAAGAAAAATATTGCGAAAGCCGAGTTACTTTACAATACTATTGATAACAGCAAAATATTTGTTGGAACAGCTGCAAAAGAAGACCGTTCGTTGATGAACGTTTGTTTCGTAATGAAACCTGAATATGCCGAGTTGGAAGGTGCTTTCCAGAAATTCGCTCAGGCTGCCGGAATGGACGGAATTAAAGGTCACCGTTCGGTTGGTGGTTTCCGTGCTTCTATCTATAATGCAATGCCGATTGAAAGTGTCCAGGCACTTGTGGATTGCATGAATGAATTTGAAAAACAAAACGCATAAAATAATCTTAACAATAGGCACTTTAGTGCCTATTGTTTTTAAAATATATATCTATGAAAGTTTTAATTGCTACAGATAAACCGTTTGCAAAGGTTGCTGTCGATGGAATTCGTACAGAAATTGAAGCTGCCGGATTTCGAACTGGCTTTGCTCGAAAAATATACTGAGAAACAACAATTGCTGGATGCAGTTGTTGATGCTGATGCTATCATTATTCGCAGTGACATTATCGATGCGGAAGTAATTGCCGCTGCTAAACAATTGAAAATTGTTGTTCGTGCAGGTGCCGGTTACGATAATGTGGACCTGGAAGCAGCTACTGCTGCCGGAGTTTGTGTAATGAACACACCGGGCCAGAATGCTAACGCTGTGGCCGAACTTGTTTTCGGATTATTGGTGTTTGCTGTTCGCAATTTCTACAACGGAACTTCAGGTACCGAATTGATGGGCAAGAAACTGGGTATTCATGCTTACGGCAACGTAGGTCGTAATGTTGCCCGTATTGCCAAAGGTTTTGGTATGGAATTGTATGCTTTCGATGCATTTTGTCCTGCCGAAGTTATCGAAAAAGATGGCGTGAAAGCGGTGTCTTCGGTTGAAGAATTGTATACGGTTTCTGATATTGTTTCGTTACATATTCCGGCTACAGCCGAAACTAAGAAATCAATCAATGCAGCATTGCTTGGCCGTATGCCTAAAGGTGGCGTATTGGTAAATACTGCGCGCAAAGAAGTAATTAACGAGGAAGAAATCCTTGAATTTATGCAGGTTCGCCCTGACTTCAAATATGTAACTGACATTGTGCCCGGAAATGATGCTGCCATGAAAGAAAAAGTAGCTGCAACATATTTTACAACGCCTAAGAAAATGGGTGCCCAAGACTTCGGAAGCAAATATCAATGCAGGAATTGCTGCTGCTAAGCAGATTGTTGCTTTTATCAAAGACGGTAACGATCGCTTTAGAGTAAATAAATAAACAGAAGTTTTTGTTATTATAGTAACCGTCTCAAAACCCTTGTATTTTGAGGCGGTTTTTTCTTTCGTTATGGCTCATTTTACGTTGGCTGTTTTGATTTGAATGATTGATTGCTAAAAATATTATAGAACTTGTAATGTTCTGAATTAATTGATGTAAAGGATATTTGAATGAAACAATTGACAATTCTGTTCTTCCTGGTTCTTATCTCCATTCAAAGTCATTCGCAGGTGCAAAATGTAACCGCTACTGATACTGTTGTGGAAAATGCGGGTATTTCAGCGTTTTCTGCGGGTAAAGAACAATCGCCCCAATTGTATGACGTAGATCTCAATCATTACAATGCACCTTTAGGGAATAAAATTCTCAGAGGGGTTGCTTATAGTATGGGCTATAATTTAACGATGGGAACTTTCCTGTTGCTTTCCCCCAATAATATAACCATGTGGAATCGCGGCGATAAATTTAAATGGTCTATTATCCGAAGTCAATACCAAAGTTCTTTTACTAAACCGCCTGTTTGGGATAAGGATCATTGGTACGTAAATTACGTGGGGCATCCATATCAGGGTGCCTATTATTACAATAATATGCGCTCGCAGGGTGCTACAGTGTTGGAATCGTCACTGTTTTGTCTGGGGCAAACAGTTTTGTGGGAATATGCTTGGGAAGGTGGAATGGAGCAGCCCAGTATTCAGGATTTGATTGTTACACCAGTAGTTGGCTCGGTTTTGGGAGAGCTGTCTCATCGTGCTGCTTTGAGCATGGGAAAAAACGGATACCGTTGGTATGAAAAGGTTTTTATTTGCTTTATAAACCCGACTTATGCCATTAATAACGGTTTCAAACGAAAGCATAAGCCTGTTCAATAATCATTTTGCTTTACAAACTGGTTTAAAAACAATTTGCAAAGCAATAGTTTATTTGTAACATGCATTAATATAGGGTTTTGCGGTAATTATAATGCATTGGTGTGCCAATGTATTTTTATATGCTGCACATTTTACGTATCTTTGTGCCGAAATTTAATTCGGCTTATCAAACACTTTCAAAATCATGCTGTTTGATAAAAGAATAATTAATACTATAAACATGGGTAACAATTTATTAAAAGGTAAAAGAGGAATTGTATTTGGTGCGCTGAACGACATGTCCATCGCCTGGAAAGTAGCCGAACGCGTGGTGGAAGAGGGTGCTATTATCACCTTGTCGAACACTCCATTGGCTGTACGTATGGGAACAACTGATGAGTTGGCTCAAAAACTGAACGCGAAACTGATCCCTGCTGATGCTACAAGTGTGTCGGATTTGGAAAATGTTTTTGCGCAATCAATGGAAGCACTTGGCGGAAAAATTGATTTTGTTCTTCACTCTATTGGTATGTCGCCTAACGTTCGTAAAAAACGTACTTACGATGACCTCGATTACGATATGCTGAATACCACGCTTGATATTTCGGCAATTTCTTTTCATAAAATGCTTCAGGTGGCAAAAAAGATGGATGCCATCAATGAGTATGGCTCTGTGGTTGCATTGACTTATATGGCTGCGCAACGTACCGTATTTGGTTACAATGATATGGCCGATGCCAAGTCAATCCTGGAATCGATTGCACGTAGTTTTGGTTATATCTACGGCCGCGAGCACAATGTTCGTGTGAATACCATTTCGCAGTCGCCAACTCCCACAACAGCCGGTAGCGGTGTGAAAGGAATGGAAGGTTTGCTCGATTTCTCAGAACGCATGTCGCCGCTAGGCAATGCCACTGCTGCCGAATGTGCTGACTATTGTGTTGTGATGTTTAGCGATTTAACACGCAAGGTGACCATGCAAAATCTGTATCACGATGGCGGTTTCTCTAGCATGGCTATGAGCTATCGTGCTATGGAGCAATATAATAAGAGCTTTGATGAGTTTAAAGACGAGCACGGTAAGGTTATTTATGGATAAATTTTATAACGTATAAAACAAAAGCCGCATAGCAATTTTATTTGCTATGCGGCTTTTGTTTTATTTTTCTATTGGAATTTTGCTCAGAAATTTAATTGAACCCGTGTTTGAATAATCGTATTGATAGATGCCGTCTTCAGCAATCAGCATAACGATGTTGTTGTGAGCAATTACATCGAAGCCATCCATGTTGGTGAAATGGGCGATCTGGTTCGACATTAATTTCTGAGGTTCGGTTATCGTGTAGATCTTCAAACCGTTATCGCAAAGAAAAAGTTTGCTATTGTCAATGCCCAGCCCTTTGGGATTGGTCATGTTGTACGATACCAATTGTTTTGGGCTTTTTACATCCTTCACATCAACAATAAACAATTCGTTGGTGTTCTGGCCGCAGTTATTCCCCGAGCGGACGGTCACATAGGCCAGGTCATTGTCCACCACCACCGGATCACAACCATAAGCATGCGTAATGGATGACTGGTATTCGGGCTTCAGCGGGTTTTTTACCGAGAAAATCAACATCCCGGTGGGTGTTCCCATAAACATATTGTCTTTGTAACTGAAAATGGTTTCCACGTTTCCCCACAGATAGGTGTTTTCGGCTGCCTTTTTGGGCTCGGATCCTGTCAGGTCGAAAATATTCATTTGGTTATTGATAACCGAATAGAGATGATCGTTGTAAATTGTGAAGCGCGACATGGAACCGTTGATACCCGTGTTGCTGCCTTGCACAGAATTCATGGCAATAGCATCTTCAAAAAATATACCGCCTCCCCGCCACCAACCGCCGGTGTAATGGTTCACATCTTCGGTGCGCTCGGTCAGTTTCCAGCCAATGACAACTCCCTGGCGTTGTTCGCCATAACATTTGGCATAATCTATTCCATATTGATTTTCGATAACAGGCAGGGCTGTTGGGAATATCGAATCCAAACGGCCTTTGAGCTCGGGTAAAGTCGGATTTGAAATATCGAACCAAACCAGGTCGATATACGAATCGGCATACAATTGCCCATTGCGGATGGCCAGATCGGCATTTCCCATTAGCTCGATAAAACCAATGATTTCCGGGTTTTCCGGATTCCGATTGTCGATAATGTGAATACCCTTTTCAGGCTCCGAAATATAAAGGTAATCGTTGTAGAAACACATTTTGCCCAACTTCGTAATTTGGTGGGGCACAGCGCTTACTTTCACCGAATTCCGGAAGGTACTGGACGGCATAAAAACCGGTTCGTTTATTTTGTAGGTAATCGTTTCGGTTATCCTATCTTCGCAGCCGGCAAGGGCAAATGCTACCAGGCTAAATAAAAACAAAATCTTTTTCATAGCTGTACGTCTTTAGAATTGAGTTTATACCGAATAAGAAATTAATAGTTTTCGGAAACGAAGAAAACATTTAAACACAAAGACACTAAGTCACGAAGGTTTGTGATAAATGATTGTTCTATTATTTATGTCTTTCACATATGTAAATGATAAAAGATACTTATTGTTGTCTTTTGTGTTTTCGTGTAAAATAGTGCGTTAGAATTTCTCTACATTTCCCATTTTACCAATGAAAAGAATTACGCCGGTACTTTTTTCCCGGATTATGTAGATAAATGGTTTGTTGACACGAAATGTGGGATTCAGAGGCATGGATGTTTTTATAATCTCAACCACTGTAACTGCGGCTGCTTCGGTGCCTTTTTCGGTCACTTCCACGTAGGTGTCGTGAATGACCCGCGAGATGAGTAAATCGTCGTTGGCAATGCCGCTGAAGTCAGCCGGTCCATCAAAAGCCAGTCGCATGCCCATCTGTTTGAGTTCATTGTTCAGTAAAAACTTGTTTTTGGTTTTAAACCTTGGCAGATATACATCAACTTCCTGTTGGGTCATGCCCGATAGCGTATTTTTCCAATTTTCAACGGTCAGGTTGTTCAGTACATCCGCTGTTGTTTTTCCTTCGTTGGGTAGGATCACCGTCATGCTGAATGCTTTATTCCCGTAAGGCATATCCAGATATTGGGCAGATTCGTCCTGTGCATAACTGAAAGTGTCTTTCTGGTACATCATGTTTACCTTAATCAGTTGGTTGGCTTCATTGGTGAAATTGCTTTCAATCGTGTTTTTCGTCTCAAATTGTTTTCGCCAGATTCCTTTGAAATAAACGGCGTTGATCAGGTACATAACCGCGTTACCCGGAATTTCATCGAGGACGTTGGTGATCAGGTTGTTGGTTTTGCGGGCGCACCAGTTGTTGATAGTGTCTTTTGCCCACGCTTTAGCGAAGTCTATTTCACGCACTTCGGCATCAAAATAAGTACTGTTTGTCTGCAAAAAATCAGTTTTTACCTCAAAACCGTCCCTGTACCAAATAGAGTTGGCCAGGCTGAGTTTGGTGGTAGGATCTATTGTCGGGAGCGTGCTTTGCATCACCTTATAATAGTCGTTGATGTCAGTTGCCGGCAGACCATTTATTTTAAGGGCAGTTTCCATTTCGGTTTTGGTTTGTCCGTTGGCGCCATTCCAGGTCATGCCCAAAGCAATGCTTACGCTTAGTGGTGATACAAAAACATTGGTTTCGCCCGAAATTTCAATGGTTCTTTTGAACAAATCAAAAGCAAATTCATTGTCCTGCGCTACCCGTTTTTCGAGGCCGGCACGCAGCAAAATGGGTTTAGCGTCTTCGGGTACAGGAATCGGATCGTTGTCGTTGCTGCAGCCAAGCGCTAATAATGTGATTGCCAATAAAAATAAAAGCTTTTTCATAAGATTTGAGGATTATGGATGAATGTTTTTTGTCTGATCGCCTCCTGCTTTAGTGTAATTACCTCCTGCTTTAGCTGGAGGAGAAAAATAACTGAAATAGCAATTTGCTTTAACCCGTGGTTTCGCGATTTTCAATCGCGGTCTTTGCTATTGGACCGCGATTGAAAATCGCGAAACCCATTTCAATGCTCTTTAATTCAAAATAATACTACAGGCCGCTTTGCGGACAATCATTTAAATTAAATCTTAGTCCAGCGCTCAATCCAATTACCACCGGCCTGTCGGTTCTGGCGCTGATTGGTTGATCGTTGTCAAAGAAATACGAGAATTTTGGTTCGAAATAAATTCCGATATTCCGTTGCAATTTGTAGGTGGTACCCACAGCGCCGTTGAGCGACCATTGCAATCCGTCAATCTTTGTATTGGCTGTAGTTGTAATGGTTTGATTGCCCATGTACTGTTTCTGGACATATACGGAGCGTAAGCCTTTTTCAACCATTCCGCCACCCGAAACATATATTTCCCAATTTGAAAACTTCCATACTTGTACCACCAGGTTCAGGGGGATGCCCAGATAATGAAGCTTCAGGCTGGCATCGTAGCTGATAAAGTTATGCTCTTCGAAAGTGGAAAGCAAATAGGTATAAACCAAGCCACTTTCAATGCTAAGTGTTTTATTCAGGCTCTTCCTGGCTGTCAGTCCGAACGATAAGGGGCTCATGAAATTTTTTTGCGAAAAATCATTGGGAGCCATGATGCTGTTGTAGGTGGGCTGTGCTGTCACAAAATATTTATCCCCCACATCGGCCATTACAAATTCGTTAACCCCATTCAGCGATGTGCTTCCGCCCGAGCCAACTGCTGCTGCAAGTAACCATTCATTTTTATGCTTTGTCTTGGCCATAGATTCACTTTCGATTTCTTCAATCAGGCTGTTTGGAATATATTTTTTAGATGCTGCCGGCTTTACTGAATCTTTGATGGTTGGAGTGGTTGTAGCATCGGTAAATTGACTGCTTGCCACATCGTTGTTTGTTAGATTGTCTGCCTGTTTGTCCGATTGTATCAAGTCGGGTACAATAGCCGGCTGGATTGTTTGTTCGCTTGTTTTTTTTGCCGTTGTTTTTTGTTGAGCAGCTACTTGGGTGTTTTGTGCAGTTAGTTTGTTGTTGTTGTTGTTGTTGTTGTTGTTGTTGTTGTTGTTGTTGTTGTTGTTGTTGTTGTTGTTGTTGTTGTTGTTGTTGTTGTTGTTGTTGTTGTTGTTGTTGTTGTTGGGTTTATCTGATTTTGTTTCAGAAGCGTTTTTGTAATTTATGGTTTTGTCCGCTTTGGTTAAGTTGTTAGGGCTCGTTATATTGTGGATACTTTTATTCACTGGGTTTTTCGCAACATAGTTGCTTGTTTCCGGATTTGGGCGGAGCGTAAGCAATAAAGCCAGCGTGGCCACAGCGGCTCCACCAGATAACCACCACCAGAATGGAATTACTTTCTTCCGGGCAGCGGGCTTCATGCGTGCTTCAATCTCATTCCAGCATGCTGCATCCACCGGCAATTCATGATTTTCCAGCTTTTCCCGGATGCTTTGGCTGAAAGCATCCGGTTGGTCGGTATGTATATTATTTTTGTTCATTTCATTTTCTGGTTTTCTCATGAGTTGAATAACCGGATTACTGTTTTTTGCAGCATTTTCCGCGCTCTCATAAACTGCGATCGCGAGGTGTTTTCGCTGATGTTTAAAATCGACGCTATTTCCGCGTGCGAATATCCTTCGATGGCGTACAGGTTAAAAACGGTACGATATCCGGGCGGAAGTTCCGAAATACATTTCATTAAGTCGTTTGCCGAAATTTTATCCAGTGCCGAGACCTCCATATCTTCTATCGGATAATTATGCTCATCAATGCTGTCGCTCTGTTTCAGGGCATCGTTTTGCCTCAGGTATTCCAGCGCTGTAGTTACGAAAATCCGCCTGACCCAGCCTGCAAATGATCCGGTTCCGGAGTACGTATCTATTTTTGTAAAGACCTTGATAAAACCATCCTGCAAAATATCCCGCGCCGTTTCCCTATCGGTTACGTACCGTACGCATACGCTCAGCATGGCAGATGCATATAGCTCGTACACTTGTTTTTGAGCCCACGGTTTGCCGTCAATGCATCCTGCAATCAGTCGTTGTTCGTCCGTTATTGCATTTTTTAATTCCATATTTTACAAGGTAGATGATAATCCTTATTCAAACGTTGCATTGTTCATTAGATAAGTTGTTGTAAAAATACAATAATGCCTTATTTTAATACAGTTATTGCCTGAAAATGTTTTGTTTGTTCTGATTTTGGACAATAAAAAACTCTCATTTCCGATAGAAAATGAGAGTTTCTTTATTTGACAGCTGAGATTTACTTATTTCAACCATTTATCCAACCATTCGTAGAAGGTGCGTTGCCACAGGATGCCGTTTTGCGGTTGCAGTACCCAGTGGTTTTCGTCCGGGAATATAAGCATTTCGGCCGGTACGCCGCGTAGTATGGCTGCGTTGAAGGCTGCCATGCCTTGCGAGGCCAGGATACGGTAGTCTTTTTCGCCATGAATCACGAGGATCGGAGTATCCCATTTATCTACAAACAAGTGTGGCGAATTGGCGTAAGAGCGTTGTGCAATGGCGTTGGCTTTGTCCCAGTAAGCGCCACCCAAATCCCAGTTTACAAACCACATTTCTTCCGTTTCCAGGTATTGCTGCGGAAGGTTGAACATGCCGTCGTGTGCCAGGAATGCTTTGAAGCGTTTGTTGTGATGGCCTGCCAGCCAGTAAACCGAGAACCCGCCGTAGCTGGCACCCACACAGCCCAGTTTGTCTTTGTTTACGTACGGTTCTTTGGCCAGGGCGTCGATAGCCGAGAAATAATCGAGCATGTTCTGGCCCTCCGTAGTCGCCGCTGATTTGTTCCAGCCATTCCATGCCGAAGCTTGGCAACCCGCGGCGGTTGGGCGCAACTACAATGTAGCCGTTGGCAGCCATTAGTTGCAAATTCCATCGGTACGACCAAAACTGGCTGACCGTGGATTGCGGGCCACCTTCGCAGAAAAGCAAGGTCGGATATTTTTTGGTGGCATCAAAATCAGGCGGATACACCACCCAGGTAAGCATTTGTTTATTGTCGGTGGTGGTAATCCAGCGTTCTTCCACTTTCCCCATTTTAAGTTTTGCTAGAATGTCCTTATTTTCGAACGAAAGTTCGGTTTCGGCACCGGTTTTCGGGTCGATGGAATAAATCTTCGTCCGGTTTGCTCATGGAATGTTTCACGCCAATGAGTTTCGTTTTTGCTTCGGCAACAAATCCATAATCGTGTGCGCCTTTGGTGATTTTGGTGATTTTTTTGTCGGCAATATCGGCGCGGTAAATTTGGGTAACGGCATGCCAGCAGCTTGTAAAATAAATCGATTTGCTGTCGGCAGTCCAGCTTAAAGCCGTAGAATTCTGATCGAAATCAGCCGATAGATCTGTTTTTTCACCCGTTTGGATATTCATGATATACAGGCGGTTTTTATCCGCTTCGTATCCATCGCGTTCCATGCTTTCCCAGGCCATCCATTTGCCGTCGGGCGAAAAGGTCGGGTTTTGGTCGTAACCCATCATTCCCTGGGTTTTGTTTTCGGTCTTTTTGGTTTCCAGGTTGTAGAAATAAATGTCGGAATTGGTAGAGAGGGCATATTCCTTTCCGGTTTTCTTGCGGCAGGTGTACGCCACAGTTTTGCCGTCGGGGCTCCAGGCCAGTTGTTCGATGCCGCCAAAAGGTTTCATGGGGCTTTCGAAAGGTTCTCCGTTTAATATGTCGGTTTCATTTTCTATTTTTGATCCCAGTAAAATCGGCTACAAAAGGATGAGGAACGGTTTGTACCCATTCATCCCAGTGTTTGTACATGAGGTCTTTTACTATGATTCCGCTGGCTTTGGGCAGGTCGGGGTATTTATCCACGGTGCGTTCGCCGTATTTTATGTCGGTCACAAAAGCAGTTTTGTTTCGTCGGGCGAGAATGCAAAATCATTGATGCCGCCTTCACGGTCGGTAATTTGCTTGCGGTCGCTGCCGTCGGATTTCATAATCCAGAGCTGCATGCTGCCTGTTTGAGAAGATAAAAAGGCGATATGTTCGCCGTCTTTCATCCATTTGGCGGCAGCTTCGCGTGTGGCGGTTTCAGTAATCTGCTTTTTGTCGGAGCCATCGGCATTCATTACAAAAATTTCGGAGTTCCCCTTGTTTTCAGCTATGCTATAATAAGAAACGCTGTAAAGAATCTTGGTTTGGTCGGGTGAAATCTGCGTGCCCGCTACCCGCCCGAACGACCAAAGTACTTCGGGGGTCATAAGTCCATTTTCAATTTTGGGGTTTTGTTTCCCGATTATCGGACCTTCCTCTTTTTTGCTGCAGGAGGCTGTGGTTGCTGCAACGGCTATTGCCATAATGCTTGTTTTTAATAGGTTATTCATTGTTTTATGTCGTTTTGCCGGGTGTAATTTTAGCTCTGGATTTTTTTACGGGTTTAATTCACAAAAGTAGTTTTTTTGAATGAATATACAATAAAATCGGGTAGTTACAATTTATTAATTTTAAATTCAATATTTAATGTTTGTGTAATTTTTTTTGAATCGGAGATAAACAATAAACTTGCTTTTTTCGTTTGAGAGTTGCATAAACAATACTACTTATGACTGATAATTTTGCACACAGGGCGGCCGATTGGGATAGTCCGGAAAAAACTGAAATGACTGGAATTTTTGTGGCCGAAATGCTACGGTTGGTAAATCCGCAAAAGGAATGGAAAGCCCTGGAAATAGGGGCTGGAACCGGATTGGTAGGCTTGCAGTTGTTGTCTAAGGTACGGAGCGTGGTTTTTGAAGACACTTCAGCGGCCATGTTGAATGTGTTGAAAGGAAAACTAAGAGATGATCTGTCTGTTGAAATTGTGCACGGCGAAGTCTACGATTACGGTAAGCCGGATATTGATTTTGTTTTTTCGTGCATGGCATTCCACCACATCCCGGATATTGAGCGCACGCTGAATCATTTGGCGAGTATAACCAAAGCAGGTGCAACCGTGGTGGTGGGCGATTTGCTGAGTGAGGATGGGTCATTCCACCGTTTCGAACCAATTCCGCACAAAGGATTTGATTTGGACTGGTTGAAAAATCAGTTTACAAAAGCCGGTTTCCAGGTGCTGACGGCAGAGCCTTATCATGTTCTTCGGAGGGAACGCACCGAGGGCGTAATAACAGATTATTTGCAGTTCATTTTAGTCGCGCGGAAAGTGGAATAATTCGGCTGCCTCAATACGCTTTTGGAAACTTCTGTTTCGAAACCTCGAGTAATTTAATTGTCCCTGATACAACCATCAATTTGTATCAGGGCTCTTTTATTTATACTTGTTTGCGTTTAATGATTTTGTGTGTTAATGTGAAATGAGTGTTGTTTTGATTGTTTAACTAATAAATCATAATATATTCTGTTGTCATCTGTTTTTGATCTGTCTGGTTAACCTTTTGAGGTTAAAAAGTGTATGTGTATGTTTGTTTGATTAACATATTGTGTGAATATATGCAAATAAATTGTATTTTAAATAAACTTTTTGGCTTAAATAACGTTAATCTAATGATTGTGTGTCGGTTTTATGTAAATTTGTGCCGTTATGAAGAAAACGACAATTTGGTTCCTGATAATATTTATGCTGCTGACATTTGTAGGGCTCATCGTTCTGCAAGCTCGTTATGTGCGGATTAATGCTGAAATGATTGAAGGGCAGTTTAATGATAATGTTCAACGAAGTTTGTTTCAAACGGTGAGTTTGGTTGAAGAAAATGAAGCTCTCGAATATCTCGGTCAAACTTTGGAAGGGACTGATTACCCAAGTAATAATAACAAGCTTTTGAGCCTGGATGCTCAAAATATGCATTTGAAGAATAGCGGTGATAGCGTGGCTGAAAATTTGAAGTTGACATCCGAGCAGCTTAACCGCCCGACAATCCGTTTGTCGACAGGGCATGGAAAAGCGACTATCGAGGAAACTTCGAGGTACCTGCAGGAAAAGTTTCAGAAGAATTTTTCTCGTTCCAAGACCATACTCGACCAGGCTGTTTTTCGCTGGATGAAAGAAACGGAAGACAGGGAGGTTAGTGAACGTGTAAATTTTGAGGAACTTGATGGAATCTTGAGTAAAGTGTTGGTCAATAACGGAGTGGAGCTACCATTTTTTTATTCAATTGTCGATAAGCAAGGTAAAGTTATTTACAAATGCCATAAAGATATACATACAGACGCGGTTAGTTCGGATAATAATGTGTATACCCAAAAGCTGTTTCCGTTTGAGGAGTCGAATCATTCGGCGTATTTGCAGGTTATTTTTCCTACAAAACAGAATTATATCCTTAGCTCAATGAATTTGCTTTTGCCATCGATTGGACTGGTATTGCTCATTTTTGTGGTGTTTGTAGTTGCTTTGATTATCATTTTCAGGCAAAAACAGTTGAATAACATGAAAAATGACTTCGTTAACAATATGACTCATGAGTTGAAAACACCGATATCTACTATTTCGCTCGCTTCGCAAATGTTGCAGGATACTGGGGTAGGAAAGACGCCGGAATCGTTGAAGCATATTTCTAACGTTATCCGTGACGAAACCAAACGCTTAAGCCTTCAGGTGGAAAAGGTGCTTCAAATGGCTGTTTTTGAAAAAGATAAATCGATTTTAAAACTAAATGAAATAAAAATAAACTCGCTTGTAGCTGATATAGTTAGTAATTTTTCGCTCAAAGTAACTAGTAAGGGCGGGAAAATTACTCCTAAGCTTGAAGCTACGAACGATCTGGCATTAGTGGACGAAGTGCATTTTACGAATGTGATTTTTAATTTAATGGACAATGCACTTAAATACAGCGATAAACCATTGTTGCTGAACATCGAAACCTGGAATGAGAAGGATAATCTGCTTGTCAGTATCGAAGACAATGGAATAGGTATAGGTAAAGATGACCTGCGACGTATTTTTGAGAAATTCTACCGTGTGTCTACCGGCAATGTCCATAATGTGAAAGGATTCGGACTGGGATTGGCATACGTAAAGAAAATTATCACAGAACACAAGGGCTCTATCAAAGTAGAAAGTGAACTTAATATCGGAACTAAATTTATTATTACAATACCAACACTCAAAAATTACAACTATGACTGACGAAAAAGTGAAAATCCTGTTGTGCGAAGATGACGAAAATCTTGGCATGCTTCTCAGAGAGTATTTGCAGACAAAAGGATATGACGCAGATTTGCAACCCGATGGGGAAGCCGGTTATAAGGCTTTTTCAAAGAACAAATACGATTTATGTGTTTTCGATGTAATGATGCCTAAAAAAGACGGATTTGCATTGGCTGCCGATGTGCGCGCATTAAATACCGAAGTGCCGATTATTTTCCTTACTGCAAAATCAATGAAAGAAGATATTTTGCAGGGATTCAAATTGGGTGCCGACGATTATTTGTCAAAACCATTCAGCATGGAGGAATTGCTGTACCGCATTGAGTCAATTTTACGCCGTGTAAAAGGCAAACGTGCTAAAGATGTGGTTGCGTACCAAATTGGAGCATTTGTTTTTGATGCGCAAAAACAGCTTCTTACCTACGATGGCGAGTCAAAAAAACTGACTACCAAAGAATCTGAATTGCTTAACCTGTTGGCTGCCAATGCAAACAGCATTTTAGAACGTAATTTTGCATTGAAGACTATCTGGGTGGACGATAACTATTTTAATGCACGTAGCATGGACGTGTATATCACCAAATTACGTAAATTACTGAAAGAAGATCAAAACGTAGCCATTATCAATATTCATGGTAAAGGGTATAAATTGATTACTCCGCAGGCAAAAGAAGATTAAATGCTGGGTGAAAAACTATCAGGTATGAAAAAACCGCTCATTGAGCGGTTTTTTTTGTTTTTAATTAATCTGGCAGTGAAGATGTTTTTGAGTTTCAAAATCTTTTTTCCAGCTCATCCTGGCTGAAAATAGTCATAATTTTTTTGCCATCCGGAGTAAAATTGTGATTGGCACAAGCAAATAGCCGGTCTATCAAGTCACTCATTTCCTCGGAGGAAAGTCGCTGGCCAGATTTCAACGAAGCGGATTCGGCAAGTGTCAGGGCAATGGTTTCATGAATGCTGGCAGTAGGATCCAGCGCGGTGGTTTTTGCTTTTTCAAGCATTTCAAGAAGCAGATCAATGACGCTACCAGTGCCAACGTGCGAAGAAACCCCTTTTACATTAAACGTATTGTTTCCTGCCGATTCAAACTCAAAACCAATATGCTGCAAGTCCGGAAGTATTTGTTCGAAAAACAAGTAGTCATCCGCACTTAGCTCAAGTGTTTCAGGAAATAAAACCTGTTGCGAGATTCCCTGCGAATTTTCAATCTGGCTCAAAAACAGGTCGAATAGGATTCGTGTGTGAGCCCTGTGTTGATCAATCATGAGCAGCCCTGATTTTATACCGGTCAGGATATAACGATTTTTGTATTGGTAGTTTTCGGCTCTTGTTTCCAGGTTTTCAATTACTTGCTGCTGTTCCTGTTGTGTGAACGAAGGCGTTATGGGTAAATCGGCATTTGATTCCCACTCTATCGATGAACTGATTGGTTCATCGCCTTTTTCAAAATCGCCGTAAAGTTGTTCCCAGTCCAGGTTCGGACGCTTGTAGGAGGTGGTGGAACCAAATGGGTTGTAATTCGGATTGAAGCTGGTTTGGGGCGGACGCACATTTTCCACACGCACATTAACGGGCATTTCCACCGCTCCTTCCTGATCGAAGTCAATAGACGGAACGATGTTGAACTTTCCAAGGGCTTCTTTTACGGTTGCCGAAAGAATAGACCAAATGGCCTGTTCGTTTTCAAATTTGATTTCCGTTTTGGTTGGGTGAATGTTGATGTCGATGGTTTGAGGGTCAACATTGAAATAAATGAAATAATTAGGGCTTTCGGTGGCCTGAATCATTTGATTGTAAGCCATTAATACCGCCTTGTGAAAATAGGGATGGCGCATGTAACGCCCGTTCACAAAAAAATACTGGTTGGCCGATTTTTGGGCGTATTCTGGTTTGCCCACGTAACCGGAAATGCTCACCAGATTGGTGCTTGCTTCGATGGTGAGCAGTTGTTGTTGCCAGCGTTTCTTGGCCGTTTTGCCAAACACATTTTCAATCCGGATTTTGCTGTTCGATGCCGGAAGATTGAATACCTCCTCGTCGCCATCAAAAAACGAAAATGAAACCTGAGTGTTTACAAGCACAATGCGGTAAAATTCATTCAGGATATGGCTCTTTTCCACGTTATCGCTCTTCAGGAAACGGCGGCGGGCAGGAACGTTGAAAAACAGGTTTTTTACCTGGAATGAGGTTCCTGAACTGCACTGTACCGGTTCTTGTTTAAATACGCGGGTTCCTGCCACTTCAACGAGTACGCCTAATTCATCCTCAGCCCGTCGGGTACGAAGCTCAACCTGTGCTACAGCTGCAATAGAGGCCAAAGCCTCACCACGGAATCCCATGGTGCGAAGGGCGAACAGGTCGTCGGCACTTTTGATTTTCGAGGTTGCATGCCGTTCAAATGCCATTCGGGCATTGGTTTCGCTCATTCCTTTTCCATTATCAACCACCTGTATCAGTGTCCGGCCGGCATCTTTTATCACTACCTGTATAAAAGTAGCTCCGGCATCAATGGAATTTTCAACCAGCTCTTTCAATACCGATGCAGGGCGCTGAATTACTTCACCGGCTGCAATTTGGTTGGCAACCGAGTCGGGTAAAAGATGAATTATATCGCTCATATATACTTTGTATCTATATAAATAGTCAGTAGCTGTTTGGCTACTGACTATTAACTATGTGCTTTGATCTTATAGGCTCTTAGTTGAATTTGCCATCAAAAGCCACATTCATGTCGTTTACATACTGGCGGATGCGTTGTTCTTCTTCCAGTTTGCAAATGAGCAATACATTATCAGATTCGGCTACAATATACCCTTTTAGGTCTTGGATGACAGCCAGTTTTTCGGATGGTAATACTACGATATTGTCTTCGCTTTCGTAGAATGCAGTTTTGCATTTGAGTGTTACATTCTGATTTTCATCCTTTGGCGACATTTCATATAGCGATCCCCAGGTGCCCAGATCGGTCCAGCCAAAATCGGAGCAAAGTACATTTACATTCGCGGCTTTTTCCATAATGCCGTAGTCGATGGAAATATTAGGGCATGATGGGTACATTTGGTCGATAAACTCCTGCTCTTTTTCTGTATTGAAAAGTTCTTTCCCTGCATTGAATTTCCCCGAAACTTCAGGCAGTAGTTCATCAAAAGCTTTAGTTATAGTTTGTAGGTTCCATAGGAAAATTCCTGAATTCCAAAAGAATTCGCCTGTTTCAAAAAAGATCTGGGCCAGTTCAGCATTGGGTTTTTCAGTAAAAGTTTTGACCTTGCGCAGATTGGTGTCGCCTTCGGCAATCTGAATGTACCCATAACCTGTTTCTGGGCGGCTGGGCTTGATGCCA
This sequence comes from Paludibacter sp., assembly GCA_047600405.1. Taxonomy (GTDB): domain Bacteria; phylum Bacteroidota; class Bacteroidia; order Bacteroidales; family Paludibacteraceae; genus Paludibacter. Next base: position 823,681 of record JASGLA010000008.1, read on the forward strand.
AGGGTAAGCAGCGAGTCATTTTTTTCGATAAAATCCAATCCGAAACGAAGAGTATCCAGGAAATCAGTTTCTTTCAGAATCAGATGGTCTGATGGGGCAACGATGATATTGGCTTTGTCAGTCATTGCTTTAATGCGGTTTACGGCGTATGCAATGCATGGTGCCGTATTTCTGCGGTTAGGTTCCAAAAGTACCTGGTTTGGACTGATTTCCGGGAGTTGTTCCAGAATCATATCTTTATAAATGACATTGGAAACAATCAAAATATTTTCAGCAGGCACTACATGCCGTAACCGATCGAAAGTGAGTTGTAAAAGTGAACGTCCGGTTCCAAAGAAGTCGAGGAATTGTTTTGGACGGTCATTTCGGCTGAATGGCCAAAAACGGCTGCCTACGCCGCCTGCCATGATAATGCAATAATTGTTTTCCATGGATATGAAAGGTTAGAGTTTTAGTTTTGTTTGTTGAAAAAATCGTACTAAGATACTGTGTTTTTTTGAAGAAACCAAAATTTAAAACAACAAAAGAAGTATTCTGATTGGCTTCTGGGTGAATAATAAATCCCGTAAAACACTAGTGTTTTACGGGATTTATTATTCTGACATTGAATTGTCAGCTTACCTGCGGTACGGACGGGACTCGAACCCGCGACCTCCGCCGTGACAGGGCGGCATTCTAACCAACTGAACTACCGAACCAGGATTTTGTATTTGTTGTGCATTATTTCTAATGCGGTGCAAAGATAATTCAAATTTTTGTTTCTGCAATAGCTTTCGGAGAAAGTGTGCCCGAAAAGACACAAAAAAAGCAACTCATTTCTGAATTGCTTTTTGACCTGCGGTACGGACGGGACTCGAACCCGCGACCTCCGCCGTGACAGGGCGGCATTCTAACCAACTGAACTACCGAACCAGGATTTTAATTGTGTGCATTGCTTTCTAATGCGGTGCAAAGGTACGTCATTTTTTGATATCTGCAATAGCAAGCGATAGTTTTTTTTGAATTTTCGGGTTGAAAAATGCAATGCTTCTTCCAAGTGTTTGGAAACCAAAGCAAGTTCAAATAGGAGATACTGGCGGAATTTGTTCTGTTTTAAAAATTTGTTTATCTGTTTGTCATAAAAAATAAACCGCTTCTAAAGATTGAAGCGGTTTATGAATAACTTACTGTTAAAAAGGAAGGTCATCTTCAACCGGAGGCGGAGCTTGTACAGCATCACTCTGTGGCGCTGTTGTTACATTGAGGGCCTCAATGTTTTCTGGTTTTTTACCCAATAATTGAAAATTCTCAACATAAATTTCTGTAACATACCGTTTAACTCCTTCTTTTTCCCAGGCACGGGTTTGAATTTTTCCTTCAACGTACAATTGGCTGCCTTTGCGGATGTATTTTTCTGCATACTCGGCCGACCCTCTCCAGGCAACAATATTGTGCCATTCTGTACGATCAGGAACTTGCGTTCCATTTTGCATGGTGTAACCTCTTTCTGTTGTTGCTAATGTAAAGTTTGCAACGGCGACGTTCTTGTCCAGATAGCGAATTTCGGGATCTCTTCCGACATTCCCAACTAAAATAACTTTGTTTACAGACATAATTCTTAGATTTTGAAGGATTAATAGTTAATGTTAATTGACTGTAAAAATAATTATATTTTTTTAATTACAAACAAAAACAGTCAATTATTTTTAAAACAATTAAAAATAATTGACTGTCCCGGTTTCACATTGCAATAATTTAATCGCAATCAGTGTGTTTTTTGTTTTATACCTCAGGTTGATCTGAGGGGGAATTACACTTCGTAATCCACTGCCACCCGCGAAGTTCTTACTTTACCAATATAGGCAGCTACTCTTTTATGCTCCGGATGTTCCTGATAGATATCCAATGTTTCGATGCTGTCAAATTCCGAGTACAATGCAATATCAAAGTTTGTTTTGGGTGCATTGGGACAATTAATACCAACTTCGATTTTTTTTATTTCCGGAATAAAGTTAATAAGATTCTCAAGTTCAGATTTGATAATTTCTGCGTTTTCCATTTTCGATTTTCCTTCCGCATTATCGGCTAAACCGAAAAAAACAATGTGTTTGATCATAAAATATATTTGTTTTAGTATAAATAAAATTATGTGCTGTGGTACTGATTACTTATTTGCAAATGACTTTAAAACTTTTATTGTTGATTTTCAGGAAGTAGATGCCTTTTCTAACCTGTATCAGAAAACGCCCCTGAGTTAAATCGCCATTAAAAAGTAATTGTCCGGTAAGGGCAAATAGTTTTATTTTATTCGTACCACTGAGTATCGTTATGAAAATTCCATCGGCAGTGGAACTGAAATTGACCGTTTCGCTGCCCGAGGTGCTTGTGCTGACTGTTGTTGAGGCATCATTGTCGCCTTTGATCCATGAGCTTGGTGTAGAACCATCTATACGTATGACAGTGGCTTGAGCGGTGCTCCTTAGATCGCTTTTTGCTGCAGATTGAGCAAAAAGACAGGTAACTGACACAAACAAAAACAGAAGTGTAAATATATGTTTCATTTGTTTGTCTTTAATAGGTTCACTTTTTTTGAAATCAATTCTTGCTATTTTTCAATGTTTCAAAGTTACAGCATTTCTCTGGATTAGACTCGCAAATTAAATGGAGTTTCTATAATCATTAAACACTTTTTGGTTTTTTCTTAATTGCAAATTCATGCTCTTTTAAAGTTATGAATCCTGTTTCAGGCGTTCGGGATAATCTACAGTATAATGAAGCCCGCGGCTTTCTTTTCTCAAAAGAGCTTGTTTTATAATCAGATAAGCAACGCTTATCACATTTCGTAGTTCGCAAATCTGACGGGAAACAATCGATTTTTCAAATAAGTTTTCAGTTTCACGGTAAAGTATTTCCAGGCGGGTCATGGCGCGTTTCAACCGGAGGTTTGAACGGACAATTCCCACGTAAGTGCTCATAATTTGTTCTACTTCACGAAAACTTTGAGTAATCAATACCATTTCTTCCGGCAACGAAGTTCCTTCGTCGTTCCAGTCCGGAATCGCATTGTTGTAGCTCAGGTTGCCAATTCGTTTTAATGCGTCTTTAACAGCAGCGTCGGCATAAACAATTGCTTCAAGCAGCGAATTGGATGCCAGCCTGTTGGCCCCATGAAGCCCTGTACATGAGCATTCGCCTGCGGCATACAGCCGATTGATTGATGACCTGCCATTAAGATCAACAACTATGCCACCACATAAATAATGTTGGATAGGTGAGACAGGAATATAATCTTTGGTAATGTCTATTCCCTCTTCCATGCATTTTTTATAAATATTGGGGAAATGTTCTTTTGTTTCTTCTGCATTTTTGTGGGTTACATCCAGATAAACAAATTCATGTCCGCGTATTTTCATTTCGTTGTCGATAGCCCGTGCCACGATGTCACGAGGCGCCAGTGAGCCACGTTCATCGTATTTCTGCATGAACTCTTTGCCATCTTTGTTGCGCAATATTGCTCCGTAACCACGAATTGCTTCCGTGATCAGATAGGTGGGTCGTTCGCCGGGCTGATATAATCCGGTTGGGTGGAACTGGACAAACTCCATGTCTTTGATTACTCCCCGGGCCCGATGTACCATAGCAATTCCATCGCCGGTTGATATTTCAGGGTTAGTGGTGGTGGAATAAACATTGCCAATGCCTCCTGTGGCAAGTAATGTTACTTTTGATAAAAAAGTATGGATGTGATTCGTGCTTTGGTTTAAAACATAGGCACCATAACATTCAATATCGGGTGTATGATGGGTTACAATTTGTCCCAAGTGGTGTTGGGTCAGGATTTCGATGGCAAAATAATGTTCAAAAACTTCGATTTCAGGATGTTGTTTCACCTGTTGTATCAGGCTTTGCTGAATTTCGTACCCGGTATTGTCTTTATGATGCAGAATGCGGTGCTCGGAGTGTCCCCCTTCCCGGTGAAGGTCAAAAAGGCCATTGTCATTCTTGTCGAAATCGACTCCCCAGTTGATCAGTTCCTGTATTTGTGCTGGGGCTTCTTTGATGACTTTTTCCACTGCAGCCAGGTTGCAATGGCCATCTCCGGCAATCAGGGTGTCTTTTATATGTTTTTCAAAGCTGTCCGGTTCGTACATTACAGATGCAATACCTCCCTGGGCATATGATGTGTTGGATTCGTCCAGGGTAGTTTTACATAAGAGAGCAACTTTCCCGAATTTGGCGGCTTTAAGGGCAAAACTTATGCCTGCTATACCGCTGCCAATGACTAAAAAATCAAATTTACGTGTCATTATTTTACTGTTTTAGAATCAAGAAAACAGGTGGTTAAGAAACCTTGTTCTAAATTACCCGGCAATTTTATTCCTCAGCATAGCGTTTTGAACTAACAAACTGCCGGGTGGATATGTTGAAAAAATTTGAGCAGTAGTTTTATTACTGCTCAATTCGTTTAATTATGGTGTATTTTTTTTATGTAAACTCTTCTGCGTTTGTGGTTTACATGTTCGAAGCTTCCCCATTGTGAAGACATTTTAGTGTTAGTTTCCAATTCAGGGTTCGATTCTGCAAATTTGTATCCGTTTTTGTTACTGTTTGGCATTATGTCGGCAAACATTATGGAGTTTACTCCTTTACTCTGGTAGTCAGGATGTACGGCCATCAGGTAAAGATCGACAACATCATTCTTTTGCAGGGCTCTGAGCATATAAAACCAACCCAGTGGGAACAGGTTTCCTTTAGCTTTTTGTAATGCTTTTGTAAAACTTGGCATAGCAATTCCGAGTGCAACAACATCATCTTTTTCATCAACAACAATGGAAACTGTATCCAGCCGGAAAAAGCTGAAGTATAATTTGATGTAAAATTGAATTTGCTTTTCGTTCAGTCTCGTGAACCCATACAGGTCCTTGTAGCATAAGTTCAGCAAATCAAAGATCTTTGATGCGTAATTGTCTACTATCTCTTTTCTTGTTTTAAAATATTTTGATGTCAGGTTGTATTTTTTCTTTACAACATTTGCAATGCGAAAATACTTCTCGGGGTATTCATCGGGAACTGTAATCAGATATTCTTTATAATCTACATCTTTTACAAATCCATGATATTCAATGTGTTTTGGGTAATATGGGTAGTTGTAAATTGTAGCAAGCGTACCCGGCCTGTCGTATCCTTCTATCAGTGTCCCTTCGTGGTCGAAATCAGTAAATCCGAGCGGCCCGTGAATGGCAGTCATACCTTTTTCTTTGGCCCATGAAGTGGCGCTGTTAAATAAAGCTTTGGAAACGTCAAGGTCGTCAATAAAATCTACCCAGCCGAAACGGGCGTGTTTTTGATTCCAGGTTTTGTTTGAAACGGGATTGATAATCCCGGCAATACGCCCAACAATTTTTTCGTCTTTTAAGGCAATATAAAAAACGGTTTCACAAAAGTCGAGAGCCGGATTTTTCCCTTTACTCAGGTTCAGTAAGTCGTCCATTAATAATGGGGGGGCTGCAAATTCACAGTCTTTGTAAAGATCGATTCCAAATCGGATGAATTTTTTAAGTTCCTTTTTCGTTGTAACCTCTCGAATTATTATGGACATAAAAGCAATTAAATAAAATAAATACCTGTTCAGAAAAAACATGTAAAATAAAGCAAAATAATTGCAATAGACAACGTTTTAACCCTGTTTTTGGGTTGTTTGAGTGCAATTGTTTGATGCGTTGTGTTTTACGGCATTGTTATTACCTTTTCTTTAGTCCAAAACCATCCGACGCCATTATGAAAAATGATAAAACAAGATCAACGAAAGTGTTATTCTATAACATTGCCTGTCCGTTTCAATACTCCCCAGCTTACCAGTTCACCCTTTATTGCTTTTTTGTAAGATTTAAACAAAACATAAAACAACAATTGCCTATAAATAAATCGTTGAATGAAAAGGAAAAATGCCGTTTTTAAGGTGAATTTCTGATTATCAAATTTATATGCCATAAATGCAATTACGCAATCAATAACATAATATAACAAATAGAAGAAAATGTATTCAGGGGCTGCATAGGTAAAGAGCCCGGCAATGAATAAGATATCTACTATTGGAGAAAAGAACGGAATGATAAAATTGAAAATCAGTAAGTTGGGCAGGGCAATCCAGCTGATGTTCAGTTTTTTTGAAATAAACAACATGTCGCGGTGTTTCCAGAAACTCTGCATCATTCCGAATGTCCAGCGCGACCGTTGTTTTAAGAACATATTCAACGTTTCCGGAGCCTCAGTCAGAGCAAGGGCTTCATTGCAGGTGCGAATCCGATAACTGGCACGAAGCAAGCGTAGGGTCAGGTCGCAGTCTTCGGCCAGAGTGTCGGTTGTAAAGCCGTCAATATCTTCCATTGCCGTTTTCCGGAAAGCACCAATGGCTCCCGGAACGACCAGAATAGCATTTACGGCATTGAATGCCCGGCGATCGAAATTCTGGCTGGTAGTGTATTCGATAGATTGCCAGTTTGTTAGCAGATTCAGGGTGTTTCCTACACGCACATTTCCGGCTACGGCTCCAACCTCGGATCGGCAAAATAGGGGATCATTTTGGGAATTGCATTGGATGGCAAAATAGTGTCTGCATTGATGCATACCAAAATTTCTCCTTTTGCTTGTTGAATGCCAAAATTCAATGCTGCGGCTTTTCCTCCGTTTGGTTTGGTAAGGACGGTGACCTGCGGATTGTTTTCAAATGTTGCTTTTACTTTGCTGTAAGTTGCATCTTTACTTCCATCGTCTACAAATATTACTTCAAGGTCGGCATAATTTGTTTTGAGGAGGTTGTGAACAGTTCTTTCAGCATTCAGTTCTTCATTATAAGCCGGAACAATGATGCTTACTTTGGGAGTATAACTGATTTCGTGTGTTTTTTTACGTCTTTCTTTTATTCGCTGGAAAACAGCTAAAAAGGCAATAGCCAGCAACCTGAATATTATCAGAAAAATGGCTACGATAAAGAAGCCGTGCAAAAAGTGGTCCCAGACATAAGTCAGGGAGAAGAAAAGGAAGTCCAGTTTTTCTGTAAGTTTGAATTTGTTTTGGACTGCAGGCATTACCTGATCGCGGGTTTTTCCCATAAGGGCTGACACAGTAACAAACTCATAACCTTGTTTTTGATAATAGTCAATTATCTGAGGCAGGGCAATTATGGTTTGCGTCCGCTCGCCACCGGCATCATGCAGCAAAACGATATTCCCACGTTTGTCTGGATTTAACAATAGGCTGGCTTTGGCCCGTGCTACAATGGTGTCCGCAATCACATCTTCTTGCCAGTCATTAGGGTCGATATACGATGTGACACTGATAAAACCTTCATCATGAGCTACTGCCAGTGACTTTATCTGGAAAAGATTTTTGGGTTCTGCATCTGTGTTATATGGCGGACGGAAAAGAAGCGTTGAATAACCAAGTATGCTTTCAAGCAGCAGTCTTGTTGACCGTAGTTCCACTCGTTCGCGGTTGTCGGAGGTTACTTCCAGGTTTGGGTGGGTAAATGTGTGATTTCCAATTTCATGGCCTTCGCGGTAGATGCGGCGGAATGAGCGGAATATTATTTTCTATATTTATACCGGTAACAAAAAAAGTAGCAGGTACTTTTTTCTTTTTTAAAATGTCGAGAATCTGAGGTGTAAATTCACTGTTGGGCCCGTCGTCGAAAGTAAGGGCAATTTTTTTCGGATGCTCGGCACCATACCTTTTTAGCATGTATGAACTTGGCAGTGATTTATATTGCTCATTCGTAATCAGTTGATCGGTCTGGTCGTACGTGAATTTTGTCAATCCGCGATCAGGCGTATTTATCATTTCAAGAATTTCGCCTTTCCCATCGTAATTTACGGCATCTATGGCGTTTATGTATTCCAGTTTTTGGTAGTTGTAAGGATGTTTTTTTAGATAATCCTCATTTAGATTGGCTGTGTAAAAGTCCCAGATGCGTTGGTCTTCCGAACCCAGATACCAAAGGGCAACACCGGCCGAGTTGTAATCCTCGGCTGTTCGAAGTATATTGAAAGTGCCGGCAGCATCGTTGCAATGTGCCTCATGCTCAATTCCTTCGTCATCGGTGTAGTGTATAGTTATGTCCGATTGGCTTTGGTTGAAATATACATCCTCTTCGTACTCTTTGGCAAGTGAAATTAAATTCTGGTAGGTAACTTTTTGGGCTAATCCTTTCTTGGACCAATCGAAACCATATCCGGCAACACAAAGCACCACTTTTTCGGACGGAATATCCTTCATGGCATCGTCCAGTGCTTTTTCAACAAACATCAGTGATGATATGCTGCCCGGTTTGCCATCGGGGTAATGTTCATTGTAGGCCATCGAAAAGAATGAAATCGTAATAGGGGGCAAGTTCTTTGTACCAAACTTGCTCGTCGGTTGGATTTAAATCGATGGTAGTAAGGTATCCTGCCGGATGCAGGGTTTCATACAAATCTTTTGAAAACTGGATTAAATGCGGTTTTATTTCTAACGGGAAATTTTCAAAGTCAATGTTTATTCCCTGAAAATCATTGGTGTCCAGTACGGTTTCTATTTCTTTGATCAGCCGGTCGCGGTACGTTTTGTTCTTCAGCAAAATTAATGTGCTGTCAGTATCCCACTGTTTGAAATTGCTGAGCATCGGAACAACTGCGACGTTATTCTTGTGAATAAAATCAAGAGTTTCTTCCTCAACCCGGGCATCAAGTTTTCCTTTTGAATCAGCCAGGAAATACCACTCGGGTATCACCATATTCATCTTGTTGATGTTTTTTTTCAGAGAATAGGATGAGTTTAGATCCCAGTTTACATAAAAACCAGCACGTACCGGAAGGTATTTTTTTATCTCCTGCGGTAAATTTTGTTCTTCTTTGTAAAAAGACTTTCGGTGTTTTTTTCGAAATAGTTTTATCTGCCGTGCAAATTCAATTTCCTCGGCTTTAGATATATAGGTTTTCGATTTATCAGCGTTTAAATCAGGTAGCTTTTTTGCATTGTAGGTGAGTACATTTAAATCGTAATTGTGTTTGTGAACCAACGAAATAATTACCGATGTAATTGTCACAATTAAGAAGACGGCAAAAATGCGTATGAACCATACAAAACTTTTCCAGCGGGTAGCCGAATTTGTTTGAAAAACCTGTTTCTGCATATTGATTTAAACTTTGAAGTTTATAAATTTTGGACAAAAATACGCTCACAGAATTAAACTTAAGTTTTTTTCGACTCCTGGTTCCGAAAAATTAATTGTTTGACTTTAAAATTTTACAAAAATTAATTTCCGAGTTACTAGCTCATAAATAAAGTTGCAGGGCTTTATCTTTTTTGCAGAAGAACTACGTTTTCGACATGATGCGTGTGTGGGAACATGTCAACGGGTTGAACTGCAGCTACTTTGTAGGTTGTGTCAAGCAGGCTTAAGTCACGTGCCTGAGTGGCCGGGTTGCAACTCACATACACAATGCGTTCCGGCTTGGCAAAAAGGATAGCATCGATAACATCTTCATGCATTCCGGCTCGCGGAGGGTCGGTAATGATAACATCCGGTTTGCCGTGTTCTTCAATAAACCTGGCGTTCAGGATATCTTTCATGTCTCCGGCATAAAACAAGGTGTTTTCGATGTTGTTGAGTCTTGAGTTTACCACAGCATCTTCAATCGCTTCGGGAACATATTCAATGCCAATTACTTGTCGTGCCTGGTGAGCCACAAAATTGGCAATAGTTCCGGTTCCGGTGTAAAGGTCATAAACCAGTTCGTTTCCGGTAAGTCCGGCCAGGTTGCGTGTAATTTTGTACAATTCGTAGGCTTGCTCAGAGTTTGTCTGGTAGAATGATTTTGGACCGATTTTGAATTTCAGTCCTTCCATTTCCTCGTAGATACATTCATTTCCCTTGAAAACCAATACTTCCTGATCGGTAATGGTGTCGTTGGCCTTGGAGTTGATAACGTAAAGCAATGAAGTAATTTGTGGAAACTTGTCTGCAATATGTTGCAAAAGCGCATCTTGAGCATTTTTATCTTCGTAAAAGAAAACCATAATTACCATTAGCTCGCCGGTAGAAGTGGTGCGGATCATCATGGTACGCAAAAAACCTTCTTGGCTCCGTAAATCAAAAAAAGTAAGCCCATTTTCAAGTGCGTATCGGCGTATTTCGTTGCGAATTTCATTGCTATCCTCGGTTTGCAACCAGCATTTGTTTATATCCAGCACTTTATCAAATTGTCCCGGAATGTGAAAACCAACGGCATTCATTGTATCAAAGACTTTTCCTTCGGCAATTTCTTCATTGGTACGCCAACGTTTATTCGAAAATGTAAATTCGAGTTTGTTGCGATAATACTCGGTTCGTGCAGAGCCCAAAATTGGAGTAATCTCAGGCAATTCTATTTTTCCGATACGCGTCAGGTTGTCAACTACCTGTTTTTGTTTATAGCGAATTTGTTCGGAGTAGGGGAGGATCTGCCATTTGCAACCACCGCAAATGCCGTAATGCTCGCACACAGCTCCTGTTCTTTGTTGGCTATAGCTGTGAAAATGAATAGGTCGGGCTTCCATGAAGTGACTTTTTTTTCGGGTCACCTGCAAATCAACCACATCGCCGGGAACAACAAAAGGAACAAAAACGACAACGTCGTTTACTTTGGCAATAGCTTTGCCCTCTGCGGCAATGTCAGTGATAGTTATATTAGTGAAAATTGGATGTGGTTTTTTATTTTTGGCCATTTTAGTGCTGACTGTTTGATAGTTGATAACGGGATAATCGCCTTTGATTTCGGGCTGCAAAAATACAATAATTATTTCGGATAAAAACGAAAAACGCAACTGAGTTTGGCAGTTGCGTTAGTTATTTAAAACTTGAAATTTCGAACATGTCAGGGTTTCTTCTTCCATATTTTGTCTGCTGCATCCAGATATTCGGGTAAAGCGGCTGAGCCGTACCAGTTGAAGTATTCCACGTCGAAAATATTTTGTTTAATGGTTGGGTCGGAGTCGAGCAACTGTTTTGCTTCTTCTATACTGCTTACATCCAGAATGAAAATACCACGGTATGTTTTATCATTCTTTTCCAGAGGTCCTGCCACAATTAATTTTTTTAATGAAGCCAGCCGGTTAATGTTAGCGAAATGCCCGGCAAACAAACTGTCTCTTAGAGTCTTGTCTGTAACTTTGTTATTCCCGGTCTTGAGAATAGCCAGAACGTACATTTTCATGCCCAAATCGTCGGCATGCAATTTTTTAGCCAGCGCTTCATTGTAATTTGCATTGCTCTTTTGAGCAAACAATCCCATAACCGGGAATGCGAAAACAACAAGTAGTAGAAGGATTTTTCTCATCCGGGTAAAAGTTGTGATGTAAATGAATCTGATAATGATAACATTTATCAGGAATGATTGTTCGTCGTTATTCCTGAAGCTGAGGCTTCTGTGTCGGAATTATGAGCTTATATCCTTTGGTGTGGACATTAATCAGGTTGATTCTTTCGTCTCCTCTCAGGTAGTTGCGTAATTTGCAAATATAAACATCCATGGTTCTTGATTTGCCGTAGTAGTCGCCGTCGTAGTTCCAGATTTTTTCGATAATAAAATCACGTTCGAGGATTGTATTCGGGTTTTCGCACAGAATAGTCAATAAAGCTGATTCTCTAGATGTCAGATCAATGGTTTTGTCATCTAAAATAAGTTTTCGCCTTTGTTCTTCGTATCTGAATTTACCTATGTTATGAACGGTAATGTTTGCAGGTTCGTATATTTTTTTATAACCTTTTGTGTTTCGTTGAGTGCTACGTGTTTTGAATTTCATAACGCTCATCAGGTCGTTTATGCTGAATGGCTTGGGAATATAAGTTTCGTTCGGAACATAAGGCCTGGTTGCTTTTGCACCTTTGGGGCTGAGGAATATGATATATGACTGCGGATTGGTCTCATGGATTTTGTCAATCAGCTCAAATCCATCGTTTTCAAATAACGTAATGTCCAGTATGCATATTGTATGTTTGATTTCGATAAAAGATTCGTAAGCTTTTTCTCTGTCGAAGAAAAGATCTACCTGGAAATTTTTACTCTTTAGGTATTCACTTATTATTACGCCAAGGTTTTCGTTCTCTTCGCACAATAAAATCTTTGATTTTTCGTCAAGCATACTCATGTGTTTTTATTGCAATAGTGTGTTATGTTTTTCTAAAAAAACTTTTTTTTATCGGGCCAAAAGTAGATAATAATTTTATGAAATCAAATTATTTTAGTAGTTTAAATATATTTTTCTCATAAAAAAACGCAACTGCCAACTAATTGACAATTGCGTTAATCATGTGACCCCGAAGGGATTCTAACCCCCGACCTTCAGAACCGGAATCTGACGCTCTATACAGCTGAGCTACGGAGCCGTTTTTGTGGCTGCAAAGGTAACAAATTATTCTAATTCTGAAAACCAATTTGAGCAGAACCAATAAAAAAGGAGAAACATTTTTAGTTATTTCTCCTTTTGTCAGTTGTTCAGTGTGCTTAGGGTTTCGTTTGCCGCATGTAGCCAGGTTTCCGATTAGCGCCTGTTGCCACTCATGAATATCATAATGTAATACACCAATGTTGCCAAAGAACCCAGGGCAGCAACCACATAGGTATAGGCTGCTGTTTTCAGGGCATCTTTTGCCTGGTCATGTGTTTCGTAATTTGTAATTCCGGCCGTGTTGAGCCATGCAAGGGCGCGTGAACTGGCGTTTATTTCTACCGGCAGGGTGATAAAGCTGAAAATTGTGGTTGCCGCAAACAAAACAATACCGAATAACATAAGTTCCGGAAAAACTTTTATAAGCAGGATACCTGCCAGCAATATCCATTGTACCCAGTTGGATGCGAAACTGACTACCGGTACAAGCTTTGAGCGTAATGTCAGCGGTGCATAGGCGTAGGCATGTTGTACGGCGTGTCCGCACTCATGGGCAGCGATAGCAGCTGCAGCCACACTGCATGATGAATAAACGTTTTCGCTCAGATTCACGGTTTTGGTTGCCGGATTATAGTGGTCGGTCAGGTGTCCGTTAGTTGAAATAACCTGTACGTCGTAAATGCCGTTGTCGCGCAACATTTTTTGTGCAACTTCTTTTCCTGTCATTCCGCGTGGAATGGGAATTCTGGAATAGCGCTCGAATTTGGATTTCAGATTATTCGAAATCAGCCAACTGATTAATGCAAAAACACCGAAAATAATATAACCTATATACATAGTTCTAATTTTTAATTGGTTTGAGTTTATTTTGCATCAAAATCCTTGCCAGATGACTTTTTGGCAGATGTCGGCTTTCGGCGGTTAAAAACAAAATCACCTTTTGGTTTTCCGGCCAAAAGGTGATTTTTAGATGTATTGTTTGAAATTTAAACGATCGGTTGATTTTACTCCTCGTACCTGACAATAGTTTGTGCGCGGTCGGGGCCAACGGAAACAATCTTGATCGGAACTTTCAGTTCTTCTTCCAGGAAGTTCAGGTATGAATTAAATTCTTCAGGGAATTCATCTTCGCTTTGCATTTTTGTCATGTCTGCTTTCCAGCCCGGAAGTTCAACATAAACAGGTTCTACTTTATCGTTGAGTTCAAATGGGAATTGTTCCACTTCTTCTCCGTCGATTTTGTATGCCACACAGGCTTTGATTGTTTCGAAAGTGTCCATTACATCGCTCTTCATCATGATGAGCTGGGTAACTCCATTAATCATTACGGCATATTTCAGCGCTACCAGATCTACCCAGCCACAGCGGCGTGGACGTCCGGTTACCGAGCCGAATTCAAAACCGATCTTGCGCATTTGGTCTCCGGTTTCGTCGAACAATTCCGTGGGGAATGGGCCGCTACCTACACGGGTACAATAAGCTTTGAAGATGCCAAATACTTCGCCTATGTTTTTAGGAGCAACTCCAAGTCCGGTACAAGCTCCGGCGCAAATCGTGTTCGATGAAGTCACAAAGGGATACGAACCAAAATCAATGTCTAACATGGTTCCTTGCGCGCCTTCGGCTAAAACCCGTTTGTCAGTGTTGATGGCGTCATTTACAAAATGTTCGCTGTCGATCAACTGGAAGCGCTTAATACATTCAATTCCTTCGAACCAGGCTTTTTCCAAAGTGGCTAAATCGTATTCGAAATTGTATTGTTTAAGTATTTCTTTATGGCGCTCAACGGCAGCAGCGTATTTTTCTTCGAAATTGTGTAAAATGTCTCCTACACGCACACCGTTACGGCTGATTTTGTCAGTGTAAGTAGGCCCGATTCCTTTACCGGTGGTGCCAATTTTTCCGCTTCCTTTAGCTGATTCGTACGCCGCGTCGAGCAAGCGATGGGTTGGTAAAATTAAATGAGCTTTTTTTGAGATTTTCAAACGTTCGGTTAGCGGGTGTCCGGATTGTTCCAGCGCATCTACTTCAGCTTTAAAAAGAGCCGGATCAAGTACAACTCCATTGCCGATTACATTTATTTTATCGCCCTGAAAAATTCCTGAAGGGATTGAGCGTAAAACAAATTTTTTCCCTTCAAATTCCAGTGTGTGGCCGGCATTAGGTCCGCCTTGAAAACGGGTAATAAGATCGTAATTAGGAGTGAGTACGTCAACCACTTTTCCTTTTCCTTCATCCCCCCATTGGAGACCTAACAAAACATCTACTTTCATTTATTTATTGTGTATGTTAATGATACGTGAATTTAAAATTTGGCTTTATTGGTATTTCGGGCTTCTTCTTTGCACTTGCTGCAAATCCCAAACAAATAGAGCGAATAATGTGACATTTGGAAATGGGCAAAAGTCCGTGCCTGAATCCCGGTTCGGATTTGCTTGTCGGAAAACTCTTTTACTTTGCCACAACTGGTGCATACTAAATGGTGGTGCGTATTGTTTCCAAAGGCTTTTTCGTATTGTGCAAACTGACCTCCCAGTTGATGTTTGATAATGAGTTTTGCTTCAAGGAGTAAATCGAGTGTGTTGTAAACTGTAGCCAGGCTTACCCGGTAATCAGTCTTCATTTTGTTGTGCAATATGTCAGCGTTGAAATGTCCATCATACGAATATATGTGCTCCAGTATAGCATAGCGTTCGGGGGTTTTCCGGTGTTTATGCTTTTTGAGATATTCGGTGAAAATCTCTTTAATGGATTCGTATGAATTTTCTTCTATCATAGAGGCAAAAAATGACCAACAAAGGTACAACTTTTGAGCTATTTTTCGCTATAAATCATTCAAAAATAACATTTCATGTTTCACTTCATTGTAAATATATAGTTGTCCGGTTAAAGAATTTTGCGAAAATGCTTCAGTTGCTTTCATAATATAAGTAGCTGTATTTTCGTCTTTTCTGCAAAAGCGACTTAGGCAAAGGGCTATGGATTTGTAAAGATGCAATTCTTCGGTAGTGGATGACAGGATGGCTTTATTTACAATTTCAATAATCTCACTGTCGCTGAATTTGGCAACAATGCGTGCTGCCAGGATATAACCGGTAATTTGCAGCCATTTATTATCTGATTTTATCCAGTCGGCAGCCAGATTTGTGGCAAACGGAAGTTTGCTGAAAAGATTCATACAGGTTTGTTCGACAATTTCAATATGATTGAAACTGTCCGCCCATTTCTGTGCCAATTCAGGAGTGAATTTGTCAATAGGCTCCAGCAGGGTGGCCATAATCATGGTTTCGCGGATCTGGAGTAACCATAATCTCTGAGCTAAATCGTGATTTGGAACGTATTTTTTTGCAATTTCTTTGATGCGTGGGATGGAAACTCCGTAATTCTGTTTGTAGATAATCCCGTTATTTTTCATTTGGTCCGACACAATTCCGTTCATCGAAAGGCGGATTGTACGCCTGATTTCGGCAATTTGTTTGTCTAACTCGGGATTTGTTATGTAAAATTTCATATTGTCTCGTTTATTATTCGTTGGTAATTAACTGGTTGTAAAAATAGCTTGTTTTTTTTGAAAAAAAGTTGCACAAAATCAAATGCTGTATTATCTTTGCACTCGCAAAACACGGTGGTTGTAGCTCAGTTGGTTAGAGCGTCGGATTGTGGTTCCGAAGGTCGCGGGTTCGAGCCCCGTCTTCCACCCTCGTTAGAAAGCTCAAAAAAGGAAGAACGGTTTAGTTCTTCCTTTTTTGTTTTTTATCACTTACCGTTATCTTGTCAACCACATCCGTGGCATTGTATAAATCTACAAAATCGTACCCCGCTTTTGATAAATCAATTAACAGCGAATACAACCTGGGGTGGAATTTGTCTTGCCGGCGTTTGTCACTGCCAAGATTAAACATTAAAATTGCACCATTTAACCCTCCCTGTTTGGTTTCCTGCTGTAAAATCTTGTTGTAAATTTCGTCAGAAGAGAAATATCTTTCACGCATTTCCGGGAGGCTGCTGTCTGTTCCTGAAAGAGTTCCCGGAGTGGCGCTCACAAGTTGGATGCCAACTTCCCTGCACCATAAACTGATGCTGTCGTTATAGCAATCGTTTGAAGGAAAGAAAAAAGGAGCCTGGTTTTTATGGATGTTGAATTTTTCCATCGAGGCATAATTTGCCCTTAAATCAGTTAGAAACTGGCTCTTGGAGATCAACAACGAGTCGCGGTTTCTCCATGAACAATACAGCAGTTGCTTGTCGGAATTCCCTCCCAGATAATGCAGATCTTCTTGCAATCCTTTGATAACCCGCTTGAATTTTCCGTTTCTGTAAAAATTCCCAGTAAAAAAGAAAGAAGCTTTTATGTTGAGTTTTTTGAGCGTTTTTCGAATGGTTTTGTATCCGTCTGCAAATTCATTGCTGCAAAATACAAGAGAAATTTGTTTCTTGCTTACATCTGTGCGTGTAATTCCTCCATAAGCATATTGGTTCTTGTCCGATGTTTTTGCGGGCACCCCTTCTTGTTGCTTGGCGGCAAGCAGGTAGGTAAGCGAGGCCGTTCCATCCAGGGTTGGAGCATTGGTTATGTAGTCGGTACGGTCGTCGTGATATGTCGCCCAGTCGGACTGAAATTGCTCATAACGGTCATTTTTTTGCGCTTTTATATCTTTATGTTTTTTAAAAGTTTTTGTCTGTACCGGACCTTTTACCAGCCCGCCTGTAGGCGGGTTGTCTTGTCCCGGTTGGTAGGTATGGGCGGGAGTGTTGCCGATTGCGGGCATTCCTGTGATCATGCTTGTTCCCCACGGATTTCGGCCGAATAGCCAATCGGTCAAGCCGGTTTCCAGGTCTATGTAAGTGGAGTCGTTCGTAATGCTGCGGTATAGCCGGCATTGGGTGGCTAATGCTACAATCAGGCTGTTGGAGCAGTTGATTATAGGCGTGCCAATATTGAATGGGTTGTTGCCGGCATATAGATTCATACGCTGAATCCCGTTAAGCAAATTTAGCTCAAATTCCTTTTGGTAGCGTGGGTTTTCAACATTGGCCAACATATAATGCCCCATGTTGATAAACGGATACCACTGGTAATGCCGGGCGGTGTCGGAGCACATCCACGGGGTAACAGGTTCCATTCGTCCAAAGCCGGCTGCCTCTTTCAGGTAGTTTCCTTCGTAGGTGAGCCGGTAGAGTTGGGTTGCTGCCAGCTCCATGTCATCTGTCCAGTTGTTTTCTTCGTAAAAACCCGATTGTTTGTCTGGTATCGACTGGCATACTCCGGGGTTTTGTTTCCCAAGCCAATAGGCATTGAGGGCTTTAGCTTTTAAAGTATCAGCAAAAGTTTGGTCGTAGTTGCCAAAGATTTCGGCTCCCAATGCAAACGCGGCTGAATATTTTCCGGCAATGGATGCAATTCCTGTGGATTGGTTTTTGTGTTCGGACAAACCCTGTGGTTTCCCATTTGCAGGGAAGATGGTGCGCCCCGATTCAATCATGTTTTCTGGCTTATCGCTTATCTGATGGTACAAATGATCCTTGTCTGGATACATTTTCAAAAGCCAGTCGAGCCCCCATTTTGCTTCATCCAGGATGTCCGGAATTCCGTTAGCCCCTGGGTTTCCGTTCGCATTGTGCTGGTCGGTGAAGGAAGCGGGATTCATTTGGTAAGCAAAGAGCATTTGATGGGTGGCAGTTGCCAATGTAATGCCTGATTGCGTGTTGTTTACACCATCGTACCAGCCGCCCTTTACATCTACCGGTTCTGGTTTGGGTTGCACGGTTGTTTCATCAGTTTTTTTTGCCGGTTTTGCCTTTTTTGCCGGAGTTTTAGTGGTGGGAATTATTTCGTCCTTGTTTTTTATGCTTTTTTCTTCTGAAGGTTTTACTGCTGACGGGTTTTGTTCTGGGTCGAAAGCCACAAAATCAGGGAGTTGGTTTGAGTCGGAGTCGTTTTGAGAGTTTGATTGGTAACGTTGTTGGCGTAGGTAATTCAGAAGAAAGTCAGCTGTTCCCAAATATACATTTTTGTTGATATAGATTGTAGGAGAGTATATCAATCCGGCTTTAATGTAAAATGCTCCCTGCGATTTGAAACTTGAAAAGTCCAAAACGTAAGTGCTTCTGAATGATTGGAATTTGCCTTTGTCGGTTATGAAGTAGAATTTGGCCAGCTCCTGATTGGTAAGGGCGTCGTGGATGCTGAATTGATTAACTTGCCGGAAAGACTCACTTATAAGAATGGCTTTTTTCTGAGCGTTTGGTAAATATCCCAGCTGATTTATCCGAATCCAGGCGTCGACGCCATAAGTGAGCATACTTATGCAGAAAATTGACAATAATACTAAAATTATCCTTTTTCTCATGTTTGGAATGCATTTTTTTGCAAATGTAACGGAAATTATCGGATTACCCAATGGGCAATTATTGAGAAAAAAATATTACTTTTGTCGCTAATTTTATTTTGTCAAATTACAATCTAACACGAAAGAAATGAAAGTATTAAAATTCGGCGGAACATCCGTAGGTTCAGCCGCTCGTATGAAAGACGTTGCTAAGTTGATTTGCGATGGAAATCAAAAAATTGTGGTTTTGTCGGCTATGTCGGGTACCACAAACAGCTTGGTGGAAATTTCCGATTACCTGTATAAAAATAACACGGCAGGAGCTTTGGAACGCATCAACGCGTTGGAGCAAAAGTATGCTGATGTTGTAGAGGAATTGTACCAGACCGAAGCATATAAAACGGAAGCACAAACGGCGTTGAAGTCTCATTTTGAATACCTTCGTTCGTTCTCTAAATCGGTCTTTACGTTGTTTGAAGAAAAGGCAATTTTGGCTGAGGGCGAAATGCTTTCTACCAACATGTTCCATTTGTATTTGCAGGAAATGGGTGAAAACAGCACGCTCCTGCCTGCACTGGAGTATATGCGAATTGACAAAAATTCTGAACCAGATACCACTTATATCGCCGAACATTTGGCAAAACAACTGGCCATTCAGCCGGATAAAATGATATATATTACCCAGGGTTTTATTTGCCGTAACTTCTACGGGGAAATTGACAACCTGCAACGTGGCGGTAGCGATTATACGGCTTCGTTGGTTGGTGCTGCAATAAAGGTTGCCGAAATCCAGATTTGGACCGATATTGACGGTATGCACAATAACGACCCCCGTTTTGTGGAAGGCACCAAACCGGTTCCGGTACTGCATTTCGAAGAAGCTGCCGAGTTGGCTTATTTCGGGGCAAAAATCCTTCACCCAACTTGTATTTTGCCTGCAAAACTGGCTAATATTCCGGTTCGTTTGCTGAATACAATGGAACCCGAAGCTCCGGGAACGTTAATCTCTACCCAAAGCAAAAAAGGTAAAATCGAAGCGGTAGCAGCCAAAGATGGAATTACCGCTATCAAGATTAAATCGGGGCGTATGTTGCTGGCTCATGGATTCTTACGCAAAGTATTCGAGATATTTGAATCGCACCACACCCCAATCGATATGGTAACCACTTCGGAAGTCGGAGTTTCAGTATCGATTGATAATGCCAAGAAACTGGACGAAATTGTAAATGAATTGAAGAAATTCGGAACGGTTACCGTTGACAAAGATATGGTGATTATTTGCGTGGTAGGCGATATGCCTTACGAAAACGTTGGTTTCCAGGCGAAAGTAGTGGGTGCCATGAGCGAAATACCAGTTCGCATGATTTCGTATGGCGGCAGCAATTACAATATTTCATTCCTGATTAAGGCTGAAGATAAGAAAAGAGCGTTGAATGCTTTGAGTGCAGCCCTTTTTGATTAAGAAAGCATCAAAGCTTTCGACTAACCTTGCATAGAAGTCAAAAGGGACTTGAAGATTTTTTTTGATTATTGATAACGAAAAATATATTATTTAAATAAATCTGATCCTGAATCCTTTTACGGGTTCGGGATCATGCATAAAATTATGATTAAAGGAAAATTCCCATTAGATAAATTCAACGAATTGCAAACACCATTTTATTATTATGATTTGGATGTGCTGCGCAAAACACTAGAAGAGATTAATACAGAATCTCAAAAATCTGATTTTCATGTGCATTATGCCATGAAGGCCAATGTCAATCCAAGTGTATTGGAAGTAATTAAGAATGCCGGGCTGGGTGCCGACTGTGTAAGCGGTGGCGAGGTAGAGGCTGCGCTTAATGCTGGAATCCCTGCTTCAAAAGTGGTTTTTGCCGGTGTGGGTAAAGCCGATTGGGAAATCAACCTTGGTTTGGAAAATGATATTTTCTGCTTCAATGTGGAGTCGGTTCCTGAATTGGAAGTGATTAACGAACTGGCCGCTGCCAAAGGCAAAACTGCCAGCGTGGCATTGCGTATCAACCCCAATGTGGATGCTCATACCCACCATTATATTACTACCGGAACAAATGAAAACAAGTTTGGTATCAATATGGAAGACCTTGATAAGGTTGTAGATTTGATAAAAACCCGTGGAAACATCAAACTGATTGGAATCCATTTCCATATTGGCTCTCAAATTACCGATATGACTGCATTTCACAATTTGTGCGTTCGTGTGAATGAATTGCAGGAACAATTTGTGGCAAAAGGAGTGGAGCTTAAACATATCAATGTGGGTGGTGGTTTAGGAATTAACTACGAGCACCCCAATCATTTCCCGGTCCCTGAATTTGAATCTTATTTCAAAGTGTTCCGTGATCATTTGGATTTGAAACCGGGGCAAACGCTTCATTTTGAATTGGGACGTGCCGTTGTAGCTCAATGCGGAACGTTGATTTCGAAAGTATTGTATGTAAAACAGGGAAGTTCTAAGAAGTTTGCCATTCTGGATGCAGGCTTCACTGATTTGATCCGTCCGGCTTTGTATCAGGCTTTCCACCTGATTGAAAATATCAGCTCTGAATTGCCAACGGAAGCTTATGATGTGGTTGGGCCTATTTGCGAGTCTTCCGACACATTTGCCAAGGGATATGAACTAAATCAAACCAAACGTGGCGATCTGATTGCATTGCGCTCGGCTGGAGCTTACGGCGAGATTATGGCTTCGCAATACAATCTTCGCAAATTGCCTAAAGCATATACTTCCGACGAATTAGCTCATTGATAATTGTTTTTTGAAAATTTGGAGATGGACATTTACGGTTTTTCATTCACTTTGCTGGAATTGATTGTCTTTGGAGTTCTGCTCCTGGCATTCATTTATCAACTCTATTTTTATTTCCGATATCTGAACGGGGTGTTGCATCTCCGGACGAAGATAAAGAAAGGCAAGGTTAGCTTCATTGATGAACAGCCACCGGTTTCGGTAATTATCTGTTCGAAAGATGAAGCTGAGAATCTTCGTAAATTTCTACCAGCTGTACTTCAACAGGATTATCCGGTATTCGAAGTGGTTGTCATCAACGATGGTTCTACTGACGAAACGTATCATTTGTTGCGGGATTTGTGCGTGGAATATCCAAATCTGAAAACCACTTTTGTTCCTGTCGGGGCTAATAATCTTAGCACCAAGAAACTGGGTCTAACACTCGGAATCAAGGCTTCGAAATACGATATTTTGCTGTTTACCGATGCCGATTGTATGCCGGAGGATAAGATGTGGATTTCGCGCATGATGCGTAACTTTACCCGTGAAACGGATTTTGTGCTGGGTTATGGGGCTTATTTCCAGAAAAAAGGTTTTTTGAACAGGGTGATTACCTACGATACGTTGTTTATCGCCTTGCAATACCTGGGTATGGCGGCAGTTCGCCGGCCGTATATGGGAGTTGGGCGTAACCTGGCTTACCGCAAAGAAACGTTTTATGCCCAGAAAGGGTTCGCTTCTACGTTGGGGCTTAGCTCGGGCGATGATGATTTGATGGTGAACAAAGCCTGCAATCCCTGGAATACCCGTGCGGAAATTGCTCCGGATAGCATAACATGGTCGGAGCCAAACACTACCTATAAAGGTTGGTTGTTTCAGAAAGCGCGTCATTTGTCGGTGTCAACGTATTATAAAACTTCGAGTAAACTCCGGTTGTTCTTTGAGCCGTTTACCCGCGGGCTATTTTACCTGACAATGATTCTGGCGCTGATTTTCGGAAATCTTATCACACAGCTTGCTACTGTCTTGTTGTTTATAATCCGTTATGTGGTGCAACTCTCCATTATCAATGGCTCTGCGAAGCATTTTGGCGAACGGAAATATATATTGAGTTTGCCGGTTTTAGATATTTATTTGCCGTTGGTGAATTTATATATAATGCTTTTCGGGAAGAAAGGGAAGTCGGTTCGGTGGAAATAACCTTTTAACGCAAACAACACAAATCACGCAAATTTTCGCTAATAAGGAAGAATAACTCCTTATTTTGACTAGCGAAAATTTGCGTGATTTGTGTTCTGATATGTTTAATACCCGCTTGCCAAAATATCTGCCAAATGGATTCCTTTTACATCCAGTTTGTTTTTTTTACAAAATCCATTGATATTCATTAGGCACGAAGCTTCGGTACTGATAATATATTCAGCTCCGGTAGCTAAAGCATTCAGTATTTTCTTTTCTGCCATTGCCGCCGAAATGGCCGTATTTTTTATGGCAAATGTACCGCCAAAACCACAGCAGGTATCGCTTTCTTCCATTTCAATCAATTCCAATCCTTCTACCTGCGATACCAGTTTGCGGGGCTCATCCTTTATGCCGTACTCGCGCAGGGCCGAGCAGGAATCGTGGAAAGTCACTTTGTGTGGAAATTTAGCTCCCAGATTTTCCACTTTCAGAACGTTTACCAGAAAGTCGGAAAGTTCGAAAACGGAACTTTTTAATTGAGCATGTTTAGCCAGCAGTTCAGGTTTGTCGGCCAAAATTTTGTGATAATGGTGGATCACAAAGCTGGAGCAAGAGCCCGAAGGAGAGACGATAGGCATGTCGGCGTTAAAATCGGTCAGGAATTTTTCGGCCAGGCTTCCGGCTTCTTTCCAGTAGCCGCTGTTGAAGGCCGGTTGTCCGCAGCAGGTTTGTTCGGGATTATAGTGCACGGTGCAGCCCGCTTTTTCGAGAATTTTTATGGTGTTGAATGCAGTTTCGGGGTATAACTGGTCGATAAAGCAGGGAATAAAAAGTTGAATATCCATTATTTTGTTTTTAGTTTCGCGTTTTGCGTTCAGTGTTTCGGGTGAGTCAGGTACATATTTTTAATCATCACATCATCATATCATCATATCATCACATTATTTAATCACCACATCAGTTATTAGTACCAAAAATCGGCATATACCGGCAGATGATCGGAGAATCCTTCCTGGTATTTAAATCCTACATAGGTTCTGAAAGGCTGCGTTCCCAGAAAAGTCTTGTCATTTTCGAGCAGGAAAGCAGCATCAAAAATATGCGCATCATTTTGACGGGTAGAAATGCGTCCGCTTTGCTGTAGTAAATTGCCGGAGACAATCATTTGGTCCAATGCGCCCCAATCGCCTTCGTGTTTGTTGGTACCTTTGCCTTCTGCATGCATTTTATACATTAGGTTGTATAAATTATCCGGAGAAACGGAATCTGTCGGTGATTTTGCATTTAGTACGTTCAGCAGGCTTTTGTTGGTTGGGAAATCATTGAAATCGCCCATGATAATAATGTTTGCGTCGGAATTGGCTGCAAAAAGGCTATCGACTTTGCCACGTACCACCGAAGCTACAAACATGCGTTTTTCTTCCGACTCCAGTTCGCCACCCAGGCGCGAGGGGAAATGGCAAACGAACACATGAAGCGTGTCGCCGGTAGGAATTATGCCACTGGCAAAGAGGATATCCCGGGTTTTGCTATTCGTGGCTGTCGGGAAATTGATGCGGATGGCCTCGTTGTGAATGGGTTTAAACCTATTGGGTTGATAAAGTAGGGCTACATCGATACCGCGGGCATCGGGCGATTCGTGATGCAGGAATTTGTAACGAAGGTTTTTTAATCCGGAAAAACGGGTGAGGTCAATCAGACATTTTTCGCTTTCAACCTCGCACATTCCCACCAACGCCGGGGCTTCCCAACCACCAATGGCCGTAATTACTTTGGCAATGTGAGCCTGCTTGGTTTGATATTTAGTGTAATTCCAGCCACGCATGCCACCCGGTAGGAATTCACTGTCATCGGTCAGCGAATCGTTCACGCAGTCGAAGAAATTTTCAACGTTGTAGCACATGACCTTGAAATTCTGCTTTTCGCTTTGTTGTGCCAAACAGAAGCTCCACGAAAGTATACAAACAAGAAACAGGCTGATATTTTTCATTTGATAATCGGTTGTTAAGTAGATGTTGTAATTAAATGTCGTATTCCTTAAAAGAATATTCAATCACATAATAACATAGAACAACATAGCAATAAGAAAGAACTTTTGGAAATTAAAAGTATTATTTTGACAGATATAGAATCACATAGTTTGTTTTGAAATAAATTATAAATAGCTATGTTTTCTCCCGTTACACGGCCTGTTTCATATGCATTTTTAAAATAGTTGTTGTGTAACTACGTGGTTTAAAATAAGACATTATATCTTTCCCGGTACTTATATTGTTTTTTTTGGGGAGCTAGCTGCCAGATTATTTTAGGTTTTGCAAAGGTAGGAAAAAAATATAAAATCTGAATTTGCTATTCCCGTGATAGAATAAGAAATGGATACGAATATCCCCGGAAGTGGATTATAATTTCATTTTTGGACATTTTCATGTGTAAGAATGTTCTTTTAGAATAAATATCCAATATTTAAGTTATCTTTGAAGTGTAAATCTGCACTAAATATTATGATAACGTTACGTCCCTCAATGAAAAAGATCTTTTTCACCAGCCTGTTGTTTCTTCCTCTTTCGTTAATTGCGCAGCTGAAAATAAATGAAATAATGTCCAATAATGTTTCGGCGGTGTTGGATGATGCTTATAACTACAGCATGTGGGTAGAAATATATAATCAGAGTACAACAACGAGCTACAATCAGGCAGCTTATTATTTTACCGACACTAAAAAAGAACCCGCGAAATGGAAACCCCAATCCAAATTAATTGTTCCGGGTGGATATGGTGTGCTTTGGTTTGAGCGGGACGAACGTACAGGGCATTCGTGCTTCAAACTGGATCCGGCAGGCGGAAAACTGTACATGTATAATTTATCGGCCCAGCTTGTTGATAGTGTCATTTACCCCGCCCAATACCGAAATGTATCCTACGGCAGGCAGTCGGATGGAGGCGCTAATTGGGCTTATTTTGAGGAATACAGTGCCGGTGCCTCCAACAATGGAAAAAGATATGCTTCGGAACGTTGTTCAAATCCTGTTTTTGCTACGGCGAGCGGATTTTACCCTTCGGCTATTAACGTGAAATTTGCAACACCGGCGGCGGGAGATACCATATATTATACCCTCACGAATGTTGAACCCACCAAACAAAACGGGATTCGCTATGTGCCGGGCTATGTTGTTTCGCTGACACGTACTGCTTCTATCCGGGCTAAATGTATTTCGGCCAACAAACTCTCAAGCAATGTGGTTACTTCAACTTATTTTATTGGCGAACGAGACTTTCAGTTACCGGTGGTTTCAATCGTTACGAATCAGGCCAACCTGACGGATAACACCATTGGAATTTATGTGGCCGGAACTAACGGGATTACAGGCAATGGATCCAATTCCGCGGTAAACTGGAACCAGGACTGGGACAGGCCGGTTAACTTCGAATTGTTCGATACAACAAATGTGTGCCGGTTAAACCAGGAGTTGGATATTTCTATTTCCGGTGGATGGTCGCGCCTGAACGCTCAGAAATCCCTGAAGATTTCACCCCGCAACAAGTTCGGGAACAATCGTTTACCATACGATCTTTTTCCTGTGAATAAACCAAATCGGAAATACAAAGATATCCAGTTGCGAAATTCAGGGAATGATTTCGGGTATTCCATGATGCGTGATGCATTTATGGAATCGTTGATAATTAACCGGATGGACATTGACTATCTGGCTTACGAACCGGCCGTGTGTTTTATGAACGGGGTATATTACGGTATTCAGAACCTTCGTGAACGGAGCAGCAAGGAATACATTTATTCGAATTACGGGTACGATGAGGATGATATTCATTTGCTGGAATCAATTGAAATATCGACCGATACCAGTTTTACTCCGCTAAGTTCCTATATCAGCAATTACGATATTACCAAGCCGGAAGTTTATACTAAAGTTTGCTCCATGATGGATGTGGATAATTTCGCGAACTATATGATTTCCCAGATTTATTATGGTAACACTGACTGGCCCGACAATAACATTAAAGTGTGGAAGAAAAAAGCAGGTGGCAAATGGCGCTGGATTCTGTTCGATACTGATTTCGGTTATAATTTGTACGACACCAACCTTCATAACCATAATACCTTGTCGATGGCGTTGGGAGAAAAAACAGACGATGTGTTGCCTGCATGGTCAACCTTGTTGCTTCGCCGCCTGGTTTTGAACGATGCTTTCCGCAATAAATTTATCGATCGGTTCTGCGTGCAGCTTTCATCAACGTTTGAGACTAACCGCGCCAATCATATTCTGGACAGCATGGCTGCCAAAATTCAGAATGAAATAGTGTACCACAAAGCAAAATGGGGTTCAAGCAGGACATTGGCAGCCGATGTCAGCAATATGAAAGTATTTTCGGCCAACAGGCCTGCGAAGATGCTTGGCTTTATTAGCAGCCGTTTTGTGAGTTCGGCGGCAATACAAACGGTGAAATTGAGTGCTAATGTGCCGGGGGCATCCTACAAACTGAATAACGAGCCAATTATTGATTCCAATATTTCGCTGAAGTATTTCAATGGACGGACAATGGCACTGGAGGCCAGGCCCGTGCCAGGTTATAAGTTCAAACAATGGGAGGTTTCGGGTGTAAGCGTTGCCACTACTGTTTTTGCTATGGGAAGCACCTGGAAATATAACGATGGAGGTGCAATGCCGGCGGTCAACTGGTATTCGCCGGCCTATGCTGATGCTACGTGGAAAAGCGGGGCGGCACCGTTGGGTTACGCCAGCACCGGGGTGGTTGCCACTATCGGTTACGGAGGGGTGGCAACGAATAAGTATCCGACGGCCTATTTTCGTAAAACAATCAATATAACCGGACTTGGCAGTAAATCCAATTTTACGGTTACCGGTTTTGTGGATGATGGAGCGGCTGTGTATGTAAACGGGACTGAAATTGGGCGGTATAACATGCCGGTCGGGACGCTGGCTTTTTCCACTGTAGCCACTACTTATAACAATGGTGCGACGTTTACATTTTCCGTTCCGCAAAACCTGCTGAAAGAAGGCGACAACGTGATTGCCGTGGAAGTGCATCAAAATGCCGTAAATAGTTCTGATATGATTTTTGATATGAGCCTGGCTTATACCCAGACGGGGACTCCTACCGTAACCACTGCCCCGGTGTATACTACTACCCTGACAAAAGATATGGAACTGAAAGCGGTTTACGAAGTTTCAACCGTCAACCCGGATGAGACTCCGGCGGTGTATATCAATGAAGTTATGCCCGCCAATACGCTTATTGCCGACGAAGCAGGCGGGTTTGATGATTACATAGAACTATATAATGCCGGTGAAAAAGCGGTAAATGTTGCCGGCTGGTATATTACCGATATGCCGGTTAACCGCATGCTTTGCCAGATACCATGCACAGATTCAACCAAGACCAATATCCCGGCCAAAGGACGATTGGTTATTTGGGCCGATGATGAAGCTGCTCAGGGGATATTGCATGTAGGGTTGAAGTTGAGCAAAGATGGGGAAACGCTGGTGCTTTCCAGAAAGAACTCGCTGGATAACGTTGTGCTTGTCGACTCGGTTTCGTTCCCTGCATTGGGTTCAAATATAACTTATTCGCGCGTGCCGGATGGCGGAGCCAATTGGATGCTTCGCCCGGCTACATTCAATGCTGCCAATGGAGTGGTTTCTGCCATAGATTATACTGCGCAATCCGAAATCCTGGTTTATCCTACATTGGTAAAGGAGAGTTTTACTCTGGATAATGCAGCCGGAAAACTGATTATCGTTACCGATCTGACCGGGAAAACGGTATTGCGGAAAATGTGTATCGATGATCATGAAACCATCCCGGCCGGATACCTGCAACGAGGCATGTATATCCTGAGCGTTGATGGAAATAGCTTTAAGGTGATTAAACTTTAAAAAAACAAGGAGTTTGCCAATCAGGCGAACTCCTTTGTTGTTATTTCTTAGCAGGTACCCACTCATACGCCCCGGCATCCGGTTTGTCGTCGCGGAGGTTTCCGTTCAGGTCGTATTCCAGATGGTATTGGGAAATCACGGCCGGATCGGCCAGTCCGCGCAGGGGCGATACGGAATCGGGTGTAAAGTTGAAGTACGTTCCTTTTACTTCGTCGTACCTGGTGCTTTTGAACACAGTGTCTTTCTCGTTGTACCAACGGATATTGCTGAATTGTGGCAAGTCGGATGCTTTGGGCTTGCGGACATAGCAATGGTCGAACATGCCTTTGTACAGGTTCAGGTATTTGCTGGCCAGGCTGAATTCATTTTCCAGGCTTCCGGTGATCACGCAGTTGCGAAAAACAGTTTCCATGGGCGCCACGCGGTTCAGGTTCATAATCATTACGGCTGGTTCTTTGCCACGATTGGCAGGCTGGGAATTACCGTAATAATTGGCAATGGTACTTTGGATAAAGCTGTGTTTTCCCCCATTGAGGTACACGCTGTAATTGCTGGTGTTTGAAATCTCGCTGTTGGTCACGGTCAGGTTTCCGTTTTGGGCCACAATGCCGTAAAGCAGAAAATTGTGTATCCGGCAGTTTTCAATTTCAAGGCTGGGCAGGGGCGGATTGCGGTTGCTATTCACAAAGTACAGGCCTACATACCCGCTGTTCATGTTCACGTGTTTTAATACATGTTTCCCATCATTCCAAAGCAAATAAACGCCTCCCCACTGTCCGGAAACGAAATTATACGGCACCGGGTCTACATATTTAATTTTATCCAGGCGGTCGCCGCGCAGCAGGATTGGGTTTTCGGCTGTGCCTTCAGCTTTCAGGTTTCCGTATACCACCAGGTTGGCGTTGTTGTGGAAATAGAGCTTTGTGCCGGGTTCCATGGTCAGTGTTTTGGCGGTATCAACGGCCAGGTAGCCGTAAACGAGGTAAGGCTTGTCGGCGGTGAGCGTGGTGTCGGTAAGCACGTATTTATTTTTCAGCAGGATCATATCCTGACCGAAAGCCTGAAGTTTAATGTTCTGGTTTACACCGTTGGTTTGGAAAATCAGAGAATCCTCAATAAGCACCGGAGAGTTTTGGGCGGTAGGGTCCACTTTTACTGACATAAAAATATAAAGGCTGTCCTTCGCCCGGATTTCAACTTCGTGGAATTGGTTGTCAGGGCTTACGCTACCGTCCACATTAATTTTGAAGGAGGAGTTTTTACCTCCGGCAAGGCCGATATGGCTGATTTTGAGGGCTACGTTGTTGCGGTTGTAAACCAGTATTTTCGAAGTGGCGCTGCCCAGCGTGGTGAAAACGGTGTCGAATGTCAGCGTGTCGGTCGAGAATTCCAGCTTGTATTTGGGGTTTGTTGAAAAATTATCATTGCTGCAGGCGGAAAATCCTACTGTGATTATCAGGGAGATGAATAGGAAAAACAGGCTCAAAAGCGTTTTGTGTGTGGATGTCATATTTTCTGCAATGTGTATGCTAACTTTAACGGGAAAAGGATAAAATTATTTTCGCAAATTTACTGCAAAAGATGACTTTATCATAATAATGGCTTATATTTGTAAGTATAAATTTAAAAAATTATTGAATATGGCAAGTCGCAGAAAACTGAAGCAAACTATCCAATTTGTTTCCTCCGAGCTTATTACCGATATTTATTTCCGTTGTTTAATGTCAAAAAAGGTTGATGAAAAAAAGGTTGATGATTTAGTAGTGAAAATTATGACATTGACCCGCGAGTATATCCTCAGGGCTAACCGTCCCGACGGCAAAGACAATCCCAAACTTATAAAGGCGTATTTCAAAAAATTATTCTCAGACTGGCAAGCCGATATGGATCAGGTTATCAAAGAAATTGGAACTATTTGATCTTTATTCGGATTTAATAATAATTTGAACCTGTCTTATAAAATTTCTCCCGCAGATAGCGCTGATTTCCGCAGATTAAGAAAAAAAACAGCAAAGATCAGCCCTAACTGCGGGAGCTGTTTTATCTGCTTATTCGAAATTAAATGTCAGCGTTACCATACGCGAAGTTAGCCTGGATAGTGCTGTCGTAAATTTCTTGTTTTCGGTAATTTCCGGTGTGAAATTATGATTCAGCATGTCGTTGAAGCCTATGGCAAACTTCAGCTCCGGGGCCAGTTTGAAAAAGGAGAAGTAAATATCGCATCCCACCCCAAACTCGGTATAAAAATCAATCGGTTTTAGTAAGACTTTGGTGTCGGTCGTTGCGCTTTGCCCAAGGTCCCAGTACATGCCACCACCGCAAATCAGGTAAGGCCGGTAATTTCCTTTGCGCTCGGCGCTGTATTTCAGATACAAAGGTGCGCAGATAAGTATCGAAGATACAGTTGTTGAATCCTTAGCTCCCCCCGAAAACAGGTAATTCAATTGGCGTTGACCAAAGTTAAGGGTAGGAGTGAAGCGGAGGTTGAAATAGCGGTTCAGGCGCATATCGCCTATCATACCAACCGAAAATCCGGGGCTTAACCTGGAAACATCCACGCTGTCTTTGGGGTTTATCCCAAAATCCATACTGTTGAAACCCAACGAAAATCCAAAATGAAGAGATCTTTGGTCGACATAAGGCAGGTTTCCCTGAGCCCGTGTGGCAAAAGTTATACAGATTAGCAGGAGTGAAATCAGGGCGACTCTTTTTATTTTATTCATAGGTACATTTTTCATAATATAGGAACGTGCAAAAATACCTATTATTGCATAATTCTGCAAGGCAAATCTATCCGGTACATTATTTACGTTGCAGTGTCAGTGCCATTAATCCGACAATGACATCGTTGGCAACAGTTTCTAACTGAATATTTTGTAATTTTTTGCTTCTATTTAACGGCATATCCAGTAAAATTCCTGCTCCGCCGTCAATTTTACGACCATAAACGCCACTTATTTTCAGGTCTTTTTCCAAATCATTACTAACCAGCCCGGTTTTAAAATGCAACCGGTAGGGGCGTGGTGCTTTTATGCTGAATGCTTTGCCATCCACATAATAATCCTGTTCAACGGGGCACCAGTTTTCCGGATTTACTAACTCCAGCGTGTCACATGTACCATCGGTGTACTCAACGCTTATCCGGCCATTTACAAAATGGCTTTGCATTTGATTAGTGGTTCCGGCCATAAGCAGATAGGCATGCGAGGCCGAACCACTTAGCGGAATCTCAACTTTATTTGGAAAATTATCCCAAAGCGATGTAAACGCAATGTTTCGTCCGGTGGCAGGAGTTCGGAATGAAACGCCTGTTTTTGTTTGCAGTATGTTATTCTGAATCAGCTTCCGCAATCCGGAGTCATCAATTTTGGCTGTTTCCGTGGGATGGCACCACTCGCCAATTCCCTGTGTCGGGATTTGGAGGGTGGTGTAAGGCGAACGTGGGCTCATGTATTTATTCTCAAAAATATGGCTCACCGAATCGTTGAAAAGTTTGTCGATATTTACCGTTTCACAGGTTGCAGCTAACACTTCTGAAAAAGCCATTTTTTCTGCGGTTTTCGGAGTCCGGATTTCGATATTGACAGGTTGCCACCAGGTCATTTCTCCTTGAACCAGTTGCACAAAAAGTGTCCGGTGTCCCGGAGTTCCGCAAATTTTGCCGCTGAGGTTTCTTCCGTTCAGGTTTGATTGATTCAAAACTTGCTGTGGATCAAAAAGTTGTTTGATTTCTGATTTTGACTCCATTTGCCAGGTGCTGCCCGGTTCGGTAACAGATTCGGGTAAGATTTTTTCTATCGGATTCCCGCTCCACACAATTTCTACTTTCCCAGGTTCGGCAACCGATATGCCGATAACGGGATATTCACAGGCTGTTTCTACTAACTTCCATGATACCGGTTTCCCGTTGTTGGTGACTGATGAAATATTTTCATAGTAAGCTTTTATCTGCAATTCAACAGTAAGTTTTTTTGCGAAATGTGGGTTTATTGTATAAATGTAGGTCTTGCCAATTTGCCTGAAGCTAAAATCTATATCTGAGGTGCTGATTGATGCATGATCCCACGCCTGCGGAAAACCCGGGCGTAGTACCAACCTGCCGTTCATGGCATCGGGAATAATTCCGAAAAGCCCTTGCACCAATGCGCGCGACATAACCCCAACCGGGTCGCCAAAATCGCGGTAGCACTCACCACGGGCTGCATCGTAAAAGCTTATCTGACCAATGTTTCCGGGACTTGTACCGAGGTACATTTCGTCCAGTATTGAGC
Source organism: Paludibacter sp. (assembly GCA_047600405.1). GTDB lineage: Bacteria > Bacteroidota > Bacteroidia > Bacteroidales > Paludibacteraceae > Paludibacter. Next base: position 856,514 of record JASGLA010000008.1, read on the forward strand.
TTTTCAATAATTTAAAACCTTCTTCGTTTCGTCCGGCTTGCCAGTAGGAGAGGGCGGTGTGGAGCACTTCTGCATTCACTACGTTGTTTGTCGACCAGCAGTAAGGCAGCCAGTTGGATGTTGAAACTGTAGCATATCCTTCGTCTTTCAATCCTTTGGCCACAACAGGAAAATGCGGAATCTCCGTGTCGACATACCGTGTGGCCTGGTAACCCTGGAAGGCATCGTGTGTTTCGGAATCAATGGCGTGATAAATAGTCCAGAGTGCAGGACTTTCGTGCAGCTTTTTTCCGCCCATGAAATCCTGAAATTCTGCCCAATGGCCTTTCCTCGAAATCCAAAGCCTGGAGTTAAGCGCTTTGAGTATTTTATCAGCTTCATCAGCGTAAGGCTTTGGATCTTTGCCTATTTTTTGCGCTATTTCGGCAGTCATTTTATTGGCTCTGTAATTGTAGGCCGACGAGTGAGTTACTGCGCCACTGTTATAATAAAGTCCATCGCTGGCCCAGATACAGCAGTACGCATCATAAAGGCCATCGTTATCCGGGTCGAAATTGCGTTTTTCCCAGGCTAAACTACTTGTCAGCACAGGCCATATTTTTTTTGCATACTCCAAATCTCCGGTCCAGTTCAGATGCCAGAGCAATTCGTCGATATAACAAAGATTCATGTCGTAATGATGCATTTTGTTGTTCTCGTGCGGATTCCGGCAAATGTAACCGTTGCTGTACATTTGCGTTCCCCATGTTTTTTCGGCACGGGCCATATTTAACGCGGTGTCCTGGGTTGGATGCAGGTATTTCGGTAGTACATTAACGACCTGCGAGACTGCATACGCATCGAAATGCAGGCGGGAGCGATCGTGCCAACCCAACGCATCGCCGGTATAAGCTGCCCGCCAGCCACTCAGCGGCATGCGCCAGCCCACAGCGCCATGTAGCCATGTTTCTCCACTCCAAATACCATCGGCAGCCATAACGAGTGTCCCGCCCAGTGTATTGAAATAGGGGTCAGGCGTGTTGATTTTCAATTGAGAGGCTAAAGATGAACGATCTGTTTCTGATTTTTCAAAAATATACTGAATGTTTTTGTATGGCAGCTCTGCGGTTTTATCCGGAACCTGAATGGCCAGGTATAAAACCTTATTGTTTTTGAGTTTTATGTTTCCTGTCAGAACGGGATATTCCCCTTTAGTAACAGAAAGTTCTGATGCAGGAGGAAATGTTCCTATTAGTTTTTTGTCTTGCTTTGTGCCAAATATTAAGGTAAATGAGTTCTTGTTCACAGTATATTCATTTCCTTTGCTATATTCGGGTTTCAGTTCAAAGCAATCAACCGGATCAACGCCCAGATCGCCTTCGCGACTAAACCGTTTATCGGCCGCACCCCCGAATTTCCAGGATAATTTTGTCTTTGCCGGAATATTTTTCGTTTCTATTTTCAGAACCATTCCTTCTGACTGGCTCATGGCTAAAGCGGTAATTGTAATTTTTCCTTTACCCAACAGCGGGTCGGTAATCTGGTAAATGCGCGAACCGGATCGGTAACGGCTTTCAATCCGTGTTGCGTTGTTCAGTGCAATTGTTTTTTCATTGTTTCTGACAGAAAAACTCAGATTTCCACCCATGCGTGGCAGATAAAGTGCAAACTCAGGTACATCGCCCGTTTCCACACGAAAGCCGCTATGCGTTCCGTAAAGCGCCCGGTTGAATTTGGCATCGCCATTTACGATAACGAAATCTTCCCCCTCGGGCTGGTAACGGAGTTCACGTTCTTTGCTTAGCTTTTTTTTATCAACCAGTTGATTCAATTCCGGATCGTAAACCTGATTCTTTTCCAGTAGGGTTTGTGCAAAAGCAAGCGAAGAGCCCGACAGTAATACAAGGAGAGAAAGTTGTTTTAATTTCTGAAAACGCATAGGATTGTTTCTGTTTGGGATATGAAAAAATAAAGGTTCAGGAAGCCACCAAAATTAGTGAAATTCCTGAACCTTTTTTGGATGTCGATTAATGTTTATTTGGTTACCGTATATTTGATAAACCAGTTGTTAAGACTCGTCTTGAGTGATGCTGAAACAGCAGCGTTTGTTCCGTTGGTGTATTTGGCTCCGATTTTATTAGCCCAGGTTTCCTGTACCGTGGCTCCCCACAGATTGCCCGGATTGTTGTCCCCTATCCTGTTTATCCAATAGCTGGCCCAACTCCGGTCGGCACTGCCGCTCCAACGCCTAGCCATTCGGTTCATGGCGTAAAGCGCTTTCCCTTCGCCTGCAAATTCCAGGCTGGTTTCTTCAACAATTAGCGAGTCGAGCCGGCGCATGTTAATAAGAGTGTCTAATGCTGTTGCAGAAGAAAGCGCATACGTTCCAACCGGATCCAAAGTAACGCGTCCGCGTATCCCGTGGTTTGAGCCTTCGGATGTGGATGATGTTGCATACAAACAACTCGGATAACCTACAAAAGCGCCTTCAAATTTACCCGTATTTTTATTAAAGGATGTAACGCCATTATTCAGAAATGCCAGTGCTTCTTCAAAATGTCCGAGTCCAACCAATGCTTCAACCAAAAACATGTGAATTTCAGCAGCTCTATACAAACAAATCATCACGTCATTTGTGAAAATCTTGTCGGATGTGAGGTTGCCGGGTAGAAATTTATACATTACCAATTCGTTATTTACGGTTTTATAGGTAACTCCGGAGCCACGGTATTTATCACCGGGAGTTCCGGACATTAGCTGGTTTTCGAACCGGCTTACTGCCGCACTGGTTGGACGGAGGTAATACTTGTTCGGATAGGTGTTGGAATAATACTGCACATAGCGATTCGTCTGATGCAGCGAATAGTCGAAAAATTGCACGCAAATATGTTCCTTGCGTGTAAATGTGTAACCGAAATTTTTCCATTCCCCGTTATATTCGCTGAGATTCAATTGGTAGGAAGCTTCATTTTCTCCGCCTCGTTTTATTATGGCAATGCAATTTTCTTTTACTTTTTCGAATTCGTTTTTGTACAAATACAATTCGGCCAATAAACATTCTTTAGGAGGGCAAATGCGATCCCACGATAATGAAGTTGGCGATTGTGCCTGCCCGGGAAACAGTTCCGTGGACCAAATAACATCACCTTTTCCATCAATGCCATGTGTGCCCACTTCTATCAGCTCAATACATTTTGAAATCAAATCATTGAATTTCAATATCGGATATTTGCTGATATCTCCATATGAAGTAACCGGTTCATCAAAATATACGGCTTCGCCATAAATTTTTGCCAGTTGCAGGTATGCCCATGTTTTGTAGCGGAGCGCACCACCGATTAAGCCCTTGTAAGTCGTTGCAGAAATAGAAGTCGAGTCTTTTTGGCGGTATGCAAACACGTGTTGAAGGTAGTCATTCGCGTTCATAATCACGTTATAATAACCTTTAGGGCTCGCAAACGAGTTGCCTTCCAGATCCTGATGATTATCCAGATCATTATAAACAACCCAAATTTCACGCGGAGCGTTTGGTGTTGGCTCCAAAAGATCGCCACGTAACCCTTCGAGGAACGAAGCCTGGTCGGCTACAGCCTGTACCGTTCCGGCAAGGCCCATATACCCCGAATATAACTCGGTGTAATCACCTACATAATTCTTTTCCAGCAGTATCTCCGATGTGTCAGGATTAAAGAAATCGCTACAGCCAGTGAACTGGAATGCTAACGTGGTAACTAAAATTGAATATATTAACTTTTTCATATATAGCATATTATAATTTTACATTAAAACCTAATTTAAACGAGCGGGCAAGTGGAATTTTTGCATAATCGAATCCTCGCAATGAAGAATCGTACGAATACATGGTTTCAGGATCTAATCCCAGGTAATTTGTAACGGTGAAAAGGTTTTCGCCTGCAATATAAACAGTTGTTCCGCCCATAAATTTAAACGTATAACCGATTGATAATTCTTTCAGTTTCAGGTATGATGCATCTTCTATCCAACGATCCGAAAAGCGGCTGTTTCCCATAGGGTCACCGTATGTAGCACGCGGCATTGCTGTTTTTTGGCCTTCACTTGTCCAGCGGTTATTTACAGAAATCAGCTGGTTGCTGAAATCAGTCATCGACTCCATACTGCGGCGAACGGCATTGTACATTTTATTTCCGATACTATAACTAAAATTAGCCGAAAGTTCAAAGCCTTTGTATTGGAGGCAGGTATTGAGGTTGCCGAAGAAATCAGGACTGGCGTTGCCCAGGTTTACCCGATCAAGATCATCGATTGTTCCATCGTTGTTCTGATCTACAAAATTTACATCGCCGGCTCCAAATGCAACTCCGGCAGAATTTTTTAAATTTGCATCAGAAGCTTCTTTTGCTGTTGCAAACACCGGATTTGTCTTGTCGGTTTGATAGCCATAAAAACTGTAAAGTGGTTTCCCTACTTCAGAAATTACAGCTGAACCATCGGTCATTTCCAGAACTATTTTGTCCTGTCCTCCTAAAGACAAAATGTTGGCTTTGTTCGAAGAAATTGTTCCGCCAATGTACCATTTGAGGTCTTTTGTTTGTATGGCTGCAATTTGGGCACCAACTTCAAATCCTTTGTTGTTGGCAGTTGCAGCATTGCTGTATAAATAATCGGTACCGTAAGCTGCCGAAATTGAGACGGGGACGATCAGGTTACTGTTTTTGGTTGAGTACACATCGGCTGTCAGATCCAACCGGTTGTTGAACAACGAAACATCGAAACCAATGTTTGCTGTTTGATTCAGTTCGGGGATTATTTTCGTGTTCGGCACTCCGGCGCGTGTCAATCCCGAAAGGTCGCGATATACTTTGTTAATGTAATGGTACTTGCTCAGTGAAGATGAAAAGCGGCTGTTTCCGGTAGTTGCATATTCGGCACGCACATTCAGTTTATTGATAAAATCAACATTTGCCAGTATCGAGTTTTTTGCCATCCACGTAGCGTTAATTGCAGGATAAACCTGATACAATGAGGCATCGGTTCCGGTAGAAGATGATGCATCCAACGACAGGTTCGCGCCTATGGCAAGCTGGCGATTGTATATGTATTGTACGTTGGCATTGTAATTCAGCCAGTTCCATATATTGTCGTATCCAAAATAATTTCGGCTGCTGGAAGTCACATAACCAAGTGTTTTGTAAAAATCGTTAGCCGTATTATAACCGGTTCCGGCAATGTACTGGTTCCCATTCATGGCTACCTGAGCCCCAATAGAGGCTTTTACGGCATGTATGTCGTTGAAGGTTTTGTTATAATTGGCATTCAGGTTAAAGTAAGTATTAAAGGTGATTCCTTGTGCCGAGCGAACGGTATTGTTAGCTAGTTGATAGAACAAAGGCATGATACTTTGGTTGGTAACGCCAGGGATAAACATATTTTCACGACTAAAGAAATAATACAAACCCATGATTCCATTGATACTTATATTTTCAGTCATTTTATAATTTACGCCCGCATTAATCTGAATGTCATAATTTTGCTCGGAAGCATTAACGCCATTTACAAGGGCTAACGGGTTGCTAACCATGTTGTTTTCAATCAGGTTACCAGCGGCATCACGTACTACTGAATAGTCGGGTAACAGATTATTATCTGCGTCTTTTTGATAAGGCGAAAATAGTGGTGCTTTTTTCATTGCCGCCAACAGCGGATTTGTTCCTTCGAGCATGCCCTGTTCCTGCAATCCATAGTTCATGTACGACATGGAGATAGACGAGTTAAACGAAATTTTACGGCTCAGGGTTACATCCGAATTCATCCGGGCATAGTATTTCGTATAATTTGTTCCGGTCATTTGTCCGGTTTTGTTTTTATAACCAATGGAAACATCGTATTTGGCAATTTCATCGCCCCCTTTAATTTTCAAAACATTATCAGTTGTTAGCCCGGGAGCATAAATCAGGTTTTGCCAGTCTGTTTTGTTGTTATACAGGTATTTGTAATAATAGTTATTGTCATCCACCAGGTAAGGGAAAAGTTCAAGCACTTTTGCCATATCATCGTATTTTGTTAATGCTACATTCCCCACATAGTTTTTATAATCTTTTGCACCCATTACCGGCATTTTGGATTGATTCATATCCACACCAAACTGCGAACTGAATTCTACCTTTGTGTCCAAATCGACGGCCTTGTCTGTTTCAATCATAATCACCCCGTTTGATCCCAGCGATCCGTAAAGTGTGGCATCGGAACCTTTGAGTACGGTAATGTTCTGGATGTCGCGTGTATTCAACGAATTCAGAATACTTTTTGAAAAACCCCCGATAATACCAGACTCATTCATATCCGGCATATAGGGTATGCCGTTGATAATAATCATAGGTGATTGGTTGGCTGTCAGTGAATTTGATCCGCGGATTCCAAAGAAACTGCCTTCGCCCGGCATTCCGCTTTTCCCGATAACCTGTAGACCCGGAATTTGAGCAAGCACTTGTTCAACATCATTTTTGTTCAGACCAATGTCTTTTTTCTGAATGGAAAATAAATTGGTTTGTTTTTCGCGAATATTAGTAGCTCCTTTAAAAGGCAATAACATGGTTTCCGAGTATCCCGCTTTCTCTTTAGGGATAAGGATTATCTTTATTTTTGTCCGTCCATCAATGGGCTGTATGTTGGTGTAATACCCCGGGAACCAGACGCTTATTTCTCCTTTTAATGAGCTAAGTGTAAGCTCAAACTTACCATCTTTGTCTGTTTTTACCGAGTTTTTCAAACCGGTAGCACTAATTACAGCTCCTTCAACCGGCTTATTGTGATACGGTTCCAATACAGTACCTGCCAGTTTCAGGTTTTGGGCAAATGCCGCCAAACTAAAAACCAGTGCAACAATAATTGCAAATATTTTGATTTTATTCATATCGTATTGTGTTTATTCAATTAATAATTATTGGCTGTAGGTTTTAATGCCCAATGGTAAATATCTAAGGTTTTTTTAGTTCCGATAGCTGCCGGAGCCACATATTCTACCTTTATTTTGAACGAGGCCATGCCATCTCCATCAACAGTAACCACCCCAATCAGACCTCCAAGTCCATTCCATTTGGCAACTCCATTGACCGGATTCAGATCCTTTTCCGTTTCGGTAACACGGTCGTAGTTCCATGGTGTAGTATCAGTCACTTTAATGTTGCTTTTTATCAGATTTCCGTTGAAGTAAACATTTACAAAAGGATGGCTGGAACTCCAGAAACCCATGTATAGGTTATATTCCCCGGTTGGCACCTGCATAACACGGGCATGGTATTTCCCATCCTCAGCACTGAAGTATTTCTCCAGCGGAGGAAACTCCACGGATAATTCATCCTGCAATGCAGCATCACCTGGCACATTCAATACAATGTAGTTGGGGAGTATTGCTGGCTTTGGAGTGGCATCAGCCACATAAATTGATGGATTTCCTTTTACGCCTTTAAATGTGTATAAATCTTCAGTGTCAGGATAAATTTTGTCCTGATACTGCCAGTACTCCACCAATGATTTTATTCTGGATAAAATAATGTTATTCGGTATTTTTACTTTTGTCATTTTGTATACAATACCGTTGCTCATGTATTCCGGGTTATTCAGTTCCAATTGCTGAACAGTGGGTCGCCATACGCGTCCGAAAGCCGAGTTGATATCTTTTGTATTGAATGCTGAAGCATTTAGCTCCCCGTTGTAGAACATGGCTTCTTTTATCCAGTTGAGAGCAATTGTGGAATCCGTTTTTTCCACTATTTTTCCCATTTTCGCATAGGTGGACTTGAGTGTTTCGAAACAATTGCTTATGATTTCGTTGCTCGGAAGAAATACCGAGAATTGTTTAAACTCCGAATTGAACTGAACTGTTTCGAATAATGGATTGTAGGTGTAGAAGATGGAATCGTAAATGGTGTTTCCTGTTTTATCCACCCCGATAGGAGTAGAGTTGACCCGGTCAAACATCTCCACATTGTACTTGAAAATAGTATCGCGGATTATTGAATAATCGTCATCCAGATTTTTCAGGTATTCGTAAATATTGATTCTCGATTTCATTAATGATGAAAGCTCATGCACAACGCCATCTTTCAGCTTGACAGATTTTTTTATCAGGGATGCATTTGCAAATATAGAATCATTATTTTTGGTAATCTGAAAATAAATGCCGTTAAGTGAACGGATGCGTAGCCCAGTTTTCAGATCGGTGCGCAAAAAAGGCAGATGATTCAAATGGTACTGCATCCGTAAGGTATCGTTTTCCGATACGCCGGACAGATCCATTGCACTGTCTTTTACAGCCCAAACAGTAATTTGCTGTTCTTTGGAAAGTTCCTTATCCAGCCCTGTTCTTTTGAGCATATTATAGAATTTCGAATACTCAGGATGTGTATTCAGATATTCAACGCTGGTCATATCAAGTTCTTCTTCTGTTGCGGCAGCACCAAAATACTCGCCCCACCTTTCGTTGCACGAAGTGAGCAGCAGAACCATACAGATCAAATAATATATTTTTTTCATATGAAAATAATTTGTTTAAATTTTTTACAATCTTGACTTCTGAGAGTTCGTGTTTTCAAATCAATTAGGAGTAAATGTCAGGCAGTCCAGATCGGAGGTGTAATTATCTGACGCTAATATTCTCACTGTATGCTTCAATGTGGTACTGAACGTAATGGTTCCTGCACCAATTTGGGTTTTCAGGAATTGGTTAGCTGTTTTTGAAGCACCTTGCGTGGCAACTTGGCTTCCGAAATACACTCCATCAATGATGAACCATATTTTCCCCTGAGCTTGTGCAGCTAACAGATTGTAATGTTCAATGGTAAGTTTATATGTTCCTGCTACTATGGTAGGGCTGGTCATTTCCACCCAACCGTATGTGCCGAGATTCAGACGTAAATAGTCATAATTCAACGCTTTGTAAGGTACTGCATCGTTTTTATTGGCAATTACATAATACAATCCGGGTTTGGAATCAGGAACAGACAACCATTTGTAGCATGTTGCTATTTCGGGCAATAACTGGCTGGTATAATTGGAAGTCAAACCTGAAATCCGATATTTTGATAAAGTGGATGCAAGTACCGGGTAGTCGGTTAATTCCCACTGAACGGTTGTCGGTGTTGGAATTTTCACAGGCAATACGCCGTCAACAATATGAACTACGCCATTTTTGCAATTCTTGTTAACCGCAAGGAATTTTACTCCGGTTGCAGTTGTTTTGTTGTAATTAGCATATAACACTTTGTTTACCTCCGAAATGCTCAACAGCTGATCTGTTGCCAGTGTGTTGTAATTTTTCGAACGCTTGGTATCTGTTTGTGCAAAATAAGCCAGCGACGAATAAGATATTTGCTGATTGAATAAGTGATAAGCCACATACAGGTTCAACGCATTGGTCGCAACGGTATAGTCGCTTCCGGCACTCAGATAAGCGACCAATGAGGAAAAATCATTGATTCCTGCTGCTTTAAACACACTGTCAGGAACTGCAAATGCTGTATAATGATATTTGTATTGAATGCTGTTTGCAATACTTGAAATTGTGTTTAATTTATCTTTGTAACCCGCAGCTTCAATGGCCTGGCTGAATATAGAAAATCCGCCTGACTGCATTTTTCCCCAGATAGTTTCTGTTACGGGAGTTAACGTGGCATTCAAAATGTGGACATACGCATTATTTGTTTTTACTGTTTTAGTAATGGTAGCTTCGAGGTTAATACGAACTGCACCGCCGTTTTCCTGAAACGAAGTGGAAAGGTAATCGCCTGTAGCAGTTGTATCGGCAATTACTCCTTCTTCAAAACTAACAGCACTGTAGGCAGCTCCTTTAATGGTATGGTATTTTACCAGTGTTTTGGCATCATCCATGTTCAGGTCAGTTATTTTTGCAACTCCTTTTTTTGAAAGGTAGGCTTGCATGGCATCGTTGCCTGGAACAAAGCAGGTATAATTGGCTGCCAAGTTCATGGAATTATACAAGTCAGTGTATTTTAGCAAATCCACCCAGAGAGATACATTCAGCGAATCTGTTCTTTCGAGATACGAAGCTGCAGGTAAGGCGCTTGTGTCCTTTATATATGTTGAGTCTGCCGCATATGGATCGACACATGAGTAGCATGCAACAATTATAATAGAAAATATATAAATTAATTTTTTCATGATTTTTCCCCTTTCAATTAATTACCTAAGTTTGCGTAATAAGGATTTTGAACAAGTAGTTCGTTTGTCACCAGTTCATCTGAGTGGATCGGCAGGTACCAGGCATTCGGGTCTTGCAGAATGGAACGTACCATGGAGCTCGTGCTGGCTGAGGCAACCTGCAATACCTGATCGATAAACAACTCTTTGAATCCTGCATCACTCCGGCGACCAATACGAACCAGATCGAACCAGTTTTTACCTTCGCAGAAGAATTCACGTTGACGTTCTTCCAGTATTAATTTTATCATCCCCAGTTTTTCGGAGTTTCCCGAAGATGAAGCAATGCCCGCGCGGTTGCGTACTGCATTTAATAAGGCTAATCCTTTGCCCCTACTCACAGAATCACCTTTCATTGCATACGCTTCGGCTTCCATCAAATAGATATCTGCCAAACGGTAGATAATCCATTTTTGATCGGTTTGGGTGCTGGTGTTTCTTGCAGTAGTTCCATCAGATTTAACCCCGATATATTTCCATATTTTTCCGTCTGCGATGTAAGAATGACAGCAATCCTCTTAAGTCACCGGTATTTGCCTCATATAGTGTTTGTTGGTATGGCGAAATGTAATATAGCTTAGCTGTTGAATAGAATGTGATAAATGAGTTTGTCTGCCCCAGATTGTAGCTGTATTGAATTTCAAAGATACTCTCGTTGCTGTTGCCCGGAAAGAAGTTGGCGAACCAGTTGGCACCACCAATTAACCCAACCTGACCAGAATTGATAACAGCCTCACAAGCCGGAATGCAGTCATCATAATTGCCTAACCACAGGTTAATGTCGGCTATAAGCGAGTAGATAGCCCATTTTGTAGCACGCCCCTTGGTGTTAATCGGATTTGTTATATCGGACTCCGGAAATTTTGTCTTTGCCGATTCCAACGAATTGTTCAAATCTATCAAACAACTTTTTAGTATTTCATCGCCTTCAGTTTGAGCAATGGCATAAGGTGCTGAGTCATCAACATAAGGTTCTTTCACAAAAGGGACATTGTTCCAAACGCGTACCAGGTAATAATAAGCCAGTGCACGTTGGAAATAGGCTTCCGAAAGATAAGAACGCATAACATTAACATTGAATGATGCATCTTTCACTTGCGGTCCGTATTTAATCACCGAATTGGCCATGTTAATCACGGCGTATAGTTTGTCCCATTTTGCCAGTTCGTTGGTAGCCAGAATGTCGAACTGACGGAGTTTCTGACCTGCCTGCGAGCCGGTGGTATATGATGTCCCGAAATAAATTCCGTTTCCACGGGATTCGCCCCAAAGCATGAGATATTCCTGGGCATCGCTGAGTTTGACATATCCGGCTCCAAGTACCGCTTCAACGTCTTCTTTTGTTTTCCAGTACTGTACAGTGCTCTGGTTGTTCTCCGGGAGAACTGTCAGATAATCCTGGCACGAGGTGGTTGCAAATGCAAGTATCATTAACGATACGATATATTGATTTAATTTCATACGATAATAATTTTATTTTTAATGTCGTATGGAACTCGTTCCTGTAACGGAACTCGTTTCATATCTGTAACTTATTATAAATTAAGGTTAAGGCCAAGCGCAAAACGCATAGGCTTTGGAGTAGACGCATTATCGATATACATGGGGTATAACTTGTCAACGAAAGACAGGCTGATTTCAGGGTCTTGTCCTTTGTAATTGGTAAATGTTAGCAAATCATACCCGGTAGCATACATCTGAAGTTTTTTGATGTGCAGCTTTTCTGATATTTTCTTTGGCAAATCATATTTCAGGGTCAATGTCTTTAAACGCAGGAATGAAGCATCTTCCAAAAAACGATCCGAACCAAGATCATTATATCCGCGGTTATATAATGCACGTGGTATCTCAGTGTCGTCACCTTCGTGTCTCCAGCGGCGAAGAACAGCTGTACTTTGGTTGTCTTTTGCATACATGTATTCATTGTTCATCCGAACAGCATTGATAACCTTTTGTCCGGCACGACCGTGGAATGTAGCTACCAAACCAACATTTTTATAGGTAAGGTTAAATCCGAAACCACCGATAAACAGCGGGTTAGAGTTACCTATATATACAATATCATATTTGTTGATTACACCATCGTTATTCACATCGGCATATTTTGCATCGCCGGGATATACCTTTACAGTACCGTTTTTCATTATTACAGGACTTCCATTGATATCGTAGATGGTATTTCCGTCTACATCCTGCGCATAGGTTTGAGCCGTGTTCTGGTAAACGCCCAGGTATTTATATCCGTAGAACGAGCCCAATGGTTCACCGGCTGTAAACTTATAGGCATAATTTTTATTGCCAAAAGTATAATTCAGGTTCTGTTTGTTTTCCGGCAATCCTATAATCTCGTTTCTGTTTTGCGAGATGTTGAAATTTATATTAAATTTCCAGTCTTTGTTTTTAATTATCTGATAGTCTGTTGAAAATTCCCAGCCTTTGTTGTCCATCTTTCCTGAATTATAATAGGTAACCTTGGTATAACCGGTAGACGTTGGGACTTCTACATCTTTTTGCAACATATTGCTGGTGAACTTATCGTACAAATCCAAGGACATGTTCAGACGACTGTCAAAAAAACCGAAATCAATACCGATATTGGTTTGAGATAATTTCTCGTAAGTTATATTGTCCAACTGCACTTTCACCGGCTGGATGGCAGCCATTTCGCCATAACCGTTGGCAATGGCGCTGAGTGAACCAATGTAAGGAGCTGACCCGGAAGGTGAATTGCCGCTTTGTCCCCAGTTTAAACGGATTTTGCCAAGCGATAAAGCTTTAAAATTTTTCAAGAAATTTCTCATCTCCGAATACCCAGGCCACCCCCATTGTAGGGAAAGCTCCCCAGCGTGTTTTTAGAGGCAAACTGGAACTCGCTTCCATGCGGAAACCAACATTTAAGATGTAACGCTCGTCAAAAGAGTATTGTGAGTTCATCAGACCACCTACGCTCCTGTAGTTTACGTGACCTGAACCGCCGCCGTAGTTTTTCGAGTTGCTTCCTGCAATCAAGATCGGTGATTCCTGCACTCGAGTTACCTGTTGTAGTCCCTGAAAATGACGACGTACTTTGGTCGGTAGTTTGCCATACTCCACTCAACAAAACTTTGTGTTTGTCGTTCAAAGGTTTTGTTGAAAATCAATCGGTTTTCTGTAGTCAGATACATGGCATCAGAACCACTTTCGGAACTCATACCAGTATATTTACTGATATAAGATTCGCCGGAAACGCTTTGAGGCAAATATTTATCTGTTTTATTCAGATTCGACTGGAATCCCATAATTCCGTAATAATCAAATCCTTTTGCAATATTGTAATGCAAGTTGAAGATCATAAGACTCGAGACGGAAGTTGTTTTGTTTGTCGCGTCATAAGCCATCGCTACCGGGTTCAATATTTTATTGGTAGCATATGAACCCTGGAAATATGAAAACGGAGTGAAATATTCACTTGTCGGATTTCCATCGCTTCCAATAATATACGGACTCATATTCGGCATTTTGGTCAAAGCTTGCCCACGAATAGAAACATCCAGATAGTTATCATCATAAGTGGCATTTCTAACTCCTCGGGTGAAACTGTAGTTAGTAGAAATATCCAGTTTATCCGAAAATTTGTATTGCATGTTGAATTTTCCGCTGAAACGTTCGAATTTGGTTCCCACAGTTGTTCCCTCGTTGGTTAAATGACCGAGTGACAATCGGTAATCGGCTTTGTCGCCACCACCTGACAGCGAAAAGTTATTGTCGAACGACATTCCGTTTTGGGTTATTTTGTCGAGCCAGTTTACATTTTGATTGTATTCTTTGAAATATACCCATGCCGGGTCATATCCGATTTCTTTTGTGTCGTATAATAACGACATGTAGTTCAGCGCTTCACTGGTGCCCTGGCCAACATCGTTTATCGAATTCCAAAGGGCATCCTGAATCATGGAAACATATTGTTTGGCATCCAGCATAGGGATGGAACTGCCTTCTTTACTCGATTCATATTTTGTGGAATAAGTGAATGACATTCTTCCTTTCGAACCCTTTTTAGTGGTAATCAAAAGCACACCATTAGCACCTTTCGAACCCCAAATAGCTGTTGCGGCAGCATCTTTAAGTACCTCGATACTTAAAATGTCGCTGGGCGATACGTTTAATAATTGACTGTAATCATCCGAATTGGCTGTTGAGAAGTTGAAATCCGAGGATACGTCTACAGGCATTGGAACGCCATCCAATACGAATAATGGTTCGGACGAGGCGCTTAGCGACAATGTTCCTCGAATGCGAATTGAACTTCCTGACCCAGGATCAGCTCCGGTTAGGATATCCACATTTGCCAATGCCCCTTGTAAAGCTTCGGTTACATTAGTAACACCGGCAGTTTCAAGACCTTCCATACTCACTTTTTGTATGGCCGAAACGCGTTCACGCATGGTTTGCCCCAGCGAGTTTTTTTCAGTTCTTTTGGCCGATACTTCTACTGCTTCAAAAGTGGTTGCATCTTCCAATTCCATGTTGATTACTTTTTGACCGGTAAATTTAACTATTTTTGATTTATAGCCTACAAACGAGTATTTTATGGTCAAATTCTGCTGATTTGGAATTTGTAGCCTGTATTCACCGTTTATGTCGACAATACATCCGGCTAAAGAACGGTTATCGGAATTTAGTACATACACATTTGCACCAGTTAAAGCTTCGTTGGTCTTCGAGTCCCTAATGGCTCCTGTAAGAACAGTCTGCGCTGCTAATGATTGCACTGCAACGAGCGCAATCATCAAAACAAATATCTTTCGAAATATTTTCATATTTAGTCCTTTTTTCATTATTCAACTACCAATAATTTGTCAATCTGATAAGCTGCACCATCAGCATAGATTTTAGGGAAATAGCTCGTAATTTTCGCTTCATTTCCTTTGGTATCGGTAATAACCAATTCGGTGCCGCGGTCAACCAACGTAAATGTTGCTGCAGTCCCATCTGCTTTCTTGCCAAATGATACCAGGGTGCCTTGTACACCTGCACCAGGAAATGGATAATCGAGTAAATTACTTGCGCCCACATTTATGAAATAGGGTTTCAGGAAGGCTGCAACTTTATCTGGAGTTTTGCTTGGAAGTGCATTGTATCCGGCCAATAAACTTGCAGCAGGTGGAACAAGCACTATGAAGCGCTCGCCTTGTAAGAAGTTGTAAGGGGGCGAAGCGGATGTTATGCCTGCAGCTGTGAGGTAAGCAATCATGTTTTTCAAATCTGCCGGGCTACTAGTGGCTGTCAGGTTCTTGAACTGGTTTGATTCAGGTACCAAAGCTGAAGCCGTTTCTCCCGAAAGCGCATAGGCATCTCCGTTGGTCCAGTCACCAGCTATTTTAGTGAATGTAGGCACTTTTGCATCAACTCCCAGATTGAATAAAGCAGAAGAATATACTTTATTTCCATTAATGTACAGGTAGTTATAAGGTGTCAGAGTCCGGTATACATATTCTGTTCCTCTGTTTGAAATCATTTCAGTAGCAATATGGCTACCAGCAAAGGTTTTCTTTTGATTCACAGTCATCGATTTTTGGAGTCCATCGTCTCCATCGATCTGTACCTCCTGGGCTCCATATTTCTTATCGTTTCTATTTACATAATACATGAGTTTGCCATCAAAATTGGTGTAGGTCAGGATCATCTCATCTGAAGGGTAGAAGACGCTGAATTTTGTGGCATCAGTTAGTAAGGTCTGCACATAAGAAGAATTCTTCATCATGTCCAGGATCATGTTATATTTGGGGTTACAGTACATGGGAGCGGTAACTTTCTCAAACATAGGAGGAACAATGACATGATCCAGCCCGTACAACGCTCCGTTAACGCAAATGTGTTTCATTTTTGCCGAAGAACGGGCGAATTGAATGGTTGAACCATAGGGAGATTTTACTTTACCGGATTCAATTTGCTCGGGGAATAGAATTGTTCCGCTGTAGATATGATTCTGAAGCAGTGCCAATAAAGGTTCAAATTTAACACTATCTATTCCTTTGTTATCGTAATACGGTCTCCAATATTTGTCGTAAAAGACCTGCATGGCCGAATTATCGGGTGCAAACAAGTTGTATGCTCCATACGATAAAATATCCAGTTGAGTATAGCCAAAAACCGGCCATTCCGAGGCTATTGGAGGAAGTTGGCTTCCATGATACATGATGAAAAGTGAATCCCCTTTGCCGTAGTCAGCTGTTGATGTAACATCATATTCAAAAGTAACAAATCTATCGTATGCTTTTTTGAAAAAATCGTATCCGGTTTCTGCTTTTAATTCATTGTAAATAGTTCCAAGTGGCTCAATGACCTGATTTATTGTATAAACATAGCCGTTATCAGTAACTATGGCATAGTCTTTCACGGAAGCATTTGAAACGTTAAACCCATTCTCTCCGGTCCATATTGAATTAGGATAGAAAAATTCGTAGTTCGCTTTTGAATTTATGCCATAGCTGGTGAATAAGTTGAATGAAAACACTGGAAGGAAACGGTCTTTGTGCATCACCTTTCGCCGTGCATTATTGAAAGCCGGGTCAATCTCAACGGAAATGTCATCACGGCTCTTAGTCCTAAATTTGTAATACATTCCTTTTAGTGGGTTTGTCGACTCAATACCATTTGGTTTATAATCAACAAATTTGTCTTTGTCAAAGGCGTAAAACAAAAGAATGAAACCCAACTAATTTGCTAACAGTCGAGTCAGGAATGTCTGCCACTGAAGCATAGTTATGCTTTGTCAGGTATACCTGAAATGCGGAATCAGTGGGAGCCATAACGGTAATGATGCCTTTGCCCTGAACCAGATCTTTGTACGATGTACGTTCAACGGCAGATAAAAAAAGTTTAAAGTTCCCTTTTTTATCGAGAACTTCCCATGAATTCCCTTTTAACCAGTCGGGAGTTGCATAGTATTTATCCAATTCACTTACACATGACGTGAAAGCCATAAGGACGCATACTAGAATCGGAGTCCATTTTTTCATGATTTTGTTCATATTTTATTTTAGTAATTAGATTTTTTAATTGTCATTTTCAATACTTTTACGTTGATTTTAAGGCATTGGAAGCAATCCCTCCCATTTCACATTCCAGTTACCATCTTTCGGAAATCCGGGATTTTTGGTTTTATTTCCATCCCAACCCGCGCACATCATCGAAATGGCTGTCAACAATCCACCATTCCCCGGCAAATAAACCCGCAGGCGGCTGTCCTGATAATTATGGCCATTTGGCAAATATGTATTGGTGCGTTTATCCATAAGCAATGCACCTACGGCTTTTTTCCCATCTCCAAGCCTTGCTGCATTCATAGCCGTCATTGGATAATCCCAGCCCCAGGTTTTTCCCCAATTCCAGTTATCCCAAATCCAGTTCAACGTGTTCTGCATGTAATCTTTGCGTACCAAAGGGCATTTGGGCAGAATACCCAGCGCACCCAAAACAGCCATGTGGTCAGAGGTAAACCGAATATCTTTATACGTGTCAGTAGCAGTTTCGGCTGCGAGATACAAACCATTCTGGTAGGCGAGTGGTGATAATTTGTCAATCATTTCATCCCATTGCAGATTGCGTTTTAGCCCCAAGCGTTCGCGCCATTTCTGTGCGGTGCTCATCGCATAATGCCAGTACGAAAGTTCGAATGGCGGGTTCTCTGTTTCAGAAGCACGCAGGGTTTCCTGGGCGGGAATAGCCCCTTTCAAAACATAACGCCCTTCCAGTTGGTCGTATGTGGCAAACGAAAACATAAATTTGGCGGTTTCATCAATCAGTTTTGCATATTTTTCCAACACCTCTTTAGATGGATGACTACGATAAACCAACTCGGCCAGATAGATAAAGTGTGGTTGTTGCCAAATCAGGAACGACCCGACTTTTGAAGGTGCTTCAATGCCTGATGGGTCAGTCATTTTCATCCAGCGGGCACCCTGGAATCCCTGGCGTTGGGCTATTTCTTTGGCAATAGGGTATGCTTTGTTGTACCAGTCTAATGTTTTTTCCAGCAGATCGGCCCTTCCCCAAAGTGCAAACTGTGCCTCGTGCCACCAGATCATTTCCAAATGGAATTTTCCAAACCACGAATTGTAAGTCAGTCCGGTTTCCTGAGGTGGGACAGAACCGGCACATTGTATTGCCAACAAGTATTGTGATAATACCACCCGGCGTTCGAGTTCTGCAGCCCGTTTGTCTTTGCATTTCGAAAAATCAATAGCCCCGCCTTTTGTCCAGAATGTATTCCAATAGTTATTGGCGGCTAATTGCGTTTCCGGGGTAGTTGGTTGTGTATTTTCAGCAGGCTTATCCGGCGTAAACCAGGCAGTAAACGAAAAATCATCCGATGTTGGTTGAAGCACTAAATAATTTTTTTCTTTTTCAACTAAACTGGCTTTCCCTTCCCATTGGATTGAAACATAGTATGTTGTTTCATCTATTTTGCGTTCAAGCAAGGCCGAATTCTCTGTTTGGCGAATAATGGTTGTACTGTGTTTATCATTGTTTGCCCAGTTACAGGCGGCATCGGTATGAGCGCCCGTTGGATAGGGAAAATGGAATTTAATTCCTGTATGGATAGCCGAGATTATGTGACTGCCAACGATGTCTTTTGATGGGTGGCAATTGGTCTCTACATAAACCGGTTTGCCTGAAAACTTGAATTTGCTGATTATCTGCCCATTCCATAGTTTTAACTCTTGTTGAATGTCGGTTATTTTGTTTAAATCGTCTGTCGCGGAAAGTTCAAACCCGATAATACCCAAATGAAGCCGGTGTGGATTTATACGAAACCAATCGGCCGCTTCTTTATGTCTGCCTGCTTCGTTAAACTGAGTGGAATAGGGCTCATCTTTTCCACGAAAATTATAATTTTTGAGTGTTTCTTCGTGCAGATAATTGTTAGGGTTGGCAAAACTATGCCAGCCCCACTGGCTTTGAGTGCCGAGTGGAACGCCGGAATTGTATCGTTCGGGAAATGTCTGTAATCCGGTTGCATCAACGGTAAATGCAAATTCTCCGTTTCCGACTGATAATGAGGTTAGTGAGTCAAATGAATTTGTGTGCGGATTATTCCTGGTTACCAATGCTTTGCGGTCAATTGGTGCCGATTGGCTGGTGCTGCAAGCGAATAATAAAAGCATAATTCCGGCACAGAGCGATTTTTTCATGGAGATTTATTTACAGGTGATTTTAAAGTTTTACAAATTTAAGAGGCTGATTGAACCTTTTGTGTATATTCGTTGATATTAATCGTATGTATTTTGATTGTCTGTTTGCAGGAAATGCAAGAATCAGATACCAAATGCAGGTATTTCGCGAAGTGTGTTAGCGCTTTTCTTGTTTGCGGCACTAACACTATTCCAGGAAGAGGCAATTTGTTGATAAAAAAAGACAGAGAGTTGAAAATCAATTTCTACTCTCTGCCTTTTTATTGCCGTAAATTTAGTGGAAAAGTATTAATCTTCAGAGCTGCCTGTTTCTCTTCCAAAACAACGATATTCAAGTGGCGTGTAGCCAGTCATTTTTTTAAATAAGGAAAAGAAATGTTCAGTTGAGTTATAATCAAGCATATAGGAGATTTCTTTTACCGTATGCGAAGTCCCTACAAGGAGTTGTTTGGCTTTGCGGATTTTTAATTCCTGAAAGTATTTGGCCGGAGCGTAGCCGGTATAATCTTTAAACACTTTTCTGAACCACGAATAGCTTGTGTTTAATTTTTCTGCAAGCTCTTCAGGGTCAATGTTTTTGTATATATTCTCATTCATGATGATTTTAGCCTGTTCAATTTTCTGGATAACATCACCAATCTCGAAAACCTTGTTTTGCGAAACTGATAATACTAGGCCCAGAATGTGTAAAACTATACCTGAAAGATATTGTTGCGACGATATTTTATCCACTTCGGCCACTTCTATTGCCCGGGTAAATAAATTTACCAACTCTTCATTGAACCCAACTTCCAGTACCTGATTGCCTTTTGATATAAAAGAATTTTCAACGATATTATCAAAGATAGGACCTTCGAAACCAATGTAGTATTCATTCCACCCGGTTTCGGTGGAGGGATGATACGTGTGCCACTGACCCGGGAAAATTACAAAAAGACGACCCTTGGAAATTGGTATAAATGTCTCGTTGTCAAAAGATAATACTCCTTTCCCTTTGGTAATGTAAAGAAACTGGTATTCGCGGAGTACGCGTCCTTTTTGCGCATTAAAAAAATAACCCGATGGATGGTCGGTTAAAGGGTAAGGGGTGTTGGGTTGAATGGACTGAAATCCAACCGTATTTACAGACATTCCGAACTTTTTGTCTTTTTCGCTTACAATCAGGTATTTAAATTCAACACCTAAATCATTGTAATTCATAACCGCTGAGTTTTTCATTTGTTCTGATTAGAATTCAATAATAATTGTTTGGATTTGCTATGCTGTACTGTGCTGGTTTGGACTCAAAAAAATATAAGATATTGGGCTAAGATGAAAACGGCGTGTCCGCACACAGTATCGCTTTTGACAAAAATAGGTATTTTCTTTGATAGTATAAAACAGGCTAAATTGGTGTGTTCGAACACGGAATGAATGTGTTTGAATGCAATGTGTTGTGTTGTAGTTGTTTATGTGGTTCTTTCGGCAGGCTGGGGAGGGGGTTTAATACAAAAACATATTCAACAACATAAATTTGAATAAAAAAATGATTTCAAATTACAAAAACCTGTATAATAATACGGCTTATTTCTTTTTGCCAATCTTATCATACTGCTCCTCAGCCTTAATTTCAGAGTATTTCGGAGCATTTATCATTTCAACTAATGCGCGCAGAACGGGTCCTTCGCCCATTGGGTCGTTTTCCTGAGTTGGGCGCGTGTAGTAGTATTGAAGCGAAGGCATTATTCCTGTACCCACGCAAATGGCAGTTACATCTCCTTCAGGAGATATTTTTGACATCATTCCTTTCAGGCCCTGTTGAGCCACATACATGAAATCCGGATGTAGCCATTTTTCTTTTACTCCCCGGGCAATTCCAAAGACAAACATGGCTGTTCCTGTGATTTCTTCGTATGAATCTTCTTTGTCCAACAATTGATGCCAAAGTCCGTTTTTGCCCTGGTACCGTGCCACTCCGCTGGCCTGTTGTTGGAAATTTTTAATTACTTTTTCACGCAGCGGGTGGTTTTTGGGCATGCGTGAAAGTAAATCGGCTGTTGCCATAAACAGCCAGCCGTTAGCCCGGCTCCAGTGTGCCACACCATGTTCTTTAGTGTCGGTGTGGTAACAATGGTAATAAATTTGCTTCTCCGGGCACCAGAGGTATTTGTTGTATTTTAAAACCTGATTCGCGGCATCTGTAAAGTATTTGTTATCGCCGGTGAATTGTCCCATTCGGCACAAAAATGAAATGGCCATGAAAGAGTCATCGGCCCAAATGGTGTTTTCGTGTGGCCAGATACGGGCTATGGTTCCGTCTTTCAATCTGGGCTCGCTATTGTTTAAGTGATCGGCTGTTTCGTTGATGTAATTCAAAAATGATTGGTTGGGCTGGCGTTGTTGAAGTTCAATTAAGCTTGCGCCCATTGGTCCATTGTCATCGAGGCGCTTCCCTCTGAAAAACATATGCCAGCTATTTTCTCGAACAGCCATCCAGCCTCCTTCGGCATATGCCTGATCGTATAATTTATGAAAATACTCCAAATTACCTTCATTAAAAATGAAGTTCATATTTTTAAGAACATAATTCTCGTATTTTTTATCTTTCAGTATGTCGCCCAATTCCAGCAGAGCCATGTTAGTTACGCCATTTGTATAGTGCCATTGGTTATATTTATTTTGTACCTGTATGTTGCGAGAGACAGGCAAATCTTTTACGGAGGTGTAGGTTTCTCCGGTTTTTTTGTTTTCGAATAAATAGGTAGTGGTATTTACTATCCTGTTTGCAATCATTTGGGCAGCTTCTTCTGCTGTCATTTTGTTTTGAGCGGGCAACGTAAGCACGAAACCCGTAAGAAGAAATGCAATTGAGCCTATTTTATTCAATTTCATATGTCAATAATTATTTCTGAAAGTTCATATGGAACTCGCAAGTCAGAGTTTGTATTATTTTGTTGTTGTCTGTCGTTGTGTTCGCTTCACAATTATTGATCCGCTTTATTTACAGGATAAACGTTGAATTTTACACAAGCAAAAAGAGTTCAGATATCTCCGGATAGAGATGCCTGAACTTCTTTTATTTGAATTTTATTTCTAGCTCTCAGAACACATTAGGGATAATAAGCGAGAAAATGAGAATGGCCATTCCGGCAATAAGCACGGCAATGGTTTTGTTGGTAACACCTTTCCACTCTTTTAAAATAATACCCCAGACGTTGCTGAAAGTAACGTTTAAGGACATTAGGATTGACCACGAGAAAGCAAGCATGACCGGACTGTCGGTGAGGAAGCTTTTACCCAGGGCCAGTCCGAAAAACTGCGAATACCAAAGGATACCGGCCAGGGCGCAGAATAAGACATTGTTTGTGAATACAGCTCCCGAAACGCTGAAATAATCTTTGAGGGTGTTGTTTTTGAAATTTTGGAATAAACAATACACAGCATTGGTAATGAAACCACCTACGGTAATGAGTAAAATGGCTGGTAGTCCGGCATACAAGGTTTTAGAGCCAAGGGTGATAGCGGCAGTTTTGATCGGTTCGGCTGCTTCCAGTCCAAGGCTGAAACAAGCGCTCATTACACCTGCCAATATCGCTACTAATAGGCCTTTTCCCAGCGCAAAGTCTTTTACGGCCGCTTTTTTCTGTTCTTCAGTCATATTTTGCGATCGAAGTCCGCCGGCATAACCAATCACTGCGATACCCGCAATAGCTACACTCACTCCAATTAATAAAATCAGCCCCTTGCCGCTAAACAAATCAGTTCCAACCATCAATGCCGGGATAATGGTGCCAAAAGCCGAGCAGGTGCCCAAGGCAATTGACTGACCCAATGCAACGCCGAGATAGCGCATACTTAACCCGAAAGTTAAACCACCTACGCCCCAGAGCGCTCCGAAAAATAATGCTTGCCAGGCTGCTCCGTCGCCAGAAGATAGAACTTCGGTAAGTGTATGCCCTTCGGGAACTGCCAACAAAGCTCCGAGGTAAGGAAATACTAACCATGCAAAAATTCCCTGCACAAGCCAGAAACTTTCCCAGGCCCATGTTTTTACTTTTTTGATTGGAACATACGAGCTGCTTTGCCCCAAACTACCGATAGCGATAATTAATAATCCAATGAGTGTGTTCATATTATCAGTTACTATTTTTGTGTTTACGATTCACCATTAAAATGGTAATTTGTGATTTAAAGTTATAAAAATAAACCACAATAAACACAATCGAATCTTCAAAAAGGATTATTGAAAATTACTGTGCCTATTGTGGTTTAACGTATTTTTAGCGTTTCAGCGTTACATTCTTGTTCGTATTTCTGAATATCAGCAATGTAAGATTCACCTACGATTACACCTTTTTTAGCACAGTAATAGTTGTAAACTGCACCCCATGGCATTGACTTGGCTTCTTCCAGCAAGGCCATTCTTTCGAAGAACTGCCCTTTTGCTTCAAATTCACGCAATTTTGCGATTGGCTCCAGCAATGCTTGTACCATTGCTTTTTGAGTAGCACGAACTCCCGATACGTAAGCACCGATACGGTTGATAGAAGCATTGAAATAATCCAGCCCAACGTGAACTCTATCCAATGCATTGGCACGAACAATTTCCTGAGCAATGGCAACCAATTCTTCGTTCAGAATTACCACGTGATCGCTGTCCCAACGTACGCCACGGGTTACGTGAAGCATGATTTCAGAAGTAAACAATAACAATGAAGATATTTTGTCAGAGATGATTTCAGTTGGGTGGAAGTGTCCAGAGTCCAGTGTAATTGGAATGTTGTTTTGGATACCATATCCCATGTAGAATTCATGTGAACCAACGGTATAGCTCTCTACACCGATACCGAATACTTTACTTTCGATACAGTCTTTCATGTACACATTGTTGGTTTTGTATTCAAAAATTTTGTCCAGCGATTCTTTCAGGTTAGCGCGGTATTGCAGACGGTTTACAGTCACATTTTTCGATCCATCCGGAATCCAAATGTTATGCATACATTTTGAACCTAACTGACGGCCCATTTCTTCTGCAATTTTACGGCAACGGATTACGTGTTCTACCCAGAATGCACGGATTTCAGGATCGGGATGAGAAAGTGTTAAACCATCGGCCGATTTTGGGTGCGAGAAACAAGTGGCGTTGAAGTCCAGTTTGTAGTTTTTTTCTTTTGCCCAGTCAATCCAGCTTTGGAAGTGTTTTGGCTCAATTTGGTCGCGGTCAACCGCCACACCACCGAAATCGCCGTAGAAAGCATGGATATTCACACGGTGATCGCCTGGTATCAATGACATGGCTTTGTCGATATCGGCACGGAGTTCAGCAATAGAACGTGCTTTACCGGGATAGTTACCGGTTGCCTGAATACCACCAGTAAGCGCACCGTCAGAATGTTCGAATCCGGTTACGTCATTGGCTTGCCAGCAGTGAAGTGAAATAGGCACTTGATCCAGTTGCTCAATAGCTTTGTTTGCATCAACACCGATTGTAGCGTATTGCGCTACTGCCAAATCATAGGCTTTTTGAATTTGTTCGTTCATGATATTTGAGAATTAATTTGTTTTTTGGTTATTTTATAATTACGTTTTTAGTGTTTTTTAGTTCAAAAGGTTAGTTGTCGGTAGATTCCAAACAGTTTCAATTCCATAGGCTTTTGTTTAGTTGTCGACATGGGTCTCGCTCATGTTTTTAACGCGAATGTTACGGAATGTTGGTATGTCGGTTTTAATGTCTGAGGGCAATAGCATCTTCTTGTAATGGACGGAAATATTCTACATGTTGTACTCTTTGCTGAGTAACCATATGTTATTGTTGTGAGCCGTGAATTGTCTGTGGCTTTTTGAAAAGTCCTGACACCAGAATTGTTCGCGTAATAAATTTTTTCTGATTCAGAGAAGGTTTGGGAAGCTGTATTTTTTAGCCATTTAAGTGCCGGGATTCTACTTGCTGCAGGGGCTGCCAAAGAGTAGGCATAGAATGCGGGTAGAGGGATATAGCTTTGTTTTTTCATTCCGTGAATAGATTTATCCGCAAATATAGAGCATATCTTTATACTCGTGATTATATGATTTGATGTTATGCCTATTGTTTTTGGTCGTTTCTTTTTTTGATACAAATTCCAATTATCGAACAGTGCAAATTAATATAAAAACCACTCAGGATAAAATAGAGTTTTGTACAATAAAATGAAAATAAATACACTCTTTTTTGTGTATTTCAGAAATTTAAGATGCTTGTGGGGTGAAGTGTGCAATATTGACAGGCGCTTGTTCAACCTTTTGGGGCTGATTGCTTCTTTTTCTTTAGTTGAAGGTTTTCAACTATCCTGAATTTCACCATGTGGATTATGAGTTCGGTTGGCAAGGGTCTGTTTAACGGAAACTGAACAGTTCCTTTTGACGTTTTGTAGACTGAAAGTTCTTCCATAAAAGCAACTATGCAGGCAACTCCGGGATAAAAACCAATGTGTTTGGCGTAGCCGGCAAAGTAAACCAACATGCCATTTAATTTATATCCGGGCATACCATAACTGATTTTCTCTTCGGCTTCGGGTGCGGTTTCTTTTATAATGGCGCGAAGTTGCTCCAATAGTTTTTGAGTTTCCTCGGGGAATGAGTCTATGTAAGAGTCTACCGTGACAGGCTTTATTGGATTCATAATCATTTTGTGTATGCTGTTGGAGTTTTGAGAATTTCTCAGATTCTGTTTTGGAATTCTTCGTTACTTACAACCAATTTTGCAATCGATTTGTTTACAACACGAAAGATTCAGGGAATGATTGGTTAGTTCATAGCCTGAATCTTTCGTGTTGTAGTTTGCTCGTTAACCAGAATAGCTATCGGACAATTTCTCCTGAAACATCTTCGAGTTTAATATCCTCGCAATGTTCAATTTTAAGGGCCGGACCCGATACCGGGATAATGTCAATGTTTTTCAACACAATATGTTTACTTTCTTTTATTTCTGCACCACGCCGGGCGGTAATGTTGGCATTTTCCACATAAATTCCCTCAATCGGATTTTCGGGCAGCCCATTGAAGTACATGGCGCGCACGGCATTGCTGCAACGTATGTTCTTAATATGGATGTTGCGGAATGTTGGCGTTGTTTCATCTACTTTAGGCAAGTCGCGTTTAATCGGGTTTCCGTTAGCATCCTCCAGCATTTCTGATGCCGATTTGTTCATGTAATACAGGTCGAACAGCAAGGCTTCGGTTACAATATCCATCATGCCAATATTTTCTACAAAGATATTTTCCACCAGTCCGCCACGTCCGCGTTTGCTTTTAAAGCGCAGGCCTACGTCAGTGCCTAAAAACTGGCAGTTGGATACTTTCATATTGCGCACGCCACCTGACATTTCGCTTCCTACCACAAATCCTCCATGACCTTTAAACACCGTGCAATTATCAACAATCAGGTTTTCGCAAGCGCGGCCACGGCGGCGCCCGTCTTCATCTTTCCCGCTTTTAATGCAGATTCCATCATCACCCACATCAAATGATGAATTGATAATCAATGAATTTTTGCATGATTCCAAATCTATACCATCCCCATTGGCCGAATAACTCGGATTGCGAACAGTAACACCTTCTACAATTACGTTTTCGCACAAGAGTGGATGCAGGTTCCATGCAGGCGAATTTTGAAAATAGACACCTTGCAACCACACGTTTTTACACTCCATAAAGCTAATCATTACCGGACGCAGAAAATCGCGAATAGTCATGAATTCAGCATCGGTTTTCAAGCTGCGGGGTACGTTCATGTCGGCCATACTGTCGCCTTTGAGGTATTGCGCCAATGGCATCCAGTAGTCAGGGCGTTTGAAAGCACCACCGCTTGCAACCACACGGTTCCAGTGTTTCTCGGTTACGTCTTGTTTGCGGAGCGGGCGCCAGTGTTGGCCGTTTCCGTCTATAGCTCCACCGCCTGTAATAGCTACGTTGGTAAGGTTGCGTCCCGAAATAGGCGATTGGCAACGTTTAGTGTCCAGTCCTTCAAAAACTGTTTCAACCAGCGGGTAAAGGTTTCTGTCAGGAGAAAACAGAATTACAGCACCTGTTTCGAGGTGGAGATTGATATTGCTTTTGAATTCTATAGGTCCTGTAAACCAAACACCCACGGGAACATTGACTGTTCCACCACCTTTTGATGCTACAGCTTCAATGGCTTTGGCAAAGGCATCGGTACAGAGGTCTTTGCCATTGCCCACCGCACCAAATTCGGTGATGGAAACGGTTCGGTTAGGGAACACAGGGACATCGATACGTGGCATATCGAATGGCAGATTTTTGTAGAGATACTCGTACTTGTAGGGCTTTTTGGCCTCAAGGGTAAATGTAGTCAGCGCAACCAGTAAGATTGCCAGAGAGCATTTAAGATTTGTCATGTGTGAATAAATTGATTGTTTAGTAATTAGAATTTTTGTTTTTGTATAGGGCACTTCTAAAAAACCCAAACTCATCGTTACGCTCCTTCGGCAAAATGCTCATTTACTACAGTAAACTCCGCTTTTGCCTCAGTCGCAAGCCTTGATTTTTGAGTTTTTAGAAGTGTCCTATAATTATTCTCCCAGATAATATCCGGTTACCGGACTTTGCGGATAGCCCTGCGAACGTTCAAGCACGTAGCTCCGGTAAATAGAGTCTTGCATCAAGCTTGTCCTGCGGTCTTTTGCCGGGATATTCGTTTTGTAAATACGAATCTCACCGGGCAATGCGGTGATAATTTCTTCGCGCCAATCGCCCGTAATATCGGCAATCATAATAACGTCACCTTTTATATCTGTTGTAAGCGTTTCGCCTTTCCATTTCATTACTTTTATGCTACGATTACCGCCCCGGGCACTACGGGGAGCAGTTCTCACCGTGTCTTTTGGTACATTGGGCATTCCTTCATCCGTAACGGGACGGCGCTCGCCACTTCCTATTATTTCGCGCAACAAATCGGCATCCCACCAGGCCCAATTGCGACAATCGGGAACTTCATCATTGCTTGAATTCAGTTTTTTGCCATCCGATGTCAGCAAATAGCGCGCATCGCTGCCTCCTTTTTTATCTTCGCTGGCAAAGCATTCCAATCCGGCATGTGTAGGGTCGAAATCGGCTACCATGCCATCGCCTACGTGGAAAGTGGGTTGGCCTATTTTCCATATTTGCTGTCCGGTTTTGGCATCTACGACCAGCACCCCGCGGCCATCGCTTTGCCAGGGCTCTGAAACCAGAAACACCTGCATGCCTTGGCGTTTCGGATCAATCTGAGTCAGGTAGGCTTTGTCGCTATGCCCGAGTCCGGTGGACCAAAGCAAGGTTCCATTGTCATCAATCATACATGAGCCGAGCAAAATTTCCTGGCGTCCATCGTTATCAACATCCCCGCAAACCATGTTGTGCGCTCCCTGGCTACGCATTATCGGGTTCTCTTCGTCGCCATCGAAGCGCCAGAGTTTTTCCAGTTTATTGCCTTTGAGTTGCCAGGCATCTACCATCATCAACCGGTATGTACCCCGGGCAGCCAGAATACAAGGTGTTTTTCCATCAAGATAAGCCATGCCAATCTGGTTCCGGTTTTGGCGGTTCAAATCGCCCAGGCGGAAACTGCGTTCAGGCCAATCGACTTTGTCAATGATTTTTCCGGTCATTCCATCCAGGATGCCGAGATATTCGCTTCCCCCGCTGACGCGTCCTTTTTCATTTTTGATATAATCGTCGCCCGCTATCTTGATGGCAATTTCAGCGTTTCCATCGCCATTAAAATCATAAGCAACAAATGGAGAATACCGAATGCCGGGTTCAATACCCAAGCCCATATCGTATGTCCACAGATAAGTGCCATCGTGCAGGTAGGCCGAAATCTTGAACGTTTTTCCGCTGGTGTCGCCGGGCATTCCCGGATCAACATTGCTTTCGGGCGTGCGGATGATATAATCGTAATTACCATCACCGTTCAGGTCGGCTACGGCAATTTTCCCGGCTTTGTCTTTTTCGTTCAGTTTTATTGAACTGTAGTTTTTGGCGGAACTAAGTTCTATACTTATTTTTTCAGAATCTTTTCCTTCTTTTTTATTGAAAACAGGACGTACGAAATACGTAACTGTACCGACTGCGGGTTTGAAATCGGTAAAATCTGTAGTGGCAATGACGGGCTTCGCGTTAATACGTTTTGACTTTCCGTTTTCTTCGCGATAAATATTGAATGCAACCGCTTTATCGTCGGTACTGAGTAAACGCCAACTCAGGTAAACCGATTTGCCATCGGCCGAAGGTGTTGCGCTTAATCCTCTGTTCAGGTTTTCAACAATGCGCGTTGTGGCAAACCCTTCCACTTGTGGTTTTTGCTCGTGACGTGGTTCCAGTATTTCGTACTGGTACGTGCGTTCGCGCGTGTCTTGCGCATTTGCACTTACTGCAAACAGGATTGAACACGTGATTAGATGGAATGTGTGTTTTTTCATAATGTTGCGATAAATTGTTGTTATCATAGACGCTGCCTTATCTGCGGTCCTATTCTTCTGTTTATTCATATACAACCAGTTTTACAGGGCTACAAAGACCGCTTTCAACAGTTTTCCAGTTGTCATATGTTGTTTTTTTATAGTTGATATCAACAATGTTGATTTCCTTGAAAATACGCCATTCCACTTTCCGACGGTCGTAATCGGCAATGCGGTTGGCGGGCAGATTGGTCACTTCAATACGGAGTGTATTCTCACCCGTCTTCACCGAATGCCCAATTTGGCAGGTAAATGGCGCTGTCCAAACAATTCCTGCATCCTGCCCGTTGACATAGATATGGGCGCTTTCACGCACATCTCCCAAATCTAATATGTATGCGGCCGATTTTGTAATAGTGTTCAACTTAAATGTTGTTTCGTAGATACCTGTTCCGCAGTTGGTTTTTAGCGTCTCGTTGCCAAGTTCAGTCCACGATTTGAGTGTGTTCAGCTTAAACGTGTCTTTTATTTGCGGTTCGCTTTTTTCGAAATGCAGTTTCCATGGGTTGGTAATTTCCACGATTTGCGCATTGCCTTTCAGGTATTTCCATGCAGGAATTTGAATGTCCTCGTTGCTGAATGTTTTCAGGATCAATGATTCCCCGGATTTCAACTGTATGTAAACCTGTGTTTTCCCATTTTGTTGGCGAAGGTCTGCTTTGCCGGTTTCTCCCGTCATGGGATTAAAAATTTCTGCCGAGACTGCCGGAACGGCCAGTGTTATCCAATTGTCAACCTCTTTTTTTTGCAGGCATGAAATAAAATAGTGATGCCCGTCGTCGTTCGACCGGCGGATGGCGTGAAGCCCGAACCGGGTAATCATTTCTTCGGGTTGTATGCCAATAGCTTCAAGGGTGGCTTTGTAATCGGATCCGGTTATGATTTGGCCTGTTTTGTATTTTTGAACTGATGCTTTGCTAAAGTCGGAAACCAACGGCAGCTTCTTAAGGATGCCTTTCATTTCCGCCTGACGTTTCCTGAGGTTGGAATAACCCGGGACATCGGCAGGGTAATTTTCCATAAATACGATTTTAGCTCCCTGTGCCGTCAGTTCCGCAATATGTTTCAATACGCTTACGGGCATTTTTTTTATCGCCGGAAGTATCAGTGCTTTATAACGCGCACCGCTTTCGGTAACAATTTGGTTGCCGACACAGCTTGCCGAAAGGATGAACCGGTCGGAAATGTAATCCACATCGTAGCCGTTTTCGTAAATAGTATGAACCACTTTGATGAATTTAGGCATCCTTTTATCCATGTCGTGTATACCGAATTGTAACAAACGTCCGGGTTGTTCATTCCAAATGTCGTACACTGGCAGGTAAATAAGGAAATCACTATCAGGTTTCCCGCTTTGCAAAAACGATTGGCAACGGGTAATGTAGCTCATCAGCGCGGGGGCATCGCGCCAAATGCTGTTTGTTGGCGACATGTCAATGGAGGCGTAAAACTTCCAGCCCGGCCATGCGGCTTCGCGGGGCGAGTAAGTTGTGCCATGGAAGTTCATATGGTTTACGCCGGCTGCAAACATCAGATCCAGGTCGGGTTTGCATTGCGACAGTGATGTACGGAAATGCTCGGTGAGCCAGGTAAATGTTTCGGATGAAACATACTGTTTTCCCGATATGTGTGCTGCCAATGAAGCATATTTCAGCATGGAAATGTCCGAAAAGTTTTTAATAGTCAGCGAATCTGTACGCAACCCATTTATCCCGAAGGTTGATAAGCCGAATCCTTCGCACTCCGGAACATCTACTGTGGCGTACAGGTCAATCAGGTTGCCTGGCGAACCATGTGCCTGGTTGCGGGTTTTGCTACCGTGCAGATGTGCCCAGTCTGTCCATTGTTTCGTGAAGTTTTCCAGCAATAGCTCAGAAATTGTTTCGCGGTAATCCGATATCAGGCGGGCTGTTTCGTCAGTACGTTGGGTAGCTAAGAAGGCAGGCAAATGTTCTTCCAACTTGTATCCCCGGCGGGTGTAGAATTGATCGAAAAAGTCTTCAGTCCAATCGGCGCCATATACCTCGTACGAGTCGTTGAAGAAATTGTGCGGATATGTTGTGTTATTTGCCGCAAATGCTTTTTCGAAACGGTTGAAATAGTTTTTCACGGCACGTTTTGAGAAATGGTCCATTACGTACCCCTCGCCGCCGGGAGCTGCACGTTTTACTTTCTGGAATGTTTTTCCATTGAATGCGGCTATGATTTTCCAATCGCCTTTGGGTGCTTTCCACGTAATTTTTCTGGTGCTATCCACCATTTTAGTCAGATCAATCGCGTTTTTACCAGAGAAA
The DNA here is from genome assembly GCA_047600405.1 of Paludibacter sp. Lineage (GTDB taxonomy): Bacteria > Bacteroidota > Bacteroidia > Bacteroidales > Paludibacteraceae > Paludibacter. The sequence continues at coordinate 888,635 of JASGLA010000008.1, forward strand.
GCCATTACGCGTTGCAGTTTTGCTTCCTGTTGTACTTTATCTTCGGGTTTTATTACTTCAGAAAAAAGTTGTGTGCCGGAAACAGTATATTCACGGGTAATCAGTTTTGAAGCCGCATCTTCTACTGTTACTTCGGGGCCACCGAAAGGCCAACCGGTTCCGGTGTTCATGTCGGTTTGTATGTTTAGGCGTTTTGTTTCGGTCATGGTGTGTTGAAACATTTCCAACCACTTGGGTGATAGAAATTGAATATCGTTTGCATCATTTTTCTGAACACCGTAAACAGGTGTAATTTCCACCGTTCCCAGTCCTGCGCGGGCATATTCTTCCAGGTTGTAAGCCAGATTGGCTTTATCAACCGCATTCCCCAACCACCACCAACGTGTTCCGGGGCGCATTTCTGCATTTATTGTTGGCCACGTTGTGCCTCCTGTTGCTTTCAGGCAAGGGGTTAGGAGAAAGATAATACAGGATAAAATTCCGTATCTTTTAATCTGCTTTTTGAAATTACCGGTGTTTTTCGAGTTCATATTATTGATTTTCTTTGGGTTATTCTGCTTTTAATTGTGTTGCAATATATCTTGTCATGTGTCTTATTGTGTTTTGCCCGATAGTGTAATATGTCTTGTCAATGGGTGTATTATGTCTTCTCAACACCTGTAATATGTCTTGTCAATGGGTGTATTATGTCTTCTCAACACCTGTAATATGTCTTGTCAATGGGTGTAATATGTCTTCTCAACACCTGTAATATGTCTTGTCAATGGGTGTAATATGTCTTCTCAGCACCTGTAATATGTCTTGTCAATGGGTGTAATATGTCTTCTCAGCACCTGTAATATGTCTTGTCAATGGGTGTAATATGTCTTCTCAACACCTGTTATGTGTCTTGTCAATGTGTACAGAATCAATTTCCGTCCCTTTTAAGGGACGGAAGAAATAATTCTATTTTCCCGAATTCTCTTTTCAGGAGAAACCCTTTACCTGAAATCAAACCACAATTTCATGCTGATTCCCTCATCGCCTTTTTTTATCCTTACAGACGATGGTTGGCTATTGGGACCCAGTTGTGCGATTGGTTTGAAATCGCGTATAGCCGGAATTTCATAGAGGAACGACAAGTCGCCAGCTGGGAAATCGGGCATTGAATTTTCGCCATTCTGTCTGTGCTTGGGTTCTTCGGGTGTAAAAACACGGAAAAATACGCCATCACTTTCGCTATAAACAGAGAAGGGTGTTTCTTTAGTTTTCAGCGTGGTCCAATACAAATTGGCATGAAACCCTTTAAATTCCGGATACACCAGATTTTCGAAGCTTTCGCCGGTTATGGTATTGTTGTACGCTTTGTTCCAAAGTCCGTAATTGGTTCCTTTGATGCGGTTTTTCCATACCCGGTAAGGGCCGCGGCCATACCATTCCATGCCCAGCACTTTGCTTTCGGGGTACGAGAATGTGAGTCCGAGACTGGTGATGTTTTCTTCCATGAAAGAATCATCAAACCCTGTGCCACCCGAAGCCCTGTTGAGCATCACGGCCGACATGTGCAACAATCCGGCTGGAGTCATTTCCCAGCGGATAGAATCGACACCTCCCAGGTAAAAGAAGGTTAATACCGATTTTTCATCTTCCTGACGCATCTTATATTCTTTGAATTTCGTTTTCATACCAACGGCAATTGGCCCGTTTGCCAGCGACAGTTGTCCTGATTTATTGATTACTTCTGTAATAAGCCCTGTATTCAGATTGAATTTTACAGAGGTATTTCCACCTTTTAAAATAGCAGTGCTATCTGTCTTTTGGAAGCTTGCCTGTCCGCTTTTGGAAATGTTTTCTAATTGTTTTACGCTATAACTTTGTGCCGATTGCACCGGGTAAGTCCAGTTACATACTGTATTTCCGGTTGCATCAACTGCTTTTAGTTCCAATACATTGGCATAAAAAAAACTGTCTGGTAGTGGCAATGTCATTTTAGCGGTTTCGCCCGGAGCAATATCAAGGATATTTAAAGTTCCCTCTTTCAACATTTTTTGAGAATTATCTGTCAATGGAGAACCAATGGTATGTAAACTGTATTGCAACGTGCATCCTGCCAGGTTGTTGTACAGGTATTTGTTGCTCACAAAAATATCTCCGTTGAACGATGGTGTAATTAGCAATGGCTTTACCTGGATGGGTGACCATACCTCGCGAATGGTATAAAAGCTTCCTTCCTTTTCGCGGTATGGCCCAAGAATACCATCGGGTGCATTGAATTCATCGGAATCAATAAAACCATTTTTGTCGCTTCGACGCACGGCCTCATCGGCAAATGCCCAGGTAAACCCACCTGCAAACAGTGGGCTTTCGGTATACTTGTTCCAGAAATCTTCCATGCCCGCACCATTTCCCTGGTCGTACAACCCATGGGCAAACTCGGTGGGCATAAACACATTGTGTCCGTTGGTGAAACGTGCCACTCCGGTTTGGTAGGCTGGGTAATGATGCGTGTCTAATCCATCGAAGTCGGCCCAGGGATGAATGACATGGCGTTTCTGCGGATCGTATTTTGCAAACTCACCGTCGAGTTTGGTGTTCCAACCTCCTTCATTTCCATTGTCCCAAATAATGATACACGGGTGGTTTACATCGCGTTCCACCATTTCTTTTACCAGCTTTTTTCCGGTTTCTGTGTCGTAGGCATTCTGCCAACCGGCCAGTTCGTCTAAGTAAAACAGTCCCAGCGAGTCGCACATATCCAGAAAATGCTTGTCGGGCGGATAATGCGACCGGATGGCATTCATGTTCATTTCTTTAATAAGCTTCACGTCCTGGAGGCTGATTTCGCGATTAGTGGTTCGTCCTCCATCCGGATGAAACGAGTGGCGGTTTGTTCCTTTCATTACTATTTTTACGTTGTTTACGTAAATGCCATCCTGACGGCGGAATTCAACGGTACGAAAGCCAATCCGTTCGGTAAAAATATGAATAACCTCGTTTTTTTCGTTCCGGAGCTCCAGTTTTAAATTATACAGGTTGGGAGTTTCCGGAGTCCAGTTTGCAACGTTTTTCCAGCTGGCTGTAATATACTGGGAACTCAGGCCGGCTTGTAATGTGCAATGTTGCACAGCAAACTTGCCTAACCCTTTCAAAGACGATATACTTGCAGAAACAGAATAGCCGGCGGGTAGAGGAGTGGTATAAATGTCAGCAGCCAGTTTGCCATCCATTTGTGCATTTACGGCAATGCGTTCGATGTGTAATTGTGGCTTGGCTTCCAGATACACCGGTCGATAAATGCCACCAAACAGCCACCAGTCGGCACGGCGCTCGGCACCATTTACCGATTTGTTTTCGGAATGTTTGGATACTTTCACCTCCAGTTTGTTTTTGCTGCCCACCTTCAGCTTGCCGGTTATATCGTATGAAAACTCATAAAAACCACCCTGGTGGATTTCACCTGCCTGCTGTCCGTTAATCTTTACTTCGGTGTCGGTCATCGAACCTTCGAACACGATGGAGATTTGTTTGCCTTTCCAGGTTGCAGGAACTGAAAACGTGTATTCATACAACCCCTGTTCCATGCTTGGGTTTTTAAGTCCACGCTTGTACCAACGGCCGTAGGTATATTCGCCAAATCCCTGCAACTCCCATTGCGATGGCACTTTTATCTTGCTCCATTTTTTGCTGTTCATACCGGCAGTGCAATAGAATTTCCACACTTTTTCGTTGCCCAGGCCGGTGCCGGACAGGTATTGTGTTTCGGTTTGTTGGGCAAAAAGAGCCGTAGTGAGGAATAATAACCCTAAAATGTGAATCGTAGTTCTCATGTTATTTTTCGTATTTGTTTATCAAATGATACACAAATCTAAACAAATCAATCTGTATTTTAAAAACACAGAGCGATATTCATGCATAATATGAATTATTGCAAATAAAGTTGTACAAATTTCAATGAAATAAGCAGTTGATCTAAAATGCATTCGGATAAAAAGTCTTACATGGTTGTAGTCCTTTTTATCCGAATATATGGTCTTGTTGGAGTTTTTATTTTACAACCTTGAAGGATATCTGTTCGTCGCTGTTTGATTTCAGTGTGCAAATGTACATGCCTGCTCTTAATGATTCCAGTCCTGAGATTTCGATACGGTTGTTTACAATTGTTATCGTGTTCGAAAAAACAAGTTGACCGGTGGTTGAACAAAGCTTAACTTGTGCCATTGAACCTACTAATTTGTCTGACTCAACGGTTAGTTTGTCCTTGAAAGGCAATGGGTAAACATCAATATTCTGATTATACAAAGCATTTCCAAACCCTGTTTTCAATCCTTTTTGGTAGTTGTCCAGAATTTCTTCGGGGGTGAGTGCTCCTTTGTAAATTGAGACTTCATCGATAGAACCCCCGAATGCATTTACAAAACTAACATTTGTATTCCCCAAAACAATATTTTCCGTTTCGGCGATATTCCCGGTGTTGTCCGTTGTCGATCCTTTCAAAACGCCATTAATGTAAACATATAGTTTGTCGGCGGCTACATCACGTATACATACCAAATGATTCCAAGTGTTATTAAAATAAGTTGAACCTGGTTTTACGTCAATATATGTTTTAGTTACATCATCGTCAATAGCCCAGGTCAGGCGATCGTTGCTGCCGGTTTTGTTGTATTGCATGCCAAACCATTTTCCGGTTGCTCCTGTGTTTGTGTTTTTTGTGTGGCTTCCTTTGTGAAATAAATACCAGTCAACAGCTCCTCCAGCCGATTTAAACCACATTTCCACACTGAATGATTCCGCTCCCAAGCTGATTGCATTGTAGTGGCTTTGCAACAAAGCTGCATTTGTAGGACTGCTTGGCATGGTCATGCAGTTCTCAATTTTTCCCTGCCCCCATGTGGGAATGAAATTTTGTGCAGCAGCAAGTCCGTAGATTTCATTAGCTGCAGTTGTTCCCGATGTTTCATTCAATGGCCAGTATGCCACTTTTTCGCGTTCCGGTTTTTTGCCGGAAGTAAACGACCATAAATCGCCTTGCTGATTGCCAAAGTAGTTAATCGCATCCACCCGCCAGTAATATGTTTTGGAGGGTGCAATATTCAGGGTACAACTCACACCTACAATGCTGTCGGCCACCATCACCAACGAATCCGGTGAAGTGCCTGCAAAAACATTGTAATGCAATACTCCCCCAAAGTTGCCGGTCAGGTTTGTCCAGCTTAATGTGGTTTGAATATACGCTGTAATCAGCGCCTGATTGGTAGGGATGGGGTTTGTACAGGCAATTGGAGCCGAAGCTGTCCCCAGTGTTTTAATTTTTAATGATTCCGAATATAACGATTCCAGGGCTCCATTGATGGTTTTCAATCTGTAATAATAGGTTGTAACTTGGGTTAAACCACTGATTTTATATTCAGCCAAAGAAGGATCGATCCGAACAATTTCCGTGAAATTTACATTGTCGGTGGATTGTTCCAATGCTATGCCTGTGGCAACTGTAGCGTTGTTTGTCCACTTCAGCGTTACATAGTCTGTTCCAATAGCTTTTACAGCAATCAGGTTTGGGTATTTTACATAGACCGGCCCAGCTGTAATCCCGTTGATGTAATATTCAATATTCAAATAACCGTCGGCATTCATCAAAAGCGCATCCGAAGCCAGGTTTTTGTTCAGTCCGCTTGCATCTTCCCAACTGTCTGGCATTCCGTCATTATCAGTATCAGCTTGTTTTGTTGCAGAGAAAACATACCCAACTCCTCCAGCCAAGCCTAAATCGGCCTCTGCATTTATCAGTGCTCCGGTAGTTCCAAGCGATTTTAGCTCATTAATCATGTATTTGTCCACATCATCGCGGGCAGGAATGCAAGCTCCAACACTGTCGAGTGCCCAATTGTACATGGTTGTAGGGCTTAATACATTGTTCAATGTTGGATGTGTTCCGGGTGCATTGCTAAATGAACCATACGAATTCACAATAGTTACAGGCCCAAGCACGCTGTCGGGGGCAACTGCTCCACCCAATACGCCATCCAGGTTATAATCAAGCATGTTTTCTTTGTTGTATGCCTGAAAGTTTGCATTGCCACGTACAAATGCATCTGTGCCACCAGTGCTGGGACCTTTTATAAAATAATTGTTTTCAATAACTCCCCATGATGGACCTTCGGATTCACCTCCCAGGATATATCCACCCCCGGATCCCCAGTTGTAAACAATGTTATTGGTAAACTGATTCAACCCTTTTACTTTTGGGTTTCGGGTTTTATTATCAATATACAGGTTCTTATAAATGGTAATTCCACCTGAAGTTTGAATTAAACCTCCGGCAGAGTGTACCATGAGCCCCTGTCCGATAATTGATTTTTGAATAGTAATATTATTGGGTTCAGAACCTTTGCCATCCCAATTGATAGAGAAGTTTTCGTCCAATCCCCACGAGATGGAAACATGGTCGAATATCATGTTGCTGCCGTTTGCTATTCCGGCCGCATCTTTTCCGGATTCGCCACTACTTCCCATCCTGAAACGCATATAACGCACAATAATATTATCGGCACCCGAAAAAGAAACCCCATTCCCATATACTGTAATGCCACCTCCCGGAGCTGTTTGTCCGGCAATGGTCAGGTTGTCAGAAAAGATTAATCGTGAACTGATTTTAATGATGCCAGCAACATCAAATACAACAACACGGTTTGGTTGGCTTATAGCATCGCGCAATGAGCCGGTTCCGCTATCGTTCAATGTAGTGACGTGGTAAATGCTCGGAGTTCCTGCGGCTCTGGCTCCTTTGGCAAAACGGCCGAAACCTTCAGCTCCAGGAAATGCAATAGGTTGGGCCGCAATAATTGTAATGCATAACGCCTGCAAGATGAAAAAGTAGATGATTCTTCTCATTTTAGTATTTTTGTTTGAAGGTTAATTTCTGATAGCATGCAAATATAGGACTATATTCCAAAAGATTAACTTAGAATTATGACTGTTACACTTTCAAAATTGATATTTTCTTTAGTCTGATTTTCCAGAATTTTGTCTAGCTGAGCATCGGATGCTTCCGTCAAGCCGGAATTGAAAATCGTTGACTGAAAGGAGTTAATACTCCAGCTGCACCTTTGTTTTTTTTTGGGTGTAACTGTTTGCTACAAATGGCAACGTTACTTTGTCTCTCAAATACTCTTATGTGTTGAAATTCTCTAATTCAGGTGCTTGATGCTATTGCCTTTAATCAAAGTGGTATAAGGGTGCATTGCGCATGGCTATTTCTTTGAAGTTTTAAGTGCTTTGCGAATAATCATTTTCTTTATATCAACAATAACCAGTGTTTGCATAAAAGCAAAAGGCTGCCTTCATAAATAAAGACAGCCTTTCAGGTTTGTTATAGTTGGTAATTCAATCAATTATTGAATCAGCAGTTTTTCTACTTTTGTTCCTTTTGAGGTTATAACTTTTACATAATATATGCCTGCTCCAAGTTTGTCCAGATTCAATTTGGCTGTGTTTGAATGAATCTCTTTTCTTAGAATCATTTGTCCCTGAAGGTTTATTATTTCAATTGAAGTAATATCTGCGTCTGTTGACATGAAGTTTACAACATCCTTAACTGGGTTTGGATACATGGAAATGAAATTCACGACTTCAATATTCTTTACGCCAGTGCCACCGTGAGCAGTTACAATTACTTTGTAACTTGTTTTCAATGTGTCATTTAATGTTACCGTTGTTACCGCCAGAGAATCGGTCATTGTGTAAGTAGTTACTTTGTTTGTGAAAGTGAATGTTTCTGGCAGGACTTTAACGGTGTCTGCTTTTGCTTCAACAGACCATGTGATGCCGTTAGTTGTAGGATATTCTATATCAAAACCATTCGAATAAATTTCGTCTAAGCTTTTAGCTTTAATAATTTCAAATTTATCTCCATCGCTGATTACTGCTCCACTTGCAAGTTTGATCTTGATTTTAGGTTTTCCTGCAGCTAAAGTATCTTTGCTGAAACGAAGTTTACCGGTTGCCACCACTTTGTCGTATGAGTTTACATTCGCGATTTCAAATTCGCTAACAGAGCCTTCGCGCAATGTCAGATTTGTAGCAGTAGTACCACCGTTTTGAAATGTAAACGTAGAGGTTGTTGACGAAGTTGGTTTGTAGCTAAACGAGTATTTAAATGGAGTTCCGTTCACTGAATATGGGTTGGCGGTAATAGAATCCGATAAGGTGAGTGTACCAATACCATCTGCTCCGGGTTGTAATGTTCCGTAGATATCAACGTTACCTGCAATACGTCCGGTTCCACCTATTGTTGCGGTTTTAGCAACATTTACCCAATAACCGGTTCCGCCGTTTTTATTGCCTTTGATATTTTTATCACAAACCAAAACGCGTCCTTGCCTAATAGATAAACCAGCTGTGATTTGGTTGTTGTTGTTTGTTAACGTGTATGTTCCTGTACCAATTTTGATAATCCCGGTCATATTGTAAGCCTTGGTACCGATGTAGCCAAATCTGCCCGGATATGTTACATTCGTGTTCAAATCTCCAATCATGTAATATACTCTTGGGGTGGTTGAATCTTTATAATAGCCTCCTACTAATGTTGTTGTGTCGGCAGAATTCAATTCGCCAATCAGGTAGGCGCGTGTACCCGACTCTGCTGCAATAGCAGTTCCTGTACCCAGTGTTAGTTTGCGGTTGTGAAAAGTGGAATCTACGTTTTGTCCGAAAACCAATGTGTCTTTAAATGTTTTGTTGGTATTTAAAATTAATCCATAAAATCCGGGAACCACTCCCGTTCCTGTATATTTATCAACTTTCACATTTCCGGTGAAGTTTTTCCAAACTGGTTGAACATTTTTTTGACCCAAATAAGTTCTTTCACCGGCAGCATAAATTTGTAAATCACCGCTTCCTGTTATAGGGCTGGACCAGTAACTATAACGCGAAAGTTCTATTGTTCCGGTTTTGCCTGCCGGGATTTCTACTGGCAAAGTAATGCTTGGATAGGTAGATGAAGTAGTGGTTGCAAAGTTTGCAGTTCCACCGTTAAGAACCAACTTTGCTCCAAAAACATTTGGAGAAGTTTGATTTAGCATTTTGACACGTCCTTCGTTTATGATTGTTCCACCCAACAGTGAATTTTTTACGTTCATCTCGAAAGTACCGATTCCTTTTTTTATTAAAATGCCTTTGCCTGTAATTTCAGCGCCGGTTGCATTTACATCAATCAAATAGTTTTTTGAGGAATTTACAAGGATGCTGTCGGCAATCATCACGCCTACAACTTTCACTTTTAATGAGTCGGTATTGTCGTCAAAAACTACAGTTGCACTATCAACACTGGTGGTTGGAAGAAATGATAAGGGTGAATTGGGGTCCGACCAGTTTGGAGTAGCTAAGTCCCAAAGTCGGTTTGTTACGCCCGTCCAAATGCGTTGGTCTTTTGCATACAGGGAGCTGGCAACAAGAATTGCAACTCCAATCAAAGAAAAAAGAGTAATTTTTTTCATGCTATAAATAATTAATTAGTATTAGACTGAATAGTTGCAAATTAAAGAATTGTGTACTGGAGTTTGAGTATCTATTTTGACTGATACACTCTTTTTTTTGATATTTATCTCTGACTGACAATTTTTATAATGAATTGTAGTTTTCATATAATTAGATAGTTATTGAGGTTATTGCTAATTGTTAGTACGAAGGCCTGTCCTTACTTCGTTTATACGACGATAAAAAAGAGAGACGTATGTCACATTCCTTTGTAAGAATCTACCATACGTCTCTCTCTCTTTCAATACCCGGTTAACAGGTATTGTATGAATAATTATATCTGTTATGTTTCGATTTATCCTTTTTGTATTCGTTTATTTGTTCAGTTCTATGCAGCCCATAATGAAAGGCCCTGTAGCTTTGGAATCGTTATCGCGCATTTTTTCTCCAATATAATATTCAAAACTTCCATCGCGGTATGGATTTCCGCCCAACCCACCCACTGCACAGCAACGGGTCAATGTAAGTGTTCCATTGGAGTTCAGAACCAACAATTTGCTTTGGATTCCACGAAGTGCTTTCTCTGCATACACACGGTATTTTTTATTGATATAACCCTTGTTTACAGCTTTTGCGTAAGCATACATGCATTGTGTGGTTACAGATGCTTCAGGGAAATTTCCTTCACGTTCAGGTTGGTCAATCACCTGATACCAAAGTCCATCCCGCTGGTATTTAGGCAAAGCATCTGCCAATCCTTGTATTATTGAAATTAATTCAGCCCGGCGTGGGTGATTGGCCGGAACAAAGTCCAAAGCATTCGACTACTGCCATAAAATACCATCCAATGCTTCGTCCCCAAAAGTTGGGCGAAAGTCCGGTTTGTGGGTTTGCCCAACGCTGACTTTTGCTTTCGTCCCAGGCATGGTAATATAATCCTGTTTTAGGGTCGTGAGTATGCAAATGGCAGATAGTGATTTGATTGATGGCTTCCTCAATCCATTGGGGCTGGTTGAAGGTTTTACCATATTGAGCCATAAAAGGCGAAGCCATATAAATGCCATCCAGCCAAATTTGGTGTTCATAAATTTTCTTATGCCAATATCCTCCATCCGAAGTCCTGGGTTGATTTTTAAGTTGGTCAATCAGATTATCCATGGCCAGTTTGTATTTGGGATTTCCTGTTTGCTCGTAAATATCAAAAAGTAATTTTCCTGAATTAACGTAGTCGATATTGAAACTCGGTTTATCGTATAAAATAATATCGCCATTATTTTTAATCAGGCTGTCGGCATATTCTTTTACATAATCAAAATAACGTTTATCTCCGGTTGATTTCCATATTTTTAGCATGGCTGTGCAACCCACACCCTGAGCATATCCAAAAAATGGTCGCTTGCCGTGGTCAAGTTGCCATGCCTTTGGGAATCGTTTCATTTCCGAGTCGGCAAACTGGATAGCAATGACTGCCTTCTTGTTTTTTTTACTCTTGTTTTTTGACTCTGTTTGTTTTTGATAGTTGTGAGTTGTTTTTGCAGAGATTGCTTCAGTGAAAATGAGAAAGGAAGCGGCAAGTGTAAGCGCGAAAAAGAGTTTTTTCATGTTGAATTAATGTTCTGTGTTTGTAAATCAATTTTGCTGTCAAAAATGATGCCACAAAAGTAAGCAGAACGGACTATTGAAAGTAGTCTTTTTTGATGGTGATATTGTCTTTTTTGTCATTTATGCGGAATAAATCTTACACAAGATGAGTCCAGGCTTTTGTTAGCTTCATTTCATGATGCAACAAAGGCGAATGAGAAAATCATCCGCCTTTGTTGAATGTAGCGATTCTGGTATGTTCGTTATACCATTGTTCCGAAAATCAGATAAATAAGAGCTGCCAAAGCTGCGCTCACAGGGATGGTCAGAATCCAGGCAACCATAAGGCTTTGGGTTACTCCCCAGCGCACTGCCGAAAGACGTTTGACAGCTCCTACGCCAATAATTGATCCGGTAATGGTATGAGTAGTACTTACCGGGATTTTCAATATCTCGGTCAGATAAAGGGTCAATGCTCCGGCAGTTTCTGCCGCTACGCCTTCCAGTGGGGTTACTTTGGTAATTCTTGACCCCATGGTTTTGATAATTCTCCAACCACCGGACATAGTTCCCAACGAAATAACGGCAAAGCACGAAAATGCAACCCAGTCGGGCATTTCTCCAATTTTGTGGATACCAAGGTCAATCCCGTTCTTTGTATATGCCGCATACAGTGCTGCTGCAATGATACCCATCACTTTCTGAGAGTCATTCAATCCGTGCCCGATGCTAAACAAGCCGGAAGATACCAGCTGCAGTTTTTTAAACCACGAATTGGCTTTGTGCGGATTTACTTTTTTGAATGTGTACAGGATAAGGATGGTAAGCAGTGAGGAAACCAGCATCCCAATGAGTGGGGCTAACACGATAAATGAAGCGATTTTGATAATTACTTCATATTTTATAGCCTCAAATCCGGTTGTGGTGTATCCGCTGGCAACGATAGTGCTCATAATGGCCGAGCCTGCAAAACCACCAATCAGTGTATGCGATGAAGAGGAAGGAATTCCAAGCCACCAGGTTGCCAAATTCCAGATAATTGCAGCAACAATTCCTGAAAATATTACCGGTAAGGTAATGTATTGTTCAATTACCGCCTTGGAAACCGTATTGGCAATACCAAATTCACCAATTACGTATTTGGCAATGAAAAATGCAACGAAGTTGAAAGCTGCTGCCCATAATACAGCTTTAAATGGAGTCAGAACCTTGGTAGAAACGATAGTTGCAATGGAATTGGCAGCATCATGAAACCCATTGATAAAATCAAATACCAATGCAAGGGCAATTACTGTTATTAATAGCGTCATTTTTTGTGCGGTTGTTATGCGTACTTAACAATAATTGTTTTGATAATTTTGCCCACATGCTCTGCAGCGTCTGTTGCTTTCTCAAGCTCACTCATAATTTCTTTCAGCTTGATAATTTCGATTCCATTCTTTTTGGTTTTCGAATAAATCAATCAGGAAGTTTTCATAAACATCATCGGCTTTGTTTTCGATAACCTTAAGCTCCTGGCAGTATTCCTTGATCTTGTTCGAATGTTTTTTTAAAACGTCCAGTTCGTCAACTGCTTTTCCAATGCTAATGGCGCCTTCTTTAATCAGTTTTGCAATTTCGAATGCACTTGCAGGAAGTTGTTTTGGATTGTAGAGTACAATTCTTTTTGCACTGCTGTTGATGTAGTCGGTAACATCATCCAGTTTGTCAGCAAGGTGGTGGATGTCCTCGCGGTCAAAGGGAGTGATAAAAGTTGAGTTCAATTCATCGAAAACACGTGCAGACAAAGCATTCTCCTTTTCTTTCCTGTTCTTTGATTTTTTTATAATACTCAATTGCTTTTTCATGATCGTTATTTTGAACACACTCGATAATCAAATCTGAAGCAACGAGCAGTACATTTGCCATATCTTTCAAGATTGGAAAAAACTTTGGTTCCTTTGGAGTGAATTTGCTGAAAAAAGAATTGTTCATGACAAAAAATTTTTTGTGATAGTTATGAATCTTATTATTTGTTTTTTTAGTTGAATTGTTCTTCTTGTGCGAGTTAAATTCGATTTTTCCGTCGAAAAAACAATTATGGGTGCAAATGTACTAAAACTGTCTTAATCAATTCGTATTTTAATGCAAATTTAATAGAAATGTAACAAGTGTATAAATGTTAGTCTGTCAGTTGGTTATGAAATTCACGTGTTGATATTAATCTTAAAAGTGAGAATGTGAAAATTGAAAAGGCCTGAAATAACTATAAAAATTACAAATGTGTTACAATGAGTGGGTTGTTTATGCAATTCAATGCGGCGTTGAAAGCTAATCCGGTCTCACAAATCGATTTTAACAATAAAAAATGCGGCCAAAAGTTTTTTTGAAATGGAAAAAGTTATACTTTTGCAGAACTAATTAGTACTAACAAAAAAAAATAAGAAAAATGGCTTACGTAATTTCAGAAGATTGTATTGCTTGCGGTTCATGTATCAGCGAATGTCCGGTTGAAGCAATTTCAGAAGGTGATATCTATGTTATCGACGCTGATGTTTGCACCGATTGTGGCACTTGCGCTGATGTTTGTCCTTCAGAAGCAATCAGTCCAGCATAATTTATTGCAACAAATAGTAAAAGACTTGTTCGTGAAAACGAACAGGTCTTTTTTTTGTTTACATGACTAAAGTAGGTTTTAGGGGTGGTAGCCGGAGTTTTCAAGGATTTTCTGATAATTTTCCTCATTCATCAGGTCTTTTAATCCAAGCTTATCGTTTTTCTCCATATAACTTGTTACAATTTGCCAGCCAATAAATGTACCGAGCCTTCCGGGCGATTCCTGCGATACCGGCGCTGTGAAAGGAGCGTCGTTCATATATTTATGGATTAGCTGAACGTCGGTCGAAAACAAATGCTTTTGGTCAATGATGGTTGCCCAGATTTCTTTTTCATACTTTGTACTCCATGCCCATTGTTCGGGTGAATAACCCATCAGGATTTCGGGTTTCTCTTCCGGCATAAATACCGATAGCAGGTACATAATTTTCCCCCTGAAAATCATATTGTCCAGCAATCGGTTCTGTTCGGAATTCATGACAAACATCCTGAACAGAGTTGCCGAAACCAGATCGGAAGCCAGGTTCTCGCGTCTCATGTTGTAAATCATATACTGGTAAGTTAGGTCTTTGTATAAGGGGAAATCATTTCCCAAGTAAAAATCAGTGCCGATTCCAATGAATTTATCATTCATAATAACCTGGCTGTTAAATCCGGAGACAAAAAAGTAGACTTCGGGCAATTCCACTTCGGGAAAATAGTGATGAATGTACGTGTAAGCGTCCGATATCTTCTCTTGCAAATCGGTATTGTCACCACTGTAAAGTTGCTTGGCTTTTTTATTTACCGGAGCGTAGGTTTTATCGGTCAGGAACTGCCGGAACAACTTCGTAACAGCTGCTGTGTCGGTTGCGGTGGTGTCGAGTATGTTATATGTAAAAACCGGTAAGAAGTCTTTATGTCGGGCGTACAAGTTCTCAATGCCGGGTTTCATTTTAAGCGTATCAATGGATAAAAGGTCTTTGTCAAACCTATGGATTTTTACATTGTAACGATTCTTCGTTGTGTCAATTTCAAATCGGCTGCTTTTAGTGCAGGAACCCAGGAAAATTAAAACTCCTCCCAGAAAGAAAATAATAGAACTTGTTCTTTTCATTTTTATTAATCTATTGATAGATGCAAAAAAAGCGCAAACGCAAAGTGATGAAGTTTGCAGATTGCGCTTTTGTGGGTTATAAATAGTTACTTCCGTTTTTGTTGCATAGCTTTTTGTTGTTCGCGTTGCATTTTTTCCAAACGTTCCATGAAGCCGCCTTTTTTAGCCGGTTTCTTGCTGTTGGTTGCACGTTTGGCGTGTAGCTGGGCTAACAGTTTTTTCTCGTCAACCGTAGCACGGATAGCATATGTTTGGGCGATAGAAATCAAAGTTGAGATAAAATAATAGTAGCTCAAACCGGAAGCATAGCTGTTAAACATAAACAGGAACATGACAGGCATCAGATACATCATCCACTTCATCATTGCTCCACCAGGTTGGTCGGCAGAAGCAGTGTTGGTCATATTCAGTTTGGTGTAAACAATATTCGTTACTGTCATCAGCAAACAGAATAAACTCACGTGGCTGCCAAATCCAAAAGGAATTTCGAAAGGCAGTTGCATAATTGAGTCGTATGCCGAAAGGTCTTGTGCCCAAAGGAAGCTTTGTTGACGCAGCTCAATAGATGCCGGGAAGAAGCTGAACATGGCAAACAGCAGTGGCATTTGCAATAGTGATGGTATGCAGCCACTTAGTGGGCTAACACCAACCTTGCTATACAAATCCATGGTGGCTTTTTGGCGTTCTGCAGCTTTTTCAACCGGAATTTTGGCATGTATTTCGTCGATTTCAGGTTTTAATACCCTCATTTTGGCACTTGACATGTACGATTTGTATGTCAATGGGAATAATACCAGTTTAATAACGATGGTCATCAATAAAATGATAAGTCCAAAGTTGCTTATAAACTGGCTAAAGAAGTTGAATAGTGGAATGATAACAAATCGGTTAACCCAACCGAATATTCCCCAGCCAAGTGGAATCAGTTTGTTTAACTGTAGTTCCTTGTCTGATTCAACGCCTTTGTCGAACGAATTCAGAATTTTGTATTGGTTTGGACCAAAAAATAATTGGAAAGTAGTCGGCTGTTTTCCCGTAGGGTCAAAACCTACAACCATATTGGCATTGTATGACTTCAGATAACCGGAGCCTTCTTTTTCAAGGGTGCTTTTGAGTTTTGTTGAAAAAATACCATCATTTGAGATTAAAATACTGCTGAAAAACTGATCTTTAAATGCAATCCATTTGACTTTGTTGTCCAGCTCTTTTTGGTCGTCTTTGCTCTCGCTTAGTTTTTCAATATCATCTGCAACATACTTATATTCAATGGCAGAGTAACGGTCTTCAAACTTGCGGCCTTTTTCCTGTTGACGGATTTTAGAAGCCCAATGCATGTCCAACGAATTAATTCCGGCGGGCATAACGGTGGTCATGTTGTTGGCTTTTAGCCCGAAACCAAGCATGTAGCTTTTTGCAGGCAAGGTGTATGCAAAATCTATATAACCTTGTCCGGTGGTTTTCAGGCGAAGAATAAGTGTTTTGTCTCCTTTGGAATCTTTGATAGCATTAGAAACAGGCTCAAAATAAAGGTCAGAACTGTTTATAACACGATTGTTATTGGTAACAAAAGTGAAATCCATAGCACTTTCTTTCGCATCGAATAGAATTAATGGTAAAGAATCGTGTGTCCGGTATTTTTTTAGTTGTGCAGAACATACCCTACCACCTTTACTGCTAAAAGTAAGCTTAACCAGCTCATTTTCGAGTGTGTAGAATTTTTCCTGGCCTTGTGCTGATACACTGAAACTTCCAAATAAGTCGGCAACTTTGCTTGTGTCATTCACTGCAGCCGAATCGGTGTTTGTTAAAGCATTCTGTTTGTTGGTGGCAATTTTACTTTCAACTTTGTTTTGCTCAACAAGTGCAATTGAATCGTTGTATCGCTTTTCATTTGCAATTTCCTTGTCAGACTTTTTGTTAAGCTGCGTAAACCCAATTACAATTGCAAGTATCAGTACAAATCCGATAATCGTATTTTTATCCATGTTTGAATTTTTTACCCCTAACCCCTAAAGGGGAACTAGGCTACTTTTGGTCTGTTTCTATTTAAATTATAATATAAAATGCAATTTATAACACTAATCTATTTCCCCTTTAGGGGTTAGGGGTAGTCTTTTATTTTTCTATTGCAGCTTTCACAAAACTGATAAACAGAGGATGCGGATTCACTACTGTGCTGCTATATTCCGGATGGAATTGTACCCCAATGTACCATTTGTGTGAAGTGAGTTCAACAATTTCGACCAGGTTTGCTTCTTCGTTCAATCCGCTGCAGCTCATTCCGGCTTTTTCAAATTCATCTTTATATTCATTGTTGAATTCGTAACGGTGACGGTGGCGTTCGCTGATATGTTCCTTGTTGTAAATGCCGTAAACTTTTGTCCCTTTTTTCAAAGTGCATTTGTAGGCTCCCAATCGCATTGTTCCGCCCAGGTCGAGCATATTTTTCTGCTCTTCCATGATATCAACAATATTGTGTTTAGTGTCCGGATCAATCTCAGTGCTGTTTGCATTCTGTGTATCCAAGCACATTGCGGGCAAATTCAATCGACATGGTTTGCATACCCATACAAATACCAAGGCATGGTATGTTGTTTTCACGGGCATATTTAAGGGCGGCAAATTTGCCTTCCATTCCGCGTTGCCCGAATCCCGGAGCAACAATAATGCCATCGGCTTTTTGAAGTTTTTTCTCAACATTTTCTTCTGACAGTTTGTCAGATAAGATTAGATCGAGTTTTAGTTTTTTATTGTTGTAAGCGCTGGCATGAATTAGTGATTCGATGATAGATTTGTATGCGTCAGGTAGTTGTACGTATTTTCCCACAATGGCAATGCGTACTTCTTCTTTGGCGTTTTCCAGTTTTTCGACAAAGGCAGTCCATTTTTCCATGTCTGCTTTTGGCGTTTTTTCAAGGTCGTAACCCATTTTTGTCAGTACCACTTCATCCAGTTTTTCTTCCTGCATGTTGAGTGGAACACGGTAAATAAATGGTACATCGATAGACTGAAGGACTGCTCCGGCTTCTACGTTACAGAAGAGTGCCACTTTTTTGCGCATTTCTGCCGAAATGTTGTGCTCTGTACGAAGTACGAGGATGTCAGCTTGAACTCCCTGTTCCTGAAGAGCTTTTACAGAGTGTTGGGTTGGTTTTGTTTTTAATTCTTTGGCTGCAGCCAGGTATGGAACATAAGTGAGGTGCACGATCAGGCAGTTTTTGCCCAATTCCCAGCGCAACTGGCGCACACTTTCGATATAGGGTAATGATTCGATATCGCCAACGGTTCCACCAAGTTCAGTAATCACAAAGTCGAAGTCGCCTTTGCTACCCAAAAGCTTGATGTTGCGTTTAATTTCGTCGGTAATGTGAGGAATAATTTGAACGGTTTTTCCCAAATAATCGCCACGACGCTCTTTATTTATCACGTTCTGATAAATACGTCCTGTAGTAACGTTATTTGCTTTGTGGGTTTCTACGCCTAAAAAGCGTTCGTAGTGACCGAGGTCGAGGTCGGCTTCATGGCCGTCCACTGTAACATAACATTCGCCGTGTTCGTATGGATTCAAAGTTCCGGGATCAACGTTTATGTATGGATCCAGCTTTTGATTTGTAACTCTAAAACCACGGGCCTGTAATAGTTTGCCAAGCGATGCGGCAATAATTCCTTTGCCCAACGATGAAGTAACTCCACCGGTAACGAAAATGTACTTTGTATCTTTCACCTTAAAATATTCTTAAAATTGCTGTCTTTTTTTGCGTATTTTTAAGTCGGCAAAGTTCGGAAAAAAAACTGAATAACGAAAGAAAAATAACAGCTTTTGTGTTTCTGTCAGTTATCTGATTAATTTCATTCTGTAGAATGCTTAATTGAGAAATAATGATTTGTGCAACAGCCTGATATTTAGAATTGTGTGTTTAGACTGAAAAGTGGATAGATGTCGAAATTCGTTTAAAATTCAAATTGTTATGATGAGTGATAAGATACATTGAACTTTTTGATTATTCTAACGTTTCAAATAAACGCTAAGATTATCCGATTAATAGTCGATTGTAAACGTTTACTGCTATGAAAACTAATTATTTAAAGTTATTGCTAGTGTTTCTTTTTATTGTAATTGTGAGAATCGTCGCGTTTGCACAAGTTGTAAACGATACCACAGTATTAAAGCCTGAGAATGCAGATTCTACTTATCACTGGACAGAGCCTGTTTTACAACCTGTGAATATTGATTCTGTCAAGCAACAAAAATTAGATTCTGAAAACTACCTGAAAAGTATCGGACTTTTAGAGGATAGATTGAAGAGTAATCGCAGAGAGTTAAGATTGCGTACTGATCAAGCAAATGATGAAGCCAAAGCAATAAGTAACGAGCGAAAAACTATGGCTGAGAAAAAGAAGTTTCTAAAGGATGAAGAAAAATTCCTGAAAACTGAAAAAAGTCTCAGGGATAAGGAGATGAAACAACTGATTTCTGAACGTAAAGAGTTGAACAAAAAGTCCAAGGAACTATATAAAGACGATTTTAAGGACCGGATTGAAAGTTTGGATGATAAGGATAGGCAAATAAAAGAACTTGAAAGTCAATGGAATGTAAAGCGTAATAATTTGAAAGAAAATTTTGATGATATAGCTGAGTCCGAAAGGAAGTTGAATTTACGGGAGGTTGACTTGAAAAATCGTTTGCTGGAGTTGAATCGTACAAAAACTGCCCTCGATCTGAAAGCAAAGCAACTGGAAGTGGAAAAACAACAAACAAAACTTGAAATAAAGAAATCGAAAGCTTTACTGAAAAAGTAATTAGTTTTAGGTATTAATTCGGGAAAAATGATATTTTTCTTGCTCAATTAAAATAAATTTATCATCTTTGCACCCGAAAATAAATCAAAAAGAAATGAACACAATTTTTACAATAAACAAATTTTGGTGGTGGCACTTGCAGATTAGCTAATCGTGAGATGTAACACCTATGTATATTGTCGAAAATAAAAGATATTACAAAAAGGCTTGTCGGACTCACGATAAGCCTTTTTTCGTTTACCCCTAAACCCTAAAGAGGAATTAGGTTACAACTTTAAAGTAAAAAAAATTCGAATATGGATAATAAAAAACAAATCAACACTAACTCTAACTCCCCTTTAGGGGTTGGGGGTATTGACAACAACGGTTACTATGGCGAATTTGGCGGAGCGTACATCCCCGAAATATTGCATGGAACAGTAGAGCGGCTTAAAGAAGCTTATTTTGCAATAAAAGATGATGCTTCATTCAAAGCTGAATACTACGATTTGCTGAAAAACTATGTAGGACGGCCGTCGCCACTGTATTTTGCAAAACGCTTATCAGCAGAATACGGAACGAACATTTATCTGAAACGTGAAGATTTGAATCACACCGGTGCGCATAAAATCAATAATGCGTTGGGACAAATTCTGTTGGCAAAACGCATGGGCAAAACGCGTATCATTGCTGAAACAGGTGCCGGACAGCACGGCGTGGCTACAGCTACAGCCTGTGCCCTTATGGGGATGGAATGCATTGTATTTATGGGGAAAACAGATGTAGAACGACAATTCCTGAACGTACAAAAAATGCGCATGTTGGGTGCAACTGTTGAACCCGTAACCAGTGGAAACTGGACGCTGAAAGATGCCACCAACGAAGCAATCCGTTACTGGTGCTCTAATCCTGATTCGTTTTATATTATTGGCTCTACGGTTGGACCACATCCATATCCTGATATGGTTGGATTTTTCCAATCGGTCATCAGCGAGGAAATTAAATGGCAGCTGCAGGAACAGATTGGTCGCGATTACCCCGATTACCTGATGGCCTGTGTAGGCGGTGGCAGTAACGCCATGGGAACCTATTATCATTACATAAACGATGAGCGCGTCAAAATTATTTCGGCAGAAGCTGGTGGGTTGGGAGTGGAAACAGGCGAAACTGCTGCAACAATAAGCATTGGTACTGTGGGGATTATTCATGGCTTCCGAACATTGTTGATGCAGGACGAAGATGGGCAGATTACCGAACCATATTCGATTTCTGCCGGATTGGATTATCCCGGAATTGGACCGGCACATGCATTCTTTGCAAAAATAGGTCGAACGAAAGTGCATGCAATTAATGATGATGAAGCGCTGGAAGCTGCCTTTGAGCTGACCCGATTGGAGGGAATTATTCCGGCCATAGAATCAGCTCATGCACTGGCACTTTTGAAAAAAGAAAAAGATACTTTTAAACCTGACGATATTGTGGTTCTCACGGTTTCGGGAAGGGGAGACAAAGATATGGATACTTATGTGAAGCATTTTGCAAAATGACCCCCGCCCCCTAAAGGGGAGGAAGAAATATTAGTACTGATTATTTAATTTATTTGTATGGAAAGTCAAAATATAAATTTAGGAGACAAAACTAACTCCAACGCCCCTTTAGGGGATGGGGGTTCTTTAAAATTATACGTTCATTCAAAAAAAATGCTTGCCGATTTGCAGACGCCGGTAGGAATTTATCTCAAAATCCGTGATTTATATACCAACTCGGTGTTGTTGGAAAGTTCTGATTATCATGGCGTTGAAAATAGCTATTCTTATATTGGATTTTGCCCGATTGGTGGAATTTCGGTGAATCAGTTTGTGATTAAAGAGGAATACCCTGATGGGACAAAACTTGAAACTCCGGTTACCGGCAAGCTGACTGTGGCTGAACGTTTCGACGCTTTTCTGAAATCGGTAGACTTGGTGAAAAACGATAATCCGGTTGGGGTAAATGGCCTGTTTGGCTATTCGTCGTACGAGTCGGTGCAGTATTTCGAAGACGTGAAACTCAAGGCGCGCGAAACCGTTCCGGGAAGTATGCCGGGCTTGCATTATGTATTGTTCAAATACATTATTGCGGTAAATCATTTCAATAATGAACTTACCATTATTGAGAATTTGCTTGAAGGTGAAATTTCTGCTATTGCCGATATTGAAGAAATTCTTACCAATAATAATATTGCTACTTACGAATTTTCGGCTGTTGGCGAAGAAAAATCGGATATATCCAACGAAGATTATAAAGCCATGGTGGCGAAAGGTAAAAAGGAATGTTTCAAAGGAAATGTTTTCCAGATTGTTCTTTCGCGCCGTTTTTATCAGAAATATAAAGGTGATGATTTTATGCTGTATCGCACGCTGCGTTCGGTGAATCCTTCGCCTTATTTGTTTTACTTCAATTTTGGTGATTTCCGTATTTTCGGGTCGTCGCCCGAAGCGCATTTAGTTGTGGATGCTAAAAAACAAAAAGCTTATATCAAACCGATTGCCGGAACATTCCGTCGCACCGGTGACGATGAAAAAGATTTTCAACTGGCTGAGAAATTGCGTGTTGACAAAAAGGAAAATGCCGAACATGTGATGTTGGTGGATCTGGCGCGAAATGATTTGAGTCGCAACGCCGACCACGTGGAAGTGGAAGTATTCCGCGAAGTGCAGTATTATTCGCACGTGCTCCATTTGGTTTCGAGCGTTAGCGGTAAGCTGAAACCCGACACTAAAATCATCAAACTTTTTGCCGATACGTTCCCTGCCGGAACACTTTCGGGAGCACCAAAAATCAAAGCTATGCAACTGATTGACCAGATTGAGCCACACGACCGTGGACCTTATGGGGGATGCTTGGGATATATCGGTTTCGACGGAAGTTTCAATCAGGCCATTACCATTCGGTCGTTCGTAAGTAAAAACAATACGCTTTATTGTCAGGCCGGTGCCGGAATTGTAGCTAAATCGGACGAAGAAAGCGAATTGCAGGAAGTTAATAATAAACTCGCAGCACTGAAACGTGCGGTGGAAGTGGCATCAGGAAGATAATATTAGGCTATGCCGTTATTAGGACTTCGTCCGTTATTAAGAGTTATTTGCCCTTCGGGCGTTATTTCTAAAAAGATCATATTTTAAATTTAGAGTTATGAAATTAGAGGATTTAGAAGTTTATAATATCTCAATGGATTTATCTGATAAGATTTGGTTTATTGTTGAGCAATGGGATTTTTTCAAAAAGGATACAATTGGAAAACAACTAGTGAGGGCAATAGATTCTGTAAGTTCTAATATTAGTGAAGGCTTTGGAAGAAACACCTATAAAGATCAGCGTAGCTTTTACTATTATTCACGAGGTTCGCTGTATGAAAGTAAAACATGGATAACTAAAGCTAAACGGCGTGGAATAATTGACGAAGATACTTTCAATGAACTATTGGCAGACTTCAACACTCTGGGAATTAAACTAAATCATTTTATTAGTTCTGTAACAAAACTAATGAGCAATGAAACTAAGCAATAGAAAGTTATTTGGCAGCTCCGTTATTAAAAGTTATTTGCTTCGCGTTATTGATAGTTATTAGCCCTTCGGGCGTTTTAAAATAATACGAAGTAAATAACGCCCGAAGGGCAAATAACATGAAGTAAAATAACGTGCGAAGCACAAATAACACGAAGTTAATAACGGACGAAGTCCAAATAACACAAAGTAAATAACATGAAAATATTAGTTTTTGATAATTACGACTCGTTTACCTATAATTTGGTACACGCAGTGAAAAAGTTGGGATACGCCGATTTGGAAGTGCATCGCAACGACCAGATAGCGTTGGAAGATATCGCACGATTTGATAAAATAATCCTTTCGCCGGGACCGGGTGTGCCTTCGGAATCGGGCATTTTGCTTGATGTGATTCGTACTTACGCACCGACAAAGAGCATTTTGGGTGTGTGCCTGGGCGAACAAGCCATTGCCGAAGCGTTTGGCGGAACATTGATAAACCTGACTGATGTTCATCACGGCGTAAGCTCCATGGTGGATGTGTTGGCGGAAGATGTGTTGTTCAACGGTTTGCCAAAACAGCTCGAAGTGGGCCGGTACCATTCATGGGCTGCTGAGAAATCGACTTTGCCGGAATGCCTTACCATTACCGCTGTTGATGAAGAGGGTATGATTATGGCATTGGCACACAAAACGTATGATGTACGTGGCGTTCAGTTTCATCCGGAATCGGTTCTGACTCCCAGAGGAGACGAAATGTTGAAAAATTGGTTGGAAGCGTAGAACTATTCACTCAACTTTTCAAAAGTTTTGAACTTTGGAAAAGTTGGTTTATAAATCTTTGAAATGAAAGATTGTATTCTACACTTGTCAGACAGCATTCCGCATTCGACAGACTTCATTCCGCATTCGA
Organism: Paludibacter sp.; assembly: GCA_047600405.1. GTDB lineage: Bacteria > Bacteroidota > Bacteroidia > Bacteroidales > Paludibacteraceae > Paludibacter. The sequence goes on from JASGLA010000008.1 coordinate 912,580, forward strand.
CAGACTTCATTCCGAGGTTGACATATGGCATTCCGCGAAGGAAAGATAGTATTCCGCGTTCGACAAATGCCATTCTACATTTGTCAGATGCCATTCTGCGTTTGTCAGACGTCATTCTGCAAAAGAAAGATGCCATTCTGCAAATGAAAGATCGTATTCTAATAAGTTGAGATTGTATTCTCAGCGATATAAAAATAATATTTATGAAACAAATACTGAATCAATTATTCAATCACCAGTCCCTTACGAAGCAAGAAGCGGCCGAAGTAATGGCCAATATGGCCGGTGGCAAATACAACGAATCCCAGATTGCGGCGTTTATTTCGGTTTATCTGATGCGCAGCATTGAGCTCGACGAGGTAATTGGTTTTCGGGATGCGCTGTTGAACACGGCTGTGCAAATTGATTTGTCGGAGTTCGATCCGTTGGACATTGTCGGAACGGGTGGTGATGGTAAAAATACGTTCAATATATCCACTTGCAGCTGTTTTGCTGTGGCGGGAGCGGGTTACAAAGTGGCCAAGCATGGTAATTACGGCGCTACTTCGGTCAGTGGTTCGTCGAATGTGCTGGAGTATTACGGGGCAAAATTCACTACCGATACCGATATTATCAAGCGTTCGTTGGACGAGGCAGGTTTTGCTTATTTGCATGCGCCTTTTTGTAATCCGGCCATGAAAAATGTGGCTCCGGTGCGTAAAAGCCTTGGGGTCCGTACGTTTTTTAATGTGCTTGGACCGCTTATCAGTCCGGCCCGACCCAATTATCAATGTTTGGGTGTGTACGATTTGAAAATGATGCGCCTTTACAATTATATTTACCAGAACTTAGGTTGCCAGTATTCGGTGGTTCACTCGTTGGACGGTTACGATGAAATATCGTTGACAGATACCTGCAAAGTGTCCAATAACCTGGGCGAATTTGTTTATACACCCGAGGAACTTGGGTTCAAAAGATTGAAGCAAGAAGAACTCTGGGGTGGAAATACAGTGGACGAAGCGGCTCAGATATTTATGAACGTGTTGGACAACAAAGCCACTGAAGCGCAACGCAATGCCGTAATTATCAATACGGCCTTTGCCATTCAGACGCGCAGTTCGTATAAACCACTCGAGCAATGCAAAGCCGAAGCAGCTGAATCGCTCGAAAGCGGAAGTGCTAAGAAAGCGTTCGAGAAGTTTGTGGAGATATATAAATGACCGCTAGCGCCCTAAAGGGGTATTCTACGATTACAACATTTACTTTAAGTAGATAGCTATGAACAACGGTAAGAATATTGCTAGACTAAACTAATCTCAATTCCCTTTAACAGGGGTTAGGGGTAACATATTAGATAAAATAATAGAAAGTAAAAAAGTTGAAGTTGCTTCCCGTAAACTATCAACTTTCCATTCTCGACTTTAGAAAAAGCACCTGCCTTTTCGCGGAAATGTTTGTCGATGAAGCAAAGTTTGTTGGATTCGGAATCGGGAATAATTTCGGAGTTTAAGCGCAAATCACCGTCGTTGGGCTGGATTCACGAAGATGCTGATGTGGTGAAAGTGACGGCAGGTTATAGTGCTGCTGGTGCTTCGGGGATTTCCATCCTTACCGATTTGCCCTATTTTGGCGGTACGCCGTTGGATTTGATGGCGGCACGTCCATTTATTGCTTGTCCTGTGTTGCGGAAAGATTTTGTGATTGACGAATATCAGCTTTACGAAGCAAAAGCCATGGGTGCCGATGTGGTGTTATTGATTGCAGCCGCTTTGACCGTGGAAAAAACCTTCGAACTGGCTCGTAAGGCACATGAGTTGGGATTGGAAGTATTGCTCGAAGTGCATAATGCCGAAGAGATTGGTCATGCCAATGATTTTGTGGATATGCTTGGGGTAAACAACCGCAACCTGAAAACCTTTGAACAAAACATTCAGACGTCGTTCGATTTGGCTGCGTTGATTCCCGACAAGTTTGTGAAAGTAAGCGAAAGTGGCATTTCAAAAACCGAAACCGTAAAGGAATTGCGCAAAGTTGGCTACAAAGGTTTCCTGATGGGTGAGAACTTTATGAAAGAAGAAGACCCTGCGGCAGCATTATCTAGTTTTATTTCAAATTTACAGTAAAAATGCTAGTAGAGACGCTAGTAGAGACGCAAGGCCTTGCGTCTCTAACAAAAGACAAAACATGAAAATCAAAATCTGCGGGATGAAAATCCCTGAAAACATACGCGCAGTTGCAGCATTGCAACCTGATTTTATGGGTTTTATTTTTTACCCAAAATCGCCACGTTACGCTGAGCCGTTGGATATTTCCACGTTGAATGCATTGCCAAAGAGCATTAAGAAGATTGGTGTGTTTGTAAATGAAGATTTAGAAGATATCCTGACTATTGCCACGAAGTATGACCTGGATGGTGTGCAGTTGCACGGAACTGAGCTGGTAGAAATGTGTAAGGAATTGCGCAAAGCCGGATTTATTGTGATAAAGGCTTTCCCTGTTGCGGAAGCGTATAACTTTAAGGTGACAAAGGCTTACGAGGGCACATGCGATTATTTTCTTTTCGATACGAAAACAGATGCTTATGGCGGTTCGGGCGTGAAATTTAATTGGGCCATGCTCAACGAATATGTTGGCGAAACGCCATTTTTGCTTAGTGGCGGCATTGCTGCCGACGACGCTGAATCGATTCTGAAAATTGAACACCCTAAACTGGCCGGTATAGATTTAAATAGCAAGTTTGAAGTGAAACCGGGGCTGAAGAATGTGGCATTATTGAAAGAGTTTATACAACAATTACGGTAGGGACAGGTCGTGACCTGTCCCTACGAAAATAAAAATCATGAACAGAATTAATAAGTTATTCGAACAAAAATCCGAAGATATCCTTTCGGTTTATTTTACAGCGGGTTTCCCAAAACTGGAAGACACCGTGGCTACGCTGAAATGCCTGCAGGCAAATGGAGTGGACTTGGTGGAAGTGGGCGTGCCATTTTCCGATCCAATGGCTGACGGTATTGTGATCCAGAACAGTAGCCAGCAGGCCTTGCAAAACGGCATGAGCATTCGCAAACTGTTTGAGCAGCTTACTGCAATTCGTGCCGAAATTCATATCCCACTCATTATGATGGGTTATCTGAATCCGATTATGCAATTTGGTTTCGAAGCTTTTTGTAAGGAGTGTCATCGGGTAGGAGTGGACGGCATGATTATTCCCGACCTGCCCATGTCCGACTTTCTGGCGGAATATAAAGAAATTGCAGGGCGTTACGGACTGGAATTTATTTTCCTGATTACGCCCGAAACCTCCGAAGCGCGCATTCGTGAAATCGACAGCCACACCAACGGGTTTATCTATATGGTGTCGTCGGCTGCGGTAACCGGTACGCAAAGTTCGTTTGACAACAAGGTGGAATACTTCAACCGCATTAACGCCATGAACCTGAAAAATCCAAGGTTGATAGGTTTCGGTATCTCCAATAAATCTACCCGCGACATGGTGAACCGTTATTCGTCGGGCGCCATTATCGGCTCGGCTTTTATCAAAGCCTTGCAGGAAACAAATGATGTGGAAAAAGGAGTGAAGCTGTTGTTAGAGAAGCTTGGAAGAATAATCATGTTGGGTGGGTTTTCGCGTGTTTGGTTTGTGTAAAAATACAAAAGCATAAGCGGAGAATTCGACGAATTCTCCGCTTATGCTTTTAAAGCAACAAATTATCCAGCTTCTCTCTCGATCCGTTGAACAGATTAAAGTCCACTTTTCCTTTTATGCCAGCCATTTTGAACTTGTTGGTGGTTTGCCAGAAAGTCCATTTGCAGTTGGGTCTGTTTTTGTAATCCACTATCCATAGCTTGCATTTGCCCTGCAGGTGTTCTTTGAGATAAAGTTCGTAGTAGTCGTAATCGCAGTAAATAATGGGGTAACGCCCAGTCTTTTTGAATACGATATTGATAAAAGTAACAAGTTCGTTGGTTACCACTTTTCTGGCCGGGATGGTTCTGGCAAATTCGGCATTGAGCACCAGAGGCAAATCGCCGCTTTTGTATATGACCGTGGATAAAAAATTCTTTGCCTGATCCTTGCCACGGCTTTTGTATGAGAAAAAATGATATGACCCCACTGTGATTCCCAATTTGCGGGCTTCTTTGTAGTTTTCGTGGTATTTTGTGTCCTGCCGCGATGACCCTTCGGTTGCTTTCAGGAAGATAAAATGCGGTTTTTGCTCTTTCAGCTTTTCCCAGTCGATGGTGCTTTGGTGGTGCGATACATCAATGCCCCAGATTTTCCCCTGGGCTTTTATCTCGCCAAAGGTTATGTTGTGCGGATTGCCTGCAAACAATCCAAGCGGGGTAAGTATGACTAAAAGAAAGAGTTTGATTTTGTAAGTGTTATTCATTCGTATTTCAATATAAAAGGCTCTTCAATTTCTTTTTGGAACCATAAAACAGGTTAAAGTCAACATATCCTTTTATGCCCGCCACTTTGTATTTCTCGGTCGTTTGCCAGAATGTCCAGTTGCAGTTCGGTTGGTTTTTGTAGTCTACAATCCACAACTTGCATTCTGCCGGCAAGCAGTCTTTCAGGTACGCTTCGTAATACTTGTAAGGGCAATAAATGATGGGGTAAATCCTGGTTTTCTCGTAAATTACATTCATGAAATTCAGCAATTCTTTCCTCACAATGTCCGGCCGGGGGATCGTTTTCGAGAATTCGGCATCGAGTACCAGCGGCAAATCGCCCCGTTGGAACTTGGCGGTAGCTAAAAAGTTTTTAGCCTGATCCTTGCCGGAAGTCTTATACGTGAAAAAATGATAGGATCCCACCGGAATGCCCAGCTTCCGTACCGACTGGTAATACTCTGCGTATTTCGGGTCCTGAAGAGTGCTGCCTTCTGTGGCTTTGACAAAAATAAACCCCGGCTCGTGTTCCAGTATTTTATTCCAGTCAACTATTTCCTGGTAATGTGAAATGTCAATTCCCCAGGTTTTATCGGGGTCTTTGGATGTTTTGTTTTTTAAGGTAGTCGTTGTGGTACACGACTGGATGGCTAAAATCAGAATCGCTGTTTTAAAAAGAATCCGTTTCACGCTGTTGTTTTTCTTTTTGGCTGTTATCCGGTTTGTTTTAGTAAAATGTTTTCTATACGATCCCTCCGCTATCAAAAAAGCAGGCTTTCCAAATGGCTTTTTGTACCATTAAACAGGTTGAGGTCTACATGTCCTTTTATGGCATTTAACCTGAATCTATCGGTCTTTTGCCAGAAAGTCCAGTTGCAATCCGGTTTCCGCTGGTAGTCCACTATCCAGAGTTTGCATGCCTCGGGTATGATTTCCTGCAGGTATGTTTGGTAATATTTATAATTGCAATAAATCATAGGATAAGTTCCCATGGCCTGGTAAACGAGATTGATAAAAATGAGCAATTCCTTTTTTACAAGTTCTTTTTCGGGCATGGTGCGGGTGTACTCCGCGTCGAGCACCAAAGGCAGGTCGCCCTGTTTGCGCTTTACGGTCGACAGGAAGTTTTTGGCCTGATCCTCGCCCGTGCTTTTGTAGCTGAAAAAATGGTACGACCCCACCGGAATGTCCAGTTGCCCTATTTGGTGGTAGTATTCTTCATATTTCTGATCCTGAATGGTGGCACCTTCAGTAGCTTTCAAGAAAATGAAATTGGGCTTTTGTTGTCCCAGTTTAACCCAGTCGATGTCGGTTTGGTAGTGAGATATGTCAATTCCCCATGGATGCTCAAGCGTATTTACATGGCTCAGGGTTACTTCAGGGGTTGGCTTGCGGTAGTGTTTGTGTTTGCTGTGTCGGCGGCGGGCTCCGAAAGCCACAGTCTGGAAAATAAAGGCAAGAATGAATAATAACAGAAATTTCTTTAGCATGATATAAAAAGTAACAAAAGAGAAATAGAAAAATGTGTTTTTTATGATTTTCGGAACTTTTCGTTATGTTGTTTTACATATTTTCAGAAAATAGTTCCTCAGCGTTGCTAAGATAGTAATTTTTTCTTTTGGTTCAATGAATAAAAAAGACTGACGAAACGGCTTAGCACCATTTCGTCAGTTGAAGTTATTTATAGCAAGGGGAATTCCCCGGCTGAAATTAATTGATAGATTCTAACGCTTTAGCAATCGCCTTTTGAATTCCGGCGGCATTTTTACCTCCTGCCGAAGCGAAGAAAGGTTGGCCACCGCCACCACCCTGAATTTCTTTGGCAGCATCGCGGGCTATGTTTACAGCATTCAATCCTCCTGCAACCAGGTCGTCGCTTAGCAATACGGTCAATGATGGTTTGCCATCGGCCACGCATCCAGCCACAAAGAATAGTTTTTCAGCTTGTACGTTGCGGATTTGGAATGCCAGTGTTTTTACCTGATCTGCGTTCATGTTGCCTTCGTAGCTTATTACTTTCACGCCGTTTGCCACGTTGGCTTCTGCCAGCAGGGTGTTACGTAGCGTCATTATTTTTTCGTGAATAAATGCTTCCACCTGTTTTTTCAATTCGGTGTTTTCGTCTTGCGCTTTTTTAATGGCATTCAACAAATCAGGCGTGTTGTTCAGCAATTCTTTTGCTTCCTGCAATGTGTCTTGCTGTGCGTCGAGTAGTTTTTCAATGCCTTTGGCAGAGATAGCTTCCAAGCGACGGATACCTGCTGCAATGGAAGTTTCAGCCACAATGCGCACCATGCCTATTTCGCCGGTAGCCTGCACGTGTGTTCCCCCGCAAAGCTCGGTAGAAGTGCCAAACTGAATGACACGAACCGTTTCGCCGTATTTTTCGCCAAACAAAGCCATAGCTCCCATGGCCTGTGCTTCGGCAATCGGAGTTTCGCGCATTTCGTTCAGTGCATAGTTTTCACGAATTTTTTTGTTTGCCAATTCTTCAACTTTGCGAATTTCTTCTTTTGTCATTTTTTGGAAATGTGAAAAGTCGAAACGCAATGCATTGGGGCTTACATACGAACCTTTTTGCTCAACATGTGTACCCAGTACTTCACGTAGGGCTTCGTGCAAGCAAGTGCGTAGCCGAGTGGTTACATTCGGTAGCCTTGCGTTTTTCAGTATCAATGTTGGCAGTGAATGTTGCCGTAACGTCCGAAGGAAGTTCTTTGGCAATATGAACAGCTAAGTTGTTTTCTTTTTTTGTATCCAGGATGTCAATTACTTCTTCATCCGAAACCAGTGTTCCGCAATCGCCCACTTGTCCACCCATTTCGGCGTAGAAAGGCGTGTTGGAAAGTACGAGTTGGTAGAATTCCTGATTCTTTTGTTTCACTTTGCGGTAACGAAGAATTTCGGTGTCGAACGAAGTGAAATCGTAACCCACAAAAGTGCTGTCGCCTTCGCGAACGGTTACCCAGTCGCCGGTTTCCACAGCTGCCGCGTTGCGGGCACGTTCTTTTTGCTTCTGCATTTCTGCGTTGAACTCGTCGATATTTACGGTGAAATTATTTTCGCGCAAAATCAATTCGGTCAAATCCAATGGGAATCCAAAAGTATCGTATAGTGTAAAGGCCACTTTGCCTTCAATTTCTGTTTTGCCTGCATTTTTAGAGTCGGCCATTACTTTGTCGAGCAATTTGATACCGGTTTCCAACGTGCGAAGGAATGATTCTTCTTCTTCCTTGATTACTTTTTCAATCAAGGTTTTTTGAGAAACCAATTCAGGGTAAGCTTTGCCCATGTTTTCGCTCAATACATTGATAAGTTTATACATAAAGGCGTGGCGTTGGCCAAGGAAAGTGTAACCGTAACGCACAGCACGGCGCAAGATGCGGCGGATTACGTAACCTGCTTTGGCATTCGATGGCAACTGGCCGTCGGTAATCGAAAATGCAATCGTACGGATATGGTCGGCAATAACGCGCATGGCGATATCCACTTTTTCGTTTTTGCCATATTCAGCACCACATACGCGGCCAATTTCGGCAATGATAGGCGTGAAAACGTCGGTGTCGTAGTTGGATTGAACGCCCTGCATAGCCATACACAAACGTTCGAAGCCCATTCCGGTGTCAATCACCTTGGCGGGTAGCCCTTCGAGCGAACCGTCGGCTTTGCGGTTGTATTGCATGAATACGTTGTTCCAAATCTCAATTACTTGTGGGTGGCTTCCGTTCACGAGTGTCAGACCGTCAATTTTGGCGCGTTCGTCGTTGTCGCGGATGTCGATATGTATTTCGGAGCAAGGTCCGCAAGGTCCTGTATCGCCCATTTCCCAGAAATTGTCTTTTTTATTCCCGTTGATAATGCGGTCTTTTGGCAGGAATTGTTCCCATATTTGTGCAGCTTCATCGTCGCGTTCCAAACCTTCAGGGGCATAACCCTCGAAAACGGTTACGTAAAGGCGGTCAGTGTCCAGTTTTAATACGTCAACAAGGTATTCCCAGGCCCATTCGATAGCTTCCTTTTTGAAATAATCGCCAAACGACCAGTTGCCCAGCATTTCGAACATGGTGTGGTGGTACGTGTCGTGTCCAACTTCTTCGAGGTCATTATGTTTTCCGCTTACGCGAAGGCATTTTTGCGAGTCGGCAACGCGGGCGTATTTAATCGGGTCGTTACCCAGGATAATGTTTTTGAATTGGTTCATTCCGGCGTTGGTGAACATCAGGGTAGGATCATCTTTGATGACCATGGGTGCCGACGGAACAATTTTGTGGTCTTTCGATGCAAAAAAATCGAGAAAAGATTGACGAATTTCTTGTGAAGTCATATTGTATAAAGTGTTATTAGCTGCGCGATATTGATAGATATTTGCTCCCTTTGGTCGCGATATTAATAGATGTTAAGTTACTTCCTTCAGTTGTAAAATTGATAAATAGAAATATCCGTAGAGGGTTAATATCATGAAATAATATCACCGAAGGTTATATCGCCGGAGGCAAATATCCTTTCGGAGGGTTAATAATCTCAAATAAAGACTGCAAAAGTAGCTCAAATTTATTATTTTTGCAGCAATTGTTGATATAAAAATTGTGATGACTTGTTGATTTTCTTTCAGAAACGATTGATTGACTTCCATTTTTCTCAAATTTCCGGCAGCCCTGTTTTGTTTTTTACATGCTGCGCAAAAAATCCCTTATGGCCAAGAAAAAATTCCATTTCAATCCCGAAACCCTCAGTTACGAGCAGATTGAACATACTATAGCCCACTGGTTAAAGCAGTTTATGATCCATGCCCTTTCGGGGCTTTCGCTGGGAGTCATCTTTTTCTTTATTTTCGTGTCTACCGTTCAATCGCCCGAAGAAAAGCAATTGAACGAAGAGAAACGCAATATGCAGGCGCAATATAAGGTGCTCGAACGCCAGTTTGACGAAATGCAAACTGTGCTTACCGATATACAGCAACGGGATGATAATATGTATCGCGTTGTTTTCCAGGCTGATCCTATCCCGCTTTCGGTGCGTAAAGGAACTTCGGCAAACACCCAATATTACCAACAGTTGCTGGATATGACTAATTCAGAGGTAGTGGTTTCAACTACAAAAAAACTGAATGAATTGAAAAAACAACTTTACATACAATCCAAATCATTCGACGATTTGGTTATCATGACCAAAAACAAGGATGCTATGTTGCTTTGTTTGCCGGCCATTCAGCCCGTAGCGAATAAAGACCTGAAATACATGGCTTCGGGTTATGGCTGGCGTATCGACCCGGTTTACCATACGCGCCGTTTTCATGCCGGTATGGACTTTACAGCTCCTACGGGAACGCCTATTTATGCTACGGCTAACGGAACAATTATGAGTGCCGGATGGAAACAGGGATATGGAAATTGTGTGGAGATAAATCATGGATATGGATATGTCACCTTGTACGGACACATGAGCGCAATCAAAACGAATGCCGGCAAGGCTGTAAAACGTGGTGAAGTGATCGGATTGGTGGGAAGTACTGGGAAGTCTACCGGGCCACACCTCCATTACGAAGTGCATTTGCGCGGACAAATTATGAATCCTGCGAATTACTACTATCTGGATTTGTCGCCTGCTGATTATGACCGTATGATTCAAATGAGTACCAACTCGGGTCAAATGTTTGATTAAGGTGCAGATGGGAAAGGTGAAATTACTTTGTTTGGGTTGCTTGCTTGTTTCGGTCAGTATTTGGGCTCAAAAAAGAGATACAATTAAAATTGCTGCAGTTGGCGACATAATGTTGGGTACGGCTTATCCCGACAGTACTTTGCTTCCTAAATTTAATGCGCTTAAATTATTCAAACCTTTGCAGCCTTACCTGCAAAATGCAGATGTCAGCTTTGGAAATCTGGAAGGTACATTGACAGACGATTTGTCGCAGGTGAAGGAATGTACAACCGATGGCCGCTGTTACTTTTTTGCAATGCCGACATCATATTCTTCAACTCTGAAAAATGCTGGGTTTGATGTATTGAGCCTGGCCAATAATCATTTGAACGATTTTGGGTATGTGGGGCGCAAATCGACGAAACGCAGTTTGCGCAGTCAGGGAATTCGTTTTGCCGGATTGGCCGAATGCCCGGTTGACACGTTTACCAGGGATGGAGTTAAGTATGGTTTTTGTGCTTTTGCCCCCAATGCGGGAACGTTGAGTATAAAAGATATTCGCAAAGCAAAGCGGATTGTCCATTACCTGGATTCGGTTTCCGATGTGGTCATTGTTTCGTTTCATGCAGGTGCAGAAGGTGCGGAAGGGCAAAATGTGACCCGCGAAAAGGAATTTTATATTGGTGAGGATCGGGGTAATGTGTACGAATTTGCACATAAAATGATTGATGCTGGTGCCGATGTGTTGCTGGGCCATGGGCCGCACGTGACCAGGGCGGTGGAAGTTTACAAAAACCGTTTTATTACTTATAGCATGGGTAATTTTTGTACTTATAGTTGTGTGAGTGTGGCTGGGCAGTGTGGAATTGCTCCATTGTTTCACATTTACACAAATGGAAGCGGTGAATTTCTCAAAGCGCAGATTATTCCTACCAGGCAATTGAAATTTCAGGCACCACGCTACGACGAAGGCAAAAAGGCTATATCGGTCATTCAGAATTTGACTAACGCGGATTTTCCCGAAATGAAAGAGGTTATCCGGATAGGGAATGATGGCTGGATTGAGTTGATTGAGCGGAATCAAGAGGAGCGTGCCATAAACCAGAACTCAAAACAAGAAACTCAGAACGCGATATAAATGGAAAAGAATACTGTTTTATCTGATGCTCCCGGCCCAATCGGGATTTTCGATTCGGGTTACGGCGGGTTGACCATTCTCGAAAAGATCCGTGCCGAATTGCCCGGGTATGATTACATATACCTCGGCGATAATGCACGCACTCCGTACGGGACGCGTTCGTTTGATGTGGTGTACAAATTTACGCTCGAATGTGTCACACGCCTGTTTGAAATGGGCTGCCAGTTGGTAGTTTTAGCTTGCAATACGGCTTCGGCCAAGGCCTTGCGAAGCATTCAACAACGCGACTTACCTCATATTGATTCCAATCGGCGGGTGTTGGGAGTGATCCGTCCTACAGTTGAAGCTGTTGGAGCAATGACCAAAACCAAGCACATTGGGTTGCTGGCAACGCTGGGGACTGTCCAGTCCAATTCGTATCCGCTCGAAATTGCCAAATTACACGAAGGCATTGTGGTGGTTTCCGAAGCCTGCCCTATGTGGGTGCCACTTATTGAAAACAACGAGCATAATTCGGTGGGGGCAGATTATTTTATTCAAAAAAATGTAGCTCAATTACTCGCTTCCGATCGACAAATTGATACGGTGATGCTTGGTTGCACACACTATCCATTATTAGCCGATAAAATAAAATCGTTGCTGCCTGAAGGTGTTTCGGTGGTGTCGCAAGGCGAGATTGTTGCTCAAAGTCTGGTTGATTATCTCCAACGTCATCCTGAAATGGATGCACGGTGCACCAAAAATGGTTCTATCCGTTACCTGACTACCGAATCGGTGGAGAAGTTTGCCTCTTCAGCTTCAATTTTTCTGAACGAAGAAATCCGGGCGGAACATATCGATTTGGGGTAATATCAATCCAACTTTACGAAACAAAAAACAGTCGACTTGCAAATCTGCAAATCGACTGTTTTTTGTTTCGTAATGAAGAACCCTCTTTAAGCTGGTTGCCAGTAGCAAACTTTAGGAGATACGATAGCACCTTCAGTTTTCAACACTTTCATGGCTTTGTCGACATCCTTGCGGTCAAGTCCGGTTAATTCAACTATTTTTCCGGCGTTTAGAGGAGCACCCGCTTTTTTCATGGCATCCAATACAATTTCTTTTGTTTCCATATTGTAGTTTTTAAAGTGATTTCAGTTTTACAAAAATAAAAGATTTGTTTCAAATATTTCTTCGGCTGGATTAATAAATTGCCGGCTATTCAATGTTTTTCCGCACCATTTTCAAAAAAGCCTGCATGCGGTCTGTGTCTTTATCGTCGATGATTTCCATCAATGTTTTCAGCTCGCCGCGGATTTTATCCAGCTGGTTGTGGGTGTGCGGGTTGAAAAGAACTTCCGTCAATAAGTAATCGTCTTCACTTAGCAGCCCTTTGGCTATGTCCATGTGGCGTTTGAAAGTGGTTCCCGGAGCTTCCTGTGGTACCATAACTGATGCAAAAACCAAAGTGGAGGCAAACGGAATCGATAGCGAATAGGCAACTGTTTCGTCGTGATCGTCAAAGGTGTATTCGAATATTTTTAGTCGCAGTGAGCCATATAAATCTTTGAAAAATGCTTTGCCCATGTGGTCCGATTCCGAAATGATAATGGCGCTTTGCGTACTCAGATTATCGAGTGTGGCAAAGGTTGGACCGAACATGGGGTGCGTGGAAACGTAACGCATACCGGTGCTTTCGTAGTATTCCTGAATGCCAGTCTTTACCGAGGCAATATCGGAAATAATACAGTTTTTAGGCAGATAAGGCAATACTTTTTGGAAAGCTTCAATCGTATATTTAAGCGTAACGCAGTTGATAACCAACTCCGGTTCAAACTCACGGATTTCATCATATTCGGTCATGCGCAGGGTGTTGAACACAAAACGCAGACGCTTTGGATCAGTATCGAAAAGTGCTACTTCGTGATTAATGCACATCACGTCGGTAAGGAATGTGCCCATTTTTCCGGCACCAAGAACAAGAATTTTCATTATAATAATTTGTTTTGAGCTGCAAAGGTAAAGAAAATGTGACAATTCTTATAGTCAACATATCATCACATTATCACATTATCGATGATCATTTTTCTTCTTCCCAAACTCGTTGTCAATTTTCAAAAATGGAATCACGGCCAGCGTTGGAATGGCCAGAACCATAATCCATATAAAAAAATGCTGATAGCCAATCTGATCCTGTAGCCAGCCAGCCACCATTCCCGGAAGCATCATGCCCAGCGCCATAAAACCAGTACACATAGCGTAGTGTGCAGTTTTGTGTTCGCCATCAGCAAAATAAATCAGGTACAACATGTAAGCGGTAAATCCGAACCCGTAACCAAATTGCTCAATGGCAACAGCTGTGTTTATAAGCCAGAAGTTTGTAGGCATAAACCACGACAAATATACATAGGCTAAATGCGGCAGCGTAATGCTGAGTGCCATGGGCCAGATCCAGTATTTCAAACCCCGGCGGGAGGCAGCTATTCCACCTACAATTCCACCGAGTGTCAGTGCAATAATGCCTACCGTTCCGTAAACAAGTCCAACTTGCTCGGTGGATAAGCCCAATCCACCTACATCACGGGTGTCAAGAAGGAATGGCGATGCCATTTTGACTAACATAGCCTCACCCAGGCGGTAAAGGAGCATAAATGCAATGGCCAAACCAATGCCTTCTTTCTTAAAGAACGAAGCAAAAGTGAGTCCGAATTCACGGAAGATTTCTTTCGAACTGTTTTCAGTATTGGTAATGTCAACATAAGGATGAGGCAAAACAAAACGGTGATAAATAAAGAATAATCCAAACATCCCAGCAAGAATAAAGAAGATAATGCTCCAAGCCAGTCTAAAATTACCCGAAATACCTTTAAACTTAATGATGTTATCATTTTTCGGTTTTGTATCCAATTGAACTACGGCATAATATGTTTTATTCCAGTTATGATTATTGAAAGTTATGAGTTCTGTATTTATTTTTGCATTTTTGTCACCTTTTTCAGATTCTAATCGTAAAACAATATTTTCGTTTGGTTTTGGTTTCTTGGAAATTCTTATTTGAATGATTCCAGCATTACCAACTGAGGTATTTTTAGGTGTAATTGAAGTTTTTGCCACTCCAAAATGTGTTCTCAAGTAGCTTCCCAAAGGGATAGATACATATTTACTCCACCATGATTCATTAATATTTTCTGTTGGTTTTGATTGAATTTCGTTTCTTATAAATCCATTTTTTTCATTCTGCTTATCAGCAAAGGCAATGATTGATTTTAAAGAATCAGGTAAAATGCAATTAGTATTTAAGTATAATACACTTGGATATGCAACGAAAGTCATTTCTTTGTTACTTGATTTTGTGAATTTAGTTGGATTAATTTGTTGTTCAATAACTTTTGAGTTAGTCGTATGGACTTCAAATTTTAGTGGTTCAAGTCCAGTTGAACTTTCTAAACTTCCAGCTAAGATTATCAGCAACCCTTGCCCCGAAATCATGGCCAGCCGATAAAACGTACTGCGGATGCCGACGAAGAACGATTGTTGCGAACTGTCCAAAGCCAGCATGTAAAAGCCATCGGCGGCTATGTCGTGTGTGGCGGAACTGAACGCAATTAGCCACAGTACTGCCAGCGTTGCCTGAAAGAAAAACGACATGGGAATCAGGAATGCCACACCTGCCAGTCCGGCGCCAATGAGCAATTGCATAGTCACAATCCACCAGCGTTTGGTTTTGATAATATCCACAAACGGGCTCCAGAAAGGCTTAATCACCCACGGCAAATACAGCCAACTGGTGTAAAGTGCAATGTCCGTGTTCGAAATGCCGAGGCGCTTGTACATGATTACGGCCACTGTCATGGCTACTACGTACGGAATTCCTTCGGCAAAATAAAGCGTTGGTATCCAGGACCAGGGGGATTTATTTGTTTTATTCATATGGCTGCGTAGGGACAGGTCGCGACCTGTCCAAAAATGAAAATGTATTTGAAATTTGAAAAAATCATTATTGCGTTTTTATGACAGGTCGTGACCTGGCATAATTGCATTTATATTATATATGTTTAGGACAGGTCGCGACCTGTCCCTACATGGTTGTTTGTAATTTTTTTATCTCATAACTCGTACTCCGTCCGCCACCTTCTTCTTTTTTTAAAATATCCTTATTTATCAAATCCTGTATGTCTCGTAGCGCAGTGTCGGCAGAGCATTTAGCTATTTTAGCCCATTTGGAGGAATTTAGTTTACCATCGAAACCGTCTAATAATTTATTCAGCATTAATATTTGCCGGTCGTTCAGATTGGTTTTGGCATGTGTTTTCCAAAAGTTTGATTTGAAAAGAACATCTTCCAGTTTGCTTTCAGTGGTGTTCAAGGCATTTAGTAAGCAATTCAGGAACCAGTTGAGCCACCCTGTAATATCCAGATTCCCTTTCTGAGTTCGTTCAAGCGTATCGTAATACTCTTTTCGTTCCAGACGTATTTGAGCCGACATGCTGTAAAACCGTTGTGGGCTTTCGTCAGCACGGGCAAGTAACATGCCAGTTATGGCTCGTGCTATGCGACCATTTCCATCGTCGAACGGATGTATGGTTACAAACCACAAATGGGCTATGGCCGCTTTCAGAACGGGATCCAGTTTTTCATCAGTATTGAACCAATTCAAAAACAGATACATTTCTTTGTCCAGGGTAGTTGAGTCAGGAGCCTCAAAATGCACCTTTTCTTTACCCATTGCACCCGAAACCACTTGCATGGGGGTGTTGTCTTTCCGCCAGTCGCCAACAGTTATTTTATACATGCCGCTCCTTCCGGTTGGGAATAGTGCTGCGTGCCAATCATACAATCGTTCACTGTTGAGTGGCTGATGGTAATTTTGAGTGGCATTTAACATCATTTGAACCACACCGTCTGTGCTTCGGTCAACTTCCACCAAGCCGGCTATGTCCATACCAAGCCGACGCGCTATTGATGAGCGTACCTGGTCGGGATTGAGCATTTCACCCTCTATTTCGGATGATTTTAATACATCCAAGGTGAGGATTTGTAACGATGCGTCGTTTCGCAAGTCAAAACCCAACGATTCCATTCTGCCAATCAGTTTGCCTTGCAGGTTTCGCACCTTTCCAAGGGTGGCAAGGAGTATTTCATTGTCCCAATAGAAGTGTGGCCAATCTGTCTCTTGATGTATATATGCTCTCATTCTCCGCAAATTTTGCGGTAAATATAGTGCTTATTCTCCGCAAACACAATTTATTGAGAATTTTATTTGATATTCTCCGCAAATTATGCAGCGATAGTGCTGATTATTCACCGCATTTCGTTCCTTTTGGATAGGTCACAACCTGTCCCTACAGCATCAATATATTTTCTTCAATTCAGCTTCCCGGAAATAATGCAGTAAAATCTGGTCGTATTTATAGCCATTTTCGCCCATTACGGCAGCGCCAATCTGGCAAAGTCCTACGCCATGTCCCCAACCGGCTCCGGTGAGGGTGAAATGTTGCGGAATACCTTCAACTACATTTGCTTTATCCACCACAAAAGCCGAACTGTAGAGATGCGAGTTGGATAACCATTTGCGGATTTCCAGTTCTTTGCCCACCGTCATGGTACGCTCTGTACCTATAATTTTCAGTTCGATGATGCGGCCTGATGCCCCGCGTTTTTCGGGAATTAAATCGATAATTTGCCCGAAATGAATGTTTGAGCGGCGCGCCAGCAATTCCGATAGTTCTTCCTGTGTGTATTCCACTTTCCAACGGTAAAAATCAGTTGTTTCCTGGTCGTAGTTGTTCAGCACCTGGGCCAGTATTTTTTTGTCGTTTGTGTTACAAAATGCTTCCGGCGACCGGCGGATCCACTCCTCAGCATTTGTTTCGTCGGTCAAGTCAAGTTCGAATCCAAGAGGAACATTGTTATTGTCAACAACGGGTTTTAAATAGGAATGAGGTTCGGGAGCCCAGCAGTTTTCGAATGCTTCCGAAATGCCGCCACACGACTTGCTGAAACGGGCATCACAGATTTTGTTATCGGCCATCAGTACCTCGCCCCGGGTGGCTTCAATGGCTTTTGTAACTGTTTCGGTTGAAGCGCGTGTAATTCCCTGGTAGCGTTGGCAGTGGTCGTCGGCACAGACATTGTAGCGCTTGTGCGCGTCGCGTTCGTACCACCTGATAATCCGGTCGGCTTCACGAATCAAGGATATATTCTGATCTGCGTCTTTGCTTTTATTCATAATGGGGTTCAACAACCAACTGCGCGATATTACGGCATGCGCCTTTAGCAACTCTTCGGAAGCTGTGGCGCTCATCTCGCTCGAAATAACACTGGTAAGGTAATCCTCTACTTTGATTTGGTTGATTGCAGTCAGTTTTCCGCCTTCCACAATGAATCTCAAAGAGCCTTTGAAACGTTGGTTTTCCTGACGTTGCCAGTGAAAATTGATACCAATCACTACATTCTTTTATGTCGATAGAGCAATCGTCCGACATAGGCTCAAATGAAAGATTCTCCGACAGGTTGCCATCAAACAAGATATCACCTTTGCGGTAAACCACCACTTTTTTCCCGGTATAAAAACGGTCGTTTGATGCTTTAAAATATCCATTCAGTACGAAACGGATTTCTGAGGCCGATAAAATGCCAACCTGAATAACTGGTTCTTTTTTCTTCATGATTTCTGACGGTTATTTTCCTACAATATTTTTATAAATAGAAAGTTCAAACTTGGTTTTCTCAAGTTCGCTCTGCAAATCTTCAATTTGTTGTTCGAGTTCAGTTTCGCGCTGTGTGCTGTAATCCACTTGAATTTTTTCGCCCAGTTCGGCTACAAAATTATGTTTCAGGGCAAGGCTTATTTTCCACAAAATACCCAGTTGCAACGACTGGCTGTCGAGATATTGTTGAACGGTAGAGCCTGCCACGGATATCCGACGTGCCAATTCTGCCTTATTTACACTGTGGAGTTTAAAGTAATCACGTAGCATATTGCCATTGTGTGGAAAGGCATTTGTTGGTTGTGATTTAGTGTCCATAATCTCATTTTTTATATATGTTCTGCAAATATAGAAAATAATGAGCAATAAAACATATATAATTGAAGTTTAATACTTCTTTATCTTAGTTTTAGGTATTTGTATGTTAGTTTTGAGCTAAGAAATATATGTTTATTAGCTATTAATGCTAGCTTAAATGTTCTTTAATGGTGTATTTGGCTTCTATATATAAGTTGTGAACTTATATATCTAATCTTTTTACACCGATATCGAAGTATAATACTTGTAAATCGAAGTTTTGTACTCCGTTTTTGTAGAAAAATTACAGACTTACCTGTTCAAGTATGCTGATTACATCTTCTTTGGTTATTCGCTCAAAATGACTTTCGATAGGAGTGATGAAGATGCCGCACATTTCCACAGTGGCCGGGCTGACCATTAGTTGTTGTTCATTTTCAGCCGTGTATTGCCAAGGGCGGAAAACCTTGCGTGGAAGAACAAAGGTATACCATCTCCCTGCTTCGAACAGACAAACGATATTCATCATGGGCTCGACCTCACCTCTTTCTCCCATCTCTTCAGGGAGAGGGGTTGGGGGTGAGGTGAAGTAATTATAAAGTTTTTCAAACGAATCTTTTGCGCTTTCAACGTCAGTGGATTCGATGCAATAAACCGTCCGCAAATAATTGTCGAAAGTGAAAAGCTGCATTTTTTCAGTCGAAACCAACAGGGTCGTATGCGTATCTTTCAGACGTTTGTAATCGTTTACCAACGGTAAAAAATTTTTTGTTCCCGCCTGAAAATGCATGTGGTCGGGGGCCGAAGCGCCGCATTTAGGCCCATTGTAGAATATCAAATAATTATCCAACGCTTTGGCAAGGTGAAGCATGTCGCCGAAAAACGGTTTTATTTGCTGGTCGATATGTTCTTTGCGCGGAATGGTGAAATGTTCGGGGAAAATAGGGAAGGGGTTTACCAGAATGAGGTAGTCGCCCATTTCTACACTTTTTTGTTCGGCCGGGCGGTTTTCGGTACACAGAAAGCACTTGCGCTCCGCAATGGTTTTAGCATCCATTTTAGCCCCCGACGATACGATTCTTGCCGGATTGAACTGCACCTGCACTTCAAAGTCGCCAAATGAAAATGTTTTTGTGCGGACCTGATTGAGGCTTTCGTAGAATTTCCGGGCAAGTTCCCAGGTGGAAACCTGCTCGGAGAAAAGTGATTTTACTTGATTGTTGATATTAGTCATGTTAGAATAAAGAATACGTACATCCAATTGAAAAATTAGAATTGAACTGGTTGCTTGCTTTGGAACTGTTCGTTATGTCTTCGATGTAGTGTCTGTTTTGAATAGTTGCAGAAGCTGTGAGCCTCAATTGCGGAGAGAAATAGTAATATGTGCCCAATTCAAAAGCTAATAGGTTACTTAAGTTTTTCTTGTCAGACCTTTCTGTAATATTGTTCGTTGTTTTAGAATAGCTTAGGAGGCATGAAGTTTCCTCGTTTACTTTTGCGTATAAGTTTGTTCTTGTATCAGGATAAAAACCAAGTGTATATTCTGCGTTTAAATTCACATGTTTTGTTGAACTTGTACTCGAATTGTATATATCGGTGGGTTTGTTTCTGGTAGTGCCATTATAATTCGCATAATTCCCGTCCAGGCTGGCATACACGGAATGTTGCCATTTTTGAAGAAACGGTTTTTCATATTCGTAAGATAGCATCAATTGATAATTTGCATTACCTCCATTGGAAAATGATTCAGAGGTTGAAAATATAGTAGCAGGTATGTAATTGTGCGATTTGGAATAACCATAACTTTTAGAAAAAAGAGGAGTTAGACTGAGTTCTATTTTTTGACCGGCTCGTCGTTCAAATTTATCGCCATATAGCCAGATATCATATAGAGTAGTGAAATACCGTGCATCCTGTTTTGATATCAAATTGTTTTTGACGAAAAACGAATCAACTTGTGATATTTCGTATATCATATGCAGCCTTGCATTTAAAAAACGTTTGTTTTTTACTTGTGAGATGCATTGGGCTAACTGGAAAATTTCATTTTCGGATAAATCTTTGGTCAGTATTTTGTTTTTTGCAAATGCATTGAGTAAATAAATTGTCTGCTGCGCATCGGTAACATTTTCTATTCTTCCTATACCAGCCCCAATATTTATGTATATGGATCCCCAAAAATTGTTGTCTTTATAAAAGTCATATTTTGCTAATGAATCAGTTTTAGTGTTTTTGCTTGTGCGAAAAGCAAATGAACCACTTCCCCCAAAAGAAATAAATTGCTTTTTTGTGTTATACAATTGGTAGAAGGCGCCAATGCCTACATTATTTGAGAAAACTCCGGACTCATAATTAGTATTTGCATTATCCAGGCTACTACCGGAATTTCCACTAAATAATACACTGGCATTCAGACTTCGGATCAAACTTCGGGTGTTGACAATGTTTGAGAAGGAGGAATTTAAACTTCCGTTAAAATAATGATCGTTAATGTTATTGGAATAAGCGTTTTCGGATGAATTTGCAACGCCTGATCCGGATCCGGAAAAATCCAATTTACTCCTGACTATGTCAGGGGTGTAATACTTACTTAAATCGAAAGTTTTGTACTCTTGAGCCGATAAACTGCCGGATGTCGCTCCCATAGCGCATAAAATTAAACTGGTAATGAATGTCTTTTTCATAATGTGTAATTTTAAAATTATGATTTTTGGTTAACAATAATCATTCCAGAAATTTTAAGTTGGTGCGGGCAAGCTCCCAATTGGAAACCTGCTCGGAGAAAAGTGATTTTACTTGATTGTTGATATTGGTCATATTTGTTGATTCGAGATACTTACTCCTTACTGCTTACCTCTTACTGCTGCTTTTCTCGCCTTCAATTCCACTGTCCGGATTTTATCTTTATACAAATTATGCCCGTTCATTTTTACCACATCCAGCGAAGCATCCGAGTTTTCGTCCCAGCGGCGGCAGAGGTAAACCGATTCGTAAATGCGACCAATCTGATATTCCCGGCTGATACGTAAACCAAGTGCATAATCCTCGCCGTAGCTGGTGTTAGGCACTTTTATGTCGCGTAAAACCGGCGTGTAAAATGCACGCGGTGCACCCAGTCCATTTATGCGTAGGGCATTGTTGCGGCCGTTGTCGGGTGTCCATTCTTTGTGGTCGATCAGTCCGGGCGCAATGGTTTCCATGGCAAAGTTAGTCATGGTGTACGAACCGATCACCATGGCGCAGTTTTGTTCGTAGAAAGCATCAACGATAATTTGCAATGTGTTTTCGGTCTGGTACACGTCGTCGCTGTCGAGCTGTACGGCAAATTTTCCGCATTGAGCCGAATGCGCACCTTCGTTCCAGCAACCGCCAATGCCCAGGTCGTTGCGGTTTGGAGTAATATGAATTACGCGGTTGTCTTGTTTTACATACTTTTGAATCAACTCCGATGTTCCGTCTGTAGAAAAATTATCCACGATAATCAGGTTGAATGGGAAAGTTGTTTTTTGCATCAAAACTGATTTGATAGCGTCTTCCACCGTTTTCACGCGGTTGCGGATAGGGATAATCACCGAAGCTTCCACAGGGAAATTGCTTTCGTTGAATTCAATTTTTTTGAATTGCGGAGCTAAGTATCCACCAATTGCCTTCAAATGCTCGGTGCAGGCAGCTTCCATTTCAACTTGTACCGCACGGTTTTTCGGATCAACATAATCAAATTGTTTTTCGCCGCTTTTTCGGGTATCGGTTTCCACTTCTGCGTACAGGTATTCGTTCATATGAACGAGTTCGGCTTGTTGCGATACTTTCAGTCGCAGGTTGTAAAGCCCGGCAAACTGATAGGTTGAGGTGGTTTCTTCAACAGCTTTTTTTAGGCAGGCAACGTTGTAAAAAAGTACCGACCCAAAGTTGAAATCGTCGCGCAATGAGCCTTCCTGGTAATCGATAACCGGATGATTGGAACGGACGCTTTCTTTTATTTCATAATAATCCGAATAAACCAATCCGGCCTGCGTGTCTTCGGCAATGCGGTAGAAACGCTCCAGGGCAAACTGTCCGAGTTCGAGCGTGCTGTCTTTGGTATAAATCAGCGAATAAGCCGCATCGGATTTATTGGCAATTTTTCGGATAGTTTCCGAACTTTGCAAAGAGTCGATTTCTATGTTTTGGCAACCGTCGATTTGTATATCGGTTGAGTTTTTTACAAGGAGGTAAATGGCCTGAACGAATGTTGATTGTCTGATTTGTTCAACGGTTTTGAGCGTTTCATTTGCATTGTTGCAGGCTAAGAAGCAATTGATTTGTTTCATGTGAGTGAAGTAATTGTTTTTGAGGTGCCAAAAATACGATTTTTAATCAACACAAAGACACGAAGACAGTAAGAATTTTCCTGCCGATATTTTATTTTGTGTCTCAGTGTCTTCGTGTTTAAATTATTATCTTTGTCTTCAAATTAAGACTAAATTAAAAAGAAGATATGATTTTAATAGCCGATAGCGGATCAACTAAGACGCACTGGTGTTTGGTGCAGGATGGAGTAGTGGTGAGTGAAATTTTTACAGATGGTATTAATCCGTTTTATCAAACCGACATAGAAATCACTGCTTTACTTGATACACAGTTGATTCCAAAACTTCCTTCAACTGATATAAAAAAGATCTTTTTCTATGGCGCCGGCTGTTCCTTCCCGGAGAAAAAAATGATGGTGAGCCTTGCCCTGATCAACTTTTTTAATGAGGCTGTCGTAGAGGTCCAGAGCGATTTGCTGGGAGCAGCCCGTTCGTTGTTCCAGCACAAAAAAGGGATAGCGTGCATTCTTGGAACCGGTTCCAATTCGTGCTATTATGATGGCAATGAAATTACTCAGAATGTTTCGCCATTGGGTTTTGTTTTAGGTGATGAGGGCAGTGGCGCTGTACTCGGAAAACTGTTGGTTGCCGACTGCCTGAAAAACCAACTCCCGGAATGGCTGAGCGAAAAACTGCTTGACGAATATGAACTCACTCCGGCTACTATTCTGGAAAATGTTTATAAAAAACCTTTTCCCAATCGTTTTCTCGCCAAATTCACACCTTTTCTGTTGGAGCATATCGAAGAACCGGCCATTTTTAATCTGGTTTACGATTCATTCGATGCCTTTTTTGTACGCAACGTCATGCAATATCCGTTAGACGAAGTGAAGGTCGGTTTTGTAGGTTCAATAGCCCATTATTTCCGCGATACGCTGGAAATTGTGGCTTCGGAACGGGGCATTGAAGTAGCTGAACTTGTGCAGAATCCGATGGAGGGGCTGGTGAAGTTTCATACAAAATGACTGACCCCTAACCCCTAAAGGGGAATAAGAAACATTTGTATTGTTTTGTAAAAGATAATTTATGGAAGAATCTGATAAAATATACGGAACAGAATCAAATTCCCCTTCACCGGTTAGAGGTAATATGTTTTATGGTGCAATGCCCATTCTTTTTGGATTAGCAAATAAATTAAGAGATAATCAAACAGAAGCAGAGGTTTTTCTTTGGGAAAATTTAGGGCGTTTGAAGTATTTGAATGTCCGTTTTAAGCGCCAACATCCAGTTCTATATTTTATTGCTGATTTTTATTGCCACAAAGCCAAACTCATAATTGAGGTGGATGGTGGATACCATAATGTTCCGGAGCAATATCTTTACGATCAAAATCGTGATTCAGAATTAAAAGAACTGGGTTTAAAAGTTATCAGATTTACAAACGAACAAGTGTTGAATCACATTGAAATTACATTAGAAATAATTGAGCAGGAAATAAAACAATCCTTAATGCATGGCAAATAAAAAATTGAATATAAAAAACGAAAATAACTTAGTTCCCCTTCATGGGTTAGGGGTAAATTCTCATTCCTCAGGTAGAGGTTTTCTCAAAATTACCGAACAACATTCCCTTCATTCTGATCTCGATCAAAAATCAGTTAGCCAACTTCTTATTGAAATGAACGAGGAGGACCAAAAAGTGGCGCTGGCAGTTCAGAAAGTCATTCCACAAATAGAAAAACTGGTGGAAAAAATTGTGGAGCGAATGAATCATGGCGGACGAATTTTCTATATTGGTGCGGGAACCAGCGGACGGTTAGGCGTGTTGGATGCTTCGGAAATTCCACCTACTTTTGGGATGTCGCCGGGCTTGGTGGTTGGATTGATTGCCGGAGGGGATGCGGCTTTGCGAAACCCGGTGGAGAACGCCGAAGACGATACCGAAAAAGCCTGGAAGGAACTTCAACAGTACAATATCAACAGAAACGACACCGTCATTGGAATTGCGGCTTCAGGAATTACGCCTTACGTGGTTGGGGCTTTGCAAAATGCACGTGCCAATGGAATTCTGACGGCTTCAATAGCCTGTAACCCCGATTCACCAATAGCTCATGAAGCTGACATTCGTATTGAAGTGATTGTAGGACCCGAATTTGTTACGGGAAGCACACGGCTTAAATCCGGTACAGCGCAAAAAATGGTACTGAATATGATCACCACCACCACCATGATTAAACTGGGTCGGGTAAAGGGGAATAAAATGGTGAACATGCAACTTACCAATGCCAAGTTGATTGACCGTGGAACGCGCATGATTATGGACGAGTTCGGGCTGGAATACGATCAGGCTAAAAACATCCTGCTGGTGCATGGCTCAGTTAGAAAAGCCATAGAGAACTACAAAAAATAAAGTGTTCGAACTATGACTTTTCCTTTGTTTTTGATAATTGCGACTATTATTTCACGAGTAATAATTGCGAATTACTTTCGGTGGCATTCTTTAATAGTACCGTGTAAGCGCCAGAAGGTAATTTGATATTTGATATTTTAAATGTTTTGCTTATGTCAGTGAGCGTTTGTGTGAAAACTGTTTTGCCGCACATGTCAGAAATAATCAAATCGTTTTTGCCGATATTGTTTGGTATATTAATGTATAGCTCGCTACCCAATAATGGATTCGGATAAATCTTCAGGTTGTTTCGGGTTACGGAACGGATTCCCGAAGTGAGATTTGTCCAGTTGATGCGTGTTTCGGTAATACTGTTCCATGTGCTTTGTGTGTTTCCGAAGCCAATGATTTTTACGTAGCGTGCAGGTTGATCGATAAAGTCGTAGTTTTCCAAAGCGGCCGATTTGCCACTTGATGAACCATTGAATACCTGAATGCTGTCTGTTAAGTTGTTGGAAAGATACATGCTGAAAATACCCTTGCGCACATTGCCATTGTAAAATGCAACGTCGACAGAACTCACCAGTTTTGTTTCGCCCAAATCGTACAGAATCCATTGTCCATTTCCGCTACACGACCAACGTGTGCCAAAATCATAATCCAGTGTTTTGTCGGCTGTGTTGCTTGTTCCGGGTTCGAAACCACTGGCCGTTACGGAGGCAATACCTGTATAAACAAAGGTTTTTGTTTCTCCGTTTTCTATTTGTGAGCCATTTGAGCTTGATATGTTGTTTATTTGCAATTGATACGAACTATAGCTTAATGCATTTATAGTAAGTATGGAAGTGCTGTCGTTCTCACCGGCGATGACTCCCGAAATAGAAATGCCATTGTTGATAGAATAATTAGCTGCTTGAAGTGCTGTTGCCGGATTTATTTTCTTTGTGAAAGCGACCTTGATATGCGTGTTGTCTAAAACTGTCACAGATTTTATTCCAAAATTTGAGGGGACAGGTATAACACCACTTGCCATTTTCAGCACTTCGGTACCAGCCAAAAGAAAACCTCCCACGCCGAAATCCTGCGTGGAAGTAACGGGAGCCAGGGCAGGAGCGGCCCCTACACCTTGCACGTATCCCAGAAATCCATTGGGTTGAACTGCTGTTGCAACCAATCCGTTCCAGGCTTTTATCACTACTGGCGCATATATTGCCGAGTCGAGCACGTGGTTGTTTATTCCCCAAGCCAGTCCGTAGGTAAAGAAAGCTGTTCCACTGGTTTCTGGTCCGGTGTATTCATTGGGGTCATCCAGGCTGGGATTCCAGAAACCATCCGGGCGTTGGCGGTTTTTCAGCGTAGCAGCCATTTGTTGCAGGGTTTGGATATATTCGGTCCGATGCAAATTGTTTAAGGGTAATTGTTGTAAAATACGTACATGCGCACCAACTACCCAGCCGTTGCCACGCGACCAGTAGCAATCCTGGCCATTAGTTGTTTGGTACGGCGGTTTGTAGTTTCCATCCCGGTACCAAAGCCCTTCGGTGGTATTGAGCAACCCGCGCGTCACTTTGGTATTTATATAAATATCATGCATCCGTTGGAAATAAACCGAATCGCCTGTCATAGCACCCAGCCTTGCAAACACGGGCATAGCCATGTAAAGGGCATCAATCCACCACCAATCGTCCGATTTTGTAGAAATAACCATATTGTCGATACTGGTTTTGATAGCCGCAATCTTTGATGGAACTTTTACGGCATCCAGGTTGTACAAGTCAATATAAACCTGCCCGCAGGTTTGGTTGTCGGCATTACGGGTAGAAGTGCCGCCATTCAGCGCCCAGCCATTGTTGTTTGCCCAAAGGTTGGCATATTGCAAATAACTGTCTTTCGGATAGATTTTGTAAAAATCCATATTGCCGGTAAAGTAAACGGCGCGTGCCCATTGGTTATTTCCCGGGACTGCATTCTGCGAAATCCAGTAATCATTTACCAGTTTCATCTTATTTATAATTTCGGTCTTGGAAGGAAGTTGCTGGGCAAAAATGGTAATTGCAAATGAGAATAATGTTCCCAGGGATAGAATTTTTTTCATTGGCATGAATAGAAAGTGATTTTTGGATATGTTTTACTGTTTTTGGTAATACGTTGCAAATTTACTGATTCTGAGTTTTTACTGTGATAAAAATTCAGTCAATAAAGTTCAATTCTCAGTTTGCCAGATATCTCTTGGAGGAAAATCCATAAGATTAATATCTCCATTATTGACCATTTTTTATACTTAGTGAAGAAAATTAAAGAATATATTTGTAAACTGAAATAAAACCGTGTAAATAAATATATGAGAAAATTAAAACTACTCTTTATTATGGCGTGTGTTGTGATGTCGGCACAGGCACAAACTATTGTCGGAGGTACCGAAGATCAGGTATCTTCACCTACAGAAGGGGTTATCACTTCCAGTTTTGTTGGCGAAACTACCATGAAAGGCGATTTATTGCAGATGCTGGCCAACTTTATGACCTATGTAAAAACCGATTATCAGGATGCCGCTGCACCCAATAGCGTAAGTGAAGCTTGCGGTTACTTTAAAGGCGAAAATTCTGCCGGAAGCAATGAACAAGGCGTAAGACCTAATGCAGATCTTTCTATGATTTGTGCATTTTTGTACAAATACGGACAGGGTAAAGTTACCCTGCCTGCAGGCATTACCTGGGATGATGTGAATAATATGGCCCGAAAAAGTTTGATATTTGCATATTCTACACACAAGGCAAATAAGTTGAAAACCTGTGCCGCTGGTGACTATTGGGGCTCAACCAGCACGTCCGACTACGTGTGGGAAAGCTCATTGTGGTCGATGTCAGTAGCTTATTCAGCCTTTTTTCAATATGATCAGCTCACTGCCACCCAGAAACAATATGTGTACAATCTGGTAAAATCAGAATGTAACTACGAGTTGGGCCGTACGATACCAACAGGTTATGCCGGCGATACAAAATCAGAAGAAAATGGCTGGGAAACCAATATCCTGGCTTGTGCCCTGGGCTTGTACCCGAACGATGCGCTCGCTACCCAGTGGTACGATCGTCTGCGGGCCTTTGCCATAAACTGTTATTCGCAGCTTAACGATGCTACGGATGCCACGGTTATTGATCCGGATTATAATACCAAAACGGTAAAAGATCTTTATTTGGGTAAAAACCTGTATGACGATTACAGCTTGCAGAATCACAATTATTTCCATACCTCTTATCAGAATGTGGTTATGCAGGAATTAGGCGAAAGCTTCCTGGCGCTGAAGATGTTTCAAACCGGAATTAACGGTACCGAAAAATGGAAAACAAATGCATTGATGCACAACAATCAGAACGTGATGGATAAAGTACTCAATAAGTTGGCATTGGCCGATGGCGAGTTGGCCATGCCGAATGGCAACGACTGGAGTTTGTTTTTGTACGATCAGATTGCTTCTTACGCAACCATGGCTTGTTTTCTGAAAGACCCGAATGCATTGATGCTGGAAAACCAGGCATACAAGAATATCAAAGCTCGCCAGGGCACTACTGCCGATGGAAGTTGGTTGTTGCGTGCTGATGTTGGTGCACGCCGCATGGGCGTTCAGGCGCACCGGGTAATGATGACCTGGCTAATGCACGAAATGGCATCAACAGCCAGTGTAACCCCGACTAGTTGGAGTGATTTTAGAAAGACTTACGATAAGGCAGAATTATTCAGTACACAAAATATTGTCAGGGCAAGTACAAAAGATCGTTTTACCTGTTTTTCGTGGAGTGTGGGAATTAGCAGTTATACGGGCTATTTTACACAGAACAGCCCGGATAAAAACAAAATTGTAGTACCTTACAAAGCCAATAATACCGGAAATATTTTAGGCTGGTACACCGTAAGCGGAAAAGCGACAAATGCAGCACCAGTAACCAGTGGTATTTACAATCTACAGGGTAATAGTTATACTATGAATGGCGTTTTAAATACAAATGATGCCGCACTGACAAATAATTTTGCACTCTATTCAACTCCCGGAAATGCCCTGATTTATCTGGATTATGTAAAAGCAAACAGCGCAGTAACCATTACGGGTGCCAGAGGAGGTTTGCTGGCCATTAGCACCGATGATTTCACCAAACTCCAGCGTACTATTTACCATAATAATGGACGCTACCAGACCAATGGTTCCAGCACGGTAACTTTTGCTACTTCGTGGGCTAACATTGATAACCAGATTGGTGTTGTGACTCCCGGTGCCAGCAGTATGGCTTTTGGTGACAGAGCAACAAATAATTCTATTTATACAACAAATTTTTATCCGTTATACAGTGCCGTCAGCCGTGCAGTAGCCAGCGGGGAAGTGGTAGATCGTCGGCAGATGATTTATTACAGTGGGATAAGTGCGGATAAAACTGCGCAATTTGCTGCTAATGCTATTTCGCTGAGAGATTCGTTGCCAGCAGGTTGGAACGGTGTGATTGCCACAGATCCGGACAGTATCCGTTATATGTTGGTAAGTAATTTTGCGGGTGCCACTAGTGCCGATATGAAAGCCATGAGTTTTCCTGAAGGAGCGCCCGTGTTCTCAGTGCCAACAGATGTTTCGGGTGGAAAATCAATTGCGCATTTTGCACTCAATGCATCCCGTAGCGTAGGGAACGCATTGCGTGTGTTTGTTACTTCGGGAAGTATTACCGCACAACAGGGTACGGATTCAATCAGTGCATACCTTACAAACAACTCCGTTGCCGATAAAAGCATTGGGCTAATGATTATCACAGCCAATGCTAAAGTGACAGGAACTGTGAATGTTCCGGCAAGTAGCCGTGTGTTGGTTGCAATCAATAACGGTCAGTTGGTAGCTGCCGATGCTCCGCTGCCCAAGGAACCTACTACTGATATTACAGTTCTGGTATTGAAGAATGCGGGCTTTGATGCTTCACCGGTGACTTATGCTGTAAACGGAACACTCAATACAAGTGCTGTGAACATGTGGGCGGGCCTGGGTTATTCCAGCGCTTATGCCTATAATCTGGCAAACTGGACAAACCGGAGCGTGGTAGTGAGCAATTCTACATTTACTGCCACATTCGCCTACGGTTCTACGGCTAAATTCAATGCTATAAGTATTCCTGCCACTGATAAAAACGGAAGCAGCGTGGGAGCTTGCCTGGGAATATCTTCCGGCTGGGGTCCGGGCAATACGGTGCAATTTACTCAAAAAGTGCTTATGCCAGCGGGAAATTATAAACTGAGCTACGATGTGTACAACGGAAATACAGCGGCAACAACCGTAATCAGTAACCTGACGGGTTTTCGAAACGCTTCCACTAGTTGGTACGATGCAACGACTAATTTTGCGGCTTCAGTGTGGACTACCTCAACTACCGGTGCACTGTTTACAAACCCTTTTCAGGGTGAAGTAAGTGTAGGGGCCAGTTGTTCGAACGCGGGTTCGGGAGCCGGTCCGAAAATGCTTGTGGACAATATCCGGATTCTGACCGACCAGACCGTTGAAAGTGCCGAAAGCTTTTACTGGAACATTGCAAAAGACAGTGCGCAAGCGGCCCTCAACCGTTACCCAACAATAACAAGCGGTACATTGTATAATAATCTGCAAACTGCTTTGCAGCAGACGTATTCTACTATTAATGAATGTGCAACAGCCATTCAAACGTTGCAGGGAGCAACGGCCAGTTTTTTAGCTGGAGTCACCACCGGTATTAAGCTCATAACTTTAGCCGATCAGAATACTCCGGTAAATATATATAATATATATGGCCAATTGATAAGTTCAAAACACACGCGGGCAGAAGCTTTGAAATCGTTGAAAAACGGGGTTTATATCATAGGAAATGAAAAGGTGATTATTCAGTCGAAGCTGTGAATATGATGATTCTTTTTGCGAAGCCTCATTTTATGATAGATTGGATTGCAGAAGCCGCTTGAAATTATTTTCAAAGCGGCTTCTTTTTTTGTTTTGTAAATTGTTTTAAATGATGCAGATTGCAAATTCACGTTAGCGTTGGATGCCAGAAATAAATTATTTGTATAAAAAAACTAACAAGATTTAGGTTCAAGTCTCGCATGTTACGAACTCAGTGAAAGAAAATTAGATGCGTGAAAAAAGCTAATTTCGTCCAAATTTCCGAAGATCTATTTATCTTTGTTGTGAAATTAATCAATTCCTTTTATGATGCACAACTTTGGTATAAACATTACATTGGCAATTATTCTTTTGGGTGGTATTTTTACTGCATGTAGCAAAGATACAGGCATGTTGGCCATTTACGAAATAAATGGAACGGTAACCGATAGTGTTACAAACACTCCGTTAAACAGAATTCGAATAATCAGAAAAGGAACGGACTATTTGTTGTTTAATGATACTACATTTACCGATGTGAATGGAAAATACTCTTTTTTGTTGACGGATTATTATTCAAAAAACGCAAGTTTCTCGCTAAAAATTGAAGATACTGACGGTTTGTTGAATGGTGGCGAGTACAAACCCCACAATGTTGAATTAAAATTCTCGGCCAATGACTGGGCATTTTCGGGAGTTCCCAAAGAATACGAAGGAATGGCAACTACCACCACCGACATCAAGCTGCAAAAGAAATAATTGCACACTGGTGCAAATTTTTAATCAGTAAAGAAGGCGTTGCGAGTTTTGGAAATAGCATTGTAATGAGTAAAGACGATATTGTGAAAATAGAAGCCGCTTGAATTAATTTTCGAAGCGGCTTCTGTTTTTGTGCTCGATGGCATTCCTGGTATTCCCTGTTGCCTAGGTTGCCGCACGGTTGTATCGCGTGGTTAAATAAAACTGAAAGAATAAAATACCACACGATGCAATGCGGCAGTATGCATTATGTAAAACTGTTCTGCTTATTATCGATTTACAACGAACACCAATTTTACCCATAAAAAATACTGGTTTGTCACCTTTAAATTATTCGGGTTGAAGTAATTTTGTGTCTGAAAAATACATAACACAAATCTCATTCTGATGAAAACACATTTCCTCAAAACCATCTCTATTATCATGGCTTTAGCCATTACCTGTAATGTAGTGGCTACCAAAATTACCGTTTATGTTATTGGCGATAGTACAGCGGCATCCTACGCTACAAGTTTATATCCACGCGCAGGCTGGGCGCAGCTATTGCAACTCTTTTTCAATGCCGATAGTGTGGTGGTAAACAATCAGGCTGCCTCCGGTCGGAGTTCCAAAAGCTTTTACAACGAAGGCCGTTGGACTACCGTTACCAATACCCTGAAAGCGGGCGATTACGTGCTTATCCAGTTTGCCCATAACGATGAAAAAACGGATGACACAACCCGTTATACCAATCCGGCTACTACGTTTAAAGATTACCTCACCATTTATGTAAACGGGGCAAGGGCAAAAGGGGCTATCCCGGTTTTCTTATCATCTATCCCGCGCAACAACTGGAGCGGAAGTGCCGTTCAGCAGGCGCATAAGCCCTATACCGATGCCATGAAATCATTGTCAGCCTCGCTTTCCGTTCCTTTTATCGATATGGAAGCCGGCACCATGGCCTATCTGAACTCGGTGGGCAAAACCTATTCCACCGACAGCGTTTTCAATAACCTGAAAGCCGGGGTTTGGCCTAACTATACCGCCGGAAATTCAGATGGCACCCATTTGCAGGAAAACGGAGCTTATCAGTTTGCCAGAACCCTGGTAGCCGATTTGAATGCAAACACGCAATATGCTCCAATTGTGCGGTTGGCAAAAAATACGAAACAAGCTTACCGGATAAGCGCCATGCCCAAACCCGATTTGAAGGGAACCATTACCGGAACCGGCATTTTTCAGTCGGGAAGCCAAACAGTACTGAAAGCCACCGCCGCTACCGGATTCCGGTTTGTGAAGTGGACAATGGGTACAGATACTGCTGCCGTAAGCCGAAATACAAGCCTTACGTTGAATGCAATTGGCGGTAATGCATCGTACACGGCAAATTTTGAGGCTATTACAGCTGTTGCTGATGTAAATGCAGATGGGGTGCGTGTTTTTCCAAATCCGGCAAAGAACGTTTTGAATATTGAAATTGACAAACCAACCTGGCAAACCAGCATAACAGACTTGGCCGGAAGAAAACTGTTGGTATCCGCTAACCAAAAAGGCATGGATATATCCACGCTGAAAGCCGGAATGTATCTGGTTGAAATTGAGCTGGATAATTTGAAAATAACAAATAAAGTATTTGTAGCCCGTTGATTGATGGGCAAATTCAAATGCCTGTTTAGCATGTCCGGAAGGGCGGACGGGTGCCCGGAGTTCCAACTCCGGGTATGAAATAATAGGATTAAGTTGTAGAGACAGACAGTGTAGAGATGCCTTTGTAAGTTGTAGAGATGACGTTGTAATCTGTAAAGATGGCTATGTAATGTGTAAAGATGGCTTTGTTAGGGATGGAGCTGTCCTTGTAAAGTGCAAAGAAGCCGCTTCGAATATACGATTCAAGCGGCTTCTGTTTTTTATGACCGTTGGGATTCCTGATATTCCCTGGGTGTAAGTCCAAATTCAATTTTAAAACAGCGGCTAAAATACTTAGGATCATTAAATCCTACTGCAAAAGCAATTTCCGATATGTTGCCGGCATTTTTAGTAAGCATTAAGGCAGCATGTTTCAGCCGGATATTACGGATAAATTCTCCGGGCGAAAGGCCTGTGAGTGATTTTAATTTGCGGTGTAAAGTCGATTTGGAGGTAGCCATGTCGATAGCAAACTGATCAAAATCGAAAGTCTCATCCGAAAGTTTTTCCTCCACTTTTGATACTGCCTGTTTCAAAAACAATTCATCAATGGAGCCATATTCCATCGAAGAAATATTTATTTCCTGATTGTGCTGGAAGGTTTCCATTTTTTGTTTCCGTTTACGGAGCAGATTCTTTGTTCGCGCATTAAGAATAGACAATTCAAAAGGCTTGGCTATGTAAGCATCGGCACCTGCGTTGTAGCAATCTATTCGGTCTTCCGTGGAGTTTTTGGCTGTGAGCATCAGTACATTGATGTGGCTGGTGGCAATGTCGTTTTTTACCATTTTGCAAAAAGTGAGTCCGTCCATTTCCGGCATCATTACATCGCTGATGATCAAATCCACCTCATTATCACGTAGTACTTCCAAGGCTTTAACTCCGTTTTCGGCTCGAAGCACTGTATATTTCCCGGCAAAATTATCTGCAATCAAATCCAGTAGTTCGCGGTTGTCTTCTACAACCAATATGGTAGAATTCTCACTGGTGTCGGCCTCTTCGCCGGTTTTTGCATTGCTTTCAGGAAAAACTGTATCTGAAATTTCAGGCAGATCGACCGGGTTGAGTTCTTCTTCTCCCGAAAGTTCTTCGGCTGTATAAATACCGCTCGAAACAGGAATCTCGATTGTGAAAACGGCACCTTCACCTAACTGGCTTTTCACTTCAATGCTACCTTTGTGAAGCTGAAGCAAATCATTTGTAAGCGCCAGCCCTATACCATGGCTCTGGCTTTGGTCCGATGAACTGCTGATATAAAAACGTTTGAATATGTGTGGAAGATCTTTTTCTGCAATTCCTTCTCCGGTGTCAGAAACCGATAAGCGCATTATTGTATTTTCGCCACGCGGGGTAAAGCTCATTTTTACGGCAATGTTACCATCCTTCGGAGTGTGTTTAAACGCATTCGAGAGCAGATTGTAAATGATTTTATCCAGTTTGTCCGGATCGAAAAAAGCCATATAACTTTCATACTCAGAATCTATGGTGAAATTTATATTTTTCTGATTAACGAGTGGCTTGAAATTCGATTTGCAAATGTTGTTTACAAAGGCAACAATGTCGTTTTGCCTGATTCTTAGCTTCATGTTGCCGCTTTCTGTTTTGCGGAAAACCAAAATCTGCTGGATGAGCCTTTTCAACCGGATAACATTATCTTTCATTATCTCGAATTGCATTGTGTTTCCGGTGCTTTTGCTCCGCAAACTGTCTATTTGCAGCATGATAATGGTAAGCGGAGTAAGCAGCTCGTGAGAGATATTCGTAAAATAACGAAGTTTGATCTGAGTCAACTCTTCTGATTTTTCTTTTTCAATATGGGATATTTTCAATTCGTTTCTGAGCCTGATACGATTTGCAACTGTTCTGGTAAAGAAGTAACCACCTGCCGCAAGGAGGCACAGGTAAATGAGGTAAGCCCACCAGGTTCTGTATAGTGGAGGTTTAATGACAACTGTCAGCGATGTGATTTTGTCGCTCCATATCCCGTTTTCGTCACTGGCCTTGACCTGGAATGTGTATGCGCCACTTGGAAGATTGGCATAATTCACGAACCTTCTGTTGTTTCCCACGTAGTTCCAGTCTTTATCGACCCCGGACAGTTTGTATGCATATTGAATTTTGCCGGCCAATGTGTAATCGAGGGCGGAGAATTCAATGCTTAGGTTGTTTTCCGAATACTTTAATGTAACCCGGTTGTCATCTGCCTCGTAGTGAGAGTTGTTTTCATCATCAAAAATAGATTTATTCTGAATCAGTATGTCCGTAATTGCAACAAGTTGCTTAGTTGCTTTGGGTGTGAGGCTTTGATTGGCAGGGTTAAAGGCGCATATTCCTTTATTGCCGCCGAATAAAATCAATCCGGACTGTAGTTTAATCCGTGAATCTTTAAAAAACGAACTGACCAACAAACCATCACTATTGGAATAATACGTGGCTGCATGTGTTATCGGGTTGTAGCGGATAATTCTTTTTATAGTTGATATCCATAAAAAACCATAGTTGTCTTCAATCATATCCAGAATTCCCTCATCCGTAATGCCATAAAGACCGCTTATGTCGCTTGCAATTTTTGTTTTGGGGTTGTAATAATAAATGCAACCTTCTTTTGTCCCGATATAAACATCACCATTCTTTTTGCAACAAATACTTTGGACGCTAAGACTCTTGTAGTTTTTTATGTTAAGAGCCACTTCTGTCGTTTTATACGTACTTTTTGTGCCCTGAACCTCGGACTTATATACAAAAAGTCCTTCTTTTTCGGTTCCGACCCATATTTTGTGTTCGGAATCTTCTCCTATCGAGTTTATGTTGGTTAAATTGGGCGACACGAGTTTAATATCAGAATTTACTGATTTCAGATAAAGCCCCAGATTTGTTCCAATCCACATATTCCCTTTCGAATCTTCAAATATGTTTGTGATTGTGTTTTCGCGTGCATATCCGTAATTTCCTAGCAATATAATTTTTACCTGGGTAAGGTCTTTTGTTCCGTTTTTTCTGAATACATGAATTAGATCTTCACCTTCGTTGGCAACCCATATTTCATTTGATTTTTTGGCGAAGGCAATTGCACTTATGCTGCTTAATACTTTCGATGCATTGTCGGTTGGACGGGTAACTGCCCCCGTTCTCTGGTCGAAATGGAACAATCCAATCCTGTTAATAACAATGAATACATCACCGGTGTTTGTTTCACAAAACCGGGTGACGTAAGACTGCACATTGAGCGTGCTTTTAATTTCGCTTAAAGGATAGTTTTGTATCGGAAGTTTGTTAAAATCCAGTTTGTATAATCCATCTCCAACCGAACCGATCCACAGGTTCCCACGTCGGTCTTTACTTATTTCATGAAACAACTTATTGCTGCTTTCGCTGAAGTATGAATTGGTATCCAGTATTTTATAAGATCCGTCAGCCTCTTTTTCAATCAAATTCAACCCGCTGAAAGTAACAACCCATATATGCCCGTATTTGTCATCCTGTGTAATACTATATACTATGTTATCGATTTTACTTGTTGAGTTTTTCGACCCTTCTAACGGACGCAAAGTCATTTTAGCCTTGTAATCATAGTTCATGGTGAAAATACCGTTTCCCCAGGTACAAATCCAGTAAATTCCCTCTTTATCCTGATAAACACGAAACGGATTGTCATCGGTTCCTACTTTTGGGGAATAATAAATATGTTGCCGGCTTTCATCAATGTAGCATAATCCGCTTTTCCAAAGCGAAATCCAGATTCTTCCATTATGATCTTCATATATGTTGGTTACATTATTCCCTTTTAATTTCAGCGGAGAATCATTTCCTGTTGAATAACGGGTAAATTCCTGGGTTTTGGGGTTCATGCGAAGTACTCCATACGAGGATGTTCCAATCCATACGTAACCTTTGGAATCTGTTAGTATAGAGTTTATTAATTCTTTTTTTATGTATTTGTTATCTAGTTGTTTGATTGAGTAATTCTTTTTGTCAATGATGTTGATTCCTTCATAAGTTCCAACCCATAATTGTTGGATGTCATCTTCCGCAATACAACGGATTTCATTGTTTGAGAGTTTCCCGGGGTTAACGCGCTTGATCGGAATATTTTCATGTCATAACCATCAAAACGGCATAATCCATCTTTGGTGCCAAACCACATATATCCCTCTTTGTCGTTGTAAATACGGATAACTGAATTAGATGGAAGTTTGTCGTTGTAGGAAAATTTCTCAAAACTAAATCGTACTGGCGAAAGTATTGCCTGAGAACTAAAAATACTTATAAAAAGAAAGATGGAAACTAACGTTTGTTTAAACATGGTTTTTTCCGGAGTTTAATTCAGAGTACATTTGTAAAAGTGTATCTGAAGATAAAGTTTTTTATGACTACTGTTATTTGCGTAGAGAATATTTAGTATTCTAATTTACACGAATATATTCTACAAAAGTAGTTATAATAAGTGTAAAATTAGGGCTTTATATTACAAAAAAAGCAGGCGCTAATTCCTGCTTCTTTTGACATAA
The DNA here is from genome assembly GCA_047600405.1 of Paludibacter sp. Taxonomy (GTDB): domain Bacteria; phylum Bacteroidota; class Bacteroidia; order Bacteroidales; family Paludibacteraceae; genus Paludibacter. The sequence continues at coordinate 950,206 of JASGLA010000008.1, forward strand.
CCTGAGGCGGCTTTATTTGAAAGTAAAATTCAATCCAAGTGTCAGAAACGAATTGTCTTGCTTGAAATCTTTGTTGGATAAATTTATGCTGTAGCCGTATTGGATTTGCAGCTTAATCTTTTCAAATCCTCCTTTGATGGTTATAGCCGGTTCAAGAAGAAAATTGGTTCGGTTGTTGGTCAGGTAGTCGGTTTGGTTTATACCGTCGAAAATCAAATCGCCCTGTATGTTGCTGTAATTCAGACTGACAATGCGCGATGATATGGCGGCGGCAAAATACTTTGATTTAAAACCGAAATTCGGTTGAATGCCGTATCTGAAAACACTTGCGGAAATGTTTCCTCGGGTTTGCGTGTATTGCGCTGTAGTTGACGGCAAGTGGTTTTCCATACTGCCTAGCCCCAGAATCCCGTATGTCTCAAATACAAAGTGCTCGCGGATCAAATGAAAATATCCGCCTCCAAGTTCAATAAATTTCCCGGAACCACCATTCCCATTGCTAAGATCAGCCGGAATGAATAAGCCTCCGTTAGCTTGCATTGCAAATCCATTAGCTATCCCGTAAGCTCCCTGAAACTCTACCTGGTTGCCATTGCCGGCAAGAGTCAGGTTCGTTTCCCCTTTTTCTGATATTAAAGGGACATTAAGCGTGTTAGGGCTGTAATAAATAGGGCTGCAACCATAGGAAAGAATACAGCCAAGTGCTATTGTAATCATTAAATTTTTCATAGTTCAACTGTTTAATGGGTTAATTTGAATTGTATTAATAAACAAAAAAATCGAATGCTTAGTTCATAAAGATAATGTCCACCTAACCATGTATAATCTGAGTTTTTTGAAATAAAAAAGGCGTTTGCAATTAACGCAAACGCCTTTTTGTTGATCGAATGAAGTGGTTATTTGATCGTGAGTTCTTCAATTAAACGCTTGGCATCGCCTACTTTGTCCATAACGAACATCACATAGCGGATGTCCACGTTAATGGTGCGTTGTAAATCCGGTTCGAAAACAATATCTCCGCTCATGGCTTCCCAGTTACCGTCGAATGCCAAACCGATTAATTCTCCTTTGGCATTGAAAATTGGACTGCCGGAATTACCGCCCGTTATATCGTTGTTGCTCAGGAATGCTACATGCATTTCGCCGGTTTTACTATCGAGATAAGCACCGTAGTTGTTACCCACAATGGCTTGTTTCAATTTTACTGGAACATCAAATTCATAATCGCCAGGAATTTCTTTTTCAAGGATGCCTTTAGTGGTGGTGTAATACTTGTATTCCACAGCATCGGCCGGTTTGTAACCACCCACTTTGCCGTAAGTCAGGCGCATAGTAGAGTTTGCGTCAGGGGCAAGGGCTATGCCTTTGTCAGCAGCCATGGCTTTAAGTCCATTTTCGTACAGGCGCTCTGCATCTTTGATTTTTTCCATTGCGCTTGTATATTCTACGCTCTTGATTAACTCTGCTGTTTTACGAATGTCTTGCGCAAAAATGATGGCCGGGTCTTTCGAAAAATCATATTGCCCCCCTTTAATGGCTTTGGTAATTTTATCGAGTGAGGTAAATACGGATTTTTTATAAAGATATTTAGCATATTTGCTGTAGTCGTTACCGAATTTTTTCTGGATGGTTTTGTAGATTTCCGGCAACGCATCGGCGTCAACCGATTTTTTATATACATCCAGCATGGCAACCAATGTAGCTTCATCCACCGCGGGATAATAATCTTTATATTGTTTGGCCACTTCCTTTAAAAGTGAATCCTGTGAGATATTCTTTTGGGTGAGTTTCTCTGTAATCAGGGCAATCCGTGGCATTTCGATACCTCCCGAAAGCGATTCCGACAAATAATTCATCGCCCGGCCATAAGGAAATATTACCTTATAATTATTTTCAAGGCTTTCCAGTACGTTTTTATATTTTGCCTGCCGGTCGGCCGATTCATTTACCCACGCAGCAAAGGACTTTTCCTGTGCTTGCTTTTCAGCAATAATTCCCAGCTTAGCAATAGCTTTGTTCATGCCAATGCTATTTTTCCAGTAATTGGAACTGCGGGCATATTTGCTGGCATAAGCAATGTTGATGGCTTCGTCGGCACGCATAAACGATTTCCATACATTCTTGTTTAGCGCCACGCACTTCAATTCGGGCCATGTTGCTGGAATTCATGCGGTAGTTCACACCCCACGAAGACAGATAACGGTTTGTTGTGCCCGGGTTGCCAAGTATCATAGTATAATCACCCGGCACATATCCCTGGTTCGAAATGGATGCAAATCGTTTCGGGTGATAAGGAACATTGTCTTTTGAATAAACGGCAGGTTTTCCATCCCTGGTGGAGTATACGCGGAATACCGAAAAATCGCCCGTGTGGCGGGGCCACATCCAGTTATCGGTATCGCCACCGAATTTTCCGATAGAAGTAGGAGGCGCAAAGGCGAAACGAATGTCAGAAAATTCTTCATAAACAAATAAATAATACTCATTACCTGAGAAAAAAGGTTTTAAACGGGCTGTGTAGTGGGTATCTTTTGTTTCTTCCTTTTCAATAGCAGCAATAATGGAATCCTGCTTTTCGATACGCTTTTTGCCAAGCAATGTGTCGGGCAATTGTGATAGAACGCGTTCGGTCATGTCCTGTACACGTACCAGAAATTTAACGGTAAGTCCCGGGCACGGAATTTCATCCTCCAGCTTCTTGGCCGTAAAACCATCTTTCAAATAATTATGCTCAACCGAGCTTCGTTGCTGGATGGCTTCGTAGCCACAGTGGTGGTTGGTAAAAATAAGGCCTTCGTTGGAAACTACGACCCCTGTGCAACCATTTCCGAAAATAATAACAGCATTTTTGAGGCTTACGCTTTTGTCGCTGTAAATTTCGTCGGCAGAAAGCGTGCAACCCATACCGCTCATTTTTTGAATGTTCAGTTTCTGAACCAAAGGCAACATCCACATGCCTTCGTCGGCTTTTACTCCCATGAAAATGGAGAGCGAGAGCATAACAATAAGTAGCTTTTTCATTGAAAAATTATTGAATTGGGTGTTATCATTAAAGTAATCAGGAGAATAAACCACTCTTGTTACTAATTTATTTTTGCATATTAATGCAATGCAAATGTAAGAATTTATTTTTAGATAAAAGCAGATTAGCTGGCCTATAATTGTTTGTTTCAGTCAGAAACCGGAGCGGGGTGGATTCTAAATAAGGTAGTTTAGAATGGAAGAATTAATGTTGTGATTGGATTGTAAAGGCGGAGATTGGATTTATAAATTGCTGCATTCGTAAACAATTGGCCGGTTTGGGTGTTTAAATTGAAATAATTCCATGTTAGGGTAAGGCGATTTAGAATGGATTTTGAAACTTTCAATAAAAATCAACGAATAATCAGAGCTTTTAATTTTGATTTGTAACGAAAATAATCTAAAAAATATCACTTCGTATTTGTGTGTTTGGAAAAATGCAGTATCTTTGCAACACTTTTAGAAAAAGGAAAAATGAACAAGAATTTCTTACATATCCTCCTACTCGGTATTATTATTCTCTTGCAAAACAAGTAGAAGTGAGTTTGGTGTGTAGTTAATTCAATAAATATATAAAGCCTTCTCACTTCGGTGTGGAAGGCTTTTTTTAAATCCCATAGTCCCGGGGATTAAAACAGAATTGGGACAAATATGATTAAAATTCAGAAAACTAATCCCTCGACCTCTTTTTTGGGGTAGGGTTAAATAACAACGATATGGATAGATTATTTATCTTCGACACCACCTTACGCGATGGTGAGCAGGTTCCGGGCTGCCAGTTGAATACAATTGAAAAAATTCAGGTAGCCAAAGCACTCGAAAGTTTGGGCGTGGACGTTATTGAAGCCGGTTTCCCCATTTCCAGCCCGGGTGATTTTAATTCGGTGGTTGAAATTTCGAAAGCTGTTACCTGGCCTACGATTTGTGCCTTGACACGCGGAGTTCAAAAAGATATTGATGTTGCGGCTGATGCCCTCAAATACGCTAAGAACAAACGAATCCACACTGGAATTGGGACTTCCGAGTTTCATATTAAACATAAATTCAATTCTACGCAGGAAGAAATTCTTGAACGTGCCGTAGCTGCAGTCAAATATGCAAAAAAATACGTCGAAGATGTGGAGTTTTACTGTGAAGATGCAGGCCGTACCGACAATGTATATTTGGCCCGCGTGGTGGAAGCGGTTATCAAAGCCGGTGCTACCGTAGTAAATATTCCGGATACCACAGGTTATTGCTTGCCTTGGGAATTTGGAGAGAAAATCAAGTTCTTGATGGAAAATGTAAATGGCGTTCATAATGCCATTATTTCTACACATTGCCATAATGATTTGGGGATGGCTACTGCCAATACCATTTCGGGGGTTATGAATGGTGCCCGCCAGGTAGAAGTTACCATGAACGGGATCGGCGAGCGCGCCGGGAACACTTCGCTTGAAGAAGTTGCAATGATCCTGAAATGCCATAAGTCATTGAACATCGAAACGCAAATCAATACCCAACGGATTTACTCAACAAGCCGTTTGGTATCCGGTTTAATGAATATGCCGGTTCAGGCTAATAAAGCTATTGTAGGTCGCAACGCTTTTGCGCATTCTTCTGGAATTCACCAGGATGGCGTGTTGAAAAACCGCGAGAGCTACGAAATCATGGACCCAAAAGATGTAGGTATCGATCAAAATTCCATCGTGTTGACAGCCCGTAGCGGTCGCGCAGCATTGAAGCACCGTTTAAGCGTATTGGGTGTTGAGGTTGAAAACGAAAAACTGGATGAAATCTATGCTGGATTTTTGAATCTTGCCGATAAGAAAAAAGATATCAATGATGATGATGTTTTGTTGCTTGCAGGCATGGAACGCAGCGAAAAACAACGCATTAAACTGGACTATTTGCAAGTGACTTCCGGAGTGGGAGTGAAGGCAGTGGCAAGCATTGGTCTGATTATAGCCAACGAGAAATTCGAAGCTGCCGCTTCAGGCAACGGGCCCGTAGATGCAGCTATCAAAGCTTTGAAGCAAATCATTAAACGTGAAATGAACCTGCAGGAGTTTACCATTCAGGCTATCAATAAAGGTAGCGATGATGTGGGTAAAGTGCACATGCAGGTGGAACATCAGGGAGCTGTTTATTACGGCTTTGGTGCAAATACCGATATAGTTGCAGCTTCGGTAGAGGCTTATATTAATGCAATAAATAAGTTTATAAGATAGTTGGGAGAACGGAATTCCGATTCCGTTTTTTTACTGAACGGAAATTAAACTCCGTTTTTAAGGAATTAAAAGATTGAGAAACTGCGGAATTGGAATTCCGCTCCCCTTGTAATAAATATCTAAAATATATGAGCAAAACATTATTTGATAAAATCTGGGATGCCCACGTGGTATCAGCAGTTGAAAACGGTCCGACCCAGTTATATATCGACCGTCATTTTTGCCACGAAGTAACCAGCCCACAGGCATTTAACGGACTTCGTGCCCGTGGTTTGAAGGTCTTCCGTCCGGAACAAACCACTATGACAGCCGACCACAATACGCCGACTATCAATCAGGATAAACCAGTTCAGGATCCGATTTCACGCAATCAATTGGATACATTTGCGAAAAATGCGGCTGATTTCAATATGCCTTTGTTTTTTCCATTAGGGCATATTAAAAACGGTGTTGTTCACATTATTGGTCCTGAAAATGGTTTCACTCATCCGGGCGCAACCATTGTTTGTGGCGATAGCCATACTTCTACACATGGTGCATTCGGAGCTATTGCTTTTGGTATTGGTACCAGTGAAGTGGAAATGGTGTTGGCAACTCAGTGTGTGCTTCAATCACGTCCAAAAACTATGCGTATTACTTTTAATGGTAAATTGAACGAAGGCGTTACAGCAAAGGATTTGGCTCTTTATATGATTTCCAAACTGACTACCGGTGGCGCTACAGGTTATTTTGTGGAATATGCCGGTGAAGCTATCCGCAATTTGTCAATGGAAGAGCGTATGACTGTTTGTAACCTTTCTATCGAAATGGGTGCACGTGGCGGTTTGATTGCTCCTGACCAAACTACTTTCGACTATGTAAACGGACGCGAATTTGCTCCTAAAGGCGAAGAATGGGACAAAAAGCTGGCTTACTGGAAAACATTGAAAACAGACGAAGGTGCTACTTTCGATAAAGAACTTGTTTTTGATGCTGCTGACATCCAGCCAATGATTACTTACGGAACAAATCCGGGTATGGGTATGGGTATTACCGAGTCAATTCCAACTCTCGACCAGATTGACGAAGCTGGGCGTATTTCTTACCAGAAATCGTTGGAATATATGGGCTTCGAAGCCGGTGAGAAACTGGAAGGCAAAGCAATTGATTATGTATTCCTGGGTAGCTGTACCAATGGACGTATCGAAGATTTCCGTGCATTTACAGCATTTGTAAAAGGCAAGAAAAAGGCTGACAATGTAGTTGCATGGTTGGTGCCGGGTAGCTGGATGGTAGAAAAACAAATTCGTGAAGAAGGTTTGTTTGATATTCTGACAGAAGCTGGTTTTGCTTTGCGTCAACCGGGTTGTTCAGCTTGTCTAGCTATGAACGATGATAAAGTGCCTGCCGGAAAATATGCCGTTTCTACATCAAACCGTAACTTCGAAGGCCGCCAGGGACCGGGTGCACGCACCATTCTGGCTGGTCCGCTTGTGGCTGCTGCTGCTGCAATCTCTGGAAAAATAACAGATCCACGTAAATAATATTGAACTTAGGAAAAAATGGAAAAGTTTATAACATTAACTTCAAGTGTAGTTCCACTTCCAATTGAGAATGTGGATACTGACCAAATAATACCAGCCCGCTTCCTGAAAGCGACTGACAAAAGCGGTTTTGGCGATAATCTATTTGCCGATTGGCGTTACAACAAGGATGGAAGTCCTAAGGCCGACTTTGTATTGAATAATTCTGCTTATGCCGGAAGTTCTATTCTGGTAGCCGGAAAAAACTTTGGTTCGGGCTCAAGCCGTGAGCATGCTGCCTGGGCCATTGATGGTTACGGATTCAAAGTCGTTGTTTCCAGCTTTTTTGCAGACATTTTTCGCAATAATGCCTTGAACAATGGAGTATTGCCGGTGGTTGTATCTGCCGGGTTTCTGGCTGAAGTGTTTGCGGCAGTTAATGCAGACGCTAAAACTACCCTGACAATTGATCTGGAAAATCAAACAATTACAAATAATGCAAATGCTAAATCCGAATCATTTGAAATCAACGCATACAAAAAAGAATGTTTGTTGAATGGTTTGGACGACATTGATTATTTGTTGAGTAAAAAAGAGCAGATTGAGCAATTCGAGAAAGCAAGAGTTTAATTATCCTTTTCACCTTTTCCAAAGTTTTAAACTTTGGAAAAGGTGAAAACCCAATATCGAGTTATGATAGAAATAATGGATACCACACTCCGTGATGGCGAACAGACATCGGGAGTTTCGTTTGCACCAGAGGAGAAGTTGAGCGTTGCGAGGCTTCTGCTTGAAGATTTGTGTGTGAACAGACTTGAAATTGCTTCGGCGAGGGTATCCGAAGGTGAGTTTGCTTCGGTGAAACGTGTAGCTCAATGGGCCCGTTCGCGTGGTCATATCGATAAAATTGAGGTTTTGGGATTCGTGGATGACCGTTTGTCACTCAATTGGATTAAAAATGCCGGTTGCAATGTGATTAACTTGTTGTGCAAAGGTTCTCTTAATCACTGTACTTATCAGTTAAAGAAGACTCCGGAGCAACACATTGCCGATATTAAAAATTCACTCAGGAATGCCCGCGAAATGGGCATTACAGTCAACATCTACCTTGAAGACTGGTCGAACGGGATGCGTACTTCAGAAGAGTACGTTTATTTTATGGTAGAATCGTTGAAAGATGAAAATATCAAACGTTTCATGTTGCCCGATACGTTGGGAATTTTGAACCCGACCGAAGTATTTGACTTTTGTTCAAGAATGATTCAGCGTTTCCCGGGCTTGCATTTTGATTTTCATGCGCACAATGACTATGACCTCGCGGTTGCTAATGTGCTGGAAGCAGTTAAGGCAGGAGTGAAAGGTGTACATGTCACTATTAATGGTTTGGGCGAGCGTGCCGGAAATGCGCCTCTTTCAAGTGTTTTGGCGGTTTTGCATGATCAGCTCAAAATAAAAACCTGTTTGAAGGAGGATAAAGTTAACTCTGTGAGCAAAGTAGTTGAAACCTACTCCGGAATCCGCATCCCACATAATAAACCGGTAATCGGCGAAAATGTATTTACTCAGGTTGCAGGTATTCATGCAGATGGTGATAATAAAAAGAATTTGTATTACAACGATCTGTTGCCGGAACGTTTTGGGCGCCAACGTCAATACGCGCTTGGAAAAACATCAGGGAAAGCCAGTATTTTGAAAAATCTCCAGCAATTGGGTATTGAGCTGGATGATGAAATGATGCATAAAGTTACTGCCCGTGTAATTGAACTGGGAGATAAAAAGGAATTGGTATCGTTAGACGAACTGCCTTATATTGTTTCCGATGTAATTAAAAATGAACATGGTGATAAGTTGATCAAAGTGCTTGATTATTCTTTGTCGGTAACAAAAGGCTTGCGTCCGATGGCAAGTGTGAAGATGGAGATAAATGGTCAAATTTTTGAACAGTCGGCTTCCGGAGATGGGCAATTTAACGCCATTTCAAAAGCAATGTACAAAATATACAAAAAACAAAACAAACCGACTCCGGAATTGATTGATTACGAAGTGGTAATACCTCCCGGAGGAAAAACAGACGCAATTGTTCAGACCATTATTACCTGGCAATTTAATGGGAAATTATTCAAAACGCGCGGTTTAAATGGAGATCAGACGGTGGCTGCGCTCGAAGCAACTGAGAAGATGCTGAATATCATTGAAGAGTCAAAACCCGAATAATTCATAAGAACTCAATAATATTGTACTGCAAAAAAATATAAATCTTTTAAAAGTAAAATTCAGAAAATGAAATCATTAAATATTGCGGTTTTGCCCGGCGATGGTATCGGCCCGGAAATTGTGGAACAGGCTTTAAATGTAACAAAAGCGATTTGTAATAAATTTGGTCATACGCTGACATACGAATATGCTATCGTAGGTGCTTGCGCCATCGATGCGGTTGGGGAGCCTTATCCAAAAGCAACCCATGAGCTTTGTATGAAATCGGATGCGGTGCTTTTTGGGGCTATTGGTGATCCGAAATACGACAACAATCCAGCTGCAAAAGTTCGTCCGGAGCAAGGTCTGTTGAAAATGCGCAAAGATTTAGGATTATATGCCAATATTCGTCCGGTTACTACTTTTCCATCGCTTTTGCACAAATCTCCTTTGCGTGCGGACTTGGTTGAAGGTGCCGACTTCATGTGTATTCGTGAATTGACCGGTGGTATGTATTTTGGTCGTCCGCAAGGAAGAGCCGAAGATGGAAATACGGCTTATGATACTTGTATTTATACTCGTGAAGAAGTTGAACGTATTTTGCATTTAGCTTATAAATATGCCGGACAGCGCAATAAGAAAGTAACCATTGTTGATAAAGCAAACGTGTTGGCAACTTCACGCTTGTGGCGTCAGATTGGTCAGGAAATTGCGCCACAATATCCTGAAATTGAAACAGAATTTATGTTTGTTGATAATGCTGCCATGCGTATTATCCAATGGCCAAAAAGCTTTGATGTGTTGGTGACTGAAAACCTGTTCGGAGATATTCTTACTGACGAAGCTTCGGTAATTACCGGATCGTTAGGAATGTTACCATCGGCTTCGGTAGGTATCCACACTTCGGTTTTTGAGCCAATTCATGGCTCATATCCTCAAGCAGCAGGTAAAAATATTGCCAATCCATTGGCAACAATTCTTTCTGCCGCATTGATGTTTGAATATGCATTTGGTTTGATGGCTGAAGGTACATTGATTCGTGAAGCTGTTGCTGCCAGCATGGATGCAAACGTTGTAACTGAAGATATTGCAAACAATGGCAAAGCTTATTCTACTACTGAAGTGGGCGAGTGGATTGTAAATTATATTTCGAAATAAGATTTTGTATCCAAATATAAAAATAAGCCAATCGTTATTACGATTGGCTTATTTTTTTGAACGGAGTTGGAACTCCGTTCTCCCGGTTATAATAATTTTTCTATATCGGCAATTATGTCATCAGGTTTGGTTGACGATCCGTATCTGTTCACCGGATTTCCTTTTTTGTCCAGCAGAAACTTAGTGAAATTCCATTTTATGTCGTTTCCTAATGTGTCCGGGTAGAGCTGTTTTAAGGTATTTGATAGAGTGGGTCGGCATTGTCGCCATTAACTTCAATTTTCTGAAACATAGGAAAAGTGACCTCATATTTCAACGAACAAAATTTGGAAATTTCCTCTGCAGTGCCAGGTTCCTGCCCGCCAAACTGGTTGCATGGGAATCCCAGAATAACCAATCCTTTGTCTTTAAATTGTTTGTATAGTTTTTCCAAGTCCTTCGTATTGAGGGGTAAAACCACATTTGCTTGCGGTGTTGACAATAAGCACTACTTTACCCTCATACGCTTTCATGCTGATTTCTTTTCCTTCAATGCTTTTGGATTTGAATTTATAAAACTGAGCTGAGCTTTTTTGAGCCATGGCAGGTAACATTAAAGATACAGCTATAAAAAAAATAACTGTTTTCTTCATAAGGTTACTGAATTAAATTTGTTTCTGTTCTGATTTACTGATTCCAAAACCTGGATCAGGTTGCATAATTTGTTTTTTAAATCCATTGCTTCCGTCCAGTTGATCTTTTCCCATGGTCAGGTTTAGTTTGTTTAATAACCTGAAGGGTATTTCGGCAGCTTCGGATTCTCATTGCTTGGCCATGTTCCGTCAGTTTTACAATTACTTTCCGCTGATCTGCCGTTGAAGTTTCCCGGGTAAGGATTTGCTGCGTTTCCATGCGTTTTAGCAATGGGGTAATTGTATTTGTATTCAGAATTAGCTTTTCCGAAATTTCGTTTACCGTCAGCTCTTTGTGTTCCCAGAGCACCATTAGCACCAAATACTGCGGATAGGTTATTCCCAGTTTGTCCAGATCATCCTGATAGGCACGAATGACGAGTCTGGATGCGGCATATAGCGGGAAGCAGAGCTGATTTTCTAATTTTAGTTGTTCGTAACTCATGTTGAATTTAGTTTTCTATTCAAACAGAAATTTATTGGTATTGTTTGCTTTGTACCTATAAAATTGGCTTACCCCAACAGAACTTCGATGTCTTTTCTCAAATTTTCCGGCTTAGTAATGGGTGAGTATCGTTTCACCGGTTTACCATTCCTGTCGATCAGGAACTTTGTAAAATTCCATTTTATGCTATTCCCAGGAAATCCGGTCAACTCATTTTTCAGGTATTTGAAAATGGGATGTGCGTTGCTACCATTTACATCTACCTTCGAAAACATGGGGAAAGATACTCCGTAATTGATCAGGCAGCCTTCGGAGATATCTTTTTCTGTACCTGGTTCCTGGTTCCCAAACTGGTTGCATGGAAATCCGAGGATCACCAATCCTTTGTCTTTGTATTCTTTATACAGCTTTTCCAGTCCCTCATATTGGGGCGTAAAACCGCACTTGCTGGCGGTGTTCAGTACCAGCACTACTTTTCCGTTATAACTCTCTGTGTTTACTTCTTTACCTTGTAAGGAGGTTGCTTTAAATTGATAAAAGTTTGATTTCATTTTTGAATTATTTTATTGTGTCGTTTGCGATACAAAAGTAATTAATTGTGTCGCTCGCGATATAATATAGTCTAAAGAAATAACAAATATTAATATATAGCGGAGTTTTGCTGATTTGTTTTGTTTATTCTTTCCAGCAGGTCAGGGTATAACACATCCTTGACATACTTACAGTTAGGCTCTTTTTGCAGGATTTTTTCGAACGTAAGTTTGGATTCTTTCTGCATATTCATTTTATCGTAAGCAATGGCAAGTATGGTGAGGAGGTTGATATATTTCCAGTTTTGAGTAGTATTTCTATTTTGCTCAATTAGTTTTACTCCTTTCAGATAATAATTTATAGCCTCTTTTTTATTGCCCCCAAGCAATTGTGGAAAATAAAAATAGATATTACCCATGTCGATATTAGCCTGAAGGTTTTGATCATCAAGTTCATAGGCTTTATAAACATATTTGCTGATTTCCGGATACAGGTATATAAGTTTAAGCTTGCTTATTCCTATGCGGAAGCCGGTAAATGCTCCCTTGTAGGAATAGGCTGTCGCATTTTGAGGTGAAGTGCGGAGTACTTCATTTAATAATTTTTGTCCGCGCGCAAGTTCAGTCTGGGCAATGTCATATTGTTTTATTTCAATCAGATGGCCTACATACCCATAGTAATAGTCGATGTATTCTAATTTTTGCTCAACGTTTGTCGGCGGTTTTGTTGCTTCAATAGAATGAATTATACTTCCCCATTTATTCATTTCACGATTTATGAAAGTCGTGTAAATCAATTTTTTATAGGGAGGCTCGGAATAAATATTGGGCACGAACAAAGCCAGCACGATCGTTATAACCAGCACGTTGAAAATGCATTCTCGATTTGTCCATATACAGTTTTTTTCATAGTAAGTGATAATAAATCTTAAAACAAAGATTTGAAAATCAAATTCAGGTTAGGTTTGATATTTTGCAATCAGGAGTGGTCTGTTTTTTCTGTCGGAAAAAGTTTGGATGTCAGCCATATGTTTGTATCTATTTATAACAACTCGAAATTCTATTTTGTTGCTATAAAGAGAGAATTAAGGAGTGTGAAAATGAAGAAGTGTAAATAATTTCCAGAGTAAAAATACAGGTCTTATAAAAAACAGAAACAGCCGGAATTTCCGGCTGTTTCTGTTTTTTATAACTTGAAGTCAGATTATAGTTTAATCACTTTCCGAACAAATGACTGATTGCTGGAATTTGTTATTTTTACAAAATAGAAACCGGCTTGAAATTTGCCCATGTTAATTTTGCAGTTCTCAATTACTGCATTTGTTATGCTGGAAAATACTGTAACACCAACCTGATTAATGAGTTCTATTTTCAACTCACCCTCAAGTCCACCTATGCTCACGAAGCAATTTTCTTTAACTATGCTTGGGTAAACACGGACAGTAGAACCCAAAACATCTTCAATGCCATTGGCTAAATCTACCGAAATAACTCCTTCGGTAATACGTGAGGTATTCCATTTCAGGCCTTCTGCCGGAATTGTCGGGGAAATAGCATCAAATTCTCCATTGGCAGACCCAGCAGTGAAAATGGTATAGCTGTTACCAGACTGATATGCAGCTCCCAGATTATTCATTTCTAATGTCCCTTTCAAAGTAATTGTGCCTGTAACCGTCAATTTGTCATTGCTGGCTCCTGAAACTTTTATTGTAGTTTTAGATCCGTTTTGCAACCCCAAATTACCGGCAATACTTAATGTGCCAATGTTGGATGTTCCGGGTTGGATAGTACCACCGGAATATACAACTACATTGCCTGCAATGCTGCCGGTGCCGGCTAATGCGCCTGAATTGTTTACATACACTGTTCCTGTACCGGTGGCACTGCCAGTGGTATTGCTTGCAATTACTTTTCCGGCATTTATGGTAAAGCCGGAAGTCATGGTGCTGGCACCGGTTAATGTCATAGTACCAGTACCCAATTTAGTAACAGTAGCACCCGCAACAAATGCTCCATTGAAAACAGCATCGCGGTTATCCGTTCCAATTTGCCAGGTTCCACCACTGACAGTTGTTCCTGCTATCCCGGATAGAGAACCTATTTTTACCACTGTGGACGCACTTGTACTACTTGCGCCTGTAGAAGCATATGCGCCCATGTCAACCGCATTAGAGAGATGTACATTAGCTAATGGAAAACCGATAGTGTTAGCTGTAATCCGGAAATTTCCGCTACCTCCATTGGCAACTACTAATTTTCCTGTAAAATTTGCACCACCGGCAACCAGATCGGCCCGAACATAGGGAACTGTATAATTAAGTGTTCCTGCACCCGAAATAGTTCCGCTGATTACGCAACGGCCTGATGCTATGATCGTACCGGAGTGATTTTGAGGAACAACAATATTCCATGTTGGTTTTTGGTTATAATCACCAGTATTGTAATACATAATCAGTTTTCCACCATTTTCGAAGGTAAGTGTGCCACTTCCCAAGCCAGTTGAATTCATGGTTAACGAACCTAATGCCAATGTCCCGCCGGAAATGGTTGTACCACCGGTATAAGTGTTGGCAGTTCCTGATGATAGATTCAATTGTCCGACACCGTTTTTCACTAATTTACCTGTTCCGGTAACTACGCCGGTAATTGATACGACACCATTCGATTTGGGTACGTTAATAGTATCGTTTCCGGTAATGGTTAGTCCACGGTTGGTGTTGGTCGATACGGCATTGACAATCAGTTTCGAGTTGTTCATGCTGAAATTGGCTGGCGCTACGGCTGCCATTCCCAGTGAACCGGCTGTACCTGCATCATTTAATGCTGCAATCTGAACAATCGCATTATTCAATATGGTTTTTCCGGTGTAGGTGTTACTTACAGTTTCGATATTCAGCAGTCCACGACCTGATTTTTCGAGATTTCCGGTACCCGCAATACCTCCTGTTCCTTTTAGCAAAATAGTTGAAGTTGCATTTTGGAAATTGATATTTGCAGAACTGAAATTATCGTTGGCGGTAATTGTTTTCAGTGTAGCAGCATCGTTCACCACAACTGAATCGCCTGTTACAAAATAGGTTGGCTGATCATTCAGTTTGAAGTTACCTGAAACAAAGTCCCAATTGGTATTTTCAGTACCGGTCCAGGTAATTTTACCTGCTGAACGTGTTGCGTTTACCACCAGTTTCAGCGTGTTATCTTCGATAACCAGCGAAACCGGAAGCCCGCTGATACCTTCGATATTCAGATTGGCAACTGTTCCTGTTAATGTGCCAGTCCATTTCATTAACGAATATGAACCGGAGGGTAATGTTCCCGACAAGGTGTTGATGACTATATTATTTATTCCTGATAAAGACAAATTGCCATTTACAACAATAGAGTCATTTTTGTAGGTTGCCAATGGAATTATGTCGAAATGAAGATTTGTTTTTCCCGAAAGTGACAGATTTGAATTGATGGTTATCTTTCCGAGTTTTTCGGCATTCAAACCATTTCCGGGAGCAATACGTCCACCTTCAATATTTAATCCCTGTTGAACAGTGATTCCTCCATTCAGCATGGCATTACCAGCGAGGGTGCCTTTTGCACGTACTTCCACCGGAGAGCTTAAACTGCCATTTACGGTCAATGTGCCTTCGTAAATAGTTGATTTCCCTGTAAATGTGTGGTTCCCGTTTAAAATAAAGTTCCCGTTTAGTGATTTTGCGAGTTCCATTGTTCCTGTAAACTTACCAGCACCTGAAATGGTATAGTCCTTTCCAAGCGGATTGATCGCCCAGATTTTGGAAGGAGCCATATCGTTTGCCATTTGAATGGCAGTGCTATTGGTTCCTGAAATATCAAACATAATATCATCGCCATCGGTGAATGCGGATGTTGATTTTTCGTCGGCCAATACAAAATTGGCTGCTGTTTTATCTAATGTTGTTCCTGATTTCCAAGTCAATTTAGCCGACTGAACAGGGGCGAGTGGGGGAACGGGCATTTTATAACCCAGATAATAATCGGGGAACGCCGACTGATAATATCCACGGGTTGTTGCCTGCATGCGATAAGCCGGATTTTGCATCAAACAATATAAGCGGATATTGGATGGATAATCGGATGAAAATCCAACAAATCCTATGGTGGCCGACACTGTTCCAATAGAGTCGTTTCCATTGATGTCCTTCAATGTAGCCGTTACGGTTCCAAATTTTTCAAGTAGCACTTCTTCGCGCCAGTCGCCGGCAATATCGCCAAAGAATGCCGGTCGCCGCCCGTACTCCGATTTTACCTGCCAGTTGGTCATTTTTGCAAATTCAATTAATCGGCTGCCAAAATCATGGGTGTTGATGTCGTATTTTCGGATATCGGCATTGAATCCATTTCCATCAGCTGAAGTCAGTTCTTCGCGTTGTAAATCGCCATCCCACCAAACACCTTCGTTCGGAAATGGTGTGCCACCTTCATAAATAATATTTCCTTTGGCATCGTACATATTGGCCATGGTCGACCAGAATTCGTATCCGATTCTTGTGGAATCCACATCCATACATTCGCCACGACCCACATCGCCTACGGCTGATAAAAATATCTTTTTAATAGGCGTACCAGTACCGGCATCATACACAATCATGCCCAGCATGGAAGGAGAATTCTGACCAATTGCGAAAGTTTCCAATCCCGGTCTTTCAGGATCAATATCGCCTGTACGGGTGCGGTCACCGTGATGAAGGTGCGCATTGAAAGCAAGTGTTCCATCATATTTTAAGCCGTAGCCAATGTCAAGCAATTCATCGCGACCATCCAAATCCACATCGGCAACACGCACCTGGTGACCTTCGGCAGCATCGGTGTAGCCACGTTCCCAGTTGTACCAGTTTACCCACTGGCCACTAGTGTTATATCCATAAGCCGAAGCGTAATACCAGTGGTATTGGTCGGAACTTGTGCGGGTTTTATAAATGAACCCAACACTCGGATGTTTTCCATCAATATACATAATAGCCATATGGCCGTTCAGACTGCTGTATTCCTCGCCCATAAAAATAGCTTTATTGGTTCGGGTATAGTTCGAATGGATATTTCATTTCGATACTGTTTTTTTCCAGTCCGGTAAGACCGTCGATAACCGTAATATACTGAGGCGGATTTTTTACGTTCTGTGTTCCGTAATCAATGATTCCGTCATTGTCCGTATCGAGTGAAGTTGATCCGTTAACACCTTTGCCGTCGGCAAATTTAGTCCCGTCGCTACTTTTGATGACCACATCGCCTTTGCCGTCGCCATCCATGTCGTAGGCAATCACCATGTCGTCCTGTCCCTGACAAATGCTTACGTTAGGGCCAACATCAACGGTCCAAAGCAGAGTTCCGTTTTTTAGGTATCCTTGTACTTTGTGACTTCCGCCATCAACAGAGAGACGGTCGACCACAAAATCGTATTCGCCGTCGCCATCTAAATCGACAGGCCAGCAGAATTTTGTGCTGTATTTGTGAAGAGCCAACCCATCGTTGGCAGGATTAAATGCAATGTCGATGTAGGCGCTCCTGTAGGTCGTGAATCCGTTTCCCGGAACGGTAAAAATACTACCTGGAGCTCCTTCCACTCCGTTTATAACTGGCGTTACATACAGTTGGGTTCCGGTTAGTACAGAACCTGATGCAGGAGTGTAGTTGGTAAGAGTTAGTGGGGTTGTGTTCAGTTTAGAGAAGCCTGCCGCACCTGATTTTTTTGCGTACAGGTTAAATTGGATGTTTTCGGGATCTGTAGCCAGATATCTCCAGCTGATAAAGAATGCCGAAGAAGCATTTCGTACGGCTACGACTCCACGGTCGAGCTTTTCCATTTTGCGTTGGGCAACGGCCGCAGTTGGTGCGATAGTTGTCAATAATATGGACAGTAGTGCTCCCCGAAGTAAAGTTTTTAAATTCATATTAAGTATGATCAGATATTTAGATTAGATTCCAAGGGTTCATGAAAAAAAAACAGGAAAGATAAAAGAGCCAGTCTAAATTAGAAAGGCTCTTTTTATAATATAATTTTTTGTATCTAACAATGAACGACTATTTTTCATTCAAATATTTCGTTCGAAAGTTTTGTTTCAGAATCAAGGAACCGATAGTATCACTTTCTGATAGATATTATCGGTTCCTGATATAAATAACATAAGGCTGATTACCTGTTTGGCAGACGTTTAAAGGTTTTAACGGCCTGAACGCTACCATCAGTATAAGTGATTTCCATTAAGGTATATCCCATATGGTCTTTAGTCACTTTTTTACCAAGCATGTTGTAGTATTCAATGTGTTTGATTTCCTTATTTGCATATTTATCATTCAAACCTGTAGTACCCAAATGTCCCAATACACCGGTTTCCGGAAGGAAGTAATACAATTCGCCGCCAGCAGGGTCAGAATTAGGGGTGTTACCGGTAATATCGATACCATTTACCAGTATTCTTATATTTTGCATATTGTCAACAATATCATAATTTCCACCTGATTTCAGAATGGTAATTCCTTTGGCTCCGTTTGGTGATTTTACGACAGTAATATCTAAAACACCACCCTTAATACTAATGTCGCCCAGAGCATTTACGAATTCATAATCGTTTTCATCAAAACTGTTCACTTTTAGTTTAAGCAATGATTGTGGGCTTGTTAATGAAAAAGTATTGCCAAATGTTCCACCACCTTCTACAGTTCCATTAACTGTCACAGTTGATACTCCAATAAAGCTATTGCCTGTTTTCAGAGTACCTGTAGCAGCCACTGTAAGCGCAATAAGATTGCTGGCAGGGGTTTTAATTGAATCGTGCAATTGGAGTGTTCCATCGGTTACATTGATTGTGTGAGATGTAGTGTCGCTTACAAAAGTAACCTTTCCGTTAATATCCAATAGTCCGGTACCAGTCACATTTATCTGACTGCCCGCAACAGTTGTTTTTGAGCGATCAGGGAATAGTATGTTACCATTAATGATAAACTTACCACCTCTAACATTCACCTGGCTACCTTTAGCGCCTGTAGGGAAGTTAAAGTTACCGTTAAATGTCCATGTCCCTGTACCCGATTTTGTAATACCTACTCCATTTGCGGCATATGAAGTTACAGCTACAGTAGTGTCGGTGGCTGCTGTATACGATTTGGTAAACGCGCCTACTTCGCCATTGAAAACAGCATCGGTATTCAGACCTCCAATAACGTACTTGAAATAACGTCCATCCACAAATCCTGCTTCGATGCGTGATCCTGCATCGCCGCTCAATTCTCCAATCAGGATACTATCGGCATTGTTGGAGTTTTCGTTGTACTGGCGAACCAAACGGGTGTTTGCACCCAAATGAAGTTTTGCTTTTTGCATTACTGTTCCAACTACACCCAAGCCGTTTGGTATAGCGTTGCCAACTACATCGTTAGCAAAATTAACCTGAATGTTATCAGGCAATGTGCCACCCCAACCGGTACGCCAGGTAGAGGCATTCAAACTGGTTTGTACGGTTTGATGAATATTCAGGGTAGAGAAGCCTGTGATGGCCGAAGCATATTCATTCAATGAAATCAGGTTCATGTTCAATGTGCTGCCTTCAGCGCCAGCAATTGGTTTGGTAAAAGTAGCGCCAGCTTCCATATTCAGGGTAACCACTGGTTCGGCAGAAGTGAACTTTGCACCGGGGTTGCTGTGTTTAAGATGCACAGTTCCGGGAGTTTGGATTACAACACCACCTACCAGACGGTTATCGGCTCCAAGTGTTGTTGGCGCGCTGATGGTCATTGTTCCATTACCGGTAATTCTACCTGTACCGCCAAAGATATAATCAGGAGCAGAAACACTCATGTTCGCATCGTTAAGCTCTACGGTTCCTGTAATTTCTACCGTTTTGTTCAATGCATTCTGTTCTTGAAAATTCAGCAGCATTACCTGGTTGGTACGACATAGGAGCACCTCCCAATATGCTAAAGTTGTCGTCCAGATAGCTCCATTTAGTATTGGTATCGCCACCCCATACGTAGGTTCCAGCTGTTAACGCCACTTTTTTGAAAACAACAGTAAGTGAATTGTCTACGCCCGGAGTAGTACTGTGATTAACCATTACACTTTCGCCATTGGTTCCTTTGGCCGCATTTGCAGTATGGGTTGCATCAACATTGTAATAATAGTAATAAAGACCATCAGTAGACGCAAAATTGAGTTTGTCGTTATCAGCCAGCCAAACCGTAGAGTTTACCTGTTGACTTGGAATAACTCTCGGATCTTTTACGGGACTACCCGAGCGATCCACATATTTTACAGCTACATCGGCTATACCCACTGATTCTTTCCATACATAAGCTTTCAGATTATCATACGAATGATTGGTAACAGCGCTTCCGCTACCAGGACGTGTTGCCCACGAAGCCAGACGGTCGAATTGGGTTACTAAGCGAGATGCTTCTTCAACAGTAGGAGATGCACCTACAGTGTATTTAGCAATAAATGGTTTATTGATAATTGTATCTCCATTTGCCGGATTGGCAATCTCGTACATGGCGAATTTCTGGACCATTTGAGTTTTGAAATTCATTTCTGCAAATACATGGTATTGTTTGGCTGCACCAAATACAATTTTTGTTTTAGTGGTTTGATTCAATGAGTCAGCTTCAGTTGTAGTTAGAGGTGCAGTTGAAGCTCTACGGCCAAAGTAGGAGTTGTTGCCATCCGAACAATAACCCACAGGGGTAGGCAAGCCGTTGACATTAAACGGCTTTCCTCCGATTGGTCCTTTGCCTATTGGATCCAGATTCGATAAGTGAATATTGCCAGTTGCGTTATAAGCATAAAACTCAAAAATGGCAGCTGCCCAGAAAGTAGCATTATTTGCCAGATTGACACTGTTTGGCCCCAGCAATGTTACTGCAGTAGCTCCCTGCATACCATTCATACCTACTGTATTGGCTGTCCAGTCAAATTCAACAACCCAAACCGTTGAATCTTTAAAAGCACTGGTAGTAGTAGAAGGGAAACGAAGTTCACCTCCACGGGCGCCCGAACCGGAACCAGAGATTGTAACAAAACCCTGTGCTGGTGAACCAAACGAGGCCCCAGAACCACCTCTTCCCATGTAAGCACTATTTCCACTTCCAAAGCTCCAGCCGGTAGGCATGGCTTCAACTCCATTAAATGTTTGGTTGATAAAATAGTTAGGAAAGAATGTGCCAGGCTGTGCAAAGGCGCTTCCCAAACTCATAAATGCCGCTAAAACGACACCGATTAATAATGTAAATGTCTTTTTCATTGTAATAAAAATTTATAGGACACCTCAATAGATTCTTTTTTTTCCATATTTCATCAGGCAGAGGTGTATTAGCCTGATGAAATATAGATTTTAGTTTATAACAGGTTGTGTAAATTTATTCGTAAAATGGTAAATACCAGCTTGCTTCATCTGCAGTGAAATTTGGAGCCGGAATGTTAGCGCGCGTGTATTTCTTTTTAATATTTTCATCAAAAAGAAAATGGAATCCATCTCGTTTATCTTCATTGGTTATGCGGCGGGCTATGCGTACCAGATCGCTCCAGCGTTGCCCTTCGAATGCAAGTTCGAGACCCGCTTCACGGATAATTTGTTTCTCGAGCCACTGAATGCTGTCCAGTTTTGTTGTCAGTCCGGCCGGGAAATTAACCACAGGCATGAATGCCCGTCCGCGTACACCTGCATTTGCATCCCATTCGCGCGGATAACGCGCATCGAAACGGTAATCGGCAGGATATGGATCAAACGGACTGGTTCCGGTTACATAGCATGAATCATCAGGGAAATATGTGCCATCCGGTTTGCGGTAATGGTATTTTTCGTTTTTGATACCATTGTTAAGGAAGCACCATGCCAGGTATGGATAACCTGCCCGGTTGGCTGCTTCGGCATAGCGCAAATTCAATCCCGCTGCACGTGAAATCATCCAAAAACCATGTTGTTTGGCCAATGATGAATTTGAATTCTGGCTGCTGTATTTGGTAATTAATCCGTTACCAGAGTATGAACCTCCCTTTCCGCGGGCATCATAAGGAAATTGGTTCCGCATCCGATTGCTCCAAAGAGAATCCATGGCATAATCAGAAGCTTTCAGCTGAAATCCTTCGAAAAGGTTAGTAAATGGATTTGCTGGCTCAAGTTTATCATCGAAAGGAATGCACCAAATACGTTCCATGGCAGCACGGTCATTCGACTTGCGTGAAGAAGGAACATCCGAAAAAATATACTTCCAGGTGTTAATCATGCCAGCTTCATCTTCAATGTGCCCGTCGCGAAAAACAATAGCATACCAACCCGGCTCGCCTGAACTGGAGGTATAGGGGAAATTATAAAGTCGGTAACGCATACGCCGTGCAGTTGTGTTACTGCTTGTTTCGTCTGTTGACATTACAAGCCGGTAATAGTGCGCTGCTTCTGCATACTGGTTGTTAGAAAGGTAGAGATCGGCCAACAGCATGCGCTTACTGATAAACATGGGTTCAAGCGAGTAGCCGTTTGGCGTGCCGCTTACAAGGCTTGAATACACATAATCATCAAGCATAGGTAAACTATGCATGTAGCTGATTAGCTTTGGCAGAAGTTCGTCTGCATTTTCACGCTGTCCTTTGTATTTGTCCAGATCCGAAAGGTTTACCAGCGGTTCGGTAATATATGGCACGCTACCGTATATGTTTAGCAATTGCAGGTAAATCCAGGTGCGTAATGCGCCGATATCCGAATAACGTTCGTTATATTCATCCTGAGTGAATTTATTTTCTGCAAGCATCTTGTCGAAATTCGCAAGCACATTGTTGCAGGAGTTGATGACTGCGTAAAATTGCAACGGACTAACCCAGGTATTGCTTTCGTCAATCTGATTCTCATTTAGTTTCTCCAGCTCGGGAGTTGCAGCTGTAGTCACATCCATTAAATCTGCTCGCAATTCATTCAGGATCACAACCTGTTTTGCCAGCGTTGTAAATTGTGCATATACGCCCAATATCGCACGATCGGCATCGGACAGGTTTTGGTAAAACTTGTCGTACGGAACAGCATTACCGGCACTGTCATCTTTACATGCGTTGAATGACAATGTAGATGCTATTAATATGAATGATAAGAATATTTTTTTCATATCCCAATTTTTAATTCGTATATTTTTAAATTTTAGTTTCTAAATCCTTACAGTCCTAATTTGAGTCCCACAGATACGGTACGTGTTTGAGGTGCTACGCAAGGGTCAATTCCCATATAGAGTGAACTTACACCTAATGCAAATTCAGGATCCAGACCTTTATACCGGGTTAAAGTTAGCATATTTTCAGCGGTAAGATATACTACGCTGCTTTGTATCAACGAAAGTTTAAGATTCAGATCGTAGGACAAGGTCAGGTTTTTTAAGCGGAGGTACGAACCATCCTCAATCCAGCGGTCAGAAAAACGTGCATTACCCATTGGATCACCCGGAGTTGCTTTTGGAACAGAAGTAATATCGCCATCCTGGCGCCAACGGCTCAATACGGTTTTCAACTGATTGTAAGGCATTGACATACTTTCCAGTTGTGAGCGCGAATAATTATATACATCGCCTCCGATTGAATAAGAGAATAAAGCGCTAAGTTCAAGTTTTTTGTATTTTAACCGGGTATTGATGTTTCCAAACCAATCCGGATTTGGATCACCTATTACAACGCGGTCATTCTCATCGATAACATTGTCGGTGTTCTGATTCACAAATCGCATATCGCCTGCTCCAAAAGGCACCAGCAATAAGCCTTCGCGAATATTTAAGCCTTCAGCGTTGGCATCGGCAGCTGTAGCATATACACCGTTGGTTTTATAGCCGTAGAACAACCCGAGTGGCTGTCCGACTTTAGTCTGTATCGTTGCACCCAATGATTGGTTATAGTATTCTTTACCACTCAAATCGAGTACCTCATTTTTGTATTTTGAAACCATCAACCCTAAATCCCATTTGAAATCCCTGGAATTGATAAGTCTTGAATTTAGGTTTAAGTCAAAACCAATGTTACGCATTTTACCCGCATTTAGAATTATATTGGCCTGTGAACCCGAAATGCTTGCAGGTTTTACGCTCAGAATCATGTCACTTATAGTGTTGGAGTAAACATCTAAACTCAGGTTTAAACGTTCTTTCAGAACCGATAAGTCAATGCCGGTGTTGAAACGGGCCATTCTCTCTGGTTTTAAATCGGTGTTAACAAGCGAAGTGCGCACCAGTCCATACTGTCCAAACAGTTCGTAAGGATAATAGTAACGGTCACCATTATAGTTACCAATGTCATCGTTGCCGGATATACCATAGCTCACCCTGAATTTGAGTTGGTTAACCGCATCCAAATCCCGCATAAAATTTTCGTTGGATATTAACCAGGCGCCTCCGATAGATGGGAATGGTAAAAATTGCGATACATTGGTTCCAAAACGAGAAGAAGCATCGAAAGCACTATGCACATTAAGGTAGTACTTGTTTTTGAACGAATAATCTACATTAGCATATAAGGAGGTCCATAACCAGTCATTAATGCCTCCACCTATTTGCCGCAGGCTTGAAGCACCGTATTGAAGCGATTTGAATTCATCGGACGAAGAATTGTAGCTTTGTCCGTGATTGTCGTTTGCGGAATTGTTTTGGTAACGTAGCCCGGCACGAACATTAATTGCGTGATTGTGGGCTATGGTGTTTTTGTAATTTGCATAAACATCTCCGTAAAGCGAAAATAGGCGATCCACACGGTGTTGAGACTGGTTGATGATTTCTACATTGTCAATTTCGCTATTAAAAGCTACACCTGTACTGGGATAAAACGCTTTTTCGCGCTCTTTGTTAAAGTTGAGTCCCATTTGTGCTGCAACATCCAAATGACGGTTGATGTTGTAGATAAATTCAAATGAACCAAAGAAACGGTAATTGATATTTACAAGATTACTTTTGTTATTAACCAACACATACGGGTTTGACAAATTCCAATAATCTGCATCCTCAAGATTCGGTGATTTTTTACCCTCTTCGTTGTAAATGTATGGTGCTGTGAAAGGAGCCTTAACCAATGCAGCAAGTATTGGATTGAGCGAAACATCGCCCCCCTCGTTAGGCAAATGTTTAGAGCCATACATAAAACTCATATTGGCTAACACTTTAAATTTTCTCGAAAACTTAATTTCTGAATTAAAGCGGGTAATGAAACGGGAAAAATCTGTATTTTGAATCATCCCTTCCTGATTCAGATAACCCAGCGAAAGCACATAAGTAGCTACTTCATCGCCTCCGGATACATTCATATAATAATCATGATTTACAGATGGGCCAAGTACCTGCTTTTGCCAGTTTGTAGTGGCATTATAGCGGTAATAATCCATATTTCCCTCGTAGCCCCAGGGTTGTTTTACGGGTTTATTCTGATTTAGAAATGGCAATGCTTTGTTAAGTGCATCAGGAGAAATATTCGGATTGGCCTTTTGGTAAAGTTCTGCAAGCAAAAATTTATGCTCAGAGCTGTTCAATACAGGTAATTCGCTGCGTTCGAATCCGATACCCGTACTTAAACGGGCATTAATGCGCGTTTCGAGTGATTTTGACTTCAGTGTCTTAATCAGGATTACCCCATTAGCACCCTTGCTTCCATAAAGCGATGTTCCGTCTTTTAGCACTGTAATGCTTTCAATATCTTTGGGGTCTATTGAAGAAAGCGGATTTGCAAAATAGTTTCCAATGAGCGACGACGAATAATATGAGTTTTCGTATGGCATACCATCCACTACAAATAGTGGCATTGACCCTGCATTCATTGTATTAATACCATGCAGATAAAAGTTTGAGCCACTGGCGGGAGTACCGGAGCGTGTCTGTACATTTAATCCGCTTGCCTGCGTTTTCAGTAACAAATCGGGTGTAGCTGCGTCGGAAGCCAAATTATCTTCGGTAATGCCAAACCAGGAGTAAACCGAATTTATGGCTGACTGATCGCCCATAGGAGTTAATACGGTTTTCGATGCGCCTTTGTAGTCCTCTTCATAAAGCACAATGTCAATAGTATTACGCCCACAATACGATATTTCCCGCTTGCCGTAGCCGTTGGCCGTAGCCGTTAAAATTATTTCAGTTGGCGGAAGTGAAATTTTGTAGTGCCCGTTATCATCGGTGATAGCAGAGGCAATACCCTCAACATCAATGTGTGCGCCCGGAATTGCTTTTTTTGTGGCTGCATCGCTTACAGTTCCCGTTACAGTCTGTTTTGTCGTTTGTGCTGAAGCATACCCGCATAAAAACACCAGTATGGATGCTGCTAAAAATATGGTTTTCTTCATATTATTTGATTTGCTGTTTTTTTTACTATTAGTCATTAGGGTCAACTTGCGGTTCTAAACGTATATAATCCAAAAATATCATGCCTGGAGCATTGCTGGCTTTGCTCGATTGCAAATATGCCTGAACAGTACCATCGGAGTGGGTAAATTCGCCAATACAGGTATTCGATACAAAGAGAGTTGCCTGCCCGTAAAATGGACATTTAAGGATATCTTCCTTGCCATACGCATCTTCGGTTTTTGTTTTCTGGATAAGCACAAAACTGTTAGCATAAACACTGTGTCCATTATTTGCGGAGTAGCGCACTAACTGAGTTTCTTCGTTTTTCCCTGCTATCATCTCGGCTGCCATAAGCGTATTTGTCGAGAAATTATTTACAATCACGTTTGCCGAACTGCGGTCCAGCACCCTTGCACTTGGGAAACTGATATACATTTTCTGATGAAAAGTCATCGGTACACCACGGGCATCTATGTGAACCTCATCGGCATTGTCATCGTAGGCTTTCCAGAAAATTTTGTATGTTGTTGAATACATATGTGGCTTATACGAAATGTAGGCATTAGGTTCGCCCAGGGTATTGGAGCCCGGCCATTCGTTTTCGCTGCGATAATTAAAACTGTAAAGGTTATTTATCTTGTTCACAATTGAATTCTGGATTGTATCATATGAATGTCGCGTACGTGATTTAAGCATTATATCGTGCCCACCGCTTGCCCACGTGCGAGGCCGAACCTGCCAGGCATCCGGCCAACGGCTTACGTAGTTCTCACCTTCAATTACCAACGGTTTGATTTTGTTCTGGTACATTTTTACGTTCACGGCCTTTAGCTCATATACCATCCCGTTCGAAGCCGTATAACTCTTTATTGTGTCTCCTACGTTTATATCAACCCATACCCCGGCAGCATTCGCATAGCGTCCATTTGCACTTATCTTTCCATAAGGCAGAATCATGTCGTTGACAATTTCCTTCAGGATGTCATGATTCATTTGAATACTGTCCTTTTCGGCAAAGTATTTTGCATATTTGGCTTTTAGTGCATTCAGGGCATCTTCGTTGGGAAGCAGAAAGGTTGCAGTTGTTGATTCGTTGGCAAGTGGGGAAGAGTCAAGCAGGCTGTTTCTGCTCGTCCAAATCGTGTCGTACACAGGCTGCCCGTTACTATTTACTCCTTTTTGCACACTTCGATCCATATCCATAACCGTCTCGTTGAATGATTTTATAAATTCTACAACCGGATTGTTCGGGAGGGTTTGAAGGTATTGCCAAATACTCATACGCTCTTCAATGGTGTTGCTTAAAATATGCAACACTCCATTTTTGGACGCAATATTCCATTTACTAACCGATGCACCAGATATCAGATTTTTGTTGATCGAGATGTATTTTCCATTTAAAACCAGTATCTGGTTAATATCAAATTCACCTGATTTGTTGGTGTATACAATTTTCTCTGAAAGATAACTTTTTACCCAGGCAGTCAGTGCTGTTGTATCGTTCAGATTCAAATTTGTAAGCGCAGCGTTATCAGGAGCAAACACAGTGTAGTTTACAACTGCATCCAAACTTTTGGCGTAACCTGTTATATCAATTACTTTTACAAAGGTAGACAGATCAGAATTTGCCTTAAGTTGTTCGTACAGGCTTCTGTCGCGGTCCCCTTCAAGATCTTTTAGATTTTCCCACGCATCACAGCCTGTTGATATGACTGTGATTATTGCAAAAATGAAATATTTGATGTTTTTCATACGATAATATTTATTTTTTTAAGGTCGCATAGCTTGTCCGCCAACAGACGGATAACTCGTTTCATAATATGCTATTGAATATTTTCTGGTTGCTAATTAATTGTATGTTATGGGGTAGTTGTAGTAGAGTCTGTAACACACTCTTCATAAGGCCATATTTCGCATTGTCTCTTGTCGGAATCAATCCATTCACCTTTCATATCTACACGTGGCCAAAGCTGGTCATCATCTATCGGTATAAACTGTATCATATCAATATTACCTAACTGGCCTACACGTCTGCTGGTTGTAGGCTCTAAGCGCAAGGTATGGCGTCCTGTTGTGTACACTTTAATGGTACCAAGCAGTTTTGAAATTACCACAGAATTATATTTTTTGGCATTATACATTTTATATCCCTGCAATTCAACCGTTTCTGGCGAACTGCCTGTAGCATATGGATTAGGCATGTATAGCGACATATCAAAGATGTAAGGTAATATCTGATCATCCTTACCTTCTTGCTTAAACGATGTTTTCACGTAACATTCCAATTCGCGACGGTAACAAATCCACACTTTATATGTTGTTCCCTGTTCGCTACCAATTAGCACAGGCGTTTTCATTTCCATCCACTGTATCGCTCCCAAGTCGAGGTTTAAACGCAGGTAATCTGCATAAGCGTACTGTGATTTGTCATCGAAGGAAGCAATGTTTTGAGGAACGGTACCGCAGTAATAATGGATTTGCTGCTGTGCAAGAGGTGTTCCGGACTTATATTTCCAGTTAATTTCCGAAAGGTCGCCCGGATTGTAATCGGCAGCACAACCTGGTTTGCGGAAATTGCGAAGTGCCATTATTTCCGGTTGTTCGGCAATATCCCAATAAATTCGGTATGCTGAGCGAATTTTAATCTGTACATTTCCGCTAATTTTTTGAATAACACCATTGGAGCAAGTCCAGTCAGAGTATTCACTGTTACGGTCAAGGGGAATTCCCGCTTCGGTTACTTTTCCAAGTTTTAGCTCGTTGAGTAAAATTTGTGTTTCGGAATTATTAATTTTTCGGGTAAATGTAATTACCTGATTTTTCACCATAGTCTCCAAACTTGAAACCACAAGTAAGTCGGCTGCATATTCGAGACGTGGTACTGCATGATAACCAATGTAGTTTCTCAACAATGAGTCTTCATTCTCAACAGCTGGAGTATTGGTGCGCAAATCTGCTATCAGTTCAGGAAGATTGTTAATGCCTGCATTGAAATAGCTCTCATTGTCCTGAATAAACAAGGTTTTCCATTGTCCATTTTGTTTTACAGCCATTAAATCAGCCATTCCGGAACGCTCAAACGCTTCTTTAAATATTGAGAAATTTGCCGGTAAGGCACGAACCCTGGCTGTGATTGACTCTGTGATTGAATCAGGCGGTGTAAGCATATGGTCGATAATATGCAGGTGACCGTTACTCGCTTTAATGTCGCGAGGGGATACCAGCAACGCCTGGCGATTGATGCGTATATTCTCTCCTTCTTGTTTGGTCGTCAGATAGCTTCCGGCAAAGTTAGGATAGGACATACGTCCATCAACAAAACCTACAGTGGTAACACTGTCTGTTAAATCAGTAACGTTCAACAAGTGATACTTGATAATTGCTACCG
Organism: Paludibacter sp.; assembly: GCA_047600405.1. Lineage (GTDB taxonomy): Bacteria > Bacteroidota > Bacteroidia > Bacteroidales > Paludibacteraceae > Paludibacter. The sequence continues at coordinate 979,634 of JASGLA010000008.1, forward strand.
CTTCTTCTTTACTGAGTTCATTCACTGAACTTTTACCAATTTGTTGGAGGTAAGTGGTAACAGCTGCATCGGTAGGTACAAATAGAGCATACTTGCCATAGGCATGCACAGTACTCCGCATCTCGCTTTTATCCAGTATGGCTAAAAACGATTTCATATTATGTTCTTCCAATAATTCGTCTATTTGCTTGTCATTGGATATGACAATTTCCTGTACTTCTTTTATACACGAATTCATTACCAGCACTAATGCTGATACAGCAAATAATAAGAATAAAAAATTCTTTTTCATAGGATTATAATTCATGCGAACCCGGGTTGTTATCTCCGCAGTTCATTGTTAATTTAATGTAGGGTTTATTGCAGGTGCAATTTAATAATTAGTGAATCAGCACGTTGTTAATATGTGATTTTTTGAGATCTTTTATCATTTCAAATTTGCCTGAATTATTTTGTGTAAAAATCATTTTGTACGAGATTTTTATTTCTTTGCAATTCACCAGAGTTAATGGGCATAAACAAACTGCCCGGATTGGTTTGCCACTTGCTCTGAATAATGGATGTTTTTTCAGGTGGAGCAGCAAGTACAACCATTCGCATCAGATACCCCATTGTACGTTCGCTGTATCCGTCACGTTGTGCCATGCGCACAAGGTCAAACCAGCGTTTCCCCTCGAAGCTGAGTTCGCGGGTGCGTTCAGCAAGAACAAATTCTTCCATTGTTTTTGCATCCAAATCGCCTGCATGTTTGTAGAACATATCTGTTGATTCCGGCGCATTGGCACGGGAACGAATAACGCGTATCAATTGCAACGCTTCTTGTAATTTCGTTTGATTATTATCATCCAGAGCTTGTTCTGTCAATGCTTCAGCTTTCATTAATATCACATCAGCAAGGCGATAAAATATCCAGTTGCTGTTTGAAGTAGTTGTTGTCCGCCATTGAACTGGTGTTGATGTGTTATTTAAACCAGCCCACTTCCAAATATATTTACCCTGGTAAGCAATGCCTTCGGTGCGTATATCGCGCCAAACCCGGTCGATGTTGGAAGGAGTAAAATACTCATTAGCGAAGTTTGCCTGGTTTACCTCTATTGAATTAGCGACATTAGCGCTGAACATTGAAACATAGGGATTGATGTAAGTAGGAGGATTTTGAAGCTCGAAAATACTTTCGACACTGTTTCCATTTACATACGTGGCATTAAACAACGCTGTCACATCGCCCTGTACTGCTTCATAAACTGTATCGATACGACCGGTTTCAAGGTTATAACTCAACACTTCGGCGTGACCAACAGCTACAAGAGAGTACTGCCCGGAATTAATAACCCGGTCGGCCATATTGATGCATTTCTCGTAATCTCCTTTCCACAGGCAAATGTCAGCCAAAAGTGCCGACCAACCATAATAATTGAAGCGACCTTTGTTCTGATTTGCATTTTCCGATTCTGAAGCCTCCGTATTGTCATATTTGATAGGCAAATCCTGTTCAATGGCTTCGAGGGAAGCAATTAGTTTATCTATTATGACTTTACCATCTGTTTTTGGCAAAGAAAAGTTCTGATAGTCATATATACTGGCTGTTTCTGTATAAGGCACATCCCGGAAGGTACGCACTAAATAAAAGTACATCAACGAGCGAATACATGTAACTTCGGCAATATATGCTTTAAGTTGCTTTTCAGAGAATGATTCGTCGATTTTTAGCACTGCCGGAGCAAGTTCTATAACCGTGTTACATTGGTTAATCACTTTGTAAAACGAAGCCCAATCGGTATATCTGTTAGTCGTTGTAATTTCACCGCTATTCAGAGCAATCAGATCCGGGCTGGCCGCGCTGGCTGGCGTTGCCATTTCTGCACGCATTTCGCCCCATACAAAATACTCTTGCATCATTGTGTAATCAAGCATTTGCGAATAACATCCCAAAACAGCAGCCCGTACTTCTTCTTTGGTTTTCCAGTAACGTTCACGTACAACACCATCTTCAGGTTGGATATTTAACCAATTGTCGCACGAAGTGGCAGAGACAATTGTTACGAGCAATATTATTATTTTGATGAATTTGTTCATATCTTTTTATTGTAAATCATGAATTGTATTTTTCAATCTTTTTATAACAGTCGAGAACTCTTTTTAGAAAGACAAGCTAAGGCCTAACATATAACTCTTGGGTATAGGAGCACGGGCATTGTCTTTGTAACTTCCAAGTTTGATTTCAGGATCCTGGCCGGTGTAATTGGTAAAGAGCATAATATTTTGCATGGTACAATATAAATATGCTTCCTGAAATTTCAATAACGACAACATCTTTTTGGAAAGACCGTAGCGTAGTGTGAACGATTTCCAGCGAATAAATGAACCATCTTCTACAAACCGGTCAGAAGCCAGCCAGTTGTACCCCTGGGCATGTAAGGCTCTGGGCAGAAGCCCTTGCGGTGCATCAGCAGGGTTAGCGTATTCATGGTGCCAACGGCGCAATACTGAAGTGGCCTGATTGTCGAATCCATACATGTTCTCGAGTCCCATACGGGCAGAGTTTACAATGTCGTTGCCGTAGCGGTAGTGAAGTACGGTATTTACCGACCAGTTTTTCCACTTGATAGATGGTGTTAAACCTCCATAGAACTGTGGATTGTAGTTTCCGAGGTAAACAATGTCCTGGTAATTAATCTGTCCGTCCTTATTGATGTCCACATAGCGTGCATCACCGGGCTGGAATGTATAATTAATTGTTGGATACCCGAATTTCATATATACAGGTACGGTGTTTCCATTTTCATCCGTAGTGGTAATTTGTTTTCCATCCTTACCCACTGCAATGGTTTGATCTTTATTCAGATATACACCATCATATTTGTACCCGTAAAAAGCACCACGTGGCTGGCCTGCAACAATTCGGGTAATATACTCACCGTTTTTGCTCCAATCTTCAAAATTGTCCAAATCGGCATATTGCGAAAGTTCTGTCACCGCATTTTCTTCTTTTGCCATGTTGAACACAAAGCTAACATTCCAGTCGCGGGTTTTGATAGGCGTTACATTCACGCTTAATTCCCACCCCTTATTGCTCAGGGTACCGTAGTTCAATGCCATTGTAGAGAATCCGGAACTTGTAGGGATATATGTTTTAGCACTGTACTGATCTTTCGTAACACGCTCATAATAATCAAACTCGACATTCAGTTTGTTTTCAAATGCAACGAAATTTAAACCGAAATTATTCTGTAATGAACGTTCCCAACGGAGTTGTTTTAGCTCAAGCGATGAAGGGAATGAGGTTGACTCACCCAAGTAACCATAGCCATAGGTTCCGTAGCGGTTAAAATAAAGATAATCCGCATCAGGGCTTTTACCGGTGATACCGTAAGAAGCGCGTAACGAAAAATCATCCAGCCATTTCCCTTTCAGATTTTTCATCCAGGGTTCTCCGGAAACGCGCCAGCGTCCTGAAAGGGCAGGGAAAATACCATAGCGATAATTTTTACCAAAGCGTGAGTCGCCATTCATAGCTAAGTTGCCGAAAATGGTATACCTATCCAAAAAAGTATAGTTTACATTGCTGAATAAACTCATGCTTCGTTGTTGGCCTACACCAGATGATAATCCACCACCCAGAATATAGTAATTGACCGGATCCGTAAGGTAATTTGATGGAGAACCTGCTGTTTCCACTTCAAACGAGTAACTGTCGCGGGAATATGTATTCAGTCCTAAAAGTGCGATCAGACGATGCTTGGATTCGTCCAGTTGCGGTGTGAAATAAAGTTTGTTGAATGTTTGAATCACAAACGATTCTGGTTCTGACATGTTGGCCGCATTAAAATAGGTGTTGTTGTACCAGTTTACTCCGGAAGCTGCTTGGGTTAAGAACTTTTCTTTTCTGTCATTTCCTACATCAAAACCTACATCAAAGGTATATCTCCAGATTGAATTTGGGGTTATAGACAATAATAAATGAGGAATGATTTTTTCACTCTTAATTTTAAAACTTCCAAGATTTGCCAAAGCAATAGGATTGAAAATGTCAGGATAATATCCCTGAGGTCCGTTCAGCGGGGTGAAATAGGTAGGCATTTGAACGCCCAATTCGTTGAATTCATAAATACCCTGATTAGGCATCATGGTATAAGCCCGTGCACGAACGTCGTTTTTTTCATCACCATCCGGTAAGAAATTCCGACGGTTGTCGGAATGGGTATAGGCTATGTCAGCTGAGAAACGGATTTTATCCGAAACGAAATAATCAAGATTTAAACGCGTGTTAATACGTGAAAGTCCGGTGCCTATAGTATTACCACGTGCATTATAATATCCGGCCGAAAATGAATATCGCACTTTAGCACTACCCCCTCTTACAGAGAGATTGTAGTCCTGGCTGTAACCTGTTTGCGATACCGCATCAACCCAATCAGTGTTGTTTCGGTAGTTGTAGAAAGTGTAAGGGTCGCGTGGATCGTACGAAAAAGGTTTCCCTGTGATAGAGAGCAAGTCTAGTGGTTTTCCTGTATTCATGTATGACTCCAGAATCATTGTCGAGTATTCGTTACCTGAAAGTGTTGGAGTTGCTGCCGGTTGAGGTGAGAAGCTACCTTTGGCTACAAATGTAATTTTGGGAGGTGAAACAGTTCCACGTTTGGTTGTAATTTGAAGCACACCGTTTGCTGCTTTTGAACCCCATATAGCAGTAGCAGCAGCATCTTTCAATACCACAATATCTTTAATGTCGGCAGGTGCAACGTTGAGCAACTGTGAAAATTCTTCTTCAGTTGCTGTAGAAAAGTCGAAATCCGAACCAACGACAGTTTCCAACGGAATACCATCCACAACAATCATTGGATTATTATTCCCACTAATGGAAGTAATACCACGGATACGTATAGACATACCGCTACCCGGGTCACCCGCATTTGCCATGATGTCCACACCGGCCATTCTTCCCTGCAAAGCTTCATCCACAGAGGCAACATTCAGATCGGCAATTTCTTCGGCGCTCAATTTTGAGATAGCCATTGAAATATCCCGTTCTTCAATATCCAAAGAACCGACTCTTTGTTTGGGTTTTGCCTTAACCTCCACTTCCTTTAATTGCCCCATTTCCTGGAGTGTTATTTTAATGGCTGTCTGATTGCCTATAGTAACCACCTGTTTCTTATAACCCACATAACTGATAGTTAGCGTGTTTTTACTGTTAGAAGCAAGTATACTGAAATTACCATCAAGATTGGTGATAGTACTTGCCACCACACGATTCTCAGTATTCGTTTCCATTACCGTAGCACCAATTATAGGTTCATTATCAGTAGCAGAAATGATAGTACCGCGCACCAGAAACTTCCCACCCTGTGCTAGAATAGTTCCTGTGGTCAAAAGCAGTATTGTAATGAAAATATAAATTTTTCCTGTATTTTTCATGCGATATATATTATTAAATTAAGATTTCAAAGTTTGAAACCGATAAATACCGGAGCTTTACTCCTTTAATTTAATTTAAATGAAACATAGTTATTTACTTCATGTAAAACTGCTTTACACGCAATACGGTTGCTACGGTAATTGTTCAATATAGTAGTTCCCGTGGGCTTACCTCTTTGTACACGCATTGTTCCGGATGTGGCTCCCGTAACAAGTACTTTGGTTCCTTGTGTTACGTTTTGTGGAATCCAGTTAAGCAAACCAGCTGTGGTTTTACTTACCTCAACCAATAAACTTTGGTTGGTAAGACCCAGTTTTTCGCTGTTTACTTTTGCCATTACAGGTATCAGGGCCCTGTTCAGAGCCGTTGCATTGGCCGGATACAGATACGTTTTATTGTCATCGACAAAAACGCGGCCCTGCAGGATGTGTGAATTGATAAAAAATGCCGCTTTTGCAAAAGCTACAGGATAAGCAGAACTTACTGAGTCAATCGGAGGCAGTAATTTTGCTGTTATGGCTGATTGCATGGCGGTGTTGTTTGGCATTAAGACTGTATAGAATTGCTCTGTGCTTATCCCATCCAATGCGGTACTTGTTGCATCATCCGGAAGGGTTTTGATACATTTCTGAAGATAATCGACAAATAATTTTACATTCGAATTTTGAGTACGTGAGCGGTCAAGATATTCCCAAAGGGATATATCCCTGAATTTTTTGTCATCGGTTGTACCAGTTACGCGGGGAGAGTACTGTAATGGCTTGTCGGCTTTCCATACAGTTCCATTGAGATAGGTTTCATCCAGTTTGGTCAGGTTTACAAACGTATTGTCTTCAATATTACCGGCAGCCTGCATTTGATTGTTTTTATAACGGACAGGATCGCCATAACTTGTTACCGTGAAATTCCAGTTGTCTTCATTTGAGATCCCTGTTGTAGCAAAATCAGTAATTTCAGATTTTACGTCGTTATTCTGCAATCCGTCAAAAATATGTTCGCGCAACAAACGGGTCAGTCGATTGTTGGCATTTACCCCTGTTACTGAATGCGTAAAAGTATTAGTGGTTGAGTTGTATGAGAATCCATCATCTTTCAGAAATTGATCGTCGAAGGTAAGCAGCGTGTAACGTTCGGAAATAAAACCATTGAGCACACATTTCTGAAGATCTTCGCGCAATGAATTGTTGAAGTTATTCACAAAGCCTATATTGGCCCATTTGTGAGCCGGGTTGATAAATAGCTCAGAGTATACGGATTCGAAAATGCGGCTGCTAACAGCCTTGTTGCTGTGATAAACAAAGCCATTGCTTGCCAGTGTGGCTCCGGTAATGCTGCTCTGTGAAAATGATAAACCGCTGCTGCCTGCTCCGTTCAGATAATCACCGTTACCATTTAACGACATGGCATAGTTGGCTGGCCATACCAATGAGCCGGTCATGTGCGCATTTACGAATGTTTGAATTATTTCAACAGGTAATGACTGTACATCCCCATAATATTTTAATATACGGCGATTCATATATTCAGTCAAAGCTCCGTTTGTGGGGAGAATCAACGTGTATCCGGACTTTTCGGGAGTGTATCTGTCACTCTCGTCCAGCACATTCTCCAAATTGAGCGAGTAGTCCAAACCGGTATAAAATTTTATGAAAATACGGTCTATATTCTCTTTTGGCATTATTTTTTGCAAAGCCTTAAGCAGAGTAGGCGAAGTAACTTCTAAGTATGTTCTGAAAAGATAATCGCCATATACGTCCTTAGTATCTACCAACGATTTGAAGGAACTGTTCTCGGGGCGGTTTAAAATATGTGCGATATTATCTAACGGCATGTTAACCGTAGATACTTCGTGGACAATTCCGTTTTCAGCGCGCATATCTTTGTTTACAATTTCTCCACCCTGAATGTTTTTTCCTGAAAAAGGAACATCCGGATAAAATACATTGTAGTCGGCGGCTGTTAATGAAGGTGTGGTGGACGCAAAAAATGCATTTGTAAATGAGGGGACAAATTTATAATTGTTGTACCCATTTGTCCACCCGTTTTCCATTGTCTGGTCAACAACCCATTCATTATTATATTCAGCATCGCGATAGGGCAGGGCATAATACTGCGATTTGTACTTAAATGATCCCCGAACTCCAATTGAGTCGAAAGGAACAGTACTGGAGCAGATGGAGTAAGAAACAATTTTATCTATTTCCGAACTTGGGATGTCAGATACTGAGGTATATCCGTTTTTACTCATGTAGGCAGCAAATGCGTCATCGTTTGGAGCAAAAACAGTGTATAACCCGGCACCTTTCAAAATAGAGGCGTATAATGTGGTGTCAACACATTTGAGGTAATTTGTGAAATGGCCATTGTTTTTTAAAACAGTGTAAATTGGAGGTTCTAACCAGCCCGGTCTTTCGAAGTAGGCATCTTTATCGTTTGCACACCGCACAAGCAATAACAGAGTGAGCGATAATAGAATTGGAATTCTCAATAATTTTCTCATGAAATTTATTAATTTTAAGGTAATTGATTATACTTTAACGGCTTGGAATTTGATTAGCGATTAAACCAATGCGAAATTACAATAACCCCCCAACCAGCAACTGTTTTTTTGTACAAATCCATAGAAATTCATACAGGCAGAATGTTGGCTAAAAATAAATGCCAGTTAACGTTTGGGGCGGAATTATAATGTTTTATTTAGGTTTTTACACGTTGTTAATAGGCTGGTTGGTCGATAAGTTTTTGAAAAGCTATTAGTTATACATTCTTTTGTACTCGTTTTCTGTTGTGTTTATTCTGTTCTGATTGCCTGCAAATTCGTACATAACAATCCCAAATATAGATTAAATCTCTTTGTGAAACTATTTTAACTCTGAATAGAGTGGGTGCGTTAACATTTTTCTGTTACAAGTTTTATTAATTTTGTTCGCATAAAAAATCAAACTTCATTGCGCTCAAAAACTACTTCATTTATGAAAAAACCAGTTTTCTTACTCATATTGCTTTTGCATTTAATTAACGGTAACTTGCTGCGTGCTCAATCTTCCACAAAACTATGGTATACTAAACCAGCAGAATATTTTGAAGAAACGCTTGTGTTGGGTAACGGGCAAACCGGAGCTACCGTTTTCGGGGGCGTGTCCGACGATAAGATTTACCTGAACGATGCCACGCTCTGGACTGGCGGACCGGTTAATCCTGATATGAACCCGGAGGCCTATAAAAATATACCGGCTATTCGGGAAGCCTTGAAAAATAATGACTACAGGCTTGCCGAGAAACTCTATAAAAAAGTGCAGGGACGTTTTTCCGAATCGTATGCACCGCTCGGAACTTTGAACCTCTATTTTGAGCATTCGGCAAAGGCAGACCATTATTATCGCGAACTGGATTTGAAGAATGCGGTTTCAACCGTAAGCTACGAAGCCGGCGGAGTGAAATACAAACGGGAGTATTTTGTTTCGTATCCCGACAAAGTAATGGTAATTAAACTCTCCGCTTCACGCAAAGGAGCGCTGGCATTCCGGTTGAAATTTGGAAGTCTTCTCAGGCATAAACTTGCTCAAAGTAAAAATATGTATTGGGCAACAGGCTTTGCGCCGGTTCACTCAGAACCGAACTACCGGGGAAATATAAAAGAATGCTGTCCAGTTTGATGAGCAAAAAGGAACACGCTTTGCAAGCATGTTTCAAATTAAAAAAAGCGATGGGGTGGTGGTGAAGTCCGATTCAACAATCGGGTTGAAAGATGCCACGGAGGCAATAATTTATGTTTCGATTGCTACAAGTTTTAATGGATTTGATAAGGATCCTGCGACTCAGGGAGTGGATTGTAAAAAGAATGCACTGGTTGCCCTGAAAAAAGCATATGCAAAATCTTATGAATCAATAAAAAAAGCCCATATTCGGGATTATCAGCATTTCTTTAACCGGGTAAGCCTGGATTTGGGTAAAACCAATGCCCCCGATTTGCCTACTAATGAGCGCCTGAAACGATATGCCGATGGAAATGAAGATAAAAACCTGGAAATTTTGTATTTTAATTTCGGGCGTTATCTTTTGATTGCAAGTTCGCGAACTCCCGGTGTTCCGGCCAATTTACAGGGAATCTGGAATCCGTATATTCGTCCGCCCTGGAGCAGTAATTACACCACCAACATTAATATGCAGGAAAACTACTGGCTGGCAGAAAATACGAACCTTTCCGAGCTGCATCAACCGTTGCTCGGGTTTATTGAAAATGTCGCGAAAACGGGAAGCGTAACCGCCAAAACATTTTATGGAGTAGGGGGATGGTGTGTTTGCCACAACAGTGATATATGGGCTATGAGCAATCCGGTTGGTAATTTTGGGGAGGGCGACCCGGTTTGGGCATGCTGGAATATGGGTGGAGCATGGCTGAGTACCCATTTGTGGGAGCATTACCAGTTCAGTCGTGATATTGATTTTTTGAAAAATAAAGCATATCCGCTGATGAAAGGGGCCGCGCAGTTTTGTTTGGAATGGTTGGTGGAGGACGAAAAAGGGAATCTGATAACTGCTCCGTCTACTTCGCCCGAAAATAAATTTGTAGCTCCCGATGGTTTTCAGGGTTCGACACTTTATGGTGGAACGGCTGATTTGGCCATGATTCGAGAATGTTTGTTGCAGACTGTTGAGGCATCAAAGCTTTTAAATGCCGATGAAGAGTTTCGTGGAAAGCTGGAACAGGCACTGGATCGGCTGCATCCTTACCGGATCGGGAAAAAAGGAAACTTGCAAGAGTGGTATTACGATTGGGAAGATGCAGACCCTAAGCACCGTCATCAATCCCACCTCTTTGGTTTATTTCCGGGAAACCATATAACGCCCGATAAAACTCCCGGCTTGGCCAATGCTTGTCGTAAAACCCTGGAAATTAAAGGAGATGAAACTACCGGTTGGTCAAAAGGCTGGCGTATCAATTTGTGGGCACGTCTTTGGGATGGAAATCATGCTTACAAAATGTATCGTGAGTTGCTAAGGTATGTGGATCCGGATGGATACAAAGGAGCCGATAAACACTCCGGTGGCGGAACTTATCCCAATTTGTTCGATGCTCATCCTCCTTTTCAGATTGATGGAAACTTTGGGGGAGCGGCTGCGGTGGCAGAAATGCTTCTGCAGTCTGATCAAAATGAAATCCGACTATTACCGGCTATGCCTGCCGCGTGGGATAGCGGTTCGGTAACGGGTCTGCGTGCCCGCGGTGGTTTTGAAATCGCAATGCGCTGGGAAGCCAATAAACTGGAAGAGGTAACTGTAAAATCGATTCAGGGTGGAGTGTGTAAATTAATTTCTTCAGTTGCTTTAGAAATCGCAGGAAGTACAGTTCAGTCAACAAAAGCTGAAAATGGTTCTTTTTTTGAGACAGTTTTCAAATCCGAGGCCGGCAAAACGTATACATTTAAAGCCCAATCCGTTCTGCCAAATTATGTTTTTGCATATTTTAAAAATAACGGTAAAGATGGCTTGCATTTGGCAGGCAGCACTGACGGCCTGAACTGGCAGGCGTTCAAAAACGACCAGTCGTTCCTCATTCCAAGAGTGGGGAAGGATAGTATTATGCGCGATCCGTGTATCGTAACCGGGTTGGATGGACAATTTCACATGGTTTGGACGGATAGCTGGACGGACCGGGGAATTGGTTATGCTTCATCCAAAGACCTGATTCATTGGTCGACACAGGTTTTTATTCCGGTGATGCAACAAGAGGACAGCGCACGTAATTGCTGGGCACCGGAAATTACCATTGACCCTATAAGCCAAACCTATATGATTTACTGGGCTACCACCATTAAAGGAAAGTTCACCCAAACGTATTCGGCAATGGAAAGTGGTTATAATCACCGCATATATTATATTACGACTAAAGATTTCAAAACTTTTAGTGGCACCAAACTGCTTTATGACCCGGGTTTTAATGTAATTGATGCCACAATCGTAAAAGAAGGGAACCGGTATGTTATGTTTATGAAAGATGAAACCCGTGAGCCGGTTCAAAAAAATCTGAAAATAGCTTATTCAGATAACCTGACCGGTCCATACTCTGATGCAGGCAATCCAATCACGGGAAATTATTGGGCCGAAGGGCCAACCAGCATGAAGAAAGATGAAACCTGGATCGTTTATTTTGATAAATACCGTGATCATAAATACGGCGCTATTCAATCAAATGACTTAATCAACTGGTTGGATATTTCGGATCGGATTTCATTGCCAAAGGGATTACGGCACGGAACCATTTTTAAGGTAGATGATCTTGTTTTTAAGAACTTGCAGGCTCAATAACAAGTGGAAGTTGTATCTTCTGTTGAACGTATAGATATTTTTATTATCCCCCGGTGTTACTTTTGCGGAAACCGGGGGATTTTTTGTCATTTTTATCAGTGCATAAAATGCCTGTTACTAAGGTATAACAACATGCTTAACCGTTTTTTCAGTTAGCGAAACTCCAACCGCCAAATATGCGCCAGCCGGTAAGTTCAATTGTACAGATGTAATGCTGTTAGGTTCGAAAGTTTGCCTCAAAATCAGTCGTCCATAAATGCTGTACAGGTATAGTTCGCCGGCTTTAGCCGTTGGGTTTTGTACAAATAAGGTTCGGTTTGAACTGTACACATTAAACCGTTTTTTGGCTTGGTTTGTTTGTTCAAAATCTGATTCTGAATTTTTATTTTCAGCGTTTTCAAAAGGATTTTGCTTCACATTGGCAGGTGCAAATGCCGCGTTTGCTCCGAAAGCCATTTCTCCAAGCATGGTTGATGTGGTGGAATAGTTCGATGCGGTTATATGCAATCGGTAATATTTATAAGCAGTATTGTTGGTAAACGAGTATGTTTTAGCCAGTTCGCGCGTTGCAAAAGTCTGATTTGTTCTACTATCGAGTGTCGTCCAACCTGCTATGGTATCGTTTGAAGCCTTTACAAACCAGCTTTTGGGATCACGCAATGCGTTATCGGTAGATGAGGTCAGTGTAACTTTGTTGACAATTTGAGTACTGGTATAAATAAAAGTGATATAGGAGGTTGTTGGACTCAGGGATCGCCAGCTCGTTGCCGAATTTCCGTCGGTCAGATAAGCCAACGAATAGGGTGCAAGCACCGCAGGTGATGAAATGACTGTATATGCCGGAATTGCCGTGGTTGTGGCTAAAATATTTACCGGATTGTTAGCAGCAGAATTTAAGGCTGCATCTTTGGCCGTTACGGCAAAAGTGTAGCTGGTGGATGGAGTCAGCCCGGTTATGATAAATGACTTTTGGGTAGCAGAAATTCCGGAAACATTAATTATTGTTGGCCCGCTTCCGTACGAAATAGTATAATTAACCACACCCGAATTGTCGGTTGCATTAAGCAATAATTCCACACTGTTTTGAGTGATACTGCCCGAAATGGCAGTAAAAGCTGTTGGTGCTATCGTGTCTATATCTGTTCCGAAAGCCATTTCTCCCAACATAGTGGAAGTGGTGGAGTAGTTTGATGCTGTAATGTGTAGCCGGTAAAATTTATAGGCCGTAGTATTGGCAAAGGTATATGTTTTGGCGAGTTCCCGGGTTGCAAAAGTCTGATTGGTTTTGGAATCCAGAATTATCCAACCGGCCAATGTGTCGTTGGCTGCCTTCACAAACCAGTTTTTGGGGTCGCGTGATGCATTATCGGTAGATGATGTCAAAGTTACTTTGTTGATAATTTGAGCATTTGCATATTCAAAAGTGATATATGAAGCTGAAGGAGTGAGAGCTCTCCAGCTGGTAGCAGTATTCCTGTCGGTCAGATAAGCCAACGAATACGGCGAAACCACCGCAGGGGAAGATTTAACTGTAAATGCCGGTGCAGAAGCGGTTTTGATATTGATAATGATCGGACTGTTTGCAGCTATGTTTTGAGACGTATCTTTTGCCTGTACAGTGAAAGAATAGTTGGTGGATGGGTTTAGTCCGGTAACTATATAAGACTTTTGCGTAGCCGTTGTTCCGGAAATATTGATTATTGTGGGGCCACTGCCATACGAAATGCTGTAGTTGATAATTCCCGAATTATCAGTTGCATTCATCAATAGTTCTACGCTGTTTGTGGTTATTGTTCCCGAAGTTGCACTAAAAGCAGTTGGTGCAATGGTGTCTTTTGGAGCTACGGGTATATCTTTGGTTTTTGCCTGAATGATAATCGGACTGTTTGCAGCTATGTTTTGAGCCGTATCTTTTGCCTGTACAGAGAAAGAATAGTTGGTGGATGGGTTTAGTCCGGTAACTATATAAGACTTTTGCGTGGCTGAAGTCCCTGAAATATTGATTATTGTGGGCCCGCTACCATACGAAATGCTGTAGTTGATAATTCCTGAATTATCAGTTGCATTCATCAATAGCTCTACGCTGTTTGTGGTTATTGTTCCCGAAGTTGCGCTAAAAGCAGTTGGTGCAATGGTGTCTTTTGGAGCTGCGGGTATATCTTTGGTTTTTGCCTGAATGATAATCGGACTGTTTGCAGCTATGTTTTGAGCCGTATCTTTTGCCTGTACAGAGAAAGAATAGTTGGTGGATGGGTTTAGTCCGGTAACTATATAAGACTTTTGCGTAGCCGTTGTTCCGGAAATATTGATTATTGTGGGCCCACTACCATACGAAATGCTGTAGTTGATAATTCCCGAATTATCGGTTGCATTCATCAATAGTTCTACGCTGTTTGTGGTTATTGTTCCCGAAGTTGCGCTAAAAGCAGTTGGGGCAATGGTGTCTTTTGGAGCTACGGGTATATCTTTGGTTTTTGCCTGAATGATAATCGGGCTGTTTGCTGCCATGTTTTGAGCCGTGTCTTTTGCCTGTACAGTGAAAGAATAGTTGGTGGATGGGTTTAGTCCGGTAACTATATAAGACTTTTGCGTAGCCGTTGTTCCGGAAATATTGATTATTGTGGGCCCACTGCCATACGAAATGCTGTAGTTAATAATTCCCGAATTATCGGTTGCATTCATCAATAGTTCTACGCTGTTTGTGGTTATTGTTCCCGAAGTTGCGCTAAAAGCAGTTGGGGCAATGGTGTCTTTTGGAGCTACGGGTATATCTTTGGTTTTTGCCTGAATGATAATCGGACTGTTTGCAGCTATGTTTTGAGACGTATCTTTTGCCTGTACAGTGAAAGAATAGTTGGTGGATGCGCTCAGTCCGGTAACTATATAAGACTTTTGCGTAGCTGAAGTCCCTGAAATATCGATTATTGTAGGCCCGCTGCCATATGAAATGCTGTAGTTGATAATTCCCGAATTATCGGTTGCATTCATCAATAGTTCTACGCTGTTTGTGGTTACTGCACCTGACGTTGCCGTAAAGGCCGTAGGCGGGTTCGTATCTTTGACCTGTGTTTGAATATCCGACCAGAAAGCCATCTCTCCGAGCATGGTAGAAGTGGTAGAGTAGTTGGAGGCTGTAATGTGTAGTCGGTAATACTTATAGGCTGTGATGTTTGGGAAGGAATATGTCCGCGCCAGTTCGCGACTTACAAAAGTTTGATTGGTTTTGGTATCCAGTATCGTCCAGCCTGCGAGTGTGTCATTGGATGCTTTTACTATCCAGCTTTTAGGATCTCGTGAAGCATTGTCGTTGGAAGATGTAAGCGTTATTTTGTTGATAATTTGGGCATTTGTGTACTTAAATGTAATAAATGACACCGTTGGGCTCAAAACTCTCCAACTGGTGGAGGAATTCCCGTCGGTTAGGCTGGCCAATGTATACGGCGCAACTACGGCAGGCGATGAGGTAACTGTATAGGCAGGTGGTGCCGCAGTTTTTATAGTAATGGTTACAGGGCTGTTTGTTGCAACATTCAATGCGTCATCTTTGGCTGTAATGTTAAACGTGTAGTTTGTGGAAGGATTCAGACCACTGATAAAATAAGATTTTTGAGTCCCGGAAGTTCCTGTAATATTTATTGCTGTGGCTCCATACGAAATTGTATAATTTATTGAGCCGGAATTGTCGGTTGCATTCAGCAATAACTCTACACTGTTTGGAGTTACGGTTCCTGTCGTTGCTGTAAATGCAGTTGGAGCTTGCGTATCGGGAGTTGCTATCCAAATGGGCGATGAAATTGCTTCCCCGCCATCTTCTTCGGTTACTTTTACGTAATAATAATCCGAATTGCTGGTGGTGAAAGTAGACGATATATTAACGATAGCCGAGTTTGGAGTCCATTCCTGCACCACATTATGGGCTTTGTTGTAAAGTTTTATGTTTGTAAATATCTCGCCGTCGGAATCACTGGCTTCTATCTGGAATGTATAGGTGCCGGATGCAACTGTTGAGCCCATTTCCTGATTGTTTATTTTGAAGGATAAAGCCAGATTTTTGTCCATAGTGGAATAAAATCTGCGGGCCAGCATGGCTTCCCACAGGTCGGCGCGGGTCAGGTTGTTGGCCAGGATGGCCATACGCGAATCTTCAGCAGTTCCCCATGTTGCGTTGTGATCATCTCCTGAACCTGATGCTCCGATTTTCCAACCTGAGTTTAATGCCTCATCATAATAACTTTTTGAATTATCATTAGCAGCATACCCATCGTTATAATAAAAGGAAGAAAATCCTTCAGTTTTATTCCACAGTTCGATTCCCACAAACTTGTTGGAGGGCGTGCCGTTGAAATGATTGAATTCCACATTATTTGTATCTTCCCGCCCCGGATGATTGAAAAAAGCAATTCCTGTTCTGTTGGATAGCCATGTTTTTAGTTTGTCGAATGTGTTGGTAACCACATAAGTAGTGTAATCTGGCGTCCCAATCACAGTAACGTGGCCGTAACCGGCAAAATAAGACCATTCGAATCCCATGAATGTTGAAAAAACACCATCCTGGTTATAGATGTCAGCCTGGGCTTTTGTGTCTGACCATTTTAACGAATCAAGATATGTATCATGATCCGAAATCCCGAAAAAATCCAGTTTTGCTTTGTTTTTTGCGTAGCTATAAGCCTGAGCCGGAGTGCCGCCACCATCTGAGTAAATGGTGTGATTGTGCAAGTGGCCATAATATACAGTGTATCCTCCAATGGAGGGAGAAGTTGCATTTATTGAAATGCATAAAAAAAGACTTATATACAGGAGTAGTCGAGTTTTCATAAAGGTCGGTTTTATTCGGAAATGCTCTGAAAGTCGAAATGGATTAAACTCAGGCATGTCGTTTTAATGTTTGGAGACAATGACAAAATACCTTGAAGTCGTCTTGACTTTTTTCCCGATAATTATAGGGAGTCGCTCCCAGGAGTTTTCTATATTCCTAAAAGCTAACAACTCTACCTCCCGAATTCGGGAATTGCTCCTAAAGAAGCATTTTTAAGCTTCGAAGAAGCGTTTACCGATAGCTATCGGTAGGTAGAATTATTCATGAATTATATCTTTTTGAGCTCCGTTAGGAGCGAAATCAGTATAAAAGTCAAGACAACTTTATTGTTATCTTTAACAACAAACATTTCCGGTAGAAATAAAGTTTGCATTTTTTGTTTGTTTAATAGAATTAAAACTCTGCTTGTTGTTAATGAAAAATGTTTTTCTGGCTACCCATGGAAAAGAATAGAGTAGGGCTTTTTAGGTTGGATCAGTTCTTCTACCATACAAGTTATTGCATAAAAAATACCCTGTCTCGTATTGAAACAGGGTGTTTGATGAATAATGGGCTGAAAATAGGTGGGTAATGCCGGAGTTCGGCTATTGCAGATGTATATAAAATTGTGGATAGTTTCTCAAATTATACCTGTTTGTTTGCAATATCTTTTAACTCCTTCTTCGATTGTAGGCAAATCACCAAATAATTCCTGTTGTTTCTGCGTATTTTTACTTACATAGTCACCCGTTTTTACCCAATTAATCATTTCTACCAGATCTTTCATGGCACTATTTAAAGACAGAACCGGAGCCAATATTTTAAAAACAAAAATTGGCATTATCGGCTTCACTTTAAATGGCTTATTGAGTACTGTTTTAAATGCATTTTCAACTAAACTGTTATTGACGGGAGTACTCCAGCCTACATCAACAGTTGAATTTAATTCGGTATCAGGCACAACTGTAGCTGCCATGGCTACATAACGTGCCAGGTCTGAGGTATTGATGGTACCGTAATCCACCCCATAAAAAAACAGATTCATTTTTCCTTTCCGGATCTTATTAATCATCATCTTATCGTTCCAGTCAAAGAAGGCACCAGGCCTCAGGGCAATGAATGGTTGTTCCTTTTCCCGGAGATATTGTTCTGTAAGGAATTTGTTGTAAAAATGAGGTACATTGACAGCTTTGTCGCTTTCAAGTATTGAAATCAGTACAAACCTTGGTATGCCAGCATTTTTAGTCGCGTCAACAAGGTTTCTGTAACCAATAGTGTCAACGTTAGGATTATCCCCTTTAGTATGCCGGGTATAACCGGCCGCACTTGATACAATTGCATCAAAATCGGTTTCACCCAGAGCATTTTCAAGTGATGTTTTGTCCAACATATCTCCAATCACAAAGTTTTTAACGCCCAGTGATTCTAGTTTACTCCTGTTACTTGTTGTTCTCACCATAGCCGTTACATTAGCACCTGTAGCAAGAAGTTCTTTTGCGATTTTTGTACCTAATGACCCCGTCGCACCTACAACTATTACTTTTTTCCTTTCCATTTGGTATCTGTTTTAAGCGAGTTTATTTTTGACTTTTTAGACAACTTGCAAGAGCAGGCGTTAATTAGTATATGGCCCGAATTAGAATCATTAATGAGCTCATGTATTTATTCAGGAAAAATAAAGGCAAAATATACTGTGATCAAACAGTTCGTGTAGATAGAAAGTTTGATGTTTTTTATTTGTTTAATAGACTTAAAGGCCTGGCTGTCATTTAGCAAAAGGTTTGATTTCAGAAACGCATTGGGAGACTAGTAGAAGATAAGGTTTTTTCAGGTTTGGTAAAATTGAAAAAATAATTGGCCAATTTCTCAGTTTCTTCTTTTTTTTATATTTTTAAGTTAGTGTATGTTGAACGAATTTTACTTAGCAAGAAATAAATCCTTATGATATGTATGATTGTGCATTAATAATGTATGTTTGTCTATTCTTTTATGGGCGTGAATTCCCTTTCTTTGCAGCATTAATTGTTACCTTATAAATTTTTATTCTATCGAAATGAAAAAAAATACACTTTACGCATTGTTACTTTCCTTATTGTTGCCATTGGGCAATTTGTTCGCACAACGCCAAATGGAAAAGCTGAATCGTGGTTTGGTAGCTGTACGTACTTCGGCAAGTTCAGTGTTTTTATCGTGGCGAGTGTTAGGGTCCGACCCTGATAATATTGCTTTTAACCTGTACCGGAACGGCACTAAAATTAATACAACACCCATAACCACGGCCACGAATTATACGGATGCCAGCTCTGTGTCAACGTCATACACTGTTAGAGCCGTAATTAACGGGACTGAAACCGGAGAACAAAATACGGCGACGGTGTGGGCTACAGCTTATCTGGATATACCCATGTCCGTGCCGGCTGCCATGACCATGCCCGATGCCACTACCTGTACCTATTCTCCCAACGACTGTAGTGTGGGCGATGTAGATGCCGATGGCGAGTATGAAATCATAGTAAAATGGGAACCTTCCAATGCACACGATAATTCGCAGTCAGGTTATACCGGCGACGTGTTTCTGGATTGTTATAAACTGAACGGGACTAAATTATGGCGTGTCGATTTGGGCAAGAATATCCGTGCCGGTGCGCATTATACCGATTTTGAAGTAGAAGATTTTGATGGTGACGGCAAAGCGGAAGTAGCCTGTAAAACAGCTCCCGGAACTATCGATGGCTTGGGAAATTTCCTGAGCAAAGGACCTGCTGCGGCCGACACAGATGCTTCCGATTACAGAAACACCTCAGGCTATATTTTGTCCGGGCCTGAATACCTCACGGTTTTCAGCGGATTGACAGGTGCAGAGCTGGCAACTGCAAACTACAATCCTCCGCGCGGAACAGTTTCTTCGTGGGGCGACAGCTATGGTAATCGTGTCGACCGCTTTTTGGCATGTACAGCCTATTTGGATGGACTTCACCCCAGTATTGTCATGTGCCGGGGATATTATACGAGAGTGGTGTTGGCCGCCTGGGACTTTAAAAACGGTGCGTTGACACAACGTTGGGTATATGATTCCAACTCACCCAATGGTGCCAATGCCGCCGGGCAGGGAAACCATAACCTGAGTGTAGGTGACGTGGATGATGATGGTAAAGATGAGATAATTTATGGTGCTTCGGCATTTGATGATAATGGCCGGTGTATGTATTCAACCGGGCTGGGGCATGGGGATGCCATGCATTTAAGTGATTTGGATCCCGACCGTAAAGGATTAGAAGTGTGGGAAGTGCATGAAAGTACAGGTGCGGCTTACGGGTACGAAATGCACGATCCTAAAACCGGAGCTATTCTCTGGGGTGAGTTTACCGGCTCTGATAATGGTCGTGGATTGGCTGCTAATGTGAGCACGGCAACCCGCGGGTTCGAAATGTGGAGCGCTTCCGGACCGGGTATTTCGGATTGTAAGGGGAATACAATCAGTACCAGCAGTCCGTCCATGAATTTCCGCATTTACTGGGATGGCGACTTGCAGGATGAATTGCTGGATGGAACAACAATTGGGAAATATGGTGCTGGAACTTTGCTTTCGGCAACAGGTTGTTCATCCAACAACTCCACAAAGTCAACTCCGAACCTGTCGGCAGACATATTGGGCGACTGGCGCGAGGAGGTGATTTTTCGTACCACCGATAACACCAAACTGCGCATTTTTACCACTACAATACCTACCACCAACAAATTGTACACATTAATGCACGATGCCCAATACAGGGATGCCATCGCGTGGCAGAATGCCGGATACAACCAACCGCCACATTGTGGTTTTTACATGGGCGATGACATGGATACAGCGCCGGTTTCGGCTATTTACGACAACGATAAACGCTGGAAAACGGGTACTGCCTGGGATAATGACCTCACTGCTTCTTTTACCGACAGCCTGGGTGTTGCTTCGGCATTCAAAAATGGAGATAAAGTATTGTTCGATATCACGGCTGGTGCCAACGCTGCGGTTACTGTTACAGGTGATCTTACCCCAAAACGTGTGAAAGTGAATTCGCCTTACAATGTAGTGCTTTCAGGAAGCGGCACTTTGAATGGCGATATGGATTTGAAGAAAATCGGAGCCGGAAGCCTAACTTTAAATAACGATAATAACTTCAGTGGTTCTACAGTTGTGTGGAATGGCGATTTTTACAATAATGGAGTGCTGGCAAACAGCGAGGTGGCCACAAAATCGTTTGTGAAACTGGGTGGTAAGGGAACTTTCGGGGGGAATGTTACCCTGGGAAATAACTCTTATTTTGCTCCGGGGGCTGTAGTTGGTACTCCAGCGAAGATAACCTTCATGAAAGATCTGAAAGAAACCGGTTTGGTAGCTTATACCCTGGATATGACCGTTGCAGCCGGCGCTGTTACTGGCCACGATACCATTGTTATTGGCGGAAATTGGACATTGAGTGGTAAAAGTACCTTAGCCCTGAATATTACCGGTGGCACTTTACCTCCCGGAAATTATGTTCTTATCCGTTGTTCCGGCACAATTTCCGGTGATCCGACTAAATTCAAAATCACAGGTGTGCCCGCTGGCACCAGTTATTCGCTGGTAAATAATGCTGGAAATATTACGCTGATTGCTAAAACTCCTTCCGATTTATTATGGAAAGGTAATGTGGATTCCAAATGGGATAATGCTAAAACTGCCAACTGGTTGGTGGATTCAGAATCCCGGGTATTTATGTCTAATGACACCGTGCAATTCAAGGATGATGCCACCCTAAAGTCAATCGTTATCAATGAAAATGTTGTTCCTGCAGCCGTTTTGGTGGATGCAGCTTCCAATTATACATTTAGCGGAACGGGTTCAATAGAAGGTGTAGGTGGAATAACCAAAACCGGAACGGGAAAACTCATAGTGGCAGGCAATAACAAATATACAGGAAAAACCATTATAAACGGAGGTACAATTGAGTTGGCAACTTTAGCCAACGGTGGAATGGCTTCGCCACTGGGTGCCGCAACCAATGCTTCGGCTAACATTGTGCTGAATGGAGGTAAACTGAGCTATACGGGAGCTAGTGCAACTATTGACAGGGGTTTTACCCTAGGTGCGAATGATGGAACTTTATCTGTTGGAACAGTAGCTACAGAACTGGTTACAACCGGGAAAATAACTGGCGCAGGAGCATTGATAAAAGAGGGGTACGGACGCTTGTCTTTGTCCGGAGCAAACGATTTTAGCGGTGGAACTCTCATTAGAGCCGGTTCAATTGCGCTTACTACCGATCTGGCTAATACAAGTGGTTTGGGAACTTCCGATACCATTACATTTCAGGGAGGTGCGTTGGTTATGTATGACAGTAATACTACTAGCAATACATCAACCTGGAACCTTAAAATTCCAGCCAATTCTATAGGTACCCTTACTACCGATGGGCTTTCTACCGTTGCCGGAACACTTACCGGAGCTGGAACCTTTTATTACACTACAAATTATACCGGTAACCAGCTAAGCGCTAATGCATCGAAATTTACCGGGTATATGAATGTGACAACCGATACCGATGGAGGGTACTTTGCATTAAGTAATTCGGCGGGTTTTCCGGCAGCAAGAATAAATTTGAGTGCACTTGTTACCATGATGTACCGGCCTACGGCAAATATAACCGTACCTGTTGGCGATTTAACCGGAGCAGCCACCTCTGTTTTGGGTGCCGGTGGTACCGGGGCAGGCTCCATTACCTGGGAAATTGGAAACAGGAATGCCACTTCTACGTTCAATGGAATGATTACCAATGCCCAATATAGTGGTACCGGGGCGGTGGCGGCCATTAAAAAGGTGGGTACAGGTGTATGGACTTTGACAAATGCCAATACTTATACCGGTGGAACAATCATCAATGGCGGAACTATCATGGTAAACAATACAACCGGCAGCGGTTTGGGCACAGGCGCAGTCACTGTTAATTCGGGTGGAACACTGGCCGGAACAGGAATTGTAACCGGAGCAATAACGGTGAATGATGGCGGAATGCTTTCGCCTGCCAATGGTGCCGGAACATTCAGTGCGGGTAGTGTAAATGTACTCGCAGGAGGGATTTTGGCCATAGATATTGATAAAACGAATGCTAAAAATGACGTTTTAAACTTAACCGGTACACTTTCTATGGCCGGAAAACTTCAGGTGACTGCGTTGACCGGAACACTGTTTGCTGCGGGCGATTCGGTCAAAATTATCAATGGTACGGTTACCGGAACTCCTGTGGAGATTATTCCTGCTACTCCGGGAGATGGATTGGAATGGGATCTTTCGGCGTTTAATACTTCGGGGGCAATAAAAGTAAAAGTGTCAACCGGAATTAACGAGCAGGAACTTAAAACCAAAACTTATCCAATTCCATGTAAGGACTTTCTGAACATCCAACTGGAGGAGCCGGTTTCGAACCTACAGGTGTCAATCGTAAGCTTAGTAGGTAAAATTGTGTACAACAACGAATTTAGCAACCAGACGGAGATGAAATTGCATATAAATCACTTGTCAAAAGGAGTCTATTTGTTACAGCTTAAGTCTGATAATAAGTCATTTACTCAGCGTGTAATTAAAGAATAGAATTCTTTTTGTACTTTTGAAGCATGACAGGCTATTTTTAGCCTGTCATGTTTTCACATTGTTTGAAATGAGTACTGTGATTTTTAAATTGAGTCAAATATGAATAACTTCGATTTAAAAACTGTAAAACCCGATATATTCCAATGAAATTATACTTTTCTAAAGAATTTTATTTTAAGCTGCCGGTTGTTCTTCTTTTCTTGCCAACAATCCTTTGGGCACAATCTGTCCAGCTACGTTGGATTGGTAATGCGCCAACGCAAAAGACGGGTGTGAGTTGGGGCGTTCCGTTTGAAAAAGGGAAAGTGAGGAAAGCGCAGGCCTTTGAACTTAAAGGTACAGATAACATGCCCGTTTCATTACAAACCTGGCCATTGGCATATTGGCCCGACGGAACTGTAAAATGGCTGGGTTGTGCCGCTGTTGTTGACGGGCAGGAGAAATTCAGTCTGAATGCGGTTTCAAAACCGGCAAAAACAGTTGGAATTACGATTATACAAAATTCCGGGATTATCCAGGTAAATACAGGCGCGCTCACTTGCGACATAAATACAACCGGTGCTGTGCTGATTCGTCAGCTAAAAATAAATGGGAAATCGGTTTCTGAAAACGGGCGGTTGGTTTGTACGCTAGAAGACCGCTCGCAAATGGAGCAACAAACAATCCGGTATAACGATTTTTGGAGCGAAGTAAAAGAAGCTGTAGTAGAGCAGTCGGGTTCAATCCGTAGCGTGGTAAAAATTACCGGAGTACATAAATCCATTAAAAACGAACGCGAAATATTGCCCTTTACCGTTCGTCTTTATTTTAATGCCAATGAGAAAACCATTCGTATGGTGCATTCTTTTATTTACGATGCCGACCAAAACAACGATTTTATCAAAGCGCTTGGAATTGCATTTGATGTTCCTATGCGGGAGTCGTTGCATAACCGGCATGTGCGTTTTTCAGGCGAAAACGGCGGACTTTGGAACGAACCGGTAAAAACCCTTACCGGACGCTATCCCTTTACGTATAAGGGCGATAAATCCTTGCCCGAAAAACAGTTTGCCGGCGAAAAACTTCCTGAAATTACAAATTCAGACTCTGTAGCATTTAAGCATTATTCCAACTTCCCGGCATGGGATGACTACAAACTCACGCAACTCAGTTCCAATGGCTTCACTATCTCCAAACGGACGAATGATAAAAGTTCATGGCTCTTTGCGGATGAGGGGAAGCGGGCTTCGGGGTTGGTGTTGCTGGGCGATGTGTCCGGCGGGTTGGCGGTGTCGTTGAAAAACTTCTGGCAATCGTATCCGGCGGCGTTGGAGGTAAATGGTGCCCGGAGCAGCAAAGCGCAACTTACCGTTTGGCTGTGGTCGAAAGATGCGGAAGCCATGGATTTGCGCCATTACGACACTATTTCACACGATTTGCTGGCCACTTACGAGGATGTACAACCCGGACTTAGCACTCCTTACGGTGTGGCGCGTACCAGTGAGTTGACTTTGTTTCCTTACGATAATTTGCCAACTAAACAGGAAACTGCTTCCATGGCCTGTTCGGGTGCTGAAACGCCTCAACTCATTTGCACGCCCGAATATCTTCATGCCGTAAAAGCATTTGGAACCTGGAGCTTGCCCGACCGTTCAAACGAAACGAAACGCTGGGTGGAGAATCAATTGGACAGCACGATTTCTTATTATCAAAAGGCCACAGAAGAGCGTCATTGGTACGGGTTCTGGAACTATGGAGACGTGATGCATACCTATGATCCTGTCCGTCATGTGTGGCGGTACGACATTGGCGGATTTGCCTGGGACAATACGGAACTTGCTCCGAACAACTGGCTTTGGTATTCGTTCCTGCGCACCGGACGGGCCGATATTTTCCGTATGGCCGAAGCCATGACACGCCATACAGGCGAAGTGGATTGCTACCATTTGGGCGAAATGAAAGGACTCGGAAGCCGGCATAATGTGTCGCACTGGGGGTGCGGCTCCAAAGAAGCCCGTATTGGGCAGGCTGCGTGGAAACGTTATTATTACTATCTCACTACTGATGAACGTTGCGGCGATTTGATGCATGAGGCTGTTGATGTGGAAAAATCGCTCGTAAAGTTTGAACCGTTGCGCGTGGCACAACCGCGTGAGAAATTCCCCTATGGCGGACCTATGCGCTTGCGCTGGGGGCCCGACTGGTTGGCCCTTGCCGGAAACTGGATGACGGAATGGGAGCGTACCGGTGATGCGAAATACCGGGATAAAATTGTGGCAGGGTTCGAAAGTTTGAGCAAATTACCCGATAATCTGTTTACCGGTCCGAACGGGTTGAGCTATGACCCTGCGACAGGAAAATTGTGGTACGATGGCAAACCGAATGTTACCAACGAAAACCATTTGGCAACCATCATGGGTGGTTACGAGATATTGATGGAAATGTTTGATATCATTGATCACCCGGTTTTCCGCAAAACTTTTACGGAGTATTGCAAGTTTTACAGCATGCCGAAAAACGATCCGGAACGAACGCAAAAAACTGCTAAATGGGGCGATATAAATTTCCGTACTCCCCGGCTTACCGCTTTTGCTGCCCGGGAACTGAATGATGATAAACTGGCGGAACGTGCCTGGCGCGAATTTATGGGTGGATGGAGCCGGTCTTCCCGAGGTCAGAAAGGCCAGCAAAACCTGTACGGTTCAAAGGTTATTGCGGGTAGTGAAGTGCTTAATCCGGTTCACGAAAATCCGAATGTAGGAACCAATGGTACGGCACAATGGGGCCTGAATGCCATCATGTTGCTGGAACTGATTGGCGATAAAATCCCCGATCCCAAAACTTTGGCCGAAAAAAAAGCATTCAACGAGGTGGATAAGCTGGCGTGGAAACCGGTTTTTACCGATGAGTTTAAGAATGGCTGGAAACAAAACTGGTTTCTCGATGGACAAAAAGCCCAATTGAAAAATACAAAAGCGGGTTTACTGTTTAAAGCCGGAACAATGCCTGCCAGCGATGCCGATCATGCTGTACTCTGGACAAAACAAAGTTTCAACGGTGATATTCGCATTGAGTTTGACTTTACAAAGAAAGATACTGCCACTAAGTTTGTGAACATCATCTATCTTTTTGCCGAAGGAAGCGGGGTGGGGGTATACGATAAGGACATTTCCAAATGGTCAGATTTACGGACTGTTCCGGCTATGAAGACTTATTTCGAACATATGAACGCGTATCATATCAGTTTTGCAGCTTTTGAAAATGACAACAATAATCCAAATGAAGATTATATCCGTGCCCGCCGTTATTTGTCCGAAAGTGGTAAGGGATTAAGTGGAACGGATTTAAAACCGGACTATTTCCGCACCGGACTTTTCAAAACAGGTGTTCCGCACCATATAACCATTATCAGCAAAGGCGATACTATCTTTATGAAGATACAAAATGCCGGCAAAGAATCGCTTTATTGTTGGAAAACAGATAAACTTCCTGAGCTGAATTCGGGGTGCATTGGATTACGGTTAATGGGTTCGCGTGTATCTGAATTTGCTAATTTTAAGGTGTTTGATGTCGAATGAATGGTTCTGAATAAAAATATTTGAAATAAAAATATTTGAAATAAAAATATTTGAAATAAAATTATTATGTTTGTGGCAAATAAATACATATACTTATGAGTGATACACCGTTTGTTTATGGTAAAATGGCTGACAGTCATAATTTTACTGATCGTGTTCAGGAGACAGGATACCTTACGAATAATTTCAAAGGACTGATAAATACAATCATAATTTCCCCGCGGCGCTGGGGTAAAACTTCACTTGTAAACAAAGTGGCAGCTGTAGTGTCAACCGATAAGGATTACATTATTTGTAAGATAGATATATTTAATTGCCGTACAGCAGATCAGTTTTATACCGCTTATGCTAATGCAGTACTAAAAGCCTCAACAACTGCCTGGGATGAGTTTGTGGCCGGAGCAAAGAAATATCTTTCGCGTATGTTGCCCAAAATAGCTCTTACCAATGCAACGCAAATGTACGAATTGTCTTTTGGGGTAGACTTTGGGAATAAGGATACTTCGGTAGACGATATTTTGGATTTGCCACAAGTTATTGCCATTGAAAAAGGGAAGAAAGTAATTGTATGTATTGATGAATTTCAAAACATAAATGATTATGCGGATTCATTGGGTTTTCAGCAAAAACTGAGGGCGCACTGGCAGTTGCATACCCATGTCTCTTATTGTCTTTATGGGAGTAAAAGGCATATGCTAATGCGTATTTTTACCGACTATAAAATGCCATTTTATAAGTTTGGCGATTTGTTTTTCTTAGAAAAAATTAAACGGGAAGATTGGATTGGCTTTATTTCAGGCAGGTTTGCACAAACAGGAAAGCACATATCGGATGAGTTATGCAGCCAAATTGCCGGCTTAATGAATAATCACCCGTATTATACCCAGCAACTCAGTCAGCAAGTTTGGTTAAGGACAACGGATAATTGTACCCTGGAAATAGTAACCGATTCATTTCAGTCATTGGTCAATCAATTGAGCTTGTTGTTTCGCAATATTATTGATTCAATGACGGTTAGGCAAATTAATTTTCTGAAATCAATAGCGTTTGGGGAAGTTAATTTCTCCTCGAAATCAGTTTTGGATAAATATCAACTGGGTTCATCGGCAAATATAAAAAACTTACGTCAGGCAACCTTAGACAGAGATATTATTGATATTTTACCCGGCAATAAAATGATCTTTCAGGATCCGGTATTTGAATATTGGCTAGTAAATGAGTATTTTGTTGCCAAATAGGCATTTTACCCGAATTTAATAACAACGAATCATAATTCATGAAACGAGTCCCGTTTTGCGGGACGAGTTCCATATGACCTTTTTGAGACAATAATTTCCATATGAAACGAGTATGGACGCAGGCGTTCACCAATTCAGATGAAAATAGGATGCGAGTTCCATGTGACCATTAAAACATATTTTTTACACATCATTAAAACAGGCTCAAACCAAAGGGAATGAAAATTCAGGACTAATCTTTAAGTCCCCCTATCGGGGGATTTAGGGGGGCTTCATTTACACATGAAAAAACTTACATTACTCTCGCTTGCAATTTTTGTACTTTGCTCACTTTCCTCACAGGTTTTATTACCTAAAGTAATCACCAACAACATGGTTTTGCAACGTGGCAAACCGGTTGCTATTTGGGGAACGGCTGCTGCCGGTGAAAAAGTCAGCGTTTCTTTTGCCAATCAGACCAAAACAGCCGTTGCCGATACGGCCGGAAACTGGCAGGTGAAACTTGCGCCAATGAAGGCTTCGGCGGAGCCTCGAAAAATGGTTATTTCAGGATCCAATACTATTGAACTGGAAAATATCCTGGTGGGCGAAGTGTGGCTTTGCTCCGGGCAATCGAATATGGAATACCCGCTCGACCGAAGGTTGAAAAAATACGCAACTTCCAAACGGGGGGAGGATTTGGCCGAAAAAGAATTGAAAAACGGAGGTAATCCTCTGATCCGTTATTTGTATGTAGAGCGCAAGTTGGTGCCGACCTTGCCTACCGATGGTTGGAAAGATACAAACGACAGCACGTGGCGCTACGTGTCGGCAGCCGGTTATTTCTTTGCTAAAAATCTGGCCGAAAGACTGAATATCCCGGTTGGAATTATTTCAACGTCGTGGGGTGGAACGCGTGTGGAGCAATGGACTCCGCCAAGCTCTTATCAAACCTCGCCGTTGTTTAAGGACAGCGTTGCCGGCAAAGCCAATTTTAAAATCGATGGTATGGTGCCGGGTAAAATGTTCGAAGGCATGGTAAAACCCATTATTCCATATACCATCAAAGGACTGGTGTGGTATCAGGGCGAATCGAATCTGATGGTTCACGATACGGCTACTTTTGCGGCTAAAACCCGGTTGTTGCTCGATACCTGGAAGGGACTTTGGAAGGATGAATCGTTGCGGTTTTACTACACGCAAATTGCACCCTATTACTACAGCAGGCGCAAAGATAAACTGGCTCATGGTACCGATTTATTGCCCTATTATTGGGAAGCGCAGGCCAAATGCCTCGCATTTCCTAACTCGGGAATGGCCGTTACCACCGATTTGGTGGATAATTTAGGGGATATTCACCCGGGCTACAAATGGGAAGTGGGTCGCCGCTTGTCGCTTTGGGCATTGGCGAAAGATTACGGGCAAAAAGTGGTTTGTTCCGGTCCGTTTTACAAAAGCATGAAAGTGAAGAAAAACAGTATTGAACTGGAGTTTGCGCAAACCGGAAGCGGATTGATCAGCGCCGATGGGCAGCCCCTTACCTGGTTTACAATCGCGGGCACCGACCGGAAATTTGTGCCTGCCCGGGCGGTTATCAAAGGCAAAAAAGTGATTGTAACTTCGGATGCGGTTGCTAACCCGGTTGCCGTTCGCTTTGCGTGGGACGAAACGGCTATGCCCAACTTCTGCAACAAAGAAAAATTGCCTGCGTCACCTTTCCGGACGGATAAATGGAAATGATATAAGAAAAATGCAAATTAAAGTAAGGGCTGACCAGAAAATTCCGGTCAGTCTTTGTTGAATATAGAGTTTTGTTTCGAATAGTTTTTATACTCGTTTTTTCAACAACTCTCTCATTTCTGTTTTTATCATTACGATCTCCGGAGATATGACTTTTAGGGGTTTATTCAAAATCGTTTTTGCAAGTGCTTTTTTGCATTTTATGTGATAATTATGCGATATATCCATACTTTTTTAAATCTGTCAGGTCTTTGGTCAGGTAAGTTTGTCCGTTACTTATTACATACAGATCATCACAAATATCAATGATATGTTTATACAGATGGTCGGTTATGATAATTCCTTTGTTTTGCTTTTCTCTAACGATTAAGTCTTTGATGGTGTTAAGGTGGATTGGCATCACTTGCGAAAAAGGTTCATCCAACATACAAAACTTAGTTTTTGAAGCCAACAACGTATATATTTCCACGATTCTTCGGTGACCTCCTGATAAACTTGAAATTCGGGTATTATATTTTCCTGTAAAATCGGGAAAACAGGAGATAAAATCAGTAAAATCTAAATCATAATCAACAAGCACTTTGCTTATTTTAAATGACTTTGGAATAAACGAAAATTGGGGTAAGTATCTTATGTCTTTGGGGTTTCTATAGTTTGTATTTAGCGAGTTGTCATTTATCCGCACAGACATGCTATTAGGTGTCAATTCACCATATATTATATTCATTAGACAGGATTTACCGGTTCCATTACGCCCCAACAAACCGGTAATATTTCCCGTCTGACTTTTCAGATATACGTTCTGTAAAATTCGTCTTTCTCCAAAATTAAGTATGACTCCATCTACTTTAAGGGTATGTAACATCGTAATTTTAAACTTATAATTAATAAAACAATAAAGAAAATGAAGTCAATTAGAAATGTAGAAGTCCATAATACCCGTTTGGTTAGCCCCAGATTTTTATAATAATAGATTTCATCGCTTTTATAGGTGTTTATAATATAGAATATCAACCCCATTACTACTATCTTGAACCAAAAGAGCGGCATAAATGCTCCAATTCCAAATTTACAGATAAAGAATACACAAATTGCTGTAATCAATATACTTGTGAATGCAAATGATTGATAGAAATTAAAAATGGAAAGGATCTTTCTCATGTAATTGGGGTTGAATAATTCATTGATTATCTTTCAGCAACTCTTCTATTTTTTTATCAGCATCTTCAATGTCTCCACGAAAAACAAATTCCCCATCTTTATTTAGAATTAATACAGTTGGAAAAACCGTTACTCTTAATTCTCTTAGAAGCGTTTGGTCTTTGCAAACGAGTACAGGAAACGAATATCCTTTTTCTTTAATAATTCTGAATGCATCCCCATCTTTGTCAATACCCTTTATAAATGAATTCACTGAATAGAAACTGACTCTTGTGTTCTGCTTGTACTTATTGAACGTTTTTTGCAATTCTGGAAACTTTCGGTAGCAAACACCACATTTGGAGTTCCAAAAATCTAAAACAACAACTTTGCCTTTTAATCTATTGATACTTACAGGAGAATTAGTGAAATCAGCAAAAGCAAGATTTTCCGGAGCTTCCTCCATTTCTATTTTTCCCGAGAAAGTACCATAAAACAGTTTATTGCCCCACATTTCGTACCCTTTTATATAAACAAAAAGACACAAAACCGATGCAGTTACCAGTATTATCCAACGGGTGAAGGTTTTGATTTTAAAAAACAGATATCCAACAACAATACCAAGAAAATGGAAACATTCATCTGGCAGAGAAATTAATGAACCTTTAAAGTCATAGAATCTCGGGATATTTAATATTAAAAACCCGGCTAAGATTGAAAGTGTTATTTTTTCTGTATTTGCCTTGGATGATAATTTTATTATTAAAACGTATGTCAGTAAAAAAAACAAAACATATCCGACTGCCATACAGGCTATAAATGAAAAATAACCGCGCAGTGGACTGATAGCTATACCAAGCAGTGCAGAATAGGTTAAACAACGGGCAAATAATTTATTGTTGTCGGATAAAAACCTATATATTATAAAAGAAACAAATACAACTAACGCTATTCCTATATGAACTAAACTTAAATTACTCATCATGTTGTTATTTTAATACCTATACATTGATTTAAATCAAATGTATAGGCGTTGTTTTAGGCATGTTCAGCAGTCTCTTATTAGGGGGGCAATTCTATAAAGCCCTAATAGAAAACAACCAATAAATGCATTAATGGCTGATTATCTTTTCATTTTAATTAAAACATATATACTCCCAATAATTGGCAAAAATAATATCAATATACTGTTTAGTATTTTGTTTTCAAAACTGTCTGTAGACTTAATCCCTTCTTCTTATAAATGGAGCTATATAAAGGATAGTATTTGTTGTGAAAATAATTTCTCCAATTTGTAAACTTTTCATTTCCAATTTTATAGGGTAAGACATACTCGCAAAAATCCTGAAATTTTAAATGTTTGCATTGCGGTTGCTTCAATAGTTTAAAAGCATTGTCAATGTTTTGAATAAGATAATCCGATTTAATAGTGTCTTTATCGTATTTTAAAACATAATCGTTTAGTTTGGCTTCCAATGCATCAAATATAGAATCGTAACATGCAATATAATCGGTACCTGTCAGTTGCTGTAAGTAGGGAGTCGAAAGGGATTTGCCTAATTCATCCCAGTTCTTTGAATAATAAGTATAATGCGATTGCATGTTTTCAATCAGAAAAATTGCGGCTTTCCTTTTTAGTGAATCAGCTTTGTTTTTGGAATAGCAGACTATAACTTTTTCAAGTTCCGGTTGATTTTTACCTTCAGGTTTAATCGCATTGTTTGAATGAATAGCTTGAAGTGGTAAAAACGAGTAAATGCAAATAAAAAAACAAATAGAAAGTGATCTCATAAATCGTTTTTTTTTGATTGTTAGATTTAACGACTGCAAATGTATTGTTAAATGTCGTCTTTGGTGCTGTACAATTGTACAAAAACATGGAATATCGTGCTTTTATTTAGTGAAAATGCAAATACCGATTTAATTTAATGCAAAATTTTTATTTTGAATAGAGCTGCGTTTGCTGTTTGTTGTAATGTTGTGTACTGGCTACCATACCTGATTTTTTTTACTCTTTTTGTGGTTGACAAGATAAATCCAATCATTGATGTTTTAAACCAATAGCTTTTACGGCAAGTTATTGAGCCCGTAAAAGAACGGTACGTTCATTTTACGAGTCGTATCATTTTTCTGCGAAATATCAAATACTCTACTTTTAATATCAAATTATCAACAATCTCAATTTCTTTCGTGA
Organism: Paludibacter sp.; assembly: GCA_047600405.1. GTDB lineage: Bacteria > Bacteroidota > Bacteroidia > Bacteroidales > Paludibacteraceae > Paludibacter. Next base: position 1,012,618 of record JASGLA010000008.1, read on the forward strand.
TTAATTTTGAAACCTGTAACTTTAAAATTAAATTATGAGGAAATCTTTTTTACTTTTTGCCGCTGTATGTTTATCATATAGCTTTGCATTTGCCCAACTTGCAGCTTTCCCGGGTGCCGAAGGGTTCGGTAAATTTGCCAAAGGCGCACGCGTTCTTCTTCGCCTACTGTTTACCATGTAACCAATCTGAATGATGCCGGAACCGGATCGTTTCGTGATGCGGTGAGTGGCTCCAACCGGATTATTGTGTTCAATGTGGCCGGGGTTATTAAGCTGACTTCCGGTGGAATAGTGGCCGGGGCTAACAACTACATTGCCGGACAAACTGCTCCCGGCGAAGGTGTTACCGTGTATGGCGACAGGATTACTTTTTCGAGCGCCAACAATACCATTTGCCGGTACGTTCGTTTCCGGATGGGCGTGATCGGAACCAGTGGCAAGGATGCGATGGGCATTGCCAATGGACAGGACATGATTTTTGACCATATTTCCGCTTCGTGGGGGCGCGATGAGACATTCTCGATCAACTGGGACGGCAAAGGCACGGAACCTACCAACATCACCATTCAAAATTCTATTATTTCGCAGGGACTCCTGCTGCACTCGGCCGGAGGGCTTATCCAAACCAACGGTGGAGTTACCTTGTACCGAAACCTGTATTGCGACAACAGCACCCGTAACAATAAGGTGAAAGGTGTTACCGAGTACGTGAACAACATTGTTTACAACTGGGACAACGCGGCTTACATTATGGGTGGCGACTCCGAAGGAAGTTCCTATGTGAATGTTTTTAGCAATTATTTTATACAAGGCCCCAATAAAGGCGGAACGCCCATTAGCAGTGGAAATGCTGATTATCATATTTATGCCGATGATAACTGGTTTGATAAGACCTTGGATGGAACGTTGAACGGATACCTGATCCCACGTAGCGAATACAGTGGCGGACCGGATTTCCAGGCTGCTCCTTACAATTATCCGGTTCTGCCAGCTATTCCGGCTTCAAACTTATTCAGCGATCTTTTGCCTACAGTTGGCGCCTCACTTCCTTATCGCGATTATGTGGATTACTATGTGGTGAATGAAGTGAAATCGTTGGGGTTGAAAGGGGAACTTTTGAGTACAGAAAGCACCTTGCCTTTTGGCGCTCCTTCTGCGTGGTCGCTTTGGGCCGGTACTGCGCGTGTGGATACCGATAAGGACGGTATGCCGGATGCCTGGGAAACTGCCAACGGTTTAAACCCGAACCTGGCAACAAATGCTGTAACACTTGCAGCCAATGGTTACACGAATATCGAAAATTATATCAACAGCCTTACTGCCAATTCATCACAGGCATATCTTCGTGCCCCTTTGCTTTTTAGCGTTAAATCGACAACTCAAAATTCGATTACGTTTAAATGGCTCGATTATACACGCGACGAAACCGGATTTGTTATAGAGCGCAGCATAAACAAAGTTTGGACACCCATAGCGACCATTGCGGCCGAAACTGATACTTTCCGTTTAACCGGACTTGCTCCCGAAGAAAAGGATACATTCCGTATCAAAGCAATAAACAGTTCGTTCGCTTCGGATTATTCAGCACAACTTATTGCCAAATCCAAACCTATTGAAGTGCCGGTGTTGAACCTGGCAACATTTACTCCCGACCTTATCTGGAGCGGAGCTGCCAATTCCGATTGGGACAAGGTTTCAGCAAACTGGAATAATGGAAGTAGTGCAGTTGCTTTTACGGATAGTTCTAAAGTGATGCTTGGAACTGTTATTTCTGCCTCAAAAATCATCAATATTACCGACCAAATAGGAATTAAAGCACTTGTAGTTCAGTCAGACAGCAGTTTGACGCTAAGTGGTACGGGAAAACTTGCCGGACAAGGATCGGTAAATAAAACGGGGACCGGTAACCTGTCGCTGCTTACCAGCAATACTTACACCGGAGCTACCGTGGTTCACAATGGTACTTTAACTATAAATACCCTTGCAAACGGAGGGGTTGCGAGTTCCATCGGGGCATCGGCTAATTATGCTTTCAACTTGGTATTAAAAGGAGGAAAGGTAGATTATACAGGTGCTACGGTGGCCACCGACCGGAATATCCTGTTGGATAAAACCAGCGAACTTTCAGTATCGAACAGTGCTGCAACAGTTACCATGAACGGTACGTTGACAGGAACCGGTGGCTTTACCAAATCGGGAAGCGGTACATTGAAAGTATTTAATGGCAAAGGAAATACTTACGAAGGGGAGACTTCCATAACAGGTGGCGTTTTAAACTTAGATATGAATCAGGCATTAAATGTAACCAATGTATTAGGTAGTTCCAATGTGGTAAATCTGGTTGGCGGAACGTTGCAGACAACCAATGGACAAACTGCCAACTACGAAGTTTATAATTTTAATTTGGTTATCCCCGAAGGTAAAACCGGTGGATTTGCTCCTTTCCGGAATTGTTATATAAAAAGTAAAGTAACAGGTTCCGGAACATTGAATTTTACCATACCTTATTTGCGTGAATACATACAGGGCGACTGGACTGGTTTTACCGGTATTCTCAATGCAAACGGAACAAATACAACTGCTAACGGTGGCAGCCAGTTATTGCTTGATAATGGGGTTGGCATCCCTTACGCCCGTATTAATTTGCAGGGTAATACTAAAATTATCTATTGGACAACCACAGGGACATTGCGTTTGGGAGGTTTGTCTGGTGTTGCCGGAACATTCCTTGGAGCAGCCAGTAAGCAAACCAATGGAACCACAATGACCTGGATTGTAGGTGGAGCCGGAACAGATGAAACCTTTAATGGAATTATCAACAACGATTGTTCGGCCAGCGGACATTATGGTGTAACTTATATCGAAAAAGAGGGAACCGGCTATTGGCGACTGAACGGTGCTAATGTTTACACCGGAACAACTACGGTAAGAGGAGGTGCACTAATCGTGAACGGAACCCAAACCGGAACCGGAAAAGTAACGGTAATGCAAAATGCAACCTTAACCGGGAAAGGGAAAATTCCCGGAGTTACCGAAGTGCAATCGGGTGGAATTATATCTGCCGGTGATGCTTATGCAACTCCTGCTACACAAAATATAGGTACGCTGACGGTGGGCGCATTGACTTTACAAGCCGGAAGTAAATCTGATATGGAAATTAACCGTACTTCTTCAACGTTCGACAAAGTAGTTTCAAGCGGCGCTATTGCCTTTGGTGGAGCACTTAATCTAAAAGTAGTGGGCACATTGGTTGCCGGTGATCAATTCCAACTGTTTAGCGGAACTTCATATTCCGGTTCATTCACCGAGATTATTCCGGCAACTCCCGGCACTGGCTTGAAGTGGACGTTTGCAAACGGCGTACTGAAAGTTGATCCTGTTTCGGGTATTGAAAGTATCGAAGACTCTAAAGTGAAAATCTATCCAAATCCGGTTTCCGACCGGACCGAAATTAGTTTGGACAAAGTGTATAACAATATTGTTGTTACCGTTGAGTCTGCCAATGGAGCAATGCTTCAAACTTCACATTTTGCCGGGCTTAGCCAAATGAACCTGGATATGTCGGCTGTGCCTAAAGGATTCTATCTGATTCGCACCCAATGCGACAATGAGTTGAATGCAGTAGCCAAGGTGCTGAAAAAATGATTTATTAGCTTATTAAAGACAAGGGCTGAATCCGATTAAGATTCAGCCCTTGTTTTATCAACTTGTCCAACGTTTAGAACTTTGGAAAAGTTAGTATTAAAAATCAAAAAACTACAAATTCATAAACTCCCACTGAGTTTTTCTCGCTCAGTTGGTATTGCAACCTCACGCTTTTTGAGGTTACCGGTTCAAATTCCACTTTGTTATAGGCGTCTTTAAGCGTCTGGTAACCTGCCTTTGATTTTACGTCCAGCCAGTTTCCTTTGTCGTCGAGATATTGGATTTTCCACAAAGCCGGTATGCGGCAACCTCCCCACGGACCATCATCGTACCAATAAACCTTAGCTGTTGAAAGCGTTTCCGGTTTTTCGAACTCATAAGCAATCCATTCCTGCGAATTGTTTTTGGGCCAAAGCGAGAAAAACGGACATTTGCCATCGTTCGAATTTTCGGGTTCGTAACCATCATTTACACATTTCAGGGTTTTATTGCTGATGGAAGATGTCACTTTTGCCTTGCTGCTGATGGTTGGTGGTGTAGCTGGGCGGGCTGAAGTTGCTGTACGCGGAATCCATACAGCCATTTCGCCAGCTCCACGGTTGGCCCAGGCATAGTAAGGAATGGCTATAAGCGTTTTTTCTTTTTCAATAACTTCGCCTTTTTCGTTACGCTCCGCGCTTTTGCCGTTGGCTTCCAGTGTTATAACTCCATTCAGTTCCAATGGCTTGAAAGTAGTGGTAATAAATGCATTATCGTTCAAAACAGAACTCAGCACTTTATCCTGATTGTCCGGCCATTCCAGGCAATACACAATAGGGCCGCGTTCCAGCGATACTTTATTCAGATCCTCTTTAACCTTTTCGTTTGCAATCACACGTTTTACTTCCATTGGGAACGAAATATCTATTTTAGTTCTTTTGGCCCATTTTCCGGTTAGTTCAATATATCCATTGGCATTGATGGTATAGCTGGTTTCCTTGCCGTTCACCTTCAACTTCACCGGTTGGTTGCCAGATGAAAGATAGCTGTATAAATCGCTTGGTACGGGGCGGTTGATGACCCAGCCCGGAACGCGGATCAAGAGGGTAAATGGTTGCTTCTTAGATGGGTTAAGCTCCAGGCTGACGTCCTCTTGCCAGGGATAGCCGGTTTTTTGTTTGATCCCGATTTTATTTTGCCTGAGCTGGATGTTTGTTTCGCTTTCCATGAAGAGATTCACGTATATTTTATCGTCTTTGTGAGCATAAATATATCCCGGGACAGACGGAATAAAGCGGCAGATATTGCTGGGGCAACATGCGCAACCAAACCATTTGCTGCGGGCGTGCTGGCCAACGGATTCCAACGGGTTGGGGTAGAAGAAATGGTCGCCCGAGAGGCTAACGCCTGAAAGTACACCGTTGTAAAGCGTCCGTTCAAGCACATCGTAGTACTTCGAGTCGCCATGCAATAAGAAGAGGCGATAGTTCCAATATACATTGGCAATGGCCGCACAGGTTTCGCAATAGGCTGACATATTGGGCAGTTCGTAATTGGCTCCGAAAGCTTCGCCGTGCCCGGTGGCACCGATTCCGCCTGTGATATACAATTTTTTGCCCACCACGTTTTCCCATATTTTATCAATGGCGTGTATATAGGCATCATTCCCGGTAAGTGCAGCCACATCGGCCATGCCCGAATACATGTAACCTGCGCGCACGGCATGTCCCACAGCTTCATCCTGATCGATAACAGGTTTGTGGTTTTGGGAGTATTGCCCTTTGGGGTTTTTTCCTCTCAAATCCAGAAAGTACTTAGCCAAATCGAGGTATTCTTTTTTGCCCGTTACGCGGTACATTTTTGCCAATCCCATTTCCACAATCTGGTGTCCGGGTTCGAACGTCAATTTGCCCGGGCCGAAATCCCGCACCAGCAAATCAGCATTTTTAATGGCAATGTCCAGCAAGGTTCTTTTGCCCGTAGCCAGGTAATGTGCCACTGCCGACTCGTATAAATGCCCGCAGTTGTACAATTCGTGGCTCAGGTCAGGGTCTTTCTCCCAACGTTTTTTTCCAACCCAACCATGCATTTTGGCCGGATCGGCAGCAGTTCGGGCCGTATACAGATAGCCATCGGGTTCCTGTGCTTTGGCTATGTATGAAATCAGGGTATCCATTTTTGCATCCAGTGCCTTGTTTGGATTCATTTGGATGGAATACGATGCTCCTTCGATAATTTTATAAATATCCGTGTCATCAAATGGAAATTCAGTATTGAAATATCCCGGCATTAAATGTCCGGCTTTTTTGAAATTATCCACCCGTCCGGTTATGTAACATTGTTCCAATGCAATGGGGATGGTGACCTCCTGGTTGAGTTTCATCCGTGGAAACCAAAAGTTATCAGTTACCTTCACCGTATTAAACGATACGGGCTGTATCGGATAATCATTTTTTACAGTTGCCTTTGGTTGGCCATGTCCCCAAACGGCCATTGCCGGGACAAAAATTGAAATGAAGAACGATTTGTACCTTTTCATGTGTAAATAATTGTTTTTTTAGTTGTCGCATGGAACTCGCATGTCAGATTTTCACTGTCTTCGGTGAACCAACGGTCAGCGAAGCTAATGTCTGCAATCATGCTCGTTTCATATTGTGTTTATTATGATTTTCTGTTTATTACGGATTTACTTTCCATTCAATAATCCCGCCTGAATATGCTTTTTCGCGTGTTTCTACCAATTGCGGACCACTTTCTGAGGTTGATTTCAGCACATTGCCTTTTTGCAATGAAGCCACTATTTTCAAACCGGTTGTTTTTACCGGCTTGAACGTGAGTTTGTTGTACTTGTTGAGTTCGGTACCATAGGCCGAAGTCGCCTCTACTTCTTTCCACGTATCGCCCGATTTATAGAGCAATTTCCAACTTGAAGGCGCTTTGTACGACACATCGTAATGGTCAAACGCCAGCCAGTACACTTCCACGCCCGAAACTTGTTCTTCTTTGTCGAATGCATAGGCAACTTCTTCGTCGGTTCCGGCTTTCAGCCACCAATAATGGTAAGGTGTGTTAATGTCCGCAGACGATTTTGGTTCAAACTGGTCGTTGAGTCCCCAGCCGCCGATTTGCTGTGACCTGGAGGCAATGGTTGGTTGCGGTTTAACGGTAGCTTGCGTTGCACTTTCGGGTGTCCAAACCACCCACGGGCTGCTGCCACGGTTATTCCAGGTGGAGTAAGGGATGGCCCGGAAAACCGATTGGGTTTGTTTAGGTTGCCCGGTGGCAGAGTCTCTTTCTGTAACGGTACAATTGCCGTTCAACACTTCTACACCGTTCAGCAAGTCTTTTTCGAAATGCGAATGTATTTTACTGTTTCCGGGAATGGATATGTTGAAAACAAAAGGATTTTTCTGATCCGCACCTTCAATGCCATAAACTATCGGGCCACGTTCCATGGCCAGCAATCCTTTGTTGTATTCAACGCGGGCATTAGCCTGAACCCGGCGGACAGGCATATCGAAATGGATGGAGATTTTGTCGCCCGCTTTCCATTTGCGGTTGACAACGCAATAACCCGTTGCTGAAATATTGCTAGTGATTTTGCCATTTACCGTAATCTTAACCTGGGGTGTAAGTCCATCGGCGTAGGCGTATAAATCTGTTGGGACAGGTTTGTTTCTTGCCCAGCCCGGAATCCGAAGGTTCAGTGTAAACTGCCTTGGTTTTGCAGGGTTGACCGTTATTTCCACATCGCCATTCCAAGGGTAAGACGTTTTTTGAATCAATTGAATTTCATTATTTGCAAGGGTCAGTTTGCTGTTGCCAGCTACATACAGATTGACGAAAGCCGAATTCTCATCTACCGCATACACATAGCCGGGAACGGAAGCCATAAAACGGGTGATATTCCCGGGGCAGCAAGCGCAACCAAACCACGGGGCGCGGGCATGTCCGCCGTCGGAAGCCAGCGGGTTATCGTAAAAAAACTTATCGCCACTGAGCGAAACACCCGAAATAACGCCGTTGTAAAGTGTCCGTTCCAATACGTCAATGTATTTGGCGTCGCCGGTTGCCAGAAACATGCGTTCGTTCCAATAGACATTGGCAATGGAAGCACAGGTTTCGCAATAATTGTTGAAATTGTTCAGTTCATAATCCGGTCCAAAGCCTTCGCCTTGCGCGCGTGACCCGATTCCACCTGTGAGATACAATTTTTTACCCACCATATTTTCCCAAATGCGGGTTGCGGCAGCAAAGAGTTCAGCGTCCTGCTCAAGTGCCGCCACATCGGTTACGCCCGAGAACAAATAACCTGCCCGCACGGCATGGCCCACAATTTCGTCCTGGTGCAAAATGGGTTTGTGATCCTGGCTGTACGGACTCAGTCTATGCCCGTTGGTTCCGCGTCCGGCTTCGTCGATAAAGTATCGGGCCGCTTCCAGGTATTTTTTATCCCGGGTGATTTTGTAGAGTTTCACCAAGGCCATTTCTACAATAGGGTGCCCGGATGGCACGTGTTTCTGGCCTTCGTTTGGGCCGAAAACGGAGCAGACCAAATCGGCATTCTTCAACGCAACATTCAGCAAAGTTCGCTTGCCTGTTGCCTGAAAATGTGCTACGGCAGCTTCGTACAAGTGGCCGGAATTGTAGAGTTCGTGGCTGTTCAGTTTTTCCCAGTGCGAGTGTCCCCACCAACCCGAAAGGCGCGTGCAGTTGTTGGTAACGCAGGTGGTCAGGTAACCGTTTTTTTCCTGTGCTGCGGCAATGAGGGTAATCACACTGTCGAGGTATGCATCCAACCTGGCATCGTATTTCACGGCCAGTGAATAGGAAGCGCCTTCAATAATTTTATACGGGTCGGTGTCGTCGAACGGGAAATCGCCTTTATGCTCGCCTTTTATCAATCCGCCTGCCAACGCGAAATTATCGAACCGTCCGTTTATTTCACATTGCCTGAAAGCTGATGGAATGGAAACCGTGCGGTTTATTTCCATGCGTGGCAGCCAGAAATTATCTGTAAAATGCACTGCGGTGAAGGGAACCGGGCTTATTTGTTTGATTGTAGGCAGGGATGCGTGAAGAGTGGTGGTGAAAGAAATCAGTAGGAATATGCAGGCAAGATAATGTTTTGTTGTTTTCATTGGTAATTTCAACGCTTCCGGTAATACTGTTTTTTTATTGAAACAAAATTAGTATAATCTTTCGGTTCACAATTGGATAAATAGTCAAAATAGGTGGAGATTATGTTCAATTGCTGGAGTTTACTGCACATTGATAATGCGGAAATGCTTCTTGATCAAGGGGAAATGCTTTTGGTTTGTGCAGAAATAGGACAAGGACAGGGGGAAATTGTATTCGGTCGTGCGAAAATGCCACAAGCCCATGCGGAAATAGGACAAAGGGCTGGGGAAAAGACAGTGGGCCGTGCGAAAATGGCACTTGTCCATGCGGAAATGGCAGAGAGCCTGGGTCTCTGCCATTTTTCATTACTGCTTTTCTGTTTCAGGCGATTATTTCCAGACTAAAACGCCTGCGGGAACCATTTCCTTTGTTCCGACAAGGATTTTGGCAGTTGCCGGAATATCCAGCGTAACATTGGATGACGAATAATTATTGGCAATGAAGAAACCATCGCGCCAGTTCACCATTACACCTTCGGGGAGCTCGTTTACAGCGATTCCGGCGGTTTCATATACTTTTTTGAGCACATCTTTTTCCAGTTTGCCGTCGTCGGTATCGGTTCCAATATAAGTAACAGATCCTTTGCCCAGCTTGCGGTGGATAACGGTTGGTTTACCGGCATAAAACTGATCGGCAAACGTAGCCCACACCTGGGTTCCTGCAGCCGGCTCAAGCATGTCGCCCCAGTTATTCCAACTATAATCTTTGCCACCGAAACTTACTTTGGCCGTTTTGTTTCCGCCAAGCATGTCATTCATTACAATTTTTCCGCCAATGAGTTTACTGATAATGTCCGCCCACGGACTTTCGAAGAAATGCCCGTTGTGGTCTTTCAGCCCGGTGCGAACCGAAACTACCAGTTGACCTCCATTTTCGGCATACTTGTACCATTTTTCCACCAACTCTTTATCCACCATTTGGTAAGCGGCAACAACTACCACCGGATAAGCTGACAGGTCTTTTGTTTCGCTTACAATTTCCACAGGAGCTGTGAGCAATTTCAGGCTGTTGTAGTATTTGGCAATATGATTGCGTTCGTTCCATTGGAAAGTCTGCGGTTGAATGGTGGTTTCCCACACGTTGTCCATGTTATAAACCATAGCGGCTTTACGTGCGGCATATTCTTTTGGCATAGCCGCATTGGGAACATACTGTTTGCGCAAGTCACGGATTTCGCTGATAAACTGGCTGTATTGCTGGCCACCGTTGAGTGGGGTTACTCCGTCGGTTCCCACCATGCCATAGTGAAATTGCTCACCACCATACAAAGGCTGACGAAAACGGTACGAACAAATAAAGTCCAGTCCGCCGGCAAAAGCGTTCCACAACCACATACGCACGGCTCCGGGATATGGTTGGGGATTGTAACTTCCCCAGTTTACCTGCCCGGGTTGAAGTTCCATAACGCCAGTGACCCCTTTCAATGAGCGGAAGAAATCATTGGCAAACGAAATTCTCCAGGGGTCACCCATCCGGAATCCCTGGTCGCCAACACCCTCGGTGTAACCTGCCACGGGGTAAACCGTGTAACTGATAAAGTCCAGGTCGGGATTTCTCCAGGGGTCAACATCGGTATGGCCATTCATGAAGTTGGTGGTTACAAATTGCGATTTTGCCACATTATCTTTCAGTATTTTGCATTGCAATGAAATAAACATGGCGCATTCGTCGGCGTTAAACCGTTTCATGTCAATCAGCGAAGTCGGGCTGGCTACGCCGGAAATCAAGCGGCCTTCGTTAGGAAGTTCAATCTGTTCAAAATCAGAATAAACCCCCGACCAGAATGGAGTTCCCCAGGCTTTGTTCAATGCGTCAATGGTTTGGTATTTCTTTTTCAACCATGCACGGAAACTGGCTTGCGCAGCCGGATTGTAGTCCAGCGTTCCGTAGTGTGAGGGCTCGTTGTCAATTTGCCAACCCCAAATGCGTTTGTCGTTGGCATAATGTTTAGCCATGGCTTCTACCACTTTTTTGCTGAGTTCCTGGTATTTCGGGCTCGACCATGAGTAATGCTCCCTTGTTCCGTGTTGGGCAAGCTGTCCGTTAGGCAACTGAACCAACACTTCGGGATATTTTTTAGTGAGCCAAACCGGCGGAGTTGCCACCGGGGTGCACATAATTACTTTCAGATTGTATTTGGCGGCCAGTTCCACCGCTTTGTCAATCCACTTAAAATCGTAATTGCCTTCGGTGGGTTCCAGTTGCGCCCAGGCAAACTCGGCCATGTGCGTAAACTCAAAGCCCATTTCGGCCATTTTTTTGAAATCGCGGTCCCATTGGTCAGGATTCCATGCTTCGGGATAATAATACACTCCGGTTTCGACCAGTTTCTCGGGCTTGAAAAACTGTTTTTGGGCAAATGATAAAGACCCGAAAGCCAGTGCCAGGCAAATAAATACTGTTTTTTTCATTTGTATGAAGAGTTGAGTTGATATAAAAATTAAAATTCGGTTCAAATTTAGCAAATAGGTCAGATAAATCTCTCTCTTTATCATTCAATAAGGAGGATATTTATTTTTTCTCTCATGAAACGAACCACAAATTCATCAATTTACACAAATAAATGCTGTGTATTTGTTTTTGTTATAAATATTTTATTTCAGAGAGCTTGGTTCTAAATTAAAACAAAATAGGTGTTTCGTCACCGGAACACCTATTCTTCTCTAATTACTAATCAATCCTATTTTTGAAATAGAATGCGTTGAGCTGTTCTTATTTATTAGTTCAGCTTATTTTATTATTACCTTCTGAACTTTATCAGTGGATTTGATAAAATAAATACCTTTATTTAATGTCGTTGAAGTGTTTGCATTATTGTTTTTAGCATCAACGATTTTCATTCCCTGAAGGTTATAAACTTCGTAACTGTTTACTCCTGTAATAATTAACCGATTTCCTACTGAGTATACCTTCATGGTGTTTTCAGGTGAAGTAACATCAGTTGTAACTGTGGCTTGGCCAACAAGATTATAAGTCAATGTGTTGCCACCAGCAGTTCCAATACTTAAAGTAGCAACATCGTCAGAAACAGTTGCAGCAGTAGGAGTATATGTTATTGTTGCTGTGCTATTTGTCATAAATGAATTAGTAGCTTCAAACGTTGCAGGCGAAACAGTGAATAATCCTGCATTTGTACCGGTAATTCCCAATGTCATTGTTCCATAGAGGTTTGTGCCAGATAAGCTTAATGTTTTATTTACCGGTGTACCCACAGTAGTTACAAATGTACTAACTGAACTCTCGGTTGTGCTGATAGCTGGTGTTTGTAATTCTTCGAACTGATAACAGAAACGATAACGATCTGCATATCCGGAGTTAATAGTAAATGTGCCATAAGGACTTGTATATGTATCTATTTCCAATCCTTTAGCCGAAGGGTTTATTATTCCATATACAAAGTTAGGATCACCTGCTGCTTGTATATATCCATTTTGACTTTTTGCTTCAGGCAAGGTAAACTCAACTGAAGTTGCAGAAAAAGCTGTACCTGAAAGGTATTGACCTGTTGCTTTGTTTTGGATAATATAACTTGAGTTGGTTGCACCTGCAGATATTGTCCATAAAGCACTGTCGCCTAATGCCAGTGAAGTTGAATTTGCCATTGGGCTATAACTTAAACTTTCAGTAGATGTGGTTCGGTTGGTATGGGCAAATAAGATATTTTTAGTTGAACCACCATCGCCATTATCTGCTCCATAGCTGTAAATTCTGTAATAATTTGTGGTTGGTGTAACTCTTGGTGATCCATTAAATAAAGTCAATGCTGAAGCAAGTGTGTTGGTTGCTGTCGACAATTCAGATGCGGTTGTTGCAGTATTTTGTGTTGATTGTGCTACAGAAATTGCAGTTGCTAAATTGGTAACATTTGCTGTAGGATATTGTAGGAATTTCGTATCACCTTTACGGGCATTTACAATATTATATCTTGCCTGAGTTGTTCCAATTTGTGTTCCTAATGTATAAAATGCTGGTCTGTCGGCGTTAAACTGCGTATATGCCGTTGTTAATGCTGTTTGTGAATTTGTAATTCCACCTGCTACCGAGATGGTATCTCTTGCTGAATTTGCAATTCCAACAGCCGTATTTAATGTCGCTTTAATTGCAGGGAAGAATGCTGCTGAAGGATAATTGGTGCCAACTGTATCTCTACCGGCAGTTACGGTTCCAATATTGCTTACATATGCATTGTACGGATTCATAGAAGTTGAGAAATTGGTTCCTGAATTTTTCAATAAACCAACTTCTGCTTGAACTTCCGGGATTGAGGTTGAATTGTCATATTTGTCCTGAGCAGAATTTATTGCTGTAGTTAATAAAGATTTTACACTTGTTATATATGGATTTGAGTCTGTTACAGCACTTTTTAAATTTGTAGCAGTAGTAATTTCAGTACTTAATGTAGATTTCAAACCAGCTAAAGTAAGTGCTTTAAGGGTTACTGTTTTAGTCAAAGGAGTGCCGCTTCCTAATTGTGCTTGAATTGTAATGGTTGCATTTGTAGATACTGCGCCCGAAATGGAAAGAGTTGCTTGTCCATGATTACTTGTACTCCGAGTTAGTGAAACAAGTGCCTGATCTCCAGTTTGCAGGCCACCCCAGTCCGAAACACTCCAAACAATATCTCCACCAGGTACTACAACATTCGTTAATGATAATGAAGCAATGTCTGCAGTTGCAGTTAATGAGAGAGTTTCGTTCAATGTTGTATTTGATGTTTGAATCTCGGCAACACCAGTCAGGTTCGCAATTTTATCTGGTTGTAATTCACCGATGGTTACATTATCCAAACCTGCAGCAGCATAAGCTCCGGTTGCTATATTCAATTTGTCGATACTTCCACCATTGGTTAAACTTATGTTCGAAAGTGTCACAGAGCCTCCACCATTTTTTGTTGCTTTCAATGCAATAAGCTTTTTCTGATTCAAATCAATGACCATTTCCCAGTCATACCATTGTGAACGTAGCCAGTTTAACGATGTTACTTCAACAAGAGTCGGGTTTCCTGCAAGATAGCCACCACTGTAAATAAATCCGTCAAGTGTATATCTTAAATTGCTTTTATTTGAAGCATTGCCATCTTTACTTCCAAAACCAAAAACGGTATTTCCGCTTGTGTTCTGAAATACATAACCTGTACCTCTTGTACAATGAAATGCGGACAATTTTACATAAATAACTCCATTTAAAGTTGTTTGGAAAGTTTTTGTAGACGTTAAATACTGAGAACCACTACCTTCAGTTAGTGCAGTGGCAGCATTGGGAGAAAAGCCAAGCACATTTCCAGAGGTGGAAACGCTGGTATTAGTACTGGTTCGAATCAATGGTATTGTTCCTGTCCAATCATATCCTGTGGGATACGAAATAGCTGCACCTAATGTATAAGCTGTGAAAGTTTCATTATTGAACCATGCCGTTGTGGCATCAACGGTTTGAGCTTTCATGCTCAGGCTACATAAAAAGGTGATTAATGTCACCATAAATGAAGTAGTAATTTTTCTCATAAAATAATAGATTTAAATGAATGTGTTTGTTTTGTTGTTCCTTAATAAAAGAACCCTGCAAAAAAACATATATTAATAAATTCTAACAATGGAATTTTATGCGTATGTATAGAATTTTATCCATTCTTGTCAGTTGTGCTGAATTTGAAGAATATAACTGCGTGGATTTTTTTGAGGGAGGAAGTGGATATTTGTGTAAAACAAAAGCAGTTCAACGAAGTAACTCATTGAACTGCTTTTGAATGTTGAAGTTTTTATTTTATTGCTGCGAATTCAGGTATTTGGATGGTGAGCAGCCAAACTGAGCTTTAAAGCATTTGCTGAAATAGAACGGATCGTTTATACCTACCATATACGAAACTTCCGATACATTGTATTTGTAGGTTTTCAGCAGTTCGGCCGCCTTGGTCATGCGGCGGAAACGGATAAATTCGTTGGGTGAATAGCCCGTCAGGTATTTGATTTTTTTGAAGAACAGTGTTCGCCCGGTATTTGTCATTTGAGCAAATTCATCCACCGAGAATTCCGGATCGGTAAGATGCTTTTCAAGTAGTTCTTCTACCAGTTTCAGGAATTGATTATCTCTATCCGGGATGTCCGGCAAGTTTTCATCTTCTTTTTCAGTGGAAACCACAGGCTCATTGCTTGCATAATGCTTGTGCAGCCGTTCTCTTTTTTCTATTAATTTATTAATCTGAAGCATAAGGTGCGACATGCTGAAAGGTTTGCTGATATACGCGTCAGCTCCTGCTTGTACTCCTTCCGTATGGTGTTCATCGGAAATATATGCGGTTAACAGAATAACCGGAATATGGCAGGTGGCAAAATCATCTTTCAGTTTTTTTGTGAGTTCAAAGCCATTCATGCCCGGCATCATTACATCGCAGATTATTAAATCCGGATCATTTTCCATGCTTCTTTTTATTCCCATATCGCCATCTTCGGCAGTAATAACTTCAAAATATGGGTTTAATTTTTGAGTCAAAAATTCCCGAATGTCGTCATTGTCATCAATAACCAGTATTTTGTATTTTTTACCGGCAATAGGTGCGTTAGGCAATAAATTCAAAAGTAATTCATTGCTGTTTTGCTCAATAAACTCCGAAAGATTGTAAATTTCCTGTTTGTTGTCTTTCGAAACAACAACCTGCTCGTTTACAAAATCGTCTGTACTATATGTGTTGCTGTTCAATGGTAATTCTATTCTAAAGATAGAGCCGCCTCCTTCATTTTCTTTGAAACTTACAGTTCCTTTGTGTAGCGCAGTAAACTCATTTACGAGCGAAAGTCCCACCCCTGTTCCGCTTGCCGAGAAATTGATCTGCATAAACCGGCTGAATAACAGGTTTTGTTTCTCCTTCGGAATGCCGATGCCGTTATCGCTTACCGAGATACGCAGGATTTGTTTTGCTTCATCGGTTTCTGTTATCAATGAAATTTTGCCACCCCGTGGAGTAAATTTAAAAGCATTGGAAAGTAGGTTGAATACAATCTTATCAACTTTGTTTTTGTCCAGATATACCGGAATCGCATTGGCCGAGTTAATAAAGCGGTATTCAATGTTCATTCTTGATGCCACATTGCTGAAACTATTATATATCTCACGCAGGAATATGATGGCATCCGTGCGTTGAAGATTCAACTTTTGCTTGTTGTTCTGCAATTTACGGAATTCCATAAGTTGGTCGATAAGCCTCAGCAGATGGGATGTATTCTTTTCGAGGTCGCCCACCAGATTCAGCATTGGTTCGCTCATTTTGTTTTTCAACTCATTGAGTGTGTCGACGCTTCCTTTTATTAAGGTAAGGGGCGTGCGGAATTCGTGGCTGATATTGGTAAAAAAGCGTAATTTGTAGTCAGTGAGTTGGCGCTCTACTTTTACGGTGTTGTTCAACCGGTAGAACTTCAATATCAGGTTATAAGCAAAATATCCGGCTGCACCCAGCAATATCAGGTAAATCAATATGGCCCAGATTGATTGCCAGAATGGTGGCAGAATCTCGATTTCAAGCTTGGTGACATTATCATCCCAAACGCCTTCGCTATTGACGCTTTTTACCAGAAAAGTGTATTTGCCGGGAGGTACATTCCGGTAGGTTGCCATGTTCAATGAGCCGGAAAGGTTCCAGCGTTTTTCATAGTTTTCGAGGATGTACATAAACTGGTTGGCTTTCGGATCCATGAAATTCAGATTCGAAAACTCGATGTGAAAAACCTTATCAGATGACTTAAGAACAACATCTTTAGAGAACGAAACAGATTGTTTTAACGGAGCATTTTTTATATCAATTTTTGCGTCCTGATCGTAAATTGAAAAACCTGTCAGTACCACCGTATTTGTTTCTTTTTTTTTGTTTTCCAGGTCTTTAGGGTGGAAGGCATAAAACCCATTCAGGCTTCCCCAAAGCATTTTTCCATCGCTGCATGTTAAGCAGGCTGTTTCGGAATAAATGTTGGATGAAAAATTCTCAGAGAATTTATAGTACTGAAAAAGTTTTGATTCGGGATTGAATTTGTGTAGCCCGCTTTCAGAGCTAATCCACAAACATCCGCTTTTGTCTTCCTGGATAGCCATAATATTGTCGGTTGCCAGGCCCTGTTGATTGTTGTACACTTCAAAAATGCCATTTCCCGTGGCCGTTTCTCCCACAAATTTATTTACCCCTCCACCGGCTGTTGCCAGCCATATATTTCCTTTCGAGTCTTCAAATATATATCGTACCTCGGGATTGCTCAGGCAGTTTTTACTGTCTACATCAAATGTATAGTACTTGTATGCTTTCTCATTTTTAAGCAATGCATCCGGATTGAACCGAAGCACACCATTGGTAGTGGCCAGCCATAAGTCGCCTTTACGGTCCAGAAATACATAACGGGTAAATTTGATCCACATGTCATTGTCAAAAAACGTGCGAAAACTTTCATTCCCTTCGCCACCCGTTTTCACGCAGACACCGCCACCAAAAGTGGCTGCCCAAAGTCTTCCTTTGCGGTCTTTGGTCAGCGAAAATACAGTGTTATTGCTTAAGGAACCCGCTTTGCCTGAGTTCAGGTAGTATTTGGCTTTGGAGAATTTTCCTTCGGGTATTTCAATAATGCCGCTTCTTTTCGTTCCCAGCCAGATCGTTCCCAGATTATCCTGATACATGCTGTACACATTCGATCCGTTTTCAAAAACTGTTTTTTTTACTTTTAGAGTTGGGTCATACTGGTACAAATTTCCTGCTTTGGTCGAAACCCAGATATTCCGGTTTCTGTCTTCAAGAAAAGCCTTTATTACATTGCCGCTTTTTGCCGTGTTTTCGGGATCGGGGAAAAGACTTTGGACGTTTCGCTTTGAGAATGAAAGTTTGTTAACTCCCATGCTTTCGGTGCCCAGCCAGATATTGTCGTTTTTATCCTGGATAATGGACAGCAGGAAATTAGACGAAAGCCCGGTTGTATTTTTGTTGTAGCTGTAATGGCTGATATCTCCTGAAGCAATGTTGTAACAAAACAGTCCGTTTCCATACGTGCTGATCCATATATTCCCGTGTTTGTCTCCCCAAAACTGATATCGTTCTTCGTCGATAAGCTGCATGGTGTACGATGGAATCAAATTCAGTTTGGTTACTTTGCTCTTTTTAGGACTTAGCAACCAAACATTACCACTCATGTTAAACGTCCATACGTCTCCAAACTTATCCGTTTGAAAATTGGCATTTCCGGGTATTTTCTCACCAAAAACCATTTCGGTCGAAGAAAATTGGCCGGTCGTGGTATTGAACATGTAAATGCCTTTGTTGTTGGTCGAAATCAGAATTTTGTTGGTGTTGAATATCGCGGTTTGGTAAACTCTGGCAGCGGGTACTAATGCTACTGTCCGTTCATATTTGTTCGTATTGAGATTATATGTTTTTATCTTACCCATGTCGGATAAGAAATATATCTTTTTGTCTGATTCGTAGGCTTTTATGTAGCTTGTTTTGTCGGTGGTGCTAGTCTCTGAATTGATAATTCCGTTACTGTTTATCTGGGTAATGCCTATGGAGGTCATTATCCACGTATTGAATTTGCTGTCCTGAAATATGTCATGGACAACATTAGAGGCAAGCTTGTTTGTACTTTGGGAAGTGCTGAAAAAAGTTGTTGTAATTTTAGAATCTGCGAATGATATTTTAACACACCCATTTGTTACGCTGCCCAACCAAATATTTTTTTGCTTATCTTCATAATAAAGGTTGTGTTTTATCTTTTGATCTGCTTTTCTCTCGAAAACAGGTATGAAGTTTTCCATGCGTGGATCATAACAATGCATCATGTCACTATAAGTCCTTACCCAAATGTGGCCATGGCTATCTTCATGCAGTTCCTTGATTTTTCCGCTTGAAAGTGTGGCGGGATTTATGGCATTGGGGATAAAACTTTTGATTTTGACACCATTGTAGCGGTTTAGTCCATTCAATGACCCAAACCAAATGAAACCCGTTTTGTCCTGAAGCATACAACGGATTGTGTTATGGGAAAGTCCGTTATTGGAATTTATTTGCTCGTTGGTTGGTTCATTCCCGGCAAGTGCAGTAGTGGAGAATAATAAAAATAGAAGGCTAACCCTTAAAAGTACTTTTAATTGCATTGTGATTTTTTGTTTTTGGTCAACGTATTTCTCTCGGGTAAAGAAAAATTGTCAAAAATAAAGTGCGAATATAGGAGATATAAAATGATTTTAAAGTGTATTTGTTGATATTAATCTAATATTTAACCTTGTAAGTATATTGTTGCAATTTATGTGCAAAAAATACATTTAAATACCTAAGATATAATCCGTGCAGATTTAATGCATTATATTTTATAGATGTGTACATTTTTCCATTTTGTACATTCCGCAATCATTGTTCTTTTGTACCATGCAAAAACAACCTTGGTAATAGCTGTTTTGTGGGATTTTTTTGTTCCTGAATAAAGCCAGCGCTTGTCTGTTTGTCATTCCAACGTCTATTTTTTATACACCATTATATTCAATGAGAAAGATACATTTATTGCTTTTGATGATTTTTTTGTTTTCGAGTTTTCTTCATTCTGCCAGTATTAAAACCATCGACCTGACGGGTAAATGGAATTTTGCAACGGACGAAAAAGATCTTGGAATATCTGAAAAATGGTTTGATCATAATTTGGATGATACAATCAACCTCCCGGGTTCCATGGTCGAAAATTCGAAAGGATACGATCTTTCACTAACAACAAAATTTACAGCCAGCATATACGACAGTTCGTGGTATTTTAATCCGAAAATGGAAAAATACCGCAAGCTTGATAATTTGAAAATGCCTTTCTGGCTCACCCAACAAAAGCATTATATTGGTTTGGCATGGTATCAGAAAGAAGTGGTAATACCCGCAAACTGTAAAGGGAATAATATTACCCTTTATCTTGAACACCCGCATTTTATTACCCGCGTCTGGATTGACGATGTTGAAGCAGGCACCCAAAACTCACTTTCTGTTCCTCATGTTTTTGATCTCACCCAGTTTATGAAACCGGGAAAACATCGTATCACGGTCAGAATTGACAACCGGATGAAAGATATAGACGTAGGTTCAAACTCACACAGTGTGACCGATCATACTCAGGGAAACTGGAATGGGATGGTTGGGAAATTACAGTTGCAAGTGCGCCCGTTGGTTTATTTTGATGATATACAGGTTTTTCCAAACCTGAAAAATAAATCTGCTTTGGTGAAGATCAAAGTTGTAAACCAGAAAGAAAATTCTGTTTCAGGTAAAATTACACTTTCAGCCAAGAGTTTCAATAGCCCGAAAACACATGTTATTGCACCGGTAGAACTACCGTTCACAGTATCAGGCAAAGAAACGGAATTGGAAATGACACTTCCGTTGGGTGACGGTATGTTAACCTGGGACGAATTTGATCCAGCCTTGTATAATCTTAATGCCACTTTGTCCTACGAAAAGCAGGCAGATACAAAGAATGTGGAGTTCGGAATGCGCGAAATCACGATTAAAGACAAGTATTTTTACATCAACGGTAATAAAACGGTTTTGCGTGGTACGGTTGAAAATGCGCTTTTCCCCATTACGGGTTATCCGCCAATGGATGAACCGTCGTGGGAGCGGGTTTTCCGCATTTGCAAGTCGTATGGGTTGAACCACATGCGTTTTCATTCCTATTGCCCGCCCGAAGCTGCTTTCAAAGCTGCCGACCGCATAGGTTTTTACCTGCAGCCCGAGGGGCCGAGCTGGCCAAATCATAGTACACAATTGGGTCGTGGCTTGCCTATCGATAATTATTTGATGGAAGAAACCAAGCGCATGACCAAAGAATACGGAAATTATGCCTCGTTTACCTTCATGGCTTGCGGAAACGAACCCCGCGGTGCTTGGGTTCCCTGGGTAGGGAAATTTGTCGATTACTGGAAATCCACCGACTGCCGGCGTGTGTATACCGGAGCTTCGGTAGGTCAGGGCTGGGCGTGGCAACCAAAGAATCAATACCACGTCAAAGCCGGAGCGCGCGGTCTGAACTGGAGCAATGCCCAGCCGGAAAGCATGTCCGATTACCGTTCGCGGATTGATACGATTAAGCAACCTTACGTTTCGCACGAAACAGGGCAGTGGTGCGCATTCCCTAATTTTGATGAAATAAAGAAATATACCGGTGTAACCCGCGCCAAAAATTTTGAATTGTTTCAGGAAGATTTGGCCGATAGCGACATGGGAAGCCTCGGACATGAATTTTTAATGGCTTCAGGCCATTTGCAGGCATTATGCTATAAGCACGAAATAGAACGGACGTTGCGAACACCCGATTATGCAGGATTCCAGTTGTTGTGCCTGAATGATTATTCCGGCCAGGGCACTGCATTGGTGGGTGTACTCGATGCGTTCTGGGATGAAAAAGGCTACATAAATGCACCGCAATTCCGCCGGTTCTGCAATTCAACAGTTCCATTGGCAAGGATAGAAAAATTTGTTTATCGCAACGATGAAACGTTGGTAGCGAAAATAGAGGTGGCTCATTTCGGAAAAAGTCCATTGAAAGATGCCCAAACGGTTTGGCGTATCCGTGATACTTTCGGTTTGGTGTTGAAAGAAGGTGTTTTATCTCTGAAAGATATTCCTGTTGGGAATGATTTTGAATTGGGTGAAGTGAATTTCAACTTGTCGGATATTAGAAGGGCTGCAAAACTGAATCTGGAAATTGCGATTAAAGGAACTGATTTTGTGAATGACTGGGATTTTTGGGTATATCCGGTGCAACCCCAGGTGGTAAATGCCGAAGGGATTTATGTTACCTCCGAATTCGATTCAAAGGCCCTCAATTTGCTGAATAACGGCGGGAAAGTGCTGGTGTTGGCAGCTAAGAAGATTCAGTATGGCAAAGATGTCGTTCAGTATTATTCGCCTGTGTTCTGGAATACCTCGTGGTTCAAAATGCGTCCACCACATACCACCGGTGTGTTTATAAACAATTATCACCCGGTTTTCAATGATTTTGTTACCGAATCGTGGGGTAATATGCAGTGGTGGGAATTAATAAACCGCGCGCAGACTATGCTGCTGACAGACTTCCCTAAAGGATTTCAGCCGATTGTGCAACCCATTGACACCTGGTTTGTAAACCGGAAACTGGGTATGCTTTTCGAAGCTAATGTGGGCAAGGGCAAGTTAATGATGACTTCCATTGATCTGACAAATAATCTGGAGGAACGTCCTGTTGCTGAAAGTTTATACCGGTCTATTGTTAACTATATGCAATCGAACAAATTCCGTCCGGCATTTAATGTTGACCTGAAGACTGTTACTGATTTATATACCAAAACGGCTGCGCCGATAAATACGTATACCAAAAGTAGTCCGGATGAGTTGAAGAAGGATGTGAAATAGTGTGTTGTAATTTTAAGATTGAAAAGGTGGGTTAGTTAAATAATCTACCTTTTTTTATTTTATTCAAAAAAATATTCGGAATAATTTTGTTTTACAGAATTTCTACACTAGCTTTGCAATTCAAAGTACTTTTAATTTAGTCAGTTCAAAAATGGAAAAGCAATTAGAAGATTTAAAAGCTATACGCGAGATGATGGAGAAATCATCCAAATTTCTGTCATTGAGTGGATTGTCAGGAGTGATGGCAGGTGTTACGGCCGTTGCCGGAGCTGCAGTTGCTTATTTTTATATCCTCGCACAATCAAGGGCTGTAGCTGTGCCGTTGCTGATAATAGATGCATTGGTGGTGTTAGCGATTTCTATCGGTTTTGGAATTTTGTTTTCAGTCAGGAACGCTAAAAAGCATAAACACAAAATTGTAAACTCGGTTACCCTGAAAATGGCATATAATCTGGCTATCCCATTGGCAACCGGGGGAATACTTTCTTGTATAATGATATATCGCGACCAAATTGAGCTTGTTGCGGCTATAACGCTTATTTTCTATGGTCTGGGTTTAATTAACGCGGCAAAATATACCCATGATGAAATACATTTTCTGGGACTTACCGAAATAGTCCTGGGGATAGGAGCTGCCTTGTTTTTATACCACGGGATCATTTTTTGGACTATCGGATTTGGAATTTGCCATATTGTATATGGTTCGATTATGTATAAGAAATACGATTTGAAAAAATAAGATGGCAAATATAATCGCAAATCTGAATAAAGCCTTCGATAGCCGTATCCGGTTGGGCATCATGTCTGTTCTGATGGTGAATGATTCGGTTGATTTCAACTCGCTGAAGGAGCTGTTGGAACTTACCGACGGCAATTTGGCGAGCCATATCAAAGCGCTGGAGGCTTTGGAATATATTCAATCCTCCAAGCAATTCATCGGGCGCAAACCGAACACTAAATACGTTATTACTGCATTGGGTCGCCAGAGTTTCCAGGAACACCTGGATGCGTTGGAGCAATTGATACGATAATTTTTTTTTGTAATTATGCTTTGAAATACAAAGTACTTTTAAATAGACATATTCATTTTCAAAATCAAACAATTTTATGGAAACAAACATGCAAAAGGTTGAAAAATTCAGCCAGTCGATTACATTGAAAGCAATTATTATTAGCTTTATGACGTTGTTGCTGCTTATACCGGGCTCAATGATTCAAAGTTTGATAAAAGAACGGCAAAAAAGAAGCGAGGAAACCATTGAAAAAATAAATGCAAAATGGAGCAATGCCCAAACAGTGAACGGGCCTGTATTAGTTGTTCCGTATCTTACCACAACGGTAGACGATAAGAAAAATGAAGTGATTGAAAGTCATGCATTTATTCTTACGCCCGAAGTCTTGGATATAAAGGGGAAGTTGATACCCGAAGAGCGTCATTATGGAATTTACAAATCTATTTTATATAAAAGCGAACTGAAGATTTCCGGCGGTTTCAAAATGCCCGATATGGTATTGCCAGCAAACAGCCAGATAAAATGGGATGAGGCAAACGTGCGGATTGGAATTTCCGATTTGAGAGGCATGACCAATAATGTAAGTTTTCAAATGAATGGTTTTCATGCAACAGCCGAAGCCGGTGGAGCTCCGGATGCAATAGGGCAGGGGCTTGTGATATCGCTCAAAAATGCCGGTTTGTTGCAAACGGCTAAACGGTTGAATTTTAAATGTAACCTGAAATTAAACGGCAGCAGTAATATCAATTTTATTCCAATAGGGAAAACCACTCATGTACAAATGAATGGGGCCTGGAAATCTCCCGGTTTTATTGGAAGTTTCACCCCCGAATACAGCTTGAATGAGACGGGATTTAATGCCCATTGGAACATCCTGCATTTTAACCGCAACATTCCGGAGTCGTGGTCGGATAAAGATATCCAGTCAGTTAGCGATACTTCATTTGGAGTGAATCTGGTGGATGAAGTTGACCATTATCAACAAAATATGCGCTCGGCAAAGTACGCGTTGATGTTTATTGCATTGACGTTTGTAGTGTTCTTTTTTGTGGAAGTGCTTACCCGTAAGAAAATTCACCCGATTCAATACCTGCTGGTAGGCATAGCTCTGATATTATTCTATAGCTTGTTGCTTTCTATTTCTGAACAAATCAATTTTGGAGTTGCTTACTTGATTGCAAGCATTGCTACGATAGGTCTGATAGTTATTTATGCACACAGCATATTTAAAAATAAAACCCAAACCGGGATTTTAGGAGCAATTCTGAGTATTCTTTATGTATTCTTGTATGTGGTACTACAATTGGAAGATATTGCTTTGCTCATTGGAAGCATAGGGCTATTTATTATTCTGGGAGTAATTATGTTTGTTTCCCGGAAAATAAGCTGGTACAAAAACAGCGAAGAATCAGAAGGGTTTAAAGTTGAATGAAAAAAAGAAGGTGTCCAATTTTTTTTGGACACCTTCTTTCTAATGGTTTGGTAAATTCCTATTTACGTATATTACTCGCTTTAATAAGTTTTACGATGTTAGAACTTTCATTATCCGATAGTACTTTTAAAAGATAAACGCCATCAGGTTGGTTAAACAAATCAACCGGGAATTTATCATTTGCTTCGCTGACAGTGGTTTTGTAAACGGTGTGTCCCTGCAAATCGGTTACCACTATATTGGATGCTGCTGTCGCATTCTCAATATAAACATTGAAGATCCCATTTGTAGGATTTTGAATAACCCCTGTTTTTATTTTTAATGATTCAACGCCGGTGCTGGTGATTACCCGTATTTTCCCGGTTGTATACAATTCCGATAAATCCCATTCCAGACCGGTTTCCAGCGTTGGCAGCTCTACAGTGGCAAATGTGCCGGTAGTCGTTCCTGCACTCAAAATCTGATAAACTGCGCCACTTGTCAGTGTTCCTGATAATAGTGATACGTTGAGTGTTCCGTTGCAGGTCAGTGCTCCTGTAACAGCCAATTTATCGCAGGCAGTTGTTCCGCCGGTAATCTGCATATTTAATGCAGCCGTTGCAGTCATTGATAAATTACCTTTAAATGTGAGTGTACCAATGGAATTTCCACCGGGCACGGTTACCGAATTGTTTGCCAGCGATGAGTTGCCGGTAATGCTTCCGATTCCGGTTACTGTACCGCTGTTTGTGAGCAGTCCTGCCACTGTTCCGTTGATAGTAGCTGTACCTCCGGCCGATACAATGACCGAACCGGCTGTTGATCCAATCAAATTTAACGTACCGCCGCTTGCTACGGTGGTACTTCCTGTAGCCAGGCTTCCGTTAAGGGTTAGTGTGCCGGCGCTCACAGTGGTGGTACCTGTGTATGTATTGGCCCCCGACAGAGTCCAAAGTCCGGTTCCCAATTTTTTTACTGAAGTAACCCCTGAAATGACCCCGGAGAATGTGCCGCTTAAGTTTGTAGATCCAACTTCAAGTCCGGCATTGTAGAAGTTTCCGGCTCCGCTGAGCATACCTAATTTAATGGTTGTGGTTCCGTTGTCGGAAGTTCCGTTCTTGTAACACATAAGTACACCAGTTCCAACATTTACGTTTGCATTCGGGAAACCGCCACTGTAATTTACAATAAAATGGTTTTCGTAGGTAGAATTAGCTCCATTTGCCGTAATGTTCAAATTGCCGGTAAAGGCCGACCAGTTGCCATTCAGGTAGCAACGGATGTAATCGCAACTCCAGTTCAGGGTGCCGGCACCGGTTAAGGCTCCGTTGTATTCGCAGCGTGCCCCGGCAATAACGGTGGCTGTACTGCCCGTCGGAACGTCAAAGGCGTGGCTGCTGGTCAGATAAGTACCAATGCTGTTTAGCGTTTCGAGCGTACCTCCCATTAAGGTTATTTTTTTTCCCGGGCCGTATGGTACGGCGGCATTGTCGTTCAGGCGTAAAGTTCCTGCTTTAAGTACGGTTTCTGTCAGAGTGCTGTTATTGTTTCCAATGTACAAAGTCCCTGTGCCGAATTTAGTCAGTTTTGTTCCTGTGATAATTCCATTCCAGTATAATGCCGCAGTTACATTCAACAGACCTCCGGCAGTTCCGGCCAGTGTCATACCCCGGCTGGTGATTTCATTGGGCGTAGTAACCTGAATGATAGCGCTGTCTTTTACTACAAAATATGCCGGATTGCTAATGTTCTGACCAATGCCGCCATTGTTGGTGGCTGATGGTGCGTATTTCATAATCAGCGAACCTCCATCCACAATTGTTTTGCCGGAGTAATTGTTGCGGTTATTGATAGTGAGCATTCCGAAATTGGTTTTGTATAAGTCCATTGTTCCGGTCAATACCCCTGTTCCGTTCAACGAGTATGGCAGTACAGAGCTAACTTCCACATAAGCCGGAGCTAAGCTGTCCGCTACATTTACTGTTTTGTTGCTTGCCGTTGTATCAAAATAAACGCTATCGTTATTGACAAAAATATCTGCAAATCCGTCATTATTCCAGTTTGCTGTTTTTGCCAGGTTCCAGTTGCCATCTGTTTTGCCTGTCCAGATTACTTTACTTGCACTGCGTGTTCCTTTCACCACCAAATAAAGTTCTTTGCTAGTGGCATCGTACGAAAGTTCAACCGATTTTCCGCCTGCTCCCTGAATTTTTATGGAAGATAAAGTTCCGGTAACTGCATTTGCTTTCATTAGCATGTATTTCCCCTCAGAAATAGAATCGGCCATTTCATTTATTAATAAAATTGCCCCTGAGCTAATTTGAAGCGTTCCGTTCAAATAAATAAAGTCGTTTTTCCCGGTAGAACTCCCCATTTTAGTGGTTGTGGTTTGAACATTCGGGTTGTCGGACAAATCATAAACCAGTTTTGCTCCGCTGGCAAAGGTTAAATTGCCGTTGATAGTCAGGGTATCGGCAGCCTGCATGCCTCCGGGGTAAATTCCCGCGTTGTATTCGGTTGAAATACTATTGCCCAACGTTACTTTTCCTCCAAAATTGGCATGGCGGCGAACAGTGATGGGTGAAGCAGATAAGGTACCGGTCACCCACATGTTTCCCTCCCATACTTCGGTTTTTCCGCTGTAGCTGTGTGTTCCGTCAAGTACCAAAGTGCTGTCACCCATTTTATCGAGACGCATGGCGCCGGTAAGTGAACCGCTACCACCAATTTTGTAATTGTAGACTCCCGCCACGGTTAAAGCTTCCGGGCTTAATGTGCCGTTTATGCTTACGCTTCTGTTAGTTGAATGCGTATCAAACAAAACACTGTTTCCATCGGCAAAGGTGGTGGGGGTGCTTGTTCCGGCATAAAGTTTTGCCGCATCATCGCTGTTCAGCCAGTTGGGCGAAGTTGTATCCCAGTTTGAAGTTGTTCCTTGCCAAACGTACTTGCCATTGGTTGACTTTGGAGGAATCGGTGTTGGGAAATCGCTCCCTAAATAAAAACTGGTATGTGGTGGTTGATTATAACCGCACATTTGCCAGCAAATAGCCTGCCGGTATTGGTGGTCGTGCATTAGCGTGTAAATGCGGTTTGTTGTTGAAATTGGTGTTGTATAAATACGCAATGCCAAACTGTCGGGTCTCCACCAAATGGCTTCTTCGCGCCAGTCGCCGATTATGTCGGCTTGCAAACAGGGGGTACCTTTGGTGTAATTACATGAATAGGCTTCGGCTGATAGTAAAGTAGAAATGCTGCCGTAGCCGTTAAACTTGGTAATTGAACCATAACCTACACCTGTACTGGTAGAAAACCCGGAATGGTCAAGAATTTCCTGGCACAAATCGCCATCCCAATAAACGCAGTAATTCTCAGCCACTCCAAAATGTGCCATATCCACTTTGTCGGTTGCCGAAACTCCCTTTCCATTTCCCCAAATTTCAGCGCCTTTATATGCGTCAGTAATATTTCCGGCTCCAGCACGTCCCACATCGCTTGGAGATACACTCCTGTAAAGAATTTTCCCGGTTTTTGCATCGCGAAGATTTGTTCCGGGGTTACTTTCGTTACACGCAAACATTTCCTGACCTTTTTTGTACGGGTCAAAATCTCCATAATGTTGTGCATCGCCATGGCCTAATTCTGTTGAATAAAGTGGTTTTCCATCATCATCCACAGTCATCGACCCCCAGTTTATTTCATCTTTTCCGTCATCATCCACATCCGCAATTGTATAATTGTGATAGCCCTGTCCAAAATAACTTTTTGCTATGTCATCGAATTTGCCTTGTTGTTTTGCAGTGGAGTTTCCGGATTCCCAGAACCATTTCGGTACCAGTTTTTTATTTACGACATCGTACGTTTGCATTTTTGTTTGGGTATAAATACCGCGTCCTATAAATAAACTTGGTTTTTTTCCATCGAGATAAGGTGCTCCAAAGAAAAATTTATTGGAGCGGTGTCCGTACCCATCCCCCCAATCTTCGGAAGCTCCGCGGGCGATAAAATTCACCCAATCTAATTCTTTCCCGGTCATGCCATCGATCAATGAAAGGTACTCCGGACCGGCATTCATGAACCCGTCGCCACCAACTGCGTAACGGTAATTGGTCAGGCCATCGCCATCGCGGTCGCCTACAGGGATGCCGTTTTGGTTGTTTTTGTCCAATCCGAAAATAGTTCCATCCGATGAACGCATAAAAACTTCTGCTTTACCATCACCATCAAAATCAAAAGCTGCGATATTTATTTCCACATCGAAGGTAATATTCGGCCCCACATCAATAGCCCACAAAAATGTTCCATCAAGTTTGTATGCTTCGAAGTAGGTATAATTGGTATTTCCAACCGACCAATCACGGTTCATGCGTTTGACAATAACTTCGTATTGTCCATCCCCATCCAGATCGGCAGCAGTTGCATCATTCAGATAGTATTTGGTTTTACCCAATGATTTGATATCTCTTACGGGAATCTCGAGGTAATTTTTTGTTAACACTAAGGCTTGTGCCGATTGTGCGGATTCAACTCCGTTTTTTACTTTGGAAACGCTGTATTTTGAAGAAACGGTGCCGGCAGGATCCAGGTAGTTTGATGCCCCGGTGGCTAGGGCTGTGTAAACCAATGAACCATCCCGGTATAATTTGTAGCTGGTGTTATACCATTCATCGGCAGTAATACGCCAGTTTACATAAACTCCGTTGCTCACTTTTTGGGCAACAACACTTCTGTCCAGTTTGTCCATAGGTCGTTGGGCAACCAACGGGTTTACTCCCAGAAGTAGAATAAGGGCTATTCCGAATAATCGGAGCGGGTAATTAATTTTCATGCTTTTCCTTTTACTCAGACTAAACTTTTTTGTAGAAAATCAGTCTGCAATTGTACTTTTGATTAACGCTACAAATAAACGATTAAATGAGGTAGTCGAAAATGGAGTTGTGTACGATGAACTGGAAAATAGTGCGACAATAAATTCAATTAGGTCGATAAATAAGTACTTGGGTTGGATGCATGTATTTTTTTCAATATAAACGTACATTTCTCTATTTAAGGAACGGCATTAAATACTGAATTTTGTATGCAGAAAAAAATAATTGATTTGAAAATTTATTACCCTGAATATGAACACACACAAGTTAAGCTTAATTATTAGCGCACTGCTTTCTATAGTATTATCGGTAAGTGCGCAAAATGTCGAAAAGAAGACAGAACAAACAACTACCTCCAAAATTACCGGTGAAGATTTACTGGGTATTAAATCGGGTGCCGACCCCACAAAAGCCCTGAGAGGAAAGTCACCTGGAAATAGCCGGAAGAAAGGGCGTCCGGTGGTATTTACCATTGGCGATTCAACCATGAAAAATGGCCAGGATAACGGAAGTAATAAACAATGGGGTTGGGGGCATTTTTTCGGAAATTATTTTGATACCACCAAAGTGTCGGTCGAAAATCACGCACTGGGCGGACGAAGCAGTCGCACGTTTATTTCTGAAGGACTGTGGGACAAGGTGCTCAAAGCAGTACAACCGGGCGATTATGTGTTTATTCAGTTTGGACACAATGATTCCGGACCTTATAATACCGGTCGTGCCCGTGCATCACTGCCGGGAAACGGCGATAAGGATACAACGGTTATCATGGAATCTACAGGAAAGCAGGAAACCATAAATTCATTTGGATGGTACATGCGTAAATATGCCAGGGATGTGAAGGCTAAAAAAGCTACTCCGATTTTACTTTCGCACATTCCACGGAATATGTTCACTACAAAAGATAGTGTAGCAGTTATCCGAAATACGAAAGGCTTCGGAGCGTGGACCGAAGAAGCTGCCAAGATGGAAAAAGTGCCTTATATAAATGCAAATAAATTTATTGCCAATAAGCTGGACAAAATGGGCAAAGACTCCATACAAGGGTTGTACTATGGCGATCATACGCATACGTCGCTGGCTGGCGCTCAACTGAATGCCAAAACAATTGCGGAAGCGGTTAAGGCGTCTAAAGATCGCAAACTCGCTAAACTGAAAAAGGCTGTCAAATAGGGTAGTGACATGATATAAAAGCTGTGATTTTTGATAGTTCCTTGCAGTATTTTATGAACTTGCTTAGTTTTGTAACCCGTTAGCTTTAAATACCTGGTAAATAAACATGAAAAAACACATTTTCCTGCTATTTGTATTTTCTGTAAATTTTGTTTTTGGAAATACAAGCTTCAATATTCGTGACTTTGGAGCCAAAGGCGATGCGAAAGCAGTGGATTCGCCTGCAATTAATGCAGCCATTGATGCCGCATCGCAGCAGGGTGGGGGCACGGTTTTGTTTCCTGCAGGCACATATTTATCCTATAGTATCCGATTAAGAAGTAATATCTCCTTGCAACTTGAGCCGGGAGCCGTACTGCTGGCGGCTGTGCCTACTGATATAAACGGTTACAATGCTGCCGAGCCGAATGCCTCCGATCAATATCAGGATTTTGGTCACAGCCATTGGCACAACAGCCTGATTTGGGGCGAAAATCTCGAAAACGTGACCATTTGCGGACAAGGGATGATTGATGGCGCCGGACTGCATCGGGGCGATGGGCGTAAGTTGAAGGATGGAATTGGAAACAAAGCCATTGCTTTAAAACTCTGTCGGAATGTGATTTTACGTGACTTCAGGGTGTGGATGGGTGGACACTTTGTGTTGTTGGCAACCGGAGTGGACAATCTCACGATTGATAATCTGACGGTGGATACCAACCGCGATGGGTTGGATATCGACTGTTGCCGGAACGTGCGGGTGTCCAATTGCAGCATCAACTCGCCCTGGGACGATGCCATTGTGCTGAAAGCATCCTACGGAATGGGATTTTTTCGCGATACCGAAAATGTAACTATTACCAACTGCTTTGTAAGTGGTTATGACAAAGGAACACTTCTCAAAGGTACTTACCAAAACAAAGAATACTCCACGGTTCCGGACGAAGAACCGCCAACGGGACGCATTAAATTGGGGACCGAATCAAGCGGAGGCTTTAAAAATATTAGCATTTCCAATTGTGTGTTCCAAAATTGCCGCGGATTGGCATTGGAAACGGTTGACGGCGGAGCGTTGCAAGATATTGTAATTTCCAATATCACGATGCGCGATATCTTCAACTCACCCATTTTTTTGCGCTTGGGAGCGCGCCAGCGTAGTCCCCAAAATACTCCTGTGGGCACTTTAAAGCGAGTGACCATTGATAATGTGAACGTATACAATGCCGATTCACGTTTTACCTGCCTTATTTCCGGATTGCCCAGCCATTGTATCGAAGACGTAACCATCAGCAATTTGCGTATAGTTTACAAAGGAGGGGGAACGGCTGAAGAGGCGAAAGCGATAGTTCCCGAAAATGAGAAAACATACCCCGAACCGGCTATGTTTGGCACTATTCCTGCTTCTGCATTTTACATTCGGCATGCCCGGAACATCAAATTGAGTCATGTTGACGTTCGATTCCTGCAACCGGATTTCAGACCGTCAATCGTTTTGAATGATGTAAAAGATGCCCGGTTCAGTGCGTTAACCATACCGACCTACGGTAACGCAAAATCAATTGTACTTCAAAATTCGGAAAAACCACTAATATCTAAATAAATGATGAAGAATAAATATGCTGTAAGATATATTACATGGGTGATTATTGGTGTTTTGCCAATTTTCTTATTTGCATTCAAACCGGCAGCCTCCAAACTGAAAACAGAAAAGATTACAGTTGATGCACCCTTTGCAATGCCTGCTTTTTCGGTACCTGACTTCAGCAAATGTCCCGTATTTTCTATTGAAAAATATGGAGCATTGCAAGGTAATAAAGCAAAAACCACAAAAGCGATTGCCAAAGCCATTGCTGCTGCCAATGCTGCCGGTGGAGGTACTGTAATGGTTCCCGGAGGTGAATGGCTGACAGGCAAAGTGCATTTCAAAAGCAATGTTTGTCTTCAACTGAACAAAGGAGCGGTACTGCTTTTCGACGATGTTCCGGCTGATTATCTTCCGGCTGTGAGCACTACCTGGGAAGGAATGGAATGCATGAATTATTCTCCTCTGCTGTATGCCTACGGATGTAAAAATATAGCCATTACCGGTGAGGGAAAAATAAAAGCAAAAATGGATTTATGGAAAACCTGGGCCGGGCGTCCACGTGCGCATATGAATAGCCTGAAACGATTGTACAATATGTCGTATCAAAACGTCCCTACTGCTGAACGATTGATGGTGAACGATTCGGCACATTCTGCGTCCGCACCTCATTCAGTTCAATCGTTGTGAAAATATCCGTCTCGAAGGATTCAGTATCGAAAATAGCCCCTTCTGGACCATCCATACTTACCTGTGTAAAAATATTTTACTTCGCAAGCTGGATGTATACGCTCATGGACACAACAACGATGGGTACGATCCGGAAATGAGCCAGAATATTCTGGTGGAAGGCTGTACATTTGATCAGGGCGATGATGCCATTGCTGTAAAGTCGGGTCGGAATCAGGAAGGTTGGCGCACGCAAACTCCTACCAAAAACTTAGTTATCCGCAATTGCCGGATAAAAAACGGACATCAACTATTGGCTGTTGGTAGCGAGCTCTCGGGTGGCATTGAAAACGTATATATACACGATTGCAAGGTTTCGCCGGATGCTAAAATGTTTCATGTGGTTTTCATCAAAACCAACGAACGAATGGGCGGGTATGTGAATAATATCCATGTGAAAAATATTCAGGCTGGGCATATTGATTTAGGTATTTTGGGGATCGAAACAGATGTTTTGTACCAATGGAAAGACCTGGTGCCAACTTATGTGCGCAAACTTACTCCTATTAAAAATGTGTATCTGGAAAATATCAAAGCTTCGAATGTGAAATTTGAATCACGCATTTTAGGTCAAAAAGAACTTCCGGTTGAAAATATCTTTTTGCAAAATGTGTCAGCTGATACCATTCGTGACAGAAAGCAAATTCATGAAAACATAATCAATTTCAACGAAAATACTAAATGATGAAAAAATCTATTTTTTTTGTTTTCCTTGCTATGGCTCTATCATGCAAAGCCCAGCAAATAGTCAATCCGGCTGAAAAAACAAATGATTCCAATACGCCGCTTCACCTTATGAAACCGGAATACAAAACCCCTTATGGCGTTGCCAAACCCGAGGAAGTAAAGGCAGTTATTGACCGCATATTGGTTTTCCTGGAGAAAGCTACTCCTACCAAAGTTATCAATAAAGAAACAAAGGCTGAAATAACAGACTTTGGAAAAATAGATAAAAACTCGCTGCTCGAACGTGGGCAGTTCCGTCTGGCAAGTTACGAGTGGGGTGTAACTTATGCCGGCATGTTGCTTGTTGCCGAAACTACAGCTGATACACGCTACGCAAAATATGTTTCCGACCGGTTCACTTTTTTATCTCAGGTAGCTCCATATTTTGAGAAATTGCGTAAGGAAGGCATTGTTGACCCGCAAATGCGCCAAATCCTGCACCCCGAGGCGTTGGATGATGCCGGAGCAGTGTGCTCGGCCATGATAAAAGCACAACTTTCAGGAATTAAATTTGATGGACGTTCATTGATAAATAATTACATGGACTATATCATGAACAAAGAATACCGGTTGGCCGATGGTATTTTTGCGCGTAACCGCCCGCAACACAACACCGTTTGGCTTGACGATATGTTTATGGCCATCCCTGCCATTGCCAATATGGGCAAATTCACCGGCGAAACCAAATACTACGATGAAGCTGTAAAACAAATTCTGCTTTTCAAGCAACGTATGTGGGTACCCGAAAAAAAACTCTTCCGACATGGCTGGGTAGAAGGAATGGCGGATCATCCGGCATTCCATTGGGGCCGTGCTAATGGCTGGGCCATTCTAACCATGACCGAAGTGCTTGATGTTTTACCTGCTAATTACCCCGGACGCGATAAGGTGCTCGATCTTTTTCAGGAACATGTTCGTGGATTGGCTGCCCTGCAATCGGGCGAAGGCTTCTGGCACCAGTTGCTCGACCGGAATGATTCGTACCTCGAAAGTTCGGCTACGGCTATTTATACATACTGCATTGCGCATGCCATTAATAAAGGTTGGATTGATCCATTAGCTTACGGCCCTGTGGCTGTGTTGGGTTGGCATGCAGTTTCTACCGAAGTAAATGCAGCCGGCGAAGTGGATGGAACCTGCGTAGGCACCGGCATGGGATTTGATCCGGCTTACTATTATTATAGGCCGATACACAAATATGCGGCACACGCTTATGGTCCGGCACTATTGGCTGGTGGCGAAATAATCAGGCTCCTCAAAAATACGCATCCCAAAATGAACGATAGCGCCGTGCAATTCTACCTGGAAGATCAAAAAACAAATGAGCCGATTTTCTCGGTAAAATAGATTTGGGAAAACGGAGTTCCGACTCCGTTCAAATAAGAGAGAATGGAGTCCCGACTCCGTTTATTTAAACAATAAGAGACGGAATCGGAATTCCGTCCACCAAACTAAATCATTCTTAAATACTAATTATTATGACACGACAAGCTTTTAAAATGTTTCTGAAACCAGGCTTCGAAGCCGAGTACGAAAAACGCCACAATGCTATTTGGCCGGAGTTGAAAAAACTGTTGCAGGACGCCGGAGTATGCGACTATTCTATTTTTTTGGATAAAGAAACAAATATCCTTTTTGCAGTTCAAAAAAACAGTGGCGAAGGAGGTTCGCAGGACTTGGGTTCAACCGAAATTGTACAAAAATGGTGGGCATATATGGCCGACATTATGGAAACAAATCCGGACAACTCACCTGTTTCTATTCCATTGCCGGAAGTTTTCTATATGGAATAATTTGTGTGAAGCAAGATGTATTAGTTCGCTACAGTTATGTTATTTAGCCTCTGGCTGATATTTGCTCACTTCGTTCACGTTATTAACTACGTTGATATTTCAATCTTTTCCAAAGTTTAGAACTTTGGAAGAGATTGTTTTAAACCGATAATATAAAATGAAAAAAACTACATTATTATTTACGCTCAGTTTGATAGTTAAATCGGCTTTATTTGCCGATGTCAAACCTTCTACTTTGTTTGCCGATCATATGGTGCTGCAACGCGATGTTGAAATTCCGGTTTGGGGAACTGCCTGGCCTAAGGAGTCGGTTACCGTTTCGTTGAATGGGAAAACAACCTCGGTAAAAGCCGATGCCAATGGCAACTGGATGCTTAAACTTCCCAAACAGAAAGCAGGTGGCCCGTATAAAATGGAGATTGCCGGCGACAACATTCTTACCTTCAACGATGTGTATGTGGGTGATGTATGGTTGTGCAGCGGTCAGTCCAACATGGACATGACCGTGGCCAAAGAAGACCGTTACTGGTGTGGTGTAAATAATGAAGCAGAAGAAGTGGCTAACGCCAGCTATCCGCAAATTCGTGTTTTCGATGTGGATTATACGCCCAACCACTATCCGCAAAAAAATCCGGTTGGCAAATGGGAAATTTGTTCTCCGCAAACGGTAGGGCACTTCTCCGCCGTATCTTATTTTTTCGCCCGCGAAATTTATCAGAACTATAAAATTCCCGTTGGCTTGCTTACTTCGGCTTTTGGTGCCAGTACTGCCGAAACCTGGATCAGCAAAGAGGCATTGGAAGCCCATCCGAATTTGAAACCTCTTTTGGATGCTTACGCTGCCAAATGGGATAAATTTGTGGTCGATAGTGCCGTCACACTCGCGAAATACCGCGAGGACAAAGCCAAATTTACGGGTGACTTAGCCGCTGTACAGGCTGCTGCTGGCGATGTAACTGCCAAAAAGCCCAAAGCACCTAAAAATCCGAGTCCGGCTATCGATCAGCACAATCCTTTTGTGTGCTACAATGGCATGATTGCCCCCCTGGTTCCTTATGCAATCAAAGGAGCACTGTGGTATCAGGGCGAATCCAATGGCCCGTCGGCTAAACTTTACCGTGAAATCATGGAAACGCTCATAGCCGATTGGCGTGCGAAATTTAGCGTAGGTGATTTCCCGTTTTTGTATGTGCAGTTGGCCAATTATGGCAAACCGATGGCAAAACCCGTGGAAGATGGTTCGATGATGACCGTTCGTGAAGCGCAAGGTCAGAATTTATCGGTAAAAAATACAGGCATGGCGGTAGCAATTGAAAATGCAGGCGACCAGCCCACTAACATTCATCCGAAAAACAAACAAGCTATCGCTTACCGGCTTGGACTCATTGCACGTGCAAAAGTGTATGGAGGAAAAGTGGAATATTCCGGACCGGTATATAAAAGTTATCAGGTAAAGAATAACAGTATTGTGCTGAAATTCGACTATGTAGGAAAAGGGCTGGTGGCAAAAAATGACACGCTGAGTGGATTTGCCATTTGTGGTGAAGATAAGAAATGGATTTGGGCTGATGCAAAAATAGTCGGAAAAACAGTGGTTGTTTCCAGTCCGGAAGTTTCGAACCCCGTGGCGGTGCGCTATTGTTGGGGTACCAATCCACCGGCAAGTTTAATGAATAAAAACGGGCTTTGGACGCCCAATTTCAGAACAGATAACTATTAACCAAGAATGAAGAGAGCACTGACAATTCTGTTTTGTATTTTTGCCCTGGGAGCTTCTATCCATGCCGGAAACACACAACCCAAACCCAGGGTTATTTATTCCCTCTTCAGCTGCTAAAGGTGAAACGATTCATATGATTTGCGAAGTTACCGATCATGGAACGCCTTCCCTGACAAGATACAAACGGGTTATTATTACCATTCGATAATTGATTAATCAACATTACAACTTTTCCAAAGTTCTAAACTTTGAAAAAGCTTAGAAACAAAACAGATGAACTACAAACCACTACTTCTAATTGCTTTTGCGATTCTTGCCCTGCCGATTTTTGCTAAAAAGAAAACTGCGGCGTCCGAAAAAGACATGGGTGCCTATCTGATGGTGTATTTCAAGGACGATACACACGGATTGTACTTTGCTTTGAGTAAAGATGGTTATAGTTTTACGGATGTGAACAACGCCAAACCCATTATAGCCGGCGATACGATTTCCGAACAAAAAGGCATTCGCGATCCCTACATTATGCAGGGTCCCGACGGTATGTATTACATGGCGCTTACTGATTTACACATTTATGCCCAAAAACTGGGATATCGTTCTTCCGAGTGGGAGCGCGATGGTAAAGCTTACGGCTGGGGCAACAACCGTGGTATTGTGTTGCTCAAATCGCGTGACCTGATCCACTGGACACATTCGGTGCTGCGGGTAGATAAAGCTTTTCCTGAACTGACTAATATCGGTTGTGCCTGGGCGCCCGAAATGATTTATGACGAAGCCCGCGACCGTATCATGATGTATTTCACCATGCGTTTTGGTAACGACAAAGCCAAGGTGTATTACACCTACATGAATAAGGATTTCTCCAGCATGGAAACTCTTCCGAAACTCATTTTTGAATATCCCGAAGGTAAAGAATACATTGATGCCGACATTACCAAAGTGGGTAATAAATACCACATGTTTATTTGCTCGCACAACGGTGGAGCGCACGTGGAGCAGGCCATTTCCGATTCTATTAACACTGGTTACCAGTTGATCCCGAAGCGTTGTGACGGCGAAAAGGTAAGTTGCGAAGCGCCTACCGTGTTCAAACGTATTGGCGAAAACAAGTGGGTGTTGATTTATGATATTTTCCGGATCAACCCTCATAATTTCGGTTTTAGTGAAACTTCTGATTTCGAAAGTTTTACGTATCTAGGTCATTTCAACGAAGGCGTGATGAAGCGTACCAACTTCGAGATCCCAAAACATCCGGCGGTAATACAAATAACCAAGAAAGATGCTAACCGGCTGGCAAAACGGTGGGGCTTGAAAATGAAATTCTGATTGAATATAAATATGTTAAATTGAAGTAAGATTGAATTATATAAACAGGTTTGAATGAAAAAAGCGTTTTTATTGCTGCTGGTTGCGGTATTGTGTATTAATGTCAGTTATGCCAGAAAGGCGAAATCGGTATCCATATTGGGCGATTCATATTCAACATTTGAAGGGTACATGCAACCCGACACCAATAGTGTGTGGTATTATAAAATTCATAAACACGAAACAGACGTAGATTCTGTGTCTCAAACCTGGTGGTACAAATATATTGAAGATAATAAGTATAAATTATGTGTCAATAATTCATATTCTGGTGCTACGATTTGTAATACCGGTTATCGTAAAGCCGATTATACACAGCGTTCTTTTATTACCCGGATGAGTAAATTGGGAAAACCTGATATTATATTCATATTTGGTGCCACTAATGATGCATGGGCAGGAGCTCCTATTGGTGAATATAAGTATGATGGGTTTACTAAAGAAGATTTATTTCAATTTAGGCCAGCCATGGCTTATATGCTCCAATATCTTAAAAACAACTATCCTCATGCAGATATTTATTTCATTCTGAATTCAGGCCTAAAAGAGCAAATAAGTGAATCGGTAAGGATAATATGCAAATACTATAAGATGGACTGCATTGAACTTCATGACATTGATAAGAAGAGTCAGCATCCTTCTGTAAAGGGTATGGAGGAAATTAATGATCAGATAAAACAATATATTGATAAGAAGAGCAATTGAAACTACTGCAGATAGATGAAAAATAAATTAATGCCACTCATTCTTTTTTCTTTGTTTTACTCAATTGGGTTGGTCAAAGAATATAAACAACAATCGCTACGATGCCATTCACAGCGGCACGCCCTGGTTCGACCAGAACAACCGCGAAGTGAATGCACACGGGGCTTGCATTGTAGAGGAAGGCAACAAATATTACCTTTTTGGAGAATACAAATCCGACACGGCCAACGTGTTCACCGGCTTCAGTTGCTACTCGTCCACCGACCTGATGAACTGGAAGTTTGAACGGATAGTGTTGCCCGTGCAAAAAGATGGACTCATGGGGCCCAACCGTGTTGGTGAGCGTGTAAAAGTGATGAAATGTCCGCTTACAGGTGAGTTCGTAATGTATATGCATTCGGATAATTTACTGTACAAAGATCCGACCATTGGGTATGCCACCTGCAAAACCATTAACGGCGAGTATCAGTTTAAAGGAGCTTTGTTGTTTGATGGAAAACCCATCCGCCGCTGGGATATGGGTACTTTTCAGGACACCGATGGCAAAGGCTATTTGCTCATTCATCACGGGTTTATTTATGAGTTGTCAGGTGATTATAAATCAATAAAACGATTGGTCATCAATCAAAAGCAGGGAGGCGAAGCTCCGGCCATCTTCAAAAGCAAGGGTATTTATTGTTGGTTAAGTTCCAACCTGAGCAGTTGGGAAAAGAACGACAATATGTACCTGACAGCCACTTCGCTCGAAGGTCCCTGGACGTTTCGCGGACTTTTTGTACCACAGGGTTCGCTTACGTGGAACTCGCAAACCACCTTTGTGCTACCGGTGACTTACAAAACAGATACTGTTTGGATATTTATGGGCGACCGTTGGTCTTTTCCCAAACAGGGTTCGGCGGCTACTTATGTGTGGCAACCGATTCGCATTGATACAGGCAAGGTTTTTTTACCCGAATATATCGAGAACTGGACGCTGAATGTTTCAAAAGCAACATTTAAGGAAAGTCGGCTGGTTGCGAAATCAATTTTTAAAGAAAAAATATTTCTCAAACAAGGCAACTGGATTCATGAAAATGGCTTTCTGAAATCGAACGAAAAAGATGCCATGCTAACGTTCAATTTTAAAGGAAAAAAAATAGGGATAAAAGTGCTGACAAACGCTACAAGCGGTTATGCCCGAATAACGATTTTGGACAGCAAGCAAAAAACGGTGCTGACTTCGGTGGTGGACTGTTACTCCAAAAACGAAACGCACACACAGGTATTTGTGAGTCCGGCCTTAAAAAACGATAATTATACGCTGAAAATCCAGGTACTGGGCGAACATGGCTCGTGGACAGATAAATCAAAAGCCATATTTGGAAGTACGGATAATTTTGTGGTGCTGGAAGATGTGTATGTGTTGTAATAACTGGTTGTAAATGATGAGTTTAATGAGTCTATATGGTGCGTGCGAATTGGCAAACTATATCGTCAGGAGTATTGTAGAAAACAACCTGTCAATGACAATGTATGTGCGTCGGGACTGAAAAAACTTTGACCCAAAACAACCAGACGCGCTTTCGGAATTTCATTGGTACGAAAATCCTGACGTGGATGTGTTGAAACCGGATGCTAACTAATAAATTCAAAACCCATAAAAGCAAGAAAAATAGAAAAATAATTTCAATCAGATGAAAATGAAGCAAAAGATAGCACTCATTATGATGATGATAACAGTTCTGACTATTTCATCATTTAAAAGTTCAGACAAAGTAGTAAACGTTTGGATGATTGGCGACTCAACCATGGCGAACAAAAAGCCGGGTGCAGCCCCGGAAACAGGTTGGGGAATGGTGATGAACGAGTTTGTGAAAAAGAATGTAGTGGTACATAACCACGCCATGAATGGCCGCAGTTCGAAGAGTTTCGTAGATGAAGGACGCTGGAAAACTGTACTTGATAGTATTCAGCCAGGCGATTATGTCATTATTGAGTTTGGGCACAACGATGAAAAGCCGGCCGAGAAATTGCATACCGATGCCAATAGCACGTACAAAGAATTTTTGAAAAAGTATGTGGATGAAACCCGTGCCAAAGGTGGAAACCCGGTGATTTGTTCTTCCATTGTTCGCCGTCATTTTGATGGGAACGGTAATTTGAATGATACGCACGGCGATTATATTAAAGCAGCACGTGAGTTGGCAGCCGATACCCAAACGCCATTTGTAGATATGGAAGCCCGGAGCCGGAAGCTGGTGGCTAAGCTGGGCCCTGAAAAATCGAAATCCCTGTATTTGTTCTGCAAGCCAGGCGAATATCCCAATCGTAAAAATGGAGTACAGGATTCAACGCATTTGAATGCAAATGGAGCCCGTCAGATAGCCGGGTTATTTGTACAGGATGTGAAAAAACAAAAAATGCCGTTGGCGAATTGTCTTAAATAAATAACGTTTTTTAGTGTAACATGAAAAAAATAATTCCAACCGTTTGTCTGATTTTGGCTCTGTTAATTAGCTCTTTCTCTTTAGCAGCAGAAGCAGAACTTCCTAAAAAGAAAGATGTGCTCAATAAAATGGTATTGACAAATACTTATTTTTTAAACAAATGGCCCGATACGGGCAAGATTATAACATTGGGAAAAAAGAGCTGGCCGAGCAATATGTGGACGCGCGCTGTTTATTTCGAAGGACTTATGGCGTTGCACAGTATAAAACCAGATACAACTTACCTGAATTATGCGCTTCGTTGGGGTGAGTTTCACAAATGGAATCTTCGTGCAGGTATACAAACCCGCAACGCCGATAACCAGTGCTGCGGGCAAACGTATATAGATCTCTACTTGCTGGATAAATCCCGAACTGAGCGGATTTGCAACATCAAAGCCTCGTTCGACAGTATGAAACTTACGTCGAAAATCGACGATTGGAACTGGATTGACGCTATACAGATGGCCATGCCGGTTTTTGCACGCCTGGGAGCAATCTACAACGATCCATTCTTACTGGAACCGCATGTACGAAATGTATAACTACACCAAAACCATACAGGGAGGTGGGTTGTATAACACACAGGATAAACTTTGGTGGCGCGATAAAGATTTTGTTCCTCCTTATAAAGAACCCAATGGAGAGGATTGCTATTGGGCGCGTGGTAATGGTTGGGTGTTGGGAGCTTTGGTGCGTGTAATGAGTACGATCTCCGCCAGCGAACCGCATTATAACGAATATCTTACCGATTACAAAGATATGCTTGAAGCACTGGTTCCCTTACAACGCAAGGATGGGCTTTGGAACGTGAGTCTGCACGACGCAAACCATTATGGGGGCAAAGAACTTACCGGTACTGCGCTTTTTGTTTATGCTATGGCATGGGGAGTTAATAATGGAATTATAGACAAAAAGAAATACCAACCGGTTATTGCAAAGGCATGGAATGCAATGGTGAAAGACTGCGTTCACCCCAATGGCATATTAGGCTGGGTGCAGGGAACCGGCAAGGAACCCAAAGATGGACAACCTTTGGGCTATAACAAAGAGCCCGACTTTGAAGATTATGGTTTAGGATGTTTCCTGTTAGCCGGCAGTGAAGTCTATAAATTGAAATAAAAGGCGGAGGTAAATCGCAGACAGGTGGGATTTCGATTCCATTTTTTTCAGTGCCGGTGAACCTGCGCTGAAATGATATACAATTTATTTACAGTTTGAGCAAATACAAATATATTATCAAATCAACACATTTATTCTATGAAGCAATTATTTCTGATTTTAGCATTTATAGGCACTTTGACAAATTCATTTGCAGCCGATTACCTAATCACTAATTATGGTGTTAGTACCGATAGTACTGTAGTCAATACCCGGTCTATTCAGGCAGTTATTGATAAAGCCGAACTTAACGGAGGGGGAACTGTGATTATTCCCAAAGGAGTTTTTTTATCGGGTGCTCTGTTTTTTAAGCCCAATACCAAACTTCGTATGGAGGAAGGTGCGGTTTTGAAAGGTTCTGATAACATATCCGACTATCCACTGCTCCCATCGCGTATGGAAGGAAAAAGTATTTATTATTATGCAGCTTTAGTTAATGCATATCATGTTGATAATTTTGAAATTGCCGGATCCGGGAAAATTGATGGTAATGGACTTAAATATTGGAAATACTTTTGGTTTGTTCGTGATTCGATGAAGGTAATAGGCAAATCAGCCACCAATCTGGAAGTACATCGTCCTCGTTTGCTATTTTTATGGGGCTGCGATAATGTGAAAATATCCGGAGTAAAACTGCATAATTCAGGCTTTTGGACTACTCACCTTTACCAATGCAAGAATGTGCTTATCGAAAACTGCGATATCCGCTCTCCGTTTAAACCAATAAAAGCCCCCAGCACCGACGGTGTTGATATCGACGTTTGTAAAGATGTAACCATACGAAAATGCACCATTTCAGTAAACGATGATGCCGTTTGTGTTAAAGGTGGAAAGGGCCCGACTGCACACGAGGAAATCGAAAATGGAACAGTTGAAAATATTTTGGTGGAAGACTGTGATTTTGGCGATTCTCACGGTGTACTCACCTTTGGGAGCGAAAGCATACATGCGCGTAACGTGTTGTTGCGTAATTGCTCAGTAAACAGCAAAACGCCGCTTTTGCGTATCAAGAATGCGCCCCGATACCTATCAGGTCTTTGAGGATATTCGTGTTGAAAACGTATCCGGAAGCTGCGGCACCATTGTGGAACTGAAGCCATGGAAACAATTTTATACACTCGAAGGTAAAAATGTGAAACCTTTTGGGATAGTACGTAATGTAACGCTGAAAAATATCAATGTCAGCTGCGATTCATTTGCCGAAATTAAAGGTAATTCCGCTGATAAAATTACCAACTTCGTATTCGAAAATGTTACAGCCAAAGCCGTTGACCCGACATTGAAAACAGAATATAAAACCATTAAGCTTAAAAACGTCGTGGTAAACGATAAGCCGTTGAAATTGAATGCGAAAAAAGTACAGTTGAAGGAACACCTGTACGATTGAAATTTTCCGGAGATTTCCCAAACAATCCATGAAAATGTTGTGGGCTTCGGAGAAAAATAATTAGAATTATACTTCCCAAAATGTACAGATTTATAAAAAATATAGTTTCAAACAAAACCGTTCAAAAAACGCTTGCATTTTTTATCGGGTTTGGTGCATTAGTCTGGTTTCTGATTCGTGTAGTTCCAAAACCAAGCCGTGCTACTTACCCATGCCAGCGTGCTGCTTTTCCTATTGCCAGTACATTTGTTATATGGCTCACGGGAGTTGTATCCAGTATGTTTGGTCTGAAATACTTAGGCAAACGGTTGTCGCACAAGCAATGGATTGTGACAGGTTGCTCGCTGGCAACGCTGGTGGTTTTAGTAATGTGGTTCACTGTTTTTCCAACAAATATCAATACTGCATTGGCATTAGTGGCTCCAAAAGAATACGTTCCTGCCGTAGGTTTCGACTGGAAGCCGGGCGCTTCGAATCAACCCATTGGCGAAGCTAAAGGTATTTTTCCGGGGCGCGTGGTAATGGTTCGCGACCCCAAAGCAACTAA
Source organism: Paludibacter sp. (assembly GCA_047600405.1). Taxonomy (GTDB): domain Bacteria; phylum Bacteroidota; class Bacteroidia; order Bacteroidales; family Paludibacteraceae; genus Paludibacter. The sequence continues at coordinate 1,057,434 of JASGLA010000008.1, forward strand.
ATGGGCAGGCAACTGGCAAAAAAAAGAGGACCAGTGGTGGCTCGATAGAAATACCGATGTGGAAAAAGTGAGCGGAATGTTATCTGTTACTATCCGGAAACTAACCGGGACGAAAAAAGACAAAGAAGCCTGGCAAAAGATTTTTCAGTATTACAATGAAACTTCGCGCGGACTAAAAAAGCAAGGCTATAAAGCGGGCGAAATAGTGGCGGTGAAAATCAATCTGAACAACAGCAGTGTTGATAAAACCGATAATCAAACGGATGCTACGCCGCAAATGGTGCTGGCCATGGTGCGGCAGTTGGTCAACCAAGCCGGCGTACCTCAAAAAAACATTATTGTGTATGATGCACGTCGCCCTATTTATCCCTACATGCTTACCGAAGTATGGAACGAATTCAAGGATCTGCGTTTTTTGCAGGAAAATGCACCCGATCCCAAACAACCAGTAAATCCGGCTTACGGTAACTATACCGGACTGGAAGCTGCCGATTGGGTGGAAGGTATTTCGTATTCTGCCGGAAAGTTCAATAAAGCAAAACTCATTCCGCGTCAGATAAAAGAAGCCACCTATTTAATTAACCTGGCTTTGTTGAAACTGCATTCTTATCCGTACAATTATATGGAAGATGGAGACGAAGGTCAAACGGCAATCACCATGACCGGGAAAAACCATGCCGGCTCTATTAAAGGAACTTCTGAGCTACATTCCATTTTAAATACTAAAAAGGAAGGTGTGAAAAATGCCTGGTCGCCGTTGGTCGATTTGGCCGCATCGCCTAATTTGGGTGGAAAAACCATTTTGTATGTGTTGGACGGACTGTATTGCGGTCGGAAATGGCGTTGTTATCCAACGCATTTTCCAAACTATCCTTTCAATAATAAAGTAGAGCCGTACGAAAATCCCGAATGGCCGGCCTGTGTGTTGGCTTCGTTTGATGGAGTGGCTATTCAGTCGGTGGGTTTGGATATGATGTATGCCCAAAGTAAAAATAACCTGGAATCATCGTATCACAATGTTCCGCGCATTTTGGTGCGCGAAAATGCCGACGATTTCCTGCGCGAAATGGCCGCACCGCAAAATGCTCCTTCGGGTGTAAAATACATGCAGGGAGGTAAACCGGTAAAGAGTCTGGGCGTTTTTGAGCATTGGGATAGCGACTCTACCATGCGCTATTCCCGCAACCTGAACCCGAAAAAAGGAAAAGGCATTGAGTTTATTTTTATACCGAAGTAGTTACAAGTATGTTTCTCTGATTATTGTTTGGTAAAAATAGATTACTAAATATTGTTGAATACTTATCGTGAAATAAAACACATGTACAAAAAATGGATATTTATCGTTTCAACAGTTTGCTTGTTGCTTGGTTTCCATGTTGATGCGCAAATTGGAAGACGTTTCCCTTCCGAAAGGAAAGAGATAACCGACCCTGTTACCGGAAATAAACTGATATTTCTGACAAGCACTGCTGCCGGCGATTCCAAAATTTATCAAACCCATAATCAATGGACAGCGGATGGCAAATGGGTCATTTTTCGTTCGCACCGGGCGAAAGGTGAAGCTATGGCAGTTAACGAACTCACGGGTGCAATTGTACAGGTTACAGAAGGGGGCTACACCGGCATGCTGAATGTGGCCCGTAACTCTATGAAACTCTACTTCATGCGTTTCCAAAAAAATGATTCGCTGAACAATCGGGTAGAAGTAGTAGAAGTAGATCTGCAACGTGTTTTGGATGATAGTAAAACCGGAAAAATGAAGCAGGCATCGTACTATCAACGGATTTGCGGTGTAACACCACCCGAAATGAAAGCCGGAGGCGATATGGCGCTCGACGGTGGCGAAGAATGGGTATGGTTTCGGGTAGGTAAAGATGAAGCGTTGAAACATTTACCTGCTGGAACGAAAATAGAACCCGATTTCGGGCCACGTAAAATGGGCTCAGGTCCGGGTGGAATTGCCGGAATGAATATCAAAACTGGTGAAATTAAATATGTTACTTCTGTCCCGTTTCAGGTGGGACACATTCAAACCAATCCGTGGGTGCCCGGACAAATTATTTTTTGTTGGGAAACCGGTGGAAAATCCCCTCAACGGACGTGGATAGTTAATTCGGATGGTTCCGGCTTGCGTCCGTTGTACCCGGAAGCTTCCTACGAATGGATTACTCATGAAGCCGTTATCAGTCCCGAAGAAGTGGCAATAGCCATTATGGGGCACCGCAAAATTAAAACTGAAACAGACACCACAAGTCTAAAAGGAACGGATGTGAACGGAATAAATCCGGGACAAGATGTGAGTTGGGGCGAATGCGGTACACGCGAAAAACCAACCGGTTTGGGCATTGTCAATATCAATACGCGCGAAATGGTTATTGCCGGACAAACCGAATCGGGTAGCGGTTTTTGGCATGTCAATGGATCGGGCGACAAACGTTTTGTAGTGGGCGATGATTTTGCCCGGAACATTTATCTCATTGATCGCCGCACACATGAAATGATATTGCTTTCTGCCGGGCATAAAACTACGGCGGCTGACCATCCGCACCCCACTTTTAGCCCTGACGGAACCAAAATAGAAATCCAGTCGGCCATGCTCTCAAATGATGGAAAATCGCTGAATATCTGTGTGATTCCTGTTCCGAAAAAGTGGTTGAGTAGAAAATGAAATTTATTATCACAATCAGACCATGAAACTTAAAATTTATTTGCTGCTTTTTATCGCTTTTACTGCTTTGGTTCAGTTGCAGGCAAAAAACTATTTTATTGCTCCAGCCGGAAACGATACTACCGGTGCCGGAACTGTTGATTTACCCTATCGAACCATTATGAAAGCGCACCAATTGGTAGTGGCGGGCGATACCGTGTTTTTGCGGGGTGGTACTTACAAAATGGCCGAGTCGCAAATCAATCTGAAATCGAGTATTTATGCCTATATGAATTATCTCGATAAAAGCGGAACTTCTGAAACCAAACGTATTTGTTACTGGGCTTATCCCGGCGAAAAACCTGTGATTGACATGTCGGCGGTAAAGCCGGTTGCCTACAGGAATATCGTGTTTTATATCAAAGGTTCATGGTTGCACATCAAAGGCATCGAAATTATTGGTACCCAGGTAACCATCACTACACATACCCAGTCGGAATGTTTCCGTAACGAGGGAGGAAGCAACAATATCTACGAAAAATGTGTGATGCGCGATGGAATGGCCATCGGATTTTACCTGACAAAAGGGGCTAATAACCTGGTGTTAAACTGTGATGCGTACAACAACTGGGATAATGTATCTGAATCGGGTGCCGGTGGCAATGTGGATGGGTTTGGATTTCATGGCAACAAGGGCAGTACCGGAAATAAAATTAGTGGCTGCCGTGCATGGCTCAATAGCGATGATGGGTACGACTGCATCAATAATATGGAAGGAGTTGTCTTCGAAAATTGTTGGGCTTTTTATAACGGCTATTCTACCGGCTTTGTAAGTAGGGGTGATGGAAATGGGTTCAAAGTTGGCGGTTACGGACAGGCACCGGTGGTTTCTTCGCTACCCAGCCCGATACCATCGAATACTGTTAGGTTTTGTATGGCTTACCGAAATAAAGCCAACGGTTTTTATGCCAATCATCATGTGGAAACCGGCCATACCTGGTACAATAATACAGCTTATCGTAATTCCACCAATTTCAATATGCTGAGCCAGAGAATTACCAAAAGCGTCATCACCAAAAACGACACCACGCTGGATTGCCCCGGAATTCGTCATTTGTTGCATAACAATCTTTCGTTTAAGTATTCCACCCAAAGAGACACACTGAATTTGGGAACTTCTACCAATCAGTTTAATTCGTTCACCTCCGGAATGGGCGTCACTGTAGATGCGAACGATTTTATGAGTACCACCGAAAGCCTGTTGATTGCTTCCAGAAACCCGGATGGAAGTTTGCCTGTCAACGGTTTTCTTCAACTGAGAGCGGGCAGTGACCTGATTAACAAAGGCAAAGATATTGGTTTCGCATTTTACGGATTAGCTCCCGATTTGGGCGCTTTCGAGGCGACTGAAACGACCGGTATATCCGAACTTGCAGAGAAATCAAACTCAATATACCCCAACCCGGTTAAAGATATGCTCTATTTTCGCAATATGGATGTAGCGAAAGTGGAAATATACAATTTACAGGGCAGGTTAATGATTCAAACACTTGCTTGTAATGAGCTTAATGTTCAAATGTTGCCATCGGGAGTGTATTTTGTCAGAATAACTACGGCAGGAAAGGATATGTTGATGAATAAAATTATTAAATTGTAAAGTCTGGTTTTACGGCATGTTTTGTTAAGTAAAATTATAGGGTATTTAAATGAGCCAATCTTTATCACACGTCTAACATGATTTTGCGGTATTCCGAAGGGGTATGTCCTACCACTTTTTTAAATACTTTGTTAAAGTGAGAAATGGTCTCAAATCCACATTCTGTGCTTATTTGTGAAATACTCATTTTATTCATTAATAGAAGTTTGCAAGCGTATCCGGCCCGCATATCAAATATGTAATTTTTGAATGACTTGCCTGTTTCAGTTTTAAAAAAACGACAAAATGCCGTTGAATTCATGGATGCAAAGGCGGAGATTTCTTCGAGCGGGACAGGGCGGGTGTAATGTTGATTGACAAATGAAATTATTTTATCAATCCGGGAGGCTCCTTTCCCCATGTTGTATTCAAAATCTGGTGTGGAAATGACTCTTTTATCGGGAATCTCAGACATTACTTTTAGCAGTTTTAAAAATAGAATCAGTTGATTCATCCCATTTTCAGTTGGAATTTCGGATATTAATCCGATCATACTTTCCGAACAGCCGGCAGGAAACAAAATGCCGTATTTCGATTCCTCCAGTAGGTTTTTTATCCGGATAAACTGCGGATAATAATTTATCGAATGTTGCATAAATTCTTTCTCAAACTGGATGATGGTACCTTTTACCCGAAGCAAACTGTTTCCTGCATGATAAATTTCATCACTTTTCAGGTAATGTGGCAGGTTGGAACCGATAAGTAAAACATCGCCTGCATTGTATTTTTCCGCGCTGTTGCCTATAAAACGGGTCCCGGTACTTTCGCTGATATAAATTATTTCGTATTCAGAATGGAAATGCCAGGGGTAAGTAAAATGCTGGTAATCATAAAATCGGGCACGCAATGGCGATAAACTTGAAATAGCAAGCTGCTCATTCATTATTTTCTTTTTCATTGTGCAAATATAGAATTATAGTATGCAAAAATAGAAAAATAAATTATAATCTCTAGTGTCTAATTTTGTGACTGATTACTATAATAATATTTTATGAATGAATTATTTAATATAAAAGGGAAAGTAGCTGTAATCACCGGTGCAAGCGGTGTTTTGGGTGGAAGTATAGCACGCAGTTTTGTGCAGCAGGGAGCCAAAGTAGTTGCTTTGGGTACCAAACAGGAAAAAATTGATGTAACGGTAGCTGAACTTCATGCTTTGGGAGGACAGGCAATTGGTTTTGCCTGCAATGTGCTTGATGTACAGGCGTTAAAGTTGGTTGCCGATGCAGTTGTTGAAAAATGGGAAAAAGTAGACATTTTGTTGAATATAGCTGGTGGAAATTTACCCGGCGCTACATTGATGCCCGATCAGGAATTTTTTGACATGGATTTGGCTGATTGGGATAAAGTTACACAGCTCAATATGAACGGTACCGTTTACCCAAGCTATGTTTTTGGAAAAATAATGGCTGCTCAAAAGTCGGGAAGCATTGTGAATGTTTCATCAATGGCGGCTCTGCAGTCGATGACACGCGTACCAGGATATTCCGCGGCAAAAGCGGCTGTGGGCAATTTCACGCAATGGCTGGCTATGGAAATGGCTATGAAATACGGTGATGGCATTCGCGTAAATGGGATTGCTCCGGGCTTTTTTATTGGCGAGCAAAACCGCAAAGTACTCATTAATCCCGATGGATCGCTCACAGACCGCAGTCTGAAAGTGATTGCCAATACACCCATGCGCAGGTTTGGCGACATTAATGAACTGAACGGTTGTGTGCAGTTCTTGTGTTCGGATGCGGCCAGTTTTATTACCGGGGTGGTGATTCCTGTCGATGGTGGTTTTAGTACATTTAGCGGCGTATAGGTTATGGAAAAAACATGGAGATGGTTTGGTAAAAAGGACGGAATCACCTTGCCGATGTTACGTCAGATTGGTGTTGAGGGAATTGTGTCAGCCTTGCATCATATTCCCAATGGTGAAGTATGGCCATTGGAAGAAATTTTGGAATACAAACAATTTATTGAAAATGCAGGATTGCGCTGGGCAGTGGTCGAGAGTTTGCCGGTAAGCGAAGCTATCAAATATGCAGGAACAGAACGCGACCAGCTGATTGATAATTACATCCTGAGTCTCGAAAATCTGGGGAAAGCCGGTGTTACTACCGTTTGCTATAACTTTATGCCGGTGATCGACTGGATTCGTACCGATCTGAATTATGTGTTACCCGATGGTTCCTCTACACTTTTTTTCGACAAGATTCGCTTCGCATATTTTGATATTTATATTTTGGAACGAAAGAATGCACGGGCGGATTATTCAGCCGAAGAGTTGGCAAAAGTTGAATGAGTTGGCGCAAACAATCAACCAAGCAGAAAAAAATGAATTGGTAGACACCATTATTGTGAAAACACAGGGGTTTATCAATGGGAATATAAAAGAAGGTGATCAGGAGCCGGTGGCTGTTTTCAATCGGTTATTGGCTCTTTACGAGGGTATTGATAAAAATCAGCTACGCGAAAACCTGAAGTATTTTCTGATCCGGATTCTGCCGGTTTGTGAACAATATGGCATCAATATGTGTATTCACCCCGACGATCCGCCCTGTCAGATGCTCGGGTTACCCCGCATTGTGACGGATGTGGAAGATATCCGTTGGATATTAAATGCGGTTGATAATCCTCGCAACGGGTTGACTTTTTGTGCCGGTTCATTGAGTGCTGGTGCCCATAATGATGTGCGCATAATGGCGGAACAATTTGCAGCACGAACACATTTTGTGCATTTGCGCAGTACCGATGTTTACCCTAACGGGGATTTTATAGAAGCATCGCATTTAGAAGGCCGTGGATATCTGATTGATCTGGTTCGGATTTTCGAAATACAAAAACCGAATGTGCCGATGCGCGTAGATCACGGAAAGTTAATACTCGATGATGCGGGTAAGGGCTACAATCCTGGTTATTCATTTCACGGCAGAATGTTTGCACTGGCCCAAATAGATGGAGTGATAGCTGCCGTAAAGCATAATTTGAACAAATGTCTATAAATTGGTACAATTGATCTTTTTAGAATAACTCCGGTTGTTTAAATTTGCCACATATTATCACGATATTAATTCTATGACAAACAGCAGATTTTTTTTTATTAGCATTCTACTTTTTTCTTGCAGCATTTCTCAGCTTCTTTATGCGCAAAATAGAAATTTCGTTTTTACAAATGGAACTGATCTGAAAATGCAGATCGGGAAGAACGAAGTGGAAGTGGTTCAGACTGCCCTCGAAATTTTTACGAAAGATTATCAACGGGTTTTTCATGGAAAAGTAATTGCCGGAACGGCTGGCAATGTGCTGATCGGAACCATTGGCCTGAATAGCTCTGCCGAAAAACTGCTGGATCAGGCTGAAGTACAGAAATTGTCGACCAGATTAGAGGGGTTTCTTATCGAAGTCAGGGATGGAAACCTGATAATTCTCGGAAGTGATAAGCGAGGAACTGCTTATGGCATTCTGGAAATTTCCAGAATAATGGGCGTTTCTCCCTGGGAGTGGTGGGCCGATTCACCAGTGGCTCTAAAAGAGAAACTCACACTGAAAAATGGGTTTAAAACCCTGCAATCACCATCAGTAAAGCACCGGGGTATTTTTATCAACAATGAAGACTGGGGGCTGACTCCCTGGAGTTATAAAAACTTTGAACCATCTGATATCAAAGGTCAGATTGGGCCAAAGACGCACGCTCACATCTTTGAATTGTTATTGCGTTTGAGAGCCAATACTTTCTGGCCTGCCATGCACGAGTGTTCGGTGGCATTTTATATGACCCCTGGAAATAAGCAAATGGCAGATAAATATGGCATTTACATTGGAACTTCGCATTGCGAACCGATGATGCGCAACACCAATGCCGAATGGAAAAAAGCAGGTGCGGGCGATTATAATTATATTACCAACAGGGATAATATCCTGAAATTTTGGGAAGAACGGACTACGGAACTTGCTGGTTCGGATAATATTTATACATTGGGAATAAGAGGTGTACACGATGGTAAAATGCAGGGAGCCAATACAGTTCAGGAACAGAAAGATGCATTGACCCGGATATTGAAAGATCAGCGTGAAATGATTAAACGTATCGTCAATCCCGATGTGGAGAAAGTTTCCCAGGTATTTATTCCTTACAAAGAGGTGTTGGATGTGTACAAGGCCGGGCTTGAAGTGCCGGAAGATGTCTCGCTTATGTGGTGCGATGATAATTACGGTTACATTAATCATTTTCCAGATAGCATTGAGCGTAGCCGGAAAGGTGGCAACGGCATTTATTATCATATTTCTTATTGGGGACGTCCGCACGATTATTTATGGCTGGCCACTTCGCATCCGGCACAAATCTATTATCAGTTGAAACTGGCTTACGATAAAGGCGCCCGGGATATGTGGATTCTTAATGTAGGTGATATAAAACCAGCTGAATATCAGATTGAAATGCTGATGGATATGGCCTGGGATATTGATGCTATTCCCAGCAATGCAAAAGGACTTGATATTCATTTGAAGACATGGTTGCAACGTGAATTTGGTGAAAGACAGGCTTCGGGATTATTGCAAATTATGAACGAACATTACCGCCTGGCTTACATCCGGAAACCGGAATTTATGGGCAATACCCGCACCGAAGAAGCAGATCCGTCCTATAAAATCGTCAGTGACTTGCCATGGAGCGAAGAAGATATATATCAACGGCTCAACGATTATCAGCAATTGGAAGATCGCGTAAAAAAGCTTGCCATAACCATTCCTGCCAACAAAAAAGATGCATGGTTCCAATTGGTGGAATATCCGGTGATAGCTGCTGCCGAAATGAACAAAAAGCATTTGTATGGCCAGTTGGCACGGCATGGGAAGGCAGAGTGGGCACTCAGCGATGCTGCCTATGACGAAATTGTAAGTCTTACCAAACGTTACAACTCGCTTGGCGGCGGAAAATGGAACTACATGATGGATGCTCATCCGCGCGATTTGGCCGTGTTCGGGAAGGTACCGCACGAAACATCTGCAAAACCGATGGTACAATTCCCCAAACCACTTTGTCTTTTAAATGGTGCTGAATATAAGTCATTTCAGGGGAGTAAACCGGTTTTACTGGGATTAGGATATAATCGAAAAGCAGTCAGTTTGAAGCCAAGCTCAACTGTAACGTATGATTTTAAAACAATAAATACTGATACATTCAAAATTGAAGTTGCTTTAGCACCAAATCACCCAGTAGAGGGCAAGAATATCCGGTTCGCTATTTCGATAGATGGAGCTCCCGAGCAATTGATTGATTATCGCACAGTTGGGCGCAGTGAAGAGTGGAAACAAAATGTATTGAGAAATCAGGCTATTCGAGCCGTAAAATCCGCATTAAAATCAGGAAAACACCAGCTTGAAATTCGTGCCGTAGACGAGGGCGTAGTCTTAGATCGGATTATGATTTTTGGAAAATAATTCTTTTGTAACTTCATGTTGTAATGGCTTCGGTAAAATATATCTTGTGAATGAAGCAGTAAAATTGTATTTTGATGAAAAAAATCTCAAAATGTGAAATGACTATATCAAAATCATTCTATTTTGAACAATTTTTTTATGCTACTTTTACCGCTAAAAATAATCATAGCATGAAACTACGTATTTTTATTTCTTTTGCCTGTTTTTTTTTGTTCCTAACTCCTAATCAGGCAAGAACATTTTTTGTTGCTGTCAATGGGAATGATAGTAATTCGGGTGAGAAAAATAGCCCTTTTGCCACCATTATGCAAGCTCAGAAGCAGGTTGAGCCAGGTGATACCGTTTATATTCGTGGTGGGAAATATCTTATGAACGAAAGCCAGATTGCCCGAAAGCAGCGGATTTGGGCGATGATGCACCTGCTTAATAAAAGTGGAAAGGAGGGAAGCCGGATTAATTATTGGGCCTACGGGAATGAGAAACCGGTTTTTGATATGACGGATGTAAAACCCTTGAATCAGCGTGTCATGGTTTTTAATATTGCTGGCTCCTGGATACATTTGAAAGGCCTGGAAGTTGTTGGTACGCAGGTAACTATTCTTGGGCATACTCAATCCGAATGTTTTCATAACGAAGGAAGCCACAATATCTATGAGCAACTTTCGATGCATGATGGGCAAGCCATTGGATTTTATTTGATAAAGGGATCTGATAATTTAATTTTGAATTGCGATGCCTATCGAAACTGGGATTATACTTCAGAAGGTGGTCGTGGTGGAAATGCAGATGGATTTGGATGTCATCCTCAACCGGGAAGCAAAGGGAATGTATTCCGGGGATGTCGGGCGTGGTTCAATAGCGATGATGGTTATGATTGTATCCGGGCTGCCGAAACGGTGACTTTTGACCATTGTTGGGCTTTTTACAATGGGTACGATACTAATTTTAAGAACTTAGGTGATGGGAATGGATTCAAAGCTGGCGGTTGGGGGCTTGAGAAAGATGATAGAGTTCCGGATTCAATTCCAATGCATGTAATTCAGTTTTGTATGGCCGTTCGCAACAGAGCTAATGGTTTTTATTCTAATCATCAGCCTGGCGGAAGTTATTGGTATAATAACACGGCATACCTGAATGGAACAAATTTCAATATGCTCAACCGGACAGCTGATATTACTGCTGATGTTCCGGGGTACAATCACGTGTTGAAAAACAATTTGTCTTTTGCTCCGCGCACCTATGATACACAGTGGATTGATTCTGCGAAGTGTGAAGTCGCATTCAATTCTTTTAATATGCCTCATAAAATTAGCAAAACTGAATTCGTAAGCATCGACCAATCGTTACTGGTATCGCCACGTAGTGCGGATGGAAATTTGCCGAATATCGATTTTTTGCGACTTAAAAGTAATAGTAGGTTGATTGATAAAGGTGTAAGTGTAGGATTTCCATATAAAGGAAAAGCTCCTGATATTGGCGCTTTTGAATACTAAAGTGTCAACAGAAATAAAAAAGACGGATTTGCTATAAGCAGATCCGTCTTTTTTATTTATAGGAATGATTTACTTTCCGTTTTCCAGCAACAGAGTTCGTGTAGGTTGGTCGCAAACTTCGGTTGGTCCGTAATATTGAACCGGTCCGGGGTAAACGTAGCTTGATTGTTCGTCGGCCCAGTTTTCACGTTGCGAAGCAAAGAATTTAAATGGAGCACCATCTAATTGTACCAATGCTTTTTGGATAACCGGCTTCATTTTTCCATGGCGTTTTTCCATGTTCATCATCATGGTAATAGGCACACCACCCGCAATCCATTGGTCTGCCGGAGCAGTAAGGTTGCGAACTGATGACATATAACCGGTTTTGCCTGCGGAAATAAGTACTGAAGCAGTGTAACCTAATGAATAAGTGTAATCGGCATCGAAGTTAGAAGGGATAGCGCAACGTCCTTCGTAGCCGAAGAAGTGGTTGATAGCTGAGAATTTACCTTTGTAAGAGCCTTCAGCTTTCAATTGAGCCAAACGTTTAGCTACCATTTCGATCAACAATTTTTCTGTTTCAATCAACGATACCTGAACGTTTCCGTGTGGGTCGCGATCCAATGTCAATTGTTTTGCAATTCCTTTTGGAAGGCTGTTGTACACTTCGCGACTTGCGGGTTGAAGCATTCCTTTTACATATTGACGTTTTTCGTCATCTGTTTCCAGTGCGTTAAAGTCTTCGTTGTGAGCTAATAAGTCATTAAGTTCAGCAATCAATTTTTTCATAGCCGGAATAAACTCGATCAATCCTTCAGGGATAAGAATTGTTCCGAAGTTCAATCCGTGGCTTGCGCGGTGAACAATTACGTCTACAATATCATTTACTACATCGTTCAAAGTTTGGTTTTTAGCTTCAACTTCTTCTGAAACGATACAGATATTTGGTTGGCTTTGCAATGCACACTCCAAAGTGATGTGCGAAGCAGAGCGACCCATCAATCGGATAAAGTGCCAGTATTTTTTTGCAGAGTTAGCGTCCCGTTGGATGTTACCAATCAACTCAGAATAAACTTTACATGCAGTGTCGAAACCGAATGAAGTTTCAATCATTTCGTTTTTAAGGTCGCCATCAATGGTTTTAGGGCAACCAATCACCTGAATCCCGGTATTTTTTTGAGAATAATATTCTGCCAAAACACAAGCATTGGTATTGGAGTCGTCACCACCGATAATTACAATAGCATTGATACCAAGTTGTTTGCAAATTTCAGTACCTTTTTCGTATTGCCATTCTTCTTCGAGTTTCGTACGCCCCGAACCGATAATGTCGAAACCACCGGTATTGCGATATTCAGCTACAATTTCTTTTGTAAGTTCAATATATTGATGATCCACCAATCCGCTTGGGCCACCCAAAAATCCGTAAAGCTTATTGTCTGGATTCAAAGCTTTCAATCCATCGTATAATCCTGAAATTACATTATGTCCACCAGGAGCTTGTCCCCCCGAAAGAATAACCCCTACACCCACAACCGGATTTTCTTTGCTTTCGCCTTGTTCAAAAGTGATAAGCGGCATTCCGTAAGTGTTAGGAAATAGAGTTTTGATGTCTGCCTGGTCAGCAACCGATTCGGTAGCGGCTCCTTCTTTTAAGACTACATTGCCTTTCAAAGCTGCCGGCAATTTTGGTTGATAGCTGGCACGAGCAATTTGTAAAGGACTTTTGGTCATTGATTTCATGTTCGATGTTTTTATAATAGTTTGATATTCAATCACATGTTTTTGTTCTGAATTGGTTGCAAAATTAATGAAATATTTCGATAATACAAGGAAAAAGGCTTGTTGAAATTCAAAACAACGAACCGATTTTACAGTAGTATTACACATCGGAATTATAATCAATAAATTGGCCGCAAAACTTATTTGATTTTACTTGCTGGAAGTTCCAAATCTTTTCCGTACCTTTGCGCCCGATTTAAAAACAACTATGCGTTGTGAGTAAATGTCCGAATTTCACTGCTTTAAGTTGGCAGTATGCTTACCAAAATGGTACACGTTTTCATTAACGAATGAAATTATCGCCGGATGACTACTCTTAAACGTGTACAAAAAACAAACAAATGACATTTAGAGAATTGAATTTGAAGGACGATATTTTATCGGCCATCGAAGAACTTGGTTACGAGTATCCAATGCCCGTACAGGAAAAAAGCATCCCGTTTATGCTGGAAAAAACAGCCGATTTAGTAGCTCTGGCTCAAACAGGTACGGGAAAAACTGCAGCTTTCGGGTTGCCAGTGTTAAACCTTATTGATCCCAGCCGCCGCCAGGTGCAAGCGCTGGTATTGGCTCCAACCCGCGAATTGTGTATCCAGATTTCGAATGATTTGAAAAATTACTCGAAAAATATCCGTGGATTACGTGTCGTTCCGGTGTATGGAGGCGAAGACATTCGTACCCAATTGAAACAGTTGGATCAAACTCCCCAAATTATTGTAGCTACTCCCGGTCGGTTGATCGATTTGATTGAGCGTGGCAAAGTGGAATTGGGAGCTATCGACTTTTTAGTGCTTGATGAAGCGGATGAAATGCTGAACATGGGTTTCAAAGAAGACATTGAAACCATTTTGGAACGTACACCTGAAACCCGTCGTACCATGCTTTTCTCTGCGACAATGCCGAAAGAAATTGCCACTATAGCCAAACGCTATATGAAGAATTTCGAAGAAATTACCGTGGGAACTAAAAATTCCGGTTCCGAAAATGTAGAGCACATATATTATGTTTCTCAGGCCAAACAACGTTATCTTGTGTTGAAACGTATCGTTGATTTGAATCCTGATATTTATGGAATCGTTTTCTGCCGTACCCGTCAGGAAACTAAAGAGGTGGCTGATAAATTGATGCACGATGGATATAATGCGGATGCGTTGCATGGCGATTTGTCGCAGGCTCAACGTGATACGGTGATGCAAAAATTCCGTATCCGCAATCTGCAGTTGCTGGTTGCTACTGATGTGGCTGCACGTGGTTTGGATGTGAGTGATTTGACCCACGTGATCAATTACAATCTGCCCGATGATGTAGAGGTTTATACGCACCGTAGTGGTCGTACCGGACGCGCAAACAAAAAAGGGGTTTCGGTTTCCATTATTCATTCCAAAGAAAAATTCAAAATAAAGGATATTGAGCGAATGCTCAAAAAATCGTTTGAGCAACAACAAATCCCGAATGGACTTGAGGTCTGTAAAAAGCAGTTGTTTTTTATGATTGACCGCATGCAAAATGTAGAGGTGGGCGAAGAGCAAATTGCACCATATATTCCTCAGATAATGAAACAATTGGAGGGGCTTTCGAAAGAAGAAATCCTGAAACGTTTTGTGTCATTGGAATTTAACCGTTTTCTTGAATATTATAAAGATGCTGAAGACCTGAACTATCATGAGCATCGCAAAGAGCGCGGCGATCGTCCCGAAAGAACTGAACGCGGAGGCAAATCAGGCGGTAACCGTGTTCGTTTGAAAATGAATATCGGTGAGCGTGAAGGTATTGATCCGCGTCGTTTTCTTGGTATTGTAAATGATGTTACTGGCGATAAATCCATAAATATTGGAGCTATTGAAGTGACAAATAAATTTACTTTTTTCGATGTGTTCTCCGATCAGGTAGAAAAAGTGGTAACTGCATTTGCAGGCGAAACTGACTATATCGTTTCCGAGGCTAAAGGAAGTAAATCGTTTGAAGGTGGTGGAAGCCGGAAACCGGAATACCGTTCTCGTGGAAATTACGGTGGAGAATCCAAATCCGGTGAAAATTACCGTAGTAATGACCGTGGAAATCGTCAAACTTCAAATGGTGAAAGCGATAAACCCTGGAGAAACCGAGACATGGGAGACAGAAGCAGTCGTTTTGGCGGAAACGAACGTCGCAACAGTGGTGGCTCGGGTCGGAAAAGTGGCGGATCTTCGTACAAAAGACGATAAAAAATAATGATACTATAGAGACGGATAATTCGGAAATGGATTATCCGTTTTTTTTATAAATTTCAAACCGATTGATTATCTTTGCAGCCTCAAAATTGACGAAAATGGAGAATCTTATAAATCAACCTAAAAAAGATTATTGCGAGCCGATGCATACTTGTGAGCACATTTTGAATCAGACCATGATTCGCATGTTCGGCTGTCCGCGATCGATGAACGCACATATAGAAAAACGAAAATCCAAATGTGATTATTTGCTTTCTACAGCTCCTGATGATAATCAGGTTAAAGAGTTGACCGATAAAGTAAATGAAATAATTGGACTCCAATTACCGGTGACTATCGATTTTATGGATAGGGAAGAGGCTTCAAAATTAGTAGATCTTTCAAAACTGCCTGCTGATGCAACTGATTTATTGCGGATTGTTCGGGTTGGCGACTATGATGCCTGTGCCTGTATTGGGCAGCATGTGGAAAATACGTCTGAATTAGGTCGGTTTGAAATAATAAGTCATGATTTTGAAAGCGGTCGTTGGCGGGTGAGGTTTAAGTTGGTGTAGCCACTTATATTTGTTGGTTGTTTTATAATTGTATTGAATGAAAAAACAAAATAATATCTCTGAAACAGATGGTAAAAAACGTAAACCTAAAGGGTTTTGGGGACGATTGATGAGATTTTTGCGAAATCTTTTTCTGCTTTTTATCGGCATTAGTGTTGGTTGGGTGGTTGTCGACCGTTTTGTGCCAGTATATGTTACCCCATTAATGATAATACGTTCAGTTGAATCTATCGCAAATGGAGAATTACCCAAAAATAAGAAAAAATGGGTCCCTATTGATGAAATATCCCCCAATATGGTTCGGGCTGTGGTGGCATCTGAAGATAACCTGTTTCTTACTCATCATGGTTTTTCGTTCGATGATATGTCGAAAGCATTCCAACATAATATGAAAGGGCGAAAAATTCGTGGAGGCAGTACCATTTCTCAACAGACTGCTAAAAATGTATTCCTTTTTCCCCAACGGTCATATATCCGCAAAGGACTGGAGGCATATTTTACTGTGTTGATTGAATTGGTTTGGTCCAAGGAGCGAATCATGGAAATGTATCTGAATTCTATTGAGATGGGTGTTGGGGTTTATGGCGTTGAAGCTGCGGCTCAGGAGCATTTTGGAGTTCATGCTTCCGAACTTTCAAAGTCACAGTCGGCACTTATTGCAGCTTGTCTTCCTAATCCCCGTCGTTTCGATGCAGGCAATCCTTCGGGCTATATTCAACGACGGAAATCAAAAATACTAAATGTTATGGGAAAGTTAGGACCTTTGGATTTTGATAATCCGGCTCCGGTAAAAAAATCCCGTAAACACAAAAGACGGTAACCTGCGGTTTTGAAATGATGAATTCCAAATAAGTGTATCGTAAGTTGCATAGCATCAATAATGTTTAAAGTAATTGAAAAATTACACTTTCTATGGTTTCAATTATTTATAAAATCGTAACTTTGATATTGTATAAGAAAAGTATTTATCTGTCAAATTTTTAAGCCAAAATCTATGAAAAACATAATCCGGTACGTCGATTGGGGATTAATCGAGTACAACGAAGCCTGGGCGCAACAGGAAATGCACTTTAATGGATCTGTAGGGCGGAAAATGCAAAACCTGCCTACCGAAAACTATTTGATTTTTTGTGAACATCCGCATGTGTACACTTTAGGTAAAAGTGGAGATGAACACAATATGCTTCTTGACTATATTCAGCTGCAAGCTAAAAATGCATCCTTTGTTCATACCAACCGCGGTGGAGATATTACTTATCACGGACCCGGCCAAATTGTAGGTTATCCCATTTTTGACCTGGCCAATTTTGATCTGGGTTTGAAACAATATATATATAATATAGAAGAAGCCATCATTAAAACTCTTTCCTTATATAATATTGTAGCCACCCGTTTGGAAGGTGCTACCGGGGTTTGGCTTGATGTTGGATTGCCAACATGCCGCAAAATTTGTGCGATAGGCGTCCGGAGCTCGCGTTACGTGACCATGCACGGCTTTGCTTTGAACGTAAATACCGATCTGAATTACTTTAATCATATCAATCCTTGTGGATTTGTTGACAAAGGAGTAACTTCTATGGAAAAAGAATTGGGCGAAAAAGTTGATTTCGAAGTGTTGAAATCAAGATTGAAAGCTCTTCTTATGGCTCAATTCAAAAACTAGAAAGCCATTTTATGTAGAAATACAACCGGTTTATGTTGTTTATATATTGAAATTGGTGCTGATTCTTATACGACCACTATGTTTTGCAAGAAATATAGTGATCGTTTTTCATTCCTATCCATTCTTTTGATTTGTCTTTTTCGAATTTTTCTTCCGTTTTTCATTTAAAAATTTCCGTTTAATAAGGTTTTGGGAATAAAAAGTGGTCCGGAAAATAGTTCTCCCACACTCTTCGGATTGAGTTTTTGAGGATTTAAACGGGTTACTCCAGTTCGTATTCGCCGTGGGTATTACTTTTCTTCAAAATATTTTCAATCGTAAGTATGTTTGGTTTCAGCATTTTAGTTGAAAAGTATGTTTTTTAGCAGAAAAAAGAGGTAAAAAGATTTGGTTGGTATGTATAAAGTAACTACTTTTGCACCCGCTTTGAGAGAGAAGCACGGTAGCTTTGAAATGCTGGAAAACGCGGTTTAAAAGGCGCTAAAAAATAAATGAAAAACTTTTCGAAAAAGTTTTGGTAGTTTAAAAAATAGCATTACCTTTGCAGCCGCTTTCAGAGGAAAGGAAATGACGGGAAGTGTTGCTTATAAATAGCTGGATCAAAAACAGTTATGACGTAAAAAATGCTGACGTTGCCGAATTGAAGTAACCAAAATAAATAAAAAACTTTTTCAAAAAGTTTTGGTAGTTCGAAAATAAGTATTACCTTTGCAGTCCGTTTCGCCTTGAAAATTTGAAGTGAAACGATAGTAAAACAAGTTAAGAAACAGGGAGCTGTTTTTTAGTATCATAAGAAGTCTTTTTGATACAATCACTGTGAAGTGAGCATTTAATTATTAATTTTTAATTGATAATTATTAATTAAAAAGCGTCGATCTTTGAGAATACATGAACAACGAAATAATGTAGTATAAGGAAGGGAAATTTCTTTAAAAAGGGAAATTCGATATGAGAATATCAATTTTTTATACCACGTCAATTATCTACAAATAAATTAAGAGATAGCATCCGAGCAAATAAAAAAACAAGATACAACGAAGAGTTTGATCCTGGCTCAGGATGAACGCTAGCGACAGGCCTAACACATGCAAGTCGAGGGGCAGCACAAGGAGCAATCTGAGGTGGCGACCGGCGCACGGGTGAGTAACACGTATGCAACCTGCCTGTAAGAGGGGAATAACCCGGAGAAATTCGGACTAATACCGCATAATACCATTTACCTGCATGGGTGAATGGTTAAACATTTATGGCTTACAGATGGGCATGCGTATGATTAGCTAGTTGGTGAGGTAACGGCTCACCAAGGCAACGATCATTAGGGGTTCTGAGAGGAAGGTCCCCCACACTGGTACTGAGACACGGACCAGACTCCTACGGGAGGCAGCAGTGAGGAATATTGGTCAATGGGCGAGAGCCTGAACCAGCCAAGTCGCGTGAAGGAAGAAGGTTCTATGGATTGTAAACTTCTTTTGTAAGGGAATAAAAAGAGTTACGTGTAACTTATTGTATGTACTTTACGAATAAGGATCGGCTAACTCCGTGCCAGCAGCCGCGGTAATACGGAGGATCCAAGCGTTATCCGGATTTATTGGGTTTAAAGGGTGCGTAGGCGGACCTTTAAGTCAGTGGTGAAAGTTTGCGGCTCAACCGTAAAATTGCCATTGAAACTGCAGGTCTTGAGTGTAAATAAGGTAGGCGGAATGTGTTGTGTAGCGGTGAAATGCTTAGATATAACACAGAACACCAATTGCGAAGGCAGCTTACTGGGATACAACTGACGCTGAGGCACGAAAGCGTGGGGATCAAACAGGATTAGATACCCTGGTAGTCCACGCAGTAAACGATGAATACTAGCTGTATGCGATATACTGTATGTGGCAAAGCGAAAGCGTTAAGTATTCCACCTGGGGAGTACGTTCGCAAGAATGAAACTCAAAGGAATTGACGGGGGCCCGCACAAGCGGAGGAACATGTGGTTTAATTCGATGATACGCGAGGAACCTTACCCGGGCTTGAAATGCAGACGACCGACCAGGAAACTGGTCTTCCAGCAATGGCGTCTGTGTAGGTGCTGCATGGTTGTCGTCAGCTCGTGCCGTGAGGTGTCGGCTTAAGTGCCATAACGAGCGCAACCCCTATTGCTAGTTACTAACAGGTTATGCTGAGGACTCTAGTGAGACTGCCACCGTAAGGTGTGAGGAAGGTGGGGATGACGTCAAATCAGCACGGCCCTTACGTCCGGGGCGACACACGTGTTACAATGGGGGGTACAGAGGGTTGCTACTGCGCGAGCAGATGCTAATCTCTTAAAGCCTCTCTCAGTTCGGATCGGAGTCTGCAACTCGACTCCGTGAAGCTGGATTCGCTAGTAATCGCGCATCAGCCATGGCGCGGTGAATACGTTCCCGGGCCTTGTACACACCGCCCGTCAAGCCATGGAAGCTGGGGGGACCTGAAGTACGTAACCGCAAGGAGCGTCCTAGGGTAAAACTAGTAACTGGGGCTAAGTCGTAACAAGGTAGCCGTACCGGAAGGTGCGGCTGGAACACCTCCTTTCTGGAGTGATGTTATCGATTAAGTAGAAAAGTGGTATATACGAGGGATAGAAATTCCGAGTACTACATTACGTTGTTTATGATATATACAGTTTGGAAACAAGCTGAAAAAATTGAAAAGTAGAGCCTATAAAAATAAGGCGAGAAAAGAAAGCCAGTCCTATAGCTCAGTTGGTTAGAGCGCTACACTGATAATGTAGAGGTCGGCAGTTCAACTCTGCCTGGGACTACAAAATAATGCATAATTGACAATGCATAATTCATAATTGACAAATCAAATTCTACATTATTGCATTATAAATTATAAATTATGAATTGAATACCGGGGGATTAGCTCAGTTGGCTTAGAGCACCTGCCTTGCACGCAGGGGGTCATTGGTTCGAGCCCGATATTCTCCACGAAGAAGTTGACAATTGACAGTGGTCAGTTGACAATGAAGAAGGAGAATAAAACACAATACAAGCGAGTATTGGAAAAGTAATGAAAACAGATTATTAGTGCTGAACCACTAAAAATCATCACATTTAAATGGATTATCGTGAGATAAACAAATTGTCAATTATCAATTGTCAATTGTCCATTGAATAGCGATCTTTGATATATTGAAAGAAAGAGAGAAAAAGTAGTAAAGCAATGCAATACGATAGAGCAATCTAAATAATGCATTGAGTATTTGTAAAGACGCACGGTTGTGCGTCTGATAAGGATACGAGCAACAAGAAATAAAAAAAGCAAATAAGAGCGAACGGTGGATGCCTAGGCTCTGGGAGGCGATGAAGGACGTGATAAGCTGCGATAAGCTCGGGGGTGGTGCAAATAACCTTTGATCCCGAGATTTCCGAATGGGGCAACCCAACATAGTGAAGCTATGTTATTCCATTATATGGAAGGCGAACGAGGGGAACTGAAACATCTAAGTACCCTTAGGAGAAGAAAACAAAAGTGATTCCGCAAGTAGTGGCGAGCGAACGCGGAACAGCCCAAACCAGTTATGTAGCAATGCATAGCTGGGGTTATAGGACTGTGATATTTGAATTACAAATGAACTGGAATGCTTTGGAAAGAGCAATCATAGAAGGTGATAATCCTGTACAGGTAAGTTTTTAATTTGATAGCAGTATCCTGAGTAGCGCGGGACACGAGAAATCCTGTGTGAATTTGGCGGGACCATCCGCTAAGGCTAAATACTCCCCAGAGACCGATAGTGAACCAGTACCGTGAGGGAAAGGTGAAAAGTACTTCGAATAGAAGAGTGAAATAGACCCTGAAACCGTTCGCTTACAAGCGGTTGGAGCACCTTCGTGGTGTGACAGCGTGCCTTTTGCATAATGATCCTACGAGTTACTTTCACTGGCAAGGTTAAGGTCTTCAGGACCGCAGCCGAAGCGAAAGCGAGTCTTAACAGGGCGCCATAGTCAGTGGGAGTAGACGCGAAACCAAGTGATCTACCCATGAGCAGGTTGAAGTTTCGGTAACACGAAATGGAGGACCGAACCGGTAAACGTTGAAAAGTTTTCGGATGACTTGTGGGTAGGGGTGAAAGGCTAATCAAACTTGGAGATAGCTCGTACTCCCCGAAATGCATTTAGGTGCAGCGTTGCAATAGTTTATATGAGGTAGAGCGACTGATTGGATGCGAGGGCTTCACCGCCTATCAAGTCCTGATAAACTCCGAATGCATATAAATGTTTTGCAGCAGTGAGGGCATGGGTGCTAAGGTCCATGTCCGAGAGGAGAAGAATCCAGACCATCAGCTAAGGTCCCCAAATATATGCTAAGTTGAATTAACGAAGTCGAACTGCAGCGACAGCTAGGATGTTGGCTTGGAAGCAGCCATTCATTTAAAGAGTGCGTAACAGCTCACTAGTCGAGCGGTTTGGCGTGGATAATAATCGGGCATAAGCATATTACCGAAGCTATGGAATTGTACATTGTACAATTGGTAGGGGAGCATTCCAGTACAGCGTAGAAGGCGTAAGGACAACTTACTCTGGAGCGGCTGGAAAAGCAAATGTAGGAATAAGTAACGATAAGAGGTGCGAGAAACACCTCCGCCGGAAGACTAAGGTTTCCTGATCAACGCTAATCGGATCAGGGTTAGTCGGGGCCTAAGGTATAGCCGACAGGCGAAGCCGATGGAAGAACTGGTTAATATTCCAGTACTACTTATATGAGTGAAGTGGGGACGCAGAAGTGAAAGTCCTGCCTACTGACGGAATAGTAGGTTAAAGGGTGTAGATATTGAGGGGGGTAGGCAAATCCGCTCCCTGAGTCGAACCTGATAGTACCGGGCGTACTTGTACAACCGGATATGGATGTAATCAGACTGCCAAGAAAATCCGCTAAACGTTAATCATATAAGTACCCGTACCACAAACGGACACACGTGGTCAAGTAGAACATACTAAGGCGCTCGAGTGATTCACAGCTAAGGAACTAGGCAAAATAGCCCCGTAACTTCGGGAGAAGGGGCGCTTCCTCATGTTGAATGAGAAGCCGCAGAGAAATGGCCCAGGCGACTGTTTAACAAAAACACAGGGCTATGCAAAATCGAAAGATGAAGTATATGGCCTGACACCTGCCCGGTGCTGGAAGGTTAAGAGGAGAAGTTAGAGCAATCGACGCTTTGAATTGAAGCCCCAGTAAACGGCGGCCGTAACTATAACGGTCCTAAGGTAGCGAAATTCCTTGTCGGGTAAGTTCCGACCTGCACGAATGGTGTAACGATCTGGGCACTGTCTCAGCTGTGAGCTCGGTGAAATTGTAGTATCGGTGAAGATGCCGATTACCCGCAACGGGACGGAAAGACCCCGTGAACCTTTACTGCAACTTAACACTGAATTTGGGTAATTGATGTGTAGGATAGGCCGGAGACTATGAAGCGGGCACGCTAGTGTTCGTGGAGTCACCCTTGAAATACGGCCCTTTAATTATTTGAGTTCTAACTCGTGAATGCGAGGACACTGTTTGGTGGGTAGTTTGACTGGGGTGGTCGCCTCCAAAAGTGTAACGGAGGCTTCCAAAGGTGCGCTCAGGCCGATTGGTAACCGGTCGTAGAGTATAATGGTATAAGCGCGCTTGACTGAGAGACCGACAAGTCGATCAGGTAGGAAACTAGGGCATAGTGATCCGGTGGTTCCGTATGGAAGGGCCATCGCTCAAAGGATAAAAGGTACTCCGGGGATAACAGGCTGATCATTCCCAAGAGCTCATATCGACGGAATGGTTTGGCACCTCGATGTCGGCTCGTCACATCCTGGGGCTGGAGAAGGTCCCAAGGGTTGGGCTGTTCGCCCATTAAAGTGGCACGCGAGCTGGGTTCAGAACGTCGTGAGACAGTTCGGTCCCTATCTGTTGTGGGCGCAGGAAATTTGCGAAGGTCTGACACTAGTACGAGAGGACCGTGTTGGACGAACCTCTGGTCGATGGGTTGTTCCGCCAGGAGCACTGCCCAGTAGCTACGTTCGGTTTGGATAAGTGCTGAAAGCATCTAAGCACGAAGCCATCTTCAAGATTAGATTTCCATTGAGGGTCGTGGCAGATTACCACGTTGATAGGTTACAGGTGTACAACAGAAATGTAGAGCCGAGTAATACTAATTGCCCGATAGCTTTTTTTGTGCCGTATGGTATTACCTTGCTAAGTTATGATTTCTCTCTTCTTTTAATAAATCTATCCTATACGGTTTATAATTGTCAACTGTCAATTGTCAACTGTCACCTTATTTAGGTGGTTATAGCGACAGGGTTCCACCTCTTCCCATTCCGAACAGAGAAGTTAAGCCTGTCAACGTCGATGGTACTGCTGAAAAGTGGGAGAGTAGATAGCTGCCGTTTTTCAAAGCCCTGCATACAATAGTATGTGGGGCTTTTTTTGTTGCTGGTAACGAAACCAAGCAATAGGTTTCTGGGGCTCAGAGAAAGCATTCTTGGGATCAGATTGAGAAGGGAATTGATATTTTGGGGGCTCAATCGGGAAAATTGTGTTTTTTGAAATAAAATAATAATTTTGTTTCATGAAAAGTGAATCCCCATTAAGCAATGTAGAACAACAATTGCTGAGTCTTATTCTTCTCGCAAGTCTTCTTGATTATTTTGGTTTAATCGTTAATCGTGTGAAACAAGGATAAATTTCCATTGAAAAAGAGTATTGCAGCTCTAAGATTATCGAAGTTATGATATCCCTGAGCGACTCTTTGAATCTTAGCAATTTTGCTATTGGTTTGTTCGGCTCTCCCGTTCGAGATGGTTGAACCGATTTGAGGAACGATATTCTCGATGTGTTCTTTGATAGTTTTAGCTGCTTTTTTGATATGTTTATTTGAAGAATGAATCAGAGATTTGTACCAAGCATTGAAATAATCAAGAGCTTGCTCTGAAGTTTGACACTCATACATGGCAATGAAGTTTACCCTCATTCGTCAGGCAGATGCAGTTTTGGTATTGGATATATTCTCCAGTTCAAACGTAAGTCTTTGCTTAGCAGTCATTGTGTCTAAGCGCTTTAGAAAAACGAAACGGGTCTTTTTCAATAATGGTTCTATTTTCACTTCTTCTCTGCGTGTTAAGTCAATGACATTCGTTAAGTATTTGACAATGTGAAATTTGTCGTGTACCAGTCGGGCATTCGGACAGTTTTTTTTAAAGCGTTTATAAAAGCATCCCACATGTCATAACAGGTGGTGGTAATACACATCAGTCGATCTGGATTTAACGCACTAGTTATCAGGCTGTCTGCAGATTGTTCAGTTCTGTCTTTTGAAACCTCTAAAACAGTTCCTGTACGGCTGTCAGTGAGAACACTGATGTATTGATGACCTTTTCCATAGCTCTTCTCGTCCAACGAAATTTGTTTTATGGAAGATAAATCGCGCTGTTCCAATCCTCGAAGAACTGAACGATGCATGATGCCACACATCTTATCATCGCTGCAAAACGCTGATACTCTTGTTCTCAAACTTTTTGGTATGAGAAATACCACTATCAGCCCAAACAACCTCAATGGTATGTATTTTTCCATCAGGAGTTTGAATGCGAGGTAAACGACAATGAATAAAAGTGGCATGCTCCATGGTATCCAAATGACGCCAAACTCGTTCCTGACGGTAATCATAAATCGGGAAAATCTCACCTGTGGATTTGTCAACCCAATCTTTGTGACGGTACGAAATAGTGATATGAATTACATTGTGAGGATCATCAACGGCAATGTTTATTACTTGCCAGTCAGAACCTAAACGTAGTAATCGTTCGTATAATTTATAACTGCTTTCTTCCATAACTCTAAGAATGATTATTATAACAAAAGTGGCTAATTTATCCTTGTTTCATACGATTAAACCATTATTTTGAAATAAAGTCAGTTGCGACATGGTACCTTTGACTGGGAAAATCAAACGTCAAGTAATATGTTAAAAGGTGGGACCGAAAGATCCTTGAGCAGCGTATCAAAGTTTTAGAAAAGCAGAAAGCATTTTTGGAGAAGCAAGCGGAGAAATTCGATATGAAAGCGGTTTTCTTTGACAGGATGGTTGATGTCGGCCGAAAAAGAGTATAATATCTCTATCCGAAAAACTCTTTACCAGATTAATTGACCAATTCAGCCGGCAATTCCAAGTGAGTAAAAGCTCCACCTGTGGATTGCTCTGGGTTAGTAGACAGTTTTATTATCGTTCCTGTAAGTCCAGAAAGCAAAAATAAAGTAAAGCAGAACAGGTTTTAGCGCTGGTTCAGCCCATACACGAATGAATATGCGCGATATCGGCTTCAGGAAGCTGTATTATCTTTTGAATGACCCTTTAAGAGAATTACATGTTGGTCGGGATGAGTTCCTGGCGATATTAAAAGCCAATCATATGCTGATAATGCCCAAACGAAATTATCGTATAACCATGAACTCCCATCACCGATTCTGTAAGCATAAAAGTCTGGTTGCCCATATGGAACTGAATCAATCGGAACAGGTCTGGGTTTCGGATATAACTTACATTGGCGCGAGAAGTCGCAACTGCTATCTGGCTTTAGTTACGGATGCTTATTCTAAGAAAATAATGGGTTACAACCTCTCACCTAGTCTGGAAACTGGGGGTCTCTCAGAGTACTAAAAATGGCTGTAAAACAACGAAAGTACAAGAACCGATTAATTCAACATTCAGACAGAGATTACAGTATTGTAGTAATACTTATCAGGAAGTTTTGAAAGCTAAGAAGATTATTCTAAGTATGACTGAGAGTTATGATCCATATGTTAATGATGTCGCCGAAAGAGTAAATGGAATTTTAAAACAGGAATTTTTACTGGAAAAATACAATGCAGATATTCAAACAATGAAGCATTTAGTAAAGGATACGATAAACACGTATAACACACAAAGAGCTCATGGTCATGTTCATATGAAAACACCTGACCAAATGCACCTACAAAGGGAAGTAAAAATAAAAACCTATAAAAAAGGCCAACCGTATCAAGGCTAGCCTTGATACGGTTGGATAAAGTATTTATTTTTGTCGAATAAAAACCTGTAATGGTTATTTAGGACTAGTCACTGTCTCCTGAAGATAGGCAAAAACTGAAATTTTACTTCACTTCTTCAAAATCAACGTCAGTTACATCACCCTGCTGATTGTTGCTCTGGCTTTGTTGTTGACCACCAAAGTCAGCACCCGGTTGTTGTGCACCCTGTGCATTTTGCGCGTTGTACATTTCCTGGCTGGCAGCCTGGAACGCAGCATTCACCTCGTTAGTAGCAGCATCAATTCCGTCAAGATCCTGAGCTTTGTGAGCTTCTTTCAGTTTAGCTAAAGCCGCTTCGATCGGGCCTTTTTTGTCAGCCGGAATTTTATCGCCAATTTCGCTCAGTTGTTTTTCTGTCTGGAAAATCAAGCTGTCAGCGTGGTTCAGTTTGTCAATGCGTTCTTTTTCTTTTGCATCGGCATCGGCATTTGCAGCAGCTTCATCTTTCATACGTTTGATTTCGGCATCGCTCAAACCTGAAGATGCTTCAATACGGATACGTTGTTCTTTTCCGGTTGCTTTATCTTTTGCGGTTACGTGTAATATACCGTTGGCATCAATATCAAAAGTAACTTCAATTTGTGGTTCGCCGCGACGTGAAGGCATGATACCATCCAGGTGGAAACGACCCAATGATTTGTTGTGAACAGCGGTTGGACGTTCGCCTTGCAATACGTGAATTTCTACCGAAGGCTGATTGTCAACAGCAGTTGTAAATGTTTCCGATTTTTTAGTTGGGATGGTTGTGTTCGACTCAATCAGTTTGGTCATTACACCACCCATTGTTTCAATACCCAATGAAAGTGGGGTTACGTCAAGCAACAATACATCTTTTACATCTCCCGAAAGTACACCACCTTGAATAGCAGCACCTACCGCAACAACTTCATCCGGATTTACGCCTTTAGAAGGAGCTTTTCCGAAGAATTTCTCAACAGCATTTTGAATAACCGGGATACGGGTTGATCCACCTACCAGGATAACTTCGTCGATATCGCTGATTGTCAAACCTGCATTTTTCAAAGCGGTACGGCAAGGTTCGATAGTGCGTTGTACCAAATCATCAATCAATTGTTCGAATTTTGCACGGGTCAAAGTGCGGACCAAGTGGCGTGGAACACCATCAACAGGCATAATATATGGTAAATTGATTTCAGAAGAAGTGGTGTTTGAAAGCTCGATTTTTGCTTTTTCAGCAGCTTCTTTCAAACGTTGCAAAGCCATTGGGTCTTTGCTTAAATCAATACCGCTGTTTTCATTTTTAAATTCCTGAACCAACCAGTCTATAATGCGGTGGTCAAAGTCATCACCACCAAGGTGAGTATCACCATCGGTCGATTTTACTTCGAATACGCCATCGCCAAGTTCCAGTACCGAAACGTCATGAGTACCACCACCGCAGTCGAAAACTACGATTTTCATGTCGTGGTTTGTTTTGTCCAAACCGTAGGCCAAAGCAGCAGCAGTAGGCTCGTTAATGATACGACGAACGTTCAGACCTGCAATTTCGCCGGCTTCTTTAGTTGCCTGGCGTTGTGAGTCGTTGAAGTAGGCAGGAACGGTAATAACTGCGTCGGTAACTTCAGTTCCCAGGTATTCTTCGGCAGTTTTTTTCATTTTTTGAAGAATGATAGCCGAAATTTCCTGTGGAGTGTACATACGTCCGTCAATGTCGACACGTGGAGTGTTGTTGTCACCTTTTACCACTTTAAATGGTACGCGGGCAATTTCTTTTGCCAAACGGTCGTAGCTTTCGCCCATGAAACGTTTGATAGAAAATACAGTTTTTGTAGGGTTTGTAATGGCCTGACGTTTAGCAGGATCACCTACTTTACGCTCGCCACCATCGACAAAGCCAATAACAGAAGGTGTTGTACGTTTACCTTCGCTATTTGTGATAACGATTGGTTCGTTACCTTCCATAACGGAAACACAAGAGTTTGTGGTTCCTAAGTCAATTCCAATAATTTTTCCCATGATTCTTTGAATTTATTTAATAAGTTTGAGTTTCGTTTTTTATAAGCACGACTGACATTTTACAAAGCCTGTGCCAGTAGATTTTTTTACAGCCAGGCTCAAAGTTTGACAGAAAAAGTCAGAAAAGCTTATTTGAAAAATGGCTGGTTACTGACAAAAGGGCAGAAAATGGCAGGAAAACAGAGGTGAGAGGCAAGAGGTAAGCAGTTGTTGGAAATATCTTCATTTGCCTAAAAGCATAATTCACATAATACTTATCTCTTACCCCTTGCCCCTTACTAGTGAAATAAATGTACCTTTGTACAAAACTTAATGGCAATGGCATTTGTATATTTAGGGTTGGGAACAAATTTAGGAGATAAGGAACGTAATCTGAACAATGCGAT
Organism: Paludibacter sp.; assembly: GCA_047600405.1. Taxonomy (GTDB): domain Bacteria; phylum Bacteroidota; class Bacteroidia; order Bacteroidales; family Paludibacteraceae; genus Paludibacter. The sequence goes on from JASGLA010000008.1 coordinate 1,086,323, forward strand.
TATTTCTTTGTCGGTTTATGTCGGTGCAATAATTCGTCAATCAACATTTTATGTGTCTGAACCGTGGGGTTTTGAGTCGGACAACCGGTTTTTAAATGCGGTGGTGCTGGTGGAAACTAATCTTCAGCCGTTTGATTTATTAGCTAAAACCCAGGAGATAGAACGAATGATTGGGCGTACGACCAAATCAGTAACCGGATATGCCGATCGCTTAATTGACATTGATATCCTTTTCTACGACAATTTGATTATTGATCAACCGGCATTAAAAATCCCGCATCCACTAATTGTGGAACGGGATTTTGTATTATTGCCTTTTGCCGAAATTGCACCGGAATTTGTGCATCCTGTTTTAGGAAAAAGGATTATTGATTTAGTGCGGATTTGATTTTCTTAGCCCTCATCTACCGGTTCTGTCGACCTGTCAACGGAATTTTCGTATTCTTCCAGTATTTTGGTGGCTTGTTCGTAGTCTTTTTCAAAAACCACAATCCGGAGTCCTTCGTTTATTTCTCCAAACATGGGCATTAGCTCTACTGAGTCTTCATTGTTTATCGAACTTTCAATGTTGTTTTCGCGCAAGATTTCCTGATCGAACATGGCCTCTACCATTGTTTCGTAATTTTTTAGTGTGATAAGTTTGTCTTCCATAACGGTGAATTTTAGTGGTTAATGATTGATGCCAGTGTTTTTCTCGTTCTTGTAAATTTATAACGCTTTCTTTTTCGTTAATGTTTTCGGTTTGTTCTGTTTTTTTTAGTTTATACTTTCATAGAAGTTCCGATTCTGGGATAATTGCATACTGCCAAAATGGATATTTTTTCTTACTTTTGCATTCGTTTATTTAATCTGCTTTTTTGAATGGAAATCGACCAATTACCTGATCACATTGTTTATAGTGCAAATGTAATAGAATTTGTAACTGTTGCTGCAGAAACCTGCCTTTTTCTTGAGCATGCAACCGAATTTACAAAGGCAGATTTTATTCAGAAGTCAGTAAAAATACTTCCGCTTTTATATCTGAAAGCTTCCCTTGTAGAAATTCCCGAAACTGTATTTGATGACTCGCCTGAACGCTTTGTGACGGAAGAGGACTATCAGTTCGTGCGCGAGCAATTGGAGCAATTGTTAGGTCCCGATGATTCTTACCTGGAAACATTTCACCCTGATATGTCTCTCAGCGATACGCCGATAGCAGCGTTTTTGTCTGAAAATATGGCAGATATTTATCAGGAATTGAAAGATTTTGCAGCTAATTACCAACTGGGTGATGTAGATATAATGAATGATGCACTTGTTGCATGTTTGTTGGCATTTGGCGAACATTGGGGTCAAAAACTGTTGAATGGGTTGCGGGCCTTACATGCACTCCGATTTAGTGAAGGATTTGGGATGGAAAATGAAAATGAAGAAGCAGCTTCGGCCGGAAAGGTAGATCGGAATTCATTTCTTAATTTTTTGCAGGACGACGATGAGGAACTGTCTAATTTATTGAAGTAATTTAATATGTTTAAGACCAAAATAACTAAAGACGAGGTAAATTTGCTGCCGGTTGTTTCATTCGAGGGCAAGATAACTCTGGTCGACGACTTATCCAAAATATATCCAGCCATTGAAGAACTCCGCAAAAGTACAATTGTAGGTATCGATACAGAAACCAAACCATCATTTACCCGTGGAACTCATCATAAAGTGTCGCTTGTGCAAATTTCTACCCTGGATCATTGCTTCTTATTCCGGTTGAATAAAATTGATTTTCCTGCGGCCCTGGCCGAATTTCTGGCGGATGAAAAAATAAAAAAAATTGGGCTTTCACTTCGCGACGATTTAAATGGCCTGAACAGGCACCACAAATTTAAACCGGCTAATTGTGTAGATATTCAGACAATAATCCAAAGCTACGGCATTTTGGAATTGGGACTGCAAAAAATATACGCGATTCTTTTCGGCAAAAAAATATCCAAATCGCAACGGCTGACAAACTGGGAAAACCCCGAACTGACCGAACAACAGCAACGCTATGCTGCTACCAATGCGTGGGCAAGCTTGCAGATCTACCTGCAACTGATGAACGAAAAGAAACTCACCAAAAAACAACTTGATAAAATCCTATTGAAGGAGGCTCTTGACCAACGCGAATTGCGTGAACAACAAGCTGCAACCAGGCAAGCAGAGAGTTCCGAATCAGCAATAGTCTAAATTCAATTGCTTGATATAGACCGTGTAAAATAATGATTGAGTCTGTATTTTGTCAATTTTAAACCACAAATCCCCAAATCTAAATCAGGAACACGAAGCTCCAGCCCCTAAATAAACAATAATTATATGATTACTATTCAGTTAAAGCCAAAGAAAGAAGAAAGTTTATTACGTTTTCACCCGTGGGTGTTTTCAGGTGCTATTCAGCGCATTGAAGGAAAGCCTGCTGAGGGAGATTTGGTTGAAGTGGTTGATAGTAATCGCAACTTTTTAGCTATTGGTCATTATCAGATTGGCAGTATTGCCGTTCGGGTGGTATCTTTTGAGAAAACAAAAATTGATGAGGAGTTTTGGGCGAAAAAAATACGGAACGCCTATGCTATGCGCCAATCGTTAGGTTTGGTGGTTCCTGGTCAGAACAATACGTATCGTTTAGTACATGGGGAAGGAGATTCGTTGCCCGGTTTGATTGTTGATGTTTACGACGATACCGCTGTGTTGCAGGCGCACTCAATTGGGATGCATGAAACTCGAAACGAATTGGCCAGCGCTATTGTGGCAAATGTGCCTGAGGTTAAAAGTGTTTATTATAAATCGGAAACCACGTTGCCATTCAAGGCGGCTATCGAGCCCGAGAATGGTTATCTGATTGGCGGTGAGAATGAAAATCTGAAGGCTTTGGAAAACAGGCTGCAATTTCAGGTTGATTGGTTGCGTGGGCAAAAAACCGGTTTTTTTGTGGATCAACGCGAGAACCGCTCTTTGCTGGAGCGTTACTCTGCCGGAAAGTCGGTGTTGAACATGTTTTGTTACACCGGCGGTTTTTCGGTTTACGCCATGCGTGGCGGAGCCAAGCTGGTTCACTCGGTGGATAGCTCGGCAAAAGCAATTGATTTGACTGACAGGAATATGGAAATTAATTTCCCTAATGATCCGCGCCATGCATCTTTTGCGGAGGATGCTTTCAAATACCTGAATAACCTGCACACGCTCGATCAACAATATGACCTGATTATTCTCGATCCGCCGGCATTTGCCAAGCATCGTGATGCATTGCGCAATGCACTAAAAGGTTATAAACGCCTGAATGCAAAAGCCTTTGAGCAAATAAAACCGGGAGGGATTCTCTTCACTTTTTCATGTTCGCAGGTGGTTACCAAAGACCAATTCCGTTTGGCGGTATTCAGTGCTGCTGCCGAAAGCAAGCGAAATGTGCGTATTTTACACCAGCTAACACAGCCTGCCGACCACCCAATAAATATTTATCATCCTGAAGGAGAGTATCTTAAAGGGCTCGTTTTGTGGGTAGAGTAGCGTTGGGGTTTTGGTGAAATAACCCATTTTTTAAACGGATGAATATCTGTTTTGAGTATACGGGCCTGTAAATAATCACTATTTATAACATATAAGAATGTAAAATTGTATTATTTTTGAAATTAATGGCTCAAAAATTTGTTTTTTATTTTTCTATCGTTATATTTGCAGTCTAATCATTTCCAATAACCACTAAAATTTAGAACGCCTATAGACCAAAATTACTTTGAACCTCAAAATTAAAAGTAATGAAAAATCTGAATCAATTAACTGATGATGAATTGGTAAAATTGTATGAGATTGGTGATAATCAAGCGTTTGAAATTTTATTGTTGCGTTACAAATCAAAAGTGTATTCCTATATTTATTTGATTGTACGCAGTCGGGAACTTGCCGAAGATATTTTTCAAGACACTTTTATTAAAGCAATCGCTACCATTCAACAGGGTCGTTACGTCGAATCCGGTAAGTTTTTGGCGTGGATTAACAGGATTGCACACAACCTGATTATCGACCATTTCCGTCGTGAAAAGAACGAAAACACTTTCTCGGCAGATGCAGCAGATTATGACATCGTAAACAATGCCAAACTTTCGGAAAAATGCGTGGAAGATACCATGTCGAACGAGCAGGTGTTGGCCGATGTGGTTCATCTTATCGATTTGTTGCCTCCATCTCAACAGAAAGTGATCCGTATGCGCTATTTCGAAGACTTGAGTTTCAAGGAAATAGCTGAAATTACGAATGTAAGTATAAATACAGCTTTGGGACGTATGCGTTATGCGCTTTTGAATATGCGCCGGATTGCTGCCGAAAACGATGTTTGTCTGGAAATAAGATAAATTTTAATTCCCAATTTCCAATTTCCAATTATACACTGAATTGCTTATGGATGGGCGTTTTTAATTGGAAATTGGAAATTGAGATTTTTTTTATTGATTATATACTATTTTGCAGAAGGCTTCGTTTTAGTAGTATACTCTAAAAACATTAAAAGCGCCTATGCAAAAAACTACACCCCGATTAAAAAAAACTGATTCGATTTCTTCTGGAAATAAACGGCTTGAAAAACTTCCTGAAATGCAACCCAAAGCATCAACATTGCAAAACATTCTTCAATTTGCTTCTACGTACAGAGTTGAAAAAGTAGCCGATAATCAGTTTGTTGAATTGTTTTTGAATTAAAAAAGAAGACTTCCAAATACTTGGAGGTCTTTTTTTTATTATATTTGCAAAACAATGAATTGCTAAAAATACCCCTTGTCTTATGACTAAAATAATTTCTCCATCCTTGTTGTCTGCTGATTTTGGAAACCTGAAAGCTGACTGTGAAATGATTAATGCCAGCGAAGCCGAATGGTTGCATATTGATGTAATGGATGGAAGTTTTGTTCCCAATATTTCTTTTGGCTTTCCGGTGCTAGAAGCTGTGAAAAAGCACTGTATCAAACCGTTGGATGTTCATTTGATGATCGTTCATCCCGAAAAATATATTTCCCGTTTTGCCAAAGCTGGCGCTGATATTTTGACTTTCCATTACGAAACTGTTGAAAACCCGCTGGAAGTTATCGAAATGATAAAAGCAGAAGGTATAAAGGCCGGAATTACCATTAATCCGGATGTGCCGGTAAGTGTGCTTGAACCTTTTGTGGATAAGGTTGATTTGGTATTGCTAATGACTGTTTTTGCAGGCTATGGCGGCCAGAAATTTATTGAAGAAAGCTATGCCCGAATTGCCGAACTCAAGGAGATGATTGAACGAAAAAATGCGCAGTGCGTCATAGAGGTTGATGGAGGTGTGAACTTACAAAATGCTCAAAAACTATTTGAAAGTGGTGTGAATGTGCTGGTTGCGGGTAGCGCTGTTTTTAATGCTGAAAATCCTATCGAAACGATACATAACATGCTGAACACATAGCCTATGGACTTTTTGCAACGAACTCCATTTTTCAGATTGTTGCTCCCGTTTGTTGTTGGTGTTATATTTTACCAATATGTGGAGCTGCTCCAATGGAGTCTGTTTGCTATGTTTGGCCTTTCGATTTTATTTATTTTAGCGTCGTTTTTTGTACGTTCACCTAAACGACAATTTCAATTCCGTTGGCTTTTTGGCTGCGGAATTTTTTTATTAATGTTGTCGCTGGCATACTTCCGCACTGATGAACAAAGTAAGGCCACGGTTTTTGACCGGCTTAATAAAAAGGAAATTTATCGGGTGGAACTGATCGCACCTCCGATTGAAAAAGCAAAATCGTATCAGTGCAAAGTGGATGTGCTGGAATACTATGAAGATACATGGAAGCCGACTCGTGGGCAGGTTATTCTTTATTTTCAGAAAGACAAGGAGGCTTCGCAATTATTATTTGGCGACCGGTTGCTGGTGGAAGCCGAATTTTCTGAGCCTGAACGGGCAATGAATCCGGATGGATTTGATTATGCTGCTTACCTGAAAAGGCAGGGAATAGGGGCAACTTGTTATATTTCGTCGGAAAGCTGGAAGTTTACAGGCCGAAATGAAACATTTTCCATTAGGCGTGAAGCGGATAAATGGCGTAATTATTTGTTGTCGGTTTACCGTGAATTCGATATTCGTGGCGATGAATTTGCCGTTTTGGCAGCACTAACATTGGGCTATACCGACGATTTGCAACCCGATTTACGTGCCAGTTACAGTGCTACCGGCGCTATGCACATTCTTTCGGTAAGTGGAATGCACGTTGGAGTGGTGTATGTGGTGATGGCGTTTTTATTGGGCTTTATGGACAAATCCAAACGCCTAAAAATTTTTAAAGGCTTGTTTATAATGCTCTTTTTATGGACTTATGCATTTCTTACGGGTATGTCAGCGGCTGTTATCCGTGCAGCATTGATGTTCAGTTTCGTGTCGTTGGCAAGTTGTTTTGAACGGAAACCTCAAATTTACAATAGTATTTTTGCATCGGCATTTGGAATGTTGCTTTATAATCCCAATTTTTTGTTTGATGTCGGGTTTCAGCTGAGTTATTCGGCTGTATTGAGTATTTTGTTTTTTCAACCTGTTGTTAATAAGTTTTATACGCCAACAAACAGAGCGAGTAAAGCAATTTGGGGATTGTTTGCTGTTTCGCTGGCAGCCCAACTTGGCACGGCTCCTTTTGTGCTGTATTATTTTCAACAATTCCCCAATTATTTTATTCTAACCAACTTTATTGCCATTCCGCTTTCCACCGTTGTGATTTATCTCGCCATTGGTTTATTGGCCACATCGTTTGTGCCCTATCTTTCTATCTGGGTGGCTTTTTTGCTGAAATGGATGCTTTGGACGTTGAACTTTATGATTGTATTTATTCAAAATCTGCCTTTTTCGGTTTCTCATGTCTCGTTTGACATTTCACAAACAATCGTGATTTTTCTGGCAATATTTTGCTTGTCAGCGTATTACTTTAACAGAAGGTATGAGCCGTTGTTCATTGGAATAGGTTCAATACTGTTGGCTTGTGTGTTTAATTTGTATGTGAATTATAATACCTTGACTTCGAAGCGGATGATTGTTTATGCAGGGCAGAAAAATACACACATCAGTTTTATCAATCGCAATCAGAATCTGGTTTTTACAACAGATTCGGTTGAGGCCCTGAAGATTGGCAAGACTTTTTGGCAGAATCAAAAACTTGAGAAACCGCGGTATGTAAATGGAGCAGCTTGTAATTCGGATGGTTTTCTGAGTTTCGAAGGGAAGAGGTTGCTTGTGCTGACAACTGAGTTTTTAAAAATGAAAAGCGCCGGGAAACCACTTGATCTGGATTACCTGGTTGTGGGTAGCCATATGAAGCCTAAAATAGAACAAATTCTGGATTGCATATATCCCCGGAACATTATTGTGGATAAAAACGTTTCGAAATGGTATGTAAATGATATCAGGCAAGCCTGCAATGCCCGTGGAATAGGGTTTTATTCTGTAGCAGAACAAGGGGCTTATGTGTTGAATATTAAAGATTAATGTTGTGGGGCTGGTAGCAGTCTCAAAATCGTATTTTTTTGCTACTTTTGCAACCAAATTAAAACCAGATAAATGATTTCTAAAATTATTGCCGAAGACCTTATTACCAAGGTAAAAAAGGCCATTGATAATGTAGAAAAAATTGTGATTGTTTCACATGTTGGTCCTGATGGCGATGCCATGGGCTCTACGTTGGCATTATGGCATTACCTGATGACTATTGAAAAAGAACCTGTTGTGATTGTTCCGACTGCGTTCCCGGCTTTTTTGTCGTGGTTGCCCGGCTCAGAATGTGTGTTGGTTTATGAGGATTATAAAGAAAAAGCCGATGAATTAATTGCCGGTGCTGAACTGATTTTTACGTTGGATTTTAATCAGGCAAGCCGTATGGCCAAAATGGCTGATGCGGTGATAAATGCAGCGGCTCCTAAGATTTTGGTGGATCACCACTTACATCCAGGTGCCTTTCCCAAAGTTGCAGTTTCTTATCCGGAAATATCCTCTACCAGTGAGTTGATTTTCAGATTGATATGCCGCTTGGGCGATTTTTCTAAAATAAATTTGGCTTGTGCCGAATGTATTTATACTGGGATGATGACTGATACCGGGGGCTTTACGTATAATTCTAATAACCAGGAGATTTATATCATTATTGCCGAATTGATAAAGTTGGGCGTTGATAAAGATGCGATTTATCGTAAGGTCTTTAATACTTACTCTGCAGATAGGCTTAGATTGATGGGTTTTTGTTTATACAATAAAATGAAGGTGTATCCAGAATTCAGGGCGGCTTTGATAACCCTGACAACTGAAGAATTAAAACAATTTAATTTTACCAATGGTGATGCCGAAGGTTTTGTGAATATTCCGCTTTCTATCGAAGGCGTTGATTTTTCGGTATTTATGCGTGAAGATCCTGAGAAAATCAAAATCTCGTTGCGGTCGCAGGGAACTTTCCCTGCAAACAAAGTGGCAGCCGATTTGTTTAACGGAGGTGGACACTTGAATGCTTCCGGCGGTGAAAGTTATGTGTCATTGGCTGAAACTGTAGCCAAGTTCGAAGATGCATTGCCTGACTACAGGGACTTTCTGGAATAAAACGGCGGGGGAAAATTAACGACTAGTTTTAACCTCTTTCCGGACTTACAAAAAATGCAAATATAATATATTACAAACTAACTTATTCCCCTTTAGGGGTAAGGGGTCTTATGAAATACTTAATAATACTTGGCGATGGAATGGCAGATGAGCCAATAGCATCGCTTGATAATAAAACCTGCCTGCAGGCTGCTAATAAGCCGAATATTGATAAAATTGCAGCTTTAGGACGTAACGGTTTGCTGGATACTATTCCCGAAGGTTTTGCTCCGGGAAGTGAGATTGCCAACATGAGCGTGCTTGGCTACGATGTGGCTAAAGTGTTTGAAGGGCGTGGCTCGCTGGAGGCCGCGAGCATGGGTGTGGCCATAGAGGAAGGAGAGATGGCCATGCGTTGCAATCTTATTTGTATAGAAAATCAAAAAATAAAGAATCACTCGGCTGGGCATATCAGCAATGAAGAAGCCACCGAATTGATTCTTTTTTTGCAAAAAGAACTGGGAAATGATGTGATTAACTTCTTTCCGGGTGTTTCCTATCGTCATTTACTGAAAATAAAAGGTGGAAATAAGCAGTTGTCATGCACACCGCCTCACGATGTTCCGGGAACGCCTTTTACCGATGTACTGATTGAAGCCGAAACGGGAGATGCAAAAGAAACTGCTGATTTACTAAATAAGTTGATTCTGCGTTCGCAGGAATTGCTGGAAAACCACCCTGTAAATTTGAAGCGTGCTGCAGCCGGAAAGGACAAAGCCAATAGTATCTGGCCATGGTCCCCGGGCTACAAGCCGGAGATGAAAACATTGCTGGAAACTTATAACCTGAAAAGTGGTTCTGTTATCTCGGCGGTAGACTTGATAAAGGGAATCGGTGTTTATGCCGGGCTTAAAGTAATAGAAGTGGAGGGCGCAACAGGCCTTTATAATACTAATTATGAAGGAAAAGCTCAGGCTGCTATCGATGCGCTTCGAACCGATGATTTTGTATATCTGCATATCGAAGCCAGTGATGAGGCCGGGCATGAAGGCGATGTTGAGCTGAAAATCAGAACGATTGAATATCTTGACCAACGTGTGGTGAAACCTATTTTCGAAGAAGTGTCCACTTGGGATGAACCAGTGGCAATTGCCATTTTGCCCGATCATCCGACTCCTTGCGTATATAAAACGCACACCAACTCACCTGTTCCGTTTATTATATATAAACCCGGAGAAGAGGCGGATGACGTAATTGTTTATGATGAGTTTGCTGCCGAAAAGGGAAGTTATGGCCTGCTCAAAGGAGATGAATTTATGAAGGCGCTGATTAAATAAGCAACCCCTAGCCCCTAAAGGGGGACTAGGCAAGTTTCCTCTCTGTGTTTCCGGTATATCTTTTATCGAATTTAAAATTAAAAATACTAAACTAATTCCCCTTTAGGGGCTAGGGGTCGTTTCAATGAAATACTACAGTACAAACAAAAAAGTGAGCGGCGTTAGTTTGCAGGACGCCGTAGTGAAAGGGTTGGCAGATGATAAAGGCTTGTTTATGCCCGATCTGATTAAATCATTACCACAATCGTTTTTCGATACAATTGAGACACTTTCGTTTCAGGAAATTGCTTACACGGTTGCTGATGCGTTCTTTGGCGAGGATGTTGAAGCCGATGCGTTGAAAAAAATTGTGTATGAGACATTAAACTTTGATGTTCCGCTGGTGCACGTAAATGATAATATTTATAGCCTGGAGTTGTATCATGGCCCCACCTTGGCTTTCAAGGATGTCGGCGGGCGTTTTATGTCGCGTTTACTGGGTTATTTTATCCAGAAGCAAAGTGATACGAAAGTGAATGTGTTGGTAGCAACTTCGGGCGATACCGGAAGTGCAGTTGCCAATGGTTTTTTGGGAGTGGAAGGCATTCACGTGTATGTGCTTTACCCAAAAGGACTGGTAAGCCCGATTCAGGAATGCCAGTTTACAACCCTGGGGCAAAACATTACGGCCTTGGAAGTTGATGGTACGTTCGACGATTGCCAGGCATTAGTAAAATTGGCGTTTATGGACGATGAACTGAATGCAAAATTGAAGCTTACTTCGGCTAATTCGATCAACGTAGCTCGTTTCCTGCCACAATCGTTTTATTATTTCTATGCTTATGCTCAACTGAAAAAGCTGGGTAAAGCCAACAATGTGGTAATGTGTGTGCCAAGCGGAAATTTTGGAAATATCACAGCCGGATTGTTTGGAAAGCGGATGGGATTGCCAATTAAACGATTTATTGCTGCGAATAATCGGAACGATATTTTCCTGCAATACCTGCAAACGGCAGAATATACTCCGCGTCCGTCTGTTGCCACCATTGCCAATGCCATGGATGTGGGCGATCCAAGTAATTTTGCGCGCGTGCTGGATTTGTATGGTGGTTCTCATGCTGCCATTTCGGCTGAAATCAGCGGGGTAAGTTACAACGATGAGCAAATTGCTGAAACATTAAAAGTTTGCAAAAGCGAAACAGGATATTTGTTGGATCCGCATGGAGCTGTTGGATACCGGGCTCTGCAGGAAAGCCTGAGCGAAAATGAAATTGGCGTTTTTCTGGAAACTGCACATCCAGCCAAGTTTTTGGAAACAGTTGAAGGTATAATTGGCGAGAAAGTGGAAATTCCGCAAAAACTGCAGGAATTTATGAAAGGTGAAAAGAAAAGTTTGCCAATGGCTAAAGATTTCCAATCTTTCAAAAGCTATTTGCTGACTATTTAAAAAACATATTTGGACAAAAAAGCGAGTGAATTCTGATTAATTCACTCGCTTTTTTTCTTCTATTCGTTTTAGAAAATCTTCCCAGTTCATGTTCCAGGGATCTGTCTTGCGTCCGGGGGCAATGTCGCTATGTCGTAAAACGTATTTGATTTTGTGTCGGGTTCTAATGTCCTTTACCAATGTGGTCAGTGATTTTACTTGCTTGTCGGTTGGTGCATCCAGGCTGTCTTTCGAAGTAATCAGCTCAATGCCTATAGAACAGGAATTTACACCGGTTCTCCCATCTGGTAGTTGGCTTCGTCCGGCATGATAGGAAACGTCTTTTTCCTTGACCAGCTGGAAAATCGTACCATCCCGCCCGATCATATAATGTGAACTTACCCGGTAGCGTGAGAATTGCTTAATGATTAAATCGACATCGTATTTATCTCCTTCGGCGGCATTATATACTGAATGTACGATAATGGCATCGATATTCCGGCTTTTGCAAGTGTGTTTCCCAAAACTTACCGGTTTGTTGACTATTTTGAGGTTTGATTGAGACCATACCACAGCATTGCTGAAAATAAGGAGTAGTATTAAAGTCTTAAATCTTTGAAACATATTGAGAAAATAAAATGATAAAATTACATGAATAAGCCGTTGAAATACATCCAGAGTATATATCTGGCAAATTTGCCCAAAAGCATTGAAATGGCAACTTTCCACCATTTGCAGCGAAAAAATCCGGTGGCAACTGCAATCACATCACCAACAAAAGGGACAAAAGAAAAGAATGCAAACCAGTCGCCATATTTCTGAATCTTAACTGCGGCATTTTCCATTTTTTCTTTTTTTATGTGAAAGTATTTTTCAATCCACTCAATTTTGCCCAATAATCCAACATAATAGCTGGTTATTCCGCCCAGCCAGTTTCCGAGTGTTGCCACCCAAACGCAAGTCCATGCATCCAGTCCCCCAAACACCATGGCTGAAAAAATGAATTCTGAACTGAACGGCACCACTGTTGCTGCCAGAAAAGAAGCAATAAAAAGGCCAAGATAGCCAAGTTCCATTAATCCGGTCATTTATATCAGGATATATTTAGAAATTACGTAAACAATGTTCAATATACAGAAAGCGACAAAGAGAATTCCGTAAAAATTGTTTTGCTTCAGGGTAAAGGGGTGGGCGAAAATGAGCGAAAAAACAACGGCGATCAATGGAAGAAACATTACAAACTCATTTCTGAAGAAAAAAGAAATAACAGACAGGGATATAAGTAGCAGGACCAGAAAATTCAGTTTGTTTCTTGTGTGGATAGCATCACTGTTTGATAGGGAATATAACCCGAATATACTCACAATTGATATTAGGATAAATGCCACAAGGTAAATTAATACAGGTAAGGAGATGGCTGCAAAATCAAATTCTATACTAGGCTGGATTGCCAAAATATGATTCATGTCAATCTCATTTTGAAACGTATACTTTATAACTATAAAAAGAACCCATGGAGCCAGTGTTCCCAGTACAGAAGCCAAAAATGTCCGCAGTGAAAAGCTCTGGAAAATCATGAATCCGATCCAGCAAAGTGGAATGATAATAATAAATGGGTTGATAATAAGGCTGCTGGTGCTGATCAGTAAACTCCCCATAAACGATTGCTCGGAGGATCTTTTGTCGCGCGACATGCTTAAAATGTAAAATAAAGCCAGCATTACCAATGTAAGTGCAAGGTGTGACCCAATGGCAACGTGAGTTTCGTTCCACGAACTCAAAAGAAGTAAAAAAACAAGAATAGGCAGGAAAGTACGGGTCCGGATGATCGTGAAACGGTTATTTATTTGCGCGAGCAAAAATGCGTTTAAAAGAGTGAATGAAATTCCAATCAGGTTGGATACCAATAAATTCGGAAAAATCAATGTTTCAACGCCGTTGAGAATATTGTTGGTTTGAACCAGATGAGATGTTGGCCGGGCTCCCCAATAGGCCGAAAACCATAGTCCCACACAGCTAATTACCAGTAAGGTAGCTAAAGGAATGCTTGGGACGATGAATTGTTTTATTGAGACCTTTATATGAGCCTTCATTTCTTCTCTTTTTGCGTTAATGGATTATCAGCTATGGCAACGTGCTGATTATGTTGAATTGAACTGCAAAAATAATACAAGTACCGGTAAAAAAATCACCGATACTTGTATTTTACGAAATTTCAATCCTTGTCGAAATTATTTAAGCCCTCTTTTTTTGAGAAGTGCATCCGGATTTGGATCGGCACCGCGGAAATTGCGATATAGTTTCATCGGATCATCCGAGTCGCCTTTTTCTAGGATATATTTACGGAATGCAGAAGCTTTTTCCGGATTATATATATTTCCGGTTTCCTTGAAAGCGCTGAAAGCATTTGCATCGAGCACTGCAGCCCAGGTGTAGCTGTAATATCCGGCGCTGTAACCTCCTGTGAAAATGTGGTTAAAATAGGTGCTGCGGTAGCGAACAATAATTTGAGGGATCATTCCCATTCGGTCTAACGAAGCTTTTTCGAATGCTGCCGCATCAAAATCGGCAGTATCTTTAATCATGTGATAGTCCATGTCCATGATAGAGGCCGACAGCAGTTCGGTGTTAATGAATCCCTGGTTGAATGTTCCGGCGAGTTGGATTTTGTCCATGAATTCTTTAGGCATCATTTCTCCGGTTTTGTAGTGTTTGGCATAGGTTTTCATAACTTCCGGTTCCCAACACCAGTTTTCCATTACCTGCGAAGGAAGCTCAACAAAGTCACGGGCAACATCAGTTCCCGACAAGCTTGGGTAAGTACATTGGCTGAGCAATCCATGAAGGGCATGGCCAAATTCGTGAAACAGGGTTTCAACCTCATCCATAGTGAGCAATGATGGTTTGTCAGCTGTTGGTTTGGTGAAGTTGCCCACATTGCAGATAATCGGACGATAATTTTTCCCATCTTTCTTGTATTGAGGCGTAATGTTTTCCATCCAGGCACCTGCACGTTTTCCGGCACGTGGAAAATAGTCGGTGTATAAAACCCCGATCAATGAACCATCGGCATTGGTCACTTCAAAAACTTCAACGTCTTTGTGGTAAACAGGCATGCCATCAAGTTTTTTGAATTTCAAGCCATATAGTTTTGTGGCCAGGTCAAAAACTCCCTGACGTACGTTTTCCAGTTTGAAATAAGGTTTCAGCGCTTCTTCATCCAAATCGTATTTGGCTTTACGCAACTTTTCGGCATAGAACCACCAGTCCCACGCTTCTAGTTTTTCACCTTTGCCTTCGGCATCCATCAATTTTTGCAATTCAGCAGCTTCCTGTTTAGCTTTAGCAAGCGCAGGAGTCCAAACGGTTTGCAGGAAATCATACACAGCTTTAGGCGTTTTAGCCATGGTGTCGTCCAGAATAAATGCAGCTGATGTTTCAAAACCCAGTAATTGTGCTTTTTGAGTGCGCAATTTCATGATTTTGCTGATTAATGCTTTGTTATCCTTGGCATTATCATGATTGGCTCGTGTAGAGTAGGCGAGTAATAGGTCTTTGCGTAGCTCGCGGTTTTCGCTGTATTGCAGCACAGGTATGAAGCTTGCTTTTTGGGTGGTGAACAGCCATTTACCCTCTTTGCCGTTCTCTTTAGCTGTTTCGGCAGCGGCCTGGCGCACGCTTTCGGGCAGCCCGGCCAAATCGGCTTCATTGTCTACGATTTTTTTGTATGAGTTTGTTTCGTCTAGCACATTTTGGCCAAATGCAAGTTCTGCCAAGCCTAATTCTTTGTTTATTTCACGCAGTTTTGCTTTTTGTCCCTCGTTGAGAGCTGCGCCGCTGCGGACAAATTCCCTGTGAATTTTTTCCAGCAAACGGATTTGTTCCGGATTTAATCCGAGTTTCGCACGCTTGTCATAAAGTGTTTTAATGCGGCGAAAAAGTTTGCTGTTCAGATAAATGTTGTCGTTGTGTTCCGATAGGATAGGGGAGATTTCGTTGACAATTTTTGTCATGCCGTCATTTGTTTCGGCAGAGTATAAATTGAAAAATACGGATGAAACTTTCTTAAGTAAATCGCCGCTGTAGTCCATGGCGGCAATGGTGTTTTCGAAAGTTGCAGCGTTTTTGTTGTTTGCAATGGCGTTAATCTCAGCCTGATGTTGTTTGATGCCTTCCTTAAATGCAGGCATATAATGTTCGTTCTTAATTTTGTCGAACGGAGGAGCGCCATATTTGTTTTTGTACGCTTCGAAAAAAGGATTATTGGTTTTTGCAGCTCCCATAAGGGTAATACCGAGCATAAGGGTTAATAAAGTTTTTTTCATTTTCAGAGTTGCATTAATTGGGGATTATTTTAATGCGCAAAGATAGAAAATTAAGTGGTCGCAATGAATATCAATTGATTATTTATTCATTTTAATTACGAAATTTTTGTCTTTTTGAAGTTGGACCGTCAATTCGTCAACCGAATTGAACTTCTTTTCATCTCTGATTTTTTGGATAAAAATAATTTCAATTTCCTGGTCGTAGATATCTTCGTTGAAATCCAGTATGTGTACTTCAATGCTTATTCGACCATCATTGGCCACGGTTGGCCTGTTGCCGATATTCAGCATACCCATGTAATAATGATTGTTCCAACGAACTTTTACCGCGTAGACACCGTTTGCAGGAATAAGCTTGTCGGGATGATTGGGAGCCAGATTAGCCGTAGGAAACCCTATTTTTCGACCTAGCCTGAATCCTTCCACTACTTTCCCAGAAACTGAATATGGGTAAGTCAGCAACCGGTTTGTTTTCTCAATATCTCCCGATTGTAAAGCTAATCTTATCTCGGTAGAATTGATATATTGGTCCTGATTGGTTTTGTATTGCACCGACTGAAATACTTCCATGCCCAATGAGTTTCCGTAATGTTTGTATTCCGGAAAACCATCCTTGCGGTTGTGCCCAAAACGATGGTCGTGACCGACGAGCAGAGTCTGAACCTGATATTTTTCGTAGAGCACGGTTTTGATAAATTCGTAAGCAGATAAAAGAGCCATTTCGGCAGTAAAGTCCACCACAATGCACGTGTCTATTCCAGTAGCTCCGAGCAAAGCAATTTTTTCAGATAATGTTGTAAGAATTTCAGGTCTGAAATCAGGGTTCAAAACTTTACGTGGATGCCCGGCAAAGGTAATGACAACGCTTTTGAGATTGCGTTCGCGGGCGAGCAACTTCAATTCTTCCATCAAAAACCGGTGTCCTGCATGCACTCCGTCAAAAATGCCAACAGTAGCCACACATGGCGAAAAAGAGTATTTATTATCTGCAGGAAGTATAACGTTCATCGTAGAATTATTCCGTTCGGTGATTTTGGAATCAGGCATTCCAGGTTTCATTCTTTAGCAAAAAACTTAAATCTTCATTTATATCCACTAAATAGGTTTGAATTCCCAGTTTAGAAGCTTGTTCTATGTTTTTGGGTCCATCGTCCAGAAGCAGGCATTCACCGGCGCTGACTCCGGCATCTGCAAGCAGGGTCTCAAAAATTTCAGCTTCAGGTTTAGCCATTCCCATTTCATAAGAATAGTAACATTTATCAAAAACATCAGTGGTCTTTTTACCAATACGGGCAAATTCGCCGGCTGTGCTTACTTCAATATGCAATTGGTTGGTATTGCTCAGCAACAACAACCGGAACTTTTTTTTCAATTCTAACAACATTTCCAGTTTTTGGTTGGGAATATCGCATAAAAAAGAACACCAGGCAGCATCAATTTGGGTATCGGTAAGTGGATTAGTTGCCAGTTTTCGTATTTCATTCCGGAATTCTTCGACTCCAATTTGTCCTTTTTCAAATTGCAGGAAAAAACCTTTTTGCCCGAAAAGACTAAGGTGTTGTTCAAAATCCTGCAGGCCCAACTCCTTGAAATTCTGTATACACTGCGGCAAGTCAAGGTTGATGAGTACGCCCCCCAGGTCGAATATGAGAGTGCTTACATTACTAAATTGTTTCATTTCTGATTAAAAAAGTGGCTAAGAATTTTTGCGGATTCACAAAATTTACTACTTTTGCATTCGCTTTGCAAAGATACAAAAATAATTGCAAAAGTAGGGCCTATAGCTCAGTTGGTTAGTAGCACCTGACTCATAATCAGGGGGTCACTGGTTCAAGCCCAGTTGGGCCCACCCTTGGAATAGAGGTTTCGCAGAAATGTGAAACCTCTATTTGTTTCTAAAGTATCACTCCGTCACTATTTTCTATGATTGGCTGCTACATTATTCATAGCTCAAAACTGAATCGTTTTTATATCGGCGTAACCCAGGATGGTGTTGCTGCGCGTATTACCAAGCATAATGCAAGTACGTATGGCTCACATCGATTTACTTCGGCTGCCGATGATTGGGAGTTGTTTTTGTTTATTCCTACTGCGGATTATGCTATGCGGTTAGAATCGAACGCAAGATAAAAAGCATGAAATCATCGGTATACATACAAAATTTAATAAAATATACTGATATGTTGGTTCAGTTGGTTAATAGCACCCGACTCCTCCGATAACTATCGGAGCAGGGGGGGCACTGGTTCAAGCCCAGTTGGGCCCACCCTTGAAAATAGAAACACTTATCCGTTCAGTCGGGTAAGTGTTTTTTTGTTTATACCAGATTGACTGAATTCCGGGCTCACCCGTAAAAGTTGTGGACTAAGTGTAAACCTTGATCTTCAATCTGTAACTTTGTATCTACACTCCCCCTGCGAAGCTTAAAGCACTTTTATCTTGAGATTAAAGCTCCTGCTACTTCAATTTTTATTCGTATGCTGAAATTTTAGTTGACAGTTTGAAATCAGGATTGTATTAAACAAAAACGTAATAAGATTGTCCATGTTCAAAATAGATTACTCTATTTTTTCAGGGTTGTATTTTGATTCTCTTTGCACAGTCAATTCATATCATACGGAACGAGCCGTTTGCTCTCCGGATAATAAGTCGAATTTTCATTGTATATTTACTGTAAAATCTAATTTCAAAAAAGACACTTACACAACTAATAATTTCTATTGTAATGAAGAAGAACACAAATTTTCAGTTATTCCTTATCTCATTAATATCGGCCATGGGCGGATTGCTGTTTGGGTATGACTGGGTTGTTATTGGAGGCGCGAAACCTTTTTATGAACAATTTTTCCAGATAGCCAACGAACCTATGTTGCAAGGCTGGGCTATGAGCAGCGCTTTGATCGGATGCCTGATCGGAGCACTCGCAGCCGGTAAATTGAGTGACTGTTATGGCCGGAAACCTATTTTAATTATAGCAGCGGCACTGTTCGTTTCTACGTCTGTTGGCACCGGACTCTCGCCAAACTTTACTTGGTTTAATGTATTCAGGCTGATTGGCGGTTTTGCCATTGGGGCGGCTTCAAGCCTTTCGCCCATGTATATTGCCGAAATCGCTCCGGCCAAATTGCGCGGCCGGTTTGTGGCGATTAATCAACTCACCGTGGTACTTGGTATTTTGGCGGCCCAGCTGGTAAACTGGATGATTGCCGAACCTGTTCCGGCCGATGCAACTGCGGAATTTATACGCATGTCATGGAATGGACAAACCGGTTGGCGGTTGATGTTTATCGTAATGACTATACCTGCCGGTTTATTTTTCTCGTTGGGATTTGTGTTGCCCGAAAGTCCTCGCTGGTTGGTAGTTAACGGAAAAAGGGAGTCGGCTTTGAAAATTCTTACCAAACTGGTTGGATTGGATAATGCTGAAATAGAATTGCAGGCTATTGAGTCAAATATGCATTTGGAAGAAAAAGCAAGTTTCAAACAATTGCTTCATCCTTCGTTGCGTAAGGTTTTGATTATAGGTATAGTACTAGCAGTCTTCCAGCAATGGTGCGGTATAAACGTGATATTCAATTATGCCCAGGAAATATTCATGTCTGCCGGATTTGGAGTTTCGGATGTGTTGCTCAACATAGTTATTACCGGAGTTGTGAATGTTATATTTACTGTTATTGCCATGTATTTTGTCGATAAATGGGGCCGCAAAGCTTTGTTGTTGCTGGGAGCTTTTGGGTTAACGCTTATTTATGCGCTAATGGGTGCGGCATATTATTTCCATATCTCCGGATTTTTCCTGTTGGTAATTGTGGTTTTGGCAATTGCCTGTTATGCAATGACTTTAGCACCGGTTATGTGGATTGTGATTTCGGAGATTTATCCAAATAAAATCAGGGGAATAGCAATGTCGGTAGCCACGTTTGCCTTGTGGACTGCTTGTTTTATTCTTACGTATACATTCCCGTTGTTGAACAAAGGCCTTGGGGCGGCCGGAACATTCTGGTTGTACGGTTTAATTTGCTTGTTGGGTGGAATTTTTGTGATGAGAAGTGTGCCCGAAACCAAAGGGAAGACTCTGGAAGAGCTTGAAAATGAATTGATAAAGAAATAATTGCTGAGATATTTACGAAAGAAAGATGGAAGATATTACCAAGTATTTAATTGAGAGCACGGTCGGTACGAAAGAAGTCCGTGCCTGGAGAGAGGACATTGATTTACCTACCTACGAAATAGGGGAAGAGGAAAAGAATCCGATTTTTCTCGAAAAACGGGTGTACCAGGGAAGCAGTGGTTCGGTTTATCCGTATCCGGTTGTTGAAAAAATTTCGGATGTGAAAACGTCGAAAACATACCGGGCTATTTTTATTGAGAATTATTATATAAAACTAATGATTCTTCCCGAACTTGGTGGGCGGGTACACATGGCTTACGACAAAATCAAACAGCGTCATTTTGTGTATTATAATCAGGTGGTAAAACCAGCGTTGGTGGGCCTTACCGGTCCGTGGATTTCGGGTGGTATTGAATTCAACTGGCCTCAGCATCATCGCCCATCCACATTTTTGCCAACCGATTCGTGCATTGAAACAAATGCCGATGGTAGCATGACGGTTTGGTGCAACGAAGTGGAGCGCATGTTCCGAACCAAAGGAGCACAGGGATTTACATTGCATCCGGACAAGGCGTATCTGGAAATTAAAGTCCGGTTGTATAACCGCACGCCTTTTCCGCAAACATTCCTTTGGTGGGCAAATCCGGCTGTGGTGGTGCACGATTTTTATCATTCGGTTTTTCCGCCCGATGTGCATGCCGTTTTTGACCATGGAAAACGCGATGTGTCCGACTTCCCGATTGCTCATGGGGTTTACTATAAACAGGATTATTCGGCCGGAGTTGATATTTCAAAATATAAAAACATTCCGGTACCTACGTCATACATGGCTATTCAGTCGAAATACGACTTTGTGGGTGGATACGAAACTAACCAGCGTGGTGGATTGCTACACGTAGCCAATCATCATGTTTCGCCGGGTAAAAAGCAATGGACCTGGGGTAACAGCGACTTTGGACAGGCGTGGGACAGAAACCTGACCGATGAAGATGGACCGTATATTGAACTGATGACCGGAGTTTTTACTGATAATCAACCCGATTTCTCTTGGTTGCAACCGTACGAAGTGAAATCGTGGGAGCAGTACTTCATGCCTTATAGCGAAGTTGGTTATGTGAAAAATGCCAATAAAGATGCCATCCTGAATTTGGAAGTGAACGAAGGAAAAGCCAGCATTATTCTTTACACAACAGCTGAAAATAAAGATGTTGTTGTGAAATTGACAGATGTTAATGGAAAAGTTATTTTCGAAAAACGGATAGATATTTCGCCCGAAATGCCATTCACTGAAGAACTGGAAATGGGCGGCTACCCAACCGAAGGACTTAAACTGGACGTTCTTGCAGCCGAATGGAAGTTTGATTATCAGCTACCAAATGGAGAAAAAAGAGGAAAAGGAACTTCCGGAAGCCGCAAAAGCTGCTAAAGATCCGAAAGATATTTCGTCCATCGAGCAATTGTTCCTGACTGGTTTGCATCTGGAACAATATCGCCATGCCACTTACAATCCAATGGATTATTATCTGGAAGCGCTTAACCGTGAACCGGGTGACAGCCGTTGTAACAATGCTGTAGGATTGCTTTTGATGCGTAAAGGACAATTTGCAAAAGCTGAAAGCTATTTCCGTAAAGCCATTGATACGCTTACTGATCGGAATCCGAATCCGTATGATGGTGAAGCGTATTACAACCTCGGATTGTGTCTGAAATTGCAGGGGAAAAATGATGAAGCTTACGATGCCTTGTTTAAAGCCAGCTGGAATGCGGCCTGGCAGGATGCAGCATTTTTGGCGTTGGCTCAAATTGATACTATGAATGGGAATTACGCGCAGGCGTTGAATTTGGTGGAACGATCATTGATCCGGAACTGGCATAATCATAAATCGCGTCAACTGAAAGCTTCGGTGTTGCGCAAACTCGGACGAAATGAAGAAGCGATTGCCTGGATTGAAGACTCGCTGAAAATTGATTATTTCAATGTTGGCTGCCAGTTTGAAAAATACCTGATAACCGGAGATGAAACTGCTTTGCAGGAAGTAAAAACGATAACCCGCGGTTGGGTGCACAATTATCTTGAATATGCACTTGACTTTTCGGCTGCCGGACTGTTCGACGAAGCCGGCGAATTGCTTAAAATGCAACTTGAGACCGAATCGCAGGAATATCCAATGATTTATTACGCGTTGGGTTATTTTGCCAATATGAACGGAAATAAAGTTGAAGCAGCGAAATTCTACCAATTGGCCGAAAAGTGCAAACCAGATTATTGTTTCCCGAACCGATTGGAAGAAGTGATTATCCTTCAGGATGCAATTTCGGAAAATCCAGCCGCTGCAAAAGCCCATTATTTCCTTGGAAATTTCTGGTATTCAAAACAACAATATACGGAAGCTATTGCCAACTGGGAAAAATCGGCAGATTTGGATGATACATTTCCAACTGTTTGGCGCAATCTATCTTTGGCGTATTACAATAAACTGAATGAGAAGGCAAAGGCACAAGAAGCATTGGAAAAAGCATTCTCGCTGGACGAAACCGATGCCCGCATTTTAATGGAACTGGACCAGTTGTATAAAAAAACGGGAAGATCGTACGATGAAAGACTGGAATTTTTGCAAAAGCATATTGAGTTGGTAGAATCGAGAGATGATTTAAGCATCGAATACATTCAACTTTACAATCAGCTGGAAGAATTTGAAATGGCCAAAAAGCTGATTGATAGCCGTAAATTCCATCCGTGGGAGGGAGGCGAAGGTAAAATTACCGGTCAGTATGTGTTCTGTCGCGTAGAATTGGCTAAACAGGCGTTGGCAAACGGCATTTTTTCCGAAGCATTGGCTTTGTTGACCGAAACAGAGGCTTATCCTTATCATTTGGGTGAAGGAAAATTGCCGGGTATGGAGGAAAATGACATTTATTATTACAAAGGGCTGGCCTATAAAGGGCTTGGCGAGGAGGAAAATGCGCAACAAATGTTTTTGAAAGCCGCAATGGGCTCATCGGAACCTCAACAGGCATTTTTCTATAATGATTCGCAGCCGGATAAAATATTCTATCAGGGATTGTCGTGGCAAATGTTGGGAGATGAAGCGAAAGCCACGATGTGTTTCGAGAATCTGATAAAACATGGCGAAGAACATTTGAATGACAATTGCCGCATTGATTATTTTGCCGTTTCGTTGCCCGATTTGGCAATCTGGGACGAAGATCTCAATGTTCGAAACCTGATACATTGTAAATATGTGATGGGCCTGGGATCTCTGGGCAAGAAGGATAATGAAAATGCAGCCGGATTATTTTCTGAAATTCTTGCATTGGACATAAATCATCAGGGAGCGCAAATTCATTTGAAAATGTGTCATTCGGGAAAATCAGTATTGAATAATGCTGTTCAATATTCCTGATAGAAATTTCTAGTTTGCTCCGTCAAATGAAAATTCTTTCGTTTTGAAAATATGTTGTTCTTTCTATTTATTCTGCTTAAAAAATCATGATATTTGTGAGAAATCATGGTGATAAAAGCAGAATAAATAGTTACAACGGTCGCAAAACGGGATTGATTTCCTTGCTGGTTTTGTTGTAGCTGTTTGCCAAAGTTAGATTCCTGATAATAAGAAGAAAACATTCACGAACAGCTGTCGTAAATAATAGTAAAATTGTCGTATGAACTGGATGTCTTATATAAATGCGACGAAATTACTATTTATTGGTGCCGTTATTATTGAATTTGATGATCAACAACCGTACTTTTGTTGAGATGAAAGCCAATAAATGACAGACTCGAATTTAAAAGTTTGACTTGCAGAAACAACAAGATGTTTTTGTCCGGCCAAACAAAGTGTTGAAAAAGTGATCCGACAAAAATCAGGATCTCGCAGTTGAAAAGTCCATATTATTGAAA
This sequence comes from Paludibacter sp., assembly GCA_047600405.1. Classification (GTDB taxonomy): domain Bacteria; phylum Bacteroidota; class Bacteroidia; order Bacteroidales; family Paludibacteraceae; genus Paludibacter. The sequence continues at coordinate 1,109,971 of JASGLA010000008.1, forward strand.
AGAACCTTATTGCATTTTGCTATAAAAAATCATGAAAAGAAGCTTCCTATATATAAGTTGCCTGTTTTTAATACTGACAACCGTTCATTCTCAAAACTTCAAATTGGTTTCGCCTGATAAAAGGGTGGAACTGACCATTCATAATGATTCGCTTTTAAGCTACTCACTTCTCTATCAGGGTAAAAAAGTTACCACTTCCTCTTCCCTCGGAATGACATTCGCCAACGGTAAACGTTGGGGGTATGGAGATAAGGTGATTCAAAAAAATCTTCGAAAAGAAAATAGTCCCGTTAAATTGGTAACCGGAAATTTCAGGGAAATCAAAAATGAGTACAACGAGTTAAGACTCACGTTTAATGCAGGTTATTCGGTTCGTTTCCGGATGTACAACGAAGGGATGGCATACCGCTTCGAAGGAAGAGGAGTTGCTGCCGATTCTGTAACCGTAAAAGCCGAAAAAGCAGATTTTCGTTTGTCTGGATAATCCGGCGGTTATTCTGCCTGAAACAAACAATTTTACAGCCTGGGAACTCAGCCATAAAACATACAATTCTATTTCGGAAATTGAAAACGGGAAATACGGAATTACACCCGTCTTGTTCGATAATAAAAAGCAGGGATTGAAAGTGGTCATTGCCGAATCGGACCTGAATAACTATCCGGGAATGTATCTGCAAAAGCAAGGTGCTTCGATGAATGGATTTTGGGCCTTGTACCCTAAAGAAGTGGTAATGGGAAGTTGGGGAGATTTTGTAACTGTGGTGAAAGAACGCACCGATTTTATTACCCGCACGGCCGGCAACCACGCATTCCCATGGAGAATTATCATTGTGTCGGACGACGACCGCCAATTGTTGACTAACAATATGATTTATTTGTTGGCCAAACCACAGCAAATTAAAAATACCGATTGGATTAAACCCGGAAAAGCAACCTGGGAATGGTGGCATTGCGCTATGTTGGAAAAAGCGCCCTTCGAAAGCGGTCCACACAAGCTGTCAACACAGATGTATAAGTATTATATCGATTTTGCAGCAGAAAACAAATTGGAATATTTGCTGATTGATGCCGGTTGGTCTAACCTGTTTAAGCCAAACGAATTAAATCCAAACGTAGATGTAAAAGAAATAATCCGGTACGGGAAAGAAAAGAAAGTGGGTGTTTTGCTCTGGACCGTGGCTTCAACGTTGATGAAATATCCGCACAAATACCTTGATTCGATAAGCAGTTGGGGAGCAGCCGGAGTTAAGATTGACTTTTTCGACCGTGATGACGCCCAAATCATGCCGCAATACGAGGAATTGGCAAAAGCCTGTGCCGAGCGGAAACTGTTGGTGGATTTTCATGGTTGCAGCAAACCAACCGGTTTGAACCGTGCTTATCCGAACATTCTCACTTATGAGGCAGTTCGCGGAATGGAATGTTCCAAATGGGATACTTCTACCAATCCCGATTACCGGCTTCAGTTTATTTTTAGCCGGATGTTAGCTGGCCCTATCGATTATACTCCGGGCTCCATGCGAAATTCTAATCTTAAAAATTTCAAACCTATTGATCCGGGATTACCTGTAAGTCTGGGTACCCGTTGCCAGGACCTGGCCGAATATGTTGTTATCAACAGTCCGTTGGTAATGCTGGCCGATTCGCCCGATGAATATCGTAAATATCCGGATATTTTGAAATTTTTGTCGGAAGTGCCTGCAACCTGGGACGATACCAAGGTGCTTGCTGCAAAATATGGAGAATATGCTGTGGTTGCTAAGCGCAAAGGCAGTGACTGGTTTGTGGGTGGCATGACTAACTGGAATGAACGGGATATTACTGTTGATTTGTCATTTCTGGCTTCTGGAAAAAAATATAAAGCAGAAATTTTCAGAGATGGAGCCGACGCAAACCAAAATGCCAATCAGTATATTTTTGAAACACAAGAAGTGGAACCAACTTCCACGATGACGATTCACATGGCCAACGGAGGTGGGGTGGCATTGAAAATTTCTCAAGTAAAATAAAAAAAGTATGTATAACAAGTGTAGAATCATGAATTCACTCAGAAGTAAAATAAGCATATTTCTATTTTTCACTCTTTTCTGTTTCCAGCATATAATGGCAGTGGATTATGATGTGGCATTGCCGGATAGAAGTTTCAAGATAACGCTTCATATTGATAATGGTACGCAGTATGAGGTTATTTATGGGCAAACACAGCTGATATCTCCGTCAACAATTGGAATGAACCTTCAGGATGGAACGGTTGTGGGAAAAGGTACCAGTTAAAAGTGTTGAAAGAAATTCAGTTGATAATGTGCTTCCGGTTTTGATTGGCAAAAATAAAACTTTGCAGGAAAAATATAATGAATTAATAATTCACTATAATGAAAATTACGATCTAATTGTGAGAGCTTACAATGAAGGTGTTGCATATCGTTTTGTAACTGCATTTTCAACTAACATTATCGTAAAATCAGAAGATGCAATCTTTAATTTTGCGGGTAACCCGAAAGTGTATTTTCCGGAAGCTACAACTTTAGATCATTGGGAAAAGGCTTATACTCTTTACAATTCGGTTAGTAACTTGACTTCGAATCAATTTGCCATTACGCCGATTTTGTTCAGCTATCCCGAATAGCAACTTGTAAAGTAGCCATAACCGAAGCAGATAATTCAGATTATCCGGGTTTGTATATTCAAAGCAATGGAGCAAATTCGATGAAAGGGATGTGGGCTCACTATCCGGACTCAGTAAGCGATCCGACCAATGTTTATTCCAATCATGCACCGGTTACGCGATTTAATTATATTGCCAACACCACTGGTTCACGTTCATTTCCATGGCGTGTAATTATTGTTTCAAATGATGATAAATCATTGTTGAATAATGAGTTGGTGTATATGCTGGCTGCTCCGCTCAAGTTAGCAGATGTGTCATGGATTGTTCCCGGTAAATCTTCGTGGGAATGGTGGCACAAAGCAATGCTTACCGCAGATGGCAGCGCCAATTCAGCATTAGGAATTCCTGCAAACGGAAATGCCAATCTGGGCCTGACGTTATATAAATATTATGTCGATTTTGCTGCGGCTAACCATATTGAATACATGACATTGGATGCCGGTTGGAGTGAAAGCTATATTGCCTCGCTTTGTACTTATGCAAAATCCAAGAACGTCAAAATTATGGTTTGGACCTGGGCTAGTAATGCGTTGGAAACTCCGAATTGGGTTGCTAAAATGAAAAGATATGGAGTGTCGGGTGTAAAAATTGATTTTTTCCAGCGTAATGACCAAATTGCAATGAATTGGGGAGCCCGTCTGGCTCAGGATCTGGCAAACCAGAAAATGGTCGGTATTTTTCATGGCTGCCCGGTGCCCACCGGTTTGAACCGCGCTTACCCGAATATCCTGAACTTTGAAGCTATATTAGGTGAAGAAGAAGATTTCTGGAGAAGAGGATCATCGCCCGACTATCATGTGCTATTTCCATTTATGCGTTCATTGGTTGGACCGGAAGATTATACGCCGGGCTCAATGAGAAATAAAACAGAAAGACAGTTTTATCCTATAGATCAGCCTAATACTGTTCCATTTAGCCAGGGAACCCGTACGCATGAATTGTCCATGTATGTTGTTTTTGATCAATGGCTTGGTTTTTTGAGCGATGCACCTACCGAATATGCTAAATATCCCGACATTCTGGAGTTTTTGTCGAAGGTTCCGTCCGTATGGGATAAAACAGTGCCTTTAGACGCAAAATTGGGAGAATACATTCTCATTGCGAAGCAAAAAGGAACCGACTGGTATGTGGGGGGAATGAGCAGCTGGGTTGCAAAAGATATTCAGGTTGACTTGAGTTTCCTTAAACCCGGTGTTCAATATAAAGCCATAGTGCTTAGGGATGACGATACTTCCGGAGATTACCCTACACGCTATGTAAGCGAACAAATTGATGTAAATTCCGATACGAAGCTGACTTATAAGATGGCCAAAGGAGGCGGTTTTGTTATTCGTTTAGTTGAAAATGAAGCCAACGGGTTATCGGATATAAAAAAAAATCCAACAATTTCAGTTTCAACAGATAAAGTAAACGAAACAATCAATTTATCTTCGACAGAAATTATCCGGTCTGTCGGTATATACAATTTATCCGGTCAGTTGATTTTGCATGAAAACAATATAGATAATAATTCTTTTATGAAACGAGTTGATATTTCTAAATTGACCAGGGGAACTTTTATTCTAAAGGTTCAGTCCGACGAAACTTTGAATTCTTTAAAATTTATTTATTAACTAATAACTAATTAATGTATTATGAAAACAAATTACTTTTTTAAACATGCTCTTTTGCTGGTAGCATTGTTTGGGTTTAGTGGGATTTTTGCGCAAACAGCAAAAACTCCGAATTTTGTAGAAATAGACAGACCCGTGGTAGCTACAAACGGGATGGATAGCCTTTCATTCTCATTTGAGAGTGGAGCTGCCTGGGGCGATTATAATAATGATGGACTTTTGGACTTGATAACTGGTGGTGTATCAAATAACTGGGCTAAAATTACCATGTTTTACAAAAACAACGGCAATGGAACATTTACTAAAGTGACCCATCCATTTCCAAATCTTGATGCAGCCAATATTACCTGGTTTGATTATAATAATGACGGGAATTTAGATTTGTTCCTGGCCGGTCAGGATGATTTGGGTAAATACTCAACATTATATAAAAACCGGGGTGCCGCTGGTAATTACGAGTTTGAAGAAGTATTCCAGGGGACATTTGAGTATGTAAATAATGGTGGCGGAAACCGTGCAAACCGTTATGTGATAGCCGGAGATGTAAATAATGACGGTTGGGTGGATATTTACCTTCAGGGTGAAAATGAAAGCGGAAGACATGCTTTCTTGTATAAAAATCTTAAAGGCCAGGGCTTCGAAAAAGTTGAAAACCCGGTAAATGGAACACAGACATTTGTACAATTGAATGCAGGATCTGCAGCATTTGGTGATTATGATGGTGATGGTTACCTGGATCTTATTGCGTCGGGGTACGCTGCAGATTCTCCGATTTATCCGAATGGATACGTAGCTGCACGTTATAAAAACAATGGAGACGGTACTTTTGCAGCTCCAGTTTTCTTTGATGGAACAGAAAGTGGTGAACTTGCCTGGTGCGATTATAACAATGATGGAAAGTTAGATTATGTAGTAACCGGAGTTGGAGCCAATTCATTTGGTTGGTACTGGAAAACAGACATATATGAAAATAGCGGAGCTGGATCTTTTACCTTGGTGCCGGCTGCACAAAACGGAATGCCTAATAATAAACAAGCACAATCTATTGCCTGGGGTGATGTTAACAATGATGGTTATTCAGACCTATTGTATATGAACGCAGGTCCTAGTGGTGTTTTTCTGAATAATTTCGGTGATCAGACTTTTACCCGTTCTAATTTTAATTTTGCAGGAATTCATAATGAAGATGGCAGTGCTACCGCAGATGTTTGGGGTGGAACTGCTTGCTTAGCTGATATTGACAATGATAATGATTTGGATGCGTTTATGATTGCTTATGGCGCTAATTCAAAAGCAAGACTCTGGAAAAATGAATTAGGTGATGGAATTCCTGTAAACGTAGCACCTTCTGTTCCAACCGGACTAAATGCAGTAGTAGCTGAAGGTCATGTTACTTTCTCATGGACTGCTTCTACAGATGATTTGTCTGAAAAAGAAGGTATCAAATATAACTTATATGTAAAAAAAGCCGGTGATGACCATGTAATGTCCTTGCTTCCTGCCGATCTATCAACTGGCCGCCTGAAAGTAAATGAAATTCTTGCGCCTTTGTCAACTACAAGCTATACAATTAATGGATTGGAAAATGGCACTTACACAGTAGGAGTACAGGCAATTGATCAATCAAAAGTTGCCAGCCATTTTGCTACAGTACAATTTATTGTTGGTCCTAATGCATTAGGTTCTAATCTTGAAAATGAAGTTAGTATTATCTCAAGTAAAAATTTCATTAGAATCAACTCTACTGATAATATCCAGGGTAATGTGGTAATTTACAATTCTAACGGATTGGAAGTTTATACCAAATCAGGAAAAATCAACAACAATCAAATTAATCTTCCTGGCGGAGTGTATGTGGTAAAAGTTGTGTCTGACTCAAATACAATTGTTAGAAAAGCTATTGTAAAATAAAATAGTTGAGAGAGTTACGGGTTGATATGCGATTGGACATATTGTCACTAAAAAACAGATCAACTTGTAACTCTTTTAAAAATATCTTTATTAAATGCCAACACAAAGGTTGACTGTTCAAAACAGTATGTTTTTTTCGTGCAACCGGCGCTATTCTCACACTAAACACATTTTACTTAAACTTTGATTAGTGGGCAAATAAATCTTTTTTTTACCCATACGCATTTTCAATCAAGATTGAATTAAAGATAGGATTACTAACTATAAATAATTGTCAAATAATAGCATATAGACAATTTTACTGCATGGCAATATCTTGTCTATAAATAATATATGATACAATCAAATGATGTTAAATCAAATATTTCGACAATGAAAATCATTTTAAATCAAAAAAAGCCGCACATTCTCATTTCCATTTTGATAATGATCGGCACCATTTTTATTTCTTGCAAAGACGACTATTTCTATAACGATAAAGAACCCGACTTTTTAGGGGCCAGCATCTATAACTATATGGAGCAGGATGGCCATTTCCATTATTTTCTGAAATTGGTTGATGATCTGAATTACAAGGACGTATTGATTTATACCGGGAGTAAAACTCTGTTTCCGGCCAGAGATGATGCTTTCGAGCGTTTTTTCCAAAATAACATATACGGCATCAAATCCTACGAAGATTTAACTGCTGCTCAAAAGCGTAGCCTCATGAATGTCAGCATGATAAACATGGCCTATTTGTCCCAAACGCTGGCCAATGTAGCATCTACGCAAAATGTATCCGGCGAAGGCCTTGCATTACGTCGCAATACTGCAAATACCTATCTTGATAGTATATCTTATGTGAAAGAATGAGACCCTGTTCTCAAACTTATTTTGGAACCGGTTTGCTTCAAAAGGATTATATCTGGTTGATAATGAAGCTCCCGCGCCGATCGTTCATTTTACATCATTCAATATGGTGAAACAAGGTATCACCGACGGTGACTTTTCTATTTTAAATAATGGAAAATCTTTTGATAGCAATACGCTTTATGTTAATGGAATTAAGGTGGTAGATAAAGATATTATTTGTAAAAACGGCTACGTACATGTGCTTGAAGATTTGATGTTGCCTGCAAAAAATATGGCTCAAATCATTCGGGATAATGGTGAAACAAATTTGTTTAACGGTTTGCTGAACAAATTCTGTATGCCTTATTATGTAGGTAATATAGCAAAAGAAGCACATGATTATTATGATGGTTCAGCCCCGGATCGTCCGTCTATTTCAACTTCCGACTCTATATTTGTGAAACGCTATTTTACAAATACGTTCAATCAGGATGCAAACGGGAAAACGCTTACCAACTACGGGCTTTTGTATTTTGATCCAAGCGATAATGCATATACACCCAGCGCTTTGCAACAGGACATGGGAGCAATGTTTGTACCTACCGATGAAGCAATGAATAATTATATCAACGGAGAAAAGGGTAAATATCTCAAAGATGCTTATGGAAGTTGGGAAAATATTCCTACACCATTATTGGCTTTATTCCTGAAAAATCATCAGAAAAAATCATTTTTGAATTCACTGCCTCACACTTGGCCAACGTTGACTGACGAATCAAGTGCTAAAATGAACGTATCGGCAAGTGATATCAAAAAAACATATATCGGCAACAATGGGGCGGTTTATATTTCGTCTGCGGTTTATCCACCAATTGATTATCAATGTGTTTATGCTTCTGTAATGACCAGTGCAAGCACAAAAATCATGAACTGGGGAATTCAGGATGCAACCTTAAAATTTTATTTGTATCTGCGATCCATGGAAAATATGTATAACCTGATAGTTCCTGTTGATGATGCATTTGATAATTATCGCGACCCGATTGCGTGGGCAAAAGGAGAAGTCATCCCGCGAAATATGGTCATTCAAATATGTTCCTGATAAAAACATGGTTTATGCAAATGTTTACAGCGTGAATGCGTCTGGAGAAAAAGGAACTAAATTACGGCAATTGACCAGCGGTAGTGTTGATCAGGCAATTATCCGGAACCGTATAAATGATATTGTCGATATGCATATTGTTGTAGGTCAGAAAGTTGGAGCTGAAATGTCCGGTTATATCGACGATGGAAACACGCTATATGCCCTTACAAAAGGGGGAGCAATGCTTAAGATAAGCGGTGGCGATGGAAATACGCAAATGAAAGGCGGTGGAGATATTGAGCAACAAACTGCTGCTGCAAGCATAGTTACCAATCCAACTTCGGGCGAGAAAAACCGCTATAACTCAGATAACGGAAGGACCTATTTTGTGAACAAAATACTTCAGGATCCAATCAAATCGGTCTATACTTTAATGGGGGAACATCCGGAATACAAAGCATTCTTTGACTTATTGAAAGGTGACGACCGCGTATTCACTTATTTCCAGTCGGATAAGGATATTGTGCCGGTTTTCAACCTGAAGAAAATGTCTTCTTCGTCGGGCTTAGGCTATGTTGTAAATTCATTTAATAACTTCCGTTATACAGTTTTTGTGCCAACAGAACAGGCTTTGAACCAGGCTTTTGCCAGCGATCCGAAACTGTTCACCTGGGATGAAATAGCCAACGAAACAGATTATAATCAGAAAAAAGCCAAGACAATTTATCTGTTGAAATTCCTGAAATATCACTTTATGGATAATTCAACCTTCATAAACGGAAAAGCAATTGACAACCTGAGATATGAGACTGCGGCCAGGGATGAATCCGGAAAATTTTATAAGTTGATTTTAAACAGTAATGGCTCAAACCTGCAGGTAAACAGCGAGCTTACAGCAGTCAGGGCTAATGTTATAAAAACAGAAGGGCTGTATAACCTGATGGCCAGGGATTATATTGTTGATAGTGGCGATTATATGAGAGCAAACAAAATAGTATCTTCCTCGCGCGCTGTTATTCATTTAATAGACAAAGCATTAAAGTTTGAGTAAATGAAAAAAGAAATAAATATGAATAACATAAAATATGTTTTCCAGCTAATACTTATTTGTTTGCCATTATTTGTCTTTGGTCAGGCAAATTCGAAACAATCGATAATCACCGGCCGGGTATTTTCGGATGGAGGTGGTGAACTGATAGGTGTACATGTACTGGAAATAGACAAGACTAATCGTGTTGTGTCAGCTACGATTACCGACTACAGCGGTAATTTTTCACTGGAGATTAAAAATCCTGCCAATTCGTTGAAAATTACGTATGTGGGTTATAAAATGGTTGTTCTTCCGATTGGCAGTAAAACCAGATTTGAAGTAAAAATTGAAGAAAATACCCAAATCACTGAAGTGGTTGTTGCGGCCAAAAAGATGTATTCTGATGGGACATTTGCTATTCCGCAACGCGAAATTTCAGGTGCGGTACAGAAGATAAATACAAAAGAATTTGAAGGGCTTTCCGTTTCATCCATCGATGATGCGCTTCAGGGCCGCATTGCCGGGCTCGATATTGTAGGAAATTCGGGTAACTTAGGTTCCGGTTCTACGTTGAGGATACGTGGTACGTCATCAATCAATTCGAATGCAGAACCGTTGATCGTTGTTAATGATGTTCCTTTCGAAAATAATATCAGCACTTCGTTTGATTACACCACAGCTAATCAGGAACAGTTTGCGAACCTGTTGAATATAAGTCCGGATGATATCGAAGAAATCCTTGTGTTGAAAGACGGTGCCTCTGCTGCAATTTGGGGATCGAGAGGTGCCAACGGCGTTATTTCCATTAAAACAAAGAAAGGGATAAAGGGTCCAACCCGTGTTCAGTATTCGTACCGCTTTTCGGGAAAAACACAACCTGCCGGTTTGAAAATGTTGAGTGGAAACGATTATACAATGATGATGAAGCAAGCGTATTTTAATTCGTATCAAAACGAAGCTGATGCCAATAAGCCAGAGTTTAATTATAATCCTTCCTTTTCGGAGTATGAGAATTTCAACAACAATACTGATTGGGTTAAAGCAATTACCCAGTATGGTCTAACGCACGATCATAACCTGACACTCTCGGGTGGTGAAGATAAAATCCGTTTCCGTATGTCGTTGGGATATTATGATGAATCGGGAACAATTATCCAACAAAATCTACGCAGGCTTACCGGGCGTACCAATCTTGAATATCAGGTTTCTGACCGGATTAAATTTACGACAGATTTTTCTATTACCCAGACAAACAATCATAAGAACCTAGCTTACGATGTGGGTGATTCGTATAATACTGAAAACCTGTTGAGTATGGCCTATCGAAAAATGCCTAACGTGTCCATTTACGAACAGGATCAGTTTGGTAACAATACAAGTAATTTTTACAGAATCCCGCAATCATCAACACTTGATGCATCTCAACGGGACTTGCTGAATCCGGTAGCGTTGGCATACCTGGGTAAGAACAACGAAAAAAATCTTCGTATCATACCTACATTCAGGCTGCAATATGATATTTTGGATCCGAATGTTACCACGTTGCGTTACAACGGTTATGTGTCTTTTGACGTTGACAACCAGGGAATTTCCAGGTTTCTTCCGCGCGAGCTTACTTCCAAAAACTGGGATGACGAGACCGTAAACCGTTCGTACGGAAAAGATGCAGAATCCATGTCGATATATGCTGACCAAAACATTACATGGGTACCCAAAATTGGGGAAAACCATGATTTGATGTTGTACGCTTCCTGGCAGCTTTCAACCGTGAATTCCAGAAGCCAGGAGTTTGAGGAATACGGTTTGGCATCGTCGGTAATTACCGATCCCACGGTGCCCGGAAACGAAAGAAGTTTCAGAAACGGATTTGGTCAGAGACGCACCATGGGCTTGTTGGGAAGGGTTCACTATACGTATTTGAGCCGCTATATTCTGGATCTTTCACTTCGCCGAGATGCCGATTCACGTTTTGGATCGAACAACCGTTGGGGGAACTTTCCGGCCACATCTATCAAATGGATTTTGTCCGACGAAGATTTCATGAAACCGACTAAATCCTGGTTAAGCGAATTGGGTATTCGGGCCGGATATGGTGTTGTCGGAAATACGCCTAACAGGGACTATTTGTATTACAGCCGTTATGATGGCGACTGGGGAAGTTACGGAAATAATTACATCGATATTTCAACGGTGAAGCCAACTTCTGTGATGTTAGCTAATCTGAAATGGGAAAAGTCAACGTCCAACAATATTGGTTTCGACATGAGCTTGTTCGATTATAAATGTAATATCGACTTTAATGTATATAAAAAACGTACGGAGGATTTGTTGTTTGAAAATCAAAGTATTCCGGGATCATCAGGGTTTTCGTCACTCGATTATATCAATGCAGGTGTGATGGACAATAAAGGTTGGGAATTTAATTTTTCCACCAACAAATTATTCAAAACCAAAGACTGGACTTTTGATGTAAATTTGAACCTGTCAAATTATATCAATGAAATCGTTTCGCTGTCGCAAACATTTTTGAATGCTTATAATTCAAACTTCAGCTACACGAACGGTACGTATTTGTCGCGCCTTCAGCAAGGTAATGCGTTGGGATCAATCTACGGTTTTCGATATAAAGGCGTTTATCAATACGATAAATATGTACCGGGTCGCGAAGGAACTTCACCAGTGGCCCGAAACGCCGCCGGAGATGTTATTACCGACAGTAAAGGAAATCCGTTCCCCATGCATTTTGCATACGGAACCACGTCAAGTTACGTGTTCAGAGGCGGGGATGCCATTTACGAAGATATAAATCATGATGGTAGCATCGATGAACTTGATATTGTTTACCTTGGCAATAGTAACCCAAAAGTGAACGGTGGTTTTGGAGCAACAATCAAGTATAAGAACTTCTCTGTCAATACTTTTTTCAACTTCCGGTATGGTAATAAGGTTCTCAACAAAGCCCGCATGGATGCTGAGAATATGATGTCAAACAATAACCAGTCTGTTGCTGTAAACTGGCGCTGGCGCAAAGATGGCGACGTTACAGGAATTCCACGGGCATTGTACAACTACGGATTTAATAGCCTTGGAAGTGACAGATACGTAGAAGAATGGATCGTTCCTGCGACTGAAGTATTTGACATTTTCTTACGAACTTGAGAAAAAATTGTTGAAGGAACTTCGGTTGAATCAAATGAACTTTTATCTGACACTTAATAATTTGGTTACATTTAGCAAATATACAGGTGTAGATCCGGAAGTGTCAATCAATATGAATCCGGGCTATGGACTTCTCGGGGTGAGCACAGACAGCAATAAAACGCCACGTGCCCAATACTTTACACTTGGAGTTACAGTGGTTTTGTAAATAATAAAACGTAATAATATGAAAATTAAATATATACGTACCGTAATTGGTCTCATTGTTCTTTCGCTTTCGTTGTCAGGCTGCGGAGAATGGTTTGATTTGCGTCCGCAGTCGGAAACGGTTCACGAAGAATACTGGAAAGATGAAAACAATGTGAAAAGTATGGTTGGCGCCTGCTATCGTGAAATGAACGAACCTGCTTTGATCGAGCGGTTAATTGTTTGGGGTGAAGTTCGTTCTGATAATGTTTTGAAAGGGATGAATACCTCAGGCGACCTGACCTATATTATGAACCTTGCTTTAAATGCATCCAATTCATATACATCGTGGAATGACTTTTATAAAGTGATAAACTATTGTAATAATGTGATTTACTATGCACCTGGCGTTCGCCAGACTGACCCGAATTTTACAGAAGGCCAGCTTCGCGCATACATAGCCGAGGCAAAGGGAATACGCGCTTTGTGTTATTTTACGCTTGTTCGTACTTTTCATAATGTTCCGTTTATCACCAAACCAACAGTTGGCGATGCGCAATCATTTGAAGTGCCTCAATCAACTCCGGAATACATTGTGGATTATCTGATCCAGGATTTGAAAGACAGCGAAAATAGCGCTGTTTCCGGATATGAAAACAAGCAATATGATAAAGGGCGCATTACCCAAAAGTCTATCCGGGCACTTATAGCCGATATGTATCTCTGGAAAAACGATTATAACAATTGTGTTGCGTATTGCAATAAGATTTTGAATGACCAGACCACCGGACTTGTTTTGGAACCATCGTCGGTTTACAATAAAAACATTTTCGTTGAGGGTAACTCAAAAGAAAGTATTTTTGAATTGCAGTTCGATAGCAAAAATATAAGCAATTACGTTGCATATGAAATGTATAACGCTTCTTCTTTCGGTAGTCGTCCGGGTTACAATACATATCAACTTTCTTCCTACGATTTTGCGAATAAAACGAGTTTGTTCGGCAAAACAGATTTGCGCGGGAAAGATGCCTTTTTACCAATATCAACCGGTGCTTTTTTCCCTATAATGAAGTATGTTGCTTTGCGGACCGAAAACCCAACCGGTACAATTAGCGTAAATGACTATCAAATTTCGGTAACAAGTCCCAACTGGATTTTTTACAGGTTGTCTGATATCTACTTGATGAAGGCCGAAGCATTGGTCGAACTGGGCGATCAGGCAAGCCTGGAAGAAGCGTTTAATATGGTATCTAAAACTTATGACCGCGCCAATCCCGATTTAGGAGCAGGTTCATTGCAATTTTCTTCCTATAACACGCAATTGTTGATGCGAAACCTGGTGTTTGACGAACGCCAGCGGGAATTTTTATTCGAAGGAAAAAGATATTATGATTTGCTCAGGAGAATTAACCGGGAAGGAACGCCTGCAAATGTGGTCGGAACTTATCTGATGAAGAAATATACCGTTTTGGATCAGGCTACAGCTCAGAGCCGGCTCAGCGATATAAATGCCCTTTATATGCCGATTAATGCTAATGAGCTGAAATTAAATTCTTTGTTGGTTCAAAATCCTTTTTATACCATATCATCCGACATTGATAAAAACTAAGAGATAACCATGAAAACAAAAAATATAAATATGGAAAATGCCAGCATTTTATTGAGAAAATACTTTCTCATAATGTTTGCTCTCATTGGGCTGATGACTTCTTGCAACACCGATGATATTAAAAATGAAAATTATTATACGTTTACCGGAGAGACTGTTGCTTCTTTTTGCAAAAGCAAGGATAATCTGTCTATTTTCTATCGTATTATAAACGAATCGAACAGCTATAATATGTTGTCTATTTATGGTCATTTTACTTGTTTTGCACCTACAGATTCGGCATTTAATGCATACTTTGCTGCAAATAATATCAAGTACAGCGATTTGACGACTGAAGATAAACAGACGATTATAAACAATCATATTATTCGAAATGAAGCGAAGGAATACCTGACGAGCGATTTTGAAGAGGGAGCTTTGCCTACACCAAATATGAGCGACCGTTTTCTGGTTATTTCGTATTCCAATGCCGTACCTGGCCATCAGGTCATTCTGGTGAATAAAAGTGCACCGATTTTAGTGAAGGACAATAAAGTGCATAATGGAGTAGTGCATATTGTAGGTAAAATTGTGGAACCTTCGGAAGACAATTTACTTTCGGTAATGAAAGAACAGGACTATTTTAAACTGTTTTCTCAAGCATTTGAACTCACGAATTTGTCCGATTCAGTAAAGGGAATTTATGATTATTCGTATAAAGATCCGAATCCGGGTGCCGATAGAACCAATGTAGTGGGTTACAGTGTGGCTGTTATACACACAAAGAAAGTCGGTTACACTATTTTTGCTGAACCGGATGACGTGTTCAAAGCTCAGAATATCAACAATCTGGATGAATTGATAGAATTCTGTAAACAGCACTATGGTACTCAGGATTTGAATGACTATACCAGCAGAAACAATCCGCTGAATAAGTTCATTTCATATCACATGCTGAACCGTCAAATGTCTACAAATGCATTTATTTATTCTGGTCCTAATACTTCGGCCTACGCTATGGATCAACGCCATGAGTATTACGAAACAATGCTTACAAAACGCCTGATTGAAATTAAAGCCGGAAACAAAATAAATACGCTTAAAGACGGAACTTTCGTGGGTGTAAATGAATCGCGAAGCAATCTGGACGGTATGAATGGTTATGTTCACGCGTTGACCAAAGTGCTGGTTTACGATGTAAACAATATGGAAAGAGACGTATTGAACAAACGTATTCGCGTTGATGCTTATGCCATTCCTCCTCAATTGACAAACAATAATTTACGTTGGAATTTGGATGATATCCGGACGATTTCTCCTGATTTTTGTGGAGAATACCTGAAATTTAATCCGGCCTGTAAAATTATTCTGTGGGGAAGTAACAGTTGGGATGACCATCAGGCCGATGAAATAAGTATCCGTGGTTGGTACGACTTTGCATTGCGTTTGCCGCCCGTTCCGCCCGGAACATATGAAATCCGTTTTGGGTATAATGCCCGTGAATGGCGTGGAATTGCCCAATTATTTATCGACGGTCAAATTGTTGGAATTCCGGTGAATTTGGCTATTAACGGTGGTGATCCGGCTGTAGGTTGGATAGCCGATACGGAAACAAATGATAATGGCGTGGAAAATGAGAAAATGATGAGAAACAGGGGTTATATGAAAAGTGGAAATGCAATCTACAATTCAGGATATAACATAACACTCCGCCAGGCAAAAAATGACTTACGTGTGATTGTTGGTACTTTCACTTTCCAGGACTATGATTACCATTATTTCAGGGCCAAAAATGTGGAACGTGAAGATGGAGAGTTCCATTTGGATTATATTGAATATGTTCCGGTTAGTTACCTGGATAAAGAAAACACAGATTAATCAAAGAATCATAAACATAAGAAATATATTATGACTAAAAAGAATTTTATAACGCTGGCTTTATTGATGATTGGTTCGCTGTCGTTTTACAGCTGTCAGGATGAGCTGTACAATCATTACGAGCGTTCAGCAGCTTTGCCGGATAAAAATCTGTACGATCTGATAAAGCAAAACGACCAGCTGTCTAAATTTGCGAAGCTTGTGCAGGTAGCAGGATATGACACGATTTTGGCGTCAACCCAGAGCTTACACCGTTTGGGCTCCGTTAAACGAAGGATTATCACTTATTGATCCCAATACGATAGATAAAACACAAGCGCTTTTGATTGTAAAAAACCATATTGCCCGGTTTAATAATCCCACATCGATAACTCCCGGGTTAAATGTAAGGATGAACAATTATAAGATGTATTCATTCGCGACAGGTGGAACTGATTTTGGAGGTTCTGAACTGGTAACGCATGATGTGCTTGCAAAAAATGGTTTGTTGCACACTGTCAAAGAACAAATTCAATATCACAACAATGTGTATGAATATATTCTGTCAACACCCAATACATCAAAGTTGTCTGCTTTTGTGCGTTCTTTTGAAGAAAAAAGATTCGATGAAACATTAAGCATTCCAATTGATATTGATGGTAGCGGACGCACTGTTTATGATAGTATTACCACGTCGTACAACCGTTTGTTCGACGATAATTTGGGAAGCATTAATACTGAAGATTCAACGTACACCATGCTTCTTCCAACTGATAATGCGTGGGATGCAGCTTATGCCAAATACTCACCGTATTTTAAAACATATAGCACCAATCAGGCTTATGCAGATTCGGTACGGAAAGTTCAAACATCGTTGGCAATTCTAAACGATTTGATTTATAAAGGTGTGATTGATAACTCTGCTGCACCAGATTCTAGTCACTTCAACTTCAGGGAGTGTTATTCACAATCCGGCAGCTATGTTTAGCGGAAGCAGCAAGCAAATTGCTTCAAATGGATTAGTTTATCTGGCCGACGAGCTGAAATATAACGATGTTGAAACATGGAACAAGAAAATTATTCTTGAATGTGAAGCTGCTGATGGACGCGTTGCCGGACCTAATACGGGAATCAATACCCGTACCGTGACAAATAATAGTGCGGTGTCGGTTAGCGATTATCGTTATATTGAAGTGGTGCCGAACACAACCACTGCTCAGCCTTCTGTTACCTTCGATATTCCGAATGTTTTATCAGGTAAATATAATATTTACGTGGAGTTTATCCCGGGAAGCCTTGATGGAGCGCCGCGCGACAGTACAAAACTGTTATTTGACCTGACCTATTTGAAAGCCACTGGTACTAGCATAAATGAAACGGTAAAACTAAACACATTCATTACGAGTGGAACCCAAAAAGTTACGATAAAAGCTTATAGCGGATTTGAATTTCCTGTAGCCAACTATTACGACCGTCTTTGGTGGATTGACTATAAAGCCGGCTTGCATAGTTACAATGAACACGTTGTAACCACGAAGTTAATGGTCAAAACAAACGTTTCCACCACAGAGCTGAACAACAATACTTTCACTCGTAGATTTCGGATAGACAGAATAATATTCGAACCTGTAAGTAACTAAAAGAAGATTGCATACAATGAAAAAAATACAATTAGATAACGAAGTTGGCTGTAAAGCTCTGATTTCAACAAAAAACATAGTGTTTATCGTACTATTGTTTTTGATGACAAGTGTAACGTCAAAAGCTATTGGAACAGATGCTCCGGCTCAAAACAAGCAGGCGGCTCCGGGTTATACTGTTAAGGGTAATGTGGTTGATATGTCGACAAAGAAAGGATTTGCGGGAGTAAGAATCAGCGTTGCAAATACTCAAATAACTACCATGACAAGTGCTGATGGAACTTTTGAAGTAAAGGTTCCTGATACCGGTGTGACTTTTATTGTGGATGCTCCGGGTTACCAGAATCAGGTAGTAGCGTTGAATGGGCGGGATAATATCACTATAAAAATGCTGCTTCAGACGAAGACTCCATCTTTTTATGACGATACTAAGTTCCTGTCGAACAGTTCTGCTTCAGTAACGGATTTCTCTCAAAGTATTCCTACTGTAAATGAGGATATCTCATCGGTTTTAGCCGGACAGGTTTATGGTGTAAATCATTCGGGAACTCCCGGCAGCAGTTCTGCCATTTTTGTGAGAGGGTTGAATTCGTTAAATGCTTCGGCTCAACCCCTATATGTGGTTGATGGTGTGGTTTGGCAAATGTCGGAGGATAACAATTCCATTCATTCCGGGTTTTATAACGATCCGCTGACGCTGATTGACCCGAATGATGTGGAAAAAATAACTGTGCTTAAAAACGGGACATCCATTTATGGGGCAAAAGGAGCTAATGGAGTGATTCTTATCGACACAAAAAGAGCGCATTCACAAGCAACGGATATTTCTGCTTCCATTTCGGGTGGATACAGGGCGCCATTCAAATCCATATCGGTTATGAATGCCGGCGATTACAGGCTGTATGCTTCCGATGTTATCAGCGGTATGTATGATAATACAACGGCGGTAGACAAACTGAAATTTTTAGATGATAATACTGCAAAGTCCTATTATAAAGCTAACCACAACAATACGGATTGGTTGAATCTTATCAACAATGGAGCTTTTACCCAAAATTACGGCATTAGCGTGAAAGGTGGGAGCGACGTTGCTATGATAGCTTTTTCATTGGGATACAACAAAACGAATGGAAATATCGAAAATACGGATTTCAACCGTTTTAATGTTCGTTTTAATTCGGATGTGAAAATGACCGAAAAGTTGAAAGTGGCTATGGATGTGGCTTTTGCACAAACATCAAACAACTTGAGAAATGATGGTATCGACAGTATTTCGTCGCCTTACTATTTGGCACTTACCAAATCGCCTTTGTACAATCCATATCAATTCAATAACAACGGGCAACTAAGCGCACGGTTAAGTGATATCGACGAGTTGCGAGTTGGTAATCCGCTTTCGCTGACGCAGGTTGGCTTCGGGTTAAGCAAGCAGTATGGATTAAATACCAACATTCGTCCTGAATATACTTTTATAAAAGATAAGTTGGCTGCGGGCTTTTTGTTTTCTTATAATTGGAATAAGCTGAGCGAAAGTTCATTCACCCCCGATGGTGGAGTTGCCGAACATTCACTTTTTAATAATTTAGGAGAAATTTATGCAGTTTCAAGAAATATGGTTCAGGACCGGATGGATGCGCACACTTCTATCGTTTTAGACGGATATATACATTGGGACGCTTTAAAAAATGCACAGCATTACCTGAAAGTATATGGCGGTTATCGTTATTATACCGATAGTTATAAATCCCATTATGCAAATGGGCATAATACGGGCTCGGATAATATGACGCAGTTGACAAACACTACTTCCGGGCTTCGTACTTCCATGGGACTTGACGACAACTGGAATTCTATTTCGTGGTATGGTAACGTCGATTATGCGTTCAAAAACAGATATTTGCTGAATCTGTCAATGGCTATGGATGCTTCTTCCCGCTTTGGAAAAGCAGCTGCCGGTGCCATGTCGATTGGTGGTATTCCCTGGGGCGTGTTTCCATCTGTTTCCGGTGCATGGTTAATTTCTTCCGAAAAATTCATGAAAGAAGTAAGTTTCATCAACTTTCTCAAACTTAGTGCAGGATACGGATTGTCGGGTAACGACAATTTGCCAAACTATGCTTCCCGTTCGTATTTTGCTTCTATTAAATATAAGGATAAAGCAACCGGGCTGGTGTTGAGCAATATAGGAAACGAGAATCTGAAATGGGAAACTACCGGGATGGCAAATTTAGGATTGGATGTAAGTATGTTCAATAACAGTTGGAATGTGAAAGCCCAGGTTTATTCGTCAAATACAAAAGACTTGTTGATAAGAAAACCGTTGAACGAAATAGCAGGCCTCTCTTATTTCTGGAGCAATGGCGGAGAGTTGCAAAACAAAGGATTCGATATTTCAACGAATGTTCGTGTGTTAAACCAAAGTGAATGGAAACTTGATGTTGGCGCTTCAATAGGTCATTATAAAAACGAAATTACATCATTAAAAGATGGTTCTTTTGTTTCCGACGTTGCCGGAGCACAAATCCTTACACAGGTTGGCCAGTCGGCAGGTGTATTTTACGGATACAAAACCAATGGCGTGTTCAGTTCAACGGCAGATGCAGCAGCTGCAGGCTTGTCAATTCGTGACAATACCGGTAGGTTAATTGCATTCAAAGCCGGCGATATACATTTTGCAGAAGTAAAAGATGACAAGGTGATTGATGAAAATGACCGACAGGTTATTGGCGATCCAAATCCGGATATTTACGGTAATTTCAATTTCAATTTATCGTACAAAAATTTCTCGCTGGAAGCATTGTTTACGTACGTATATGGAAATGATATTTATGATGCTTTGCGGGCAAATCTGGAATCGGGTAAAACTGTTTACAACCAGTCTACGGCTATGCAAAACCGTTGGGTGGCAAACGGACAGGTTACGGATATACCCCGCGCAACTTACGGCGATCCGATGGGTAATGCCCGTTTTTCCGACCGTTGGATTGAAGATGGATCGTACCTGAGATTCAAGGCATTGTCATTGTCCTATAAAATTCCGGTGCAATCGTCTTTCCTTCAGGGAGTATCGCTATGGGCATCGGTTAATAATATTTACACTTTTACGAAATATCTTGGGGCAGATCCTGAGGTTTCGTACGGAAATACGGTGTTGTATCAGGGAATTGATGCAGGACTTACTCCTCAAACCCGTTCGTTCAACTTTGGTGTGAATATCAACTTATAATTCTAAAATCTAATAAGTTATGAAACTCAATATTAAAATACTTTTTTCTTCTTTGATCATAACGGCGATGTTGTTTTCCATGGGAGGCTGTCAGGACATGTTAGACACCAGTTCCAACCGCATTGCTTTTGAAAAAGATAATCAATTGAAGAATACGAATGATTTGTTTTATACCATTTCGGGTATAATGGCAGAGGTTCAGAAGATTGGAGATAAATATGTTCTTTTCGGGGAGTTGCGTGGTGATTTGATGACCGTTTCGGAAAATGCTTCTGTCTCACTGAAAGAGATTAATCAATTCCAAACCACGGCTCAGAACACATACAGAGATCAGCACGATTATTACAATGTGATAAATAATTGTAATTATGCTATCCAAAAAATTGATACTTCGGTGGTTCTTCAAAATGAAAAAGTGATGTTGCCTGGTTATGCGGTTGTTAAAGCCGTGCGGGCCTGGACTTATTTCCAGTTGGCACAAATTTACGGTAAGGTAACCTATTTCGATAAGCCGATTCTTAACCTGGAAGCGTCATTAGCAACATATCCAACGTTGGATATGGATGCGCTGGTTGCCCAGTTGATTAACGACCTTGAGCCGTATGCACAGGTGCCGGCGCCGGCTTCAAATATATCTCCGAATAATTTTGTGCCGATTCAAATTATGTTGGCCGATTTGTATTTATTTCAAAATAATTACGAAAAAGCAGCCCAAATGTATTACAATTATATGAGTACTCATTCTTCGGTAATTACTGCTGATTATGCAAGCCGCTGGACAAGTACAACATTTGACGAGGCTTATACAAATCACAGGGACAGTTACCTGAATGAGACCATTTCGTCAATTCAATTCAATACCGATCCCCGCGAACTTCATAGCGGCCTGGTTGGCTTGTGTTACAACGATAAAGCGGCTTTGGTGCCCGCCAGCAATTACATGGATTTTATGAGTTTGTCTTCCTATTTTCATGCTGATAAAATTGGAAATAATATAACTGCTACCTCAGAAGGCGATTTGCGCGGAAATATTTCCATTACTAAGAAAAAAATCCAGTTTGGTGATGCTTATTCTTTTGAAAATACGGGTAATAATACCACCACGGGTTTGATTTATAAGTATTTTTACAGGGCCAATGAATCTACCACAGGTTCGGATCCTAACAATAAGTTGATAAGTGGGAAATTGGTGTACCTGACCCAAATTCCGGTATTTCGCATTCCACACCTTTATTTGCGATATGCTGAGGCTGTAAATCGTATAGGTAAGCCGTCATTGGCCTTTGCCGTGTTGAAATATGGATTGACAAGCAGCAATATAGCAAATCCGGCGATGGTTAACCCAACAGAAGTTGCCAATAAAGAACCGTACATCAATTTTCAAAATACTGTTTTTGATCAGAATGTGCCAACTGCTGCCCGTGGCCGTGGTTTGGGTATTTCAAAGGACACAAAAGTTTTTGTAATTCCTGATTATACAAGATATGTAAATGGCGTTGATGGAACGGGAAAGGCAATCAAAGTTCCAACGACAGATGCTGCTGATATGGCTGCTGCCCGTCAGGATTCAATCAGTTGGGTAGAATTGCGTATTTTGGATGAACTGGCCGCAGAAACTCCGTTTGAAGGCAATCGTTTCTTCGATTTGTTGCGTGTTTCGCGTCGCAGGAGCAATCATCCCGAGTTCATGGCTGAAAAAGTGGCTGCCAAATATGATAATCCGGAAGCTATGAAAGCCCGGCTTATGGATATTAATGCCTGGTTTGTGAAATAGGAATATATTTTTGATTCTTCGGAAAGGTGTTTAAGCTCAGTATCTGATTAATATGAATATTGTCCATGGCAAAAAAAGAAGGATTTAAAGGGGAAAGGTCAATAATTGTACTTGCTTCGATTGTGCAGGATCTGAAAAGCGATGCTTTCGGAAAAGACCTTCACATCACGCATATAGGCTATTATCCGCAGGCATACTTTCATTTCATGGAACGTAAAAAAGAAGAAGTAAGCCAGTTTATCCTTATTTATTGCATTGATGGCGAAGGCTGGTTCGAAATAAACGGGAAAAAGGAAACTGTAAAACCGCATCAGTTTTTTATTTTACCCAAGGGGAAAGCCCATAAATACGGCAGCAATCGTTCAAAACCATGGACCATATACTGGATGCACTTCGATGGTGAAAAAGCTGCTTTTTTTGCCGATGGTTTCGATCATCCCACCAGCATTTCGCCCAACTCCAACTCCAGAATCCAGGAGCGGCTTCAGCTTTTTGAAGAAATCTTCAATACCTTGAGCAAAAATCTGAGTATGAATAATATATATTATTCTATTACCAGTCTGTTCCATTTTTTGGGTTCAATGAAGTTTTTAGGAGAATACCGCGACAGTGTGGAACTCGTCACCCGGAAAACCGATACGATTGACGCGGTGATCCATTACATGCACGAAAATATTGAGCATAAACTGACTCTGGCCAACCTTGCCGAACAAGCTGGTTTATCTACTTCGCATTTATCGCTGCTTTTTCACAAAAAGACAAGCTATTCCCCTTTACAATATCTGAACCATCTGCGCATTCAGAAAGCATGCCAGTTGCTGGACTTTACAGATATGAAGATAAACCAGATCAGTCCAAAGATCGGATTTGAGGATGCTTTGTACTTTACGCGTATTTTTAAAAAAAATATCGGAATGTCTCCGAAAGAATATAGAGAATTAAAAAAAGGATAATTTATTATGAGAAAATTAAGTTTTTTGCTGCTGCTGGCTGTTTTTACTTGTTTGGTAAACGCTCAGAATCGAGAATTAAAGGTGTCAACGTTCAATATCAGGAATGATAATCAGGGCGATGCCGACAATGGCAATGGCTGGCAAAACCGTTATCCGGTTATTGCAGGCATGATTCTTTTCAATGATATGGATATTGTTGGTACACAGGAATGTAAAAATAATCAGGTAATTGATTTAAAAAATGCCATGGCAAAATACAATTACAGTTACATAGGCCGCGGTCGTGGAGCAAATCCTACCGACGACGAATACTCAGCCATTTTTTATAAAACCAACCGTTTCAGCCTGATAAGTTCCGGTAATTTCTGGCTTTCCCAGACTCCGGATGTTCCTAGCAAAGGCTGGGATGCTGCTTTGAACAGAATTTGCACCTGGGGGAAATTTAAAGAAAAAACTACCGGATTTGTTTTCTTTGTTTTTAACCTGCACATGGATCATATCGGTGTTGAGGCTCGTAAAAACAGTTCCATACTGGTTTTGAAAAAAATGAAGGAACTTGCCCAAAACCTGCCGGTTTGCCTTACCGGCGATTTTAACGTGGATCAATACAGCGAAGGTTATAAAATCCTGACCACATCGGGTATGCTTTCCGATAGTTACCTCGTTTCACCGATTGTATACGATCCCAATGGAACGTTCAACAGCTTTGAAATATCCAATACAACCAATCAGCGCATTGACCATGTATTTGTAAGCAAGCAATTTAAGCCGGCTCGTTATGGTGTGCTTACGGAATTGTATTGGTCTGACAAATCGGGCCGCCCGAGCCACCCACGTGATTTCCCAGCCGAAACAACTGTCGTGGAAGGTACACCGCGCTTACCTTCAGATCATTACCCTGTGATGGTGGCATTAAAGTATTAAAATATGTAGGACTTTAGTTGATTATTTATATCAATACTTCTCCCTGTTTTCCACAATACCTGATAATTTTTTGTCCGGTATTGTGGATTTTTTATTCTATATTTTTACCGTAAGATTGTCCATATACTAAGTAGATTACTCTATTGCCCTGAATTTTTTTTATCCATTTCTTTGTGCTATAAATGTATGACCCGAACTTCGTTCAGATGGTAAAAGAAAACAAACCAAAAGAGAAATAAAATTTATAATTATTGGAAAAATGACGAAAACCACACTTTTTGATTTGAAAAAACTAACAGCTTTATTACTAGTCTTATTTGTCTCACTAGTTTCATTTGCACAAACCGATATTCAATCGTTGGACGACTCCAACCAGCAGATTGAATGGAGAATTAAGCCGCAGTCTGATGTTGCCTCAGATAGCGTAAATATACTTCAACCCGGATATAATACCGGTAGCTGGGTTCGTGCAGTCGTGCCCGGAACTGTCTTTAGTTCTTACGTAAATGCAGGCTTGGAAAAAGACCCAAATTTCGGAGATAATATTTATAAAGTTGATAAAGCAAAATACGACCGGAGTTTCTGGTACAGAACTGAATTTGTTGTTTCAGAAAGTTTTACAAAAGAAAAGATATGGTTGAATTTCAAAGGAGTAAATCGCAAAGCGGATGTTTACCTGAATGGAGTTAGAATCGGACTTTTGAATGGATTTATGGACAAGGGAAAGTTCGATATTACCAAAATCGTACGTAAACAAGGAAAAAATGTGTTGGCGTTACTGGTTTCAATTCCAGAAGCTCCACTTGCTAACTATGGTAGCCCGACTTATATTTCCAGCGCCAGTTGGGATTGGATGCCTTATGTGCCGGGTTTAAACTCAGGTATTACCGACAAAGTATTTTTGAGTAATACAGGTGCAATGGTTATTGAAAATCCATGGATCAGAACGCTGTTGCCAAGCAATGCAAGAGCGGATTTGTCGGTATCCGTTGGAGTGCGCAATGCTTCTTCCACCTATCAACAAGCAGAACTGACAGGAACAATTCAACCCGGAAACATCATTTTTACCAAGAAAGTAGGCGTCGAGCCCAATCGGGTTACGGAAGTGAAGTTCGACAAACGGCAGTTTGAACAATTAGTAATTGATAATCCAAAACTTTGGTGGCCAAACGGATATGGCGAACAAAACTTGTATACGTGCGACTTCCAGGTAAAATTAGGAGATAAAGTGTCGGATTCTAAAAAAATCACTTTTGGAGTAAAACAATATTGCTATGATTCTATTGGCGGAGTTTTGCATGTATCAATTAACGGAACGCGTGTTTTCATAAAAGGTGGAAACTGGGGAATGTCCGAATATCTTTTGCGTTGCCACGGAAAAGAATACGACACCAAGGTTCGTTTGCATAAAGAAATGAATTTCAATATGATCCGTAACTGGCTCGGTTCGACAACCGATGAAGAATTTTACGATGCCTGTGATAAATACGGTATGATGGTTTGGGACGATTTTTGGTTGAATGCAAATCCGAATTTGCCATCTGATATTCATTGTTTCAACGCAAATGCCATTGAAAAGATCCAGCGTTTCAGAAACCATCCGTCTATTGCCGTTTGGTGTGGTAATAATGAAGGCTGGCCCGAACCTCCGCTGAACCACTGGTTACACGAAAATATAGCTACTTTCGATGCCGGCGACAGATATTATCAGGAAAACTCTCATGAAGGAAACTTATCCGGAAGCGGACTTTGGGGCAATCACGATCCACGCTGGTATTTTACAGCTTACCCAACCAGCATGGGTGGTACTCCGGGTTGGGGATTGAGAACTGAAACCGGAACGGCGGTATTTCCAAACTTCGAAAGTTTGAAGAAATTTATGCCCGAAGATAAATTATGGCCAAGAAACGAAATGTGGAACCAACACTTTTTTGGACAGTTGGCATTTAACGCTACGCCGGATGTTTATGATGCCAGTATTCTGGAGCGCTATGGAAAACCAAGCGGCATTGAAGATTATTGCCGCAAAGCGCAATTGTTGAATATTGAGACCAACAAAGCGATGTACGAAGGTTGGACCGACCACATGTGGGAAGATGCATCCGGCATTATGACCTGGATGAGCCAATCGGCCTATCCATCCATGGTTTGGCAAACGTATGATTACTATTACGATCTGACAGGTGCATTCTGGGGTGCCCGAAAAGCTTGCGAGCCGATTCATATCCAATGGAATCCGGTAAATAATGCGGTGAAAGTGATAAATACAACTTCTAAAAATGTGGATGATCTTGTAGCTGAAGTTTCGGTTTACAACACGGATGGAAAAGAAGTGAAATCACTTCACGAATCAAAAGCAATCAGCTCACATTCCAATACTGCAACTCGCGCTTTCACCATTGGATTTAATAAGGATCTCCGAAATCTGGCTTTAAATAAACCTGCTTTTGCATCGTCTACTGAGGCTGGCCAGCCGGCTGATGTTACTGACGAAAACGGAGGCTCCCGCTGGGCGAGTAAATCTTCGAATAATGAATGGATTTACATTGATTTGGGAAAAGAAGAAACCGTTAACGGAGTTGGCCTGAATTGGGAAGCGGCTTACGCAAAGTCGTATAAAATTCAGGCGTCGACAGAATGCTAAATCGTGGGAAGATGTTTATTCAACCACAGAAGGTTTGGAAGGATTGAAACATATTGGTTTTGACGATGTAACTGCTCGTTATGTACGCATGTTGGGGCAGGAGAGAGGCTCGTGGTGGGGATATTCTTTGTGGAATTTCGAAGTGTATGGTGGCAGCAATCAAAACTCAGAGTTAACTCCGGTACATCTTATTAAGCTGAAATTGAAAGATAAAACAGGAAGTGTAATCAGTGAAAATTTATATTGGAGAGGTACTAAGAGAAAGGATTTTACCGCGCTGAATAGCTTGCCGAAAGTGAATTTAAAAACAACCTCGGAAGTGATTAAGCGTGACGGAAAATGTTTTGTCAATGCAAAAATTACAAACCCAACCAATTCGCCTGCTGTTGCTTTTGCCGTTTGGGTGCAGGCATTGAATTCGAAAACCAGAGAGCGTATTCTTCCTGCTGTTATGAGCGATAATTATTTTACGCTATTGAAAGGTGAAACAAAGGAAATTCAAATTGAGTTTGACGAATCACTCCTAAAGGCAGGCGAAACTCCTGTACTTTCAGTGGAACCGTATAATAATTTTAGGAAATAACTTCAAACAGGAGTAATAACAGCTCTGTGTTTGATGAATAAGCATTCTGTTGCGACAAAATTAGGATTTATTGATTCCGACGTAGTTATTTTATGCAGATTTGTAAACTAATTTTGTTGCAAAACAACAAGCTTTTCCGAAAATAGAAAAATAAAAAGTGTTGAAAAAAACACATTAAATCTCAAATCATAAAATCATGTTTTCATTCAAACGAATTATTTTATTTGCCCTTTGCCTCAATTTCTCGGTGGCTTTTCTAAAGGCAGCAGAGGATGTTACTATCGTCGTTTCGACGGCCGACAATACGTTGGTTTTTAAAGTAGATAAGAACAACAAATTGCGCCAATCCTACTACGGTAAAAAATTGGCCGGCAATGATATAACCGATGTGCAAACCGGGACGATAGATGCATACCCCACTTTTGGTACTTCTTACCTGAACGAAGCTGCCTTGCGGGTGGTTCACGCTGATGGAAATACGTCTACCGAGCTGGTATACGATAGTTATGCCACGCGTAAACTTACGGACAATATAGAGCAAACCGAGATTGTGTTGAAGGATGCTTTTTTTCCATTGGTTGTGAAATTAAATTTCAAAGCCTATCAGAAGGAAAATGTGATTGAACAATGGACTGAATTTTCCCACACAGAGAAAAAAGCAGTGACTTTGTACAACTTTGCATCGTCGCAACTTGCTTTCAGCCAGCAGCATTACTATCTGACTCAATTCTACGGAAACTGGGCCGAGGAAATGAAAATGGAAGAAGTGAAGCTTACCCGCGGACTGAAAGTGCTCGATTCCAAACTTGGAGTCAGGGCCACAGGTTATGCACATCCTTGTTTTCTGTTGTCGTTGAATGACAAAGTGCAGGAAGATGCAGGAACCGTCATAGGTGGAACATTGGCATGGTCGGGCAGCTGGAACCTGACTTTTGAAGTGGATCAACTTGAAAATTTACACGTTCTTTCCGGAATCAATCCCTATGCGTCGCAATACAGCCTGAAACCGAAAACGGTTTTCAAAACGCCTTCGTTTTTGTATACTTTTTCGTCAAAAGGTTCGGGCGATGTGTCGCGCAATTTCCACAAATGGGCCAAAGAATACGGAATTTACAAAGGCGACAAAACCAGAACCACGTTGCTGAATAACTGGGAAGCTACGTATTTCGATTTCAACGAAAATGTGTTGACAGGTATTATAAAAGATGCGTCCGACATGGGCTTTGAACTCTTTTTATTGGATGACGGTTGGTTTGGCGAGAAATATCCGCGCAACAACGATAACGCCGGATTGGGCGATTGGACGGTAAATAAGAAAAAACTTCCAAACGGATTGGGTTATCTGGTGAACGAAGCGGCTAAAAACAAGATAAAATTCGGAATTTGGCTCGAACCGGAGATGGTAAATCCTAAGAGCGAACTTTACGAAAAACACCCCGACTGGGTGATTACACAACCCAACCGACCCCTGGATTTGGTTCGGAACCAATTGATCCTCGACTTGTCGAATCCGAAAGTACAGGAATACGTTTATTCGGTTATTGACAAGACGATGAGTGAAAACCCCGGAATTGCTTATATCAAATGGGATTGCAACCGCATTATCACCAATTCAGGCTCGTTTTACGAATCGCCTGAGAACCAGTCGCATCTTTGGATCGATTATGTGAATGGATTATACGGCGTAATGAAACGTGTGCGCGAAAAATACAAAGATGTAAGCATGATGCTTTGTTCGGGCGGTGGCGGACGTATTGATTATGGCAGCTTGCCTTATTTCGACGAATTCTGGATCAGCGACAACACCGATGCGCTTGACCGTATTTTTATCCAATGGGGAACTACTTATTTCTTCCCGGCCATGGCGTTGGCAAGCCATGTTTCGGTAACTCCAAATCACATTACCGGACGAACTACACCGTTGAAATTCCGTTTTGATGTGGCCATGTCGGCCAAACTGGGCATGGACCTGCAACCCAAAGATATGAGTGCTGAGGACAAGGAATTTTCGAAGAAAGCTATTCAGGAATATTATAAAATCCGTGGTATCGTTCAGTTTGGCGATATGTACCGCTTGCTCTCACCGTACACTAGCACCCGAACTGCCTTGATGTACGTTGCAGAAAATAAAAATGAAGCGGTAGTGTTCTCTTATTTGCTGAAAAAGACCATAAGTGGCAATACACAGCCTCTTATCCTCAAAGGGCTTGATCCGAAAAAGATGTATAAGCTGACAGAAATCAACAAAGATCCGAAATCATATTCATGGTTTTCGCCACTTGAAGGAAAAACGTTTTCGGGTGAATATTTGATGAATTATGGAATTCGTTTCACATTGTATAATGAATACGACAGTAAAGTAATTAAGCTGACAGCTAAATAAACCCAATACCGGCATCATACCTGTTTCCTGAGGGTGTGTGATGCCGGTATTGCATCAAGTTATCTGCTTGAAATGAAAATAGAAAAGAAACATTTTGGTTATACCAATTCAGGGGATGAAATTCACTTATTCCGGTTGGTTCATGAATCCGGAGCTTATATTGAGCTTACTAATTATGGTGCTACGTGGGTTTCAGCGGTATTGCCCGATCGTCTGGGAAATTTATCGGACGTGATTCTGGGATATGATTCGCTGGAGGGATATTTAGCCGATACTGCTTATATGGGAAGTACCGTTGGGCGTTTTGCAAACCGGATAGGAAATGCGCGTTTTACATTGAATGGCAAAAACTATAAGTTAGATAAAAATGATGGACAGAACTGCAATCATGGAGGTTTTTCAGGCTTTAACCGAAAAATATTTGATTATCAGGCAACCAACGATTCTGTTATTTTCTCAATGTTCAGTCCGGATGGCGAAGGAGGATTTCCAGGAAATGTAAAACTGAACGTGAGCTATTCATTTTCGGCTGATTTGACTGTCAGCATTCATTATTCGGCAGAATCAGATAAGGATACTTATCTGAATCTGACAAACCATGCGTATTTCAATTTGCAGGGTTGGGGAAATATTCTTGAACACATCCTGTACATTCCATACGCCGACATGCTGGTGACGGATCAGTTTTTTATTCCAACGGGCGAATTTACCAATGTTGATAATACTCCTTTTGATTTTTCAAAACCAAAGCAAATTGGAAGGGATATATTCCAAAATGACTGTCAATTGACTGATAATAGGGGTTATAATAATTTTTATGTATTGAATAATCCACATGCTGAATGCAAGCATGCAGCAGTTTTGTACGAGTCTAAAACGGGTCGGCAGTTGGATGTTTTTACCACAAAACCGGCTCTTCTGATTTATTCTGCCGGATTCCTGAATTCTGTAGAAGCCGGAAAAACAGGGCACCGTTATTCTCCCTATGCAGGCTTTTGCCTCGAAACCCAATACTTCCCAGATTCTCCGAATCAACCTAATTTTCAGGATTGTACACTTTATAAAGGTGAGATTTACAATCATCGAACGGAATATCGGTTTTCCGTTCGATAATTCTGAATATGGTTATAAGTTTTTACTCTTTTACAGAACTTTGTTTGTAAAACTCTTTCGGAGTCATTCCAAACTGTTTCTGAAACAGTTTTATGAAGTAGGATGATGAATTTATACCTACTAAATAACAAACTTCGCCCACCCGGTATTTCCCTTCCTGTATTATTTCGGCGGCTCTTTTTAACCGGATCAGACGAATAAAATCTGTCGGAGTAAGGTCGGAAAGAGCTGTAATTTTCCGGTGCAGGCTTGAGCGGCTCATGTATGTGAGCTCCGAGAGTTTTTCTACATTGAAGTTGACGTCGGTTATGTTCTCGTTGATGATTTCCACAATTTTTTCGAGAAACTCTTCATCGGCTTTATTCATTCCAATTTGCTGGATAGGCAGGAATGGCTTTTGCATAAATGCCTCGCGTTCACGCATGCGGTTGCTTATCAGTGTGTTGAGCTGAGTGAGCAAATAGCTGAACGAGAAAGGTTTTTCGATATACGCATCGGCTCCGAGCGTCAATCCCTGTATTTTACTGTCCAGGTCGTTCTTGGCAGTTAGCAAAACAATGGGGATATGGCTGTACTCTACATTGTTCTTTACTTTTGAACAGAATTCATACCCGTCCATTTCGGGCATCATCACATCACTTACAATGATATCAACGTTTTTTTGCTGAAGTATTTTTAATCCTTCCACTCCGTTTGTAGCCTTTTCCACCACAAAGCTCGACCGCAGTTTATCGGAAATGAATGAAAGCATTTCCACGTTATCTTCCAGAATTAGCAGCGTAGGAATGTTGCCTTTGTCAATAGGCAAATCGGTGTTTTCGATGATATAATCGTCGGTTTTGAGTTCGCTGTCGTTTACCCATTCCTGATTTTCCTGAGTCAACGGAAGTTCAAGTACAAAACAATTCATGTCCGTAACCGTAGTGTCAAGATACAGGAATCCGTTGTGCAATTGAGCAATGGAACGCGCCAGCGAAAGTCCGATTCCGGTGCTCGCAGCCACATTGCGGTTCTTATCCAGTTGGTAGAACGGATCAAATATCTTTTCGCTTTCTTCCTTGGGGATCAATTCCCCGTCGTTACTGATTTTGATAGTAAAAGAATGGCTGTTCGATGTTGAAAGTTCAATGATGATACGTTCGTTTGAATATTTCATGGCATTGACAAACAAGTTGTTGAGTACCTTTATCAAGCCGTCTTTGTCCACCGGGGCTTCAATGGGATTTTCCGGGATTATAAGTTCAATTTTTTTCTTTCTTTGCTCGGACATAAGCTCGAAACGGGCATTCATTTCAGCCAGTATCTGGTTGATGTTGCACTGCTTCAGCTTGAGCATGAACTTGTTGTTGTCCATTTTCCGGAAATCAAGCAACTGGTTGATGAGCATTAACAAATGGTTCGTATTTTCCTCCATGATATGCAGATTTTTCCGGATATCCTTGTCTTCAATCTGCATTTCTTTCAAAGACTCCAACGGACCATTGATCAGGGTCAGTGGCGTGCGGATCTCGTGGGCTATATCGGTGAAAAATTCTACCTTTGCGCTGTAAAGTTCCCGTTCTTTTTCTGTCTCAAACAGTTTTTGCTTTTCGCGGTTGTCGCGCTCGTGTTTCTGGTTGTTCCAACGCAGGAAATAGTAAAGAGACAAGGCTATGATGACAACATAAATCAGCAGAGCAAATTTCGATTGCCACCAGGGAGGCAGGATCACGATTTCAAGTTTAGCTTCCTTGTCGTTCCACAGGCCATCATTATTAGCTCCTTTCACAATAAAAGTGTAGTTGCCCGGAGGAAGTTTGGAATAGGATACACTGTGATTTTCTGTTGTATATGTCCATTCTTTATCCAGATTTTCCATTTTGTAGGCATATCTGTTCGACCCGGGTGCGGTGAAACTTAATGCCACAAAATCAAAACTGATATTGGATTGGGTGTGGCTCAATGTAATTTTGTCGGTATGGATAATGCTTTTTTTGAGCGGCGAATTTTCTCCACCAATAATCGGCTCTTTATTGTAAATAGTCAGTTTTGAAATATAAACCGGAGGCATGTATTTATTTTCCTTGAATTGGTCCGGATTAAATGCTATAAGGCCATCGTAACTGCCGAAATACAATTTTCCCGATTTGGCCGCTAGGCCCGACTTGTAGTTAAACTGGTTGCCAAGCAATCCATCGTTTTGGGTAAATACACGGATTTCTTTAGTTTCGGGGTTAAAGCGGACTAATCCTTTGTTAGTGCCGAACCAGAGGTTTTTGTGTTTGTCCTCCAGTATTTTATAGGCAACGTCGTCGGGAAGTCCATCGGCAATGGAGAACGATGTGAAATTATCTTTGTCCCGGTTGTACCGGCATATTCCGCCCCGGTCGGTAGAGAACCAGATGGCACCGTCCGTTGTTTCGGAGATACTGCTTACCGAGTTGGAACTCAGGCTGCATGGATCGTTTGCTTTGAGAGTAAAATGTTTTATAGCTTTGGTTCCGGGATCGTACCTGAAAACCCCGTTCCCCATCGTTGCCACCCAAATGTTACCTTCCGAATCTTCCAGGATGTCGTACACATAAAGCCAGCCTAATTCTTTTACGCGCTCAAACTTCATGTTGTTATTATTGCACACAAAAACGCCCCAGCCATTTCCCAGCCATATTTTCCCGTATCTGTCTTCGCAAAGTGCGTAGGGGCTGGCTTCAGGCAATCCCAGTTGCGCACCGGTAAGATGCGATTTGTTGTAGCCCGGCAAGCCGATTATATCCAGCCCATTTTTGAAATACCCAACCAATGCCCTGTCTTTTTGAAGCAGGATAGAGAGTATTTTCATATTGTAATTCAGCTTCACCAAATTTTGGGTTTGGTGTACAAACGACTTTGTGACCGGGTTCAAAATGTTCAGGCCGCCATCTTCCGTCCCCACCCAAATATCCCCGTTCTCACTTTCTTTTAAGGCGCTGATTCTCTTACTGCTTATAGTTCCGGCTTCCAGGGTGGGAGTGTATTTTTCAAAATTCATCCCCTGGTTCGGCAAATAGGAAACACCGCCAAAATAACCACTGATCCAGATACCACCTTCTTTATCTTCGTAAATTTTTTCAACCACGTTATCAGCTAATGAGTGCGGATTGGCGAGAGTTTCGCGAATGTGTGAAACCGTATTGTGTTTTTCGTCAATTACAAATAACCCAAACTGAGTACCCACCCACAGCTTTTCATTGATAAACTGTACGTTACGAATTATTTTATAGTTTACT
The DNA here is from genome assembly GCA_047600405.1 of Paludibacter sp. Taxonomy (GTDB): domain Bacteria; phylum Bacteroidota; class Bacteroidia; order Bacteroidales; family Paludibacteraceae; genus Paludibacter. The sequence continues at coordinate 1,144,386 of JASGLA010000008.1, forward strand.
TCCGGAGCAGCAACGTCGGATAAAGTGTTTTTGCGTTTGTGCAGTTTCAGTAATTTTTCTTCGTGAATACCAATTACCAGTTCTTCGCCGTAGTCACACATGGTATAAATGTTCTTCCCTTTCAGGCTATTGTTGCCGCCTGCATTTCCGAGGTATTGTGTAAATGTTTTCCGCGATTTGTTATAATGGTATACGCCACCGCCGTTAGTCCCAATCCATATCGTTCCGTTTTGTTCAATGCACATGCATTCGGGATTACCCTGGTCCGGGATAAGTGTGCTGCCCAGGTTGAAGTGTTCCAGTCGTTTTTCGGCAAGATGGTATAAAAATAAGCCCTGGTTCGGAATCACGATCCACACGTTTTTGTCCAGGTCTGCCCGGATATCCGACACCCAGTCGTTTATTTGAATGCCATCTTTCGTTTTCAGGCTCAAATAGCTGAAACGTTCGGTAATGGGGTCGAACAGGAAAATCCCCTTGTCGGTACCCACCCAAAGCTGTTTGTTCGCATCTTCGAATAATGCAGCAATATTATTGTTCGATTTTTTCTGAACCGGGTCGTTCACATCAAAAACCTTGATGGAGATGCCATCGTAGCGGTTGAGTTTGTTGCGGGAGCCAAACCACATGAAGCCCCAACTGTCCTGCACCATCGATTTGACATTATTCTGGGATAATCCGTTTTCGCCATTTATTCGCGTAAAATAATAATCCAGCGAGTTGGCCCCGGATTGAAAACAGAGGAAAAAAAGTAACAATGGTAGCAGAAAGACTTTGGTTTTCATCATTTGATGTTGTATGATAATTTCAAAAACAGATCATTGACAAAAATATATAAAGTGTTCGAAACGCCTGTCGCAATTTGTAGCAATATTGTCCTTTCGGTTAAATATATAGCACAAATGAGACGAAATTATCATTTATTAGTGCCATTGTAGTCGAATACGCCGATTAACTGATATATTTTTGTTGTCGAGGTAAATCGGGTTGCAGGTGCTTTTTGTGGCAGGTTGCCGGTTAAAGATTTTTAATGTTTATCCGCAAAGCAACCTATTTACTGGAATTATCATTTTCAGCCCGGTTTCGCGATTTTCAATTGCGTATATTTTTTCAGTAAACCGCGATTGAAATTATCTTCCTTTGGTCGATGACCGTTGGTTCGCGAAACCCGATTCGAATAATCTGATTTTACAGAAAGACAATTAAGCATTTTAAAATAAAAGCAACCTTACTTTTTATAAAAAGATTTATCACTTTTGGAATAGTCTCAAAAAAACGAAAAAATATTGAGAAACTATCTGACTAGTTTCCTAACGTATATAAACTCTATTGAATAAAAAATGAAACGCAGGATTTTGAACTTTCTTTTACTACTGTTTGCAGCAGGTGCTTTGGGGCAGACCCCGGAAATTATCGGGATTGAAACCAAAGACATGGCTATGATTTTTACTGCCAAGCCCAATGAAATGGCAACTTTCCAATACTGGGGCAGCAAGTTGAATGCAAATACCGAATTTGCCAGCCGTGGTTTCAAAGGGCAGCCCGATACCCAGCAAGATGCCGCACCACAACTTTTCCCGGCTTACGGCGGACGCCATTATCTGAATCCTGCTTTACGTGTGACCCACGAAGATGGCGTGATTACCACCGAACTGGTGTACGTAAGTTCACAAAAAACTCAATTGGACGAAAACCGGACAGAAACAGTCATTAAACTGAAAGACAAACTGTATCCTTTGTTTGTGGATGTTCATTTTATAGCTTATAAAGCCGAAAATGTTATCAGCGAGTATGTTACCGTTTCGCATAAAGAGAAGAAACCGGTTGTAATCGCCAACATTGCATCTTCCTATATTCCGTTGCATGCCGATTCGTATTACCTCACTCATTTTTACGGAACCTGGGCGCACGAAATGCAAATGAAAGAGGAAAAACTGACTCCGGGTACCAAAACCATTGAGTCGAAAAAGGGAGTTCGGGCCACACAGTCTGAAAATCCGTCTTTTTTGCTGTCGCTGAATGGTCCGGCAAATGAAAATGCCGGTGATGTATACGGTGGATCGTTGGCTTGGTCAGGCAATTACAATTTATCATTCGAATTTGACGAAAGCGGCGTATTGAATGTGATGAGCGGCATGAATCCGTTTGCAGCTGATTATTCATTGAAACCGGGTGTGGTTTTCAAAACTCCGGAAATGATCCTGACTTATAGCTCAATAGGTAAAGGGCAGGTGAGCCGGAATTTTCACGACTGGTCGCGCCGCTACGCGCTGGCTCATGGCGATAAACTGAATCCGATTTTGCTCAATAGTTGGGAAGGGGCTTATTTTTCGTTTAATGAAAAGACGCTGACAGATATGATCGACAATGCAGCCAATTTCGGTATCGAAATGTTTGTGTTGGACGATGGTTGGTTTGGAAACGAATTCGCACGCAACGGCGATAATGCCGGGTTGGGCGACTGGCAGGTGAACGCAAAAAAACTTCCGCGCGGAATCAATTATCTGGCTGATCATGCGGTGAGTAAGGGGATCCGTTTCGGAATCTGGATTGAACCCGAAATGGTGAATCCAGAAAGTAACCTGGCCAAAAAACATCCCGAATGGATTGTAAAAAGCGGGAAACGCGATATTCTGCCTATGCGTAACCAATGGTTGCTGGATTTGAGTAATCCGCAGGTTCAGGATTTTGTGGCGAAAACATTTGACGATGTTTTGGCTATGTCGCCGAATATCACGTATATCAAATGGGATGCCAACCGACATGTAGATAATGTAGGGTCGGAGTACCTGCCGGCAACCGAACAAACCAAATTCTGGTACGAATATGTGAAAGGATTGTACAACGTTTATGAACGCATTCGGGCTAAACACCCTGAGGTAGAAATACAACTTTGTTCTTCCGGTGGAGGCCGTTTGGATTTTGGTGCCCTGAAATATCACGATGAATACTGGGCCAGCGACAACACGAATGCGTTGGATCGTATTTTCATCCAGTACGGATCGAACACATTTTTCCCGGCCCAGGCAACTGCTGCGCACGTATCCACAAGCCCGAACCACCAGACCGGTATGATTACGCCTCTTAAATTCCGCTTCGATGTGGCTATGACAGGCCGTTTGGGAATGGAACTTCAACCAACGGATTTGAAAGGTGATGAGTATGATTTCGCTAAAAAAGGAATTGAATGTTATAAACAAATACGTCCGGTAGTACAATTGGGTGATTTATACCGCCTGGTTTCTCCGTACGACGAAAATGGCTGGGCGTCGCTAATGTACGTTTCAAAAGATAAAGCCAAGGCTGTGTTTTTTGCGTATAGCCTTAAATACCATGCCCGGACTACTTATTTCGGAACCAAAATGAACGGCTTGAATCCTGATAAAAATTATAAGATTACGGAGCTGAACACCCGGAACGGACAATCTTCATTCTATGGAAATGGCAAAGTTTATTCCGGCGATTACCTGATGAAAGCGGGTATTAGCCTGAATATCGGCAATCCGTTTGACAGTTCGGTATTATTGGTGGAGGAACAATAAAATTCCCTGTGTTAAATTTATCCGGAAAAGAAACACAATTGTGTTTCAATGGACAAATGAAAACCAATATTGATAAATAATTTTTACTTATGAAAATACACAAAATCAATTCATTTTTACTCTCAATTTTATTGTTGTGCAGCACTGCAATCGTGGCTTCGCCAATGCAAACCGAGCTAAATTCGGGCTGGATGTTTAAGCAATGGCGGCTTACTAACTGGTATCCGGCTGCGGTTCCGGGGGTGGTGCATACCGATTTGATAAAAAATAAAATCATCGAAGATCCGTTTTTCCGGCTGAACGAAAGGGGCGTGCAATGGATTGACAAAGAGGATTGGATGTACGTGACGCATTTCGACCTGACTGACGAAATGTTCAACCGCGGAAATATCCGTCTCGTTTTTAAAGGAATTGATACGTATGCCAATGTTTATCTGAACGGTCAGAAGCTGTTTTCGGCAAACAATATGTTTCGCGAATGGAAGGGCGACATAAAAAAACTGGCGAAGAAGACAGACAACAAGCTTGAAGTCTTGTTGCTTTCTCCCATCAAAATGGACATTCCTAAGTTTGATGCGCTGCCTTACCAGTATCCAACTGGTCCCGATCAGTCCGAAAATGGCGGTATTTTTAATAAAACAGTTAGCGTTTTTGCCCGTAAAGCTGGTTACCATTACGGTTGGGATTGGGGTCCAAGGCTTGTAACCCAGGGTATTTGGCGTCCTGTTTTTGTTCAGGCGTGGGACGATTTGCGCATGGAAGATGTTTTCGTTGAACAAAAAGAAGTGACTGCTAAAAAGGCAGTTATAACGACGCATGTTGAAGTAATTGCCGATAAACAAATACCCGGAGCAACGATAAAAATTACCGATAAACAGACCGGTCAGGTTTTTGGAACAGCTACAGCCGATTTGGTCAGCGGACAGAATACGGTCAATGTAAATTTCAATATCAACAATCCAAAACTCTGGTGGTCGAACGGTTTGGGTGATCCGCATTTGTACGAATTTAAGACAGAGTTGATTGTAAATAATGATGTCAAGGATATTGAGCTAACCAAAACGGGAATTCGCTCGCTCAAGGTGATCAACAAACCGGACCAATACGGAAAGTCGTTGTATTTCGAACTGAATGGTGTTCCTGTTTTTGCGAAAGGTGCAAATTATGTTCCCGCTGATAATTTCCTGCCGCGTGTGACTAAAGAAACCTACGAAAAAAACATTCTGGATGCCGTTAATGTCAACATGAATATCCTCCGTGTGTGGGGTGGTGGTATTTACGAAAATGATTATTTCTACGAATTGTGCGATAAATATGGAATTTTGGTTTGGCAGGATTTTATGTTTGCGTGCAGCATGTATCCTTCCGAAGGCGAATTTCTGGAAAATGTTCGCCAGGAAGCCATTGATAATGTGAAAAGACTTCGCAATCATCCTTCCATTGCCATTTGGTGTGGCAATAACGAAGCTTACAATGGTTGGTTCGGTTGGGGACGGAAAGAGGGTTACGAAAAACAAAACCCGGAATATGCACGTACCATCTGGCGCCAATACGACGATTTGTTCCATAAATTGCTTCCGTCGGTGGTGAAAGAGTATGCGCCCGAAGGATTTTACTGGCGCTCTTCACCTTTCAGCCAGGAGGGAAAAAGTTGTGACGAAAATAACGGCGACCGCCACTATTGGGGCGTTTGGCACGGAAAGCATCCCATTGCCCGTTTCAATACCGAAAAAAGCCGGTTTTTCAGCGAATACGGGTTCCAGTCGTTCCCCGAATTTGAATCTATCAAAAAATATGCTCCTGATTCTGCCGATTGGAAAATAACTTCCGAGGTGATGATGGATCATCAACGGGCTGGTGCTTACGCGAATAAACTGATTGAAGATTATTTGCTGAACGAGTATCAAAAACCGAAGGATTTCGAATCGTTTTTATACATGAACCAGGTGTTGCAGGGCAATGCCATCAAAATAGCCATGGAAGCCCATCGCCGGGATATGCCTTATTGCATGGGTACTATTTTCTGGCAGCATAACGATTGCTGGCCGGTGGCTTCGTGGTCGAGCCGAGATTATTACGGACGTTGGAAAGCGCAACACTATTTTGCCCGCGAGGCGTATCGCGATGTGCTCATTTCGCCTATTGCTAACGACAATATGTTGAACGTTTACGTTGTTTCCGATCGCCTGAAAGCTGGCCGTGGAACGATGACTTTGCAGATTCTTAAACTGGATGGAACCGTTATTGCCACCAAAAAGCAAGCTGTTGAAATTGCTGCAAATACCAGCAAAAAAGTGTATTCGGAGCAAGTGGATAAATTGTTGGATGGAAATTCTCCCAACGATGTTGTGGTTACAGTACAACTGTCAGACAATAAGGGAAATGTATATCATAATAATTATTTCCTGCGTCAGCAAAAATTTATTAATTTCCCTAAGGCAAGCATTTCACGAACCGTTCGACCTACGGATAACGGTTTCGAAACTACGTTGCAGGCCGATAAGTTTGCCCGCGCTGTGTTTTTGTCAATCAATGGAATAGATAACTTTTTTGAAAATAATTATTTCGATATGTTGCCTCAAACTCCAACCACCGTGAAAGTAAAAACAAAGCTTTCGCAGGCTGAATTTGAGAAACAATTAAAGGTCGTTTCGTTGAGTGATGCATATTGAAAACTATAGTAAGATTATCCATGTCAAAAAAGAATTTCTCTATTTATTAAATATTTAATTCTAATTTCCTTTGTAAATCTAAAAATATGAATCCTTTGAAATCACTAAAAGCTTACTTCTTATCGGTAGGATTACTTCTCCTGCTTTCATCTTTTTCCGGAAAAAGTTCATACAGTTTCGGTAAATGGAATGTTGTTGTTAGTGTTGATAACAAGACTGTTACATTGATGAAAGGCAAACTTGCCGTACTCGAAAATTTTAGCGCAGCTTATAAAATGGGTGATAGGAATATTTCCACAAAAGATTACAGCATTTCGGAAATAACCCAGGCACAGCAAAAAGACAAAACAGGTAAAAATACCAAGATAATATCCATAATCTATAAATCGGATAAACTGCCAACCATGGTGCAACGCTTTTATGTGTCGGCAACCAATGATTATATTCTGACTGATTTTACCCTTGAAAGTTCCGGAGATGTAGCCTCGAATTATATGGCTCCTGTCGTTGCAGGAAAGATAAATGGGGTAGGCGGGGATAATGCAAGAGCATTATTTATTCCATTCGACAATGATGCCTGGGTTCGCTACCAATCGCATAAATTGGATTTTGAAAAACTGACAAGCTATGAAGCGACAGCTATTTTCAATAATGATACCCGGAACGGATTGGTAATTGGTTCAGTAGAACATAACAATTGGAAAACCGGTATTGATATGTCGGCCGGAAATAAAACCTTGAATTCGCTGGTGTGTTATGGCGGAGCCGCCGATAAGTTGACGCGCGACTCCAAGCCTCATGGTGAATTAAAAGGAAAATCAATCAAATCTCCTAAAGTTTTTATCGGATATTTCAATGACTGGCGTACCGGGCTCGAAACTTATGCCGACGCTAATGCAGCGGTTGCTGCTCCCAGAGCCTGGAATAAAGCTGTACCGTTTGGCTGGAACAGTTGGGGAGTATTGCAATTTAACCTGACTTACCAAAAAGCGCTGGAAGTTTCAGACTTTTTCAAAAATAATCTTCAAAACAATCATTTCCAAAATGGCGATAATACGGTTTATATCGGGCTCGATTCCGGTTGGAACAGCTTTTCGGAGGAACAACTGAAAGCGTTTGTAGATAAATGTAAAGCCAACGGACAGGTTGCCGGCGTGTATTGGACTCCTTTTACCGACTGGGGCAAAAATCCTGAACGCAGTTTGCACGACGCTCCTGAATATAAATACAAAGATATTTACCTGTATGCCAACGGGAAACCGCAGGAACTGGATGGGGCTTATGCCATCGACCCGACTCATCCGGCCATTGAAGCGCAAATGAAAAAGACGTCGGATTTGTTTCACCGTTGCGGTTTTAAATACGTGAAAATGGACTTTATGACTCACGGGGCTTTGGAAGCCGATCATTTTTTCAAACCGGAAATTACTACCGGAATCCAGGCTTATAATTACGGGTTGGCCCTTATGGATAAATATTTTGGTGACATGTTTATCAACCTTTCTATTTCGCCGGTTTTCCCTGCCCAATATGCGCAATCGCGTCGCATTGCCTGCGATGCGTGGAATAAAATTAAAGATACCGAATATACGCTGAATGCGGTTTCGTATGGCTGGTGGATCGATCGCGTGTATCAGTTTAATGATGCCGACCACGTTGTTCTTCAACAAGCTTCTGAAGGTGAAAACCGGGCCCGCGTTACTTCTGCCGCTATTACCGGATTGTTTATCACCGGTGATGATTTTAGTGCCGGAGGTTCTGAAGAAGGAAAGGAAAAAGCCCGTCGCTTTTTGACCAATCCGGCTATCAATGCCATGGCACAGGGTGAATCATTCCGTCCGGTTGAAGGGAATGGCGAAAAATCAGAAAATCAGTTTACACACACCGATAAATCAGGAAATACGTATTACGTGTTATTCAATTATGACGAAAAACCGCTGACAATTTCTGTTCCGTTGAAACGTCTCGGTATAACTAAAGTAAAAAGCGCAAAGGAATTGTGGAGTGGAGAATCGGTTGATGTAAACAAACCCCTGACAGTTGATTCAAAAGACGTTAAAGTTATAAAGATAGAGAAGTAACCCATGAACCGGATCCCGTATTAAATGGGAGGGGTTCCATGTGGGCCATTAAAAAGCTATTATTTAGATATGAAAGTCACAGTTAGAAAAAAAAGTATTAAAAAGATTGTTTTGTTTAGTGTAACGCTGCTGTTACCTGTTTTTGCATTTGCAACGGCTGAAAAGTCAATGAGATTGTGGTACAACCAACCCGCCAGCGAATGGATGAAATCCGTTGCGGTTGGCAACGGACGGTTAGGAGCCATGGTGTTCGGTGGGGTTGAAAAAGAAACCATTGCGTTGAATGAAATTACGTTGTGGGCCGGGAAAAACGACCCCGATCAGGATCCGTTGTTGGGAAAAGAGAAGTTGAAAGAAATCCGGGAACTGTTTTATAAAGGCGACCTGATAAAAGGTAACAATGTGGCTCAACAGGAAATGGCGGGAAAACCTCATTCGTTCGGAACCCATTTACCCATGGGAAATCTGTATTTGCATTTCGATTACCCACAGGGTGGACTCAGTAATTACGAACGCGAGTTGAATCTCTCTGATGCTGTTGCCCGTGTATCATTTGATAAAGCCAAGGTTCGGTATACCCGCGAGGTACTTTGCAGTAACCCGGATGGAGTATTGGTTATCAAATGTTCGGCCAGCCGCAAATCGGCGCTTAATTTTTCACTGTCGTTGGATTTATTGCGCAAAGCAGAATTAAATCTGAAAGGAAATGTATTGGAATTTGCAGGTGATATTGCTGCCGAAAATCCGAAAAACGGAGGCGTTGCGTTTCTGGGAAATATCACGGTGAAAACCGACGATGGAGCTGTGAGTGTGGATGGCAAGCAACTTAAAGTGAAAGATGCTACTTCGGCCTATATTTATATTGATATCAGGACCAGTTTTAAACCGGCTGATTACAAGGTGCTTTGCCGCAGCACGGTACAGAAAGCAATTGAGCTAAACTATGATGCGCTGAAAGCCCGACACATTGCCGATTATAAAAAATTGTACGACAGGGTTGAATTGTCGTTGGGTGAATCGGATAATGAGGATCTGCCTACTGACTTGCGTTGGTTGTTGGTAAAAGAAGGAAAAAATGATGTGGGGCTCGATGCTTTGTTCTTCCAGTTTGCACGCTATCTGCTTATTGCGTCATCTCGCGAAGATTCTCCGCTTCCGGCCAACCTGCAGGGAGTCTGGAACGATAACCTGGCCAACAATATGGGTTGGACCTGCGATTACCACATGGATATCAATACTGAACAAAACTACTGGCTGGCCAATGTCGGAAATCTTGGCGAATGTAATGCTCCCTTGTTTGGCTTTCTGAAAGATTTAGCGGAATATGGAAAAAAAACAGCCCGTGACCTTTACGCTGCACGAGGTTGGACGGCCCATACCATGGTAAATGCATGGGGATTCACTGCTCCGGGTTGGCATGTTGGCTGGGGGCTTTTCCCAACGGGAGGAACCTGGTTGGCTTCGCACCTGTGGACACATTATTGCTATACCCAGGATAAGGAATTTCTGAAAAATGCAGCATATCCCGTGTTGAAAGAGAATGCAAGATTCTTTGTGGATTATATGACCACCGACCCAAAGACCGGTTATCTGATTACAGGTCCTTCCACTTCGCCCGAAAACGGATTTAGTTTTCAGGACCGTGGCATTTCGTTGTCGATGATGCCTACGGTGGATCGTGTGCTGGTTGCAGATTTGTTCCAAAGTGTAATTCAGGCTGCAAAAATTCTAAATGTGGATAAGAAATTTGCCGACTCGTTGCAAATCCGTTTGGCCAAATTGCCGCCGTTGATGATTAGCAAAAAGTACGGTGGCGTGCAGGAATGGCTTGAAGATTATGACGAAGCATACCGCAATCACCGCCACACAAGCCATTTGATTTCTTTATACCCATCGAACCAGATAAGTGTGGATAAAACGCCTGAGTTGGCAAAAGCAGCCAAACAAACGTTAACCCGCCGGTTGACCGATCCAAACTGGGAAGACACCGAATGGAGCCGGGCCAATATGATTTGTTTCAATGCCCGGTTGAAAAATCCGGTCGATGCTTATGAAAGTGTAGTGTTGCTTCAGCGCAATTTTACCCGCGAGAATTTGATGACCATTTCGCCTAAAGGAATTGCCGGAGCTCCTTACGATATATTTATTTTCGACGGAAACGAAGCCGGAGGTGCAGGTATTGCCGAAATGCTGATTCAGAGTCAGAATGGTTACATTGAATTTATTCCCGCAATTCCCGACCAGTGGAAAACAGGTTATTTCAAAGGATTATGTGTGCTGGGTGGGGGAATTGTTGACCTTAAATGGACTGAAAAACAGATAGAAACAGCAACGATTAAAGCAACAAGCAACCAGAATTTCAAAGTAAAACTAATTGATAATAAGATTCCTCAGTTTTATAAAAACGGAAAGCGGATTATGCTCAAACAGGTTGCAAATGGTTTTGTAAGCTTTTCGCTGGCGAAAGGATGAATCTATCGAGCTGATGTATAAATAATTAAATCTTTGTAAAGTGATAAAGAATCGGTTAAAATATTCTATTGTTGTTGTTTGTTCATTTTTTGCGCTACACGTTGTTGCAAATAATAAGCTGACTTCATACGTCAATCCGTTTATTGGAACAGGAGCCGTTGCTTCTAGCCTTTCCGGAAATAATTTTCCGGGAGCCACGGTTCCTTTCGGAATGGTGCAATTAAGTCCCGATACCCGCAATGCTCCCGATTGGGGACAGGCTTCGGGCTACGATCACAACGATTCGTCAATTTACGGATTCAGCCATACGCACCTGAGTGGAACAGGTGTTGCAGAGTTATTTGATGTGTTGGTTTTGCCTTTTACCGGTGATGTTGATAAGGCTGTTGGTGATTTGAAATCGGACAAAGGATTTTGCTCGTCATTTACTCACGAAAATGAAAAGGCGAAACCGGGCTATTATAAGGTATTTCTCAAAACTTTTGGAGTAAATGCCGAATTGACAGCCACAACCCGTGCCGGTTTCCAGCGCTATACTTTTCCGGGTAATTCAACAGCTCATGTGCTGATTGATTTGAACCATTCCCTGAACAAGGGAAGTTGGTCGACAAGTATTCTTAATTCGCAGCTTAAAATTACAGACCCATATACCATTGAAGGTTACAGGGTGATTACAGGTTGGGCAAAAGTGCGCAAGGTGTATTTTTACATGCATTTCTCAAAACCAATCATTGGAAATGTTATGATTAATGGATCGGAAGTGAATGCCGGATTACAGGTGTTGGATGGACGCAACCTGAAAGCAATACTGGATTTTGCTACAAACGATAATACACCTTTGCTCGTGAAAACAGGAATATCGCCTGTAAGTATAGAAAATGCACGCCAAAACCTCACTGCTGAAATTCCGGACTGGAATTTTGAAACGATTGCAAACCGGGCTGAAAATAGTTGGGAAAAGGAGTTGGAAAAAGTGAAAGCAGAAGGCACTCCGCACCAGATGGAGATATTTTATACTGCGCTTTATCACTCATTTCTCCAGCCCAATACTTTCTCCGATACTAACGGTGAGTATATGAATGCCGATTTCTCTACAAGGAAATTAAAACCAGGCGAGACCCAATACACTACCTACTCGTTGTGGGATACTTACCGGGCTGCTCATCCGCTTTATACCATTTTGCAGCCCGAAAGGTCGGCCGATTTTGTAAATACATTAATCCGGCATTATGAATCAGTAGGGTATCTGCCTGTATGGCAACTTTGGGGGCAGGACAATTTCTGTATGATTGGCAATCATGCCATTCCGGTGGTTGTTGATGCTGTTATGAAAGGGTTACCCGGAATAGATGCCCGGAAAGCCTACGAAGCAGCGCGGGCTTCAGCAACGATTTCGCATATCAATTCTCCATACGAAGTGTGGAATAAATACGGATATATGCCCGAAAATATACAATCGCAATCGGTTTCGATAACACTGGAAATGGCTTACGACGATTGGTGTGTGGCTCAATTGGCACAAAAACTGGGCGAAACTGCGGATTATGATTTCTTCAGCCGAAGAGCCTGGTTCTACCGGAATTTGTTCAACGATAAAACCGGTTTTTTCCAACCGAAAGACGATAAAGGAAGTTGGATGGAACCATTCAATCCGATGAAATACGGTGCAAATGGAGGAAATCCATTCACCGAAGGCAATGCATGGCAGTACTTTTGGTATGTGCCACAACATGTTGCTGACCTTATAACGCTTACGGGAGGCGATAAAGCATTCTCTAAAAAATTGGATACTTTCTTTTCGTTGAATAACCTGGAAACTGAGAAAAACGATAATGCTTCCGGCTTTATCGGGCAATATGCACACGGTAACGAACCGAGCCATCATGTGGCTTACCTCTATAATTATTCCGGACAGCCATGGAGAACCCAGTTTTATGTGAGTAAAATTATGAATGAACTTTACAATACCAGTTCGTCGGGCTATGCCGGCAATGAGGATTGTGGAGAAATGTCGACGTGGTACGTGTTCAGCGCTTTGGGATTTTATCCCGTTAATCCGGCCAATGGAGTTTATGTTATTGGTTCTCCTATATTTAAATCTGCCGAAATTCAACTCCCGGAAGGAAAAAGTTTTACAGTAAAAGCTCTGAAAGTGTCTTATACTAATATCTATATTCAATCGGCAAAGTTGAACGGTAAAGTATTTAAAAACAATTATCTGACTCATAAAGAATTAATGGCAGGAGGAATCCTGGAATTTCAAATGGGTCCGAAACCATCTACCCAATGGGGAGCAAAACCTGAGAACAGGCCACAGTTATCAAGTTGGAAATAATCATTATAATGTAAATAAGAATATGAAACACAATCTTAGAATCATAATACTTTTTTCTCTGTTTACTTTTTTGCAAAACGGTAATTTGTTGTTTGCAAAAGTTGTTATGCCTGTGTTGTTTTCCAATAATATGGTGCTTCAGCAAAAAACAGAAGCGCCTGTTTGGGGCGAATGCAAACCAAACCGTGAGGTGAAAGTGCAGGTAAGCTGGAACAATAAAGCATATAAAACCATTTCTGATAAAGCTGGAAAATGGACGTTGAAAGTAGAAACTCCGGAAGCCGGAGGTCCTTATAAACTAACAGTTTCAGCCGAGGAAACAATAATATTCAATAATGTGATGATTGGCGAAGTGTGGATATGTTCCGGCCAGTCAAATATGGAAATGCCGCTGGCCGGTTGGGGAAAAATTGCCGATTACGAAAATGAAATTGCCGCAGCCGATCATCCGAATATCCGTTTGTTTCAGGTGGAAAAGGCAACAACACTCACTCCGGTAACCAGTCTGAAGGTTATGGGGAATTCGTGGCTGGTTTGCAGTCCGACAACTATTCCTGAATTTTCGGCAACTGCTTATTTCTTTGCTAAAAACCTGAGCGAAAAATTGAAAGGAATTCCCGTTGGGCTTATTCATACTTCGTGGGGCGGAACTCCGGCCGAAGCCTGGACCAGCAAGGAATCACTCGATCTGTTACCCGATTTTAAGGATTATATTGCTGAATTGAAAAAGGTTCCAACTGATTTGGTTGAGCAACAAAAATATATCGACCAGCAGCAAAATAATTGGAAAGCCCAACTTATATCGAAAGACAGGGGATACAGCAAAGGTGCTGCCGCATGGGCACAACTTGGCTGTGACGATTCGGGATGGAAGACGATGAATGTACCTCAGCTTTGGGAAGCACAGATGCTCAAAGATTTTAATGGAGTTGTATGGTTACGGAAATCAGTTGATTTGCCTTCTGCCTATGCCGGAAAAGACCTTGTGCTCAGCCTGGGAACCGTTGACGATAACGAGATTACGTTTTTCAACGGCCAACAAATCGGTGCCACCGAAGGCTATAATCAAATGCGGACTTATACCGTTCCCGGAAAACTTGTAAAAGCAGGTAAAAATGTAATTACAGTTCGTGTTTTCGATTCTGGCGGAGAAGGCGGTTTTTATGGCGATCCTCAAAAGGTGTATATTGCTTTTGAAGGAAATAAACAAAACTTGTCCGGCGATTGGAAATATAGTATCGGGTTGAATATGAACGAAGTTGTTATGCCTAAAATAATGGTGAACCAGGTTCAGCCTACCACGCTCTTCAATGCAATGATCAATCCGCTGATTCCGTATGCAATCAAGGGTGCCATCTGGTATCAAGGAGAAGCAAATGTGGATCGTGCCAAACAATACCAGCGGCTTTTCCCGCTTATGATTCACGATTGGCGCAAGCAATGGAACGCTGATTTTCCATTCTATTTTGTGCAACTGGCCAACTACCTGAAACGAGACGAACAACCGGTGATATCGCCGTGGGCAGAGCTACGTGAGGCTCAGCAACAGGCACTTTCACTGACTAATACCGGCATGGCTACTACGATAGACATTGGCAACGGCGGCGATATTCATCCGAAAAACAAGCAAGATGTGGGAAAACGTTTGGCTTTGCTGGCTGCCGCAAAAACCTATGGTGTATCGTTGGTTTCGGCTGGTCCTCAGCTCCTGTCGTACAAAATCGCCGGAGCCAAAATCGAAATCAGTTTCAGTTCAACCGGCTCAGGACTCAAAGAGCTCAATGATGAAAAACTGACAGGATTTGTTGTGGCTGGTGTCGATCAGAAATTCTATTGGGCAAAGGCCGAAATTGTTGGCGACAAGGTTGTCGTTTCGGCTCCAGAAGTCGAGTTTCCGGTGGCTGTTCGCTATGCCTGGGCCAATAATCCTGATTGTAACCTGTACAATATGGAAGGCCTTCCCGCCGTCCCATTCCGAACCGATCAATGGGATAAATAATCAGTTAAAATTCTAATTGTATGCTATACAAACAGGGGATGCTATACTCTTTTCTGATCGTTTCGGTTCTGGGCTTAATCATTCAGAGTAAGGCAAATGTCCTTTTTTTGAGCAAAAGGAGACGTTTATGAACGAAGTTTAATCAATTATAAATTCTAATCTTTAAATTAAAATCAAATGAAAACAAAAATTACAATTTTGGGCCTGGCTTTGTTTGCCACGGTTTGTGTTAATGCTACTACTCCGGCTTCATGGAGTGTTCTATCTAGCGTTGGTGTTGGATCTGAAAAAGGATCAGTTGCCTGGGGTGACTTTAATAATGATGGTTATTTGGATTTGTTTCAGTTATCCAATAACGTTTATGCATTATTTAAAAACAATGGAGATGAGACATTTACAAATGTAACCTCCACAATAATGCCAGCTGGATCTCCCACAGGGATTAATGAATCAGGTATTATTTTTCTGGATTACAACAATGATGGTAATTTGGATCTTTTAACGGCAGGTTGGAGTGGATCTACTTCTGCAACTTTATATAAAAATTCAGGTGCTCCTAATTACACCTATACTGTTGATGCCAATAATAGTTTATTGGGTCTACGTACTGGTGATGAGAAAAATGCACACAGTATTTTATCGGCAGCTGATTACAACAATGATGGTTGGGTCGACCTGTTTATGGAAGGTTGGTGTGATGCGTTGAATACACGTGTTGTTACCTTGTATAAAAATGCAAACGGAGTGTTTACCCGTCAAACTACACCTGTAGGCGGTACTGCCGATTTTGAAGGAATGAATAGTGGATCAATTCATACAGGCGATGTAAACAATGATGGATACGTTGATATGATTAGTTCTGGTTATTCGGTTTCCGGATCGTATAAAACTAATTTATACATTAACCAAGGTAACGGCACTTTTGTAAAATCAAATGCAACATTCACAGGGATAGAACAGGGTGAATCTATTTTGTTTGATGCCAATAATGATGGTTGGTTAGATGTATATGTTGCAGGTGTTGGGTATGAAAGTAACTGGGTTTGGCCGGGAAATTTATACATCAACAATCAAAATGGTACATTTACTTTGAATAGTAACCCAAATTTGGCTTCAGGAAGTCAGGGGTATACTGCTTTTGCAAGTGGCGATATAAACAATGATGGCAAAACAGATGTAATGGTTCAGGTACCTTGGGGTGAAAATACTGTAACCTATTATAATAATGGTGACAATACATTTCTTAAGGATGTTATTCAAAATGCCGGTCGTGCAAGAGCTGGTTCATTTGGCTTAGCTGATTTTAACAATGACAATAAGTTGGATTATTTTATCTTTGGCTGGCGTGATGGATTTACTGCTACAGACAATACAGTTTATGATTCAAATTGGATTGGAAAATTTGTGAAGAATACTTCTGCCGCGGCTAATCAGGCTCCAAGCGTTCCTGCCAATATTGTTGCCACAAAAACGAATGGCAAATATGTGATTACCTGGGATAAATCTACTGACGATATTACGGCTCAAAATGCTATTCGTTACAATGTTTATATTCAGGATCAGGCAGGTAAGCAATATGCCTTTTCTCCGGCAAATATCACCACAGGTCGTTTGAAAACAGGTTCGGTAACCTTGCTTAGCAAAAATGAAATCACACTCGATCTGGCTGCCGGACAATACACAGTTGGAGTTCAGGCAGTAGATCAGGCAAACGTGGCCAGTGCATTTGTATCGACCAGCCTGTCAACTACCACCGAGGTTGAAAATACGTTGGTTTCAAATGTTGAAGTAAAACCAGTGAATAAAAAGATCGAAGTCCGTAATAGCGGAGCACAGGGAGTAAATGTGGCAATTATGTCGCTCAACGGACAATTGTTGTATAAAGGCCTTTGTGCAGCTGGTACACAAAACGTACTGCCGGTAAACCTTAATCAGGGCATTTATTTAGTGAAACTTTCACAGGATAAAGTAAGCCGTACCGTGAAAGTGTCGGTATTGTAATTCATAAATAACAGGGGAAGAAAAGCCTTTCCCTGTTATTTGTATTTGTAAAAAATCAAGACGATTTGATTAAATAAATTATTGGTTGTTTAAAATAGTTCACTATCCTGTTATTAGTTTTTTTAAGGTTGGAAAGAATGCCTGCATCCGGTAAAACGGGTCGGGTGTTCTTTTTTGTTTATAATAGACATATATAGAATAAGGAATTATAAGCTTGAATAGTAAGGTTTTAAACACGAAGTCACGAAGACACAATTCCCTTTTTGATTTAAAATGATTATCCGCAAAGCGACCTCCACCATATATAATTTTCAAATAATCGGAGATATTGAGGCACGTAGTCCTGATATCTTTGTAGCAAAGAATGTTTTACGGAAAATAAGCCGCGTAGCGGTGACATTTTTTGATGTAGAAAACAAAGATGTCAGAGCTACGCTCCTCAATTATCTTTTTTTCATAAATACTACTAAGATGCCAGAGCTACGCTCCTATATTTTAAAATCAGCATGACAGGTCGTTATGCGGATAATCATAAAATTTAATACAAGAGCACAAAGGAAAAACATATTTATATGTTTTTCCTTTGTGTCTTAAGTCTCTTTGAAAGTCACGAAACGCAAATGAACCATGCCGATTTATCGGTAGAAAAACCAATCTTCATTTCGATTGCCGTAAAAGAATTTAAATAAATATCTGTATTATTAGTCTTTGAGTCCTGGTGTCTTCGTGTTTATATTTGTCTTATTTTTAGGTGAATAACATTCTATTCTATATAAACTCTAATGTATATAACCAAAAGGAACAGGTAAGTTATTGGTTGTTTGTTTCAATAATAGATTGAAGTGTTAAAGTTGAGTGTTTGTTTTATTCCACTCGTATTACAAGCATAGCGCGATTATACGTAGATGATTGATATAACGAAAAGACATTTAAGGATTTTGTGTTTTGAAAGTTCCGGTTTGATTACGAGATAATCTTTACGTCGTCCCGGTAAGCGAACGAAGCAGGTTTTATATCGTTATTAGTCGTTATATAAGTTATAAATATATGATATAAAAGTTGTTACTTTGCAAACAATATGCAGAATTACACCGATTTAAGATTAAACGAAGCCCAATTTTTATCAGTTGTGGGCGTTAAACTTCACCAGTTCAATATTTTAGTTCAATTCTTTGAACCATGCTGGGAAGCTTATATTTCCGTCTATACCGTTTCAGGTAATTACCGAAGACGGGTAAAAAAGCAACGTAAAGACGATGTTTTTCCAGATATAGAAACGATGTTGATTTTTATTCTTTCTTATATGAAGAATAATCCCTTGCAGCAAGCACATGCAGCCGCATTCAACATGAATCAACCTCAAGCGAATCTATGGATTCACTTGTTAAAGAATATACTAAACACTACGCTGGAAAAAGCGAATTGCATTCCATGCCGAACAGTAGATGCTTTAAACAAATTGCTAGTTGAAGGACAAGATATTCTCATTGATGGAACAGAACGTCCTATACTTCGACCAAGTGACCCAGATGTCCAAAAAGATTTTTACAGTGGCAAAAAAAAACCACACGATTAAAAATCTTATTGTTAGTGATTTGAATAACAATATTTTATATCTATCCCAAACGTGGGAGGGAAAAATGCATGACAAAATGATGTGCGACATTGAAGAACTTGAGTTCTCCAAAAAAGTTAGACTTTGGCTTGATTCAGGCTTCGAAGGATTCAATCCTGAGAATACTGAAATCAATCGTCCAAAAAAGAAACCAAAGGGAAAGGAGTTGACTGAAATCGAAAAGAAGTCAAATCAACAAATTTCCAGAACTCGTGTAAAAGTCGAACATGCAATTGGAAACTGCAAAATATTTCGAATTGTCAAAGAGGAAGTCAGATCATTTATAGATGATTTCCGTGATTTAGTTATGGTACTCGCTTGTGCCTTATCTAATTTCAAACTAAAATATCAATAAAAAACTAACTTATATAAACTCTATTTTATTTTTCCACCTTTTACATCTATCTGAATACTTTCTTTCCATGCTAATTCCATGGTTGTATCATTTTTAAATATCAAAGGTAAGAAGATGTAACTGGAGTTAAAGTATTGATTTCCATCCCAACGGTCGCCTACATACAAGTAGCTTGTTTCTTTTTTTCCCTGCACAGGCAGGATAAAGGTGGATTGCGAACGGAATGTTGTTGCATCCCCAATGTTTATGAGTTCCGACCATGGGCCGGCAACGGATTTGGAATAAGCGTATTTGGCCTGATTGGGCGCCCAGCCGGTACAGCCCGAAGTGAAAAGGAAATAATAGTTTCCACGTTTTACCAATGCGGGGGCTTCGCGATGTCCACCCGGCCAGAGCGTTGCCAGTTGCTCCTTTGTATCCAGATAATCATCAGTCAGTTTATACATGATCATATCATAATTTTCCCGGGCAGCAGCAAAGAAATATGCGGAGCCGTCTTCATCTTTATAAAGGGTGCAATCCCGGGCCATATTACCAAAAGGGCGAAAACTTTTCAGAAACGTAAATGGTTTTTCAATGTCGCGCGAAAAGGCAACCGCAGCACGTGCATAGCTATAATCACGGCCATATTCATAGTGCATCCACATAACAAACTGTTTTGTTTTTTCGTTGTAAATTACTTTTGGACGCTCTATGTTTGCCTTGTCGAGTTCAGGATGCGATTCGCGGGTAAGCAAATCTCCCCGGAATTCCCAGTTCATTAAATCCTTCGACCGGTAGCAGGACACAAAAACCCCATTTTTCCGGTTTTCACCTATCCAATAATAATAGTCACCAATTTTCAGAAACCCGCCACCATGTGCGTTGATGGTATTTCCTTGTGTATCGGTGAAATTTACACCATTGACGATCTTTTTTTTCGACTCGGCATAAGAATTAGTAGAGCCAATTATTAAAATGGCTAAAATGGTCAATCTTAAGAATGAATTGATTTTGTGAGTTTTCATTTTGCTGAAGCAATAGTTTGTAATTTATTTCTTTTTATACCTTATTTTTGATAATACAAAAATAGAGAACTACCAGCTATCCGAGGTGAAGAATTCATTCAATAAAGAGTGAAAAATAGCCAAAACAAAACGGCTAAATCTACGTAGAAGATTTAGCCGTTTTTTGAATATATCAGGTGAGATTTTACTTTTTAGTCTTTACCCTGATCACCGCCAGCGACATTGGTTTAGAGTTGTAGATGAAATTTTTTCCGACTTTAAAATCAGAACAAACAGGTTGCACTTTCGTTGGGTCGTCAAAGCTGTTTTTGGCCTCGGGAGCTCCTGTTAGTATCGTTAGTGTTGCTTTTGAGCTGATACTGTGGAATTGCGATAAATCGACTTTTAGTTTCTGTTCTGTTTTAGAGTGGTTTACAAGTTTAATAATCACATTGCCCGATTTGATGTCGCGAACGCACGAAAATGCCGTTGTTGAGTCAGCTGAGTTTTCAGCCGGAGCAATTACCTGTTGAAAATATGTATCGCCCTGGTTGGTTGAAAAAAGTTTTTGAACGTGGTAGTTTGGCGTGTAATACAACATTGTGTTATTGAAATAAATCATATCCGGATTCCACTGTGTATGCCCGGCTTTGGCCAGCAGCGGTGCGTATGATGCCAGTCGGACCACATCACCGTTTCGTTCCAGCGAGGTCATATAAGCCGCTTCGGCAATGGCGTTAAACAAGCTGTTCCCCTGCGATGCATATTCGCCGAGATAGACTTTCGATTTCGATCGGTCATACGAATCATAACGCTTTTGATTGGCAATAAACCAGGTTGGTTTCATGTAATAATGCTCGTCGACGAATGGCACATTTTCCTGGTTGGCAAATTTCCAGCCCTGTTCAAAATCTTCTCCGTCAGGTGCCGGACCAACAGTTCCAATCACTTTAATTTGCGGGTATTTTGCTTTTACCACGTCATGAATCATTTTGAAACGTTCCTTGAATTCCGGTGTTATTTTATCTTCGTTGCCAATGCCTATATATTCCAGATTAAATGGTTTCGGATGTCCTGCTTCGGCGCGTTTAGCACCCCAGGTGGAAGTTACAGGTCCGTTTGCCCATTCAATTAAATCCAGTACTTCCTGAATGTATTCAGGTATTTCGGCTTGTGGAATTCCTTTTTGTCCTGTTCCGCCAATGCGCCACGTTCCGCCTGAGTTTTGGCAACTGACAGCGGCTGCCACTACGGGAAGTGGTTTGGCGCCCATATCTTCGCAAAACTGAAAATACTCAAAATATCCAAGTCCGGCAGTTTGGTGGTAGCCCCAGATGTTTTTCTGTGCAATGCGCTGTTCAACCGGGCCAATGGTGTTTTTCCAACGGTACATGTTTCCAAGTCCATCGCCGTGAACCAGGCAACCTCCCGGGAAGCGCATAAATTTAGGTTGCAGGTCGGCAATGGCTTGTGCCAAATCGGCACGTAGTCCGTTGGGCCGGTTTTTAAATGTTTTTTCAGGGAAAAGCGAAACCATGTCAATAGCAACTTTCCCTTTTCCGGTAGCCAGAAGCACTAAATCGGCCGTATCGGAACTTTGAGTAATGCTTATTGTTGCGTTATACTTTTTCCAGTCTTTTGATGTGGCCGAAAGTGTGGTTTCACCAAGTAATTTGCCTTTTCGGTTGTAAAGTTTAACGCCAAAGGGAACAGCATTTTCCGAAAGCAGACGCAGGAAAACGGAAAAATTATACTTTTCACCGGTTTTTACAACCATTCCGTCGAAACCGGAATTTTTCAACCCGATTCCTTCACGTCCAACATCTTCGATATTCAAAACGGCATAATGCGGATTGTTGGGGTGTACTGGCGAGCTTGTTTCTACGGAAACAGTCCCGTATCCAAATCCCCAGGCCACATAGTCCCATGCGGTGAGCGAATTCCAGCCTGCTCTGTCGCTGGGTGCATATTCAAACGAGTGATTTTGCACCTGTTCTGCGTACAAGCCACCGTCGGCAGCATAATTAATGTCTTCGAAAAACACACCAACTAAGTCGGGGCTGATTGGTTTTGAGTTATTCGCTTTCTTTTGTTGGGCCTGAACCGAAATCCCAATTAATAAAAATAGAAATGCTGATTTTATTTGCATAATAGTAGATTAATGAATATAGTCTGAGTGCGACCGGAAGCCGTACTCAGACTATATAGGGAAAATGAATTGAAAAGTTTTATTTCAAACTCACAGGCTGAATGCCTTTGTGAGTAGGTATTACCGGTTTGATGCTTCCGTCGGCGTTGAATTCCATTTTATCGATACAAACTTCACGGTTATATCCGGCAGCATCGCCCATATTTATTCCTTTTGGATAATTAAAGCGGTGGTACACAATATACCATTCGTCTTTGCCCGGAATTTGAAGCACTGCGTTATGTCCTGTGCCGAATATCCCGGCTTCTTTATCTTTGGCAATAACCAGGTTATTATCGGGAATAGTGAACTCGCCAAGCGGAGAATTGGAAGTGGCGTAACGCACGCGGTAATTCTCGCTGCGCGTATCGTCTTCCGACCACATGAAGTAGTACACCCCATTCCGGTAAAAAACATAAGTTCCTTCGCGGAAAGTGTGGTCGGGTTTCAGAATGGTCAACGTTTCCTGTTTAATGGAAGTCATATCATCGTTCAGTTCAGCTCCGGCCATAAATCCATTTCCCCAGTACAGGTAGCTTTTACCTGTTTTCGGGTCGGTAAATACATCCTGATCGATAACCTGGCCTCCTTTAACGCCTTCGGGTTTGCTGTCAACCAGCGGTTTGCCTAAATCTACAAACGGACCGGTTGGGTTATCCGAAACAGCTACGCCCACTTTCTGGGCAGCACTGAAATAGTAGAAGTATTTATATTGTCCGTTGATTTTCTTTTCCACGATACAAGGTGCCCAGGCATTACGGTTTG
Organism: Paludibacter sp.; assembly: GCA_047600405.1. Classification (GTDB taxonomy): domain Bacteria; phylum Bacteroidota; class Bacteroidia; order Bacteroidales; family Paludibacteraceae; genus Paludibacter. The sequence goes on from JASGLA010000008.1 coordinate 1,167,397, forward strand.
CCCAACTTACATCTTTACCCAGTTGCAGAATAACGCCTTCGTCTTTCCAGTTTACAAGATTGTCGGACGAAAAACATTTGAAATAAGTACCCGACCAGCCTGTAAATCCATCACTGGTAGGATAGATGTAAAACTTTCCGGTTTTTTCTGAATATAATACATCAGGGTCAGCGTAAAGGCCGTTCAATACAGGATTGTTGTTTTTTACCGTTGTGGCAGTATATTTTTCAATTGTTTTTCCAATTTTGATATTGTAGATTACATTGCCTTTACTGAAATTCTTATTCCCGGCAGGTTTTACTGTAATTTCTTTGTCAGAGCCAAATTCTGGCTTGAAAGTAGTCAAATCAGTCGTTGATTCAACCGGAAAAGTTACTTTCTTCGCAGTTTTATCCACTACAATATTGACCGGACGCAGCCCCTCTGCTTTAGCTGAAAACAGAATGTCTTCAGCTGCTGTGTAGTGGCTTTTCAGTTGGCTGGCTTCTTTGGCAGTAATCGGTAATACAGTGCCATGGCGCGGGTGAAAATCCATAGTTACATCCTGGTCTATTACTTTGAAATTTTCCAGGTTGGAACTGCGTGTAAACTGGTAACGGCCACTGGTGTACATATCGTACATCAAAATCCAATCGGTGGAATTATTTAATTTAAATACCCCGGCACCTTCTACCGGACTGGTTGTTTGTTGAAGGTATTTATCAACCACAGTCCATTCGCCGGTCAATTTGTCGGCAGTTGCTTTCTTGATACCGTTGCCGTGGCCTTCCGTTTTGAAAAACAGATGGTATTTGCCATTGCTGAATACGATATCGCCATCAATGCAAGCTTTATTGTCCGGGCTGAAAAACAGTTGTTTCGGAGTGGTTTCTAATGCAGTAAAATCCTTATTTACATAACTGTAATAGATTTTGTCATAGTCGCCAGGGCTGCTTTTGAGCATAGAAAAGTAAACCATGTATTTTTTTACTGTGGGGTCGTAAATAGTTTGAGGAGCCCAAACGCGAAGCACGTCACCAAATTCTTTCGGGAAAACATCCGGGATATTGATCGCTTTCGAAGTCCAGTGAATAAGGTCAGTGGATTTTAGCAGTATCATGCCGCGGTTGGAACTCCAGCCTTTGGCTGATACCATGTCGGTAACAACCATGTAGAATGTTTTGCCGTCTTCGCCACGTAAAATGTGCGGATCGCGCACACCACCCGTTAAACTGATTTCTTTGGAACTGATAACCGGATTGTCATGGTTAAGTGCTTTGAAATTGTAACCGTTGTCGCTTATGGCAAAACGGATTTGCTCTTCATCAATTCTGTTTCCGGTAAAATACACAAAAAGGTAAGATGAATTTAGCTGTTTTTTACTACTGTTTTTTGATTCCCTGTTTGCCGAAGGAGATTCAGCAGCCTGAATACTTGCAAAACTGAATGCGAACAAACAGAATAGAATCCATGATTTTTTAATTGTGAGTGACATAGTTGTTTTTTATTTTGTATTTCGTGATTTTTAGAGACATATCTCCATTATTATAACTTGATAGATTTAGCCTTGCCGGAATATTGAACAGAAGCCTTGAATTTAATGCTTTGAGTATTTCCAATTCCATTTTGTTTGTCGACTACAACAATATTGAATGTCCTGGATTTCAGCATGCCGTGAAAATTCCCTTTTCTATCGGCCAGGCTGAGCGTTCTGGCCTTATCGTCCCAATAGAACGTAATAGTTGAGAAAAATCCTTTTTCGTAGTTGTAATTATCTTTTTCGTCCTCGTACAGTGTGAATTCGCCATTTGCACCCATGTATACTCTGATTTCAAGCTTGTCCCATTTTTTCTCGCCGGAATATTGTACTTTTGGTCCGAAAGGCAAAATGGAACCTGCTTTGATGTAAAGAGGAGTTAAATCGATTGGCGTTGCTTTTTGAATTTCCTGCCCACCCAAAAGTTTCTCGCCTGTCCAAAAATCATACCATTCAGCACCTTTCGGAAGGTAAACGATCCTGTTTTTTATCACCGAAAAGTCTTCTGTGGTTTTATCACCAGTTTTTTGAGTGTACATGGGGTTCAGTACAGGTGCAACCAGTATGCTTTTTCCAAACATATATTCGTCACTTATATTCTCTACTTTTTTATCGGCGGCAAAATCCATGAACAAAGCACGCATGAATGTTTCCGAACGGGAAGTTACTCCCCAGGCTGTTGAATAGATATATGGCAACAGTTGGTAGCGGAGATTGATATATTTTTCAATTGCGTCAAAGCTCCAGTCGCCACGTTTGCCAAACTGGTAAATCTCGCGTGGAGCATCAGTTCCGTGCGAACGCATCATGGGCGTGAATGTGCCGAACTGCAACCACCGAACATATAATTCCTGATAAGTTTTAAGTTTTAAGGCATTTGAACCGTTGAAATTCCACAAAAAGAAGCCACCTATGTCGGCATTCCAGTAGGGCAATCCGGTAAGCGAGAAGTTCAGCCCGGCGGGAACCTGAGTTTGCAGGGTTTCCCAACTCGAAACAATGTCGCCCGACCATGAATTGGCACCATATCGTTGTTGGCCTGCAAAAGCAGACCGCGTAAGGATGAATACACGTTTATCGGAAGTGGTTTTACGTTGGTTTTCATAGACTCCACGAATGTGCTGCAACGGAAATGCATTAACAACAGAATTATATGAACCCAGATATGTAGGCTGGTCAAAATCTGCGGGTTTTACATTAATATGATCCGGTTCCGAAGAATCAAGCCACCAGGCATCGGTGTTGAATGAGAAAACACCTTTGTTCAGGTAATTCCAATAAATTTCACGGGCAACAGGATTGTACGGATCATAAGGTTTTGCACCGGATTTTGGAGGCCATGTGTCGAAATTAATCATCATTTTTTTCGACATAAGTTCGTTGTATTGCGCTGTTTTTGGACCAAACCCCGGCCAGGCCACAATCATAAGATGTGCATTCATTTTATGAATATTGTCAACCATTTCCTGAGGTTTTGGAAAAGTGGCCTTGTCGAAACTCATCGCATTCCAAACACTGTCTTTACCCCAATATTGCCAGTCCTGAATAACTCCATCAATCGGAACATTCAATTCTCTGTACTTTTTAATTACGTCAACCGATTGCCATTGATTAATATAGCGTTCTTTAGACTGCAAATAACCAAATCCCCACATGGGAATCATGGGTGCCGGTCCCGTAAGTTCACGCATTTTAGCTACAACTCCGTCGGCATTTCCGCCATACATAAAATAATAGTCTGCATTTTCACCCAACGACTCGAATGATAATTCCTGCAGATTGTCGGTAAATGTAGTAGGAGCGTAGTTATCCCAAAAAATGCCGTATCCCTTTATCGATTGGAAAAAAGGAATAGCAACCTTCATATTTTCCTGTTTCAGGATATTTTTTTGTCCGCGTTGGTTTAGGCGTCCGTTCTGTTGTTGGCCAAGTCCGTAGATGGCTTCGTCAATGTCCAGCATAAAGGCCTGGCGGGCAATGAAGGATTCTTTTTTAACGTCGAGCGTGGTGGTAAATTGTGTCCCGTAATCCTTTTCAGTAAACAACCGATTTCCGTTAAGACCGGTAAAGGTCACACGACCTGTTGTCAAATCGTATAATATATTGAGCGATGAGCTGGTTATTGTTACTATTTTTCCGTCATCACTGATTTTTAGTTCTGTTTTTTCGGGAGTTTTGATTACCGAAAGGCTTGTTTTTTCTGTAGAAATACCTTGTGGCGCTTTCAGTACGCGAACGATTGAAGGCGTGAAAAACTGAATCTCAATTTGCATGGATTGAGTGGCGGTTTTTATTCCGTAATCAGTTTTTTGATATAATTGTGCTTGTGTTATTCCGAAAAATGAAATCAACGATATTATAGCTAATAGTCTTATTTTCATGTGATAATAGATTTAATGTGTTTTCTTCAATTCGGGGTTGCTATAAACTCGGAATGTTTTAAAATGACTAATTTCATTTTAAAACATTCCGTAAAAGTAATAAATATCAATCAATTATGATTTGTCAAAACTTAAATGCCTTCTTTTCCAGGTAGAAACGGTAATCTTTTACCATCCCTTTTGTACTTTTATCTGTCCGCGGTAGAATGCGGAAACCTTTTATTTTAAGTTCTTTACCCAGGTCAATTACAACCTGGTGCGGATGGTTTGCCTTATCGCCGATTTTTGTCTGCCAGATAATCGATTCCTGTATGTCAAACAATTTATCTGCCCCATTAGCAGCTTTTGTTGTTTCCTCGCTATCGGCATAAACGACTTTCCAGTTGATAGAAGAGATAGCTTTACCATCTTCGCCAATAACCTCGAATTCTGCTATAGAGGTAGAGTTGTCATTTGGATCTTGTGCATTTAGCGCTTCAAAACAGAAATACTGTCCTGCAGTCAGTTCGGGCAAGTCAATAGATTTCCAGCCACTACCTGCAGGAATTGTTCCTGATACAACAGCATTTACACCGTTAAGATTTAATGTTTTGCCGGCTTTTCGCGCTTGTCCGTCGTCTTTCCCAATAACATCCAAAATGGCGTGACTTAGCCCGGAGATGTTGGTGCTGGTTGGCTTGTCGATATCAAGAACGATGATTTCATTCACTCCTTTCTTCAGGTAGCAACCCGGAACACAAAGTGTTTGAGTAGGACCGATTTTCCAGAAGCGTCCCAGGTTATAGCCGTTCACCCAAACCATTCCTTTTCCCCAGGTGCTCATATTCAGGTAGGTATAACCTGTTTCTGTCAAATTGAATGATGCCTTATACCAGGCAGGTCCTTGAGCGGCTTTTTTGTTGAATTTAGCTTTGGTTTGGAAATCGTAATCAACAGGCAGGTTATATATGGTCCAGTTTTTTAGTTCAGTCTCTGTTTTTCCATCTGATAGAATCACTTTGCCGGTAATACCTTTCCGGTCGATAATTGCTTCGCCATAGTTTACGCGTCCCATTCCTTCAACTAAGATGTCCAGGCGGCTTTTTGATTTCATTGCCGGAAGTTCAACAGTGTTTTCGCCTCTGCGACGATCCAGTTTGCCTACAACTTTACCATTTATAAATACGGTTGCCCAGTCATGAACATCTTTAATAATAAGTTTTTGCTTTATTTTTGAAGCCGGAATTTGTTTCCGGTAGATAATCGACCCCCAACCCTGATTGAAGTATTCCATTGGCTTAACTTCTTCAGATTGTTTCGCAGCCGGCAGATTGTCGAATACGTTTGCTGTTTGTTTAAATTCGATAACCGGAACAGTGATTGTTTTCTCCGGATTTTGTGGGATTTCCGGCAGTACTTCACCTTCCTGCAAATAATTCTTCAATAAATCCCGGATTGCATAAAATTTATCTGTGGGGTTTCCACCTTCATCAATCGGCGAATTGTAATCGTATGACGAAGTTGTGGGAGCATAAGCAGGGGCATTGGCACCGGCCCATTGTCCGAATGAAGTTCCACCATGGGCCATATAAAGGCTAAACGAAATTTTGCGGTCCATCATGTCTTTCAGGCTTCCGATAAAGCTTTTTACATCACGGGTTTCGTGCGGACGGCCCCATTGGTCGAACCAGCCTGTCCAGTATTCGCCGCACATCAATGGCGAAGTTGGATTTACTTCCTTGAATTTTCGGAATTGGTCGTCGATGTTTGATCCGGCACCAAAGTTAAGAGCATTTACTGCTCCATCAAGTTTGTACCGATGGAAGTTTGAAGACCAGTCGCAACGCAGGAGTTGTGCTTTATCAAAGCCAACTTCACGGATATTATCGCGCATAATTTCCATGTATTTCTGGTCGTCGCCCCAGGTGCCATATTCGTTTTCAACTTGAACCATGATAATCGGGCCGCCATTTTGGATTTGCAGCGGAGCAAGTTGTTTCGCGGCTTCTTTCAGGTAAATTTTTACGTTATCCATGAAAAACTGATCCGATTTGCGGCGAACTTTCAAATCGTCTTTTTTCAACAACCACCAGGGCAAACCGCCCATATCCCATTCGGCACAAACATAAGGTCCGGGACGGAGAATGCAATACATGCCGTTTTTCTGAATCAATCGAACAAATTCGGCCACATCCTTCTGACCGGTAAAATCAAAAACTCCTTGTTCCTGTTCATGAAAATTCCAAAATAAATAAATACACACGGTATTCATACCCATGGCTTTGGCAAGTTTGATGCGATGATCCCAATATGCTTTGGGAATGCGGCTGTAGTGCAGCTCGCCGGCACGGATGATAAACGGTTTGTTGTTGAGTAAAAATTCCTTGTCGCCGGCAATAAAAGTGCCCGCTTGATTTTGTTGTCCGCTAGCTAAGCCCAACGAAAGAATCACCAAAATGAATAGTGATAAAATGTATTTATTCATGGTCTAAACATTAATTCAAACCGGAATTTATCGAATGAATCCGGTTTATTTTATCTTTTTATTATACCTTTATTTTTTAATTCTATTTTTTTAATTCTGTAAGCCTGATCATTTCCGAGGTTGCAAGTAAAAATGCTCCTACTCCAAAATTTGCTGTGGAGTTTGCGTCTACTACCTGGCCCGGAATGGCCTTTTCACCAATTGGTTGTACATACCCTACTTTCCCGGAGGGCTGCAACGCTATGGTTGATAGGTAATTCCATCCTTTTAATGCTGCAGGCAAATATGTTTTTTCTTTTAAATACCCGTTATTTATTCCCCACAGCAAGCCGTAGGTAAAAAAGGCTGTTCCACTGGTTTCGGGTCCCGGAGCATGCTGTGGGTCAAGCATGCTGCGCGTCCAATAACCTTCGGGTTGTTGCGATTTTAGAATGGCTTTTGCCATATCTTTGTAATGCTTCAAAAATACCGGGCGGTATTTGCAGTCTTCAGGCATGTCCTTCAGTACTTTAGCCAGTCCGGCAAAAACCCAGCCATCTCCACGCGCCCAGAAATCTTTTTTGCCATTTACACTTTTGTGTTTTGGATAAACGTATTTTGCATCGCGATAAAACAGTTTGGTTTTGGAATCGTACATAATGCTTTTGGCATACGTAAAATACTCGTTCAACTTGTCCAGGTAAAGTGGATTTTTAGTCACTTTATACATTTTGGTCATCACCGGCATAACCATATACAATCCATCGGCCCACCACCAATAATCATTTTTCGGAGTACTCATTTCGTATTCCATCACCTCACGGGCCCGTGCTATTTTAATATCGTCAGGTGCAAGATTGTATAAATCGATATAGGTTTGAAAGCAAATTTGCCAATCGCCAAACAAAACATGCTGGGGAGTTTCGCCGTAGTTGTATTTCCATTGCGATTTGTCATCCGATTTAGCACCTTTCCATTGGTTTTTCTCAGCCCAGGTTTCTGAATATTTTCTATATGCTTCGTTTCCTGTTATAAAATAGGCTTCCATGTTGCCGGTATGGTATGCAGCCACATCCCAAAAAGGGTTTCCGGGTGTTGGATTAGCCGATTGCCAGTAATTATTTACTAATTCGATAGTTTTAATCAAATCTGTTTTTGCCGGAATTTTTTGTGCTGCACTTGCATAACTGACAATAAACAAAAGAAATAGGATATGCTTGAAATTGCGCATTTAAAAATGGTGCTAAGTGGTTAGATAATAATTTGTTGTGGTTTTGTAATAAATGCTTTGGATTAATGCTGAAATTGATGAAAAATCAACTATACAAAAATAATAACTGGAAATACATTGCTAGGATATAATTCGTTCAATAAGGAGGAAAATTTTTCAAATCATTATCGCCATACCAGTGTAGTTCTTTTTTTGAGATGATTGGGGATTGTAGCTGGCTGGCAAACTGTTTGTTTTTGAGTGGAATTGTTTTTTTTTGAAAATGAATTTTATGCTGCGGGAGTTGGAATTTCCTCGTTTTTGATTTATTTGTCCTCTATGTAAGTTTTATTTTCGTCTACCTTTGTTTTCAAATCAGAGACGGCCAGACAAAAGCCTGACATTATTTTCAATTAAAGGAAAAAATTATTGAGTATTGCGCTGTGCTTGAATCTGATTAAATTCTATCTGAGTATGATTTATGACGCTTATCTTTAAATTTGAAAACACATGAAATTTAAACGTTTACACACACTTTTATTTCTCGTTTTAGTTGAAATCCTTTTTGTGTCAGTCCAATCTCAAACAGTTTCGCTTACTATAAAAAACTGGGATGGCACCGATAAGAATGTAGAATTAAGCTTGTTGAAAAAAATGGCTTTTTCTGGTACTAACCTTGTTCTGAGTTATTTGAACGGAGGTGATGAAAGCATTACTGTTTCTACGGTTCACAAAATGTTTTTTGGATCGTATACAAATGTAAATGAAATTTCGGACAATAATAAATCAGTTTCTATTTATCCCAATCCGTCTTCCGGATATATCTATCTGAAACATGTAATGGAAAATAGCACCCATGCTACAGTGTATAATGTTAATGGAGTTGCGGTGATGACAGTCAATCTTTCATCGGGGACAGAGAAGATTGATGTTAATGCATTAAGTAAAGGGATTTATTTTGTAAAAATTAATAGCCAGGTTTTTAAATTTACGCGTTTATGAAAAAATATCTACTCGTTGGTATAAGCACAATTTGTATCATTACATTCGCATCTCAAAAGCATATCAATATTTACAAGTCAGATTTGTCTGTGTTAAATGTTGTAGTTTCGGCAATCGACAGTTTGAAATTCAGCAGCAATAATACGCAGTTAGATGTCTATAAATCCGATAATTCCACGTTGAATATACCGGTGTCTTCTATTGATAGCATGACCTTTACAGATAGTATTTCACAGCAATTACCGGTGATTAGTACTCTGTCGGTCACAGCTGCTTCGTATACAACAGCCCAGGCAGGGTATACGCTCAAATCCATTGGTGGAACCACCATCACTGAAGCAGGGATTTGCTGGAGCACAACCGCAAACCCGACAATTGCAGCAAATAAAATTAATTCAAACATCTTTACACCTTCAGCAAATTTGAGCCTGAGCGGATTGCCATCGGGTTCAACCATTTATGTCAGAGCCTATGCTACAAATAGTTATGGTACTTCTTATGGTGAGCAAGTTACATTCCAAACAACAAGTTACAGTTTGCCGGTAGTTGAAACCCTTTCGGCTGTATATAACTATACCACAAATAAAGCCACTTGCCTGGTAAATGTGAAAAGCAACGGGGATGCGCTTTGGTTGAAAGAGGTATTTGCTGGTCGACAACCAAGAATCCAACGATCAATAACCAAAAGTACGCCAGTGGAATATCTACGGGACAGTTTTATGCGTTGATGTCTAATTTGAATTTAAATTCCACCTATTATGTCCGCGCATTTGCAACTAACTGTGCTGGTACAGCATACGGTGCAGAGTTGGTAGTAAAACCGTTGATGGGAAATGTTACCTACACATTGGATATTGACCCTGTGGCAAACCCGGAACCATACAGGTTGATTAAAATTGCGATGGACAGCGCTTGCTACTATTTTAACCGATATTCCACCTTCAGAGGCAATGTTTATGTGTATTACAATGCAGGAATTCCAACAGCACAAGCCAGTTACCACGGGGGGCTCGGTTTTGGGGCCAATACCAGGTATCAATGGGTAGGAACGGCTATACATGAAATGTGCCATTACATGGGTTCAGGAACAACCGCTGCCTGGCAAGCTAAAATTGTTGGAGGCGTTTGGACAGGTACTACCGCATCTTCTCTGTTGAAAACACTTACCGGAGAAACCTTAAAAGGGGATAGTCAGCATTTCTGGCCTTATGGAATAAATCAAAAAGAAGAAATTACAAACCTTGGAGGTCAGGCAGCTCAGGAAAACGGGCTTGCAACATGCGTAAAACTCTGCAAAGCCATGTGTGTTGATGATGCTGGTTTGCCTTCAAGCTGGTAGTAATTAATGAAATATATTGAAACTGTTGAAACTCTCCTGCACAAAGATTTGTTGTAGGAGAGTTTCCTTTCAGATAAGTAGTGTTATGGTTTTGAATTTTATCCATAAACTATGGATAATCGTCCCCTCATTTGCTTGTAAGATAGGCAATAAGAATTAGGAAATCAATTAATTTTACGCAGGTAATTGTAACCTGAAAAATTGAAAATCATGAACATTAAATCTAACATTCTTGCCTTTTTGCTTATTGTTTCACAGGTTGCAATAGGCCAATCAAGGTTTACCATTGACCTGAGCAAAAAAGGGATTGCCATTAGCCCGACGCATTACGGTATTTTTTTTGAAGATATTAATCATGCTGCCGACGGTGGTTTGTACGCGGAACTCATCCGGAACAGGTCGTTTGAAGATGCAGCAACATTAGAAAACTGGACGGCATTTAATCAGGCCGGAACTACGGTAGTTGCCGCGTTGGAAACCAGCAATTTGCTTAATCCGGCTCAAAACCAGGCATTGAGACTCACTGTGGGAAGCGCATCTGCTTCAACCAGAGCCGGAATATACAATACGGGTTTTTGGGGAATAAATGTTGTAAGCGGGCGGCAATATAAACTTACTTTTTTTGCAAAATGTGATGCGAGTTTTACCGGAATAGTGAAGGCGTCGCTGGAAAGCAGCGGAGGGGTTAAATATGCTGAAGCTTCGGTATCAGGATTAACCACCGGTTGGCAAAAGTTCACCTTAACCCTTACAGCAGCTGGGAATGATCCCAATGCGCGCTTTGTGTTATCAACAACTTCTTCAGGAATACTTTGGTTTGACGTAGTATCGTTGTTTCCACCCACGTTCAAAAATCGTGAAAATGGTTTACGCCCGGAACTGGCTCAGTTATTGGCCGACATGAAACCCAAATTCATGCGTTTTCCCGGTGGTTGTTTTATCGAAGGGGATTATCTGGCAAATCGTTTCCAGTGGAAAAAAACCATTGGAAAAATAGAAGAGCGTCCCGGGCATTATAATCTTTGGGCATACCGGACATCGGACGGAATGGGTTATCACGAATTTCTACAATTAGCCGAAGATATTGGCGCTGAACCATTGTATGTTGCCAATGTGGGACTTGCCCACAACGATAATCAGCCATATACCGTTTTGGACGGTTATATACAGGATGTTATGGATGCGCTTGAATACGCAAATGGAGCTGTTACTACAACTTACGGAGCTATGCGCGCCGCAAACGGTCATCCGGAACCATTCAATATTAAATATATTGAAATAGGAAATGAAAACTATTATGGTGATAATTACGGAAACCGGTATATTCAGTTTTATAATGCCATAAAGGCTAAATATCCAACCATGCAATGCATCGGAAATGTTGCAGCCTGGGGAACCGATAATCCAACGTGGACCTTTACGCATCCGGTCGATTTGCTGGATGAACATTATTACAGAAGTCCGCAATGGTTTATTAACCAGTATAATAAATATGATACTTACAGCAGGACAGGTCCGAAAATTTATGCCGGTGAATATGCCGTAACTTCGGGGTGCGGATATGGCAATCAGATTGCAGCCCTCGGAGAAGCAGTTTACATGGCCGGAATGGAAAAAAACTCGGACGTTGTGACTATGAATTCGTATGCGCCGATTTTTGTAAATGAGAACGACCGGAAATGGAATCCCGATATGATCGTTTACAATGCATCTTCGGTATATTGTACGCCTTCTTATTATGTCCAAAAGCTGTTTGCAACGAATATTGGCACTGTCAACATTCCAATAAAAGACTCATTAAACCAGGTACTAAACCCTATTACCGGCTCGGTGGGACTTGGGACATGGTCCACTAACGCAGATTACTCAACTTTGACAGTGAAAAACAACCTGGGCAGCACTTTATTTTCAGAACCTTTTGTAACGGCGGCTAACTGGTCGGCAAAATCAGGGACGTGGTCGGCAGCCGGCGGTATTTATTCACAGACTTCTACAGCAACCGATTGTAGATCAATTGCATTACCTGTTTTTACCGATTCTGTGTACACATATTCTGTCAAAGCCCGCAAAGTTAGTGGGAGTGAAGGCTTTCTTGTTGTTTTCGGATATAAGGATAGCAACAATTTCTATTGGTGGAACCTGGGCGGCTGGGGAAACACGCAACATGCTATAGAACAATGTGTAGATGGAACCAAAACGGTTGTGGCAACAACAAGCGGCAGCATAACTACAAACCTATGGTATGATATCCGTATTGAAGTGTCTAAAAAACAGGTTTTATGTTATTTGAATGATATATTGATTCATACGCTCAACAACTTGCCGGCATCTTTGCTTTATACTTCTGCTTCGTTGGATGAACAGGCCAAACAGCTTTTTGTGAAAGTGATAAATCCGGCCGGCACTGATATTAACTCCACTCTCAAATTAAACGGATTATCCGCAGGTAAAATTGGTGGCAGTGCCATAGTGCTTGCTTCTGCCAATGGGTTGGATGAAAACTCATTTACGGAGCCGGCTAAGATTGTTCCGGTTACTACAAGCCTGGACTCAATGGGCAGTGATCTGAATTGTACTTTTAAAGCAAATTCGGTTACTATTCTTAAATTGAATACAGGCAATCCGAGTGCTGTGCCAACAATTAAAAAAAAAGAATGAGTTTCTGACAATTTATCCCAATCCCGGCAAGAGTTTCGTTTCCGTAAAAGGAGATGGGTCGGAAGTGATTTCCGTTGAGTTTCGCAATTTGGCCGGGCAAACAATGCTGAGTAGGAAAATTCAGCCGGGAGGTAAAATAAACATATCATCTCTTAAATCAGGCGTTTACATTGTGGTTGCAAACCAGGGACAGAATTCCACTTTAACCCGCATGATAAAGAAATGATTATATGTCTGATTTTTAAGAACATATTAAAACCAAATAATAAATTTCTCATGAAAAAAAATCAATTCTCAAAGATTCAATTTAAAACCAGGCTTTTTGCTTTAGTTTTGTTGTGCCTGTTAGTAAATTCAACGAAGTCCCTGTGTGCAGACTCATCTTTGAAATTGCAATATGTTTTTAATGGCTCTGTTCTAGATTCGGTTTCTGATAATTCGGGCAATGGTTACAAGGCTGCATTGAAAAATGGTGCAATAATAAAACCAATGGGCCGTTTTAATGTGCTGGATTTGGGAGCGCTTAACGGTTACCTGGATATGACCGGCAAATCTGGTGCAATAATTAATACGCTGACTGATTTTACGGTGTCGGTATACGTTTATGTTGATGCAACTGTGAATGTTACTGCGGCTGGCAATTTTATCTGGACTTTTGCCAATTCGGCTGATATGACCTCAACTGCTAACGGAAATATGTTTTTTTCGGCTATCACAAACCGATACGCCATTTCGAAAACAAATTGGGCAGCCGAAACCTCAGTGAAACAAAATGCAGCTTTGATGAAAGGAAGCTGGCAGCATATTACTTATACACAATCAGGCAGTACCGGAACCATTTATGTGAATGGCATTCAGGTAAAAACGGGAACAGTCAATGTAAGGCCGTCTGATTTAGGGGCAACAACAAATAACTACCTGGGAAAATCATGTTATGCTGGAGATGCCTACCTGCTCAAATCATTAATGACTGATTTTCGCGTTTATAACAGGGCGCTTCCATCTTCGGAAGTTATTTCATTAGCCTCATCAAGGGCTGGTTTGGATAGCGCATTGGTGATTCAGCAGATTGCTGATGCCAAAACACAGTTGGTTTTAAGCGGATTAAATGCAGTTGTCTCCAACCTCACACTTCCAACTGATGGTGGAAACGGTGTGGCTGTATCATGGAGTTCGGCGAATATAAACGCAATTTCCAATGCCGGTGTTGTAACACGTCCGGCTGCCGGTTCTGATACTGCTGTAGTCGTCCTGACTGCTACTTTGTCGAAAAATGGTGTGACTGCAACGAAGAATTTTACGGCAAAAGTAGTTCCGTCGTTGTCCGACAAAATAAGTGCACAGCTCGATTCCACCAATCTCACAATCTCCGGAAATCTGAATCTTTTAAGGTCGAATCTCAGTTTGCCGGCAGCAGGTGCCGAAGGTTCTGCGATTACCTGGAGCTCCGATAAACCAACTATTCTGTCGGGTGCAGGCCTTATTTTGAATCGTCCGGCAAAAGGAACCGGCAATTCAAAAGTGATTCTTACGGCAAGTATAAAAAAAGGTTCTGTAATTATAACAAAAGCTTTTGAGGTTTATGTGGCGGAAGATGAAGGTTTTTCGGCATACCTGTTTGCCTATTTTACCGGAAATAATATTTCTCAGGAAGCTTTCCGCTTTGCATTAAGCAACGACGGGTTTGTGTATAAAGCGGTGAACAACAATAACCCGGTAATCAGTTCGGCTGCCGTAAGTTCTACAGGCGGTATCCGCGACCCACATATCTTGCGTGGCGAAAATAATGATTTTTATATGGTGGCTACCGATATGGTTTCTGCGCTTGGCTGGAATTCCAACAGGGCAATGATATTGTTAAAGTCGACCAGCCTGACCGACTGGACATTGACAGTGATAAATATCCCGAATACTTACTCGCAATATGCAGCCGCCGACCGTGTGTGGGCACCGCAAACCATTTACGACCCGACAGTGGGCAAATACATGGTTTATTTTGCCATGCGGCTCGGATCTTCGGACTACGATAAAATATATTATGCTTATGCCAACAGTACTTTTACGGCCCTGGAAAGCGCGCCGAAAGTGCTGTTTGATAACGGCGGTTTGCCAACTATCGATTCCGATATAGTTTTGAAAGATGGGGTATATAACCTGTTTTTCAAAACAGAAGGTAACGGAAATGGCATTAAGAAAGCCGTTTCAACTACCCTGACGGGTGGATATGTGTTGTACGACAAGTACTTGCAATCTACAACGAATGCTGTTGAAGGCGGATGCGTTTTTAGAATGTATAATACCGATAACTGGATTTTGATGTACGATATGTACACCAGTGGGGCATATCAATTTACGACCAGTACCGATCTGGTTAATTTTTCAGTCGTTCCAAATACGGTTTCATTCGATTTTACGCCACGTCATGGGACGATCATTCCAATTACAAGTGCCGAGAAACAAGCTTTGAATGCAAAATGGGGAGGCGCAACGGGAATAGATACTAAAACTGCTACTTCTTTCTCTTTGTTCCCGAATCCGGCTGTCGATTATTTGAGTATAACCATAGGGGAGCATGATAATGGAGTAATAAAGATAAGTATATACGATTGTAAAGGAAGTAAAATGTTAGAGCAATACACATATTCAACAACCGAAAAAGTGAATGTTTCAGCTTTTAAATCCGGTATTTACTTACTTACCTGCACTGATGAGAATGGTGTGGTTTCATTTACTAAATTTATTGTAAAATGATAGATTTTCTCATTTAAATTTGTTGTAAAATAAATGCTCAGCTAATTTTAGTTGAGCATTTATTTTATTATGGTTTATATAGAATGGAATGTTATGTGCTCTGAAAATAAGGTAAATGTAAACGCGAAAACACCAATACTCAAAGACTAATAATACAGATATTTATTAAAATTCTTTTACGGCAATCGAAATGAAGATTGGTTTTTCTACCGATAAATCGGCATGGTTCATTTGCGTTTCGTGACTTTCAAAGAGACTTAAGACACGAAGAAAAACATATTTATATGTTTTTCTTCGTGCTCTTGTATTAAATTAAAAAGAAAATTGTGTCTTCGTGACTTCGTGTTTAAAGTCTTATTATTCAATCTTATAATTCTTTATTCTATATAATGTCTATTTTTAATGAAATGTTTTGTAAAGCCGCACAAGGCATTGGTATTAACGATTCGCAGCAAATACTTTCAACCTTTCCTCCAAAACAGCCATTTGATCCATTCGTACGAACGACACACAGGCCCGCAATCCGTTGGGGTTTTCGCTTCCGGTAATGGCTAAGGATATGGCACTGATTCCGTAATACAAAAATTCTTTCATCAGTTCGCCGCTTGTCAGGCCCGGATAGGCAATGGTAAAATAGAATCCATCAGCCAGTTCGCGGTCTTCGTCAGTATACACAATGTAGAACCCGTATTTCAAAAACAGGGCTTTCATAATTTTAGCTTTTTCTCCATAAGCATGAAGAGTCTGGACGAAATCAATTTCTCCATCGTTTACCGCTTTCAATGTAGCAGCCAATGCATATTGCGCCGTATGTGATGTTCCGGCTGTTGTCGCGTATAACACTCCATAAGCCATAAAATGCCCGAGTACGTCGCTGGTGAAGTATTTCTTCAGGTTGGGATAATGACGCGTGCGCAAGGTTTCCGAAGTTATCATCATGCCGATTCGTTGTCCGGCATAACTGAAAATTTTGGAAGCAGAAAGCAGTATGATATAATTATCGGTATAATGAGCCACCGTAGGTTGGAAAGGTTGAATAGCTGGTTGCCCGTAATGTTGCCGGAAGTCCATGCCAAAATAAGCAAGGTCTTCCACCACAATGACATCATACTTGGTAGCCAATTCGCCGATAATTTGCAATTCCTTTTCGGAATAGCAAATCCACGATGGATTGTTGGGCGAGGAATAGCAAATGGAACAGATATTTCCTTCTGCGAGAAAAGACTCCAGTTTGTCCCTCAATTTTTCGCCCCGGAAATGCAGGATGTCGAATGATTTGAACGGGACGCCAATTAATTGCAACTGCGACTTGTTGACCGGAAATCCGGGATCGATAAAAAGCGTGTAAGGTTTTTCCGGGTTGGTTCGTGCAGCTGTCAGCAGCGCAGCAAAGCTTCCCTGCATCCCACCTACAGTTGGCACACAATTCACCGGGGTGACCTTCAGGTTCATAAACAGGTTGGCAAACCGGGCTATTTCTGTTTTGGCAAACGGAATGCCTTCAATGTGCGGGTACTGTGTGGCCAAACCTTTGTCCAGTGCTTCTTTTTCGGCAGCAATAGAAATAGGTAATGCCGGCAATCCCGGAACTCCCATTTCCATGTGAATGAATTCCTGTCCGCTTTGCTCTTCAATTTGTCCAACCAATCGGCCTACTTCCCGGATGGACAAGCGGGTGATGTCTGATTCGCCGAATTGGGAGAACAGCCTATCAACAAGTTCTTTTGATAGTATGGAAGCCCCCCTGCCCCCAATAGGGGGTTTCATGTTAGTATTTTCTATTTTCATTTTTCATTTTTTTAAGTCCCCCAAGGGGGATTTAGGGGGCTTTATTTTTTACGTTTGTCTACTACTCTTACCGCTTTTCCTTCGCTGCGGGCAATGGTTTTGGGCTCCACGAGCGTAACTTTCACACTCAGGCCGATGGCACTGTTAAGTGCATGTTCTATTTTGCGCGATAACATTTGCAGGTCGCGGATGGTATCCAGCATGTTTTCTTCGTCCATTTCCACCTGCAGTTCCAGCGTGTCGAGGTTGTTTTCCCTGTCTACATACAGCATGTAGTGTGCACTTGTTTCGCCCATTTCCAGCAATACGTGTTCAATTTGTGATGGGAAGAGATTTACGCCGCGTATAATCAGCATATCGTCGCTTCGTCCGGTGATTTTTTTCATACGCACGGTTGTTCTTCCGCATTCGCATTTTTCGCGGTTCAGTGTCGAAAGATCGCGGGTGTTGTAACGCAACAAGGGAATTCCTTCTTTGGTCAACGTAGTGAAAACCAGTTCTCCCTCTGTTCCGTCTGGAAGCGGTTGTTTGCTGTCCGGGTGAACAATTTCAGCGAAAAAGTGATCTTCCTGAATGTGCAATCCAGCGTGCGCCTGACAGTCATTTGCCACGCCCGGTCCCATGATTTCGCTGAGTCCGTAGATGTCATAAGCTTTTATTCCCCACTTTTTCTCAAGTTCCAGGCGCATGTTTTCGGTCCACGGTTCAGCACCAAATACACCGGTTTTCAGCTTCATGTCAGCCAACGAATATCCGTTTTCGGCCAAGGCATCAGCCAGATGGAGTGCATACGATGGAGTACAAGCCAGCACAGTTGACCCAAAATCGGACATGAGTTGCAACTGCCGGCGGGTATTTCCACCTGAAATTGGAATTACGGCGCAACCGACAGTTTCGGCCCCGTAATGAACGCCAAGTCCACCCGTAAAAAGCCCATAGCCGTACGAAACCTGTATAACGTCGTCCGAAGATATTCCGGCCATGGTCAGGCAGCGCGCCAACACTTCTCGCCAGTTCTCGATGTCGTTTTTGGTATAACCTACTGTTGTGGGTTTTCCGGTGGTACCACTGGATGCATGTACCCGCACAATTTCTTTCATGGGTACGGCAAACAAATTGAAGGGGTAATGGTCGCGCAAATCGGTTTTGTAAGTAAACGGAAGTTTTACGATGTCGTCTATGGAGTAAATGTCCGAAGGTTTTACGCCCATTTCGTCCATTCGTTTGCGGTAAAATTCCACATTTGTATAAACGCGGTTAACCAATTGCTTCAGGCGTTCACTTTGTAGTGCACGCATTTCGTCACGCTCCATGCACTCAATTTCTTTATTCCAAATCATATTTTTGTGTGTTTTAGCTCCGTACGGTAACGGTATTATTTTGTGGAGTTTCTATTTTTACTACTTGCTGCTTACCTCTTAGTGCTGTTTCAGGTCTTCTTCCCGAATCGACTTTAATCCGTTGTTTTTAATTATTTCGATAGCTTTCTCGCTATTGTCGGTGCGAAGCATTAGTATGGATTTGCTCCCAAAACTGAAAGCATAAACGTATTCGATGCAAATGTCGGCAGCCGTGAAAAGGTCGAGAATATGTGACATGGAGCCCGGAGCTGCGGCCATTTCGAGTGAAATAATGTCCTGCACACGAACTGTAAAATGGTCGGCGCGCAACGCTTCTACGGCTTTAGCCGGATCAGATACAATGGCGCGCAGAATGCCATAATCGCTTGAATCGGCCACTGTAAGTGCAATAATGTTTATATTGTTTTTGGCCAAAACGGATAGAATTTCATTCAAATGGCCGGTTTTGTTTTCGAGAAAAACGGAAAGTTGGCGAATTGTCATATTAGTAGATTTGTGGTTGTGGTGTAATTGAGGTTATTGTGCCACAAATTTAGCAAAACTAGCTGTATAAATAAGAACTCTGAAAAAATAATTTGTTTTATGGGAGAAATTCTATGTTAAGCTTTAGTGTTAATGGCTGAATAGTTTACCGGATGGTAGGAAATGATTAATTTTGCATTCAGGTTTCTCTATAAATAAAAATGTTGCGATGAAAAATACATTTAACTTCTCTGGCTTTTTGATGCTGGTTTCTGCCCTTTTAATAATGAACTCGTGTGTCAAACAAGGCGACAAACAAAATGAAAATCAATCCAGTTCGGATGTGTTTCATTTGACTGATACTTTGGTTAGACCTTATGAAAATCCTAAAATTACCGAATTCAAAGCATTTGTCGAGCAGTTGGATAGTTCCGATATGACATCCGCTGTAAAAGCTGCTGATAAGTATAAGGAAATTTTCAGCGCCCAACCGGCTTTGTTGTGCGATAGTGGTTTTGTGGTTTTTCAGGCATTGTACGATAGCCTGGAGCAAAACCTGAGTACCAAACATCAAAACGATACCACGAATTATGAACCCCTGCTTTACAATGAACAGGCTTCAGTCCCTCAAAATCTAAAGGATTACCGAAAAAATCTTCAGCAGAATGGTTTTAAGATTTCTGCTTCCGAGGGGGTTACATATATCGAACAGGACAGGAGTTTTATTGCCCGCAATTTTTATGCGTTGGTAACCCCGGCCATGAAGAGTTATCTGTCAGAACTTCAAAAGGAAAATAAAGAAGGTTTTGCCATAGATGGAGCAATCAGCATTTCTCCAAGGCAGTTGGTGGATCGAACCGTGTGGTACGAGAAATTTATGTCAGAAAACCCGGATTTTGTTTTCAAAGAAAATTGTAAAAATTATCAGAAAGCCTATCTGACTTATTTGGTGAGTGGCTATCAAAATACTTCCCTTTATGCAGACGAGGCGGCAAAAGAACTTTCGGACTTTTATGTGAATGCCTACAATTACCTGGCTTCCAAATTTTCGGATACGCAGTTGGCCCAAATGGTAGCTCCTTACTATGAGGCATTGAAATTAAAACAAACTGACAAAGCCCTTGCTTTGCATAAAGACTTTGTAATTAAAGGGAAAATTTATAACCTGAAATAAGCGTTTCTAAATCAATTCGAAATGGATTTTGATGGTTTTTTGTTGAAATTTCTGTTTGACTGAAAGATATATTGCAAGAAAATCAACTTTTTATACTTAAATTGTGTTTTTTATTCTGAATCTAAAAACAATTTCTTTTCTGAGTAAAAGACTTCTTTAGTATAAACAATTAAATTTTTTGCCTTATGAAATTATTGAAATACATTGGATTAGGGATTGTAATCCTTTTGTTGTTTGTTCTTTTTGTGGCTTTGTTCTTGCCCAAAACTTTTCAGTATGAGAAATCAATAACCATTAACGCACCAATTGATAGCGTTTGGGAAAATGTAAACAGCCTTGCTGCACTCGATGAATGGAGTCCCTGGAATGCCTATGATCCTAAAATGGCTAAAGAAACTTCGGGAATAGATGGTACGGTGGGAGCTATTCAGAGTTGGGAAAGCGAAATTGTTGGATCTGGAAGCCAGACCATTGCTACTGTACAGAAACCAACATTGTTTGAAACAAAACTTGATTTTTACAAGCCTCGCGAAAGCCACGGCAAAGCATACATTAAATTGCTTACCGATGGAGTAGGAACAAAGGTGACCTGGGGAATGACAGGAAGCATGCCTTATCCGTTCAATATCATGATTTTATTTATGAATATGGAGAAATCGATGGGTAAAGATTGGGATAGCGGGCTCGGAAAATTGAAATCGCTGAGCGAAAAATAAATCATCATTCTTTGAAAATAAAAAGATTCTCCTCGTGGGAATCTTTTTGTGTATAATAAAATGGCATTCAGTAGAAAATGCTAAATTTGTGCTTTCGAATCTCAAAACAAATTTCGAATGGAGCAGCAGTTTAAAATAATTAAGGTCACGCGGGAATTTGTAGATGTAATTCGTGCAAAGCGTGAAGAGGCTCATTTCCACGATTTTGAAGAGCTGGTTATTGTTACCGAGGGTAGTTTGGAACATTATATTGATTTTCAAATGGAAGTGATTCAAGCCCCGGCTGCCAGCTACATTTCCATGGGTAAAATGCACAGGGTGGTTGAACGCGATGATTTGCGTGGTTGGATAATCAATTACCAAAACGAATTTATTCCCGATTCAAAGCTCAATTTCTACTCTAATTTTATGACTTCCACCAGCGTTCCGCTTGGTACCGAGGGTTGTGCCGACCGGTTTATCAACCTGTGTGAAATTATAAATGCCGAATATTCGCAACCCAACCCCGATATGGACGCGATTCGTTATCTTACTTCCGCATTGATTTCGATGATTGAATCGGAGCGTAAGCGAAATATCCAGATTGAGAACACCGTCAAAGCCTCACAAATTTCTGCTTTTACTACTTTTCTGCGAATACTGGAAGAAAACTTCCGGCGTGATGAAGGCGTAACGTTTTATGCCGAAAAAATGAACATGTCTGAACGCAACCTTAATATTATATGTAAGAGTAACTTTTCAAAGAGCGTTTCGGAAATCATAGAAACCCGAAAACTAATCGAAGCCAAGAACCTATTGATTCACTCGGATAAAACAGTTTCGGAAATTGGTTATGAGCTGGGTTACAATGAGAAATCTTACTTTACGCGCGTTTTCCGCAATAAACTTTCCGTCACTCCAACCGAATTCCGGGAGATGACACGGGCAATTCTTTCCTAAAAGTACCACCCTTTTTCCGAAAACTGTTACCGCTTGCCGTTTTGGTGGGCGTATCTTTGCATCATAATAATTCAAACAAAATTTTAAAATAAATAATTATGAACGCAACAGAATCAAAATTAGTACAAGGTGTTCTTGATCCAAGTCACAGTAAAATACAGTTCAAGGTAAAACACCTTATGATTTCCAATGTGTTGGGAGTTTTCAGGGAATTTGAAGGAAAAGCAAGCATGATCGAAAATGATTTTGCATCAGCAAAGATTAATTTGTCAATCAACACTGCCTCAATTGACACAGAAGCGGCCGATCGGGATGGTCACTTGAAAAGTGCCGATTTTTTCGATTCGGAAAATTATCCGAAAATTGAATTCGAAGGAAAAGGAATGACGCAGAAGGATGAGGATAACTTCGTACTTAACGGAACACTGACCATAAAAGGCGTAACTAAACCGGTGTCGTTGGATGTCGAATTCGGAGGTATTATGAATGATCCCTGGGGAAACAAAAAGGCCGGTTTTTCCGTTACAGGAGAAATAAACCGTAAAGACTGGGGAATGGGTTGGAATGCAGCCCTCGAAGCTGGCGGGGTGCTGGTAGGTGAAAAAATTAAACTTATGTGTGATGTTCAGTTTGCCTTAAACTAAATATCATTTTATAGTATCAACTGATTCAAATTAAACGTATGAATCTAACAAATTTAGAAAACAGCACGAGTCGTATGCCCGTGCTGTTTGTCGGTCATGGAAGTCCAATGTATGCCATTGAGGAAAATGAATTTGTGCAGGCCTGGAGGAATTTGGGTCAGGAACTTCCTTTGCCCAAAGCCATAATTGCAATCTCTGCCCATTGGGAAACCCGTGGGACACAAGTTACAGCTATGCAAAATCCCCAGACAATTCATGATTTTGGGGGCTTTCCACAGGAGTTGTATAAGGTTCAATACCCGGCTCCCGGAAATCCGGAGTTGGCTAAAGAAGCTATCAGGTCGATAACTGTTACGCAGGTTTTGGCTGACGAAAAATGGGGATTGGATCACGGCACATGGAGTGTGATTCGAAGGATTTATCCAAAAGCAGATATTCCAATCATTCAAATGAGCCTGGATTATCATAAATCGCCTAAAGAACATTATGAACTGGCAAAAGAACTGGCTTCGTTTCGGGATAAAGGAGTGATGATTGTAGGAAGTGGGAATATTGTGCACAATCTCCGTCAGGTGGCATGGGATAGGCCCGATGATGAGGAATATGGTCATGATTGGGCCATAGAGGCCAACGACCTGGTAAAGAAGTTGATTCTTGAAAATAATCATCAAGCTCTGATAGATTATCAGTCGCTTGGCCGTGCAGTACAACTGGCTGTTCCAACGCCTGATCATTTTTTGCCATTGCTTTATGCATTGGCATTGAAGCGTGACGATGAAGAACTTTCATTTTTCAATGATAAGGCCGTTATGGGTTCATTGACAATGACTTCGGTAAAAATAGGCTGATTGTTCTTTTGAACAATAAAGATGTATTGTCTGTTTAAATTTCTATCAACCTAAATTTATAGAATCCTATGCAAACAATATTGGGCGCTGGTGGTGCAATTGGTGTAGAGTTGGCCAAAGCATTGAAAGAATATACAAGTGAAATAAGGCTTGTAAGTAGAAATCCAAAGAAAGTAAATAGCACAGACGAACTGCTGTCGGCTGATTTGTTGAACATTTCCGAAGTTCGGCAAGCCGTCAGAGGTTCGTCTGTGGTGTATTTAACTGCAGGTATTCAGTATAATGCCAAAATTTGGAAGGAAGACTGGCCTAAAATCATGAGTAATGTGATTGCGGCTTGTAAAGAATTTGATGCGAAATTGGTTTTCTTTGACAATATCTATATGTATGATGCAAAACGTTTGGATAATATAACTGAAGAAACGCATATTCGCCCGACGAGTGAAAAAGGGAAAGTGCGCGCCGAAATAGCCAATATGATCCTAACTGAAGTAAGTTTAGGAAATTTGACTGCATTAATTGCCCGTTCCGCCGATTTTTATGGCCCGGGAATCCGTAATACAAGCATGTTGACTGAAACGGTTATAAATCCGTTGGCCGGAGGAAAAACGGCTAGCTGGATGATGTCCGCCGATTTCAGGCATTCCTTTACTTATACACCCGATGCTGGGAAAGCAACAGCTTTATTGGGAAATACGGCTGACACTTTCAATCAGGTCTGGCATTTGCCAACGGCACCAAATCCTTTCATAGGGAAGCTTTGGGTGGATGCAATTGCCCGGGAACTGGGTGTAAAGGCCAAAATTCGCATAGTTCCGAAATGGTTGATCCGGGTTTTAGGACTTTTTGTTCCAATAATGAAAGAAATGGTTGAGATGTTGTATCAGTATGACAGAGACTATGTGTTTAATAGTGATAAGTTTGAAAAGCGATTTGCTTTGAAGCCAACTTCGTACGCAGATGGAATTAAAGAAATTGTAATGAGTGATTACAGGAAATAATCGGTTGTAAAAAATAAGGCTAACTCTTTGTGGATTAAAAATAATGTTGTATTTTTGCAGCTCTTTTCGGATAAGGTAAACAAGAAGCAATGCCGTGGGCAACTCACCTTCCCGATGTAATCAGAAAAAGTCATTAAAATAATGTACGCAATCGTAGAAATTTTGGGACAACAGTTCAAGGTGGAAGCCGGAAAAAGACTGTATATCCATTGTATGGAAGAGGCTGAAAGAGGCTCTCAGGTAGAATTTGACAAAGTTTTGCTGATCGACAATGAAGGTGCCGTAACAGTAGGTGCTCCAGTTGTAGCAGGTGCAAAAGTAGTTTGTGAAGTATTATCGCACGTTCGTGGCGAAAAAGTGATCGTTTTCCACAAGAAACGTCGCAAAGGATACCGCAAACGTAACGGTCACCGTCAGAACTTTACAGAATTATTTATTAAAGAAATTGTAGCTTAACCGATAAAAATTAGAAGAAAATGGCACATAAGAAAGGGGTTGGTAGCTCAAAGAACGGTCGTGAATCGGAAAGTAAGCGACTTGGTGTGAAAATTTACGGTGGTCAGTTTGCTAAAGCTGGTAACATTATTGTTCGTCAACGCGGTACTCAGCATCACGCAGGTGAAAACATGGGTATTGGTAAAGATCATACTTTGTTTGCATTGGTTGATGGAATCGTAGAATTCAGAAAAAAGAAAGACAACAAGTCATTTGTTTCTGTAAAACCTATCGAAGTAGCTGCTAACTAAGCTCACAGTCGATAATCAACACACATAAATCTCCTGTTGTTTTACATCCGTGTAAAATTGCGGGAGATTTTTTTTATTCCCGGATAAAAGAATAAAGACAATAGAACAAAGATAGTAGAACAAAGGCTTTGCTCTTAATCGTCAATCGTAAATAAGAAAATCGTAAATTGAATTATGTTGACACTCAAATATATCACTGAAAATACCGACGAGGTGATTGCCCGTTTGGCTAAGAAACATTTTGATGGAACTGCAATTGTTGCAGAGGTAGTAGGATTAGATAATCTGCGTAAGGCTACACAAGTTCAGGCGGATACAGCTGCGGCCGAATTGAACAACTTATCAAAGGAGATTGGTTTGCTTATGAAGCAAGGCAAGCAGGATGAAGCTGCTCAGGCTAAACAGAAAACAGTAGAACTAAAAGATACTATCAAAAATCTTGGCGAGCAGCAAAATGATGTTGAACAGAAATTGAACGACTTGCTGGTTCAGATTCCTAATTTGCCACATGCTACCGTGCCGGAAGGAAAACATGCCGAAGATAATGTGATTGAACGTTCGGGTGGCGAAGTTCCGAATTTGCCCGAAAGTGCTGTTCCGCACTGGGATTTGGCCAAGAAATACGATTTGATTGATTTTGAATTGGGTGTAAAAATATCAGGAGCGGGTTTCCCTGTATATAAAGGGAAAGGCGCCCGTTTGCAACGCGCTTTGATTAATTTCTTTCTGGATAATGCCATGGAAGCCGGTTACTTGGAGGTGCAACCGCCTTATGTTGTAAATGCTGCTTCGGGATATGGAACAGGCCAATTGCCAGATAAAGAAGGGCAAATGTACCATTGCACCCTCGATGATTTGTATCTGATCCCGACAGCAGAGGTTCCGGTAACGAATATTTACCGTGACGTAATTCTGAATGAAAATGAATTGCCGATTAAGAATACTGCTTATTCGGCTTGCTTCCGTCGCGAAGCTGGTTCGTACGGAAAAGATGTACGTGGATTGAATCGTTTACACCAATTTGATAAGGTGGAGATTGTACAAATTCAGCATCCTGACAAATCGTACGAGACTCTTACCCAAATGGTTAATTACGTGCAAACATTGGTTGAAAAACTTGAATTGCCCTGGCGAATTCTTCGTCTTTGTGCCGGCGATATGAGTTTTACTTCAGCTTTGACATTTGATTTTGAAGTATTTTCGGCTGCGCAGGAGCGTTGGTTGGAGGTAAGTTCGGTTTCTAACTTTGAAAACTATCAAGCGAACCGGTTGAAATGCCGTTATAGAACGGCTGATAAAAAAACGCAACTGGTTCATACCTTGAATGGCAGTGCGTTGGCCTTGCCTCGTATTATGGCAGCTTTGCTTGAGAATAACCAAACACCGGAGGGTATTCGCATTCCAAAAGCGTTGGTTCCGTACACTGGATTTGATTTGATTGATTAATCGGGAGGTCGGAATTCCGATTCCGACAATTAACTAGTTATTGCATAAAAAACGACATTTGACTTTATTGTTGAATGTCGTTTTTTAGTTTTTAATTGATTTGTAACTTCTGAATAAATTTAAAGCTATACATTTGTCTCGGAATTAATAAAGTTTGTTGTTATGAGAAAGAAAATCATATCTCTTCTGATTGTTGTTTTGATCGGGGTTTTGGCTGGTGGAGCTTATTATATTCATTTGTTTATACCGGTTATTACCGGTTATGCGGCTAAAAACCTGGCTTCGGATGTTTTTGTTGGAAACAGAACTCAGGAGAGTGTGGAAAATACAGACTTGAATTTTTCGTTTATTAAGTTTGCTACAAATACAATCGATTATGAGAAAAAGGAAGTAACCAGTCGTTTCTTATGGGGAAAATCAAAAGCTATTTATATTGATGGCTTTGGTTGTATTTTAGTGCGCGACTTTGATGAGGCGACGATCCGAAACAGGCCTTATGTCCAGGTGCCGCTTCCTGCTTTTAGTCCGGATTCAGTTGCCTGGCCGGCCGGAGATAAGTTGGCTGATAGTATCCCTGCGGGAGTCAATCTAAATAAGTTGAATAAAGCTTTGGCCGAAGCATTTAAAGATTCTGTCGGAACTAAAGGTGCTTTTGCTGTTGCGGTAGCTTATAAAAACCAATTGATTGCAGAAAAATACCGCGTTGGATTTTCTTCCAAGAACCGCTTTCTGAGTTGGTCGATGGCTAAGAGTTTTACTCACGCTTTGGTGGGGATTATGGTGAAGAAAGGATTGTTTGAAGCTGATGAAAAAGCAGATATCGCAGATTGGAAGAAAGATAACCGAGGCGATATAACGCTCGAAAATCTGATGCATATGAATAGTGGATTGGAGTGGAATGAAGATTATGGCAATCTCTCGGATGTGACGCTGATGCTTTATAAGTCGGGTGACATGGCTGAGTTTGCTTATCGAAAGCGGTTTCTTGCAAGACCAGACTCAGTATGGCTTTATAGTTCCGGAACAACCAATATCGTGAGTTATCTTATCCGCAAGCGAATTGGAAATGATCCTGATTATTACGCTTTTCCACGTCGGGAGCTTTTTAATCCAATAGGAATGCGCAGTGCGATTTTTGAAACAGATGCTTCGGGAGCGTTTGCTGGTTCATCGTATATTTATGCCACGATGAGAGATTATGTTCGTTTCGGATTGCTTTATATGAATAAGGGTAAGTGGCTTGGAAGACAAATTTTACCACAGAGTTGGGTAGATTATGCTGCGAAGCCGGCAAATGGATCGGGAGGAAAGTATGGAGCGTTTTTCTGGCTCAATCTAACAGGCGATTATCCAGATGTACCAAAGGACATGTTTATGTGCCGTGGGCATGATGGACAATTTATTTATATTATTCCTTCGCTTCATTTGGTTGTAGTGCGGACCGGATTTTCGAAGGAAACTGATTTTGATGCCCCGAAGTTCTTGTCTACTATTGTAAAAGCAGTAAACCCCTAATCCCTAAGGGGAAACTGGAAATAATTCTGTTTGTGCAAATTCAATATCAAGCTGTTTGAAACAAACTTGCATGCTTCCACTTTAGGGGTTAGGGGTTGTCTTGTTTGTTTTTTTTACTTTGTCTTCATTTTTTGCAATATAATCCTTCCAACCCGAATAAGATTTTTCAGAAACAGGGCGCCCAAGCTGAAGGAAGTGGCAATAAGCTGCTGCCAGTCCATCGGTAGCATCCAGCTGCGGGAGCATATTCTCTTTTGATATGTTCAGGTAGCGGCGGAGCATGTCGGCCACTTGTTCTTTGGAGGCGCTTCCATTTCCGGTAATGGCCATTTTTATTTTCAACGGAGCATATTCGGTAATCGGGATGTCGCGGTACAATGCGGCAGACATAGCCACGCCCTGAGCGCGTCCCAGTTTGAGCATGGACTGCACGTTTTTTCCGAAAAATGGAGCTTCAATGGCCAGATGATCCGGATGAAATTCGTCGATAAGCGACAATGTTCGCGCAAAAATCCGTTGAAGTTTCAGGTAGTGGTCGCTGTATTTTTTCAGATCCAAGATTCCCATGGCTAGCATTTCTGTTTTGTTGCCAACCACTTTCAGGATCCCATATCCCATTACCGTGGTTCCCGGGTCGATACCTAATATGATTTGTTCTTTTGCCATTAATCCACAAGCTCCAATACGGTGGCAAAAAAAACAACATCTGTTCCGAATTTTTCTGCAAAGTTCCGCTCAAAAGTTCTGGCGTACTGTAAATGCCAGTTTTCGAGGGTTTGGATGTCGGAAACGTGAAACTGTACGGAATAGGAAGTGCCTTCTTGCTCTTCAATGCCAAGGACTTTGGCAACCTGAGGTTTTGAAAACATTTCTGAGTCGAGCATAAACGGAATGTGTTGTTCGCGGACCCATTTAAGCCAAAGGTCGGTCATTTTGTCGGAAACAAGAAATGTTGTATTGAAAATAAGCATTGAATAATGGTTTTGTTGATAAAAATTCTAAACAAAAGTACGTATAATTTCAGAAACTTCCTTATCTTTGCACCGCAAATTCAAAATCAAGCATGGGGGTTTAGCTCATCTGGCTAGAGCGCGACAC
The DNA here is from genome assembly GCA_047600405.1 of Paludibacter sp. Lineage (GTDB taxonomy): Bacteria > Bacteroidota > Bacteroidia > Bacteroidales > Paludibacteraceae > Paludibacter. The sequence goes on from JASGLA010000008.1 coordinate 1,196,435, forward strand.
TGGCAGTGTCGAGGTGACCGGTTCGAGTCCGGTAATCTCCACTTGATACTAAAAACGCTGACTACGAAAGTAATCAGCGTTTTTTTATTGCTAAATTTCAACGTTCTACACGTTTTCGGATTATTTTGCCGCAAGATAGCTTGCAATACCTTCCTGTGTGGCAATCAGTGCTTTTTCTCCTTTTTTCCAGTTTGCGGGACAAACTTCGCCGTATTCTTCAGTAAACTGTAATGCATCGATCGTGCGGAGAACTTCATCAACGCTTCGTCCGAGTGGAAGATCGTTTACTAACTGATGACGCACAATTCCCTGTTTGTCAATTAAGAAAAGACCTCTGTAAGCTTTTGGTTCACCGATCAACACAACATTTCCTTCTTCGTCGTATTCATCTGTTCCAATCAAAACATCATAATCTTTCGATATATTAAGTGATTGGTCGACAACCAAAGGGTATTTTACACCCTGAATGCCGCCTTGGTTTTGAGGTGTTTGAAGCCATTTCCAGTGAGAGAACTCAGAATCGGTCAATGCACCGATAACAACTGTGTTCCGGGCTGCAAATTCAGCCGCTTTTTCTTCAAATGCAATTAACTCGGTTGGGCATACAAAAGTGAAATCTGCAGGATAAAAGAAAAATACAACATATTTTTCACCTACATACTGCTGAAGTGAGAAATTTTCTACAATTTCACCACCATTTACTACGGCTTTGCTATTAAAAACCGGTGCTTTTTTTCCTACTAATACTGACATGTTTTTATATTTTTAATTGGTTAGTTGATTTAACACTACAAAAATATACATAAGTACGTAAACTCTATCATAAAATACGATAGAGTTTTTTTATACTAATATAGGAAAAACAAATCAACGCTCAACATGTTCTCAAACTTTGTAAATTAACGCAGTGGCATATACGGCAATCCCTTCTTTGCGACCTACAAAGCCCATTTTTTCGGAGGTTGTGGCTTTTATGGATATTGAGTCTTCCGGAACAGACATTACCTCTGAAAGGCAGGCCTGCATGGCCGGAATGTGTGGATTCATTTTTGGTTCTTCGGCGCAAACGGTACAATCGACATTCCCAAATTCATAACCTTTGGAACGAATTAATTCCATGGTGCGTGATAATAAAATTTTGCTGTCTATATTCTTGTAATCCTTTGAATTGTCAGGGAAATGAAAGCCAATATCACGTAAATTGGCCGCGCCAAGCAAGGCGTCGCATAATGCGTGAATCAAAACATCGGCATCAGAATGTCCTAATAAACCCAATGAATGTTCAATCCGGATGCCACCCATCCACAATTCACGTTCTTGTGCAAATACATGCACATCGTAACCAAATCCAACCCGTATATTCATAATTAAAAATGTGTTTTTAAACCAAAAACGGTTGAACCAACCTTGAGGATGAGTACAACCGTTTTTGAACTATTTTGAGAAATACAATTTAAACCTGTGAGTTTCTATTTAACCAGATTCTTCAAACCGTACAAGTCGAATGACAGTGAGAAACGCAGCGTTTGGTCAAGCGGATTCGATTGGGATGTTGAAATAACATAACCTGCATCCAATTGAAAAACGTTAAGCTTAAAACCGGCACCCGCAGTAAAATACTTGCGGTTTCCTTTATCCGCAGCTTCATGATAATAACCACCACGTACGAAAAACTGATTATTATAGGCATATTCAGCACCAACCGACCACATGATCTCGCGTAATTCCTCGTTCACTCCTCCCGGTGCGTCCGAAAAAGATTTGAAAATTCCGGTGATGGGTGACAAATTGGTGTATTCGGCCGCTGTCATATTGTTTTGAGTTGGAACCAACAATTTGTTTACATCAGCGCTAAACGAGATTTTATTGTAATTATCAATCGGATAATCAAACGATCCTCCTAACCTAAGATTTGTTGGAATAAAATTACTGTTTAAAAAATCATCATAAGATATTTTACCTCCAATGTTAGAGATGTTCAATCCTAAGCCAAGATTTCCATCCGTGTTTTGTAGCGAAATCGGAGTTTTATAGTAAGCGGCAACATCGGCTGCAACTGTCCAGCCTGGGTAGATTTCTTCGCTTCCGATACCGTTACCCAAATCGGAATATATAAACCGAAGAGCTACAGAACCAGAGAATTTTTCTGAAAATAGGCGAGAATATGCAGCGTCAAATGCAAATTCATTTGGATGAGCGGTGTTTTGAAACTCACCGTATTCATCAAATAATGAAATATCTCCAAGTGAGAAATAACGTAAGGAAGTACTCACAGCCTGTGTTTGGTCCAACTTCCAATATCCTGCCAGATATGCGAGATCTATGGCGTCGACTAATTGACGTAGCCAGGGAGTGTATGATAATGATACTCCTGCATCGCTTTCCATGAAAACATATTTAGCTGGATTCCAGTATTGTGAATTTACATCGGGGGTAGTGGCAGCACCAACATCCCCCATACCTCCAGCCCGAGCATCGGGTGCTATTGATAAAGATGGAACTGCAGTAAGGATTGGATTATTTTCTTGTGCAGAAGCGCTAATTGATAATGACAGTAAAATAAATAATGATAGAAGGTTGTTTTTCATCCGGGAATTCTATTTTTTGAGATTACAATATTACAAAAATTAAATAAGAAACTAAATAACTAAACGTGGAATTTTGATTTTATTGTTCGACGATCAACATTTTATTGGTCTTTGAGTACGTATCGCTGTTGGCTGTTTTGATATTTACCCTATATAAGTATATTCCGGTTTTTACCCGAGGTCCATCGCTTGTAATCAAATCCCAACTTATTTTGTCGGCGGATGGTTGTGAGAAAGACCATACTTTGCGGCCTGCTAAATCAAATATCTCTACACTGGTGCTGAGCACTGTCTCCGGTCTGTCATGCTCCACAATAATACTTGTTTGAGTTTTTGCCGGATTTGGATAATTGTAAACTTTAAAAATAGTAGGTGTCAACCCTTTTTCAACTTCAAAATCAATGGTGCTTGTTGTTGAGTTATTCAATAAATCCCAGGCGCGGAAAGTGAGCGTATGCTTTCCATTTTTCATTTCCGGCAATTTATATCTCACAGAACCGGAAGTATAGCTATCTTTATCTGCAACGAAGTAATCGTTAAGAATGTAAGACTGTAACGGATCCTGGTCAATCGTCACAGTAACTTCGTGTCCGATACCACTTCCTCCCACGGTATTTATACCATTAATGTCAGAAACGTTAGCTATAAAAAGAGGAGTTTCATTCACTTTGCTTCCCGAAGTGAAATTTTCTGAATTAAGAAATAACTCGACGGCGGGACCATCTGTTTCGCTAATGCTGTTCTTGTTAGTTCCTCCAATAATGAAATTCTCAAAATACCCCTGGGCTTCATCATTGTTTACATCATCCTGGGCATAATAATTTATTCGGCCACCGCCGTAATTATACTTAATATCTTTGGGTAGCATAAACGAAAAACTGAACGTTCCGTTCTTTACAACTGCATTTCCTGAAAACAACATGCTCGGACGGTTGGAATATGTCATATTACCATCTTTGTCGTTGTTTAATGTGGTAATTCTTTGAACTTTGTCGTAAACTACTATATGAACAGATCCGTTGAATGTTTCTATTTTACTCCCGTTATTATCTGCAATAAATCCTTGTATGTTGGCTACAGATAGTGCTTTAAGTGTGTCATTGCCCAAAATCGTACTTTCATTTATTTTACTGGTAATAATATTGTATTTTGTTGGGTAGTTAAGCTTGAGTGCCGGGTCGCCCACGTAGACATATGATAGCTTGTTGATTTCGCTGCCAATGCTGTTTTTTGTACTGGCAATGATATCACCCACACGCAAATGTTCTCCGTTTTTTCTTTTGAATAAATTCTCGCAAAACAACTTATCCAGCGTAAAATTCTGGGAAGCATAAACCGGGCGGGCGGCAGCAAAAATACCAATTCCACCACCAGTAGGGTTGAAAACCACTTGTTCGCCTGCGGATTGGGTTTGAACATCAAATTGGACAAAATCGCAAGTTGCCGCTACCCATAAAGGCAGATTTTTATTTGAGAAGGATTTTACATCAGCAGCAGTTAGAATTGACTCATTCGACCAGCCGGTAGGGCCTGCATGTCCTGTGTAATTCAGTAAAAATAGTCCGGATCTGATTAGATTCATTAGCTGGTTTTTGGCTAAAGGATAACGTTCTCCGCTAGCAGTAACTTCTTGATTGTATGCGTCTAAATATATTTTGTTAACCTGGTATGCAGGGTAATTTCTGGCAATAGAGACTGCTATGCTGTCGGCTTGTTTCATGTGAAGTGCACCATCCCCATCGTCAGCCACGAAACAGATCTGGTTTTTCCAGTTCCCTTTCTCCTGGTTATTCATGTAGGCAATAGTTTTGTTGACTACGTTAGTGGCTTGTTGTTGAGTACTTACAGTAAAGCGTCCTACACCTATGTCCATCAAATTCGAAGGTACCTGAGTGCCTTCGTTGTCATCCAATAATGCAAAATAATCGTCAGTAACATAGGATAATGTTGTTGATAACGAGTTTTCAGCTTCGTAAGTCAGAACAAGATTATCTCCGGAGTTACTGGTGATTTTCCTGTTGTCGAAAGATCCTTTGCCAAATAATAAAAGATATTTTGGCAAGTCTTTGGTGTTGTTTGCGACGATTGCCCGGTCGTACAACATTTTCATTACCCAGCGATAAGCGGTTGCATCAGGTGTTCCGGATGAGAACTCGTTATATACTTGTTCTGTAGTTACTACCTCTACGGTTAAATTGTCTTTTTCGCGGTGAGCCTGAGCTAGGGTTTGTGACTGTGGTAAGAAATCAGGATGAGTAATGATAATCATATCAGCTTGGGCAATACCATGGAGGTTTTGATTGGGCACTATTCCGACTACTTCCGGCGTTGAAAATGAATTTTTTGCTGTGGGATCTATGGCAATATAGTTTTTGATTTCGTTGGCAGAGTCTGTGAATATCATTTTTGCGTTACTGGTAGTGGTAGGCATTTGGGTGATATTCTGTTGATCAGTAATGTCCCAAATTTTGATATTATTACCGGCACCGCTCAATTGATATTGATTGTAGCTTTCTGTGCCCAGATAATCTACATTTTGAAACCGCATAACAGAACCAGCCATTTTCAACTGACGGCGGGAATTAACTTCCAGATAATTCAGATACCCCACCGAAGTAGATGTAGATCTTGGATATGCCAGGTTAAATGAGAAAGCTCCACTTATTGGTGAAAAGGTAAATATACTGTTGGCTGCTTTAGCTTGTTCATAATTATCTCCCTCCGTTTTTTTTCCAACCAAGAGTGATTTTGTCTGTCCTCCGTTTAAGGTAAGTTGAAACTCCGAAATAGCAGAAGAGGATGCTGCCACATCCAAACGGGCGCTAATGGTGTTGCCTGCGACAGGGTTTGGAAAATTGAATGTTAGGTTATACGATGTGGCATTGTTAAATATCTCACCGTAAAATTCTTTCCCGGATGATGTCAGGTTTCTTGAATCTTTTTCATGAACATCGTAGTCGACAAATTCATCAATCGTATTTATTGTTGGAGAATTCGGAACTGTAATTGTCTTTTCTATAATTTTTTTGCCGATGCCAGCATTCGATGATACAAAATAATAGCCGTATTTTGAATAATGGTTGATGGTATGCGTAAACATTGATTTTGATTTGTCGTATGTCCATTTTGTTGGCCCCTGGCCATAAAATAAGATATAGTCGCCTGCATTAAATACACCATCTGAACCTTTTTCCTGCCAAATTGCAACCTCAGGTAAGTCGTCTAGTTTTGTAGATTGAAAATTCTGATCAAGAATTCCGCCTCCATATCCAAAAACCCGGGCATTTTGTGGATCAACTCCCATTGAGTTTAAATCTTCGTAGGTGATTTTGTAAACTCCGGTTTCTGATATTCTTAGTTTTACAAATTTGCCCAGAGCAAGAACAGAAGCTGTGGAATATGTACGGCTAACTGCAGAAGTTGCTTTTTGTGGAGCCGTTGTTTTTCGGATAACCAGATCAAACGATTTTAGTTTTACAATTTCTCCTGAACGATTGATAAATGGTAAGATATTTATATCCAGGAAACTTGATAGTCTCTCGGTTAAGATAGTTGTTAGAATTTCTTCTTTAAGAGGGATATAAATACCGGTGGTTAATGTTTTCTCTTCGTTAGTCAAAGGTATGAAAACAGGATTTTTGATTTCGGCCTGATAAGAGAAAGCTTTATCACAGGAAATACGTTTGTTGAAGTATGGCAAACGATTTTCAGCAGGGTATTTAGCTCCTGTAAATGAGATCACATTAACAGATGAAGAATCTGCCACCCATTTTTCAATACCAGTCCAATTCAACTCATGATGACTGGTTTCTTCTGTTTGAGCTGATAGTGTTGATACACAGATGGATATGAGTGTAAGTAAAATTATTTTAAATTTCATTTAAGTATTGCTGTTTTCATTGATAAGCGTATAGCGTATTAACGCCTCAAATAGCTGATTATTATATTTCGAAATAATAATCAGTTATTTGACATAAAAATCAAACATTTTTTTATCAAAAATGTATCCCTCAAGTCTGTCGCCAATGGCAACTTTTCCCACACCTGCCGGAGTTCCGGTAAAAAGGATATCTCCGATCTTAATCGTAAAGAAACGACTTACATAGGCTATAAGTTCGTTAACCGGAAAAATCATATCGGCAGAATTTCCTTGCTGCACGGTTTTCCCATTCAAATCTAACCGGAATTGGATGTTTTGTATATCTCCCAATTCTGTTGTAGGTAGAAAATTGCCTATAACAGCCGAATTATCAAAAGCTTTGCTAATTTCCCAGGGTTTCCCCTCTGCTTTCAGTTTGCGTTGCAAATCCCGCGCTGTAAAATCAACTCCCAGACCTATTTCTGCGAAATATCTGTTCGCGAATTTTGAATCAATATTTTTACCTAAGCGGTTGAATTTGATAATCAGTTCGGTTTCGTAATGCAGTTCCTGAGTGAAGTCAGGTATGTAAAAAGGTTTGTTGTTTTTTAGCAGGGCGGAATCCGGTTTCATGAAAACTACCGGTTCAGTGGGATTCTTGCTGTTTAATTCCTTGTTGTGTTCTATGTAATTTTGACCAATTGCAAGTATTTTCATTTTGTTTTTTGCAGTTTTTGATTTGAAATTCGCTTCTTCTCATCCTCTTTAATTGCATTCAATCTGTTGAACATTACTGCTAAATGCGCGTAAATAGATGTGTTTTGTACAATAATATTTTCCGGTACACGTATTCTGAAAGGGGTGAAATTCCAAATTGCCTGAATGCCCCCGGCAATCATTATTTCAGAAACCTTTTGGGCTTTGTCGACCGGAACAGTCAGAATGCCGATATTGATACCTGTCTGGCGCTGAAGTTCAGTAAAGCGGTCGATATGGTGAATAGGAATCCGGTTGATGCTGCTTCCGGCCAATTCATATTTTACATCAAAGCCGGCCACAATCTCTAATCCGAATTGTTCCAATCCGTTATCGTGCATTAAAGCACCCCCCAGGCTACCAACGCCAAACAGAAATGCTTTATGCGAGTTTGTAAATCCTAAAAATGCCTCTAGAATATCGACAAGCTCTTTGACATCGTACCCGACACGCGTTCTACCATTTATATTCACATACGATAAATCTTTTGCAACCATCGATGCATTTACGGCAATATTTTTTGCAATTTGAGTTGATGACAAATATAATTCGCCTTCCTTTAAAACCAGCTGAGCATAAGCCAGATACCAGGGGAGGCGTCTTAAGGTTGGTTCGGGTATTTTGAATTCTATAGATCCGTGAAGATTAGACATTTTCGGTGTGATTTAAAACTATTAACCCGCAAAAATAGTCATTTTTTCCAAACAGCAATGTGTAGCTTCCAAGAAATAACAATGATTACATTTTTTAGCTTGATTATTAATTTTTTATTCAGCTAAATTGATTAACTTTGCGGGCTAAATTTAGATGCGAACAGGTAAATTAAATATACCGCTAATTACTTATTTTCAATATATTATGGAGTACAATTTCAGAGAAATAGAACAGAAATGGCAAGCTTACTGGAAAAGCAATAACACGTATAAAACCGAAATAAATCCAAACAAACCGAAATATTATGTTTTGGATATGTTTCCGTACCCATCGGGAGCAGGTCTGCACGTTGGTCATCCGCTTGGATACATTGCTTCGGATATTTTCAGTCGGTACAAACGCTTGCAAGGTTTCAATGTGCTTCATCCAATGGGATACGATGCGTATGGTTTGCCTGCTGAGCAATATGCTATCCAAACCGGTCAACACCCGGCGGTTACAACTAAAATAAATATTGCTCGCTATCGTGAGCAACTGGAAAAGATTGGTTTCTGCTACGATTGGGATCGTGAAATACGTACTTGTGAACCAGACTACTATCATTGGACTCAATGGGCATTTGTTCAAATGTTTAATCATTATTTCAATACTAAACTTCAAAAAGCACATACGATAGAATCTCTTGTTAAAGCTTTTGAGACTTCGGGAACAGAAGGAATTCAGGCTTCGTGTACAGAAGAATTGAGTTTTACAGCTGACGAGTGGAAATCAAAAACAGAAAAAGACCAACAGGAAATATTACTTAATTATCGAATTGCTTATTTAGCCGATTTGAAGGTGAACTGGTGTCCGGCTCTGGGAACCGTATTGGCCAATGACGAAGTGAGCGAAGGCCTTTCTGTGCGTGGCGGTCATCCGGTGGAGCAACGGGTTATGCGCCAATGGAGTTTGCGGGTTTCGGCTTATGCACAACGCTTGCTCGATGGTTTAAGCACGATTGATTGGACTGAATCATTGACAGAAACTCAAAAAAACTGGATTGGCCGAAGTGAAGGAGCCGAATTGAGATTCGAAGTGAAAGATCAGGATTTTAATTTCGAAGTATTCACGACCCGTGCAGATACTATTTTTGGCGTTACATTTATGGTGTTAGCGCCCGAAAGCGAATTGGTGAAACAAGTTACTACACCTGAGCAAGCTGCTGAAGTTCAAAACTATCTGGATGCAACGAAAAAACGCACCGAACGTGAACGTTTGGCCGACAGAAGGGTAACCGGTGTCTTTTCAGGCTCGTATGCCATTAATCCGATTAGCGGAACTGAGATTCCGATCTATATTTCCGATTACGTGTTGGCCGGTTATGGGACCGGTGCTATTATGGCTGTTCCGGCGCACGATAGCCGTGACTATGCCTTTGCAAAACATTTTAATTTGCCGATTATTCCGCTGATTGAAGGATGTGATGTGAGTGAGGAAAGCCTTGATGCAAAAGAAGGAATTATGATGAATTCCGGTTTTTTGAATGGACTGACTGTAAAAGAAGCCATTGCAAAAGCCAAAGAATACATTAAAGAAAAAGAACTTGGCCGTGTGAAGGTTAATTTCCGCTTGCGCGATGCCATTTTCAGCCGCCAGCGTTATTGGGGTGAGCCGTTTCCGGTTTATTACAAAGATGGAATGCCTTATATGATCGACGAAAGCAAGCTTCCATTGGAATTGCCCGAAATAGATAAATTTTTACCTACTGAGACTGGAGAGCCACCTCTGGGACGTGCCAAAGGCTGGGAAATTGATGGATATCCGATAGAACTTTGTACCATGCCGGGTTTTGCGGGTTCGTCGGCTTATTACCTGCGCTATATGGATCCGAAAAACGATAAAGCATTGGTTAGTCCGGAGGCAAATCAATATTGGAGAAACGTGGATTTATATATCGGTGGAACCGAACATGCTACCGGGCACTTGATTTACAGTCGTTTCTGGAATAAATTCCTGTTCGATTTGGGTGTAGTTTGCGAAGATGAACCGTTCAAAAAACTGATTAACCAGGGAATGATTCAAGGACGAAGCAATTTTGTGTATCGTATTAAAGATACAAATACTTTTGTTTCATTAAACCTGAAAGATCAATATGAAACTACCCAGTTACATGTCGATGTGAACATTGTTTCGAATGATATTCTGGATACTGAAAAATTCAAAAACTGGAACCCGGAATATAAAACTGCCGAATTTATTTTGGAAGATGGAAAATATCATTGCGGTTGGGCGGTAGAAAAAATGTCGAAGTCGATGTACAATGTGGTGAATCCGGATGATATTGTTGAAAAATATGGTGCTGACACTTTACGGCTTTATGAAATGTTCCTCGGTCCGTTGGAGCAATCAAAACCTTGGGATACAAATGGGATTGATGGCGTTCACCGCTTCCTGAAACGTTTATGGAGTTTGTTCTACAAAGATGGAAACTTGCTTGTAAGCGAGGAACCTCCAACAGCAGAAGAATTGAAAACGCTTCATAAAACGATCAAAAAAATCACGTTTGATATCGAAAATTTTTCATACAATACTTCTGTTTCGGCCTTTATGATTTGTGTAAATGAGCTGTTTACACAAAAATGCAGCAAAAAAGCAATTCTGGAACCGCTGGCAATATTGCTCGCTCCATTTGCACCGCATATTGCAGAGGAATTATTCCATGTGTTGGGTAATGCAGGAACTGTATTTGACGCTTCATTCCCGGTTTGCAATGCGGAATACCTGAAAGAGTCGGCTGTGAAATACCCGATTTCTTTTAATGGGAAAGTACGTTTTACACTCGAACTGCCTGCTGATATGAGTAAGGAAGATGTAGAAAAAGCAGCTTTGTCAAATGAGCAAACTGTAAAACAATTGGCTGGGAATTTGCCTAAAAAAGTGATTGTAGTTTCAGGCAAGATTGTAAATATCGTCTTGTAATCAGGCTTTTTGTCTCTGAAAGGAAATGAATCGACAAAAGTGAATGTTTAATTTTTTTGTTGTATGGTTAAGATGAAAAAAGATGCAGCCAACGAAACCGGTTTCGACTCTTTGGAAGGACTTGGTGGAAGTGTAAGGAGAATTGGCAAACAGACCTGGATTGATATTCGCGAATATATTTTTATTGCCGCAGGGCTTTTGTTGTATGCGGGAGCCTGGAAAGCATTTTTGCTGCCTCATCAAATTACAGGTGGCGGGGTAACAGGTATCGGAGCGTTAGTCTATTATGCCACAGGTCTTCCGATTTCAATAACCTATTTTTCTATCAACGCTGTTTTGTTATTGATTGCTATTCAGTCGATTGGGCTCAAATTTAGTTTGAGAACGATATATGGAGTAGGGGTAATGACTTTCTTTTTCTCAGTTTTGCCGCAAGCAGTTCCGGGTACTTTTGTTGGAGTTGATGATAATTTTATGGCTTGTGTGATCGGCGGTTTGCTTTCAGGTGCAGGCGTTGGCGTTGTGTTTCTGGCAAACGGAAGCTCAGGAGGTACTGATATTATTGCCAAGGTAGTAAATAAACACCGAAATGTAACTCTTGGGCGCATTCTGCTTTATTGTGATGTGCTGATCATTTGTTCATCCTATTTCCTTGAAATTGGGAGCTTGGAACGCATTGTTTATGGTCTCACCGCTATGGCCATTTCCACTATTGCTGTGGATATGGTTATAAACGGGGTTCGACAATCGGTTCAGTTTTTTATATTTTCAAAAGAATATGAGGCCATTGCTACACGGATAAACCTGGATGTTCACCGTGGGGTAACTATTTTGGAGGGGATGGGTTGGTATTCGAAGCAGCCCGTAAAGGTAATTACGGTTATTGCCCGTAAGAATGAATCGATAAAGATTTTTAGGATAGTAAAAGACATTGACCCGAATGCTTTTATTTCCCAATCATCGGCTATCGGGGTGTATGGCGAAGGGTTTGATGTGATAAAGGGGAAATAAAAGAATGGGTGATAGTTTAAAACAAAAGACTATAAATGCTTTAACCTGGACAACTATTGACCGTTTTGGACAACAGGCAGTTCAGTTAGTTATAGGACTCTTAATGGCTCGTTTACTATCACCTGATGATTTCGGGTTGTGGGGGCTGGTTATGATTTTTGCCACGTTATCTACAGTTCTTGTTGAAAGTGGTTTTGGTCAGGCATTAATTCGAAAAAAAGATACAACAGAGCTCGATTTTAATACGGTTTTTTATTTTAATATTTTTGTTTCTGCACTCCTTTATGCAATATTATTTTTCGCGGCCCCATTTATTGCATTTTATTTTAATCAGCCGCAACTCACGTTAATTGGACGAATACTATTTGTTGCGATACTTTTTAATGCCTTTTATCTTGTTTCTTTTACTAAAAAGGTAAAAGAAATGGATTTCAAAACAGTTGCAAAAGTCAATCTTTTTGCAACTGTTTTAAGCGGATGTTGTGGAGTCGTATTAGCATTTACGCACTTTGGAGTTTGGGCATTAGTAGCGCAGCAGGTTTCATTTCATTTTTTCAGGTTGATTGGTTATCAATATCTTGTGAAATGGAAACCTGGATTTTTATTTTCCTTTGCAGTAATTCATGACTTTTGGAGTTTTAGCATCAGTATCTTGGGAACATTGCTTTTAAACGTTGTTTTTAATAACTTATATGTATTTATTTTAGGTAAGTATTATCAAAAAAAAGATGTTGGTTATTATACTCAGGCTAATAAGTTGAGTGAAACATTCAATTTCAGTTTTCAGCAAATACTGCTTGGTGGAACGTATTCAATGTTTAGTCAGATACATGACGATGATGACCGATTTAGACGAATACTTCGTGAAATTACAATAAAAGCTTCTATAGTCTCTATTCCAGTAATGTTGGTTTTTATAGCTGTTGCAAAACCGTTCGTGTTTGTATTGCTCTCTGCTAAATGGCTGCCATCGGCTTCATATTTTCAATTGTTATGCTTTGCTTCGCTTTTTGCTCCGTTCTATGGTTTGAATATTAGTGCTTTGAATGCGAGAGGGCTGTCGAAGCAGACCTTTTTTGTTGAAACAGTAAAGAAAGGATTGATTTTACTTTCAGTGTTCATTACCTTTAAATACGGAGTGATTGCCATGTTATGGGGGAACGTGATAGCTTGTTTCGTGTCTTACTTGATTTCTGTTATTTACATCAAGAGAGATGTACATCATTATATAAAAAATCAGATAACTGATCTTTATTCAGGACTATCAATAGGAATTCTAATAGCAGTATTGGCATTTTCGCTTTCTTTTTTCATTGCGAATTACCATCTTCTGCTATTTACTCAACTGATATTGATTGTTGGAATATATGTTTTTGCGGTAAAAAAAATCCAACCTCAATTGTATAATCAAGTGGTTGGATTTATAGTGGGAAAAATTGTGTTTTTAAAACGGAAATCTTCTTAGTTGTCAATCGTTTCATTGATGATTTCCAGAATTTTCTCTTCACGCAAACTGATTGAAAATAAATCAAGAACGCGTTGACGCGCTTTCGCTCCGGAATCCATTTTCAAGGCTTCATCTATTGCTTTTTCGAGTTCTTCTACTTTTCTGTGTTTTACAATAATGCCCGTATCAGCTATGGCATCAGGAATTCCGTTAATGTTAGATCCAACCGGAATACATTCCAATAACATAGCTTCGCTCAGGGTATTTGGCATTCCCTCTGTTATCGACGCCTGTACAAATACCTTCGCTTTATTGTAATTTTCGTTCAGAATGTCCTGAGGACAAAACGATGGTATTATTTGTAAATTAGTTAGTTGGGAAACTTTATACTGTTCCTCAATCCAGTTCAGTAGATCTGGTTTCAGCCCAATCAACACAAATTCTAGTTTTTTGTTTCGTGCAGCAGCTTCAATAAAAAGGTCAAACCCTTTGTTGTAGAAATCGCCAATTTGGGTCATTGTGCCTACCGTAAGCACTAGATTGTTTTGTTTCTGAACAGAATTATCACGCACAATCCGGGTTGAGTCAATGCCATTATAGATTATTTCAGTTTTTGTTTTTAATCCCTTTACATAGTGCGATATTCCATCGATATGCGGATTCTCTGCATTGTAATAATAGTTCTCGTGATAAATAAGTGATTTGTGGTTGGCAATTATCAGGCTGCTATTTCGTAGGGCATATTTCACACATTCTCCCCTGAATTTCTTCCGGTATACGCCTTTGTTGAGCTCTGGATACGAAATGGCTTCCTGTCCTCCGATAAAAACCACCGATTTTTTACGGGTAAGTTTAGCTACCAATGCCATGATAGCCGAATGGTAATCGGCAAACCAGGCTACGAAAACAGTGTTTTTTGCAAATGCATGGCATAGCAAATAGAAAAATAACTCCACAATTTTTACCCCAAACACCAATTTGTTTGTATTTTGTTTCATTAGAAACGGTTTTACGTTAAATTCCTTTTCCAGAATTTGCTGATCTCCACGTATAAACGATGAATTTGCTGGTTTAATGTAAATTATGGTGGTTTTGGATTTCATGGTGGGTAAATTTAGTTTTTTGAAGCTGCAAAAGTAACAAATCATTTTCATTTTGGCGAATTTCGTGTCTTATGGTCGTTCTCTTTTAAACTATAGAAAGATTGTTGTATCTTTGATGCTCGAAAATTTAAGCAGACAATGAAGATATTAGTTACTGGTTTTTCAGGATTTATTGGCAGCTATTTGCTCCGGGAATTGAATGATGCAAACCATGATTTGATATTGATGGATATCGCAAACGGTGTCGATATTTGTGACTGGGAGCAGGTTAAACATGTTGACGATGTTGATGTTGTCGTACATTTGGCCAATTTGTCGTTTGTTCCGGCATCATACCAGGATCCTAAAAAATTTTATACAACCAACTATTTAAGCACGCTGAATATGTTGGAATTGTGTAGGATACATAAGGCAAAGATGATTTTTTTCAGTTCGTATGTCTACGGTCATCCTTTGTATCAGCCCATTGATGAGAATCATCCGGTACAGGCATTTAATCCGTATGCGCAGACGAAGGTAATTTGCGAAAGCTTGTGTGAAGGTTATAATCGTGATTTCAAGATACCAGTTACTGTTTTTAGACCGTTTAATATTTATGGAAAAGGTCAAAATCCTGATTTTCTGATACCAACTATTATTCAGCAAGCCCGAAATGGAAAGATAGTCATTAAGGATGACAGGCCCAAACGTGATTATATACACGTTGAAGATATTGTCAGTGCTGTGTTGATGGCCATACAAAAAGTTGATGGTAATGGTTTGGATATCTATAATTTAGGAACTGGAGTCAGCTATTCGGTAAAAGAAATTGTAGATGTTGTAAGGAGTATGTTTGACTTTGAAATAGATTATCTATGTTCAAATGAATACCGTCCAAACGATGTTATGGATACAATTGCCGACATTACTAAAATTAAAACGGAATTGAGTTGGCAACCCGGAATTTCGATACGGGAAGGTTTGCAAAGAATGATAAAATCTGAAAAATAAGATAATGAAGAATATTTTGGTTACAGGAGCCGGCGGATTTATTGGCTCGCACCTCACGGAGTTGCTGGTAGAAAACGGTTTTAATGTAAAAGCCTTTGTACATTATAATTCCTGGAATAAATGGGGCTGGTTGGATACCAGTTTTGTAAAAAGCAAAGTTGAAATAATAACGGGAGATATTCGCGACTATGATTCTGTTTTTGCAGCCATGCAAGGTTGCGACACGGTCTTTCATTTGGCGGCCTTGATCGGAATCCCCTATTCATATGTTTCTCCGCAGGCTTATATCAAAACCAATATTGATGGGACCTATAATGTGTTGCAGGCTGCACGGCAGTTGGGAGTGGAAAAAATTATGGTAACTTCCACAAGCGAAACCTATGGGACGGCTCAATATGTGCCTATTGATGAAAAACACCCCATGGTGGGTCAGTCGCCTTACTCTGCCACAAAAATCAGTGCCGATCAGCTTTCAATCAGCTATTTCAAATCGTTTGATTTGCCGGTAAAAATTGTCCGTCCGTTTAACACGTATGGTCCGCGTCAGTCGGCCCGGGCTATTATCCCAACCGTGATTTCTCAGATTCTCAATGGCCAGACTTCTCTTAAACTTGGAAATTTGAGTCCGACAAGGGATTTGACTTTTGTAAAAGATACTGCAAACGGTTTTTTGCAAATTGCTAAAGCCGATGGCTTGTTTGGCGAAATTACCAATATCGGTATGAGTGAGGAAATTACAATTGGCAATTTGGTGCAGCTCATTGCCGATTTGATTGGTACCAAAGTGGAAATCATTTCCGATGAGCAGCGTATCCGTCCAGATAAGAGCGAAGTGGAACGGCTTTTCTGCGACAACCGGAAAATCATTGCCAATACTTCCTGGAAGCCAAATTATACGTTGGAAAGTGGTTTGAAAGAAACTATTGGCTGGATTCAAAACAACTTGTCGTACTTTAAATCGGATATTTACAATGTCTAAAAGAGCTGTAATTCTGGCTGGTGGCAAGGGTACGCGCCTGAAACCATACACGGTCAGCCTGCCAAAACCACTGGTGCCGGTGGGAGATATGCCCATTCTGGAAATTATTATTCGCCAACTGGCCAAAAGCGAATTTGACCATATCACCATTACGGTGAATCACATGGCTGATATTATCCGGGCTTTTTGTGGAGATGGCAGTAAATGGGGCGTTAAAATTGATTACTCGCTTGAAGATAAGCCGTTGAGTACAATGGGGCCACTTAAGTTGATTAAGGATTTGCCCGAAAACTTTCTGGTAATGAACGGCGATGTTTTGACAGACCTGGATTTCGGAGCTTTTTATGATAGCCATGTAAAAGAAGCAAACGTATTCACCATTTCCGCTTATTCGCGCGAGCAGAAAGTAGATTATGGGGTGTTGGAAATAGGAACAGGCAATAAATTGATTGATTTCATTGAGAAGCCAACCACCCGTTATAATGTGAGCATGGGAGTATATATGGCAAATAAGCAGATACTCGATTATATTCCTGAAAATCAACTTTATGGTTTTGACCACCTGATGCTCGATCTGATTAAGTTCCATAACCCGGCTACCGTAAAGGTTCATTCCGGTTATTGGTTGGATATCGGGCGTCCTGACGATTATGAGAAAGCCTGCAATGACTTTGAACAGATCAAAATAAAATATTGATTTAATAGAAACGCATTATGATAAATCCCTTCCCGATTGTGTCTCGCAATTAGGAAGGGATTTTTATTATAGAAAAGTTTACGAAAAAGATATAATTTTTTGTAAAATCCAATAAATATTTTTACATTTGTAGACTTAAAAATGCGATCTCAATAAAAAACAATAATTGAAATAAGAATCTATGAAAAAAGTTGAAAAATTCCGCTTGTCAGCAATGGTTTTAGTTTTACTGTTTTGTAGCTTAAAGGCATTTGCATTGGATTATACTATTACTTTTACAGGATCGGGAGCAAGTTCGACTGTAGAAAATGTAATTGTGCAAAACCTCACTAAAGGAACTCAGGTTGCTGTATCGGTGGGAAATGTTTTGCGTTTGTCTGATCAGACAAATGCGATTGAAAAAACGATTTCAGAGCTTGAAACATTAAAAATACTTTCAACTCCGGAAGTCGGAAGGTATACTTTATCATTCTATGCACCCAATGCAGGTGTTACTCAAATTTCAGCTTATAGTATCGATGGACGAAAACTGGCGGGAATTAATACGACTTTACAAATTGGAGATAATTCGTTTCAACTGTCGTTGCCTCAAGGGCTTTATGTTATTCGTGTGGCAGGAAGTGGATATAATTATTCAGAAAAGCTTGTAAATCAGGTTGGATTAGGTGTTAAACCCGGAATTACATTTACCGGAGGAGATAATGCAGAAAATCGTATCTCACAAAAAAGCAAGAGTGTTACTTCTGTTTTCATGAGCTATACAACCGGCGATATGTTACTTTATAAAGGTATTTCTGGAAATTATAGCACTATAGTAACTGATGTACCTACAGCCAACAAAACCATCAATTTTAATTTCGTTGAGTGTAAAGATGCCAGTGGGAATTATTATACTGTTGTGAAAATTGGCAATCAGACCTGGATGGCAGAAAATTTAAGAACCGCTAAATTTCGCACGGGTGACGATATTGTAAATCTTACAAATAGTTCAGACTGGGGTATGTTTACTATTAGCTCATGGTGCAATTATAATAACAATCCGGCTAATGACGTTTATGGGAAATTATATAACTGGTATGCGGTATCTGATAGTCGTAATATAGCTCCACTTGGATGGCATGTTGCTACAGATGTCGAGTGGACTGCTTTAACAACAACTTTAGGTGGAGAAAGCCTGGCTGGTGGAAAATTGAAAGAAACTGGTTCTGCTCATTGGAACAGCCCGAACACAGGGGCAACTAATTCATCCGGTTTTTCAGCTCTTCCTGCAGGTGATAGGGTTGGAAGTACGGGAGTTTTTGAAACTATTGGTACTGGGACTTTCTGGTGGACTGCAACAGAACAAACGAGTGCCTATGTATATTTCAGAAGTTCAGGATATAATGGAACTGGTATTGGCCGGAGTGGTAGCCCAAAGCAAAGCGGTCTCTCAGTTCGTTGTGTAAAAGATGCAGATTTGCCAACACTCACGACAACTGCACCAACGGGTATAACCTATACCACGGCTATTGGAGGAGGAAATATTACAACGGATGGAGGTGCAGCAATTACAGCCCGTGGAGTATGTTGGAGTACAACTGCTAATCCGACTGTCTCCAATAGTAAATCAACTTCCGGAACAGGTACCGGAACTTTTACAGCTTCTATAATGGGGTTGACTGTAAATACCACTTACTATGTAAGGGCTTACGCTACAAATAGTTCGGGTACGGCGTACGGAGAGCAGCTTGTATTTAATTCTTTGCCTTACGATGCACTTACCGTGGTGGATGCTGATGGAAACCTGTATCACACCGTTACCATTGGTACACAAGTTTGGATGGTGGAAAATCTGAGGACAACAAAATACCGGAATGGCGACCCTATCCCCAATATAACCGATAATAGTTCATGGGTATATTTATCTGGAGGAGCCTATTGTTGGTTTAACAACGATATTGCAAATAAAGAAATTTATGGAGCTTTGTATAATGGTTATACAGTGTTTGATAGTCGGAATATTGCACCTTTCGGTTGGCATGTCCCAGCGTTGGAAGAGTGGACGATATTGTCAACATATCTGGGAGGTGATGTTTTGGCCGGTAGCAAACTGAAAGAAAGCGGTGCAGCGCGATGGTATACGCCCAATGTTGGAGCCACTAACGAGAGTGGTTTTACAGCTCTACCGGGTGGCGCACGAAATAAAGATACTGGTGCATTCACAAATCTTGGCCTCAATTGTTTCTTCTGGAACAAAACCCAGGTCGATTCATATAGTTCAAAGCAAAGTGTTCTTTATTATGATAGGAGTAATTTCGGGCCGAGTGCTTGCTCCAATAATTACGGAAATTCAGTTCGGTGTATCAAAAATAGTGTGGCTACCATCCTGACAACTAACCCGGCAACAATTACATCTACAGCTGCAACTTGTGGTGGTAATGTAACTTTGGATGGAGGTGAATTTGTTACCGAATATGGCATTTGCTGGAGCACTTCTTCAAATCCTACTGTTGCTAATTCAAAGAAAGCTGTAGGAACAGGAATCGGGTCATTTACAACTTCTATTACCGGCTTAACACCTAACATTACTTACTATGTAAGGGCTTATGCTACCAATGGCCTGGGCACTGCTTATGGTCAGGAGGTTAGTTTTAAAACCTTGTTGACCGATCCGATTACGGTAACAGACATTGATGGAAACGTTTATCATACCGTAACTATTGGAACTCAAACCTGGATGGTGGAAAATTTGAAAACAACCAGATATAATGACGGAGCGGCAATCACTTATCTTCCTAATTCCTACGACTGGACTGCTGCTACAAGTGGTGGCTATTGCTGGCCAAATGGTTCTATAGCTAATAAAGAAACCTACGGAGCTATGTATAATTGGTTTGCCGCCAGCACAGGGAAATTGGCTCCCACAGGGTGGCATGTGCCTGCTAAAAGCGAAGCTGAAACCCTGGTAGCTTATTTGGGAGGTACAACTGTTGCCGGAAGCAAACTGAAAGAGTCCGGAAATCTCCACTGGGTTTCCGGAAATACTGATGCAACAAATAGTAGTGGTTTTACAGCAGTTCCGGGAGGTTACAGGTCAAGTGCTACCGGCAATTTCCAACAATTTGGAGTGACAGAAGTGTGGTGGATTACTACAGAATATTCAGGAATCAGCGGGTACCAATTGGGACTTGAATCCTCAAATGCAATCGCTGCTTTAAACACGAATTATAAATTGATTGGCTGCAATGTACGCTGTATAAAAAATACTCTCCCTGTTGCCTCTACAAATTCAGTTTCTTCAATAATGTCGACAACTGTAACTGTAGGAGGAACTATTGTTAACGATGGGGGAGAAGCTGTTACAGACTATGGCTTATGTTGGAGTACTTCAACAAATCCAACTATTGCTAATTCAAAGAAATCAGTAGGTGCTGGAATTGGATCATTTTCAACTTCTATTAGTGGTTTAATACCAAATACAACCTATTATGTCAGAGCTTATGCCACCAATGCTTTGGGAACGGCTTATGGTGAACCAATGTCTTTTAAAACGTTACTTACTGATCCCATAACTGTAACAGATATAGATGGCAATGTTTATCATACGGTTATAATTGGAAGCCAAACCTGGATGGTGGAAAACCTGAAAACGACTAAATATAATGATGGTACAAGTATTCCATTAGTTACCGATAGTTATCAATGGACAACAATAGCCACACCTGGATATTGTTGGACGAATAATGATATTACTAATAAAGATGTGTATGGAGCTATGTATAACTTCTATACTGTAAATACAGGTAAGTTAGCTCCTGCCGGTTGGCATGTACCAACAGAATCAGATTGGATAACCTTAATGAGTAACTTAGGTGGTATACTTGTATCAGGCGGAGAACTCAAAGAATCGGGAATGGTGCATTGGGTATATGCTAATCTAGGAGCAACTAATGGTAGTGGTTTTACAGCGCTTCCTGGAGGATATAGATCCCCAACAACTGGAGCTTTTAATAATTTTCAATCAAGAGCAGTATTTTGGGGAGGAACAGAAGCGAATGGGTTAGGCGGGCGTTTTATTATTGAGGATACCTCTACAAAAATTGATTATGGTTACTATTCAAAATCTTTTGGTTTCAGTGTCAGATGCATAAAAGATTAAATCTGAATAGAAAAAATGAAATTCGATAAAAGGCTGGTAAAGTAATGAACTCTAATTCTTACTTTACCAGCCTTTTGATAATTTACATTGATATCCATTTTTTTTTAGTATAAAGTTATTTGTAGCTAACTCTTCCTACTTTTTTTGCGAATGATTCAATATCACTATGAAATAAACTAAAACCCAAGCCTACAATTGATCGGAATTTCCAAATTAGACCATTAAATCCATAGCAAAATATTGACTTTAAATAATTTTTTCTTGCTCCAGAAAAATCATTTCGCATTAACTTATACCGTCCAGAGCGTGAATGTGCTTCAACCAGTTGCTTTCTAAAGTGTTTGATTATTCTGCTCTGGGTGATTTCTGTGTTTTTAAAGAAGTCATAGTTCCGGCTATAGAAATCCAATGTAAATCTATAAAAACCTTCGCAGATTTCGGCAGTATAGGTTTTGGTGATTTGATGTGGGTAAAATCTCCATTTTCCCAACGGTTCTTGGATACATGAAAATTTACCCAAAAGTGAGAGTTCTGTCCATGTTGTTAAATCGACTAGTGGCAATTTATGACTTTGCTTGAAGCCTCCGATTTTTTCTAATGCGCTTCTTCGAACTAAAACAGTAAGTGCTACAATAAAATTTCTGAATAATAAAACTTCGGTCGCAGTTCCTATTGGGTTATTTTCAAGGATTGAATTTGTGAACTTTGAGAAGTCAGTTAAACTATAATTTGATTTTAAGTCTGTGGTAGAAGAAAATGCTTTTCCAAAAGATAATACAATATCTTTATCTGCTTCAATAGCCTCAATTTGCATAATTAGTTTCTCTGGTAACCAGATGTCATCCCCTTCTAATACTGCAATATATTTACCTTGGGCTTTCGATAAAGCAAAATTATAGGTTTCTCCTAACCTGAAAATTCCAATATTTTTTTGAGTAAATACTTTAATTCTTGGATCGTTATAAGAGAGTTTTTTAGCAATAGAATATGTGTCGTCAGTGCTTCCATCGTCAACAATTATCATTTCCCAATTTTCATAGGTTTGAGATTGAACGGACTGGATGCAATCGCCTATATATTTCTCGTGATTATAGGTTGGAGTAATGATGGAAACTAATGGAGTGAACTTCATTTTAAGATATGAATTTTTCTTTTTAAAGCTGCAAATAAAAAATGAAACCAATTTTTGAGGTCTAAAACTTTTATATCTAGAAATCTAAGATTAGTATCATTAGTTGCTACTGGAAGTTTTGATCTCCATTTTTTTACAATTAATCTGTTTGCTAAAGTGTATTGTTTTGAATAATTTCCTCCGGAGTGGTGAGTGAGTAGAAGATTCCTGTCGACTAAAACCCGGTAAGAATTGAAATATACTTGTAGAGAGAAATCAATATCGTACCCATGAAAATTAGTTAACATTGTTTCGTCAAACTTACAAACTTGAAGCACTTCTTTTTTTGTAAATAACAATACGCCGTCAACGCACACAACATCATCAATTTCGTTTTGGGGAAAATTATTATCAAAATTGAAGTAATTCTCAGATTGGCCTGTTAACTTCGAAAAAATATGTCCTCTGTTGAATTTACTAAGATATGGACTTTGTCCCCAACCAGAAGGGTAAGTTGACTTGAATTTTGTACCAGCCGCTCCAATCAAACCAATAGATTTGTCTTTTTCCATCAAATCACTTAACCTTTTCCCCCAGTCAACTGATTTAAATAAAATATCATCATGCAGAAAGCAAAAGTAATTGTATTGAGATTTTTTTATTCCTATGTTATAGGCTTCACAGAGGGAGTATTGCCCTTCATTCCGAATGTAAATAATCTCGTAGGTAACGCCTATAGTTTTATTGATATTGTCGCTCAATGTTTTGAGCGAGGCTTCATCTTTACGTGTAGATATAACAATCGAAATCATTTCTTTGTAGAAATATAGTTATTATCGCCTAAGTGGTCTTGCAACAGTTGCAAATTGTTTGTAACGTGCATCTTTTAATATCCCAAAACTGAAATTGATGAACATTTTTTCTTTCCAACTCTTGCAGGGTCTAATTCCTTCATGTACTACTATTTCATACCCTTGTTCTTGAAACATTCGACAAATACTTTTAGAGGTAAAGAAGCGAATATGAGTATCATCAAGTATTCCTCCTTCGGGTTTGTATCTAAATTCACCTTCCCAAATAATTTCTGTAATCAAATTACCTACATAACGAAAATTTGGAATAAATGAAACTATTGTTCCTTCCGGTTTAAGAATTTCTTTCACCATACGTATAGTATCCCAAGGGGCATAAATATGCTCGAGAACATCATTAAATACCACGCAGTCAAAATGATTTTTCGGGAGTTGGTCATACACCTGATTAAAATCACCGCATAATACAAATGTACAAATCTCTGTAGCCCTCTGAGCAGCTTCGGGATTAATCTCTACCCCCCAAATTTCACGATCTGGTCTTTGAAGTGCTTTACAAAAAAGACCTGAACTACAGCCAACTTCTAGTATGTTAATAGCGTTTTTGGAGATATACTTAAGCATTTCCTGTCTTTCGTTTTGGAAATAACCATTTTGAACTTTATGTTCTGTTGATTTATCAAGCATTTTATTTTGGTTGTGATAATTTACAATTTTATTATTTCCCTCGCAGCCTTCTCCGCTGCCTGTCCTTTTCCGTATAAATCCAAGCTGAAGTCGGATGTTTTGCTGGATAGGGTTATAAAGGCATTTTTCAGTTTTTCGGGATCACTTCCAACTAAGATATTGAACCCGTTTTCTACGAGTTCAACCCATTCGGTTTGCTCACGAAGCGTGATGCAATGTTTTCCAAAGAAAAAAGCTTCTTTTTGTACACCACCGCTGTCGGTAATAACCAGTTCGCACGATTTTAGCAGCATAATCATGTCGAAATATCCAACGGGATCGATTAATGTGAATTCGGGGGTGATGTTTTGCTGTGCGAGTATGTTACGTGTCCGTGGGTGAATAGGTACCACTACAGGGGTTTGACGGTTTATTTCATTTAATCCGGCAATGATATTTTTTAGGTTCTCAGGGGAATCTGTATTTTCTTGCCGGTGTATAGTTCCTAAAATGAATTTGGATAAATTTATTTTTTTTAGAATATCAGATTTTTCTTCCGCTTTTCCAGCATAATAAATGGCAGCATCCTGCATCACATCACCGTTTTTAATTATCCGGATCGGCATATTATCAAAACCTTCGCGTTTGAGGTTATTCACGGCTGTATCAGTTGGACAAAAAAGGACATTTGAAATCCGGTCGGTCAATATGCGGTTGATTTCTTCTGGCATGGCCATGTTAAATGAACGCAAGCCAGCTTCCACATGAATAAGCGGAATTTGCAGTTTTGAAGCCGCTATTGCGCCAGCAAGCGTTGAATTTGTATCGCCATACACAAGTAGACCATCTGGCTTTTCCTTCAGCAGAATTTCTTCAATTCCTTCGAGCATGCGGCCGGTCATAGCACCATGAGTCAAACCGTGGATGTCCAGGTTATATGCAGGTTTTGGAATTTCCATTTCTTCGAAAAACACTTCCGACATGTTCGTGTCGAAATGTTGTCCGGTATGAACAATCAGTTCTTCAATCCCCAACAATTGAAATTGGCGGCTCAAAGTTGCTGCTTTTACAAATTGCGGACGAGCTCCAACTATAGTTATAATTTTTTTCATAAATTCTTCAATAAATCAGCTAATTCTCCGGTGAGTGATCGACGTGAAAAACGTTCAACCGAGGTGGTTTCAACTTTCAATGAATTTTCTTTATAACGATTATAGTATTCCAAAATTGCCTCTTTGGTTGCTTTTTCATCTTCAAAACCGACCATTTTGCCGGCGCCGGTTTCAGAAAGGACCTGAGCCGCATCGCCATCAATTGGTCCAATAGCCAGAATTGGGCGTTGAGCTGCCAGATATTCGTAAAATTTTCCGGTAAGGATACCTTTGGCATTACTCGAGTTGTTGATAAGCAGTAGTAATACCTGTGATGATTGTTGCTTGGCAATGGCTTCGCTATGTGATAAATAATCTATTTTGAGTAAGTTGTCTGTCAGATTAAATTGCTTAATTTCTTCCAAAACCGAGAAATCGACTTTTCCAACTAATTGGATTTGCAGGTCATTTTTGAAATTTAAATTTTCACGACAAAGTTCACTAAAGACCTGCCAAACCCTTTTTGGATTGCGGGCGGCATTCAATGTCCCTATATGAGAAATTGAAAATTTCAGATCCAAGTCAATCGCTGCCTTTTGCACATCAGATTCATCATATCCGTTAGAAATGACTTGAATACGTTTGGGTTTCAATAATTCATACTCGTCTTTCATTCCATTGGAGACAACGACAATGCTATCAGCCTTGCGAATTACTTTCTTTTCCAGACGATGATGAATTTTGTCCGAAATCCAACTCAGGTTCAAATCTTTGTAAAAATCAATATTAGTCCAGGGGTCACGAAAATCAGCTATCCAGGGTATTGCAGGAAAGTTTTTCTTTAAACCCATTCCAATTAGATGCATCGAATGCGGTGGGCCGGTTGTGATAATCGCATCAACAGGATTTTTTTGCAAATAATCTGTCAGAAACCTTACGGATGGCCTTATCCAGAAACGGCGTGGATCCGGGATTAGGAAATTGCCCCGAATCCAGATCGAAAGTTTGTCTTTCCAACCTTGCTTTTTATCTTCGGAAATAAAACCGGCATTGATCGCCTGATTTTTTTTGCCGGTGAGATTTCTGTAAACGTTATACGGTTCCCAAATAGATGTTTTAAGAACTTGTATGTCCGAAGGAATATCTTTTTCTAACGATGCGTCAGTCGAATGGAAATTCCGGGTTTTCGGGAGTATATATAACCGGTTCCCAACCAAAATTCCGAAGGTATTTTGTGAACTTTACCCAGCGCTGCACACCCGCACCACCGCTTGGAATCCAGTAATATGTTACGATCAACACCTTTTTCATTTCAATAGGCTTATTTTCTCGCAATTATGTAATAACCGCAAGTTGAAAAGAAATTTCTCAGATACGGGATTCCCGCAAAAACCGGCGATAGTTTGCGTGGTTTCAATCCAAATTTCACTTCGTAGTTTGGGTTGATGAAGTATAGTATTTTCGACAGTTTTTTGTACCCGTTTTTAGCTACCAATTTCTCAAACCGTTCCAGGCTAATTCCTGTTTCCTTGATTTCGAGCAAGCTGCCAATTTTTCCATCGCTCTCGCCAAATAACTTCAGGATCGCTTTGTATACTGATTTGGGAAGCAAATGGTAGTAGGGCAGAAGCGCTAAAATCCGATTCTCGCAAATTTGCTGATGTCCACCAAAAGGATTTTGCCACGGTGGAAATGCAAAAAATGCAACTCCACCAGGCGCGAGCAAATCTTTCATCATTGACAGAAATTTATCCTGATCGTGAATATGTTCTATCACATCCCGGATAATAATTATATCAAACTGCGAATGAAACTCAGTTGTTTTATAAATATCTTCGCTAATGAGTTTTATATTTTGAGCAAAAGGATGTGTTGCATAAAATGCTCGGCCTTTTTCGATTTTCGGAGCGCTAAAATCAACGCCCGTACAGCGGCAGCCCATGTCCAGAAACGGTTTCAGGTTGCCGCCTTCACCACACCCAATTTCCAATACCTGAGCAGATTCATTGATTTCCTTCACTTTTTGAATGAAAGGAACAATGTGCTTTTGCGTACTAAGAATCTGTTCGTTGATGTATTGCAGTGGGTCTAAATGGCGCTTTTGCATCGAGATATTAAATGTTTATATGATTAATAGCGCGTTGAAGACGTTGGATAGTTTCATCTTTACCAATAACTTCTACAATGTCGAACATGTGCGGTCCTTTTGGCTCTCCCACAACCGACAGGCGGAATGCATTCATGATTCCTCCCAGGTTGTATTCGTTGGTAGTAATCCACTCTTTTACAATGTGCTCGATGTTTTCTGCCGAGAAGTCTTCAATAGCTTTCAGGACTTCAATTAGCTCGGTGAGCTGAACAGGTGTTTGACTTTTCCAGCGTTTTTGAACCGTTTTTTCGTCATATTCGGTGGGCGCCACAAAGAAGAAGCTTGACTGACTCCATAGCTCATTCACAAAGTTAGCTCTTTCTTTGACCAACGAAACGATTTTCGCTACTTTAGCAGAATCCTCAATTATGTCTTTCTCAACTAAAATATGCTGGAAAATATCAGCCACTTCATCGTTGTCCTTTGATTGCAGGTATTTGTGATTGAACCATTTGCCCTTTTCGTAATCGAATTTTGCACCGCTTTTGCTTACACGGTCAAGCGAGAATAGCTCGAATGAGTTCCTGCATGGAGAAAATTTCCTGTTCGGTGCCTGAATTCCAACCCAGCAATGATAAGAAATTTACTACAGCTTCGGGGAAATAACCCGCTTCGCGGTAGCCCGATGAGGTTTCTCCGGTTTTGGGGTCTTTCCAGTTTAACGGGAAAACAGGAAACCCGAGCCGGTCACCATCGCGTTTGCTGAGTTTTCCGTTTCCGTCGGGTTTGAGCAGCAAAGGAAGATGTGCAAATTCAGGCATGGAATCCGTCCAGCCTAAATAACGATAAAGCAACACGTGGAGTGGGGCAGAAGGCAACCATTCTTCACCACGGATTACGTGCGAAATCTCCATCAGGTAATCGTCCACTACGTTGGCCATGTGGTATGTGGGCAGTTCGTCGGATGACTTAAATAGTACTTTGTCATCGATAATCGAGGAGTTGATAATCACTTCGCCACGAATCAGATCCTGTACTTTTATATCTTCGTTGGGTTCTATTTTGATACGAACCACGTATTGTTCGTCTTTTTCAACACGTGATTTTACTTCGTCAGCCGATAGCGTCAGCGAATTTGTCATCAAGCCGCGTGTGCTGGCATCATACTGGAAATTGGCAATTTCGGTCCGTTTGGTGTCCAGTTCGGCAGGAGTGTCAAAAGCAATGTAAGCGAGTCCGGCTTCCAGTAACTGATCAACATATTTGCGGTAAATGGCTTTACGTTCGCTTTGGCGGTAAGGGGCATGCTGTCCTTCGGTTTGGGCTCCTATTCCTTCGTCAATAGTGATTCCAAGCCAGTTGAGCGCCTCGACGATATAATCCTCAGCTCCCGGAACGAAGCGGGCAGAGTCTGTATCTTCGATACGGAGCAACATGTCTCCGCCATGTTTTTTGGCAAAAAGGTAATTGTATAACGCGGTGCGCACACCGCCGATATGTAAAGGACCGGTTGGACTGGGTGCAAAACGCACTCTGACTTTTCTCATTCTTAATCTAAAAAATTGCTATGCAGTAATATTAATTCTAATGTGCAAAAATAAGAAATTTTGACGACATTAAAGCGAATCCACTAAACAAAAAACCTTCCGATTTTAATCGGAAGGTTTTTCTTAAAATTTGGCTTCAATTCAGAAATTGAAGTATTATTCCTGGTTCAAAGTTACACGTTTGAAAGCAACTGCAGTAGCTTTGTTGGCTTTCAAATAGTCAGCAACAGTCATTTTACCGTCTTTGATAAATGCTTGTTCCAACAGTGTAGATTCCTGGAAGAATTTGTTCAAACGGCCTTGGGCAATTTTGTCCAACATGTTTTCTGGTTTGCCTTCTTCACGTGCTTTTTCACGACCGATTTCCAATTCAGTATCAATTACTTTTTGTGGAACTGAAGTGCGATCCAAAGAAACCGGGTTCATTGCAGCAGCTTGCATAGCTACGTCTCGAACAATTTGTGCATCAACACCTTCTTCAGTAACTGCGACCAAAGTAGCCAGTTTGTTTCCCGGGTGGATGTAAGCTGAAGTTGTACCTCCCTGAACGAATTCGTAGAAGTCCAATTCCATTTTTTCACCGGTAATACCAGAGCGATCGATAATAACTTCAGAAATTACGCGACCATCGATAGTTAATCCCTTCAATTCGTCCAGTGTAGCAGGTTTTGAAGCCATAGCCACATCAAGAATTGATTGGGTCAATGCTATGAAATCAGCATTTTTTGCTACGAAGTCGGTTTCGCATTTCAATGCTAAAACAGCGGCAAAACCACCATTAGAAGCTGCCAAAACACACCCTTCAGAAGCTTCTCGATCGCTGCGTTTAGCAGCTGTTGCCTGTCCTTTTTTACGAATAATTTCAATTGCTTTTTCAAAATCGCCAGCGGCTTCAGTAAGTGCATTTTTACAATCCATCATACCGGCACCAGTCATGGTACGCAATTTT
The DNA here is from genome assembly GCA_047600405.1 of Paludibacter sp. Classification (GTDB taxonomy): domain Bacteria; phylum Bacteroidota; class Bacteroidia; order Bacteroidales; family Paludibacteraceae; genus Paludibacter. Next base: position 1,225,880 of record JASGLA010000008.1, read on the forward strand.
GAAATTTCTGCCATTGTTACTGCCATAATTGTAATATTTTAATGTTTTGTGTTTTTTTGTTTTCAAGAAAAACGAGCTACAAGCTAAAATTACATTTAGAACTCGTAACTCGTTTTATTTATTTGAAAAGTTCAGGGATAAAATCAAATTACTTTTACGTTTAATCGTCAATTGTAAATGATTCAATCGTCAATGAATCTTATTCTTCTTCTTTGATGAATTTTTTAGCCACGTTAGCGTTTAGCGCATCTTCATCTTCTTTTTGAGTTCTTGGTTTTTTTGTAACTCTTGATTTCTTTTCTTTTACAACAGGAGCTTCAGCAGCCTCAGTATCAACTTTTTCTACTTTGCGCTCTTCAAGACCTTCCTGAATAGCAGCTACCATTGCGCCCAGGATGATGTCTACAGATTTTGTAGCGTCATCATTAGCCGGGATAACGAAATCGATTCCGTTTGGATTAGAGTTTGTATCCACAATACCGAAAACTGGAATACCCAAACGTTGAGCTTCTTTAACGGCAATGTGTTCTTTCATTACGTCAACAATGAAAAGAGCTGAAGGCAGACGGGTAAGATCAGCAATAGATCCTAAGTTCTTTTCCAGTTTTTCGCGTTGGCGTGTGATTTGAAGTTTTTCGCGTTTAGAAATATTGTCAAACGTACCGTCAGTTGTCATTTTGTCGATAGTTGTCATTTTCTTAACGGCTTTACGGATTGTAGGGAAGTTGGTTAACATACCACCAGCCCAACGTTCAGTAATATATGGCATTCCAACTGCAGTTGCTTTTTCAGCTACTACATCTTTAGCTTGTTTTTTAGTTGCTACGAAAAGGATTTTACGTCCTGATTTTGCAATTTGTTTCAAAGCTGCAGCAGCTTCGTCGATTTTTACAACGGTTTTGTGCAAGTCAATGATGTGGATATCATTGCGCTCCATGAAAATGTAGGGAGCCATAGCAGGATTCCATTTGCGTTTCAAGTGACCAAAGTGGCAACCGGCTTCTAATAATTCTTCAAAATTTGTTCTAGACATTTCTTTTTGTTTTAATTTTTTGTTTACTTTCTGTAATAGTCAATTGCCTGGTAGTCATCCAGTGTACTATGAGTCGCGGCAATTTAGATACTAAACCAAAAACATTTTAGATTTTAGATCGAAGATTTTAGATTGGACAGCAATCATATGAGTTAACAATGTATTGGTGAATAATCGTAAATCGTAAATCGTAAATCGAAAATATATATTAGCGTTTTGAGAACTGGAATCTCTTACGAGCTTTCGGTTGGCCTGGTTTCTTGCGTTCCACTTCACGTGGGTCGCGAGTCATGAATCCTTCCGATTTAAGAGCTGGTTTGTCTTCAGCATTGATTTTTACCAATGCGCGGGCAATAGCCAAACGCAAAGCTTCAGCTTGTCCTTTGAAACCACCACCATCAAGATTTACTTTAATGTCGTATTTTTCAGTAACTCCTAATTTGGCCAGGGGTTGTTTTACAATATATTGTAAAATTGGTGAAGGGAAATATACTGAGATATCACGTTTGTTGATGGTAATTTGTCCATTTCCTTCGCTTACGAAAACACGTGCAACAGCCGCTTTTCTTCTTCCTAGGGCGTTTATTACTTCCATACTGATTATTTAAGTGAGTTTAAATCGATTACTTTTGGTTGTTGAGCTTGCATATTGTGTTCTGCACCTTCGAAGATGTACAGGTTACCCAACAATTGAGCGCCCAGGCGGTTTTTAGGCAACATGCCTTTAACCACTTTTTTGATAAGTTTTTCAGGGCTTTTTTCTAATAATTTAGCAGGGGTAATTTCGCGTTGTCCACCTGGGTAGCCAGTGTGGCTCAGGTAAATGCGGTCATTCCATTTATTACCTGTTAATTGAACTTTGTCTGCGTTGATAAGAATTACATTGTCTCCACAATCAACGTGAGGAGTGAAACTTGGTTTGTATTTTCCGCGCAAAAGTTTTGCAACTTTCGAGCCCATACGTCCCAATACCAAATCGGTAGCATCCACAACTACCCATTCTTTCTGCGCTGTAGCTTTATTGGCAGAAATGGTTTTATAACTTAACGTATCCACTTTATAAAAATGTTTTTTGATTAATAATTCAGTTTTTTCCATCTGTTTCAATCGCATTTTGAAAGAGGCTAATCGGCACAAAATACGACGTTTAGGCCAGATAAAATAAACTTATACACTGTGATAATAAACGGACTGCAAAAATACAGTTTTTCTTTGGAATACCAAATAATTGAACATCTTTTTTTTATCCGCTATTTCGGGGGATAAATAAACCCTGTTTTTGTGGGAAAATAAGTATGTTTGCAACATGATAAAACTACCTGAAGAATTCTACCAGCAAAATGCTGTTACCGTAGCCGAAAAACTTTTAGGGAAAGTATTGGTGCGTGCCTGGGAGGATGGAACCGAATCAAGATACAGAATAACAGAAACCGAGGCTTATTTGGGCGAAGAAGATAAAGCCTGCCACGCAAGCAAAGGACGTACACCGCGAACCGAAGTAATGTATGCCGGAGGTGGGAAAGTATATGTATACCTTATTTATGGAATGTATTGGATGCTGAACGTTGTGACCGGAGCGGAAAATCATCCTCAGGCAGTTTTGATTCGTGGGATAAATAATATCATAGGTTCGGGAAAAGTAGGCCGTGAACTTAAAATGGACAAGAGCTTTTATTCTGAAAATTTGCTTGACTCCACCAGAATCTGGATCGAAGATGCACCGGATGTTTTGGAATTCACCACCGCTCCCCGTATTGGAATTGATTATGCAGGCGATGAATGGCGTGATAAGGCCTGGCGTTTTATTTTACCAACAATCAAGATGTAATTGGATAAATTGATTATTTTTGCAGAAAATATTTATTTTTCATGAAAATTTCCAAAAACAGCCACTGTCGAAAATTCCGTTTTAAAAATATCGGGTTTGCGATTTTGGCAATTGTTTCTTTGACGTTTATTTCCTGTCTGGATAATTTTCTGACTCCCCGCTCTTATTTTCCTTCTGCTAATAATACTTTACGACGCACCGATACCGCTTCGCTACACTTTTTAGTGTTGAGCGATTGGGGTTTTAATGGCGGTTTTGAGCAAAAAAATGTAGCAGCAGAAATGGCGAAAATCTCCAAACTTGTCGGAATTAAATTTATTCTTACCTGTGGCGATAACTTTCAGTATTCGGGTGTTGATAGCGTAAATAGCCCATTATGGTTCGAAAATTTTGAGAATGTCTATGCCGATAGTGCATTGCTGGTGCCCTGGTATCCGGCTTTGGGTAATCATGATTATTTGGGCAATCCTGAAGCTGAAATTGCATATTCGGGAGTCAATAAGCACTGGAACATGCCGGCAAGGTATTATACCTTCACCCAGCAAATTGACCGCAGGACTTATGCCCGGTTTATAGTGCTCGATACACAGGGATTGATTAATGCGTACCGGGCCTTATCTGATACCACTCAGTTGGACTCTATTCCACAATATGTATGGTTGAAAAAGCAACTTTCAGAATCAACTGAACATTGGGTTTTTGTGACAGGGCATCATCCCGTATACTCTGCAAGTTCTTTCCACGGCAATACCTATGAAATGAAAAAGTTCATTAAGCCGCTTTTTGACCAGTACAAAGTTGATTTTTACATATGCGGGCACGACCATCATTTCGAACACGCGAAAGATAAAGAATATACCGATTATATTGTATGCGGTACGGGAGGTTATGTACGGCCTGAAGGGAAAAATGACAGGACTGTATATTCGATGTCTAAAGTCGGGTTTTTATATATGTCTGTAACTTCGGATACCGCAAAATTATACTTTATAACTGCCAAAGATGAAATAGGCTATAGTATAAAGAAAATAAAAAAACATGAGTAGATCAATGTGGAAGTAATTGTCCATTACATGCAAAAATAACAATTAATAAAATAATAATCATTCATTTAAACGTAGAATTATGGCAAGACGAACCATTGGAATTCATGAAAAACTACCTATTTTAGAGAGTTTGCCTCTCAGTCTTCAACATCTCACGGCCATGTTTGGCGCAACAATTCTTGTTCCTATCTTATTAGGAGTCGATCCGGCAATAGCGTTGCTGATGAACGGCCTTGGAACGTTGTTGTATTCCTGGATAACAAAAGGAGGGATTCCTGCTTACTTGGGTTCCAGTTTTGCCTTTATTGCACCGGTTATTCTGATTAGTACCACGTACGGCGGATTCAGCCATGCACAATCGGGCTTTATTTTCTTCGGTTTATTTTTCGTTTTGGTTTCATTTATTGTAAAGAAATGGGGAATTGCCTGGATTGATGTAGTTATGCCTCCTGCAGTGATGGGTGCCGTTGTGGCAATTATCGGGTTGGAACTAGCTCCGGTTGCGGCGCAACAAGCAGGCTTGGCTCCCTGGCCAACCGCAGTCGGACAAGTGGTTCAGCCATTTGTAGTTTCGCCTAACGTGGTATTGGTTTCCATGTTTACATTGTGTGTCGGAATTATCGGCTCGGTGCTGTTTAAAGGCTTTTTGCAGGTTATTCCGGTATTGGTTGCAGCGGTGGCTGGTTATGTGTTGGCGCTGACTATGGGTATGGTGGATACAACTGCCATTGGTAATGCTGACTGGTTTGCTTTGCCAAAATTTCAGGCTCCAGTGTTCGATTGGAATGCAATCATCATTATTGCTCCTGCTTGTATTGTGGTGTTGGCCGAGCATATCAGCCACCTGATTGTAACAGGAAAAATTACTGAACAGGACTTGATGAAGGAACCGGGCTTGCACCGTTCGTTGCTAGGTGATGGATTGAGTAATATTGCTTCTGGTCTTGCCGGTTCACCTCCAAATACAACTTATGGCGAAAATATTGGTGTAATGGCTATTACACGCGTTTATTCCGTGTGGGTAATTCGTGGAGCCGCTTTGTTTGCGATTGCATTTTCTTGTATCGGTAAAGTTTCTGCAGCTATTTCAACAATTCCTACCCCAGTAATGGGCGGTATTACCATGCTTCTTTATGGTGTAATTGCTGTTCAGGGTTTCCGTATGTTTGTGGAGCAAAAAGTAGATTTCAGCAAAAACAGCAACATGGTATTGGGTGCTGTAACCTTTGTTGTGGGTGTAAGTGGTGCTGCTATTAATATTGGAACTGTTCAGTTGAAAGGGATGGCTTTTGCCGCAGTGGTAGGAGTTGTACTTTCGTTGATTTTCTGGATGTTGGGCAAGTTTGGTTTGATGAATAAAGAATCTTAATCAACTTGTACAAAACAAAGAAAGCAGGCCTTGAAAGCCTGCTTTTCTGTTTTATAATAGTTGGAGTTAAAGAGTTACACCTGATTTCCAGATTGCAATTTCGCGGTAATTTTTCTTTTCGTTATTTACCAGTTCGCCACTTGCCACTTTAATAATATAGTCAACAAAATTTTCATTTGTTTCTTCTATTGTTTTGTTTTCGAGGATAACTCCTGCATTAAAGTCAATCCAGCCAGGTTTATTGCTCGCCAATGTTGAGTTAGTCGAGATTTTCATGGTCGGAACAAACGATCCGAATGGAGTTCCGCGTCCGGTGGTGAATAATACAATTTGACAACCGACAGAAGCAAGAGCTGTAGCTGCAACCAAATCGTTTCCGGGGGCACTAAGCAGGTTAAGTCCTTTGGTTTTTATCGTTTCGCCATACAACAATACGTCTTTTACCACTGATTTACCGCATTTTTGGGTACAGCCAAGCGATTTTTCTTCCAGCGTTGAAATACCTCCAGCTTTGTTGCCCGGTGATGGATTTTCATAAATCGGTTGCTCGTTCTTGATAAAATAGTCCTTGAAATCATTTATCAAATGAACGGTTTTATCAAAGAGCTCAGTCGATTCGCAGCGATTCATCAAGATGGTTTCAGCTCCGAACATTTCAGGCACTTCAGTCAAAACAGATGTGCCGCCCTGCGCTACTAAAAAGTCAGAGAAAACGCCTAAAAGTGGATTTGCAGTGATTCCGGAAAATCCATCCGAACCTCCACATTTCAGCCCGACTTTGAGTTCGCTAAGCGGAACTTCGGTACGGACGTCTTTTGATACAACTTCGTATAAATCACGAAGAAGAGTCATTCCTTCTTCAAATTCGTCGCTCACTTTTTGGGTTTCCATAAATTTTACCCGTTCCGGATCGAAATCGCCCAAAAATTCACGGAAGGCAGGCAACTGGTTGTTTTCGCAACCTAAACCAACTACCAATATGGCGCCTGCATTCGGGTGTTTCACCAGGTTTCGCAAGATTTTGCGCGTGTTTTCGTGGTCACCACCAAGCTGTGAGCAGCCGTAGTTGTGCGGATAGCCAACGATGGCATCAACGCCTGTACCGTTTGTCTCCCGTTTCAGGGCATCTACCAGTTGGTTTACGGTGCCGTTCACGCAGCCAACCGTTGGAACAACCCAAACTTCATTCCGAATGCCAACAGCTCCATTTTTACGGCGATAGCCTTTGAAAGTGAGATTTCGATTTGGAATTTCGGGATATTCTAAGGCTGGGGAATAAGTGTATTCAAGTAATCCATCCAGGTTAGTTTTGATGTTTTTTTCGTTGACCAATGCACCTTGGGCAATTGCTTCGCGGGCATGCCCAATGGCATAGCCATATTTTACGATAAAATCGCTGGGAGCGAAGTCTTTCAATGCAAATTTGTGGCCGGCTGGAATTTCATTCTGTAGGGTAATTTCCTGTGAGTTTACAGAAATTGATTCCCCGGCATTCAAGGTCGAAATTGCAACTGCAACATTGTCCTCTGTATTGATTTTTAGATATTTAGTTTGCATATATTATAAAATTGTTTTCACGGTTTCCAACATTCCATTTTGCTGGATAGCAGTCAGATAGCCGGTTAACTTTTCGGTAAGTCCGTTGATTTTATTCAAATCTTCGCCCCAGATAAATTCTGCTGCCAAAACTCCATGCGCAACTGATTCAACAGAACCTGTGGCCCATAGCTCGAGCAATAAATCCATAATGGCTTTGTCATCGTTCGGAACGATTTGGTCTTCGCCGCGTTTGCCACCTTTGTAGTAAGTAATAATTCCAGCTAATCCGAGAACCAATGCCGAAGGCAATTCTCCTTTGCGTTCCAGGTAAATTTTCAATCCCGGAAGATCGCGGGTTTTAAATTTTGGGAATGAATTCAGCATGATGCTGGTTACGAAGTGTTTCACAAATGGATTGCGGAAACGGTCTAATACGTCGTTGGCGAATTTTTCAAGTTCAGCTTTTGGAAGATCCAGGGTGGAAAGCAATTCTTCAAACATTACTTTGCGAACAAAAGCACCCATTGCGTCATCTTCAATAATGTCTTTTACAATGTCGAATCCGGCCAGGTAACCTACAGGAGCCAATACGGTGTGCGGCCCGTTAAGCAAAGTTACTTTACGCTCGTGGTATGGTTTTTCGCTTGGAACAAACAATACGTTCAGTCCGGCTTTGTCGGCAGGGAATTCTTTCGAAACCCATTCCGGAGCTTCAATCACCCACAAATGGAAAATCTCGGCTTGTACCACCAGTTTGTCTTCCAGTTGTATTTTTTCCAAAATGTCGCCAATTGTTTCGCGTGGATAGCCCGGTACAATCCGGTCGACCAAGGTGCTGTAAACGCCACAAGCCGTTTCGAACCAGTTTTTGAATTCAGCGCCAAGTTCCCAAAGCTCAATGTATTGCTCAATGCATTTTTTGAGCTCAGTTCCGTTATGGAATATCAATTCGCAGGGAAAAATCAATAAGCCTTTGTCGGCAGCTCCGTTGAAAGTCAGGAAGCGGTGGTAAAGGAGTTGGGTCAGTTTGCCCGGATATGATTTTGCGGGTTTGTCATCAAGCTTGCAAGCCGGGTCGAATGCAATACCGGCTTCGGTGGTGTTCGAAACCACGAAGCGCATCTCCGGATTTTCGGCCAGTTTCAGGTATTCATCGAACTGAGTGTAAGGGTTAAGCCCGCGGCTAATAACGTCCAGTAGTTCAATGCTGTTGATTTTGTTGCCTTTGTCGAGTCCCTGAAGGTTTAAATGGTACAAGCAATCCTGATCGTTCAGCATGTCCACCATGCCATTTTCGATAGGCTGTACAACGACTATACTGCTGTTGAAATCAGCTTTTTCATTCATGTTCCACACAATCCAGTCGACAAAAGCGCGTAAAAAGTTACCTTCACCAAACTGGATAATTCTCTCCGGGTAGCGCTTTGCGCTCACATTCTCTCGGTTTAATTTTTTCATTTATTTTATATGTATTGTTTATTCTTGTGTTCTGTCCAACAGTTAGTTGGAGCGCATGGAAATTTAATGGTGAGTTTTTGCCTCATCACTAGGGATGAGCTCAATTTAGCAGAAACTCAGTCCCAAATTGTTTGTTGGAATACGGATTTTTCCCCTGTTCAAAATAGGGTAAACAGTCAGTTGAATGAAACTGTTTGAAGTATTAAAGGTAAGGTGTACAAAATTAAGGCACAAAAATACAAAAATCAGATTTGTTTCATATGGAATATTTGATATAATCCATGTAAAAATTGATAGATTTCAAGTAAATGAGTGCGAAAACTTAATAGTTGTGTTAATGTGGTTGGTTTTGGAACTAAAGCTTGTCTACTCGTTTAATTGACTGTTACAAGGTTTAATTTTCCTATCTTTGCAAGCTTGAACAGATATTCTTAAATTTGCAGGAATTGCTGCTTAGCTAGAAGTGGAATGGTTTCAGAAAAATAATCAAATTATTTCTCTGAACATGTTCAACTTAAAGAGCGTTTGAGTATATCAAAAATAAAACACTTCAGAAATTCAAAGAATAATGACTTCCAACAGAAATATCTTTAATATCACGTATCCAATTCTACTTACACTCATTGCCCAAAATTTGATTAATGTTGTCAATACTGCTTTTTTAGGCCGTGTTGGCGAAGTGGAGTTGGGTGCATCGGCTATTGGCGGCGTTTTTTACTTTGCCGTTTTTATGGTTGGTTTCGGGTTTAGCCAGGGTGCCCAGATCCTTATCGGCAGGCGGAATGGTGAGCAGAATTTTGCACAAATAGGTCCGATATTCAATAATGGTTTGTTTTTCAACATTCTGCTAGGAGTGCTTATTTTTGCTTTTTCTGTCAAAGGCGTTCCGTTTATCATGAAATACGCTGTAAGCTCTCCGCAGGTTTACGATGCAACTATTGCGTACCTGGATTGGCGGATTTATGGTTACTTTTTTGCATTTGCCAACGCTATTTTCAGAGCCTTTTATGTGGGAATTACGCAAACACGTGTTTTGACTATTTCGGCTGTTTTAATGGCTGTTACCAATATTCTTTTCGATTATTTACTAATATTTGGTCATTGGGGATTCCCCCGCTTGGGAATCGAAGGTGCGGGGATTTCTTCGGTCATTGCCGAAGTTGTAACGCTTGTTTACGTGATCGGATACACGTTTTGGCGTACGGATATCAAACTCTACGGCCTGTTTCAACTGCAGAAAGTGGAGTTAAAGATAGTCTTGCAAATCCTTGAACTGTCCGTATTTATTATGTTCCAGTATTTTATCTCCATCTCCACCTGGTTCATGTTTTTTATTTTTATCGAGCACATGGGCGAGCGGCCGTTGGCTGTTTCCAACATTGGACGAAGCATGTATATTCTCCTCATGATTCCGGCATCGGCCTTGGCTACAACTGTAAATACGCTGGTTAGCAATCTGATTGGTGCGGGACGGAAAGAGGAAGTATTGCCTTTTATAAACAAAGTGGCGCGCATCTCCGTTTTGGTGGTTTTGCCGTTTGTAATCTTAACAGTACTGTTTCCTGAATTTTTTGCCCATATCTACACCAATGACGCCGGGCTTATAAAGGCATGTATTCCGGTTATGCGTATTGTGTCGCTTGCAAACTTGCTTTTTGCCATTAGTTTCATTGTGTTTAATGGCGTTTCGGGTACAGGCAACACGCGTACTGCTTTTGCCATTGAATTTCTAACCCTGTTTTTTTACATCATGTATGTCTATTACACGGCTATCATTCATCCAAGTTCGGCCGCAGTGGTTTGGTTGTCGGAGTTTGTGTACTGGAGTCTGGTGGGTTCGCTGGGCTACCTGTATTTGTGGAAAGGCAATTGGCGGATGAAGGAGATTTAAACAGGAGGCCGGAATTCCGACATTTTTACCCGAGAAGTCGGAATTCCGATTCCGATATTAAAAGAATGATGCTTATAATCTGTAAATTGACAAGCACAAATCTATAATTGCTAAAAAAAGCATATCTTTGTTTTGATATTTTGAACATGTAAAATGTCGGTGTTTCGTTTTATTTCTCCCGTGTTTGTCGGAGTTGGAACTCCGACCTCCCAAATAAAATAAACTCATAATAAAATGGCCAAAACCAAATCCGTATACATTTGCCAGAATTGCGGTGCCGATTCGCCCAAGTGGATAGGCAAATGCCCTTCGTGTGGCGAATGGAACTCATATGTCGAAGAAATTGTAAGCAAAGACAATTCCCCAAAGATTAGTCTGGGTGGATTGGAAATTACCAAGCAAAAACCTGTACGGCTTCATGACGTGGAAACTTCCGAAGAACCGCGTATTGATACTTCGAGCAGCGAGTTGAACCGCGTGCTTGGCGGAGGACTTGTGCCCGGTTCGTTAGTGCTTATTGGTGGTGAACCCGGGATTGGAAAATCGACGCTGGTTTTGCAGGTAGTACTCAACCTAAAAGGTAAGCGCACGCTTTATATTTCAGGTGAAGAAAGCGTGAAGCAGCTGAAATTGCGTGCCGAACGGTTGAAATTTGAAAATCCGGATTGCTATATTGTGAGCGAAACTTCGCTGGAACAGATATTTGTGCATATTCAAAATATTCAGCCGGATGTGGTTATTGTTGACTCCATCCAAACCGTTTCTACCGAACTGATTGAGTCTTCTCCCGGTTCGGTATCGCAGGTGCGCGAATGTGCTGCTCATTTGCTTAAATTTTGTAAAACGGCTTCTACTCCCGTTTTGCTTATTGGACATATTAACAAAGAAGGCAGCATTGCGGGCCCGAAAGTGTTAGAGCATATTGTGGATACGGTGCTTCAGTTTGAAGGCGACCAACATTATATGTACCGCATTTTGCGAAGTATCAAAAACCGCTTCGGAAGCACTTCCGAAATGGGTATTTACGAGATGCAACAGAATGGCCTGCGTGAAGTGAGCAATCCTTCTGAGCTTTTGCTTTCGCAAAATCATGAAGGATTGAGTGGAGTGGCCATCGCTTCGGCCATTGAAGGTGTCCGCCCTTTTCTGATCGAAACGCAGGCTTTGGTCAGTTCTGCCGCGTATGGCACACCTCAGCGTTCGAGTACCGGTTTCGATTTGCGGCGGTTGAATATGTTATTGGCTGTGTTGGAAAAGCGTGCCGGATTCAAAATTGCACAAAAAGATGTGTTCCTCAATATCGCAGGTGGCATCAAGGTGAACGATCCGGCTATTGACCTGGCAGTTATATCGGCTATTTTGTCGTCTAATGTGGATATCTCCATAGAAAAACACGTTTGCGTAGCCGGCGAGGTGGGACTTTCGGGTGAGATTCGTCCGATTAACCGCATCGAACAGCGCATCCTGGAGGCCGAAAAACTGGGCTTCAAAAAAATGATTATGCCCGAATATAACCTCAAAAGCCTTAACCTGAGCAAGCTTAATATTGAATTAGTTCAGGTGAAAAAGGTGGAAGAGGCATTTCGGGTGTTGTTTAAAAGATAATAATTCTCCCGAAAAGGGAATAAATATGAATAACCATGATGTGTGAGGATCATAAAATAATCACTTTTTAAGTTGAATTGAATAAAATGAACACAAATTTTAAAATTCTTTTCGCTCGTTAATTGTAATTGTTGGAATATTAACTATTTTTGCAGTCGACCAATTTTTGAACACATAACACGAATTATCTCTGAAATAGAATCTTTTCTAAATACAATTAAACCATTGCGCTTAATGAAAACCCGTTTATTAAACATCTGCTTCTTTCTTTTTTTTATCTCTATTTCTACCACAGTATTTGCTCAGGATTCAAGGGCTCAATTACCTTTAGCATTGAGAAACGCCTACACCGAAGTGAACGTTGGTTATATCAACTATCCTTTCAGCGCTAGCCAGTTTGCAACAAACGTGCCGGGATACAACTTTCAAAGTGTAGAAGTACCGCATGCAGCAGTCAGACTTGTACTTTACGGATATGAATTTAATAAGTATTTGTCTGCCCAATTATCTTATATGAGGCCTGTTGCCTGGGTTCATTATTCCTATGGTACAAATTCAGCTAATTATAAATCTTCTGTATGGATGAACATCGGTGGATTAACCCTTAAACCGCAATTGCCGATCAATAAAAACTTTTCTATTTACGGTGAAGCAGGTTGGGGTCTTATCACAAGGCATGGTTTTAACGACCCACAGTTCAACAAGCCACTTGTGACAAATGCTAACTATTCAACAGTACTACTTGGAGGCGGTTTAAGATATCATCTAAACGAGCGCTGGGCTTTGCAACTTAGCAGCACTTATTCTCCGGAAAAAAAATCGGTTAAGCAACCCGCCACAACATTTCTATCAGCAGGGTTTAGATATAAATTACTAAAACTTTCGAAAGAAAAACTGGAAAAGGCAGCCAATACCGGCTACATTCATCCGGCAAATCTTATTCAAATCGGTTATTCAAGCAATCTGCTGGGCTACGGCATAAATGACGCACTAACAAAAGCCTGCTTATTCTGGGGCGGAGATGCCGAATTAAGACAAGGACTTACTCTGGATTATCAACGTAATATTTTCCACAGTGCAAAACACTTTTCTTTCAACATCGGCGTGAATGCTGGCTTATGGCAGACCAATATCAAAAAACAAGATTTCTATGCCTTCTCAATCTACCCTGTTTTCAGATATGATTTTCTGCATACGAAGCCTGTTGATGCTTACTGCTATTATTCTGTTGCCGGTCCAACCTATATTTCGAAGATAATACTTGATGGACAAGATACAGGCAAGCATTTTACATTCCAGGATACAATGGGGGCTGGTGTTTTCTTTGGCGAAAAACGCAACTACAATGCTGAAATAAAGATATCTCACTATTCAAATGGAAATATTTTCCCTGCAAATGGCGCAGTGAAAATTCCGTTATCACTAAATGTTGGTTATACTTTCTAAAGTTACCAATGACAAAACTTTGCAGAAGCAAAGTTTTTGCATAATATAAACCTTTGCCCCTTAATACTATGTTAGTAAAAACTTTTGGCGCTGCCGTTCAGGGAATAAATGCCACGATTGTAACTATCGAGGTTAATGTCAGTCAGGGAATCCGGTTTTTACATGTAGGCTTGCCCGATAATGCAGTGAAAGAGAGTCACGAGCGAATTGCTTCGGCTCTTAGTTACACGGGCAACAGCATGCCCCGCAAGCAAATAGTGATTAACATGGCTCCAGCCGACATCCGAAAAGAGGGTTCTGCTTATGACCTACCAATGGCCATAGGTATTATGGCGGCTGACGACAAACTGCCCCCGAAAGAATTGAACAATTATGTGATTATGGGTGAACTCTCGCTGGATGGAAGTTTACAACCCATAAAAGGAGTCTTACCCATTGCAATTAAAGCCAGGGAGGAAGGTTTTAAAGGTTTTATAATTCCCAAACAAAATGCGCGGGAAGCAGCCGTTGTAAACAATCTTGATGTTTATGGCGTAGAAAATATTACGGAGGTAATCGATTTCTTCAGAGGCGACAAACAACTTGAGCCAACGGTGGTGAACACCCGCGAAGAGTTTTTCAGCAATCTGAATCATATCGAAATAAATTTTGCCGATGTAAAAGGACAAGAGAATGTAAAGCGAGCGTTGGAAGTGGCAGCAGCTGGCGGGCACAACATTATTATGGTTGGTCCTCCCGGAGCAGGAAAATCCATGTTAGCCAAACGAATCCCTACCATATTGCCACCGCTTACTTTGCACGAAGCGCTGGAAACGACCAAGATTCACTCAGTGGCGGGTAATATCGACAGTAATACTTCGCTTATTTCACAACGCCCCTTTCGCAGCCCCCATCATACGATTTCGGATGTTGCTTTAGTTGGAGGAGGTGCTTTCCCTCAACCCGGTGAAATTTCGCTGGCCCACAACGGGGTTCTTTTTTTGGATGAACTGCCTGAATTCAAGCGAACAGTGTTGGAAGTCATGCGCCAACCGCTTGAAGACCGTAAAATTTGCATTTCCAGAGCAAAATTTGCAGTTGAATACCCGGCAAGTTTTATGCTGGTTGCATCTATGAATCCGTGTCCTTGCGGCTATTACAACCATCCTGAACGCGATTGTGTTTGTGCCCCCGGAATTGTGCAAAAATACCTGAGCCGCATATCAGGTCCTCTGCTCGACCGAATTGATATTCACATTGAAATAGTACCGGTACCATTCGAAAAGTTATCGGAATTGCGGGAGTCGGAAAACAGCGGGTTGGTTCGTGACAGAGTGATGAAGGCGCGGCAAATACAGGAACAACGTTTCAAAGATATTGATGGAGTGTACTGCAATGCCCAAATGTCTTCCAAGCAAATGCGAACTTTTGCTGAAATTGATAAAACAAGTGCCGAATTGTTGAAAAACGCTATGCAACGCCTGAATTTATCGGCCAGGGCTTACGACAGGATTATCAAAGTGGCGCGAACCATTGCCGATTTGGAAGAATCAGACAAGATACAATCCAACCATATAGCCGAAGCTATTAATTACCGGAATTTGGATAGAGAAGGCTGGGCGGGTTGAGTTTCAGTTATCAATTAACAGTCAACAGTTTTCAGATGAAATAAATTTATTCATCAACGTATCATCACATCGACATATCATCACATTATCACATCATCCTATTTTCATTTTCCACAAAAATAGTTTATCTTTGTCCCCCGAAAGGAATTCGGCTCGCTTCCAGGGCTGTTTTTCTTTCTTTTTTTTTACGCATGTTTGAACTTTTGAAACATTCAAACGTTTGTACTGTCGAAAACAACATGGGGTGCCTTAATATTTCGGGCTGAGATCATACCCTTTGAACCTGTACGGGTAATGCCGAATAGGGAATAGGAACAATCATCCGTATTTTTTATTAGGCTCTCAGAATCAAATTATTAATTCAATAAATTTGCTATGAGACAAATTTTTATTTCTGCATTTATGCTGATATTGGCTACAATAGCCTTCGGTCAGCACGTTATTAAAGGTAAAGTAACTGACCAAAACGGTAATCCTCTGGACGGAGTCACAGTCACACTTCAAAACAGCAGGTTGAAACAAATTACTCATTCTGACGGGAAATTTAGTTTCGACAATTTACTAAAGAAAAGCTACACAATCGTTTGCTCATCAATGGGATATGAAACGGGAATCGAACAGGTGGCTGCAGACAAAGAACTGATCATAAAACTTAGTGCTAAATCGTATTCAATCAATGAAATCACGGTAACTTCACTTCGAGCCACCGACAAATCACCGGTTGCGTACACAAATATCGACAAGGAAACGCTTGCGAAGAGCAACCTTGGGCAAGATATTCCATACATGCTTGCTTCTACTCCGTCACTGGTGGTTTCATCAGACGCAGGAACAGGTATTGGGTACACCAACTTTAGAATCCGTGGAACTGATGCATCGCGTATTAACGTTACAATCAATGGAATTCCGTACAACGATGCTGATGAGCAAGGTGCTTACTGGGTCGATGTTCCGGATTTGACATCTTCTATAGAAAACATCCAGATACAACGCGGAGTAGGAACCACTACAAACGGGGCAGCTGCGTTTGGTGCAAACATCAATATTCAAACAAACAATTATGTTTCAAAAGCTTCTGGCGAAGTTTCGGCTTCATATGGATCTTTCAACACCCACAAAGCAACTCTAAAAGCCAGTACAGGATTATTAAACAAACACTGGGCTATTGATGCGCGCTTATCATCTATAAAGTCCGATGGTTATATCGACAGGGGAACCGTTGACATGAAATCGTATTTGGTTCAGGCAGGCTATTATAGCGAAAAAACAACCGTAAAATTCCTAACTTTTGGAGGAAATGAAGAAACATACCATGCCTGGAATGGTGTTCCAAAAGATTCCTTAGCAACTCACCGCACATACAACTCGTGCGGATTTATGGGAATAGATGCGAACGGTCAGCCGCTTTATTACAAGGATCAGACCGATAACTACATTCAAACAAACTATCAGTTAATTGGTATTCATAGTTTTAATCCGTCATTTAGTATTAATGGCGGATTGCATTACACGCGCGGCGATGGTTATTACGAAGAATACAAACAGGAGCAATCTTACAATAAATACTCCATCGCTCCATACGATGCAAACGGCACTACAATTGACAATGGCGATCTGGTTCGTCAAAAAAAGAATGGGTAACGATTTTGCAGGCGGAGTATTTTCGTTGAACTATAATAAGGAAAATCTTTCGGCTCAGTTTGGAGGAGCAACCAACTGTTACTGGGGCGAACATTGGGGAGATGTTATTTGGGCTAAAGATTATCCCACAAATATTTTCCCAACAGAATACTACCGAAACGCTGTAAAGAAATGGGACACAAACATCTACCTCAAAGCTAATTACGAATTAATGAGCAATTTATATGTAAATGGAGAATTGCAATATCGACGCGTAGACTACTCTGTGAACGGAAAAAATGACAAATGGGATTTCAATGTGGGGCAAATGCAACAACTGAACATTAAAGACACTTTCAACTTTTTGAATCCAAAACTCGGAGCTCTTTATAAAATCGACAAATACAATGATTGTTATGCTTCTTTTGCCATTGCCAACCGGGAGCCTACCCGAACAAATTATACCGATGCATCAGTTGGCCATTTGCCCACCAATGAAACACTCTACGATACAGAATTAGGTTACAAGTTTCATAACAATATCCTGTCTGTGGGTGCAAACGCATTTTATATGGCTTATCACAACCAATTGATCCTGACGGGAAAATTGAATGAAATCGGTGAACCATTGTCGGAGAATGTACTTTCAAGTTTTCGTGCCGGAATTGAGTTGGTGGGAAGTGCCAAATTCTCAGACAATATACGCTGGGATGGCTCGCTGACTTTGAGCGAAAACAGAATAAACAACTTTGAGGAATACGTTGATATATACGATGAAAATTGGGAAAGAACCGGACAACAAAAAAACTATATCGGAAATACCCCTATTGCCTACTCGCCACGAGTTACCTGGAACAATGCTTTTACAGTTAACTATGGACGATTTGAAGCTCGTTGGCTGGAACAGTATGTAGGCAAACAATACATTGACAATACCGGCTCCGAAGAGAGGTCATTGGAAGATTATTTTGTGGCAAATCTACGTTTGTCATACACGTTGGTAGTCAAATACCTTCGCGGAATTGACTTTTCGTTGCTTGTAAATAACATAAGCAATGCGAAATACATAAGCAACGCCTGGACTTATTCGTACTATCAAAACGATGCTTCGGGCAAACAACGCTACACCGATTTTGGATACTATCCTCAAGCCGGAATCAATCTGCTGGGTGGAATAACCGTAAAATTTTAAACTAAAATCCAATTGGTCTACAACTTTGCAAAAAAAACGCTGATTACGAAAGTAATCAGCGTTTTTTTAATTATTTTCTGAGGCTGGTGTTTCTGCTTTTTGATAATTCGCTATAAACTACCAACTATAAAATCTTTACAGTCTCGCTTTAATTGCTTTTGTTTCAGCTTCGAAACCTGGTTTTTCGAGCAAAGCGAACATGTTTTTCTTGTAAGCCTCAACGCCCGGTTGGTCAAATGCATTTACGCCTAGCAGATAACCGCTGATACCGCATGCTTTTTCGAAGAAATAAATCATTTGTCCCAAATAGAACTCGTTCAATTTAGGTAATTCCAGTTTCAGATTTGGCACACCACCGTCAATATGGGCAATCATAGTACCGAGTTCGGCCATTTTATTTACTTCGTCTACACGCTTTCCGGCCAGGAAGTTCAAACCATCAAGGTTGTCAACTGAAGTTGGGAAAATTTTAGTGTAGTTGCTTTCTTTTACAGAAATAACAGTCTCGAAAATGGTGCGTTCGCCTTCCTGAATCCACTGTCCCATTGAGTGTAAGTCGGTTGTGAAGTCAACAGCTGCAGGGAAAATACCTTTGCCATCTTTACCTTCGCTTTCGCCGTAAAGTTGTTTCCACCATTCGCCTACAAAGTGTAATTTAGGGTGGTAGTTAACCAGGATTTCTGTTTTTTTGCCGTTTTTGTAAAGTTCGTTACGAACAGCAGCATATTGAGATGAAATGTTTTCTTCGAAAGGAATGTCCAGTCCGGTCGCTTTTTCCATGCTGGCAGCACCTGCTACCAACTGACGGATATCAAATCCGGCAACGGCGATTGGAAGCAATCCAACCGGAGTAAGCACAGAGAAACGACCGCCAATGCTGTCTTCAATTACAAATGTTTTGTAACCTTCCTGAGTAGCTAATGTGCGAAGTGCACCACGCGATTTATCGGTAATGGCAACGATCAGTTGTTTTGCCGAATCTTTGCCCTGTTGCTCTTCGAGTTGTGTTTTCAACAAGCGGAAAGCTAAAGCAGGTTCGGTAGTTGTTCCAGATTTTGAAATAGAGATGATACCGAATTTCTTGGTTTTCAACAGTTCCTGCAATTCGTACAGGTAATCTTCACCAATGTTTTGCCCGGCATAAACCACTACAGGCGATTTGCGTTCGGTTTGCAACCAGTCGAAGCTGTTTGAAAGTGCATCAATCACCGCTTTTGCACCGAGGTAGCTTCCGCCGATACCGATAACAACAACCACTTCGCAGTTGTCACGAAGTACTTTAGCTGTAGCTTCAAGGTCTGCAAACTGAGCTTCGTCGATAGAAGTTGGCAAGTTCAACCAACCCAGAAAATCACTTCCTTTGCAGGTTCCGTTGTGCAATGCAGCACTCGCAGCAGCAACTTCTGCTTTGTAGGCAGCTACGCTTTGTTCAGACACAAATCCAAACGCTTTGTCGATAGATAATTTAATATTTTCCATTATTATAATAGTTTGATGTTTTTACTTTGTTGTTCGATTTGATATCAATGCTTATTTTGTTATTTGCTTGTATTATTAGCAATAAATCTAAAATAGTAAACCTAAAATCGTAAATTATTTAAGTTTTTCCGATAATTTCCGGATTTCCATGGTCGGCGAACAGCGGTTGTAAAGTATTTCGTAAACTGAATCTACAATTGGCATATTCACCCGGTACTTTTCGTTTAGCTCGTGTATCGTTTTGGTGGCATAATAGCCTTCGGCAATCATTTCCATTTCTATCTGGGCCGTTTTTACCGAATATCCTTTCCCAATCATGGTTCCAAACAGGCGATTTCGACTGAATTTGGAATAAGCCGTAACTAATAAGTCGCCCAGATATGCGGGCTCGTTTATGTCGCGGTGGAGTGGGTTAGTGGCATTGCAAAAACGGTTTATTTCCTGAATGGCATTTGAAATGAGCACGGCCTGGAAATTATCACCGTATTTCAATCCGTGACAAATACCGGCTGCAATGGAATAAATGTTTTTCATTACCGATGAATATTCAATTCCCATTACATCGTCGCTGATAGACGTGCGGATAAAGCTCGTTGTAAATCGTTGAGCCAGCAAACGTGCCCGGTCGCGCGAACTGCACGAAATGGTCAGGTACGAAAGGCGTTCCAAAGCCACTTCTTCAGCATGGCAAGGACCTGCCAAAACGGCGATATTGTTTTTGGGTACATTATATACGCATTCAAAATAGTCGGACACAATCATGTTTTCGTCCGGAACAATACCTTTAATGGCCGAAACAATCATTTTGTTGTCGAGCTTCCGTTTCAGCTTTTTCAGGTGCAGTTTCAGGAAAGGTGATGGCGTAGCAAAAATCAGGATATCTGACGTACGGACCAATTTATTTATATCGCTTGTAAAATGAATTCGATCCGTATCAAATTTTACCCCGGTTAAGTATGACGGATTTTTGCTCAGACGCACGAATTCATCAATTTGCTCCTGACGACGCATGTACCAATTAATGCTTTCGTTGTTGGCAAGCACAATTTTCGCAATTGCGGTTGCCCAGCTTCCGCCGCCTAATACAGCGATTTTACTCTTTTCGTTAATCATTTTAGTCCTTTCTTTTTAGCTTTTAATTATGATTTTAAAAAGCTATAGAAAAATATCAATTTATAAGAATTAGTATTCAGAAGAGAAAACTAATCTCCAATAAGTGTTTTTGTTTTAAGAATGTCCAGCCTGCTTACCGAATCATTTATTTTCTCTAATTTCCATTCATTGTCTATCCTCACAAAGTGATAGGTGCAGGAAAAATCAGATATAATTCTTCTTGAATTCTTTATAATTTCTCCGGAAGATTCCAAAATAGTATAATCCAGTATTCTCCCTTCAAAATAGGCAATATATTTGTCTTTAGAATTATCTTTTCGATCTTCACAACCAACAATTTCGAGAACCTGAATATCAATATTTTTAAAATATTCACTTGTTTATTTTGGATTAGTTCGGAAATAATTGTCTGTTGCTTATGATATAAATCAGGTGTTAAATTGTCAGTGAGTGAACTGATATCTCTATCGCTCAAAGCCTTGCTTAAATTGAAAAACAGATTTCGGGCATGTGATTTAAGTTCCTCCACATTCCAAATTGGATCATATATGGCACTTCTTCTAATTATTCTATCCGCAATAATAGATTTTAGAAAAACCAGGCTTGTAGCTGCTGTTATAAGAACGATTATAACAATAATTAAAGCGGACTTATTCCAAATGTTATCTGAAAAAGCACCAGAATGCCAACCGAATGAAGATAATCCTCTGGCTGCAAAAGTCTTACCTGAAGTAAGGATGAAACAAACAAAAATTATGGTCGTTTTTAATTCTTTTCGTTCCATAGTATCTAGTTGAAAACTACTTCTCGGCTTCCGCAATCCAGGCTGCCACATCTTCTTTCGAAGGATTGGTCAGTTCCAGTTTGTTCTTTTTGTTCAGTCCGCAAATGTCCTGGTGGAATTTGTTCGGATTCAATCCTTTCAGATCAGCTACCATTACGATACCGGCTTTTTGAACCACGGCAACCCACGCTTCAGGGATTCCTAATTCCATGAATTTTTCAGGTCCATCTTTTTTAGCCACTTTTTCAGGTTTCATTTGAGGAAAGAAAAGCACTTCCTGAATGGCTTGCTGGCCTGTCATAAGCATAACGAGACGGTCCATACCGATACCCATTCCTGATGTTGGAGGCATACCGTATTCCAGAGAACGCACAAAGTCCATGTCGATAAACATAGCTTCATCATCTCCCTTTTCACTTAGTTTCAATTGTTCCTGGAAACGTCCCAACTGATCGATTGGGTCATTCAGCTCCGAATAAGCATTTGCTAATTCTTTGCCGTTTACCATTAATTCAAAACGTTCGGTCAGTTCCGGATTGTCGCGGTGGCGCTTGCAAAGTGGCGACATTTCGCGGGGATAATCGGTAATGAAATGTTGGTTGGATATAGTTTCCTTCGCATTTTTCGCCAAAGATTTCGTCAATCAGTTTGCCTTTACCCATGGTTTCGTCGGCTTCAATATGCAATTGTTTGCATACTTCACGCAGCTGTACTTCGTCCATACCGTTGATATCAATGCCGGTAAACTCTTTGATTGAGTCAATCATGCTGATTCGTTTGAAAGGCGTTTTAAAGCTAATGACATTATCACCCACTTTAATTTCGTTCGTGCCGTTCACATCCATACAGATTTTTTCAATCATGTTTTCGGTGAAAGTCATCATCCAGTTATAGTCTTTATAGGCTACATATATTTCCATGGCGGTAAATTCCGGATTGTGCGTACGGTCCATACCTTCGTTGCGGAAGTTTTTGGAGAACTCGTATACACCTTCGAAACCACCAACAATCAGGCGTTTCAAATACAATTCATCAGCCACGCGCAGGTAAAGCGGAATGTCCAATGCATTGTGATGCGTAATAAACGGACGTGCCGAAGCACCACCGGGAATAGATTGCAGAATCGGAGTTTCAACCTCGATATATCCTTCGGCGTTGAAATAATCGCGCATCGATTGATATACTTTGGTCCGTTTGAGGAAAATATCTTTTATGCCTTCGTTTACCACAAGGTCCACGTAGCGTTGACGGTAGCGTTGTTCGGGATCTTCGAAAGCATCATAAGCCACGCCGTCTTTGTATTTTACGATAGGTAGCGGACGAAGCGATTTGCTGAGCACAGTAAGTTCCTGGGCGTGAACACTGATTTCGCCCATTTGCGTACGAAACACAAACCCTTTGATGCCGATAAAATCACCAATATCCAACAGTTTTTTGAATACCGTATTGTACATTTCAGGTTGCGCTTCGGTGTTAATGTCGTCGCGACTAATATACACCTGAATACGGCCTTTAGAGTCCTGAAGTTCAATGAATGACGCTTTTCCCATGATGCGGCGGCTCATGATACGGCCGGCAACACAAACGGGCTTTCCGCTTTCTTCGTCTTTAAATTCAGATTTTATATCGGTTGAAAATGTATCGGTTGGGTACAGGGCGGCAGGGTAGGGGTCAATGCCTAAATTGCGTAATTCGTCCAGACTTTGGCGTCTGAATTGTTCTTGTTCACTTAGTTCTGTGCTCATAATCTTTTTTATATACAAAATTGTTGCAAAAGTACAAAAAAAGGATGAAATAAGTTTACAAATATGCAATTTACGATTGTCTATTAACTATCGTTGATGTCGGAATGGCGAATTTCGGATAAATTGCAATGAAATTTTTTTTTCAAAAAAAAGGAAAGTGTTGAAAATAGGAATTTATGAACCGGAAGCAAAATTATACTGTTTGACTTCTTAATACGTGAATCTCTATTCCAACGGCCTTTTCTTAATCATTCCACCTTTTGCATCTTTAATGCTGTGCATAATGATAAAGGCATCTTTGTCTATTTTATCCACTTCAACCTGAAGTTTGGATAATTCCAACCGGGTAAGTAGGGTGTATACAATATCTGTTTTCTTCAGAGGTTCACCCCGTTTAGAAAAACCTTTTTTTCCCGAGTAAAGCGTGCAACCTCTTCCCATTTTTTCGATGATTGTAAGCCGTATCTCCTCGCTTTTTTCGGAAATGATAGTTACTCCAATATATTCTTCGATTCCGGAAACCACAAAGTCAACTGTTTTTGAAGCCGTGAAGTAAGTAAGTATTGCATACAGGGCTATGTTTATACTGAAAACATAGGCAGCCACACTAAATATCAATATGTTGAATATTAATACGACGTCTCCAATGGTTAGTATGGTGCGACGGCTGATAAAAACAGCCAGCACTTCAGTTCCATCAATCACTGAGCCTCCGCGAATGGCAAGCCCAATGCCCAGCCCGAGGAAAAATCCGCCAAAAATGGCAATAAGCAGTTTGTCATCAGTTACTGAATGGAAAGGTATAAAATGTACACTCAGAGCCAGCAGTAAAATAGCTATGATGCTTTTAATGGCAAACTGCTTGCTGATAGTTGAAAATGCTAATATGAAGAACGGGATGTTAATGGCGACTAACAATACGGACAAAGGAATATTTGTTAATTCTTGTACTATGAGAGAAATACCCGTTACGCCACCATCGATGAATGAAATAGGGAGCAAAAAACTTTTCAGTCCAAATGTAGCCGAAATAACTGCAAGTGCTATGAATAAAGCATTGTAAAAGTAATGTGAAACTTCGGTAACTGTATTGCTTACTGATTTATCGGAATAGTCGAAACTAATCTTTTTGTTAGTTTTCTTCTTTTTGTTCTGATATTTCAATATCTGGGTAACTATGAAGATTAATATAGGGTTCATAGGCTGTTGGGCTAAATTTTAATAACCGCAAATATAGCGATATAAAATGATTTTACGGATTTTAGCAGGTTATTTTAGACTATACAAAAGAATTTAGAACTACGTTTTGTTGAAGATTAAGGTTGGAAATTTTTCCGCCGGGACAATACCCGAGTTTTAAAATGATGTTTGTATCTTTGCGGAAATTTCACATATTTGAATAAGAACTGTTCAACACTTTGATATGACCGAATTAGAAAAACTTTTCCTGCAGTATACCAGCCAAAAACCTCTGAATGTAATTGAACTTTCGGCTTCCGGCTCCAACCGTCGTTATTTCCGTTTAAAGAGTGAATCGGCAGCGCTTATCGGCGTCGAAGGAACTTCCGTGGAAGAAAACCGGGCGTTTATTTCCATGGCGAAACATTTTTCGGCCCAGGGATTGCCTGTACCAAAAGTGTTGGCTGAATCTGCCGATGGAAAGTTTTATATTCAGGACGATTTGGGCGATACCTTGTTGTTCGATTTTATTGCTGGTGGACGTAAAACCGGAGTTTTTGCTGAAGGCGAAAAGGATATGTTGCGCAAAACCATGCGCAAACTTCCCGAAATTCAGGTGCTTGGGAGCCAAAGGGATTCGATTTCTCGGTATGTTATCCGCAACCGGAGTTTAACGAGCGGTCCATTCTGTGGGATTTGAATTATTTTAAATATTGTTTCCTGAAATCTACCGGACTGGAATTCCAGGAAAACCGATTGGAGGATGATTTTTATAAATTGTCGGAAATATTGCTTCGTGCCAAAACAGATACGTTTATGTATCGCGATTTCCAGAGCCGCAATGTGATGGTTAAAGATGGTGAACCCTATTTTATCGATTTTCAGGGTGGGAGAAAGGGACCTTTGCAATACGATGTTGCATCGTTTCTTTGGCAGGCCAAAGCGCAGTATAAGGATGAGTTGCGTGAAGAGTTATTGCAAATCTATCTGGATGCGTTGAAAAATCTCATGCCTGTGGATGAGGCCGGTTTCCGGGAGCAACTAAAGCATTTTGTCTTGTTCCGGACTTTGCAAGTGCTGGGTGCTTATGGTTTTCGCGGGTATTTTGAAAAAAAACCGCATTTTCTGCAAAGTATACCTTATGCTATTGAAAATTTGCGGGCTCTGCTGAAGGAAGAAAATTCGGAATATCCTTATTTGCTCGAAATCCTGAATGAAATGACAGAACTGGAGCAATTTCGTGAAGTGGAAGTGCGCAAGCCACTGGTAGTGAAAGTATATAGTTTTTCCTATAAAAAGGGGATTCCACAGGATAATTCCGGTAATGGAGGAGGATTTGTTTTCGATTGCCGCGCTGTGAATAATCCGGGAAAATACGAGCGATACCAAAGCCTAACCGGATTGGATGAATCGGTTAAAGTGTTTTTGGAAGATGATGGCGAAATCCTCACTTTTATAGATCACGCTTTTGCTTTGGTTGATGCATTGGTAAAACGCTATAAAGACCGGGGCTTTACCAATCTTATGATCTGCTTCGGTTGTACGGGTGGACGACACAGATCGGTTTATTCTGCGCAAAAAATGGCCGAGCATATCAATGAAAAATTTGGTGTGGAAGTGCAATTGGTGCACCGGGAACAGAACATAGAGCAAGTACTTGCTCCCCACCACTCGCTATATTATTCTCTGATATTACTCACTTCGTTCGTGATCTAATAATTGATTCTTTTATTTTACTTCAAACTTTATGTCTTATGAAACTTGAGGATTTGGAAATATATAACTTGTCAATGACTTTATCAGACAAAGTATGGGATTTTGTAATTAAATGGGATTATTTTGCAAAAGATACAATAGGCAAACAATGGGTTAGGGCATTCGATTCGGTTAGTGCAAATATCAGTGAAGGTTTTGGACGGAATACATACAGGGATTCACGCAGCTTTTATTATATAGCCCGAGGATCTTTGTACGAAAGTAAAACATGGTTAGATAAAGCAAAAAGAAGAAAATTGATTTCTGAGGAAGAATATAAAACGTTATATTCTGAACATAATGTTCTGGGTTATAAACTTAATAATTTTATTAAAACTCAAACGCTTTTAGTTGACCATAAACCCCCAATAAAGGGATCTAGAAAAATAATAGAACTCATTTTACGAAGTTCATATCACGAACGAAGTGAGTCATATCATCAAAGATAATATCTATATATAATGAAAGCAATGATTTTTGCCGCAGGGCTCGGCACACGTTTAAAACCACTTACTGATAATTTGCCCAAAGCTTTGGTGCCAATTGCAGGAAAGCCTTTGTTGGAACATGTGATTTTGAAACTAAAAACTGCCGGTTTCGATGAAATCATTGTCAATGTCCACCATTTTCCCGATCAGATTATAGATTTTCTGAAAGCAAATGATAATTTCGGTATTCGGATTGAAGTTTCTGATGAGCGTGAGTTATTGTTGGACACAGGAGGTGGAATTCGAAAAGCAGCCTGGTTTTTCGATGATGGAAAACCTTTTCTGGTGCATAATGTAGATATCCTTTCGAATGTGAATCTGAATGAATTGTATAATCAGCATTTGCGTACAAATAGTTTGGCTACATTGGTTGTGAGCCAGCGCGACACGTTCCGTTATCTGCTTTTTGATGATAATTTACGATTGAGTGGCTGGATTAATGAAAAAACAGGAGAAACCAAGCCGGTTGGATTACAAAATACTGAGCAATACAATAAGCTGGCTTTTTCAGGTATACAGATCCTTTCACCGGAAGTTTTTGGGCTGATGGAAAATCTGGATGCAAAGTTTCCAATTATGGATTTTTATTTGTCCAATGCTGAAAGTAAAACGATCAGCGGGTTTGTTCCGCAGAATTATTCCATGCTGGATGTAGGAAAGCTAAATGTGTTGGATGAAGCGGAACGATTTGTAAACCCCTAACCCCTTCTGACTCCGCCGAAGCCTAAAGGGGGATTATTATAGTTTTGTCTCTTAAAAATAATTGAAAATAGAATATGATTGAAGCTGGAAGTAGCTTAATTCCCCTTTAGGGGTGGTAATTGTTATGGTACTATCATTTGGATTGCATTCGGAATTACACTTATTCTAAATGGTGAAGCTCCATTGACAATGATTCCATCTGCTTCCATGAGTGCATTTTTATCGCATTGGATCAGTAAATTTTTTGTCCGGAAAGATTCAATAGCCCGATGTTCCAGCAATTTTCCATTGAAAATTTTCGCAAGGGCTGTTATAATGTCGACAAAAGTTGGTTTTTTAGCCATCATCACATCCAGAAGGCCATCATTAGGCAATGCATTGGGGTTTTGCTTCATACCACCTCCGCTGTAGCAACCGTTAGCGATATTCATGGTAAACATGCTGTTCTGTATGGTTTTTTCGTCTGAAAAAATTCTCACCTTATGAGCTTTGTAAGTGAAAACGGCTCCCAATAGTGCTACGGTATACATAAATGAATGGCTGCCAAAAATCTCTTTCAGGCGGTGGGTCAGGTTTACTACAGCAGCATCGAGGCCCAATCCAACGGAGTTGATAAAGAAATGCGATTCTTTTGTTCCCTCCATATCATATTCAACCTTTCCGATATCGATAGCTTGCACTTTTCTTTTCAGAAAAACGCGTATCGACTCTTTATAATCTGCAGTAAGCCCCCAGAATCGTGCCCAGTCATTTCCGGTCCCGCGGGGTATGAGTGCAAATTTCAATGAGTTGGTATCTTCAATGTCTGCACTGAAAATTCCGTTGATCACTTCGCTCATGGTGCCATCGCCACCTAAAATCAGAAAGTTTTTATATCCCTTTTCAGCGAAATATCTGGCTATTTTTATAGCATGGCCTGCAAATTTTGTGATCCGGTAATCAAACTGAATATCTGCATGCTTGAGTGCCAGAAAAAGATATTTACGCTGCTGGCGAAATTTCTTTTTCCCTGATTTCGGATTGATAATGATGGCCCAGTGTTGCGGTGTGATTTCCATGTTTAAATGA
The DNA here is from genome assembly GCA_047600405.1 of Paludibacter sp. Taxonomy (GTDB): domain Bacteria; phylum Bacteroidota; class Bacteroidia; order Bacteroidales; family Paludibacteraceae; genus Paludibacter. The sequence goes on from JASGLA010000008.1 coordinate 1,253,827, forward strand.
CCCCTAACCCCTAAAGGGGCTTAAAGATTGAGTATAATCCTTTATTTAAAAAGCTAACTCCAGTTCCCCTTTAGGGGCTAGGGGTTCTTTTTTTAATTCTTTGTTAACCACAAATCAACCAAAGTCAATGCAGCCATTGCTTCCACGATAGGTACTGCACGTGGTAAAACGCAAGGGTCGTGACGGCCGCGGGCTTCCAGTTCCACTTCGTTGGTATGGATGTCAAGGGTATCTTGTTTTTTTGAAATGGTAGCTACCGGCTTGAATAAAACACGGAAATATATATCTTCCCCGTTGCTGATTCCGCCCTGGATTCCTCCTGAGTTATTGGTTTTTGTAGTGATTCTGTCATCAACTTTTACAAATGGGTCGTTCATTTGCGAGCCTTTCATGCTTACGCCTTCAAACCCCCGTCCGTAATCAAATCCGTGAGTGGCATTGATACTCAGCATGGCTTGTGCCAACCGGGCCTGAAGTTTGTCGAAAATCGGTTCGCCCAATCCAACCGGAACGCCTTTGATAACGCAAGATATTATTCCTCCAATCGAATCGCCTTCAGCTTTCAGTTGTTTGATATATTCAATCATTTTTTCGGCGGTTTCTGTTTCCGGACAGCGAACGGCATTACTTTCAATTAATGACAAATCCGTTGTTTCAAAATTCCCGGACATGGCTATATGCCCAACCTGCGAGGTGAATGCCGTTATGTCTATTCCTTGTTTTTTCAATACCAGTTTGGCAATAGCTCCAGCCACAACGCGCGAAGCCGTTTCACGTGCCGAACTGCGGCCTCCGCCCCGGTGGTCGCGAATTCCGTATTTTTGTTGATAGGTATAATCGGCATGCGATGGTCGGTATACTTCTTTCAAATGGTCATAATCGGCACTGTGCTGGTTTTCATTCCAAATTGCAAATGCAATGGGTGTTCCGGTGGTTTTTCCTTCGAAAATTCCGGATAGAAATTCAACTTTATCACCTTCTTTACGCGGTGTTGAAATGGCCGATTGACCTGGCCGGCGACGATTTAGTTCATTCTGGATGAACTCCTCATCTATTTCAATTCCGGATGGACAACCATCCACAATTCCACCAATTCCTTTCCCGTGCGATTCGCCAAATGAAGTAAAAGTAAATAATTTACCTATCGTGTTCGACATAAGTCCTTTTATTTATAATTAAAGAATTCCGCTAAAAAAACGAAATACAAAGTTATTCAAAAGTTTGAAATAATAGTAAAACAATGTTGCCATCCACATGCAACAATGGATACTAAGTGGTGAATTTCCACCTAATATCCACTGTATATGTATTGTGAATCAGGATTATGTATTAGTTACAGCCACATCCGCTTCCGCAACCGCACATGTCGGCTTCTGCTTCAGAACCGCAACCGCCGCTTCCGCAACCGCATCCGCTTCCGCAACCGCCGCCCATAAGAGCCTCAAGTTCTTTCTCAGTAGCTTCACGAACTTCGAGAACAGAGCCTTTGAAGTGAAGAGTTTCGCCTGCAAGCGGGTGGTTTAAGTCAACTTTCACGTGTGAATCGCTGATAGATACAACCTGAGCATTGATACGGTTCCCTTCATTATCCATCAAAGGAACAACATTGCCTTCGAAGATAACTTCTTCGTCAATTTTGCCATCAATTTCAAAAATTGCACGATCAAGATCAATTACGCTGTCATCATCGTATTCGCCATAAGCGTCTTCGGTGTTGATAACGAAATCAAATTTGTCGCCAACTTGCATTCCGAACAAATTTTCTTCGAACTTGGGTAACATCATGCCAACGCCATACACAAAACTTAATGGTTGTTCTGCAGTGGCTTTTTCCATCAATTCTAATTCTCCTTCAGCTTCGCCATTAACGTATAATTCGTATTCGGCTGAAACTGCCTTGTTTGCAGTAATTTTCATTTTTCTTTTATTTGGTTTTTAAATTTGAATTCGATTAATTTCTCTATAATAGTTTTTTCTGTCAAATTGTTCAGTCCTGAGTATTAATTGTTTTTAATACCATGTTACGTTTGTTGTGCCGTATCCGCTTTGTTTGTCATACTTCAGGTCGGCTAGCATACTTGCATTTACACCAATTCTGAAATTGTAGGATTTGTATACTCCGAAAGGTACCACCGAAGCTGTCATTTGCCAGCAATGCAAACTTCGGGTAATATTTAAGTTTGTATATGTAAAACTTTTGGCCTTAAAGTCATAAGAAGTACTTGTACTGAATTTCCAGTTGTTGGTCAACGATAAGTTGCCAGAGAAACTTAAATTATGGGTAAACGCCATTTTATATTCTGCCCGTTCATAATCAATCTCTGAGGTATTTCCATAACGGATTGAATAATTTATACTAATACTCCAGGGTATTGTCACTTTTTCATAGCCATTCTTTTCCAATGTCCGTTTTTTTATGGGCATCGTCCTGTTGGCCTGTGGTTTGTTCGGTGTCGGCTCCGGATTCAGCATTTGGTTCCGTTGTTTTGCCAGATTTGTCTTTGCTGTTTTTATCTTTATCTTTATTAAATAGGTTTTTGAATGTCTCATTGCTAAGTGTATAGCTGTACGATGTGCTCGTTCCCTGAAAACGTGGGAATCCACCATTGGCCCATCTTAACTTGTTCACCCTGACAAGCCTGTTGCCTGAAAGCACATACATATACGGATCGAAGCCTCCGCTCAGGCTTAAACTGTAACTTTTGCCTAACTTTATTCTTAAACTGGCATTCAATATCGACCAGCGCATTGAGTCTGCTGCCAGATTGTATGAGCCGCTTACCGAGAAATTGTCGATTAAGCTGACTTTTTTGAAAGGAGCCGTACCTGTAGTATCTTTGTCGTTGCGTACTTTCATTTCCACGTTATTACCCACCGAAAAGTTTAAACTTCCTGATTTTCCCTTACCGGGAGTTCCGTATAAACTTCCTGCATAGCGAGAGTATTCCACCGTTTCATTGTGCAAGATAGATGGATCTTTACTGTCTGCAACCTGTTTTACGTATGAACTATAATATCCCCACATGGGATCGCCGAAATCGGGCATATAACTAAATCCGAACGAAGGTGTTACCACGTGCCGTATGCGGTCAATTTTATCTCCGAACAAGGCCCTGATAGGAATGTAAAAACCATACAACTTTGTCGATGCAGAAACACCCATGTTGAAATCATATACGCGGTGAAATCCTGTTATTGTATCTGTTTTAACCTTCTTTTTTGTTTCATCCCATGATTGGTTATAAGATTGCATATACCATTTTTCGTTGTAGTTTATCGACGGAGAAACATTTATGTATTTGAGAATGTTGAATGTAGCACTGACCGGAATGCTGTGTCTCATACCGTTCTTCCAATCACGGGAAAAAGAAGACGTCAGCAATTTATATTCCTTTGTGTCAATGCTGTTAGCGATTGTTCCGGAGTAAGACATTGATATTTTTTCGTACCAACGTTCTTTCCCTATTGCATTTTTTCGTTTGAGCGGATAAATACGGCTCATCGAGATGCTGATATTGGGTAACGTCAGGCTGATTGTAGAGTCTTTGGTGCGTTGGTTTATAAGAACACTCCCCGAAAGGCTAAAAGGGCTTTCGGGGAAGCGCTTTGAAAACGAAATACTCGAACCTTTGGTGTTCTCCGAATTTAATTCAGGGCGGGCGTAGCTTCTGATATTACTTCTGTTGTATCCACTTGTTGAAAAATTGACGCTCGATGAAAAAGTAAAATTCGGATTTGCCTTTTGGTCTTGTGTGTGCGACCAACGGATACTCAGGTTATTAGCTTTGGTATAATCAGCCATGTCCTTTTCGCCCGTAACATCTTCACGGTAATTGATGTTTAAATTCCCGCTGTATTTGTACCGTTTCCGGTAGGAGGAAGTGGCTGCCAACGACCAGGTGCCTTTTGTGTACACATCACCCCGGAACTCCATGTCCATGTAATCATTAATGGCAAAGTAATATCCACCATTAGTAAGTCCAAACCCACGGGTTAGTTCATCTTCAAAGTTGGGCATCAAAATACCCGAAGAATATTTGTCAGTGAACGGGAAAAAGCCAAATGGCAATGCAATGGGCAAAGGAACATCCTCAACAACAAGAATGCGCCGGACCGGCAACAATATAGCTTCCGGGCTTCACTTTCCCTTTCGACAGACTCAGGTAAAAATCAGGATGGTCGTGATTGTCGCAGGTAGTGTATTTCCCACCGGCAATACAAAGAGTTTCTTCGGCTGTTTTTTTTGTACGGTCGCTTATGATATAGCCTTCACCCTGCTGGGTTACGGCTTGCCGGATATATCCTTTTTTTGTTTTAAGATTGTAAGTCAATTCCCGGGAAGTATATTTCGATTCACCTTCACTAAATTCAGGCTCACCAATTTTTGCCCCCAAGCTATCTTTTGTTCCTCTGGCAAATATGAGGCTGCTGTCCATTTTTACCCGGATAAAGTCTGCTTTCAGTTCTATTTTTTTGTATTTTATATCGCTTTTGCCATGCAAAAATCCGGTCCCATTCCCCAGGAAAACAATGGAGTCTTCCGCGGTGTAGTTTATTTCGGCATCAATTTGGTTTGATTTTTGTTTAAGTGGAGCTTGCAAATTGATTGAATCAATGGCAGTTTTTACCGTTGAGTCGTTTTCGACTATGTTTTTAGCTGTGTTTTGGGATGCAACTTTCTCCTGGCTAAATCCTATGAAAGGAGTTGCAAGCCATAAAAAAAGAAGTATGCACAGTGCTGATGGGCTGAAATATAGTCGGTTACAGATTTGCATCCGGAAGTTTCTGGGTTTCTTAAATTAGTGTGCAAATTTAGTCAAAAAATAGCAGTCTCATTTAGATATAACCTTTTTTTATGAATAATTTAAAAATTTACAGCTTGCTATCGCACGTTAAACAGGATAAAAAGATTATTTTTGCACAAAAATACGCGGTCGATTCCTCTTTAAATAACGGAATTTATATGAAAATTATAAAAAAGTATGTCCTTGTTTTCCATAGCTATGTGTTGTTAATGGCGCTGTTTTTTGCCTCTCCATTACTCGCTCAGGATGCAAGATTTACTGTAGTGATCGATGCAGGGCATGGCGGGCATGACCCGGGAGCTATGGGAGCCATTTCCCGGGAAAAAGATATCAATTTGGACATCTCTTTAGATCTAGGGGCGATTATTGAACAAAAATATAGAGATGTAAAAGTTGTATATACCCGTAAAACAGACAGATACCTTACCTTGCAGGAACGTGCTGATATCGTAAATAATAATCACGCCGACTTGTTTATCTGCATTCATACCAATTCCGCACAGAGCTCGTCAGCTTATGGAGCCGAAAGTTTTACACTCGGTTTAGCCAAGACAAAAGCGAATCTGGATGTTGCCATGCGCGAAAACTCCGTGATTACGCTCGAAGAAAATTACAAAACGAAATACCAGGGATTTGATCCGAATTCTGTGGATTCTTACATTATGTTTGAATTTATGCAGGACAAATATATCGACCGAAGTGTGGATTTTGCATCAACTATCCAAAAGCAATTCCGTAATTATTGTAATCGTTCGGACCGTGGCGTTCGTCAGGCCGGCTTTTGGGTGTTGCACCGATCCGCTTGTCCGAGCGTATTGATTGAAGTTGGATTCATATCTAATCCGGCAGAAGAGCGTTATTTGGCATCTGATCAGGGGCAGAAAGAAATGGCGACTGCTATTTTTAATGCTTTTGTAGATTACAAACATGACCACGACAAGAAATCAGGCCGTCAGGTGGCTGCTGTTTCAAAGTTTGACCGGCCTGCTAAAACAGAACCTGCTTCAGAGGAATTATCAAAGGCTGAGGTTCAGGATTCGACCCAGCCAAAACCACAGGATGATACTGTTCAGCCCCAAATGAAACAAAAACAGGAGCAGCAAACTGTGCGTACAACAGTTGCCACACAATCAAAACCGATAGAGGTTAGTTCGCCGAAGACTGATTCAAACCAGACAAAATCTTCAAAGTCAGAACTTCAAAAAAGCATTTCGACTGTTGTCCCGGTTTTTAAAGTTCAAATCCTGGCAACAACAAAAACACTTAGCGCTAATTCCCCTGAGTTCAAAGGTTTGAAGAATACGGATTTTTTTACTGAAGGTGGGTTTAATAAATACACGATAGGTGCTGAAACCGATTATTCGAAAATTGAAAAAATACGAAGCAGTGTTTTGTCGAAATTCCCCGAAGCATTTATAATTGCATTTGTTGGCGACAAAAAAATATCTGCCAAAGAAGCATTAAAACTTATAAAATAAATGAGCGTTTTTCTGAAAAAGCGCATTATTCAATAAAACAAAAAGAATGAAGAAGAAATTTTTTACACGTGAAGTCAAGGTAGGCATTATGGCCGTTGTAGCAATATTTGTATTGTATTTCGGATTGAATTTTCTGAAAGGAATAGATGTATTCTCGTCGGTTAATAACTATTACGCTGTATACGAAAATATCGGTGGCCTGGTGCCATCTGCCCCCGTTTATGTAAAAGGGTTTAAGGTGGGCCAGGTTGAAGAAGTAAAATATGATTTTACCCGAAAGGAATCCTTTGTAATTAAAATATCTGTTTCTAATGATATTCAATTGCCAAAAGGAACTATTATCCAGCTTTACGACGACGGTTTAATGGGGGGTAAAGCCATTCAGCTTATCTATGCTCCGGTAATGCCAAATCAAGCCATGTATGAAGCTAATGATACAATTGCTTCCGAAGTTGGTATTGGGCTGATGGGGCAGTTAGCTGGCGATTTGATGCCCAAAATTCAGAGTATATCCACGCAGGCCGATTCACTTATTCGGGCCGTTCGTGTGCTGGTTGAGAACAAAGATTTGAATAAAAGTATTGCTTCAATTGAAAAAACAACAGCCGATTTGGCCGTTAGTTCTTCGCAGTTGAAAAAGATGATGAATACCGATGTTCCCCATATTCTTGGCGATGTAAATACGATAACTTCTGACTTTAAACAGATTACCGGAAATCTCAAAAAAATTGACTATGCTGCCACCTTTGCAAGCATTGACCATACCATTGCCAACCTCAATATGATTACCGACAAAATGAATGGTTCGGAAGGTACAATTGGTTTGCTGCTGAACAATAAAGACCTGTATATCAATCTGTCCAATACTGCCGCAAGCTCAGATAAATTGTTGATAGATTTGAAGCAAAACCCGAAACGGTATGTTCATTTTTCACTTTTCGGACGTAAAACCAAATGAGTTGTTATTTAATCCGATTCTAAATAACGAAGTGAGCGAAAAATTGTCCTGATTGGGATATTTTATGGCCGAAACCTTTTGTTAACAAGAGTTTCGGCTTTTTTGTCTGTATAAATGATAAAAATGCTTACAATTCGTTAATTGCTTTAATATCAGCGTTGTTTTAAAATTGTAACAAATAAGTTGCTGTAAATCAGCATGGGGGTCTAAAGTTCTGATACTAAAACGAATGATGAGCTTGTTAGGGTTGCAAAAATTAAATGATTTTTTTATCTCAAAAAAGTTTTGGAATTTTGTAGTGCTGAAAGTCGCCCGTTGTAGAAACGGTTTTTAGCATGTATGATTTATAATGTTTGTACCAACCCCTAGTCTTTAATTTTTTTTTCAGAACTAAAACCAAAATGTTGAATAATCACGATCAATTATGGACCCGCTGTCTAAGCGTTATTAAAGACAATATTAGCGAAGCATCGTTTAATACCTGGTTTGCACCCATAGTTCCCTTAAAATACGAAAATAACATATTTGTATTGCAGGTGCCAAGCCAGTTTTTTGTTGAGTACATTGAAGAAAAATATATCGATTTATTGCGGATGACCCTATATCGTGAAGTAGGAGTTGGAACGCGTTTGGAGTATCGCGTCCTGATTGATAAATCGAACGGAAAAGGCACCCAGATCCCAAGTACCGGAGAACACCCAAAGCCTAAGGTATCTGCTGCTAATTCGGCCTACGTTAGCCCGTATCATAAGCCGCAATTACCGGAACTCGATCCTCAGTTGAATCCTGCCTATAATTTCAATAATCTGATAGAAGGAAACAGCAATAAGCTGGCCCGTACTGCTGGTATCAGCATCGGAAACGAGCCGGGGAAGAATATCTTCAATCCTTTGTTTGTTTACGGGCAATCAGGAGTTGGGAAAACGCATTTGGCAAATGCGATTGGGGTAATGACAAAGCAATTGCATCCGGAGAAACGAGTATTGTATGTTTCTGCCAATACGTTTCAAATTCAGTACACTGATGCCGTAAGAAGCAATACTGTAAATGACTTTTTGAATTTCTACCAAACGATTGATGTCTTGATTGTTGATGATATTCAGGAATTTGCAGGTAAAACAGGGACTCAGAATACTTTCTTCCATATTTTCAACCATTTGCACCAGTCAGGTAAACAGTTGGTATTGACTTCCGACCGCTCGCCAATTGTAATGGTAGGATTGGAACAACGGTTACTTACCCGTTTTAAATGGGGCTTGTCGGCTGAAATTGAAAAGCCGGATTTCGATTTGCGTAAATCCATCCTTGAAAGTAAAATTTATCGTGATGGTTTAGAGATTCCCGATGATGTGGTTGATTTCATTGCAGAACATGTCGTTGATAATGTTCGCGATTTGGAAGGGGTTTTGGTTTCATTGTTGGCCCATTCAACCTTGGCAAATATGCCGATAGATATTACTTTGGCAGAAAAGGTAATCAGCAGGATTGTAAACATTACCCGCAAAGTAAATACGGTTGAAAAGATCCGTGATGTGGTGTGTGAATATTTCTCGCTGTCAGTGGATGCAATTTCCACCAAAAGCCGCAAACGTGAAGTGGTTCAGGCTCGTCAGATAGCTATGTATTTGTCAAAACAACTTACAAAAAGCTCATTGTCATCTATCGGTACTGTCATCGGACAACGCGACCACGCTACGGTTTTACATGCTTGCAAAATTGTGAATGATTTGATGGATTGCGATAAAAACTTCCGTACCAGTGTTCGTGAAATTGAAGAAAAATTGAAAAAATAATTTTAATTTGAGATATAATTAAGGAAAGCTGCCGTCGTTTTGACAGGCGGCTTTTTTTATGGGAGTTTTCGATAGTTTTGAGTTGATGTATTAAGCTTCTATATCTTTGTCGATAGGTTTTTGTGTTGAATTACAGCACGTTTTTTCGTATTTTTACTTTTGCTGCAATGCATTGAAAAAGAATGAAGTGTGAATTTGTCTGTTAATAGATGGCCGGTTTCTTCCCGAAATATCTTTGTGGCGATTCGATGCCAATAAAAAAAAAGTTGTATTTTTACATCCGAAATTAAAACTGATAAACATGGTATATAAATTCACAATCCTATCCGATGAGGTAGATAATTTTGTGCGGGTAATAACAATTGATTCGGAAGCGACGTTCTTCGATTTGCATAATGCAATCCTTGATTCGGTGAATTATGAGAAAAATCAAATGACGTCTTTCTTTATGTGCTCCGATAGCTGGGAGAAGGAACAGGAAGTGACTTTGGTTGAAATGGAATCGAGCTCAGAGTATGACAACCTGGTAATGGAAGATACAAAACTGGAGGAATTGCTGACAGAGGAAAATCAAAAATTATTGTATGTATTTGACTTGATGTCTGACCGGGTTTTCTTTATGGAGATGACAGATATGATTCCTCGAAAAAATCTGGATAAGGCTGAGTGTATTACCTCAGAGGGTGAGCCGCCTGTACAAATTATGGCCGATGAGGGACTGGCTGTTGCGCCTAAAGCTACTTTCGATGAAAATTTTTACGGAGACGAAGACTATGAACTCGATGAGCTTGATGAAGAAGGATTCGGTGAGATGAATTTTGATGATAATGCTTTGTTTTCTGAAGACCCCAAATTCTGATTTTAAATTAAATTAATATAATGAAAGACAGAGAATAAATATTGATTATTTTCTGTCTTTTTTGTTTGCTCAAATGAATACAAAACCAATTTTACTCGTCATTTTAGGCCCGACCGGAGTGGGCAAAACTGATATTAGCCTGAAGTTGGCAGAGCATTTTGGTTGTCCGATTATTTCATCTGATTCAAGGCAGTTTTATCGAGAACTGAAAATTGGGACTGCTGCCCCGACTCAGAAACACTTGGCCCGTGTTAAACATTATTTCATTGGCTCGCACTCAATTTTTGATGAGTATAGTGCCGGGCAATATGAGTTGGACGTGCTTAGTTTGTTGGACGAGATTTTTCAAAAGAATAATGTAGCCATGTTGGTTGGCGGCTCAATGATGTACATTGATGCAGTTTGCAATGGGATGGATGATATTCCAAGTGTAGATGCAGAAACTCGGGAATTCTGGATGCAGCAATATGCCAGTTATGGACTTCAGTTTATACAGAATGAGCTAAAGCGGCTCGATCCGAAGCATTATGAGGAAGTTGATTTGCAAAATGCGAAACGGATTTTGCATGCATTGGAGATTTGCAGCATAACCGGAAAGCCGTATTCGGATCTGAGGACCGGGGAGCGGAAAGAACGTAATTTTCATGTTTTGAAAATAGGATTGAACCGTCCGAGGGCTGAGCTTTATGAGCGTATTAATTTGCGGGTGGATGAAATGATAAGCGAAGGTCTGTTGGAGGAAGCCGAGCCATTTTATAAGTTTCGTAATCTTAATACCCTGAATACAGTTGGTTATAAAGAGCTTTACGAATATATGGCCGGGAACTGGACTCTTGATTTTGCAGTAAATATGATAAAGCAGGATTCCCGCAGGTATGCTAAGCGTCAGCTGACCTGGTTCAATCGTGATAAAGAGATTCAGTGGTTTCACCCGGAAGATGAGAAAAACATAATTGATTTTCTGGATGACAAAATGAAAAAAATGTAAATTGAAATTAGTTCCACAAAAGACAAAAATGAAAACAGTTACTAATGCTTCACTTTTGGCATATAACACATTTGGGGTTGATGCAAAAGCTGATTATCTTATAGAATATCAATCGGTAGAAGAGTTGCAATCCGTGCTTCAGTTCGAAATAGTGAAATCCAATCCGGTGTTTCATATTGGGGGGGGGAGCAATCTGTTGTTTATGAAAGATTTTAAAGGAGTAATTCTTCATTCTTCGATAAAATTCATAACCAAAACTTCTGAAGATGCAGGTTCTGTTTGTTTGGAAGTCGGTGCCGGCGTTGTATGGGACGATTTTGTTGCTTATTGCGTCGAAATGGGTTTGGGTGGAGTTGAGAACCTGTCGCTTATTCCTGGTGACGTTGGCGCTTCTGCAGTACAAAATATAGGTGCCTATGGTGTAGAAGTGCAGGATGTGATTGTGGAAGTGAAAACTGTAAATGTTGAAACGGCTGAAGTACGGATTTTCTCTAACGAAGCCTGTCGGTATGGTTACAGGGAGAGTATTTTTAAAAATGAATATAGAGGGCAGTATATAGTTACTTCTGTTACGTTCAGGTTGGAAAAAGAACCAAATTTTAAATTGGGCTATCAGCATTTAGAAGCTGAAGTGCTGAAAAACGGAGAAGTAAATCTTCAAAATGTGCGCAATACAATTATTGCAATTCGCGAAAGTAAATTGCCTGATCCCAAAATACTGGGTAACGCTGGCAGTTTCTTTATGAACCCGGTAATTGCCCGTGAGCAATTTCTCGCTTTGCAGGCAGTTTATCCTCAAATGCCCCATTATTTTGTGTCGGAAACGGAAGAGAAAGTTCCTGCCGGTTGGTTGATTGATCAGTGTGGCTGGAAAGGAAAACAAATCGGCAATGCGGCTGTTCACGACAAGCAAGCATTGGTTTTGGTGAATAAAGGCGGCGCCACCGGAGCGGAAATTGTACATTTGGCTGAACAAATCCGGGCTTCAGTGAAAGAAAAATTCGGCATAGATCTTCGTCCGGAAGTGAATTATATCTGAAGAAATGGTCTTAATCTGAAATCCATCTGTCCTGCTGAAAATTGAGAAAAAACGGCTGACCTGAATTACTCAGATCAGCCGTTTGTCTATTAAATCTCCTAAGCCGGTACTTTAAACCATCAGTTTTTTGTAACGAATACGTTTTGGAGTTTCGTCACCCAAACGCATTTTCTTGTTTTCTTCGTATTCGGAGTATGAACCTTCGAACACAAACACTTCGGAGTTACCTTCGAAAGCAATAATGTGCGTACAGATACGATCGAGGAACCAGCGGTCGTGCGAGATTACCACGGCGCAACCTGCAAAGGCTTCCAATCCCTCTTCTAAGGCACGCAAGGTGTTTACGTCAATATCATTGGTTGGCTCATCGAGCAGTAATACATTGGCTTCCGATTTCAGAGTCAGTGCCAGGTGCAGTCGGTTCCGTTCACCACCTGACAGCACACCGCAGAGTTTTTCCTGATCGCCACCGGCAAAGTTGAAGCGCGAAAGGTAGGCGCGTGCATTGATTTCTTTTCCGCCTACGCGGATAAATTCAGTTCCTCCCGAAATAACCTGATAAACTGTTTTCTCCGGATCAATGTCGGTGTGGCTTTGGTCTACATAACCGATTTTTACGGTTTCACCTACCTCGAATGTTCCCTTGTCTGCTTTTTCAATTCCCATCATCATCCGGAAAAGTGTTGTTTTACCGGCGCCATTTGGCCCGATAATACCCACAATACCATTGGGTGGCAGCATGAAGTTGAGGTTGTCGAACAATAGTTTGTCGCCAAATGCTTTTGAAACATCAATAGCTTCAACCACTTTATTCCCCAGACGAGGGCCGTTAGGGATAAAGAGTTCGAGTTTCTCTTCTTTTTCGCGCTGATCTTCGTTTATCAATTTGTCGTAAGCTTCCAGACGGGCTTTACCCTTGGCGTGACGGGCTTTGGGAGCCATGCGCACCCATTCCAGCTCGCGTTCCAGTGTCTTGCGGCGTTTGCTGGCTTGCTTTTCTTCGCTGGCCATCCGGTTGGTTTTTTGTTCCAGCCACGAGGTGTAGTTACCTTTCCATGGGATACCTTCGCCGCGGTCGAGCTCCAGAATCCAGCCCGAAACATTGTCGAGGAAGTAACGGTCGTGGGTAATGGCAATAACGGTTCCGGCATATTGCTGCAGGTGGTGTTCCAGCCATTCCACCGATTCGGCATCGAGGTGGTTGGTAGGCTCATCGAGCAACAGGATGTCCGGGTTGCGGAGCAACAAACGGCACAAAGCCACCCGGCGGCGCTCACCTCCCGAGAGATTTTCTATTTTCCATTCTTCGGGCGGGCAGCGCAAAGCATCCATGGCGCGTTCGAGCTTGTTGTCCAGGTTCCACGCGTCGGCATGGTCCAGCAGTTCCTGCAATTCGCCCTGGCGGGCAATGAGTTTATCGAAATCGGCATCCGGCTCGGCAAATTGTTCGTTGATTTTGTCATATTCGGCTATCATATCCACAATTTCCTGCACGCCTTCCTGCACCACTTCTTTTACCGTTTTTGTCGGATCCAGTTTCGGGTCCTGTTCCAGGTAACCAACCGAGTAACCCGGTGAGAAAACAACTTCTCCATCGTAGCTTTTTTCCACACCAGCAATAATTTTCAACAGGGTTGATTTACCTGAACCGTTCAAACCGATAATACCGATTTTAGCGCCGTAGAAAAATGAAAGGTAAATGTTGTTCAATACTTTTTTTTGAGGAGGAAAAGTCTTGCTGACTCCCACCATCGAGAAAATAACTTTTTTATCGTCTGACATAAATTTAATTTACGATTTTTAATTTGCAATTTTAGATTAGGGATGCAAAGATACAAAGAAAGAGGGAATTGGAAAATGGCCAGAATTTGTGAAGATATAAAAGAACGATAGGATGGCTCAAAGCCATCCTATCGTAAATTCAATGTTTCAGGGTTAGTAAAACTAAATATCTATTTCGACTAACTTGCCACTAACAATTGCCTCGTCGGTTTTGAATCCATTGTTCGTGAGAATTTGCAGTCCTCTTTCATATTCGGCAGGTTTGACTATGAGTTTGGCTGCACCGAATACTTCATGGGGATGGTCCGGGTTATTCATAAATACAGATTTTTTGATAGTTTTGATTCCATTGAGTTTCAATAAATTTTCTGCATTGTTGCATTCCCAGTGTTTGGAAGTAATCAAAAGGCTTTTCCAATTGTTCATAATCATTAATTTTCAAGGTTGTAATTTATGTAGTCTTATTGTTTTAGATTTTCGGAAGCAATCTGCTTTGAGAGCCATGTCTGATAAAATGATGCTTTACAAAGTTAATAGCCAAAAATAGATATAATATTTTTAACAGCCAAAAGATTTACAGGATAATTTTAGAAAAAATGCAGAAATAGTGCGAACCCATTTTCAAACCGGCAAACAACTTAGTCAGTTTCAGAAGTGTTATATATAAACTGCAGAACTGTTTTAATACAAGGGCAGTTTCAAAAAGTTTTCTAAACCTTAATCCTTAAACTAATATGCCAGTCCGCAAATTGCTTGATTTTCTGAATGCTAATAACATTAAGTTTGTTTCGATCCATCACTCAAAAGCCTTTACAGCCATGGAAATTGCACATTCAGCACATATTCATGGACGTGAATTGGCTAAAACTGTAATGATTAAAGTGGATGGAAAAATGGGTATGATCGTCCTGCCGGCTTCGCAACAGGCCGATTTTGAGCTTTTGAAGAAAGCTACAGGAGCTAAAAGTGTAGAACTTGCCGTTGAACCAGAGTTTGTACAACTGTTTCCCGATTGTGAAATAGGAGCTATGCCACCTTTTGGAAATCTTTTCGGAATGGAGGTTTATGTTTCACCTGCATTGGCGGAGGACGAAGAAATTGCCTTTAATGCAGGTTTTCTGACAGAGCTGATTCGAATGAAATATCAGGATTTTGAAAGATTGGTAAATCCCAAAATTCTGAAGGCATAATCAGGCACTTCAGGCTCTTGGTTAAATTCGTAAAAAGCAAACTCAGATTCGCAACTTCAATTTTGCGAATCTGAGTTTGCTTTTGTCAGACTTTATGTGAAACGAATATTACCCTAAGACCCCCGGGCATATAGCAGCCAGAGGCGTCCCCAGAGAAAATTAATCTGGCAAAAGGTCTGATAGTTTCTGTTCAAGTTCATGATATACAGCATCTGGGTCAGCCCCCAATGCATCGAACGTTTTACTGGCAAAGCTGCGCATAGTTGCAACAGCTGTTATATCGAAAATCTCCACATCCTTTAAGCCTAAATTTCGCAAAGCATCAATATCGGCCTTGGTAATTTCATTTGCGTTCAAAATAATTTTCTGTGCAAACTCCATTATTGCAACTTCTGTTTGCTCAAGCCCGGCTTCCTTAAAGTTTTTTAGAATCAAACGTAACTGCTCCAGGCTAATCCCATTATTGATAAGAATTGAGCCATGAGCAAGAAGGCAGTACCGGCATTTCAATGCCATTGCTGCAGCAAAGGTAATTAATTCATACGGTCTTAATCGCAGATTTTTTCGGATACTTCCCTGGAAGGCGCGCCATGTTTCCAGCACTTCGGGGCGCAAACTGAATACTTTTGCATGATTGGGCACATAGCTTAAGTTTTTTCGGTCTCCTTCGTACAATTCACGAAGCTTGCCTTCTGCCTCTTCTTCTGATATAATTTGAATATACATGGCCTCTTTCTTTTTAATTGATCGTTTTCTGGGTTGTTAATTGTGTAGCGCGACGCTTAATCTGTCACTTTTTCAACTCTACCAATTCCATGTACGATTGAAGATTTCCGTTTTTGTCGTAAGTCTCGGTTTTTAGCATCCCTATTCCTTTTGCATACCATTCCTTATTGCTGTTTTTTATTTTTATTCCCAAAGCAACGGAATTGACATCGCTCGTAAACTTGTAACTTTTGAAAGTTCCGGCTTTGACAGTAATATCTTCAATCGCCTCTACTTTCCGGTTGGTTACATCGGCTGACATTTTCATTTTCATGAATCCCATTTCCATTGACATCTCAACGTTGGCATCCGGCAGTGCATCACCTGCTTTAGGGTTGGAGGGCAGTTCCAGATTATTTCCCGTCACCAGAACATCCGCCGAAATCTTGCCGTTTTGCTGAAAGGCAGCTTTGTTGATATAGTTGCTCATATCCAAATAGAGCTTATCACCTTTTTTCGAAACGGTAACTTCATCCGTGTAAAGTTGTTTCCCTTTGTTGTCCTTTGATTCAACCTGATAACTGATGTCCATGTCGCGCCCCATCATCTTTATCTGTGTAATGGTGTATTGGAGCGTGTTGAGTTCTTTGCCTTTCTTGTCGAACGATTTGTAAACAAGAACAGTTCCCTCTTTGGTTGGGAAAAAAAATTCCTGGGCAGGCAAAGCCATTCCGACTAAAATGACTGCTGCTAAAAAAATAATCTTTTTCATTTTTTTGAATGTGTTGTTTGTTGAAAAACGGTTGACTGAACTCAGAAACCAATCAAAGATACAATACGTGAAAGAATGGCTCAGATGGTTAAGTTGCAATAAATGAGCGTATATACAACAATAATCAAAAATAAAATGTTTGGGATTGCAATTCAATTACATAAGAATTAACTGCAAGAAGGTGTGGAGGTCAGGTACTGATTTTTTAGCGGGCTATTTTTACACAACTTTAAATTCCTGAATTACTTCCCATACCCGTTCTTTAATCTCCTTTGGGGTTGGGTTTAGTTCTTCGGTTGTAAAAGTTCCGTTTTCAATATTGATCCGTTCGAAGACCATAAGGTAAAGTGCAAAAATAATTACCAGGCTAAGTTGGCTTCGTGGCTCGAGCAGGGGCTTTATCTCCTGCATAATTTGGTATGTCTTGTGGCGGTATTCATCTGCAACTGTGTACAACTCGCGGATCATTTCCCTGAAACTCGTTGAAATTTCGGCACCCTGGGCCATAGCCAGCAGTTTCTCCCGGTCAAGTCCGTACTTTGCAATTAATTCGTCGGGGAAATAATTGAGATTATGGGTGTGATCCTTAACAAAATCGCGGATGATATGTACTAGATAGCTGAAAACGGCACAGGGAGTGGCGGCACGCTTCACATTAAAAGCAGGTGCAGTGTATTGGCCGTTTTTGCAGGTCAACCCGCATAAATGTACAAATATAGAGGCTGGAGCAACCGAAGCTCCCGCGGCATATTCCAAAAAAGCTGGCAGGCTGGGGAATCCATCGTGATAAATATCGTACACCATTGATTTGGCAAATGCTTCGAGCGGCCAGGATGGAATATGAAATTTATGAACAGTTTCAATCAATTTGACTTGTGTCGGGTCAGGCTCTGAAGTGCTTAGTATTGTGTTAATCCAGCTTTTTACATTGGTTTCAAGATGAGTTTTTTCTGAAATTGCAATCGTTTTATGCTCCGATTTATAATTGTCAATCAAATCATCAATGGCCCGCATGAATTTATAGCAGGTTTTTGCAGCTTCGTACCTATCGGAATCCCAAAAGTGGGCCGCAATCAATATGTTTGGGTGATCCACAATTTTCTCGAAATCGATGGAGTTGAAAATATCAGTGTAAAGTTTCATAGACTCAGCGGGTTGTTCTTGTCTCTTTCAAAATTCGTTCACTCGTTAGTTTTGCACCCAGTAGCACCAATGGCACTCCGTTGCCGGGATGCGTGCTTCCCCCTGCAAAATAAAGGTTTTTGTATTTGCGGTGGCGGTTGTGCGGGCGGAAATAGCCCATTTGGAAAATAGTGTGGCTCAAGCTTCCAAATACCGAACCGTTGGTCACATTGCAGTAGCTTTCGAATGTTTTGGGCATAAAGCAGATTTCGAACTTGATGTGTTCCTCAATATCCGTTAAACCTGCTTCTTTCAGTCTGCGGATCACTGATTCGCGAACCGATTGTTTTATTTCCTGCCAGTCCTGGTCATAAGCCGGATCAATGTGTCCCATAGGAATGATCACCGACAAAGTGTCTTCGTTTTCGGGTGCCGCTGATTTGTCGGTACGAACTGGCGCATGGATATAAAAACTCGGATTAGCTGATATGGATTTCTCATTGAAAATTTTGTCCATACCTTCTTTGTAGGGTTCGTTCAGGAAAATGCTGTGATGATCCAGTTGCGGATATATCTTATCCATTCCCCAGTGAAATACAACTGCCGAGCAGGAATATTCCTTCTTCTTCAGCCGTTCGGCAATTTTCGCATCTGGCAAAAGTTCCTTGTATATATAAGGTAAATCGGCATTGGCAACAATAATATCGGCTTCCACGACTTTGCCGTTTTCGAGTAAAATGCTTTCCGCCTTATTTTTATTTACAATGATTTTATCAACTGCTTTTCTATAATGGAATTTCACTCCGGCATTGGAAGCTTCCTGCAGCAGTTTTTCTACTACCCGGTACATTCCACCTTTTGGAAATAAGGCTCCCTCTGCGATTTCAGCTCCGGGAAGCATCGAGAAAAAAGCAGGTTGCCGGTAAGGATTTTGCCCGACGTAGATATTTTGAAAAGTGAATGCTTTTTGGAGGCGTGAGTCTTTGAAAAAACGTTTGATATAGTCGGTATGCTTAATCCATGTCTTCAAACGTATTAATAGCAATATGCTTTTCAGGTTGATAAACTGAAAAAGATGGTAGAAGTTTCGATTTAGCAGTCCATCCATCGATTGGCCAAAGAAATCGTATCCTTCTTTTACATACCGTTCATAGTGAGGAAAGCTGCCGGATTCGAAATGTTCCAGCTGCTCTTTCATTTTGGGCAGGTTGCGCGAAAATGCAAAATCGGTTCCATCACCAAAAAACAGTTTGTAAACCGGCTCCAGTGAAGTTGTTTCAAGTTCCTTATCCATGTCCAGCCCCAATGCAGAAAATACCTGGCGATAGAGCGATGGCATTAGCAGGATGGTTGCCCCGAGGTCAAAACGGTGTCCGTTTTGGGTGAGTTGTCCGCAACGACCACCCGGATTCGCATTTTTCTCATAAATTTCAACCGAATAACCATTTCTGGCAAGGAAAAGGGCTGTGGCAACACCACCAACACCGGCTCCTATAATTACTGCTTTCTTTTGTTTATCCATTTAGTTGAAGTGAAAACTTATATTCAACCGCAAAGATATAAAGAAACGTGGAAATGTAAAAAAATATGTATTTTTATTCTGGGCTTTATAAAAGAATGATCATTGCCCGAATGGTTTCTGGTTGCTGCAGCTGATATTTTTGCCGGGTGAAACCTGAAAATATCTGCAAAAGTGAGTGTAGTATTGATAGCGGTAAGCTGTTTTGTCCATGTCGGTGCCGGTTCCACACTCCACACCACCATTGATTACGTTCACAGTAGCACCAAATCCGGGAACACGTCCTTTTTCAAGGTCATTGGGGGTCGGGTTCCATTTTCCGCTCATTATATCGTGACACGATGGTTTGGGAAATTGTGGAGTCATCCAAAACCAGATTGCCGAAGCAAATGACAAAACAGGATCCTGTGCCAGCCATTCGGGATGCTGAAGAAGTGAATCTTTAGACCCAAACCAGGCTTCGCTGAACTGTCCGTAATTATAGTTCCAGCTTAATTGCTTTGGGCCCCGGCCAAAATAACTTTTACCGCTTACCGGTGGATAATTTTTCTTGTTGAAATCAGCATATACATTTTTTATGTTATCCTGCTTTTCTTCCACAAAGTAGAGCCCCCATTTGAAATATCCTCCGGGAGCTTCGGCCCAGCCACCGCTTGTTTCCTGGGCAATATTGGCCAAAAAGGCTGCCAGTTCCTGTTTCTGATTGTCGGCACTGCCACTTATAAAATCAGGAAAATATTTTGCAGCACTAACAAACGCGTCGAAGGAATAAAAATCAGAAGTAGATTTCTTCGCAATACCTGCATGTATGCCATGCCGGTTGGGAAAAAGTGCATTCCATTTTTTTTTATTCAAATAGTTTGTCAATGCAGTTTTTCCATGTTGTTTCAGTTGCAGGCGTAAAGCTGTATTGGCCGGAACTGTCTGTTGTGAAAAACAGCTGATAATGAAAAATGCCAAAAGTATGGTTAGCCCTTGCCGCATCTTTTTTGGGGAGTAGTTATTTTTTCGATGGTGTGTTCACCATCCAGGTAGAGAATACATTAATATAATTCCAGAACGAAAGAATCAGATGTTCAGGGATATCCAGTTCGGCCAGTACCCGTTTGTAGCAGTTTAGCCACACCAACCGGCCTTCGGGTTTGATCCTGAATGGTGCATGGCGCCTTACCATCATGGGGCTGCCACGGTGCTGGTTGTAATAATCGGGGCCTCCGCATATCTGAATCATGAAGTCAGCCGAGTTTCGCTTTGATTGTTCAAACTCTGCATCGTTTTTGGCAAACAAATGTTCTATAGGGCTTTCCCGTAACAAATCGTAATGCCTGCTCACCATTTTACGGATGCCATCTTCGCCCATTACTTTGTAAAAATCGGGGTCAGGCAGGGTCACTCCGGGACGTTCGCCAAATTGGTAAGTGGTTATTTGTAAATCCATAATGATTGGTCAGTTAGTCTTTGTTCAACCTCAATTATGTAAAAAGATTCAATGTAATAACTTATTTCAGTCGCGCTTTGTTCGGGAAAGAAGAGTAAACCGAAGACAATTTTCTTAGGTTTACCCTCTTTTTAGGTCAGGCAATAAATTTTTCGGATTTCAGGATTTTTGAACTTTTCAAAAACTCCTGAATGCTTCTGGAAATTCCCTCTGCATCGAGACCAAGCATATTATATAATTCTTCGGGTGTGCCATGTTCAACAAAAGTATCCTGTATGCCAAGGCGTTTTACATTTACCTGATAGCCGTTGTCCGACATAAATTCCAAAACAGCGCTGCCGAATCCCCCATGAATAATTCCATCTTCAATGGTGATTATATGCTTAAATTTCTTCGCTATTTCATGAAGCATTCTTTCATCCAGCGGTTTGAGGAATCGCAGGTCGTAGTGAGCAATGCTCGTTTGATGCTCTTTTTCAATGAACTCAATTGCTTTAGCCGCATTGTTGGCCATGGTGCCTATGGTGAGCACTGCCAGTTCATTTCCAGCTTTCATGCATTCGCCACGGGCAATTTCCACTAGTTGCATGGGTTGTTTCCAGTCTACGATACTGCCCTTTCCCCTTGGGTAACGAATTACAAAAGGACCCATATTCTTATGTTGAGCCGTAAACATTAGGTTGCGTAACTCAATTTCATTTCGAGGAGCGGCAATGGTCAAATGCGGGATGCAGCGCATATAAGCCATGTCGAAAAGCCCATGATGGGTAGCACCGTCCGAGCCTACAATACCGGCCCTGTCCAAACACATAATCACATTCAGCTCCTGCAAGGCGACATCGTGTATTACATTATCGTATGCCCTTTGCATGAAAGATGAATAAATATTGCAAAAAGGGATCATGCCTTCCTTAGCCATTCCTGCGGAGAATGTTACGGCATGTCCTTCAGCAATTCCAACATCGAAAACCCGTTTGGGCAGTTCTTTTTGCATGATAATCATGGAGCAACCCGAAGGCATAGCGGGGGTAACAGCCACAATTTTTTCATTTTTTAGTGCCAGCTCGAGCAGGGTTTCACCAAAAACATCCTGAAACAAAGGAGGAGTCGGATTGTCAGAAGCCGTAGTATTTCTCTCGCCTGTTTTTACATTGAATTTCCCGGGGGCATGCCATTCGGTGGCCGATTTTTCGGCGGGCTCGTAGCCTTTCCCTTTTTTGGTAATGCAATGCAGTACTTTAGGACCGTTGTATCTTTTTATTTCAGCCATAATCCGCACCAGTTCATCCACATCGTGCCCATCCACCGGACCAAAATAACGGATGTTCAATCCTTCGAATATATTGTGCTGCTTCGTTAGCGCTGCTTTTACTGTGTTGTTGAAACTGATAATCCGGTTTTTCTTTTTTTCATTTATTATCCCCATTTTTTTGAGGATATTATATGCCCGGTAACGTAACTTATTATAAGTACGTGATGTATTAATGTCAATCAGGTATTGGGTAAATCCGCCCTGTATCGGATCGATAGCCATTTGATTGTCGTTAAGCACAATCAAAACATTGTTTTTGTCCATCGAAACATTATTCAGCCCTTCGAAGGCCAGGCCCCCGGTCATGGCTCCATCGCCGATAACTGCCACCACCTGCCGCTTCGGTTCTTCTTTAAGCAGCGATGCAACAGACATTCCAAGGGCAGCCGAAATCGAAGTAGAAGAATGTCCTACTCCGAATGCATCGTATTCACTTTCTTTGGGTGTCGGAAATCCGCAAAGCCCTTTAAACTGTCGGTTAGTGTGGAACTGGTCGCGCCGGCCTGTGAGTATTTTATGCCCATAAGCCTGATGCCCAACATCCCATACAATACGGTCGTAAGGCGTATTGAATACGTAATGAAGAGCCACAGTAAGTTCAACAACTCCCAGGCTGGAGCCTAAATGCCCCGGGTTTTTGGACACTTCATCAATGATAAATTGCCGGAGTTCGTCGCAAACAGCAGGGAGTTCGTTTCGGTTAACGGCCTTTAAATCAATGGGTGAATTTATGTGGTTGATATATTGATAACTTCTTTTTTCCATGGTAAATCAAAAATTGCATGCAAAAATAATATAAATAAACGGTCATTATTCTTTTTCGGAGCTATATCTTTGTTCCGAATTTGTTTTTTATATAACGTATTTCGAGTGAAATTGCTCATTTGATTACGGAATCTGATTTTTTCGCATAATATGAGGCTGATTTCTTACAAATTGAACAAAAATAACATTTATTTCTTCCGAACTATTTGCTGTTTCAAATTCTTGCCTTATCTTTGCAGCCATAAAAACTCAAAAATGAACTCTCAACGCATATATAATGTTCTTGTACTCGTCGTGCTTCTTTTGGTCCAAAATCAAAAGTGAGATGGGTGCGTGTATAAAAATGTATGTAGACATACAAAAAACCTTTCTCACCATAACGGAGAAAGGTTTTTTTTATGAATAATAAGCTACCTTAAAACTCTAAGTTGAAGGGTATGGAGATAAAGACAATAGAATTACTAACTAAATAAAAATTCCCGTGTGGGGATAATGGTTATGAAACAAGAATTACGAAGTGCAACCAGTACCGGTGGCCGCCGAATGGCCGGGGCACGCTCACTTTGGCGTGCGAACGGAATGAAAGATGAGCAGATGGGCAAGCCAATCATTGCAATTGTAAATTCATTTACGCAATTTGTACCCGGACATGCTCATTTGCATGAAATTGGTCAGAAAGTAAAGACAGAAATAGAAAAACTCGGTTGCTTTGCCGCCGAATTCAATACAATAGCTATTGACGATGGGATTGCCATGGGGCATGATGGGATGTTATATTCCCTGCCATCCCGCGATTTAATTGCCGATAGCGTAGAATATATGGTGAATGCGCATAAAGCCGATGCCATGGTTTGCATCAGCAACTGCGATAAAATAACCCCGGGGATGCTTATGGCTGCCATGCGTCTGAATATCCCTACCGTTTTTGTTTCGGGCGGACCTATGGAAGCCGGTGAACTGGACGGGAAACACCTCGATCTGGTAGATGCCATGGTGCAATCGGCTGATGAAAGCGTGTCTGATGAACAGGTAAAGAAAGTGGAGAATGCTGCTTGTCCTACCTGTGGTTCGTGCTCGGGAATGTTTACAGCTAACTCTATGAACTGCCTCAACGAAGCAATCGGATTGGCATTGCCGGGTAACGGAACTATTGTGGCTACACACGCCAACCGTATCCAGCTTTTTGTTGATGCTGCCAAATTGATCGTTGATAATGCCTATAAATATTATTTTGATAACGACGATTCTGTTTTGCCGCTTTCTATAGCTACGCGTGCGGCATTCCTGAATGCCATGAGGCTGGATATTGCCATGGGAGGTTCGACGAATACTGTTTTGCATATTCTGGCTATTGCCCACGAAGCGGGAGTGGAGCTGACTATGGACGATATGGATCAACTTTCGCGTGTTACTCCCTGCTTGTGTAAGGTAGCGCCTAATTCCCCAAAATATCATATTCAGGATGTAAACCGTGCCGGTGGAATCCTTGGTATTCTGGCCGAACTCAGCAAGGGTGGTTTGCTCGATACGTCGGTTAAGCGTGTTGATGGGATGACATTGGCGGAAGCTATTGATAAATTCGATATTACAAGCCCGAACGTAACTGCCGGGGCAATTGATAAATATAAAAGTGCCCCTGCTCACCGGTTTAACCTGGTGATGGGTTCGCAACATGCTCAATATCCCGAATTGGATGGTGATCGAGTCAACGGTTGTATTCGTAGTGTGGAGCATGCTTATACGAAAGATGGTGGATTGGGAATTTTGAAAGGAAATATTGCGCAGGATGGCTGTGTGATTAAAACTGCCGGAGTTGACGAAAGTATCTGGAAATTTACCGGGCCTGCCAAAGTATTTACCTCGCAGGACAGTGCCTGTACCGGGATTCTGAGTGGAAAAGTGGTTGCCGGCGATGTGGTGGTAATTACACACGAAGGCCCTAAAGGTGGCCCCGGAATGCAGGAAATGCTTTATCCGACATCTTATATAAAATCAAAACATCTGGGTGCAGCATGTGCATTGATTACCGATGGGCGTTTTTCGGGCGGTACATCCGGATTATCAATTGGACACATTTCACCTGAGGCTGCTTCAGGCGGAAATATCGGATTGATACAAGATGGAGATATCATTGAAATTGATATCCCGAACCGTACGATCAATGTGAAAGTAAGCGATGAAGTTTTAATGCAACGCCGTCAGGCCGAAGAAGCCCGTGGTGCTGACGCATTCAAACCGAAAGACAGAAACAGAATCGTCTCAAAAGCACTTAGAGCTTATGCAAGCATGGTAAGTTCGGCCGATAAAGGTGCTGTGAGAATGATTGATTGACCCCCAACCCCCTAAAGGGGGCTTAAAAATGGGCTATGAATTAAAAACTATAAAACTAACTCCAAAAAGTCCCTTTAAGGGGGATTTAGGGGGGCTTGAAAATTATATGGAAACTAAAATGACCGGTGCTCATGCATTTATGCAGGCACTTATAGAAGAGGGTGTTGATACTATTTTTGGTTATCCGGGCGGTGCAATTATGCCTGTTTTCGATGCTCTTTACGATTACGATAAACATCTCAATCATATTTTGACCCGTCACGAGCAGGGTGCCACGCATGCTGCTCAGGGTTATGCCCGTGTTTCTGGAAAAGTAGGGGTTGCACTGGTAACCTCCGGACCTGCAGCTACCAATGCCATTACAGGTATTGCTGATGCCATGCTTGACAGCACGCCTATGGTGGTTATCACCGGGCAGGTGGTTGCTCCTTTGTTGGGAACCGATGCTTTTCAGGAAATTGATGTGGTTGGGATTACACAGCCCATAACCAAATGGTCGTACCAGATCCGTCGTCCTGAAGATATTGCCTGGGCAGTAGCTCGCGCATTCTACATTGCACGCAGTGGTCGTCCGGGACCTGTTGTATTGGATTTTGCCAAGAATGCTCAGGTTCAGGAGGTGGAATTTGAATATAAGCCCTGTACTTTTATCCGCAGCTACATTCCGGTGCCTGAAGTACAACCAAGCCAGATTGAGGCTGCTGCTGCACTAATCAATGGTGCCAAAAAGCCATTTGCATTGGTTGGGCAAGGCGTTATTCTGGCAAACGCCGAAGAAGAATTGAAAGCATTTTTGGAAAAAGCGGATATTCCGGCTGCCTGGACTTTGCTGGGAGCTTCGGCTATGCCGTATGATTTTCCATTAAACAAAGGATTTTTGGGAATGCACGGCAATGTGGCACCCAATATGAAAACCAACGAATGCGACGTGCTCATTGCTATTGGTATGCGTTTCGATGACCGCGTAACCGGTGATTTGAAAACTTATGCCAAACAGGCTAAAATCATACATTTGGATATTGATGTAGCTGAAATAGGCAAAAACGTTGTTCCTGATGCTCCTGTTTTAGGTTCTGCAAAAGACACATTACCCGCATTAACTGATAAGATAAATGCGGCTAAACATGCTGAATGGATCGCATCGTTCGTTGAATATGAAAAGCTTGAATTCGAGAAAGTAATTCAGCGTGAAGTACATCCCGAATCGGGTGAACTGACTATGGGCGAAGTTATCCGCAAGGTTTCGGAAGCTACCGATAATAAAGCTGTGTTGGTGACTGATGTGGGGCAAAACCAAATGATGGCTGCCCGTTATTTTAATTATACCCAAACACGCAGTATGGTAACTTCCGGTGGTTTGGGAACCATGGGATTTGGAATTCCGGCTGCCATGGGTGCAAAAATGGGTGCGCCTGACCGTACCGTATGTATGTTCAGCGGCGATGGAGGTTTTCAAATGACCATCCAAGAGTTGGGAACCATCATGCAGGAGCAAATTGGTGTAAAGATGATTATCCTGAATAATCATTTCCTGGGGATGGTGCGTCAATGGCAGGAAATGTTCTTCGAAGAACGTTATTCATTTACCGAAATGGTAAATCCTGATTTTATTGCCATTGCAAAAGCATATCGCATTGATGGGGTGGAAGTAAGCGAGCGCAAGGACCTTGATGGAGCCATTGCCGATATGTTGAAAGACGACAAACCTTATTTGTTGGTTGTAAATGTGGAGAAAAAGGGCATGGTGTTCCCAATGGTACCTGCCGGTGCCAGTGTTACTAACATACTTTTAGGAGATTAATTCAATTACCAATTGCTTAATTTTCAATTTCCAATAAAAGAGCTTCTTTAATTGAAAATTGGGAATTGAATTACTGAAAATTAAGATTATTATGGAAACTAAATTATATACCATTACCGTTTTTTCGGAAAATACAGTGGGTTTGTTGGGGCAGATCACTATCATATTTACGCGTCGGGCCATAAATATCGAAACACTTTCTGTATCGCCTTCGGCGCTGAAAGGGATTCATAAATTTACCATTACAGTTAAAACCACTGAAGATATTGTGTCGAAAGTGGTGAAACAAATTGATAAACGGGTAGATATCCTGAAAGCATATTATAATACCGATGAAGATTTGGTATTTCAGGAAATTGCCTTGTATAAAGTAGCTACCGATAAATTGCTTGAAAAAGGATCGGTTGAAGACCTGATTCGTAAATACCACATTCGTATACTGGAAATGAACAGCGATTTTGTGGTGCTGCAAAAGGCCGGACATTATGCCGAGACTCAGGAAATGTTTGAAGAACTCAGTGAAACGGTTGGCGTGTTGCAATTTATCCGTTCCGGACGGGTTGCGATCACCCGTTCGAAGGTGGAACGATTGAGCGATATGCTGGATAATATTCAGCAAACTTACGAAAAGAAATAGTCTTGCATAGATAAAATACCGGTATTTATGTCGTACAAGAAGTCATATTCGTTTCAAATTCAGCCGCAGGATGTCGATTTTCAGTTTCGGGTTACTATGGCTGCATTTGCCAACATACTCTTGACCACGGCCGGATACAACGCCGATGGTAATGGTTTTGGACTTCGTCGCCTGCATGAAAGGGATTGTGCCTGGGTGCTCTCGAGGCTGGCTGTAGAAATGAATCGTTTCCCGGAACAGTATGAGAAAATCTCGGTGGAAACCTGGGTGGAAGAAGTCGGGCGTGCTAATACAACCCGTAATTTCTGCATTCGCGACGAAAAAGATGAAATCATTGCAAACGCCTGTTCCGTGTGGGTGTTTTTTGATATGAAAACACGGCGTGCCAAGGATTTGCTTACCCTTGATGGTATTCATGGATATGCAAACGGAGAGCGTGGACTGATTGAAAAACCGGTCCGGCTTGGGGCTGTCGAAGGTGCCGAATGCGACGGATTCACTGTGAAATACAGCGATATAGATATCAACGGGCATGTAAACAGCACCCGGTATATACAGTGGGTGTCCGACTGTTTTTCGTTGGATTGCTATCGTAAGCACTCGGTTAGCCGTTTCGAAATAAACTATGTGAACGAGATGCTTTTCGGCGATTTTGTAGAAATTGCCAGGGAAGAGCAGCAACCGTTCGATTTCAGGTTTGAAATCAGGAATGAAAGCAAGGTGTCGTGCCGTGCGCGAATCGTATTTTGATTCTTCCGACTTTTCCAAAATTTAAAACTTTAGAAAAGTTGAATAAATAAAAACAAACAAATAACAACTATAAACCAAATTGGTAATACTCAACAAATGAGAGAATAATCGTATCTTTGTTGCGTTTTAAAAATCAAAAAAAATGGCAAATTATTTCAATTCAATTCCTCACCGTGTAAAAGTTCAGGAATTGGGAAAATGTGATTTTATGGAAAGCAGCGAATTCGCTGATGGTGTAAAAAAATTAGCTGGTAAAAAAATCGTGATCATCGGTTGCGGTGCCCAAGGGCTTGCCCAAGGGCAAAACATGCGCGACAGCGGTTTGAACGTGGCTTATGCGTTGCGTCAGGAAGCTATTGAGCAAAAACGCGAGTCGTGGAAAAAAGCTACTGAAAACGGTTTTGAAGTAGGTACTTTCGAAGAACTGATCCCTACTGCTGATCTGGTTTCGAACCTTGCTCCGGACAAGCAACACACTTCGGTAGTAAACGCTGTAATGCCATTAATGAAACAAGGCGCTACTTTGTCTTATTCACACGGTTTCAACATCGTGGAAGAAGGAACTCAAATCCGTAAGGATCTTACAGTTGTGATGATTGCTCCTAAATCGCCAGCTTCGGAAGTACGTGCTGAATACCTGCGTGGTTTCGGTGTACCTACGCTGATTGCTGTACACCCTGAAAATGACCCTAACGGCGACGGATTGGAAATTGCTAAAGCATATTGCGTGGGTACAGGCGGCCACAAAGCCGGTGTATTGCACTCTTCATTCGTAGCGGAAGTAAAATCGGATTTGATGGGCGAGCAAACTATCCTTTGCGGTTTGTTGCAAACAGGTTCTATCCTTTCGTTCAACAAAATGGTGGAAAAAGGAATCGATGCAGGTTACGCTTCTAAGCTGGTTCAATATGGTTGGGAAGTGATCACAGAAGCGTTGAAAATCGGTGGTATCACCAATATGATGGATCGTCTTTCAAATCCTGCAAAAATTGCAGCTTTCAATATCACTGAAGAATTGAAAGAAATCATGCGTCCGTTGTTTGTGAAACACATGGATGATATCCTTTCAGGCGAATTCTCACGCATTATGATGGAAGACTGGGCTGCAGGTGACAAAAACCTGTTGGGCTGGCGTGCTGCTACCGGCGAAACTGCTTTCGAAAAAACTCCGGCGGGCGACGTTGAAATCACCGAACAAGAATACTTCGATAACGCTACTTTGATGGTTGCTTTTGTAAAAGCAGGTGTGGAGTTGGCTTACGAAAGCATGACTTGCTCAGGCATCAAAAACGAATCGGCTTACTACGAGTCGTTGCACGAAACTCCGCTGATTGCTAACACTATTGCCCGTAAGAAATTGTTCGAAATGAACCGTGTGATTTCTGATACGGCTGAATATGGTTGCTACCTGTTCGACCACGCTTGTAAACCGCTGTTGGCTGACTTTATGACTAAAGTGGATACCAATGTTATTGGTACAAATTTCGATGATGGCTTTGACAATCATGTTGATAATTTCGAATTGGTAAAAGTAAACGCTGCTATCCGTAACCACTCTATCGAAATTTGTGGAGCTGAATTGCGTGCTGCTATGACTGCCATGAAGAAAATTGTGGATTAATATATTCGCGTAGAGACGCAAGGGGCATTGCGTCTCTGATTATCTTAGACGCAATGCCTTGCGTCTCTACCAAACAATAATAAACAAGAGCTGCCTCTAATCGAGGCAGCTCTTGTCTTGTTTGTTAAAACTGACTGTACCCAGGCTAATAAAAAAAATGATAATAGAACTTCACCTGAAAAAAGTAGAGGTCTCAAAATTTAAAATAAAGGATTGTGGCACTTACAGTCAATGTTGAATAAGTCAAAAGTATAAGCCAATCCAATACGAATACCGAGTGAGGCGGGGTGAATTTCGCCAATGTAATTGGTGGCAGTAATACCCGAATATTCGTTTGGAATAAGTATGTCTATCGAACGTGTTTTGATGTTTTTAAAGCCGTATTGAAGGTTAAGTTCGGTATGCAGGTTCCAGTTTTCAGCAAGTTTGAACGAAAGCCCCATTTGAGCTATACCCAATACGGTATTTTTTTTGAATTGTTTGACAGGACTTGGATTGATATAATCGTTGAATTTACCAAACCCAAGTGGTTTAAAATCGTCGATATTTACATAAATATCACCGAAAAATGCTTGCCGGTCGATAGTTCCAGCCACAATAGATTTATTTTCGCTTACATAAAGCCCGTATGCAGCTCCGATTGAAGCATTGATGTTAAATCGTTTGGTAAAGATATGCCGGTAAATAACCTTAACAGGGAAACTAAGGTAAGTGACATTCTGATATTCTTTTGTTGTCAGGTTTTGTCTTAGCTTGTAGTATCTGGAACTATATTTATCAAACAATTGCAACGAGTCTTTACGACCTCTGAAGAAGTAGAATGTGCTGAAAGAACTCAGTTCTGCTCCCACACTCAATCCCCAATGTTGATGAAAGAAATGGGCATATTCTGCTCCCAGTCCAATATTTCCACTGATAAAGCTTCTTGAATCAATACTTTTGTAATCCAGGATAGTTATAGCAGGAGTGAGGTGGAACATCAGGTGATCAGGGCGCTCACGGCTTGTATAGTACCCTTTTGCGTAGGCAGATGCCAGACCCAAAGAGAACATAACCAATAATATGCAAAACCGTATCTTCATCTCATTAATCCTCCACAATTACTTTATGACTTTCTTTTATATCCCCGTTTTGTATAATCCGTATGATGTATATGCCGGCATTTGCAAATCCATTCAGCATGAATTTTTCGCTGCTTCGTTCCGTAGTAATAGTTGTCTGCCTAACGCCTAGCATGTTATAAACCTCAATTGAAACTCCTTCCTGTTTGGCCAGTTCGCTGTAGAGAGTAAGTTCTGACTCTTTTGCCAGTGGGTTGGGGTATACCTTTGATTTTTGCATTGATGCCGAGTGGCTCAATTCCAATATGATTGCAGCATTGTTTTGATAATATATTTCCACACGGTAATTGCCCGTAGGGACATAATTTTCGAATCCGCAATACTGTTTGTTGCTTTCAAGCAATACACCGTCTTTAAACCACTTGTATGTGGAATTATACAGAAATTCGCGGTTTAGCGGATTGGCTACAGCCAATACCTGGTTGAACAGTACAACTACTGACAAATCATCGTAGGTAACAGACCATTTGGCATACAGATGTACATCATGATAAGTTGCAACCGGAATGCGGCGGATTTGGACTCCTGAAAAGTCTTCTGTTTCGTACCAACCTTCAAATTTATAGTTATTGTCCTGGGTCGGATTCTCTAGTTTTACAGATTCACTTCCGTCGAAATGGTTGATTGGCGCAACCAATTTACCTCCATTGCAATGGTAAATAATGGCATATACATTCATGGTTTTGGTTGCAGGCAAATAATTTTCATCGCCCAGATAGTTGAGCTCAACCTGTACAGTCTGGCTTGGAAGTCCTGAAACCTGTGATTTGCCAGTACCATTTATTACAGCTATCGTGTTATCTATGTTAGCCGGATTTATTTTTAATATTGAGGTTGCCTTCAGGGTTGTCGCCATTTTTGCTGCCCAAAACATCTGCCATAATGTATTCGCCGGCATTATTGGTGAAAAACGGATCTATCGTTGGGAGCGCTTTCTTTATTGTGAATTTACCCTGGGTAAATGTGTATGAATACGACGGAGTAACTGATAAGGTACCTTTAGTAATTGCATATTCGCCTACTTTTTCGCCCGGCTCCCGGCTTATACTGCCCGAAAACATGGTGGGTATGTATTCAATGCCCCGCTTGTCGTAAACACTGAATTTCTTTTCAGGGTCGTTCTCGCCATATTCCTTAACGGCATTTTGAGCTATTACCTGTAATTGTTTATTCGTGATTTTTAACTTTCCGTTTTGATAACTAATGCTGTAATTTAAGCTCCCTGCGCCAAATACCTGCGAGGGGATAATGTCATATTCACCAATTGCAGCAGATTCATAAATTCCACTGCTTCTTAGGTATACAAAAGAAATAGTGTCATTATTCATTAATGGGATGTTTGTTGTAAATTCGTTTCCGGCAAATGAAAGGACATCACCATATTCTTTTTCCATATTTTTAGCAATTACGACAATAGGTTTTGGAGTCACCAAAAGCAGTCCGTTCAACATTTTTATATCGTAATTTTCGAGCCTGTATCCCGAAACATCTGTAATGGATAAGCTATATTCACCGACAGATGCTTTCTTTTGTGCACCTTGAGAATTTAGTTTCACGCCAGTGATTTTATCCCCTGTAATGAGTTGGTTTAAATCGGCTTCAAACTCATCGCCTTTAAACACATATTCATTGCCATAAATTTTGGAAATCGGTTTTGCCGAGATATTTATTTTCTTTTTTGTAACTTGTAGATTGCCGTCAATATACTGAATGAGGTAATTTCTCAGCCTTGGTCCATTAGCATTTGAAGCTTTGAGAGGATATGAGCCTATGGTAGCCAAACCAGTAAATCCTTCTGATGCAAGTGTGACCGCTGTAACCGCATCATTTCCAACCAAATCGCGCGGATCTACATAAAAGTCTTTTGAGTTTGGTGTCAACACATCACCGTAGGTTTTAGTATTATCTACTGCTTTTACCGTCAATTGTTTGGGAGTGACAGCCAAAGTTCCATCCATATAGCGGATATCGTAGTTTTCAACACCCGAACCAATAACTTTTATTGCTGAAATCGAATAACTCTTTACAGAAGCCGTGTCGACCAGGCCTTTGCATTCAAAATCAACGGCAAAAATTATATCACTGCCAAAGAGCGGTTTCATATCCACTTTGAAAGCATCATTCTGTAAACTTAATTTATCTCCGTAAGTTTTAGTCGCATTGTCGGCTGTAATAGTTAATGGAGCCTTGGTGATACTGAAATCCAGGCTTGGAATTGTATCCATAAAGTATTTCAGTGCCGATAAGCTGCTGAGTTCAAACGAAGCGTTATAATCTCCCACTGTTGAAGGAGCCGTAAAGCTGTTGTACGGATTGGTTCCGGTACGATTGGTATATCGGATAGAGTAATCTCTGTTTTGCACAAGTCCTGCCACATTTACGGTTGCTGTAAATTCCTTATTTTGGGCATTATAAACAAGGTATGCTGGCGGATGAATTTTAGCCGAAAGTGTTTTCTTTGTTACAGAAAGTTTACCGGGTTGGTATGTGAAATCGTAATTCATAGTACCCACTCCATAAGCTGACAGGGCAAAAATGGCATATTCGTCTACAGGGGCAGTTTCCGGACAACCGTTGCTTTTCAAAATTACAAACGAAATAGTATCTCCATTTAATAATGGCTTATTGGTGCTAAATTCACTTCCGTTTAATGTAAGTAAGCTACCATATGGTTTGGACAAATCATTAGCAGTGATGGTGATAGGCATTGGGTCTACCTCAAATGTGTTATTGACTAAACTGACATTGTAATTATTAATTCGATAACCCAGGATTCCTGTAATAGATAAGTTATAATCTCCCGCTGCTGCTTTCAACGGAGTGGCCAGCGAGCTGAATTGCAGTTGTGAAATAGAATCAATCCCCACAAATTGCGTCAAATCCGTATCGTATTCTTTTCCGCTAAAAGTATAAGTTGTTCCATAGAATTTAGTTAGCTTTTTAGCCGCGACAGTGATTTTTTTCTTGTTAATCACCATTGTTGCGGGTTTATAGCTGATTGTATAATTCGATAAGCGTGGTCCAATTGCACCGGAAGCAACTATCGGAGAAGTTCCAACTGTAGCCAGTTTATCAAAGCCGTTGCATTGTAAAGAAACGTATGTTATGCTATCTTTACCTACCAGACTTCCGGGGCTGACATAAAACTCTTTACCTGTTGGGTTAATTTGATCACCGTATATTTTTGAATTATCAATTGCTGCAATATTTAATGCTTTAGGATTTACAGTAAGTGTTCCATTTATAAAATGGATATCATAATTTTTTACCCCGGGGCCTTTAGCAGAATCAGCTTTAATCGTGTAGGTTCGTACCGAAGCTGTGTCGCTCAAACCTCCACACACTAATTCCAACTCATCAATCCTATCACTTCCAAAGAGTGGTTTCATATCCGTTTTAAATGCATATTTCAGCAAATTCAGACTAATATTATCACCGTAGGTTTTCACCTGATCGTCAGTAGTAATCGTCAATGGAGCTTTTGTGATAGTGAAATCCTGGGTTAAGGTTGACGTTGAAACCAGTTCATACTTTAATAACGAAGAACTGCTCAGCTCAAATGTAGCTGTATACTCACCGGCTTCAGAAGGTGCAGCAGTGCTATTGTAAGCCGGAGTAGCAGAGCCGGATTTATTCGTATAGCGTATGCTGTAATCAGAATTTAATATCAGGCCACTTACGTTTATGGTAACACTAAAATCTTTTGTTTTGGCATTATAACCCAGGTATGCAGGTGGAAATATAGCTGCAGTTATTTTCTTTTTTACAACACTCAACGTTCCTGCTGTATAACTAAAATCATAATTTGATATGCCGGCACCAAATGCCTGAGCTGCCTGAATGCTATAGTTGCCAATGGATGCAGTTTGGGTACACCCATCACTTTTTAGCGAAACAACTAAAATCGTATCTCCACTAATTAAAGCTGTATTGGTTGTGAATTCGTTGCCCGAAAGAGTTAGTAAATCGCTATATTCTTTGGTTTTGTCATTCGCAATAATCGTAACAGGCATTGGAATTACCTTAAATGTGCTATTGACTAAACTGACATCGTAATTATCAATTCGATAACCCAGGATTCCTGTAATAGATAAGTTATAATCTCCCGCTGCCGCTTTCAACGGAGTGGCCAGCGAGCTGAATTGCAGTTGTGAAATAGAATCAATCCCCACAAATTGCGTCAAATCCGTATCGTATTCTTTTCCGGTAAAAGTATAAGTTGTTCCATAGACTTTAGTTAGCTTTTTAGCCGCGACAGTGATTTTTTTCTTGTTAATCACCATTGTTGCCGGTTTATAGCTGATTGTATAATTCGATAAGCGTGGTCCAATTGCACCGGAAGCAACTATCGGAGAAGTCCCAACTGTAGCCAGTTTATCAAAGCCGTTGCATTGTAAAGAAACGTATGTTATGCTATCTTTAGCTACCAGACTTCCGGGGCTGACATAAAACTCTTTACCTGTTGGGTTAATCTGCTCGCCGTATATTTTTGAATTATCAATTGCTGCAATATTTAATGCTTTAGGATTTACAGTAAGCGTTCCATTTATAAAATGGATATCATAATTTTTTACCCCGGGGCCTTTAGCAGAATCAGCTTTAATCGTGTAGGTTTGTACCGAAGCTGTGTCGCTCAAACCTCCACACACTAATTCCAACTCATCAATCCTATCACTTCCAAAGAGTGGTTTCATATCCGTTTTAAATGCATATTTCAGCAAATTCAGACTAATATTATCACCGTAGGTTTTCACCTGATCGTCAGTAGTAATCGTCAATGGAGCTTTTGTGATAGTGAAATCCTGGGTTAAGGTTGACGTTGAAACCAGTTCATACTTTAATAACGAAGAACTGCTCAGCTCAAATGTAGCTGTATACTCACCGGCTTCAGAAGGTGCAGCAGTGCTATTGTAAGCCGGAGTAGCAGAGCCGGATTTATTCGTATAGCGTATGCTGTAATCAGAATTTAATATCAGGCCACTTACGTTTATGGTAGCACTAAAATCTTTTGTTTTGGCATTATAACCCAGGTATGCAGGAGGAAATATAGCTGCAGTTATTTTCTTTTTTACAACACTCAACGTTCCTGCAGTATAACTAAAATCATAATTTGATATACCGGCACCAAATGCCTGAGCTGCCTGAATGCTATAGTTGCCAATGGATGCAGTTTGGGTACAACCATCACTTTTTAGCGAAACAACTAAAATCGTATCTCCACTAATTAAAGCTGTATTGGTTGTGAATTCGTTGCCCGAAAGAGTTAGTAAATCGCTATATTCTTTGGTTTTGTCATTCGCAATAATCGTAACAGGCATTGGAATTACCTTAAATGTGCTATTGACTAAACTGACATCGTAATTATCAATTTGATAACCCAGGATTCCTGTAATAGATAAATTATAATCTCCCGCTGCCGCTTTCAACGGAGTGGCGAGCGAGCTGAACTGCAGTTGTGAAATAGAATCAATCCCCACAAATTGCGTCAAATCCGTATCGTATTCTTTTCCGCTAAAAGTATAAGTTGTTCCATAGACTTTAGTTAGCTTTTTAGCCGCGACAGTGATTTTTTTCTTGTTAATCGCCATTGTTGCCGGTTTATAGCTGATTGTATAATTCGATAAGCGTGGTCCAATTGCACCGGAAGCAACTATCGGAGAAGTCCCAATTGTAGCCAGTTTATCAAAGCCGTTGCATTGTAAAGAAACGTATGTTATGCTATCTTTACCTACCAGACTTCCGGGGCTGACATAAAACTCTTTACCTGTTGGGTTAATTTGATCACCGTATATTTTTGAATTATCAATTGCTGCAAATATTTAATGCTTTAGGATTTACAGTAAGTGTTCCGTCAACAAAAAGTATATCATAATTTTTTACTCCCAAACCGATGGCAGAATCAGCTTTGATTATATAGTTACCTACCGAAGCCGTGTCGCTCAACCCGCCGCATTTAAGTTCCAGTTCATAGATTTTGTCGCCGGCATACAATGGTTTCATATCTTGTGTAAAAGCTTCACGCAGTAATGTTATTTTTTCTCCGTATGTTTTTGTTACATTGTTTGCAGTAACAACCAACGGAGCTTTTATGATGCTAAAGTCTTGTGTAGGCACAGAATTCATGAAATACTTGAGTAATGACAAGTAACTGAGTTCAAACGTTGCCGTATAGTCACCGGCGTTTGACGGAGCTGTGTAACTTGTATATGGTGCTGTTCCTGGCCGGTTGGTGTAACGAATGTAATAGTCAATGTTCATTTGCAGTCCCGCGATGTTGGTCGTTGCCGTAAAATCTTTGGTCTGCCCATTGTAGCCCAGATTTGCGGGAGGAAAAATGGCTGCGATCAGTTCCTTGGTTGGCAGTACATTCATATTGAATGTTTTGCTACAACCTTTGCTGGATGTGACAGTCAGCTTTACATTAAATGGCTTAAAATCAGAATATGTGTAAATAGGATTTTTTAAATTAGAGTAACCAACCCCATCTCCAAAATCCCAGTAATAATCAGTGATAGAGTCACCCTCTGCTGTGCTGTTGCTTGTAAATTGAATTTTCCCGGCATCAATTGCTACACTCGTAAACCCTGGGTGTAATTTTACAGGAGTAATAGTGGAAGACACTGTAATGGCTCCGCAAGCACTGTTTGCATCATCCATTGTACAAGAATAAATAACACCGTCCAGGTTCATGGCTTTTTCAATGGAAGCAATCCAGGGCTGCGATGGATTCGGAACTGTAACCGGCATCCCATTGGAACGTGTCCAGTTATAGCTGCCAAAACCTACAGGAGCACTTATCGTTGCATCGGAATTTTCGCAACTAAATGATGTTAATTCGATTTTTTTTGTTTCGGCCCAAAAATAACCGTATGCATCATGACTGCCACCGATAATATTACCGTTGCTGCTCACTAAACAGTCGTGCGTGACGATACTAATGGTAACGGTCTTGCCAATTTGCTTAGACAGGTCAATATTGCCCGATATCCATTTCTGATAACTATAGTCTCCTGGCTTTGTTGCGATTGAACCTAAGCAAATCGGGGCATTGGGAGTTAAACTTGCATTTCCATTATCAGCTTTTGTCGAATAGCTGCTGCAAGGTAAGGTATATGACACTCCATTATCGTCGGTCACGCTAATGTTCATATCGTATGTTGGGCGTTGTTCGCCCAGATGATTGTCACCCGGAGGAACTTTCAGAACGGCAGCCAGTTTGTACGATAGTAATGTGGTGTTGGACGTTACTTTAAAAGTGTATTCTATTTTTTCGGCGGCTGCATTTTTGGACCCGTTTCCTTCAGGCTTTAAAGGTTCGCCGATTCGAGCAACCAGTTTATCGTAGGGATTTGTATAGAATCCGCTACAAGCCACAATAGGGTCATTTGTGCCGGATAAATTGCCTATAACTTTTATTCGGTTATTGGCTTGAGCAGGAGTCTTTTGTGTCCAGTTGTAAGTGTACGAAGCACTTGCAATGTCGTAGTAATAATCACCAAAATAAAGTTTCCACCCATTTAATGAGCCATCATCAAAACTCAGATTAGGAGTGTCGATATTAGTCTGTGCTTTTACAAAGCAGCTCAACAGGCTTATGGCGAAAATTATTAGTAAAGTTTTTCTCACGTTAATTCCTTTGATCGTTAATTGAATAACATCATCCAGATTTCATCCGGATACAAAAAACATTATTCATGTTATTCCTGTCTTTTTATGCCTTTCTTGCGGATAAAAGTGAATCCATCCAACTTTATCGGGAATGGTAAAAACGGATAACAGGTTTTAATATCATTTTTTGCAAAATGATATTGTATTCAAAGCAGATAAGGAATAAGGTGATTTGGTATAGAGGAACAAAACACGAAATTAAGGTAGGTTGCGAATAAAAAAATTTTGAAATTCATGTGTTAATGTTTTCTTACAGAAGTATTACATTTTAGTTAAATGTAATTATTTTAGCCTAAGTCATTATGCAATGTATATAGTACTACAGTTGCTTGTAGTATTATATGTAATATTGGACTTTTAGCTCCTGATTCATAGTTCGGTTTTCAAATCTAATTAATATTTTTTGAAAATACAATAGCTTTTATACGATTGATTTGTTTTAACTGTGATTGTTGTTGATAACATTGAGCAATTTAGCTCTGAGTAATAGTTAAATTGTGAGTTGGATAGATAGTATAAAAAAATGGGCCTTCCAGCTAAGGAAGACCCATTTTGTGCATTGAAATAGTTTTAGATAAACTTATTTGTTATATCCTTGTTCGTGTACGCTGCTAACTGAACGTCCCGACGGATCATTCAAGTTTTTGAAAGCTTCATCCCATTCCAGGGCAATTGGTGTGCTACATGCAACCGAAGGGACCGAAGGAACACATTGCGAAGCAGCATCGGAAGGGAAGAAATCAGTAAAGATAGTACGGTAGTAATATTCTTCCTTATTCATTGGCGGGTTGATAGGATAAGTTTCATTCACCTTCGCCATTTGCTCGTCTGATACCAATTCGGTTGTCATGGCCCGCAAAGTATCGATCCAGTTGTATCCAACTCCATCAGAGAATTGTTCTTTCTGACGCCAGGTTACACTTTCTGGTAAATAATTTTCGAACGCTTTACGCAGGATCCATTTTTCCATTTTTCCGTTGCTGCCCGCCATTTTGTCTTTTGGATTCAGGCGCATGGCCACATCCATAAACTCTTTGTCTAAGAAAGGCACACGTCCTTCAACTCCCCACGAAGCCAATGATTTGTTGGCACGCAAACAGTCGTAAAGGTGAAGTTTATCAATTTTACGAACAGTTTCTTTGTGGAATTCTTCGGCATTTGGAGCTTTGTGGAAATAGAGGTAACCTCCGAAAATCTCATCCGCACCTTCGCCCGAAAGAACCATTTTTACGCCCATCGATTTGATTACACGAGCCAGCAAATACATAGGGGTACTTGCACGGATAGTGGTAACGTCGTAAGTTTCGATGTGGTAAATTACGTCACGAATAGCATCGAGCCCTTCCTGAACCGTAAAATGTATTTCGTGGTGAATGGTTCCGATATGGTCGGCTACTTTACGTGCAGCTGCCAAGTCGGGAGAACCTACCAAGCCTACAGCAAATGAGTGAAGTTGATTTCCCCAGGCGCCACCGGCATTTGCCGATTGTCTGGCTGCAATTTTCATGGCAACGGCCGATATAAGGGAAGAGTCAAGACCGCCGGACAACAATACCCCGTAAGGAACATCGGCCATCAATTGGCGTTCAACAGCAGCTTCAAGTGCGTTGTGTAAATCTTCAATGCTCGATTCGTTGTCTTTTACCGCATCATACTCCATCCAGTCGCGCACATACCATTGGGTTGGTTGGCCGTCCGGACTATAATAGTACTGACCGGGTAGGAATTCTTCAATTTTGCTACAGTAACCTTCCAGAGCTTTCAGCTCAGAACCAACGTAGTAAGTGCCTTCAGCATCCCAGCCGTGGTAAAGCGGAATGATTCCGATATGGTCGCGGCCAATCATGTAAATGCCTTTTTCGATATCGTAAAGCGCAAATGCAAAAATTCCATTCAGATCTTCCATGAAATTTGGTCCTTTTTCGCGATAAAGCGCAAGTATTACTTCACAGTCCGATTTGGTAAGAAATTCATATTTACCTTCAAATTGCTTGCGGATTTCCTGATGGTTGTAGATTTCCCCGTTAACGGCCAGAACAAGTTTTCCGTC
The DNA here is from genome assembly GCA_047600405.1 of Paludibacter sp. Lineage (GTDB taxonomy): Bacteria > Bacteroidota > Bacteroidia > Bacteroidales > Paludibacteraceae > Paludibacter. The sequence goes on from JASGLA010000008.1 coordinate 1,294,331, forward strand.
TTTGCTGAACAAGGGTTGTTTCCCTGATTCGGGGTCAACAATCGATAAGCGTTCGTGTGCCAAAATGGCTTTATCATCAGAATATACTCCCGACCAATCCGGCCCACGATGCCGTATACGTTTTGACATTCTCAATACCTGAGGTCTCAGAGCCTGAGCCTGCTGTTTTATATCAAATGCACATACAATTCCACACATAGTACTTTTTATTATCAGTTACAAGTTGCATGCAAAGATAAGTAAATACTTGCCTTTACATGTAACTTGATAACAAAATTGTTATATTTTATATTTTTTGAGCAGTTTTATTGTTTTTTGAATATCAATTTGATATTTTGACTATCAGGAAAGATATTCTTTGCAACTAAAGGCTTTTTGTCAAAGTGAACTGTGGATATCTTCAGCTACTTTACGGCCTAAAGCAATTGCGCGTACAACCAAACTGGCTCCAATGGCAGCATCGCCGGTGGCAAATACTTTTTTCACTGTGCTTTGGCTTGCTTTGTCTGTTGCAACGTTTCCACGTCCATCAAATTCAACTCCCAACTCTGTCAATAAACCTTCGTGAACCGGATGAACGAACCCAAGGGCAAGGAAAACCAAATCAGCTTTGATAATGTCGGTTTTTCCGGTTGGTTTCATGTTCCAGCGTCCGCTTGCATCTTTAGTCCATTCTACTTCTTCCACTTCCACTTCGGTTACTTGGCCATTTTGACCGATAAACTTGTTGGTGTTCAGGCTCCATTTACGGATACAACCTTCCTGATGTGAACTTGAAGTTTTCAGGATGTTTGGATAGAATGGCCATGGAGTTTCGGGATTCTTACCTGCAGGGGGCTGTGGTAAAATTTCAATTTGAGTCACTTTTACAGCTCCCTGGCGAATTGATGTACCAACACAGTCAGAACCTGTGTCACCGCCACCAATTACCAGCACGTGTTTGTCTTTTGCATTGATAATAGATTCAGGAGCCACTTCTTCACCCATAATGAGTTGGTTTTGCTGGCTCAGGAATTCCATAGCAAAGTGAATTCCTTTCAGATTGCGACCTTCCGGAGTGATATTGCGTGGATGGCCTGCACCAATGGCAAGGCAAACTGCGTCGAAATTTTTCATGATTTCTGCACCGGCAATATCTTTTCCAACTTCAGTATTTGGTTTAAACTCAATACCTTCTTCCTCCAATTGAGCCAAACGACGGTCGATGATATTTTTGTTCAGTTTGAAGTTTGGAATACCGTAACGCAACAATCCTCCGAGGGCGTTGTCTTTTTCAAAAATAGTAACATTGTGTCCTTTTCGGTTCAATTGTTGGGCTGCTGCCAAACCGGCAGGTCCTGAACCAATAACCGCTACTTTTTTACCGGTGCGTGTTTTTGGCGGCTGAGCCTTAATCAAGCCTTCGATAAAGCCAACTTCAGTTACCGCTGCTTCATTTTCGCGAATAGTTACAGGAGCTTCGTGCAATGCCAATACACACGATTTTTCGCATGGTGCCGGACAAATACGGCCTGTAAAATCCGGAAAATTATTTGTTTCGTGGAGGTTTTCGATACCTTCTTTCCAACGGCCTTTGTAAATCAAGTCTTGCCATTCCGGCATTTTATTGCCAAGCGGGCAAGCCCAATGGCAAAACGGAATACCGCAATCCATACAACGAGAAGCCTGCAATTTGCGGTCTTCACGATTTAATGTCTGTTCAACTTCCCCAAAGTCGTAAATGCGTTCGTTTACAGGACGGTAACCTGCATCCTTGCGGGGTATAGTAATAAATGCTCTAGGATTTCCCATGATGTTTTATTGTTAGTATTTCTCCGGCAACTTTTCCAAAGTTCAGAAACTTTGGAAAAGTTTGTCAGAAAAAGCTGAAAAATTAATTAATAATCGCGCTCAACCTGAGCAATTTTCTTGTTGATAGCTTCCATTTTTTCTTCCTGCAATACTTTCTTGTATTCAATCGGAACGATTTTCTTGAATTTGTCAACATAAAAACTCCAGTTGTCGAGGATTTGTTTTGCACGGGCACTACCTGTGTATTTCAGGTGGTTGGCAATCAATCCCTGAACTTCTTTACTGTCCATGCTGTCTTCGATAAGTGAAAGCTCAACCATTTCCATGTTACAGAAAAAGTCGAAATCACCTTTCTCATCCAATACATAGGCAACACCACCGCTCATACCGGCAGCGAAGTTACGGCCAGTTTGACCTAAAACAACGGTACGTCCACCGGTCATGTATTCGCAACAGTGGTCGCCGGCACCTTCTACAACCGCAATGGCTCCCGAGTTACGAACACAGAAACGCTCGCCAACCACACCATTGATATACACTTCACCGGAAGTGGCTCCATACAGAATGGTGTTACCGGCAATAATGTTTTCATCTGGTTTGAAAGTGCTTTCTTTAGGTGCTTTCACCACGATTTTACCTCCCGACAGACCTTTACCAACGTAGTCATTTGCTTCGCCGTTCAGCTCAAAGTAGATTCCTTTGCTGATAAAAGCACCGAAACTCTGGCCTGCTGAACCTTCGAAGTAAGCTTTGATTGTATCTTCCGGTAATCCGGCTTGTCCGTAACGTTTTGCAATTTCGCCCGAAAGCATTGCCCCAACGGTACGGTCGGTATTCTTGATTTTTGATTTAATCTGAACCGGCATACACAAATCAAGGGCAGGAAGCGATTTTTTGATCAATTCGCGATCCAGTACGTTTTCTAATTTGTGATCCTGATCTTTCACGTGACGCAAAGCATTTTTGCCGTTTGTTGGAACAAACATGATTTTTGTCAGGTCTACTTTTTCGATTTTGGCAGGTCCTTCCACTTTTTTGCGTTCAAGCAATTCGGCGTGTCCGATAATTTCGTCCAGGCTGCGGAAGCCCATTTGTGCAAGATGCTCACGAACATCCTCTGCGATAAACTTGAAGAAGTTAACCAGGTATTCATGTTTTCCGGTGAAATGTTTACGCAATACTTCATCCTGGGTAGCAACACCAACAGGACAGGTATTTAAGTGGCATTTACGCATCATTACACAACCCAAAATCAACAGGGCGCTTGTAGCAAAACCATATTCTTCAGCACCTAACAATGCAGAAATAATAATGTCACGACCAGTTTTCAACTGACCATCGGCTTGCAATTTGATTTGACCGCGTAAGTTGTTCAATACCAGTGTCTGTTGTGTTTCAGCCAAACCGATTTCCATTGGAAGACCGGCGTGTTTGATTGAACTTGAAGGGCTTGCACCTGTTCCACCTTCAGCACCACTGATAAGGATTAAGTCTGCTTTGGCTTTTGCCACACCGGCAGCAATAGTACCAACACCTGTTTCTGAAACCAGTTTTACGCTGATAATAGCTGTTGGATTGATATTTTTCAAATCGTAAATCAGCTGAGCCAAATCTTCGATAGAATAAATATCGTGGTGGGGTGGAGGAGAAATCAACGAAATTCCCGGAATTGAGTGACGGGTTTTTGCAATGATTTTATCTACCTTATGACCAGGTAATTGTCCTCCTTCGCCCGGTTTTGCGCCTTGGGCAATTTTAATCTGAATCTCATCGGCATTTACCAGATATTCGGCAGTAACACCAAAACGTCCGGAAGCCACCTGTTTGATGGCACTACGGGTGCTCAGGCCGTCTTCACGTTTTTTGTAACGTTCAGGATCTTCACCACCTTCACCGGTATTGCTTCGCCCGCCCAGGATGTTCATGGCCATAGCCATTGCTTCGTGAGCTTCGCGGCTGATAGAACCGTATGACATTGCACCTGTTACGAAACGTTTGGTGATATTTTCAATTGGTTCAACTTCATCAATGCTGATTGGGTTACGTTTGTAGTCCATCAAGTCACGGATAAAGATTGGCGTCGCTTTTTCGTCTACAGACTGAACGTATTCTTTATATTTTTGGTAATCGTTTGTTTTTGAGGCGATTTGCAAGCGTGCAATTGTTTCCGGATTCCACGCATGTTGTTCCCCTTCGCGACGGTATGCATAATGCCCGAGGTTCTTCAGTTGTGTAGTATCGGCTCCTTCAGCAGGGAAGTACGCATCGAAGTGAGGTTTCAATACTTCAGTTGCAACATCTTCAATATCGATACCCTGAATAGCAGAAGTAACTCCGGTAAAATATTTTTCAAGCAATTTGGAAGAAATACCGATTGCTTCAAAAATGTGAGCTCCACGGTAGCTGCGCAAAGTAGAGTTACCCATTTTTGACAATACTTTCAACAGACCTTTGTTTACAGCTTTGATATAGTGTTTTTTAGCTGTTTCCATGTCCATTTGGATTTCACCGGCTTTAATGCTGTCGTTGATAATCGCAAATACCATGTATGGGTTAACGGCGTTAGCTCCAAATCCGAACAACAGGGCAAAGTGCATTACTTCGCGTGGTTCGGCTGATTCTACCACGATATCGATTTGCATACGTTTACGTTTCTGAACCAGATACAAATGTACTGCGGAGACTGCAAGCAACGAAGGTATCGGAGCGTGGTTAGCATCTACGCCACGGTCGCTCAATACGATATAGTTTTTTCCATCGTCAACAGCTTTTTCAACTGAAAGGCAAAGCTCCTGAATGGCTTTTTCAAGGCCGGCGGCTCCACCTTTAGGGTCGAAGAGCATTGGCAATGATATAGTATAGAACCCTTTATAGTTCAGGTTCATTAATATGTCGAACTGAGAGTTGGTAAGTACCGGACTTTTCAGCTTTACCATTTTACAAATTTCATTAGCTGGTTCCAATAAGTTTTGGTTTACAGAGCCAATGTAACCTGTCAGGGACATAACCAATTCTTCACGGATCGGGTCAATAGGCGGATTGGTTACCTGCGCAAATTGCTGGCGGAAATAGTTGAATAAACGTTGAGGTTTATCTGAGAAAACTGACAATGCAGCATCATTACCCATTGATGAAGTTGGTTCGTAACCATCGTTGGCCATTGGAAGAATTAATCTTTCCATATCTTCTTTCGAATAGCCGAACGCATTCAACATGGTTTGGTAGTTGGGAAGATCATTTTTTACACTACGGCCTGAAGAGATATCGTCCAGGTTGATGCAGTTTTGGTTTAACCAATCGCGGTATGGGAAGGCTTTTGCCAAACCTTCTTTCAATTCGTTATCATAGAAAATTTGTCCCAGTTCGGTGTCTACCATCAACATTTTACCTGGTTTCAAGCGGCCTTTGGCTTTAATGTTGGCAGGATCAAATTCAAGTGTTCCTGTTTCTGAGGCAATTACCATAGTGTCATCGTGTGTAACCAGGTAACGGGCAGGGCGCAAACCGTTACGGTCCAACATACCTCCGGCATAACGGCCATCGGAGAACAATAAACATGCAGGACCATCCCATGGTTCCATGAATGTACTGTGGTATTCGTAGAAAGCTCTCAGGTTGTCCGAAATCGGATTCTTTTTGTTCCAGCTTTCAGGTACCAGCATAGCCATAGCATGCGGTAAGCTTTTGCCGGACATTACCAGAAATTCGAGTGTGTTGTCCAGGGTGGCACTATCACTCATGCCAGGCTGGCAAATTGGGTATAATTCGTTCAGATTACCCAATTGGTCTGATTTCAACACGCTTTCACGCGATTCCATCCATTGGCGGTTACCGCGGATGGTGTTGATCTCGCCATTGTGTCCCAACATACGGAAAGGCTGAGCCAAATCCCAGGTTGGGAATGTGTTTGTACTAAAACGGGAGTGTACTAAAGCAATACCTGAAGTAAAGTTTTTATCAGACAAATCAGGGAAATAAGTACGTACCTGCTCGGAAGTCAACATCCCTTTGTAAATCATTTGTTTGGTAGAAAGACTTACAATATAGAAGCTACGTTCTTTGGCAATAGCAGACTTTTGAAGAGCAATTTCGATCTTTTTACGAAGAACATACAGTTTAAGTTCCAGTTCCTGTTGTGTATTGCAACCGGTTACGAAAAGTTGCTTGATCGCAGGTTCGTTTGATGCCGAGATTTCGCCAAGAACATCGCTGTTTACCGGTACATCGCGGATAGCAAGCAGGGTTAACCCTTCTTTTTCAACGTGCTCTTTTATAGCATTTAAGCAAAGTTCTTGCTTCTTTGTGTCTTTTGGAAGAAAAACAAGCCCGGTTCCGTACTTGCCTTTGGCTGGAACAGGGATACCTTGAAGTAATATAAACTCGTGTGGAATTTGTACTAAAATTCCGGCACCGTCTCCGGTTTTGTTATCGGCACTTTCCGCTCCACGATGAACCATGTTTTCGAGGACCTGAAGTCCGTTTGCAACAATGTCATGCGATTTTTCGCCGTGAAGATTTAATACCAAGCCAACGCCGCAAGCATCGTGCTCATTCTGTGGTGAATAGAGCGATTGCTGCTCATATTCGTCTGATAGAAATTGGTTAGTCATTGTCTTTATTTTGTTCTTTAAAATTTCGCTAATAAACAGTTAGTTACGGTTTATGTCTTGTGCTTTAGTTCTATTGTTTAGTTGCAAAATAGTGGGAAACCCCCAAAAGGCTTTCCCACTATTCTTAAAAATATAAATGGTTGTTAACCTTTATCATTTATCGGATGAAAAGCAATTCTCTGTATTTAGGTAATGTCCACATTTCATCATCAACGATCAATTCAAGTTTGTCAATGTTGTAACGGATTACATCGAAATATGGTAAAATTACATCGTGATATGCATTTGCTTTTTCTTCTTCGTGCTCAATAGCGTTAGCCGTTTTGCGAGCTTCGATCATTGCGTCTACGCTTTCTTTGATGATAGCTGTACGTTCAGCAATTTCTTCGATCAAAGCAAGGTCTTTAGCAATAATTTTTTCTGCTTTGTCAGCTGCGAATACTGCTTTTACTTTATATACATTGTCCAACAAAAGTGATTGGTAGCGGGTTGCAACCGGAATGATGTGGTTGATAGCCAGGTCGCCCAATACGCGAGCTTCGATCTGAATTTTCTTAGTATAAGTTTCCCACTTAACTTCGTTACGTGATTCAAGCTCAACTTCTGACATTACGCCAAGTTTAGTGAACAATTCAACGCTTGATTTGCTTGTATAAGCTTTAACGATTTTTGGAGCGCTTGTTTCGCAGTCCAAACCGCGTTTTGCAGCTTCAACTTTCCACTCGTCGCTATAACCGTTACCATCGAAACGGATAGCTTTAGAAGCTTTGATATATGATTTCAATACATCGAAGATTGCTTTTTCTTTGCTTGCGCCTGCAGCCATTTTAGCATCAACTTCAGCTTTGAATTCGATCAACTGAGCGGCAACGGCAGTGTTCAATACAGTCATAGCAGAAGAACAGTTAGCTGAAGAACCTACAGCGCGGAACTCGAAACGGTTTCCGGTGAATGCAAATGGAGAAGTACGGTTACGGTCTGTGTTATCAAGGAATACTTCAGGGATATGAGGAATACCCAGGTGAAGTTTCTTTTTCTCGTCAAGGATGATAGCTTCTTCGCTTGTGCTGTTTTCCAGTTTGTCAAGAACCGCAGTCAGTTGAGTTCCAAGGAATGCAGATACAATTGCAGGAGGAGCTTCGTTTGCACCCAGGCGGTGAGCGTTTTGAGCAGTCATGATAGAAGCTTTCAACAATGCATTGTGTTTGTAAACAGCCATCAATGTTGTTACAATATATGTAATGAACTGAAGGTTTTCTTCTGCAGTTTTACCAGGAGCGTAAAGAACCACGCCAGTGTCGGTACCCAACGACCAGTTGTTGTGTTTACCTGAACCGTTTACACCTGCAAATGGTTTTTCGTGCAACAACAGACGGAATCCGTGACGGCGGGCCACTTTTTTCATGATTGACATAACCAATAAGTTTTGGTCAACTGCCAGGTTACATTCGCCATAGATAGGAGCCAGCTCGAATTGGTTAGGAGCTACCTCGTTGTGACGGGTTTTCAATGGAATACCGTATTTGTATCCTTCGAATTCAAGATCTTTCATGTAAGCAGCTACACGGCTTGGGATAGCGCCGAAATAGTGGTCTTCCAATTGTTGGTTTTTAGCTGATTCATGTCCCATCAATGTGCGGCCTGTCAATACCAGGTCAGGACGGGTTGCATACAAACCTTCGTCGATAAGGAAGTATTCCTGTTCCCAACCAAGGTAAGCGCTTACTTTTTTTACGTTCGGGTCGAACATTTGACATACGGCAACAGCTGCATCATTTACAGCGGCCAATGCTTTTTTAAGCGGAGCTTTCAAGTCAAGAGATTCGCCTGTATATGAGAAGAAAATGGTAGGGATAACCAAGGTGTCATCTACAATAAATGCAGGTGAAGATGGATCCCATGCGGTATAACCACGAGCTTCGAAAGTGCTGCGGATACCACCGTTAGGGAAAGAAGATGCATCCGGCTCTTGTTGAACAAGAAGTTTTCCAGAGAAATCTTCAACGATAGCTTCACCAGGTCCACCTACATAGTCAATAAATGAATCATGTTTTTCTGCAGTTCCGTCAGTTAATGGTTGGAACCAGTGTGTGTAGTGTGTTGCACCTAATTCAGTAGCCCAAAGTTTCATTCCGGCTGCAATTTGATTTGCCAGGGCAATATCAAGGGTCGCACCTTTAGTGATAACGTTTTGCAACGCTTTCAATGTGTCTTTTGAAAGGTATTTTGCCATAGCGGCGCTGTTGAAAACGTATTTTCCGTAATAGTCGGAAGTGAATTGTGAGGGAGCGGAAACTTCAAGAGCTTTTTTCTTAAAAGCCTCTTCTACTGCATTAAATCTCAATGATGACATAATTATATTTTTTGAGGGTTATAATTTATTGATTTTTTATAATGTTGATACAAATCTAACGGAATGATATAAAATCACTGCAAAAATAATAAAAATGATAGTTTTTGCACGAAAATTCAATTTCTTTCTGAAAGATTTTGATCTGTAGTTTTAATTGATAGATATTTTACTTTAAATTGTTTTTAATTGAAAGCAAAATCTGCAATTTTGTTTTAAATTGAAAAATGTATATTTTGTTGGTACTCTTTGCTGTCGTATTGTCTTATTGGCTTACGGGGTGTGCAAAGATACTGTTGTTGGTAGGAATTTTGTTCTGTTTTGGCTTTATTTAGTGTTTTATTACCAGTGCGTTAAACTTTGTTTTATGTGTAAAAAAGGGAAAATAGACAGGCCATTTCATCACGAGGTGGCCTGTCTGAAACAATAAAACTAAAAAACACACGATTGGATGTATTCGCTATCGTGTTTTGCGAAATAAAATAAGACACTTTGTAGTCATTTAAATACTACCGCCGGACTTTTCCGACGGTAGTATTTAATGTTTGCTTTAATCAAAATTAGTGTAAGCAGTTTCGCCGTGTTGAGTTTCATCCAAGCCGATTGCTTCTTGTTTGTCAGTAGCACGTACTCCGATAACTTTCTCTGTAATTTTGAACAATATGAATGTACCTATTCCTGAGTAAACGATTGTTGCACCGATTGCTATGAGCTGTACCCATAATTGGTGGAAGTTTCCGTATGCGGCACCACTGTAGGCAGACTGAATGGCTGGAGTTGCTAAAACCCCTGTCAGGATAGCTCCTAAAATACCACCGATACCGTGTACACCAAATGCGTCTAATGAATCGTCATATCCAAGTTTAGGTTTCACATAAGCTACCATTGCAAAACATACCAATGATACTGCTACACCAATAATTAATGCTCCTGTTACACCTACGAAACCTGCTGCCGGGGTGATTGCTACCAAACCTGCTACAGCGCCTGTGCTGATACCTACTGCGGTTGGGCGTTTGTCAAGGAACCAGTCGAGCAATGCCCATGTAAGAGCTGCTGTGGCTGCTGCAAGGTTTGTAACCATAAGTGCGTTTCCTGAAAGGCCGTCTGCTGCCAATCCGCTACCTGCGTTGAATCCGAACCAGCCTACCCAAAGTAATCCAGCGCCTATTGCTACATAAGTAATGTTGTGTGCTGGTATTGCGTGCCCTTTGTAGTCGCGGCGTTTGCCAAGCATAATGGCGGTTACGATAGCTGCGATACCGGCGTTGATGTGTACTACGGTACCGCCAGCAAAGTCGAGTGCTCCAAGTTTGAACAACCAGCCATCACCTGACCATACCCAGTGTGCGATAGGGTTGTAGATTAATACGGCCCAAAGTATTGAAAATACAAGGAAGCCTTTGAAGTTAATGCGTTCAGCAAAAGCACCGATAATCAAAGCGGGCGTAATTACTGCAAACATACCCTGGAACATAATGAATACAAGGTGAGGAATTGTACCTACCGAGCTTCCGTCGGCTGCAAGTTGTGAGTGAGAGATAAAATAAGGGCTTAAATCACTAATACCTATGTTGTTTAAGAATGCCCAGTCGAATCCTCCGATAAATGGTTTTAGCGCTTCAATAGAGTTTGAACCGAATGCATTGCTGTAACCGATAACTACCCATTCGATGCTGATTACCGCTACCAGGATAAATACCTGCATGAATACATTCAATACATTTTTGCGGCGAACCAAACCTCCGTAGAACAGGGCAAGGCCGGGGATTGACATTAATAATACGAATGCTGTGGCTACTACCATCCATGCTGTATCGCCTGAATCTACGCTTGGTGCAGCCGGAGCGGCTGTTTGAGCTGACAATGTCGAGCTGAATAGCGCTAATAATGCTGTTAGAGATAGAATATATTTTTTCATTTTATTTTATGCTTTATGTAATACCTTGAATTAAATTTGATAGGATCTGCTCTGGTGCAAACTATTCTTTGTTGTATAGTGCTTCAGGTCCTGTTTCTCCGGTGCGGATGCGGTATGTTTGTTCAATGTCTGATACAAATATTTTTCCATCTCCTTGTTCGCCGGTGTATCCGGCGCTGATAATGGCGTTAACTGTTTTTTCGAGGTTTATGTCCCGAACCACAATGGAAACCATTCTGCGTTGTATATAACCCGATTTAAATACCTGGCCTCTAACAACCTGTTCTTCTGTTGATTTACCCAAGCCTGTTATGTCCCAGTAAGAGAACCATTCGATGCCGGCATCATATAAAGCCTGTTTCACATCTTCGAATTTCGATTTACGAATAATTGCTTCAATTTTTTTCATTTTCGTTGAATTTGAAATGATTAATACTATATGCTTGTGTTTGTTAGTTTTATGTTACAATGTTATTCCTGCTACGAAGTATAATGTAGAGGGTTTGTCGGCTCCTCCGTAACTTTTAGTGCTTAAGTTGGCACCAAGTATACCGTATACTGGAAAACAGCATTTGTCTGTGATATTGATGGATTTGCTTGCTTTGATTCCTACGTTGGTTACAGAAAAACCATTGGTGTTGTAAACCATTCCGCTCTTAAATAATGATGCTCCTGCAAAAACTTTTACTGCATTTGTAACCGGGTAGCTTAATTCTAAGTAAGTTGAAAATGCTTGTTTGCCGGTAGCAAGCGTATCGCAGCCTGCGAAGAATGTATTGACTGTTGCTCCGATAGGAAATGCTTCTGGTCCGGTGTAGGCTAGTGAGCCTTCATACATGTGATCTCCTTTTTTTGTGTAGTCGAAATAGCCTTTTGTGCTGCTAAATCCCCAGTTGTAGTCGGTAACTGTCAATGCAAGCGAGCTTGAAAAAGCATAAGTTGCATAAAGATCCACTTCTTTTATATTGCCAAGGAAGCTGCTTGATGCCCATGATCCAATTGTCAGGCCGCCGGTGGTGAATGAAATGTATGGCTGGATGTTTGGAGAGCCGAGGGTTGGGTTGCCTGATACCGAACGGTCTTGTTGGATGCCGCGCCATACATACGAACTTACGATGTCTGCTCCTGTTGAAAACTGTGCTTTTGCACTTGTGATTGATAACACTGCAATCGCGCAGATTGCTAAAACTTTAATTTTCTTCATACCTTGAATTTTTATTGTTTGTAATGTTGTTTTAGTTCTTTGTTCTTTTTATAGTCAGAAACTTTATTTTTAGATCAGAATGTATTAGATATTGATTAATGTTTGTCGTTATGTTTCTAATACGTTGCAAAAATAATCAAAATGTCGTTACGGAACAATAAAAGCTACCAAAATGTTGGTAAATAATTTTGCGCTATATTGAAGTGTTGCTAAAATTTGATTATTTCTTTCAAAATGACTTTTGAAATTGGATTTTTCTTTCAATATGACATTTTGTGGGTTGAATTTATTTCATCGTGTTCAGATAAGAAAGTTGTATTTGTAGTATTTTGTGTTAATGTGTGGACTTTGTATCGTCCTTTAGCCTGTTTTTTTGCTTCGGAAAGATGAATGTTGTACAGATGGAAGGTGGAAAATGTGAAAAATGGATTAAAACGCCCTTGTTTTGAGCGTCGGGTTGTCTGGTTTTGACGAAATGATATGAATTTGCAGATCAGGCTAGCATTTTGATAAATGATACCGCTTGTTGCGCCGGGTGGCGTACATCATATTATATGGTGCTCGCGTACTGATGTGTACAAATTAAAAATCCCCGAAAGCCAATCGTCAGGCTTCCGGGGATTGCGGTTTTTGAGAGAATTAGATTATATAAAGATCAGTTGTGTCAATATATATATAGGTAGAAGGACGATGAGGGAGAATTTCCAGATATAACTGAAAAAGCCAGGCATTTTTATTCCGCTGGTTTCAGCTATCGACTTTACCATAAAGTTGGGTCCGTTGCCAATATAAGTCATGGCTCCGAAAAATACTGCTCCCACACAAATGGCCCGGAGTATAATTTCCGGCACACCGGCCACGAGCGTAGTTTCGTGTAGTCCGCTGGTTACCAGTCCGCGCGCCAGGTCGTAAAACGCCACTGCCGTGGGAGTGTTGTCTAGAAAGGAGCTCAAAAGTCCCGATGCGTACAGAAACTGCCACGGCTTTGTTACGCCAAAGCTGGCTGCATTGTGGGCCAGCCAAACCAGTGCAGGTGCCATGGTTACAAATATTCCCAGGAAGAGATAGGCGACTTCAATAATGGGTGTCCAGGAAAAATTGTTGTTGCGGCGAATGTCTTTCTTTGTATAGAATAACGACATGGCGGCCAAAACTATTAATACAACTTCGCGCAGAAACGTGAGCCATACAGGTGCATTGGCTTCACCCATTTGCGGAATGTTGCTTTTGTTGATAAAAGCTACGGCAGCAACTATGCCCGTGAGAAAAAGTAAATTGATAGTTCCGCTAACCCGGAGAGGTTTTATGCGGATATAGTCCTCGGCCACATCAGTCCAGCTTTCCTTTTTGTAATAGTACCGGTCGGTGAAGTAATAAGTTGCCAGTAGCATTATGCCTGCGAAAAGCCATTCCGGAAATAGCTTGAGAAACCAGGTAAATTCTGCGCCGCGCAGGAAAAGCATAAATAGCGGTGGGTCGCCCAGCGGTGTCAGAAGGCCGCCGCAATTGGCTACAGTGGCAATAAAGAATAATATAGTGTGGGTTGTAAACCGGCGTTCGGAGTTGGTGGCAATAAGCGGACGGATCAGCAGCATGGCTGCACCGGTAGTCCCCATGATGGAAGCCAGCACGTAGCCAATGGTCAGGAATAAAGTGTTGTTCAGTGGCTTTGCCTTGATGTCGCCGGACAGATGAATACCTCCGGTGATGATAAATAGCGATCCTAGCAGGATTATAAACGGAATGTAATCGTACAGGATGGTGTGTGTGAGGTTTACCGAAAGGCCGTTCACAAGCATATATATAATCACGGGAATGCTCAGGAAAACGGAAACGAGCAATTTGTTTTTATTCTCTTCCCACCATTTTTCTGCTAAAAGTGGCCCGGCAGCAATGGCCAGAAGCATTATGGCGAATGGAATTGAAGTCCATAAAGGAATGTTGAAGCTTTCGTGCATATTAATATGTCGTTTTTTATGTTTGTATGCTGATGTGCGTTACTTTTAAATTATTAAAAATAAAAACAGGCTATTCCATGATGAAATAGCCTGTAAATATAATAAAAAATAACAGATTGGCCGGAAAAACTAATTGGATGTTTTCGTGTATATGCCGGATGGCCTGTTTTTATTTTTCCAATCGTTTCATTGCCTCAATCGTGTTTTCGCGACTACCAAATGCCGAGAAACGAACATAACCTTCGCCGCTGGCGCCAAATCCTGCACCCGGGGTGGTTACGATATTTTTTTCTTTCAGAAGGTAATCGAAATACTCCCAGCTTCCCATGCCTTCCGGAGCTTTTGCCCATACATAAGGTGCATTAACGCCACCGAAAACGGTATAACCGGCACTCATGAGTCCTTCGCGGATGATGCGTGCATTTTCTTTGTAGAAATCAAGCAGGGCTTTAACCTGAGCTTTTCCTTCGGGGCTGTAGGTTGCTTCGGCCGCACGTTGTACAATATATGATGTGCCGTTGAACTTGGTGCACTGACGGCGGTTCCATAGTTTGTTCAGCGATACAGGCTCGCCATTTTCTGAATAACCCATCAATTGCTTTGGTACTACGGTGTATCCGCAGCGTGTTCCGGTAAATCCGGCTGTTTTGGAGAAGCTGCGGAATTCGATAGCCACGTCTTTGGCTCCTTCTATCTCGTAGATACTGTGCGGAACATTTTCTTCGGTAATAAATGCTTCGTAGGCAGCATCAAATAAAATAATTGATTTGTTTTCTTTCGCATAATTTACCCAGGCTGCAAGTTGGTCTTTGGTAAGGGTGGTGCCGGTTGGGTTGTTCGGGTAGCACAGGTAAATTAAGTCCACTTTTTCTTTCGGGAATTGTGGCACGAATTTATTTTCGGCGTTGCAGGGCAGGTATACCAGGTTGCTCCATTCGTTGTTTTCGTTTGGCTCGCCTGCGCGACCGCCCATGGCATTGGTATCTACATATACAGGATAGCTCGGATCGGTGATGGCTACACGGTTGCTGATATCGAAAATATCGCCGATATTACCGGTATCGCTTTTGGCACCATCGCTTACAAAAATCTCGTCGGCTTCAATATTAATGCCTCTGTCGGTAAAATCGTTCAACACGATGGCATCGCGAAGAAACGCGTAACCCTGCTCAGGACCGTAGCCTCTGAATGTAGCTGCACTACGTTGTTCGTTAGCTGCTTTTACCATAGCATCTACCAATGCATCGGGCAGGGGTAGGCTCACATCGCCAATTCCCATACGGATAATCGGAGCAGTTGGGTTTTCTTCTTTGTGTTGGGCTACTCGTTTAGCAATTTCGGAAAATAGATAGGTAGCGGGGATTTTTATAAAATTCTCGTTAATCTGTGCCATAATTTAGTTTATAGTTCGTAGTTTATAGTCGATAATTTGTAAAATAGAGTTTATATAAGTTAGTTTTTTATTGATATTTTAGTTTGAAATTAGATAAGGCACAAGCGAGTACCATAACTAAATCACGGAAATCATTTATAAATGATCTGACTTCCTCTTTGACAATTCGAAATATTTTGCAGTTTCCAATTGCATGTTCGACTTTTACACGAGTTCTGGAAATTTGTTGATTTGACTTCTTTTCGATTTCAGTCAACTCCTTTCCCTTTGGTTTCTTTTTTGGACGATTGATTTCAGTATTCTCAGGATTGAATCCTTCGAAGCCTGAATCAAGCCAAAGTCTAACTTTTTTGGAGAACTCAAGTTCTTCAATGTCGCACATCATTTTGTCATGCATTTTTCCCTCCCACGTTTGGGATAGATATAAAATATTGTTATTCAAATCACTAACAATAAGATTTTTAATCGTGTGGTTTTTTTTGCCACTGTAAAAATCTTTTTGGACATTTGGGTCACTTGGTCGAAGTATAGGACGTTCTGTTCCATCAATGAGAATATCTTGTCCTTCAACTAGCAATTTGTTTAAAGCATCTACTGTTCGGCATGGAATGCAATTCGCTTTTTCCAGCGTAGTGTTTAGTATATTCTTTAACAAGTGAATCCATAGATTCGCTTGAGGTTGATTCATGTTGAATGCGGCTGCATGTGCTTGCTGCAAGGGATTATTCTTCATATAAGAAAGAATAAAAATCAACATCGTTTCTATATCTGGAAAAACATTGTCTTTACGTTGCTTTTTTACCCGTCTTCGGTAATTACCTGAAACGGTATAGACGGAAATATAAGCTTCCCAGCATGGTTCAAAGAATTGAACTAAAATATTGAACTGGTGAAGTTTAACGCCCACAACTGATAAAAATTGGGCTTCGTTTAATCTTAAATCGGTGTAATTCTGCATATTGTTTGCAAAGTAACAACTTTTATATCATATATTTATAACTTATATAACGACTAATATAGTTCTGTTTATAGTCTGTGTACAGTAGTTTTTTATAAACTATTGACTACAAACTATAAACTAATTTAAATTTCTCCTTCGAAAACAGTAGTTGCACTACCTGACAGGTATACATGGTTGTCTGATTCTTTCCATTCGATAGTCAGTTCGCCACCCAGCAGTTCTACGGTGGTTTTCCGTGCTGTCAGTCCGTTTAGTACGCCCGCCACAACCGATGCGCAAGCGCCTGTTCCGCAAGCCATAGTTTCGCCTGAGCCACGTTCCCATACACGCATTTTCATTCTGTCCTGCGATAGTATTTCAATAAATTCAGTATTGGTACGACGTGGAAAAATAGCTGCATTTTCGATTACAGGGCCAATTTTAGGTAGATCGAGCTGAGCCACGCCACTGGTGAAAATAACGGCATGCGGATTTCCCATGGAAACGGCGGTAATATTATATTGTATCTCGTCGTTGAATTTTACGGGTACGTCAATTACATTAGGCTGGTCGAATGTGGTTGGTATTTTAGTGCCTTCCAGGATAGGCTCGCCCATATCTACGGTAACGCTCTCAACCTGGTTTTGGCTGTTTAAAAACAGTTTGAGCACTTTTACGCCCGCCAGTGTTTCCAAAGTGACTTCAGTTTTGCTAGTCAGTCCTTTGTCGTAAACAAATTTACCGATACAGCGCGATGCATTTCCGCACATTTCCGATTCCGATCCATCGGCATTGAACATGCGCATGCGGAAATCGCAACTATCGGAAGGTAGAATTAGTACCAATCCGTCGGAGCCAATGCCTTTGTGGCGGTCGCTGTATTGAATGGCGAATTCTACCGGATTTTCAATTTGCTCTTCGAAACCGTTAACGTAAATGTAATCATTGCCGGTTCCGTGCATTTTGGTGAATTTCATTTTATAGCTGTTTTGTAGTCGTTTTATTATTTTGAGCATACAAAATTAGGTTATAAACAGCAATTTTACGCTGTGCCTGCCGGCTCGTTTTGAAAAAAACGATCATAATGATAAAATGATATATTTTAAGACCAAAATATTTGTATTTGATTCAAATGGGTGTTGTAAATTTAGAGATTGGTATCAATGTTGAGAATTGAAGGGTTTGGTGTAGTGAGGTTAAAGTAGCTATCCTTTTTTGAGTTTTTCATTTGTAAATTAAGGCGTGTATGGATGTTGTTAATGGAATGTTGTAATACGTAAATAAAAAAGAGCATTCCTCATTAAGGAATGCTCTTGTAATTTTGACTGCCGGATTGATTATTTTGCCTCGCTCTTAGCGTCGTTAATCATTTTGGCGCTGGCGTACATGTACACTTCTACGCGGCGGTTAGCTGCTCTACCGGCAGCAGTAGCATTGTCGGCAACTGGTTCGGCATAGTTTTTACCAACAATGTCTTTTAATTGTGTGGCGCTTACGCTTTGCAGTTTAAGGAAATCAGCTACAGCTTGTGCACGGTTTTGTGAAAGTTGTTGGTTAAGTTCAAGGGAACCTTTATTGTCCGTATGTCCAAAGATAGAAATATCCATAGTTGGATTTTCATTCAGGATTTTGGCAAATTTGGTCAATGCATCTCTTGAAGCGGTATTCAACGTGCTTTTACCGGTGTTGAACAAGAATGCCTGAATCGAAAGTCACACGGAGGGCTTTCAGGTTGTTGGCATCGCGGATACTATCCACTCTTGCTCCTTCAATTTTAGCGGCTTCAGCTGCTGCTTTGTCCATTTTTTTGCCGATTAACACACCGGTAGTAGCTCCAACGGCTGTTCCGATTCCGGCGCCAATAGCCGCGCTTTTAGCATCTTTCCCGATTAACACACCTACGCCTGCACCTACGGCCGCGCCTGCGCCACCTCCGATAAGACCTCCTTTTACTGCGTTGCTCATTGAGCTACATCCTGACAAAATTACTGCAGAGCTTAAAATTACTGCAATCAAACCATTTTTCTTTTTCATTGTTTTCCTTTTTTTTTAAAGTTAATATTGTAGTTTTTAGTTGAATTGATTATTCGAATTTCTGAAATGTCACTAAAAAAATGTAGTTTCAGGCATTTTGATAATGACTTTTTTTGCAAATGTATAAAAATAAACATAAAAACAATACAGTTTGTTTAGCTAAATTTCATTTTTTTTAGTTCATAGTCGTTGTTATTACAAACTCTGTAGTAGTTAATATAATATTGTTGCAGGAAGAGTTAAAATTATGCAAAGGTAGTCCCTTTGAGATTTTGTATTAATTGAAAATTTCAAAATAGTACAAACTAATTTCGGGCACTTGCTTAAAATGCAAACTTGAAAATGATAAGAAATAGAAAAGCAAAAATTAGCAAGGGGAAATAAAAAAGCCACTTACAGGAATTGTAAGTGGCTTTGTGACCCAGGTGGGGATCGAACCCACGACCCACAGATTAAGAGTCTGTTGCTCTACCAGCTGAGCTACTAAGTCGTTGTTTTAATCGAATGCAAAGTTAATCAAAAAATCAGATTGTCGATATTTTAAATCAAAAAAAACATCTGAAATTTTACCCGGATAGCCAGTACTGTGCATTACTTCTTTATTGTCAAAGGCTTGCATAGTACAGCCGTGATATGAAAACAGGATTGATGCCGTTCGCGCACTGCCAGCAACTTGCATTCCCTGCGCATCTCTAACAATACACTGGTCAGCGTTTGCACAGCCTCATAACTGGCTTCTATGCTGTCGGTTTTGGTGTTGAAAAAGTTTTTGTAGGAAATATCCATAGTAGTGCCATAGAGGTGGCAGGAGATACTCCGGGTGGCATTGCTGTTTCTGTGGCTCAGGTTGTTTTGGGTTTCTTCGGTTCGTAGCAGAGAGGTGATTCTGAAGCGATAGTTATTGTATTTCTTTTCCTGCAACCGCTTTTGAAACCGGTAGCCAATTTCGTTAAGCATGTCAATGGCTTCCGGAATGAGGTATGGCTGGGAGTGTGAAAGCGATTTTAATTGATAAAAGCGGTTTTCGGTTACCTGTACCAGAATAGATTTGCGAACCAGATTGCCAATCCGGGCATTAAATTCATCATTTGTTGCAAATGGTTGTTTCAGTCCGTTCGTTTGGGCGTGCAGCAACTGAATTTCGTTAGGGTCGTTAAGCCGGTCGCTTGGTTCAATCGGAGCACTTGCAAAATGAACGTGATCACATTGTTCGTAGGTTTTAGATAACGGAGCTTCCTTTTTTATTTGTCTGAGAAAAATAATTCCAATATATGTGATAATGCATATCCCCACTAATAGACAAACAGTCAGGATAATTGCTTTTTTTTTGTTTTTTGCCGGCATATTTGTTGGGTTTATTTGCAAAGATAGAAAATTTGGTTGTGGCATCCGCGTATTATTTTTTGAAATTTCAATAAAATTCTTAAAAGTACAAACTTTACATTTTTTAAAGTTTTTATCAGATTGTGGCTTAAAAATGCATTGTATTTTTTTCTGCAATTCAAAAGTATTGGTTAACTTTGCGCCTCTAAATATAAAAAATGTAATATGAAACCAACTTTATTTGTATTAGCAGCAGGAATGGGGAGTCGTTACGGTGGGTTGAAACAGCTGGATGGCCTTGGACCCAATGGTGAAACCATCATGGATTATTCGATTTATGACGCAATTAAAGCCGGCTTCGGTAAAATTGTTTTCGTAATCCGTAAGAGTTTCGAAGAAGATTTTAAAACTGTTGTAATAAACAAATTCAAAGATTTAATTGACACAGACATCGTTTTTCAGGACATCAGCAGTGTTCCTGCGGGTTGTACTTACACTCCGGAACGTGAAAAACCCTGGGGAACCAATCATGCCGTATTGATGGGGAAAGATGCTATCCGTGAGCCTTTTGCCGTAATTAATGCCGATGACTTTTATGGTCAGGAGTCGTTTGCCATTCTGGCTGAATTTTTGCGCAGCGTTGAAGGCAAAAAGAACGAATACTGCATGGTAGGATATCGAGTGGGTAATACATTGTCGGAAAGCGGAGCTGTTAGCCGTGGCGTTTGCGTGGTTGACGAAAACCAGTTGTTGCAGAACGTGGTAGAACGTACACATATCGAAGAAAAAGCCGGTACTATCAACTTCCTTGATGAAAATGGCGAAGAAGTTGCCATTGGTGCAAATACACCGGTGTCAATGAATATGTGGGGATTCACTCCGGATTATTTCGATTATTCAGAGGAAGCTTTCAAGCAGTTTTTGGCAGAAAACGGTCAGAAACTAAAATCGGAATTTTATATTCCATTGGTAGTTAACGACCTGATTGTTGCAAGTAAAGCTACTTGTAAAGTTCTTGATACTCCATCTAAATGGTTTGGCGTAACTTACGTAGAAGATCGTCCGCAGGTAGTGCTTAAAATCAATGAATTAATTCGCAAAGGAGTATATCCTGAAAAGTTATTTAAATAAATCAAATAGTTTATGGCAAGAATTTTAGTAACCGGTGGAGCGGGTTATATCGGTTCGCACACGGTTGTTGAATTGCAAAAGGTAGGTTTTGATGTTGTAATTGTTGATAATCTCTCCAATTCAAATATTGATGTGCTGAACGGCATTGAGAAAATTACCGGCATTCGACCAGCTTTCGAAAATATTGATTGCGTGGATTATGTGAGCATGGATCGCATGTTCGAAAAATACAAAGATATTGAAGCGATTATTCATTTTGCAGCCAGCAAAGCAGTAGGCGAGTCAGTCGAAAAACCATTGCTGTATTACCGGAACAACCTTGTGTCATTGATCAATTTATTGCAGTTGATGCCGATTCATAAGGTGAAAAATATCGTATTTTCTTCATCATGTACTGTATACGGACAACCTGATGTATTGCCTGTGACAGAAAGTGCTCCAATTAAAGCGGCTTTGTCGCCTTATGGAAATACAAAACAAATTGGTGAAGAAATTATTCGTGATACCATTCATGCTAATCCGTGCTACCAGAGCATAATCCTTCGCTATTTCAACCCTATTGGAGCACATGCTTCGGCTGAAATTGGAGAATTGCCACTTGGTGTACCTAACAACCTGTTGCCTTTTGTAACGCAAACGGCTATTGGGATACGTAAGCAGCTTTCGGTTTTTGGTAGCGATTATAACACTCCTGATGGTTCCTGCATTCGTGATTACATACATGTGGTGGATTTGGCTAAGGCGCACGTAATTGCAGTTCAACGCATGTTGAACGAAAAGACCAAATCATCGGTGGAAACATTTAACCTTGGAACCGGACGTGGTTTGTCGGTATTAGAAATTATCGATACTTTCGAGAAGGTAAATGAGGTGAAAATTCCATATAAAATCGTTGACCGTCGAGAAGGGGATATTGAAAAAGTATGGGCTGATCCTGCTTACGCAAACAATGAATTGGGTTGGACGGCAACGGAAACTGTGGAAGAAACGCTTCGCAGTGCATGGGCCTGGGAACAAAATCTTGCAAAACGAGTGAAATCTGAATAATAAATTCAATCCAATAAAATTTAAAATGAACAATTAATAAACGTCTGACCGGCTCGTTGTTAATTGTTCATTTTTTTTATCTCCGCTAGATACGGGATTGCTGATTTTTTATTGTCAAAAAAAATATAAGTTTGTAAATAAATGAATAATGTACTCTATCCGTTAAAGTTTAGTCCTGTTCTGAAAGATAAAATCTGGGGTGGGACTAAATTGAAAAGTCTTTTTGATAAACCGGCTCAAACCGACAAGCTGGGCGAAAGCTGGGAATTGTCTGGCTACGAAGGTGACGAATCGGTGGTGACCAATGGTTTTCTGGCAGGCAATAATCTGACTGAACTAATTGAAATCTACATGGGTGAATTGGTTGGCGACAAAATATATGACCAGTACGGTTTGTCGTTTCCCCTGCTTTTCAAGCTGATTGATGCCAACGAAAATTTGTCAATTCAGGTGCATCCGGGCGATGAGGTGGCGGCAGAGCGTCATAATTCATACGGAAAAACCGAAATGTGGTATGTGGTGGATGCGGATCCGGGAGCAGTTTTGATTATCGGGTTTACCAAAGACTGCAGCAAAGAGGAATATATGGATGCATTGGAGGTAGGGCAAGTGGAAGATTTGCTTCAAAAAATTCCGGTAACCAAAGGTGATGTGTTCTTTATTCCTGCCGGATTGGTACATGCTATTGGCAAAGGGGTGGTTGTTGCAGAAATTCAACAAAGCAGTGATATCACTTACCGTATTTACGATTACAAACGTACTGACGATCAGGGCAACGAACGTGAATTGCACACTGAACAAGCATTGGATGTGATTAATTTTGCTGCTTCCAAGAACCCCAAAACCGCTTATAAGGCCGAATTAAATGAAATTACACCTATAGTTGAATGTGAGTATTTTACCACAAACGTATTACGTATTGATGCAGCCGTGACCCGTAATTATGGCTCGCTAGATACATTTGTAGTCTATATGTGTCTTGAAGGAAGCCTGGTTATTGAAAGTAATGGAGAAAAAACACCTGTTGTGGCAGGTGATACAGTTCTTATTCCTGCAAGCCTTGACGAGATTGCTTTAATCCCGGACGGAAATGCTACGCTCATGGAAGTTTATATTGCATAACAGGATTTCCTTTTAAATAAACAAAAACAGCAAGCTAATATCCCGGCTTGCTGTTTTTGTTTGTTTTGGATATGTTTATTTAAATCTTTGAAAAACAATAATATTTTCAAAACCATCGGTGGTTTTTATCCAGTTTTTAAGTACTCCGTGGGTTTCGTATTTCTCTTTCTCGAACATTTGGCGGCTGGCAATGTTTTTTTCGGAAATATGGCAATAAAGCTGATTTATCTGAAGGTAGTTGAAAACATAATGTTCGATCAACTTTAAAGCCGCCTTTGCATATCCATTTCCCTGAAAGGCTGCATCTACATATAAACCTAATGCAATGCGGCTGTTGTGGATATCGAAATCAAATAAGTCTACAGTTCCAACAGTTTTACCTGTTTGATGGCTTACCATCATTAGCCGGAGTTGGTGGGTTTCGTAAATATCTTTATGCGAATCAAGGATATATTGTTTTAGAACAAAGCGCGAGTAGGGGTTACGAGTGTTGCCTACAATCCACAACTGAGGATTGTTCTCCCACGCATAGAGCAGGTTCAGGTCTTCCGGTTCTACGGCCCGAAGTCGTATGATTTCGTTTTCTAACACGCCTATTATTTAAAAATTAAAATATTTGAACCTACGAAGATTATATTTATCTGAAAATAGATTTTAGAAATCCTTTTTTCTGAGGAAGTTTGTATTCTTGCTCTATTTCGTAGGTGATTGGTTCAAGATGTTTTTTTGCCATAATCATGCGGTATATTATTCCCCAGTCTGGCAGTCCGCCAAGGTTTCTATCGTCGATAAATACATCGGCTTTCAGTTTCCTGGGTTCCGGATATTGCTCAGATTCTTCTGGGTAATTGTTGTTTACTGCGTAAAACTCAAGACCTCTGCTACGGCAAAATTCCACGGCTTCGTCGAGCAGTACACCTTCGCGAACTGTCCACAAAACGATCAGATGGTCGGGGTTGGCTTGCAAACGTTTGAGTGTGTCAATAGCAAACGGAATTTCCTTACCAATTTTAGGATATTCGTGTGTTACAATTGTTCCGTCGAAATCTACAGCGATAATCATAGCTAATGTCTTTTGTTGAGATTATTCTTCTTCGTCTGCTTCAATTTCAAGTTCGTTGGCCACTTTATTTACCAATGGTTTGCAGAAAAACAATGCAATGGCGGCAATCCCCGCGCAGGCAATCATTGACATGTTTTGCGTACCGGCATACAACATAAAATGTCCTACAACGCTGGCTACTAATCCGGTTCCTACTACCAACAGGCGTAGTTTTGCTCCGGAAATGTATTTTTTATGCTTCAGAAATTCATCTTGAATTTCACGCCATTTCTTCAGATTGCGGTGAAATAATGCCAATGCGGCAGGAATGGAAATAAGTATGTATAAGATTATTAGTGATGAAACCGCTATGGTTGATTCGCTTTTTAAGTCGGGTGCTGCTTCACGGTTCATGGTCAGGTAATAACCTAAAATGGTTGACAAAATAGTGGTAGTATAAACAAGGTAATAGGCCTGATTGATTTGTCTGACAATTCTTGCAATGTTCTTCATTTTTATATGTTTTCTTATGTAGTTTTATTTAAATGAATTTGTAAATTCTACCCGGTTTAAAATTGAACGCCCGAGGGTTACTTCGTCGGCATATTCCAGTTCGTCGCCAATAGCAATTCCACGGGCAATAGTGGTGATTTTAATGTTTAACGGCGAGAGTTTACGAAAAATGTAAAAATTGGTAGTGTCGCCTTCCATAGTAGTGCTGAGTGCCAGGATTACTTCTTTTACATTATCATCGTTTACGCGCTGAATCAGGCTCTCAATTTCCAGGTCGCTTGGTCCAATGCCGTCCATCGGTGAAATTATGCCTCCCAACACATGATACAATCCCCTGAATTGTTGGGTGTTTTCTATCGACATCACGTCTTTTATATTTTCCACCACACAAACCGTTTCGTGATCGCGCGACGGGTTGCTGCAAAGGTGGCAAATTTCAGTATCGGAAATGTTATGGCATACTTTGCAATACACAATTTCCTTGCGCAAATGAATAAACGAGTTCCCAAATACTTCCACGTCGTGTTCTGATTGTTTGAGCAAATGCAACACCAGTCTCAGAGCCGTTTTACGACCAATTCCCGGAAGTTTTGCAAACTCGTTGACTGCGTTTTCGAGTAATGAAGAATGAAAATTGTTGTTGAGCCATGTTCGGTTTTTCAATGCAGTTGCAAAAATAGAAAAAAAAACGGTGCAAAACTATTTTTGTCCAATGCATTTGTCTTCGCTCGTTTTTAAGTATTTTTGTGCGAAATTATTGACAATAAGACATTCGTACAAAGTGCTGCAGAGGTTTTAATTTACAAATATTGTCACATTCGCATTTTGCCACAGATTCACATTGATTTTTTATGTCCGGATTTTTCATTCTGTTGATTATAGCAGTTTATTTCTCGTTTCTGGTGCTTATTTCCTGGCTTGTAGGAAGAAAAAGCACAGATAATGATGCCTTCTTTCTTGGAAATAAGAAATCGCCGTGGTGGGTGGTGGCTATCGGGATGGTTGGTTCATCCATTTCCGGTGTCAGCTTTGTGTCTGTTCCGGGAATGGTGCGGAATGTCGATTTTACCTATATGCAAACCGTTTTTGGTTTCTTTGTTGGGTATCTGATTATTGCCAATGTTTTGCTTCCGCTCTATTACAAAATGAATCTGACCAGCATTTATACCTATCTGGAAGAACGTTTTGGTAAATACTCTTATAAAACGGGCGCCTCGTTTTTTCTGCTTTCGCGCACTATTGGTTCGGGGGTTCGGTTGTATTTGGTAACGCTTATTTTACAACATGTGATATTTGACGCGTGGCAAGTTCCTTTTTTAGTTACGGCTTCTGTTGCGGTTTTCCTTATCTGGCTTTACACGCACCGGAGTGGTATCAAAACCATCGTGTGGACTGATACGTTGCAAACTATTTGTTTGATTTCGGCTTTGGTTTTGTTAGTAATTCAGGTTGCAAAACAATTGGATTTTGGTTTCAATGAGTTTTTTTTTTCGATAATAAACCACCCGCACTCACGCATTTTTGTGTTTGACGACTGGCATTCCAAACAAAACTTTTTCAAACAGTTTTTTAGCGGAATTTTTATTGCTATCGTTATGACGGGACTCGACCAGGATATGATGCAAAAAAACCTGACCTGCAAAAGCCTTCGAGAATGCACAGAAAAACATGTATTGGTACGGAGTTTCGTTTGTGCCGTTGAATTTGCTGTTTCTTACATTGGGGGCCATGCTGTTGCTGTTGGCAACTAAAAATAACATTGCTTTGCCTACTGCTTCGGACGATATTCTGCCATTGTTTGCCACGCAATATCTGGGGCCTGTAGTTACCTTTTTGTTTGTGATTGGGATTATTGCTGCTACCTTTGCCAGCTCCGATTCGGCTTTGGCATCACTAACTACTTCGTTTTCGGTGGATATTTTGGGTGTGAAGCATAATGAGCCGAAAGTTGCTGAGCGAAAACGCAAGCTGACACATATTGGCATGTCGGTTTTGTTTGTTGTGATTATGTTTGTTTTTAAAGCGTTGAATAATAAAAGTATTATTGATGCTATTTATACCATTGCATCGTACACGTATGGTCCTTTGCTGGGGCTATTTGCTTTTGGGCTTTTTACCAAGCGGCAGGTGCGCGACAAATGGGTGCCGGTTATTGCCATTGCCTCGCCATTACTTTGTTTTGCGTTGAATTTGTTGTCAACAACTTATTTCAACTATGCGTTGGGATACGAATTACTCATGATAAACGGATTGATCACTTTTGGTGGAATGTATTTGCTATCTTTGAACCATAAAATAATAATCACTTAATATCTGGCCAGTCACAGAGGTTGGCCTTCCAAAATTATGGATATAAAATCTGCAGAATTTGTAATCAGCAATACCGATTACCGGAAATGTCCGGATAGTCGCTTGCCGGAATATGCTTTTATCGGGCGCTCAAACGTGGGCAAGTCGTCGTTAATTAATATGCTTTGCAACCGGAATGGTTTGGCCATGACATCATCAAAGCCTGGAAAGACATTGCTAATCAACCATTTTTTGATTAATAACAATTGGCATTTGGTGGATTTGCCGGGCTATGGCTATGCAACTGCCGGAAAAAAAACGCGGGAGCAGTTGAAAGATATTATTGAAAGCTATATTCTTAATCGGGAACAGCTGACTTGCCTGTTTTTGTTGATTGATTGCCGCCACGAACCTCAGAAAATAGATCTCGAATTTATGGAATGGTTGGGCGAGAATGGTGTTCCGTTTTCTATCGTATTTACCAAGCTAGACAAGCTCTCACATGTGAAAGGTGTAGAGAGTATCCGTGCTTATAGAGAAAAACTGGAGGAACAATGGGAAGAATTGCCGCCTATTTTCCTGACATCTTCCGAGAAACGAACTGGTCGGGACGAGGTACTGAATTACATTGACAGCATAAGCAAGAGTTTGAAATCGTAGGGCAAGTCGTGACTTGTCCTCAAGTTTCAACAAACGTTTGCGCTCGGAAATTTGAATTCATTTTTTGAAGATACAGGCTTTTTCAATTTAAATTAATATAATTGCATTCCAAATACCGGAATGCAATTTTTTTTCAATTAAACTTGCTGTTTTTGTCTTGACTCCTGGTTCTAATATCTAACAATCTTTGATATATGCTGAACATTCAAAAGAAAATGAGTAATCCGTTTCTGGCATTACTCGGATTACCAGCTACTGCTGTCGGGTTTGCTTTGTCGACCCAGATTGCTGCCTTAAGTTGGATTTTGTCCAATAAATATGGGTTGGACATTCACAATGTGGCTTTTGTCTGGCTGGCCGGACCGATTGCCGGAATTTTCGGGCAGGTAATTGTCGGACTGGTGAGCGATAATGTGTGGTTTATGGGTGGACGCCGCCGGCCGTTTATTATGATTGGCGGAATGGTGAGCACGCTGGCGTTTCTTTCGCTGCCGCACATTCGCGGCATTTCGCATATTACAGGAATTACCGATATTATTCTTATCGCTTCCATTATAGCCTTGTTTCTGGATTTGTCGGTGAATGTGACTTTCAATCCCGCCCGATCCATTATAGCCGACCTTACGCCCGAAGGCAAAGTTCGTACTTCCGGTTACGTATGGATGCAGATTATGTCCGGCTTTTTCGGGGTATTTGCTTATTTTCTTTCCATGGTTTTCGGGAATGAGGCGTTGCTGTATATTGCAGCTGCTATTGTTTTTTTGACTGCTGTTTTTCCGATTTTGTTTATTCAGGAAAAGAAAGATCTGGAAACGGTGCAAACCACTACTCAGGAAACCTATGGAGTGTGGCAAATTTTCAGGGAAATATTTCCGCTTTATGGATTTCTGGTCTTTGGAATTTTCAGCCTGTTTTTTCACTTTTTTACCAATGCGCTGGCGGCGTGGCATAATCCGGTGTTGATTTGTGCCTTGGCGTATTCGGTAATTATTGGTACTGTAATTATTATTCAGGGGATAAAAAGCAAATCCAATAAGAATGAGTTCCAGAAAATCATGTTGGCTCACTCCTTTACTTGGGTGGCTTTCCAGAGCATGTTTATTCTGTCCGGCTTTTTTATCGAAAATCAGATTTTACCCAATATCGATATCTCGAAAATTTCGGCCAACTGGTTTGCCGAAAAACTGACTGGTGTCACTCAGACTCCGGGTTCGTCGGTTGGAAATATGGTTTCGCTCGGTTTCTTTATTCTGAACTTTGTTGGTGCCATTTTCCCGTTGATTTTACAAGCCATTGCCAAACGAATCGGGCGGGTAAAAACCTATATTGCTGCACTGGCATTTTCGGCTATCGGTTATTTCTATATTGCTTATTTCAGCCGCGTAGAAATGGATTTTTATATCGGTATGCTGCTCGTTGGAATTGGCTGGTCGGCGGTGATTTCTATTGTTTTTGCCATTATGAGCGAACGCGTCAATCCGGCTAAAATGGGGTTGTATATGGGGGTTTTCAATTTGGCTGTAGTGCTTCCGCAAATGATGAGCAACGGTGTGGCCAACGTGATTAAAGCCACCGGAAATCATCAACTGCTTTATATTTTCTGCGGATTGCTGGTGACTACTTCCGTTATTTTCTGGATGTTTGTGAAAGAGCCGGAGTCGTCGGAGAAAAAGCAAAACGTTCCAACCGGAGGGCACTGAAAGAATTTACGATTTAATTATTCCTGATTTACAATTTACTTGTATCTTTGCGGCAACTAATTTCCCGCAGGTAAAGCTGGTCAATGCCAACTTAATCTGCGGGAAAAATATATTGTAAAATGAAGAAACTCTCAATTATTCCACTGCTTTTTGCCGTTTTTTTAGTTTCGTGCACAGGTAAAACTGCTAAAACAGAACGTGAGCAAGCAACCGATTCGCTCAAACTAAGCTATGCCGAAGGTTATGCTATTAAATATTTTCTGGATTATAAAGAAGTAATTGTTTATAGCCCATGGGTAAAAGGTTCGGTTTATGCCCGCTATTATCTGGTGAAAGATACCAAAACCAAAACGCCTGGCAATGGAACCAAAGTGCAGATTCCGCTTCAAACGCTGGTAGCCACTTCAGTAACGCATTTTGAATTTCTAAGTTTGCTGGGTGAATTGCAAACCGTGAACGGTGTTTGTTCTCCGAAAATTATTTATAATGCAGAACTCAACAAGCGTATCGGAGAAGGAAAAATTGCCGATCTGGGCGATGCGTTTAATATTAACGTGGAAAAAACGCTTCAACTGAAACCGGCTGCGGTAATGATGAGCGGTTACAACCAGAATGACCCTTATGCATTGCGTGTTTCACAAGCGGGAATCCCTGTCGTGTTTAATAATGAGTGGATGGAAACTTCGTTACTGGCACGGGCCGAATGGATTAAATTCGTGGCGGCTTTTTACGATAAGGAAAAATTGGCCGATAGTATTTTTGCGGATGTGAATAAACGCTACAATGATATAAAAGCCAAAGCGGCAGCCGTAAAGAATAAGCCCAATATCATGGCCGGTTCCAATTTCCGTGGGACATGGTACATGCCTTCGGGCCGCAATTTTATGGGGAAACTGTTTGCGGATGCCGGAGCCCGTTATTTTTACGTCAACGATACTACAGCCGGCAGTCTGCCGCTGAATGTAGAAACGGTGCTGAAAAATTTCTCTCAAACGGATGTTTGGCTGAATTGTAATTTTAATTCCATAGCAGATTTGGTAAATGCCGATGCAAAACATGCTTATTTCCGCCCGGTTAAATTAAAACAAGTTTATAGTTTCAATAAACGTTTGTTGCCTTCCACTGCCAACGATTTTTGGGAGAGTGCTGTAGCGCGTCCCGATTTGTTGCTGTCGGATGTGATTGCCATTCTTCATCCGGAGATTTTGCCGGGCTATGAGTTGGTTTACGCGCAAAAATTGAAATAATATAACAACAATGGGGTAGGGACAGGTCGTGACCTGTCCTTTTTCTGTCGGGTTGAGTTAATAAATTGGCATTATTTTGTATCTTTGAGGCCCGAAAATGCGTCCCAAGGTTGGGAAAGTTCCGCTGACCCCTCAGAACATGATTCCCAACGTTGGGAAAGCCTTTCTGGGTACTCAATGGTTAAATCCCAAGGTTGGGAACGCTTGGTTGAGCCCTCGGAACATGATTCCGAAAGTTCGGAATGTCTGTCTGAGGTCTCGTTGGAAGATTCCGAAGATTCGGAAATTAAGTGAATGATAATTTTAAATCCAGGATAATAAATTTGTTAATGAAATCCCGTAGCTTCATATTATTTCTTTCGTTGTCGTTGACTATGTTATGTCTTTTTCTGTCCGATTTGGCCTGGGGGAGCATTCATATCTCATTGCGGGAAATTGTGTCGGTTTTTATGGGGAAAGGAACGGAAGGAATCAATTCCGAGATATTGCTTAACTTCCGTTTGCCTAAAGCCATTACAGCCATAATTGCCGGCGCTTCCTTGTCGGTGGCGGGGCTGATGATGCAAACTCTTTTCCGCAATTCATTGGCTGATCCGTATATCCTGGGTGTTAGTTCAGGTGCCAGCCTGGGTGTGGCGTTGGTTATGATGGCGGCTTCGGTACTGCCGGTAGCATTTGTAAGCAGTGGCTGGGCGTTAATTGCAGCTGCCATTATTGGCGCTTCAGTGGTGTTGGCGTTGGTAGTTGGCGTTTCATTTCGGGTTCATCATGCGGTTTCATTGCTCATTGTAGGGTTGATGTTTGGGACCATTGCCGGATCCATAGTTAGCGTATTGCAGAATTTCAGTAATCCGGATGCTATAAAACTCTTTGTAATGTGGACTTTTGGTAGCCTGAGTGCTGTAACGTGGACATATATGCAGGTTCTTTTGCCGGTCGCTTTGGTTGGTTTAGGCATGGCTTTTTTTCTTCAAAAAAGATTGGATGGTTTGCTGCTTGGCGAAAATTATGCACGTGGTTTGGGCGTTTCTATCGTTCGTACCCGCTTGCTTATCGTGATAGCAACAGGGTTGTTGGCCGGAGGGATTACGGCTTTTACAGGACCGATTGCCTTCGTGGGGGTTGCCATTCCGCATATTGCCCGCGGACTTTTCCGTACATCGACTCATAAAATATTATTGCCAGCAACGGTACTTTGCGGTGCGTCGCTGATACTGGTTTGCGATATAATTTCACAGATTCCGGCGTATACTTTACCTATAAATACGATCAGCGCCTTGTTTGGCGCACCGATTATTATCTGGATAATATTGAAGAAAAGATAAAAAGATGACCCCTAACCCCTGAGGGGAACTAAATTACAACTAATTGTTGAAAATTACACTTTAAAAAAATAATCAAAACCGAGCTAGCTTAATTCCCCTTTAGGGGTTAGGGGTAGTTATTTTTACAATAACATGTCAATTCTAACCACACATAATTTATCTATTGGGTATTCCAAAAAAGGAAAAACCGATGTTGTACAGGCTGAACTCAATTTGCAGTTGCAGTCGGGCGAATTGGTGTGTATGATTGGGCCGAACGGAGCGGGAAAATCCACCTTGCTTCGTACGCTTACTGGCTTGCAAAAACCATTGACAGGTAATACAACCATAGATGGAAAGGAAATTTCAAAGCTGAAACAGCCGGAAAAAGCACTGATGATAGCTCTGGTTCTGACAGAGCGGGTAGAGATAGAAAATGCTACGGTCTATAATCTGGTATCGCTGGGGCGACATCCGCACAGCAACTGGTGGGGAAATATCACTGGCGAAGAAGATGCAATTATCCGCGAAGCTATTGAAATGGTTCATTTGGAGCACAAAATGCACCAGAATATCAATGAACTTTCGGATGGTGAACGGCAACGGGCTATGATTGCCAAGGCGCTCGCACAGGATACTCCCATTATTATGCTCGATGAACCTACGGCGCACCTCGACTTGCCTAACCGCGTGGAAATTATGCTTTTGCTTCACCGTCTGGCTCATAAAACCGATAAAGCTATACTTCTTTCGACTCATGAACTTGATCTGGCTCTCCAGGCTGCCGACCGTATCTGGCTTATCAGCGCCGAACATGGCGTGGAATGTGGTGTACCCGAAGATTTGGTGTTCAATGGCAGTTTTAGCCGGGCTTTCGAAAGTAAATCATATTTCTTTAATGCAGCCAATGGAAATTTTTCTATGAATTATCCGATGACTAAAAAAGTATGGGTGTCGGGTGATAAAACACGCATGTATTGGACACTTCGGGCATTGGCCCGGGCAGGATACATGGTAGTGTACGACGCCGGTGTGCAGATTTCAGTTACGGAAAGTGGCTGGTTGGTGAATGACCGGAAATTTGATACTATTGAACAATTGTTACTGGGTTTATCAGAATTGTTTTCTGAAGATGATGTCTAACTTTCGTTGCTGTAATTCAGTAACTTGTATTTTTGTTTAAAAATGCATTAAGAGTAAAATAAAAACCTGTTTCTTCCGTTAAAAACTATGCTTTTTATTCTCCCAAAACAACATTCATATTGCATGAAGAATAAATTTTTCCTTCTGTTTTGTCTTTTTTTTCTTCCGGTTGTTTTGTTTGGACAAAACAAGGTGCGCATTCTTTGGGTACGTTATTGATCCGAACAATCGTGGGATTGAGTTGGCCAATGTTTATTTCGAAAACACGACAAATGGCACCAAGGCTAATCAAAATGGATATTATGAACTGATTACCGATATTCAGGATTCAGCAACTCTGGTATATTCAATGGTTGGTTACGAAACTATAAAACACACCATTAAAACCAATAAACACATCCTCCAGATATCGGTGGAGCTTCGGCCTACAGACAAACAAATCCAGGAGGTTAGCATTATTGGGCAGCGCCGCCAGACTTCCACTATGGAGCTGGTTGATCCTTCAAAATATCGCCTGATGCCCAATGCGGCAGGGGGAATAGAATCCCTTTTAATTACGTTTACAGGTGTGAGTTCAAGCAACGAACTAAGTTCTCAATACAATGTGCGTGGCGGAAATTTTGACGAAAACGCTGTTTATGTAAATGGGGTTGAAGTTTATCGCCCGTTATTGGTGCGTGCCGGCCAACAGGAAGGGTTGAGCTTTGTCAATCCGGACATGGTCAATAATGTTGGGTTTTCGTCCGGAGGATTTGATGCCAGATATGGAGACAAAATGTCGTCGGTGCTGGATATTGAGTATAAAAAGCCGCAACAGTTTGAAGCAACTGCTTCGGTGAGTTTGCTGGGTGCTTCGGCTTATCTGGGTACAGCTTCCAAAGGTTTTACGCAAATGCACGGTGTCAGGTATAAAACCTCTCAATACCTATTGGGAACACTTGATACCAAGGGGGAATATAAACCTACATTTATTGATTACCAGACTTACCTTACCTACCAGCTTAAACCGAAGTGGGAACTTACTTTTTTAGGCAATTTTTCACAAAATAGCTATCAGTTTGAACCACAAAACCGCTCCACTTCTTTTGGTACCTATAATATGGGACGTAACCTGACAGTTTTTTTTGAAGGCCAGGAAAAAGATCTTTTCCGTACTTCGTTTGGAGCATTAACCCTGAACTATAAGCCCACAAAAAAAACGAAACTGGGTTTGCTAGCTTCCACATTCAACACGAACGAAAACGAAACTTATGATATTTTGGGTGAGTATATCCTGAGCGAAGTAAAAATGGATTTGAAAGCCGAAGACAAGGAAGGCCAGACGCTTGGGATTGGAAAATACCAGGAACATGCCCGCAATCGGCTGAATGCCACTGTATCCAACATTTCGCATTTAGGCGAATATGAAGACGATAATCAGAAAATGAGATGGGGCGTAACTCTTCAGAATGAAATTATCCATGATAAAATAAGTGAGTGGGAGTGGCGTGATTCAGTAGGTTATTCTTTGCCATTCAGCGACAAACAGGTGGATCTTTATTACACCATGAAATCGGACACTTCGATGTACAGTTGGCGGACCACAGCATTTTTTCAGGATACCTATAAATGGAATATGAATGCAGGCATTTTGTCGGTTACAGGCGGTTTGCGCGGAAATTACTGGACATTTAATAAAGAATTGCTTGTTAGTCCACGCTTTTCGGTTTCCTATTTGCCACATTGGAAACGTGATTTCAGTTTCCGATTTGCTACCGGACTTTATTATCAGGCACCATTTTATAAGGAAATACGTCAGGCAGTTACCGATTCTCTTGGGAATGTGAATATCAAACTGAATTCTGATATTAAAGCCCAGCGCAGCCTGCACTTTGTGTTGGGAGGCGATCATTATTTCCGGTTGATGGGACGTCCGTTTAAATTCACAACCGAAGCCTATCTGAAACTGGCCGATCGGGTTATTTCGTATACTGTTGACAATGTAAGGATTCGCTATTCCGGCGAAAATGATGCAAAGGCTTATACTGCCGGTGTTGATTTTAAGCTCTTTGGCGAATTGGTTCCGGGTGCTGACTCCTGGATTAACCTCTCATTGATGGATTCGAAGGAAAATTTGCTCGATGATTCGTACGTCAAAAAAACATTTGATAGTAATGGTAAAGTAACTGCAACGGAAACGGTTTATCCGGGTTGGTTGCCGCGTCCTAACGAGCAGCGTTACGTGTTTTCGATGATGTTTCAGGATTATTTGCCCAGCAATCCGAAATACAAGATGCACTTAAAATTTATCTGGTCGGATGGTTTGCCCTTTGGTGCTCCACGAAATATGCAATACCGCAGCTATTGGCGTTCGCCAGATTATCGCCGCGTTGATATCGGAGCTTCCCGGGCCTTGGTCAGCGGTACCGACCGTGTAATGGATAAGCCCTGGCTTAAGCACGTAAAAAGTGTTTGGGTGAACGTGGAGGTATTCAACCTCCTGAACTTCAATAATGTCAACTCCCATTATTGGGTGAGCGACATTTACGGGCAGCAATTGGCTGTCCCCAATTATCTTACCAGCCGTCAGTTTAATATAAAACTAATGGTGGACTTGAAATAGTTTATAGTTCAGAGGTAAGCAGTAAGCAGAGGTTCTGGTTTATATTCTTCACACAGAACTCAAAACTGTAAAAAAAAACTCAGAACTAGAAACGTAAAACTCAAAACTACCAACTATTCTTTCTTATTCGGGTAAAATTCACTACTTTTGCGCCAACAAATTATAACGTAAACCGCAGTTGTTGTTACAAAATGAAACATTTACTTGTAAACAGACAACTGTTCATTGTAAACTAAAAAACATGCCACACACCTCACAACGGGGGCAGGCAATGCCCGAATCGCCTATTCGTAAATTGGTTCCGCTGGCCGACAAAGCCAAAGCACGCGGTATCAAAGTGTATCATTTGAATATCGGCCAGCCCGATTTGAAGACACCGAAAGTCGCGTTGGATGCGATTCGAAATATCGACCGTACTGTGTTGGAATATAGTCCGAGTGATGGGATTAAAAGCTTGAGAAATAAACTTGCAGCTTATTATCATACGTTTAATATTGACGTTACCGAGGAAGATATCATTGTTACAACCGGAGGTTCCGAAGCTGTAAATTTTGCTTTTATGAGCTGCCTCGATCCGGGCGATGAAATTATTGTTCCAGAGCCTGCTTACGCCAATTATACTGCTTTTGCCATAGCCGCAGGAGCCGTTGTGAAACCTGTGGTTTCTACCATTGAAGAGGGTTTTGCCTTACCGCATGTCGACAAATTCGAAGAACTGATTACTCCCAAAACCAAAGGAATCCTGATTTGCAATCCGAATAATCCGACCGGATATTTGTACACTCGTGCCGAGATGAATAAAATCCGCGATTTGGTGAAGAAATACGATTTGTATCTGTTTTCGGACGAGGTGTATCGCGAATTCTGCTACACCGGCGCGCCTTATATTTCGGCTTTCCATCTGGATGGAATTGAGGAAAATGTGGTGTTGATCGATTCAGTTTCAAAACGCTACAGCATGACAGGTGTTCGTATTGGAGCATTGGTAACTAAGAATAAAGAGGTCCGCAAAAATGTTATAAAATTCTGCCAGGCACGTTTGAGCCCGCCTTTATTGGGACAGATTGCTTCCGAAGCAGCGATGGATACGCCGGCCGATTATATGCTTGAAATGTATAATGAGTATGTGGAACGCCGCAAATTCCTGATTGACGGGCTGAATCGTATTCCGGGTGTTTATTCGCCCATTCCGATGGGCGCATTTTACACCGTTGCCCGTTTGCCAATTGACGATGCCGATAAATTCTGCGCATGGTTGCTTTCCGATTTTGAGTACGAGGGTTACACCGTGATGATGGCTCCCGCTTCGGGTTTTTATACTATCGATGGTTACGGAAAAGACGAAGTTCGCATTGCATATGTGCTCGATAAAGAAGATCTGAAGCATGCTTTGGTAGTACTTGGGAAAGCTCTACAGGCCTATCCCGGACGAACAATTTAATGTGTTGATTGGTTGATGTGATAATAATTTGATGTGATGATGTGATGATGTGCTGATTAATGGTACAGTTTGCTCTGTTTTCAGATTACTAATTACTAATTTTACAGTCACATAATCACCACATTATCATTTACCCTAATTACCGCACTACCTAATCGTCACATTATCACATCAACTAATCATCAAATCAATATTTTGAATCTCGAATATTTCATAGCTAAACGCATCCATTTCCAACAGGGCAAGAAGAATGTTTCTCGCCCTGCTGTTCGTATTGCCACTATTGGTATTGCACTGGGACTGGCGGTTATGATTATTTCTGTGGCGGTGGTTATCGGTTTCAAACGCGAAATCCGGAATAAAACCATTGGATTCGGAGGCCATATTCAAATTACCAATTTTGATAATAACAACACCTACGAAATGAATCCGATCAAGGCCGACAAGGCTTTGATGAAAAAAATTGCTGCTATAGATGGAGTAAAACATGTAGAGCCATTTGCTACAAAACCTGGCATTATCAAAACTGATACTGAATTTCAGGGAATTGTTGTAAAAGGAATTGATAAAAATTTCGACTGGAATTTCTTTAAATCCAATATGGTGGAAGGAAACATTCTCGATCTTTCTGGTGATACGCCAAGCAATCAAGTGGTTTTGTCGAAGTATTTAGCAGGTTTGTTGGGATTGAAACTAGGCGATAGTTTTTTTACCTATTTTATTCAGGATCAGGTCCGGGCAAGAAAATTTAAGATTGCCGGAATTTATTCCACGAACTTTAGGGAATACGACAAACTGATTATTTTGGCCGATATGCGTCAGGTGCAAAAACTAAATGATTGGCCAACAGATTCGATTAGCGGTATGGAAGTGCTCATTAAGGATTTTGATAAAATTGACGAAGTGGGCGATGCCGTATACGATGCTACAGCGAATAAATTTACTGAGAAAGGACAATCTTATTTTGCCCAAACGATCAAGCAAACCAACCCTCAAATTTTCGGCTGGCTTGATTTGCTGGATATGAACGTGTGGGTGATTCTGGTTTTGATGCTTGCTGTTGCCGGCTTTAATATGATTTCAGGGTTGCTGATTCTTATTCTGGAACGGACCAATATGATTGGAATATTGAAATCATTGGGCTCAACGGATTGGTCGGTTCGCAAAATCTTCCTGTATCATTCCACTTTCCTTATTGGCAAAGGCATGTTGTGGGGCAATGTAATTGGCCTTTCGCTTTGTGCTATCCAGTATTTTACCGGTATTGTTCCGCTCGATCCCGAAGCGTATTATGTCCCGACGGTTCCAATTGCTTTCAATTGGCTGTATATCCTTCTTCTCAACGCGGGCACTTTATTGGCTTCACTGCTGATGATGATTGGCCCTTCATACCTGATTACCAAAATTAATCCGGCTAAGATTATTCGGTACGAATAAAAAAGCTGTTAGGTTGGTGTTTTTGACGTTACTAGCAGTTAATATCAGAATCATGCGCTTGATGTGCTAGTTGTGATTTGCTTTCAATAATTGGTATCTTTGACATCACTAACAGCGTTTGCATACGCTCATTGATGAATTTAAATGTTGTGATTTGCTTTCAATAATTGGTATCTTTGACATCACTAACAGCGAAGGCAACAGAGATACTATTTTAGTAGATGTTGTGATTTGCTTTCAATAATTGGTATCTTTGACATCACTAACAGCTATGATGCAAATGGTGATTTTATATCAATTGTTGTGATTTGCTTTCA
Source organism: Paludibacter sp. (assembly GCA_047600405.1). Taxonomy (GTDB): domain Bacteria; phylum Bacteroidota; class Bacteroidia; order Bacteroidales; family Paludibacteraceae; genus Paludibacter. Next base: position 1,332,850 of record JASGLA010000008.1, read on the forward strand.
ATAATTGGTATCTTTGACATCACTAACAGCCCGTTGAATTATCCGGATGCTGTCATGTTTGTTGTGATTTGCTTTCAATAATTGGTATCTTTGACATCACTAACAGCAATGGTGATTTTATTTCTTATGAAAAAATTGTTGTGATTTGCTTTCAATAATTGGTATCTTTGACATCACTAACAGCAAGTTTTAGCTTTTATTACTTCTAAAATTGTTGTGATTTGCTTTCAATAATTGGTATCTTTGACATCACTAACAGCTTTCCGAACGCCACGCCATTGCAAGCCAGAGTTGTGATTTGCTTTCAATAATTGGTATCTTTGACATCACTAACAGCTTAAATCAGTTTTTGAAGTTGACTAATGGAGTTGTGATTTGCTTTCAATAATTGGTATCTTTGACATCACTAACAGCATTAAAGCAAGCAGACTATGTCATAAAAGTGTTGTGATTTGCTTTCAATAATTGGTATCTTTGACATCACTAACAGCCCAGTATGCTATGAAAAGATCCGAACGCGAGTTGTGATTTGCTTTCAATAATTGGTATCTTTGACATCACTAACAGCCACACCATCGACGGCCTGCAGCGCATCAAGTTGTGATTTGTTTTCAATAATTGGTATCTTTGACATCACTAACAGCTCAAATAAATCGATAAATCAAGTAACCTTTGGTTGTGATTTGTTTTCAATAATTGGTATCTTTGACATCACTAACAGCCGATCTCAAAGTTTTCGACAGCGCTTGACGAGGAGTTGTGATTTGTTTTCAATAATTGGTATCTTTGACATCACTAACAGCTTATTTAATAATTTCACAATTTATTGTAGCTATGTTGTGATTTGCTTTCAATAATTGGTATCTTTGACATCACTAACAGCAACAAGAATTGTTCGACTCATTAGTTAAGTGTTGTGATTTGTTTTCAATAATTGGTATCTTTGACATCACTAACAGCCCATTGCATGAACTTTGACATCTCGTTTTTGTTGTGATTTGTTTTCAATAATTGGTATCTTTGACATCACTAACAGAACACAGGGATAATGTTAGAATGGATTTAACGTGTTGTGATTTGCTTTCAATAATTGGTATCTTTGACATCACTAACAGCATTGTTGTTCATTTAATTATAGTGTTTTTGGTTGTGATTTGTTTTCAATAATTGGTATCTTTGACATCACTAACAGCAGATCAATACTTCATTCAAATTATACTAATGTTGTGATTTGTTTTCAATAATTGGTATCTTTGACATCACTAACAGCCACGAATTTTCAAGTATCCGATTCGGTTTTTGTTGTGATTTGTTTTCAATAATTGGTATCTTTGACATCACTAACAGCGTACGACTATTTTATGCGCGTTTCACTATAGTTTCGTTGTGATTTGTTTTCAATAATTGGTATCTTTGACATCACTAACAGCCCACTAAATCATTCAAAGTACGACAGACCACATGTTGTGATTTGTTTTCAATAATTGGTATCTTTGACATCACTAACAGCAATATTCCACCACGATATATGCATTTTCAGGTTGTGATTTGTTTTCAATAATTGGTATCTTTGACATCACTAACAGCAGCAATAGGTTATGGAAATGCATAGTTCAACAGTTGTGATTTGCTTTCAATAATTGGTATCTTTGACATCACTAACAGCTGATGTTCAGATAATGTTTCTGAGTCAATAAATCAGTTGTGATTTGTTTTCAATAATTGGTATCTTTGACATCACTAACAGCAAAAGCCGAGTACCACTCATGATTGGAGCTTGTGTTGTGATTTGCTTTCAATAATTGGTATCTTTGACATCACTAACAGCGAAGGAATCGACAAAGTCGAGCCAATACAGTTGTGATTTGCTTTCAATAATTGGTATCTTTGACATCACTAACAGCTGGAACAACAGCAACATTAGTAGCTGATTTGTTGTGATTTGCTTTCAATAATTGGTATCTTTGACATCACTAACAGCAATGCCAATGAATAGTACCATGACTATATTGTTGTGATTTGCTTTCAATAATTGGTATCTTTGACATCACTAACAGCACAATTATGAGCGCAGTACGCATGATTTAGTTGTGATTTGCTTTCAATAATTGGTATCTTTGACATCACTAACAGCACCAGAATGTTCTGAAACACTGGTTAAAAGTTGTGATTTGCTTTCAATAATTGGTATCTTTGACATCACTAACAGCATACAAAGGAGAAACCACAAACGAAACGTAGTTGTGATTTGCTTTCAATAATTGGTATCTTTGACATCACTAACAGCGAGCTCGTGACGGAAACTATGGCAGCGTTGTTGTGATTTGCTTTCAATAATTGGTATCTTTGACATCACTAACAGCACTATCGAGAATCTGAAAGAACGCACCGTAGTTGTGATTTGCTTTCAATAATTGGTATCTTTGACATCACTAACAGCTATATGTGAATGCGTAATTATTTATCAATAGTTGTGATTTGCTTTCAATAATTGGTATCTTTGACATCACTAACAGCTTTTCGGTGTAGTATATACGACTGTTTTGGGTTGTGATTTGCTTTCAATAATTGGTATCTTTGACATCACTAACAGCATACGCCTGTTTCCCATTCCACTTCATCAAGTTGTGATTTGCTTTCAATAATTGGTATCTTTGACATCACTAACAGCCATTGTAGCTGAATATAGCCGTGACCTGGTGTTGTGATTTGCTTTCAATAATTGGTATCTTTGACATCACTAACAGCAAACACTGGTTTAGTACAGAACTAGGACATGTTGTGATTTGCTTTCAATAATTGGTATCTTTGACATCACTAACAGCGAAGAACAAGTATAAAGGAGATAACACAAAGTTGTGATTTGCTTTCAATAATTGGTATCTTTGACATCACTAACAGCAATGCCAATGAACTCTACAATGACAATATTGTTGTGATTTGCTTTCAATAATTGGTATCTTTGACATCACTAACAGCGAATTAGTGACGGAACAAATGGCAGCATTGTTGTGATTTGCTTTCAATAATTGGTATCTTTGACATCACTAACAGCACAAGATAGGGTATTGACTCCGTCGGGCGGGTTGTGATTTGCTTTCAATAATTGGTATCTTTGACATCACTAACAGCTGAAGCTATAGATTTAAGAATAAGAGATATGTTGTGATTTGCTTTCAATAATTGGTATCTTTGACATCACTAACAGCCACAGAACTAGGACATGAGAAAACCGAGAGGTTGTGATTTGCTTTCAATAATTGGTATCTTTGACATCACTAACAGCGTACCATTTATGAACATATTAGCCTTACCAGTTGTGATTTGCTTTCAATAATTGGTATCTTTGACATCACTAACAGCCCATATACATATTGAAATACATTAACATTAGTTGTGATTTGCTTTCAATAATTGGTATCTTTGACATCACTAACAGCACAATGTATGCAATAGTAAGTGATTCAGTATTTTATCGCAATAATCAGGATTGAAAAATCCGCTGTTAGAGAAAAGAAAATCCCGCTCGCAAGGCGGGATTTTTGTTTGTAATTGAATGGGGTGCTGTTTCCCGTTTTTACAACTTTTCCAATCCGTTAGCTAACAGATTGAAGAAAGCTAGTGGGAGATCAAAACAACTCCAATTGCTGATAGGGTGTTGAAACTTCTTTTTCTTTTTTCCCCTGAAAAAGTTCCATGAGGCCGAATTGCTTGTCGGTAATACAGAGAACTCCTACCTGTCCGGCTTCGGGTAGGAATGATTTCACCCGTTTGATATGCACCTCGGCATTTTCCTTGCTTGGGCAATGACGCAGGTAGATAGAGAATTGGAACATGGTAAAACCATCGGTTACCAACTTCTTGCGAAAATCGGTATATGCTTTCTTCTCCTTTTTGGTTTCGGTTGGCAAATCGAAAAATACCAGTACCCACATAATCCTGTATTCACTAAAGCGTTCCATAATTTGTTATTACTTGTTTGTCTATCAATTATTTTTTTTCCATAGTTCGAAACTATGGAAAAAAAATAATTGATAATTGGAGTTACCCAAATTCAGGATAAGCAATCTTGCGTATTTCCCCGAGATAGCAGCGGGCCAGCGAGGCTGTAGTTTGTCCTATGGCTATCATCAATGGGCTTCGTTGACCATTGATAGTTACGTCCAATACCGGAATGCTTAGCAGTTTGGCTTTTATATCTTTGGTCAGTTCCAATTCAAATTCGTTTTTTTCGCCATACTGAGATCTCTCGTCGGCAGCAAGCAATTGTTCCGTCGGTAATATCCGGGAGCTGTCCTGTTTTTTGTTTACCCAGCCAAGATACGCTTCATTGAATATCTCTACAACGAGTTTGTCTACAAACGGGCGATAGGGCTCCATAATATCATCTGCCAGGCAATAAGCGTTATATCGGTTATGATGATGGATTCCAAGGGTTGGGAGCAAGCCGCTACTTACGAGCGAACGTGCAACTACAGCCCGTAAAATTGCATAACCGTAATTAAGGAGGTTGTTCGGTGAAATTCCTTCACGGCCACGACGAAAATCCGGTATCATGGGAAACATATTAGCCCAGTAATAAGCGGCAGCACGGCCTTCCAGATTGTCGCTGTCTCCGCTCTTTACTACATCTACCCAAGCCAGCATGTTTTTTACAATTACTCCCCGTTTTAGTTTTAGCACATAGGCTTGATTGGTAATTTTTGCCTGAACCGTTTGTTGCCAGAGTTGTTTGCGGAGTGGGAGAGAGGAATCTACCTGAGCCTGAAAACGTTCGCTTTGAGTGGTGTTGCCACTTAGCGGGAGCATTAGTCCCACAGGCATTCGGCTACTATCACAGGTAATCATGGCGGTATTGTTGGCAAGCAGAGCCTCCATTAAGCCATGGGTAATGGTTATTTGTTTGTGATCCAACACAACCACACCGATATCTTCCACCGGAATGGTGTTGTTGCCGGTCCGATCGTCCATGCCGTTGGCCTCGGGCAAGTGTATGACTAATTGAGAGTTTCTCAGACTCAGATAAGCCGGGTTTCCGAAATACAATGTGCGTTTAATCATAGTGGTATATATTTTGTTTACTTTCTAAGCTTTTCCAAAGTTTTAAACTTTGGAAAAGCTTAGAAAGTAAAAGTTAAGTTGGAATATCTCCGATAATTTGCTGTTGGTATTTCTCCATTGCCAATTCATGGCTAGCTATAAAACCATCAAGTCCTTTGTACATTTTCAGCAGTTTACCGATTTCTACAAATTGGCTATTGTTTTCTTTTATCTCGCAATAAGAGGTATAGCTCCAATCCTCATACCGTGTGCAGAAACCATGATGAACCGGATTACGATGCGTATAAATTACTGCTGAATCAAAATAAATTCGATTGTTTATTAATTCACGTTTAAAATTCTTCAGAAATAATGAGCCACGCCTCGTATTTACTTTGTTGAACGACTGCGTATAGCAGCTAAACAGATTGGAAAATTGTTTCGATACAAACCGTTCCAGTTCATTATCGGTTACTTCAACTTTTCCAAAGTTTTGAACTTTGGAAAAGTTAGCGGATTGAAAGAGCCTTTCCAACACCTCTCGCCGTTTAATCCGCACCACCAAATGGAAATGATTTGGCAATAAACAATAAGCGTAAGTTTCAGCAATGGGTTTGATATACCGTTCGTACTTTTCCAAGAAGAACCGGTAATTCTCAGCCTCTTCAAAGATATTTTCAAATCCATTGGCATGATTGAAGATATGATAAGTATTATTCGGTTGCAATTTCTCCATTTTCCGTATACGATTATATTGGTTGGTCTAGCTTTTCCAAAGTTCTAAACTTTGGAAAAGCTATATTTAGATTTCTACAATTCCGATCTGACAAACTCCGCATTTTTCAATCGCTTGCGTAGCGGTTGCGATGGCGTGAAAGTAACCCGCTTTACCTCAATGGATTCCGCCCGCACTTCCTTTGGATCACTCACGCTACGGTTGCACTGAGCCGAAAGCGAAAAAGTCCCAAACCCATCCAGACATACACTATTACCATCCAGCAGCTCGTCTTCGATACATGCCATAAGCAATTCCAGCGTACTTTTTATTTCGAAAGCCTGCAACCGTTTCCCTTTAGCAATGCTCATGGTCAACTCTTCCAGATTCACCGTTTTCGCTCGGATTACCTGTGGATAATAGCCTGTTTTCTTTTTCTCATCGGGGTTCAGGTAGTCGACCCGATGAATCATTTTGTATTTGATAGCCATAATTCTATTGCTTTCTTGCTGAACGATTAATTGTTTAGTCAGGTACTTTTAATTGAATGTTGCTGAAGTTTTAGTACTGGCATATATACCTCAGTTGAATTGACATATATATGGTAAGTCGTTTGTCATATATATGCTACCGCAACTGTCTTATATATGCTATTCTCAAATTTACCTGAACGATTTACTAATTTCTTTTGAAGTTTGGCATAGTTTCATTTGAATAATCTGATAGTTTATAGGGAGATATTACCGAGATGATCGATTTTTAGTTTGAATGGGTTTATACCAAATAATGATCCGAGGCTTCTAATAGGTATATATCTTTTACTGTTTTTGGAACTATCATCATCGACTAATTGAGTTTCTAAATGATGTCTGAAAGTATAATAATTCTCAGACAACTTTTGCACTCTATAAAGTTTATCACTAATCGTTTTGTAATCATTAGTTTCAATTGCCAGTTGAATATCCTCGTTTGTCATTCCCAACACAAACATTTCATTTTGTTGCATGCTGAGTTCCAACTTTAATTGAACGTTTGGAAGCTTTTCAAGGAAGCTTTCAGGATATGTTCCTTCGGGTTGCATTTGTATTTTATCCCAGACTTCGGAAGCATCTTTAATGATGACCGGAATACCATATTTCTTGCGTTCTACGGCATGCCAGAATGTACAGACATGTTCTGTTTTGTTTCCATTCTTTATCGGTGTAAATAGCAATATGATGATTATTCCCGGGTTTTACAAATCCGATATCTTTACCTGTTTCGTCTTTTTTTACAGGAACTATAGCTGATAATCCGGTAAAACAACGAACTGATTTGATGGGTCGTTTCAGGCCTTCATTTTCATACCATTTAATAATAGATTTATCTCCTAATTGCACATTTTTAAATGCTTCTTTGGCTTTACCTCCAAATTTATCTATACGTTGCTGTAGAATTCCTTTTATTCTGCCATCAATAACTTTGTCTACTTTATTGAAGTTGATATCTACCGAGTATTTAATGACATACTCGGTTTTGTAGCATGAAGCATATTCCAATTCAATTTCTTTTTTGTCGTCCAGATAAATAGAATCTTTCTTCAATGAAGCAATTGATTTTTTAATGTCCCCTTTGTGAGCTTCAATTCTTTCTTCAACTAATTGCTTGATAAATGGTTTTAGAATTAATTGAGGATTCTCAAAAATGTATTTGAGTGGTTTTCTCTCATCTATTGTTTGTATTTTTCCATATACACTTTCTTCGCTGAGTGAACCTCGTGGAACAATTACTCCACTTTGAACCACCTTTTTATTTCCACGTTTCCCCGCTTTGCGGGTTCCAACAACCGCTACTTTCTTCCCAGATTTAAAAGAAATCAGGATATTAGCCACAGCCTCTTCAACTTCAGAAACAGCGATAGGCTGTTCGCTGATAATGTATTTTTCTAATAATGAGCGCTTTTCGTTGAAAATAACTGAGCGTGCCTCAACCTCCGCCCACATATCATTTCTGGTTTTTTCTGCACTTAGCGTATTAAAGCGTTGGATATATCCCTGTTTGGTACAGGCAATTGTAAGTGCATCAATGGCATGATGGCGGTGATCGTCACGTTTTGTCCATCCGGAAATAACTTCTTTTTTATGTTTGTTTTTACCGTGCTCGCTTTCCCATTCCACCATTCCTCTGTTAGCCCTAACTGTTTATATTTCTCAAACTGGAGATTCATGGTTATTTCGTCCCAACCCCACAGATGCCGGAGTTCAGCTGTAATCGTTCCACTCGTTGCCCATACATTGTAGCAAATGGTTTGAAGTATTTCTCTCGCTTTGCGCGCAATATATTGGCTTTCGCGTAGTTGACGGTCGATGAAATTATCGGGGATTTTATCTTCCGGCATTCAGGAGTTTATCGCGCTTAGTTTTATTAATGACATAATTGGCGTACAATAAATTTACCCGTTCGATATATGCTTCAAACTCTGCTGTTGATTTACTTTTCATAAAATCATATGCCGTCATATCGTTTTTATTCTTGTTGCAATGACGGTGAGCCAATGTTTTATTGCTTTGAGAATCATTGAACAGTTTTGATTTTGGAATAATGTGTTCAATATCCACATTATTACCTTTGATTGCTTCGGTCAGTGAAATAGGTTGACCGCAATAAATACAAATGGCGTTCAGTTTCTTTTCTTCATTATCAATTTCTTCATACAATCGCCATTTGATAATATTTGTTTCGGGTTGCTTTTAATCCATACTCTTCCAATCTTAAAGCAATATTCTTGTTTTCTCGATCTCGTTTTGTATTTCTTTTTTCAGCTTCATTGCGTTCTTCTTTGCTTTGTTTCAGTTCGCGGGCAAGCTCTACCCTAATTTCATTCGGCTTGCCGTGTTTTTCTATAATGGCATTCACCACGTTTACCATTTGGTTGAGAATCTTTTCTACAATGGGTTGCCGAAGCGAATTCTTTTCTATCAGTTTTAAAGTCTCCAGTAATTTCCGCTTCAGATTTTCATCTTTGGTCAACGAATCCGAATGTTCGTAGCCGGCATAACTCATTGCTTCACTGTATTTATCACCTTCCATTAAGTAAGGCAATGTTTTACGAATTGCTTTTGCCGATTTGTTTCCAAAAGCGTGTTTGCTGAAATCAATATCTGCCAACTTGCCGGCTATTGTTGGTTCAATGCTAAACTTGTTTTGCAGAGCATTGCTGCACTCCTGTTTATCCTGAATAGAATAAATGGTGTGCCATAGTTGATAAAGAGGTTCTTGTTCGATACCTGCATCAATATACTGTGTTGCTTTCTCGTTTAATATCTCTCCGGTTTTTTTATCAATGAGATAACCTTGTTTGTCTGTATCAACTATGTTCAAATTCAATCTTAAAAGGCTGTTGTATTGTGTTGAATCGCCAAAGCATTGGCGAATTGCATGCTTGGTTATATTTCCAACCAATCCTTTTTCCAGTTGCTTGTTGATATAGCAATTTTTTTTGTCGAGTTTAAGTATCTTCAATAAATCGGTTGCGGTTAGTTTCTCATTGGTATCTAAATGTTGGAAGATGGTTTGTTTCTGTTCAGGAGTTATTTCAATGTCGCCGCCGGATCTCGAACCAACCTTGATATTATTTACATTTTCCCACATTTTGGAAAGTTGATAAATAGGTGAACTTTTAGGGGCCACTTTTGGCCCGACAAAGTATTCTTTCCCATCTTTTCCGGTTCGCCGAAAGCCTTCGAATTCGCATACAGAAACTAAGCCTTTCTGCGATTTCAAAGGACGCTGGTAGTAAATAATTTCATTCCGAAGCTTTGCGATAAATGCTTCCGTTAGTGTTTCAGGATAAAATTGCTTTTGAGTGTTGCAAATTGCATCAAATTCTTCTATATAAGCTTCGCGTGGAAAGATATTTTCTTTTACCTTGAAAAATGGATCATTGGATAATTCCTGAAAAAAATATTGTCCGATGGTCAGATTGAGTTCTTTTATTTTTTCGTGTCTGCTTTTTACTGTAGCTACATATTCAGTATCCTTTTTTCCTAAGTTGGCATCACTGCGACTACTTTTGTAACCACGTTTTTGATTAAGCCACAATAATAGCCGCCCAAGTTCTTTGAGCGTGATTTGTGAATGGACAGCTTTATCTCGTAATGCCCAAAGTTCTATTTTTGGAAGATTTTTCAAAGTTTCATCAAGAAACAGATTCGCTTTCACCAAAGCATTTACAAGGTATTTCCTTCGTAGTTGATAACGGTCATAGCCTTTTCGGGCAGTTCTGGCTTTGGTGCGAAGTGAATTTCTACTTTCACCTGTTCCTTTTGCAAAATCTTTACCTTCTGTTCCTTCATATGGAATTATCCTACTGCCGAGTCCAATTATTTTAGTTGTAATTTTACCGTTGTCGTTTGTTTCTTCTATAATTGCCCAACCAATAGAAGCAGAGCCTAAATCCAGTCCTAATATCTTTTTCATACGTAAATAATTGTTTTTAATGGTCGTATGGAACTCGCATACCAAATTTTCATGGTCTTTGTTGAACACCTGTGTTCATGCTCGTTTCATATCGAATTATTTTATGATTGTTCCTTTTCTGTAAATATCTTCGGCATCGTCTGCCCGTTTTGTTCTCAAGTCATTTGTTTCCAGTTGGCTGTAGGGTACAAGTAGTTTGGTAAATACCTGAACGGATAGTACTTTGTCAATATACCTATCTTCATGAATAATCTCATCCACCTTGCTTACACTCGCTTCGAGTTTAACTCCCTGGTCCATTAACATGGCCATTACAATGTTCTCGTAGGCGGCAATATAACCCAGAAATTTGCTATCTTTCAATACCCGTATGGCAAAGCGGTCGAATTTATTGTCTGATTCACGCTCCAGTTGCAGTGCGTCGTTTACCTTTAATTGAATCGATAAAAAATCGGATTTCCTGAAATTGACACCCCTGACATAATTATCGTAAATTTTGACCTTTTTTAGGTCGTATTTAAGGTTCTCGGCATTTAAATCGAACCCCGAAAGAAGAAAGCTGCCGGCTCCGGCCCCCATTATTTTTAGAAATGTTTCTCTATTCATAGTTTGATATTTATGGTGTTGTGGTTTGTTTCTTTTTAGGCTGCATGCAAATGTTGACTCAAACAGGTTATTAAGGCGTTAAAGTTAAACTATATATTTTATTTTACAAAATAATTGTATATTTAATTTAAATACATATCTTTGCCGTACAAATTATTGAAGCAAATCACAATAAGGATTATTCCGTTGTGAAAACATTTAAGGCGGGGCAACTCGCCTTTTTTATTCCTCCCGATTGTTTTCTCGCTTTTAAATTCCTATTTTTGTATTCCAGATACCGGAAAAATAAAATCCTGATTATATGGATACTACCATTGTAAAAGAAAAAATAGAAAAACTCCGTCGCGAACTCGAGCAGCATAATTACAACTATTATGTGAAGTCGTCACCTACCATTTCCGATTTCGAGTTTGATGCCCTCATGAAGCAATTGCAGGACCTGGAAGCACAGTATCCTGAGTTTTTCGATCCGAATTCGCCCACTCAACGGGTGGGAAGCGATATTGCCAGCGGTTTTGAGCAAGTGGCGCACGTGTATCCAATGCTTTCGTTGGGAAATACGTATTCGCCGGGAGAAGTTCTGGACTTTTACGAGCGCACCCGCAAAGCATTGAATGAGGATTTTGAGCTGGTTTGCGAGTTGAAATACGACGGGACTTCTATTTCGCTGACTTATGAAGATGGGGTTTTGGTTCGTGCTGTCACGCGGGGCGATGGCGAAAAAGGCGATGATGTAACGGCCAATGTGAAAACAATCCGAAGCATTCCGTTGCGTTTGCAGGGAAATTATCCGGATAAATTTGAAATAAGAGGAGAAATTCTGATGCCGTGGTCGGTGTTCGATGACCAGAACCGCGAGCGTGAAGCGCAGGAAGAAGCCTTGTTTGCCAATCCGCGCAATGCAGCTTCGGGTACCCTGAAACTTCAAAATTCGGCTATGGTGGCCAGTCGCAAGCTCGATGCTTATTTGTATTATCTGCTGGGCGAAAAACTGCCTTCTGATTTGCATTCCGAAAACTTGCAGGAAGCCCATTCGTGGGGCTTTAAAATATCCGATGCAACTAAAGTTTGCAAATCGCTTGACGAAGTTGCGGAATTTATCAATTACTGGGATGTGGAACGGAAAAACCTTCCGGTTGCCACGGATGGTATTGTAATCAAAGTCAATTCGCTCAATCAACAGAAGAATCTTGGCTTTACGGCTAAATCACCCCGTTGGGCGATAGCATATAAGTTTCAGGCAGAAAAGGCTGTTACGCGGCTTAATTCGGTTTCGTACCAGGTGGGTAGGACAGGGGCTGTAACTCCCGTTGCCAACCTCGATCCGGTGCAGCTTTCGGGAACTACCGTAAAACGGGCGTCATTGCACAATGCCGATATTATCGAAGCGCTCGATTTGCATATTGGTGATATGGTTTTTGTGGAAAAAGGCGGTGAGATCATTCCCAAAATTACAGCGGTAGATAAAAATGCACGCGTATTGATGGGCGATAAAGTCCAATTTATAAAAAACTGTCCTGAATGTGGTGCCGGTTTGGTGCGTTTCGAGGGAGAAGCAGCCCATTATTGCCCGAATGAAAATGCTTGCCCGCCACAAATAAAAGGGAAAATGGAGCATTTTGTAAGTCGCCGTGCCATGAACATCGATGGCTTGGGCAGCGAGACTATAAATTTACTCTATCAAAACGATTTATTGCATAATACTGCCGATATTTACGAACTTAAAATCCCGGACCTGATCCGGTTGGAACGCCTAGGCTCGAAATCGGCTTACAACATAAAAGACGGTGCCGAAAAATCAAAGGAAGTGCCCTTCGAACGTGTGGTTTTTGCACTTGGAATCCGTTTTGTTGGTGAAACTATTGCCAAGAAGCTGGCTTTTGCCTTCAAAAATATCGAAGCTTTGGAGCGCGCCTCGCTTGAAGAATTGGTTGCCGTAGAAGAAATCGGAGGGCGGATAGCACAAAGCGTGGTCCAGTATTTTTCAGACCCGGCCAATGTTGAAATGGTGAATCGGTTGAAATCATTCGGATTACAAATGAGTTTATCGGATGAAAAATTGCAGGCACATGGCGATGCTCTGGCTGGTTTATCCATAGTTATCAGCGGTACTTTTTCCGTGCATTCCCGCGACGAATACAAGACCATGATTGAAATGAACGGCGGTAAAAATGTGGGAAGCGTTTCTGCCAAAACCTCATTTATACTGGCCGGAGATAATATGGGTCCTGAAAAATTGAAAAAAGCTGAAAAACTGGGCGTGAAACTGGTGGATGAGCAAACTTTCCTGTCAATGATAAATGCTGAAATAAAAGAAAATACCCAAACGGGATTATTATTTTAAAAGAACCATTATGCTGAAAAAAATAAATAGAATATTGTTTCGGATGCGTGCTCAGAAATACCTGAAAGAAACGCCCCGCGACCGTCGTTTTGTAAGTTATCCAAAAGCTAAATCAGTGTTGATTCTTTTCGAAAGCGATTATATGGAAAAGAATCCGAATATTCGCCGGATGATTGGCCAACTGCAGCAGGATGGCAAAAAAGTATCGGCCTGGGGATATGTGGATAAGAAGGAGGTCATAACGTCTATTTTGCCGGATTTCAGGATATTGCACCATAAGCAGACCGACCGTTTTCAAAAACCGCTTATTTCATACGTCAATGAACTTGAAAGCCTGGAGTATGATTTGTTGATAGACCTGTCGGTCAATGCCGTAATCCCTTTGGAATATATTGCAATGTATGCCAATGCATCCTGCAAAACCGGCATCCGTAAAACCGATTTACCGATTTACGATTTTGTAATCGACATTAAAAATCAGGCTGCAATTTCCGAAACAGAAGAATCCGGAGAGCAGCCAATCGATGAAAATTACGTTTTTGATCAGATAATTTTTTATCTGAAAAGCATACAAACTAACGATTAAAACATTACTTTTGCAAACAATTTGTATTTTTCCCAGATGATTAATAATAAACTGACAGGAATGGGTGTTGCGCTGATTACACCCTTTAAAAGTGATGAATCGATTGACTTTGATGCGTTGGCACGATTGGTTGAGCATCAAATAAAAAACGGCACCGACTATCTGGTGGTATGTGGTACAACTGCCGAAACTCCAACACTCACTGAAAAAGAAAAGGAGGAAGTAACACGTTTCGTGTTGCAGTGCAATGCCGGACGATTGCCGATTGTGCTTGGCGTGGGTGGAAATAATACCAAAGCCGTTGTCGAAAAACTTCAGACTTACGATTTTACCGGAATAGACGCTATTCTTTCGGTAACTCCATATTACAATAAACCTTCGCAGGAAGGTTTGTACCAGCATTATGCTGCTATTGCAAAAGCTTCGCCGGTTCCTGTAGTGCTTTATAATGTTCCCGGACGTACCGGAGTGAATATGACTGCCGAAACTACTTTGCGCCTGGCAAAAGAATTTTCTAACATTTGCGCTGTAAAAGAAGCTTCTGGTAATTTTACGCAAATTGATGATATTATCAAAAATAAACCGGCTGACTTTATGGTTATTTCCGGCGATGATGGAATTACTTTTCCTTTGATTACGCTCGGTGCTGTAGGTGTTATCTCGGTTATTGGAAATGCGTTTCCAAAGGAATTCAGCCGTATGGCTCGATTGGCACTTGAAGGTGATTATGCAAGTGCACGTAAAATTCACCACAGCTTTACCGAACTGATCGAACTACTTTTTGTTGAAGGTAATCCGGCCGGGGTAAAAAGCATGTTGGCTGTGATGGGTATGGTTGAAAATAAACTGCGTTTGCCTTTAGTACCGAATACTATTAAGACTTATGAAAAAATACGTGTAGTTTTGAACGAATTGAATATTAAGTGCTAAGATATTGAGCATAATAGAAAATGGCCGAACTTTTTAAGTTCGGCCATTTTTTTTGCTATTTTTTGAACTTAGTCCAGTTCAAGAAAATAATCTAAAATATCGAACATTTTTTTGTTGTTAGAATCAATAAAGCCCGTTTGTGCCAGAATTTGTTCTCCCGTTTGAATTGTTTCATTCTCAATAAGTTCACTTGTGCCGTGCGCAACCATTTCTTTCAATGTTTCTGTGGTCGCTTCAAAGTGAAACTGAAGTCCCACTACATTGTCGTTGTACAAAAAAGCCTGGTTCAGGCATGCTTCAGAGCTAAATAGCCGAATGCTATCAGCAGGCAAATCGTAGGTGTCGCCGTGCCAGTGAAAGACAGTAAATTTTTCTTCGAAACCATTCAATAGTTTTTGGTTTTTACCTTCCTCTGTTATTTGTAAATTGAACCAACCGATTTCTTTTTGTTTGTTTGGATACACTTTTGCACCCAGTACTTCGGCAATAAGTTGAGATCCAAGGCAAATGCCAATTACTGTTTTGCCTTTTTCAATGACCTGTTTGATAAACTTTTTTTCTTCGGCCAGCCACGGATAAACGGCCTCGTCGTACACACCCATGGGGCCGCCCATAACGATTAGCCAGTCAATTTCGTCAGGGTTTGGCAACTGATAATCTTCGTAAAGTCTTGTATATGAAACCGTGTGGTTGTTTTTGCTTATCCATTGTTCGATGCAACCCAGTCCTTCAAACGGCACGTGCATGAGTGTGTGAATAGAAAGTTTCTTCATTCTGATTTCTTTTTTATAAATCGATTGTAAATATATCCAATTGTAAATGTGGGAATAATGTCGGTAAAAGGCAGCAATTCTTCTGCAAAATTGATGAAACTTCCGACTTTACCTGTTTTTCCTCCAAAACTCCGGTAGAATATAAAGGCAGATAGTGGAGCCCAAAGCAAATCAAACCATTCGCCCATACCGGGGAAAAAGTAGGTTACTGCTCCGAGCAAATCCATAAGCAGGCAAAAAAATAAAGTTGGGCTCGATTTCATATCCGGTGATTGTTGCCAGGTTTAAACTCGTTGTAAACTTAGCAAAAACCCCTGAAAGTACAATGTTATCTCATTGGAAAAACATTCAGGAATACTTGTATTAGTCTTTTTATCAATAATAAACCCCTGCATTTCCAGAAACAGAATGCAGGGGCTTATGTTGTTCGATTTAAACTAACCGTTTGATTATCTTATATCGATGTGTATTGATGCAGAATCAGTTTTGACAGTGTCGGTTTGAGACTCATTACCAATCCGATTTTCAATATTAATGTTCTTTTTGGCTTCACTTTTTAGTACAAAATTGCCAATAATCATGCTTACCACAATCACGGCAAACAGACCCAGCAGTAATTTATTGCTTGTTTTCATAAACTCGAAATTAGATGTTGAATACTCGTATTAATAATTGATTTTGTGTAGATAAAGAGCCTGTTTTCGCTTTCGTTCGTTTGTACAGTATCGTTCTTTATCCGGGTTGTTTCGAATTCAGCTGTCATTTCCCGAAAAGGCTCGATTACAATACTTTTATCTTTGATATTGTACAGTAAACCGGCTCCTATAACGAGTATCACAGCGATAGCTTTGGGTATTCTTTGCGATGTTTTCATACTGCAACTGAATTTATTGATTGTTTTTTAGGTATTCTTCGAATCGGATTTTTAATTCGTCAAAATTCATGCCCAGCAAAGTCATATTCTTGAAAAATACCGGAAGTTCGTGTTCCATAAACTGGTTTCTACGGTATGAAATGATTTTTTCCTTTGCCCGGTCGGCCACGAAATATCCGACTCCTCGTTTGTTGAAGATGATTTCGTTGCTTTGCAAAAAATCAAATGTTCGCATGACGGTATTGGGATTAACCTGCAAATCCACTCCCAATTCCCTTACCGACAGGATGCGGTCGCCTTCGTTCCAGCGGCCCAGCAAAATCTGTTCGCAGACGTAATCGCCTATTTGCAGGTAAATGGCTTGTGTATCTTTGAATTCCATGGTGTTATACTTCTTTTTCGGTTAAGCGGAAATAGCTTACTACCCAGAGAAATGGGATTAATGCATATTTAAAAATGCTGCTGACGGTTTGAAAGCTGCTAAAGACATTGTGTTCCGGAGTGATAGAAACATTTAACATTTTCCCATTCAAATGATACGTTCCAAATGTAACTTTCAGTAGAAACAATTCAATAATACCCAATACAATAGATATAACTATTAATAGCCAGAATTGTTTTTCCAATCGCATTTCCTTTAAAATAGATAGAACCTAATATAAACACAGATTGAATACCTGCAAATGCGATAAATGTATTCAACAAGCCCGGACCAGATTTGTAAATGTTGTAGTCCATTCACCACAAAAATCAGGATTGTTTGGAATAGTGCAAATTGGATTGGGTTGTTCATATCAAAAAAGATATTTCCAAAGGTTGTCCCCAAAATTGTTCCGGCGGTGTAGGTAAGCAATATCATTGCGAAATAGTAGAAAATGCTCAGTAATATCGCTGTGGTCAGTTTTTCCAGATGTGTAGCAGGAATCAGTAAGTAATGCATTCCCCCTGGGGTAAAGTTGAAAAACTTGAAGGAACGGGCTGCAAAAATAAATCCGGAAATGTATAAAAACATTTGAACGGAAATCGCCTTTTCCTGTGAACCGGCTAAATGCATAAGCGTAAATACGACAGTCGTAATTCCCCAAAAGGTCAGTTCGCGTTGTTTGTTTTCTGTAAAATATCGTTTGAGTAATAATCCCAATCGATTGATATTTAATGTTGTATTCATAATGTCGCTTTCGAATTAAAATAGTTTGACAATTTTGTTCTTCTCGGTCAATATAGCGTTGAACAACAGCTCGATATCCAGTTTGCTTTCCTCGCTTGTAGTGTTTTCGCAAACCTGGTAAAGTCCACGAAGCGTGTCTTCGCTGTAAATCACACGATCGTCTTTCTCGTTGCGGTCGGCTACCCTGAATAATAATTTTTTGGTAATTTCCTCAATCGGTTGGTTGAAAACAATTTCGTGTTTTTCCATAACCGTAATGCTGTCAATCAGGCTGTCCAAATCGTGAACCTGATGGGTGGAAATAATCAGGCAACGGTTTTCGTCGATAGCTGAAGCCACCATGCGGCGAAATTGTCCTTTCGACGGAATGTCGAGTCCGTTGGTTGGCTCGTCCATAAGCAAAAGTTTTGTGTTGGTAGCTAGTCCGAAAGCAACAAAAACTTTCTTTTTTTGTCCGTGAGAAAGTTTGTTGAGTCTCGATTTTTTGTTTTCAATGTCAAACTCTTTCAAGTAGTTGTTGAATTGTTCGGCATTGAAATTCGGATAGAAAGGGGCGTACACCTTTTCGTAGCTTTCAATACTTAATGCCAACTGAGGTAGCTCTTCGGGCAAAAAGAAAATGTCGCGGAGCATTTCAGGATGGCGTTTTACTGGGTTGAATCCAAGCGTGTCGATACTTCCTGCTTTGGGAAAATCCAGTCCCGAAATCAGTTTCAATAAAGTGCTTTTGCCTTCGCCGTTCTTTCCAAGTAGCCCGTGAATACGACCGGCTTCGAGTTGTAAACTCAAATTGGAAAGTAGTTTGGTGTTTCTGGTGTAACTGAATGTTACGTTTTGTACATTTACCATGATCGTAAAGTTATTACTGTTATTTTGAATTAGTGTATTAGTTTAATAATACACTGCAAAAGTAGAGCATGTTTTTGAATTTTGAAGAAATGTAGTGTTAAATAAAGTTAATGCGGTAAAAATAATTTCAGAATGCCCGTATTTAGGGCTGTCTGCGTCATTCCGGAAGTTACTCAAAACCTGAAAATTTTTATTTCAAGTTCAAAAATGCTTACCTTTGCACTAATTATTAATTGTGAATTATGAATTATTAATTATCTAAATGCATACAACTGAAGATAAATTAAAGGAGTTTCAACGGTTACTCGAAATAATGACTGAACTGCGCGCCAAATGCCCGTGGGACAAGGAACAAACTTTCGAGAGCCTGCGTACACTTACCATTGAAGAAACGTACGAACTGGCCGATGCCATCATTCGCGACGATAAAAAGGAAATACGTAAAGAGCTGGGCGATATATTGTTACATATTGTTTTCTACTCCGAAATGGGCAGTGAAACTTTCGATTTCGACATTTACGATGTGTGCCGGGGCTTGTGCGAAAAGCTGATTTACCGTCATCCACACATTTTTGCCGATGCTACAGCCGAAAACAGCGAAGCCGTGATGCAAAACTGGGAGCAGCTCAAACTCAAAGAAAAAGGCGGAAATAAATCGGTTTTGTCCGGTGTGCCAAACTCCTTACCGGCTTTGATTAAGGCCCACCGCATACAGGATAAAGCCCGCAGTGTGGGTTTCGATTGGGAAAACCGCGAGCAGGTTTGGGATAAAGTGCAGGAGGAAATCAATGAGTTTAAAGCTGAGGTTGCTGCCATGGACAAAGATAAGATGGAGGCCGAATTTGGCGATTTGCTTTTCAGTCTGATCAATGCGGCCCGGCTTTACGATATTAACCCCGAAAATGCCCTGGAGCGCACTAACCGCAAGTTTATCAGTCGTTTCAATTACCTGGAATCAAAAACCATTACCATTGGGAAAGATCTGAAAGAAATGAGCCTTGGCAGAAATGGATGAAATTTGGGATGAAGCGAAAATACAACGAGAGAACCCCTAACCCCTAAAGGGGGATTTAAGGCCAAGTATCTTTGTTATTTGTGTTCATTACGATGAATAAAATATATTTTTTGTATTGTTTTGTTCATTGTAATGAATAAGTGTGCTATATTTGTAGTGTTTATTAAATACAATGAATACAATGAAGATAATTAATCGTCCGATTTATACTACCCGAATAACTCCTTTTATTGGAAAAGGTATTATCAAAGTACTCACAGGCCAACGGAGAGTAGGGAAGAGCTATATTTTGATGCAGTTAATGGCTGAAATCAAAGCCGCTTCTCCAACTGCAAACATTGTATTCATTAATTTGGAATATGAAGAATTTCGTCAAATAAAAAATGATGTTGATTTATTTGATTATTTAAAAGATAAATTTAAACCCGAAGTTGATAATTATTTATTTATTGATGAAGTTCAGGATATTGTTGGTTTTGAACATGTTTTGCGTAGTTTACAATCAAAAAACACTTGCGACATATTTGTGACGGGCAGCAATGCTAAAATGCTTTCATCAGAATTATCTACCTATTTGGCTGGTCGGTATATCGAATTTCATATTCATAGTTTGAGTTATTCCGAGTTTCTTGTCTTTCATAAACAGGAAGATAGTAATCAAACTTTGATGAACTACCTGACTTATGGCGGGTTGCCTTATTTGTCAAATCTTTCATTGAATGATGATTATGCTTTTGAGTACTTACGTAATGTATATTCAACTATTTTGTTGAAGGATGTTGTTCAGCGGGAAAATATTCGAAATGTTGATTTTTTAGAAACATTGCTACATTATGCGGCCGATAATGTAGGCAATTTGTTTTCGGCAAACAACATTAGTAAGTATCTGAAATCTCAACGAACGGATATGAATACCAATCAGGTGATTAATTATTTGCGTTCATTAGGTAATGCTTATATCATAAATAAAGTTGGAAGAATTGATATCAATGGATTAAAGAAATTTGAAATTGGAGAAAAGTATTTTTTCGAAGATATAGGTTTGAGAAATTGCCAGATCGGATTTAGCTTACAGCGAGATATTCACAAGCTGATTGAAAATGCTGTTTTTCTTCATTTAAAAAATCTGCAATACGATGTTTTTGTAGGAAAAAAAGATAATCTGGAAATTGATTTTGTGGGTGTGAAACAGGGTAAAAAAGTATATATACAAGCTGCTTACTTGTTGACTGATGACAATACAAAAGGTCGTGAATTTGGGAATTTACAAGCTATTCAGGATAATTATCCAAAATATGTGGTGAGTCTTGATGAATTTTATCGCGAAAGTGATAATCAGGGAATTAAACATTTGCATTTAAGAAAATTTTTGTAGTGAAAATATATCACTTGTATTAATGCAAGAAACCATTTAAAATTTTAAACCACAAAACTAACTAAAAAGTCCCCCTTTAGGGGCTAGGGGTCTATGTTATATCCTTCTCATATAGAACAAAAAATAGCTTTTACCACGATTCGCCAATTGTTGAAAGACAAGTGTGTGAGCTCGTTGGGCGAAGAAAAAGTAGATGAAATTCAGTTTTCGTCGGATTATGCCGATGTTATGCGCTTGCTTAGTCAGACCGACGAAATGCTGCGCGTACTCACTACTGATGCCGACGAATTGCCGATTGGTGATTTTTACGATGTCCGTCCGGCGTTGTCGCGCGTGCGGATTGAAGGTTTGTTTTTGGACGAACTGGAAGTTTTCGACCTTCGCCGGGCATTGGAAGCGGTGCGCCGCTTGGTGGCTTTCCTCACTAAACACGAGGCTGAGGTATATCCGCATTTGCACGAGCTGGTGGAAGGTATCGAAACTTTCCCGTTGATTATTAATCGCATTGACAGTATTCTCAATAAATTTGGCAAGATAAAAGACAATGCGTCCAACGAGTTGGCTCGCATAAGGAAAGATGTATTTCAGGTGCAGAGTTCCATTTCGCGAACGTTGAATTCTATTCTGCGTCAGGCTCAAGCCGATGGTTATGTGGAAAAAGATGTGGCGCCCACCATGCGCGAAGGTCGGTTGGTGATTCCTGTTTCTCCGGCTTTTAAGCGTAAGGTGAACGGGATTGTACATGATGAATCGGCTACCGGAAAAACAGTTTTTATTGAACCACAACAAGTGGTGGAAGCCAATAACCGTCTGCGCGAACTGGAAGGTGAAGAGCGACGGGAGATTATGCACATTTTGGTGGAATTCACCAATTTTGTTCGTCCGCATACGGATGAAATTTTTGCTTCGCAGTATTTCCTGGGGCAAATAGACTTTTTACGGGCTAAAGCTCTTTTCGGTTTGGAAATAAACGCTATCAAGCCGCGAGTTGATGATTGCTGCCAGTTGGAATGGGCAAAAGCCATTCACCCTATACTGTTTCCTATCGCTCAGAAAACAAGAAAAAGCCATTGTTCCGCTAGATATTACGTTGAATGAAAAACAGCGAATCCTGCTGATTTCCGGACCAAATGCCGGAGGTAAATCAGTATGTCTGAAAACGGTGGTGTTGTTGCAATATATGCTTCAGTGTGGTTTGTTGGTTCCGTTGCACGATAGCAGCCGTGCGGGTATTTTTGAACGATTATTTATTGATATTGGTGATGAGCAATCCATTGAAAATGATTTGTCGACTTATAGTTCGCATTTGCTCAATATGAAATATTTTATCAGGAACAGCAACGAGAAAACACTGTTGTTGATTGACGAATTCGGAACGGGAACTGAACCGTATGATTGGTGGTGCGATAGCTGAAGCCACGTTGGAACGTTTCAACCGGAATCTGGCATTTGGTGTGATTACCACGCACTACACCAATCTGAAACATTATGCCGAAGATGCTCCCGGAATTGTAAATGGTGCAATGTTGTACGACCGCCAGCATTTGCAACCGCTTGTTTCAACTCAGCATTGGAAATCCCGGAAGCTCGTTTGCGGTGGAAATTGCCCGTAAAATTGGTTTGCCCGAGGATTTGATAGCTGAAGCTGCTGACAAGGTAGGAGCAGAGCATTTGGATTACGATAAGCATTTGCAGGATATTGTCCGTGATAAAAGTTATTGGGAAAATAAACGCCAGCAAATTCGCCAAAAAGAAAAGAAACTGGAGGAAACGCTCGCTAAATACGAAGCTGAAATGGCCGGAATCGACCGTCAGCGGAAAGAAATTACTTCGAAAGCCAAAGATGAAGCTAAAAGTTTGTTGAGCGAAGCCAATGCGAAAATTGAAAATACAATTCGCCAGATAAAAGAAGCCGAAGCGGAAAAAGAAAAGACACGTTTGGTACGTAAGGAATTGGAAGACTTTAAAAAGAACCTCACCCCTGACCCCTCTCCCCGGGGAGAGGGGAAGAGTGAGAAACCAAAACTTCAACTCAATAAAAAAACTGAAATAAAGTCAGCAAAGCCCGAAACCCGGAACCCGGAACCCGAAACCCTTAAAGTGGGAGCTAACGTTCGCTTGAAAGGCCAGATCTGCTACGGGAAAAATTATTGAAATTCAGGATAAGCAGGCTATTGTGGCATTTGGTCAAATGAAATCTACAGTGAAATTGGCTAAATTGGAACCAATAAGCAATACGCAGTTAAAGAAAGAAGCTAAAAAATATGACTCGCTGGGCACTACTACCACCGATGAAGTCCGCCAGCGCAAACTGACTTTTAGTTCTGAAATTGATGTGCGCGGCATGCGTGGTGACGAAGCATTACAGGCTGTCATGTATTTTATTGACGATGCGGTGATGGTTGGTGTGGCTTCCGTTCGCATTTTGCACGGAACAGGAACCGGTGCGTTACGCCAAATGATTCGTCAGTATCTCGGTACTATTCATGGCGTTAAAACCTATCGCGATGAACATATTCAGTTTGGCGGTGCAGGAATTACAGTGGTGGAGTTTGAGTGAAAGAGGAATTAGACCCTAAAAAAATATACCCTTTCGGGTATGAATTGATAAACAGAAAATGATTTTGTACCCTTTCGGATATAAAATCATTTTCTGTTTAATCTATTTCTTATCTAATTGTCCGAAAACTTTTTTCAATAAATCTGTTACGCGGGCTACCGGATTGGTGCGGATGGCTTTTTCCTCTGCGGCAACTTTTACAAAAAGTGCGTCCAACGCTTTTTCAGTAACGTAGTTTTCCAGATTTACATTGACTGGTTTCAGGCCGGCAATGGAGCCCACTGTGCTGTTTGCTACCGAATTGTACCCGGAACTTAATGTGTTCCATGTGTCGGTGGTCGATACATTAGCTACCAATGCTTTTCCTAACGATACTTTTACTTTGGGTGCAAAAGCTGCTTTGAGTTGTGAATAAGTATTCTGGCGCAGATATTCGGTGGCAGCATTTTCTTTTCCAAACAGAATGCCAACCGCATCGGTAATGCTCATGCTGGTTATAGCCGTTTTGAAAATCGGAGTGGCTTCTTTTACTGCATCTTCAGCCGAGCGGTTGAGCGAAAGTACGGCTTTGTTGATCAAAGCCTGACCGCCGGGAATTAGTTTAGCGTTGTCGATAATTGGTTGAGCTTCTTTGGGTAAAAAAAGTTTTAAGGTGGCATTTTTGAAAAAACCATTTTCAACGCCGAGGTTGTCTACCGCTTTTTCGATGCCAATATTAAGTGAGCTTTTTAAACCCGAAATGTTTTCGGCATTTGTCACTGCAGTAGAATTGTTAGAAATGGGGTATTGTGATGCAATTTGCATTAGCTCAGCACAGGAACTAATTGTCAGGCAGATGAAAACAGATAATAATAACTTCTTCATTTGTTGTAATTTAATAATGTATAGAAATTTTGATTACAAATATAGATATTATTCTGGCAATCAATAACGCTATTAATCTTTAAATATAAGAACAATTTAATTTTTTTATTTGTTAGATGGTAATTAATTCATTCATGTATAAATTAAGTAATCAATTAAAATTAAAATGAGTAAAATTGAAAAGATTGTTGCCCGTGAAATTCTCGATTCGCGTGGAAATCCTACAGTAGAAGTAGATGTTTGGTTGGAATCAGGCGTTGTTGGCCGTGCCGCAGTTCCTTCCGGAGCCTCAACAGGTGAAAATGAAGCTATTGAGTTGCGCGACGGCGATAAAAGTCGTTATCTTGGCAAAGGTGTCCAGAAAGCAGTAGCCAATGTGAACAATGTAATTGCACCCGCTCTGGTTGGCATAAGTGCATTGCAACAACGTGCAATTGATAAGCTTATGATCAAACTGGATGGTACAAAAACGAAATCGAATTTGGGCGCAAATGCTATTTTGGGTGTTTCGCTGGCTGTGGCCCGAGCTGCAGCTGCTTATCTCGATTTGCCATTGTACCGTTACATTGGCGGAACAAACGCTTTTACACTGCCGGTTCCAATGATGAACATTATTAATGGTGGTTCGCATTCCGATGCTCCTATTGCTTTTCAGGAATTTATGATTCGTCCCGTTGGTGCGGTTTCTTTTAAAGAAGGTTTGCGTATGGGTGCCGAAGTGTTTCATTCTTTGAAAAAAGTATTGCATGACAAAGGGTTGAGCACAGCTGTAGGTGACGAAGGTGGTTTTGCTCCAAATCTTGCGGGTGGAACTGAAGAAGCGTTGGAATCAATTCTGACTGCTGTTAAAAATGCTGGTTATAAACCCGGGTCTGATGTGACAATTGGATTGGATTGTGCTTCGTCTGAATTCTACAAAAACGGAATTTACGATTATTCAAAATTCGAAGGTCCAAACGGCAAAAAACGTTCTTCTGCCGAACAAGCTGATTATCTGGCCGAATTAGTTGCAAACTACCCTATTGACTCTATCGAAGACGGTATGGGTGAAGGTGACTGGGATGGTTGGAAGCTGCTGACCGATAAATTGGGTAAGAAGGTTCAATTGGTTGGCGACGACTTGTTTGTAACCAATGTGGATTATTTGAAAAAAGGTATTGATATGGGTTGTGCCAATTCCATTTTGATAAAAGTAAATCAAATCGGAACATTGACCGAAACATTAGATGCAATTGAAATGGCTCACCGCGCCGGCTATACTTCAGTTACTTCGCACCGCTCAGGCGAAACCGAAGATTCAACCATTGCAGATATTGCAGTGGCTACAAACTCTGGTCAGATTAAGACCGGATCTTTGAGCCGCTCGGATCGTATGGCTAAATACAACCAATTGCTTCGTATTGAAGAAGAACTTGGCGATTTAGCTGTTTACGGTTATAAAAAATAAGAAAAAATGGCAGGTTGAATTCTGCCAATTTTACCTTAATTAAGGCTGCCTGTCAAAAAGGTAGCCTTTTTTTGTTCGAAAATTCAGATTTTTTTTATAAAAAAACCTTCTTCGTTAATGCTCGTTAAGCGAAAAAATGTGTAAGTTAATAATCGACAAATATCACTGGCGCTTAGAATTTGAGGAATGACTTTTGATTATTTTCGTAGCACAAAATAAAATTATTAACTCAACAAACGTAGAGAAACAATTTTTTGTTATCAACTTAATTATTAATTATAAAATTGAAAAAAATGAATGCATCAAGGAGAATGAAAATGCTCGGCTTTTTCGGTTTAGTCGTGGCGGTGAGTGTTGCAACAAATTTGACAACCAGTTTTGTAGCCAACAAGCAATCAGATGAATTTAAAGGACAGGAAAATCAGATTCCGGCCGCTTATGCCCGGTTTTCGAAAGCAGCAAGCGGAATTGAAACTGATTTTACTGTGGCTGCCGAACTATCGGTTCATGCAGTAGTTCATGTGAAAACGAAAACCCCGGTAAAAGTACAGCAATTTGGAGGAGGATTTCCAAATGATCCGTTTTTTGAATATTTCTTCGGGCGTCCGCAACAAGTGCCCAACCAACCCAAAGAAGCGCCTATGCAAGAAGGTGTAGGTTCGGGTGTGATTATTTCAAATGATGGGTATATAGTTACTAATAACCATGTTGTAGACCGTTCTTCGGAAATAGAAGTGACGTTAAATGATAAACGAACATTTAAAGCAAAGTTGATAGGAGCGGATCCGAGCACTGACCTTGCCTTGATTAAGATTGAGGCTGAAAAGCTTCCCGTAATTTTATTTGGGAACTCCGATTCGCTGAAAATAGGCGAGTGGGTGTTGGCTGTAGGTAATCCCTTCAATCTGGCATCAACGGTTACGGCAGGTATTGTAAGTGCCAAAGCCCGAAATATCAACATTATCAACTCGCAAATGAAGATTGAATCATTTATCCAAACCGATGCGGCTATCAATCCGGGCAATAGTGGAGGCGCCTTGGTAAATACACGCGGCGAACTGGTAGGGATAAATACTGCAATTGCATCACAAACAGGTTCTTATGCCGGTTATGCTTTTGCAATCCCCGTTAGTATCGTTCAAAAAGTGGTGGCAGACCTCCGTCAGTATGGCGTGGCTCAGCGTGCAATGCTTGGAGTTGAAATCCGGGATATAAATTCGGATTTGGCCAAAGAAAAAAATCTGAAAACACTCGATGGGGTTTATATTGGTAAAGTGACCGATAATTCTGCTGCTCAAAAGGCTGGAATAAAAGAAGGTGATATAATCAATAGTGTAAATGGGGTACAGGTTAAATCGGCTACCGAACTTCAGGAACAAATTGGCCGGTATCGCCCTGGTGATAAAATCACAGTAAACGTTGTTCGTAAGGATTCAGAGCAAAAACTAACAGTAGAGCTTAAAAACCGTCAGGGGAATACGGGTGTGGTTTCATCTTCAAGCAATATGGATGTGTTGGGGGCAACTTATAAGGAAGTCAATGATAAAACCCGCCAGCAACTGGGATTGGATTATGGTATTGAAATTAAATCGTTATCCAAAGGTAAATTTGCAGATGCGGGTATTAAACCGGGCTTTATAATTCTAAAAATCAATAATCAGGCTATCAGAACCGAAGAAGATGTGCTGTCGGCTTATGATGCTGCAATTAATAATGGTGAGCCCGAAAAAGTGTTTTATATCGCTGGTGTTTATCCAAATGGAAAGATTACTTATTATGCTATTAACCTGGTAGACGAAAAGTAAATTGATTATTCATAAATTAGCTTAAAAACAGAACAGGCGTAACAATGTTGCTCCTGTTCTGTCGTTTTATCAACAATTGAAAACATTTTTTATTATTTTGTGTTTATTTATCAATTGCAGTTAGTTGTGTATAACTTTTGACGAATTGCGGGGTTGGTTAAAGGCAATTTTTGTTCAAAATTGTGAATTACTTGCCATATTTCAATAAACAACTAATAATTTGTAAACTTACTCACTTATACTTTGTTAGGATATTAATAAGTAGCGCTATTCTTTTACGGATTATCGCTTTGCTAATCCGAAAATAATGACTACTTTTGCAAGCTAATTTTCATCAATAAAATGAGACAATTAAAAATAACCAAATCAATCACGAATCGTGAAAGTGCTTCTCTTGATAAGTATTTGCAAGAGATTGGACGCGAAGATCTTATAACTGTTGAAGAAGAAGTTGAGTTGGCTCAGCGGATTCGAGCAG
Organism: Paludibacter sp.; assembly: GCA_047600405.1. Lineage (GTDB taxonomy): Bacteria > Bacteroidota > Bacteroidia > Bacteroidales > Paludibacteraceae > Paludibacter. The sequence continues at coordinate 1,360,737 of JASGLA010000008.1, forward strand.
GTGACCGGATAGCGTTGGAAAAACTGACACGTGCTAACTTACGTTTCGTTGTTTCGGTGGCAAAACAGTACCAAAATCAAGGCCTCAGTCTACCCGACTTGATTAATGAAGGCAACCTTGGGCTGATTAAAGCCGCTGAAAAATTCGAATGAGACACGTGGATTCAAGTTTATTTCGTATGCCGTTTGGTGGATTCGCCAATCTATTTTACAGGCTTTGGCAGAGCAGTCACGTATCGTTCGTTTGCCATTGAATCAGGTAGGGTCACTAAACAAAATCAACAAAGCTTTCTCGAAATTTGAACAAGAGAATGAACGCAAACCTTCTCCGGAGGAACTAGCCGATGTGTTGGACATTCCGGTTGACAAAATTGCAGATACGATGAAAGTATCAGGCCGCCATATTTCGGTGGATGCTCCGTTTGTTGAAGGTGAAGACAACAGTTTGTTGGACGTAATGATTAACGATGATTCACCCAATGCCGACCGTTCATTGATCAACGAATCACTATCTAAAGAAATTGAGCGCGTACTGGCATTTACATTGTCCGACAGAGAACGCGATATTGTAAAAAAATTCTTTGGAATTGGTGTGGCTGAGATGACACTGGAAGAAATCGGAGATGAATTTGGATTGACTCGTGAACGTGTTCGCCAGATTAAAGAAAAAGCGATTCGTAAATTGAGACCAAACGCTAAAAGCAAATTGTTAAAAGGATTTTTAGGGTAATCGGAATGTTAGTACGATTTCTTTAAAACATAAAAGGAGCAAACATTACGTTGCTCCTTTTATGTTTATATGATTTGCGAAGAAATGAGTTAACCCAGTTTAGCTTCCAAATTGCGTTTCAATGCAGCCAAAAAGGCTTCTGTGCTCAGGTAGTTATTGCTGTTTACGCTATCTCCATGAATCAGAATGGCCAAATCCTTCGTCATTTCACCGGCTTCAACGGTTTCAATACATACCTGTTCCAGTTTTTCGCAGAAGTTATGCAAAGCATCGTTGCCGTCCAGTTTTGCCCGGTGCATTAAACCACGGGTCCATGCAAAGATAGAGGCAATGGGGTTGGTGGAAGTGGATTTTCCTTGCTGATGTTGGCGGTAGTGGCGCGTAACAGTTCCGTGGGCAGCTTCAGCTTCTACGGTTTTACCGTCAGGAGTAACAAGTACTGACGACATCAATCCCAGTGAACCAAACCCTTGAGCAACAGTGTCAGATTGTACATCGCCATCGTAGTTTTTACAAGCCCAAACGAAGCCACCATTCCATTTCATACACGAAGCCACCATGTCGTCAATAAGGCGGTGTTCGTAAATAATCCCGGCTTTTTTAAACTCCGCTTCAAATTCTTTCTCATAAACTTCCTGGAAAATATCCTTGAAACGTCCGTCGTAGGCTTTCAAAATGGTATTCTTGGTAGAAAGGTACAAAGGCCATTTCTTATCCAATGCTACCTGAAATGATGAACGTGCAAAACCGTAGATCGATTCGTCGGTGTTGTACATGGTCATTGCAACGCCGTCGCCATTAAAGTTGTACACTTCCCACTCTTTGGTTTCGCCTGCCTCGTTGGTAAAAGTCATTTTCAGAGTTCCCTTGCCTTTTATGACGGTGTCTGTAGCTTTGTATTGATCACCAAACGCATGACGGCCAATCACGATAGGTTTTGTCCAACCCTGTACATAGCGCGGTATGTTGCTCATTACAATCGGTTCGCGGAAAACGGTGCCGCCAATGATGTTACGGATAGTACCGTTGGGTGATTTCCACATTTTTTTCAGTCCGAATTCTTCTACACGGGCTTCGTCGGGGGTGATAGTTGCACATTTTATCCCAACGTTATATTTGTTGATTGCGTTGGCTGAGTCTATTGTAACCTGATCGTTGGTCAAGTCGCGGTTCTGAATGCTCAAATCGTAGTATTTGATATCTAAATCGAGATAGGGGAGGATTAGTTGTTCTTTAATAAATGCCCAGATAATGCGGGTCATTTCGTCGCCGTCTAGTTCTACTACGGGGTTGGCTACTTTAATTTTTTGCATAAATTGAAAAGCCCCCTAAATCCCCCATGGGGGACTTTCGGGAGCATGTTTAAAAGATTATTTGATTTTGATAAAACTTCATTAATTCTATTTTAAGTCCCCCTTGGGGGATTTAGGGGGCCTGTTTTTATCTTTCCTTTAATGGCACAAATACTTTGGGCTCTCCTACATTTTTGTATGCCGGACGAATGATACGTTTGCTGGCAAAATTCAGTTCCTCTATACAATGGGCGGTCCAGCCGGTAATACGAGCCATGGCAAACAGTGGAGTGAAGACTTCTGTTGGAAGGCCAATAGCATCGTATACAAATCCGGAGTAGAAATCAACATTGGTACATACCTGTTTGTTGATATCGTCTCCTTTGAAAGTCATGAATGCTTTTACGGCTCTTTCATCCAACAATTGCAGGAATTCAAATTCTTTCTGCAAGCCTTTTTCAACTGCCATATCGCGTGCCATTTCTTTGAGAATCAGGGCGCGTGGATCTGAAACCGTATAAACAGCATGCCCGATACCATAAATCAAACCACTTTTGTTATAAGCTTCTTTATTCAGCATTTTATTCAGGTATGCATCAATTTCTTTTACATTTTTCCAGTCTTTGATGGCTGTTTTCAAGTGCTCGAACATCTGCACCACTTTGATATTTGCACCACCATGCAAAGGCCCTTTCAGCGAACCGATTCCGGCTGCAATGGACGAATATGTATCGGTTTGCGACGAGCTGGTTACGCGTACCGTAAAAGTAGAGTTGTTACCTCCACCGTGGTCGGCATGAAGGATAAGGGTAAGATCCAGAATCTTTACGTCAAGCTCTGTGTAGTTTCCCGCACCCTTCATCATGCACAGGAAGTTTTCGGCCAGCGACATGTCTTCGTTCGGATGGCGGATGTGTAATGAGCGCCCTTGTTGGCTATGACGAAGAATATTGTAAGCATAAGCAATGATTGTCGGGAATTTGGCAATCAGATCAATTGACTGGCGAATCAGGTTATCGCGTGAAATATCATCCGGATTTGGATCAAATGTATAAAGCTCCAATACGCTGCGTGCCAGAATATTCATAATGTCTTGCCCTTCCAGGTCAATGATATTCATGGTAGCCTTTTGGTTCAAAGACATTGCACTGTAAAGGATTTTTTTGAATGTGATCAATTCTTCTGCATCGGGCAAATACCCTGAAAGCAATAAGAAAGCTGTTTCTTCAAACCCAAGGCGATTTTCTTTTGCTAATCCGCTGGTCAGATCTTCAACATCGATGCCACGGTAATATAACTTCCCCGGAATGGCTTTTAGTCCGCCTTCAGGCAGTTTCTCGTACCCAACAACATCGCCCACTTTTGTAAGTCCGACTAAAACTCCTGAATGATCTTCGTTTCTTAACCCACGTTTTACGTTGAATTTAGTGAATAACTCTTTGTCAATTCTACTGGTTGTTTTTATCGTTTCCGATAGCTTATAAATTAAATAATCTTTTTCCATGAAATTCGATTTTATGTTATTGTTATGGTTATTCACTCTTCTCATTGCTTATTTAACACGCTAAATTGGATTTTGTTTTTATTGGATTGAATATATCTTATTTTTGCATGGCATTCAAAGCGCTTCCTGCTTTGAACCATTCTATCTGGGCCTCATTGTAGGTATGAACCGCTTCAATTTTATCTTCCGAACCATCATTATGGTGTAACACTATTGTCAGATTTTTGCCGGGTGTAAATGTTGTTAACCCATTGATGCTTAATTTATCATCTTCACGTACTTTGTCGTAGTCGTTTTTGTCAGCAAAAGTCAATGCCAGCATTCCCTGTTTTTTCAAGTTGGTTTCGTGGATGCGCGCAAAGGATTTTACCAGAATGGCCTTCACGTTCAAGAAGCGGGGTTCCATGGCGGCATGTTCACGGCTCGAACCTTCGCCGTAATTTTCTTCGGCGACTACGATGGAGCCAATTCCCTGCGCTTTATACTTACGGGCAAGAGCGGGTACTGCTGTATATTCTCCGGTTTCGGTATCGAGCACGGTGTTTGTTTTTTCATTGAACGAATTTACGGCTCCAATCAGCATGTTGTCGGAGATATTATCCAAATGTCCACGGAAGCGTAGCCATGGCCCGGCCATAGAAATATGATCGGTGGTACATTTGCCTTTTACTTTGATCAGCAAAGGTTGTGCAATAAGGTCTTTGCCATCCCAGGGCGCGAAAGCAGCCAGTTTTTGCAGACGTTTGGATTGCGGATCAATCTGAATTTCTTCGTCGTTGCTTTTTGGGGCAATGTAGCCCGGATCTTCAACTGCATATCCCTTCGGAGGTAACTCGTAACCTACAGGTTCCTGAAGTTTTACTTGCTCGCCTTTTTCGTTCGTCAGGCTGTCTTTCATGGGGTTGAAACACAAATCGCCGGCTATGGTCAACGCAGCCACCACTTCGGGCGATCCGATAAAAATATGAGTGTTTGGATTACCATCGGCGCGTTTTGCGAAGTTCCGGTTGAACGAAGTGATAATTGAATTCGGGCGTTCGGGAACATCGATGTCACGTTTCCACTGACCTATACAAGGCCCGCAGGCATTGGCCATTACTACTCCGCCAACCGATTCAAACTCGGCAAGTATGCCGTCCCGCTCTGCCGTGTAACGTACTTGTTCCGATCCCGGGTTAATAATGAATTGGGCATGAACTTTCAATCCGTCTTCTTTTGCTTTTTTGACTACCGAAGCAGCACGGGTCAAATCTTCATACGACGAGTTGGTACAAGAGCCGATCAGGCCGACTTCCATTTTTTGCGGATATGCTTTTTCTTTCACTGCTTGCGCAAATTCCGAAATCGGATAAGCCAAATCGGGTGTAAAAGGACCGTTGATATAAGGTTCGAGCTCGCTCAGGTTGATTTCAATCAGGCGGTCGTAATATTGTTCGGGGTTAGCCTGTACTTCGGCATCGGCTTGCAGGTGAGCAGCGTTTTGCAATGCCAGTTCGGCTATGGAGCTGCGGCCTGTAGCCCGGAGGTATTCGGCCGATTTGGTGTCAAACGGAAAAATAGAAGTAGTGGCACCCACTTCGGCGCCCATATTACAAATGGTTCCTTTTCCGGTGGCCGACAAAGAATTTGCACCTTCGCCAAAGTATTCGATTACAGCATTGGTACCACCTTTTACGGTGAGTATGCCTGCCAGTTTTAAAATTACGTCTTTGGGCGAAGTCCAGCCGGACAGTTTTCCGGTTAGTTTTACACCTATGATTTTTGGCATTTTCAGTTCCCATGGCATTCCGGCCATAACATCCACTGCATCGGCACCACCCACTCCAATGGCAATCATGCCCAATCCGCCCGCATTTACGGTATGCGAATCGGTTCCAATCATCATTCCGCCCGGGAATGCATAATTTTCGAGCACTACCTGGTGGATAATGCCTGCGCCCGGTTTCCAAAATCCGATACCAAATTTATTGGATACGGCACTCAGGAAATCGTATACCTCGCGGTTAGTTTCGTTAGCTGTTTTCAGGTCGGCACTCGCTTCGATATGTGCCTGAATCAAATGGTCGCAATGAACGGTAGAAGGAACAGCAACACTTTTACGACCCGAATTCATCAACTGGAGCAATGCCATTTGTGCCGTTGCATCCTGCATGGCCACACGGTCCGGAGAGAAGTTGACATAATCAACTGCGCGTTCGAAATTTTCAATTGTTTCACCGGCAGCAAGGTGCGCGTAAAGAATTTTTTCGGTAAGCGTGAGCGGACGTTGGAGTTTGTTTTTAATCTGAGTAATTTTTTCGGGGAGGGAAGCGTACACACGCTTGATCATTTCTTCATCAAAAACCATAAATTCTGTATTTTTAATCAATTTGTAATTGTTGTAATCGCAAATATAATAAAAAATAAGCCCGTTGAGCATTTTCGGGCTGTATTTTAAATCTCAAACAAACGAATATGCAAAATGTTCAACGCTTTTTTAGAAAAAAGAATAGAAATAAATTCATTTTATGCAATTAAATTTGTTTTATGCAGAAATGAGTGTATATATATTCTGAATGAAGTTGCAGAAGCATACATGAAACGTGTTCATTCGGTAGACGTATTTTATATTTATCGTGGCTTTCGCCCCGAAATTCCACTCACTTTTTTGTCTTTTAAGAAACACTAATTCAAGCTTAACTCTGAATTATATCACGAACAAAGCATTTGAAGATATCAGGGCTAACGCCCCTAGGATTTTGATTGTTGTTTTTTTTCTACCAAGATTTCAGAGCTACGCTCCTTTTATTTTAAATGGACATTATTAGGGACGTAGTCCTGATGTCTTGGTAGATAGATTAATTCCCTGTCAATGGAGGGGCGTTAGCCCTGATATCTTAATTAATGGTCATTCAAGCGAATTTGTATTTTTTTGCGCACCGTGCGAGGTCACTCGTTGGGAAACTTTGTGCGATCTTACTTGCAGGTTATCAATATAGAGTTCCCGCAGATATCGCAGATTCCGGCAGATTAAGAGAAATATTTGCGAAAATCAGCGATATCTGCGGGAGAATTGTTGGCACAGATTTCTTCAATCTTCCAGATATCCGAATTTGCCGTTATTCCAGTCGTCGTACGCATCAATGATTTCCTGTTTGGTATTCATTAAAAACGGTCCGTAAGGAACGATCGGTTCCCGGATGGGTTCGCCGCTCATTACCAGTACAATGGCATCTTCGGTAGCTTCCATGTAAATGTCGGTGCCGTCGTTGGCAAACAACACGAAATGGTCGGTGGCTACGTGTTTTTCGTTCACGTTCACTGCGCCTTCCACTATCATGAACCCCGTGTTGTAATTCTCGGGGAACGAGAAATGCACATGGGCGCCTTTTTTCAGCCGGGCGTTGTACATTTCGATGGGTGTGAATGATTTGCTCGGGCCGTGTGTTTCGTTGAAATTGCCGGCAATGACTTCCACGGTTCCCATGTCGTCGGGCAACACCACGAGTCCCATTTCTTCGCGGAGAATGGGCTGGTATTTGGGCGGACTCATTTTATGCCTGGCGGGCAGGTTCACCCACAGTTGCACCATTTGGAATTCACCGCCGGTTTTGCTCCATTCTTCTTCGTGGTATTCCTTGTGCAAAATGCCCGAAGCAGCCGTCATCCATTGCACGTCGCCTTCGCCTATCACGCCCGAATTTCCAGCGCTGTCGTGGTGGGCCACCCTGCCTTTGTAGGCAATCGTCACCGTTTCAAACCCCCGGTGCGGGTGCACGCCTACGCCGCGTGGCGTGTCGGAAGGAGGAAACTCAATTTTGGAACCATAATCCAACAGAAAGAACGGGCTCATGCGCTGGACGTGCATAGTTCCGCTGCCGGGGAAAAAATTGTGTACCCGAAAGCCGTCGCCAACCATGTGAGCAGGCGGTGGGGCTATGATTTTTTCTATTGATCGAAGCTTGTTCATAGTTTTATATTTTATATTTTAATGATTATTCGCATAATGTCTTATTGATTTGATCAAGTTTCTTTACTTTTTTCCTTGATGAAAAAAGTAACAAAAAAATCAAGACTTATGACCGCTTCACTCGAAAAACCAGCGCTCGGAGGACTGAAATCTCCCAAACTCCTCCCTTCGGTCGTCAGACAGGGATATTTCTACGCCCTCCTCACTTGTTTTTCGGCTCACCGGTTAAGGTCGATCCCTGCTGTGAAAATGAACGTTTCAATTAGTACGCTTTGCGTATGATTATTTTAGTTTAAAATGAAACAACTGAAATCGGGCTTTGGTTCTTAAAACCCGACTATAAAAAGACATTCATGGGGTTCACGTTGATTAAGTGAAAAAATATGTTGTAAAACAGAAAAATTATCATAAAATTATTCCGGAATAAATTTGTGGATATAAAATAAGCTTTTAACTTTGGCGGAAATTTTTACATAAATCAGATTGTTCAAATTTTCCGGGAGTAAGAAATGCAATTATCCAGGGATGATTGACCATTCGAGGGCAAAAATGCCCGGTTGTACTGGTACGAACGAAGCTTTTAGGGTAAAAATGCCCGATCGTACTGGTACGAACAGGCCTTCGAGGCTAAAAATGCTCAGTCGTATTGGTACGAACGGTCATTTTTAGGGACGAATCGTCAGTCGTACGCGTACGACGTCAAAACCGGCATTACTGATAATAAGTAGTAGGAAGAAAATAATGTCGCATTTTATCTATATGATTTTATAAGAGGAAAAATAAGTTACTTCATTGAGACTCTTTTGAACGTCTTTTGTACTTTCATTCGGTTGTTTAGCCCGCTAAACGCCCTCACTCAAGTTCAAAATCCATTTCAAAATAGCTCTCAAAAATTACGACATTATTTTCTTCCTACTACTTGAAAATCGATAGTAACACGAATATGTTTTTTATTATTAACTATTTAAATGATTTGTATTATGAAAATTAGAGAGTTTGCTTTATCCCGCCTTCGTAACGAAGAGCATTTTCAGTTTTTTACTTCTTTTCGTGATTTGGTTTTGATTTTTACAGCAGCCGCGCTTAAAATTGAATTATTGTTCAATTTATTTTTAGCGGCTTATGCCAATGAATTGGAATCGTTGAATATCATTCGTAAGAATGTTATTTCCGACGATTTAATTGAAGCCGACGATGACCGCGACAACGTGTTTCGTGGCTTGTGCGATGCCGTAAAATCGGCCCTGAATCACTTCAATGCAGATGTGCGGACAGCTGCCAAACGGTTGCAAGTGGTGCTTGATACCTATGGAAACTTGGCGGCAAAGAATTATGATGCCGAAACAGGATCGCTGAACAGTTTGATTAATGACTTAACAAGTACTTATGCTGCCGATGTGGCTGCCGTAGGGCTCGTTGACTGGGTGACAGAGTTGGCTGCCAAAAACAAAGCCTATGATGATTTGAAAAATCAACGTTATTCCGACGAAGCTGCCAAAACCAGCCTGCGCATGAAGCAGGAGCGCGTAAAAACAGATGCACTCTATCGGCAGCTGGTGGAACGAATCAATGCGCTTATGGTGGTGGAAGGCGAAGCTGGTTATGCCGGCTTTGTAGGCGAATTGAACGAACGAATCCAGGGATATGAAAATACGATTGCCAACCGCCGGGGGAAAGGGAAGAAAACTCCGGAAGTAGTTACTGAAAACTAAGGATTTTTATCTGAGATACCTACGAGGTTTTTAAAACCTCGTAGGTGTAATCATAACCTCGTAGGTGTAAACCTAAAAAAACGAAACAAATCGTTGTTCAGTGAACTAAAACCATGCTTCCGGAGTTTTTATGTAAAAGCTCTGGAAGCATTTTTTTTATGATAAACATGCGAATCAAGGGTTGATTTAAGCCTAAATACCAATCAAATCAAGACAAAATACTTATCTGAATTTGGGACATTGCTCTATTGGTATTTAGATGTCAGGGCTAACGCCCCTCAAATACGCCCATGTACACATTTACTACCAAGATTTCACAGCTACGCTGCTTATACATACAATTCTTAGGGACGTAGTCCTGTTATCCTGGTAGAAAAAAGATTGCATGTAAATGCAGGGGCGTTAGCCCTGACATTTAAATTAGAACAATACTGCATTTCAACCCTTGATTCGCATTAAACATTGAATATTATGAAAAAATATCTTTTATTAGGAATATTGTGTATGGTAATAATTAATCCATTTGCCCAAAACCTGAAGCCGGTACAGTATGCCGACGGATCACAAAAACTAAACGGGTTGGTAACGACTAACGCGGGTAAAAAACTCCCCGGTGTACTTATTCTTCCGGCGTGGAAGGGCATTGATCAGGAAGCGAAAACGGCTGCCGTGGAGTTGCAAAAGAAAGGTTATATCGCCTTTGTGGCTGATATTTACGGCGAAGGAAATATCCCGGCTGATAATGCTGCTGCCGCCAAAAGTGCATCGAAATACAAACAGGATTATCAGGCTTACCAACGGAGAATTAGTTTGGCTTTGGAAGAATTGAAGAAAGCCGGGTGCTTTGCCCGATAAAGTGGCTGTTATTGGTTATTGTTTCGGTGGTACCGGCGCGTTGGAGGCAGCAAGGGCAAATCTACCCGTTAAAGGAGTGGTAAGTATTCATGGCGGACTTGGGAAAGATGCCACCAGAGCTAACGCTGCCTTGCACCCGAAAATCCTGATTGAAAACCCGGCCGAAGACCAGAGCGTAACACCCGAAATAATGAACGGACTGATAAAAGAAATGAACGATGGCAAGGCCGACTGGCAAATCATTACATACGCTTACTGCAAGCACACTTTTACCAACCCTGAATCGCCGGACTACAATGGGATAATGGCCAAACGGGCCTGGCAACATACGCTTTTGTTTTTAAAAGAAGTGTTACACTAAATGACTGGAGATATGGCTCAATTATAAAACTTTAACGTAATGATTCTATTCCTTAATGGTTTTTTGTCTTATTTTTGCCACAACAATTTGCAACTTCAGTTGTTTTAAGCCCAAATGAAAAAACTATTCTCCATATTATTTGCCGCGCTGATACTCCTTTCGGGGATGCATTTTTCGCTTGCCATGCATTTATGCGGGGGAGAAGTTTCGGCAGTAAAACTGTCGTTTACGCAGGAAAATGCCGGTTGTGGGATGTGTGCTTCAGAGCAATCTGCTCCAACTGGGAAAAGCATTGAAAGTGAAAGTTGCTGTAAAGACGAAATGTCTTTTTTTGTGGTTGACAGTAACTACAGCCCGTCAACTTTACAAATCAATCATTCTGCCAACCAACTGTTGCAGGTGTTTGATATTCCCAAAACGATTGGAATTCAATTTTTACATACGAATTCTGCCACTAACACAAATGTCCAGCCACCGGGCAACTACATGGCCAGTGCTGTAAGTCTCCCTGACATTTGTGTATTTCTGATTTAAACTCAAGCCCCCTAAATCCCCCATGGGGGACTTTAAGACGCAGTTACTTTATTGATTTTCTTATCAATAAAGCAATGTGTCGTTTCTTTTATTTCATTTATTTTTAATAAACTTGATCTTTAAGCCCCTTCAGGGGTTTGGGGTCATTCTCAAATATTTCATACAAACTTGGTCTTCAAGTCCCTCAAGGGGGGATTTAGGGGCTTTTAAATACATCAAAAAATGAAAACTATAAAATTCTTCATAGCCATTGTGGCACTTACTATCTCTACAGTAACTTTTGCAGCAACCAAAACTGAAACAATCAAAGTGTCGGGCAGCTGTGAGTTATGCCAATCGAAAATCGAAAAAGCAGCTAAAGTTTCCGGTGTTACAAAAGCCAGCTGGAATGAAAAAACAAAGATCCTGACGCTGGTGTATGATGCATCCAAAGCAAAAAGCGATGACATTCAGAAAAAGATTGCTGCAGTAGGATATGATACTCCCAAGTTCAAAGCACCTGCTGCTGCATACAATGCCTTACCTGGCTGTTGCAAATACCGGTAATCTTATTGTAGTTGTACCGTTTTTGTCTAATCAAATAATGGGTTTGTCATGAAATTCTACGTCAAAAATATGGTTTGTCCACGCTGCATAAGTGCAGTGGAAAGAGTATTATTTGATATGGAACTAAAGCCATTGCAGGTAATACTGGGCGAAGTAACGATTGATGGCGCATTGGACAATGACCAAACGGAGCAATTGAAACAACGGCTGGAAATGTTGGGTTTCGAATTACTGGATGATGCTCATAAGCAACAGATAGAAAAAATAAAATTGATTATCATCAATCATATTCATCATTTGAATGATAGTCGGTTTATTTTTTCGGAGATGATTGCTGCCGAACTTCATAAAGAATACTCACAACTCAGCAAGTTGTTTTCTGCCACCGAAGGAATTACCATTGAGCACTTTGTTATTCTTCAGAAAACGGAGAAGGCAAAGGAATTGTTGGCGTATAACCAAATGAACCTGAGTGAGATTGCAGATGTGCTGGGCTATAGCAGCGTAGCACATCTCTCCGCTCAGTTTAAGAAAACAACGGGTCTTACGCCTACGCAATTCAAAGCACAAGGTATCCATCTACGAAAGACTTTGGACGATTTATAACCGGCAACAGGATATAAATTATTCCCACAATTATATAACAGCACTTTAGTTGTTTGTTCGGATCTTTGTATCATAAAAATGAAACGTTATGATAAAGTCAGAAAACAATCAGGTTTACCTGCCACTGGAACATGTGGAAAGTGAGCATTGTGCTTTAATTGTGGATAATGGTTTAGGCAAAGTTGAGGGCATGTCGGCTCATAAGGTAGAACTCAATAACAATCGTGCCCTGATATCTGGAGATGATTTGGTATCGCTTATTCCAAAAGCTGTTGAGCAAATTCGTAGTCTGGGTTACAACGTTACTTCACTGAAAAAGAATTATCCGGTGCTAAACATGTCTTGTGCTTCCTGTGCAAATAGTTCGCAGGAGATGCTTCGGATGCAAGCCGGCATTCTTTCTGCATCGGTGAATTATGCTAACGGTATAGCCAATATTGAATACATTCCTACCATTACCAATGCAGAGAAGCTAAAAGCGGCATTGCAATCGGTTGGATATGATTTAATGATTGACGAAAGCGAGGAGGCCAAGGATTCATTGGAAGAAATTCATGCGAGGAACTTCAAAAAGCTAAAGTACAGAACTATTGGAGCTGTGGCTATCTCCATTCCGTTGCTGGTAATTGCCATGACTCCGGGTTTGATGGATATGTCCTATGGCAATTACATCATGTGGGCATTGGCTACACCGGTGGTGGTTTGGTTTGGAAAACAGTTCTTTATCGGGGCTTATAAGCAAAGTTTACACCGGTCGGCCAATATGGATACATTGGTGGCATTGAGTACCGGAGTGGCTTATTTGTTCAGTGTGTTTAATACCTTGTTTCCGGAATACTGGCACAACAAAGGACTTCATGCACATGTTTATTTTGAGACTTCGGCGGTGGTCATTGCCTTTATTCTTCTGGGTAAATTGCTGGAAGAAAAAGCAAAGGGAAATACCTCATCGGCACTCAAAAAATTGATAGGACTCCAACCCAAAACGGTAACAGTAGTGCAGGCCGATGGTCAGCAAACGGAAATGCCTATTGCCACGTTGCAGGTGGGCGATTTGTTGCTGGTAAAACCGGGTGAGAAAATAGCTGTTGATGGAGTGGTTGTTACAGGCAACTCGTTTGTCGACGAAAGCATGATTAGCGGTGAACCTATACCGGTGGAGAAAGCAAATGACAGTAAAGTATTTGCCGGAACCATCAATCAAAAAGGTAGTTTCCAGTTCAGAGCCGAAAAGGTTGGAAGCGATACACTTTTGTCTCAGATTATAAAAATGGTTCAGGATGCCCAGGGCAGTAAGGCGCCGGTTCAAAAACTGGTTGACAAGATTGCCGGGATCTTTGTTCCTGTGGTTATAGGTGTTGCATTGCTGAGTTTGCTGATCTGGATTGCTTTTGGAGGCGAAAACGGATTTACGCAGGGATTGCTGGCAATGGTTACCGTATTGGTTATTGCTTGCCCGTGTGCGCTGGGTTTGGCCACTCCCACAGCCATTATGGTTGGAGTTGGAAAAGGAGCCGGACAGGGTATTTTGATTAAAGATGCCGAAAGTCTGGAGCTGTCTAAAAATATTGATGTTATTGTTTTGGATAAAACAGGAACCATAACAGAAGGAAAGCCGAGGGTTTCCGCATCAAGGTGGTTTGAATCGGAAACGAATGAGTCAGCCAGTGTTTTATACAGTATCGAGAAATCATCCGAACATCCTTTAGCCGATGCCATTGTGCAACACCTGGAGGAAAACGCTTCGTTTATTGATTCTGTCAGTATTGAAAATAAAAGTGGACAGGGAATTGAGGGCGTATTTCAAAATAAGAAATACTTTGTTGGTAATCTGTCGCTGATAAAGGGGAATGCTGTTCGGATTACTGATGAGGTGAATGCCTGGATAAATGAGAAACTGGAGAAAGCGAATACGGTTGTATTGTTTAGCGATGAAACCAAAGTCTTGGCTGCTATGGCTATCTCCGATAAGATAAAAGATAGTTCTGCTGATGCCGTACGCCAATTGCGCGAAAATGGAATTGACGTCTACATGCTTACGGGAGATAATGAGCAAACTGCAAGAGCAATAGCCCGGCAAGTTGGTATCGACCATTATAAAGCGGGTGTGTTGCCGGCTCAAAAATCGGATTTTATTAAAGAATTGCAAGCCTCTGGAAAGGTTGTGGCAATGGTGGGCGACGGCATTAATGATAGCAGTGCATTGGCACAAGCGGACGTAAGCATCGCTATGGGTAAGGGGAGTGACATAGCGATGGATGTGGCCAAAATGACCATTATCTCAAGCGATTTGCTCAAAATAGTAAACGCTATCCTACTCTCAAAACAAACCGTTGCTACCATAAAACAAAATCTGTTTTGGGCATTTATCTACAATGTTATTGGTATCCCTATTGCTGCCGGAATCTTGTTCCCGTTTACCGGATTTCTATTAAATCCAATGATAGCCGGAGCGGCCATGGCTTTAAGTAGTGTAAGTGTAGTGTCAAACAGCCTTCGTTTAAAATTAAAATAAATAAAAAATAAGAATATGAGTACATTAAAATTTAAAACCAATATAAATTGTGGTGGCTGTTTAGCCAAAGTATCACCATTTTTGAATGCAGAACCAGTCATTAAAAAATGGGAAGTGGATACTTCAATCCCGGAAAAGATACTTACAGTAGAGGCTGATGAAACGAACACGGATCATGTGATCAGCGTTGTAAAAAAGGCCGGTTTCCATATTGAAAAAGTTTAAATAGCACATTATCATTATGTTTAATAAACTCGTCAAATATTTTCTCGAGCACAGGCTGATTACCTTTATTTTCCTCATTGCTTTTTTAGTAATGGGAATTGTGTATTCGCCGTTCAATTGGAAAACTGGGATGATTCCCCGCGATCCGATTCCGGTGGATGCCATTCCGGATATTGGTGATAACCAGCAAATTGTTTCTACCGAATGGATGGGCCGCTCACCCAAAGATATACAGGATCAGATCAGTTATCCGCTCACCTCGGCCTTGCTTGGCATTCCGGGTGTGAAAACCATTCGTAGCACGTCCATGTTCGGCATGTCGTTTATCTATATTATTTTCAAAGATAATGTGGAGTTTTACTGGAGCCGTTCGCGCATTCTGGAGAAATTGAATTCGCTACCTGCCGGAACCTTGCCGCAAGGTGTTCAACCTTCGCTGGGACCGGATGCAACGGCGCTTGGGCAGATTTTCTGGTACACACTCGAAGGTCGAGATCCCAAAACAGGCAAGCCGAATGGAGGATGGAATCCGCAGGAATTGCGCACCATTCAGGATTTCTACGTAAAATACAGTTTGTCGGCTGCCGAAGGTGTTTCGGAGGTGGCTTCGGTGGGCGGTTTTACCAAGGAATATCAGGTGGATGTAAACCCCGAAGCGTTGAAAGCTTTTGGTGTTTCGGTGATGGATGTGATGAATGCCGTCCGTAAAAGCAACCTCGATATCGGTGCCGAAACCGTGGAACTGAATAATGTGGAATACATTATCCGCGGGCTGGGTTACGTGAAAAGCCTGGAGGATCTGGATAACTCGGTTGTTTCGGTTAGGAATAATATCCCGGTGCGGATTAAAGATGTCGCCCGCACTTCCTTTGGCCCGGCTACTCGTCGTGGTGGACTGGACAAAGCCGGAAGCGAAGCGGTGGGAGCGGTGGTGGTTGCCCGTTATGGTTCCAACCCTATGGAAGTGATTGGCAATGTGAAGGCCAAAATTAAAGAAATGGAAGCCGGATTGCCGCAAAAAACCTTGCCCGATGGAAGTGTTTCAAAAGTAACCGTTGTGCCTTTTTACGACCGAACAGGTTTGATTAAGGAAACCATTGGCACACTTGAATCGGCGCTGACGCATGAAATCCTGATCAGTATTATTGTTATCATCGTATTGGTGCTTAATCTGCGGGCTTCGGTTATCGTTGCCGGGTTGTTGCCGTTGGGTGTATTGATGACTTTTATTCTGATGCATTTCTTTCATGTGGATGCCAATATCGTTGCGCTGTCCGGTATTGCCATTGCCATTGGGGTAATGGTGGATATTGGAATTGTCGATGTCGAGAATATCCTGCGGCACCTGGAAATGCCGGAGAACAAGGGTATTCGCGGAAAGCAATTGATGAATGTCATTTATCTGGCCACAACTGAAGTGCGTGCCGCGGTGGTGACTTCTATTGCTACAACCATTGTCAGTTTCTTGCCGGTTTTTGCTATGGAAGCAGCCGAAGGAAAGCTGTTCCACCCGTTGGCGTTTACTAAAACTTTCGCTTTGTTATCGGCATTTATCCTCGGTATCGTAGTGTTGCCAACGTTGGTGCATATCATTTTTGATATCCGCATCAATACCCAAAAGATACGACGATATTTGAATATTGGGTTAATCGTTGCCGGGGTGCTGTTTGTGGCTATCTGGCAGGTTTGGCCGGCGTTGGCGCTGATTGCCGTGGGGGTGAATAATTTGCTGAGCAACCGCTGGCCGGAAGAAAAACGGAAAGAATATCCAAACTATATCAATATTGCCATTACGGTTTTGGTGGCGGTGTATTACCTGTCGTTGGAGTGGTTGCCGTTAGGTGCGCATAATAGCTTATTCGTCAATTTCCTGTTTGTAGCGGGTATTGTGGCAGTAATTCTGGGAGCTTTGATGACGATGGTACATTTCTACGAACCAATTCTGCGTTGGGCGTTGATTCATAAATGGAAATTCCTGATATTGCCTGCATTTACATTGCTATTCGGATTACTCGTTTGGCAGGGATTCAATAAGATATTCGGACCGGTGGCTAAAGGTGTTGAAAAAATAGGGTGGGAGGCACCTGCAAAGGTATTTCCCGGAACGGGCAAAGAGTTTATGCCGTCGCTCAACGAAGGTTCGTACCTGCTCATGCCGACCAGTATGCCGCATTCCAGTATCGAAAAGAACCTGCAATATATAGAAACGCTGGACAAACGGCTGGCCTCCATTCCTGAAGTGGAAGTGGCTGTGGGCAAATGGGGGCGCGTGAATTCGGCGCTCGATCCGGCTCCGGTGCAAATGTTCGAAAACACGATTAATTACCGTCCGGAATATATTTTGGATGAAAACGGTCACCGTGAACGTTTCAAAGTGGATAAAGAAGGTGCTTTCGTATTGAAAAACGGGAAAACCTATCATCCCGAAAAAGAAACCTTCAGAGCTGTTCCCGCCGATAGTTTGATTCAGTCGGACAAAGGTGAATATTTCCGCGAATGGCGACCGCAGATTAAAAAGCCGAACGACATCTGGAACGAAATAGTGAAAGTAACCGAAATTCCTGGCCTGACATCTGCTCCGAAATTGCAACCGATTGAAACCCGGTTGGTAATGCTTTCCACCGGAATGCGTGCACCTATGGGATTGAAAGTCTATGGACCGGATTTGGAGTCAATTGAAAAAGCCGGCATGCAATTCGAAAAAGCATTGAAACATGTGCCGTCAGTCAAAGGTTCGTCGGTATTTTACGACCGGGCTGTGGGTGCGCCTTATCTGGAAATAAAGCTGAACCGCGAAAACATGGCGCGTTACGGAATGACCGTGAGTGATGTGCAGGAAATTCTGCAGGTAGCTATGGGCGGTATGGCGTTGAGCACTTCGGTGGAAGGGCGCGAACGTTTCCCGATGCGGGTGAGATATGCCCGCGAGTTACGTGACAATCCGGAGGATATCAAGCGGATTCTGGTTCCGGCCATGAACGGAACGCAAATCCCGCTAAGCGAACTGGCTGACATTAATTACACGCGCGGTGCGCAAATGATACGGAGTGAAAATACGTTTTTGGTGGGCTATGTCATTTTCGATAAAGAAGAAGGCAAAGCCGAGGTAGACGTAGTGAATGAAGCATCTGATATTCTGAAGAAAAAACTGGATACCGGTGAATTGAAATTACCTGCCGGAGTGACCTATAAATTTGCCGGAAACTACGAGAATGAGATTCGTGCAACTGAACGTCTATCCATTGTGATTCCGATAAGTTTACTGTTGATTCTGCTTTTGTTGTACTTCCAGTTCAAAACGGTGACGGCTTCATTTATCCATTTTTCGGGTGTGTTTGTGGCTTTTGCCGGTGGATTTATCATGCTGTGGCTCTACGGGCAGGACTGGTTCCTGAACTTTTCCGTTGCCGGAATCAATCTTCGCGACATGTTCCAAATGCACCCGGTGAACCTGAGCGTGGCGGTCTGGGTTGGGTTTATTGCCCTTTTTGGAATTGCCACGAACGATGGCGTGATTATGGGAACGTATATTCATCAGGTGTTTGAAGAAAGAAATCCCAAGACGGTACATGCCGTGCGTGAAGCGGTGATTGAAGCAGGTAAGAAACGGGTTCGCCCGGCCATGATGACCACGGCTGTGGCGGTCATTGCCTTGTTGCCGGTGCTTACTTCTACCGGAAAAGGTGCCGATATCATGGTGCCAATGGCTATTCCAACTTTTGGCGGGATGATCATTCAGGTAATGACTATTTATGTGGTACCGCTGTTTCAGGCGATGTGGAGGGAGAAAGTAATTACCCCTAACCCCTAAAGGGGAACTATGCAAGTTCGACTTCATGTTCCCGCTTTCGAAGTCATAATTACAAATTAAGTATCAATTAAACACCCTTTGTAAATTACTTTCAGAGACAAAACTAACCCAGTTCCCCTTTAGGGGTTAGGGGTCAATTAGAAGAATATGAAAAAACTAATTTTATATATAGGTTTATTTGCTTTCAGCATGTCCGGTTATTCGCAGGATTCGCTAATGCATTACCTTGATATGGCTACCAAAAACAACCCGACTGTTTTGCAGCGCTACAATGAATATCAGGCTTCGTTGCAGAAAGTGCCGCAAGTGGCCGGATTGCCCGATCCACAATTGGAACTGGGTGTTTTCCTGAGTCCAATGGAATTAATGGCAGGTAATCAGGTGGCAGATATTAAGTTGATGCAAATGTTTCCCTGGTTTGGCGTTATCAAAAATGCCAAAGACGAAATGAGCCTGATGGCAAAAATGAAGTTCGAAGCTTTCAGGGATGCCAAGTTGCAGGTGTACTACGATGTGCAGCGGGCCTGGTTCGATTTGTATAAGGTTCGCCAAAATATCCGAATCTCGGAAAAGAACGTGGAACTTTTGAAAACGATTGAACGGCTTACGTTGGTAAAATTCCGTTCAGGTTCTTCAGGCGGCAGTTCGGCTGTTTCGGGTGGAAATATGTCGGGAAGTAATACTCCGGCACCTTCTTCCGGCTCTTCCGGAATGGGTTCTATGGGCGGCGGTTCAGGAGGAGCTACAACGGCTCCGCGTCCCGTAGCTTCTATGGGTTCGTCTTCCATGGGTTCTGCATCCGCTGCTTCCGGTTTGTCAGAAGTATACCAGATTCAGATTGAAGCGGCAGGTTTGGAAGATGACATTGCTTCCTTGAAAAACGAAGAGCAAGCAGCCGTGGCGCGTTTCAATAGTTTGCTGAACCGTGGGCAGAAAACAACTGTTGCGGTGGTTGATTTGTTGCCAACCGAACCGTTGGACATTGCTTATTTGTCGGTGAACGATTCGCTGTTTAGTCGCAATCCGATGTTGGGCATGCTGGCGTACGAACAACAATCGCTCACGGCACGCACCCGTATGCAGAAGCAAATGGGGCTGCCAATGGTGGGAGTGGGGGTGAATTATTCCGTTATCAGCAAAAGCGAAATGTCTACTTCGCCTATGAACGGTGAGGATATGATTATGCCCATGCTAACGGTGACTTTGCCCATTTACCGTAAAAAGTACAAGGCTATGCAAGCGGAAACCAACTTTTTGAAAACGGCTTCGGAGCAGAATTATCAGGCAACGGCTAATGCGTTGCAAACTGCGTATTTCGAAGCTTTACAATCGTATAACGATGCCCAGCGGCGTATAAAATTGTACGATACTCAAAGTCAGTTGGCCAAAAAGTCGCTGGATATTTCCATCAAAACCTTTTCGTCGTCCGCTACCGGCCTAAGCGATATCTTGCGCATTCCGCCAGCAATTGCTCGACTACGAATTGAAACAAGTGGAGGTAGTGGTGGAATATAATAAGGCGGAAGCGTTGATAAGAAGAATTACCCCAAACCCCTAAAGGGGCTTAAAGACTATGCGTATAAAAAGACAAGTCCGAAGGACTTGAATGTGAATAACCCCCGGTGAAACCGGGGGATGAACAAATCAATACAAACTCAACCCCGGAGGGGTTGAACAATAAAAATATAGTATGAAAACAATATTTTCAAACAAATATGTCCGTTACGGCCTTTTGGTTCTTGCCGGACTGTTCCTGGGCTGGTTGTTTTTCCATTCGCCCAAGGCGGTGAAAGACGAGCACAATCATTCGGCGACCGAAACGAAAAAGCAGATGTGGACCTGCTCCATGCATCCACAGATCAGGGTAGATCATCCGGGCAAATGTCCGATATGTGCTATGGATCTGATTCCGGTTACTGACGGCGGCGGTGCAAAAGTCGATTCCAATGCTGTTCACTTCAGCAAAGAGGCAGCCGAACTGGCCAATGTAGCCACGTCTATTGTCAGCCGGCAGCAGCCCGCCAAAGATGTTCGGCTTTACGGCAAAGTGCAGGCCGACGAACGCCTGTTGCAAAATCAGGTGGCGCACATTGGCGGCCGGATTGATAAACTGCTGGTGAATTTCACGGGTGAACCGGTCCGCAAGGGGCAGTTGCTGGCCCTCATTTATTCGCCCGATTTGATTACGGCGCAACAGGAATTGATTGAGGCGGCAAAAACCAAACAAACGCAGCCTGAAATTTACCATGCGGCCATGGAAAAATTGATGCAATGGATGCTGACTGACAGGCAAATTGCGCAAATCGAAAAATCGGGTAAAGTAAAGACGAACTTCGAAGTCTATTCCAATACTTCGGGAATTGTAACTGCCCGACGTGTCAATACTGGCGATCATGTGTCGCAAGGCAGTGTGCTGTATGATATTGCGAATCTTTCGCATGTGTGGGTGCTGTTTGATGCTTACGAAAGCGATTTACCTTTCCTGAAAGTGGGTAATAACATTTCATTTACCCTACAGGCATTGCCGGGTACTGATTTCTCGGCAAAGATTCAGTTTATCGACCCCGTTATTGATCCGGTAAACCGTGTTGCCAAAGTACGCGTGGAAGTAAGCAATGCCAGCGGGAAGCTGAAGCCCGAAATGTTTGCTACTGGTGTGGTGAAGGCGAATTTGAACGAATTCAAAGACAAGCTGGTCATCCCACGGTCAGCGGTGTTGTGGACGGGTAAACGTTCTATCGTGTACGTCAAACAGTCCGCTGATGACGGCTTTAACTTCGTGATGCGTGAGATAGAGCTTGGCCCCATGCTTGGGAACAGTTATGTGGTGCTTAGCGGCCTGGACGAAGGCGAAGAAATTGTAACCGACGGCACGTTCAGCGTGGACGCTGCGGCGCAACTGGAGGGAAAAGCGAGTATGATGAATCGGTAGACTGTAAATAAGCCACGAGAAAGAGTATAACTATTCGATTAATATTATGATTCGGAGATAGAAAAATCCAAAGCGGCTTGCTTTTTTTCCGGCTCGCGCGATTTTGATTCAACACAACATCCGTTTAATTTCCGAGGAAAGATCACCGCTTTGCGGCTATCTTTACCTGGGCTGGGGAGGGGCTTTTTGGGCCCCGGTGGGCTGGGGGGCGGAAGCATTGGCTTTGGGGATCCAAGTACCAGGGCCAGGCTCCGGCCCCCGGGGGCCGGGGGGGACGGACCCCCTCATCGGAAAAAATCAAAGTAACAAACATTGTTTTAGACTGTACAAATCCATAAAAATCAAGAAGTATGAAAACAAAAATTTTTTATTTGCTGATTCTCGTTTCATTTGGAATGTTTGCCGTTACTTCGGTAAATTATGCTTCTGCGCAAACAGTGACTAAGAAAACTGTTGAGAAAGTAGAAAAAAATGTGCATGGAAAAACTGTCTCTGAAATCCACAAGGCAGTAAAGTACACCTGTCCGATGCATCCGGAAGTGGTAATGGACAACAAGACGGCTAAATGCCCGAAATGCGGAATGGCTTTGGTGGAAAAAAAGGAAATGGTAAAAAAAGAAGTAAAGAAAGAAATGAATCACATGAACCACATGAAAGATTCAATGAAGATGAAACATACTCCTAAAATGAAAGAAATGCCAAAGAAATAAGGCAGGATTAAACAAAAAATATGATTATCTGCATAACGACCTGTCATGCTGATTTTAAAGTACAGGAGCGTAGCTCTGTTATCTTAGTAGCATTTATGAAAAAAGATAAGTGAGGAGCGTAGCTCTGACATCTTTATTTTCTACATCAAAAGAATGTCACCGCTACGCGGCTTATTTTCTGTAAAAACATTCTTTTCTACAAAGATATCAGGACTACGTCCCTCATTATCTTCGATTATTTGAAAATTATATATTGGTGGAGGTCGCTTTGCGGATAATCATTAAAAAATAAGGGCTTCATACGAAATGAAGCCCTTATTTTATATTACAAGAATAAAAGCTGCTTAACGTGAGTTAGATATAATGAAATCTTGAATGAACTGGTATTAAGCAGTATTAAACAATCGTACTTTGTTTGATTCCGTAGGAATCTCATATTTATTTGAGACCAAATAATTTCTATAAATATATGAATCCTAATGGATTCAATCAATTAGCTTTTTTATATTGCAATCACGTTACTTAACAATAACAGGTTCCAGCGTAGCCTTCCAGTTTTTCAAATAGGCAAAAAACTGTTCGGGCGTTGTAAATGGATTTTTCTCTTCTTTGCGAGCTGCGGCGGTGAAGTAAAAACGCAGTGTTTCGCCTTTCTTGTAAGGCATCAGCACCAGGTTATTCAATCCTTCCACCACTTGTTTGGTTGCATACGGTTGAGGTACAAATACGCCCAGGCCAACGGTTTGTTTCTCGTATTTAATTGTATCGGTCACTGGGTAGTCTGTTCCCCATGAGCCCACGAGGCCTTTTTTGTCGGTTGTTGTTGGGCCGCCTTTAATGGTTTCAACACCAGTAGCCAGGTTGGCAATGTCTTCTGAAGCACGTACTTCGCAAATTCCGTCGCGGTGACGGGCGTAAAGGATATAACGCACAGTCATGTTGATTTTTTTGCCTTCATATTGCCAACCTTCCACTTCGCTTTCTACCACGGTGCGGAGTTTTCCGGTGGCTACAATGCGCTGAGTGCGCTTATCGAATTTATCGATATGAGTGGCTTTTGTGCCATTCCATCCTTTTACGGTCCCTACGCCCACGGCATCAAAAACACGCAGTGCATCGTCGCCATATCCGGCTGTAGCATGCTCGTCGGTAGGATACCAGCCGGTGGTAGCCAGTTCCAATTGTTGTTTCTTTTTTCCGTAAAGGTCAATAGTGCTTTTGTTGTCGAAATAAATACGGTAACCGATCAAAGCAGATTCGAATGCCACGCCGTGATGATGCATTTGGCTGTACATGTCGTTTTTGGTCGACGACATTTCCTGTACAAATTCCATTTTGCCGCCTTTGGGTTTAAAAATCATATCAGCATAAACTTCGGTGGGAAAACTGTCGCGTTGATTGGCCACAATGGTTTTCAAGGTCACGGTTTGACTTTGACCGGCTTTTAAGTCCAGCAGAAAAACCAGTTCGTCAGCTACTCCATCCTTGTTGAGGTCATCGAGTTGGCTGCTGATTTGTTTACCATTGAGCAACACGGCTAAATTAGCACGCTCTTTGGCCGGAATAGCTTTGTATTTGTCCAGTATAACCACTACAGGTGCATTCTTAAGTGTTGCTTTGTTTGGATTGGTTACTTTAATGTTCAGGCTGGTGGCCGAAAGCGTTGCAGCAAATCCTGCAAATGCCAGTAAAAGTTTTATTTTCATCTGTTTCTATGTGAATTTTAAGTGTTTTGAGTGGCAAAAATACATGAAATTGGTTAACCAGTCATGCATTTTTAGATTTAATTTATGGATTTATTGATAAATGTAATGTAAGGCAAAGATTTTAAATCTGTAGACGTTGATTTTTGCATAAAAAACAGCCCCTGTCGGTTATTTCGACAGGGGCTGTTTTTTTCAATTATTTATGCCCATGTTGTTTCATATTTTTATCATGATCCCAATGCTTATTTTCCTTGTACTTATTCTGTTTCTTGTCTTTACGCCCATTGTCGTAATAATCCCGGTCCCTTTTGTAGTAATTCTTGCCGCTGTATTTTGCCCTGTGTTCGGCATTAAAATACTGAGGATAACGGGAGTTAATATTTAGTTCAACATAAGGTGTACCCCGGAAATAATCGATCCGGTAGTGTGCCGGCAAATTTACACTTACCGTCCATCGGCCGTTGTTGATGTAAATATAGTTGCCGCGCACCACGTCGTAATAACAATTATATTTTGGAAAATAAACCTGACGGGTGTGTTCCCTGAATCCATGAGCAGGTGCCCATGCAGGAGGCTTTGGACCATGAGCTGATACCTCGAGCGGGAATGTCAAACCTAGTGCGAAAAACACGCTAAGAGCTATTATAAATGATTTCGTTTTCATGATACTTGTGTTTTTAGAGAATTAGAAATGTGATTGATAATCTTATTATTATACTTCCTGTAATTCAATTTTCGTGCCAAAGGAATGCGATATTGACCATTGCATAATTATATGTTTAACGTACAACTTACATAACAATTATGTGGCCTGCAGGGTTTTAAATTAATGTTTCCTAATGCTAATGTTGTTTGGGGCTAAGGCTTTTGAGGGACGTAATCCTGATATCTTTGTAGCAAAAGGTGTTTTTACGGGAAATAAGCCGCGTAGTGGTGACATCTTTTGATACCTTCGAATAAAGATGTTAGAGCTAAGCTCTTGTACTTATAATTCATCAAAGGTTATGCAAACAATCATAAAACAAAAACAATCCGCCAGAATTTGACGGATTGTTTTTATAAAACAGACTGCTATTAATTCAGGGCAGGCTACTTTAAATGTTTCAGTCCGGAAAGTGCCGAACTATCGTTAGGGCGGATAACCAATGCCTGGTAGAACAGTACTTTGGCATCAGCAGATTTTCCAAGGCTTAGCTTTGTCCATGCCAGCATGATTATCGAATCGTAATCGAGTGGGTAGAGGTTCACCACTTTTTCGAAGAGTTTTTCAGCTGCGGCATAGCTTTTACGGTTGTAGTAAATTAGCCCCAGCCAGTAATTAGCGAGCGTATTTTGCGGATCAATTTTCAGGATCTGGACATAGTGCCTTTTCACATTTTCCCAGCTTTCGATGGCACTCAAGGGTTTCACACAACCAAACCTGGCCTCTATGGCATAAGGTTTCAGGGCAATGGCAATATTATAATATTTGATGGATTCGGTATATTGCTTGGTCAGATAATACAGCCAACCCATGCGGATGTTTACAAAATAACCGTCAGCTCTGTAAACCGGTTTCAAATCAGTTATAGCAGTTGTATATTTCCCGGCTTGTTCCGATTCGTAGCTTTTGGCAAAGGCGGCTTGTATAATCGTCTGATTTTGTGTCATGGCGAAATTGCTCATCAATGTCAAAACTGCAATAAGTGTAATTTTCTTTACATTTTCCATATTATCCCAGCTGAAAATGAATGTTGATTATAGTTAGTATTGTTGAGTTCAATCAGTTTCTTGTCGTAAGTATAATTTCCAAATAACCAGATTTTAGGAAGCAATGACCAATAGGCGGTTAACCCTGTACGAAAAGTTGAAGGATCCAGCGAATTATAAATATATAACCCGTTATTGTCCGAAAAATTGTTCAGGTTGCCCCAGGTTATATTCGCTTCGAGACTCAGCTTTTTCGATAAAAGCGCGCTGGCGGTTTGAGAAAAAATAAGCCTGCTGCTATTGGGAGTCAGCATGCCGTAAAGTGAACTTTTGAGGGTCGGGTTAAATTTACCCGGCAACACCACTCCCGCATGAAGTCCATATTGTTGCGTGATTATGCTATCGTAACTAAGTATGGAGCCACTCAGCCCAACATCAAATCGATTGTGCGTAAAAGATAACCTGGAGCAAAACAGATTGCCAGGCATTCCTTGTGTTGAAGTTCTGGTTGTTTTAAATTGTTGATTCCTATCCGTTCGATATGTACTTGTTGTTTTGTTATACACGTTCAGGTACAGGTAATGATATCCAACGTTCAAACTGATATGCGGAGTAATGGTCCAATCCAGCAGTGCAAAATACTCATGTTGGCGAATGGATGTAGAATCATCAGTTTGATAGCTAAAAAGACCATCAGCATAGTAAGTCGCTTTGTTTTTTTGAGAATAGGCCGACACCGACTGATATAAATTCAGCCTGTATCCCAGCAGAGAACTTATTCCCAGCCTATAGTAGGCCGGATTCCCGCGTGTAGAAATGTCATTTGTTTTGTAACTATATTCCAAATCAACTGAATTTATTATCCTGAAAGGTTTTATCTCATAAGTTTTCTTCAATTCGTCCGTCAACTGACCTGCCCGGTAACGCGTATAAGCTTCATTGAAGGTGTTTATCCCGCAGTAATACAGGTAAGTATGCGTATCAACATCCTCCTTGTCAAACTTCAGTGCTTTTTCATAGTGTTGCTGAGAGGCATAATAGTTCCCTTTTGCAAACCAGGCATATCCCAACCGTTGCCGGAGGTATTTGAAGTCAACATCATTTTTTATTGCCAGTTTCGCCGTGTCAATCAGTTTGTCCCATTCTCCATTCAGGTAATACTGATAGGTTACAGTATCCACCCTGAGGTCGTATTGGGGCTGTTGAGCTTTGGCAATAAGCGATGCGAAAAGCAAAACAAAAATCAGGAGTTTATGCATGTGGCCGTAATTTTTGTTTTGGTTCCTTCGTAACTAAATCCGGAAATACTATTATCCCTTACCGTCAATGTCCCGGTACTGCTATGCCGCGATTTTCCAAGCACGGAAATATCAATGTCTGATTTGAGCCGGATGATATCCCTGTCCAACAGATTTGAGGCTGGTTCCATTCTTATGGAGTAATTCACCCGGATGTAATTGTAAAACGGAGCAATAAAATCGTGCAACCAAAGGCTTATTCTTCTGTTTTTTATAATGTTCAGCGGCAGGGCATCTTTTACTTCTGTATTTTCTGCATTTCCCAGAAATACTTTGTAGGCAGTCAGGTAGAAATAATACAGCAACGATTTCTTGTTGCCGTAGAATGCTGTAAAATAAAACATTAATCCGTCGTTTACATAATAAGCGCTCGATTCGGTTTCTTTGCAGTACAGGTATTTGTAATTGAATGCATCGGTCTGGGTTTCCCATTCTTCAGTTTTGTCTATCCCGTTTTCATCAACGTAATTAAACACAAAACCGGAATTCAGATGCATCTCAAATGCATTTTTCAGCATTGAATTATCAATAACGCCACTAACCACATCGCCCTCATTAGGTTTGCTAAACTGGTTTAAGCGAATACCCTCTGAATGGTTTTGATGATAGTATGCGAAAGGATAGTCGATGGTTTTGGCTCCCAAAAAAGGACTTGCCTGAACCTGAAAGTGCAAATGTGGTTCGGGCGAGCGACCGGAATTCCCGCAACTGGCCAACAAATCACCACGTTTTACGAAATCGCCTTTTGAAACTTTGAAAGAATTTTTCTTAAGATGTGAAATTTGAGTATAAAGGCCTGTTAAATGCCTTATTATAATGGTATTTCCCCAATTATTAGCCGTGTTGACTTTCCCTATTTCGTTATCATCGATATTATCAAAAATTTCTTCCACATATCCATCAGCCGGAGCCAGCACCGGTTTATTGTAACAATAATAATCTTCGCAAATAAGCCCGTTTTTGGTATGGCTTTTATGTTTGTCATCCAGCAACATGAAATCGAAAGCTTTTCCCCAATCGCCTTTGTGGGTATGTTCTCCATCGTGGGCCTGGCTGGTGGTCCATTCGCCCCAAAAAGGCAGATACAATGGGAAGTACAAAAAATGATAATACCTGTCCTTGTTATTATTATAGAAAGTGTACAGGTTTATTTCCGGTGAATAATACTGGAAAGGAGTCAAAACCAGTTTGGCGGATTTGCTACGGAATTGCAGAAAATAAACGAAAAGGATTACTACTACCGAAAACGGCAACGAAAATACCGGCAATTGAATAAACCCAAACAATTTTGTAAAAAAGAGCAAAACGAGTGTTGTCAATGGTACCAGTAGCACCGACCACAAGTATGAATATCCCGACGGAATGGTGAAGAAGCCGCCTATAGCCAACGCTACCATAATGTAGTTGGCGCCTATGTTGTAATACGTTATGCTGGCCGTGGCCGAACCCGTGAATTGCGCAAAAACATAGGCCGACAAAAAGCCGACAATGGATAATGAAAAGGCTATCCGGGAACAAATCAGCAGGCAAACAGCAATCAATAATCCGGCTATCAGGTTGCTTTGAAAGAATATGGAACTTATGGAGCGGAGGTAGATATCTACCAGATTATGTACAGGCAAAGAATCGATACTTTGGAAAAAGTTAAGAAGTTGATTGCCGCCCAAAGCATATATTTCATTCAGCCAGTAGATGTTGCGTTGAGTGAGACCAAGGTTTTCGAATTGAGCTGAAGGCAGCACCACGAACCAGAAAGTGAAGACAAACGGGATGCTCAATACCGGCAGGTTATATTTACTGAGCCAGCCTCCCAGGGTGACAGTCAGAATAAGCGTAAGCAGGGCAGCCAGTGCCAACAAACAATAAAATACAGCACCCGGATCAAAAAAAGTTCCCATTCCGATACCTAACAATAAGGCATTGAAACTGAACAATCCTTTTTTCAATTGAAATTTGTCAAGATCCATAATGTGGGCAACAAGAACTGTGATAAGTACTGCCAACAAACCGCTCAACCCAGCGAAAAAATTGAAAAAAGTAACAAGCATTAAAACGCAAGCCAACAACTTATTGTTGAAGAAAAAGATGACCGAATAACTATTCAGCACAGCAGGCAGAATAAGGGTCCGGAGCGTATGTGAGGCTTGTTTAAGCATGGTTATTTTCCTTTACTAATCACTAAATCATTAATCACTAAACATTATCTCAGGTGTTCAGGCAGATTTTCCGCCGATTCAATATAGTCGAGTGTTTCGGCTTTGCGAATGATATGTGTTTTGTTCTCTTTGTCGATCAGCACTATATTAGGTCGTAGTGTGATGAATTGCATCCATTGGGTCATATTGTAAGCGCCCACTTTATGCACCACTACCTGGCTTCCTTTTTCCAATAGCGGTAGGGTTACACTTTCGCGCACCACATCGATATTCATGCAAAGCGGTCCGAACAGCACCATTTCTTCGGTATAATCGCCAAAAGCTTGAGCCGGGCTAATTTTATGCTCGTACCAGAATGAAGTAAACAACGTGTTGACCCCAAAATCGAGAATGGTGGCACGCCGTCCATCCGACAATCGTTTGGTGGCTAGTACAGTTCCCAACAAAAAGCCTGCATCATCAATCAAGGCGCGTCCGGATTCCAGAATCAATAATGGCAAATCTTCCTGTTTAAAACCATATCCAAGAATAGTTTCTGTAATGGCATCGGCAAACTGGTCAATGGAAGGAACTGTGTCCGAACCGGGCAAATAAGCCCCTTTCAAGGTATTGGTAGAGGGGAAACCGCCTCCTAAGTCCAGATATTGGATTGTTTTATTGTATTTTTCACGAATGCTCCAGGCCAGGTCGCAAAGGCATTTTGTTGCAGCCGTGTAGGCTTGCGGCGATAGCATAAAAGTGCCGATATGGGAATGAAGCCCCACCAGTTCCAGATGTTTTGAATTGATGATACGTGTAATGGCATTCCACGCTTCGCCGTTCTCGTAATTAAACCCAAACCGGTCCCATTTCGGATAAATGCCGGTATCCATATTTACCCGGATTGCCACGCGTGGCTTCAGTTTGTTTTCCTCGCTTAAACGAATTAGTGCATAGAGTTCATCGTAGTGGTCAATGTGAATCAGCGAACCGTTTTGAGCCGCTTTTATCAGTTCATTGTCAGTCTTAATAGGTCCGTTGAAAATAATTTTATTGCCCGGAACGCCATTGTTTAGGGCTTTTTCATATTCAAAGCCCGAAACCACTTCGGCCCAGGACCCCTCCTGATGGTAAATCCGGCATACGGCATTCAGGTAGTTGGTTTTGTACGACCAGGCAAACTGGACTTTAGGGTAGCGTGTTTTGAAAATCCGGGAAGCATTCTGAAAATTACGACGGATTTGTTTTTCTGAAATTACAAACAAAGGAGAACCGTAATCGCTAAGCAATCCCTTCACCGGTACTGTTTCAATATGTGTAACCGGCTCGTATTCAGTTCGCGTTCCGAATTTGTTCATTAACCCCGTATTCATTTTCTGAATCACCGGACGTTCATATCTGATTTTCTTCATATATAAAATTCACCCCCAACCCCTAAAGGGGAGTTAAAGCTAGTTTGTCTTGTATTTTCTTCTATCTTATTTTCGATTAAAAAAGCAAATTTGATTCCCCTTTAGGGGTTCTCTTTACAGTTCCCCCGTTCCGGATATCTTTTGGAATTCTGTGATATTGGTAATTAAATCCCACGCATAGCGCACAAAAATTTTCCCAACTTCATAATTGGTGAAAGGTTCCAGTTTTTGACCTAATGCCATTTTCACTAATGAAGCAGGTTGATTTTGTCCGGCTGCTGCGGTTAAATAAATCCAGGCCGGAAAACGCGGATTTACTTCCAGAATATAGGATTTACCTTCCGAAGTTTGTATCACTTCCAACTCGCAGCCACCCCGCCAGCGGGTTGCAGCAATAAATTTACGGGCCAGCTCAATGTAATTGTCATCGTCCAGCGTAATGCCTGCCCAAGCTTTACCTTTGTCGGTAATGTAAAGTTTGCGCATGGGGACAATGCTTATTGCATTGCCTTCGCCATCGCCCAGCGCGGCAATATTTATTTCTGTTCCATTGATAAATTCTTGAACAATAATGGGTAACCCCCATTTTGCCTGAATCTGGAAAAATGCTTTTTGTGCCTGGTCAAGCGTATTGGCAATAATGGCATCATAGAATTTCCCTTTTATCAATAGTGGAAATCCAATGGTTTCTGCAGCTTTTTCCAACTCCTGAACCTGCTGTATTATTTTATCTGTCGGAACCAGCAATCCATGTTTTTTTCCAAACTCCAGAAGTTTGATTTTATCACGTGCTTCAAATTGTGCTAAGTCGGGAAGAAATGTATGAATTCCTGATTTTTTAAGCTTGTCTTTAAGCTTGATAAAATTAAAGAGCTCGGCGTCAAAATTTGGAATGATGATGTCAATGTGTTCAATATCATGAATATACAGCAATCGGTTCAGTAAACTGTCGGTCCCACCTGAAGGATAAGGTATCTGGTACGTTTTATCAACCAGGTCGTGCATGTAAATGCCCGGTTCCAGCGATTCGTAAGAAAGCCCTATGATGCGGACATCAAGATCTTTGCAGTCTCGAATACATCTGATAACCGCTACACCGGGGCCCGGGCTGTCAATGGCGTTTAATGCAGTGACGGCAATCACAACTTTCTGTTTGCCCAGACTGGCTGTATTTTTTTTCTGTTGGTCTGTCATGTTACAATTCCAGGATGTAAAAATCTTTCAACTGGGAAATAAAATCCTCGAGATCTCTCTCGAACTGGATGGGCTCTACATCATACTTTGAACAAACAGATTCAATTATTTCAGGAAGCGTTTTATCCTCTTTCAGCAAGTTCAGAATATCTGCACCAATCGGATTCGTTGAAAATGAATCGCCCGTAGCCGGATTGAATACAAACCCTTCTTCGCTGGTAGCTATGTTTTTCTTTAATTTCATTGTTAATTTTGGAAGAGGTTCAAAGATAGGAAATAAAAAATAAAATAACAATTAAATCTGCTTTGGATTTAAACCATAAAAGCTTTATCAATAAAGGCCTGGAATGTATCTTTATATTGCTCACCGATAGGAATATGCACTTTGTTGTCGAACACAATGCGGTTGCGGTCAATCACTTTTACCCGGTTCAGGTTTACGATAAAAGACCTGTGCACGCGCATGAACTTATCTTTAGGAAGCTGTTCTTCAATAACTTTCAGTCGCATCAGCGTTGAAACAGGTTCTTCGTTAATCAGGTGGATCTGAATGTACTCGTTGGCACTCTCAATGTATTTTATGTCGTCGAGGGTGATTCGAACCAGTTTGTATTCAGATTTGACGAACAGGCAGTCTTGATTGGTTTGGATAATGTCTGCCTGTTTTTGGTTCAAATCAAACCAGGTTTTGGCTTTATTGGCAGCTTTCAGAAATCCGGCATAGCTAATGGGTTTCAGGATATAGTCCAGCGCATCTACCTGAAATCCTTCAATGGCATATTCGCTATAGGCAGTTGTGAAAATAACCTGCGGACGCTGTTGAAGCGATTTTACAAAGTCCATTCCGTTGATGTCCGGCATGTTAATATCCACAAACATCAGGTCAATTTCATGGTTGGCCAGATATTCCATAGCCTCGTATGCACTCTGGCAGAGAGCTACATTTTCCAAAAAAGGCGTTTTGTTGATATACGAACTGATTTGCTCCAAAGCAAGTGGCTCATCGTCAATGGCTATGCATCTTATTTTCATTAGTAGTATAATTTAAGTGTTGTGAGTTTTTTAGCTGACTTGTATTTTCAATAGTTTAAACCCCTGAATCATAAATTGGGATAGATAACTGAACTTCAAATTCCTTATCAGTCTCTTGTATGTTCAGCGAGTAATTTTTGTTGAAAAGCAGCTCCAGGCTTTTGCGTATGTTGGCTAATCCGATTCCAGAGTAACTTTTATCGAATTTTTCCTTGTTTTTGTGTTTACTGTTTTTGATAAAACAATTTAGCTGATAATCGGCAATTTCAAGTTTAAACTCCACAAATGAATCGACCTGATAGCTTACACCATGTTTAAAAGCATTTTCAACGAACGAAATAAAAAGCATAGGAGGTATTTTTATGTCGGGAATTTGCTTCGGAATATCCAACGATATTTTTACTTTCTTCGAATACCGGAGCTGCATTAAGGTGATGTAACTTTCGATAAACTCCATTTCTTTTTTCAGGCTGGTATGGCCCTGGGCTGTATCGTACAGCAAATATCGCATTAATGTAGAAAGGCGGATAACTGCATCTTTGGCTGTTTCGGTGTTTATGTCAATCAACGCGTGGATATTATTCAGCGTATTCATGAAAAAATGCGGACTAACCTGATGCCGGAGCAAGGCGATCTCAGTTTTCAATTGTTCCTTTTCCACATCTTTACGCCTGCCTTCTTCATTCAGCCATTGGGAAAGCAATTTGATGGTTGTTCCGGCAGCAACAACCAAAAAGGCAATGATCAGGTTGTCGGTAAAAGTCATGAAAATCGATTTCTGCTCTGTTGGTTCGGGCGCTCTGTAACCCATTGGAGCCGGCATTTTCGAACCCAGTTCCATCGGAGGCATTCCTGGCCCCAGCTCCATTTTGGGCATCGAAATTGGCTCGGCGGGAGTAAGGTACAATTGCAGCGAAATGCTTAAGCCGACTATCAGAAGCAGCGTTAGGAGTGTTATGCCAATATATGGAAAGTATTTTTTACGGAACAAAAGTTTTGGAACCAGAATATATCCGTTCAGAATAAAAATAATACAAAATGAGGTCATTTTAATCCAGTCCATAGTCACGTTTTGCCAGTCTACAGTATTTAAGTTCCTGTGTTGGAAAAACGGGACTGAAAATATCACGAGCCAGATTACCAGATAGGTAATTGATTCGAGATAATTGAAATTTACAATTTTATTTTGGACATTTTTCATTTTGTACTATGAAAATAGGGGAAGTGTAAAGCTTCCCCTGTTAGTTTTAGTTTTTCTGTTTTCCAACAGTTTTATGTCGCGGGGCGAATATGGTTAAAACATATTCGCAACTAATTTGGTTCTGTTAGCTTTTGTATCATTCCCTATTCGTGTAAATATCCCATGCAATCCAGTCGATAATGGCTGTTGCGAAGCTGGCCTGACGAAGCAATGCAAACAACGTACGGATAGTTGTAACTGATGTTCCCAGCAATTCCGAAATGGTTGCGCTTGTGCCATCGTCAAAGGTAATTTTTAAATCCCGCTTGCGGTTAATTACGCAATTTTCAGTTTCGTCAGTCGAAGTACTGTCTGCATCAACAATTTCTACTTTCGAATTCAACTGCAAAACACCATTTACATACACTTTGGCACTATCCAGTGTATTTTGGTGATGATTCCTTTCGCGTACAATCTCCACGTTTCCAATGGTGAGTGAATACTGTTTTTCACGATGCCTGTTGTCTCCTGACGACTTGATTGATGTGTACTTTTCTGCATACAGAATTTTTGTTCCATCGTTAATGGCATAAGTAGCCACGGCAGTATCGCCGGAAGCGTAAGTACAGCTTGCTTTATACCCATCGGCAAATACAAATTCGGAAGCATATTTATAACCATTTTCCCTCGAATTAGACGATTGGATGGCTAACGCGCCGGCATCCACATTTTTAATGTTGATCGTTGAAGCCATTTGATAATCCCAGCCCAGATAACGATTGAAATGATATTCATACTTCGACAAATCGATAACATAATTGTTTGTGAGGAGCGTGTCAGCTGGTGTAAAATGCAGTAAAACCCTTGGATTCTTTACTTTTTCTTCCGGTAAGCGAACAATCATATGATCACTTTCTCCTGTCTTGCTGAAAAAACGAAATGCCGACATGGAACCTCTTTTATAAGTGGCTTTGTAGTCGTAGACTCCGGCAATATCTGTCAGCAAAATACTGTTATAAGTAGAGTCGAAAGATAAAACCGACGATTTAACCATGCTGGCTGCATTGGCTGTTTCAGCAGAAGTGGATAGTACCTGATAGCCCTTCGATGCTGAAATTACATTCAGGGCCGTATTAAGTTCCTGCACGCTATTGTTTAAAGAACTTTTAAGCGTACCCTGGCTCAAATCATTGTTGGAACAACTCCAACTAAAAATACTTATTAAAAGTATAAATACATAGAAGCTTTTTGTTTTCATACCTTAGTCGTTTTGTGATGTGAATAATTTCTTGTTTCTTATCTCTTTGCCAAAAGAAATAAATTGAGCAAATATAACAGAGTACAACAAGAAACGCAAAAAGTATCAGTGGAAAGTATTTATTTGTAAGTATAAATTGTTTTTTTTGTTCAGTATATTTTGTCCTTAAAACTTCTCGCGGCTTACTGCATTCGCTTCGCCATCAATGTGGCAGGCGTCCTCGGGCTCGGCATGAATGTACACCTCGCTGCGTGCGATCCGCGATTGGATTTCGGCTTCAATTTTGTCACACACTTCATGCACTTCACGTAAACTCAAATCAGGGTTGAAATGCGCATTGAACTTGATAAAGGTGTCGGCTCCTGCTGTTCTGGCTTTCAGGCTATGATAGTTCAGCACTTCGGGAAAAGTATCGAGAATCTCACGAATAATCTGGGGCGTATTCTGAGGTGATTTGTCGAGCAACACATCAATTGCTTTACGGCCAAGCTGATAAGACACGTAAAGTACAATTACGGCTACAAATAAGGCTGCTATGGAGTCGGCCGCATACCAGCCCAGAAACTGATAGGCTATTAAACCGAATAATACTACCGACGAACTCCATATATCTGTAGAAAAGTGTAATGCATCGGCTTCAAGCGCCTGGCTGTTGTGTTTTTTTGCTACTTTGTATAACGCTCTTGAACGGGAATAATCGATTATAATAGAGCTGATAACAACCACATAACTCCACACGCTCACTTCGATGTGTGTTTGGCCGGAAGTAAGGCGATGCACAGCCTCATAAATAATCCACACACAGGTAACCAACAGCAACAGTGTTTCTATAAGCGCGGATAGATTTTCAACTTTCCCATGCCCGTAATTATGTTCTTTGTCAGCAGGCTTGTCAGATACCCTCACCGAGAAGAAAGTGATAATAGCAGCTACCATGTCTAGCGCGGAGTGTAATGCTTCAGATAAAATACCCAAACTGCCTGTGAGCATCCCGATTATCAATTTGAATCCGGTTATAAATATTGCCGCGAAAACAGAAATTAAGGCTACTCTTTTCTTTTCTTTTTGCATAATGTCTTAAATTAAGTTTGTTGTTTTCCGAATCTTGCTTTTCGTGCGACTGGTTAAAATGTGACCAAAAATACACAAACTATTTATTTTTGAACAAAAAAAGTAAAAGAACTTATTACCAAAAGCTTAATTTAGAATGATACAAATTTGTGACGTGACGTAAACCTTTTATAATAAAAGAGTTTTGTCCAAAATGGGAGTTCTGATCATAAACTTTAAAAACAAAAGAGAGCTGTTCTGACGAACAACTCTCTTGATTCCTATTTAGTTGGAATATCGGGTGTCAATATCCGATTGCATCGTATTCAAATCCGAATTCTTCCATTTCACTTTTGTCGTAAATATTTCGTCCATCAAGAATAAGTGATCCTTTCATTGACTTTTTTACAACACCCCAACTTGGCATGCGGAATTCCTTCCACTCTGTAACGAGCAAAAGTGCATCGGCATTTAGTACAGCATCGTAAATATCATGTGCATAATAAATATTGCCAGGACCGGATTCGACCAAAGATGACATTTTGGAATTAATTGCATTTTGCGCCTCATGCATGGCCACAGGGTCGAAAACCCGCACATTACAGCCGGCTTTAAGCAGCTTTTCAATCAAAACCAACGAAGGTGCTTCGCGCATGTCATCGGTATTTGGTTTGAACGATAAGCCCCAAATGCAGATAGTTTTCTCTCCGATGGAACCATTAAAATGCTTTTCCAAGTTTGTGATATAAAACTTGTTTTTGATGGGCGTTTACTTCTTCTACCGCTTTCAGTACCCGAAGTTCGTATCCGTTTTGGTCAGCCGTTTTAATAAGGGCTTTTACATCTTTTGGAAAACAAGAACCTCCATAACCACAACCGGCATATAAAAATTTTCCACCAATCCGTTGGTCTGAACCAATGCCTTTGCGTACCATATTAATATTTGCCCCTACCAGTTCGCACAGATTAGCCATATCGTTCATAAAACTGATACGGGTGGCCAGCATGGCATTGGCAGCATATTTAGTCATTTCTGCCGAAAGAATATCCATGAAAATAACCCGGAAATTATTCAACAGGAAAGGACGGTATAGTTTGGTTATCAGTTCTTTGGCTTTTTCGCTTTCAACGCCAACAACCACACGGTCAGGACTCATGAAGTCTTTGATAGCATCACCTTCTTTCAGAAATTCGGGATTAGATGCCACGTCAAATTCGATAGAAACATTCCGTTTGTCTAATTCAGTCTGAATGGTTTGCCGAACTAAAGAGGCGGTGCCTACCGGAACTGTACTTTTAGTTACGAGCAACACATATTGCTGCATATTTTGACCAATCGTACGGGCAACTTCCAACACATATTGCAAGTCGGCACTTCCATCGGCTCCCGGAGGTGTACCTACGGCACTGAAAACAACCTGAACGTCGTTGAGTACATCGGTCAGTTTTGTCGTGAAATGCAAACGTTCTGCCTTTACATTACGTAAAACCATATCTTCGAGGCCAGGCTCATAAATAGGGATAATTCCCTTTTTCAGATTCTCGATTTTGTGTGCATCTATATCCACGCAGGTAACATCAACGCCCATTTCGGCAAAGCATGTTCCTGAAACTAAACCGACATAACCGGTTCCAACAATTGCTATTTTCATTAATTATTTTCTCGTAACGTTACAAAAAAATCAAATAAACCCGAATTAATTTTCATTCAGATAAACTGTTACCACTCTTCGTATTCCTTCTTCCAGGGTTATCGAAGGTTTCCAGCCCAGGCTGTTGAGCTTCGATACATCGAGCAATTTACGGGGAGTTCCATCCGGCTTGCTGCTATCCCATACTATTTTCCCTTTGTAATCAACCGTTTTCCGGACTATTTCAGATAGTTCTTTGATCGTCTGATCTTCACCGCAACCTGCATTTACATGCAATGGCAATGTGTCGGGGGCATCGTAGTTCATGAGTAGAAATACGCTTGAATCGGCCATGTCGTCAACATGTAAAAATTCACGCATAGGAGAACCTGTTCCCCAAAGCGTAATAGCTACCTCGTTATTGGCAGTTGAAATGCCATATTTGTTGAGAATCTGAAGGATAACATCATCGCTGAATGTGCCATTCACGCCTTCAATCGGACGCTTGTTCAAATCAGCACGCAACTTATCCCAGTTATTTTCCATCAGGCATTTCCCCAGATACATTTTGCGAATCAAAGCAGGCAATACATGGGATTTTTCCAAATCGTAATTGTCATTTTGCCCATACAAATTGGTTGGCATGATTGAAATAAAGTTGCAACCATATTGTGCATGATAAGCCTCGCACATTTTTATACCTGCAATTTTAGCAATTGCATAAGGCTCATTGGTGTCTTCTAAAAGTCCGGTGAGCAAACTGCTTTCGTGAATAGGTTGTTCTGCCATTCGAGGATAAATGCAGGAGGAGCCCAGGAATAAAAGTTTTTTGACCCCATGAACATAGCTTTGATGAATCACATGGTTCTGAATCATCAGGTTTTCGTAGATGAACTGCCCCCTGTACGTGTTATTTGCAACAATACCGCCTACTTTGGCGGCAGCCAACACAACATATTCCGGTTTTTCGGCTGCAAAAAAATCTGCAACGGCTTTTCCGTCGAGCAAATCAAGCTCCTCGAATGAACGGGTCACGAAGTTCGTGTATCCTTTGGATTCCAGGTTTCGCTTTATTGCCGAGCCAACCATACCATTGTGCCCGGCAATATATATTTTAGAATTCTTATCCATAACTGTTTGGTCTGAAGATGTTACTCAAAATAATTCAATACCCTGAAGCCACCTTCTTTGAGATAGGTTTCTTTTTTCATCAGTTTTACATCCGACTGCATCATGTCTTCTACCAGTGCTTTCAGATCATATTCAGGAGTCCAACCCAATACAGTTTTCGATTTTGTAGCATCGCCAATCAACAATTCCACTTCAGTTGGGCGGAAGTAGTTAGGGTCAACTTCTACAACTGAATCACTTATTGAACGGATACCTTCTAAGAACTCTGCACCAACTTGTTCTGTAAATTTAGCTTCATCTATGTTGCCAATAAAGCCTTTTTCATCAATACCTTCGCCTTTAAAGTCGATGGTAATACCTATTTCGGCAAAGGACATACGTACAAATTCACGCACTTCGGTGGTAATTCCGGTGGCAATTACATAATCGCTTGGTTCATCTTGTTGCAGAATCAGATACATCGCCTGAACATAGTCTTTTGCATGACCCCAGTCACGTTTGGATGATAGGTTTCCAAGGAACAGTTTGTTTTGCATTCCCATAGCAATACGGGCTGCAGCACGTGTGATTTTGCGTGTTACGAAAGTCTCCCCACGCAAAGGTGATTCATGGTTGAACAAAATACCGTTGCTGGCATGAATTCCGTAGGCTTCCCGGTAATTTACCGTAATCCAGTAGGCGTACATTTTGGCCACGGCATAAGGCGAACGTGGATAAAATGGTGTGGTTTCCTTTTGGGGAACTTCCTGCACCAACCCGAATAGTTCAGAAGTAGAAGCTTGGTAAATCCTGGTTTTCTTTGTCAGATTGAGCAGGCGAACAGCTTCCAGAATACGCAAAGTACCAATACCATCAGCGTTGGCAGTGTATTCAGGCGTATCGAAACTTACTTTTACGTGGCTCATTGCTGCCAGGTTGTAAATTTCGTCAGGTTGTGTCTCCTGAATAATGCGGGTAAGGTTCATTGAATCTGTCATATCCCCGTAATGTAAAATCAAATTACGGTTATCTACGTGCGGGTCCTGATACAAGTGATCAATACGTTCAGTATTGAAAAGGGATGAACGGCGTTTTAGACCGTGAACTACATATCCTTTTTTAAGCAACAATTCTGCTAAATAGGCACCGTCTTGTCCGGTAATACCGGTAATGAGAGCTACTTTTTTCATATTATGTTTATTTTAAATTGTTTGTAAAAACTGTGTTTGAAGACTATGAAATTTATATTTCAGTATCATCTTCGTAGTAGTGGAAATTCTTATCCTGCTGACCTTTTTTCTGCTTAGTGGTGTAGCCATAGCTATATCCAAACAGATAAGCATATTTATATAATTTGTATTTCGAATATCTGCTGCCATCATCAACTACATCATTCAAAATAGTATATAAATTAGGAATGTTATCAAGCTTCAGTTGAGCGTTCAACTTCTTGTAGAATGATTTGTTGGTTTTCCCGTTTCTGACAACAAACAGATTAATGTCTGATAGTTGTGCCAACGAGTATGCATTTGTCACCATTCCAATAGGGCTTGAGTCCACAATAATATAATCATACCGTTTGCGTAATTCTAAAAACATTTCGGTTAATTTATCAGATCTGATAAGCTCTCCCGGGTTTGGAGGAATTGACCCTGCCGGTAAAATATCGAAATCAACTTTGGGTAATCTTAAAATGACTTCATCCAGATTACATTGGCCGATCAGATAGTTGGTAACACCATTGGGCTGAATAATGTTAAACCGTTGGTTAATGCTTGGTTTCCGAATATCCATATCCACCAGAATTGTTTTTTTGCTGGCCATTGAATAAATTGCAGCCAGATTGATTGAAAAATAGGTCTTTCCATCACCCGATTCTGTAGATGTATTTAATATCATGATATTCGTTTTACGCTTTACAATAAATTCTATGCGTGTACGAATAACTCGGAACATTTCAGTAAATGCCGAACGCGGGTTTTTTGACACTAACAGAGGGTCGGTACTTTTGGTATGGCGAACACCCCCAATTAATGGGAAAGTGGAGCTCTTTTCCACATCTTTTGACGAACGTACGTTCGGGTTTAGCAGCTCTATTAAAATCACAATTACTGTTGGGATCAGTAGTCCGAACAACAAGAACATAAGGTTTGTTTTTGACTGTTTGTCGGAGTTTGTGACTGAAATTACGCGAGCTCTGTCCAAAATATTGTTGTCGGGTGTGTTTGATGCCTTAAGTATTTCAGATTCAGCTCTTTTCTGGAGGAAGAATGTGTAATAGTTGTCATCCATCTTGTATTTACGCTCGATAGAAATCATTTCCAACTCTTTTTTTGGAAGTTCTTCAATTTCTTTATTAACGGTGGAAAGACGTTTTTCAAAGTCTGTCTTTTCAATTTCGAGAGCAGCACGCATGTTTTTTACAACCTCTAATACAGTAAGTTTAGCATTCTCAATCTGCTTGCTGTATTTTGCGTAGTATAAATTTTTCTCTGTGACTTCTGAACGCTGGGAATATAATTCATTAATCTGTTGAACTGAAGCCATCAACATGGGATCAGTAATCCCGAGACTTCCCGGAGCTATTATTTCACCGTCTGACATGTTTGTTTTCAGATATTTGGTGAGGTAGTTTAAATAAGTTTCTTTAAGTTTTAGCTCAGCTTGTTGCGCATCAAATTTTGATGATTTGCCCAACAATTCGCTTGTATGGCTATTTACATCCACGATTTTATTGGTCTGTCTGAAATTTGTCATTTCGCCTTGCGATTCGCTTAATGACTTGGAAACAAGACCCAATTGCTCGTTAATAAATTTGATTGTTTTGTTTGCAGCGTCATTTTTTCGCTCCAGGTTCTCGGCTAAAAACGTGTCGCATAGTTTGTTGATAAAATCAATGTCCCTGTCTGGCGTTTCACTGACTAATGATACTTGTAGTACCGACGAATTTTCGCCCAAAAAACCCAGATTCAAACGGGATACGAAATCTTCGACAAGAGATTCATGAGTACGGAACTGAAAGTATATCTCCCTGTTTTCAAGCGATTTGTTGGCATTGTTTACTGTGATGAAAAACAGGTTGTGCTGCAATGGAATACCATATTTGCCCTCAATTTTAAGGTCGCTAAATAACTTATTATCTTCAACTGTTATGGTGTAAGTAGTATTAGAATTAAGCCTTATCTTAAAAAGCAAGCCGTAAGCTTCTGGAGCAACATAATCGGGTTGAATAATGATCGGAGAGGTTTTGTAAAGATTACGGGTTTTGAAACTACCTTTCGAAATATAATCCACCTTTAAGAATGGTATGCTGTCAACAACCTTGCTCACAAGATCGTATGATTTTAGCATTATAACCTGATTAGTGATATTCCGGTAGCCCGATTGAATCCCGAAACCCTGCATCAAAGCCTGCGAACTATTGCCTACAGAGCGATTTTCTTCAATCATAACAGAACCTGCCGTTTGAACCGTCGGCAAGTAGGATCTGTTTTCAAGATAGGCAAGCCCCAATGATAAAATTATTCCAAATACAAACAAATACCAATAATGAAGGAAAGAAGAAACCCACTCCATAATATCGAAACTGGATTCCTCATCATCAACTATTTGTTTGTCGTAAAAGTTTTGTTGCATAATATTTCGGAAAAATAGAGCTTTGAGTGGAAGCGATATGTTATTGTTTTGTGTAAATTAAAACGTTAAAAAGCAAAGATAATGAAAATGTTATAACCCCTAACAACGAGTTATAGTTATTAACTTTATAGAAACTGGAAAACTCACGTCTTATGTATATTATATCATTCGGGTAAACATAGTAGTATTTCGAATCAATAATACTCTTCGGTCGAATATCAAATTCTATGATCTTGGTTCCGTTGTCAGTTTCACGTATAATGCGGATGTGCTTGCGATCGCTGTCCTCATTGAAATCCCCGGACATTGCGATCGCTTGAAATATATTGATCCTTTGCTTGTATATTGGAAAAATTCCTGTGCCGATATCACCAATAACTGTAAATGTTTTGTTCGCAAGATTTAACTTGATAGTTGCATCCGGAATTATTTCTTTAAAGCGTTTTTCGATTACCTGAGTAGCCTCATTCAATGTCAGTCCGGCCACTTTAATGCTGTCAATAAATGGCAAATCAACGGTACCGTCTGTATAAACACGATATGAAATTTGGTTTTGTGAAGATGAGCCATTTTGAGTGGATAGTAGCGATGACATGTTTTCATCCAAAGTAATAAGTCGATAAATCAACTCATCATTCACCCGAATTTTATAATCGGTATACTCCGATTTTTCGTATGTAGGTACAAGTTTGTTTTCTTGCAATAGCTTCATTTCCTGATAATTGTAGCAGGATGTGAGTGTGATTGCAATGACAGATATGATTAATAATATGATTTTACTTTTCATAAATTAGTCTTTATCCAACTGGTTTTACAGTGCCTTTGTGTACTGTTATTTAGTGGCAATTGCATAAATACCGGTAAGAAATGAAACTGTAGTAATTACTGTTGAGATAGCACTCCAAAATGTTGTTACTCCAAAGAACTTGGCATTCATAGGCTCTAAGAAAATAATATCATCCGGCTCCAGATAATAAAATTCCGAATTTATAATATCTTCACCGCGTATATCAAAGGTTTTGATCAGAGTTCCGTTTTTAGTTTGCCGGAGTATTTTTATTTTGCTTCTGTCTGTATAAATGCCTAAATCTCCAGATATAGCTAATGCCTGAAAAATATTTATCTTTTCTTTCGGAAACGAAAATCGGCCGGATTTGCCGGCTCCAATCACACTGAATGAGCGGCTAACCATGCGAACATTTACTGAATTTACTTTTAAAATTGGTCTGATTGCATCCTCGATTATTTTTTTTGTTTCCCGCAGGGTTTTGCCTCTAACCGGAATTTCGCCTACAACCGGAAATTGTATATTTCCATT
Source organism: Paludibacter sp. (assembly GCA_047600405.1). Lineage (GTDB taxonomy): Bacteria > Bacteroidota > Bacteroidia > Bacteroidales > Paludibacteraceae > Paludibacter. The sequence continues at coordinate 1,404,667 of JASGLA010000008.1, forward strand.
GGTTTGAACAGAGTAAGTGTATAAATCCATAGACTCCCCCGAACCGGAACCCATTAGCATTTGCATTCCTGTATTTCCGCTTCCATTGAATAATCCATTCGTTTTAGCGTCGGTGGAATAAACCTGAATAAATAATTTATCATCATCTTTCAAACGATAATCTTTGTATGAAATACTGTCTTTGTATTTATGGCTCAGATTTTTTGACGCTTGCAGGTAATTGGTTTGATGTGTTGTGATACACGAGGTTAACTCAAAAGCTAACAAGATAGCAAATAAAAATTGAATTAACGGTTTTCGCATAGCGTTGTTTTTTGGGAAATTTGAAGCAAAGATAGACAAAAAATGTAAAAAAAACTATAGCCTGATTTTTAAATATAAACAGAAAACAGATTTTCGGCGTTATTACTTTTAATTAAAATATTACTGGTATTATTATTGATATCACAACAAAGATTTATTTAGATATGTTCAGTTTAGCTTACATTCCTAAATTCTTTTTTCTGATAAAAAACGATTAAATTTGCAAACAATTAAACTTTAGAATGGCTATGTATAAACCAATAATGATTGTTTTGTTGCTTTCTTTAGGCCTTAATGTTCCGGCTCAGGTAACTTATAATGAAGATGGAAACTTTGATGAGCCTGGAAGTTCGTTGGACTTTTCGAAGATGTCATTTGGATTGAAAATCAGTCCGGCAGTTTCTTGGATTAATGTCGTAAATACTGACATGCAGGCCGATGGAGCTGCATTGAAATTTGGAGTAGGAGGGGTGTTGGGGTATGAATTGCTTCCTCATTTTTCCCTTGTCACAGGTGTAAATTACAATTCGTATGGCGGTTACGTTTACGATAATAAATCATTGAACGATACGGTTTTTCGAAATAATTACCTGGCAAGTTACAGCGAGGTTGAAGTCCCGATAATCGTTAAACTCGGAACAAAACCGAGCCATAAAATGGCGTATTTCATACAAGGTGGTTTTTCGGCTGGATTCGTTAATAATGCATTAGAAAAACGAATTCCCTTGGATAAAAATGCCAAACCTGAGTATACCGATATGACTCTCAAAACAAACCCGACGCGTCTGAATTGTTTGTTGGGTGCTGGAGTGGAGTATTCTTTAGGAAAAAAAACGAATTTGTTTGGGCTTGTTATGTATAAAAACTCGCTCACAAATTTGGCTAATAATGTGGCTTATGGAAACCGTTATGCTTCCTCGTTGCAAATGTATCCCGGGAGTATGGAGTTTTCAGTCGGAATTATGTTTTAATGATTAAAATAGAAAGTTGAATAAAAAAGAAGTTTGTAAATGAAAAAAATAATTTTGGCAGTCGTTGGTTTGACGTTAGTGCTTAGTGCGTGCAACTCGCGTGCAGAACAGGAAAAGGATGCGGATAAGCGCTTGAAACATGTGGAAGAATTGATTGCTCAAAATGCATTAAATGCGGCAAAAATCGAAATTGACAGTATTCACTCGCTTTATCCTCGTTTGGTAAATAAACGGAAAATTGCTGCAACGTTGGAAGACACGATTGTTCGTCGTGAAAGTGCCCGAACGTTGGCATATTGCGATAGCATTTTGCCCATAAAACAGCACGAGGCAGATTCTATTCAAAAGAATTTCAGGTTCGAAAAAGACGAAAAGTACCAGCAATTCGGAAATTATGTGTATAAAACGCAACAAACAGAAAGCAACTCAACGCGGACATATCTGAAAGCTTATGTTGATGAAAATGCAGATCTTTACCTTATTAGCAATTATTGTGGAGGTAAAATAGAACATACAATCATAGAAGTGTCTGTGAATGATTTGTTTGCGCAGACCGATTCATTGCCTGTCGGCAACTCGGCTTTTCACAGTTTTAATGATGCGGGGATGCATTGGGAAACATTAACGTTGAAAAATGAACAGGATAAAGGCGTTACGGGTTTTATAGCTCAAAACTCAGGTTCACGCATAAAAGTTACTTTGCGTGGGAAAAAGCCTATGGTTTATTACATGTCCGACGTCGATAAAAAAGCTATTGCAGAAACCTATCATTTGTGGATAGTGAAAAAGGATGTTGCCCAGCTTCAGAAGGAAATAAAAAAGGCAACCATCAGAATTGAAAGAATAAAAAACCGTAAATAAAATAAACTTAAAAAGATAAGAAAAATGAAAAGAATGCTTCAACTGCTTTTGCTTTGTGTTGTTGTGAGTACTGTGGCTATGGCTCAGAAACCGGCAAATGTGGAAATTGTAGACCTAACCACCCAGACTTTCAAACAAAAAGTATGGAATTTTGATAAGGAAAAAACCTTCAAACGTATTGGTGAATTGCCCATTATCCTCGATTTTCACGCTACATGGTGCCGCCCGTGCAAAATGCTCGCGCCTCATTTGCAAGCCATTCAGAATAAGTATAAAGGCAAACTGGTAATCTACAGAATCGATGTGGATCAGGAGCCGCAGTTGGCTCAACGCTTTAACGTGCAGGCTATGCCAACCGTCGTATTTATTGGAAGTAAAACAAAATACAATTCGGAATTGGGCTATCGCGAGTACGATGAAATTGAAAAACTCGTGAAAACTTATCTTTTGGCTGCCAAATAAGTTTAGGGTAATTTTTCTAAAAATAACTCCGTCAGTCGCGATACGGCGAACCGGTCTATTTCGTTAAGTGGAGTACTAATGAGCTTTTTTAATTCTTCGTTCAGTTCGGTTGTTTTGATTGAAATGAATTGCGCATATATCACCCGATGACTCAATACATGTTTCATTGGGTGAGATATTTTATAGATATCAACATTATTCATACCCTCGAATAACTTTTTGAAATCCGCATTTCCGGTTAACTGCTCAAAACTAAGAAGTTCCTCCGATTCGATAAGTGGAAATTCGTACAGATTTTGCCAAACATCTTTTCCGGTTCGTTTTTGAAGGAAAGTATTTTCCTGGAATTCAATGTGCAGGTAGTTGAAAAACCGGTTGCTGACTTTCGTTTTTTGTGTTTTAGTTGGAAGCGAGGAGACTGAATCCGACTGAAATGCTTTGCACGTACCTTGTAATGGACAGTTAAAGCAATCCGGAGAAACAGGAACGCATTGTAATGCGCCAAATTCCATGATTGCCTGATTGTGAAGAGCTGCATTATTTTGGGGCAGCAGGCTTTTAGCAAGTTCAGCAAACTCTTTTTTGCCAGAAGTACTGTCAATGGGCGTTGAAATTCCAAACAATCGTGATAAAACGCGATACACATTTCCATCGACCACCGCGTAAGGCTGATTGTAAGCAAATGAGCATATGGCAGCTGCGGTGTAATCCCCAATTCCCGAAAGCTGAAGCACGGCGGAGTGATTTGCCGGAAAATGGCCGTTGAATTTTGTTGCGACTTGTTTGGCCGCTTTATGCAAATTTCTGGCTCTGGAATAATATCCCAATCCCTGCCAGTATTTGAGCACCTCATCTTCTTCTGCTTCGGCCAATTGAATAATGCTAGGAAAGCGTTCGATAAAACGCAGGTAGTAGCTTAAGCCCTGATTAACTCTGGTTTGTTGAAGGATGACTTCGGAAATCCATATTTTGTATGGATCTGTTATGTCCCGCCAGGGAAGTTCCCTTTTGTTTTGCTCGTACCAGTAAGTTAATGTGTTGGAAATGTGTGATATGTCGGAAGGGTTGGGCATTGTTTGATAAATTGTATAAAAATACCTTTTTGATGGTATTGCTCATTGAATGAATAATTTGCATCTTTGCACGCAAAGGTAAGGCGTTGAATTCAACGTACAAACCAGGAATCAGTTAAACAAAGAAAATTTATGAAAAAAGTTTTATTTCTCTTATTTACAGCTATTTGCTTGTGTGCTTGTGGAGCAAAAGAATTCACTATTGATGGAACGGTTACCGACAAAGGATTGAATGGGCAGACCATATTTATCAAAGAGCGCATAAACCGTGAATGGATCGTTTTAGACAGTGCTGTGATTGAAAATGGAAAATTTGCATTCAGAGGTGTTGCCGATACAGCCAAAATAGCCTATCTGTCTTACGTATATCCTGAAGATAAAAAAGTTCGTCAAGCTTTTGTTCTTGAAAATGGGAAGTTGACAGTGGCTATTGATACGGCTGGTTTTATGGTGATAAAAGGAACTTCGCAAAATGATATGTTTCAGCCTTACCAGGATTCCAAGAATGATTTTAATAAAAAATTGGAGGCGTTTTATAAGGCGAACAATGATACGGCAAAAACTCCTGCTCAAAAAGAGGCGTTTTCTAAGAAAGAAAAAGAACTGGGAGCCGAAGAAGTGGCTATTGATAAAAAATTTGCAACCGAGCATGTCAATACAATTATAGGTACGCACGTTTTTATTAATTCTTTTTATGCTATGTCCATTGACGAAAAGGAAGCAATTATAAACCTTATGAATGCTGAGACCAAAAATATAAAACGTATTCAGGAAATTATTGCCGACATTGAAACTGAGAAAAAAGTTGGGGTAGGGCGGCAGTTTGCCGATATAAAACTTCCGTCGGTGGCTGGAGATATACTTGCATTATCGGCTTTGGTCGGGAAAACGGATTATGTTTTGGTGGATTTTTGGGCTTCGTGGTGTGGCCCATGTATGGCTTTTTTACCTGAATTGCGGGAATTTTATGCTAAATATAAAGGCTCAAAGCTCGAAATTCTGGGTGTGTCGCTCGATGACGACAAGCAGGCTTGGGTAGGCACCGTTGCTGCGAAAAAGATGACCTGGAAGCAAGTTTCGGATTTAAAAGGCTGGAAGTGCGAAGGTTCTAGAATTTATGCAGTTAATTCTATACCGAGCACCATATTGATAGATAAAAACGGAAAGATTGTAGGGCGTAATTTGAGTATTTCCGAGCTGGATAATTTGTTGACAGATAAAGCGGTTGAAAAATAGTGAAATCAACTTTTAAGAGAAAAAAAAGAGCGCAAATGTTTTTTAATCAGAATAAAAGCTCTATATTTGCAGTCCGTTTGAAAAATAAGGAATAAATAATTTATTAACTAACATATAAAATAATTACTGAAATGACTAAGGCAGACATTGTAAACGAAATTGCTAAAAATACAGGAATTGATAAAGTGACTGTATTGACTACTGTTGAAGCTTTTATGGAAACTGTAAAGGATTCACTCTCTAAAAATGAAAACGTGTATTTAAGAGGTTTTGGTAGCTTCGTTATCAAAGAACGTGCTGAAAAAACTGCTCGTAATATCTCTAAAAATACAACTATCATCATTCCAGCTCACAACATTCCTTCTTTCAAACCTGCAAAGACTTTCGTGAGCGTAGTTAAATAATTTTCACCCACTAATACATAATAAGATGCCAAGCGGTAAAAAAAGAAAACGACATAAAATGTCGACTCACAAGCGCAAAAAAAGACTGAGAAAAAATAGACATAAAAAGAAATAAGTCTTAATGGTCTTTACTCATAAAGTCCAAGAAAACAAACTTATAAGCGAACATCTTGGCTTTAAGTTTGTTTTTTTTATATGTAAAAACAACCCAATCAAATAAAGATTAAAAAGTGAATAGCGAACTAGTTGTAGATGTTAAGCCATCTGAAATTTCTATTGCGCTGCTCGAAGATAAACGCCTTGTAGAACTTAACCAGGAGGGACGTGAAGAACAGTTCGCCGTGGGAAATATATACTTGGGAAGGGTGAAAAAAATAATGCCCGGTCTTAATGCAGCCTTTGTGGATGTTGGTTACGATAAAGACGCTTTTTTACATTATCTTGATTTAGGTTTCAATTTCAACACCCTTACACAATTTACAACGCAGGCGTTGAGCGACCGTAAAAAGACGCCTGCCATTCAGAAAATCAAACAGCAGCCGGAAATTGAAAAAAATGGTTCGATCAATGACATTCTAAAGCCGGGACAGGAAATTTTGGTGCAGGTTACCAAGGAGCCTATCTCTACGAAAGGTCCACGATTGACTGCTGAAATTTCCATTGCTGGACGATTTTTAGTTCTTATTCCGTTTGCCGACAAGGTGTCGGTTTCTCAAAAAATTAAAACAGAAGAAGAGCGCCAACGTCTCAAACAACTAATTCAGAGCATTAAACCCAAGGGATTTGGAGTTATTGTGAGAACGGTTGCCGAAGAGAAAAAAGTGGCAGAGCTCGATAATGAGTTGAAAATTTTGGTAAAACGCTGGGAAGAAGCTGTCGCCAAAACGCAACAAACAAAAGGAGTTTCGCTTATTTTAGAAGAATTAGGTCGCACGGTAGGAATAATTAGAGATTTATTCAGCCCGAATTTTAAGCATATTCATATCAACGATCCAGCGGTATATACCGAAGTGCGTGACTACGTAGAGCTGATTGCTCCCGATCGGAAAGACATTGTGAAACTATATCAGGATGAAGCTCCGATTTACGACAGCTTTGGTATAACCAAGCAAATTAAGTCGGCCTTTGGTAAAACCGTATCGTTTAAGAATGGTGCCTACCTGATTATTGAACATACCGAAGCCCTGCATGTTATTGATGTTAATAGCGGTAATCGCTCCAAGGCGGGGAATGGGCAAGAGGCCAATGCGCTTGATGTGAATATGGCAGCGGCCGACGAAATAGCACGGCAACTTCGCTTGCGTGATATGGGCGGTATTATCGTGGTCGATTTTATTGATATGCACGAAACTGAAAATCGTCAGAAACTTTTCGATAGGATGCGTGAAAATATGGCCAATGATCGCGCCAAGCACAATATTCTTCCGTTGAGTAAATTCGGATTGTTGCAGCTGACGCGTCAACGTGTACGTCCGGTAATTCATATTGATATCGAAGAAACCTGTCCGACTTGCTTCGGAAAGGGACGTATGCAGCCATCAATTTTGTTTACTGACCAACTGGAAAGTAAAATTGATTATCTGGTAAATAAATTATTAATTAAAGAGTTTACATTGCAGGTTCACCCCTATGTAGATGCCTATATCTCTAAAGGCTTATTCTCTATGAAATGGCAATGGAAACGAAAATATGGAAAAGGTTGTAAAGTGGTGCCTGCACAGAAGTTGGGCTTCCTACAATACAAATTCTCCGACAAAAAGGGAAATGAAATTGACCTACAAGAAGAAGTAGAAAAAATATCGTAATTATAAATTCAAAAGCAGGCTAATCTGAAAATGATTAGCCTGCTTTTTTTTGTGTATAACTTTTCCAAAGTTTCGAACTTTGGAAAAGTTATACAGGAGATTAATGAAAAATGGCTGTCCGGGATTTTCCGAACAGCCATTTTTGAGTTATGATAAAGAATAGAATTAAGCTTCTGTTTCAGTTTCTTCAGCTTTAGCTTTCTTTTCTTTTTTAGCAGCTTTTTCTGCAGCCTGATCCATTTTGTCTTTCAGGTCTGACAAAGATTGGATATCGCCCAATGTTGTTTTTTCAGTAGTAGTGCTAGCTGAAGCAACCGGAGCTTCTTCTTTCTTTGCGCGTTTAGGAGCTGCTTTTTTAGCAGGAGCTTCTGTTGCTACAGCAGCTTCGCCTTTCTCAGCACGTTTTGCATCTTCGTGGATACGGCTGTGTGAAAGAATGATACGTTTAGCGTCTTTGTTGAATTCGATAACTTTGAATTGAAGTTTTTCGTCAACTTGTGCTTGTGAACCATCTTCTTTTACCAAATGTTTAGGGGTTGCAAAACCTTCAACGCCATAAGGCAATGAGATTACAGAGCCTTTGTCCAGCATTTCAACGATTACACCTTCGTGTACGCTGTCAACTGTAAACATTGTTTCCAAAACATCCCATGGGTTTTCTTCCAATTGTTTGTGGCCTAAGCTCAAACGACGGTTTGCTTTGTCGATTTCCAATACCTGAACATCGATTTCGGCACCAATTTGAGTGAATTCAGATGGGTGTTTTACTTTTTTAGTCCATGAAAGGTCGGAAATGTGGATCAAGCCATCAACACCTTCTTCGATTTCAACAAATACACCAAAGTTGGTGAAGTTGCGTACTTTCGCAGTGTGTTTGCTTCCTACAGCGTAGCGAGCTTCAATGTTTTCCCATGGGTCTGATTTCAATTGCTTAATGCCCAGAGACATTTTGCGCTCATCGCGATCCAAAGTAAGGATTACAGTTTCTACTTCGTCGCCAACTTTCAGGAAGTCTTGTGCAGAGCGAAGGTGTTGTGACCAGCTCATTTCTGATACGTGGATCAAACCTTCTACGCCTTGCGCGATTTCAACGAATGCACCGTAATCTGCCATAACCACTACTTTTCCTTTTACTTTGTCGCCAACTTTAAGTTCGGCGCTCAAAGCGTCCCATGGGTGGGCGGAAAGTTGTTTCAAGCCAAGGGCGATACGTTTTTTCTCATCATCGAAATCAAGGATAACAACATTGAGTTTTTGATCCAATGTTACGATTTCTTCAGGGTGAGTTACGCGGCCCCATGAAAGGTCGGTAATGTGGATCAAACCATCTACGCCGCCAAGGTCGATAAATACACCGTAAGAAGTGATGTTTTTAACGGTCCCTTCAAGAACCTGGCCTTTTTGAAGTTTGCCGATGATTTCTTTTTTCTGTAATTCAAGTTCAGCTTCGATAAGAGCTTTGTGTGAAACAACAACGTTTTTGAATTCGTGGTTGATTTTGATAACTTTGAATTCCATTGTTTTGTTTACGAATACATCGTAATCGCGGATTGGTTTCACGTCGATTTGTGAACCTGGCAAGAATGCTTCGATTCCGAATACGTCAACAATCATACCACCCTTAGTGCGGCATTTTACGAAACCTTTTACAATTTCTTGTGATTCCAATGCAGCGTTTACGCGATCCCAAGAGCGGGTTGCGCGTGCTTGTTTATGAGAAAGGATTAATTGTCCCTTTTTATCTTCCTGGCTTTCGATGTAAACTTCAACTTTGTCGCCAACTGCCAATTCAGGATTGTAGCGGAATTCGCTCATTGGTACAACGCCGTCTGATTTGTAACCTACGTTTACAACTACCTCGCGTTTGTTGATTAAAATAACTGTTCCTTCAACAACTTCTTTGTCTTTGATTGCATTCAAAGTGTTGTCGTAAACTGCTTTTAAATTTTCCTTTTCAGCAGCAGAGAACATGTCTCCTTTTTCATAGGCATCCCAATCGAAATCTCCGGCTGGTTGTGGTTTAGCTGCTTTTACTTTTGCACTAGGTGCTTCTTCAATAACTTCAACAGCAGGAGCTGCCTCAACTACTGATTCTACTGCGGTTGGGATTACTTCTTCCGCAATGTTTTGATTTTCTTCCATTTCTGAAAAATTGTTTTTTTAATTACTAATAAATTAGTAGGTTAGACATTATGATAACTTTACAAAATAGCGCGCAAAGATACGCAATTACATTGAAATGGCAATGCAATTTGGATTAAAATGAATAGCTGGATAGCTGAAAATTAGAATCTAGCATTTCTATGTACCCCCTACATTACAATCAAGGCATGCAAGAGCCAGCCGATCATACTCATCGAATGCCGGTCCGGGTATTCCGTTTATAGATATGATGCGGTCTATGCGCACCTCGGCTCCGGAGTCGAAACACAAATATTCTTCATTTATTTCATTTTTCTGCAATCCGGTTATTTTTCCTGAAGCTTCTTCCAGATCAATATCTTTTCCAAAATAAATCACCTTTGAAAATTCTTTTTCCTTTTCGCGGGCAAATATATCGTCGTAGACAGGGGCTACAAAATTAAAATCTGTTTTCATTATCTTATTGTTATGTGGTTTTTTATTACTGTTTTTGATATTTTTCAGCAAAGTTTCGTGCGATTTTATTGTAACTTGATAAAACAATGCCGCCGCTAATGCGAAGCCCTTAAATCACAATATGCAGAAGGTGTTATTATATAAGCAGTATGTGATACCTTGATAAGGATATATTAATCACCTTGACAGGTACCTGTCAAGGCATTTGACTTGTACTGGTCATGGTATTTGACACGTACGGGTCAAAGTAACTACATTGAGAGTAGTGGTTTGGTTAAGCAACTAATCATCTTTTGACTGATAGGGAAGATTCAATTGTGATTACAATACTTTACAATTGCTTCCACATGAATTTTGGTGGTGTTCAACATGGGAATACCTGCATAAGTTTCCTGATCCAAAATTAAAGGAAACTCTGTGCAGCCCAGTATTAAAGAGTCGATATGCTGCTCCCTGACCATTTTATCGATGATTCCAATCAATAATTCGCGGGTTTCATCTTTGAAAATTCCAAGTTCAATTTCGCTAAATAGTTTATAATTAATCAATTTTTTGTCTTCAGAGTCGGGTATAATAACCTCAATTCCTTCTTTTTTAAAAACATTGGGAAAGAATGATGCAGCCATTGTAAACTCAGTACCAAACAAGCCGATACGTTTTACGCCTCTCTTTTTAGCTTCTTCGCAGGTTGCTTCAACGATGCTGATTAAAGGAATTGGTGATTTCGCACGTAGCTGGTCGAACAGTTGATGGGGGGTGTTGGCACTCAATGCTGCAAATTCAGCTCCGGCATTTTTCAGGCTTTCTATCCTTTCCGACAAATAAGCCGTTGCCGATTCATATTGTTTGAGCCTCATTAATCCAATAAATTCGGACATGTTCACGCTATAAACAATTATTTCGGGATAATTTAAATCGCTGTTTTCATCCTTAAATGAGTTGATAATTTCCTTGTAGTAATCCACTGTGGCTTCAGGGCCTAAGCCTCCGATAATTCCAATCTTCTTCATATCTCTATCAATTTATATTCATTTGGCGGGCTTTTATTCCTGATAAATCAAGTTTCATAATAACGCCATTTGATCTGATTAAGTTTGATTATTCATCCTGTTTATTACTAAAAAACGTAATAAGTTTTATTGGTCATTATATATATTAACGTTAGTTTGGCATAAGAAAAGATCATAACTTATTATTTGGCGTTGAAGTCGTCTTGACTTTTTATAATGTCGCTCCTATATCTATGTCATATGGCACAAATATAGGAGCGAAATTATAATCAATACAAAAGTCAAGACGGCTTCGTTATATAAGTTACTGTTTTAGTTTAGAATTTATAGTTAAACGCAAAGTACGCTAAGAAAAAATACACTTATCTTTTTTATCAGCAGATATTCGCAAAGTACGCCTTAGCAACTTCGTATTTTTTGCGTTTAATAAAAAATACTATCCTTACTTTTCCAACTTATATAAACTCTATTGAACTCAAGTTATGTTAGAATATTTGTTGTTAAAAGATAGTTAAGCGCAAATAACTCTTAATTAGGTTCGTATCAAAGTGGACAACCACACCAAGATGAAGATGACTTTTTGCTTATAAATGAAGGTAGTGTATCAAAACTACACGATGATGCAACAAATTTGACAGTCTTACACTTTTGTTCACTCTATTTTTGTAACGTGATTTTACCTCAGGATCAATAGAAATTTCAAAAAATAATATCTATTTAGTATTCGGCAAAAAGAACAAAAGGAGAAATAAAACAACTATCAAATTAATAAACGTTTAAATTGAATTATCATGGGGAATTATTACTTAATTTTGTTATACCTTTATTGATATAACTAAACATTTAATCAATGACGCGTAGAAATACGCTTCCATTTATTTCAAAAGTTATATTACGAATTTTAAATCTAAAAAAATCATGAATGAAAAAAGTAAATTTCAAAGCAATGTGCTGAGAAAATTGAAACTGTTGGCAATTTTTTGCAGTTTGAGTATTGCAATGATGGCTCAGACAAAAACAATTTCAGGAAAAGTAACTTCTGCCGAAAGTGGTGAAAGTTTAATGGGAGTGACTGTAATACTAAAAGGAAGTGATAAAGGTACTGTTACCGATATGGATGGGAAATACTCTATTTCCATACCTAACAAAGATGCAGTGCTTGTATTCAGTTTTATTGGAATGAATAAACTGGAAACAAAACCGGGAAACAGTTCGGTTTTTGATGTTACATTGACTTCAAATGCTCAATTAATGAATGAAGTGGTGGTAACAGGATATTCTACTCAAAAGAAAGCCGACCTCACCGGAGCTGTTACAGTTGTTGATGTGAATGAGCTCAAAAAAGCGGCTTACAATAATCCAATTCAGTCTTTGCAGGGCCGCGCTGCCGGAGTGGATATTACTTCAGATGGTTCGCCAAGCGGCTCAGGAACTACCGTTCGGATTCGCGGTATTGGCACGCTTAACAACAACGATCCGCTTTACGTCATTGATGGCGTACCAACCAAAAGTGGCATGCATGAATTAAACCAAGCTGATATTGAAAGCATTCAGGTATTAAGAGATGCTTCAGCAGCCAGTATTTATGGTTCGCGTGCAGGTAATGGTGTTATTATTATTACCACCAAAAAAGGAAAATCGGGAAAGGCGAAAGTAAATTTCGACACATATATGAGCACATTGCAATATGGAAAAGTTATTGATATGCTCAATACAAAACAATTTGGTCAGGTTCAGTGGCAGGCCATGGTTAACAGTGGGGTAGATCCAAACACAAATCAAATTGGGTACATGTATGATTATAGTTACGATACAAATGGTAACCCGGTACTCAATGGTATTAAAGTCCCCAAATATATTGATGCCAGAGACGGAACCAATACCATGTTGTCGGCCAACACTGACTGGTTTGGCGAACTAACCCGCCCCGGAGTGGCTCAGTCCTATAATCTATCAGTAAGCAGCGGTACCGAAAAATCCACCAGCTTTCTTTCGCTTGGTTATTATAACAATCAGGGAACAATTAAAGACACTTACTTCAACCGTTTTTCAGCTCGTATGAACAATTCGTACAAGTTGCTGGGTGATTTGATTACAGTTGGTGAAAATTTTACAATAAACAATACCGGTGAGTTACAGGCGCCCGGAGGCGTCCTTCAACTGGCAATTTTATCACTTCCAATCATGCCGGTAAAGAAAACCAATGGTTATTGGGGTAGCGTTACTTCAGGTATGCGTGATAGGGATAATCCAGCCCGAATTTTAGATGCAAATAAAGATAATCCGTACAGTTATTGGAGAACTTTTGGTAATACCTATATAGATATTCAACCAATTAAAAATCTCCATGTAAGAAGTAGTTTTGGCGTTGATTACGGAAATTATTATCAACGTGCATTGACCTACAGTTTTACGGGAAGGTTGGGTTCAGACCTCACTTCATCCAAAATGATCCAAAGTCATTCAATGAAATGGTCGTGGACTAACACAGCAACTTACGATTTCAAAGTTGGTAAAAATCAATTCAATTTACTTGCCGGTACCGAATTTATAAATCAGAAAGATATAAATTTCTCAACTGAACGAAGAACATACGAACTTGAGGATCCAAATTATATGTGGCCGTCGTCAGGTGTTGGTGAAATGTATTCAACCGGTGGAGCAACGGGTTATTCACTAAGTTCACTTTTCGGTAAAATTGATTATGCATACGACGACAAATATCTGGCTTCCGTAACCCTCCGGAATGATGGATCTTCCCGTTTCGGTATTGACAATCGTTATGCTACTTTCCCTGCATTTTCAGCGGGATGGCGTATCAGCCAGGAAAAATTTATGAGCGAATTGAAAAGCACTATTTCTGATCTGAAATTCCGTGTAGGTTGGGGTCAAACAGGTAATCAGGAAATAGGCAATTATGGTAATCGTTCTATAATCATTGCCAATTATATTGGTTCTACCGGTGCGGGAATTAATACAGGAAGTGCTTATGATATAAATGGTGCAGGTTCGGGCATATTGCCTTCGGGATATATGATTACACAACGTGGAAACGACAAAATAAAATGGGAAACAAGCACCCAAACCAACGTTGGTCTTGATTTCGGATTGTTTAACCAGAGTTTGTATGGAAGTCTGGAATGGTACTTTAAGCAAACAGATGATATTCTGGTAAACCCTCCTTATCTGGCTGCCATTGGTGAAGGTGGAAATCAATGGGTTAACGGTGCTTCGACGGAGAATAAAGGACTGGAATTCACGGTTGGATACCGCGGAAAAACTTCTTTTGGATTGGAGTATGATGTAACAGCCAATATCTCGGGCTACCGGAATAAAATTACAAAACTGCCCGAAAGTGTGGTCAATAATTATGGCGGGAATGGCACAACAGACAATATTCTGGGAAAACCAATCGGTTCTTACTATGGTTACGAAGCTGAAGGATTGTTCCAGACACAGGCTGAAGTGGATAATTCAGCCACTCAAACCGGAAAAGGATTGGGTAGAATACGTTACAAAGACATTAGCGGTGATGGCGTTATAGATGAAAAAGACAGAACCTGGTTAGGAAGTCCAAATCCCGATTTTCAGTATGGATTTAATATCGTACTCGATTATAAAGGCTTTGATCTGACAGCATTTTTCCAGGGTTTGTCAGGAAACCAGGTAAACAATACAGTAAAACGATTCACCGATTTCTGGGCAGTTGATGAGCTGGGCTCAAACAAAAGCACAAGACTTTTGAATGCATGGACTCCGACAAATACTTCATCTACTATTCCTGCTCTGTCATTCAGCGATTTGAATAACGAAAAAAGATTCTCTTCGTATTACATAGAACCGGGTGACTATTTAAAATTACGTAATCTGCAATTGGGTTATTCATTGTCATCAATGTTGGTCAAAAACCTTAAATTAGACAAAGTGCGTATGTATGTGAGCGGACAAAACCTGATGACGTTGAAAAGCAGCAAGTTTACAGGATTAGATCCTGAAAATCCAAATTTAGCTTATCCTATTTCCACTACATTCACCGTAGGTTTAAATGTGGCGTTTTAATTTTTCATTATAAAAAAGAAACAGTATGAAAAAATTCAAAATAACAGTTTTAACTCTGATTGCAATTTTTGCAATGAATTCGTGTAACAATGCTTTGGTAATTCCATTTTATGGAAACCTAACCGAAGATAATCTGACCGGAGCTAAACAAATAGAAAACGAAGTGATATCGGCCTATGCAGCTATAGGCAACGATGAGATAAACAGACCGTTGAGTTTGTGGAATTATGGGAACGTTCGTTCGGACGATGCTTACAAAGGAGGAAACGATCAAAATCGATGGTGATTTTCTGCACTTTCTTGAGATTTCATCTCCTTCCATTGGCAACGAAACGTGGTATACCGATGGCTTTTGGTACAATAATTACGTAGCAATTTCGCGCGCTAACTTTGCATTGAAGCTACTTAATAAAGTCAGTGATAGTGAGATGTCAAACAGGAAAGTCCGCATTGCCGAAATGCGCTTCCTTCGTGGACACATACATTTTATTCAGAAGATCATCTTCAAAATGGTTCCATATATCGACGAAACCAAGTCGCCGGAAGAAATAGCCAATGTTTCCAATGTGGCTTTGACAAACGATGAACTGTGGCAAAAAATTGCCAATGATTTCCAATATGCATACGATAATTTGCCTGAAAGCCAAACCGAAGTTGGACGTGCCAATAAATATGCTGCTGCTGCTTATCTGGCTAAAGTATATTTGTATAAGGCTTATCGTCAGGATGATATGCACAACGTGGTTTCAATCGATCAGAATGACTTGAAAAAAGTGCTTGACCTGACGGCTTACATGATGACTTCAAAATATCGACTGGAAAACGATTTTGCCAATAATTTCCTTCCGGGAAGTTTTGAAAATGGTCCTGAGTCTATGTTTGCCGTGCAATATTCACACGATGATGGTACCACTTTCGGACGTTTGAATATGGGAAATGCACTCACAACTCCCACACCAGGCGGAGATTTCAATAAGCCGAGTCAAAATCTGGTAGACGCTTTCAAGACAAAGAACGGATTACCTATGTTTGATACATTTGCCGATGCAGATTATAATGAAACAAGTGATAAGGTTGATCCGCGTTTATTTCACACTGTGGCCATACCGGGTAAACCATACAAATATACGGCGGTAAACTATCTGCAAACTCAGTCCCGTAATCCGGGAATGTATGGGTATTTTTCTTCACTAAAGGAAAATGTTGATCCGGCAAGTATATACTACGTAAAAACAGGTCCATGGTATGCTAATTCTAAGAATCAAATCGTAATTCGTTATGCAAATGTGATTTTGATGCGTGCTGAGGCTTTGATTGAAACAGGAAGTTATAATGATGCATTGCCGCTTATTAATCAGATCCGTAGTCGTGCGAAAGCAAGTACAGGTTTAATCGGTTTTGCAAAGAATCTCGATGTCCAACTTTATCAAAACGGTGTTAACTGTACATGGAATCAGGATTTTGCCAGAAAAGCTCTGCGGTGGGAGCGTAGATTGGAATTCGCCATGGAAGGTAGCCGTTTCTTTGATTTGACACGCTGGGGAGTAACCGATGCGGTTATAAATAGCTATTACCGGAAAGAAGAACTAAAACATACTTTCTTTCAGGGTGCACAATTTACAAAAAATAAAAATGAATATGTGCCTGTACCTATTCAGCAAATTAATTTCAGTAAGGGGATTTACAAACAAAACTACGGATTTTAAAATCAATTGAATATGAAAAAAATAATATATAATATTCTGTTCGTGCTTTGCCTTGGTATCACTTTTTCATCCTGTGAAAGCGAAATAAAGAGCACATTAGATACAACAGGCGATACATCCATACATGCTTTCAGTATAAATGGAGTAGAAGGTACTATTAATGCTGAGAATTCAACTATTTCAGTTATTTTACCCTCAGGCTCAAGTCTGAAGGCTCTTTCACCAGTTATTACATTGGCCGATGGAGCAGTAGTAACACCAAACAATGGTACAACTGTTGACTTTGCTGACTCGCAAGGTAATCTGACCACTGTAACCTATACGGTAACGAACAAATATGTTTATCAGAAATATACCGTTTCCGTTGATGTGGCAAGAGCCAAGATTACCAGCTTTAAAATAGGTTCGGTACAGGGCGATATTGACGATGTAAACAAAAAGATTAGCCTTTATCTTCCTGTCGGAACTGACCTGACAGCCTTGTATCCGGTTGTTGAATACACGAACGGTGCCACAATTAGTCCGGCTTTAGGTAGTGCCGTTAATTTCACCAATCCGGTAACGTATACGCTGAATTATTTAAGTTCAACTTTTACCTACTTTGTTACGGTAATTGCAGGAGAGAAACCAAAACCGATTTTAGTTCTATACAATGGTGAAGATGTGGCACCTGCTTGGGATCCAATAGCCAGTACGATAAATAACGGTACAATAAACCCTAAAACAGGAGGAATTAATCCAACTCCAACCTGTGTTTCAATTATGCGACGAAAAGCTGGAACAGATGATGGTGGTAGAGCATGGTCTGGAGGTGCTTTGTGGCATAATTATAAAGTCAATATTGATCCGGCAGTTTATAATAAGTTCACTATGATGGTCCTGAAAAACTATCCCGGCGTTGTGCATCTGGAATTGCAATCCGATGGTGAAACAAATAAGGACTTTGTGTCAACTTCTTATTCTGCCGACCATCTTGGAGAATGGCAGGAACTTACTTTTGTGATTCCGGCAAATAGAACAGCTATCATCGATAATATTCTGGTAGCAGTGTATGATGCTGATACCAGTACCGATCCGAATTTTACAGACCAGATGATGTATTGGGATCAATTGAAAGCATATCCTAAACAATAATTTCAAAAAAGTACGCGGTGTAATGTTGCACCGCGTACAATACCACAAGATATTATGAAAAGAAAATTATTTTTAGTTCCCGTTTTTTTCCTGTTTATATGCTGTAGCGGTTGCGTTGGTGTAAATCCTCCAGTACCTCCGGTAACATCAGGAGTAGACACTACAACAACAATTCGGACGATTCAGGAAACGGGTGGCTATGCCACGCTGTATAAACCACAAAGTGGCTATGTGGGCGATCCTATGCCTTATTACAATGAATCAGATAATACTTTTTATATGTTTTATCTTCAGGACTGGAGGAATGGGGCTCCAACCGACCATCCGATTTATTGTACTAAAACAGTGGATTATTCAAGTTTCCTTGGTTTTACGGAAGCTATTCCATGCGGGACTGCAGGCTCACAGGAAACTCTTTTGGGTACTGGAAGCTTTATAAAAAATGCAAGTGGAAAATTATATGGTTTTTACACAGGACACAATGGAAGTCTGTATCCGGCTGAAAAAGTAATGTTGGCAACTTCAACAGATATGCGGACATTTACAAAAGTTCCAACTGCAACATTTCAGGCTCCCGATGGATACGATAAAAATAATTTCAGAGATCCATGTGTGTACTATGACTCTACCCGTTCATGTTATGTTATGTTGGTTACATCTATTAAAAATGGAAAAGGAGTTATTATCCGTTATACTTCAACTGATTTATTGAACTGGACATTAATTGCCCCACTTACTGATTTTGACTCGGATGCTCAAATTTTGGAATGTCCGGATATTTTCAAAATGGGTAACAAATGGTATCTGGTATTTTCACGAATAAACCGGGATGTGCACCGCAAGACCTTTTATCGGGTAGCTGATAGTCCCGACGGACCATGGAAACGCAGTGAAGATGCTACAAGTCACCACGAGACTTTTGATGGATTGTATTTGTATGCAGCCAAAACTGCATCGAATGGAACTACCCGTTATATTTCAGGTTGGTGCTCTACCGGTCAGGAAGTGAACGGTAATAATGAACTTGACTGGGCCGGGACTTTAGTAACACATAAGCTTATACAACAACCCGATGGTCGTTTGTATCCTTCAATACCGGATGCTGTTGATAAGAAATTCAGCAAGCCAATAAAATATGCCAAAATAAAATCAAGCGGAAACGCTACAGGGGCTGATGGAAATTACAGCATTACTTCCATATCAGGCAGAAGTTATGCCATGTTCAACCGGAACACAGCTCCTGTAAAGATTTCATTGAAAATTGATGCAAGCCAATCCAATAGTTTTGGATTTTCATTTGGAGCCGGTGGAAACATGTCTGAAATTTACTCTGTTGCTTTTGATTTGACTTCAACAAATCATTACTCTACTCCAGCTCTATTTATGAACAAAGAATCCAACTTCGTTACCGGATCTTACAGTAAAGAGTTGAATTTTACTCCATTAATAGTTCCTGAAGACAAAATATTTAATGTGAAGATAATTATTGAAAAATCCATTTGTATTTTATATATCAATGATAATGTTGCATTTACAAACCGGATTTACAAAATGGATCAGAACCCCTGGACGGTATTTGCCGACAACGGAACAATTAAAATATCAAACTTCACGATTAATAAAATTCCTTAAATAATTATATTTGGTCCAATAACAATTTAAAAATCAATTTTATGAAAAAGACAATTTTACTCTCATTATTTTGTGTTGCATTTTTAGCTTTAAATGCACAAACAATGGTTATCAGTAATGGTGAAGACATCGGCATCAACTGGTGGCAGGCAGGTTCTACAAATGTTGAATACGTGGACTGGCAGCCTAAGGAAGGAAACCCTTCTGCAAAAGCAATGACAATCTGGATAAGCACGAACAGTGATGCATGGTCTGGAGGTGGACTTAGCGGGTTAAATATAGATGTTAATGTATATAAAACTATTTCAGTTCTGGTTTACAAAAATGTAACAGGCACGGTACGTTTGGAACTACAGGATGGAACAAAGAATTATTTTGTTTCTGCTAATTATACTACACCAGGCGCTTGGCAAAAGCTGACTTATTCAATCCCTTCAGAAATGGGTAATATCACAACACTCCTGATTGCTCCTTTTATCGATTATAATTTGTCGACTATTGTAGGAGAACAAAGTCGTTGTTTCTGGGATGATGTAGTTGCTTCCGGCCCAACAACAGGACTTTCGAATACAACGACAACTAAAGAAATTGTAAAAACTGAAATTTTCTCAATGACTGGCAAACTATTAGAAACGTTAAATAGTGGTCAAAAAGTACCTTGTTCATCTATGTTGAAAGGAATGTATATTCTTAAACAAACAAATGTAGAGGGAAATGTCGCTTGTTCTAAAATATCTATTAAATAAGTATTTGTATTCTTTCATTATATCCATTTTGTCCGACTTTATAGGTTTGGCAAAATGGATTTGAAATAACTTCGAAATAATTAAAATATCTTGAAATAATTTCATTTAATTCTAGCGCTTGTCTCAAAATTACACGATAATGCAACAAATTTGACAGCAGAACGATGATGCTTCCTCTATTTTTGCAACAGTTTCAGTTAGCCAATTTAAAATATATATGAAAAAAACAATTTACTTCCTCCTGGCAGGACTACTCATGACGAGTGCCAGTTGCAACTCTCAGAAAAAAAGTTCCGGCGACAATTCAACAGAGAGTAAAATCATTACCTATCAGGTAAATACTTCCTTTATTCTGCTTCCAATAGAAGAGAAAGCCCCTGAAGTTCAGATGAATGTTCAGGTAGCATCTCTAAAATTTGACGAAACCTATAATGTACGTTTGGCACAGGGTAAAACCGACTATTGGATGCCGTTGAAAGTATCCAAATTTAAAGGAAAAGAACTCACGCTTACTTTTAGTAATTATAAAGGTTCAGAGCAAGGAATCAGCAACATCAAGGAATCCGATAAATTTGACTTTGATTACGACGAAACGTATCGTCCCCAATTTCACTTCACACCCGAATACGGCTGGATGAACGACCCAAACGGAATGGTTTATCTGGATGGTGAATACCACCTTTTTTACCAATACAATCCTTACGGTTCAATGTGGGGAAACATGCATTGGGGACATGCCGTAAGTACCGATCTGGTTTCGTGGACGTATCTTCCAACAGCCATTGCACCCGACAGTTTGGGCGCTATTTTTTCGGGGAGTGCAGTGGTTGATGCTAACAATACAGCCGGTTTTGGAAAGAATGCTATAGTTGCCATTTTTACCAGTGCAGGTAAAGTTCAGGCTCAAAGCATTGCTTACAGCACGGATAAAGGCCGCACTTTCACCAAATATGCTCATAATCCGGTGTTGCCAAATCCGGGGATTTCTGATTTTCGTGATCCTAAAGTGTCGTGGAACGAGGTTGCGAAACAATGGGTTATGACACTGGCAACGAAACAAACCATTACTTTTTATGGCTCTCCAAATTTGAAAGAATGGACAAAGCTGAGTGAATTCGGTAAGAAATGGGGTCGCACGGTGGCGTATGGGAATGTCCAGATCTTGTTTCCGTTGACCTATCAGGGAAAAACAAAATGGGTGTTGCTGGTAAGTATCAATCCCGGAGGACCAAACGGTGGCTCCGCTACGCAATATTTTATTGGAAACTTTGATGGAAAACGATTCACGGCTGACCCACTGCCTTATCCATTGTGGATTGATTATGGACGCGACAATTACGCCGGAGTTACCTGGGATAATATCCCCAAAGCGGACGGTCGCCGGATTTTTCTGGGTTGGATGAGCAACTGGGATTATGCCAATCAGGCACCAACTAAAAATTTCCGCAGTGCGAACACGCTCCCTCGCGAACTAAAATTGCGAAACAATGGCGAACATTTTGTTTTGAGCAGTTTGCCGGTCAAAGAAGTCAGCACGTTGCGTGGTGTAATCAAAACGATTACAAATCAAATAGTTGTAAAAGAATCAACTGTTTCACAACTCTTACCTCAGAACGAAGGAACGTATGAAATTGAAATGAATTTAAGCCCCGAAGCCGCCAGCAATTTTGGATTTGCATTGAAAAATTCCAAAGAAGAAATATTGAAATTCAACTTTGATCTCAAAAATAAGAAACTAAGCATTGACAGAACGAAAAGCGGTCGTGTTGATTTCAACAAAGCATTTGCTGCGGGAATGATTGCTCCGATTGTAAGAAAGGGGAATTACAAAGTCCGTATTTTGGTGGACAAAGCGTCGGTAGAGCTTTTTGTAAATGATGGCGAAACAGTTATGACCAGCACCGTTTTCCCGTCAGAGCCCTATAATAAAATAAGTTTCTTCAAGGCTGATGCCGCCTGGAATGCTAACGACATTAAAATATATAACATTAAATAAATCAATACAATGAAAAATAACAGGTATTTATATTGGATAACCTTTGTGGCGATAAACGGAGGTTTGCTTTTTGGGCTGAATATGGCCGGAATTTCAGGAGCGGTGGATATGATTAAAGGGCAGTTTTCACTTACAGACAGTGGTTTGGGAACTGTGGCCGCATTACTCACTTTGGGGTGTCTGATTGGCGCATTATTTACCGGAAATTTCACCGAAAAATTCGGACGTAAAAAAGTGATGATTACCACAGCGGTGCTTTATATAATTTCTGCTTTGGGTTGTGCACTAGCCGAATCGGCAACCATGCTAACCGTTTTTCGCGTATTGTCAGGTTTGGCGGTTGGTGGTACTTCGGTAGTGGCTCCAATGTATATTTCTGAAATCTCACCGGCTAAAAATAGGGGCCGTTTGGTGTCTTTCAATCAGTTTGCTATAACTATTGGTATTGTATTAGCCTATATTTTTGATTATTTTTTAATCGGATTTGGAGATGATGCGTGGCGTTATATGTTAGTTGTACCCGCTGTTTTCGGGGTGTTGTATCTTATTTTCCTGTCGGTTAAATTTCCCGAGAGTCCCCGCTGGTTACTTGCTCACGGACGCAAAGACGAGACAATAAAAGTGTTGGCAAGTATTGGTGGTGATGTATTGGTAGCTCAAGAATTACCGGCTATGGAAAGCACTTTGTTGGCTGAACAAAAAAAAGAAAAAATGACTTTTGGCGAATTGTTTAAAGGCAAAACCGGCAAAATTGTTTTGATTGGTACATTGATAGCTGCTTTGCAGCAAATTACTGGAATTAATGCGGTCATCATGTTTTCGCCGGAAATATTTCAGGCAGCAGGTTCAGGCAAAGGTGATTCGGTGATGCAGGCTATGATTGTAGGTTTAGTTAACTTCCTGATGACAATTGTGGCGTTGTGGTTGGTAGATAAGCGAGGGCGCAAAACATTATTGCTATGGGGTGCTGTGGGAATGATCGCATCATTAGCTTATCTCACGTTAGAGTTTGCAAAACCAGTGCAAAACGGAGCAGGAGTATTGGTTGCTTTGTTGGTTTATATTTCATTTTTTGCTGCTTCGTTTGCACCGGTTATGTGGGTTATTATTTCCGAAATTTATCCGAACAGGATTAAAGGTGTGGCCATGTCGTTTTCCACAGCAGTAAGTTGGCTGTGCACTTTCCTCACCGTATATTTTGCACCGGTAATTCATGGGGCGTTGGGGTTACAGTATTTATTCGGGATCTTTGGCGTATTCAGCATTATAGCATTTGTGTTCGTAAAATTCTGGATTCCTGAAACCAAAGGAAAATCATTGGAACAAATTGAAAGAGAATTAGGACTATAATCATTGACAATTTTACCATTTACTATTAAAAAAGAATCATGGAAAACGTTATTGTAGGTATTGGAGAAATTTTATGGGATGTATTCCCAACAGGTAAAGTGCTGGGTGGAGCACCCGCAAATTTTGCATATCATGTGTCGCAGTTTGGCTTCGAAGGTTACGCAGTCAGCGCAATTGGTGGAGATGAATTGGGTGATGAGATTGTAGATGTTCTGAGTAATAATAAATTAAAATACCTGATTGAAACAACTCCCTATGCAACAGGAACTGTTCAGGTAACGCTTTCGGGGAATGGCATTCCACAGTACGAAATCTGCGAGAATGTGGCCTGGGATAACATTCCTTTTACCGAAGAAATGGAAGAACTGGCTCGTAAAACAAAGACTGTTTGTTTTGGCTCATTAGCTCAACGTAGCAGCGTATCAAGGCAGACAATCAACCGTTTTCTGGATTGTGTGCCTAAAACGGCCCTGAAGATATTTGACATTAATTTGCGTCAGCATTTCTATACGCTTGAACTGATCGAACACGCACTGGATCGTTGCAATGTGTTGAAAATTAATGACGATGAAATAAAAATTGTTGGAGAATTGTTTGGATGGCAATCTAAAACCGAATTGGAAATTTGCAATCAGCTTTTGCATAACTGCAACCTCGAAATCGTAGTTTTAACTAAAGGTGCGGAAGGAAGTTATGTAGTTACTAAAACTGAAACCTCCTTTAGACCAACACCGGTAGTGGAAGTGGCTGATACAGTTGGTGCGGGCGATTCTTTTACTGCCGGATTTGTAGCTTCTTTGTTGAAAGGGAAAAGTGTTTCCGAAGCGCATAAAATTGCCGTGGATGTTTCAGCCTATGTATGTACCCAACATGGTGCCATGCCTGTTGCGCCCGATTCTATTACGCAATAACTCTTTGGGATTATTCGTTTCCACGGCTTAATCATAAAACATTTTGTTTGTTATATTCAGAATTTTCTGTATTATTGCAGTCGTAGGGACTGGTTGCAAACTGTTCTTACGAAATATATAAAAAATAAATGATTATCCACAAAGCGACCAGTAAAATGCATAAAGTCTCTCAAGCGAGTGACCTCGTCCGGTGAGCCGAAAAACAAGTGAAGTTGGCGTTTGAAACTGTCCTGTTTGAGCGACGAAGGAGCGAGTTTGGACGGTTTCAGCCAACTGAACGCTGGTTTTTCGAGTGAGGCGGGCGAAGTCTTGATCTTTTTTGCTTACTTTTTGGCATCAAGGCAAAAAAGTAAGTGGGGTTTGGGGCGAAGTACCATTAAAGATAATGTTAGGTCTTTATGCGGATAATCATAAAAAAATATACTATGAAAAACGTTATTGTAGGTTTGGGCGAAATCTTGTGGGATGTATTCCCGCATGGGAAAGTGTTAGGAGGTGCACCGGCAAATTTTGTCTATCATGTGTCGCAGTTTGGATACGAAGGATATGCCGTTAGTGCCATTGGCAACGACCATTTGGGTGATGAAATAATTGACAGCCTCAAAAACAAGGAACTCAATTTTATGATCGAACGGACTCCTTTCCCAACCGGAACGGTTAAGGTAACTCTTGATGTAAATGGGTCGCCCCAATACGAAATCGTTGAAGATGTAGCTTGGGATAATATTCCGTTTACGGAAGAAATGGAGCATTTGGCCCGACGTACAAAAACCGTTTGCTTTGGTTCTCTGGCACAGCGTCATCATGTCTCGCGTGAAACGATTAATGCCTTCCTGGATTTTGTGTCGCCCGAAGCGCTCATTATTTTTGATATCAACCTGCGGCAGCATTTTTATTCCAGGGAGTTGATCGATGAGTCATTATCGAGATGCAATGTGTTGAAAATTAATGATGAAGAATTGGCCACTGTTGCTGAATTATTTGAATGGGATTTTCAAAACGAATTGGAAGTTTGCCAACAACTGCTTGAGAATTATTCGCTGAATATTGTGGTTTTGACCAAAGGGGCAAATGGTAGTTATGTGATAACGCCCACCGAAACATTGTTTAAAAAAACTCCGAAAATCGTTGTAGCCGACACGGTAGGTGCGGGCGATTCTTTTACGGCTTCTTTTGTGGCGGCTCTGTTGAACGGAAAGAGTATAAACGAGGCACACAATTTGGCGGTTGAAGTTTCGGCATTTGTATGTACGCAACATGGCGCCATGCCTCTTTTGCCGGACTCGTTTCTGTCAATGATTGACTAGAAACAATCTGACTCACAGGCTTTAGAAACCGATCTTTCCTCATGGGTCTGATCGGTTTGTTTACTTTTATATTTGCAAGAAGCGTTTTTATTAGGTGAATAAATGTATTTAATAAAATAACGGGTATCTGACCTTTACCCGTCAGCACGAAGAAATGAAAAAACATATACTGGTATTTTTACTCCAGGCAATCCTGTTTTCGGCTTGCACAGGTGATAATGCAAATGATAAAAAAATAATCGGCGTTTCGCAATGTAGTGACGATGCGTGGCGCCGGACCATGAATAATGAAATGTTGCGTGAAGCATTGTTTTATCCCGGTGTTGAAGTGAAAATTAAAACAGCCCACGATAGTAATCAAAAGCAGATTCGTGACATTGAGAGTTTCATTGCCGAAGGAGTAGATTTAATTATTGTTTCGCCAAACGAAGCCGTACCGCTCACTCCCGTGATAGAAAAAGCCATGCTGGAAGGCATTCCGGTAGTGCTTATCGACCGGAAGACCAGTAACGGGAAGTACACCGCTTTTGTGGGTGCCGATAATTTTCAGATTGGCAAAGAAGTAGGTGTTTATACTGCTAATTTGCTGAATGGGAAAGGGAATATTGCTGAAATCCGCGGACTGAAGGGTTCTACGCCTGATTACGAGCGGCATGCCGGCTTTATGAGCGTAATCAGCAATTATCCTGCATTACATATTGTTTATCAGAATGATGGTGGTTGGCTCCGGAAGCAGGCCAAAGAGAAAATGACTGAAGCCATCAGGCGGAATTCTTCTATCGACCTTGTTTTTGCCCACAACGACGAAATGGCTACCGGAGCTTCCGAAGCTCTTAAAGTGTCTACAGGTATAAAAAAGCCAATCCTGCTTGGAATTGATGCACTTCCTGGTTCCGATGGTGGAATTCAGAAAGTTATTAACGGTACGCTGGATGCTACTTTTATTTACCCAACAGGTGGCGAGAAAGCCATTCAGACTGCCGTGCATATTTTGAATAATGAGCCTTACGAGCGTGAAAATACGCTGTATACCGCGGTGGTAGACAAAACTAACGCCCGTGTACTCAAACTTCAAACCGATCAGATTATTCAGCACCAGAACCGGATCAATCAGTTGAACAATGTATTGAATGAGAACCTGGCAAAATTCAGTACGCAACGCATGTTACTTCTGATTTCGTTATTGGTGCTCTTTTTAATATCTCTGCTGTTGGTTTTACTTATCAGGGCTTACAGCAGCAAAAACAAATCTAATAAGATACTGGAATCGCAGAACATTGCTATTAATAAGCAAAAAGAAGAATTGTCCGAACAACGAGACCAGTTGATAGTTCTGTCAAAGAATCTGGAAGATGCCACGCAGGCCAAACTGGTGTTTTTTACCAATATCTCGCATGAATTCCGTACGCCGCTTACCCTTATTCTAGGCCCGTTAGACAGTTTGATGCAGAACGAAACCCTGAGCGTCAACGGGAAACGGCTTATCCAACTGATGCGCAAAAACGTACATGTATTGCTGAAATTAATCGACCAGATTATTGATTTCCGCAAGTATGAAAATGGCAAAATGCAGTTGTTTTTTACATTGACTGACCTGAAAAGCTTTGTTTCTGAAATTTGCGACTCATTTATAGAGCTTGGTAAGAAAAAACATATTCATTTTTCGTTTACCACTTCCGAAGAAGATTATACCCTGTGGTTCGATTCGGATAAAATGGAAAAAATCTGCTATAATCTCCTTTCGAATGCTTTTAAATTTACGCCGGAAAATGGGCGGATTGTTGTGCGTTTGGAAAAAATGAACATGAATGATGAAGACTATGCACAAATAACTGTTTCGGATAATGGCCCCGGTATACCCGAGCATCATATTCATAGTATTTTCGAGCGGTTTTACAAGGTTGATGACAGGGCAACGGGCTCGGGCATAGGTTTGCATCTTACAAAAATGCTCGTTGAGTTGCATAACGGCGAAATCAAAGTGGAAAGTTCGGAAGGTAAAGGTACTAAATTCAGTGTGCTTATTCCGTTTAAGCAGAAGGAAATCAACGTTGTTGAGCAATATCCTGCCTTAAATTCTATTATTGGCCGCGAAGAAGAAATGATGATATTGGATGCTGATGAGGAAACCTCTGAAAAGGTTAATCTGAATACAGAAAAACCATTGGTTCTGATAGTGGAAGATAATATGGATGTCCGGATTTATATTAAAAGCTTATTGAGTGATAATTTTGAAATAATAGAAGCAATAAATGGACAGGTCGGACTGCTGAAAGCAATGAAATTTGTTCCGGAGCTTATTATTTCCGACGTTCAAATGGATGTAATGGATGGTTTTGAGCTTTGCAAGCAGATTAAAGAAAATCTTTCTACCAGTCACATTCCGGTAGTTTTGCTCACTGCTTACGCGTTGGACGAACAGCGCGCCATTGGGTTCGAGAGTGGGGCAGATGCTTACATTCCCAAACCTTTCAACGAGAGTCTGTTGAAAATTCGGGTGCGTAAACTGATTGAGAACCGCGATAGGATAAAGAATTATTTCCAAAAGAACCTGACTTTTGGCGAGCGAAAGGAAAACGTGGCCGAGATTGATAAAACCTTTATCAATAAATTCAGAAAGCTGATTGAAGAACGGCTGATTGACAGTGACCTGAATGTTGACGAAATTGGAAAGAGCCTCGGATTGTCGCGCGTGCAATTGTACCGGAAAATCAAATCGCTTACAAACTACGCCCCCAACGAGCTGGTGCGCATAATCCGACTTAAAGCGTCGGAACAGCTGTTAATTACTACAGAAAAGTCGGTTTCCGAGATTGCTTACGACACCGGCTTCTCATCGCCATTCTTATTTTACAAAATGTTTTAAAGAGTATTTTAATGAAAGTCCTACTGATTATGTAAAGCGGATCAAGCAGTAGTCATGTAAGTGCCTTATTTCTAAATTGTTTGTTTGTGTGGTTTGCACCCGGAAATATTTCAACAAAAGTTTTTATTATAAGATTTGCATTTGGCATGATTAATGCAGAATTTGAATAAAAATAAAAGATAGATAATTTCGGAAAAATTTTGTTCGGAATACACAACATTCTGCTATTTTTGCTGTTAAAGCAGTATTAGTAAAAAGGGTATTAAACTAAACGTTAATAAGATGAGAAAAAGAGATGAATTAAAGATATTCAGGAAGCCGAGTATTGAGTATCTGAAAAGAATGTACAATAAAAGTGTATCCTATATTTTTGATAAAAATAACTGGACTTCGACTGACCCTGAAACTTATGGTGAGCCAAGATTATTGTTGCACACCCGAAAATCATTAGAACGGTTGGGGAGCGAATTGAAGATTTTTAAAGCACCCAGCATTGTGGGTATAAAAATAATGTACTATAAAAGCATGGCATTCGTTTTCGACAGATATCGCCGTGAGCACCAAATGGCTTTGGTTTCGGAAGAAAATTATTTGTTGAGGGATTTGTCGAATAGCGCTTCGTGTACGAACGAAAAGGAACTGAAAATTTTTAAACTGCCAACTATCGATAAGCTTGAACAGTTGTACTATAAAAGTATCGGAAAATTGTAACGCAAGCTGGCACGAATCACAAAAAATAGATGAGAAACTACAGGGAATGACCTTGTAGTTTTTTTGTATCAGTGTCTTTTGTAAAATTGAATAGAAATTATTGAATATGAAGTCGTCTTGACTTTTTTCCCGATAATTATCGGGAGTCGCTCCTACGGAGCTTTCTATTCCTAAACACTAAAAACTCTACCTCCCGATAGCTATGGGAATTGCTCCTAAAGGAGCATTTTCAAGCTTCGGAGAAGCGTTTACCGATAGCTATCGGGAGGTAGAATTGTTCATGAATTATATCTTTTAGAACTCCGTTAGGAGTGAAATTATAATCTATACAAAAGTCAAGACGACTTCTATAAAAAACAAATCGAAATAAAAAATGAATTGGTTTATTTTAGTAATAGCTGGATTATTTGAAGTTGTTTTTGCTTTTTGTTTAGGAAAAGCAAAGGAAGCTACTGGAGTTGAGTTGCATTTATGGTATGCAGGATTTCTTGTTGCTCTTGCATTCAGCATGGGGCTTTTAGTTAAAGCAACTCAAACCTTGCCAATAGGAACAGCTTATGCTATTTGGACAGGAATCGGAGCTGTTGGAACAGTCTTAGTTGGTATCTTCGTATTTAAAGAGCCAACAACATTTTTACGACTCCTTTTTCTTGCGACATTAATTGGTTCTATAATCGGATTAAAAGCTGTTTCACATTAAAAAGGAAAATGCCACTATTAAAAAAAGTTTGTTTAAGTGATATTCCCAGTTTGCAAAAACTAGTAGATAAACTTTCTATGAAACATTCTTATTTTGGAAAAACCAAGAAAATATAAATAAATACCTTGCTGAAGAATTTTTCATTTTAAAATTATTTTTTTTACAACAAAGCATTTTGTTTCAACCTGCATATCAGTGTGGATACTGTTAATCATTGAAATTTTTGTCTCTGAAAACTAGAGTTAGAAATAGTCATGTGTGAACTCATAGACCAAATAATCGTTTCATTATGAAATCATAAGTCAATTAAATTGAAAATAAAACTATGAGAAAAATAATCGTTTTATCCATGATTACCTTAGATGGTGTAATGCAAGCCCCCGGTGGACCGGAAGAAGACTGTTCAGGCGGTTTCGAATATGGTGGTTGGGTTGCACCTTTTGACGACGAAATTTATGATCAGGTGGTGGAAAAGGAGCTGAAGCAGGCTGATTATCTTTTGGGCAGGAAGACATTTAAAATTTGGGAAGACTACTGGCCTGCGCATGCCGACGTTTGGCCGGGTATCAATAATGGAATGAAATACGTACTGTCCGGGACGGTGAACAAATCTGATTGGAAAAACACTGTTTTCCTGAAAAACGTAGACGATATTAAAGAGTTGAAAAATTCTGAGGGATTGGATATTCAGGTGTGGGGTAGTAGCGAGCTTGTCCACTTGTTACTTAAGAATGATTTAGTGGACGAAATCTGGCTAAAAATTCATCCATTGATATTAGGCAAAGGGAAAAAGTTGTTTGCCGAAGGCTCGATTCCGACCGCATTTACATTGTTGGAGAATTTGGTTACCACAAGCGGAGTAATTGCCGCTTATTACAAGCGAAGCGGAGAGGTCAGGACAGGTACTGTTGGAACTTGAAAATTTGTTTGTTCTTGATTTAATGCTGATTCTAAGAAATTAAAACGTTAAAACAACTTAGTAAAATGAATAATACAAGAGTATTCAAAATCCCTTTTGCAAGTGTTTATCCGCTGTATATACTGAAAGTGGAGAAAAAAGGACGTACGAAAACAGATGTAGATACTGTTATTTGCTGGCTGACAGGATACGATGAGCAGTCGTTGCAACTACAGATTGATAAGAATGTTGATTTTGAGGCATTTTTTGCTCAGGCACCTCAGATAAATCCCAATGCTTCGAAAATTACAGGCGTGATTTGCGGATATCGTGTGGAGGAAATTGAAGACCAGCTTATGCAAAAGATCCGCTATATGGATAAGTTGGTTGACGAACTTGCTAAAGGGAAAGCAATGGAAAAGATTTTAAGGACGTAAGTTGGGTTTCTCGGGGTGAAAGTGGATTAAACGGATTAAAAATCCGTTCACCCAATTTTTTCAAACAATCCTTCACAGGCATCTTCCAGCAAATCGATAACATGTTCGAATCCCTGATCGCCACCGTAATATGGATCGGGAACGTGGGTAGCTTGCAGTTTTCTGCAGAAATCAGTCATGCGATGGATTTTCGCATCTTCTTCTAAAGTCATTGCCAGCTGTTTCAGGCCGTCAATATTCTGGTCATCCATGCCGATAATCAAATCGAAGCAGTCGAAATCGGCTCTTTTGAATTGGCGCGATCGGTGTGTAAGCGAATACCCGCGTTTTGCCGCGAAAAAACGCATCCGGCTGTCGGGAAGTTCGCCCTGATGATAACCGATGAGCCCGGCCGAATCAATTTCAAACCGTTCCATTGCTTTTTCCCGATCAAGAATTTTGCGAAAAACGCCTTCGGCCATCGGAGAGCGGCAGATATTGCCCAGGCAAACGAAAAGAATGGAAGTCATGGGATAGTTAATAGTTGAAAAGTAACCCCTAAATCCCCTAAAGGGGACTAAAGAAACCGGTATGACCTGACTTCAAAAGTCCTCTTTAGGGGATTTAGGGGTTATTGTTTTTAGATTGACAAAATTGAAATTACGCCCAATAGGTTTTCATTTACCGGTTTGTCATCTTTAATGGCTTTGGTAAATGGAACATGCACAATTACGTCGTTTACAATCCCGATCATGATGCTGCGTTGTTCGTCAAGCAATGCATTGATAGCTGCAACTCCCATTCGGCTGGCCAGGATACGGTCGAATGCCGATGGTGAACCTCCACGCTGGATATGCCCGAGAATAGTTACCCGGACATCGTATTCGGGATGTTCGTTGTGCATACGTTCGGCCAAACCGGTGGCGCCACCCGTAATTTCGCTTTCGGCAACAATAACGATACTACTGTTTTTCGATTTACGGAAACCGTTTTTAACCAATTCTTCCAGTTGGTCTACCTGTGTTGCACGTTCAGGAATAATAGCCGCTTCGGCACCCGAAGCCAACGCGCTGTTCAGAGCCAGAAAGCCGGCGTCGCGTCCCATTACTTCTATAAAAAACAAGCGTTCGTGCGAAGTCGCGGTGTCGCGGATTTTGTCAACGGCTTCGACGATGGTATTCAGCGCTGTGTCGTAACCAATGGTAGAATCAGTTCCGTACAGATCGTTGTCAATTGTCCCGGGAAGTCCTACGATGGGCACATTGTATTCTTGTGCAAAAATCCGGGCACCTGTAAATGTACCATCGCCACCGATTACAATCAGTGCATCAATTTCTGCAGCTCTCATGTTGTCGTAGGCTTGCTTGCGTCCTTCGGGGGTGCGGAATTCAGCACAACGGGCACTCTTCAGGATTGTACCGCCTTGCTGGATGATATTACTTACATTCTGAGTCTGAAACTCTACAATTTCATTTGTTATCAGCCCTTTGTAACCTCTGTAGATCGCTTTAACCTTGATGCCGTTAAAAATAGCAGCCCGGGTAACCGAACGGATTGCTGCATTCATTCCCGGTGAATCGCCACCGGATGTAAGCACGCCAATACATTTAATTTCGTATTTCATTTTTACCTTAAAAAATATGTGAGTATAATAAACTAAGTTTCTATTCGTTATTTTGAGCTTTGGCAAGCTCTTCCAGCTTTTGGGCAACATCTTCCATCAACCACCTTGGTGTGGAAGTTGCACCGCAAATGCCTATTTTTTTGCTAAAATCAATTTTTAAATCAAACACTTCACTTGCCTCGCTTACCAGATAGGTGTTCGGGTTTATTTGTTTGCAATGTTCGAACAATACCTGGCCATTTGAGCTTTTTTTACCGCTTACAAAAATGATAATGTCTTTTTGTTTTGCAAAGGTAGTAATATTTGGCATTCTGTTTGCAACTTGTCGGCAGATTGTGTCTGTATGTTCGAAATTTAATGCATTTTCTGTCTTTTTGGCTATTGTTTCTACGAGCTGATTAAAGCCATCCAGCGATTTTGTGGTTTGAGAGAACAAACGTACCGGTTTTGATAAATCCACCTTGTGCAAATCATCTTCCGTCTCAATTACAATGGCGGTTTCGTTTGTTTGGCCCACTAATCCGTTAACTTCCGCATGTCCGATATGTCCGTATATTACAATTTGTGTATCTTTTGTAGGAGCGCTCTCGTACGCATTTTTAATCCGCGTTTGCAACTTCAAAACTACAGGGCATGAAGCATCAATCAAGGTCAGGTTGTTTTTCTTAGCGGTAGCGTAAGTGCTCGGCGGTTCGCCATGGGCACGGAGCAGGACTTTTGCGTCGTGAAGTTGAGCAAACTGTTCATGGTCAATGGTTATCAAACCCAGTTTGCTGAGCCGTTCCACTTCCTGCCCGTTGTGTACTATGTCGCCCAGGCAATATAAAACTTCTCCTTTGGCTAATTCCTCCTCGGCTTTTGTGATTGCTTTCACCACTCCGAAACAAAATCCGGATTTTTCATCAATTTCAATATTCAGCATGATATTTATTTACTATTTAAACTGTTACTAATTAGATTGAATACGTGCAACCTGATTTTCGATCATTATACCAATCGAAATGGCAAAATTGCAGGTAAACAAATTACAAATCAGTCTAACGTTTTTTCGGCAAACAAAGTTCGTAAAATTTCCCGTTGTTCTTCGCGCGTGAGGAGAGAATTGTCAATGATAATCGCATCTTCTGCTTTGCGTAACGGGCTTTCAGCACGGTTTTGGTCACGCTCGTCGCGTTCTTTTACATTAGCCAACACTTCATTGAAATCTACCGTTTCGCCATTCAAAGTCATTTCGTCGAAACGTCTTTTTGCACGGATTTCGGGTGAGGCGGTCAGGAAGATTTTTAGTTCGGCCTGGGGAAATACCACCGTTCCTATATCACGACCATCCATAACAATGCCTTTGTTTAAGCCCATAAGCTGTTGTTGCCGTACAAGCTCGCGGCGGACAAATCCCAAAGTGCTTACCCGGCTGGCCCCATTGGCAACTTCCAGGGTGCGGATTTCGTTCTCCACATTTTTCCCGTTCAGGTAGGTCTCTGATTTTCCCTCGGCATTGGTCCTGAATTTGATATGGATGGATTGGATCTGTTTTTCCAGCTCTTCCGTATTTATGTCCGATTCGGTAACCCAGCCATTTTGAATGCAAAACAACGAAACTGCGCGGTACATAGCGCCTGTATCAACATAAATATAGCCCGCTTCGCGAGCTAATTCTTTTGCCATGGTGCTTTTGCCGCACGATGAAAATCCGTCAATGGCAACTATTATTTTTTTCATTTTCTCTGTTTTTCTTATCTTCGAATTAAAGGGTATTCGAATTAACCATAAAACCAATCGACTATAGCCTGAATTCGTTCAAAGCTGTACTGATGGAAAATTGGTATGAACTGTTTCCGGCCAGGAACTGGCTGGTTCCGAAGCCCACGTGAAATTTGTAAATTTTCACCCCTCCTCCAAATGAAAATCCGGCCATACTTTTAAATCCGCTAACGGTCATTTCGGCATGGCGGCGGTGGTTGTATCCTGCTGAAAGGTAGAAATTTTTCGAAGGTACAAACTCAACTCCAAAAATAGCGTGCCTGAAAATCATATCCACCGTGCTGATCGTGCTGGTGGTCGAGGGGGTAGTATTTGTAGAAGTAATTGTGGTGACGGGTTGATTGGTCGATTGGTAGTTTAAATCCCACTGTTGTAAATTATGCATTGTCAGTGAAATTCGTAAAGGAGCATGAGCAAATTTTTTCGAAAAACCCAATTGTATATTCAACGGTAGTGGCTCATAATGTTGCTCTGTTCCGTCGTAGTAATAACCTTTAAACTGGGTTCCGATATTTCTGAAAACCAGGCCTGCTGAGAATAAGGCTGCCGGATCGTTGTAACTTACACCGGCATCTATGGCCAAACCGTAACTGGTATAACGTTCGTAAGCCGAATAAATGGGTTTGAGCGTTGCCCCCGCTGAAAACCTATCGGTAATAGGGGTTGCGTACATAATATTTAATGCCATATCCTTGGCAGTAAATGTTTGCCCGGTAAATTCGTTAAGTTCCGTAGTTTCTTTAAAAGTTCCGTAATCGACATATTGAATTCCAATGGCCATGTAATTTTTTGTACCAAAGTTTTTTCCGTACACAGCCGAACCAAATTTAATATCGGCCAGGTAATTGGCCATGCTTAACCCGATTACATTGTTTGTCTCGGAAGTCAGTAAAGCCGGGTTTCCGAAAGCAAAATTCAAATCGTTGTCGCGCAACGAAACATTGGTGCCGCCCAACGATGCCAATCGGGATGATACGGGAAGATCCAGAAACTGGTATACACCATATCCTGCTTGTGCAAAGGAGGTAATAACCGAAAGAATAAATATAAGTAATGTAAAAACTCGTTTTGTCATTAGATGTTGAATTATTGAAATCTTTGCCTGCATAATGATTTCACTTTCAATTTTTCAAAAAAACAGCCAAAGATACATTATTTTTGTGGACTGAAAGTGTGGAAATAAAATTTCTATTTGTGATAACGGAAAAATAGTGAAAAATTATATTTCCTTTCAGAAAAAATATGAAATAAAAGTTTTGTGAAATGGTATAATCTGCAAAGATGCCTCCTGAAATGATCTTGTGAAGATGTCATTTGCTCGCAGAATTTAATGAGATAAGCTCCGGATCATGCTTTTTACGATTAAAAAAAATATAGTACCTTTGCTTGATAAGCAGTTTAAGGATAAGAATTGGCTTTCTGCCAGATTTTCAGAGTTCTTTTGAGCTGTTGATTCAAAAATTTACGAAAGTCGTTTTAGACTCCAACCTTTTTTTGAAAAACGATAAATGAAAACAGAAATATACGAAGAAAAAGCCGTTTTGGTGGGTGTGATTACCCAGGTTCAAAGCGAAGAAAGGGCTCGTGAATATCTCGACGAGCTTGCATTTTTAGCAGAAACAGCAGGAGCCTCGCCCGAGAAGTTGTTTTTCCAGCGGATGGATTTCCCAAATCCGAAGACTTATGTAGGTCCGGGGAAATTGATTGAAATCAAGAACTTTGTGGACGAAAATGAAATTGGGGTGGTTATTTTTGACGACGAATTGTCGCCAAAACAATTGAGGAACATTGAGGCTGAGCTGAAAGTGCTTATTCTCGACAGAACAACCCTGATTCTGGATATTTTTGCTAAACGGGCGCAGACGGCCAGCGCCAAAACCCAGGTAGAGCTGGCGCAATGTCAGTACATGCTGCCCCGCCTGACCCGGCTTTGGACTCACCTGGAACGCCAGAAAGGGGGAATCGGGATGCGTGGACCAGGTGAAACTCAAATTGAAACCGACCGCCGTATAATTCTGAACAAAATTTCGTTGCTGAAACAGAACTTGAAAGAAATTGACCAGCAGATGGCTACCCAGCGAAAAAACCGGGGTAAAATGGTGCGTGTGGCGTTAGTGGGCTATACCAATGTGGGTAAATCGACGCTGATGAACCTGATTAGCAAGTCTGATATTTTTGCCGAAAACAAACTCTTTGCAACACTGGATACGACAGTAAGGAAAGTAATTATAGAAAATCTGCCTTTCCTGCTTTCGGATACGGTTGGGTTTATCCGCAAATTGCCTCACCATTTGGTACAATCCTTTAAATCTACCCTCGACGAAGTGCGTGAAGCCGATTTGTTGATTCATGTGGTCGATGTTTCGCATCCGAATTTTGAAGAACAGCTGGAAGTGGTGAATCAAACCCTGAAAGAAATTGATCCGCAGGAAAAGCCTATGATATTGATTTTTAATAAAATTGATGCATTTACCTATACGCCGAAAGATGAGGATGATTTGGCTCCGACTAAACGTGAAAATATCAGTCTGGATGAATTGAAAAAGACCTGGATGGCCAAGATGCACGATAACTGTATCTTTATTTCGGCTCGCCAAAAGCTGAATGTCGATATGTTGAAAGAATTGTTGTACGAAAAAGTGAAGGCAATTCATGTGGAACGTTATCCGTACAATGACTTTTTATTCCAACGTTATACCGAAATTGAAGATTTAGACTAAACTATAATGGCAACATACCGTCAACTGCTTGATAAAGAAATAGCCACGCTTACCATTTACGGTTGCTCGGCCGAGAACTGGAAAGAGGTTCAGGTTACAGAAGATTTTTCACCCAATTTTATATCCAATACGCATTTTTCAGGCAAAGTATGCCTGGGAACATACCAGAAAGTGTTTGAACTTGCGGGAGGCGTAAAAAAACATGCCGGGATTTTTAATTCCGTGTTGCATAATTGCGTTGTCGAAAACGATGTTTTTATCGATAAAGTACATAACTACATTGCCAATTACACTATTGCCGAAGGAGCTTATATCGAAAATGTAGATTTGTTGGTGGTTGATGGCGTTTCATCGTTTGGAAATGGCGTGAAAGTGGCAACCATGATTGAAAGCGGAGGACGTGAAGTGGCTATTTTCGATCAACTTTCGGCTCCACTGGCGTATATGATGGCATTTTACAGGCATAACCCAGCATTGATTGAAAAACTTGAAAAACAGGTTGAAGTATATGCTGCAAATCAACGGTCCGAGATGGGGCGGATTGGAAGAAATGCGAGAATTGTGAATAGCGGAACCTTGAAGAATGTGCGGGTTGGCGATTTTGCAAGGCTGGAAGGCGTAACCTTGCTCGAAAACGGAACGATTGTGAGCAACGAACAAGCTCCGGTTATAATCGGCGCAGGGGTACAATGCAATGATTTCATTATACAATCCGGCACTTCGGTAACAGATGCTGCCATGATTTCCCGTTGTTTTGTGGGGCAGGGTTGCGTTATCGGAAAACAGTTTTCAGCTATCGATTCGCTCTTTTTTGCTAATTGCCAGGGACTTCATGGTGAGGCTGTTTCCATTTTTGCTGGCCCTTACACGGTTACGCACCATAAATCCACGTTGATGCTCACCGCGTTGTATTCGTTTATGAATGCCGGCAGCGGAACCAATTTTAGTAACCACATGTATAAGCTTGGGCCTGTTCACCAGGGAATTACCGAGCGTGGCGTAAAAACTTCGAGCGATTCTTACCTGATGTGGCCGGCTAAAATCGGTCCGTTTACGGTTGTGCTGGGACGCCATAAAGGCAATCCGGACATATCGAACCTGCCGTTTTCGTATTTGATGGAGAACGATGGCGAAAGCAATTTGCTGCCGGGAATAAACCTGCATAGTGCGGGTACAATCCGCGATGTACAGAAGTGGCCTAAACGCGACTTGCGCAAAGGAGAAATACTCGATCCGGTTTGTTTTGATTTTCTGTCGCCCTATACCATTTCCAAAGCTTTGAAAGGGATTGAGATCCTTCAGGGCCTGTTGCAAAATATGGACGAAAAGACCAATTTCGTATGGTATCAGAATTGCAAAATCAAACGTTCGTCGGCGCGCAAGG
The DNA here is from genome assembly GCA_047600405.1 of Paludibacter sp. GTDB lineage: Bacteria > Bacteroidota > Bacteroidia > Bacteroidales > Paludibacteraceae > Paludibacter. The sequence continues at coordinate 1,443,311 of JASGLA010000008.1, forward strand.
GGATTGAACTGTATGAATTGGCGGTGGATAATTTCCTTGCAAAAACAATTGGCGGCAAACTGGACGGTAGGTCTTTTGATTCGAACGAAAAGTCGTGGGTACAGAAACAGATCGTTGGGTGGATATGGCAGGCCTGATCGCTCCGAAAAGTGAAATTGAAAAACTGATTGCGCGCATAGTGTCAGAAGATGTCACAGTGCAATCTGTTCAGCAGGAATTGAATGGGATTTTTGAAAAATATGATGATTTTTCCCTGAATTTTGCATTGAATGTGTTATGTGATCGAAAAGGGAAAACGTTGGCAGAAATTGATGAACAGGATATTGCCGATATATTGGAAAAAGGGGAAAAGGCTGAACTTACGTTCAATGATTTGATTTTAAGGGATGCTAAAAAGGAATTCAGTTCGGTGAGCAAGATCGGTTTTGGAATAGACGGGGACGATGCCGAAAAAAATGCTGATTTTGAAGCTACGCGTGGAACATATGAAAGTCATCCGTTTGTGATAGAAAGAATGACCCCTAACCCCTAAAAGAGGAATTAAATTAGTGTCGTCAATATCTATTCTGTTTCAAAATAAATATGATTATCGGCATAGCGACCTGTCATGCCAATTTTAAGGTACAGGAGCGTAGCTCTGGTATCTTAATAGCATTTATGAAAAAAAAAGATAATTGAGGAGCGTAGCTCTGACATCTTTGTTTTCTACATCAAAAGATATCACCGCTACGCGGCTTATTTTCCGTAAAACATTCTTTGCAACAAAGATATCAGGACTATGTCCCTCAATATCTTCGAGTATTTGAAAATTATATATTGGTGGAGGTCGCTTTGCGGATAATCATTAAAATAAATATAAAATAAAAGTAACTCAATTCCCCTTTAGGGGTTAGGGGTAAATTCAAATAATATGAACAATTTCAATTTTTATAGCCCGACCTTTTTTGTGTTTGGCAAAGAGCGTGAAAACGAAGCCGGTAAATATGTAAAACGTTTTGGAGGTTCCAATGTGTTGATTCATTATGGTGGCGGTTCAGTCATTAAAAGCGGTTTGCTTGATAGAGTAAAAGCCTCGCTAACTGCTGAAGAAATCACTTTTTCCGAGTTGGGAGGTGCACAGCCTAATCCGCGTAGTGGGTTGGTATACCAGGGAGTGGAAATTTGCAAGCGTGATAAAATAGATTTTGTATTGGCTGTGGGTGGCGGAAGCGTGATCGATTCTGCCAAAGCCATTGCACTTGGAGCTTTGTATGATGGCGATTTCTGGGATTTTTACACGGGGAAACGTGTAGAAAAAGCCTTGCCAGTGGCAACCATTCTTACTATTTCGGCAGCTGGAAGCGAAGGTTCTACCGGTTCGGTCATCACGCATGAAAACGGCATGTTGAAACGCGCAGCCAACAGCGATGCATTGCGTCCGGTTTTCTCCATTCTTAATCCGGAACTGACCTGTACGTTGCCCAATTTCCAAACAGCCTGCGGTGCTGCCGATATGATGGCCCATGTCATGGAACGCTATTTTACCAATACCAAAGACGTGGAAATTACCGACCGGCTTTGTGAGGCTATTTTGCTAACGGTCATCAAAGAAACACCGAAAGCACTGGCTGATCCGGCTGATTACGAATCGCGGGCGAACCTGATGTGGGCCGGTATGGTGGCACATAATGACATTTGCGGGGTAGGGCGCGAGCAGGATTGGTCGAGCCACATGCTGGAACATGAATTGTCTGGGCTTTACGATGTGGCTCATGGTGCAGGATTAGCAGTAATGTTTCCCGCGTGGATGAAGTATGTTATGAATCAGGATGTGTTGCGTTTTGCGCAGTTTGCCGTGCGGGTTTGGGGCTGCGAAATGGATTTCCAACATCCCGAAAAAACAGCGTTGCAGGGCATTGAGCGTTACGAACAATTTATGACCTTTATTGGATTGCCGGTTCGTTTTTCCGAGTTGGGAGCTAGGGCTGAAGATATTCCAACGCTCGTAAAAACCGCTGGATTAGGAGAAAATACGCTGGGAAGTTTTGTGAAACTAACCGAGGAAGATATCCGTAAAATTTATCAATTAGCGGTGTAGGAATTTATACTGATTTGGGTATATCTATTTGAGTAGGGTTTCGCGGTTTGTAACCGCGTTCTTAGAGTTAAGAGCGCGGTTACAAACCGCGAAACCCTTTTGTTATTTTACGTAGCAAGTAAAATTGGTTAGTATCCCTATAATATTTTATTTATTGCTCAGATAGGAATTGCCCTTCATAATAGCTGATGCGACAGAGTTGGCCACCGAAGCCCGGAGCTTTACCACGCTGCCTTTGTCTATGGGGTGCACCCGGTTGGTAAGCAGGATGATTGAAATGTCATTGTCGGGGTCGATAACAATGGATGTGCCGGTGTAGCCTGTGTGGCAATAGGTGTTTGGTCCCAGCGAATCGCCTTTGCAGGTTGCATAACGCGAGGCCATATCCCAGCCGGGAGTTCGGCCATACATTTTTAGTGAGTCGGGGATGGTGATCATTGTTTTTACAGCGGAAGGGCTTAAAATGGTTTTGCCGTTCCAAGCTCCGCCGTTTTGCAAGGCAGCTACCAATATCGCAATATCATTTGCATTCGAAAATAAACCGGCATTGCCCGAAACACCGCAATTGAACTCACGGGCGAGCGGATCGTGCACAATTCCTTTCAGTACAACACCTTCTTTAATGCGCGATGTAGGAGCGCAATCGGTAAGCAGTTCACCGGTAGGGTTGAAATCAGTGTGTGTCATGCCCAGTACGTCGAAGATATTTTCTTTTGCAAAATTCCGGAGGCTTTCACCACTTACATTTTCGATTATATGTTGCAGGGTAATAAAATTCAGGCAGCTGTATTCCATGCTTTTACCCGGGTTGAAATTTCGTTTGCAGGAGTCGATATATTGCATAAAACCCGTTGGGTTCGATGTGCCGTATCGTTTTTTGATAAGCGTTTCGGGCGCATAAGCCGGAAGTCCTGAAGTGTGCGTTAGCAAATTGATAATCTCTATGTTTTTGTTCGAGTGGGTGAAGGCTGGAATGTAATGGTCTACGTTGTCCTGAAGCTTAATTAAACCTTTATCGGCTAGTATCATGGTGGAAATGGCCGTAGCCATAGATTTGGTGCATGACGCCATATCGAAAACCGTGTTTACATCCATGGGAACAACGGTTGGGTAAACCTGCCTGTTGCCATAAGCTTTCAGATAAGCCATTTTGCCGTTGCGCACCACGGCCAGCACTGCTCCCGGGATTTCTTTGTTGTTTACTGCACGGAAAATAACACTGTCGGCACGTTGCAATTTGCGAGCGTCAAGTCCAACTTCCTCAGGGGCAACCTGCAGAAGTGCCTGTGCCTGTGTTGTACAGATCGATGCAATGAGAATTGCCAGTAAAAAATAGACTTTATACATGCTTTGTAAAAATAATTAATGGTTATCCGCAAGGCAACCTCTTCAATCTGTTTAACTGCTGATAGGGTCTTTCGACCGCTATCAGAGTTATATCATTCCTGTCAGCAGTCGGTACGACTCTGACAGCGGATGGAATAAATGACTAATTAGGTCGCTTTGCGGATAATCATAAAACAATTTGTTGCGGGCAAAAATAGTTTTTTGTCGTGAATATATAACGTCAAAACCCTTGCTTGTTATTCTTAACTGTAGAAAAATATGTACTTTTGTATCGATTTTGTGATTTTTTAAATTAAAGCTAAAGTTTTAAACATGACTTCGTCAAAACAACTTCATATTCCGGTAACGGATATAAATCTTTCGATCTCTCTTCCTGCTTCAAAAAGTATCAGTAACCGCGCCTTGATTCTGAATGCATTGGCATACAGCCCTTATGATATCCAAAATCTTTCCGATTGCGATGATACCCGTGTAACGGTGAAAGCGCTTAACTCCAACGATACTACTTTTGATATCGGGGCAGCCGGTACATCCATGCGGTTTCTCACTGCTTTTCTGGCAAAAACAGTAGGGGAGTGGGTGATAACCGGAAGCGAACGAATGAAAAACCGTCCGATAAAGTTGTTGGTGGATGCGCTTACGAGCCTGGGTGCCCGCATTGAATATGTGGAAAAAGAAGGTTATCCTCCGTTGCGTATTTTTGGAAGCGCTATGATGGGAGGCGAAATTAGCCTGAACGGTGGCGTGAGCAGCCAGTATATTTCGGCCTTGATGATGATTGCGCCTTATATGCAAAACGGGCTGAAAATAAAACTCGAAGGAAATGTAATCTCTGTGCCGTACATTCAAATGACGATGCGCATGATGAAAGAATTCGGCGTGGATGTGGTTTTTGAAAACAATGAGATTGACATTAAAGCGCAAATATACAAACCGATTCAATATAAAGTGGAGTCCGACTGGTCGGGAGCTTCTTACTGGTACGAGGTTTTGTCCATTGCCGGAAAAGGACAGATTTTCCTGAGCGGACTATATCAAAACAGTTCGCAGGGCGATAGCAAAGTGGCCGAACTTTTCGAGCAATTGGGCGTGAAAACAGAATATCAGGCTGATGGCGTTCTGTTGACTTCAAACGGAAATTATACAACCGCGTTTGATAATGATTTTGTAAATCAGCCCGATTTGGCTCAGACATTTGCAGTAACCTGCTGTTTGAAAAATATCCCGTTCCATTTCAAGGGCGTGCAAAGTTTGAAAATTAAGGAAACCGACCGTATCGCGGCTTTGATTAATGAATTGGCAAAACTGGGTTTTGTGCTTTTTGAACCGGCAGAAGGTGAATTGGCATGGGCCGGCGAACGTTGTGCACCCGCTTCGACTATTAGCATTGCTACCTACGAAGACCACCGCATGGCCATGGCTTTTGCTCCTGCGGCATTGATTACTCCGCTCGTTATAGAAGAGCCGCAGGTAGTCACCAAATCATATCCTTCGTTTTGGAATGATATTGAGAAAATAAAATGATTATCCGCATGTCTACCTGTTGTGCAGAGTTGAAAATACACAGGAGCGTAGCTCTGATATCTTGTAGCAATGAAGTTATAAGGATAATTGAAGGAGCGTAGCTCTGACATTCTGAATTGAAAGATGCCACCGCTAACGCGGCTTGTTTTCCGTGAAATCCGTTGCTACCAAGATATCAGGACTACGTCCCTCAATATCTTCAATAGGTTGATAGTTATATTTAGTAGAGGTCGCTTTGGGGGTAATTATTAAAAATAATGACCCCCAACCCCTAAAGGGGAGTTTGTGGTTGCGTTATGTTTGTTTTATGGATTATGAAACTAATTAGTGGATACCTACCAGGTTTTTAAAACCTGGTAGGTATGTAAAGTCAGCCAATAACGACACTTCCAAAAGAACACGCGGGTAACAATTAAAATTTAATGTCCAATTCTCTTATCTCGATTTTAGCAGATATTTATGTTCAGCCTTCGTCATATCACCAAGCGTTTTAGCGAAAAATTCGTTTTGAATGATTTTTCGGTCGAAATTGCAGCCGGCGGCAAGGTGAATATCTCCGGCCGGTCGGGCATAGGTAAAACCACTTTGTTTCGGTTGTTGCTGGGGTTCGAAAAGCCCGACGAGGGTGAAATTCTTTTTGAAAACAAGCCTTTGGTCGATTTGTCCGTGTGGGAAGTACGTCGTCGGGTGGCTTATGTAAGTCAGGATTTGAATATTGGTCGTGGTTCAGTGCAAGCGTTTTTTGATGAAACCTTGTCGCTGAAGGCAAACCTGATCCATAAATCCGGATCTAAAGAAGAAATCATCGGGCTTTTAGGTTGTTTTGAATTGCCCGAAACCGTTCTGCTGAAAAATATCGAAGAACTCTCCGGAGGCGAGAAACAACGCATAGCCATTATCAATGCATTGCTGTTGAAACGCCGGATGTTTTTTCTGGACGAGGTGACTTCGGCCCTTGATAAATCCCTCAAGAAAAAAGTGCTCGACTATTTCCTGTTAAACCCCGATTTTACGGTGTTGTATATCTCACACGACAATTACTTTCCCGCCGGTATAGAACTCAAAACCCTGAAACTAGACTGATTATGGACGGAGCTCAGGATTTATCAATCTTTTCGATGCTGATGTGCGGCTTGTTGCTGTTCATCCCATTGGCGGCAGTCGGATATTTTAAACTGGGAATCACTAAAAACCTGCTTGTTTCCACGGTTCGCATGGTGGTTCAGCTGGTGCTTATCGGGTTCTTTCTGGAATATATTTTCAGATACAACAACTGGATTATCAACCTGCTGTGGTTTCTGGTAATGATTACTGCTGCGGTTTTTTCCGTTATCAAAAATTCCGACCTGAAAGTTAGCCGGTTTGTAGTGCCGGTGCTGCTGTCGTTTGTGATAGCCAATTTCTTTGTGGTGTTGTATTTCAACTATTTCATTGTGAACCTCAATTTCATTCTCGATGCGAAATACATGATTGCCATTGGCGGCATGGTGTTGGGAAACTCGCTGCGTTCCAACGTGATCGGGCTGGGTGATTTTTATAAAGTCTTGCGTAAGGAAGAGCAGCTTTATTTCTACAAACTTTCCCTGGGAGCCACCCATTACGAAGCCTTGTTGGTTTTTGCCAAAAAGAGTTTTGTGTCGGCCCTGAATCCCACCATTGCCACTATGGTTACCATGGGCATTGTGTCGTTGCCGGGTATGATGACCGGGCAAATCCTGGGAGGTTCAGTTCCGCTCGTAGCCATTAAATATCAGATTGCCATTATGGTGGCCATCCTGGCTTCCACGGTGCTAAGTATCGCGCTGAGCATTTTGTTTACGGTGCGTTTTTCGTTCGAGAAATCGGGAGTATTGAAGAAGGATATTTTTAGGTCATAACCTGCAATTCAATTTTACATTCAGATTTTTTATTACACAGGGGGCTTCACCCAAATTCTTCCAGCTTCAAACTATTTCCTCAATTCTTCCAGCACTTCATATACAATCGGGCAAGTGTACGCATTCTTAATCGACAGGTTATAGATCTGGTAAAAGCGTTTGCGGTCGGTGTGCGGATATTCGCGACAGGCTTTCGGTCGGTTTTCATAAATGGAGCAATAGTTGTCAGCACCCAGGAAGGGACAGGGCATAGATTGAAAAACCATATCGCCATCCTCATCAATTCTGAGGTGTTTTGAAATCACATCGGCAGCTTTCAACCGAAGCGCTTTGGCCATTCGGTCCACATCCTTGTCGGTAATGCGCGGGCCGAGCGACCGGCAGCAATTGGCACATTGCAGGCAGTCGGTTTGTTCGGAGATTTTGTCATGCAGGGCATGAACCTGCAAGTCCATGCCTTCCAGTTTCTTCTTGTTTTTAGCCAGGAAGCGCTTCCACTCCGGAGCCGCTTTGGCTGCTAAAACGGGTAATAATTTATAATCCAGTTGTTTGCTCACGCGATAGTTGTGTTGTTGAATTTGCAACTGCAAAAGTATTCAATTATCCCGTACCGATCAAAAATTATGCTTGTTTGCAGGAAAATTTTTGTATCTTTGCAGCCGTTTTATTTTACAAACACATAAATTTATGAGTCAACTAAGTAATGTGTTGGGACAATATGATGCGCCCCAGCAAGCAAAAGCAATGGGCGTTTACCCTTATTTCCGGCCCATTGAGTCTGATCAGGATACAGTTGTTACAATTGGTGGTAAACGTGTATTGATGTTTGGTTCTAACAGCTATTTGGGACTTACAAATCATCCCCGGTTGAAAGAAGCTTCGATTAAAGCGATTGAAAAATACGGAACCGGATGCGCCGGCTCACGTTTCCTGAACGGAACATTGGACATTCACCTGGAACTGGAAGAACGTTTGGCTAAATTGGTGCACAAAGAAGCTGCCTTGGTTTATGCAACAGGTTTTACCGTGAATTCGGGAGTTGTACCATGCGTTACTGGTCGCGAAGATTACCTTATTTTTGATGAGTTTGACCACGCTTCTATTATTGAAGGAAAACGTCTTACATTCTCCAAGCAACTGAAATATCGCCACAACGATATGGATGCGTTGGAGAAATTACTTAAAAAATGCGAACCCGATAGGCTGAAACTTATCGTTATTGACGGAGTGTTCAGCATGGAAGGAGATGTGGCTAAACTGCCGGAAATTGTTGAACTTTCAAAAAAATACAACGCTTCTATTTATGTTGATGAAGCTCACTCGTTAGGAGTGTTCGGAAAGACAGGAGCCGGAGTTTGCGAGCATTTCGGAGTTTCTAAGGACGTTGACCTGATCATGGGAACTTTCAGTAAATCGCTGGGTACAATCGGAGGCTTTATTGCTGCCGATAACAATATCATTAATTATTTGAAACATAATTCACGCACGTTGATATTCAGTGCATCTATTACACCTGCCTCTACCGGTTGCGTGTTGGCTGCATTGGATATTATGGAAGAAGAAACCTGGCGTAAAAATGCCTTGTGGGCGAATACAAAGCGTGCTAAAGAGGGATTCCAAAAAGCCGGTTTTGAAATAGGTCACACCGAAACTCCGATCATTCCTTTGTACGTCCGCGATAATACCAAAACATTCCTGCTAACCAAAACTTTAATGGATGATGGAGTGTTTGTAAATCCGGTGGTTTCTCCGGCTGTTCGTTCAGAAGACTCGTTGATTCGTTACTCGTTGATGGCAACACATACTTTTGATCAGATTGACGAATCAATCGAAAAGATTTCCAAAGCTGCCCGTGCACTTGGGGTTATTGAATAACAACAGCCCCCTAAATCCCCCAAAGGGGACTTTGGAGTTGGTTTAAAAATAGGTAACTACGAATAGAACGAATCTGTACATCAAATGAGTTCTATTCTTGTTTATAAATATTTGTTCATTTAAAATAAATCAGGTGTCTTAAGTCCCCTTTGGGGGATTTAGGGGGCTTCACTTTAATTATGATTACTGTCTCAAATCTGGCCATTCAATTTGGCAAACGTGTTTTATTCTCCGACGTAAACCTCAAGTTTACGGCCGGTAACTGTTATGGTATTATTGGTGCAAACGGTGCCGGAAAATCTACGCTTATCCGTATGTTAAGTGGCGATTTGGATCCAACCCGTGGAAATATTCAAATTGGCCCGGGCGAACGCTTGTCTGTTTTGAAACAAGATCACTTTGAATTCGACGAATTTACTGTCCTCGATACGGTTATGATGGGACATGACGTTTTGTGGAAAATAAAGGAAGAAAAAGATGCCATTTACCTGAAAGAAGATTTTTCGGATGCCGATGGACTTCGTGCTTCGGAGCTGGAAGATAAGTTTTCGGAAATGAATGGTTGGAATGCCGAGAGTGATGCGGCTTCGCTGTTGAGCGGACTCGGTATCAAGGAAGATTTGCATTATCAGCTCATGAAAGACCTGAGCGGTATGGAAAAAGTACGTGTGCTGTTGGCCAGGGCTCTTTTCGGAAAACCGGACAACCTGTTGCTCGATGAGCCTACCAACGACCTGGACGTGGAAACGGTAATGTGGTTGGAAAACTATTTGGCCAACTACGAAAACACAGTTCTGGTAGTGTCGCACGACCGTCACTTCCTCGATGCCGTAAGTACGCATACCGTGGATATCGACTTTGGGAAAGTTCAGCTTTTCCCGGGTAACTACTCGTTCTGGTACGAATCAAGCCAGTTGGCGCTTCGTCAGCAACAGAACCAAAATAAGAAAGCCGAAGAGAAAAAGAAAGAACTGGAAGAGTTTATCCGTCGCTTTAGTGCCAACGTGGCTAAATCAAAACAAGCTACCAGCCGTAAAAAGATGCTCGAAAAGCTTAATGTGGAAGAAATTCAGCCTTCTACCCGTAAATATCCGGGAATTATTTTCACTCCTGATCGTGAGCCAGGAAATATGGTGTTGGAAATTGCAGGCTTAGGTAAAACAGCCGATGATGGAACCGTACTTTTCAAAGATGTGAATTTCAACGTGGAGAAAAACGATAAAATTGCATTCCTGTCCCGCGATCCGCGTGCTATGACTGCTTTCTTCGAAATAATCAACGGCCATGATAAAGCGCATGAAGGAACTTTTAACTGGGGGGTAACCATTACCAATGCTTATTTACCGCTCGACAATTCGGAGTTTTTCAATACCGACTTGAATCTGGTGGACTGGTTGGGACAATTCTCTGATGATACCACTGAGTCGTTTATTCGTGGCTATCTGGGCAAAATGCTTTTTGCCGGAGAGGAAATCTACAAAAAAGCGAGCGTGCTTTCCGGAGGTGAAAAAATGCGTTGTATGATTTCGCGCATGATGCTGAAAAATGCCAATGTTATGGTGCTCGATTCGCCGGCCAACCACCTCGATCTGGAATCGATTCAGGCATTCAACAACACGCTGGTAAACTTCAAAGGAAACGTACTGATGGCTTCGCACGACCGCGAGTTTATCCAAACTGTTTGTAATCGTATTATTGAGCTTACACCAGGCGGAATTATCGACAAACAAATGGATTACGATGATTATGTTACTTCCGAAGATGTAAAAGCTGTTCGCGAGCGGATGTATAAATAAAGAAACCAGGAAATGAATTCAGGCAGGGTTGCAATTTTTTGCAGCCCTGTTTCTTTTTTGTCTGTTTGGGTTTGTTGTACGTGAATTGGTTGTTTTTACAAAAATATAATTACATTTGCAACGGATACTTCTCCCGAAATAAACCTTAAACTAGAATGGATTATGAGAACTGAAACTAAAGAATTCGAATGCTGTCCGCCTTTAGATCCTGCTCCCTGGGACGATAAAATGCAAACATGGGAAAACAAACCTTTCATTAAAGCCAAAGTGGCGACTTGCTTTTACATGCCTTTGAATTTTGGTGCAACTATGAAACGCCTGAATGCAAAAGTAGATAATGCCGGAGCAAAAGTTCTGGATTGGTTGTGCCTTTCGGATCATTCTTCCAAATGGAATATGGATTTATATCTGGCAGTTGACAAAGAAATTCCCGGAGCAATAAACACAAAACTAAGCGGTACGTTTTACAGTCGTGTTTATGAAGGTGATTTTAACCAGACCGGGAAATGGTGTGCCGACTTTGAGGTAAAAGCTAAAGAGCAAAATCTGAAAATAGAGAAATGGTATATGTGGTACACAACCTGTCCCAAATGTGCCAAAAAATATGGTAAAAATTATACAGTCATTATTGGAAAAATTCAAACATTATGAACGAAGAACAAAATTGCGATTGTAAAAACATGAATCAAAATCATCGTGCAACCGCTTCGGGTGGAGCCGTGTATGGTTTAGGAATGATTGGAGCTGCTATTTATTTTATAGCAAAGGCAACTACTTTTTGGATAGGTGTGTTGGGGTTTTTGAAAGCCATAGTATGGCCGGCCATTTTGGTGTATGAGGCTTTACGCGCTTTGGGTGCATAGAAATGAACATATTTTAAATGAAATGCGCTGTTTTGCTACGAATGGCGCATTTTTTGTAAGTAGGATTTCGCTCAATTCGGAGCTTTTTCGAACTATTTAATACAAGTCTATATGAAGTTAAAATCCATTATCCTGATTGCATTGTTTTTTGTGTTTGCTGAAGCTGCAAAGGCCGGCGAACCTCTTTACATGGAAGTTGTTTCCAATAAATCCAAATCGGTTAACTATACGGTTGGTATTTATCCCGGGAAGTTAACCAATAACGAAGCCGGCGACCGGACCTATCTGACCATGTATTTAATTAATGATGGAAAATCCGATTTGGTGTGGACGAGAATGAATCACATTCTTGTGGTGCTGAAAGATAATACGCTGGCATGTAATTATAACACGGAAAGCGATGCTGACGGCTTTGCTTGTGCATATATAGTTCCGGCACGCAAAGGATTCCACGAACAAACGCTTTGTTTTGAAGGCAAATTCACTGCCGACGATATTGCCAATATTTATTTGTTGGAAAATGACAATACCCATAGATTCGATTATTTTGCTGAAGAATAAGTAAAAGATAACGGCATAAAAAATGCGCTTCCCGAATAATTTGGAAAGCGCATTTTTTGTATAATCGAAATTGTTATTTTTTGTCTTTTATCCATTCGTCCATTGCTTTGGCTGCTTTCCTTCCATCGCCCATGGCCAGGATAACTGTTGCGCCACCGCGAACAATGTCACCACCAGCAAAAATGATTGGAACGGCCGATTGCATGGTGTTGTCGTTGACTAATACCGTGCCCCATTTCGAAACTTCAAGTCCTTCAATGGATTGCGGGATAAGTGGATTTGGCGATACTCCAACGCTTACAATTACTTCATTTACTTCAATTAACTCCGTTTTTCCCGGAATTTCTACCGGGGAGCGACGGCCTGAAGCATTGGGCTCGCCCAGCTCCATAACTTGCAAAAGCATGTGTGTCACACGACCTTGTGCATTACCAATATATTCAATCGGGTTGTGCAATGTCAGGAAGTCAATTCCTTCTTCCTTAGCATGTTTTACCTCTTCAAGACGGGCAGGCATTTCCTCTTCTGAGCGGCGGTAAACTATCATGGCACGTTCTGCACCAAGGCGGCGCGCTGTACGAACAGAGTCCATAGCTGTGTTACCACCACCTATGATAGCTACTTTTTTACCTTTGAATACGGGTGTGTCCGATTCTTCGCTGGCAGCATCCATCAGGTTAACACGAGTGAGGTATTCATTTGCCGACATAACTCCAACCAGGTTTTCGCCTTTGATATTCATGAAACGGGGTAGTCCGGCTCCGCTGGCCACAAAAATGCCTTTGAATCCATCGTCTTCCAAATCTTTAATGGAAATGGTTTTTCCAACCACACAGTTGGTTACAAAATGAACACCCATAGATTGCAGGTTCTGGATTTCCACATCTACAATCTCGTTTGGCAAACGGAATTCCGGAATGCCATATTTCAATACGCCTCCGATTTCGTGAAGCGCTTCAAATACCACCACTTCATAGCCCAGTTTTGCCATGTCTCCGGCAAAAGCCAGTCCGGCAGGCCCGGAACCAACAGCAGCTACTTTTATATTGTTGGGTTCAGCGGTTTCAGGAACAGAAATGTTTCCGCTTTCTCGTTCGTAGTCGGCTGCAAAACGTTCCAGGTGTCCTACAGCAACTGCATCTTTTTTCATTTTTAAATGAACGCACTGGCCTTCGCATTGTTTCTCCTGTGGACAAACACGTCCGCAAACTGCGGGTAGGGCAGAGGTATCTTTCAAAGCTTTGGCCGCTTCGAGAAATTCCCCACGTTCAATATTTTTAATAAACCGCGGAATGTCGATGCCAACCGGACAGCCTTGCATGCAAGTTGGGTTAGCGCAGTCCAGGCAGCGTTTGGCTTCCAGCATAGCCATTTCGGGTGTCAGGCCAAGGTTCACTTCTTCCAATCGGCTATGGCTGCGGTATTCCGGATCGAGTTCGGGCATGTGAACGCGGGGAATATCCGTGCGTTCTTTGGCTTTCATCGATTTGCGCAATTCTTCTCGCCAGGCCATGGCTCTTTCTTCACTATGATTCATAATATTTACTCTTTACTAATTACTGTTTGCTAAAATTGGCCATTTCTTCCTGTTCAATATCCTTGTATCCGCCCAAACGCATCAACATTTCATCAAAGTCAACTAAATGTGCATCAAATTCAGGTCCATCAACACATACAAATTTTGTTTTTCCTCCTACACTTACACGGCAAGCACCACACATCCCGGTCCCGTCCACCATAATGGTATTGAGCGAAGCAAGGGTTGGCACTTCATATTTTTTAGTCAGCAGGCTCACGAATTTCATCATGATAGCCGGCCCGATAGTTACGCATAAATCTACTTTTTCGCGATTGATAACCGATTCTACTCCGTTTGTAACCAGTCCTTTGGTGCCGTACGAACCATCGTCGGTCATAACAATTATTTCATCGGAATGTTCCCGCATTTGCTCTTCCAGGATGATTAAATCTTTGGTGCGGGCTGCAATCACTGTAATGACGCGGTTTCCGGCTTTTTTCAATGCGGCTACAATGGGTAACATAGGAGCTGTTCCTACACCTCCGCAGGCACACACTACTGTTCCGAAATTCTGGATGTGGGTAGCTTTACCTAGCGGTCCTACCATATCGGTAATAAAATCGCCGGCCTCCAGTGCACATAATTTTGACGACGAAACGCCCATTTTTTGCACCACCAGGGTAATAGTCCCTTTTTGTAAATCAGCATCGGCAATAGTCAACGGAATGCGTTCGCCTTTTGCTCCAACTTTTACCATTACGAAGTGACCGGCTTTTCGGGCTTTGGCAATTAATGGCGCTTCTACTTCAAACTTTATAACATTAGCAGAGAAGTTTTCTTTGCTGACAATTCTATTCATATTTAGGTGTTTTTCAATTTCGGGCGCAAATTTACGAAATAAACCGCCTTATTAGTCATCATGTTAGAATAAAAATCTACAATTTTGAGAGTAATTGGGAAAATAAAACACTTTTACATTCGTGAAATAACTGTTGGCCGGTTGGAATGCTTTTGTGCTTGAACTTCAGCGGGAGAAAATGGAGCCTTTTGGGGTATTTATAGTTATAATTGATTAAGTTATGTGCCCCGATTCATTTCATTCGGCTTTCCTTTTTTGTATCTGATTGTTTTCAAAACTTTTACATTGAAATAGTTGTTGTTTTGTAATAAGGCCAAAATAAAATTTCTTAGAGATAAGAGCTGAATATTTGGGCTGGTATAAATTTGTTGTGAGTGTTATCATACCTTTTATTATTCTAAATTTTATGGTTTTATGAAAAAATTTATTGTTGTTTTTTTATTCGCCGCTTCTTGTTTATATGGGTTTAGCACTATCTGGCAAGTTGTTAATTCGGGTTACGCTTTTTCGCCGGCTACATTGACAATTCAACAGGGAGATAATGTGAATTTTGTACTTGCATCGATACATGACGCAGTTGAGGTTAGTCAATCCACTTGGAATGCCAATGAGAACTCTCCTGAAATTGGTTTCACAGTTGACTTTGGAGGTGGAAATGTGTCTGCTGCACAGCTTACACCCGGGACTCATTATTACGTTTGTTCACCGCATGCTTCGTCTGGCATGAAAGGCCGAATTATCGTTCAGCCAATTTCCGGATTGACAGAAAATGAAGTGGTTAATGATATTCAGCTTTACCCCAATCCGGTGGTCAATGAGTTGAATGTCCGTTTTGATTTGCCAGGATCTTATTTGTTGGAAGTCAAATTGTTTGACCTGCAAGGCAAACTGGCAAATGTGTTGTTTTCAAAAAATCAGGTTGCTGGTCCTTTTTTGCAAACCTTCGATTTAGCAGGAAAAGCAGCGCCAGGCATGTATCTTGTGAAAATGACCCTCGGAGAAAAAAGTGTTTTCAGAAAAATCGTTATCATGTGACTTTTTCAGATATGATCCTGAGAGAACATTGTTATAAATTACTACAGAGTATTATCCGATGTTGAGTCTTTTGTGGAATCATGCTGCAAACTATTGCAACGTTACGGAAACTACGGGGAAATAGCAGAGCGGCCATTGACAACTCGGATTTATATATCACGTGTGTTTTCATTTAAATGATTATAAACATCTTTAATCTTAAAGAATATGAAGTCGAAAATAATTGTCCTTTTGTTGTTTTTTGGGGCGTGTGTTGCGGGTTTTGCACAGGAAAAACTGATTACCAAAACCGGGCATGTCTGGTTTTACTCCCACACTCCGCTCGAAGATATTGAAGCGCATTCGCATCAGGCAGCAGCTGTTATCATGACAGAGAAAGGTACTATAGCCGTAATGATTCCCATTATGTCTTTCGAGTTTAAAAAAGCCCTGATGCAGGAACATTTTAACGAAAACTACATGGAGTCGGCCAAATACCCGAAAGCAACTTTTACCGGAAGTATTAATAACCTTTTGGAAATAAACCCCACAAAAAATGGCATTTATAAAACAACTGTGGAAGGCAATCTGACCATTCATAATGTGATGAAACGCATTAAAGCCGACGGAACGGTGGAGGTTAAGGATGGAAAATACAACGTTAAATCGAAGTTTTTTGTATTGCTGAAAGACTATAATATAGCTGTAGAAAGCCGGCTAGCAAACAACATTGCTCCTGTAATTGAAATAAATGTTGATCTGAACTTTTAAAATTCAAATGCCATGAAAAGCAAAATAGTTTTGTACGGAATCATCGTGGTTGCTTTCGGTTTGCTGGCGGGCATAAGCGTGGTGGTGTATGTGTTTAATAAGCCTAAACGGGACGTTGCCAAAATTGCAGCTGAATATACGCTTACTGCCTCGCAGTTGATGGCCGAATTTACGCAAAACGAACAGGCTGCCAATGCTAAATACCTTTCGGCCGAGTATGGCAAGGTGATTAGTATTTCCGGCACAGTAAGTGAAATAACCCAGGCTGGTGATACCATCCTGAACATTCTGATCAAAGAGCCTGACATGGGCCCGGGCAGTATCAATTGTTCCATTGATAAATCTGAAATTCCGAAGGCAAAATTGCTGAAAACCGGCGAAAAAGTTACAATAAAAGGAGAATGTGCCGGCTACCTGGATATTATCAACGAAGTTTCGCTGGTGAAATGTGTGCTGGAAAAGTAGAATTGGCCGGATTCCCTATCATAGGCGTTAACTGGATTTCTAAAACAAACCGGGACCGGCTAAAAAATAGCCGGTCCCGGAGCACTATAAAAAAACAAATAATTACCAGAAATACCAGTAGAACGCAGCGCACAGAATTACTACGCCAAGTGAGGCGATAACATCCCATTTGTTCCAGCTCTGTTTGATAAGCTTTTTATAATCACCCGTGAAAGTGATATCCTCAATCTGTCGCGCGGTTGGCTTTGGAGTAAACATGGATACTACATACATCATTACTACAATAAATACGAGCAACCAGATTTCAAAGATAAGCCAGTTGGTGTGCCAAAACCAACGGGTCGATTCCCAAAGCCAGCCTGTCATTTCGTTTTTACCTGTGTTAGTGAAAATATTGGTCAGCAAGCGCACCATACCAATGGCGAAGCCACCGATCATACCGAATTCACCGGCTTTGGGTGTAATTCTTTTGGAGAAAATACCCAGTACGAATACGGCTACCATGGCCGGGGCAAGCAGCGATTGAATACCTTGCAGATAATCGTAAAGACTTCCCAGGCTCATCATAATCGGAATCCATAAAATACCAAGTACCACTACAACCATGGTTGCAATACGACCTACCAATACATATCTGGCTTCGGATTTGCCTTTGAAGTTTGGTTTGTAGAAATCTTCGGTAAACAAGGTGGCGCAAGAGTTAAAGAATGCAGCCAGCGAAGCAACAAGAGCAGAGATAAACCCGATAGTTACGATACCTTTTACACCGGCAGGCAACACAAATTTAACCATAGAGCCAAAGGCTGTATCCGGGTCTTCCAACGTAAATCCGCTGTCCGGACGCGAAGCTAATGCTGCTGCCACCATACCGGGGATCAGGAACATGAATACAGGTAACAATTTGAAATAACCGGCAGCGATAGTACCACGACGGGCGCGTTTCATTACTACGTCGTTAGCTTCGCCTTTTGTTTGTCCGAGTACACGTTGAACAATGTGCTGGTCGGTACACCAATACCAAAAACCAATGATAGACGCTCCGATAAATACCCAAAAACCAGGGTAAGAATCATACAATGGGTCTCCGGTTTCTAAGTGGAACATGTGGTTTGTGCCGTAGGCTTTGCCATCAGCTCCTATACCCAGGCTTTTGGCATGATCGATCATGGCAGTCCAGCCTTCGCCGATATTACCGTGGCCAAGTGCCGATAATCCAAGGAAAAGAACCAGGAAAGAACCGATGATAAGAATAGGGGTTTGAATGGCTGACAGTGTCATTACCCCTTTCATACCACCCAATACAGTAAAGATACCTGTAAGAACGATAAGGCCGATAGCTCCGTACCAGAAAGGCAGACCAAGAAGACTTTCCAGGAATATACCTCCGGTAAATGCAGTAACACTCACTTTGGTCAGTACGTAGGCAATTAGCGTGATGATTGATAACCACGAACCTGTAGCAGGGGTATAACGGTTTTTCAGGAAGTCGGGCATGGTGATGATCTTTCCCAACTTGCTGTTCATGAGCTGATAGAAAGGCACAAATAACCAACCCAGTAGCAGGATCATCCAGCCTTGCATTTCCCAGTGTGCCATACCTACACCCGATTTAGCACCGGTACCGGCAAGCCCTACAAGGTGCTCCGAACCAATGTTTGCAGCAAAAATTGCCGCCCCAATGATATACCAGGGCTCGCCTTTACCAAACAGGTAGTCTTCGCTGCTGGCTCCATCCATTGAAAGTTTGTGTTTTTGTATTGAGCGCCAAACAGCCCACGTTACAGCACAAATACCGACTGCAATGATAACCCAGTCAAGCCAAATAAATTCAGTTGAATTCCAATTCATGATTTTTAAATTATTATTTTAGATTTAAGAGAATAATTCTTTTTCGGTAAATTGTCCCAATTTTACATAGTCTTTGTACAGTTCCGCGTACAAAGCTGCATTGGCCGGATTTGGATAGAATTCGGCAGCAAAGCCCATACCCATGGCAGCCTGTGCATCTTCTACTTTCTCGTAAACACCTGCTACTACAGCTGCAAACATGGATGTTCCGAAAGCACAAGCCTGTTCTGCTTTCGCTACTTTGATAGGCATGTTCAATACATCTGCCAATGTTTGCATTACGAAAGGAGATTTCAAAGCGATACCACCAATGCCGATGATTTCTTTGATTTCAACACCGTTTTCGATAAAGCGGTCAACGATTGCTTTTGAACCGTAAGCAGTAGCTTCTACCAATGCACGGAAGATAAGCGGAGCCGAGCTACCCAGGTTCAGACCAGTGATAGTACCTTTTACTTTTTGGTTCGCATCCGGAGTGCGGCGACCGTTCATCCAGTCGGTAGCCAAAATAGTTGATTCTGATACAGGAACTTTGGCTGCTTCGATAGAAAGGGCAGGAATGATTTGATCTACCGTTTCGTCGATCAGTTTTTGTTTGGTAGCTTCGTCCACCAACGTAGTTTTTGAAAGTACGTTTACCACTGGCCATGCTACTACGTTTTTGAACCAGGCATATACGTCACCGAAAGCCGATTGTCCTGCTTCAAGCCCAACCATGCCCGGAATAACTGAACCGTCAACCTGTCCGCAAATACCCGGAATTAGTTTGTGGCCCATTTCTT
The DNA here is from genome assembly GCA_047600405.1 of Paludibacter sp. Taxonomy (GTDB): domain Bacteria; phylum Bacteroidota; class Bacteroidia; order Bacteroidales; family Paludibacteraceae; genus Paludibacter. The sequence goes on from JASGLA010000008.1 coordinate 1,462,489, forward strand.
CGTAGCTCGATACCATGATGTCGCAGGTAGAAGTTCCGATAACGCGTACCAACGCACCCGGTTTTACTTCGGCACCTACAGCGCCCATGTGGCAGTCGAATGCACCTACTGCAACCGCTACATTGGTTGTCAAGCCAAGGCGTGCAGCCCATTCTTCAGTCAGGTTGCCTGTTTTTTTGTCGCTTGGGCAAGTATCAGTATACAAACGATCGCGGTATCCAGCCAACAGTGGATCCAATGCTACCAGGAATTCTTCAGCCGGAAGTCCGCCCCATTTCTCCAGCCACATGGCTTTGTGACCTGAAGCACAACGGCTGCGGCAGATTTCGTGCGGATTGGTTTTTCCAACTAAAAGACCCGGCAACCAGTCGCAATGCTCTACTAATGAGTAAGCAGCTTCGCGTACTTTTTCGTCGGCACGCAGCACGTGCAATGCTTTTGCCCAGAACCATTCTGAAGAGTAGATTCCTCCTTCGTATGAAGTGTAGTCAATATCCCATTTAGCAGCCAGGTCGTTGATTTCCTGAGCCTCTTTGATAGCTGTGTGGTCTTTCCACAATACGAACATGGCGTTCGGGTTTTCAGCAAATTCGGGTAATAATGAAAGCGGTGTACCGTTTTTGTCGGTAAATACAGGTGTACTTCCGGTGGTGTCAAAGGCAATGCCAACTACTTGTTCAGCAGTGCCGGCCGGACATTTCGAAAGTGCATCTTTAACGGTGTATTCCAAAGCATCAATATAATCCTGCGGATGTTGACGATACTGGTTGGCGGTAGGAACGCAATATTTCCCTTCCATCCAACGTGGATAATATTTTACTGATGAAGCCATTTCTTCGCCTGTTTCGGCGTTTACCACAACCGCACGGGCCGAGTCGCTTCCGTAATCTAAACCTATAACGTATTTCATTTCTTTTGTGAGTATGTAAGAGGCAAGAGGTAAGAGGCAAGTACTTACCCCTTACTCCTTACTTCTGATTATTTATCTAAGTGCTTTGTTCAACATGTAATACACTTCGTTGTTACGAATGTCTTGTTTGAACTGACGAATGTTGGTGTTTTTGTCGATAATCAACATTTCGATGTCCAGGATTTCAGCCCAGTCTTCCATCATTTCAGTAGTCAATGAGAAAGAGAAGCTTGAGTGATGAGTACCACCGGCAGTGATCCATGCACCTGCACCTACTTCGATATTTGGTTGTGGAATCCACAAGGCACAAGCCACAGGAAGTTTAGGTAATGCTTCCGGTTTGATTACTTCTACTTCGTTTACAATCATACGGAAACGGTTACCCATATCCACAATAGTAGTAGCAATACCAGAACCTTCGTGAGCCTGGAAGATCAAACGGGCACAAACGCCGGCGTCGCCAATTCCTAAGAAGTGAACCTCGATACGTGGTTTGTTACCAGCGATTTCAGGGTTGATTTCCAACATGTGTGATTGAAGGATAGAGCTGTTAGCACCATCAAAGTTCAATACATAATCTTCGAGGAATGAACATCCGCCCGGAAGGCCTGTAGCCATTACCCACATAGTACGGGTCAAAGCAGCCGTTTTCCAGTCGCCTTCAGCACCAAAACCGTAACCCTGAGCCATCAGACGTTGAGAAGCAAATCCCATCAACTGAGACATGCCTTCCAACTCGTTGAAGCTGGTAGTAAATGCTTTAGCACCTTTTGATTCCAGGAAGCGACGAAGACCGATTTCCTGAGCAGCAGCCTGACGAACAGAAATGTGTTTCTCTGCGCCTTTTTTACAGTCATCTGCAAAATCGTATAGTTTTTCGTATTCTGCAATCATTTCATCGATTTCAGCTTCTGTAACAGCGTTTACAAAAGGAACCAGTTTAGCGATAGGAGCATTGTCCACGTGGTAACCCAGACGAATTTCAGCTTCTACTTTATCGCCGTCGGTTACAGCCACGTTGTTCATGTTATCACCAAAACGGATAATCAACATGTCGTTAGCATCAGCCTGAGCAGCACAAACGCGCATCCAGCTCGAAATTTTGTCGTGAGTGGCTTTGTCTTTCCAGTAACCTACCACAATTTTGCGTGGTTTGCGCAAGCGGCTGGTGATGAACCCGAATTCGCGGTCACCGTGAGCCGATTGGTTCAGGTTCATATAATCCATGTCGATTTCTGACCAAGGAATTTGTTGGTTGAACTGCGTGTGAAGGTGCAATAATGGTTTTTTGAAATCCATCAAACCGTGAATCCACATTTTAGCGGGAGAGAAAGTGTGCATCCAGGTAATCATACCAACACATTTTGTGTCGCCATTAGCTGCGCGCATAATTTCAGATATTTCTGAAGACGAATTAGCAGTTCCTTTGTAAACTACTTTTACAGGAAGATTACCTGAATCGTTCAATCCTTTTACCATTTCGTTTGAGTGTGCATTTACGCTCACTACTGCATCACCACCGTAAAGTAACTGTGCTCCGGTGATAAACCATACTTCTAAATCTTTGAATGCCATGATGTTTTTCCCAACCCCCTCTAGGCATTTTATATTTTATTTAAATTCCTAATCCGTCAGCTAAGGGGGGTAAGAGATTTTAGTTTTATTATTTGATTTTTCTCTAACCTGAAATGGACTATGAAAACAAACTTGCATAGTTCCCCTTTAGGGGTTAGGGGTAGTTTTTTTATTGTCCGTAATACGCACCCGGTCCGTGTTTACGGAAGAAGTGTTTTTTGATAAGGTTATCGTTCATGGTGAGGTTTGGATTTACACCATAAGCGATATAAGCCATTTTGCCCACCTGTTCCATAACTACTGCGTTATGCACTGCATCGTGTGCATTTTTACCCCATGAGAATGGTCCGTGATTTTTTACCAATACGCCCGGAATGTGATCCGGATTTAAACCCTGAAAGCGGTCAATAATTACATTTCCTGTTTCCAACTCATATTCGCCTTCTACCTCCGTTTGAGTCATATCACGCGTGCAGGGAATTGCATCGCTGAAATAATCTGCATGCGTAGTCCCGATATTGGGGATGTCGCAACCAGCTTGTGCCCAGGCTGTGGCATAAGTAGAGTGGGTGTGAACCACGCCACCAATGTTTGGAAATGCTTTGTAAAGTGCAAGGTGGGTTGCTGTGTCCGATGATGGTTTTAAATTGCCTTCAATTACTTTGCCAGCTAAATCCACCACTACCATGTGTTCTGCTTTCATGTCATCGTACGAAACCCCCGATGGTTTAATTACCACCAAGCCGGTAGCACGATCGATAGCACTCACGTTTCCCCAGGTAAAAATCACCAATCCGTGTTTTACCAGTTCAAGATTGGCCTGAAATACTTCTTCTTTTAATGATTCTAACATAAAATTATTTGCTATTTAGTCAGTTGTTATTTCCTGTTTTCATTAAGCATTGAAAATTGTACTTAATGTATTAAAATTTATAATGAGAAATGCAGCCCCTGTTGAATGAGCTGATCGTATTTTTCTTTATTAAACTTATAATAGAAAGCCCCTTTCTTAGATGAACTTTTGTCCTTTTCGTCCAGTTTTTCCAAAATGTCCATTGTTATAAGCTTCTTTCTGAAATTTCGTTTGTCTATTGTTTCCTGGTAAATCGATTCGTAGAGGCTTTGCAATGTTGGCAAGGTGAATTGTTCGCCCAACAAATTAAAACCAATCGGTTTAACGGCTGCTTTTCGTTGCAAAATTCCAATGGTGTCTTTCACCATCTTGTTGTGGTCGAAAACGAGTTCTGGTAATTGGGTTAGACGTACCCAGCGAGCATCATATTTTTCCGCCAATGAGGTATCAAACTCATCAAATATTAACCAGTGCGTAATAAGCAATAGAAATTACCCGTTCGCCGAGGTCACGGTTAATCTCACCATAAGCTCCAACTTGTTCCATGAAAATGTCATCAATACCGGTAAACTCTTTAAAAATCCTTTCTGCAGCTTCGTTTATGCTTTCCGGTGAGTTCACAAACCCGCCCATCAACGACCAGCCACCTTTCAATGGTTCAATGGGCCGGCGCGTTATAAGAATGTGTAATTCATTGTTCCGGAAACCCATAATAATGCAGTCTGCTGCAACTAAAAATGTGTCCTTATTCTGATAAAAAGTGGAAATCATTACTTATGTGTGAGTTTTCAAATTTAAAGTTGATGTTGAAAACTGTTGATTTTTAGTACTGTGTGATGATTTGTTAGTGTAAATAAATCTTTCAATAAAACAAGTGTAAAGAAAACACTTGTTTTTGAAATTGATGCATGGATTTTTATGTTTTACAACACAGTTTTTGAAAGTGCTGGTTTTTCTTTCCTTTTTTAGCGGATTTTCAAGGAATGCAAACGAAAAGAGGGTGCAACATATACATGTTGCACCCTCAGATAAAATGTAAACTTTTCAAATTTATTTTTCAGTCAGTAGTATTTCTTCGTTGTACCTGTTGTTTATAGTCAGGTTGATGATGGCCAGGTACTTTTTATATTGGTAATCTGTCAGAATGTTTTTTGCATTTCCCAGGTTGAAATTCATTGCCTTTTCGGCAGCCACTTCGTTTTCAGAGCTTAAGGCAGCTTTCATTTTGTTTCCTGCTACAGCAAATACATATTTCAGATTTTCCGCTTGTTCGCTGTCGGCATTCAGGTAGCGAACCAACCCATTGAAAGTTGATTCGTTGTTCAGCTTATTAAACACTTCGTAATCAGCCGGATTTACGGCGTAGGTAGAAATTGCTCCAGCAACCAAAACCATTATTGTAACTAACATTTTTTTCATAATCGTAATTTTTTATACACAATCTTTTTTTATACTATACCTTAAATACTAAATACTTAGCTTTGTCATTTGTTCTCGGTGAGCAAAGCGAAATTGCTTTCATTTCTCAAATAGAGATTTACAAATACCAAATACTTTTTGTATTGCTCCTTAGTGAGGATACATTTCGTGTTTCGTAAATTGTAATTCAGCACATTTTCTGCGGCCACTTCATTGCCTTTTTCTACGGCAATTTTCATTTCTTCGGCCGTTACTTTGAATACATGTTGTAAGAAAGCAGCTTGTTCGCGGTCTGCATCAATATATCCGATCAGGGCGGTGTAGGCCACTTTGTTATCCAACTTGTTAAGTGCATTGTAATCACTTGGATTCATTGCGAAGGTACTTGTTGCACTGGCAAGCAATACCATTACTAAAACTAACATCTTTTTCATAACTTAAAAATTTAAATAAAACTTTATTGTTACCTTTTAAAAACAAAAAATACAAAGAATGCCCATTGTGATTTAAGTTGGGATTTCTTTGTATTAGATTTTGTCAATACTCATTTCTTTCTTATTGACGATGCAAAATTATATGTTTTACAACATAAAAATCGCATTTTTGGTGTTAAATTTTTATTTTTATGAAAAGTTTAACTTTGGAATGATTACAAATGTTGCTGTATTTGGCTGTTAAATAAGTATTTATATAGATATTACAAAAGTGTTACAAAAATCAAAAAAAGAAGCATGAGATTTTGTCCAAAAATTGGATTTTCAGGTGAAAAATTTGTTGATATAGATAAATGTGCTTGATTATCTGTTGTTTACCTGTTTTTGTAATCCAATTTGAGAAAAATGAGGAATTTGAGCGGAGTATAAGTGGTATTCGAATTTGATTCGTTAGTTTGCCGAAACCGGAAATGATATTGTTGCAAAGATTCATGGAATGTCATGTCTTGATAGTTGCTTTTTTTATATATGATCCAGAACTATACTTAATTAGCAATTGTTTATTAATATATATTTGCATTTAGTCTCACCTGTTAACGCCTAATGCTATGTCAAAATCAATCTGGAAGCAATATTTGCTTTTTTTCTCGTTGACAATACTCTTTTCTTTGAATTTATCTGCTCAGGAACAGGTAATAGCAAACGGTCAGGGGCATGAAATTACGATTTTTGTAATTCCGTCTTTAGTTCCAATTGATTGGTCGAATCCGGCGGTACTTTATAAAACCACTTTTAATAGTTATGCGAGGTCGGTTCTTCAAAAAAATTATTATGCCATTGGACATACAATTGCGCGGGTTACGTCGCCGCTCCTGCCGGAGCCGTGTTTTTTTGCCATGTGTGGAAAGGTTTTTACCGAAAAGCCCAAAATGGTATTGATAAAGAAAAGTGGACTTGGTTCATTGGGTGCCACCATGCAGGGGAAGTTGGAGTCCAGGGAGAATGTCCTGAGGGGGCTTAAATTGTATTCGGGCCGGCATAAAGTGGCGTACATTAAGTTCAGGGTGGGAGAAGAGTCGGTGCGGAGGATTATAAAATTTATGGAAGTGTACCAGCGAAAGATGGTCAACGGTTTTGCGCCCGGCGATTTGTATAATGGGGCTACCTGGCCGCGGTACGAAAATGAAGGCTCGGGCTGTTCTGCGTTTGGGATGTCGGTGCTTGACGTAGCTAATATTCTTCCGACCGAGTCACGCGATTGGAAAATATCTGTCAGGTTGCCAATGGATTTAATTGGAGGTGAATTTAATAACGACAAAAGAATAAGTCTCCGAAAGATTCTTAAAACTAAAAGCTGGTATGTTGGTGCGGGAATGCCTGATGTAGATTATGTGGACTTCAGTATTTATGATCCAAGTGTTATTTACGGTTGGATCAAAACCAAACGAAATCAACATGATCCTGAATTTGTGTTGGATGAGGAAAATGGAATTCCGGGGCTGGTTGTAGACAGGCGGAATTTAGTTTGCGACCCCAATGAGCCGATATTTTTACCGCGTAAGGATACTAATTTGTTTGTGAAACAGTATTATCGGAAGTTGCAAAATATGAAATAGAAATAATGCTGAAGTTTTTTTTTTTGATAATAAATTCATTAAATTTGCATCGTGTTACATCTCTTTAATCTCTTGGTTTTGATTTATTACCCACCTTTAAAACCTGATATTATGTGTAATCTTGAAAATTTTCATTGGAAACTCGCTCCCTTTGAATGGCTGATCTTGTTACTTGTTCTTTGGGACCTGACATGGAAAGCAATTGCCATGTGGAAAGCTGCCCGAAACAATCATCTGGTTTGGTTTGTATGCATAGCTATTTTTAATACGATCGGAATTCTGCCAATTATTTATATACTTCGCGATATGAAAGGCAAGCTTTCTAAAGAAGTATAGCAAATAGGTTAATTGGATGCTTAAATTGTAATCCTTTTGGTCTGCAGTGCTAATAAATTGAAGTTTTTTTGAACTTTTTTTTGATAAACCGGTTGTAATAATTGAAAATTATATTACTTTTGCAGCGTCTTAGCAAAAAGAACAGTCATTATGGTAAATCGATTTTTTACATATTTTTATTTTTACTTTTACTTTAGTCGGTGAGAGCAGGATATCTTATGTAAAAAACAAACTATAAATTATGAATACATGAAAATCCTGCTCAAACACGAGCAGGATTTTTTTTTCAACTATCAACTATAGACTATCAACTACTAACTAATATGAAACGAGTAGCTATTCAGGGTGGGCTTGGGGCCTATCACGGTATTGCCGCAGAGCGGTTTTTTGAAGGAGAGGAAGTCGAAATTATCCCGTGCGTTACCTTTCGCGATATTTTTTCAGCCATCAAAAAAGATTCCAATGTCGTGGGTATTATGGCCATTGAAAATACGATTGCAGGCAGTTTGTTGCCAAACTATGAACTGCTTAAAGAACATAAGCTTCCTATAGCCGGCGAATTCAAACTGCGTGTTTCGCATTGCCTGGCCGCCTTGCCCGGACAAACAATACACGACATTAAAGAAGTGCAATCGCACCCGATAGCATTGATGCAATGTGGCGATTTTTTGGGAACATTGCCCGGAATTAAGGTGGTAGAACACGAAGATACGGCGCTTGCTGCCCGCGATATTGCTCAAAAAAATATGCTGGGAAGTGCAGCAATCTGCAGCGAACGGGCTGCTGAAATCTACGGATTAAACATTTTGGCTAAAGGTATTGAAACCAATAAACGCAACTTTACCCGTTTTCTGATTTTTGCCAATGACTGGATGGTTGAAGATATTCAGAAGGAAGACGTAATCAACAAAGCATCAATCGTTTTCACGCTGCCGCACACGGAAGGAAGCCTTTCGAAAGTATTGTCGGTTTTTTCGTTTTACGATATAAACCTGACAAAAATACAATCATTGCCTATTATCGGACGCGAGTGGGAGTACCAGTTTTATGTGGATTTTAAATTTGAAGATTTGGAGCGTTACAAACAATCGCTGGCTGCTATTAAGCCTTTAATCAGTGAATTAAAGACCCTTGGGGAATATCCGGAAGGAATAACACCGGTAGAATAAATGACGATTTTTGAATCTGCAATTTACGATTGACAGAATCTTTTTTAGCTAACAATATTATCAAAACAATATGAAGACTATTAAACCTGCAGAACGCCTGAATTCAGTATCGGAATACTATTTTTCAAAAAAACTGAAAGAAGTGGCGGAAATGAATGCCAAAGGTATGAATGTAATCAGTTTGGGGATTGGAAGCCCTGATCTGCCTCCTTCTGAAGAAACCATTGCAGCACTTTGTAGGTCAGCTGCTGAGGCAACTGCTCACGGTTATATGCCTTACGTGGGAATACCAGAATTGCGTAAAGCTTTTGCCGACTGGTATAAAAAATGGTTTGCAGTCGAGTTGAATCCAGCCACCGAAATACAGCCGTTGATTGGATCAAAAGAAGGCATTCTGCACATTTCGCTGGCATTCCTTAATCCGGGTGATGGCGTGTTGGTTCCCAATCCGGGTTATCCAACTTATTCGTCGGTAAGTAATCTGGTTCAGGCTAACGTGTTGACTTACGACCTGGATGAAAACAACAACTGGCAGCCCGATTTCGATGCGCTTGAACAAATGGATTTGAGCAACGTTAAACTAATGTGGGTCAATTATCCAAACATGCCTACCGGCGCAAGTGCTACTCCCCAACTGTTTGAGAAATTGGTGGCTTTTGGAAAAAAACACGGTATCGTTATCTGTAACGATAATCCTTATAGCTTTATTTTGAATGAAAACAGGTTAAGTATTCTTCAGGTAGAGGGCGCAAAAGATATCTGTATTGAATTGAATTCGATGAGTAAGTCGCATAATATGCCGGGCTGGCGTATGGGAATGCTGGCTTCGAATGCTGAATTTGTACAGTGGGTGCTGAAAGTGAAAAGCAATATCGACAGCGGTCAGTTTAAACCAATGCAGGTGGCTGCCATAGCTGCTTTGAATAACTCCGAAGAGTGGCATCGCGAAATGAATATCCATTTATACCGGAATCGTCGTCAATTGGCTGAAGAAATTATGAAAACGCTCGGTTGTATTTTTGAGAAAACGCAGGTGGGAATGTTCCTTTGGGGAAAAATTCCTGAAAAATATGCCGATAGTGCCGAGCTGGCCGATAAAGTGCTTTATGATGCGAAAGTATTTATTACTCCCGGTTTTATTTTTGGTGATAAAGGAAAGCGATATATACGCATTTCGCTTTGTGCCAACGATAAAATGCTGGGTGAAGCGCTGGAGCGGATAAAAGCAATTAGTTGATTGGGAGATCGGAGTTCCAACTCCGATTTGTATATAAAAAGGAATAATTAATAAATAATTACAGTTGTTGTGATCGGCATTTTGATATTGATTGAAAGAAACGGTTCATTACAAACTGATAACTGAAAGAAAAATTATGGAACTAGAATCAATTTTACTTCCCGGAGTTGACGCAAAGCGTCCGCTCGTTATAGCCGGACCATGTAGTGCGGAAACAGAAGAACAAGTAATGGAGTCGGCGCGCCGGTTGCATGCGCGCGGCATTAAAATTTTCCGTGCCGGAATCTGGAAACCACGTACCAAACCCGGAGGTTTCGAAGGGATAGGTGTAGAGGGTCTTCCCTGGCTTAAACGGGTGCAGAAAGAACTCGGAATGTACACGGCTGTAGAAGTAGCTACTGCCGGTCATGTCCGTGAATGTCTGGCCCACGGTGTGGATATTCTTTGGGTTGGTGCACGTACATCGGCCAATCCGTTTGCAGTTCAGGAAGTTGCGGATGCGCTGGAAGGTGTAGATATTCCGGTGTTGGTAAAAAATCCGGTTAACCCGGACCTGGATTTGTGGATTGGCGCCATTGAGCGTATTTACAATGCCGGCATTCGTCGTATTGGGGCTATTCACCGCGGATTCAGTACATACGACAAAAAGATCTATCGCAATCTTCCACAGTGGCATATTCCTATTGAGTTGAAACGCCAGATCCCGAACTTACCGCTTATTTGCGACCCAAGCCATATTGGTGGAAAACGTGAATTGATTGCTCCACTCTGCCAGCAGGCTATGGACCTGAATTACGATGGATTGATTATCGAATCGCACTGCAATCCGGATAAGGCCTGGAGCGATGCCGCCCAACAGGTTACTCCTGAAGTGTTGGACTTAATCCTGAGTACGCTCGTAATCCGTGATATGACCCAGTCTACCGAAAGCCTTACTGCATTGCGCCGCCAGATAGACGAGCTGGATAACAGTTTGTTGGAGCTGCTTGCCCGTCGGATGCGTGTTTCGGAAGAAATCGGAACTTATAAGAAAGAACATAATATGCCGATTCTGCAATCGCAGCGGTATGATGAAATTCTGAAAAACCGTATTGCCCAGGCAGAACAAATGGGACTGGATGGTGAATTCATGAAAACTGTCCTGGTTGCCATTCACGAAGAATCGGTACGTCACCAACAGGAGATTATGAAATAGTTTCGAGTTTCGAACTCTGAGTTATAGTTAGTAGTTAATAGGGGGCAGTGTTTTGCTCTAATATCAACTGTCATAATAAGAAACTCCCTCACATCAATTGTTGTGAGGGAGTTTCTCGTTTGTGCTTTATCACCTACCTTATCGAGTTTTCAAGTGGCAAATCAGGGGTGTTAACTTGTTTGTGACGTCCTATTTTTTGATAATAAACTTTATTGTTTCACACCACTCTTTAGTTTCTCCTTTAAGGATATACATGCCAATCGGAAGATTCCGAACGTCAATTTCAACCATTGAGCCTTCTTGTTTGGATGTTTTCACAGTTTTTCGGATTCCATCCAGACCAATTATTTGCAATATGCATGTTTCTTCGGGTTTGAGTTTTAATTTGAGAATATCTTTAGCTGGATTTGTAATGATTTTTATGTTTCCTGCAGTATTAATTTCGTAGAGCGCCGATTGAATCTGATTCAGCGATATATTTGTATTACGATAAAGTATTTTTATATCCGGATCGAAAAATACGCTGTCAATTTTAAATGCCGGTTCAAATTCGAAGTTTTGTCCTGAAAATTTATTGTTGAAAATAACCGTTGTGTCCATATCAATGCCTTTAAATTTTATAGGGATAGCCATTTCAAAAAAATCTACATTGCTGCCGTATGAGCTTTGATCAATAGTTATTGTCGTTTTTAAATCTGAACTTTGTTCTACCTTGACGGAATAATCCGGTATCCCCGTACCATAGAACCAATCTGCGAAGAAACGCGTCAAATCTTTTCCGGATTGAGCCTCCAAATGTCTTTTTAAATCCCGGGTGCGTGCAAAACCATATTTTAGAGTTGGATCGTTTAAGTAATTTTTAATAGCCTGAAAGAAATCATCGTCTCCAAGTAGCCAACGCAACATGTGCAGTAAATAGGCGCCTTTACAGTATGATAAACTAGAGTTGAAAATCCGGGAGACACTGGTAGTATCTGCACAAAAAACGGAGCCCTGAGGCTTCCTGATTATCTCATTCCTGATTTCCTGTAAGTAAATTTTATACCAATAATCATTATCAAAAAGGCGTTCATAGCCCATTAAAAGACTGAATGTTGCAAAGCCCTCATTTAGCCAAATATCTTCCCAGCTTCCGCATGTAACCATATTGCCAAACCATTGGTGTCCCAGCTCATGTGTGATAATGTGAAAATTGAAAGCCTTTCTTCCTAAAAAAGTCATGGTTTGATGCTCCATTCCACCACTGCCCATGTTACATTCAGCATGCCCATACTTTTCATTCTTAAAAGGATAAGGCGAAAAATATTGCTCAAACAATGCCAATGTTTTGGCAATACCAGATGTTGTTGGACGTATAGATGCAGAATCTTCCGGGTAAACGTAATTAAGAATTTCCAGAGAATCAGTTCCGGTAACATAATAATCGGAATACCGTGCATAATTTGTAACGGCAATCGCAACGAGGTAGGAGGCAATAGGGTAGCGATGTTTCCAGTGTGCAATAGTTGAATTGGCATCGTATGGTTTCTCGCTTAGCAGTACACCATTACTGGCCGCATGGTTGCCATTGGGCATAACGACAAATACATTGGTAGAATCAATTTTATCGGTCAGGTCGTTTTTGGATGGCCACCAATCGGATGCTCCATATGGCTCGGAAAGGGTCCACATGCTGGGAGCGCCGTTATGAACGTAATTTTCAAAAGAGCCAAATCCTGTAGAGGGAGGTACCCCATGATAAAACACCGTGACAGAATCCAACTGGCCGTTTAAGACTGCAGGGTTTAGGCTGATTGTAACCAAACTGTCGGTGTGGTTGAACGGAGCTCTTTTCGCGGAATAAAAAACAGAGTCAACGGAAAGAGCAGCTTTTAATTCAAACTGAATGCTGTTTATTTGGTCCGAGGTAGGAGTGAAGTGTGAAGTTACTGATCCTGATATATATCGCTGTGCCGGATCAATAAACCAGAAAAAACGATGGTATTTCAGGTCATAGTTATTCAATGAAATCGTACTGCGTAATTTCTGCGGCTTTTCAGAAAACAGCTTTTTACCTATTGGCGGCAGTTCGGGTTTTGCCACTTTTTCGTATGCATAAATGGGAGCAACCAGTATGAATGAAGCAACAATCAGTGCATAAAATAAAATGATTTTCATTGTGTTTTTCATGAATAATGCATTCGACGATTTAAAGGGATATCTGATTTTTGTTATATATAAAAACATAAATCAGGCACTAAAGTTATTTTATAACTAAAAACCCGCTGCAAGCTAACTTACAGCGGGTTTTTAGTTATAAAGACGGGTCGAATCTTACATTCCGAAGCTAAGCAACGAAATCTGATCGTAGATAACGCTGAACAAACCAACTAACAAAATACCAAGTGTACAAACCACCAAGCTGAGTTTTACATGGAAGTCGCTTTTTACAGTTTCAATCGGATTTTCGCTTTTGTTCAGGAACATGGCTTTGATTACCAATAGGTAATAATATAGCGATATGATAGTGTTTAGCAAGGCGATAAATACTAATACATAATATCCTTGCGCAGCAGCTGCCGAGAATACGAAGAACTTGCTGAAAAATCCGGCAAATGGAGGAATACCAGCCAATGAGAATAATGATAACATCATTACAAAGCTCAAGCGAGGATTGGTTTGGTACAAGCCGTTGTATTCGTCGATACGAACTTTCCCGGTACGTTCTTCAATAACTGAAAGAACACCGAAAGCAGCAAGGTTTGAGAACATGTAGACTAACACGTAGTATACCAACGAAGCCATTCCCATTTGGCTACCGCTAATGATCGCCAGCAAAATGTAACCAGCCTGCGAAATAGAAGAGAAGGCCAGGAAGCGTTTCAGGTTTTGTTGACGGATGGCAAATACGTTAGCCACGGTGATACTTACCACGGCAAGTCCGTAGAGGATAGGTTGCCATTGGTTTACAAGGTTTCCGAAAACTTTAATCAGCAAGGTGAACAGTACAAATACCGCTGCTCCTTTTGAAATAACCGAAAGGTAAGAAGTGATATTGGTTTGTGAACCCTCGTAAACGTCCGGAGTCCAGAGGTGGAAAGGAACCAAAGATATTTTGAAGAACAAACCAACTGCAAACAGGACAAATGCCATTATTTGAAGAGGTGTTCCGGTAATCAGGCTTGCCAAATCGGTAAAGTAAAGTGTTCCGGTAGACCCATAAATCAACGACATACCAAAAACAGAAATACTTGAAGCAAATACAGCCGAAAGAATATATTTTGCTCCGGCTTCAGCCGATTTGCGATTATACTTATCAAAGGCAACCAATGTAGCCATGGGGATAGAAGCTGTTTCCAGTCCGATAAAGAACATCAGGAAGTGACCTGACGAAATCATGAAATACATTCCTAACAAAGTAGAAAGCGTCAGGAAGTAGAATTCACCACGTTTAATGCGGTTGGCATCTTCGTTCAGGAATTTATGAGCCTGTAATAACACGATCAATGTTCCAATGTTCAAGATGCTTTTTATATAGGTATGCATAGGTACGTACTGGAACATACCACCAGCCACTTCAAATACACCGCGTGGAACGCAATTGAGCACGGTGTGTGCTGCTAAAAGCACTAATGCAATCGGTTGAAAGTATTTCAAAGCCTTTTCTGTGGCAAAAATATCGTAAATCAAAAGGAAAACCATCACTGCTATCAGTGAAAATTCTTCGCGCATTTGTAAAAAACTACTGTAATCCATGTTGTTTGTTTTAGCCCCCTAAATCCCACATAGGGGACTTAAAGACTTAGTTTGTTATTTAGATAAGTATATGTTTTTTTATGTTATAGACCTCTTAAAGTCCCCCATGGGGATTTAGGGGGCTTTTTTATTTTATCAATTGCCCGATAACCGGAAGTACACTCTCGTGAATCATGCTTGAAATCCAGAAAGGAGCAGAACCTACTGCAAAAATCGATACAATCAAAATGACTACCGAAACCCGTTCATACCAAACAGCATTTGTCAATTCGGCGTGATGTTTGTCAATGATAGGACCCAGAATAATTTTACCAACCACTTTTAGGATATATACAGCAGTAATTACAATGGAAGCACAAGCTGCTATCGTCAATACCCGGTGGAAAGTATCTGTGTGTTGGAAAGAACCAACAAAGATGGTCATTTCGGCAACGAAACCGCTCAAACTAGGCAAGCCTAATGAAGCCATACCGGCAATTACATAACTAACGCCAAGGAAAGGCATCACTTTCATTAAACCACCCATCAGGCGAATATCACGAGTGTGAGTACGTCCGTAAATCATACCAATCAACGCAAAGAAAAGGGCTGTCATTAAACCGTGTGAAAGCATTTGCATGATAGCACCCGTTGCAGCTGTTTCGTTCATCATTAGGATAGCGAACAATACCAATCCACAGTGGCTAACAGAAGAGTAAGCGTTGATATATTTCAAATCGGTTTGGTGGATAGCACCGAATGCACCGTAAACTACCGAAATACCGGTCAAGATTAAGAATATCCAGCCCATTTCGTGTGCAGCTTCCGGCATCAGGTACATGGCAACACGGAAACAACCGTAACCTCCCAGTTTCATCAATACACCTGCGTGCAACATAGAAACCGCAGTAGGGGCAGAGGCATGACCATCAGGAGACCATGTGTGGAAAGGAAACAAAGCTCCTAATACACCAAATCCCATAAAAGTAAGCGGGAAAAAATAGTATTGCAATTCTACCGGGATGTTGTGCAGCTTGGCAATTTCCAATAGGTTCATGGTAGTAGCTCCCGAAGCATAATAGATTCCCAAAATACCAACTAACAACAGTGCAGAACCACCCATAAGCATTAAAGTCAGCTTCATGGCAGAATATTCTTTCTTACCCGTTCCCCAAATACCAATCAACAAGTACATTGGAATCAGGGCGATTTCATAATACATGAACATGGTAAACAAGTCCGTAGAGATAAAGAAACCATATACCCCGATAGATAATAAGCTGAACCACAAGAAGAATTCTTTTGGAAGCGGATCTATTTTCCATGAAGCGAAAACTCCTGTAAATACGATGATTGACGATAGAATAAGCATGGCTACCGAAATACCATCAACACCCACCGAGTAATGGATATTGAAAGGAGCATACCAAACGGTGTCGGCAGTATAAAGCATTTCTGCCACATTTCCAGCTGCACGGTCGGTAAGGTACATATATGTTAATACGCCTGATAGAATCATCAATAGCGTTGCCCCTGTAGTCATGACGAATAGTAGTTGTTTCCGGCTGCTCGACAAGAACAGTCCTATCATCATTAAAACCGGTACGAGAACGAATAAGGATAAAAAGTTCATATTGTATTTATTAATACTACCCCAAACCCCTAAAGGGGCTTAAGAGTAAGTTAGTATTATTTATAAATTTTCAAAGACAAAACTAATATAGTCCCCCTTTAGGGGCTAGGGGTCTTATAGAAAGAATACCAGTGCTGCAATAATTAATGTGCCCAATAGGAATACATACGCATATTGTTGTACCTGACCCGATTGCAATCCTTTGATTCGGACAGAAACCCATTGGGTTGTATTGGCAAACCCATCCATGGTAGCATCAATCACGTGGCGGTCGAACCAAGCCAACGGACGGGAGATACCATTGAAAATGATTTTCCTGGTAATGAACAAATACACTTCGTCGATATAGAAACGGCGGAAGGCAGCCATATATAAGCCGTGGAATCGCGTTTCCAGTTTTTTTGGTACCTCGCTTTCTTTGCGATACAGAAGAGTGGCAATTGTAATACCGACCAATGCGATTACCACGCTGGTAACAGCCACTGTCATATTAATATGAATATGATAGTCGGCACGATCGCTACTTACAAATTCTCCAAAGTGGGGCAAACCTCCTACACAGTGTACAAGTCCAATGAAAACGGTTACAGCAGCCAAGAATACTAACGGCAAAGCCATTGCAAACGGAGATTCATGTGGCGTGTGTTGGTGTTTGTGCTCTTTGCCCCAGAAGATATTGAAATACAAACGGAACATATAGAAAGCAGTCAAACCGGCAATGAAACTCATAATGCCACCCATGTAAGGACTGAACTCATAACAAGCTGAAAGTATTTCGTCTTTACTGAAGAACCCTGAGAATGGTGGAATACCAGCAATTGCCAAACAAGCAATCAGGAATGTCCAGTTGGAAATCGGCATATATTTGCGAAGTCCGCCCATGTGGTTCATCTCGTTGCTGTGAACAGCATGGATCACCGAACCTGCACCCAGGAATAACAAGGCTTTGAACATGGCGTGTGTGAACAGGTGGAACATAGAAGCCATGTAACCGGTTCCTTCGTGACCTCCATAACCGGAAACACCCAATGATACCATCATGAAACCAATTTGAGAAATGGTAGAGAAGGCCAGTACGCGTTTAATATCGGTTTGAACGCAGGCAATAACTGCTGCGAAAAGGGCTGTAAATGCACCTACATAAGCAATTCCGTGTAAAACTTCAGGCGTATATACTTCATAAACAGGGAAGAGGCGGGCAACCAAAAATACACCGGCAACAACCATGGTTGCAGCGTGGATCAATGCAGAAACGGGTGTTGGACCTTCCATCGCATCCGGTAACCAGATTTGCAAGGGGAACATGGCCGATTTACCGGCACCTCCGATAAAGATAAGAGCCATTGCCCAGCTCAATGCCGAGAAGCCCATAAAAGTCATGCCTGTAAAGCCTGAGAATACGCTTGCATCACCCGAAGTCAACAATCCGAAATCAAATGTTTTGGTAAAGAATGACAGAACCAGAATACCGATAAGGAAGAACAAATCGGCAAAACGGGTAACAATAAATGCTTTTTTTGCAGCTGCAACAGCCGAAGGTTTTGTGTAGTAGAATCCGATCAAAAGGAATGACGAAACACCCACTAATTCCCAGAAAATATACATTTGGAAGATATTGGTAGCAACTACCAGCCCCAACATGGAGAATGTAAACAGCGAAAGGAAAGCATAATAGCGTTCAAAACCGCGTTCGTTTACCATGTACCCTAAACTGTAGATATTTACCATAAACGATACCGTAGTGATTACTACCAGCATCATTACTGAAATAGGGTCTAACAGAATACCTAAATTGATATGAAGGTTTTCGGTAAAACGCAACCATTCCATATTATACGGAATAATTTTTTGATAAACTCCGTCCAGTTTGGCTGTTGAGAAATATTCCCATGCAGTGTAATACGAAAGTGCGGTAATAATACCTAAAACGACAGTTCCGATTGTTCCGGCCACTCTGGGCTTCCACTTATTGTCCACAAGTCCCAATACAATGAAACTAAGCAATGGAAGTACTAAAATCAATAATGTATATTGCATATTATCTAATTGTCAATTGTAAATGTTTAAATTGTCAATGTAATTACTCTTTCATTTGGTCTAAGTTACCCACTTCTACACTCGAAAGGTTGCGATAAATGTTGATAATAATCGCAATGGCAACGGCAGTTTCACAAGCAGCAATAGCTATGGTGAACAGGGCGAAATAAAAACCTTCCAGTTGTCCGGGAAACAGGTAGCGGTTGAATACTGCAAAGTTGATATCAGCAGCATTAAGCATAAGCTCAATTGATATCAGGATCATCAGCATGCTTTTGCGTGACAAAAAACCATACACTCCGGCAAAGAACATGATTAAACTTACACCTAAGTAAAGTTCCATGGGTATTTGCCCTGCTAAAATGTTATTTAGTAAATCCATATTTTAGTTGATAGTTATTAGTTGATAGTTCTGCGCTGATAGTTCCGGTTGTATTTAATTGTCAACTGTCCACTATCAACTGTCCATTGATTTATCGTTTTCTTGCAATCATAATAGCACCCACGATACAGGCTAACAGCAGGATACTGATGGTTTCGAAAGGCAGCAGATACTGGTACTTACCGGTTCCCATCATGGTATGACCCAATTGTTGGGGAGTAAGGTCGGCTTGGGCTACCAATGTTGAAACTTTTTTGATATTCCAGTAAATAATGTGTCCGCAAAAAGCAAGGCCTGCCAGTACGGTTGCTCCGGCTACTACACGGCGAACCGGAAGCTCTGTTTTCAGCAATTCACCGGGTTTATTGGTAAGCAGGATGGCGAAGATAAATAATACCATTACACCGCCGGCATAAACTGCAATCTGAACGGCGAACAAGTAGTTATAGCCCAGCAACAGGTATAAACCGGCTGTAGCCAACAATACGAATAACAGATAGGTTGCAGAGCGGATAATCCGTTTTGAAGTTACCGCCATAACAGAGAAAATGGCTATGATTGCCGCTAATACGAAAAATATAATTTGTTGTGCCATAAGACCCCAAGCCCCTGAAGGGGATGTTGATTAGTTTATAATTGACCCCTAACCCCTAAAGGGGAAAAGAGACGTTAGTTTAAATTGATATTAGTTATTCTTGTCTAAAATAATTATACAAAACAAATTTAGTTCCCCTTTAGGGGTTAGGGGGTTATCATTCTCTTATTCCCCTTTAGGGGTTAGGGGTTGGTCTTTCTTTTTTTCTCTCAGTTTTGAACCTTCATGGTTTAGTTGCTGAACAAGCTTGCTGCGGTTAAATACCGCGTTCTCGTACGTGTTGTTGAACTTGATTGCGTCCGAAGGACAAGTAATCACACAGAGGTTGCAGAAAGTACACATTCCCAAATCCCAGGTATACGTGTCCAGGATTTTTTTCTTTTTGCCATCCTCTGTTTCAATCACTTTTGAGTTTACGGTGATTGTTCCGTTCGGGCAGTTCATTTGACAGATACCACAAGCGGTACAAGCATGCTCGTTATTTTCATCGTGTGGCATTACCAATTCGCAACGGAAACGGTCCGAAATAACCAGTGTATCTCTGTTCTCGGGATATTGTTGGGTTACTTTTTTTGTCCACAACTCTTTCCAGGTTACCGACATACCGAGCAACAAGGATTTGATACCGGTAAATAATCCTGAAAAATATTTTGCTACTGATTTCATCTAATTAATAATTTATAATTTACAATTCATAATTGTACTTAGATTCTTACTCCTTACCTCTTACTGCTGAATTAGAATAAACTTGGAAATAGGTCTGTCAATGTTAAGCCGGTCAGAACCAAAATAACCATTACTACAATGTTTACCAAATTGATAGGCAAAAGGTATTTCCATTCCAGATTCAACAACTGGTCGATACGGAGACGTGGGAATGACCAGCGTACCCATAAGCTTAAGAAAATCAATACAGCCGTTTTTCCAAAGAACCAAACGTATGAAGGAATGTAAGCCATGATACCGTTGAACGCTTCCCAGCCTTTTATCTGGATTGGCAGGTAACCTCCCAGGAATACAGTGGTTGCAATAGAAGCAATGATAAACATATTCAAGTACTCGGCTAAGTAGTAGAATCCGAATTGGAGGCCGGAGTATTCGGTGTGATAACCGGCAGTTAATTCCGATTCAGCTTCCGGTAAGTCGAAAGGACCGCGGTTTGTTTCGGCGTGGCCGGAAATCAAATAAATTACAAAAGCAATGATGGACGAAATATGGCCGTTGAAAATGTTCCAGCAGTATTGTTGTTTGTCAATCATTTCCGAAAATTGCATGGTACCAGCCAATACAACGATAGTCATCAGGGCAAAACCTGCTGAGAGTTCGTAACTTACAAACTGCGCACCGCTTCGCATTGCACCAATCATGGAGTATTTGTTGTTACTCGACCAACCGGCCAAAAGTACACCGATAATACCTAATGAAGAAACAGCGGTTACATAAAGTACGCCGATATTAAAGTCGATAGCATGCAGGCCTTTACCGAAAGCGATAGCCCCAAAAGTTGCCATAGAAGCCACAATCATAAAGAAAGGAGCGGCAAAGAACAAGAAACGGTCGGAACGATTGATTTTTACAATTTCTTTCAACAGAATCTTGATCATATCGGCAACCGACTGCAACAACCCCCATTTCCCTACACGGTTAGGTCCGAAACGAGCCTGGAAGAAAGCAGTGATTTTACGTTCGGCATAGATAAGAATCAAAGCTATAACCGCATAGGCAGCCAGCAATGCCACACCTACCAATACAAATTCAATAAGTAAAACCCAAAATTCCGACATACTGCTTCTCAGCGCAGAATCAAGCCAGCTTGTCAGGTTGGTAACTTCTAAGGGTTGTGAATAATTTAATATCATAAAATATACGAATTACACGAATTAAAACGAATTATACTAAATATAATAACGCCGCAGGCAAATATCACGAACGAAGTGAGTAACTATCGCCGAAGGCTAATGTCTATGAAATCAGCGGTCAATATCCGGAATTACATAGTCCATAGAACCTCCGATACCGATAAAGTCGGAAACTTTTTCGTCCTTGCAAATCAATGGCATTACAGAAACCAGCGCCATAGATGGAGAACGGAATTTCAACCGGTAAGGGAATTTGTCGCCGCGGCTTTCAATAAACACGCCAAACTCACCGCGGCAAGCTTCCACACGCGAGTAATATTCACCTTCCGGAAGTTTAATAATGGCTTTTGTTTTGGCACAAATGTCTCCGGCTGGGATATTGTCGATCAATTGTTCTATGATATGAAGCGATTCTTCAATTTCGTCGAGACGGTTCAGGTAACGGGCATACGAGTCACCTTCGGTACGGACGATTTCTTTGAAGTCTACTTTATCGTAAAGCGCGTAAGGGATGTGTTTACGGATATCGCACGACCAGCCCGAACCACGTCCGGCAGGACCGGTAACGGCATAGTTGATAGCGTCTTCGGTTGATAGATTTCCGATTTTTATCATACGTCCCAATGCAATTACGTTGTGCGAGAAGAAACGGTCGTATTCTTTCAGCTTCTGGCGCATGTAAACGATAAAAGATTTTACGTCTTTCTGGAAATCGTTGTAAATGTCGAACATGACGCCACCCACCACATTTTGATTGATAATCAGACGTCCACCGCAAGTTTTTTCGAAAATGTCGAGGATAATTTCACGCTCGCGCATACCGTAAATAAAGGCGGTGGTTGCACCAAGGTCGTTGGTTTGGCAAGCCCATGCCAGGCAGTGCGAATCGATACGGTTCAGCTCATCCATAATGGTACGGATATACTGTGCACGTTCAGGTACTTCAATTTCCGCTGCTTTTTCCACACACATACACAAACCATGGCGGTTGATGTTAGCCGAAAGGTAATCCAGCCGGTCGGTGAAATGAAGTATTTGCGGGTAGGTGAGGTTTTCGCTCAGTTTTTCGATACCACGGTGTATATAGCCACTATGAACATCGATCTTTTTTACAATTTCTCCATCCAGTGCTGTGCGGAAGTGCATTACACCGTGGGTAGAAGGGTGTTGAGGGCCTATATTGATAATATAATCGTCTTCTTCAAAAATATTGGTTGTGCTTTCTTCCAACGTGCCATCGGCAGATTCCATAATGCGTGGAGCAATGTCAATTATATCCTGGCTTTCGTGCGAAATCGGGTTCAGTTCCGGGTTGGCATCATAATCTTTGCGGAGCGGATAACCCACCCAGTCGCCATTCAGGAAAAACTTGCGCATGTCAGGATTATTGATAAAACGGATTCCCAACAAAGCAAATACCTCACGTTCGTTGTAGTGGGCTGTTTCAAAAAGATCGGTAACCGAATACAACAACGGGTTTTCGCGGTCGGTAGTTCCGGTTTTCACCACAATCTCTTTCGAAAGATCTTTGGAGGAGCAAAGCAGGTAATTGACACCAAGCTCTTCGCCACGGTCCATGCCGGTTAAAAATACCAGTGTGTCGAAAGGCAGAACTGCATTGTCGCGAAGCATTTTTACCAGCAAATGCAGTTTTGTAGATTCTACCGTTACTGTTAGCTTTTGCTTGTCTTCTATCACCGCACCCGGTACAGTATTAAGTATAAGCTTTTTTATTTTTTCCATAATATAACCCCTAACCCCTAAAGGGGAATTAGATTAGTTTTGTGTTATATAATCTCTAATTTATAAAGAGATATGAATATTTTCATAAAATCTATAATGCCTACTCTTTGTTCCCCTTTAGGGGTTAGGGGTAGTCTTATCTCTGTTTGTTTCCCAAAAATTGTTCTACCTTTATTTTACGTTGCAATTGCATCAAACCGTAAAACAACGACTCGGGGCGGGGCGGGCAGCCCGGAATATACACATCCACCGGAATGATCTGGTCAACGCCTTTTACCACGTGGTACGAATTTACAAACGGACCTCCCGAAATAGCGCAGGCACCCATAGCCACCACATATTTAGGCTCAGCCATTTGGTCGTATACACGTTTGATCAGCGGAGCCATTTTGTGAACCATAGTCCCGGCTACAATCATTAGGTCGGCCTGGCGCGGACTGTTACGTGTCACCTCCATTCCAAAGCGCGCAATATCGTGGTGGGCGGCAGCAGTAGCCATAAATTCGATACCACAACAACTTGTAGCATAAATCAACGGCCATACCGAGTTCGAACGCCCCCAGTTAATCAGCTCGTCAATTTTGCTCAAAACCACATTTACTCCATTGGCTTCGAGTTCCTTGATATGATTTTCAAGATACTCGTTGTCGTTGAATTCCTCGGTGGGAATTCCTTTTATATTGATTTTTTTTAGCTCCATTTTAAAACTCCTTTCTTCCAGGCATAAGCAAGGCCTAAACCAAGAATAACGATGAAAAACATAATACTATACAATCCCTGTGTTCCCAGGTCGCGAACAATAGTTGCCCATGGGAAAAGGAAAATTGTTTCCACATCAAACATTAGGTACAGGATGGCATACAGGTAATAACCTGCTTTAAACTGCATCCACGAAGTTCCGTGCGTGGGGATACCACACTCGTAAGGTTCTCCTTTTTGTAGATTGAATGATTTGGGGGCGAGAAGAATGGCAATGCCAAGGCCGGCAACCACTAAAACAATTCCGGTGAGGAATACGGTTAAGAAAAGCGATAAACTGCTCATATAAATGAATAAATTTTATTAGCTTGAAAAACGGTTGCAAAGGAACGATTTTTTTTCTAATGTACGAATTTTTTCATGTAAAAAATCCGTTTTCAGATTGTTCACCCACTTTTTGCAATCCCGGGTTTGCATTTGGTGTAATTTGCATTAAATCAATAGCGTATAACTTGATTTTTTTTATCGTTATAATATAAGTATGCATATTTTAATTATTATTAATGTTTTTAACTTGCTCATTTGCGTTCTGAATGAGCAGATGCTATGTTAAACGACACTGCCGGGCTACAACTATGAATTGTTATACTTGCTGAGCAAACGCCGGTTTTTGGAAATAATTTAGTGTGTTCGATGTGGCAACGAATGCAATTATTTTCTACAAACAAACGATTCCCCAGGAATCTATAAAATTTCAAATTGTATGAATAATTTAGTAACTATTGATAGGAATTATTCTCGCTGGTGTGTTTTATACCATATATATTATCTCAGAAAATAATAATACAACATGAGTTTTATATAGAAGTCGTCTTGACTTTTTACAAACAGTATAATTTTGCTCCTAATGGAGCTCTAAACGGCATTCTAATCTATATTTCTACCTACCGAGCTATCGGTAAACGCTTCTCCGAAGCTAAGAAAATGCTCCGTCAGGAGCAAATGCCGATAGCTATCGGCAGGTAGCTATTATCGGTTTTTAAAACAAAAAGCTCCGTAGGAGCGACTCCCGATAATTATCGGGAAAAAAGTCAAGACGAGTTCATAATAAATCAAAAACAGATTGCTAAGCAACAGACTATAAAATACAGGAATATTTAATCTAAAATCAGCGTTATGAATACAGGAAAAGTTATTTTGGGAGCATTGGTAGGCGTGGCCGCCGGTGCAGTGTTAGGAGTTTTGTTTGCACCCAAAAGAGGTGCTGTGACCCGCAGAGCCATTACAATCAAAAGCAAAAGGCAAGTGAACGAAATGAAAAGCAAATTCAATGAATTTGTTGACAGCGTAAACGATAAATTTGAAAAAGTAAAGCAAGAAGTGGTTGAAATGGTTGAAGATAAGCTCGGTAAAAAAGCTGAGGTTGAAAAGGATAAAAAGGCAGCTACTGAATAATTCAGGGAATCTGCCTTTGGGGATAAAACTTAAAAAGCGCCTCTCTTTTTGATCTGCCTCCAAAAGTTGGGCGGATTGATAAATAGAGATTAATTGGACTGAGTCTGGAACATAACCGGACTTAGTCCTTTTAGTTTGTCTTCGATTTAAGAGATGTTACTCTAATGAATACAGTTTTATTTTTCAAAGAATGGATAGCTACAGATTGCGACTTTTATCCGGGAATATAACATATTAAAAATATTCTGTAAAAAAGTTAACGTTTTGTTGCTGTTTAGTTTTCCAATGGAAATTATTTTTACATTTGCAGGGGTGTTAATTAATTAAAATCGATTTTAGCCTTTAAAATAACTCCAAAGCCGAAACGGATTAAATTGTCCGGGGTTTAACTTTATATGATGCAAACTTGAAACATGATGTCCGAACTTCGGATGTGTTGTTGCAAAATTGCGGGAAGGTTTCCGAACTTCGGACGGAGTGTTACAAAGTTGCATGGTTAAATCCGAAGTTCGGATGGCTTGTTGCAAAATTGCTAGGTTAAATCCGGAGTTCGGATGGTCTGTTACAAAGTTGCTTGGTTAAATCCGAACTTCGGATGGCTTCCCGCGGTTTTGTAATGCTTAAATATAAGAAAAACAGTTGCCAAAACTAATCTGCGGCACTCAAAACCGACTTAACGAACAATTCATTCGCTATTGAATGACTTGAATTTAAATAATGTTCTAATTTTAAATTTTACTCGCATGAAAAAAATCTTGTTTTTTGATTTGCATTCGCTGCAAAATCTGGAGTTTTCGCAGTTTTGTACTGAAATCTCCAAGTTGATTATTCTTCACACAGCTTCCAGGCTGGGTATTGTGAATCTTGCACCTGCTTTTCTGTCGGAGGTGGAGCAATTGGCAAAAGCCTTGCAAGCTGAAAAAGGAAGTGTGTACACCAAAACCATTACGCAATCTGATGCGTATCGCGACCAGTTGGAGCATGGTTTCTTCCTGTTTGTTGAATCCTGCCTGTATCATTACGATCCAGCTGTGCAGACTGCCGGCGAACACATTCAGCGTATTATCGATAAGTATGGCGATTTGCGTCGTTTGCCTTATAATAAGGAAAGTGCAGCCATTACTAATCGCAACACGGAGTTACTGACAAATTATGCTGCTGATGTGGCAATTGCCGGCGCTACCGAATGGCTCAATAAGGATAATGCTGCGAACGATGAATTTATTACTCACTTTGGCGAACGTGCCAACGAGGAAGCAGCACGCCTGGTGAGCAATGTACGCAACTCACGTAACCTGACAGAAGATGCGTATAACGCCATTGTGGATCAGGTAAACGCATTGGCTTTGGTAAATGGCGATGCCGAATATGCTGAGTTTATCGATAAGGTTAATTATTACGTGGATTACTATAAAACGACCCTTGCTGCCCGCAAAGGACGTAAAAAACCGGAAACGGAGACTGCACCAGTGCAGTAATAATAGAAATCCCCAATTCGATTCGTTGGTGTCGGGGAGTTCTAAATATCAAAATAATTTTCAATGTTGCAAAATCCAAACCATCACCGCCGTTCAATTCGCCTGAAAGGATATGATTATTCGCAGGAAGAATTGTATTTTATCACGATTTGCGTTCAAAACAAAGAATGTTTATTTGGCGATATAACCGTAGGCATGCCCTTGTGGCTGCCAAATGATGGTCATTTGAAAGATGTATGAACTCCTTTCAAATGATAATATAACCAATATTGGACAACCCATTACGGGCAGCCACAAGGGCATGCCCCTACCATGAAATTAAACAATGCGGGTATAATGGTTGAAAAACAATGGTTGGCATTAACCAACCGTTTCCCCAACATTGTATTACATGAATACGTTGTAATGCCCAATCATTTTCATGGCATATTAGAAATTGTGCCGGAATGTAGGGGCGTACACTTGTGGTCGCCCATTAAATAATAAAACGATTGGCGATATGCTGGATGTGTTTAAATCAATTACCACCGTTGAATATATAAGTGGTGTGAAAAATCTGGGTTGGACACCATTCAAAGGCAAATTATGGCAACGCAATTATTACGAAGATATCATTCGCAATTATGATGCATTTGTGCGTATTTCGGAATATATCAGGGAAAATCCGGAGAAATGGAAGGGTATGTAATGGTAAGCCTTGTGGTTCAGAGTTATGGATATAATGGACTTAAAAAAAACTCCCCGATAGGCATTAGCCTATCGGGGAGTTTCTATCTTAAGCCCCTTTAGGGGTTTGGGGTCATTATTTCGCCATTTCAATAGCCACAGCCACTTGTACAGTAGCTCCAACCATTGGGTTGTTACCCATACCCAGGAATCCCATCATTTCCACGTGAGCCGGAACTGAAGAAGAACCTGCGAACTGAGCATCACCGTGCATACGTCCCATAGTATCGGTCATACCGTAAGAAGCAGGACCGGCACCCATGTTGTCGGGGTGAAGGGTACGGCCGGTACCACCACCTGAAGCAACTGAGAAGTATTTTTTACCAAGTTCCATACATTCTTTTTTGTATGTACCTGCTACCGGGTGTTGGAAACGTGTTGGGTTGGTTGAGTTACCAGTGATTGATACGTCAACACCTTCGGCACGCATGATAGCCACACCTTCGCGAACGTCGTCAGCACCGTAGCATTTTACAGCAGCACGGATACCATCAGAGTAAGCTTTTGTTTTTACTATGTTCAATTCGCCAGTAGCGTAATCGAAGTCGGTTTGAACATAGGTAAATCCGTTGATACGTGAAATGATCATAGCAGCATCTTTTCCAAGTCCGTTCAGGATAACGCGCAATGGTTCTTTACGTACTTTGTTAGCCGATTGAGCAATACCGATAGCACCTTCAGCAGCAGCAAATGATTCGTGTCCTGCAAGGAAAGCGAAACATTTAGTTTCGTTGCGAAGCAACATAGCAGCCAGGTTACCGTGACCAAGACCTACTTTGCGGTCTTCGGCTACTGAACCCGGGATACAGAATGCCTGCAAACCGATACCGATAGCTTCGGCAGCGTCAGCAGCATTAGTAGCGCCTTTTTTGATAGCGATAGCTGCACCTACAACGTAAGCCCATTTAGCGTTTTCGAAGGCGATGTTTTGGATAGATTCGCAAATTTGGTAAGGGTCGATACCTTTAGCAGCACAAATGGCTTTGGCTTCGTCGATATCTTTGATACCGTATGTATTAAGAGCCGCATTGACTTTGTCTATACGACGGTCGTAACTTTCAAATAACATAATATTGTAATTAAAAATTAATAATTAAGAATTAATAAGGAGGAAAATAATTAATATGTAATAATTAATAATGAGTTATTTACAGTCGTTTTTTGTGGAGTTTGTAATCGAAATTAGTATCTTTTTGAGTTCGATACAATCGGTTTGAATGCTTTCAAATTCTTTTTCGGTTAAATACTCCGTCGCAACTAATAATTCAAGCCAAAATTCAGTTTCATTTGTTTCTTTAAGTGCTATTTGTAATTTTGAGACAAAATCTTTTGTGCTTTGAGCAAAAACAGACTCTCTTACATTTGCGCCGATACTGGTTCCACTTCTAAGTATTTGTTTTGATAACGCAAATCCTTTGAATTTCTTTTCTAGATGTTGATATAATCTAATTATTCGAATTCCAAACGTTTTGCTTTTATCAGCAATTACATTTTCAGCTTTCATAACTTCGAATTATTAATTATTAATTCTTAATTATTCGTGACGTGGATCGATATATTTCGCAGCGTTGTCGAAACGACCGTATTTGCTGGTCGATTTTTTCAATGCTTCGTTTGCATCTACACCTTTTTTGATCAAGTCCATCATAGGACCGAAACGTACGAATTCGTATCCGCAAGCTTCACCATCTTCGTCCAATGCCATGCGGTTGATATAACCTTCTGCCATTTCCAAATAACGTACACCTTTTACTTTAGTACTGAACATAGTACCAACTTGCGAGCGCAAGCCTTTACCCAAATCTTCAAGTCCGGCACCGATTGGCAAACCACCTTCAGAGAAAGCAGACTGCGTACGTCCGTAAACAATTTGAAGGAATAATTCACGCATTGCTACGTTGATTGCATCACACACCAAGTCAGTATTCAATGCTTCAAGGATAGTTTTTCCGGTAAGGATTTCGGCAGCCATAGCAGCTGAGTGAGTCATACCCGAGCAACCGATTGTTTCAACCAATGCTTCTTCGATGATACCGTCTTTTACGTTCAAAGTCAGTTTACATGCGCCTTGTTGTGGAGCACACCAACCCACACCGTGAGTCAAACCTGAAATGTCTTTAATTTCTTTCGATTTCACCCATTTGCCTTCTTCAGGTATGGGAGCAGGACCGTGGTCAGGACCTTTTTTTACAACACACATGTGTTCTACTTCGTGCGAATAAATCATAACTCTTGTTATTTAGTTAATATAAAATAGATTGATAATTTTATTCTTTATTTTTCGGGTGCAAAAGTACTATTTTTTTACGGCTTAACAATGCATCCCCCAGGATAATATGTTAGCAAATATGAACATTTTTTCAAATATTTTGTTAAGGTTTATGAGGCTTGTCAGGCTATTTTCAAATCCACTCTAAAAATAGAACCTATGCTTACCTTTCATCGAATCATTTCCGTTTCCGATCCATTATTTTCAAAGTTATACAATCTGTATATTCTTGCATTTCCGGAGAACGAACGCCGGAACTGGGCAGGTTTTGAATACGAACTGGATTACGAGAAACATTTTTATGCTCATGCCCTTATGCAGGATGATACTTTTGTAGGCCTGTTCAATTACTGGACGTTCGACCGGTTTTGTTATGTAGAGCATGTGGCGGTGGCCCAGGGAGTACGAGGTCAAAAAATAGGCACGCAAGCCATGGAGATTTTTAAGCAGCAAATGAAATTGCCTATCGTTATAGAGGTGGAAATGCCGAAAAATATTACGGCTATCAGGCGCATTAATTTCTACGAAAAACTCGGATTTTCGGTGGTCAACTCGCACGCCTATGCCCAACCGCCTTACGAGGGTGACGGATTCCTGATCCCCATGCAATTAATGTGTAATGATACTCATTTTGCCGAAACCCATTTCGATTTGGTTAAAGAAACTCTTTATGATAAGGTATATCATTACGAAGTAGATAAAGAAAGAACAACCCCTAACCCCTAAAGGTGGGTAAGAGATACAACCATAAGTCTAAAAGGAGATTTGAAAATAACAAAAGTAATTCTGTTCCCCTTTAGGGGTTAGGGGTAGTTTTCTCATTCAAAAACCTCCAGGCCAACCAGGCCATGCCACCCATTCCGGTTTCGAGCGCTTTTTCATCAATGTGAAATGTAGAGCTGTGTAAACCTCCCGTGTTTGCATTACTTAGTCCTTTTACTCCAAAACGATAAAAGGTGCATGGATATTTCTGGGAGAAAAAGCCAAAATCCTCAGAGGTCATACGTACTTCCAGATTACGGATATTCTGCGGCTCTAACCACTCAGAAGCAAACGTGCGGGCCTTTTTCGTTACCTCTTCGTTGTTGATTACGCACGGATATCCATCCGGCATGTCAATTTCGGCAATACAACCATGGGCGGCGCAGGTTTCGGTAATAATCCGCTCTATGTGGTTTTTAGCTTCCACCCGCCATTTTTCGTCGAACGTACGCAGGGTTCCTGATAGGGTCACTTCGTGTGGAATTACGTTGGTAGCACCATCGGCTATCAGTTTGCCGAATGTGAGTACCATGGGTGTCAGCGGATGACACAGCCGGCTGCGGACTTGTTGCAATGCAACGATGGTTTGTGAGGCTGCCAGCACGGTGTCATTGGTCAGGTGAGGCAATGCTCCATGGCCGCCTTTCCCCATTATTTTTACATGTATCTCGTCGGCCGAAGCCATGATCATGCCGGGTAAGAAAGCCATGGTGCCTGTTGGATAATCAACCGACACGTGTTGGGCTAAAATCAGATCAGGTTCAACATCGGCGAACAATTCGTCTTCGAGCATAAGTCTTGCTCCACCGGGTGCTTTTTCTTCTCCCGGTTGGAAGATTAAAAGTACTGTTCCTTCAAAATCTTGTTTAAGCTCGTTCAATACTTTTGCAGCTCCCAATAAACAAGCGGTATGTGCATCGTGTCCGCAGGCATGCATCACATTTTGATTGGTCGATTTATGAGGGGTGTCTATGGTTTCGTTTACAGGCAGGGCATCGATATCGGCCCGTAATGCAATTATCTTTTTATAGGGGTTGTTTCCTTCAATTCTCCCTAAAATCCCGTTGCCTCCTATTCCGGCTCTGAATGGAATGTTCATTTTTTTTAGTTCGCCCTGTATAAAGCGTGCGGTTTCAAATTCGTGAAACGACAGCTCTGGGTGGGCGTGTAGATAATGGAAGCAATCTTCCACGTATTGTTGATATTTGGCAGTAAGCCCCAGTATGTGTGCTTTCATCTCTTTGTGTAGTTTGTGATGCAAAGGTAATTAATTTTTTACATGCTTATTCTTTGGATTGAGTAATACAAGTTGATTGGATTATCAGCTGATTCGCTTACGGTTGGATATTTGATGCGTCGTTTGGGCTAGAATATTGCTTCTTTAAGGAATTTTAAACAGATATTTTGATAATTCATAAATTTTGAGGAACAATTTTTATACTTTTGCATGTCTCAAAAAGAGAATACATAAATAATTTATTTATTAATTTATAATACGTATGAAAAAGTATAGTTTCCTGTTCGTATGCCTGCTGATATCTATGGTGGCAATGTCGCAAAAAGCAGTTATCAGTTTTGACGAAAAAGAGCATGATTTTGGAAAAATCAAAGAGGAAGATGGTAAAGTTACTCACGTGTTTAATTTCGTAAACCGGGGGAATAGCCCATTGGTTTTGAGTAATGTTCAGGCATCGTGCGGATGTACAACTCCTGTTTGGACAAAAGAACCGATTGAACCAGGTAAAAAAGGATCGGTAACAGTAACCTACAATCCCCAGGGTCGTCCGGGATCATTCACTAAGACGATTACTGTTTCCAGCAATGCTTCGGAGGAAAGGTTCATTCTGAATATTCGTGGTGAGGTCATTTCTAAACCAAACAATAATGATAATGGGGGCTACCCTGTGAATATTGGTGGGCTTATGCTTAAATCCCGAAGGTTGCCCAGATGAATAATATTGAAAAAGGAAAGACACAGACTCGTGTAATTGAAATTCAGAATGGAACAAAAATCGCTGTGAAACCTACAGTAGCAGGCTTACCTGCTTATGTTACTTATTCAGTTTTGCCGGTAACGCTAAAACCGGGTGAAGAAGGAAAGATAACTTTCACGTTTAACTCAAAGGCTTGCAATCAGTGGGGGCCGGTTTCGAATGATGCGTATATTGTTCTGGATGGTGCTAAAAATATTCGGAAGAAAGCAAATTGTCCGTTACAGGTAATATAATTGAAGATTTCGGTAAAATGACTCTCGATCAAAAACGGAAAGCTCCGATTATGGAAATACCGCTTAGATCCATTAATTTGAGTACAGTTAAACAGGGAGCACGAATTGTAGGAAGGTTTAAAGTAAACAACAAAGGTCAAAATCCGCTGGAGATCCGTAGGATTCTCAATTACAACAAAGAATTAACAATCCATCCTCAAAAAATGTCTGTTGCAAGTGGCAGAACTGCTGAAATTATTGTAGATTTGAATACGAAAAATCAGACAGAGGGAGAGTACAAAAAATCTTTCACTGTTCAGACTAATGACCCGGATAACAGCTTTATTATTCTGGTTGTAAACTGGAAGGTTCAAAAATAAACATTAAAAACATAGTGTAAGAGCCAGGATAGTTAGCATCTTGGCTCTTATAGTTTCTGAAAGGACGTTGTTATGCATCATAATTATAAAAATCATCCTGAGAATGACCCGGCTTATAAGGGGTTGACGGTTAATGAAGGTGTTGAAAATGCACCAATGGTTAATCCATACAGAAAGTCTTCACGTAAGCGCCGGCAGTTTAAAGCTCATGAATATGTAGAAGGAATTCTGGCTGGTGATATTTCCATGTTGAGTCAGGCGGTAACGCTTGTAGAAAGCTCACTGCCCGAGCATCAGTTGATAGCCCAGGAAGTAATAGAGAAATGTTTGCCTTATGCAGGAAATGCCATTCGGTTGGGAATTACAGGAGTTCCCGGCGCCGGTAAGAGCACATTTATCGAAGCGCTGGGAATGCATTTGGTGCGTGACGGACGCAAATTGGCCGTGTTGGCAATTGATCCCAGCAGCGAGCGTTCGAAGGGGAGTATTCTGGGAGATAAAACCCGTATGGAAGAACTTTCGGTTGCCAAAAACGCTTTTATCCGCCCTTCACCATCGGCGGGATCGCTTGGGTGGAGTAGCCCGTAAAACCCGCGAAAGTATCATTCTTTGCGAAGCAGCCGGATTTGATACCATTTTTGTGGAAACGGTAGGGGTAGGGCAGTCCGAAACTTCCGTTCATTCCATGGTGGATTTTTTCCTCTTGATTCAGTTGGCAGGCGCTGGCGACGAATTGCAGGGAATTAAACGTGGCATTATGGAAATGGCTGATGGAATTGCTATCAACAAATGTGACGGTACAAATACGGAGAAAGCTAAAGTTGCCCGTGCGCAATATCAAAATGCACTGCATTTGTTTCCTCCTCACGAGTCAGGCTGGTCCCCCGAAGCAATAACCTGTTCTTCTGTTGAACTAAACGGAATACCGGAAGTCTGGAGCATGGTCGAACGATATATCGCGTTTGTAAAGGAAAATACATATTTCGGTTTTAAACGTAATGCCCAGTCGAAATATTTGGATGTATGAAACAATCAACGAGCAATTAAAAGCAAATTTTTATCAGAATCCCGAAATTCAGCAGTTACTCAAAGAAAGTGAAACCAAAGTGCTGTCGAACGAATTGAGTTCGTTTGTTGCGGCTAAAATTTTGTTGGATAAGTACTTCGGAGGAATGACTAAGTAGAGTGGAAGGCTTTCAACATAATTCAAAGAACCTATAAATCCAATACCGGTCGGAGTAGGAACTCTAACCTCCCAAATATAAACCATGAAATTGAACGTGATATATAATCAATCGTGCCTTGATGGGCTGAAACAATTGCCCGACGAATGCATTGATTTGATATTTACCGATCCGCCTTATTACCAGTACCGCGCCCAAAATGTACAGGGGCTAAAGAATCACAAGGATGTGGTCACCGAATTTGAATTTGATGGCTTTGATTCTGAGGAGCATTATCTGCAATTTTTGGAAGAAGTGCTGATTGAATGCTTCCGGGTTAGCAAGCCGGGTGCGGCAGGTTATCTGTGGTGTGGGGATGATTTCGTATCCTTTTTAAACCGAATGGTCGAGCGCGTAGGCTTCCAGTTCAGGAAAGTGATTCACTGGCACAAAACGAATCCATTTCCGGCTATTTATACCCGTAAAATGTATGCTAACAGCATGGAAATGTTGGTCCATTTTTCAAAAGGAACACCTAAAACCTGGAATCACAAACCGGTGAATGAAATGCATAACTTCATTCAGGCTCCTATATGTATGGGCAAGGAGCGAACCAAGCATAAAACCCAGAAACCACTGAAAGTGTGTTTGCCTTTTGTAGAGATAAGCAGTAATGTGGGTGATGTGGTGCTTGATCCGTTTATGGGCTCCGGAAGCACGGCTGTGGCTTCGAAAATGCTGAACAGGAATTTTATCGGATACGAGCTGAATGAAGAGTTTTGTGCGATTGCCAATGAAAGAGTAAATGGAATCTGATTGATTCTAGGGTTTGAATAAATGAAAATTGCTACCTCATTTTTGTTAAATGTGGATGTAGAAGCAAAAGGCCGTCATGACGGCCTTTTGCTTCTACATCCACATTTGTTCTATTCTTTATCAACCGGGAAAATGCCCTGAGTTTTCCGAATACGATAATTGGTCATATTTTGATTCGACTCAAATCCGATTCCTTTTATAATGTGGGTAGCATCGGTGATTTTGATTAAGCTATCGGAGTAAAATCGCTCTTCCCGCTGATTCCAGAACAACTGGCTGGTCTCAAAAAGCTGTCCCTGGATATTAGTCATTCTCACATTTTTCCGAAGTTCCCACAGCTGCTCATTTTCCAAAAACTTTGCATATTCGCTGTGGATATTGGCATCTACTTTCAGATTCTGGTCAAACCGTTCGAAGTGTATGCCTTGGGGAAATTCCCAATACGGCTGGTTAGCCCGGTCGTATACATTCCAGATGGGAGCTGAAATACGGTAACGTGTAATCCCGGAATCGGAAATTACAGTAGTAATATCTGTAGCATGAAGCCGGGCCATTGTCGACCGGTCAACAACAGCGGCAATTTTTTCTTTCTTATCCTCTTTTTGGCAGGAAACTACGCAAAAAAAGGTAAACAAACCTGCTACAATTGCCTTGCTGACAGATATAAATTTATTTGAATTCAAGAGTTTCTGAAAGTTAGTTACAAAAGAAAAAGTTGATTACAGCTTGCGTTTAAAGAACCAGTGTTCGTTAAAAGCCACATTCAGGGTGAATTTGAAATAATCTTCACGCAGCAAATCTGAAGAACCTAGTTTGCCATACTCCACTGAAGCATTCAACATAGTAATTGTATTAGTGGCATTATTATACAGCGGTAGCCCTACACCCATTGAAACGCCAATGTTTTTAGGTGGATTAATATTATTCACTTTGTAGTACGGGTCACTCAAACTCAGACCAGCCCTGTAACGCATTCTTTCAGCAAATTTACGGCCTCTTGGATTGGGTTGGTATTCGGCCCCTAAAGCTATTTTTGAACGGTTGCTCAAATCGTAATTACCCCTGAATTTAGCATTACCCCATTCCTGCATGCTGTAGTCCAATCCAAACGACAAACGTTTATCGTAGGTATAATATAATCCGATTCCATACATGGTGGGCAATTCAAAATCAGAATCCCCTGTATTAGCCACAGTTGTATCATTCAAAACTCCATAAGTTGTCTGGGAAAAAGTTCCGTTCAATTTTGCTTTCTGCTCGTAAATCAGACCGAGGGTTACATCATGTTTTTTTGCAAACGTATTGTACAATTGAACCCCATAACGGAAACGGAAATTGCCTGCCTGAATTATATTGTACTGAATAGTTGAGTCGGAAGAGCTAAGTAATCGGAGACTTCTACTATTATTTATACCCCCATACATGTAATATGCATTTACACCCAGCGATATGTGATTAAACAAACTCGCTGATAAGCCCGCATACACCTGGCTAAAACCTCCGGTTCCGTTGAAATTAGTCCGGTAGGATATTGAATCAAAGCCATCTAGTCCCAATCCTACGTCGTATTTATCTTCCTTATAATAATTGTATCCCACAAACGAATATGGCAACAAACCGGCACTAAAACCTATATGTTTAGCTAGCGGAAATTGCATGGTGATATACTCCAGGTTTCCATTGAAAGTATTTGTACTTCCCGAGTTGGTTGAAAATCTTGACAGCAAAGCCGATGTTCCCAGGTCGAACATGAAAGTCATGGTATCCACGCTGCTGTACGAGGCCGGATTCACCGTATTGATGTTGTAGTTAGCGCGTGCTCCCAAAGCAACCCCGCCCATTGCCCGCTGTTCACCTGAGTTTGTCTCACTTATATCTCCGTAACCGAAACGGGTATAAGGAGAGTTTGTATTATTCTGTCCGATAGAAAGTTGTACGAGAAGGAATGAACCCAGAGCGAGAAGGAATGCTTTATTTTTGTACATTGTATTGAAGAATACGGTTAAGACCGATTAACACTAAATTTCTTTCTGCAAAGATGGCATTTTTTAGTTTTGTAGCAAAGTAAAAAGTGCTACCTCCCGTTAAAAAAGCTAAAAGTCCGGGATATTTATTTTTTAAATGATTGATATATCCATTTATTTCATAAACAATACCATATAAAGCACCTGAATTTATTGCCGACTGCGTATCTACACCTAATTCGGCACTTTCGTTCTGAGCTTCAACTAATGGCAGTTTTTGAGTAAATTCGTGAAGAGCTCTCAACCTCAAATTCAATCCCGGCG
The DNA here is from genome assembly GCA_047600405.1 of Paludibacter sp. Taxonomy (GTDB): domain Bacteria; phylum Bacteroidota; class Bacteroidia; order Bacteroidales; family Paludibacteraceae; genus Paludibacter. The sequence continues at coordinate 1,499,438 of JASGLA010000008.1, forward strand.
CAATATTACCACCCCAATATACTCTATTAGCATCAATAAAGTCGTAGGTAATGGCAGTTCCGGCATCCACAACCAGCAAATCGCAATCAGGCTTCAGAAAAGAAGCTCCTATCACGGCAGCCAGCCGATCTTTTCCTAATGTTTCAGGAGTTTTATAACGGTTTGTGATCGGAATGGGTGTCAAATGCGACAATTCGATAAATCCGCGACACTTTCGTCCTAATTCCAAAAGCAAGTCATTGTTTTCAAGGATTACACTTGATAAAATACATGCATTGATGGGATATTTATTGAACAATTCTGAAATCTCGGCTAAGCCAAATTCCTCAAAAACAGCCGTCTCAATCAAATTATCCTGATTGAAAACACCTACTTTAGTACTTGAATTTCCCTGATCAATGCACAAATTCATAGCTCGAAATTTTCACAATGAACGTTTAGCCGATCAATACCGGATTACAAAATCATTTTTTCTATTGGAATTACCAGAATGCCTTCGGCACCCAACGCTTTCAATTTCCCGATAATATCCCAGAATCTTTTCTCTTCAATAACCACATGCAAAGAGTTCCAGCCTTCCTTGGCCAACGGCATGATAGTAGGGCTCTTCATTCCGGGCAACACCTCAATTATTTTATCGATATTTTCGGTAGGAACGTTCATCAGCACATATTTTTTGCCTTCTGCCATCTGAACCGATTCAATTCTGAAAAGTAGTTCATTCAAAATTGTTTGTTTTTCTTCAGTCAGATTCGGATTAGCAATAAGCAGAGCTTCAGATTTCATTAATACCTCTACCTCTTTCAGATGATTTGTCACCAATGTACTTCCGGAGCTCACAATATCAAAAATTGCATCAGCCAATCCGATATTCGGAGCAATTTCAACAGAACCGGTTATTACATGAATATCTGCAGTAACATTTTTCTCCTTCAAAAAGTCACCCAATATCTCTGGATAAGAAGTAGCAATCACTTTTTTATCAAACCAAGATATGTCTTGATAATCAACCTCTTTAGGAATTGCTAACGACAAGCGGCATTTGCTAAAACCCAACCTTTTTATAATCCGGGCATTTTTCTTCTTTTCGGCATATTCATTTTCGCCCACGATACCAACATCGGCTACACCATCAGCTACTGACTGCGGAATATCGTCATCGCGCAGAAATAAAACTTCTAATGGGAAATTGCGGGCAGGCAAAAGCAACAAACGTTTACCGGATTCCAGCTTTATTCCTGATTCGGTAAGCAACGACATAGTCTCATCATACAACCTTCCCTTGGCTTGTACAGCAATTCGTAACATAGTTCTTTCTTGTTTTTTATTAATTGGTCTGCAAAGGTACAAAAAATGCCCGGAATAGGCATTTTTTCAAAAAAAAAGTCCGTTATCGAAATAACGGACTTTAATGCTTGCAAGAATTTCTTTTTGCGATAGCTTTTTTAATTACTTAACTGAATCAACAGCAGCAGTATCAACTGCAGCAGTATCAGCAGCAACAGTGTCAACAGCAACTACTGTAGAGTCAGCTGCAGGAGCTGTTTCAGCTGCTTTAGGAGCGCAAGATGCGAAAGCCATAGCTACCACAAAAAATAAAAATACTTTTTTCATTTCTTCTAAACTTTTAAAATTTAACATGTTTGTTTTGCAATTCAAAATCGATGCAAAGGTACATCATTTTTTTATTCTGCATTAATAAATATCGTTTTTTTTTTAATTATTTTTTGGTTTTGGTTATTTTTAGGAATAATTGCACTAAAAAAACACAAAAAGGAGCTTAATCACTCATTTTACAGCCGCTTTACAAATAAAAAGTCCATTAGAAAATAATTCTAACGGACCTTTTGCTTCGTAAAATTTACGCGGGCTTTGATTACTTTACTGAATCAACAGCAGCAGTATCAACAGCAGCAGTATCAACAGCTACAGTGTCAACAGCAACAGCAGTAGAGTCAACTGCAGGAGCAGTCTCAGCTGCTTTAGGAGCGCAAGATGCGAAAGCCAAAGCTACAACGCAAAACAAAAATACTTTTTTCATTTCTTTTTAACCTTTAGAATTTAACATGTTAATTTTGCTATTCAAAATCGGTGCAAAGATACATCAAATTTTTATTATGCATTAATAATCGTCGGCTTTTTTCAAATAATTTTTCAATGATACCCATTTGCCGTATAAATAACTGTATATGTGCTTGTTATTGGTTTAACTATTGGACGAATAAAGATAGCGCTTTATACTTTTTTTAGGAGTTTTCTCAAATTCGTGAGGGTAAAGCTGAATTTTTGAGATACCTTCATAGGATGCAACCATTGAATTCAGCTGTTTTCTGTTTTCCTCCATCATCTCCTCCAGCTGATTTTGGTCAAGTTTTTCAGCATCCACAGCCTCGTAGTCCGGACACACCAAAGCCAGCAACCGACCATTACTTTCTACTACCAGGCTCTCCATCACGTAAGGCATATTGTTCAACTTGGCTTCAATTTCCTCAGGATATATATTCTGCCCACTCGCGCTAAGAATCATTGTTTTATTGCGCCCCCGGATAAACATATTCCCTTCAGCATCAATAGTTCCCAGATCACCGGTATGCAACCAACCATCTTTATCTATTATCTGAGCAGTTGCTTCCGGATTTTTATAATAACCAGACATAAGGTTCTCCCCACGAACACAAATTTCACCTACACCAGTCTTTTCATCCTTTTGCAAAAGTTTTGCCTCCATGATATCAAGCAACTTGCCAGCCGATTTTGGAACAAACTCCCTGTAATCGGCATAACTGATAAGCGGGGCACATTCTGTCATTCCATAACCAACGGTATACGGAAATTTGATTTTTGCAAAAAACTCTTCCACTTCAGCATTCAATGGAGCTCCACCAACCACAATTTGCGAAAACTCTCCGCCGAAAGCATTGATCAGCTTTTTGCGAATCTGCGACAAAATAGTCTGGTCCAAAAATGGAATACTTAGCACCCAGCGCATCGAAGGACGGGCCAGCAAAGGCTGAATCTGTTTTTTATAAATCTTTTCAACAATAAGCGGAACCAAAAACACAACGTTTGGTTTTATTTCGGCAAATGCAGTTAAGAGTATTTTGGGAGATGGAATTTTACCAATGAAGTGAATATGACATCCGGCACAAGTCGATGTCAGGAACTCAAATGCACATCCATAAGCGTGAGCAAGAGGCAGGAATGAGATAACCCGGAATTGCTGTGCCACCAGCCCTGTACGAAGTCCAAAAGTAATATTTCCGGCCAACGCATTGCCACTTGTCAGAACACCTTTGCTAAAACCGGTTGTACCCGATGTGTAATTGATCGATACAATTTCGTCATTGGGCTTGTCGATATACCGCACATGATCGCGGAAAAAACCGTGCGGATATTTAGCATGAAACAAGCTGTTTATATAATCCGGTTGCAGGTATTTTTTTACCAGCTGCTCGTGTATCTCAGCCCCTTGCAATTCAGGTTTGGGTTCTTTGTTGAGCAAGGTAATGCAATTGAATCCTGTAAGTGAAAACGCAGCTTTAACGGTCGTCAATTTCTCTTCTTCCAAATTTTCCCAGATATTATCACCCACAAACAGCAAAGTGGATTCAGAATGATTAGTGATATGATGAACATCGTTAGGGTTGAAATCTTGTAAAATGGGAACTATAACAGCACCATACGTAACCGTCGCCAAATAGGTAATTGCCCAATTGGCATTATTTCGACCTATCAAAGCCACCTTATCGTTTGGTTTTAGTTTACATTGTTCGAATAATATATGAATGCGGGCTACTCTTTTGGCCACATTGGCATAAGTCATTGTCAGGTCTTCGCCATAATTGCTGTATGCGGGTAGTTCCCAGTTGTTTCGAAAAGAATCTTCAAAAAGACGGATAAAATTTTCCTGAATCATTTATTGTGTGTTTTTTTATTTAAGACGACGCAAAAATAATGAATAATTACACATATCATTCAGAAATGAGCATAATATTAGCCCCCAATTAGTATTGATTAAGCAATAGCAACTTCCCGTTCTTGCATCGGTAGCCGGCAAAACGGTTTAAATAAGCCCGACCAGAAATCATTTTAGTGATTTTCGGATTCTATAACTCTAAAAATAATCGTATCTTTGTGGCTTCAAAAAAAATACAACTAAAAATCGTTATGAATATATCGTATAATTGGCTGAAACAATACATTAATATTGATGTAACACCCGATGAGTTATCAAAAGCATTGACTTCAATTGGTTTGGAAGTTGGTGGCGTGGAAGAAGTTCAAACCGTAAAAGGCGGGCTGGAAGGCCTGGTCATAGGTGAAGTTCTGACTTGTACCGAACATGAAAACTCAGACCATTTGCATGTAACCAGTGTAAATGTAGGTGGCGCAGAACCGTTGCAAATTGTATGCGGAGCACCTAACGTGGCAGCCGGACAAAAAGTAGTGGTTGCAACTGTTGGAACCAAACTTTACTCAGGCGATGAGACTTTCTCCATCAAACGTTCAAAAATCCGTGGTGTGGAATCATTCGGGATGATTTGTGCTGAAGATGAAATCGGTATTGGAACAAGCCACGATGGTATTATCGTTCTACCTGCCGAAGCGGTGGTTGGTACGTTGGCTAAAGATTATTATGGAATCAAAAGCGATTATTTGCTGGAAGTAGACATTACGCCTAACCGCGTGGATGCAGCTTCGCACTTTGGCGTGGCCCGCGATTTAGCTGCATTTTTTGCATTGAAAGACAAATCGGTGAAGCTTACCAAACCTTCGGTTGACGCTTTTGCCGTTCAAAATACAAATCTGACCATTCCCGTAATTGTTGAAAACACGGATGCTTGTCCGCGTTACTCAGCCGTAACCATTTCGGGCGTAAAAGTAACCGAATCGCCTGAGTGGTTGAAGAATTATCTGCTTATTATCGGACTTCGCCCCATCAATAATATTGTGGATGTTACCAATTTCGTATTGCACGAACTGGGACAACCGCTTCACGCATTCGATGCCGACAAAATCAAAGGCGGCGAAGTTCGCGTAAAAACGTTGGCAGAAGGAACTCCATTTACAACTTTGGAAGGAACTGAGCGCAAGCTAAACGCTGCCGACCTAATGATTTGCAATACTGAAGCACCTATGTGCATTGGTGGAGTATTTGGTGGTTTGGATTCGGGCGTAACCGAAACAACTCAAAACGTATTCTTAGAAAGCGCATACTTCAATCCGGTTTCAATCCGGAAAACGGCTCGCCGCCATGGATTGAACACCGATGCTTCGTTCCGTTTCGAACGTGGCTGTGACCCTACAAACACTATTTATGTATTGAAACGTTGCGCTTTGTTAATTCAGGAGGTGGCAGGCGGACAAATTTCGAGTGAAATCGTAGATGTTTATCCACAGGAAGTAAAACCGTTCGAAGTTTCTGTTTCATTGCGCAAAATCAACGCGCTTATTGGAAAAGCAATCGGAAAAGAAAATATTGAAACGATACTTGCAGCCCTCGAAATGAAAATTGTAAGCGAAAACGAAGAAGGTTACGTGCTTCACGTTCCGGCTTACCGTGTGGATGTTCAGCGCGATGTAGATGTAATTGAAGATATCCTGCGTATTTATGGCTACAATAATGTGGAAATTGGCGAAACGCTGAAATCAACGTTAAGCTACAGTTCAAAACCGGACAGTTACAAGCTTCAGAACCTGATTTCTGAGCAACTAACCGCGCAGGGTTTCAACGAGATATTGAATAATTCGTTAACCAAAGGCGGATATTATACTGATTTGACTTCATATCCTGCAGCTCACAGCGTAAAAATTATCAATTCGCTCAGCTCTGATTTGAATGTTATGCGCCAGACTTTGCTTTTCGGAGGATTGGAAAACATCAACCGCAATGTGAACCGTAAAAATGCAGATCTGAAATTCTACGAATTCGGAAACTGCTACTATTATAACGCCGACAACAAAAAAGAAGGTGAAACACTGGCTGCTTATTCCGAAGATTTTCACCTTGGATTATGGCTTACGGGCAATAAAAGAGGCCAATCATGGACTGCAGCTGATGAAAAATCGAGTATTTATGAACTAAAAGCATATATCGAAAATATCTTCCGTCGCCTTGGCTTTAACCTGCGCAAACTGGTTACCGGCGAATATGCCGACGATTTATTGAGCGAAGCGTTAACCATTTACAGTGCTGCCGGACGAAAACTGGCTGTTTACGGTATTGTTAACCCTAAAATTCGCAAAGTAGTTGATATTGACCAGGAAGTTTATTTTGCCGATTTAAACTGGAACTCAATCCTGGCCGAACTTGGTGACCATAAAGTGCAATATGCAGAATTATCAAAATTCCCTGAAGTGAAACGTGATTTGGCTTTATTGCTGGATAAAAATACCACTTTTGCTGAAATTGAAAAGATAGCTTTCGAAACAGAACGCAAGTTGCTGAAAAAGGTAAACCTGTTCGACGTGTACGAAGGTAAAAATCTGGAAACCGGCAAAAAATCGTACGCCGTGAGCTTCTTGTTGCAAGACGATAGCAAAACTCTTACCGACTCGCAAATTGACGGCATCATGAAAAAGCTGCAAAACAACTATGAAACAAAATTGGGAGCGAAACTCAGATAAAAACAGAGGCAACAGCGTAGAAATTTGTTTATATTATTAAGTACACACCTACCAGGTTTTAAAAACCTAGTAGGTGTTTAGAAGCGATAACAAATTGAACATATTTCTTACCTCTTACTCCTCATCTCTTACTATTATGGATAAAGATTTATCATTCGACGGAAAAATATTGCATACGCCCTATGCCAAACCCGATGCATACAATGCATTGAGTATGCCTGTGTACAATTCGGCAGCCTATGAATTCGATTCGGCAGAACAAATGGAGCTAGCCTTCACGGGCAGGGCAGCCGACCATACATATTCCCGGATTACCAATCCGACGGTTCAATACTTTGAAGACCGCGTGAGAACTATTACAGGTGCTTTTAACGTTACAGCCCTGAATTCGGGGATGGCTGCAATAACCAATGCAATTATTACAGTGGCACAGACCGGCAGCAACATCGTCACTTCGCGCCATTTGTTTGGAAACACCTATTCATTTTTCGCCTCTACCCTGGCGGCTTTTGGAGTGGAAATCCGTTTTTGCGACCTGACAAACCCCGATGAAGTAGAATCGCACATCAACGAAAATACGTGTGCACTCTTTTTGGAGATAATCACCAATCCCCAGCTGGAAGTTGCAGATTTGAAAGCGATTTCAAAAATAGCGAAACAAAAAGGGGTACCCGTTATTGCCGACACCACCATTGTACCGTTTTGCGCTTTTAAAGCAAAAGATTTTGGGGTAAATATAGAAATTGTATCGAGCACCAAATACATATCAGGAGGCGCTACCGGCTTAGGAGGTTTAATTATTGACCATGGAACTTTCAATTGGATCTCGTCACCCAAACTGCACGTAATGGCCAAAGAATTCGGTCCGGCAGCATTTACAGCCAAACTGCGCAAAGAGATTCACCGGAACATGGGCGCATACATGACCCCGCAAGTAGCTTATATGCAAACTTTGGGCATGGAAACGTTGACTATACGTTATGAACGTGCAACCGATACATGCCTTAAGCTGGTTGAAAAACTGGAGACGCTTCCCGAAGTGGAATCAGTCAATTACACCGGATTACCCTCCAATAAATATTACGAGCTGAGCCGGATACAGTTTGGCAATAAACCCGGTGCCATGTTTACGTTTAATCTGGCATCTCGCGAGGCATGCTTCGAATTTCTGAACAAACTCAAACTAATCAAACGAGCCACCAACCTGTTCGACAATAAAACACTGGCCATTCACCCGGCAAGTACCATTTACGGTACGTTTACCGCCGAGAACCGGAAAGAAATGAACGTTTCAGACAAAACGATCCGTATTTCAGTCGGATTGGAAGATGTGGAAGATCTGTTTAAAGATTTTGTACAGACGCTGGTATAACCGAGTATTAAAATGTATAAATCAAAAGCCCTCGAATCAGACCGATTCGAGGGCTTTTGATTTGGCTTTGTGTGCAGCCTATGCCTTTAGGATAGCAATACAACGCACCAGGCTTTCTTCCCAATGCGGAATTGAAATTCCGTAGGTTGCTTTGATTTTGGTTTTGTTCAGCACGCTGTAGTGTGGACGTGGTGTGCGGGCCGGATAATCTTTTGTTTCGATCGGCCGAACGTCGCATGTAATGCCAGCAATACGATGAATGGTCTTTGTAAAATCATACCAGGAACAAACACCTTCGTCGGAAAAATGATAGATGCCCGGGGTGAATGTTTCGTGGCTCAACAGATTCAGAATAGCATCAGCCAGATCGGCTGCATAAGTCGGTGTACCTACCTGATCGAAAATCACATTCAGAGAATCACGCTCGGCACCAAGTTTCATCATCGTTTTTACAAAGTTGTTGCCAAACGACGAATACAACCAGGCTGTGCGCAAAATTACCGATTGCGGACAAACTTCCATCAACGCCTGTTCACCTGCCAGCTTGGATTTTCCATAAACCGTGGCCGGGCAAACATCCTGATCTTCCGAATAAGGAATGTGATTGGTTCCATCAAACACATAATCGGTAGAAACATGAACCACTTTGGCATTGTTGGCGGCAGCCACTTCACCGATATTCCGAACCGCATCGGCATTAATTTTATAGCAAAGCTCCACGTCATCCTCGGCTTTATCCACGGCCGTGTAGGCAGCGCAGTTCACAATAACATCAACTGCATTGGCTTTCACAAAAGCGTCAAGAGCCGTTTTGTCGCAAATGTCGAGGTGCTGAAGATCGGTATAGATAAAGTTAAATGCCGGGAAACGACTTGCAGCTTGTTGCATTTCATTGCCCAGTTGCCCGTGACTGCCGGTAATTAATATAGTTGTCATGATTCTTAGAGGTAAGAGGCTAGTAGCAAGCAATGGCTGCTAAGCTACATCCTGTAGATAAAACAATTAAAAATTCATTTCCGCATCTTTGAAAAGTGGATGCTTCAAATCTTTATCAGAAACAATGGCTTTGTCACCCGGAATTTTCCAATCGATGCCTAAAGCCGGATCGTTGTACATTAAACCGCGTTCGAGAGCCGGACTGTAGAAATTATCGCATTTATACGAGAAAACAGCCGTTTCGCTAATCACCGAAAAACCATGTGCAAAACCCTGTGGAATTAAAAACTGCAGGTGATTTTCTTCAGTAAGCTCAACGCCATACCATTGTCCAAAAGTCGGCGAACCGGCACGCAAATCAACAGCTACATCCCACACTGCACCCTGAACCACCGAAACCAGTTTGGATTGGCTTTGCGGATTTAACTGGTAATGCAACCCGCGAATCACGCCATACGACGATTTGGATTGATTATCCTGACAAAATCTCAGGTCAATTCCGGCTTCATGGTATGTTTTTTCGTTATATGTTTCACAGAAAAAGCCCCGTGCATCGGCAAATACACGAGGTTTTATAATAATAAGATCTTTTATAGGGGTTTCTATAATTTCCATTGTATATTATTGCCCCTAGCCCGCTAAAGGGGAACTAGGTTAGTTTTAATTTAGTATTTCAATAATTTTGCAAAAGAATATATCTTGTTCCCCTTTAGGGGTTAGGGGTCATTTCTCGTTCGCAATTTTAATCAGATATTCGCCGTAGTGATTTTTCTTGAGAGGCTCAGCCAATTTAAGCAATTGCTCGCGCGAAATATAACCATTGCGGAAAGCAATTTCTTCCAGACAGGCAATTTTCAACCCCTGACGGTTTTCGATAGTGGCAATAAAATTCGAAGCTTCGAGCAAGCTGTCGTGTGTCCCCGTATCGAGCCATGCCATACCACGTCCCATCATTTTCAAACTTAAACGTCCTTCTTCCAGATACAACCGGTTGAGGTCGGTAATTTCTAACTCGCCACGCTTTGATGGTTTCAGCCTTTTTGATTTTTTTACCACATCATTGCTGTAAAAATACAATCCGGTCACGGCATAATTTGATTTTGGCTGTAACGGCTTTTCTTCCAGGCTCAATACTTTTCCGCTTGCATCAAACTCAGCCACTCCGTAACGCTCAGGGTCATTTACATAATATCCAAACACCGTAGCTCCATCTTTCAACTGAGCAGCTTCGCGCAAGGTACGGGAGAAATCGAAACCATAGAAAATATTATCACCCAACACCATACACACATTGTCGTCGCCAATAAATTCGTCGCCAATAATAAATGCCTGTGCCAGTCCGTCGGGCGAAGGTTGAATGGCATATTCCAGTTTGATACCCAGGTCTTCACCAGTTCCAAGTAAATTTTTATACAAATGAATATCCTGAGGAGTCGAAATAATCAGAATTTCTTTTATTCCGGCAAGCATCAAAACAGACAACGGGTAGTAAATCATTGGCTTATCGTAAACCGGAATGATTTGTTTGGAGATGCTTTTGGTAATCGGATACAAACGAGTTCCGGAACCTCCGGCCAAAACAATGCCTTTCATACAATTAGATATTTTAAGTATTACTTATTCAATTTTCACGGCCCAAAAATAGCCATTATTTAGCAAATAATCGTTCGATCAATTTACTTTTATTCGTCAATGTCCAATTCTCCGGATTTATAAAGCTGGTAGTTTCTGGATAAAAGTACCATAAACTTGCTTATTTCGGTTTGGATCTGTTGGGTTTGTGATGTTATTTCGGCCTTTTTCATTCTCAACATCATAATGCCGTATTGAAAATTAAAACAAAGCTCAATATCACTCAATCCGGCTTCACCTTTTTGTCGCAACTGATTGATAAAAGGCAAAACATAAAGGAATTTTGCGTTGTAAGCTGGAGCCTGACCGGATTTCATTACCAATCCGTGAAAATCATCCAATTCTACAATTATATTTCTATTTAATTGCAAATGACCTGATTCCTGTACGCCTTCAAGTCGCATCATTTCAATCAGGCTTTCATACCAATCGTAAAGCGATTTTCGTTCACTCTCATCCTTAACAGGAAAAGGAGCTATGATTCGCTCGTTTATCGCGTCAATATCCAACTTGAAAGCACGGATCAAATCCTCAATCTGCCACATATAGAGCAGATATTCGCAGATATTTTCTTTTTTAAGTTTGTGAGCTATAAACATGGTTTTTCAGATTTACAATTTACAGATTGAAATACTTCGATTCTAATTCGAAAAAAATATCTCTTCAAAAAAGAGCAATTCAATGGGTTTCAAAATCCCAATCACCCTCTTCATCCATAAATGTAGGTTCAATAAAATCATCCAGTTCGCGGCGTTCTTTCTTTGTGGGTCGACCGGTTCCCCTGTCGCGACCGGTTTGTCCAGCCAGTTTGCCGAGTTCAATTAGCTCCAGTTGATCCGGCGTGGTTACGTTCTCCATAAACCCGGGTACCAACTTGGCATTCATCCGGTTTTCAGAGAGTGCCAGCACTTTGAACGAAAACAAAATAGGATTTCGTTTCACACAAACCACATCGCCCACTTTCACGTTTCTGGAGGCTTTTACCTGTACGCCCTGAATTATAATTTTGCCTTTCTTACAGGCTTCGGCGGCCAAAGAGCGGGTTTTGAATAAGCGCACCGCCCACAACCATTTATCGATACGAACTTCTGTTTTCATTACTTCCCATTAAACTGTGTCATGGTCAATTGCATACCTGCCAAACAAAAGCTTTGAATCATTTCCGCACAACGTTCGGCACGTTCCGGAATGGCCGCAGCTTGTTCGGCTGTCCATTTGCCCAAAACGTATTCCACCTGGCGTCCTTTCGCGAAATCATTGCCAATGCCAAAGCGCAATCGGGGGTAATTATTATGCCCCAGAATTTCCTGGATGTTTTTCAACCCATTATGTCCGGCATCCGAGCCTTGCGGTTTCAAACGAAGCGTTCCAAATGGCAACGCAATATCATCAACGACAACTAACACGTTTTCGATAGCAATTTTCTCTTTTTGCATCCAGTAACGCAAAGCATTTCCGCTCAGGTTCATAAATGTGGATGGCTTGAGCAAAATCAGGGTACGACCTTTAATCTTCACTTCGCAAGTGGAGCCGTAACGGTTTTCGGTAAAAAAAACATTGGACGCCTTAGCAAAAGCGTCCAATATTGTAAAACCTATGTTGTGGCGGGTATCCTGGTACTCGTTACCAATATTGCCCAATCCGACAATTAAGTATTTCATGCATTCAAAAATTATTTGCCAGCGTTTGCAGCAGCACCACGGGCAGCTCTTGTCAATTTAACCTGAGCAACTACAGCGTTTTTAGCATTCAGGATTTCCAAATTTGGAACGGATACTTTAGCAACCTGGATAGTTTTTCCCAATCCTAATTCAGTAACGTCAATAACGATGTTTTCAGGAATTTGAGTATATAAACCTTTTACTTTCAAATTACGCATTTCCAAAGCTAATTTACCCCCGGCTTTCACACCTTCTGCCAAACCTTCAAGTTTAACCGGAAGATTTACAACTACTGGTTTGTCTTCGCTGATAGCAAGGAAGTCCATGTGTAATACTTTATCGGTTACAGGGTGGAATTGCAATGCTTTCATAATCGCTTTTGTAACTTTTCCGTCGATTTCCAGGTTAACTACGAATACTTCCGGAGTATAAACCAATTTGCGGATTTCACTTACAGTAGTAGTAAAGTGTACATTTTCAGCTGTTCCGTACAATACGCAAGGTACGTTTTCAGCTACTCTTTCTGCTTTTGTGGCTTTTTTGCCAAGACCAGTTCTCACTGTTCCTTTTAAATCAAATGATTTCATTTTGTTTTGTTTATTGTGTTACTCAAAATTTAAGCGGTTATTTTATAGTGATTTGTCGCTTAATTTCCCATCACACTTTCTTTTTCAAAAAAGTGGGGCAAAGATAGTCATATTTTTGAAATTGCACAACATCCACAAGGAGAGAAACTGTAAGTGTTTTTCACTCATCATTTTTATCACTAAACTTGCAGCCTCTTAGGCCTTTTTCCGTATTTTTGCAATCCAACTTCAGCAAATCATTCATGAACAAAACGATCAAGCGCATGACATCCTTTATTGTAATGGATGTACTGGAACGAGCAAACGAATTGCAACAAAATGGCGTAGATATCATCCATCTCGAAGTTGGCGAACCTGACTTTGACATGCCCGACTGCATTGCTAAAGCTGCCATTGAAGCTCATAAAAACGGCGCAACCCACTATACCCATTCGCTAGGTGACCCTCAACTGCGGAGAGCTATCAGTGATTTTTACCTTTCGGAATATAATGTCCATGTCAATCCTGATTGTATCGTTGTTACTTCAGGCTCTTCTCCGGCCATTCTCATGGCATTAATGTTACTTTGCGAAGCTGGCGACGAAGTTATCATGTCAGACCCCGGTTACCCCTGCTACCGAAATTTCACCCTGGCCTGCCATGCGGAACCTGTAACAGTCCCATTGCATGCAGAATGCGATTTTCAGTATGACATTAAAGAAATAAAAAAGAAAATAACTGATAAAACAAGAGCTATTTTTGTAAACTCTCCAATGAATCCAACCGGAACCCTTGTGGCAGACAGCGTATTCAAGGAACTGACTGATTTAAATATCCCCGTTATTTCTGACGAAATTTATCACGGTCTGGTTTACAACGGGAAAGCGCGCTCCATTCTCGAATTTACGAACAATGCTTTTGTTGTCAGCGGTTTTTCAAAACGGTTTGCCATGACCGGGCTCCGGCTGGGATATCTGATTGCTCCAAAAGAATATATGCGTTCATTACAAATACTACAGCAAAACCTGTTTATATGCGCTCCAAGTACCGCGCAAAAAGCAGGAATTGCAGCCCTGTTGCAGGCCAAAACCAATGTTGAGAACATGCGCACCATTTATAATGAAAGACGCCTGTACATCATTAAGCGACTGACAAACATGGGATTTATCGTGCACACCGAACCTCAAGGCGCATTTTACGTTTTTTGCAATGCACGTAAATTTACTTCAGACTCGTATCATTTTGCATTCAATGTACTGGAAAATGCACATGTGGGTATCACCCCAGGTGTCGATTTCGGAAGGGGCGGCGAAGGTTTTGTTCGATTTTCGTACGCCAATTCACTCGAAAATATCCAAATTGCCATGAACCGGCTGGAAACATATTTACAAAAACTTACACAACAAGCAGATTGATTGCCGCTTAGAATAGAAAAAACTTACCACAAGGTTTAAATATTTTTTTAGTATACGAAGCGTAATTCAAAAAAAAGCATTATATTTGCGGGCTCAAAATGCAAAACAATAATTTATTCATTTTTTAAAGTTAGGGAGGAAACAAGCAATAGCTAAACAATTAACCATCAGACCTCAGAGAGGTCGGGTAAAAGAGCAGCCCAATCGTATTAACGAAAAAATAAAAGGGTTAAAAGAAGTTCGTTTGGTAGGTGACAACGTAGAGCAAGGCGTTTATTCGTTCAATGAGGCTATGCGTATTGCAGACCAACTTGAATTAGATTTGGTAGAAATATCGCCAAATGCAGTTCCGCCGGTTTGTAAAGTTGTTGATTATCAAAAGTTTTTATACCAACTTAAAAAACGGGAAAAAGAAGCTAAGGCAAAAACAGCCAAAGTTGTATTGAAAGAAATTCGTTTCGGACCACAAACCGATGATCATGATTACAATTTCAAATTGAAACATGCTCAGGAATTTCTGAAAGAGGGCTGCAAAGTGAAAGCCTACGTATTTTTCAAAGGGCGTTCTATTCTTTTCAAAGAACAAGGTGAGGTTTTATTACTTCGTTTTGCCAACGACCTGGAGGAATATGCAAAAGTAGATCAACTGCCACAATTGGAAGGGAAACGTATGATTATTATGTTTTCGCCAAAAGCAAAAAGATAAAAATGCAGTTGCCAGATTCGGATTACACAACTAAAAATAAGTTACAATGCCAAAAATGAAAACTAACTCCGGTGCTAAAAAAAGGTTCACCCTTACCGGATCAGGAAAGATTAAAAGAAAACATGCTTTTAAAAGACACATTCTGACTAAAAAGACTACAAAACAAAAACGTAACCTGACTCATTCAGCTCTTGTTCACAAGACAGATATGACAAACGTTATGGAAATGCTTTGTATCAAATAGTCTGATACGTTTTTAATTACATTTTTCTTAGTCAAAAACAGAGTGCTTTAGCTTAAAGTTCGCACTACAATGCGACGCTAACATTCACAAATCATTTAATTATGCCAAGATCAGTAAACCACGTTGCTTCACGTAAAAGAAGAAAAAGAATTTTAAGCCTCACCAGAGGTTATATTGGTGGCCGTCGTAATGTATGGACCGTAGCCAAAAACACATGGGAAAAAGGTTTGCAATATGCTTACCGTGACCGCAAAAACAAAAAACGCAACTTCCGCGCTTTGTGGATTCAACGTATCAATGCTGCTGCCCGCTTGGAAGGCATGTCATACTCAAAATTGATGGGTGCTTTGCACAAATCAGGAATTGAAATGAACCGTAAAGTATTGGCAGATTTAGCCATGAATCACCCTGAAGCATTTAAAGCTATCGTATTGAAAGCGAAAAACGCTTAAGAGTTTCTTCATATAACTCAGAAAAAAGCCGTTGAATTTTATTCAACGGCTTTTTTTATACCCTCCCAAACGCATTTCTGTGAAAATGTCAAATAACCCAAGAAGTTTCATTCAAATAAATCAATTAAAATATTTTCATATAAATGATATAATTTATACACAAATTTTCTAAATATTCAAATTATAGTTTTAACTTTGTCAGCATGTTTTTGTTAACCTATATTTCAATCAATAAATAATGCTATAGAAATGAGAAAACTATTTATTTTGGTGGTATTCTGCATAGCAGTAAATACCTTAATTTACGCTCAGGACATCAGCCTGAAATTTGGAAAAATCAGTGACTACGAACTCAACATGAAAAGTTACGAAAGAGACACAACTGCAGAAGCCGTTGTCTTGTACGATGATGGCTACACTTCTTACGAATGGGTGAATGATGGTTTTAAAGTCAATCTGGATCTGAAACAAAAAATTAAAATTCTAAAACAGGGTGGAGTTAACCGGGCCACATTATCAATTCCATATTATTACAAATCGAACGGTGACAGGGAAGGGATAAGCAACCTGGAAGCATATTCATACAATCTCGAAAATGGAAAAATCATCAAAACCAAACTCGAAAAGAAATATATTTTCAATGAAGAGTTGAATAATCGATACCGGCAATTAAAGTTTTCGATTCCGAATGTAAAAGTTGGAACCGTAATTGAGTTTAAATACAGAAAAAGTTCTGGGCATATCTTCGATATACCAAACTGGTATATCCAAACTGACATCCCTGTTTTGTACAGCAACTACGAAGTTTTGATTCCGGAGTATTTTATTTTCAACAATGAAACTAAAGGATATGAAACTATCAAGGTTGTGGAAACACCGCAAAACCAACAATTCAATTTAGGTTTATCAAGCAATGGATCTGACAATATAGTGTCCTGTCAAAGTCGCGATATTAAATTTACAGCCAATAACGTTCCGGCTCTCAAAAGCGAACCTTATGTGTGGTGCAAAAGCGATTTTAGTTCGGGAATACAATTTGAGTTGAACGGAACCCGATTCCCTAACAGTTTCTATAAATCTTATTCGCAAACATGGGAAAACCTGGAAGAGACGATAAAGAAAGAAACTGATTTTGGAGTGAATATCAAAATGGCGAATCCTTTTAAAACTGAAATAAAGGCACTGGTTGATACAGTAAAAAACGAAAAACGAAAAATCGAACTGATTTATACCTTTGTTAAGAAGAAAATAAGTTGGAATGAATCTTATTCGTTTTACGGCAACAAAGCAAAAGAGGCGGTTAAAAACAAAACCGGAGATAACGGACAAATAAATATGATCCTGATAAGTGCACTAAAAGACGCAGGTATAAACGCTTATCCGATCCTGATAAGCCGTCGTTCAACCGGTAGAATTCCGTACACATATCCTTCATTTGACAAATTGAATACCTTTGTTGTTGCCGCAAAAACAACCGTTGGGGATACATATTATATGGATGGTTCGGCTGTATATGGCGGATTAAATATGTTACCTATAGATTTACTCGTAGACAGAGCCCGGGTTCTTGAAGAAACAGTTTCTGAAAAGTGGGTTGATCTTACCAAAATTGCTAAAAACCAAACTGTGTACTTAATTAATTCAAGTATTGATAAAAAAGGAATGTTGTCAGGAACAGTAAACTCTGGCTATACCAATCAGTTTGCTTACAGATACAAGTCTCAATACTACAATGCAAAAGATTCAGCAGAATTCATTGAAAAAATGGGAAATAATGCTCATGTTAAAATTAGTGGTTTTAGCATCGAGGGAAAGGATACAACTTCAAATTTAGTAAAAGAGAAAATTGATTTCACTAAAGAAATGAGTGATCAGAGCGACTTTCTGTATGTTAATCCAATGGTATTTATGCATATAGAAAAGAATCCATTTACACAAACTGAACGCAAACTACCTATCGAATTCGATTATCCACATGGATTTCAAATCAGTAGTATAATAGAAATTCCTGCAAATTATAAAGTTGAAGAAATGCCTAAATCGGTAAAAATTACATTACCTGATAATGCCGGTAGATGCTTGTATCAAATCACCCAGGTCGACAACAAAGTACAATTAAATTACCGGTTTGACTTAAGTCAAACTATTTTCCCTCAAACTTCTTATGAGGCAATCCGTGAGTTTTATGCACAGGTGGCAACTAAAAATGCAGAATTAATAGTTCTGAAGAAAATAAACTAATTTTACATTTTTGAGCATGAAGAAATTATTTTTATTATATGGATTGTTAGCGCTCACAGTCTTCTGTTTCCCAGCCAACGATAGACCAGACCTGAGCATTATTCAAATCCAGGATTCTCTCAAAAAGAATGCCCACGCAGTAATCAGGTATTCTACCACGGAGTTTGAATATAAATCCGAAACAAATGGAATTGAAAAAAGAGAAATAGCCATATCTATCCTCAATAAAAAAGGAACTGATTTCTCTGCGTTCAGATGTCCGTGTGATAAATTCCGGGAGTTAAAGGATTTTACGGGCAAGTTGTTCGATGCAGAAGGTAAACTCCTTCGCAAGTTCAAAATATCCGATGTTAATAGTACCGAATACTCCCGCGAATTAGCCTCGGATGCAAAAATGTACTATTTCGATTGCGATTTGCCTACTTATCCTGTTACGATTGTTTATGAATATGAAGTAGCCTGGAAAAATGGGATTCTCGTGTTCCCTGCGTTTTATCCTCAATATGCTCATAACTTATCCGTTGAAAAAGCAAACTACAAACTGTATTTGGCTGACAATACAGGTTACAGAAAAAAAGGCATTAATATAGCAATAACTCCAAAACAAACGAGCCTGAAAGGGACAATATGCTATGAGTGGGAAGTGAAAAAACTAAGTGCTATTGAATCAGAAGATTTAGACCCGGATTTAGATACTTATGTGCCTTTGCTTTATCTAAGTCCGGAGAAATTCATTTATGATGGCGTTTCAGGAACAATCAGTGATTGGAAGTCGATGGGACAATGGGGACATAGCCTCCTTAATGGGCGGGATGTTCTTCCTGACAATATAAAGAGCCAAATAATTGAAATGACAAAAAATGCCACCTCTGATCGAGAAAAAGTTCGAATATTATATGACTACCTGGGAAAAACGACACGTTATGTCAGCATTCAACTCGGCATTGGAGGCTATCAACCTATGCCTGCCGCAGAAGTTTGTAAAACGGGGTTTGGTGATTGCAAAGCTCTGTCAAACTACATGAAAGCAATGTTAGCTGTCGTTGGTTTAAAATCAAATTATACTCGTATTAAATTAGATCAACAAGATAAAATACTTTATAGTGATTATGCAAACTTCAACCAAATGAACCATGTAATTTTACAAGTCCCTTTGGTGAATGATACCCTTTGGCTCGAATGCACCAACCCCAGGATTCCATTTGGGTTTGTTCATAACGGGATATCAGGACATGATGCATTAGTTGATTATGAACATGAAGGTAAAATTGAGAAACTCCCTGATTATCCAGACTCACTAAATGTAGAAAAAAATCATATAAACGTATCACTGGATGAGAGCGGAAGCGCATCAGTAAAGATGAATAAAAAATGTGAGTTAAAAATATATGATAATTATGACTGGTTTCCATTAGCTAAAAGTAATGAACAGGCAGATAAACTTCGTGAAGAGATAAAATTACCCAGCGTAAGTATGGGAGCAATTCAGATTCAGGAAAATAAATCTGCTCAACCGGATTTGACTATTAACTATTCATGGACAACCCCCTTATATGGCACTAGAACAGGAAACCGGTTATTTGTGCCTGTTAACCCTTGCAGGGATATTTATGATGGGTTAAAGAAAACAAAACGGATTCACGATGTATGTATTTCTGCTGGTTATCGTGATATTGATAGTGTTTTTATAACAATTCCGGAAGGATATGAAATTGAAAGCATACCTGCTTCAAAAGGTATCAGAACCGTTTTTGGCAATTTTGAATCAACTCTGACAGCCGATTCAAAAAAAATACTTATTACGCATAACCTATTTATTCCTGCTGGCAATTACAATGTTTCAGCGTACCCTGATTTAGTCTCTTTTTTCGAAAAAATCAGTTCGAATTACAAATCAAAAATAATACTTCGAAAACGTACGACTTAACTTTGTAATACAGGGAATATCTGTCTCAAATATAAAAGCAGCGTTTTTTTTAGATAGTGCACTAGTATGAAAAATCCTCCTCAAAAGCAATTTGAGGAGGATTTTCTTATCATATTTCCTGAAGGGAACCTCTCTTTTTATTGGGTCTTTTTAGAATAATAGAGGCCGTCTGTGAACAAAACGTTTACTGGAGATACATTTATATATTGGCAATTCTTTTTATTTCATCGATTATGGCTTTTGCAAATGCATCGGCTTGTTCAGGAGTTCCGGATTCAGAATAAATGCGGATAATCGGCTCGGTGTTCGATTTGCGCAAATGTACCCAGCCTGTTGGAAAGTCGATTTTTACTCCGTCAATATCATTTACTTCAAATTGTGAATAACTGCTTTTAATTGTGGACAAAATTGCGTCTACATCAATCGAAGGTGTGAGTTCAATTTTATTTTTGGAGATATAGTATTCCGGGTAAGTTTTGCGTAAAGCCGAGACGGACTGCTTTGATTTTGCCAACTGAGTCAGGAACAGTGCAATACCTACCAATGCATCGCGCCCGTAGTGGCTGGCCGGGTAAATAACACCGCCATTTCCTTCGCCACCGATCACAGCGTTAGTAGCTTTCATGGCGGTAACTACGTTTACCTCGCCAACGGCAGCAGCTGTATATTTTCCACCGCGGTTGTTGGTAACATCACGCAGAGCTCGAGTTGAACTCAGGTTTGAAACGGTATTTCCGGGAGTGTGCTGAAGCACATAATCCGAGATGGAGACTAGTGTGTACTCTTCTCCAAACATGCTTCCGTCTTCGCAAATAATGGCCAGGCGGTCAACATCGGGGTCTACAACGAAGCCAACGTCAGCTTTGCCTTGTTTCATTAGATCTGAGATTTCGGTCAAATGTTCGGGAAGTGGTTCCGGGTTGTGCGGGAATTGACCATTAGGCTCGCAGTAGAGTTTTTTAACATTCTTTACGCCCAATGCTTCCAGTAATGCCGGAATTGCAATGCCACCCACAGAGTTTACACAATCAATCGCAACACTGAATCCGGCAGCCTTTATGCCTTCCACATCTACCAGTTCAAGTGCCAGTACACTTTCAATATGTTTTTGTGTGTATGAGAAATCCTCGGTGAGTTTACCCAATTCATCCACCTGAGAAAATTCAAAGCTTTCTTCTGCGGCAATCTTCAATACATTTTCGCCTTCTGCGGCATTCAGGAATTCGCCTTTTTCGTTCAAAAGCTTTAGCGCATTCCACTGCTTGGGGTTGTGACTGGCAGTAAGGATAATCCCTCCGGCGGCTTGTTCCATAGTTACAGCCAATTCGGTAGTAGGAGTAGTGGCAAGTCCGATATTAACGACATCGAGTCCCATGCCCAATAAGGTTCCGATAACTAATTGATTGACCATTTCGCCGGAAATACGCGCATCGCGGCCAACAACTATTTTTGTTGATGCAGTTTGTTTACTTGCTTTGATTTGTTTGGCGTAGGCAGCCGTAAAACGCACAATGTCAAGAGGATTTAATCCATCTCCAACCGGTCCGCCAATAGTTCCGCGAATTCCGGAGATTGATTTGATGAGTGTCATGTTCAGTTAAGTTTATTGTTCTGTTATTTCAATAGTATGCAAAAGGACGTCTTAAAAATAAAACAACAACTCAGGGCAGTTTTTTTTGACTGTTGAGTTGTTGGATTGTAGGTTGTTTTATAATCTTATTTTAAAACTTTTATTTTAATTTCGTAGGCCAGCGGAGTGGCAGGAGTCCAATACCTCTCGAAACCAATTTTTGATTTGACAATCAGTTTGGCTCTCGAATTATTCCTTATCATATACGAAGCTGCTTCGTGAAATGCAGGGCATGATTCTGATAAATCCAGGTATTTGAATGATCCTGGATCTGGATAATCTACTGTAGACCAGTTTCTTGTGAGTGTGTCTGCTTCTGCGTATAAATTATATTCCTTGTATCTTGGAACTACTACGTCATTTGCAACAATGGTGTCTCCGGGGGCTATATCTCCTGAATCAACTAAATGAAAGTATAGGCCACTTTTAGTTAATACGTAGTCGTTTTCACCCCATTTTTTGTTTGAAGGAAAATCGGATAATACATTGATATTGTTTCGTTTAATGTATTCGGCAATTAATAATTTTTCCTGTTTCAACTCGTTGGCGTAACTCGTGTCGCCACAAGACGAAAAAAACAGGGAGGTTGTGAAAGCGAAAATTATAAGATAAAAAATTTGTTTCATACGATAATAATTGTTTTTTTTAGTCATATGGAACTCGCATACGCAATCTTCGTTAATGTTGACGAATTCGTGCCTTCATGCTCGTTTCATACCAGTATGATTATTTTTGTTGCAAATATCCGATTAAATTATGGGAATAAAAAGTTAAGAAAAAATAATAAAGACTTAAGAACCGTACTGAATTTCTGTTTCGGCCTATTTATCAAGTTTCACCCGGTAAATAACAGAATGTGTAGGGCAGAACCTTTGGTTTGTTACCCTTCATGCCATATCCCAAATACCAGGGGATTATAAATGTTGCGCTGTCGCCACGATGCAACAATTTTATTCCCTCTTCAAGTCCCTGGATTACCTCTTTTTTTCCGATTGTAATTTGCTTCCTGCCTTCCTCAATCTTATTTCCGTTCAGTAAGAACAACTCATATGAGAAATTGCAGATTGATTTATCGCTAACTTTCTGACCGGTTCCGGCTTGTTCTATAACGTACCAGAAACCAAGTTCATGTTCTACGTATACCTTATTTTGTTTCTTTGCAAAGGCTTCGATCGAGCTGTCTTCTTTTGCCGTCAGATTCTGGTTGATGTCAAGCAATGCGATGGCTTCACTGTTATCAACTTCAATCTTGTTGGACGGAAGCTGTGGCGCTTGTTTTTTGCACGAAGAAAATCCGGCAAGCAAACATAAAGCAAGTGCAAAACCATTTTTTTTCATTTACAATCGGCTGTTTTGATACAGGTATTTATCTGATATTGGCAATGCTCATAATGTCGGAAAATACTCCGGCAGCAGTCACTCCGGCACCTGCACCATACCCTTTGATCATCATTGGGAACTCATTGTAGCGTTCGGTTGTGATCAGGATGATATTGTTGCTGCCCTG
Source organism: Paludibacter sp. (assembly GCA_047600405.1). Taxonomy (GTDB): domain Bacteria; phylum Bacteroidota; class Bacteroidia; order Bacteroidales; family Paludibacteraceae; genus Paludibacter. The sequence goes on from JASGLA010000008.1 coordinate 1,522,354, forward strand.
CAGGTCATAAAATGGATGCAGGCTGTCAACTTCCTGAAGTCCTACTGTGCAAGCCCCGTTTTCCATTTTTGCAACAAAGCGCCAGCGCTTGCCTTCGGCAGCCAGGGTTTGGCGTTTTGCTTCAAATTCAACATCGAGTTCCGGTACAGTTTTCCAAAAATCTTCGAGGCTTCCTGCAAAATATTTGTCAGGAATAAACAGATTTTTCTCAACATCGGTTTGCTCAACCTTGTAACCTGCTTCGCGTGCCAGGATCACCAGTTTGCGGATCACATCTTTGCCGCTCAGGTCGATACGTGGGTCCGGCTCGGCAAATCCAGCTTCTTTAGCCATTAAAATAGCTTTGCTTAATGGAATTTCAGAACTGATAGTATTGAAAATGAAATTTAAAGTGCCTGATAGTACAGCTTCCATTTTTTCAATGTGGTCGCCGCTGTTTATCAGGTTGTTTATAGTGTTTATAATCGGCAAACCAGCACCAACATTGGTTTCGAATAAAAATTTAACGCCACGGCGGCGGGCGGTTTCCTTTAGGGTAGAGTAGTTGCTATAAGCCGATGAGGCAGCCAGTTTATTGGCTGTAACTACCGATACGTTATTTTCAAGGAGGTTCTGATACAAGTCGGCTACTTCATGATTTGCAGTGCAATCTACAAATACCGAATTGAAAATATTCATGTTGATAATCTCCTGGCAAATGTGCTTCGAAGTGGCATCGAACCCTTTGGAGTATAATTCTTCCCGGAAGTTTTCCAGGTCGACACCTTCGCGGGCAAAGAGCATTTTTTTACTGGACGCAATCCCAACAACATTCAGTTTAAGGCCGTTTTGAGCCATTAATTTTTGTTGTTGTTTTTTGATTTGGTCGATAAGGCTACTGCCCACAGTTCCTATCCCCACTATGAATAAGTTCAAAACCTGGTATTCCGAAAGGAAGAACGAATCGTGGATTACGTTCAACGCTTTGCGTAACGATTTGCGGTCGGTTACAAACGAGATGTTTGTTTCGGAGGCGCCCTGCGCGCAGGCAACTACATTAATACCGTTTTTACCCAGTGTGCCGAATAATTTTCCGGCAATACCGGGAGTACGTTTCATATTGTCGCCAACGATAGCTACAGTAGCCAAATCGTCTTCGGAGAAAATGTTGTCAATTTCACCCATTGCAATTTCACCTGCAAACTCTTCGCGCAAAACTTTTACGGCCAGTTCGCTGTCGGCGTTTCGTACCCCGATAGAAGTAGTGTTTTCCGACGAAGCCTGAGAAACAAGAAATACGCTGATGCCATTTTTTGCCAAAACTCGGAAAATCCGGTAGTTTACCCCAATAACTCCTACCATACCCAGTCCTTGGATGGTAATGAGCGAAGTGTCGTTAATGGATGAAATTCCTTTAATAGCTTTCGATGTTTCGCCCACTTTTTCCTGTGAGATATACGTGCCGGCGGCTTCAGGGTTGAAAGTATTTTTAATTACAACAGGGATGTTTTTATGAAAAACAGGGAAAATAGTTGGTGGATAAATGACTTTTGCCCCGAAGTTGCAAAGTTCCATAGCTTCGCTGAAACTTAGCTTGTCAATAACATAGGTGTTGCTGATAATGCGCGGGTCGGCGGTCATAAAGCCATCCACATCGGTCCATATTTCGAGCAGGCGTGCGTTTAATGCTGCCGCCAGAATGGAAGCCGTATAGTCGGAACCGCCACGGCCCAGATTAGTCACAAAATTTGTTTTGCTGTCGGTGGAAATGAAGCCGCCACAAACGCAAATTCCTGGAGCATGTTTGAATTTTTCGTGGATTAACGCGTTTGTTTTCTCGAAATCAACAATGTGTTTGTCAAATTGATTGATAGTTTTGATAAAGCTTTTTGCATCCATATGGGCTGCGCCATTGATGGCATTGGCCACAATAATAGAGGAAATTCCTTCGCCGTAGCTCACAATGGTATCAATAATTTTGGCCGAAGAATCTTTAATCAGAAAAATACCACGCAGGATATTCGACAAATCGCCGAACTGGATTTTTACCAACTCAATAACGGTCGTTCTTTTTTCGGGCAACACAACGGATTCAATTACTTCCAGATGCCGGGCAAGCATCGATTGGTATTCAGCAAGATAAGCGTCATCTCCTTCCGAGGCTAATTTTGAAACTTTATATAACTGATCGGTTATTCCTGAAAGTGCCGATACAACTACAATTACCGGTTCCTGCTCTGCCTCAACTATTTTTTTTACACTAAGAATGCCATTGGCTGAACCTACGGATGTTCCGCCGAATTTTAATACCTTCATCGTTACGAGTAATGTTAATTTGTTCTGATTGTTTTACGGAAGGCAAAATTAGCTATTTTTCGCCAAATATCGGTGCTTTTCCCCAATTTTAGGTAAAACTGTTGCATCTTTGCGAAATTTGAACTACTTTTGCACCGCTTTAAAATTAAAGCAGGATTGGTCTGGTAGCTCAGCTGGATAGAGCAACGCCCTTCTAAGGCGTGGGTCATGAGTTCGAATCTCATCCGGATCACCTAACGGCACGTCTTTGATGCCAGCTAGAAGTCATTTTAAATCGACGATTTAAAATGACTTTTTTTATTGTGTATTTTCCGGGAATAAGCCACCTGGATATGCTAAAACACGAATGCCGGCAAATATCGCCGGCATTCGTGTTTTTTTAGGTATATGCATGTAATTGTTTGAAATAGTCACTTGTGTTGGATCAACCGGTACTTTTTAAACCACCGGATATTGCCGAGGTGATCATTAAAAGCTGGATAAGCATTTGTTCTGCTTTTTCCGGATTTGTTTGTTGCAGTTCACGCCATTCCATCAGTTTTTCAATTTGCATCTTGTGCAGGGCGCGCAGCGGGCTTTTGCGTGAGCGCTCGTTGTAAAGCAATGTTTTTCTGCGAATTTCTACGTTGGTACCTAATAAATCGGCAATTTGCTTTTTGCTTTCGAAATGTTCATCCATTATTTTTCCGGTCATTTCGTTGCGCAAAGTTTCATCTTTTACCAATTTGGCATACTCAAGCATGATGTCTCTATCGGAATTAAGCAAGTTGGTTTCCAACTGAATAAAATTATAATGCAGGAACGGCCATGTTTCCGAGAAATCTTTGATTTGCTGGTACATTTCAGGATATTCTTCGCGCAACGCTTTCAAGCCGGTTCCAATGCCATACCAACCGGTAATGTTGAACCGGGATTGTTTCCAACTGAATACCCACGGGATGGCACGCAAATCGGCTAGGCTGCGTTTGCCTGTACGGCGTGCGGGGCGCGATCCTATTTTGCTTTGTTCCAGTACATTGATGGGAGTAACTTCGCTATAGAATTTGATGAAATCGGGATGCGTAATGAGCGCCTGGTATTTTTTCTGGGTGATTTCGGCCAGTTTTTCTACAGCTTTTATCGGGTAATCGGGTTGCTCGCAGTTAAAATGGCTGTATCCGGCCTGCAATCCGGTTCCGGCCGACAGCATTTCCAGGTTGAATGTTGCATTCAGCAGGTTGGCAAATTGCTGCGCGATGGATTCTCCCTGTACAGTAATTTTAATTTCGCCACTCATGGTTCGGCGGGGCATACTTTCGAGGAAGCGGTGGTATTTTCCGCCACCCCGGCTGATGGTGCCACCAATGCCGTGGAAGAAGCGCAAGCGCACATTGTGTTTATTGGCAATTTGGGTCAGGCGGATTTCCGTTTCGTAAATACTCCACCGGCTGGCCATGATGCCACCGTCTTTATTGCTGTCGCTGTATCCGAGCATCACTTCCTGGATGTCGGTATGCCCGGATTTGTGTTCTTTTGTGGCCGGATGGCTCAGATAGGCATCCAGAACCGAATCGGAGACTTTGAGGTCGTCGATGGTTTCAAACAAGGGAACCACCTGAAGCGGTATGCCAAGCAAGCCTACTTCGCGCAGGAACAAATATACGAGTAGCAAATCGCTCAGTCCGCGGGTCATGCTTACGATAAACGAACCGATACCTTCGCTGCCATAATTATCAATATGTTGTTTCACAACCCGGTAGCAATCGAGAACTTGCTGGGCTTCCGGCTCTTGCAACTGCCCTGCAATTGTGAACGGGCGATTGCTTTTCAGCTCGTTAGTGATAAACTCAACTCGTTTCTCTTCGCTCCAGGTGGTGTATTCGTAGTCCTCCAGATCGGTTTTGTGCAACATTTGCTCCATGGCTTTGTTGTGGAAATCGCTGTTTTGGCGAATATCCAGCCGGGCCAAATGGAATCCGAAGCATTGAACCTGCCGTTCTACCGGGAAAAGCCATTCATCAATAATGCGCTGTCCGTTAATTTCCTCCAGACTGTTGCGCAGGATACGCAGGTCGTCCTGCAAAGCGACTGCCGTTGGGTAGAAAGTGTCTTCAACCTGCTTATTTTCCAGAATCGTATTCTCCAGTTTTAGCAACATCATATTGATGAATTGGCGCCAGGGTTCCAGTGGGTTCCGGTTAATGGCTTTGTTGCCATCCTCGCCAAAGAGGATTCTGTTTTTCTCAATGGCATCAGCCAGTAGGGCAGGGGCCGGTTGTTTGGTTTCGGAAAAGCTGAACTCGCGAACAAGGTCGAGAAGTGCTCTTTTTACCAGTTGCAGGGCCGCTTTCCGATGTTCGAGCAATGTTTCACGGGTAATGTCTGCTGTTACATAAGGGTGTCCATTGCGGTCGCCGCCTACCCAGCTGCCAAATTCAATTACCGGGAATTGTTCGGGTTTACTGAGTTTTACGGGGTCGAATTTGTAGGTTTGCCATACGTATTTCAACCGTTGGTCGCTCAGTTTTAGGGCATCGGGGAAAACTTTACTGAAAAAGTGCATTAAATTATTGCGTTCCGATGCCAGTGATGGTTTTTCCAAATATACTTCACCGCTTCTCCACCAGCGTTCGAGCAATACTTTTATAGAGCTGTCAATGGATTGGTTCTCCATATAAGTCCATATTTTATTTTCCTTTTTCACCAGAAGCAGGTAAAGCTCGCGGTGGAGTTCCAGTATCGAAATTCGTTTTGCCTCGGTAGGATGTGCCGTCAACACAGGCGTAATCCGAAGGGTAGGCAAGAGCTCGGCAATCTGGTCCTCGGTGACACCTTTATTGAACCAATGCTCGAAGGTTTCGCCCCACGAACCCCGGATAGAAGTGGGCCCAAGCATGTTTTCAAGCTTACGGCGTGATTGAACCCTGGAGTTTTCTTCCACCAGGTTCATTACCTGAAACAGGATGCTTAATGCCTGGATTAATTTTTCGTCAGGAATGTCGGATTCGATATCCTTATGTTCTGATATGGAGTCTTCCAACAAAGACAGTGTCATGGCCACCGCTTTTTCGTCGAGGTCGTACAGTACCTGCTTAAAGTTGCTGATAAGGGAATGAAGGTCTTCCCTTATTTTTTGCATACTGTCGATTTCGACCTGATTTTTCAGTTGGAATTTTTCAGGTTGATTACTCATTTCTTTGTTTATTATTAATTTCTAATTGTTGATAAATGAATTGTTCCCTTGCAAGCAAAGTGAATATGCCCGGGCTGGCAGAAAATGTAAGAGATGTTTATATGTCCTATGTTTTTTTCAAAGAAACTCTGTGTTACTAAGAGTAACTATGCGGTTGAAAAAATGACATTTAATATTCCTCTTACCTGAAAGACCGTTTTGTGTCTGATAAAACAACAATAACATTCCCGTGATGGTTTGCCAAATGCCTGGCAAAGGTACAATAAGAATTGAAATCCTGCCACATGCATAAGCGATAAAAAAGATGTTTTCGGCTCGCCGGTTGCTTGATTTGATTAATAAACAGCAGATTGGTTCCGGCTTTAAACGGGTAGGTTTTAATATCTTGAATATGGGTTTCTGGCCGGGTAAATGTTTGATAATTATGGCTATCTGCAAAGCATTCTATTTGTTGCTTAACTGACTGATATCGGCCAGCCTGATCCGGTTAATCACTCTAAGCAACCGGGAACGGGGTCGGATTATTTTCGTGCCTCATTTTTTCGATCTTTTTTGAAATGTTGTAATTTAACGGTAGTATGTTATAAAACATATATTTTTTGTTCACACATTTAAAAATAATATGATATATTTGCGGGGTATTTATATGAATTAACTAGCTCGTTCCTGAGTATATCCCTCGCACGCATGACTTTATTCCAACGTTTATACCACTTGGTAATTTACGATACGAAGGCATACATATTATCCGGTTTCTTCTCATTCAAGGGGAGGAGTCATATGCATCCCATCCTCTTTGAGACGATGCCCCGTCCTGCAACGGTTAACTTTCAGACAGCAGCGAACGGGGGTAGGCATTTAATCTAAGTCTGAAAAATAGCAGGCGAAGCGAAAGCCTGTTATCTGTTCCCTGTTTTACGAAAAAGAGTATTTAAAATGAATAATAAACATAATCAGAGTATCCCTCAAGAGGTACTCGACCAGGTGCAAACCAAAATAGAAGAGGTTATTGCACTTCTCAAACCACATGCGGTGATAATGACGGCCGACGAACGTGCTTCGGCACTTAAAGTGGGTGACAAATCGTTTACATGCATTAAAAAGGCATTTGGTTACACGAAAACAAACCCTGAGTTTGTTCCGTCTTACCTGAATGTTGAAGATTTTGAAATTGACCTGAACGATGCTGATGGTCATCCAACCATTGTGTCGCTGACCAACCAGCTTTACAACTACCTGGACGATACAAAATTGGCAGCCCGGAGTGAAGCGTATTCGGCTGCTTTGTACTACTACGGAAGCGTGCAGCAAGCAGCTGCGGTCAACTTGCCGGGTGCAAAAGCCATTTACGACGATTTGAAACAATATTTTTCAACCAGAAGCAGCAAAGCGGAAGTCGTAAAGTAAACAGAACTATTACTAATCGATAGTGAAATATAGGTGTAAGCAGAGCCGTGAGACTTGTCTCCGGCTCTATGTTTTTTTTGGGATATTGCCTCGCGGATAGTCTACGGCGCCTCTTGCGGAGTGGTTGCCCCCTCCTCGGAAGCCGGCATCGCCTCCCGAGGAGCCGTCGCCGGCTCTTTCCGAAGGGTCACCGGCTCGAATGGAGCCGACAACGCCTCCTGTGTAGTGAATTTCTCCTCTGAAAGAGCGGATATTGCCTTTAATTGAGGCGATAGACAGGGAGCATTGGCTCAATTTAATTAACGTGGGTTAGATATAAGATTTTTGTCCGTTTTAATTCTAAAACGCTATTCAATATACGAATAAGGGTTTGTTTTATCCGGATTGTTTTTCT
>JASGLA010000009.1:0-258508 GCA_047600405.1 Paludibacter sp.
TCTATGTTGTAATCCAAATCTCAAGAGTATTTTTATGATTTATTAATACGTTTCAAAAAGTTCTATTATTTTCGTAATCAGAAAGTTGAAGAGGAAATAGGCTCTGCTGGGGAGCAACCTATCAGCAATAAACTTTCTGCGTTACACAGTAACAGTTAGGGGCTGGCATTTTGCTGGCCCTTTTTACTATTACTGGTTTCGCCTTATGGCCTAAGAAAACCCAATTGTCAACTTAGTAGAAAACCAATAACAATCATTTTTTTAATACCTACCAAACAACCTTCTATAAGTAGACTATGCTACAGGTCTCTATTTTAGTTAGTAAGTAAGAAGTGCCACAGACTAAGGAAAGCAGACATTGCCGCAAGTAGCATTAGTGGTCACTTCAAATTTTTATTTTGTTTGTAGGTTTTATTATACAATTCTTGGTTCATATTTCTTTTCATTCTTCAAAACTGAATAAATTCGGTTGGCAACTTTTCTTGCTATACGTATTATTGCTTTGTTTGGCTCCATGCGTTTGCAGTAATCAGAGTAAGCCTTACTTAAAGCCGGATCTTTACACGCTGCTATCCACGAACTTTCAATTAATGCTTTGCGCAAATAATTATGACCACGAGGAGTTATTTCTCCTTTTCGATCATCTTCTCCGCTTGAATGACAATTTGGAACTATCCCTATCAAGCTGGCAAACTTATCTTGATTTTCAAATCGATTTATATCTTCTATTTCTGTCAGAAAAAGCATACCGGTGATTATGCCCACTCCTGGGATACTTGTTATCAATTCCATTTTTTTAGCGTAAGCATTGCTTTTTGACAGTTCTTTTATTCGTTGGGTAGTAGCAAGTAATAATGCTCGTTGCTGATCAGCCTGATTGATCAAAGAACTCAAAGCATAAGTTCCACTGGCATGTTGAAGTTGAATCTCTTTGAGCCAACTCATGAAACGTTTAGACCAGTGACTACCTTTGTTTTGAAACTCGGGGGGAAATTCAATCCCATAAAAACGGAGCATTGATTTAATTCGGAGTTTTAGTCTTACCATATCTTTGACTATCGAACTACGAACTCGAATTAATGATCGATCCTCAAGGCTCTCCTGGCATGGAATATAGATACCTTCAAGTTCTTGGGCCCTAAGTGAACGTCCTAATTTATTACTGTCAATTTTATCCGTTTTACGCATCTTTTCCTTACCTGTTGTGGGCACATCTACCGGATTTACCACAATATTGTCGATGCCCAATTCTTTTAATCTATTATGAATCCAAAAACCACTGAATCCCGCCTCATAAACCGAATTATAGTTTGCGCCTGGAAAATTTAGTACTAAATAATTTGATAGTAATTCTGCACTTGCCGACTGATTAAATGTTTTGTGGTGTAAATGCTCTGTAAAAATTGAAACATTCCAACTTCTCAAATGGACATCAATACCAACAAAAATGTTTTGACCTTCAAAATTTAATCCTTTTCTTTGTGTTTGCATAAGTTCCTGAGTTTTATGTTTTAAGTTTGGTTTCTCAAAATTATAATACTCTTGGGACTTATGCAATTTCCAACCCGTATTCACTTTACAAACATAGGGACTAAGGGCTAATGTATTTCTGAAAGTATGATTCTTTATCAAATACCCTTAGTAGTAAGTATTTTACCTCCAACCAATTCCCCTTATTCTTGTAAATATTGAGTGTGATAATGAGTTCTGCTCTTTTTATATCGAACTCACGTTAATTATTAGTTTGTTTTTCGCAATTTTCAGTAATTAGATTCAAACCTGATTGCAGTTCTTCAATTTTCTTATTATCCAGGCCCGACAAAGCAATTGCACGGTTTTCCAAAACAATATCTGAAACCAGCTTTAGAATATTTTCACCCGCAGCAGTTATTTTAAGCGCAAACCTTCTCCTGTCAGTATCATTGAAAAAACGTTCAATATAGCCCTTTTTTACGAGTAACTCAATCATGCGGGTGACAGATGCCACGTCTTTGAAAATAAGTTCGGCCAATCTGTTTTGCGTTATTTCTTCATTATCTTTCAGGCATTTGATTACCAACCATTGGTCAATAGTAATATCAATACCGGCTTTGTCAATTCTTCGTTGAGCAAACTTGCGGTAAGCTTTTATGGTCTTTTCAATGCTATAAAAGACAATCTCGGTAATCTGATCCGGCATATTTTTCAGTATTTGGTTTAGAATGCAAATATATGATAACTTTAACTTCTCTGCAAATTTTTCATTTTTGTTGGAATTAATAGAAAATAGCAGGTTTTACTACTATATCCAGTTGCTGTGATGCTCTTTGCACAGTAAATGTTTTGGTTTTGTACGATGCTTTCAGGTAGTTTCGGAGCTCTGCCGACGACTTGAATTTTTTATTATCCACCGAAATTACAACATCCCCTTCTTTTATGCCGGCATTTTTAGCCGGAGAATAATCCATGACCCCAACCACGACAATTTCATTGTTTTTGGTTCTGAAGGATAATCCGGTCAAATTGAATTCAAAAGGAGAATTGTATTTGTTATTCGGAATGAGCTTAATTGTTTTGTGGTCGTAATCCATAACCACATTAAACCGTTTAATCAGGTCAAAACCGATAACGCCATCCACCGAATCTGTTGCCATTGCACCGGTTGAAGCTGTTGAAAAATTTACCGCTACATGGTCAAATGTAAAGCCCCCAAAAGATATTTGCTTCATGGATGATAAATAATTGACCGAAGAGCTCGATTGTGCACCACCGATAACTGGCACCTTGACTTTTACTTTCAATTCGCTATCCATATTATGTTTGGCTATAAAATTGGAAGCCAGGCTCATGGTGAAACTTGCCCCCGAGTCGAAAACAAGCCGTACAGGAAGTTTTTTGCCGCTTTCGGTTTGCAGTATTGCCTGAAATGCCGGAAGTTGCCCTTCGAAAAGGTAAAATGGGAGTGTGGCCGCATTGGGGTAAAGTTCAGTTCCTTTGGGGTATAACTCGATATAATTTTTTTCGTGGTTTATGTAAGTAACATAATTTTTCAACAAGTCGAATCCGATAACTCCAGCTACTTTCTGCCCGTTTGGAGCAGGAGTGAGGTGTGCCAGGCTCTCGATGTAAAATTTGATATTGCTGATTTCGAATCCATTTAAATTGACGCGGTTATTTTGAGAAATATCTACCTGTACCACATTTGTGGAAGTTGACATTTCTTCTTTTTCACCCGTAAGTGTAATGTTGCTGCTGCCCAGGTAGTTCCTGTCTAAAACGGTACTCCCGGCTCCGGTGTCGAAGGCGAAACATAATTTTTCTCCTGAACCATTAACCTCAACTTCTAAATAGGTTTGATAACCGTTTGTGTTGAATGGGATCTGTACCAATGGTTTTGTTGTTGCATAAATCATTGATTCTAAAGGCAACAGGATCAATGAAATTGCTGTAAATAGAATTGTCTTTTTCATATGTAAATTAATAAGGTTTTACCCGTTAAAGTAACTTGTAATATCTTTGTAACCATAATAAAAAAAATATCATACGCATGTTTGGTTCACAGTCTTTGCCTCTTAGCTGTTTTAGGTCAGTTTCATGCTCGGAGTAAAGTATTTAAACTCTTTTCCAGTAAAAATCGACCTTAGAGAAATGCACTTTAGGTGCTTTTGCTCTCGGGTATCTCAGCTCCGAGTTCTTCCATACGTTTTTGATAGTATTTTAGTTGTGCTTCTCGTTTCTTTTCGTCCACATGATTGGCACCAAGTTCAACAAAAGCAGTCTTTTCTTTAATCAAATGATAGGAAATCACTAAGATGGCGTGTGCTACTGCAACAACGGCTCTTTTTTTGCCTCTTTTACCTACCAGTTTTTTGTATTTTGAACTAAGAAAAGTATCTTTTGTTCGAGATGCAGCCCATGCTGACTCAGTGAGTATCGACTTTACTTGCTTATTTCCGTGAGTGGTTCGTCCGCTTTTTTTTTGCCTGCACTCTCGTTATTGCCCGGACTTACTCCAGCCCATGAGCTAAGGTGCTTATCGGTAGCAAATACCTCCATATCAACTCCTATTTCGGAAATAAGCTCTCCGGCTGTTTGTTCTCCAACTCCCGGGATTTGACTTAACAAAGCTATTTCCTGAGCATAAGGCAATAGTTGCTTTTCGATTTCCACATTAAGCTCTTTTATCAAGCTTTCGGTCTGGCGAATGTCCTGACGGATAATCCGTATCATAAATTTATGATGGTCTGTCAGATTGCCTTCCAAAGCAAGAATGATATCTTCTTGTTCTGCCTTGACTTTTCCATGACAAAGGGAAGCCAAATAAACAGGGTCGGTTTGACCATCAAGCAATGCATCAACGATACGTGTACCGCTGGCACCATGTACTTTGGATAAGACGCTAGATAGTTTCATGTTGGAATCTTCCAACATTCTTATCATTCGGTTCTTTTCTGCGGTAATTGCACCTTCCAGCTTACGACGGTAACGGGTCATATCACGTAGTTGGCGTATTTCCACCGGAGGGACGAAACTTCCCTTGAGAAGTCCGGCCAAAAGCAATTTGGCAATCCAGGCACTATCTTTCTTGTCTGTTTTATGACCCGGGACGTACTTGATATGACGAGCATTGACAATTAAAATCGTGAGTCCTGAACCCTCCAAAATATTGAACACCGGTTTCCAATAAATCCCGGTACTTTCCATGGCTACATGGGTTATACCTAAGGATAAAATCCATTCTCTCAATTCTTTCAAAGAGCGCGTAAATGTTGAAAACGTTCTCGTTTCCCTTTTTATTCCTGTTCCAGAAACTGTTGCTACAACTGTTTCTTTGTGTACATTAAGTCCACAACCTTTGGTTACGACTTGTTCAAAATCAATTGTTTCGTTGTCCATAATTGTACCTTTTTATTGGGTTTAATGCCCGAAGGTACAATATTTTCATTTTCTTTGGTGAGCGAAAGCGGTCATGTAGGTTTCATGTGTAAATAATTGGTTTTTAAGTTGTCACATGGAACTCGCATGCTAATTTTCATTGTCTTTGGAGAACGCTTCCGTTCATGCTCGTTTCATATTTAAATTAGTTAGTTGTTTTGTATGACACAAACATAATTGATATATCAACAAAATGAAATTTAATTTGAAATAAATTATATGAATTTAAATTTTATTTATCTTTTCCTACCTCTAATGTGAAAATAAAAGCAAGACAAACAGAAAAATAGCTTACAGAAATCTATAGAAATAGTTAAAGTCAGGGCAAAAACATGTGTTAGTTCGGATTTTTGCAGTTATTGCCCGAATTTTCATAATTCCCGCTGCGATCGGGTAGCGTATTTTTGCATTGTAAATCATTGAAAACAAAAAACAATATCAATACATTAAAATTCAAAAGTATGAAAAAGATTTTTCTTAGCATTTTAGCGATAACATTTGCATTGGCCGTATCGGCTCAACAAACATGGTCTAACGATCCGTACCATTCAAGGCTGGGATTTGTAGTGAAACACCTGACTATTTCAGAAATCACAGGGCATTTTACCGAATTTTCTGTGAAAGTGAAAACCAGCAAACCGGATTATACCGATATGAAAGTGACGGTATCAGCCAAAACTGCCAGTATTAGTACGGGTGTGGAAATGCGTGACAATCACCTTAAAACTGCCGATTTTTTTGATGTTCAGCAATTTCCGGAACTTAAATTTGAAAGTACTGCGGTAAAAAAACTGTCAGACAAGAAATTTGTCCTAAGTGGTAATCTTACAATGCATGGAGTGACTAAGCCTGTGAAATTGAACGTTGTGTACTACGGTGTGGTAGAAAATCCGATGAACAAAAAGAGCACTTTTGGTTTTCACATTGTTGGGTCGGTAAAACGTTCGGATTTTGGAATTGGCCCTAAATTCTCCGGAAGCTATTGTAAGTGATATAATCAATATTGTTGCCGATACCGAATTCTCGAAAGATTAAGAATATTGGACGTTGGATAAGATATAAGCAGAGTTCCCAAAGGGCTCTGCTTTTTTTATTTAAATCTGTTTCTGCCGAGGCTCTGCTTTTAATGAAAATTCGTACATTTGCTACCCGAAACTAAAAAACCTCCCGTTTTCTTTACTCACACACAGAAACAAATAATGGATAAACTATTGGTACTTGGTGCCGAAGCTGTTGCTGTCGCGGCTTTGGACGAAGGAATTTCCGGTGTATACGCTTACCCCGGCACACCCTCGACAGAAATTACGGAATACATACAAAAAAGCCCAAAGGCAAAGGAAAATAAGATACATTCCAGTTGGTCGGCTAATGAAAAAACGGCTTACGAATCTGCATTGGGCATGTCGTATGCAGGCAAGCGTTCGTTGGTGTGTATGAAGCATGTTGGGCTCAATGTTGCCGCCGATGCATTTATGAATTCTGCGCTAACAGGTATCAACGGCGGAATGGTGGTGCTTGTGGCCGATGATCCGTCGATGCATTCCTCGCAAAACGAACAGGATACGCGCATGTATGGTAAGTTTGCTTATTTGCCGCTTTTAGAACCGTCGAACCAACAGGAAGTGTACGACTCTGTACGTTTTGCATTCGGTTTTTCGGAAACAGTGAAGCTGCCAGTGTTGGTGCGCATTACTACCCGTCTTTCGCATTCGCGGGCCATTGTGGAACGTCGCGACATCACGCAGGAGAATTTATTAAGCCCCGAAACCGATAGCCGAAAATGGATTTTGCTTCCGGCCATTGCCCGCCAGCGCTTTTCCGGATTGCTCGGCAAGCAACCTGATTTGGTTGGTTATTCCGAAAAATCAGCCTTCAATTATGTGATAAAAGGTTCCGGAACGAAAGGAATCATTGCTTTTGGCATTGCATTCAATTACGTAATGGAAGTAATTCAGGAACATAATCTGAATATTCCGGTGTTGAAAATCTCGCAATATCCATTACCTGAAAAAGCAATCAAATCATTTTACGAACAATACGAAACGGTGCTGATTGCCGAAGAAGGCTATCCGGTGTACGAAGAGTTGCTTCGCGGCTATTTCAATACTCCGAAGATTCAGGGCCGACTGGATGGAACGTTGCCACGCATGGGAGAATTGTCGCCTGATATTATTGCACAGGCTTTGGGTGTCACTGTTGTTACAGGTAAAAGTGTACCCGAAGAAACTCCCGGACGTCCGCCCCGCTTGTGCGATGGTTGCAGTCACCGCGATTTGTTCGAAGCCATGAACATTGTTATTGCCGGATACGACGACAAACATGTTTTCGGAGATATTGGTTGTTATACTTTGGGTGCTTTGTCGCCTTACAACGCCATTAATACCTGTGTGGACATGGGCGCTTCGGTGACTATGGCCAAAGGTGCTGCTGATGCAGGTTTGCGTCCGGCTGTGGCGGTGATTGGCGATTCCACTTTCACTCATTCGGGTATCACGGGATTGTTGGATGCGGTGAACGATAAATCACCCGTAACAATTATTATTTCTGATAATTACACTACGGCCATGACCGGTGGGCAGGATTCGGCAGGAACAAACAAACTGTTTAATATCTGTGCAGGAGTGGGAGTGGAGCCGGAACATATCCGCACCATTATTCCGCTGAAAAAACATCTCGAAGAAAATATCAGTGTGCTCAAAGAAGAATTTGAATACCAGGGCGTGTCGGTCATTCTGGCTACCCGCGAATGTATTCAGACTGCCATGCGTAACAAACGAAATTCAAAGAAAAATGATTAAAAACATTATATTAGCCGGAGTGGGCGGACAGGGAATTCTGACGTTGGCCGGCGTCATTGACCATGCAGCTATGCAATCGGGGCTGCAAATAAAACAAGCTGAAGTACACGGAATGAGCCAGCGCGGTGGTGCGGTACAGTCGCATTTGCGCATTTCGGACCAGAAAATCTATTCCGACCTGATTCCGCAGGGAAAAGCCGACCTGATTGTGTCGCTCGAACCGTTGGAAGTGCTGCGGTATCTGCCTTATCTTTCGGAAAACGGCATTATTATCACGGCTACTGAGCCCGTGAAAAATATCTCGAATTATCCTGAAACGGAAGATATCCTCAACCTGATAAAAGCGAGTGGTTACAAATACCTGTTTGTGGATTCGGCCAAAACGGCCCGCGAAGCCGGTAGCTTGAAAACGGAAAACGTAGTGATGGTAGGCGTTGTATCGAAATTTATTGGTATTTCCAAAGATCAATTTGAAAGCAGTCTGAAAGAAATGTTTGCTGCCAAAGGCGAAGCGATTGTTGCCATGAACCTGAAAGCGTTTAACGCCGGATTAAAGCTGGCAGAGCGGGTGGCAGAGCAGTAAGAGGTAAGAGGCAAGCGGTAAGAGTCAAGACAGGATTAAGATTTAAGTGAGAATGCATGGAAAAATATATTGAACACTTTAAGGGCGACCGGTTTGCCACAACAAATGGCATTTATATTGTGGAATGTGAGCCCGGTTATGCAAAAGCTGCGGTGGAAATTGGCCCCGACCATCTCAATGGTGCCGGTGTGGTTCATGGCGGGTTGCTGTTTACGTTGGCCGATTTTGCTTTCGCCGTTGCGGTGAATACGTACGGCAAGGTCACCTTGTCGGTTTCCACTTCCATGTCATATTTCGACAAAAGCACCGAGGGGATTATTTACGCTGAGGCCCGTGAATTATCGCGTTCCAATAGGCTGATTCATTGCGATGTTCTTGTAAAACATGAATCGGGTAGTTTGTTGGCTAGCTTTAAAGGAACGGCCTACATAACTTCGAAGGAAATTGATTTTTAGACGAATCACTCCTGAAAGTTGAGTAACTCTCGGATGCGATTTGATTTTTTCCTTTATTGTTTTTCCGTCAGGTACTTCCAATAACGCTTAGGCATGTGTTGCCGCTGGAGTTTCGGGTTGATGCGTTCCTTGATGGTCATTGATTTGAAATAGCCTTTCCACAATTCCTGATAAAGCTTTTCATCCTCTGCCATCAGGTTTTCGTCCAGTTTGCCTTCGGGAAACAGGTTGGTACTGTCGAGCGTCATTTCAGTCACCGTTTTCAGGTCGTAGTAGAATCCGTAGTTTCGTTTGGTATCGTAAATAATCCATTTCTGGTCGGCAAAGCGGTCTTTAAAATGATCCAGCGTAAGGGGCAGGCTGTTGTGGTCGGGCGAAACCGGGGCAAAGAATATATCATCGGCAGCTTTCTGGAAGCGTACGAGTTCAATCAGCCGTTGCCTTTCTTTATTTACTTTTTGGGCGAGTTTTTGCATTTGAAGCACATTGTCGTCTGCAAAGTTTGTTTTGATATCATTCTTGCTGTCGATCGTTTTACGAATGTATCGGAAAATTAGTTCGTCGCTGCCCTTCAACTCCGAAAGCCAGACGTAAGTAATCATATTTTGCGTATTCCTATCCAGTTTTTTTTCCAAAGCTTTCCATACCCGTCCGGATTTTTCCTCGTCGGTGGTCACGGTGAAACTATCGTCCACAAACAACGGTTCCGGCTCATTTGTTTCCAGCAGCCTGTCCGGGAAAGTCTTTCGGTTGTAGGCGTCGAACACGGCTGTAAGCAAGCCTTCGAATGTTTTATCGTAATGGAAAATAATCATGTGGTTAATTAACGCGAGTGCGACATAAGCCCAAATCACAACTCTTTATTAGACTTCAATATAAATAAAAAAAAAGGTGAGAGTTGACCTGTTTTTTTGTTGTTAATAAGGGTTTTCAATAAAACTTTTAGAGATGCTTTGCCCCCTTTGTAGAAAATCAATTCAGGCATAAGAAACCCTTATTCGCATACCCTATACCGTTTTAAAATTAAAGCAGACAAAAATTTCAGATTAATTCAAGTCAAATCCATGATTTACATTTCTCCGAGAATAATTGCGCGTTCATTTACCCCTAACTTCAATAATTGCTTTAATACTACTTCCATCATGGGTGGAGGCCCACACAGATACACGTGTTTTGTAGAATAACCGATATATGCCTTGAGAAAATTTTCGGTAATTTGACCATAAGCAAATTCCTCCGTTTTTTCATCTGATAAAATATTTATGAAATTGGTGCCCAATAAATTATTAAACTCTTGTTCCAAAATAATGTCCGCTTTGGTTTTATTGGCAAATATTAGTTTATTATTGCCAATTTCATTTTTTGAGCGTATATCCCTTAAGATAGAAATAAACGGAGTTACACCGGCACCGCCGGCTATAAACACGCCTTCGCCATTATACGAAATATCACCAAATACATCATGTAAAATCAACTCGTCGTTTTGCGACAGTTTCAGCAGTTCATTAGTCACACCCTTGCGTTGCGGGTAGGTTTTAATGCAAAACTGTAGAAAGTTATCGGTTGGAAGACATGTGAAAGTAAAAGGCCTTGCCTCCTGTGTCCAACCTTCTTTGTTGATTGCAATTTCGGTGGCTTGCCCGGGAATGAATGTATATTGCGCCGGTTTTTCAGTAACAATTTGCAGCACATTGTGGGTGATATGCATGATTGATTTGATTTTTACAACATGCTCTTCCATAATAATCGGTTTTTATAGGTTTAAGTAATCATTACTGCGCATTTTCAGATAAAACCGTTTTCAATATGATCTTTCCTTTCAGTTAACCATTTTCCATATTATTTGTATTAAATTTAATGTAAGTCCAATGTTAGTGTAAAAGTTAATCGCCTGAATTCATTCGGAATCAGGTAAGTCAAGATTGCTTAATGCTTATGAATAAATGCTTAGTTGATATTGCCTTTTAGCCGAAAAGGAAAGAAAAAACCGATATTTTCAAGGGTTGGAATCATTCGGGAAAGACTAGCAACAATTGCTGTTGGTTATCTTTGCCTTTGAGCGATTTCTTTTCCGTTAGTACCCGGCGTACATATTCCGGCGAACTGTCGTTTACGTTTCGGGCAGCCAGTTCGTTGCAGGTTATGAAATACTGCGCCTTTTTCAGAACTACGCCAATTTTTTTCAAATCTTCAGTTTTCAGACGGTTATAACGGCGTGCCTGTACAATTAGTGTCGCTGATTTCACGCCGATGCCCGGAATCCGCAATATCATATCGTAATCGGCTTTGTTGATATCAACAGGAAAGGCCTCGGGGTGGCGCAAGGCCCAGGCGAGTTTCGGGTCAATTTCCAAATCCAGGTCCGGATATTTATCATCAACTATTTCGTTTACATTGAACCCATAGAATCGTAGCAGCCAGTCGGCCTGATATAAGCGGTTTTCCCGCACCAGCGGCGCTTGTTTCGTAGCCGGCAAGCGGTTGTCGTAGGAATTGACGGGAATATAGCCGGAGTAATAAACCCGCTTCATGCTGGGACGGGTGTAAAGTGCTGCGGAAGTTTGCAGGATTTGCTGGTCGCTTTCGTTAGTGGCGCCAATAATCATTTGCGTACTTTGTCCGGCCGGGGCAAAACGTGGTGCATAGCGATGTTTCTGGCGTTCTTCAGCACTTTCCAAAACCCCTTGCTGAATATAAAGCATAGGTTTATAAACGCTTTCATGGTCTTTTTCCGGTGCGAGCATTTTCAGGTTTTGCTCGGTTGGTATTTCAATGTTTACACTCAGACGGTCGGCGTATAATCCGGCTTCGTGAACCAGTTGCTGACTGGCTCCGGGAATGCTTTTCATGTGGATATATCCATTGAACTTATGAATGGTGCGCAGTTCTTTTACCACTCTTACCATACGCTCCATAGTATAGTCGGGATTATTGATAACCCCGGAACTCAGAAACAACCCTTCGATATAATTGCGGCGGTAAAATTCGATAGTAAGCTCTACCAGTTCGTCCACTGCAAAAGTGGCACGTTTCAGGTCGTTGCTGCGGCGGTTAATGCAATAGGCACAATCGTAAATGCAATAATTTGTGAGCATGATTTTAAGCAACGACACGCAGCGGCCATCTTCGGTAAAGCTATGGCAGATTCCCCAACCGGCCGTACTGCCAATGCCGCCCGGAGTACTTTTCCGGGTAGTACCGCTCGACGCACACGAAACATTGTATTTTGCCGACTCCGCCAGTGTTTTTAGCTTTTCGAGGATTTCTGCTTTCATACCCACAAAGTAACGCAATTAGAATGTAAAAGTTGCGGCAGTTGGTCTTAATATTTGTTCATTGTTGATAAGTAGAAAGAGATGTGTATAAACGACTGACGGAGCAACTTTTACATTGCTCCGCCAGTAATAAATACGTTGTTTTGAGTGATAACGCCCAGATTACTTTTTCTCAATTTCCCTGAGGCTTTCCATTTTCTTTTTAGCCAGGAATCCGTAAATATCTTCCAGGTGTTCGGTTACTTTTTGGTTGCCAAATTCGAACACTTTGGTTGCTAGTCCGTCCAGAAAATCACGGTCGTGCGAAACCACAATCAGCGTTCCATCGAAGTCAACCAGCGCTTGTTTCAGGATGTCTTTGGTTTTCATGTCCAGGTGGTTGGTCGGCTCATCGAGTATAAGTAGGTTTACCGGTTCCAGCAGGAGTTTAATCATGGCCAACCGCTGGCGTTCCCCCCCCCGAAAGCACTTTCACTTTTTTGAATGAGTTATCGCCGCCAAACATAAAGGCACCAAGCAAGTCTTTGATTTTGTTCCGGATATCGCCCACTGCCACATCATCAATGGTTTGGAAAACAGTAGCACTTTCATCTAATAATGAAGCCTGGTTTTGGGCAAAGTAGCCAATCTTCACATTGTGTCCGAGTGATAATTTTCCTTCGTGTTCAATTTCGTTCATAATTGCTTTCACCAGGGTTGATTTTCCCTCACCGTTTTTCCCTACGAAAGCAATTTTTTCGCCACGCTCAATCATGAAGTTAGCATTGGCAAAAATGCGTTTTTCACCATAAATTTTCCCTACAGTTTCGGCTGTCACCGGATAATTTCCGGAGCGTGGCGATGGCGGAAATTTAAGGCGCAAAGCCGATGTGTCTTCTTCGTCCACTTCAATGATTTGAAGCTTCTCCAGCATTTTTACGCGCGACTGAACCTGAAGAGTTTTCGAATACGTGCCTTTAAACCGTTCGATAAACTCCATATTTTCGGCAATCATTTTCTGTTGCTCATCGTATTGTTTTTGCTGCTGTTCGCGGCGTTCCTTGCGCAGTTCCAGGTAATGCGAGTATTTAGCTTTGTAATCGTAAATACGTCCCATGGTTACTTCAATGGTGCGTGTGGTAATATTATCTACAAAAGCCCGGTCGTGCGAAATAACTACTACTGCTTTGGCTGAGTTGATTAAAAAATCTTCCAACCATTGGATAGATTCAATATCGAGGTGGTTGGTAGGCTCATCCAGCAGGATTACATCCGGACGGCGAAGCAGGATTTTGGCTAACTCGATACGCATGCGCCATCCTCCACTGAACTCCGAAGTCTGGCGCGTAAAGTCCTCGCGCGAAAAACCCAATCCAATCAATGTTTTTTCAATATCGGCATCGTAGTTAATCTCTTCAATGCTGTAGAATTGCTCGCTTAGCGCTGATACCTGCTCAATGAGCTCCATATAACTGTCCGATTCGTAGTCGGTGCGGGTTGTCAGTTCTTCGTTCAATTCCTGGATTTTTTTCTCCATATCGTTTATAGCTGAAAAAGCCATGGCTGTTTCTTCAAAAACGGTACGGTTGTCTTCCATCAATAAGTGCTGAGGCAGGTAAGCTACTACAGTTTCTTTCGGGTATGAAACTGAGCCTTTGGAAGGTTCACGTGCTCCAGCCAAAATTTTAAGAAGGGTTGATTTCCCGGCGCCGTTTTTCCCCATCAGGGCAATACGGTCTTTTTCATTAATCACAAATGATATGTCCGAGAAAAGGGTTTGTCCGCCAAATTCGACGGTAAGAGCATCTACTGATAACATGTGGTTTAATTAATAATGCATAATTATTAATTCATAATTCATAATTGGCAATTGTGAATTGATAATTATGCATTATGCATTAATATTGTATTTGGGAGTGCAAAAGTACATAAAAAAACTTTCCGTCGGTGTTGTGAGTGCCCCGGCGGAAAGTCTTTTTGGAAGTTTTATATTATAATATTATTTTGACAGCGTTTTCACCCACCCTGATAATGTAGATATGTCCGGCTACCAGATTGTTTATTTCAATAACATCCGAAGTGGGTGTAATGGGAGCAATGATTTGTTGTCCGATAGCGTTGAAAACTGTTACGGAGGCACTTCTTGCCGGTACCTTGACAATGATGGTTCCTTCTTTGGTTTTATAAACCAGTTGCGATTTGTCCTTGTTTTCAAAAGTAACTACATTTCCCAGCGTTTTAGCCGAAATTAGATTTGAAAAATCCGATATATTTTCATAATACGGATTCTTTTCACTGGAACGAACTTTGTAAAAATACTCTGTGTTTGGAGTCAGGTCTTTTATTGTTTGGGAGCTATCCTCCGTCCAACTTTCGCGCAGTACGTAATTCAGATTCTTATTGAAATCAACTTTTACATCATCGAAAGCAACAGAATAATCATTGAGGGTTAGACTTTTCTTAAAAGTGAACCTGAAGCGTTTATATCCTTTCGATTCATCGAGTTTATAACTCTTGTCTTTGATGTTCAATGCTGAAGTAATCTTTATGCTGTCAACTTTTTCCCATAGGTTTTGTGCATTCAGTCCCTGAACGAGAAAGCCTCCATTCAGTCCCTGGGCCAGAACACCTCCACTGTTGTCAGATACAGACCGGATAAAAAACGAAAGGTTGGCGACAGGTAACATATAAGTTTCTGTTTCAATGTATTCGTTGTTGTTTTCAAACAAAATAGCAGGAGCAGTTCCGCTGTACACATTTGAGTCGGTGGAATTTGAAGCCAGGATAATCCAACCCGGAGGTGGGTTAAGTCTGTTGTTGAATTCCTCGATTAGTGATGATTGTCCTTCGGATATGTTGTAAACGGTCAGGTAATATCCGGTAGCAAAATTTACAGGTTTCCAGGTTGCATTGAAGCTGGTGTAGGTGGTGTCATTGGCTATATTCGCTACAGGTGGAACAACATTGACTTTTACTGAGTCCCAGTGAAACGTAATTAATCCGCTGGTTTCTTTTATAGTGTAAGCCATTCGTTTAATTGCCGTTCCATCCAGCAAAACAGGCATAAAATAGGCATTTTTACTGGTTCCGGGGAATGGATCGCCCGGCAAATTATAGTCGCTGGCAACCCCATCGGCTGTCACAAGGCCAACTCCCAACGCATCAGCATTGTTATTTACAGTGTTGTCAGCCCAGGTAGATGCATTATAATTGATATGGCTCACAAGCATGCCATGGCCGGGGAGGTAGGTGTCCCAGCCACTTTTTTGTCTGTTTTCCAACAAAAAGAATTCAGCAGAAGACGGGCTTGCTCCGTTGAGATTGTGGTTCCCTGTTTGAGAAATGAGATAAGCCATGTTGGCTGTACTTAGGGCATTCAGGCTAAAATCGCCTTTTTCTTTTAATTCGGTCGGTGCAAGCCATCCCAGAAAAAAACGTTCATAGCCAGAATAGCAAGGAGGCGTACGCCCGGCATTCAAATACGGGCCGGCATCCATAATATCCCAAAAAGAGAGTGTGAATTTATCCTGATTGTCTGTATTGTAAAGATCCGGAAGTCCGAGCACATGTCCGAATTCATGTGTAAATGTACCTATACCGCACATGTTTGTTCCGGAAGCATCCCTGAGCTCCGAGGTACATGCATATCCATATACAGCCACACTGTTGAATTTTGTATTCGTGTTATTGAGCGACCAGCGATGCGGCCAAACTGTATTCGCGGCAGCACCTTCGGCTTCATTGTAACCGGCATAGTAAATAAAAACGTTGTCAACTATTCCGTTTTTGTCAGTATCGTAAACGGAAAAATCCACGCCGTTTGCTGCTGCCAGCGTACAAGCATCGATGACCATTTGTTGAGGATTAACGTCATCCCCACTTGAATCGTTTTTGCCATAAAAATCCATTTTCTGAGGCAGGTTAAACGGACCGGCTACGTCAAATTGGGGATCAAAAACGCCCATAGAATTGTCTCGGAAATAATCTCTGGCAGAACCGGTTCCCCCGTTGGCAGAATACCCTTTTTGATTCAGCAGGTCATTGAAAGCTGTTTTAGGGGTAGGCGTTACAAAACTTTTATCCGAAAAATTTACAAGGATAACTAACGATCTGGGTGAACCAGTCACCGGAAATGTTTTTTGGAAAGCCTCGGTCTGCGTAGAAACTGTATTTGATGGCGAACGCATAATGCGTTGAGACTGGCTTACTCGTCTTAATGTCTGATTTTTTGGAAGTGTATTCAGCAGTTTTCTTTCTGCTGCATTACGGTTGCCAACATTTCTGGCTTTTATGTTTGTGCTTACCAGATTACCCTTTTCATCCTGGTGTGCGTAGGTAAGTATATTTCTGCTGTCAGGAACCAGCGCATACCCATCCACTGTTGTTTTATAGTGAAATCGCTCATCACCCCGAAGCCTGAAAGTTATTTGGGTGCCATCGGCTTGAGTAACAGTAACCGGATGGGGGGTTGCCCGCACAGCCAATAGGTTTGATATGGGGATAAAGGATAGTGCGAATACAAGTAACTGTCTAAGAAAAATTCTCATAAATAAAGATTATCAGGCAAAGGTAATTAAATTATCAGCAGCTTAACAGGTTGGTTTTATCTTTGTACAGATAAAAATTATGATTTTACCGGAAAAAATGTTTTATTTTCTGAAAAATAAAACAAAATATCAGGATAAACGAACCCGTTTCTTGACTGGTGCTCAGCAAAAACCTTGCCTTTGTGGAAGTCAAATGATCTTATTCAGTCCGGATGCAAGTGTCTATATTATTATTTCATGAAAACGAAATAAACTGCAAGAACCAGGCAGGCAAATGCAGCCAAATGATTCCACTGAAGGCCACCTGTTTTAAAAACGATGGAAGAAAATATGACAAACACCACCAATGTAACAACCTCCTGGATCACTTTTAGCTGCATAAGTGTGAAGGTTCCGCCGTTGCCTACAAAGCCAATTCGGTTTGCCGGCACCTGAAAGGCATATTCTGCAAGCGCCACCAGCCACGAAAACAGGACAACGCCATATAAGGGCAAGTTATTCGTTACGCCCGTCTGTTGAAGTTTTAAATGGCCGTACCAGGCTGTAACCATAAAAATATTGGATACAATCAAGAGTAGTATCGTATATATTGCATTCATTTTGTGCTTTATCCTTTTTGTTTATAAAAAATTTTTCAGTCAATCATCACATTACCAAATCAATACATTACCTCATCAACATATTAATTCACCTTTTTCGGCAGATACTCCGTTTTAATATTCTCCATAGCCGCCCAAATACTCTGCCGGACATCGGGATTCCATTTTTCCAGTTCGGTAATCAGATTTTTGGCATCGCGGCGTGAAGAATCTTTTTCGTGCGGACAGTTTTTTATCTGTTTCTGATAATTACGCATGCGTTCCAGCTCCTTCATTTCTTTTTCAGAAATCAGTGCTAATGGACGAATAATCGTCATGTCAAATTTTTTCATTTTCAAGCGGGGTGGCATTGTCCCGAACGATCCCTGGTAAAACAGGTTCAATAACAAAGTCTCAGTCATATCATCGAGGTGGTGTCCCAGCGCAATTTTGTTGCAACCAAGCTCCTTTGCTACCGAAAAAAGTGCTTTGCGGCGATGCCACGAACAAAGAAAACAGGTAGATTTGCGTGTGTCTGTAGTATCATCAAAACGGGTTGCATGATGAACAAATGGAATTCCGAACTGCTCGCAATGGCTTTTCAGGTATTCAAAATCGGATTGATAGGCAATGTTTTCAACGGTGATATGAACTGCGGTAACTTTGAACCGTGGAACAAATATTTTCATTCGCTCGCCGAGCAGCTCAACTAACGCCAGCGAGTCCTTTCCGCCGGAAAGCCCGATAAGTATGTGGTCATTATCATCTATCAGCCGATAATCATTAATTGCTTTTCTGAATTTATTTCTGATGTTGTGAAGTGTTTTTAAATCTGCTTTGTTCAGTTCTTCCATATTTTTGTTTTTTTCGGGGCACAAAATTACGATTATTCAGTGTAATTATTATCAATACATGTAAAGTGATTAGTTTTTTTTATCATTTTTCGATGAATTCAAATCCTTGTAATCATGTTTGTTAAGTGAGACGTGGATAAATAAATGACAAAAAATCGCTATTTTTTTACTTCAGGTATTTGCAAATTCTCAAAAACGCACTATCTTTGCACCGCAATTGAGAAAACAATTGCAAAAAATGAAAGAAGTTTCATTTTTTTATTTACAAATTGCGAAAATAGCTCAGTTGGTAGAGCACGACCTTGCCAAGGTCGGGGTCGCGGGTTCGAGTCCCGTTTTTCGCTCAACGAATGAATAGCGAAACGTGCGTGTTTCGCTTTTTTTCTCTAAAGTTGTTTTTATTAATTGCCCAAATGGTGGAATTGGTAGACACGCTAGTTTCAGGGACTAGTGGTCGTAAGGCTGTGCAGGTTCGAGTCCTGTTTTGGGCACTATCTAGTTAATCAATTATTTAATTTCCAATTTTCAATTAAGTTATATTGATAATTGGAAATTGATTTATTGGAAATTTATGTCGCGCAGATGGTGAAATTGGTAGACACGCTACTTTGAGGGGGTAGTGCCGGTTACGGTGTGTGAGTTCGAGTCTCATTCTGCGCACGTTACTACTTAAGTAGTTGATTAAGTGCGAAATACTGTAGTGTTTCGCACTTTGCATTAAAAAAAGCGCAACAAAAGCGCAACAAAAATAAATCACAATTACATTCATTTTTTTACGGTGGCTATTAGTCATTGTAAAAAAAAAATGTCCACACTAAAAAATTTCCCCGAATACTCCGGTACAATTACAAAGTATCTGCCGGCCGTGCTGAAAGAAAATAAAAGCGGTTGGATCATTGAGTATTATTGCGAACATCCAGTTACGCAAATTTTAACCAGAAAACAAATCAAATTGCAACGTATTGTTAGCCGGTATAAATCGGTTAAGGATGCCCGTGCTCATGTTTCCCGGATGGTTATGGCTTTGAATGCTAAACTTTCGGGTGGTTGGAATCCTTTCTTTTCAGCTGAGGATGCGCGCTTGTACGAAAAATTTTCAACGGTTACGGATTTGTTTTTGAAAGAGAAAAAGAAAGAAAAGCGCGAAAATACTTACCGTTCGTATGAATCATTTTGCAAGATGCTAAACGAGTGGATAAAAGTAAATTCGCCCGATTTGCTTTGCTCCATGTTTAGCCAGTTGTTTGCGGTTCGGTATATGGAATACATGTACAACGAAAGGAACGTAAACCCAAATACATACAACAATCATATCAAAATGGGGCGCGCTTTATTCAACTGGATGAAAGAACGTTGCTACACAAAGCAAAATCCATTTGAGGCCGTTAAGGTGAAAGAAAAGATCGAAAAGACACGTATTATTATTCCGAGGGATGTACGTATAAAAATCATTCAGGATTTGCAGGTAAATAACCCTCAATTATTGCTACTTTGCAAGCTTGTGTATAATAGCCTGATCCGACCGAGTGAAATTAAATTGCTTAGGATTGAATCCGTAAACCTAGAAAAGCGTTATATCTTTATTGATAAGAAAATAGCCAAAAACAAAAAGAGCCGTTTTGCTGCCATTAATCAGGACATTATAGATTCGTTCCTGGCTATGAATTTAGAACAATATCCGGCCAGCTATTTTATTTTTGCTGAAGACTTGAACCCGGCACCGATGGGAGTAAAGAACGGATATTATTCGAAGCGGTGGGATAAACTCCGGAAACGTATTGATCTACCTATGGAAATGCAGCTTTATAGTCTAAGGGATACCGGAATACATGAAATGCTTAAAAGTGGTATTGATGACCTTTCTGTAATGCAACATGCGGATCACTCCAGTTTAGAAATGACTACTTTGTACGGTAATCATTTCGATCCGAACCTGAATACATTGATATACGAAAAATCCCCGGTATTCTAACAAAAAAATCCCTGACAAAATTAATTGTCAGGGATTTTTATAAATCGGGAAATCCATATTAAAGACTGGTATCAGGTCTACTCGCCTACTTGAATAATGATAAATGAAAAGAGAATGGAAAAAAAAGAATAAATCTTCTACTTTCGAACTTTCGTACTTTTGTTACTTCCCGTATGTGTTTGAATGATTACTTTGCAAATGTACTTCTTTATTTCTGATTACCAAATATTTTGCTGAAAAACTTTGCAATAGGATTAAAGTTTTTAGCCAGGAACCACAACAGCCACATAATAAATACTCCGGATGCAATTTCACCGACTACTATCATGGTTTGTTGATACCAGGTTAGTTTTTTCTCAATCGAAACTTTTACGATTTTTTCTACCGGTACCGGCTTATCAATATACTTATAAACAGAATCTATTTTGATTCTGATCTTATCTTTATACAGCGTTTTAAATACCTGGTAGAATACGGTATCACCTTTTTGCGTTATCCGGATGCTGTCATGTTTGAAAACATTTACACTATCTACTTTTACCCGGTCGATGTACTGAGTGTCATGGATGATTATTTGTTTAGCCTTGCACCCGGCAAGCAATAAGCAACAAACTGAAATGAGTAATAAGATTAATTTTTTCATACGGCTACACGTGTTGGACATTTTTTATTAAAACATAAGTTTGGTTTCATTTCTTCCTTTTCCCGCTTCATAGCTTCGATATCCTTTGTGTTCTGCTCTACGGTTTGAGCCAGGGCGGTGAAGTCTGCACGTGCCTGATCCCGCTCCTCTTTGAGCAGTGTTTTATCGGTTCGTAAATCCGTTATAGTTTCCTGGTAAACATCTTGCACGCTTGCCATAGCATCAGCCTGGGCTTTTTGCTTAGTGAACTTAAGAGTAATGAAACCTCCTAAACCTCCAGAAAACAAAATTGATACAACGGTAATTATCCATTGCGAACCATCAGAGTAACCAACATCAACCGGATTTAAAAACTGCAATAAAAGCATATATTGAAAGTTTAATTGTTTTTAGTTATGTCATATTATTAATGTGATTTACAGCAGCCTCAACATCTATACATCCAAAACCTCTGTACATATCCCAATTAGAATCATCTATATTTGGAATTCCAGCAATATTTCTCTTTGCTGTAGCCCTGGCTGCCTCCCTTACTATATCCCAACTAGCACCAGTTCTCAATCTGATTACTTTCAATTTTCCGGCAACTAATGGAACAGCCCATGATTGAGCCTGTCCACCAATATATTCTCCTAATGTTCCAAGATGCCAAGAATATAATGTAGTTCCTACAATTGGAGTAAGCGCTGGAAAAACATTGAAATTATCACAATCAATAAATGAAGTAATTGTAGTATGCTCTTCCTGTCCATCTGCTTTTACAACCCAAATATCCTGTCCTAACCAAAAAGTAGGACTGATAACAGGTGAATTTGATTGAGTACGCGCATTGGAAATGATTGTACCGGCTTCATTTGTTTTGCATTCCCAGAAACAAATTGGTATATCCTTGTCCGGATAAACCGGATTCAATGCCTCAGGAGAACAATCCTCAAAAAACTCCATACCAAAACCATAACTTGTACTTTTCATAAACCCTTCCGGCGTATCCCTTCTAGCGCTTACAGCTACAGAATTTATTAAAAGTGTCCCAGCGTTAGGGGTTAAATCATGTCTATCATCATTTCCTAATATACCATCAGTACCATCGTTATCATAATGAGAGCCTATGGGTAGCACAAAATCATAATATTCACCATTTGTCCATGTTGCAGCATTCACGTAAGGAGTATAAACGATATCTGCTTTTGCAATTTTGGCATACTCTAACATTTTACTTGAATTAAATCCACCTTTAGGAAACAAATCGGTATTATAAGATTGAATCGAAGTACACCTATTCCTATAATTTTTAGTAATAGCATTAAATATTACTTGATTTTTTTCAGAGTGACCAACATCTCCTATCCCATGATTATTGATAGCATTTTCGCCAAAATCTGACAATACATATCCACCAGTTGTAATGACATGAGGTGGTGAAGGAGGATTTCCTTCTCCTACTTCATTGCCTGGTAGTACTACTTTATTAAAATAAAGACCCCTATTTATCTTCATGAAGTCATATAATGAAGACATGGTGTTATGTTTAATAGTTTATATTTACCATTTCAGCATCATTTTCTATACAGAAAATCACCCTGTCACCTACTGCCATTTGAGAACTAATATCACCATAGTTACTTTTGCAGTAAAAAAATCTACCATAATTAGAGATTGCATTTACTCCAAAACCAGCTTCTTTACAGGAACAATGCGAAAAAGAACCACCTAAAAGCTCAGAGGAATATTCACCATCGCAGGATCCAAACCCATAATCGCCAGTATGACAATTATCAAAAATTGCATTAGCGCCAATTTTAGCGGATGATCCGAAACAGTAATTCCCACCCTTACAATTTTTAAATGTAGCATGTACTAGCCCCAATCCTGAATTTAAGTAACTTGCAAATGAATTATCCCCGGCTTCACAATTCTCAAAATAACCATATACAGCCAAGGCATTATAACCAAAAGAATTATAAACCGACTTACAATTAATAAATCTAGCTGCCTCATTTATAAATGAATTGAAAGCGTTAAATCCGCTTGCAGTACATTCACAGTTAATAAATGTCCCTCCTAGATTGTCATCCATGACAGAAAAGGACTCTACACCACCAATGCAATTATCAAATACGGTAGTAAGGT
Organism: Paludibacter sp.; assembly: GCA_047600405.1. GTDB lineage: Bacteria > Bacteroidota > Bacteroidia > Bacteroidales > Paludibacteraceae > Paludibacter. The sequence goes on from JASGLA010000009.1 coordinate 22,729, forward strand.
CTAATGCATTGATTATTTGTATTTTTTGTTCTCCGGCATCAAATCCTTTTAAAAGAACATTTGCCGTAGAAACTTTTAATCCATTTATTTTGATATCTCTATTTCCGGTCAAACTTACAATATCCACACAATTAGTATCTACGGTAAATGAGTTATTGATATTAAATTTGTATTCGCCAGGCGCTACTATTACAGTGATTTTTGTTGATTTGGCTTGAATTTCAGTAATATCTGAGTATTGTATGTTTTCAGATGGGCTATCAATAAAATCAACCACACAAATACCATATACGCCAGCACCTACATCATGAAATGTTTGCCCCTTATATACAGTAATTAATGTTTGACTACTACTGTCAATATCGCCGATATATCTAGGCATGTTTTTGGCTGCATTATATACAGCTTGTAGTTCAGCAGCATTTTCAGTTGGTGTGCCAACTCCATATACCATAAGATAGTTAGCACCATTTTTACTTAGTTCTGCTATAGCATCCGTCACCGCTTTTTGGCTCATTACGGATGTAGTGCTTTGTCCGGTGTTTTGCAGTACGGTATTACCACCGCCTGCCTTATCCTGCATGCTTATCATCTCTTATAAGGTGTGAAGTAAGTTTTGATAACTAAAACCCGTTGATCGGCTTCAACGTTGGCAAACTTCACGGCCATGGGTTCGCCGATGATTACATTCGGTAAATTGTCAAAACCAAAAGTTGATCCGGGTAGTACTGGTATATTGTCGTTGACGAAAGCCACATCGGCACCCAAATTTTTAAAGAAGATAGAGGCAAACCCATCCGGTGTAATTACTTCCGGCTGACTTATTACGCTATTTTTAGTTGTTGCTTTGTACATTATTTTAGTGATAAATGGTTAGTGATTAGTGTTTAGTGTTTAGAGCTTTTACGTGTAAACCAGTAAATTAAACCGCCTGTGAGCAGGATTGCCCCGATACTTATTTTAGCTACAGTACCAACTTTTTTTTTAAATAGGTAGATACATACGCTTCAAATTCTGCAACCGTGATCGAGCCGTTTTTATTAATGTCGATAATGGCATTTTGCCGGGCAATGAGTTCGGCCGATAAGGTGGATGTTTGCAATACCCATGTAGCCGGTTTACCAATCATAGCCGGGAAGAATACAATTTTGTACAAATCATATACATTACGGATTTTTCCGGCATAAGGTTGAAAATACTTATACACGTAGTAAAGTTGCTCCACGTTGCTCATAGCATAGAGTTTTTCTACCGTGGTACCTAAACCTATGGCTGTTGATGGCATGAATTGAATAAGCCCGGTTGCACGTGTTTTAGGGTTACGCGCCTTTTCGTTTATACGGCTTTCGGCATACATTACCACCATCAAATCATCCGGGTTAATTCCGAGTGAACGACAATAACGAATCACTTCCGCTTTGAAAGCTGCCACGTTTGTTTTTATAAGATTTTCGTAAATCATAACTATAAATGATTTTCAATTGATTTTAAAACACTTAGTACCCCTTTTATATATTCCGGGTTGGTAGCATATCCACCTTCACAAATTTCACGTAGCATTTGCGCCGGATCGTCGGTATAGTCAAAAGCATCCGCGTAACGGCCTGATCCTTTTATCAGTTTTGCATAATCGGTAAAACTTTCGGTTGGGCTTTTGTAAGCCTTGAACCAACGCTTTACAATGTATTTGTATTTACTTCCGATGTCCTCAATACGAATAATTACCGGATACTTTACAGTTGCTGTTTTGTGGTACTCTACCGTTTTAAGCAATTGCCTTTTCCCACTATAATTTGTTGGGGCTGTATATCCAAAATAATTATATTGCGGGGCTTTTTTACCCCAACCGCTCTCCCAAGCTGCCATTGCCAGTGTAACAAGCGACGGGATGCCGTATTGCTTTGCTACCTTATTGGCGTGTGGGATATTGGCACGTAAAAAACTTTGAATAGTCATTTCTTTAAAAAATTATCTGAGCGAACTCAATATTGTTACACCGGCTGCAATCCAGGCAAGCCAATTCGATTTCTTTTTTTCGGGTTCCGGATCAGGTTGTACGCCCGTTTCAGGTGTGTATGGGATATACGGCCAGTCCTGTTTATTCGGATCACCACCTTTGCCATTGAACCAAATATCATTTACGTGAGCCCAACCGAGTGCTGCACGATCGCAATACAAAAGCCTGATTTCGTAGAATTTGCCATCTTCCGAAATTTGACCGGTTAGTTCGCCTATCTGAAAATTTTTAATTGCATTTTCCAGATGCAGGTATTCTTTGTATTTCGGGTCGAACATACAAGCCTGATGCGATCCGTTGAAGTTCCGGCGTGAATCCATGTTCAATAAATAGCGGTTGTATGTACGTAAACATTCCGCTTTTACCTTTCGGGCATTCAGAAATACATTTGTCCAGGTGCATTGCATCCAAACCTGTTTCCCTTTTAGTGCTGAATTTGTACTCATTTTCTACGGCTTTGTAAAAAGTTATCAATTACACGAAAACCCAGGTATCCAATAGCTAAATATTTAGCTGTAGCAATCAGCGAACCACCGGAAGCAGCTTTTTTTATTCTGTCTGCGTTTTCCTGATTTTCCGCTAACAGTTGTTCGTATTCTTCCGGTGTAAGTTTGGATAGTAACACGTTAGTAAGTTTTTTACTGTAAACCACATTGTTAGTACTTTCCTTGTGTGTTTCGCGGAAAATCAGGTAGATAATAGCGCTCAACAATACCGGTACAACTACATAAACCACGATAGCAGCTACCACCGGCGCAATGCCAATGCCCGGATTATTCATAAATTCCTGTAGATCGGTAGTATATTTATTAAACGTGGTAGGTGTTGCCGTGCGTTTCGATTCCAGAAAAGTAGAACCGGCTATCTTTTCGTTACGGGCATTCAGTCGGGTTTGTAGCGCGTAAAGTACTTTCTTTTGTTCCTGATCCACGTTACCGCCTTTAATTTTCAATACAGCAGCGCAAAGTAGGTTATTTTCGTAAATAGCTTTATTGTTGTTTATCAGTTGGTCGATCATTGAACCAACACCGCTTTTTTGTCCAAATGTGTAAATCCGGTACTGTGCCATGTCGATATAACCAAAATGAATATAGCTATTTGTATATTCTGAAAAAATATCATTTTCAAATTCAACCTGTGCCCAATTAACACCGTTTTCAGTAGTCCAATATCCTGTTAGGAAACCAACACGAACATTTGTTTTATCTGTCTGATAATATTCACCATATCCCGGATAATTTGCATAAACCCCAGTATATGATTTTAAAGAGATGACCGCTTTACCTTTATAGGAAGCATTGTATTTATCAAAATAACTTTCGTACATAGTAGTTTTTATTTTAGCATTCCTTTTGCCATGTTATACATTGGGTCCTTACGCGCTGCCATATCGGCCACGGCTTCTATCAGGGTTAGAAAATCCGGATCGGCTTTACTCCATTTATCCAGTGCCACCATCAGGCGGGTTTGTTCGTCGCTCAGTTCGGTTGTTTGTTCTGAGTTCTGAGTTTTGAGTTCTGAGTTTTCCGCTTCATCTTCTATTGGTTCAAAATCCGGATCAGGTTCTATCCCGGCAAGTGCTACCTGGGTAGTAGGGAAAATTTTATTAATCAGTACCGGTGCCAGTTTTCCAACGTAAGGCGATAGCTGGGCGAAAAACTGATTAACCGGGGTTTTGATCGCGTTTAGTTCCTCGCGTAGTTCTTTTTTTTCAGCCTCCAGTTTTTCGATAAGCATTTTAGTTTCTAGCCTACCGATAGCAGCATCGACTTTTTCCTGGACATATTCTGCCGTAAATCCCTGTATTGATGGTTGCTGTTGCATACCGTTTACTGATGAGCTTTCTGATATATTTTTAAATTCCTCGAAATAGTTACCGCGGTTTACGCCTTTTTTGCTTCCAGCTTTGATTATAAACCGCCCGCCGGTGGATAAGTCCATCACGTCGCGAAAACGCTTCACGTTGTCAGCAAAAACCGCCCCGTCGGTACTTTCAAATACCAGTGAGTTTTCGGCATCTTTTACCATCACCCGCCAGTAATCCAGTTGGTTCACTTCCAACCATTTTATTACATTCTCCACATTTGCAATCATAGCCGTTACCTCCCGTTATTAGTGTCATCAATAATTGCGTTGAATAATACCGTTTTCAAATCATTGGCCGTGGTTGCCAGGCTGGTAATGTACGAGTTTTGCAAATCTACTTTCAAACCCTGCAAGCGGATAGGATAGTAGTTATTTGTTTGGTCGAAAAGATAAAGCGGTACATTAAAAAAATATTGTAAGTTTCTGTAACTAAGTGTCATAAACTTGTTATTGAAAATCGTACAAACGGCCGAATTATCAGGCGCAAATGATGGACTGCTCAATAACAGGCTTACAATGCGTTGGTTACGAAATTCGAGGTTATCCGGGAAGAATGTTTTCAGCCCTGCAATTTTTATTTGCAACGGTAAAATTTTAGTGCGTTGGTTATTCTCATTAATCACGCTCCACATTTCGGGCTCATTGTACCAGATAACAGCGAAAAATGATTGATTAGCAATACTGGCAGCTCCTTTATATTCGATGAAAGTACGTTGAAAATCAATGATTTTATTTACAAATAACCTGTTACCGTTTACGCTCAACTGGCTAACCGGCAAATCACGGATCAATTGTTTGCTTGAATTAAGTTCCATTACGGTTAAGTAAGTATCAGTTGTACCCGCGCAAACTTTACCGGATGGGCTGTTTGGCATTACGCAAAAGTCGATGTGTTTCACACGCTTATTACGAAGTTGAGGAACATCCGGGAAATATATTTTTGTTGAACCGTTGTACGGTAATTCGAGGCCATAAGCCCCGCTAATCATTTTATTCATAATCGTTTAATATATAAAAGTAAGTTTTACACGGTCATATACGGTTCTCATTGGTGCATACAGAATATCGCTGAATTTACCGCGTTGTCTGAAGTAAGATTTTGTAACATTTATTTCGATATTATCAAAATAAAATTCTTTGGTGTCCTGAATTTCGAGCAGCGTAACCGGTAGATTTTGTATGTGTTTCCCGTCTGTGCAATATAAATCCAGGTAACTGGATGGATGCATGTATTTGAATTCCGGGATAATTTTTTTTATTTTTTTTCCGGTTAGTTCCGATGGAATTACATTTTTCAGGCAAATGTCCTGATATTCGGAATTAATAGGCATTTCAACGGTAAACGATCCGTTTATTTCATTGTCGAATTTTTGAAAATTCTGTGTCTGGTAAAAAACAAGCATCAATATCTCACGGATACCAGGTTCCGGCATGATATTGTAAGATATATAAGATTTGTAAATATCAATAACCCGGTCGATGGTAATTTCGTCGAAATTATGATCTGAAATAGAAAGGATGTTATTATTGAACGAGAAATTTTTTACAAATTGGTTCCCGGCAGAATCGGTTAAATTCAAAAAATAATCTTCGATGCCAATTGGACCAATAACACTGAGTTCAGCATCTTTATACGGGAGTTTCATTAATAAATCCCAATCACCACAAAAGAGGTAAATACCATTAATTTTTTTATCCTTGATAATATCAAATGACATTGGTATACGGTGATCGGCTGGATTAACCAGAATAGAGAGGCAAGCGAGGTTTTGAATAATTGTCATAATGTATAATTTAGCAGTAAGAGGTAAGTAGTAAGTAAAAAAAAACCGCTTACTTACTTTATTCAAATTTCAGTAAGCGGTTTCCGTGGCTATCAGCAGAATGTATCAGCTAACGAAAGTTTTGGTTAGAAACAATCGTTGTATGGATTGTCCGATGAATGGTTATCCTCTGTAGTTCCGCCTTCGTACAACCAACCCTCTACGACCAATACGGCATAAGCTGTACAGTTAGCTTCAGCTGCAATTGTACACGATGGAAACTCCAGCGTGATCGGTTGATCTTTGGTACCTGCCAATACGATTTCCTCGGCAAGTTCTACCAAAATATTTTCCTGTTTGAACTCTGGAGCAATACCCAAACTTGCCACAGCAGCACCGTTGTAGTAAGTAGTAGGTTGTACGCGGGGGACATTCAGGAACGGTGCAGTTGGGAACCCTGAGAAATTCACGGTTGAGCCGGTTTTCATTGAAAGTTTACCGTTGTATATGGCGTAAGCCTTCGTATCGGTCAAACCTTTCAGTCCGGTTGGTAGAGCGGTACCGGAAACAACCGGATACGAATAAATAGGAGCGGTGCCTTTAGCCGCGTCCAATTCTACCATAATACCTAACCCGATGGCACGTGCAACGAACAAATCATTACGTTTGAGCAGTTGCTCAACGGCATGTTTCAACGAAGCATCTTTTTTCAGGTCAAATGTCATGATACCATTATTGGCCGTAAACGGAACCACGGCGCGCAAAGTAGAACGTTGAGGGGCAATTCCTTTTTTACCGTAGAATTTCAAACCCTTATCGAAACGTTCGCGAATAAAGCGAATATCTGTTTTACTCATTTTTCTGTTTTATTTGAGTGATTAATAATTAATTGATTACTGAACGTTTGAGGCTTTACCAGCAGGTTTAGAGGCTACGTTTTTACCTGGGCGGTAGTCAGGTTTCCAGTCGCTTGAACCAATAGCGCGTATGTCTTTCAATCCGGTAGTGGTTGCAGCTGGAGCATTGGTAATACCGAGTTTTCCGGCAAGGTCGTTACGTTCTGCCAGGCGGTATGCACCTACAGCGATAAGAGAGTGACCGGCAGTTTCTACCATGTCATTTTTTACCAATTGGGGAAGCAAAGCACCACCCACGATGAAAGCAGCATCCACGATGTCCTGATCGGTAGAAGCCATTGCTTCACTAATCACATTTGCCACGGCTCCCGTAGCACCGGCGGTTACTGTGTTGATTGCGATTTTTTTAAAATCGAATTTTGATTTTTTTGCCATTCTGATTTTGAATTGATGTTAGGTTACTTTACTTTTTTCGCCTTGATTTTTTTTACCTGGTCCTTAATGGATGCTTTTTTCTTTACAGCAGCAATTTTTGGAGCATTATCCTTATTTACCTGCTCACACTTTTTTTTGTAATTTTCCCAAACTTCTAATGAAGCATTTTGCTTTGGGGCTTTTGGAAATTTTTTAAGTTTCGCCATTTGTTTTAAAAATTAGAATGAATGAATTGAAATTTATTTTTATTTTTTCTTGAAGCCTTTTTTAAACGTGCCTACATGTATTATTTGAATTGTTGGCTGTAACGTTATTCGAGTAGTGATTAATTGAACTCTTTGTGTCAATGTATCGGACAAATGGTAGAGGCAATAACCGGCTAATACGTTTCTCTGTATAAATTTGATAAGTGTATAATTGTAGGTGTAAATAACCTGTATCAATTGATCGGATAACAGGTATATTTTTAGTACAATTATTTTCCTGAATGACCGTATTTTTGAATAAAAAACACTGATCTGTTACAGGTAAAAAAGAAACTGAATTGGCGGTTCTGTCAACGGATTGACTAACCGATACTGAGCACTCAGGCGGTGAAGCTTTGTGATGTGGTGAAGCTGTGAGCGGTTGTGCCATCAAAAGCACCATTGTAAGACAAATAAAAAATCCTAAAAGCTTTTTCATGTTTTTGAACTTTAATTTATTGATTGATAGAAAATTATTTTGTTTTTGATTTCAATGCCTTTTTGTCTGAAAACAGGGTAGCCACAATAGCAGCACCAACCACCCACGGCAGATAGGTTGATATATCAGCCGTAGCCGGTTTGTCTAGGTCTGTCCAGTCGGTTGTAACCGGGGTGTTGTCGGCCGTTTTTTTATTGATACCGATAGCATTAATCAGGTCGATAATCCATTTCACCACCTGTCCTATATCGTCAAAGAGATTGGTGTTGCTTCCGGTAGCTGTCTTTACCTGCATATTATTCAGGTTAGTAACTATTTGCTGATTGGTTGGCATAGTTACCGGCTTTACGTCTATACCCTGTGTAGGAATTGGCAGCGGTGCCACTTCACCCAATCCGCTCACGGTGGTAGTGGTAGAAATAGCTGTGTTATAAATCTGTGTAAGAACCTGTGCGGGTGTCATCCCGTAGCGTTCTTTAATTCCGGTTTCAATAATAAATACCAGTTGATCGAAATTATAAACCCCGTTCCAACGGTCGAGTGTACGTAAAAAAGCAATCTGATTTTTGCGTTTTCGCATGATAGCAGCCGGAAGTTTGGCATCTTTGGCAATAAAGATGTATAAAAACCAACTGGAACATTTTTTTAATGTATCTGAAAATAACCCGTTTACTCGTTTCATATAATGATTAGTGATTAGTGATTAATGATTAGTGTTTTCGGAAAAATCCAATTAATGCAGCTAACCCAATGGCAACGGGAAGCCCGATACTTACAAAAGATGATTGTGAAGCTGTAGAGGCCGTTGCACCTTTTTTAGTTGTAAATAGTTCGGCATTCACATCGGCACCACCGTTTTTAATGTCCTCGTTGGTAGGTGTTGTTTTGGGTGGCCATATAGCGCGTACAATAGCAATAAGCCCTATAACGATAGAGATAATAGTAGCAATGGTAGCCAGTGTAATAGGTTCGCCAATGCGTATATTATCGCGTTTGCATTTAGCTATGTATGCTTCCGGTTCCATGCCTGTACGGGCAATGATACCGGCGCGGATCAGGTTTAGCTTTGTAGCGCGTTTGTGGAAAATATCCAACGCCAGCCAGTCGAACACCTGTTTTTGTGCCAGCCGTTTTTTAGCCACAGCAGCCGGATAGTTTTTAACCTCACCATCGGGGATAAACAGGTACAGAAAATAGTAACCTGATTTTTTAATGGTATCGCCAATAACATCCAGCGACCCAATGCGCGAACCTGTAATACTTACCGGTTCCATATCCTGGAATACATTTTCTACCAGCATATCCCAGGTTTTTTGGTCATATACATTTAATAGTTCGTTACTATTATTTGTATATTCATAGTCCAACCGGTTAAGAAGCTCATCCAACGCATCACCCCTCACATCTTCGACCATACTTGCCGAGTTAAACCAACCCATTTTGACCATGCCACAAACGATGAGTGATATTCGTTTGTATTCGTCCATGTTTCCGTTTACCCGGTTGTACGCCCAAAGAAGCGCGGTAGTGATGTCCAGTTGGTTATAGTACCAAAGTTTCAGATCGTTGGTAGTGGCAATGTTTACCATTTCCAACAGCAAATCGAAACGGGAGTACAAAAAATGTTTACCCGGTGTAATATCAAACTCACTTTCGTTACCAGTCCACACAGCGTATCGGTCATTATCCACACCCTCAGCATCTTCACCAATCGGGTTTCCGGTTGGATCGCCACCTGGGTCTTGTGGGTTCAGGTCACCGGTGGGGTAACCTATAGGGTCACCGGTTGGATCATTACCAGGATCGGTAAAACCATTATCCGAATAAATATCATACGGCTGTACCTGGGTGGAATCCATAGCCAAACGGCCGATCTGTTTTTTTCGCCTTGTTTTACCAATTCCGGCCAAATACGCTATTTTAGTTCCTTTTGACATATCGCAACGATAAGTGTATTTAAGTTCTTTGTTGAATGGCTGTTGCGCCTGTACGTACGCCACAGCATCTATAATTAATTGACAATTGACAGTTGACAATTGAGAATTATCAAAAGCAACCACGTAAACATGGGTAGCTTCCTTTCGGCGGTCGTAACTCACAAAGCGGAATACGTGATCTATACCGAGGTATCGAAGTACTACAGCCGTAAAGAGTGAGTAACTTTTGCAATCGCCAACCCCGTCGTAAATAAGGCGGGCAGGGGTTTTAATTTCCTGTTTGCCTACATCTGCCCGGTAGCGTATATTTTTAATAAGATAAGCCCATATATTGTGGCATGTATCGGTTACGGTTTCGCCTTGTAACTCCCGCGCCAAATCGGCAATCTGATTATCGTTTTCAATTTCGTACGCCATCATTACCACGCTGATAATGTCGGATGTATCGCCATCCTGAAAAATGGTTTGGTACGTGTTTTTTATTTGCATATTTTTCCCCGGAATCGGAGTTCCGGGCTCCCGTTAAGCCGTAAAATCTTTAATTGTCCAGGTAGAGCGGAACGGTAATATTTTCCGGTTTGCTCCGATTGTACCTACTACATCCAGTACATAATTTTGCAAATTGGCTGCAATAAGCTGTGTCCAAATTTCCTGACCTACGGTTTCGGCATCAATGGTAAAATTTACATTGAAATTTTGCTCCCCGTGTGGTAGTATCACAAAGCGTTCGGTTTGCGAGAACTGGGCTATTTTCTGACCGTTTAAAAGAATGTCAGCTTTTATATATTGCATGTTTACCCTTACACCGCTTTTGTTCTTCAGCTTCACCGTTACAAGTGTATCGATGTAGCTTTCGCGGATATTGGTTGGAAGCAATGAAACGATACTTACATCCAAATTCAGCAAGGCTAATACCGTGGGTATATACCAAAGGCCTAAACCGGCACCGGCAATAAGTAATATTTTAGTGGCTTTGGTCATTAAATAATAGCATTACATTTTTCAGCAAATTGGTATATTCTATCAAATAAATTACCATTTACATTTATATCAACATTTTCATGCAAAGAGCAAATATCACCGGCTCCACCACCTCCATTTCCACGTTGGGATAAAAAGAGTTTACCATTTTTAAATCCTGTTCTGATATAAAGTGATTTTGTAGAATTTCCAATTAATTTTTTAGCATTGATAATAATTGAATTACCTATTTTAATTGGTTCGCCAGATGAATTTATTTTTTCTCTAAATGTGAGTATTCCTAAATTTTTATTTTTACCAATTACACCAATACCAGAAACAGCTTCTTTTTTCTTTTTAAATAGAAAAGCACCTACGGCCAAAAGTCCTACAGGAAGAAAAAAAGATATGTTTGTTTTTTTTGCCATACTTTAAAAGTTAAGTTGTGAATCAGTTTTTTATAAGTTCTGTACTTTAGAGATTGCAAATATATTTCGCGCGGAATAGAGTAGTGGACATTTTGAACCTATGCGGACTTTTTTAACTTTTTAAACATAAAAAAAGCCGATACAAATTAATGTATCGGCTTTTTTTAAGTCCTGAATAATAAATTTAGAATATCTTATCGTAATGGTTAGAGCGTAACCAATCGCCCATCTCACGTGCAAACCGTGCTAATTCATTTGCATTAATAGGATCAAAATCTTTTAGTACGGTAAACTCCTGATCGTCATTGTAATTTTTATTTCCAAATGTACATACAAGTAAATTGACTGTATCAGTACATACCCATTTACCAGGTTGTAGTTCCGATGGTTGTAATATAAATCGTTCCATTATTGATTTGTTATAATTAATTTGTTCAAAGATAGTAAATCAATTATAGTATTCCAAAATATTTATAAAATTCCTGCATGGTGTATATATGGTGTTTTGGTTTCGGGTTGGCATCTTTGAATAGTGCTATCATCCGTTTGGCTTTGCTTTCGGAAATGGTGGGATAGAATGCTTGTTGTACTAATTTAATGCTGATAATAACCACCGGGGCGATGGTAGCTGTTGTAACCTGATTATCCATACACTGTATATTTAGACGTAAATAAGGTAAAATGAATTTGACACAGAGAGCAAATTGATTTGACAAAATTAATCATAAATTTTTATTTTACAACGTTTTATAAAAAATTTCTAAATAAAATATTCAGGTGTAAAAAACGGTGTATAAATGGCGGAAAAAAGGGGTATAGTTTATAGTGTATAGTAGGTAGTATATAGGGGGTAGTTTTTTAGTGATTAATGGTTAGTGATTAGTGGTAAATTTGGGGTGTGGAAAAATAAAAATACGAAAAAAAACAAAACCAACTTTTCTTGTTACATTGTTACAACATGTTACAACGTTGTTTTACAATTAGTTATAGTGTAACAAAGATGTAACAAATGTAACAAGAATGTTTTAATTGTAGAAGTAATGTAACAAAACAACAAACGTTTTGTTACACTTTGCTACATAGCTTTATTTTTGTATATCAATTGATTATATATTCTTTTTTATTAGTTGTAACAAATGTAACAAGAAAAACAAGTATTAGAAAAAAAATTATATATTTGAAAACTTCCCCTCCTTTACCGGCAAAAAAAATCCCGCCAAAATTTGACGGGATTTTACTTATAGATGAAACAAATGTTACGTACGAACAAACAGCTTATAACATTACAACAATGGCAACCAAATAGGCTGCCATTGTTTTCTGGTTATAAGTCATTTGAAAGAACGCGGTTTTGAAACCGCGAAACCCGGAATATTAAAACGGTAGATCGTTACCATCTCCCGGTTCGGGTGTAAATGTTTCGGAGGTTGGTTGCATGGCTTTGGATTCTAATTGTTTTATACCGCCAAGTATTGGCAATGCGTTACGCTGATCGTCGGTGAGCTTTTCCCAAACTTCTTTTTCTAAGCTGAGTTTAACGAGGTGTGTTTGTCCGTACTTTTGTTCGTGCAGTTCAAATGCTGAACAATTAAGGTACACGCCTTTTTCTCCTACGAATAGCCCACTGTCTTCGATGGGTATTACTAAACATTGTTTTGTTGCTGTTTTGCCGGTAAGGTTTACAAGGCTTGCACCTTGTAGCTTTGTGAGGTTGATTTTAATTGATTGGTTCATTGTGGTAAGTGTTTGATTGTTATTTTATAAATTCAAAATCGTATTTGATTAACTTAGTAGTGTGTATGTCTATTTCTAAATAGTCATATTGCTGTTCTTCATATATATTCACAATAAATGGGATATTATTTATTACAAATATAATTTCTCCAGTCCAATTGAATGAAAGAATTTTTTCTCTCAATTTTTTATTTCTATTTCGAAGCATTTCAGTTTCATCGGCCGCTGGAGTTCCTTTTTTATAGCAGGTACCAATAGATATATAAAATGGGATAAGTTGTTTAATGAGTTCGATCATTTCTTCAGGAACATCAATTTCTTTGTGTAATTCATTCAATTGAAAATGTTCTAAGTTTGGATATTCAATTTTAATTTTTTCCATTGTTGTAATTATTTGATTGTTAGTATTCTAATAATTTATATCATCAAATATAACAGGAAGCAAAGTTTTCAATGAATCTAATAACGAGCACATAATTTCTCGCATTTGTGGATGTGCAGCTTTTGACGTTCTTTGTTTGAAAATAGTCCTCCATTCTCTCAAATTTGCTGTAACAACTATTTCAGTTTTTAAAGAGTTTGGTAATACCGATCTTGCTTGTTGTGGTGACCATCCTTTATTAAGCAAAGCAAAATATGATCTCTCAGCATTATTTAAAGTATTTAGATAAATACTTTCATCTTCTAAAACCTTATCTGAATTAATCCAACATGGTGAAATAAAAGTCAATTCGTTATTAAACTTGTCTTTAGAATAATTACAATATCGTGTGCTTTCTTGTGAAAAACTTGCAAGCCTATGACGTACAATTTCATGCGAAACTCCACGGTCGCAAATAAATAAAACGGTTATCTTTTCATGCTCAATAACTGATTCATGCCCCGATTTTATAATCATTCTTACAAATTCTGATGCACTTTCATCCGTTATTTTGTTTTCAGATTTGTAGCATGTACGCCCGGCACGTTCAATATTTTTTAAAACTTCTAACCCATTTATGGGACTAAGGATTTGATAACCAGCATTAATAAGTTTCATTGTGGTAAGTGTTTAATTGTTTATATTTTAAAATGGTAAATCTGTTTGTTCTGTTTGTTCTTTAGCCGGAATGCCTTCCGGCTCTACGGAGATGGTAAATCCTATTTTTGTCATTTCGTCGGGTGTCAGGAAATTTTCAATTTTGAAAATGTAAGGCCGTCCGGGGGCTTGTGGGTCATCGTGCCGGATAATTTTTGTGTCATCCATCGGGTCGGTAGTCCATCGCGGTATTTTGTAGCGCATCACTTTATCGGCTTTCTCTACTTTCATGTTGTCTGTGAGTATCCGGGTGATGTAGCTATCTTCGTATTTATTTTTTACCGTGCGTTCTTTCAGCATGTCGATAGTCATTTTTATTTCGGCCACTCCAAACTCCATAAACATATTGTGTATGAAACTGGTAATTTCTTTTTCGGCTGTGCTTTTACTTGCCAGGCGTAAGCGTTTCAGGGCTTCGGTTTCTAGCAATGCAGGATCGAACCAGGCGCGCCCCGTTTTTGGTACGGATATTTTCCGGTTGTTGAGCATGAAAAGAAACGCCGGTACTTCTTCGTGCAGGATAGTGAGCATGTCCGGGATTTCTTTTTGTATGCGTGGTACCTTTCGCACCCAGTACCGTACATCTTCATCGGAGGCGTAAATAAAATTGTCCTCGTTGTTTGATACTAAAATGTACTTTGCAAAGTGCCACATCTCCTCATGATCCACGCCTTTGCGCTGCATAGCAATTCTATTTGACGTGGATAGCATTTTAATTTTCTCGATCGTGGTTTTCTTTTCGAGAAACGTTTCGTCGACACCCACCACCAACCGAGTAGCCGTGAAGCTATTGAACTCGTTGGATAATTCGGCATTACCCACCTTACAAGCATTTTCGCCAAAAATCAGCTTCAGAAAATCGAGAAATGTAGTTTTACCGGTTTTGTTTTCTTTGGATACCAGGCAGAGAATAGGGAGTATTTGCGTAGGGTACTGATACAGGATTTGTATGTAGTCTAACCCATATTCGTAATGTTCGCCAAAAATATGCTTTAGAAAAAATTCGGTAGTACTCCAATCGCCCTCTTTAGCTTCGTGGGTAAAAGGTGCATACTTATTGTAACAGTTATCAATTACCTGCTGAAAATTGGTGTGTGATGGCATATTGGTGAAAGCCTTGTATTTGGGTATGCTATCAAAGATTTCTTTTCCAAAATCATCCTTAATAGTCGATTTGGCACGTTTATACAGCTTTGTTTCGGTGTCCTCGTAAATGGTTGGGAGTTCTACCAGTTCGTAGTAATCATCGCCCACGCGCATAAAGTTTTTTGCCTCTTTAGGTACGGTTTTAATCAGTTTCTTTTCTGATTCGCTGTACTTATACCGTGTACCGAAATAATTAAACTCCCGATCTTTGATATAGTCCGCCCATGCTTCGTAGAAGTTTTCGGCACTTTTCAGGTTGAAATAGCCCTGTAGTTTCTTCAGGTAGCTGGACACGTTGAGCCGGTAAAACAGGTTTCCGGGTATTCCCAATTGCATCAGGTCGGTTAATACGATATCCTCTTTGCCTTTTAGCTCAATAAGCAAATCATCAAGCCCTTTCGGCTTGTTTTGGATATCATCCGATTTGATGTGTGAGAAATAAATGGTTACATCAAAGTCTGTTAGTATTTCCCTGATTTTAAGCATGGAAGACAGGAATAGGTTTGGCCGTCGGGCAATGTCGTTACCGGCTTGCAAATCTTTCGTACTGATATTCAGGCAATCGCCATCATACAGCATTACCACGTTTTTTACCTTGCATTTCAAAATAATCTTTGCAATGTCCGGGTGTATCTGCTTTGTCTTTTTATCGGCATAGTGGTGAATGCTTGATAGGCCTACAATATCCCAACCGTGTACAGCAGCTTTAAAGGCTTTGAAATACCCCTCAGTCATCACAAGGGTTTTGATTTCCTCACCGGCTTCGTACTTATCAAGCAGTGCCGGCGGGATAAACGGGAACGTGCCAACGCCTTTAGGAATCCGGTATTTCATATCCGGGTCTTTGGGTTCTTTCAGGCGGGTGATTTTGAAATGTTGCTCCCGGTTATTATTGATATTCGCGTGCAGCGGATCGGCACTGATATGGTCGTATCTGATTAATTTACGGTCGATCGTGTAAACCAATATGTCGATATTATCATCTTTGTCGGATGAAAAGATCGGCATTTCAATAGTGCGTTCGCTATCGTACTGATCGAGTGTGATAACCTTTACTTTGTTTTGTTCGGGAGTGATACCCATCGTTTCGTAAATGCGGGTTTGTAGGTAGGATGGTGTGTTATCGCTCATTGTGTGATTTCAGTAACAAAATGTTTTACTACAGAATAATTTAAAACTACAGTTTTGTTTTTGCTCAAATTGGTAGTAAGAAAGGCGTAACCGCTTATTTGCTCAAAGTCGTATTGCAATATTTCAGTGGGATAACCCGGTAATGCAAGTTGATAGTTTGCGCCTTTCTTTAGGTTAGCGGGTTTCATGGCTTTACATTTTCGAAAAAAATTAGCTTCCCTCTAAAGTCTGTATTAAACCAATTTTTCATTTCTTCCCAGTTATCAAAACCATCGGATTTTGCTATTCTATTTAGGTTATCTAAACTTTTGATAGTTGTTCCTAATATTGGGAAATGTATTTTATTTTCATTTGGTAAAATTTGTATAGTCAAAGTGTCTCGTACAGTACCTGTCGCAAATTGATAAGGATTATTTTTTACATTGCGCGGGTTGCCTTTCCAAAAATGAATTTTAGTTCCGGCTTTCCATCTGTTTGTTTTATCTTCACGGATAGTGTGTATTTTATCACCGGATAAAATGCGATCAACAAATTGTTGTTTACTGAATGTTAGTAGCATAATTATTTGATTATTTGATCGTGATTGAATAGGGTTACTAAATGTTTGCTGATATGCTTTATTTTCCATTGTCCGGGTAGTTTGTGAATACACTGTTTATTTGTTCCCCACGGTGGCGCGTTGTAGGTTAGCGTTGTTTCTGTGGTGTCGGTGTTTTGTTGCTTTTCAATGTTTGTTGCACCTGGTAGCAGCTTTACGGTTTTTGTGTTCATTGTATCGGGTTTTTATCGAGTGTAGAGAAATAAGTATTAAATTCTTTTTCAATTCCGGCAATCATTGTTTTTTCGTCGGAAACGCCAGTGAGAGAGAAAAACAGATAACCTCGTGTGTCTATGCTTATTATTAAGCCTATACCTTGTATTGACTGCATGTAAACCCGTGCAAAGTTTAAGTGTTTAACCACATCGAAGTTTATCCGCATTTTCAAAAACTTATATCCAAACAGGCTGCGAAACTCGTATGTGATCGTTTCGCCCAGTGGTGCGGTGTTACAGTAAATTGTTTTGCTCATAGCTTTAGTCTTCAAAAATGTTTTTACCTGCAATTCTGTTGATAATAGGTTTAGCCAGTGCCGGCACTTTAGAGTTTCCATTTTTCCAATGCCGGAAAACTTGCTTTGATATTTTACAGTCTTCAATAATCCGTTCCCGGATGTTGTCATACTCACCTACCGGAATAGTCTGAACCCATTCGCCAAAGGGGTTGCGTTCCGGTTTGTCCTGTTGTTCTGCTAGTTTGCTCATGCTTTTTTGAGTTTGGTTTAATTGTTGTTTGAATCAAATTTGTATCTTTGTTCAGGTTTGAACAATGCAAAGTAAAGTATATTTGATTTATAAACAAAATATATTTTGCTTTAAAAATGTAATTTATTTTCAATTATAAATAACAAACCTCATATTATAATGAACTACAACGAATTAAAACAAATTGCGGACTCAAAAAAAATTGAGGTTCGCGAAATTGCGAACGAACTGGAAATGACATCTAATGGATTTCGTGAGAGTATTAAAAATGAAACGATACAGCTTAAAAAGCTGCGTAAATTATGTGAGCTGTTACATATTCATCCCACTGTATTTTTTGACGTACAGAAAGGGGTTTACTTGAATAATGTACATGCTCAGGTAGGGAATAATAATAAAATCGTGATTGAAAATAAAGATCGTGAAATAGCGGAACTGAGAGAAAGGTTGAATGACAAGGATGAAATAATAAAAATGCTTAGGGAGAAACTTGATTTGGGAATCGCAGCTACACCAAAGAATACTTATAATAAAAAATAATTATCCACGTAAAAACAAATTGTTATGAAAAAACTAATTTTAACGCTTTTCTCAGTTTTAATATTTACAGGGTGTGCTAAATCATTACTCCCATGCGAAGAAAATAATACGTTTTCAATGGAGTTCACAAATGGAACTGATGATCCATATAATTTATATATCAATGATGAATTTCAGGAAGTAGTAGCAGCAAAAACAAAAATTACATACAATATACCGGCTGGTTTTTGGAATGCCAAAGTAGTACAAAAATCGGGTTATGTTTTTACTCCAACAGTGAAAACATATAGCAATACATACGAAGCATGTACGAAGTACTATATTGTTTTCTAGGGATAAAGCGGATTGCATAAAGTTCAAATAATTAGATTATTACGAACTAAAAACGCAACGGAAACGCAACAAAAAGCCGTAAAAATAGAAAAATGTATTATTGATAATCAATCAGTTACCGTTTAAAAATGATTAATTTAATTGTGTGAGTTCGAGTCTCATTCTGCGCACGAACGACAAAAAAGAGTTTCTTCTGTAATGGAAGAAACTCTTTTTTTATTGTTGCAATTCTAAGAATCTGTTGAAATTTTACTTTCAGGTGAAAAAGCTGTTATCATAATCCGGCAATATTTGCCAATGGGATCACCCTCCGGATATAAACAACGTCGTTTATCACATTATAAATAATTGCCATGCGTTTGTAATTCAAGCGGCGTGGTGATGGTCCGTATTGTTGTAATGATTTACGGGTTTGAATTGAATAACTTTCGGCACTTTTTGATAAAGAATGGATTGTATTTTTCAATCCCTGAAGATAACGTTTTGCCGTATCAGGCGATTTATATTCAAAAGTTATAACATTAAATAAATCTATCAAATCATCTTTTGAATCATCAGAATAGACAATGTTATATTTCATTTGAATTTGTGGTTAGTTCCGTAATGTTGATTGAATTTCGTTTCGATTTCCGACCATACCTCTTCATGTGAGTATAATTTTTGCCCTGCAATAGCATCAGGCAAAGGATATTCTACTTTCACCGTTTTAGGATGTTTTTCCAACTCTTTGAGTAATTTTCTACCGGTTGGAGTATCAATGTTTATTTGTGCTGTAACAGTCATGATTGTGAATTTTGGGCGATTGAATAATGATACAAAGATAATTATTGTTTGAATCTAATTGATTTATAAGACAAAAAATGTTGGCTTTCTGAAAACAGGTTCTTTTTGTTGAAGTGTTTTTATTCACAGCATTTTTCAAAAATACATCGCTCATCAGCCGTTTCAAATTCTATGGTTGCATGTTGTATTCCTTTTTCCTGCAACGAATCCCGGATCTGAGCTTTCAGTTCGGCAAGTTTTTCCATGTCCAACGAATTATTCAATACAACATGTACAGTCAGCACATTGTAGTTGCCATCTACGGACCACACATGTAAATCATGAACGTTTTCCACATCTTCAAATTGTTGTAAATGTTCCGAAATAGCTGTGATATCAACCTCTTCGGGAATGCCCTGAAGAATGATCCGCAGGCTTTGACGGATATTTTTGAAAACATTGTACAAAATAAAGCAGGCAATGGCAACGGACATAATCGGGTCGAGGATGGGTACATTCCAAAAATGCATAACCACCGATCCGATAAGGATGGCAAGCCAACCCAATACATCTTCGAGCAAGTGCAGCGAAACTACTTTTTCGTTAATCGAACTTCCTTTTTTCAAGCGAAGAACGGCCGCTCCGTTTACAAGTATCCCTAAAATGGCCAACAAAAACATCCCTTCGGCATTGGCTGTTACCGGATGAAATAACCTGGGGATGGCAGCGGTGAGAATCAGGACGCTTCCTGTAACCAATACAATTGAATTGATAATGGCGCCCATAAGCGAAAATCGTTTGTAGCCGTAGGAATAGGAGGTGTCGCTTCCTTTTTTAGCCAATTTCTGAAAATACCAGGCTAGACCAAGCGACAGGCAATCGCCCAAATCGTGCACCGCATCGGAAATAATGGCGATGCTGTTTGTCAGAAACCCTCCGACGATTTCAATAACGGTGAAAAATAAATTGAGCAGAAAGGCTACTTTGATATTTTTTACATCGGAATGATGGTGATGGTCGTGATGATTATGATGATCGTGTGACATGTTTTTGTATTTTAGTTATCGAACAATCTTTGATTGAAACTGTTCGGAAATAATTGCGAAATAGCAGCCTGAAAAACTGATTCTGCCACTAATTTTGCCTTCAAAAGTAGTTTATTTTTTTGTTTTTTCTGTTGCTAAGGGGAAAGTTTCAATCGGATAATATTTCACGCCGGCTTGTGTCTGCTTGCTTTCAAAAAGAACAATTTCCCGGGCAGTGTATTCAAATTGATCGGTGCTTTGCCATTTATTCAGAGTGTTTTCAAGTAGCGTAGAATCTTTTTGCCCTGGAGCGAAGCGCCCGATTGTCAAATGAGGTTGAAATGCTTTGTTATCGGAAGGATAGCCAAGAGAAGCCAAAGTCTTGTCAATCTCATTTTTCAGGTTAGTAAGTTGGCTCGAATGCTTCAATGCCCAACCACAAAACCCGCGCTTCTTGTCTGTTTCTGAAAATGTCAGGTCCGTTAATCGAAAATCTGAAAGCCTGAACGTTGTTTAAGGCTTCGTGCAAATGTTTCTGAATAAACTCTATTTGTTCTTCAGTTAATTCGCCGAAGAAAAATAAAGTCACATGAAAATTGTCGGTGCTGACCCATTTTATGCGATAAGTCCGCAATTGTTCTTGCAACTTTTTCAGCTTTATGGCGGTAGGCTTAATAGGGCCGACTGTGAAAGCCAGAAAAACCCTCTTCTTTTTCATGCGCTGTGAATTGTTCTAATCCAACAAATAGCTAAGGCCAAAGGTTGTTGAGCCGACATCCAACACTGTTTAGTTGACATCCATCATTGTCGAATCGACATCCATCATTGTTTAGTTGGCACCCATCATTGTCGAATTGACATCCAACACTGTTTAGTTGACATCCATCATTGTCGAATCGACATCCATCATTGTTTAGTTGCCACCCATCAATGTTGAACCGACATCCATCATGTTTAGTTGACATTCATCAATGTTTAGTTGACATCCATCATTGTTTAGTTGACATTCATCAATGTTGAACCGACATCCATCATTGTTTAGTTGACATCCATCAATGTTGAACCGACATCCATCATTGTTTAGTTGTCATCCATCATTGTTGAATCGACAACCATCATTGTTGAGCCTGTCTATTTGAACCATTTTTTTACTTCTACATCATATCCTGCGCCCTGCATGTAATTGTAAGTGGCCAGATTTAGCCCTTTCCCGTAGTAGTCCAGGTCAATTTCGGGCGAGGTGCTGAATGGAATTTCGTTGTTGGCAAAGGGGTTTGATGCTGTCTGAAGCGATTTTGCGCCCACGCTTTCGGGTTGTTGTCCCGACGGGCTATGCGCGGTCATGGCGTAGCGGTGCCAGAATGCCGATTGGATATATCCTTCTTCGAATAACCCGCGCACTACTTCCAGCGAATCAATGGTTTCCCTGGCTGTTTGAGTCGGGAATCCGTACATCAGGTAAGCGTGGGTCATAATACCTGCTTCGGTAAAGTTTTTCATGCTTTCGCGGGCAGTTTCAATGGTTATGCCTTTGTTTATAAGCTTCAGGATGCGTGGCGAAGCCACTTCCAGTCCACCCGAAATGGCAATGCAGCCTGACTGTGCCATCAGGTAACATAACTCAGGGGTAAATGATTTTTCAAAGCGGACATTGGTCCAGTAACTTATTTTTTTGTTTTTTCTGTTGCTAAGGGGAAAGTTTCAATCGGATAATATTTCACGCCGGCTTGTGTCTGCTTGCTTTCAAAAAGAACAATTTCCCGGGCAGTGTATTCAAATTGATCGGTGCTTTGCCATTTATTCAGAGTGTTTTCAAGTAGCGTAGAATCTTTTTGCCCTGGAGCGAAGCGCCCGATTGTCAAATGAGGTTGAAATGCTTTGTTATCGGAAGGATAGCCAAGAGAAGCCAAAGTCTTGTCAATCTCATTTTTCAGGTTAGTAAGTTGGCTCAATGCTTCAATGCCCAACCACAAAACCCGCGCTTCTTGTCTGTTTCTGAAAATGTCAGGTCCGTTAATCGAAAATCTGAAAGCCTGAACGTTGTTTAAGGCTTCGTGCAAATGTTTCTGAATAAACTCTATTTGTTCTTCAGTTAATTCGCCGAAGAAAAATAAAGTCACATGAAAATTGTCGGTGCTGACCCATTTTATGCGATAAGTCCGCAATTGTTCTTGCAACTTTTTCAGCTTTATGGCGGTAGGCTTAATAGGGCCGACTGTGAAAGCCAGAAAAACCCTCTTCTTTTTCATGCGCTGTGAATTGTTCTAATCCAACAAATAGCTAAGGCCAAAGGTTGTTGAGCCGACATCCAACACTGTTTAGTTGACATCCATCATTGTCGAATCGACATCCATCATTGTTTAGTTGGCACCCATCATTGTCGAATTGACATCCAACACTGTTTAGTTGACATCCATCATTGTCGAATCGACATCCATCATTGTTTAGTTGCCACCCATCAATGTTGAACCGACATCCATCATTGTTTAGTTGACATTCATCAATGTTTAGTTGACATCCATCATTGTTTAGTTGACATTCATCAATGTTGAACCGACATCCATCATTGTTTAGTTGACATCCATCAATGTTGAACCGACATCCATCATTGTTTAGTTGTCATCCATCATTGTTGAATCGACAACCATCATTGTTGAGCCTGTCTATTTGAACCATTTTTTTACTTCTACATCATATCCTGCGCCCTGCATGTAATTGTAAGTGGCCAGATTTAGCCCTTTCCCGTAGTAGTCCAGGTCAATTTCGGGCGAGGTGCTGAATGGAATTTCGTTGTTGGCAAAGGGGTTTGATGCTGTCTGAAGCGATTTTGCGCCCACGCTTTCGGGTTGTTGTCCCGACGGGCTATGCGCGGTCATGGCGTAGCGGTGCCAGAATGCCGATTGGATATATCCTTCTTCGAATAACCCGCGCACTACTTCCAGCGAATCAATGGTTTCCCTGGCTGTTTGAGTCGGGAATCCGTACATCAGGTAAGCGTGGGTCATAATACCTGCTTCGGTAAAGTTTTTCATGCTTTCGCGGGCAGTTTCAATGGTTATGCCTTTGTTTATAAGCTTCAGGATGCGTGGCGAAGCCACTTCCAGTCCACCCGAAATGGCAATGCAGCCTGACTGTGCCATCAGGTAACATAACTCAGGGGTAAATGATTTTTCAAAGCGGACATTGGTCCAGTAACTTACCGTGAGTTTCCGGCGGATAATTTCTTCGGATAATTTGCGGAGCAGGGCAGGAGGGGCTGCTTCGTCCACAAAATGAAACCCAGATTGTCCGGTTTGTTGCATAATGGTTTCCATGCGGTCCACCACCAGCTCTATCGGGGCTGTTTCGTAGCGGTTGATATAATCCAGCGTGCCATCGCAAAAAGTACATTTTCCCCAGTAGCAGCCATGCGCCAGCAACATTTTGTTCCAACGGCCGTTGCTCCACAACGCGTGCATAGGGTTGGTCAGTTCTATAAGGTTGATGTAATTGTTTTCCAGCAGTCCATCGTAATCCGGCGTGCCGCTTTGAGCAAACTTTATGTTTTCTTTGCTGTCGAAATTTACGCGGACAATTTCTCCCTGTTCGTTGCGGTAAAGCGTCCGGATTAGTTCTCCTCCTGATATCAATCGTAAAAGCGGTAATTCGCCATTGTCAAATGTCAGGTAATCAATATAATTGAAAATCGTCGGCTCGCTAATGCTTCTCAACTCCGTATTTACATATCCGCCGCCCATGACTATTTTTATAGCCGGGAAATGCTGTTTCAGCCATTGGGCGCAACGTAATGCACTGTACAGATTTCCGGGAAATGGAACGGTGAGTCCAACCATTTCGGGCTTTGTATCGGCAATTTTCCGGGCAAAAATATCCAGCATTAATTGGTCTATAAGCGAAAGCGGCTTCTCCAGTTCTTGTTGCAACGGCTCAAATTCCGGCAGGCGCAGGCAAAGTGATTCGGCATACCGGATCAGTTCAAAATGCGGATCGATAGTTTGATTGATGAACTCACATATATCTTTCAAGAAAAGCGTGCAAAGATGAGTGGCCCGGTCGTGGTTTCCAATCAGTCCGAATCCCCATTCCAGGTCATCTTCGGAAGGTAGCCGTTTGCTTGTCGGCCAGAAATCGCGATTGCTGAACCGTTGGGCCAGCGAGTTGTCCCTGCCGCTCAGAGAACGCATCACAGGTTCAATGGTACGGGTATAAAAGTCTGCTTGTTGGAGTATGATTTTATGTTGCTTTGAAAGTCTTGGAAATGCAGCTGCCTGTTGAAAAATTTCATCCAGTTTATCGGCTTTGAAAAGCGCTTCGATAAGTTCAATGCTCAAATCTGATTGCTTTGTATCAATGCCTTGCGAACGTAAAAATCCAGTTAGGTGACAAGTAGCGGGGTAGGGTGTGTTGAGTTGCGTAAGCGGCGGGGTAACAAGCAGGACTTTCATTGGAACTATTTTTGTGCAAACTTACAGAATAAATTTTGCAAAGCCGAAAAAATGAGATTTTTTCCAACAAAATTCCCGCTATGCCGTTAATATGTTGTATTTTTGCAAATCAGGAAAAAGGGTTTCGCGGTTTGCAACCAATGGATATAAGCATTATATCACTATAATAAAGGGGAATCTTGTAATTGAGTTGGGTTTCTCGGTTTGCAACCGCGGCATTAACTTTAATAACGCGGTTGCAAACCGTGAAACCCACTTGAGTTGTAACATTTTTTATTATTTAAACGGCCATGAATAAAAAAGTAAAAAAAGGACTTACCATTGGTTTGTCGGTTTTCGTTGTAATTTTTGCTGCGTTATTGGTTTTGCCTTTTGCCTTCAAAGGGAAAATTACCACCATTGCCAAAGATAAAATCAATGGCATGCTTAACGCAAAGGTCGACTTTGAGAATGTGAATGTGAGTTTTATCCGCAGTTTTCCGAATGTGTCGGTGAAGCTGGAAAATTTTCATATTATTGGCAACGGTGAATTTGCAAAAGATACCTTGCTGGCCAGCGAGGACATTGACCTGGTGCTGAATCTGAAGAGTTTGTTCTCGGACAAAGGCTACGAAATCCGGACGTTGCAATTCAACAATTCAAAAGTATTTGCCCATGTGTTGCCCAATGGGAAGGCCAATTGGAGCATTATGAAAGAAGATTCAACCGCCGTAGAGGATACTTCGGCTATGAGTTTCAATTTCAAGCTGAATGATTTTGTGATTGATAACGCAGACGTGGTTTATTGGGATGAAGAAGGCAATATGAAAGCCGTGCTGCGCAAACTGAATCACCATACTTCGGGCGATCTGACGGCTGACAGTTCTATGCTCGTTACCAAAACTACCCTTGATACGCTGAACTTCTGGATGGACGATGTGCAATACATTTCCAAAGCCGATGCGGAACTTAATGCTAATATCAATGCCAACCTGAATAAAATGCTTTTTAAATTCAGCGAGAATTCTTCACGCATCAATGCTATTCCATTTTCGTTGAACGGTTGGTTTCAAATGCTTGACGAAGGCTACGATATGGATTTGAAACTGAATGCCGAAAAAGTAGACTTCAAGGCCATTTTGTCCATGATTCCGGCTATTTATGCCGAATCGTTCGAGGGTATGAAAGCCGGCGGAAAAGTAGATATGAGCGGTTTTATAAAAGGCAAAATGGTTGGTGACTATTATCCTGCTTTCGACTTTAAACTTACTGCCGTGAATGGTTGGTTCCAATACCCGAGCCTGCCTAAATCCCTGGAAAAAATCAATGTGGCGGCTCATATTACCAACCCCGGAAAAACGCTCGACGAAACGGTTATTGATATTTCCAAATTTGCATTCGTGTTGGGTGGCAATCCTTTTACTGCTCAAATGCGCATTGCGTACCCTATGTCCGACCCTGAATTGATAATGAAAGCCGTTGGGAAAATAAATCTGGGAATGATCAAGGATATTTATCCGTTGGATGCTTCCACCAGTCTGAATGGCGTGTTGGATATGAATCTGGATCTGGCCGGACGAATGTCGTACTATGATAACAATCAATACGAGAAATTTAAATTTGGCGGCATGATGAATATCAGCAATATGCTGGTAAAAATGAGTTCGTTGCCGCAGGATGTTTCCATTGCCAAAGCCAATATGGTTTTCAATAACCGGTATGTGGATTTGTCTACGCTTCAAATGAAAATTGGCCGCAATGATGTGACAGCGAGCGGGAAGCTGGAGAATTTTGTAGCTTACGCCCTTCGTGATAAAACGCTGAAAGGATCGTTGAACCTGCAATCGAATTATTTCAACGTGAGCGATTTTATGTCGGCCGACAAAGCAAAACCCGAAACAAAAGCTACGCCTGATACGTCTAAGTTGACTGTGATTACCATTCCGAAAAATATCGACTTCACGATGCAAGCCGATTTTAAAAAGCTGGTTTATGAAAAAATGAATTTTGCCAATGCCAAAGGTGTACTTACGGTGGCTAACGGCGATATGAAATTTCAGAATATGAGTGTTCAGGCATTTGGCGGAAACATGGTTGTGAATGGCTTGTATGGTGCCAGCGACCCTAAAAAGCCGGTAGTTAACTTTGATATGGCCGTAAATGAAGTGATGTTTACCGAAGTATTTAAACAAGTGGAAACACTGCAAAAACTGGCTCCTATTTTTGAAAAGGCAACAGGTAAATTTTCAACGAAATTGTCGTTCAATTCATTGCTGAAAAATGATATGATGCCGGATTTGGCATCGCTGATCGGTAATGGATCATTCTCTACTAAAGCGGTCGGATTGACGAATGTACCTGCGCTGAATGCGTTGGCTGCCGGATTGAAACGTGCCGACTTGAACCCTATGTCCATTAAAGATCTGGGACTTTTGTTTGAAATAAAGGATGGAAAGCTGAATACCAAGCCGTTTAATTTCAAAGTTGGTGATGTGAAAATGACGTTGGGCGGAAGTACCGGATTGGATAAATCAATCGCTTACGTTGGAAAGGTTCAATTACCGGATAAACTCAATTTAGGAAATTATTCGACGGTAGGCGTGAAAATTGGTGGTACTTTTACCAAGCCAAAAGTGGAAATTGACTGGAAAAATATGCTGAACACACTCGTTACAGATACCAAAGCAAAAGCTGTGACTGAAGTCAACAAGAAAATTGATACAGCAAAACCACAGGCAATTAAAGCTGCACAAGATCAGGCAGATAAATTAAGAGCTGATGCCAAAGCTGCTGGCGATAAACTGTTGGCCGAAGCTAAAGCACAGGGCGATCTGTTGGTAGCAAAGGCCTCGAATCCCATTACCAAAGCCATTGCTCAAAAAGCGGCTCAAAAATTGATGGATGAAGCTCAGAAAAAGGTAAATGACTTAAATGCTAAAGCCGATGTCCAGGCTAAGCAATTGATTCAAAAGGCAGCTGATAATGCTAAGGTGCAGTAATAGTTCAGAGATATTTGTAGTCGAATATCGCGAACGAAGTGAGCAAATATCACGAAGTAAATATCACGAACAAAGTGAGTAGATAACACGAAGTGAGTAAATATCACGAAGTAAATAACAATAGTACGGATGAAATTTAAGTTGATTTTCTTTTCTCTTTTTCTGGCTGTTTCGCTCAGTGCCCGAAAGGCGGACGATGGTGAAGCGCTGTTCAACAGCAAGCAATATGCAAAGGCGCGTCCGGTGTATGAAGCATTGCTGAAACAAAAACCCAACGATGCGCTTTACAACTACCGTTATGCCCGCTGTTGCTACGAGCTGAAAGATGCTGAGAATGCCATTAAGCATTTTGAAATGTCGGGGAGCAAGTTTCCTATGCGCGATTTGTACCTGGGCGAGCTTTATTACAATACGTACAAATTTGATGAGTCGGTTATGGCTTACCAGACTTATATGGCCACATTGAAGCCGGACGATAGCAAGATCCCAGAATACCAGCGGAAGGCTAAACTGGCTGAAAATGCAGCCCGGCTATTGACCAAAGTGGATGATATTGCTATTGTTGATAGTCAGGTGGTGAACAAATCCGATTTCTTGCGTTCTTACAAATTCAGTTCCGAGTTGGGGTCACTCAAGCAGGAGCAAATTAAAATCCCGGGTCGCAAATCTGTGGATA
This sequence comes from Paludibacter sp., assembly GCA_047600405.1. Taxonomy (GTDB): domain Bacteria; phylum Bacteroidota; class Bacteroidia; order Bacteroidales; family Paludibacteraceae; genus Paludibacter. Next base: position 50,826 of record JASGLA010000009.1, read on the forward strand.
AAATTACCTATACTACACAGCGTCAGGACCGGGTTTATTATTCCGATTCCATTCACGGGCAGCTGAATGTTTTTACATCCTATAAATTGTTTGATGCTTGGTCTGAGCCAGTTTCTATTTCGGATGTGATTAATACGACGGCAAATGAAAATTATCCATTTTTACTGTTGGATGGTGTTACGGTTTATTTCGCTTCGGATGGTGAAAACTCGATAGGAGGTTACGATTTGTTTGTTACCCGGTTTACTCCATCAACGAACACTTATCTGGCGCCGGAGAATATTGGTTTCCCGTTCAACTCGCCTGCCAACGATTACATGATGGTGATTGACGAACAACGTAAACTGGGCTGGTTTGCTACGGATCGGAATCAGGCAAGCGGGAAGGTTATGATTTATACTTTTGTTCCAAACGAAGTCAGAAATACCGTTCGCTCGGAGGATAAGGATTATATCCGCAGTGTTGCCCGTTTGAAGGTTTATCGCAAAGCAGCACAGGTTGATACCGAAAATCAGCTTGTGGGCCAAAGCCAGGATGCAGCAGCGGAAAAACAATTTGAATTTGTTGTAAATGATTCTGTCGTTTATACACAAACCGATGAGTTTAAAAGCGAAGGAGGCGCAAAGCTTTGGATAGAGGTACATACGCTTTCTGCAGTTCACAAAAAAGCAAAGGCTGAATTGTCCGAGAAGCGCACTCAATATATGAATTCAGAGAATGAAGCGGATAAAAATGATCTTGCAAAAGCCATTCTGGATATGGAAAAGAAAAATCTGGATATGGAACGATTAATATCTGTGAAAACGATCCAGTTGAGAAATCTCGAAAACTCGGCACTTTTGGGGAGAAAAGCTGATAAAAACTGAACCATTTCAGATTGGATTTGTTTTAATTTTACAAGGAAACCAATACCTGAAAAGGATTTTGGATTCTTTGATGAGATATAAAACATAGTACTGGAACGATTAAGAGAGAGGAGGGTGAATGGCTGATAATGCTAATTTTTCAAAGGAAAAAATTAAAAATAAGCTACATGTTGGTCGAGTTGGATTTAATCGGGTTTACTATTTATCAAAGTAAATGTTAGTATACGTTTGAATATTTTTCAGTGGAGTATACACGTAATAACAGAGCAACATCAAAAGGATCGCATGTAAAGGATATTTTGAAAAATGATTTTCAAAATATTAGTTAAATAGACAGATAGGAATTTATTCTATCTGTTTGTTTTTTAGCTGATTAATAAATTTGTTATAAACACTTAACGTTATTTCGGATTATTTTTACTCTTTCTTTGGTTTTTCGTGTTAATTTTGTCATCAATTATAATAGAACTAAATGGATAAATTGCGTTTTCAGAGTTTTGGAAGTGGAAGTAGCGGGAATTGTTATTATATCGGTAATGCCTCGAGTGGTTTGTTGATAGATGCCGGGGTGGGTGTGAGAACCATTCGGAAGTGCTTGCGAAACCTGGGGCTCGACTTTGAAAACATTTGGGGCGTATTTGTCACTCACGATCATGCCGATCATATCAAAGCAGTTGGGCCCATTGGTGAAAAGCATCGCGTACCCGTTTATACAACCCGAAAAGTACATGAAGGCATTCAGCGCAGTTACTGTGTGACCGAAAAATTATATTCCAGCCGGAAATATATTGAAAAAGGTGAAACGGTTGAGGTGGGTGAGTTTAAGGTGACCGCCTTTCATGTTTCGCATGATGCTACGGATAATGTGGGGTATACTGTTGAATATAAAGGGAAAAGATTTACTTTTGCTACCGATTTGGGGTTTGTGGGCGAAGAAGTAGCCCAACACCTGACACAAGCCGATTATCTGGTGCTTGAAGCAAATTACGATGAACAAATGCTTCGGAAAGGTCCATATCCTATTCATTTACAGAACAGAATTATTGCCGAAACCGGGCATCTCAGCAACGAACAGGCCGGGCTTTTTCTGGCAGAAAACTATAACGAGCGGATGCAGCATATTTTCCTTTGCCACCTGAGCCGGGAGAATAATTTGCCTGAATTGGCGTATACAACCGTACAAAACCATTTGGACGAGAAGCGGATAACTGTGGGGAAAGACGTTCAGTTGGCAACTTTAGACAGAATGAATCCGTCGGAATTGTACATTTTCTAATCACACAAATCATTAATTGACTCATTGCTATAAACTACGAACCACAAACCACAAAAAGTATGGCAGAAAATCTGGTTATTATTCCTACCTATAACGAAAAGGAAAACATTGAAAATATTATTCGTGCAGTATTTAGTCAACCGATTTTTTACCATGTTTTAATTATCGAAGATGGTTCGCCCGACGGAACAGCCGGTATTGTAAAAACGTTGCAAACCGAGTTTCCGGAACGCTTGTTCATGGTTGAACGAACTGGAAAATTGGGCTTGGGTACAGCCTATATTGCAGGTTTTAAATGGGCATTGGAGCATGGTTACAACTATATTTTCGAAATGGATGCCGACTTTTCGCATAATCCGGTCGATCTGAACCGATTGTATGAAGCGTGTTCCAAAGAGGGTGCCGATGTAGCTATAGGTTCACGTTATGTAAGTGGCGTTAATGTTGTAAACTGGCCAATCGGCCGCGTTTTGATGTCGTATTTTGCTTCAAAATATGTTCGGTTTGTACTGGGTGTGAAGATAGCCGACACTACTGCCGGTTTTAAATGTTATCGTCGTGAAGTGCTGGAGACCATTGAGTTGGATAAAATACGTTTCAAAGGTTATGCGTTTCAGGTAGAAATGAAATATACAGCCTATGAGTGCGGATTTACACTGAAAGAAGTTCCGGTTATTTTTATTAACCGTGTGCTGGGTACATCGAAAATGAGCGGTGGAATTTTTGGCGAAGCATTTTTTGGTGTTATCCAGTTGAAAATAAACAGTTGGTTTCGAAAATTTCCACAAAAGAAAAAATAATAATGTGATAATGTGTTGATGTGATAATTTGAAAATTATCATAATAATGTTTTATTTATTTGCTAATTGCCACATCAACTAATCATCGAATTATCATATTACCACATCAACTAATCAACGCATCAATTAAATATTATGCAGTTAATCAAAAATGCTACCATTGTGAACGAAGGACGGACTTTTGTCGGTTCGGTATTGATTGATAATGAGCAAATAAAAGCGGTATATGAAGAAAACCAGCCGGTAGAAATTTCAGAACCCTATTCTGAAAGAGATGCAACAGGCTTGCTTCTTTTTCCGGGTATCATTGATGACCAGGTACATTTCCGCGATCCAGGGCTAACTCACAAAGGCGATATTTACACTGAAAGTAAAGCGGCGGTTGCAGGTGGCATAACTTCGTATTTCGAAATGCCGAATACCAAGCCACAGGCTACAACCATTGATTTACTTGAAGACAAATATAATCTGGCCGCTGAAAAATCGTTTGCCAATTATTCCTTTTTAATGGGTGTGACGAATGATAACATTGATGAACTAAAAAAAATAAATCCCCGTACAGTAGCTGGCCTGAAAATGTTTATGGGCTCATCTACCGGGAATATGTTGGTGGACAATCAAAACACATTAAACCGTGTTTTCTCGGAAGTCCCCTTGCTTATTGTAACGCATTGCGAGGATGAAAGTACTATTCAGGCTAACATTCAGCATTATAAAAACCTATTGGGAGAAGATATACCGGTTGAGTATCATCCTTTGATACGAAATGCGGAAGCTTGCTACAAATCATCTTCATTTGCGGTAGAACTGGCGAAAAAATATAATTCCCGTTTGCACGTTTTCCACTTGTCATCAGCACTGGAAATGTCATTATTCTCATCGGATAAGCCGCTTCGGGAAAAAAGGATTACTGCCGAGGTATGTGTACACCACCTGTGGTTTTCGGATGCTGATTATGCCAAATACGGAAACCGTATCAAATGGAATCCGGCTATAAAATCGGAATCGGACCGGTTAGCGTTGATTGAAGCTGTAAATTCTGATAAAATTGATGTAGTGGCTACCGACCATGCGCCGCATTTGTTGTCAGAGAAAGAAGGTTCTTGTCTGAAAGCTGCTTCCGGAGGTCCATTGGTTCAACATTCGCTGGTTGCCATGTTACAGATGGCAAAGCGCGGTATTTTTACCTTTGAAAAAGTGGTGGAAAAAATGTGTCATGCACCAGCCGATTTATTCAGGATAGAGAAACGCGGATTCATTCGGCCCGGCTATTTTGCCGACTTAGTGCTGGTTGACCCCACTAAATCATGGACAGTAAGCCCGGAGAATATATTGTACAAATGCGGTTGGTCTCCCTTCGAAGGCACTACCTTTGACAATACGGTGGTAACCACTTGGGTAAATGGACAGCCGGTTTTTGATAATGGGAAATTTGATGAAGCGGTTCGTGGGCAGCGGTTATTGTTTGAAGTTTAATTTTCAGATAACTATGGTTTTATGAAAAAAGGTGGCTTGATATCGTTGATAACCGGAGTACTCGTCATTGCACTTGCCTGCATAGGATATTTCATTGTATTGAAAGATAAGGAATCTGCCGTAAGAGTAAAATATATCTACAACTATGGCGAAACTCAGGGTACCACTTATTTAATTGTTTATCAGCAACCTAAAGGAATAGACTTGCAACCGAAAATTGAGGAACGCCTACGCCAGTTCGATATGTCACTGTCCACTTACGTTCCCAATTCTATTATTTCGAGAATAAACCGGAATGATTCAACGGTACAGACCGACTCGCTTTTCGAAACCATGTTCTATGCTGCCCAGGATGCTGCAAAACGAACCAATGGTGCGCTCGATATCACGGTTGGACCACTGGTTAAGGCCTGGGGCTTTGCTTTTGGCAATAATGATCATAGCAAGCAGCCTAATGTGGCGGAGTTTTTACCATTTATAGGATATCAAAAGGTTCGGATTAAAGATCATAAGCTGATCAAGGATGACCCGCGTATTTTGATCGATGCAAATTCAATAGCCCAGGGCTACTCGGCAGATATCATTGCCAAGTTGTTGGAAAACAACGGTTGCAAAAATTATATGATTGAAATTGGCGGCGAAGTTGTTTGCAAAGGACTTAACGACAAGGGTGAAAAGTGGAAAATCGGAATTGATAGGGCAATAGACGATTCAACGAGTTCAACAGAAGAATTGCAAACAATACTTTCGCTGACTGATTGTGCTGTAACAACATCCGGAGGTTATCGTAAATTTTATATTAAAAACGGAAAGAAATACTCGCATATTATTAATCCTCATACCGGCTATCCGGTAAGTAATAATGTGTTGAGTGTAACCGTTATAGCTCCAACAGCTCTTATGGCCGATGCCTATGATACGCCATTCATGATATTGGGAGTCGATAGTTGCCTGAAAATTTGTAAAAGCATTCCTGGAATGGAATGTTATTTAATATATGTAGATAAAAATGGTAAAAATCAGGTTGTCTATACGGAGGGTTTCAAGAAATACTTAACTCAATAATTTTCAACAAATAACTAAAAGCCTCTACTTTTGTTAAATACAAATAATATATTTTTTTATTCCTGATTAAATAACTATTTTTGCAGTCCAAATTAAAATATGAAAAAGTACTCGTTTTTTCTTGTAATAGTAGTTTTGACCCTTGTTTCGTGCAGCGAATATCAAAAATTACTGAAATCCGACGATGCAGAGTTGAAGTATAACAAAGCTGTTGAGTATTTCGACAAAGGTGATTTTATGCGTGCCTCTACGCTTTTCGATGCAATTGCAAGTTATTACAAAGGTACCGACCGTTCTGAGACCGTTTTAAACTATATGGCAAAGTCGTATATGGGTCAGAAGGACTATTATTCGGCAAGCGAGTATTATAAAACATATGTAAAGACTTATCCGAAAGGGAAATACGTAGTTGAGGCGAAGTACATGATTGGGTATTGTTATTACCTGGATTCACCGGATGCCCGCCTTGACCAAACGGAAACCTACAATGCAATTGCAGCGCTTCAGGAATTTGTAGATATTTACCCCGAAAGCGAACGGGTTCAGGATGCCAACAAATTGCTGGAAGAGCTTACAAATAAGCTGGCGTATAAAGCCTATCTGAATGCAAAATTGTATTTTAATCTGGGAAATTACATGGGTAACAACTACGAGTCGGCAGTTATCACCGCCCAAAACGCAATGAAGAATTTTCCGACAACTTCTTACCGAGAAGAGTTGGGTATGATAATTCTGGAGTCGAAATATGAACAAGCTGTGCAGAGCGTTGTTGAAAAGAAGATAGAGCGTTTTCGGAATACGATAGACGAGTATTACAATTTTATCAACGAGTTTCCGGATGGAAAGCAACGCAAACAGGCTGATAGGATTTTCAATGAATCGAAAAAAAATGTGAAAGAATAAAATAAAGTAACTATGGATTACAAAAAAGTAAATGCTCCGACTAACACAATTTCACGTGATATGAACTCAATGAGTGCCAATATCGGAAATGTGTACGAAACTGTAAAAGTTATTGGTAAACGTGCTAATCAAATTAGTGTGGAGATTAAATCGGAACTCGATAAAAAATTACAGGAATTTGCATCGTTCAACGAAAATATTGAAGAGGTTTTCGAAAACCGCGAGCAAATCGAGATCTCGCGTTATTATGAAAAACTTCCAAAACCGGTACTGATTGCCACTCAAGAGTTTTTGGAAGATAAAGTGTACTATCGCAACCCGATTAAAGATAAACTGAAATAAAAAACATTTCATTTCTTTTCTGTGTAGATAAAAGAATATTGTGTTCCCAAGGATGCAATATTCTTTTATCTTTTTTTGTTTGCGGGTAGTTCAATTCATTTTTGTATTTTTGTAAATCGGAAAACCGGGAGAACGGATTTCCAAATCCGCTCAAAGGAACGATGAATAAAAGTCCGGGTGAACGGATTTCCAAATCCGTTTAAGAGGGAAAGCAAGCAAAGCTGTGTCGTAAATAAATTGATAATTGAAATATGTCATTAAAAGGTAAGAAAATAATATTAGGTGTTACAGGAAGTATTGCTGCCTATAAATCGGCTCAACTTATTCGCCTGTTGGTAAAGGAAGGGGTGGAAGTAAAGGTGGTTATGACTGCTTTGGCTAAAGAATTTATTACTCCGCTGACTCTAGCAACTCTGGCAAAAAGCCCGATTTTGGTGGACTTTTTTGATCCTACTAATGGCAATTGGAACAGTCATGTCGATTTGGGGTTATGGGCCGATGCTTACCTGATTGCGCCGGCTACTGCCAATACGATTGGCAAAATGGCAAACGGTGTGGCTGATAACTTGTTGCTTACGACTTATTTGTCGGCTAAATGCCCGGTTTTTGTAGCTCCTGCCATGGATTTGGACATGTTTGCGCATCCTGCTAATCAACGTAACCTGGAAACACTCCAGTCTATAGGAAATCATATTATTGAACCCGGTAGCGGCGAGTTGGCCAGCGGACTTGAAGGGAAGGGACGTATGGAAGAACCCGAAAATATAGTTCGTTACCTGGACGATTTTTTTACTCCAAAACCACTTTCTGGGAAAAAAATACTGATTACAGCCGGTCCCACATACGAAAAGATTGATCCTGTACGTTTTGTAGGTAATTATTCTACCGGAAAAATGGGTTTTGCGCTGGCTGAGGTGTGTGCACGCCAGGGAGCAGAGGTTTGCCTGGTTGCAGGACCTGTGCAGTTGAAGACGGTGCACCCGAACATTGAACGGATCGATGTGGAATCGGCAGAACAGATGTTCGAAGAAACGACCAACCGTTTTTACAGTATGGATGGAGCTATTTTGTGTGCTGCTGTGGCGGATTTCACTCCGAAAGAAACAGCAGAAACAAAAATTAAACGTAAGAAAGATGATCTTGTCCTGGAGTTGAAACCCACGCAGGATATTGCAGCTTTTGTGGGTGAAATGAAAACAGGAAGCCAGTTTATAGTGGGCTTTGCCCTGGAAACTAACAACGAGGAAGCTAATGCCCAAAGCAAGCTGGAACGTAAGAATTTTGATTTTATCGTGCTGAACTCGCTGAAGGATGAAAAAGCCGGTTTTGGTTTCGATACCAATAAAATAAGCATTATTCATTGTTCCGGGGAAACAAAACAATTTGATTTGAAAAACAAACAGGCAGTAGCAGAAGATATTGTTGCTGAAATTGTAAGGATATTGTAAAAAATATGACTGTGATGAAAAACTTAGTGCTTATACTTTCTTTCTTTTTATTTGCCGGGATGGCTCAGGCCCAGGAGCTGAATTGTACTGTACAAATCAATTCCGATCAGGTTCAGGGAACGAATAAGTCTGTTTTTAATACCTTGCAGAAATCCATTTCTGAATTTATCAATAACCGGAAGTGGACGGAAATGACTTACACTAATGCTGAGCGCATAGAGTGCAGCATGAATATAATTGTGAAAAAAGTAGATGCCGATGCTTTTACAGCCGAGGTTTTGGTGCAATCAAGGCGTCCGGTATACAATACCAATTATAACAGTCCGCTTATCAATTTTAAAGACAATGAGTTTGCGTTCAACTACAAGGAGTTTGATATCCTTGAAATGAACGAAAACACCATTACCTCTAATCTTACGGCCGTGTTGGCTTACTACTGCTACCTGATAATCGGTTATGATATGGATTCATATTCCCGTCTTGGTGGAACGCCTTATTTTCAGGCTGCCGAGAACATAGTGAATATAGCCCAGAGCGGAGATTTAGGCAAAGGCTGGAAAGCTTTCGATAGCAATAAAAACCGTTATGCGCTTATCAATAACATTCTGGATGAGGCCTTTAAAAAATACAGAAACTATTTCTACGAATACCACCGCCTGGGACTTGACGAAATGCCTATTAATGCTACCAATGCCCGTGCCCGCATTGCCGAAGGGCTGCCCCTGTTGCGCGAAGCTAACCGTGCCCGGCCTTCTGCCATTGTTATTTCGGCATTTCTGGATGCTAAAAACGATGAATTGATAAACATTCTCAGCAAAGGGTCTACAAAGGAAAAAGAAGAAGCTGTTCAGGTACTTTGCGATGTAAATCCTACGCTGACGTCGAGATACGAAACTATTCTGAAGTAATTCCGGAGGAACCGGCTTTTGCGATGAAGAATCCTTGCCTGAGAAAAATATATAACTCACTGTCAATTTATGCTGAAATCTCTACATATCACCAATTACGCTTTAATAACCGAACTTAATATCGACTTTGAATCAGGCTTTTCTGTTATCACGGGTGAGACAGGTGCCGGAAAATCAATTATCCTGGGAGCTCTTTCGCTTATTCTGGGACAGCGGGCCGATTCCAAATCCATTAAAACCGATACTGATAAATGCATTATTGAGGCTGAATTTGATATTTCGGCCTATAAGCATTTGGATGATTTTTTCGTGCAAAACGACCTTGACAAAGATGGGAATGCCTGTGTGATCCGTCGCGAACTGACCAGCGCCGGCAAATCCAGGGCATTTGTCAATGATACGCCGGTGGGGTTGAATGTGATTCGCGACCTGAGCAACCGGTTGATTGACATCCATTCGCAACACGAGAATTTGCTGCTTTCCAACGATACCTATCAACTGGAAGTGGTGGATACCATAGCCCAAAATGCCACTATACAGACCGCCTATCAGCAAGCTTACCATGAATGGAGAAACCTGCAAACAGAACTGAAACAGTTGCAGCAAACAGCCGATAAGCAGGCGAGCGATACCGATTATATCCAGTTTCAGTACCAACAACTTGAAGATGCCCGGCTTGTAGAGAATGAGCAGGAGGCACTCGAATCCGAGCAGGAAACGCTGGCTCATGCTGAAGAAATCAAATCGGAACTGCTCAAGGCGCAGCAGCTGATGAATGACGAGCAAATGTCACTTTCGTTGCTAAAGGAAAGTATAACAGCTGTTTCACATGTTAAAAACTACATTCCTTTGGGCGAAGGTTGGTATGAGCGTTTGCATTCGGCATTGATTGAACTCAAGGATATTGCTTCGGAAATTGCCCAGTTCGAAGAACGGGTGGAATTTAATCCAACAAGGCTGGAATGGGTGGAGAACCGCCTGGGCGAACTGTTTACCCTTCAGAAAAAATATAAAGTTGCTTCGGTGGCCGAACTGATAAGCATTCGAAACGGTTTTGCGGAGCAACTTCAGCGTATCGGTTCGTTTGATGAAGAAATTGCTGCACTGAAAGGCCGGATTGACCATGCTTACCAGCAACTTCAAAAAGAAGCACAAAAACTGACCGAAAGCCGGGCGAAAGCCTGCAAACCCATAGAAAAATACCTGGTTGATCAACTCCAGAAACTAGGTATGCTGAACATTCAGTTTGAGGTAGCTGTGTCAGCTTTGCCTGATTTTACAGAGAATGGCGTGGATGAAGTCCAGTTTCTTTTTTCGGCCAATAAAAACCGATCGGTTCAGCCCGTTACGCAGATTGCGTCGGGTGGGGAAGTGGCCCGCCTGATGTTGTCTATCAAATCGATGGTAGCTCATAAGGCCGATTTGCCAACCATCATTTTCGATGAAATTGATACGGGTGTTTCCGGCGAAATAGCCCACCGCATGGGCGACATTATGCAGTCCATGAGTAAGGATATGCAGGTGATCACTATCACCCACCTGCCGCAGATAGCAGGTAAAGGTGCTCAACACTACCGGGTTTTCAAAGACGACAGCGGCAAGCAAACACAGACTCATATCCAGCGGTTGAAAACGGACGAAAGGGTGACCGAGCTGGCCCAAATGCTTAGTGGAAAAAATATCACCGATGCAGCTTTGCTTAATGCCCGGGAATTGTTGGGAAATTAAGAAATTCTATACCGTTGTTTTTATGGTGATACAAAGCCCATTTCATAAATCGATACATTTCTGTTAATCAAAAGAGCGCTTCCCGAGAATCTGGGAAGCGCTCTTTGTCTTTATAATCAGACTTTTATGAAAATAACAAACCTCCATTAATATCAATATTAGTTCCTGTCAGATAATCTGATTCTGCACAAGCAAGGAAAGTAACCAAATCAGCAACATCAGCTGAGTCACCTTCCCGGCGAAGTGGATAAATCCCTTTCATGCGTTCGCGGTTTTCAGGTGTGTTGAAGCGATCGTGGAATGATGTTGCAATGGTTCCCGGAGCAAGCGCGTTTACACGAATTCCTTTTGGCCCGAGTTCTTTAGCCATTGAACGTGTAAATGTCATTACAGCCCCTTTAGCAGTGGCATACAACGATGCTCCCGGTCCACCTCCATCGCGGGCTGCAAGCGATGAAAAGTTCACAATCGATGAGTTTGCAGGCATATATGGTACTGCTTCACGAGTGCAAAGCCAGCAACTTTTCATATTTACATCCATCAGGAAATTGTACCAATCCTCGTTTTGTTCTGTAATTGTTTTTCTTCCTACAATTCCACCTACCACGTTTACTAAAATATGAATTTCATTACCAAAAGCTTTTATCGCTTCATCGAATACACGTTTTACATCAGCAGCTTTGGTCATATCGCCCTGTACAATTATTCCTTCTGAACCCGATTCCTGAACCATTTTTAATGTCTCTTTGGCATCATTAGAATTATCAAAATAGTTTATTACAACTTTTGCTCCTTCTGAGGCTAATTTTACAGAGATTGCCCGTCCTAAATCACGCGCACCGCCGGTCACTACGGCTACTTTTCCATTACATTTCATATATTATTGTTATTAAGTAAGATAATGTTTTTTATTTTTGTGTTTCTATTTTTCCTCCGAATAAATAAACTGAACCTATTGAAAGAGGAACTAAAATGGCTCCGAGTACGAAGAAAGGCAACCAGTTACCCCCTTTAGTCAGATACGGCACAAACAACATAGTTATGATCACTCCAAATGTTGCTGCTGCTCCACCCAAGCCGGCCATGGCACCAACTGTTTTTCCGCAATAGAAGTCGGATGCCAATGTTTGTATATTTCCAATGGCAAACTGGAATCCGCAAAGTATCAAAGCCATAAGTCCGATGGCTGCATACACATCAGATACAAATGCTGTGGCAATCAAAGCCGGAAGCATAATAACTCCTCCGATTATGAGAGCTGATTTTCGGGCATAGTTCACAGTTCTTCCTTTCTTTATAATCTGCCCGGAATACCAACCACCTGTCAGACTTCCTATCATAGCTCCGACATAAGGGAACCAGGCAGTCATTCCGATACTTTTAATGTCGAATTTATAGACGTCCAGTAGATAAATCGGAAGCCAGGCTACAAACATCCACCAAACCGGATCCAGAAAAAAACGACCCATTATTATGGAGTAGCTTTTTTTATTTTTCAGTAATTCCTTCCACGACTTTGCACGGTCATTTGTGACTTTACACTCAGGCTGGCCTTCCAGAATATATTTCTGTTCTTCAGTAGTGATCCAGGGGTGTTCTTGGGGCCCTTTTTTGTTGAGAATCAGCCAGGGAATGATCCACAATAATCCGAGGGCACCAACGACAACGAAGGTCATTTTCCAACCAAATGCCGCATAAAGCAAAGCAATGATGATAGGCGAAAAAATAGCTCCGATAGATGCTCCTGCACCAAATAACCCCTGGGCAAAAGCCCTTTCTTTTTGTGGAAACCATTCGGCATTGCTTTTGGTTGCTCCTGGCCACGGACCAGCTTCACCTAGTCCAAGTAATACCCTGAAAAATCCAAGCGATCCTAATCCCCGAGCAAACGATGTGCATGCATCGGCCACTGCCCACAGCACCACCGAAACTACAAAGCCTTTGCGGGTACCAATTTTATCGTATAATTTCCCTGACAACATTTGGCTGATGCCATAAGCGACCATGAAAAACATATAGATATACGAGTACAACTCTTTTGACCGTTGTGAGTATTCTTCGGCGGATAATCCCTTGGGGATTAAACCTAAGTCTCCGACAATTCCCTGCCACATGATGGCTAATGTATTTCTGTCCAAATAATTGATTATTGTTACCAACACAATCAGGCTGATTACCCACCATCTAAGTCCTTTAACTTTCATTTGCTTGGCTATTAATCAGTTATTTGTTCAGAAAGTCATGACGAACCGGACTGAAGGTGTCAATTAGAATACCTTCTTCCAGGCAAACAGCTCCGTGTGGCACATCTGGTTCAATATAAAAGCAGTCACCAGCCGTCAATAGTCGTTTCTCCCCGTTAATCATCACTTCGAATTTGCCACTCACTACATAGCTGCTTTGCGAGTGAAAATGCTCATGAACATACCCGATAGCTCCCTTATCGAACCTAACCTTGACCAACATCAACTGTCCATCATAACCCATTATTTGACGATGCAATCCTCCACCAACTTCTTCCCATGTAAGTTCGGCCCCAATTAAAAAATTTTCACTTTTTGTTTTCATACTTATTTTATGTTATTGTAATCTGAGTAATAATAGTTTCCATTGAATAATATTTCTTTTCCAGCTATAATCGCCTTTCTTGACTTGGCGTTATCAAAATCCTTATTCATGGTTATGAACAGTGAAGAATCGCCGTTTTTTGTTAGAATCTTTATAGCTGTATAGTCTACATTGTCTGCTAATACCTCAATATTTTTAATACTTGTTTCAAATCCAGAAGTTATTTCTTTTGATAAATCATATTGTCCGTGAGGTTCTATAAGCGAGACAAATGTATGGTTTTTTACATTTGGCTGGCGTAACATAAAGCAAGGGTCATTTCGTAGATTGAAATTCGGATCACCTGCACCAATGCGCGTATGAAAAAGTTCTGTACCTGAAGTGGTAAGTGAAGTAATGCTGTAAAACCGGTTTCCGTTAACCCAAGTGAAACAGGCATTTGGTTTATCCGTTGTTCCGGTAGCCTCCAGCCACAAATGTTGATAACCGTTTTTTAAGCCAAGTGGCTTTAATTCAGTAATATTTTTTTGATATTTGAAGTTGGTGGAAACCATTTGCCCTTTGTAGTAAAAAGGAAAATCAACTACATGTGCTGAATCTGAATTTACCCGGAAAACATCAATTACAAAAGGCAATTTAATCAGTTTGTTGTCTGAAACCAACGCAGTAGTTCTTTGTAATTCTACTCCTTTGTATGCGTTTTTCTCAATGCCCGATATTATTTGGACGTTAGGGTTTGATAAACTGCAGTATTGAATGTCGGAATGATTCTTTGATGACACTTTTATATCGCCATTGAAATCACTTTTTTCATCCACTGTAACAGTGTTGTGAGCTATAGTCTGAGCTGCAAAAGAGTGATTCTCTTTGGTATAACCTCCGCCGGATTTAGGTTCAATATTTAAGAACCTGGCCGCTCCATAATCAGATAAAATGTCATTTCCATTGTCATACAGTGCAATGGAAAGTTTATCGTAGTGTCCGTGCGAGAGTCCATGGGAAGTGGCTTTGAATGTCAGGCATGTTTGTTTATTAGCTTCTCCGGTTCTCAGTATTGCAATTCCACCTTCATTGCCTTTGGCTCCATCGTGCAGCAGAATAGATTTATATTGAAATGTTTTTTGTTCTTTTTGGTATAATGCCTTTGCAGTTGCCAATCCGGCATCCGATACAATAAAAGCTCTTTGCTGGCGGGCAATGTCGAGTAATTGTTTATTCGCAGGGTTGTTTTTATAAGCAATATCCACAGCATACACAATTTCCTGAGTTTGATATGTTTTCAGCAAAGCATCATTCATAAAAAAGATTTCCCCGTTATAAGCACATTGGAGCAGGGTGTTTACAGCTTTCTGTAAAATGTTATCTCGGTAACTAAAAATTTTTAATTCCGGTTGCTGATTTTGAATAACCTGAGCAAAAGTCATAAAAGGCCAAATGGAATAACGCTGATAATAAGGGCCTTCAGTAAAATAGCCATCCGGTGAGAAGAGCACATCCAACTGGCGGATAAAACCTGTTTTCCCATCTTTGTTTGAACCATACAATGCTTTTGAAACCAGTTCTTTATCGCCCATAACATATCCGATCATTCCGACAGCCGAAGTAGCCCAGGTTCCATGATTATGCATTTTGTTGAATACGGCGTAGTTTTCCGGATTCCCGTTTGAAATAAATTCAGCCATGGGGTAAAAAAGATTTTTCTCTACAAATTGGCGATCATTTTTGCTCATAAAATCATAAACACAATCGTATGCATTGGCAGTGTGCACCAACCAAACAGCATCATTCAGCGTTTGCCAGAAAAGCCTTCCAGGGGTTTCCGAATTTGCCGCCGGATGAGTTCCCAGACTAGGGTAAAGTGCAGCATATTTGAGCAACATGCTATTCACAAACTGAGCATATTTTTTATTACCGCTCAGCTGATACATGATACCTGCCGCATTCATTTCGTAGTAATTGTTTTTATGCTTTTCATGCGTATAGCCGCCGCCGCCATCTTTTGGTACAGGAACTTCAATTTCTTTTGTCAGGGCATTGTCAGCCAATTGTTTTAGTTCATTGTACGATTTGTCGAAAGTCTGGTATTTTCCTAATGATGTCCTAATTTCTTTCACTCCTGTGGATGTCAGAAATAATCCCGGATGTTGCCCGGCCAGGACTGTAAATAATGAAAATGTCAGTATGACAGTAGCTATCAACTTTTTAAGTGTCATCGGTTTTTGTTTTGAGAATTAATCCTTATTTTATTGTACTAATATCTTTGATGTTTTTTTGTCTCCACTCAGGCCAATGAGATTGACAATGTAAAGTCCATTACTCAATGTTTGGCTTGTATAAGGTTCATTGACCAGATTCTTCTGGCTTATAATTTGTCCGGATATGTTAGAGACAGACAATTGTCCGGAGATTAAAGTTTTTATGCGAATTTTTTTGTTTGATAATGATAAGTCTAAAGGTTGTTGAAGAACAGCTTCAATTCCGGTTGATGTATTGTACAAAAAGGCTGCACCGACGTTATTTTTAGCAGGCATCGTTTTTGAAATACTTCCGGAGATCTGGCTTGCACCCGGAACTTTCGCTGTTGTTCCACGGCTACGTCCCCGGATGTCAAGCAGCACATCGCTGTATTCTGTGGTAACGTAGTTTAGTAATGTTGAACCTGCTCCCGGCTCGTACATCCCGATACTTGTTGTGGTCAATGCCATTTTTGCATCCTTGCCTGTTACAACCTGTGTTGACTTATAACTAAAATCAGTGTATTTGCCCTGATTCATAAGATTGTTTTTCCATGTTATGCCTATTGCTGCCACATTCGTTTGGTCAACAATCACATTGTAATTGGATGTTCCGGAGTTATAAACGTGGTTATGAGCAATTGTGGTTCCAATAGGAGGTAAACTGCAAGTGCTGCTAGTATTGTAATTAATGTTAAATGCTTCGGTGCAATCAACCATTGTGTTAAAGGCCACCATGGTGTTTTTCACCTGAAAATACTCGTTTAAAGTTGAATTTTCTTTCCCTCTTACAATGCAGAGTGCTGCCCTGTAGTCAGTTCCTTTTAGTTTTTCAAAATAGTTGTTATACACTTTGTGATTCTCGCCGATTATACGTACACCACCGCATTCAGCCACATTGTTTCCAAAGAAATAATTGCCGTTTACCGTACAGCCGTTTCCATGCCGAAGGGTAAGCGCACCTTTACATTCCAGAAACAGGTTGTTAGTGTACACATTTCCACACGATTTGTTAGATACAATCTCCATTTCGCCATTACATTTTTCAAAGAAATTTCCGGATAACGTAACGTTAGCAGTTGTCATAGATGTACCGCTGTCGCCAATCCGAATTATTTCCTGCCCGTTTAATTCTTTCCCGTTTACATCCAGAATAGGGTTTCTGTGACCGAAGTAATTGTTCGAAATCGTGTGATTTGCCGATGTGCCACTTGTTAGCCAAACTACCAGCAATGTACCCATATTGGTTTTGTTTTCGAACGAACAATGCTCCACAGTATTATTTTGTCCGTATACCGAAACCCACTTACTTGTGTCTGTGGTATTATTAATCGGGTTACAATTAATGATTGCTGTGTTTTTTAAAGTACAATTATTGGCTGCTACGTTTGTTCTGAATTCAATTATTGGATTGGTGGCTAAATTGCCATTTAGAAAGTATAAACCGGAAACGACAACATAATTACCTCCAACCGATATACGCGATGTACCATTTAAAATAACTGATCCGGCGGTTTCGGCAAGTAAGACTACAGGATTTGCAGAATTTCCAGTGGCCGTAAGCGAAATGGTTTGATTGTTCCAAATGCCATTTTTCATGATAATAGTATCGCCGGCACGCCAATTTCCTGCATTAATAGCACTTGCAGTTGACACGTTTACACGCGCAGCATTTACCGTTAGGCTATATAAAATAAAGAGAAATATGAATCCGGTTGCTTTCATGTTTTTTGTTGGATTGCGGACAAGTGCTTATTCTGCCTGCCCGCATTTTGATTTTGACAAAATTTAAATTGAATTTTTAGTCTGTGCTTTGGACAGATTAGTTTATCAGAACTTTTGAAGAACTAATCTTTCCATTATTGCTGATGAATCGAACAAGGTATAAACCTTTCTGTAACGAAGTTTCCAGTTTCCCATTCGTTAATGATGCAAGTACTTCTATTCCGGCTAAATCATAGACTTTCAGGCTTCCTGCTTCGTTTGTGATTATGGAATTGCCATTGGCTGCTATATTGATAGGATTGCTTGTCGGATTATTTACAGCAGAGTTTATACCCAATAATACAGAATCCCATGATTTTCCAACCCTTATGCCCCCAATTTGGGCACCTGTACCACGTTGCCGAAGGTTAATACGCAACGAAGTTGTCACTGAGTAGTCAGTAGCAACATTCTGTTGCTACAATTTTATTTGTTTGTTGTGTTTCTGTTAAAGATAAATCGGGGTCAATATATAATGTAACAATATCATTGTCAGATCCAGCTACAGACTCGTAAGTGCAAACAAGCAAGTGGTTTACTCCAACTCCGTTAGCTAAAGGAGCTGATTCAATGTAGATGCCGCTGGTCGATGAATTTTTCGAGATTGCAAAAGTTATATCTGTTCCTCCTGTATTAAGTTTCGCAAAAAAGCGTCCTCTGGTCATACTCGAAGTTTTTGATCCTTCAAACGTGAAAAAATCACGCTGGCTTCTGGAACTATGGTTTGAAAAGTTAATCATGAAAGCTGTGTAGATTTTTTGCCCTTCAACGGGTTTCAGTGAATCACCATTTGCAAAGACAATGGCTCTGGTTGAGATTCTTTGAGATGTACTGCTTATTCCAACTGTTGAGTCCAACACAGCCACATTGCCTATATTCGAGCCGGCATATCCGTTATAAAATAAAGCACCTTCAGCAATTTTAGGACTTACACCCAAATTGTCTGTAGATTTAAGACTTACGTACCAGTTGTTATATCCTTCCACATTGCCACCACTGGTTGCAGTAGCAAAGTTTTCAACAAGTACCTGAGCACTCAAAGTCCAGGCAGAGGAACACAAAACAAAGAGTAAAAATAGCTTCTTCATAATATTAATTTTTTGATGAGTTTAATAAAGTAATGCATTATTATCTTTTTGTAAGTTGCTTAATGCTGTGTTGTATAGATTTTTATAAGTAGGGGATGGTAAAAAATTATCAGCGCGATACAGTTGCCAACAGAGCTCTTTTTGAACTTTGTCCCATTCTTTTATTTGCTTATATGGAAAATCTTCAACGGTTTTCCCGACAAATGGTACTAAAAAATCAATTGCCTTTGAGATACTTCGTCCATCAGCCGATTTTACATTGTATAAATCTATGTTTAACGATTTGGCAATACAGCACATATCCAGAAAATGGGAGATATTGAATACAGAGTAGCCCAAAGCAGTGGTTCGAGCCAGTTCAAGTGGTTGAGCTCCATTCGGTTCAATTTGTTTGAACAGCCTGCGTTCCGGGAATTTATTAATCATTTGCTTTGCTATCTCTTCATTGCCCACAAATAATGCATATCTAGCTACCTGAACATCGTAGGCAACTCCATGATTATTTTTCGCTTCAAATTCTTCTTTTCCTATTGACGAAGTTTGCAGCCAGTTCAGATATTCGGTAAACCAATCATTCAAAGCTTTTCGATCATTTTTTGTGAAAGTTGCAGACTTTTTAAGAAGCTCAATTGCATCAAGCATTTCAACAAAAGAATATGTATCCAAAATACCTTCTCCACGGCCTTTCCCATTCAGATGACCCGGGATAGTTTGACCGAAATTCATATTCGGATTCATTTTTGTGTTTTTTTCAATAAACCAAATGCGCAGATTGTCAACTGCTTTAGCTGCATATTTATTATTTCCCGTTAAATAAAATGCCAACGAAAGCGTATAGACATTGCGGGTGAACTTAGCCAAAGGAATTCTGTCAAGTTTGTCAATTTCAGGATTTACTTCACCATCTTTTCTTACGTATGGCAAGCCATCGGAAGTATTGGGATTGGGCCACCAGTAACGTCCCATGCTCATGTAATCATGTTTGTCACCACTGGGCGGTGTCATTGGCTTGTCTACCACTGTAACAAGTGATGTTGCCAGGTTTTTATCTGCTTCACGAATAATGGCTTTGGATGCTTCAGTAGGTGAAACCCGCGCGTTTTCTATGTTTTTCAAATTCCATATTTTGGGCTGGGCGTATACCAGAAGTCCAAAGAAGAATATAAGGCTTAATAAGAATGATTTTTTTCTCATTTTTTTGAAAATTATTTTATTAGTAGTTGGGAGTCAGAACGTCATGTGATAGCAACGTGAAATTATCAGTTCTGAAAGGACTGGCAGGAAAACCTGCTTTGTTCGTCAGATTGGCATTTGTCCAGTTTGCCCACCCATAACGCACGGCTATTGGTTTCGAAACATTTGTTGAAGATACTATTATTTGATTGTTGATAATTTCAGCTTTGGCCGGAACAAATTTTTGGTCTTCACCGCAGATCGTAAATCCCTTCAGCTCTCCATTGGCAATTAAACCATCATAGACAAAATCGAATGTAAGAACTGCTTTGTTGCTTTCAAATTTTACCGATTTAAAGACAGGACCCGAATAAGGAACTGGCTGTTTGTAGGTTTCATGGAAAGCAATAGCTGCTAAACGCTCGCCCACCGGCTTTTTATTTGTGGGATGAATAGTGTTTTTTTCTCCGGCATCCAACGAAACTGCCATACCCGTATTTTTTACTTTTTGCCATGTAAGCAGCTGTGCTTCCCGAAGTTCAGCCCACATAGGACGATTGCCATAAGCAGGATGATCATAATTGGCTAACTGGACAAAGTAAAAAGGCATTTGGGGATTTTTAAAATCTTTACGCCATTCGTTAATTAAAGCCGGAAAAAGTGTTTGATATTGCTCGGACCGTGGCGCATTTGCTTCGCCCTGATACCAGATAACACCCTGAGCCGAATAAGGGATAATTCGTTTAAACATCGTATTATAAAGTCCGAAAGGCCTTTTGTAATGTTTTTCACCCATCGGTTCTTCCGGGCGGGTAGCATTTGCAAACCCGGATTTGATAGAATCGAAATATACTTTTAGTTTTGTTTCGTATGTGTTATACAACTGGTCATATTTCTCTTTCCCCAGCAGGATTTGGTAATTTTCGTAATTTGTGACAATCGGGATATGTTTTTTTTGTTGCATTAATGTTTCCCTATTCATCCAAACTTCGGCAGCTGTACCGCCTTTGTAACAGCAAATCAAACCTACCGGTACTCCCAGTTTTTGTTGCAGGGATTTTGCAAAAAAGTAAGCTACTCCTGACAACTGCGATACATTTTCGGTGGTAGCGGTATGCCAGTTCATATCACCTCGCGTACGATCACCGTCATAGGTAAGTGTAGGAACAAGTACGAACCTGATATTTTTATTCGAAGCCGTTGCAATTTCTTCCGATCCACCATTGGTTTTTTCCAGTGTCCATGCCATATTCGATTGTCCTCCGGCTATCCATACCTCGCCCACGTATACTTCTTTAAGTTTTATCGTGTCGCCTTCTGAAATTACCGAAAAGGTGAAAGGCCCCCCCGGTTGAAGATTATTCAATGCTATTTCCCATTTTCCATCCGGATTTGCTTTCCCTTTGAATTCTTTTTGTTGAATGTTGATTGATATTTCTTTTGATGGAATTGCAGTGCCCCAAACCAATACTTTAGATTTTTGTTGCAGAACCATTCCTTCATTAAACAGTTCGTTAATCTTCAGTTGCTGAGCCTTTGCAGCGAAGGCTAAAGCCAGAACTGCAAACAGGAATATTTTTTTTCTAAACATCATTTTATAATTATTTTAGAACTTACTTTTTTGCTGTTTATTATTGCTTTGATTATGAACACACCTTTATCGTTTAAAGAAAATTGTTTGTTAGAAGTATGGAGAATTTCCTGCCCCAAAACACTTAAAACCGAAACAGAACAATTTTCATTTGTATTTATATTTACAGTATGTCCGGAAACCGATATTGGTAAAGAAGCAGATACATTGTTCAACCCGGTTGATTGGTTTGCTAAAACTTCGTCAATAAACTGGATGATTTCAGTCTCCATTTGGGTGTTGTACGCTGTAGGGAAACCTCCATGACCTCCACCGGGAACAGTTGTGAATTTACTTTTTACCCCAGCATTTTGCAATGCTGCATAAAGTGTAACCGATTGGTTGTACGGGATAGTAGGATCGGCATCACCATGAATAATATAAGTTGGAGGTGTGGTTGCATTAACGTAAGTGATAGGAGCAAGGGAATTTAAAAATACCTGATCACTAAACCGGTCTCCGGTCCATGCAATCAATGAGCTATAGGTCATTAACTGACTAAAATCACACGGTCCATATTTGTCAATAACAGCCATAATCCTTATGGGGTTAGGGTATTGAACGCAATCATTGTCATAAATCCGGTTGTTCAGTAAATAGCCTCCCATTAAAGCCAAATGACCTCCGGCTGAGCCTCCCTGGAAGATGACTTTGTTTACATCAATATTCCATTGCTGCGCATGATTGAGTACGTAATTCAATGCTCCGCGGACATCTTCAACACATGCCGGAGCAAGAGCTTCGCCACGGAGACGATATTCAACGTTAACCACAGCGTAGTTCTTGTTGAAATACATATTAAATCCACCTTGTTCTTCTTTGAATCCACCACTCCAGCCACCACCGTGCATATTGATAACTACAGGTACAGGCGCGGCTATATTAGTTGGATAATACACATCCATACGGGTGTTTGTACTGTTCACGTTTTTATAAACAATATCTAAAATAGCTGAGTATGAGGATGGATACACAACTGATTTCAACGTTTGGAAATTAATCGAGATAGCTTTAGATACGTTGGAAGCATTACCAGCTTCAGTAAAAGTGCCAACTGTAACTGTAAGAATATAAGCCTTGTTTGCTCCCGGAGTATTTTCAAGTGTCACGGGAATTGTTACAACGTTGTTTTTTATTGTACAGTTATTTAATGGGATAGATACACCATTTAATAAGATTGTCCCGTTTGCTGTTGCAATATTTTTATTGAACATAAGTGTAATTTCTTTTTTCAAATTAGCGAAGCATACTTCTCCTTCGGTTGGTGAACTGGATCTGAGAGTCAGCTCTGTCGCTTCCTGATAAGTCCTCGAAACTATTTTGTAGATATATAAGCCACTTCCGGAGTTATTGGCAATGCGCAATTTTGTTTCTACATTTCTTAAAACAGGAATTACATAAACACTGTCTGGCGATCTGCGGGTGGAATATATGCCTAATGATTGCCATTGGTTGTTCACCCATTCTTCCAATCTGAACGACATTGCATTTGAACCTGTAGTGGCATGGATTTCAATTTCGCCAACCGTTTTCAATGCTGGAAATTCAACTGCAGCAGCTTCCGAATTTTTACCAACCAGAATACGGTTTGAATGAGTTTCTCCGGTAGGGCAAGTAACAGTGCCGGTATATAAATATGCTTTTGTTAAATTGAATTTATTGATTGTAGATGTTGGGTAACTACCGCTTGTATAAGCAGTTGTGGCAATTGTTCCCCAGGTGCCATCTCCAAAATTGGTTGATATTTTGTCAACCGCATCGAGATGGGTTTGTTGGTGTGTTTGCAGTGTATTTTGTAAGTTCAATGTCGTCCACAACAAACCAACCTGCATTTACATACGCCGGGTCGTTAGAAACTATAGAGTACATGATTATTTTCAAATTTGCAGATTCTTCTTTGATCGGTAAAGAAATTTTCGCAAATCCGGGAGTTGTTGATTTATTCGGGAAATCGTAAGCATTGTAAGTTTGAAGAATTGTAGTATCGGTTCCAATAACTTTACCTACATAAAGAGTCATATAGGTGGCATTTGCGTTTTTGGAAACATAAAATGACAATGTGTCTGCTCCGGTGACCTGAGGACTAATTAAATTTTTTTCATAACGACCAGAACCGGCAGGATCAAATTTTGCAGCATAGGTTCCTGAAAATGAGAGTCCCGTGTGATTGACACTGCTTGTCGAGTTACATTGCCTGATCCAGCCTGTCGGGCTCGATGTGCCAAATCCTTCCTGGAAATGGTATTCTGTAGCTGATACAGCAGCTATGAAACAGTTAATTGCAAGAGTGATGAGAAATGTAAGCTTTTTCATTTTTATGAATGTTTGAATCTTTTTTCTTGAAACTGAATGCCAGAGATATTTTTCTGACGTTCAGTTTATTACTTGTTTACTTATCGAATAACTACTTTTTGAATACTTTGCTGACCAGCTTTATTAGTAAACTTTACTAGGTATAATCCATTTGATAGTTGATTGTCAATGGCTTGTACATTGTTGGCCTGTAAAAGCAGCAACCCTTGTAAATTGAAAATTTCAAAGAATCCAACTTCTGAAGCAAGAACAGACTTACCCGAAACGCTTATGAGGTTTTTATTTCCATTGCTGCTTAAACCAGTAGTTGTACTCGTTGTTACCGAGCCTGCTATAGATAAAAATGAATCAGAATATGTAGCATAATTATCTCCAATAGCCTGAACTTTAAATGTGTAGGCAGTTTCGTTGCTTAAGTTGCTTATCGACAGAGTTTCAGTGCTTTGTCCGTTTACACTGAATGGAGTACCATTCAGCAATGTTGTTCCCTGATATACATAAACTTTATATCCTGTAGCATTGGGAACGGCTGTCCAGTTAGCAGTAAAACTGGTTGGCGATATGGCGGAAACAGTTCCAATCGTTGGTTTTGCCAGTAATGCGGGATTAGTAGTCCGTGTAATTACTTGCATTAAGTAGATACCACCATTTGTAGGGTTTTCTATTCTGAACTTTGTAGGAACTGAACGAGAAACGGATATGATATAGATTGAATCTGTAGCTGCGTTTTTTGTATTAATATCGTAAACATAAGTTCCTCCAATAGCTGCCCACGTATTTGTAGAAGGGATAAATTCTTTTAATACAAATCCGTTTCCTTCACTGCCGGCAGAAGCATGTATCTCAATTTGTTCCACCGAGTTTACGGTAGGGAGTGTAACTTTTCCTCCATTTGCTTGTTTGTCGATAGCAATACGATTGTTATGCGTTTCACCTTTAATGCCTTTAATTGTTCGTGAATATAAAACTGCAGCAGATAAATCAAACCCATTTATGCTGCCGGAGGGATAAGTTCCGCTTGTTGGTTGAGTAACAACCGCTTCACCCCATGAGCTGTCGTCAAAGTTTGTGTTGAGCGTATTCGCAGCGTATGGATCTAAAGCAGTAAACGCTGATGACGCCGCAGAAGGGTTGGAGTCACTATAATTTGTGATATTTCCCTTGGCTATCACTTTGTAGGTATATGTTAATCCTGGTGTTAATCCTGTTATTGTCAGATTATCAGTTGTTTGGCCGATGGTATTGGTAGTGCTAATGAGATTTTCTCCCAGATAAATTTTTACATCATAGCTCACTGCATTAGATACAGGAGTCCAGTTAGCTATGAAGCCATTGGCAGTTACCGAAGTTGCTGTGCCAATAGTTGGTGCGGAAAGTTGTGCAGCAGTCGATTGTGCGGCTACTGCTTCCGCCCAGGTTGTTGAAACTCTAACGCCACTAACAATATTGACTTGTTTGCTATTCGCAGAAACTTTAAACTGAACTGTTTGAAGTGATGTTTTTATGCTGCTTGTGGAAGTGTTATCGGTGGCATCGGCCGTTGGTTCAGCCGAGGAACCAATAATTGGATTAATGTAAATAGATGATATTTGAGAATGTGACCCCGCTTACAAAATCATATTTTAAAACAACAAAATACACTGCAGAAACATCAGAGTATTCAGTTGTGGCCCATTTGATATCTCCACTTCCGGTACTTCCGCGTGTGGTTCCAAATCTGAAATTTGAAGTATTGATAGTTCCTTTCCCAACATGAACTTGAACACCTCCTGTTGAACCGACAGTTCCGAGGCTCATAATTGGTGATTGACTTTGATTTTGACTGACGTTATTTGGATAATATAAGAATGAAACATAAACAGTTCCGGTTGAAATGGCACTTGCGTTAAAGGTTTTATAAACATAGTAATTACTTGTTGCAGTTGGAGTGTATCCTCCTAAATAGCTTGTTATTAATGATCTGCCAATGCCTGAATGAATGTACGAACCTCCGCTGTTTGAATATGATAGTACTGTGCTTGCAATTGTAAAGTCTTCCGGCCAGTTCCCGATTGTTCCCGTTGCTGTCCAACCGGCTGCATCTTTTAATTTAGATCCATCTGCATAATTAAAAGTTTCATCTAAATAAACTGTTGCATTTGCCATCATTGTAATAGCAAATAAGGTTAATAAAAGAGTGATTTTTTTCATGATATTTATTTTTTGAGGTTTTTATTCTGATACTATTCTGATAACCAGTTTTTTATTTTGATGTTTGATTGCGCAAAATAACAATCCTTTGGCGTTGGTATTAATAGTTATTTGTGAATCTCCGTTTTTTGTAGATACGCTCTTGTTTTCAATTTGTTGGCCAAGCGCATTGAAAAGAGTAATTGTGGCTTGTCCTTCTAATGTTTCCGGAATTGTTATTTTAGTTGCTCCTTTGAAAGGATTAGGTGAAACAGTGATATTATTTTCTAATATGGCGGTCATTGCTGTAGAAGTACTTATTTCATAGCTAAATATTTCAGGTGCTGTTGGGCCTGCCTGCAATTCATTCCATGGTCCGTTAATGATTGGGGCGTCGGCATTAAATTCATCGGCTCCAATGTCGCGTATCCCAATTGCCATTTGTCCTTCAAAATCAGTTGCAGGAATGAAACTCCCTGTTGCTGAGTTGATTGCCGGGCTTGACGCAGTGAGTTTAAAAATTTCAAAAGGAGCTTGAAAGTTGCAATTTGCATTATAAGCTCTGCATTTGGTTTTTGCCAATTCCGGGTTAATAACTTTTATTTGCGAGTTACTGGTTCCGGTTAATCCCAGCGTTGCAATGCCTGTTGGATACATGATATTGTTGCTGAAACTTACGCCGGCGAGTGATGTGCTGCTATAGTATTTTATCAATGGATTTTCCGAAGCAATGACGATGTTGTTTGAGATGGTATTATTTTTTGGTGCTAATCCATAAGCGCCACTGTTTTCAAATCCTATTTCAATATTCGAGTTGTTGTTTACCAGAGTATTAAAAGCAAATAAGTTATTTTCTGGCAAAAAATGACTTGAATTACTGGCGGATGTATTCGTTACAACTCCATTGGTCATCACACAGGCTGCATCCCATTTGCTTCCGGTGAGTCCTTCGAAGTAATTATTTGTAATTTTATGATTCAAACCATAAATACGAACTCCCCCGCAACCAATTGTATTTGAATCAAAAAGTGTGGTTTTCCCTTCTCCGAAGAAGTAATTTCCCTGTACCACGCTGTTATTCCCCTGGCGAAGGCAAACAGTGCCTGCACACCTGCGGAAAGTGTTGTACCGAACAGTGTCTTTGCAGCTTTTTACAGACACAATTTCCGGATCGCCATCGCAATCTTCGAAAAGATTATTTTCCACAACCGTAAATGCGTCAAGTTTGCATAAATCGCTGACTCCAATTCTTACAGTTTCCTTTTCATTTGCCAGGCGTGGAGTGTTATTTCTAAAGATATTATGGTCAATTCGGTCATGCTGGGAAATAGCTGGTACTGTTCCATGGCTTCCATCAATTATTAACCAGGCTCCAGAATCATATTTGCCATCAAACAGGTTATGATCAATACGATTGTGGTGGCTAACGCATATTTCGTTATCCCAAACATCGCCTACAGTAATCCATTTCGAAGTTTGCGTATCTGTCAGAGTTTTCATTTTTATCCAGTTGCGGGTGATGCGAACATTGCTGCAACCCTCCATTTTAAATATGGTACTCATAGGTTCTAAGTCGATATCAAATCCTTCTATTGTGACATAACTTATACCGGATAAAGTGAAGTTTGAAGCCCCGGTGATTTTTGCCCCATGCAAATTTGCAGATTTGATAATGATAGGTTTTAAGCTTGACCCACTGTGGGTTAGCTTAACGCTTCCAAGTGAGTATGTTCCATTTGAAACCAGTATCGTGTCGCCAGGATTCATCGCAGTCAAAGCATCTTTAAATTGAGCAACATTAGAAACATACCTTACCGAAGGCGAAACCAAAATCTCCGAAACAGAGGCCCCAAAGATCATGTCATTGCTTAAAATGAAGTTGATTGGATTTGCAGTCCCTGATAAATTGCCGGTCCAGCCGTTGAATTGATATCCTGACTGCAAGGCTAAACTTGCTGTAATAGTTGTTCCATTATAATATGTTGCTTGTTGAGGCTGGATGCTTATTGTTGCTCCTACAGGCTGTTGGATGTTTATTGTCGATTGAGCCGGTGGATTTAACGGATCTACAATAATACTTGCACCGATCGCATAGTTCTTATTGACAATGAATGACTTTGGGTTTTCGTTTCCGCTTAAATCTCCTGTCCAACCATTGAATATATAATGCTCCGGAACGGATATATATGCACTGACCGATTCATTTAACAGGTAAGTTGTTTTAGCCGGGGAAAGTGAAATTGTTCCAAAAGCAGGCTGCGTAATCGAAATTGTCCTGTCAGTGGATGAGGCTTGAAATACAATGTCAGAAATAGGAGTGGAGCCTACATATAAATTTTCCAGTGCAGCATCAAGTGTTCCACTGCTCATCGAAAAACGAATTGAATGATAATCAAATGAAGTTGCGGAGTTTCTTATTTCTCTGAAAGCAAATAGTTTGTCTTGGGTTGTTCCGTTTATTGCCAATTGGTATTTCCCCGCTCCATTGTCTATTTTTATCGAAATTCGTGTCCAGGTATCTGTGTTGTAAAGCGGTTGAATTGTCCAACCTGCACTGCCATCATATATCTTTATTTTGCCAGTATTTAAAAAATCGAGCATAAAACTCCGGTGTGTGTCTGTTCCTAAATCGTATCCGGTTACTGAAAACGAAGCCGAAGGTAAAGCTTTTAGTTTAATCCAGAAATCGATGTAAACATCGCCAGCCAAAGCAGGGACATTGGAGGGAAATCCGATATGATCAACCTGCAGGGCTGTAGAGTTTGCATTTAAGCTGAGAGCCTGGCTTCCAGTTTTTAAATTATCTGCTGTGGTGACAATGCTGCATGCACCTGATGTTACTTTCCAACTGTTTTGATTGTTGATGGTTCCAGCCGAATAACCTTCAGAACTTTCAAATGATGTGTTAATGATAGTTTGTGCCTGAAGTCCGTGGACGGTCAGGAGAAATAGCCCCAGTGTAACATTTAGTATAAGTGATTTCATTAGTATTTTAATTCTTTATTCTATAATATGCGTGAGTGCATTTTGGTTGACCAATTTTATTGGTCGACCAAAAGTACTATTTATGTATACAATAAAAAAATAATTTATACACTTTTTTTCGAAAAATGTTGTAGAACATAAAATTGGTCTACCAAAATGTAGAGGTTGCAATTTTTACTTAATAAACGGGGGAGTGGCATGTAAAAACGATTAGTTACTTTTTTTTAAAATATGTTTTTTATCAATACAAGAGTCCATTTGATTGTCTATATTGGCTTCTTTCAATGTTCAAACCAACATTTATTCGACGAGATACAGTTGATTTGACTGTATATCTAAAACCCACACGGCTTTATTGACATTCTAGTAATGAAGAAGGTAGACACGCAAATGACTACCTTGAGCAATGCTTTACGCGCTCTTTTGTCTAAGAGCTGAGCGTAAATTGCCAATTTCCGTTTTTGTCCGGATTGTATAGTTGACTTTCTATTTTTTAAGATTGATAAATTTTGTTGAAAAAGTTCCATGGTCTGAAACTAATCGTGCAAAATACACTCCGTTGTTTAAATTTTGAATATAAAAAACACGGTCATAATTTCCGCTTTCAAAGTGTTCATTATTAATCAGATTTTTGATAAGTTGGCCATTTATTCCATAAATATCCAATTTTACATTTCCACTTTCTGACAGATCGTATTTTATATTTAAATGTCCGGAGTTGCTTGCCAGCCATTACTTCAAAAGCAGTTTTTTTATTTGCAGGAACATTATCTGTTGCAGTTGCAGGTTCTTCATAAATTGAAAAAGCTGCAAAATACAATGATTCGTCCCGCAGATTTGCTGAGTCGCCTAAACTTCTGTATATTCCCCATTTGGGCCGAATGAATGTATTATTGTAGCGAATTGTCATCAAGTTGTTGTTGCTATACGACAGTATTGTTGCTCCGCTACTTATTTTTTTTATCGTCATCGAGTAGGCTCCATGTATGCTGTCAATTTTAATTCTTTCAGTAGCTTCAACCCAGTTTCCTTCGAACAGTGATAAATCGGCAGTTGTTACTTTTGTCGTATTATTGTGTATAAGTTCAATTCTGTTAGGACTCGCTTTTCTGACCGTCAAAGTAAAAATTGGATCGTCATCATCTCCTCCAACGGCTTTCACCTGATGAATATGGCTGAAGTTAGCAGAGGGTTGAAAGCCTGATGGTAGTTTAAACCGCCATTTATACACGACAGTTTCTCCCGAAACTCCTTTCAAATTTTCAGGCGACGGCTCGTATGTTTTGATTTCTACCCGTTGCCTGTCAAAGTTTATACAACGATCATTGTCCAGTTTTACGTGGATGTGAAACTTGAAAACATATTGATTTAAACTGCTATCCCAAACTTCGGTAATATGCCGTCCAAACTCAGGATGTGCACATTCCGCATTTTCTACAGCCATGTTGCCTGGAGCCAGTATGCTGTTAATCAGTTCGTAGGTATTACCAGGCCCGTCAGAGTTAAGTATAACCTGAGAAAATCCCAAATGGATGTTGATAGACAAAATACAAAGCAAAAAATATCTCATTTTCCTGTATCTCTGATTTTTCATGAAATTTTGTTTTATTACGATTTTGATAATTTGTTGATTTTGGTTTTTATTCAACAATCAAATTATAAACTTATTTTTTTTACTTTCATGTATCTACTCAAGGCTTCAAGAAAATAGTAATCGGCATAAGCCAAAGGTGTATCAATTTCTGATTTTTTAGGCCAGTTTCCAGTAGAATGTTTTAAAATAAAAAGTCCGCTTTCTCCTTTTTTAGCCAGATATTTCTCTGACGATAAGTTTTTCAGAATTGTTTCAGCAGCATTCAGATACATTTGATTACTTGCAGAAAAGGTACTTAATTCGATAAGTGCAGAAGCAATGACCGCCGCTGCAGAGGCATCCCGGGGTTCCAAGGGAATGTTAGGTGCATCGAAATCCCAATAAGGTATTTTATCTTTTGGCAAACGGGGATGGTTAAGAATGAAAGTGGCTACTTTTTGGGCTTGTGCAAGGTAGCGTGAATTTTTTGTTTCGCGGTACATCATGGTGAAGCCATAAAGTGCCCATGCCTGACCGCGAGCCCACGATGAACTATCGCTGAACCCCTGATGGGTTACTTTATTGATAACATTACCTTTGATGCTGTCATAATTAACAACATGAAAGCAGCTGTTGTCAGTTCGAAAATGATTAGCAAGGGTTTTGTCGGCATGTGAAACCGCTGCAATTTTAAATTTCTCATTACCGGATAATTCCCCAATATCGTATAAAAATTCCAGGTTCATCATATTATCGATGATAACAGGATATTGCCAGTTTCTTTGTCCATCCCAGGATTTTATTAAACCAGTTTCAATGTGAAAGCGGGTTATCAATGAATTTGCCCCTCTAATTAAAATATGCTTGTAAGATTCGTTTTGCGTTATCCGGTAGCCGTTTCCATAGCTGCAATATAATATAAAACCCAAATCATGTGTGTCTTTTCGATATTGCGCCGGAGCCAACAACTCCGTATAGTGCTGCGCTTCAGCTCTTAATTGAGGGTTTTTGCAAAGTTCATACAGATACCAAAGTGAGCCTGGAAAAAATCCGCTAGTCCAGTCTTTAGGCCCTACAAGTACTATTTTGTATTTTTCAAATGTCCTTGGGCTCATTTTAGAGTCTTTATAGGCTTTCGAAGCAGCTAATAATTGTTCTTCTGACCGGGTTATGGCTGTTTTCAACCAAAGAATTCCGGTGTTTTTCTGGCCCGAAACCTGAAACGTTATAAGGACAAATAAAATTTGTATTAACTTGTATTTGTTTGACATAATGTTTAGTTTTAGATAGAAGGTAAAAATGAAGCTATAAATTATTTGCAAATCAATCGATCTGCAAATAATTTAATGCAGGTTCGATTTAAGATTTCTGCCTGCTGCATTCATAAGGGGTTATTTCAGAATAGAATAAGGACTTTTTATGTCTGAATCAATTTTCTACTGCGGGTACAATGTTTTTGAAAGCATGATTTTTTTAACAAATAACCGTAATCGGAATTTAACCCACAACCAACACCCTTATTTTGTTTATATCGAGGTATAATAACGAATTATGATCTTTATATCGAAATCACGTTGATTTACATTTCACCGGGATCGATACCTATCAAATGAAAGGCTCATACCTTTATTGCAATCATCTGATTGTATTTTTGGTTCCGACCCCAAACGCACTATTTTACTGCGTTTATGGTTAATGTATCCATTGTGTTTTTGAAGATCGTTATCCCAGGAAATGAATTTTTTAGTTCCTCCAGTTTTTGCGAAATTTCTTCTTTTTTCTTTTCCGGAGTATGCATTACAACTATATGTTTCGGATTCAACGTTTTCAGAATATAATCCAGGTCGGATTTTCCAGATTTAAGAAGATTATAATACAAAAAGGCAACATTGATGGAATCAGTCCATTTATGATTGTTTTTTATAAACTCTTCAATTCCATTTATCTCAATATCACCCGAATGGAATACCTTTATCCCATCCAAATCAAGCAGATAACTGCTGTTGAACATGTTTTCTTCCAGATCGATATTGTTTTTGTAAAGGGATAAGTGCTTAATTCCAAAAGCTTTTACCTGAATGTTATTGACTGTAGCCGAAATACTTTGGTTATTTTCCGGAGTTAAAACCTTAAATTGTTGTTTTCTGGCATTGAAACCAAAGCAACAACCATCGATAAACACAATTGAAGGTTTATTGGCAACGAATGGAATGTTTTTATAGTTTGAAAGGTATTTATTTATCAATGCCGGATCACAATGGTCTTTGTGATAATGTGTAAGCATGTATAAATCAATTCCGTCAAATGGAGCTTTTGAATCCATTATATTGTCGATAACTTCTTTTGGAGGAGTCGAAAATGTTTCGTAGCCATCAGAAAACAGTGCATCAATCAGAATTTTACATGTTGTTGATTCTAACAGAAAACCTTCATTTGCAATACTTGTAATTCTCAAATTATTTTGAGCTACTTGCGAATGCAATACATTTAAAGGATTCAGTACTATGTAAAATGAAATGATATAAAGTTTTCGCATGATATTTTATGTTAAATTTGCGGTTTAGCGTAGTCCCACATTTCCACCATCATTTGCTTTGCCGGTTAATGAGGATTTTTTTGAAAGCAAGAAACTTTTTTTCTCAAATGCCGGATTACTGAAAATCAGATTCATTGATTTGGCACCATTATCCACTTTGGGACTTGGGCAGTTATTGAAACAACAATTAATAATTGAGTTTTTTGCTCCTGACAGCTTGGCAGAAGTTTTAGCCATACAATTATTGAAAATTGAATTTGCAATAGAAACAGCCACAATCCCGGTTAGTCTCAAAATAGTCTGGTTTTCCGTATTTGCAGCTTCGTTGAATATACAATGGTTTATGTTTAATGAGCCACCTAAAGTTGATTCGTCGTTGCCACCGCGATAATAATCAACAATGTACTGTTTGAAATTATTGAAAACTGTGTTGTCAAAGATGATATTTTCGGCATTGTATTTACCGGTGTCATCCTTTTCTTCGCCCAAGCTAAAGCCACGATACGAATCTTTTAAAACAGAGTTCGATATCTTTATGGAATCGGCAAACGATCCTTTGTAAGCTTTAAAAATAGCGCCTGTTTCGACATTGAAATCATATATTTCGCAATTCTCAACAAACAACGAGTAGCCTAAAGCACCTTCTTTCGAAGAGATAAATGCATATTTTGCTGCAAATTCGGCTTTGCTGTCACCATTGATAGCCAGACCATTTAAATATAAATTTCCGTTGCCGCCAATTTCAAATAAAGAACTATTTGCTCTGTCGGCTTTCATTTTCAATACCGGTTTTATTTTAGCATCGGCACTACGGATAATGATGTTTTTGTCGATCAAAATCTTCTTTGTCAGAATATGTTCACCAGCATCTAAAACCAATATATCTCCACTTTTTGATTTTTTTACTGTCTGATAGAGAAGATCCGTTCCTGCTGAAACTTGAATGGTTTTGCCAGTTGATTTTACCGTTTTGACAATGTTTGGGGTTGGTATATACCACTCAGGACCACAATTTTTAGCTGTTGCCAGTTCTATTGTTGATTTCTCATTGTCATTGAGGAATGCTCCTACAACTGACTCTGTTCGTGCTTGCCCTAAAATATCCAGTTTTACAAAGGGTAATTTTTTGGCCTTTGCAGAAGTGTAAACCATATCGAAATTCAATACTTTCCCTTTCAAAATTTCACCAGGCACGGTGCCTTTATCTGTTGAAAGGCCATTAGCGCTCATCAATAGATTGTTGTCCTGCATAATACCATTTGTCCTGTCAAAAATCTTGATTAATTCAGTATTGTTTGGACAATATAGCAGATTATTGAGCAATAATACGCCTTCTGGAGTCACGTCACGGTTTCGTTCTCCTTTTCCTACGCAAAACCCCCAGGGGAAAGCACAATCGTAATACGTATTATTAGCGACAACTACATTTTTTACAGGCGCATAGCCATTTGCCGGTGAATTTGCAATTCCATTCATAAGCGCTAGCGACGAACGGAAATCATCCCCGCGAAGTTTGTAAAAAAAGTTGTTGTAAATTTGATGGCCTTCATTTATTACCCGAACTCCTCCGGTATTTTCTTTCCCATTTCCGACAAACCAGTTTCCGGAAACAACTGCACGATTGCCATGACGGAGCACCACGCTGCCTTCGCATTCCCAGAAAGTGTTATTCATAATTTTATTATCGCACGATTTGTTGGAAATGATTTCCACTTCACCGTTGCAATGTTCAAAGAAGTTACCCATTATGTATGTTTGAGAACTGTTTGTGCAAACCTGGCTGGTTCCGATACGAATGGTTTCGCCACCATTTGCGCCTAGCCTGGCACGCGGGCCAAAATAGTTCCGATAAATTAAATGGTTGTTTTCGGTTGAATTTGAGTCGTTTGGCCAAACAACAAGTGTGGTTCCCAAATTTGTTTTTCCTCCGAAATAACAGTATTCTACTTTGTTTTTCTTGCCCCACATTCCTATCCAATGATCAGCAGAATCTTTCATCGGTTGATTGTATTTATCAATCACACAATTTGACAAAACGCAATTATAGGCATACTCTTTAGAGCTGGTTTTGAATTCGATAACAGCACCACGGGGCGTGTTGCCATTGCTGAATACTAACCCTGAAATATGCAACCATTTCCCAGAAAGAGTAAGGCACGATTTACCTTCGAGCAACACTTTCCCCGGAGTCTCGGCCTGAAGGCAAATAAATTTGCCTTCTTCGCCTTTCCCTTTCAAAACCAGTTGTGCATCTTGCCATACACCATTTGTCAATACAATTGTATCGCCCGGAGCAAGTGTTTTTACTTTCTCGTTATATTGGTTGATGTTACTTACTTTTATGCTTTTTGCCTGTGTAAAAGAGATTGAAAACAAAACACATACAATGAGAATATTTATTCTTTTCTTCATGGTGGTTATTATACGAAGTGATTATTTTTGATTTATTTAATTATTGCAAGAACAAAAACTTTTTTCGCGGCAGTAAGAGTCACGTTGGCTTCATTTACCTGACGTTCAATGGTTGTTGATGCACTTCGCACGGTTTTTGCCTTGGCGATAGCCGCAGTAAATGTTGTTTTTGCCTCTTCGGGAACTGAACCTGTGGTTGTTCCTGTTAGCGTAGCTGCATTTAACGCTTCTGCAGCAATAATTGAATCATTCAATGGGCGCCTATCGGAAATCCAAAGGCTTCCATTGAAATTTTTGCCCGGAATGGCTAATAACTTATTTCCTGCAACGAGTTCAGCTATGGTCACATCCGGTTTCACTATAATAGCCGAATCCGTTCTGAGGGCTGCCAGATAATCGGCTTTGTAAGCATCAAAGTTTGTTGCACTTTTGAAGTCTCCTTTATTGTAGCCAATAACACATTGCTTTACAATTACTATTTGTGAATCAACAAATTGTTTCATTTGTTGCTGGTATTCTTCTACGGTTTTTGGAATGATAATCGTTTCTTCATCGGCAGAGCAAGAATTTAAACTCCAAATTGCAAAACCCAGGAGGATAAATAATTTTGATATATTGATTAATTTCATGATTTTCTGGGATTAAATAATTAATATGTCTCGTTTTGAGGAATAACCATTTCGTTATTGGTATCGATTTCTGTTTGTGGAATCGGCAATAAAAGACGTTCTTTTATAAAAAAGCGTTCCTCTGGTGGTTGGATAGGATTATATTTTGAATATAATTTAGCCCAATCAGTAACGAAAACATGTTTCTTCAGTATTTCTATAGGTTTGTTAGGGTTGTTGTAAGATTTTGCCATTCGAAGTAAATCAAACCACCTTTGATTTTCGAAAGCAAGTTCCATGCGGCGCTCTGCGTACACAGCATCTAAAGCTTCCTCTTTGCTTACAAAGGGCCCGATATTGCCTAAACCTGCCCTGGCCCGAATTTGATTTACATAGGTGTGGGCTGTGGCATGATTACCATCCTGTGCCAATATCTCAGCATAAAGCAAAACAATGTCAGCGTATCTTAATACTATCCAGTCATTTTCAGCTTGAGCAGCTTGAGTCATACTGGGGTCAATAAATTTGGCAATATATGCTATACTGGAACTGGCCGATTTTACCCATATTTTATAACTGGCATCTTTGCGATTATCGTTCCCATTGGCATTAAATAGGCTATCAATTTCATATGTTGGTACATTATATCCAAGTGGAGTTCCTATTTTTAAAAATGTATTTGCAGAACCAAGTGGTGCAAAGGTTGGCCAAAACGCAGAACCTAATCCTAAACTTCCACCTTTATATCGGATAGCAAAAATGATTTCCTTATTCAATTCGTTTGTGGTGCTGAATACATTTGCAAAAGCTCCTGTTCCGGTCAACAAGCCAAGTTGTGGAGCGGCCATAACCTCTTCCAAAAGTGTTTTTGCCAAACCTAAGTTTTCAGCGCCCCCAATCATCATATATACTTTTGCCAATAATGCTTTTGCCGCCCACTTTGTTATTCTGCCAGCATCGGCAGTTGAATATGAAGCTGGGGCTTGTTGAGCTGCCTTGATTAAATCGGGAATGATAATTTCGTTGTAGATTTCAGAAACAGGTGAACGAGTGATTTTTTTTGCATCATTCGGGCCTATCACTTTTGTGATTTTAAACATATCACCAAAAAGCGTTACCAAATTGTAGTAGTGGTATGCGCGTATAAACAATAATTCGGCTTCGTATTGAGCTCGTTGCGATTCAATTGTAATATACTTGTTGTCAGCTACTGCTGGTAGAACAGAGTTTATGTTGGAAATATTCTGAAACGTTTTATACCAGTAATCTTGTAAAAGTGGTAGGCTCGGTGAAGTTCTGAAAAACGAAATATCTGCTTGGTCAATATTTGCCGTAGCACTAGAGCCGGTTGAAAACATACAAGTGTTGTCACTTCGAAGTTCGGTATACATCCACTCATCTTTAGTACTTGTTGCCAAACCTGCGTAACACCCTATTACCCCTTGATTAATGCGGGTAGGAGTGGTATAAAAATTGAGATCAGTTAATACTGACTCAGGCTTGTCAGTCAGAAAATCTTCACAACTTGTGAATGAAAATGCTGCAAACAAGGCCATTAATATGTTAAATTTAGTTTTCATTTTTATTTTCAATGTTACTGAATGTTTGTTATTTATCAAAATGTTAAGTCAACTCCAAATGTGAATGATCTGTTCAGTGGGAATGCTCCACGTTGATATCCATCAACCAAAGGACTGGAATATTGACTTGTCGTTTTTCTGGCTTCTGGATTTATTCCTCTATAATTTGAAGCCATAATATATATCAGGTTCTGTCCTGAAAAATATATCCTTAAATCACTGAGTTTAAGTTTGTATACAACTGAAGTCGGGATTTTATAACCCAATGTAAAATCACGCATTGCTGCATACGAACCATTTTCAATGCAATAGTCTGTAAGCATAAGATCGCTACCTGCAGTAGTTGTAGAATATACTGTTTTCCCATCTCCAGGGAACATTGGGCTTACATAGCGGTTGGTTGTATAAGCTTTGTTCAAACGCAACTGCTCGTTATAATTTATGTTACCATTAATCACTTCAATTCCTTGAGAACCTTGAAAAAGAAAACTTAAATCAAAATTCTTATAGGTGAAATTATTTGTGATTCCCCATGTGAAATCGGGGAATGGACTTCCTAAAACTACGCGGTCATCGGTATCAACTTTATTATCACCATTGATATTTACTACTTTGAGTCCTCCAACAATAGGAGCAAACTTTGTATACGTAAATAAAGTGCCATTTTCGTCTTTTGTAGCTTTTGCAGTAGCTACTTCTTCAAATGTTTTCCAAACCCCATCCGTTTTATAGCCATAAAATTGTATTGAGGGTTGGCCTATTGCTGCAAGAAAAACTTCATTTCTTTCACCGTAATTGTATTCTTTGTCTTTGTCGCCGTAATTTATCAAAGTGTTTCTGTTTGTTGATAAATTGGCCGTGGTTCTCCATGTGAAATTTTTCTTAGAAATATTGGTTGTTGTTAATTCAAATTCCAATCCTTTGTTATTTACTTTCCCGATATTGTTCCAGGTACTTTGATGTCCGGTTATTAACATTGTCGGTTGGAGGAGTAATAGCTTAATTGTGTTTGAGTTATAATATTCTATCGATAAACTCAGACGGCTGTTGAATAAACTCAGATCAAACCCATAATTAGCTTCGGCTGTTTGTTCCCAGGTTAGGTCTGGATTCCCCAGATAATCATTATTCGATGCCATACCGGAAATTAATGAGCCATTACCGGAACCTAAAGCGTAATTGCTCGTATTTATGCTATTCAGATAGGCATATTGAGGAATTTTATTGTTGCCAGTTAGACCGTAGCTAGCTCGTAACTTTAGATTTGAAAGCCAATCGAATTCTTTCAGAAATGATTCTTCTGATGCGCGCCAGCCTAGCGATCCGGCTGGAAATGTACTCCATTTACGGCCTGTTGCAAATAGAGATGTTCCATCTGAACGAAGGCTCAAAGACCCAATGTATTTTCCCTTGTATGCATAATTGATGCGTCCGAGTAAAGACATAAGTGCTTCCGAATAATAAAACGAGGTAGTCCCAGGGAGAGCAGGACTATCCAGAATTACTTGTGAGGCTAAATTGAATGAAAGCATTTCCTCATCAGGAAAGCCCGTAGCAACCATTGCGTTGTATTTATTGTTGCTTTTTTGAAAAGTAACACCTGCAATAGCATTAATTTCGTGTCCTCCCATTTTTTTGTCGTAGGTCAAAGTATTCTCTGAAAGGAGTTCACTTCGTAATGTCATTTGGCGAGTCAATGAATTCGGATTTCCAGCTTTGTTTGCTGAGGTTTGTTCTTTTTTATTATATTCTTTGTATGATATAAAAATACCATTGGATGTTTTGAATTGTAATCCTGGAATTATGTCGAAAGATAAATAGCTGTTTCCCTGTAGCTTATATTCGTCAGTGAAAATACTTGTTCGTTCTCGCATAGAGACAGGATTTTGGTTACTCGAACTGAAGGGAGATATTCCGGATAAATTCCATACTTCGTTGTCGTAGCCTATACCACTGATTGATATTCCATTGAAGTCGCTTGGTTGTGCATAATCTCCGGCAATTTTTCCAGTTAAGGCTGCAGTTGCAGCATTATGGCGGATAGGCATCCACGAAGGGAATCTCATGTAATCGGTTAAATCTACTGCCGGTTTTTCCTGGCGTGAGTAAGACGGGTTTAAATTGAATCCAAGAGTAACTTTTTTTGATAGTTTTATGTCTGATTTAGCCCGGAAGGTATATTTGTCATAGTCACTATTTTTCATTATACCTTCTTCACCGGTATAATTTCCTGAAACGAAGTATTTCATGTTTTTATCTCCGCCAGATGCATTCAACTGATAGCTCTGTGCAGTTCCAAATGATCTTAAACCTTCTTGAAGCCAGTCTGTTGGCTGATCTCCCAGATTTTTAAGGATGAGATAAGCTGCGCGTTCAGTGTCTGCAATTTTATTAAAAGCCATAGTTTCAGAATTGATCCCATTTACCGCAGGATCAAGTTTTCTCTGAGCTGCTTCTCTGTAAAGCAAATCAGTGTATTCTTGTGTACTTAGCATGTCTGGCAATTTTAAAGCAGTTCTCACGCCATTATACATTTTGAAACTATATTTGGCTTTTTTGATATTCCCACTTTTAGTCGTTACTAGTATTACACCTCCTGCAGCTCGTGAACCATACATTGAGGCCGATGCCGCATCTTTTAAAACTTCGATTGATTCAACATCGCCCATGCTGACCATTGACAATCCATCCGGAACTGGAAAACCATCCACCACAATTAATGGTTCTGCTTCGGCGCTAATGGAGCCCATTCCACGGACGCGAATTACGGGGGCTGCACCCGCTTCGGGATTTGTATTTTGAATCTGTACACCTGCTAATTTCCCTTGCAGTGCCTGATCGACACGAGCTACAGGTATCTCGTCCATTTTGTCGGTTTTCAGGGATGATACTGCGCCTGTGAGGTGAGATTTTTTTTGGGTTCCATAAGCAACCACCACCACTTCATCTATCGTGGCAGTACCCTCTTCCATTGAGATATTGATTAGTGAGCTATTTCCAATAGTTTTTTCTACTGTTTTGTAACCGATATATGAAAACACCAGCACGGATTTCGAATCAGGGACTTGAATAGAGTACTTCCCGTTGAAATCTGAGATAGTTCCAATTTTTGTACCCTTTACTGTTATGTTAACCCCAATTAGGGGAGTCGCAGTCGGATCTGTGATTATTCCGTTGATTTTTGTTTGGGATAAAGCCCCCATAGCATTCATACAAAGCAGCATGAGTAACCATACCACGTTCTTTGAAAACTGTTTTGTTGATCTTTTTTTCTTCATTATGTATTGATTAGTAGTTGATTATTAAGTATTTGTATTTGAGGTGTAAAAATAAAATTGGTCAACCAATAATTTGGTCGACCAAAATTAGTGCTTACTTTTAAATATACAATACCTTTTTTGTGTTTTTTTTAAATTCCTGTTGTAGAACATACTTTTTCCATTTTCATTCAAAAAAAAAGCTGTCCTTTTTTACAAGAACAGCCTTAATAAAATGTATAATTAAGTTTTTTATTTGTCTGAGATTAAATGATATTCTCTTTTTTTTCATTGAGCTTTTGCTTCGCAAAATCCAATACGCCTTTTAGATGTTGAGCCATTAGTTCAGCAGCTTTTTCTCCATCTCTGTTTTTTATGCATTCAAGCATTTGAGCATGTTCATCAACAACTGCGGTATTAGGTCCACATATTCTGTCTCTTTGGTAAATAGTCATAATGTCTGGTATTACTATAAGTAACATGGCTTTGAATACAGGGTTGTGACAAGCTTCTGCTATCGCACGGTGAAAAGCAAAATCATGACTCACACGTTCTGGGGTGTCAAAATACTTCACGTAGTTTTCATGAACTTTTTCGAGTGTTTTAATATCTTCTTCTGTACACCGTTCAGCACAAAGCCTGATGGCATTGACTTCCAAAACAACACGGGTTTCTACCAATGAGAAAAAATCATAGTTTTGAAGGTTGAGTACATTGGATATTAATCCATCAAGAGTATTTATATCTAATCCATTAATTACTGAGCCACTTTGAGGTAAAGTTTTGATAATGCCATAAAATTCAAGCTTATGTAATGCTTCTCGTATTTGTGTTCTGCCAAAACCAAAGTCTTGTGCCATTTTTCGTTCGGCTGGTAATCGGTCTCCGGGCTTTAAAATTCCGGAATTGATAAGCTCTTTCACTTTTGAAATCACTTTGTCTGTCGGGCGTTCAACACTTTGTTCCTTGAGCCCGGATAATATTTCTGCCATAATTTTAAACTAAATAATTCGATTTTTCAATCTTAGTTCAGGGTTTTTTATTGGTTTTAATTTTGTGCAAAGATACAACTAATAATGTTATTAACATAAAAATGTTATTAATGGTTTGGTAAGTTGTGCTTTATTGTTTCTCTAATAAATTGTATTTTGGTTGACCAAAATTACTGCGAAGTTTCAACTACACCAAATAATTTTATGTTTATTTTGGATTATCTGTTTTACAACATGAAATAATGTTAATTTGTAGCGTGCAAAGTGCTTAAGAATAAAAAAGCTCATCGAAAATAATTTCGATGAGCTTAACGCAAAATTATAAGAAATGAAAAGATTTATAAACCAAATGTTTCGGCTACAGCCTTACAAACGACTTTGCCTTTTACAATGTTTAGTCCTTTTTTTAGATCTTCGTGTTGGTCGCAGGCTTGTTTCCAACCCATGTTAGCCAATAAGAGGGCGTAAGGGAGAGTCGCGTTCGTTAGTGCGAGGGTTGACGTGAAAGGAACAGCTCCCGGGATATTGGCAACGCAATAATGCAATATTCCATCCACTTCGTAAACCGGGTCGGCGTGTGTAGTAGGGTGGGAGGTCTCGAAACAACCGCCCTGATCAATGGCTACATCCACCAATACCGATCCGGGTTGCATAAGTTTCAGCATTTCCCTGGTTATAAGGTGCGGAGCTTTTGCTCCTGGAATCAGTACGGCTCCGATTACAAGGTCAGTCTGTGGTAATAGTTCTTCTATGTTTGATGGACTGGACATTAATGTATCAACATTGGCAGGCATTATTTCGCTTAAATACCGAAGGCGTGGCAACGAGATGTCGGCAATAGTTACATGTGCGCCCAGTCCGGCAGCCATAAGCGCAGCCTGGGTTCCAACTATACCACCGCCCAATACCAGAACATTGGCCGGTTTCACCCCCGGAACTCCTCCCAGGAGAATTCCTTTGCCTCCTTTGGGCTTTTCCAGGTATTTTGCACCTTCCTGGATGGACATGCGGCCAGCAACTTCCGACATCGGAATTAGTAGAGGTAAGGTGTGGTCCGATTTTTCAACTGTTTCGTAGGCCAGGCAAACAGCGCCACTTTCCATCATGGCCAGCGTAAGTTCTTTTTCGGAAGCTAAATGGAAATAGGTAAAAAGTAACTGATTGGGCCGGATGAGCTTGTACTCGCTTTTGATTGGCTCTTTTACTTTCATGATCATTTCTGCTGTAACAAAAACAGATTCGGCCGAGGGTAGAATCTGTGCACCGGCTTTTTGGTATTGTTCGTTGCTAAATCCGCTGTTCTCGCCCGCATGGGTTTCTACGTAGACAGTGTGCCCATTCATAACAAGCGTTTTAGCGCCACCAGGAGTTAATGCCACCCTGCTTTCGTTATTTTTGATTTCTTTTGGAATTCCGATTTTCATAATCTATCTAATTTAAAATGGAATAATTGTTTCTTTACTTTTAAAACAATGAATTTTATGAAATTGTTGCTTTAAAACGCTG
Source organism: Paludibacter sp. (assembly GCA_047600405.1). GTDB lineage: Bacteria > Bacteroidota > Bacteroidia > Bacteroidales > Paludibacteraceae > Paludibacter. Next base: position 94,026 of record JASGLA010000009.1, read on the forward strand.
TAAAAATACATGATTAATTTCAAATCGAAACAACTTATTGAATATTTTCTCATAATAAATTCAATAATTATATAATTGTCTTGTAGTCAGGTGGTAGTTTAGTTGTAAAATTATTACTTGCTGATAATATCGTCTCTGGTTATCGAGTTTATTTATCTGTGTTTTGTGAATTGTTGATATAAAAATGCCTGATATTTCAATCTGGCTTTCAAATTGATATATCAGACATTTAAATTAGAATAATAAAGTAATTAAGTATTCAATAAAAATTAATGCTATATTTTGACTGTCCGATATTGTCTAAAATATCAGCCAAGCGTTCTTTGAGATTTTTAATATTTGCATAAGCATTTAAAGGCAACCATTTGTATTTTATAAATCGCCAAAGAGTTTCTATTTTGTTAAGTTCTGGCGAATACGGAGGCAAGAAATAAACATATAGATCTAATTTTTGCCACTCCTGTATTTTTGCTTGGAAAGCTTTACTATGGTGTACCGGTGCGTTATCTACAACTACAACTGTTTGTTTGATAATAGTTTTTGAAAATTCATCAATCACATCTATGATTTTATCAGAATTAAGTGTGCCTTGAAAAGTTTCTGAAAACAGCATACAATCAGGTGTCATAAGACCAAATACACTTAATGCAATTGACTTTGCAGAAGGCACTAGAATTTGCTCACCCTTTTTCTGCCAAACGTATCGAACGCTGGGAGTAAGCGAGAAATGACATGCGTCAGCAAAGTATAAATCTATGTAACCATCACGATGAAGTTTCATAAAAGCGTCTATTTCTGCTTTTTGCCAATCAAAAACACGTTGATCACGCTTACTTTTTAATGATTTTCTTATCCGTCTCCAAGTATAGCCCAGCATTTTTTAAAAAATTCTGCAAGGTTAACTTACAGATATTGATATCAAATTGATTTTCTATCTCATTGAGCACCAAATCAAGATTTCTGTCATGTTTTTCCAGCAGTCCCGGAATCTGGTCTTTAATAGGGGTTAACTTTGTCTTGGCACCTTGTCCCTTAGCCTGTTGTAATACTGAAAAACGATTTTGTTCATCTGCTTGCTCCCAAGCATTGATAAGTCGCATTACAGTAAACCAATTTAGATTCATCAGTTTGGCTACTTGGCTCATAGAATTTCCTTGAGCGGATAACAACAAACATAAACAGCGATTACGTTCAACCGAATTTTTGCTGTGTTTTTGCAAATATTCTAATTTTTCTCTCTCTTTTTCCTTCAGTATAACTATCCTCATATTTGTTTGATTATGAGGTAAATATAGCAATTAATTTCGAAATGATAAAATTATTTAAGAGATATTGCAATAATTATTTTATACTACTTACTTCAAATTTATTTTATAGAATGAACTGGAATAACTTCCCAAAATACCTATTCCACCGCTTACATTACTGTAAATCTGAACTGGTTCCGAGAAAAATTCCACAGCCGACATATTGGCCGATCTGCTTCTAAGGTACAGAAAATAGGACTTGGAAATGCTTTGAAGTTCTATGAGCAGTTCTTGTTTAACTGGTGTTTCTATGTTTATTTCATGATAACTGTCCTGGTATTCCGGTTTATAGACGGTTGTATTACTATTGAATATGAAACTCAGATTATATTCCTTTCCATTGAATAATTCGTCTGAAAATTCGTGGTAATAGTTATATGAAGTCATTTCAAGAGGATTTGAATTGTTGTTTCCTCCAAAAACGACATCGTTGTAATTTATTACCCCATCGCTAACTGTTATGCTACCATCAACGTGGTAATTTATGACTTTTGCGTCCAATCTGTAATAATCGGACGCTGTTGAAGGATCCTTGAATTTGACTTTTAAACCAAAACTTTCAACTTTATTGAATCCTATTGTATCAATAGTCGTCGGGTTGCCATTGTACGAAGAATATTGTACCATTGGATATTCTTTAAATTGATGATTTAAGGTATCGACACTAATAATCGGATTGGGCTGTACAATTTCAGTCGATGTTGAAACTTCATTAAATTCTGTGTTTGCTGCGGTTATTTTGACAATGTCGCCAATCTGAGGTTTGAAACTTGCAATATAATACCCATTGCTTGTGCTCGTCAGTTTTTCAATTTTTGCTCCGTTTACCCAAACATAGACATTGGCATTGTCAATAGTTTCGAAGGTTGAATTGTCCTCCAAAAAGAATTTGCTTTTCGATACATGCACTTTTATAACCGAATCGGGGGTGATGAAACTGTTAATGACTAACATCGGCTTTGTAACTTCTCCGGAAAAATTAATTTCATTTTCGCAGGAGTGAAACACAATAGTTGATGCCAATAATATAATGAATGATATATAATTTGTTTTCATTTTGTTTTTCATGTTTAAAATTAGAATTTATAGGAATAGCTTACAGACGGAATAATCGGGAAAATGGTGATTTTATTCAACACTTTTTTGGTTGGTTGGAGCATGGTTGAATTGCTTGTATATACATATTCATATTTTGTTGACGGATAAATCAGGAACGGATTCATTTGGTTGTATACATTGTATATGCTGAAGTTCCAGGTTCGGATTCCGTGTTTCAGTTGCTTGTGGAAATTAATTCCTACATCCAACCTTTGATAGTCCGGATATCTGAAATTGTTTCGTTTGTTAATGTGTGGCAGCGAATTATCGTAATTGTACAGTTCGCCTGGCAGTGGAGCAGGATAATAATTTTGAAGTGCAAGTGTTCCGGATATACCGGTGCCATAAACCCAGTTTGCCGACACATCAATGCGTTTACTGAACTTATGGGAAACAACAATGCTCACAAAGTTCCTGATATCATATTTCGTGGGGAAAACTTCGCCATTGTTTATAATTTGGCCCGGTCTGTTGAACAGCCGTTCGGATTTAGCCCAGGTGTATCCAATCCAACCGGTCGTTTTTCCGACACTTTTCTGAGCCAGGAATTCAACCCCGTATGCCCAGCCACGTCCCATATATACTTTATCTTCCCAGCCGGAACTGGAACCAATAAACGATGAACCATCCCTGTACTCAACCAAATTGTTCATCGATTTATAGTAGCCTTCCACCGATAGATCAACTAAGTTAAGTAGATTGTAAAATACACCTGCCGAGTATTGATGTGAGTTCATTGGTCTGATCCGCTTGGTCACCGGTACCCATAAATCTGTTGGCAGGCTGATATTGTTATTGGACAAGAGGTGAATATTTTGGCTCATGGCAGCATATCCGGCTTTGAACGAAAGGTTGTTATTTATCAGCAAGCGCAAGCCAAGCCTTGGCTGGAGTGAGTTATAGAACTGCCCCTGCACAATGAAGGCAGAATAATGCAATCCGGCATTCACTTTTATGAAATGATTGACGGTGATATTATCTTCAAAATACAAAGCTGTCTCGTGCGAAAAGATATTTTTATCACCAATAATTGTATCCATTTGCTGGGTAGAGGTGTCATTTTTTAGTTTGACCTGGGTTACAGCCACTCCCGGACGAAAAGTATGGTAGGTATAATTGGCACCGAATTTTATATCGTGGTTGGGATTTGGAGTATAGTCAAAATCCACTTTAGCCGAATAATCTTCAATACCGGAACGATAGCCCAGATCTATAGTTTGCGTACTTGTACTTGGTGGGGCAATTGTTTTTTGAGTTTCTGTTGTTCCAATGTCCATATTGAAGCGATAACGGGTATATGCTACGGTTGTATTCATAAACAACTTATTGTTGATTACGTGATTCCAGCGAAGTGCCGTTATGAAATTTCCCCATTGCCAGCCTAACTTTAATTTGCTGGAGTACGATCCGTTGCTATAATCGTACGAATCGTTTGGGATATTACTGTAAATTACGTCATTCTCCTACAAATGTGCTCAGAAAAAGCCGGTCTTTATCAGAGAACCGGTGGGTGATTTTGGCGTTCACATTGTAGAAATAATAGCCCGCTGAAGTATTTCCACTGCCACCACTCTGTCTGGCCGCGTACTTGATAATGGGTTGTGCCAAAATATCGAAATAGGTGCGGCGGGCCGATAGGCTGAATGTAGTATTTTTGCTTAAAAATGGTCCTTCGAGATTGGCTTTCGATGAAATTAACCCTATGGATACATTTCCATGTAGTCTTTCATTATTTCCATCATTCATTTGTATATCAAGCACCGACGAGAGCCGTCCGCCAAACCGGGCCGGAAAGCTTCCTTTGTATAAAGTAACCGTTTTGAGGGCATCGGCATTGAAAACGGAGAAAAATCCGCCCATGTGGTTTACGTTGTAGATCGGAATACCGTCGAGCAGAAACAGATTCTCATCCGGTCCACCACCGCGGACATAGAATCCTGCAGAACCCTCAACACCTGCTTTTACTCCCGGCAATAATTGGAGGGCCTTTAAAATATCAGTTTCACCGAATAAGGTGGGCACTGTTTTTAATTGGCTGACAGGTACTTCGATAGCACTCATCTGCGAGCCTTGTACACCCAGTTCTTTCCGGTTAGCAGTTACTGTTACTTCTTTTAGCTCAACTGATTCTTTTAACCGAATATTAATAACCGTGTCCTTATTCAGGTCGAAATTAAACTCTTGTGGAGCATGGCCAACGTACGAATAAATCAAAGTAACTCTCCCTTTGGGAATAGTCAGGGAATAAAATCCGTAATTGTTGGTTACGGTTCCTTTTTTGGAGTTTGAGTCATAAACAGAGGAGCTGATAAATGTTTCTCCACTTTTATCGTTGGTAACATAGCCGCTGATTGTGTAATTCTGGGCTTTGATTAATCCAATGCAAAAAAGCAAAATGGTACAGATAGATAATGTTTTTTTCATGAAATGTATAATGTGTTTAGAAATTTACACAAACTTAACGGAAATGTTTTAACTTTGTTGTGTTCGGTCAAAAATTTTATTCTTTGTTAAGAAGATTAGATGTGTGATTAACATAAAATAAGTAGCCTCACATATTCAAACGAAAATGTGAGGCTATAGTTTTATTATTTAACGTGAGTTCGATCTAAGATTTTTGTCTGCTTTGATTCTAAAATACTATACAATAAGCGAATAAGGGTTTCTCTTGTCTGGATTGATTTTCTACTAAGGGTTCAAATCAACTCTAAAAGTCGGATTTTGTTGAAAACCCTTAGTATTAACGGAGGAATCGACCAACTCTCACCCTTATTCATTTATGTTGAAGTCTAATAATGAGTTGCGATTTTGGCTTATATAGAATTCACGTTATTTTGATATTATCGGGTTAAATCAAAAACCTTGTCTAACGTGTAAGTGCCGGATTCTGTTTTTTCAGCGGCGTGTATCATGGCCTGCGCCACTTGCTAGTCCTGAATTGGCTTGTATTTCAGCAATAATCCGGTTTTATTCAACGCGTACATTAGCTTTAATGCTATTTTTTCGGCTACACGTTTTTCGTGGCGCTCGCCCAATGTCATTAAGTTAGGCCTATTTAGAATGTATATTTACTGTTTTTAAGCAACTTGGGCTTATCTCTTTTCCTGTATTTGTCAGTATCTCTTTCGAATTTTCTATTTGGTCGTATCGGGATACTATGTTTTTTAAACAACGTTTTCAGTTCTGATACAATTTCGTTCATGTCTTTGTCAGAAAAGAAGAGTAAAATTATTCTATCTTTCAAAAAGCCATATGATAAGTTGTTGTTGACTTTGTATTGATATTTATATCCCGCCGATTCTTTAGCCAATTCATCATTTATTTCTCCTACGATCAAACTTTGGACGTTGCAAACAAATAAGGCTGCATAAAAATCCTGCAATATACAATGTTCTGAATAGCCTGAAAAATGTTCTACCTTGATCTTGTTCTTTAATTCATCGTAAAATGTTTCTACTCCCCACCTTAAAAAATACAGTTCTTTAAATATTGAATCCGGATATTTTTGGGAATCAAACAAAGAGCTTATCAGTATTTCCGATTCTCCTGCTGGTAACTCAACCCTAACCAACCTAACTTCTTTGAATGCATCTTTCGAGTACGGCTTATCCGAAAGTTTTATGTTCTTTCCAGGCTGCATTCGAACAACGGCTGACTGTAGTCCACTTTGGTAAAACTCCCGGGTGATATTACTAAAATCAGCTTTAACCCTTATCAGAAAATCTACTCCTTTGTCAAAATGCTCATAAATCAAATTGAAAGAAGGATAACCTCTGTCGTAAATAATTAAGTCTTTGGTTTTTGCAAAAGCCAAGTGATTCAACGCTAAAACACTTTCTCCTGTTGATAGGGGAGCTAAAACACCATCAATGACGAACCGATTCAAAACATCGTACAACACTGATATTCTAGCCTGTACTACTCCAGTTCCAGATTGGTTTCTGGTTTTTCCGTAAATACTTTCCAACTCCATAGTATCGGGCAAAACCAACCTTGACCCATCAACAGCCAGCAACCTAAATCCTTTCCAGCTCTTTATGGAGTCATCGTTATCTGTGTAAAATTCCTCAATCAAACTATCTGAAAGTGATTTAAACACTTCCGGCTTAATCTTTTTGCGATACTGCACAAAAGCACTCTTACTAAAACCATGTATCGTAGCACTAGGCATATTATATTTTATGAAACTAATAAAATTAGCTATCTCGACAGAAAGGCTTTTTGTGAGAAAATTTATCATAAAGACAATCGTGCTATGAAAAGACTGCTTTCTGTTTCTTGTAAAATCTTTATCAGACATTTTGAATTGTAAAATTATTTCTTGCGAAAATAGTCTTTTCTTTATCAGCTCCAATATCCTTTCTGGCGTTTTTTTTCATGATAATAACTATTTGATTCTGATATAAATATACAAAAAACAATCCACATAAACAAGCATTATTTTCTGATAATCAGATAAATATATCACTAACTTAATGACATTGGGCGCTCGCCGGCAAGTTGCCCCGGGCGAATAATGCTTGTTACTTTGAATGGCAGTAATTTCACGCCATCCTCCAGCTCTCCCTTCATATTGGTATAAAATACCTTCGATTTCGAATCAGCGCCTGCCGACGAAATCAATACGTATGACGAAACCCCGTTGGCAGCTGCAATTTGAGCGACATTGTACTGATAGGTGAAATCTACTTTATACTGAGCAGCTTTTGTTTTGGCTTGGGCAATAGTTGTTCCAAGGGTAGAGAATAAAACATCTCCGGTTACCAATGCTTTCCAGCTATCCGGCTGGTCAAAGTCGATAACCTGTTCATTTAGCTTTGGGTGGAAAACACCACTTGGTCGACGCACCAATGAAATAATTTCAGAATAGTTACTATCTTCTGTTAGTTGCTTGATGAGTTGCGTGCCAACCAGTCCGGTTCCGCCAATAACGATTGCTTTCTTCATATTTTCTTCTTTTTCCTTACCGCTTACCTCTTACTGCTTACCTCTTTAATTATCTATATGTATATCCCGGAATCCAAGGAAATACAAAACCCCGTCGAGTCCAATGGTAGAAATGGATTGTTGTGCTTCTTCTTTTACTTTAGGCTTGGCATGAAAAGCAATTCCGAGTCCGGCCAGGTTTAGCATAGGCAGGTCGTTTGCGCCATCACCAACGGCAATTACCTGTTCGAGTTCAATTTTCTCCACCTGAGCAATCAGTTTTAATAACTCGGCCTTACGTTTTCCGTCTACAATATCGCCTACATGCTTTCCCGTTAGTTTTCCGTCTACAATTTCCAGTTCGTTGGCATACACGTAATCAACATCGAAGCGTTTTTTCAACGTATTGCCGAAGTAGGTGAAACCTCCGGAAAGTATAGCTACTTTAAATCCTATTTTTTTTAAAATGGAAATCAATCTGTCTGCACCATCCATGATAGGCAGATTGTCGGCTATGTCTTTCATGACACTTTCATCCAGCCCTTTTAGTAGCGCCACGCGCTGTTTGAAACTTTCACTGAAATCAATTTCGCCCCGCATGGCCGATTCGGTAATGGCGCGTACCTGTTCGCCCACTCCGGCACGGTCGGCCAGTTCGTCGATAACTTCTGTTTTAATAAGCGTAGAGTCCATGTCAAAACAAATCAGACGGCGGTTGCGCCGGTACATATCGTCTTTCTGAAACGAAATGTCGATGCCCAATTCGGCCGAGTATTGCATGAATTTGGCTGAGAGGATATTTTTATCTTCAAGTTCGCCACGTACTGAGAATTCAACACAGGAGCGGGTATCATTGTCATCGTTTATTTCCAGCGAAGGCCGGCCTGTGAGACGGACGATAGAATCGATATTGAGGTTTTCATCCGAAATGGCTTTGGCCACCCTGGCCAGTTGGCGGGCCGTGATCACTTTTCCGAGGATAGTAACAATGTATCGGCTTTTCCCCTGACGGCCCACCCAGTTGATATATCTTTCGGGGGTGACCGCTGTAAATCGGACATTTACGTTGAGATCGGAACATTTGAAAAGAACCTCTTTCATAATGTTGCCGGAATCGGATTGATTAGTGACTTTGAAAAGAATTCCAAGTGAAAGTGTGTGGTGGATATCAGCTTGTCCAATATCCAGTATGGTGGCATTGTAATTTCCCAGAATTTCAGTGATGGCTGCAGTAACTCCCGGTTTGTCTTCTCCGGATATTTTGATAAGAATTATTTCGCTGTTTGGCATAATTTAATTTACGTGAAAGTTCTTTTTTAAGATGTAATAGTTAGTTTATTGTATTATTTTTTTTTTGCTGTATTTCGCATAGGTGTCCAGCGTGTTTTTTACATACCGAACAGTTTCTTTTCCTCCAAAACGTCCATATTTTACTACCGGATCGTTGTAAAACTCTGGTTCGTTTTTTTTGAGTAAAAAGTATTCAACATGATTGAACCAGATATGTGGGTTCTTTCCATATTTTTGAGCAAGCGCCATGGCATCCAAAATATGAGCCGGACCGGAATTGTACGCCGCAAGGATAAACTTGATCCGTTCTTCTTTGTTTTGCACTTGCCGGAACGATAGGTTCAAACTCTTTATGTATTGTACTCCGGCTTCAATATTCATTTCAGGATCCAGGATGGTGCGCCTGTTAAGTCCAAAGTTGGATGCCGTACGTGGCATTAACTGCATCAGGCCGGCGGCACCTGCCCAGGATATTTCCTGCGAGTCGAACCGCGATTCGTGGAAAGCAACCGAAGCCAGTAAGCGCCAATCCCAATTAATGTTTGGTGCATATTTACGGAATAAATGGTCGAAAGGAGAAATGGCGCCTTTGGGAATAGTGATACGGCGGAGCGCTATATACGGACTTTTCTCCCAGTATTTTTTAAATAAATCCCACTGGAGTTGGGTTATGTCGTCTTGCTTGCTCCAGTTTTCGATGGCGTTTTTTAAATTGCGGCTTTCGTTGCGTATAAGCCAGCCGTTGTGTTGGCTGAATCCAACCGGCATTCTGCAGTCCAGGCTTCTGTTATAGGATTTATGAAGCAAAGCCACATCATGGAAAGCAATGGTAAATTTTATTTTGTTTTCGGCTACCATGTCAATCAGATCATCTTCCGACAACGAATCGGGAGCCAGTTTTATATTTATTCCTCCACCTATTTCATCATTAAGAGCTTTCAACCGTTGATGGAAAATGCTGTTTTCTTTCACATAAATAGTTTCACCACTCAGTTCAGTAGCATCCGATACGGCGTTAGCTCCAATATTTTGTACTAAGACCTGATAGGATTCGGGTTGCGGAAGCACAAAACTGAACTGTTTTTTCAGCTCTTTTGTTTCGGTAACATTGTAGCTGATTAAGTCCACCCGCCGTTCCCTGAGCCACTGATACATTTCTTCTTCGGATTTTGCAATGCTTATTTTTAGGTTTAGGTGCAGATGTTTGGCCAAATTTCCGGCCATTTCATAGTCGAAACCCATTAGCTCATCCCTGAAAAAGAAGTATGATGTCGAGCTGTACATAGTAGCCACACGCAAGGTGTCTGATGAGACAATGTCTTTTAAATCGATAGGGGCAGAAACAGGCGTACTATCCACTTTTTTGTGCCGGCACGAGCTGCCCAGCAACAAAAATGGAAGTAGTATGAGAGTATATTTATATCTGTTTCGCATAATAGAACTATTTAAAGCAAAGCATTGGGTTTCGCGGTTTGCAACCGCGATCTTAGCACAACAACGCGGTTGCAAACCGCGAAACCCTAAAAATAATCAGAAACTATTTATATGTTCTATATTATCGGGTTTAATTAATTCCATTCCTTGCAACCGGAGAAAAACCTGAGCTGTAGCCACCACATCTTTTTGGCAATAATGGGCTATGCGGTTGATGTTTTTCTCTTTGTAATAAACATGGGCCACCTCGCTGCCGTCAATATCATCTTTCGGTGTGGGAATGCCAAACACAGCTGTGAGTAATTTCAGTGCCGTGTAGTTTTTATAGTCGCCAAATTTCCACAGTTCCAGGGTGTCGATAAACGAGATTTCCCAGGGCTTTTTCCCTGCAATCTGGAAGATAGGAGGTAGTTTTAATCCATTAATCAACATACGCCGGCAAATGTAAGGAATGTCAAACTCCTTGATATTATGACCGCAAAGTGTATGTTCTTTGCTGGTACAAAACTTCTCTATTAATTGAATAAAATCCGTAAGCAACTGTTTTTCATCATCCCCGCAAAACGACTTGGTGCGAAAGTGCATGTGGTTGCCATTAAAATGAATAAATCCGACCGATATGCAAACGATTTTCCCAAACTCGGAATAGATTCCGGCACTGTTACTGAAAGCTTCGGCGGCAGTTGTTTCATCGCTGTATTTTTCAGGCATTCGTTTCTGAATCAGGTTAAACTTGTCTTCCCACAAATGAGCTAACTCAACAGGCAATTCAGATAAACCGGATGTTTGTGGAACCGTTTCGATGTCCAGGAACATGATTTTTTGGAGTTCGTTTCGCTGCATAAAATTTTATCTTAGTTGTATAGGGAGATTTTATAATGGAACTGTGACACAGTTATGCTAATCGTTTTTATTGTTTGTTGGTCAGAGATATTAACTTGTTTTCTATATATTTTGTCAGGATATCAATGGCAATATGGTTGTTCCCGCCTTGAGGCACAATCAGATCGGCAAAGCGTTTTGTTGGTTCAATAAACTGCAAATGCATTGGTTTTACAGTGCATTCGTATCGTTCCATAACTTTATTTACCGAACGGCCACGCTCTATTATATCGCGGTTTATCACGCGAATGAGCCTGTCATCCGCATCGGCATCCACAAATACCTTCAGGTCGATCATTTTACGCAATTCCGGATCGGTCAGCACTAAAATTCCTTCAACGATGACTACATGACAAGGGCTTACCGGAATAGTTTCAGTAGCCCGCGAGCAGGTAAGGTATGAGTAAATGGGCTGATCGATGGTTTTGCCTTTTTTCAGGTCTTTCAGGTGTCTAACCAACAATTCGAATTCAATGGAATCAGGATGATCAAAGTTGATTTCAAGTCTTTCTTCAAGTGGCAAATGGCTGCTATCCCGATAATAGGAGTCCTGAGGGAGAATAACCACTTCACCTTCCGGCAAACGTTCCAGAATTTTGCGAACAACGGTGGTTTTTCCCGAGCCGGTTCCACCTGCGATACCAATTATTAGCATGAAAATTCTTGTTAGTTTTAAGACCACTAAAATAGCTATTTATTTTTTTTCAATCGTCTTTGTCTTTCGTTTTTTTTGTTTGAATAGGGTTTGTGTGTTTTATATTGTTGATAATGTGTTGCTTGTGTCCTGTGTGGAGCAGCTCTCTTTATGGTAATAAATGTGAAGTATGAAGGGAAATTTAGGCGATATTATTTTAAAAATTCATAATTTCTGTTTTAATATATTGTATATTTGTCCGGTCAAATTGAAAATAACAGGTCAAAATATGATAAAATATTCATTTCACTTTCGTTCTGCTCTTTTTATAATTGCGCTCCTTCTGGGATGTTGTTCATTAAGTAATTCTTATGCAGCTGTGTATAATATCATTCCAACTCCCCAACAACTTATACCAAAACCTGGTAAATTCACGTTCAACAAACGAACCGTGATATTTTGCAGTAGTCCGGATGTCGAAATACGGAAACTCGCCCGGCAGTTTTCTGACCAAATGGCATTGGTTTCAGGTTTTAAATTAGCAGTTCAGGATAATGTGCCAACTGATACGACTAATGCTTTTATTTTTCAGGCTAATCAGAGCTCAACCGGCAATGCGGAGGCTTATACCCTTGATATTTCGGCCAAAACCATTCGTATAAAGGCCGCCGCTGCCCACGGAGCGTTCTACGCCTTACAAACAATATACCAACTTTTGCCACCTGACATTTATGGCAAAACCAAATCCCACGTCATGAAATGGACGGTGCCGGCTGCACACATTGAAGATGCGCCGCGATTTGGCTACAGGGGATTACACCTCGATGTTTGCCGGCACTTTTTCCCGGTTGAGTTTATCCGGAAATTTATTGATGCCATGGCCATACATAAATTCAATACCTTTCATTGGCACCTGACGGATGACCAGGGTTGGCGCATTGAGATTAAAAAATATCCGTTGTTGACCGAAGTGGGTTCGCGCCGTGACGAAACTTTGGTGGGCTATTATTTTGAAAATTTCCCGCAACAGTTTGATGGCAAACCTTACGGTGGATTTTATACCCAGGCTGAAGCCCGAGAAATAGTGGCTTATGCCAAAGAACGTTTTATCACGGTTATTCCCGAAATAGAAATGCCCGGACATGCTGTGGCGGCCATTGCTTCTTATCCGTATTTGTCGTGCAGCCGCCTCCCCATGAAGGTAGAGCCCAGATGGGGCATTTTTAAAGATGTGTATTGTACGCGCGACTCTACTTTTGCATTTCTGGAAGATGTATTGGCGGAAATTATGGATATTTTCCCCGGCAAGTATATTCATATTGGCGGTGACGAGTGCCCGAAAGATCGTTGGAAGACCTGCCCCGATTGCCAGGCACGAATCAAAACTTTAAATTTTAAAGATGAAAATGAATTGCAGAGTTATTTTATTCATTGTATTGAAAAATTCGTGAATGCGCATGGCCGGCAGATTATCGGTTGGGACGAAATACTGGACGGCGGCCTGGCACCTAATGTCACGGTTATGTCCTGGCGGGGTGTGTCTGGTGGCGTTGCTGCGGCCAAGGCGGGGCACGATGTGATAATGACACCCACTTCGTTTTGCTATTTCGACCAATATCAGTCAGACCCCATGCAGGAGCCTACAACCATAGGGGGCTTTATTCCATTGAAAAGGGTTTATTTTTACGAACCCGTTCCGGGCGAACTGACACCCGAACAGGCAAAACACATTCTGGGGGCGCAAGCCAATTTGTGGAGCGAATATATGCCAGATACCAGAGGGGTTGAATATATGGCTTATCCTCGCGTTTCGGCTATGGCCGAAGTGCTTTGGAGCGAGCGATCGAACAGAAACTGGAACCTGTTCCGCCGCAATATGGTTAAAGAATTCAATCGGCTCGAAGCAATGGACATTCAGCCGGCCCGGGCTTATTTCGATGTGCAATTCCAGTCGGTGGCAACAGCCGAAGGCCAGGTGATTGTGACGCTGGAAACCGATAATCCGAATGCAGAAATCCGATACACGCTGGATGGCAGTACTGCCACCTCAAAATCGAAACTATATAAACAGCCGCTGAAGCTGAGCAAATCGGCAACCGTAAAAGCAGTGGCTGTGGAAAAAGGAAAGGTCATGGGGAAAGAATTTTCAAAATCGTTTATTGTGAGTAAGGTCACCGGACTAAGTTACGTGCAGACTCCGATAAACACATGGTATAAAGGTGACAATGTATATTCGCTAACTGACGGCATAACCGGAAACACAAAATCGATTAGCCAGTGGATAGCCGTGGGCGGGAGCAAGGACGGCGAATTTGTGTTTGATCTACAGAAAGAGCAGGAAATAAACCGTATTTCAGTCGGGCTGCTAAGTGCTCCTGGCTTTTGCGGCATGTATCCGCCCGAAATAAAACTCTTTACTTCGGCGGATGGCATCAATTACACCCAGGTGGCTTCGCAAAGCGTTGCCCAACGGACCACAGGGGCTTGGGAAATTTACCGCCCGGAACTTTCCTTTCCAATTACTGCCGCCCGCTACGTGAAATTGGTTTTGCTTAGCGCCGGCAATTGTACGAATCTTGACCGGAACGGTGGCATGTTGTTTTTGGATGAAGTGGGAGTGTGGTAAGATTGTTTTGTTTATCCTGAACTCCACTAATCGTTTTCGAATCCGGATATGATACCTAACAGGTATTAGAGACCTGTTAGGTATGCTGTTTATAAAATGATTTTAATGGGGGCGCGAGTTCCAACTCGCGATATTCACAAATCAACGCGAGTTGGAACTCGCGTCCCCCGGCTCAATTGACAATCAATGTCCGGGTTATTTAATTTTGTGGGAAAAGATAAAGCGGGTGCATTGTCCTAATAGGTGGTTGGTGTTTCTCTTGTTAATTGCGGGTATTCTGCATTTCACTTTCAACTGTTGCGATTAATTCAGAAAAATAATCTTTTAGTTTACTATTCACGTTTTGGAACATGCACCAACAGTAAGCATCAGCAGGGAAATCCCCTGTATATTCTCTTTTAAAAGTTCCGATTATTTTGACAATTTGATTATTCTTGTCATAAATCTTTAAATCATTAATCTCAAAAATAATCTTCCCATTTGTCTTTACACCAGCTGTTGCGAGAGCGCCAATTAAACCAAACTGTGCACCAACGGCTGCTGCAGTTGAAAATTTCTGATTACCATAGAAATTTTGCAAATCTCCCTTGATATAATAGTCTGCTGTATCTTTATTATTCAATACTACTTTCTTAAAAGAATTTCTCAAATTCAAATGTTCAACAAGCATTCTTGAAAGTTGTAGTGTTACAGCTTCTTTTTTATAATTCTTTTCCGAATTTATACATTTAATTTTTCCATCAATTGAAGCATCTTTAGACCTTGTAAATAGAACATTGTTGTCCGGGTTGTCTTTTCTGTGGTCAGTGAATTCCTCAATATCTAAAACTAATGTCGAAAGTTTAGTGTCATGGTTTGTCTCAATATCTTTTGTAGAATATGAAATTTTCTGATTCATTGTACAGCTTGAGAATACTGTCAATACAGCAAGTAAGATTGTTCTTGTTTTCATTAATTTGTTTTTTAAATGGTATGTTTTTGTTTTTTTAGCATATTTCCATTACAGCGAAACATACAATTCCCCCGTATATTTTCGCCTCCAAAGTTAATAATTGTTTCCGGATATATTCTGTTTTGTGTAAAAATAAAAATAACGTGTTGAATATCTGCGCTGACTACTATCCCTCCTAAAGAGTCACTAATTTTTTTTTTCTTTCAAAGTCCAATAAATCAGTATTTTCCTCAATTTTGAAAAAAATATTTAAAATTAATTAGAAAATGATGTTAATCATCAGGATATAATTATTAACTTTGTGATATGAAATGGCATTTGAGGCCATTTTTTAGTGTTCTTTTATCAGTTTTAGATTGGTTGTAATCTGTTTTTATGCAATCATGCAAGCTGATTCAACAAAAATATTCACATTGAAGCCTCAGAAAATTTCTGAAGGATGGATGAGAGGCTCGTTGAAGCCTCAGAAAATTTCTGAAGGATGGATGAAGGCTCGTTGAAGCCTCGGAAAATTTCTGAAGGATGGATGAAGGCTCGTTGAAGCTTCGGAAAATTTCTGAAGGATGAAACGTACTTCAAAGACAAATTTTTAAATGCCAACGTATTGAAATCCCTATCTAATTAACTTATAAATTTGTTTATCTTATGGAAAATCACGTATTCTCGCCACTTTATGTGGCAAAACTCCCTATTAATGGCATTTACGCCCTGAACCTATCAACTCTTGAGTTGGCTAATCCGGTAATATCCGAAATTGGAGCTATTCCGGCTGCTGCTTTATCTTATCTCCAAACCATTAACCAGAGTTTGGTACTATCGATGAATAAAAGCCAGAAAAGCAGTTACACCCTGGAAATGAAGGTGCTTGACAAGGAACGGGATGCCGACATTGCCGAAATCAAGCGGGTGACCAGCTCATACCTCCGAAGCAGCGATCCGGTTAAAAAGGCTGCTGCATTTGCCAAGCATTTATTTTTGGCACCTTACTGGGGTATGGCTACCTTGGCTCAGGATATTGAAACTGGCGTAGTGGCCGAGATGCTGATGAAATATAAAGGCCGCCCGGATTTGCTGGAAGCAGCCCAAACGCTGGGAATAACTTCGTTGTTTGCCACGCTGGAAGCCAAGAATACGGCTTTTAATACCGAGTTCATGAACAGGAATACCGAATATGCCGAACGTGACTTGGCTGCAAGCAACCTGAAACCGGCTGCCACATTGGCCTACATTCAGTTCTGCACCGCCATTGAGCAAGCGGTCAACTTTACCCCCAACGATACCCTTATTGCCTTGTTCAACAAAATGGACGAACTCCGTAAGAATTACCGCGAGCAAGAAGGTGGTGGCAAAGATGAACCGGCGACGGATGAACCGACGAAATAGAATCAGCTTTTTCCCTGATGCGACAACCAAAGGAGGAAACTTCCAGAATATAAGGAGTAACCTGAAAATCCTGAACAGAGTAGGGAGCGTGAGCCGAAAAGCTTTAGAGTAGGCAAAAAAATCATAAATTTATATATGAAAAAGAATTTAATGAAATTGACAATGGTATTTGCCGTTGCATTAATGATGACTTCGTGTTACACTTTCACAGCTACAGTTGGTAACGGGCCACAAACCGGAGAGAAAATTGTTGCTCACAATCATTATTTAATTGATGGATTAGCTCCTGTTTCTACCGTAAAAGTAAAAGAATTGACTGGCGAAGCAAAAGATTATTCAATTACAGTTTCCCACTCATTTATTGATGGCTTTCTTGCTATGTTGACAGGCGGGCTTTATACACCTACAACTGTTACAATTACAAAATAACAAGAATCTGATTTCATGGCAAGTATAGGCTTGCCATGATTTCTAAAATCCACTACTATGAAAACGGGCATGAACATAGGCGTTCAACAATAAAGTTGAAAATCAGTCATGCAAGTTGCATGTGACCATTAAAAACAATTATTTACACATGAAACGAGCATTAAAACATAGCTTTAAACCCCAAGGCCATGGTCATTGCGAGTTCCATACGACAACTATTAAAAAATAAAAATGAACGCATGAAATATGCATTACTTATAATATCAGTTTTATTAATTGGCTATCCTTTATATGGTTTGATAAAGTGCCTGGAATCTTTGCAGAACATATCCAACTATGGGCTGGGTGTTTTAGTGGGTGGTTTACTTATTTTGTCGGTGGGAGTTTTATTAATGTTTTTTTCAATCAGGTTATTTAAACAACAGAAATAGTTATTAAAATGAAGAAAATATCAAAACCAATAAGTTTTTTTCTTGCCTGCTCAATCTTGTTTGCGAGTTGTACCAGTACCACGCTGATCCAATCAAACCCAAGTAAAGCAAAATTATATTTGGATGGTGAATTTGTAGGGGAGACTCCATACCAGCATCACGACTCTAAGATAGTTGGCAGTTCAATGACTGTAAAAATAGAGAAAGATGGCTATAAGCCTATTATTACCTCTATTACAAAAGATGAAGAAGTGGATGTAGGCGCCGTGGTAGGTGGTCTTTTAATTGCTGTTCCGTTTTTATGGACCATGAAATACAAGCCTGTCCATTCCTATGAACTCAAATCTCTGGTACCTGATACCACTGCTACAACAAAGGTATCGACGCAAGTTCAGGTTGGCGTTAAATCAAAATTTGATAGGCTCAAAGAATTGAAACAGCTTTTAGATGAAAAAATAATTACGCAGGATGAATTTGAAAAGCAAAAACAAAAAATATTAGACGAAAAAGAATAGCACTAGTTAGGTGTAAGCAGTAGCCGAAAAGCTTTACGAAAGGAAAATAAAATACAGTAAAAACCCCTTGCGGCCCGAAAGCTGCAAGGGGTTTCCTTTTTATATATAGAAGTCCACAGGGTTTCGCCTGCGGGAAGATAGTTCTTTATCAGTTGACAGTTGACAATGCACAGTTGACAATGAATTGTTAATTATCAACTGTCAACTGTCAATTGATTACATCATGCCGCCCATTCCGCCGCCCATAGGCATTTGTGGAGCAGGGTTTTCTTCTTTCTTTTCGGTGATTACGCATTCGGTAGTCAGGAACATGCCGGCAATAGAAGCCGCATTTTCCAACGCCACACGGGTAACCTTTGCAGGGTCAACCACACCGGCTTTGAAGAAGTGTTCGTATTTATCGGTGCGGGCATTGTAACCGTAGTCGGCTTTGCCTTCGCGTACTTTCTGTACAATCACTGCACCTTCTTTACCTGCATTGGCCACGATTTGGCGAAGCGGTTCTTCAATGGCACGTTTGATGATTTCGATACCTGTAGTTTCATCTTCGTTGTCAGCTTTCACCTCGCTTAGCGAGTCGATAGCACGGATATAAGCCACACCACCACCAGGAACGATACCTTCTTCGATAGCAGCACGGGTAGCGCTCAATGCATCGTCAACGCGGTCTTTTTTCTCTTTCATTTCCACTTCCGAAGCAGCACCAACGTAAAGTACAGCAACACCACCGGCCAGTTTAGCCAAACGTTCCTGAAGTTTTTCGCGGTCGTAATCCGAAGTTGTAGAAGCTATCTGCGATTTGATTTGATTTACACGGGTATGGATTGCATCTTTTGCACCTGCACCGTTTACAATCACTGTATTGTCTTTGTTTACGGTTACTTTTTCGGCAGTACCAAGCATTTCGAGGGTAGCTTGTTCCAGTTTGATACCTTTTTCTTCCGAAATAACCACGCCACCAGTCAGGATAGCAATGTCTTCCAGCATTTCCTTGCGACGGTCGCCAAAGCCCGGAGCTTTTACAGCACAAATTTTCAAGTTGGCACGCAGGCGGTTTACTACCAATGTAGTCAACGCTTCGCTGTCAACATCTTCGGCAATAATCAACAACGGACGGCCCGACTGAACAGCTGGTTCCAGTACCGGAAGCAATTCTTTGAGGTTCGATATTTTTTTGTCGTGGATAAGGATGTATGGTTTTTCCATTTCCACTTCCATTTTTTCCGTATTGGTAACGAAATAAGCCGAGATATAACCGCGGTCGAACTGCATACCTTCCACCACTTCAATAGTAGTATCGGTACCTTTAGCTTCTTCGATAGTGATTACACCGTCTTTCGATACTTTGCGCATCGCGTCGGCAATCAGTTTACCGATTACTGCATCGTTGTTAGCCGAAATAGAAGCAACCTGTTCGATTTTGTCGTAGTCATCTCCCACGGTTTTAGCTTGTTCGCCAATGCTTTTTACAACTTGAGCCACTGCCTTGTCGATACCGCGTTTCAAATCCATTGGATTTGCACCTGCAGCCACGTTTTTCATACCTACGCCAACGATTGACTGTGCCAATACTGTTGCGGTAGTTGTTCCGTCACCGGCATCATCGCTGGTTTTCGAAGCCACTTCTTTTACGAGTTGTGCTCCCAGGTTCTGGAATGCATCTTCCAGCTCAATTTCTTTAGCTACTGAAACACCATCTTTGGTGATGTGTGGAGCACCGAATTTTTTCTCGATAATTACATTGCGACCTTTAGGGCCAAGCGTTACTTTTACGGCATTTGCCAACACGTCAACTCCTTTTTTCAGTTGGTCGCGCGCTTCAATATTGAATAAAATTTCTTTAGACATATCTTTTTTGATTTATAATAACCCCTAGCCCCTAAAGGGGAACAGAGTTACTAATGTTATTTGTAGTTTAAATTAAATACTAATCCAGTTCCCCTTTAGGGGCTAGGGGTGATCTCTTTAAATGATCGCCAAAATATCCGACTGGCGCATGATCAGGTATTTTTCACCTTCCCACTCCAGTTCAGTTCCGGCATATTTGCCATACAATACGGTGTTGCCTACAGCCACTACCATTTCTTCGTCTTTAGTTCCGTTACCTACGGCCAGTA
Organism: Paludibacter sp.; assembly: GCA_047600405.1. Lineage (GTDB taxonomy): Bacteria > Bacteroidota > Bacteroidia > Bacteroidales > Paludibacteraceae > Paludibacter. The sequence goes on from JASGLA010000009.1 coordinate 114,050, forward strand.
CTTCGCCTTTCAATGGTTTTTCTTTTGCTGAATCGGGAATAATGATTCCACTAATCGTTTTTTCTTCTGCCGGTGCCGGTTTTACCAACACGCGGTCGGCTAATGGTTTAATGTTCATATTGCTTAAAAATTTAGTAATGATATAATTTGTATATAGTTTTGTCAGTATATTTAATCACATTTCCATGTGCTGATATATTCTAATCCGTTAATTGATTTAAGTTGCTCATCCGGATATTTACTCCAGTTGCCTTTCAAATCATTTTTAGCTGAGACAAGTTCAAAATGACACATGGCAATACCCATATCTATGTCGTGCATTCCTTTTTCGTCGTAACTTTTATTTATCGGTTTTTTATAAAAATGAAATTCGTTGCCGCCTGTGCTGTAAAATATCCGCCATGGTTGGGTATTACCTGCCGAAGGTGCCAGGCGGGTCATTTTCAATGTTTCTTCATAAGGTTGAACGCTTTCAGAAGATAGAACCTCACCCGATTCATAGTTGAAAAAAAGTGTTTCCCATGGTTTCCGCTTGTCGGCATTCACCGCTTTACGAATTAATTTCTCTTTAACCGGCATTTTCTCCTGAGCATATCCAATCACCAAAATACTTGGTATATCCAGCTCTTTCTCAACATTAATATCGTTGAAATATTCCTTATCGAATATTCCCAACCCAACATGTGCTGAGTTTCATTTCAGTAGCTTTCAGCACAATTCTTTCCAGCATATATCCGTAATTTGTTCGGGCTATAGGCGTAGAAAGTGTTTTTCCGAGTATATAGGTCTTATTGCCTGTAATTAAACCATACGGAATTTTCATGGGTATTTCCGTCTCATTTTTTTCTACAAGAATAAAATCCACAGATTCGTTATTGATTCCCGTTTTGTGGGTATCAATAAATTCTTGCAACAGTTTTCTATCCGAAGGTTTTAAACTTTCGGAATTATAAGTTCTGCATGATTTGCGCTGTAGAATTGCATTTATAATATCCATTGAAAGCGAATCAGAATTATGTGACATTAATTAGTTGGATTACTAACCCGGGAATTATAACCGGATTTTTTAATCCCGTTTCTTCACTTGTCAGAATTTGTGCCAATGTAAATCCGGTGTCAGTTTTGACATTAATTTGTCATTTTGTCAGCGACGTTTTGCACAGAAAAAGTATTTTGTAGAAATCGTAGAGTAGGAGTGAGGGCGATTGCCGGCAAAGCAACCAACGAAGCAAGTGTTTTGTTGCATCAAATTTTAGTGCAAATAAACGCACAAGTCCGTACTTTTTAATCTTTATATAAGTATTCAGCAATTTCGATTCTTTTGCCAGATACGGATATCGCCCGGTTTGGTAAAGCAGAAACAAGTTGCGGGTTCCTTCTTCAGTTTTCCGGAGGAATGTGCGGTTGTCATCCAGTCCTTTATGGATAAGCGGATTCTCAATCTGGATAAAATCGTAGCCCAGTTGATGCAACTGATGGCCAAAAAGCATATCCTCATGTCCGTAGCCTCGAATACTTTCATTGAAACGTACCTTGTTGAAAATAGATTTGGAAATCAAAAAATTGAATGTAGCAAAGTTGTTTTTGCCCCGTTCAAGGGCTGAGCGTGCTTCGCGTTTTCGCCCGTAGGTAAGGCGCAGGCTGTAATCGGGATTTGTTTCAACCGGATCATAAGCCGTTCCGCCAATTACCACGCAATTTTCTTTGCAAAAAGCAAGGTATTTTTCAATGAAATGAGGTGATGCAACTTCCGCATCGCAATCCATAAACAACAAATGATCGTATTTAGATTCATCAGCAAGTTTGTTGCGCGCTGCAGAACGGCCGATATTCCTGTTTGAAATGATATGTTTGCAATGAGTAAGTGCCTGAATTGACTTATTTTCTTCAATAAACTTATCAGAACCATCCTCCAAAACGATAATTTCAAAATCCACATACTGGTCTATCGCCTGTTGGTGTAAATCTGCCACTAGGCGGGTAATATCTTGGTTATATGCAGGGATGAGGATGGAGAGCATGGATTATTGTTTGTTTATTATTTCCATCAATACTTTTTCTTCGTTTTCCCAGCAGAGTTTTGCTTTTGCTTTTGCAGTGTTGCTTTTGACAGTGGCATAACGCAATTTATCAGTAAAAATGTCATTAATCACCTGTGCAATATGTTTGGGATCGTGGCTTTGAATATAATAGCCAATATCGTATTTATCTATAATTTGTTTCAATTCTATCAAGCTGGACGAAAGCGTGGGGATTCCGGAATGAATATAATCAAATAGCTTGTTAGGTAGCGAAAAATGATAATTCAGATTTGTATCTTTGTCAATTGCCAGCCCAAGGTCACTATTCATAGTATATTGCCTTAGTTCTGCAAAAGGCATTTTTTGTTTGAATATAACTTTGCTATGCAACTTCTTTTCTTCAACAATTTTTTGCAAAGTCGGAAAAACATCTCCGCTTCCAACAATAAGCAATACAATGTTCTCTAAAAACTCCATTGCTTCAACTGCTTCTTCCGCACCTCGTTGAATATTGATACCTGTTCCTTGTAAAATAATTAGATGCTTGTTCTCAGGTAAATCAAGTTCTTTGCGGGTTTTTATTCGCTCCGGAGTAAAAGAAGGTGGAATATTGCGACTAACGTGAACAATTTTATTAAACTTATCACTATATAGTTTTGCAATAGATGCATTTACAGTCAGAATATCAGTCAGTTTAGGGAAAAAATAATTCTCCAGTGCTTTCCAAATAGTTTGTATATATGGCCGGCTTACTAATTCCGGAACCTCTGTGTAGTATTCGTGTGTATCATAAATTAAGCGCTTCTTCCTGAACTTTGCTGCAAAATAAGCCGCCGGAAGTGTATCCAGATCATTTGAAAATATCAAATCAACATTGGTTGTCATTAAATATAGAAACAAGCGAATATTGTATTCGGCGTAAAATTGCGGACCTTTTCTGAACCATAATTTTTTGCGTAATGTAAAATACGATCGTTCCAATGGCAAACTGTCAGGCAATAGCCTTCCGTATTCTTTAACCCAATAACCGCATTTCTGCAGGGTCATGCAGGTTTTGTGTACTCTTTGGTCGGTTGTTAGATCATTTGTTACGCAAACTATAGCCGTTTTTTGCATGTTTTTTTACTATTTGTTTTCCAAGGTTGTCTTTTTCGATCTCAGGTGTTTTATTATTTCCTGATACAATTTTCGGTGGTAAGAATGGGCGTTATCTTCTACCGAAGTATTGTGCCACAATAAAACCAATTCGCCGTTCCAACTTTCCACCATATTAATGAGCCGGATACAATACTCATAAGCTTCATGGGCATTCAGGTACATATATCGTTTATCACTCAAACTACCATCCATAACGGTAAGTGGATGCAAAGTTAGTGAGGTCAACTCTTTTGTTCTGGGGTTTATCCACTTTACCGGGCGGCATGTACCTATTCTAAAACCCGAAATGTCAGCATACCCAAGTGTAAAATCATCAGTAATGCCTACATCTATCAGGGCTTGCATGTCTTCCGGTTCCCGAGTGTTCAGGTAATGATTCCGGTTGTATACTACTTTTCTTTTCGATACACGTTCCAGATGCTTCTTCTCATCCGAAATCCGGTTTAGATTTATCCCCGCTTCATAACTTGTATGCAGACCTAAAGCAATATTCTTCTTTTTACAAAGCGTGATTAATGTTTGAAAATCCTGTATATGACGTGTCACAAAAGGCTTATCTTCTTTTCGTTTTCCACCACCTACTTTTATGAATGCAACAGCTTGGCAGCGTTCTGCTCCTAAAACTTGTCTTACAGAGTTATCCAGTTTGAATAGCCAGGGTAAAGTATACCATGGATCGTTTTTTAACCCGCCAAAATAGCTTTTAATCGCTTTGTTTCCTTCCTTCGGACGTTTAATGCCTCGTAAAAGACCACCTACAAAACCTCTCAGGCTGCGATAGTGGGATAGTTGATCCACATCGTGTGTCAGGTAAATCTTACGGATTTGTTGCGGTGGCTCAGGAATCTTACTGCCAGCCTCACGCAATTTCGACCGTAATAATTTACCATATTCATCTACCAATGGCGAATCAATAAATCCTGCCCGGTACGGTAATGATTCTTTCCCTGGAAATCGGCCATGTACATCTCTTTTGTCGGTCTGAACCATTTCTTCATAACGGCTAATCAAAAAATACGTACTGGCTATTAGGTCAGCATGTAATATAAGGGTATTTTCGATCTGCTCAACAACCGGATCTCCAAACAGAATTGGGGCCTCTTCCCATATTTGTAAAGGGAGAGATGGCAACGAAGCTGGTGTTCCATAGATTTCATCTGCAAAAAACAGAGACGGAAGTATAACCAGTTTATATTTATGGAATTTTTCAGGATCGGCAGTGTAGCCAACCTGTGCCACTGTCTTGGCGGGTAAATCTTCTCCCAGGAGGAAGCGAATTATATAATTAATAATGTCCGGCATTAATCAGTTTTTATTTTAGTTTCTTTTTTCGCTCATGCGAAAAGGTCAATACGACAGCCACAACAAGACCCAAAAATAAATCCTGGTTTGTAAATAGACCAAAATAATCAGTCTCGGCAGGAATCCGATTTGTTGTTAACTTTAATACCACCATCAAGGTGGTAAAAACAACAAAAACACCTAGACCGTATAATATCGGTTGCAATTTTGGAGGTATAGTCATGATCTTTATTTTATTGTTTGTTGTGTATAAATTTGTTGGTAAAAACAAATTCAAATCAGGATTGGCTATTCTAAACTGTCATTGTTTACATACAAAACGAATTGTCAAAAGTACTCAATAAATTCAAATTCTACATTCTATAATTAGTGAAATATGTCTAATTTGGGGTTAATGTTTTGGATTTTAGTCTTGTATAATCTTGTATTGGCATATTGTGGTAATGAAGGCTAAATGTTTTTATAATTTATCGGAGAAATGAAAGGATTGAAAGTTTGATCTTTGAAATAGTACTTGATGTCCTGATTGAATTAATATACATAGAGTTTTCAACTCTTTTTGTTGGATATTTTACAATATAAGCTCTGTGTTTGATGAAAAAATATGGTTTGTATATTAATGTTTGGAGTACATTTGATATCAAACTATCCTTTTATTGTGGTTTTATTAGGGCGGTATTACTTTTCTTCAAAATATTTTCAATCGTAAGTATGTTTGGTTTCAGCATTTTAGTTGAAACGTATGTTTTTTAGCAGAAAAAAGGGGAGAAAAGATTTGGTTGGTATGTATAAAGTGACTACTTTTGCACCCGCTTTGAGAGAGAAGCACGGTAGTTTTGAAATGATGGAAATGCGGTTTAGATGGCGCTAAAAAATAAATGAAAAACTTTTTGAAAAAGGTTTGGTAGTTTAAAAAATAGCATTACCTTTGCAGCCGCTTTCAGAGGAAAGGGAATGACGGGAAGTTTTGCTTATAAATAGCTGGATCAAAAACAGTTATGACATAAAAAATGCTGACGTTGCCGAATTGAAGTAACCAAAATAAATAAAAAACTTTTCGAAAAATTTTTGGTAGTTCAAAAATAAGTATTACCTTTGCAGTCCGTTTCGCCTTGAAAATTTGAAGTGAAACGATAGTAAAACAAGTTAAGAAACAGGGAGCTGTTTTTTAGTATCATAAGAAGTCTTTTTGATACAATCACTGTGAAGTGAGCATTTAATTATTAATTTTTAATTGATAATTATTAATTAAAAAGCGTCGATCTTTGAGAATACATGAACAACGAAATAATGTAGTATAAGGAAGGGAAATTTCTTTAAAAAGGAAATTCGATATGAGAATATCAATTTTTTATACCACGTCAATTATCTACAAATAAATTAAGAGATAGCATCCGAGCAAATAAAAAAACAAGATACAACGAAGAGTTTGATCCTGGCTCAGGATGAACGCTAGCGACAGGCCTAACACATGCAAGTCGAGGGGCAGCACAAGGAGCAATCTGAGGTGGCGACCGGCGCACGGGTGAGTAACACGTATGCAACCTGCCTGTAAGAGGGGAATAACCCGGAGAAATTCGGACTAATACCGCATAATACCATTTACCTGCATGGGTGAATGGTTAAACATTTATGGCTTACAGATGGGCATGCGTATGATTAGCTAGTTGGTGAGGTAACGGCTCACCAAGGCAACGATCATTAGGGGTTCTGAGAGGAAGGTCCCCCACACTGGTACTGAGACACGGACCAGACTCCTACGGGAGGCAGCAGTGAGGAATATTGGTCAATGGGCGAGAGCCTGAACCAGCCAAGTCGCGTGAAGGAAGAAGGTTCTATGGATTGTAAACTTCTTTTGTAAGGGAATAAAAAGAGTTACGTGTAACTTATTGTATGTACTTTACGAATAAGGATCGGCTAACTCCGTGCCAGCAGCCGCGGTAATACGGAGGATCCAAGCGTTATCCGGATTTATTGGGTTTAAAGGGTGCGTAGGCGGACCTTTAAGTCAGTGGTGAAAGTTTGCGGCTCAACCGTAAAATTGCCATTGAAACTGCAGGTCTTGAGTGTAAATAAGGTAGGCGGAATGTGTTGTGTAGCGGTGAAATGCTTAGATATAACACAGAACACCAATTGCGAAGGCAGCTTACTGGGATACAACTGACGCTGAGGCACGAAAGCGTGGGGATCAAACAGGATTAGATACCCTGGTAGTCCACGCAGTAAACGATGAATACTAGCTGTATGCGATATACTGTATGTGGCAAAGCGAAAGCGTTAAGTATTCCACCTGGGGAGTACGTTCGCAAGAATGAAACTCAAAGGAATTGACGGGGGCCCGCACAAGCGGAGGAACATGTGGTTTAATTCGATGATACGCGAGGAACCTTACCCGGGCTTGAAATGCAGACGACCGACCAGGAAACTGGTCTTCCAGCAATGGCGTCTGTGTAGGTGCTGCATGGTTGTCGTCAGCTCGTGCCGTGAGGTGTCGGCTTAAGTGCCATAACGAGCGCAACCCCTATTGCTAGTTACTAACAGGTTATGCTGAGGACTCTAGTGAGACTGCCACCGTAAGGTGTGAGGAAGGTGGGGATGACGTCAAATCAGCACGGCCCTTACGTCCGGGGCGACACACGTGTTACAATGGGGGGTACAGAGGGTTGCTACTGCGCGAGCAGATGCTAATCTCTTAAAGCCTCTCTCAGTTCGGATCGGAGTCTGCAACTCGACTCCGTGAAGCTGGATTCGCTAGTAATCGCGCATCAGCCATGGCGCGGTGAATACGTTCCCGGGCCTTGTACACACCGCCCGTCAAGCCATGGAAGCTGGGGGGACCTGAAGTACGTAACCGCAAGGAGCGTCCTAGGGTAAAACTAGTAACTGGGGCTAAGTCGTAACAAGGTAGCCGTACCGGAAGGTGCGGCTGGAACACCTCCTTTCTGGAGTGATGTTATCGATTAAGTAGAAAAGTGGTATATACGAGGGATAGAAATTCCGAGTACTACATTACGTTGTTTATGATATATACAGTTTGGAAACAAGCTGAAAAAATTGAAAAGTAGAGCCTATAAAAATAAGGCGAGAAAAGAAAGCCAGTCCTATAGCTCAGTTGGTTAGAGCGCTACACTGATAATGTAGAGGTCGGCAGTTCAACTCTGCCTGGGACTACAAAACTAATGCATAATTGACAATGCATAATTCATAATTGAAGAATCAAATCTACATTATGCATTATAAATTATAAATTATGAATTGAATACCGGGGGATTAGCTCAGTTGGCTTAGAGCACCTGCCTTGCACGCAGGGGGTCATTGGTTCGAGCCCGATATTCTCCACGAAGAAGTTGACAATTGACAGTGGTCAGTTGACAATGAAGAAGGAGAATAAAACACAATACAAGCGAGTATTGGAAAAGTAATGAAAACAGATTATTAGTGCTGAACCACTAAAAATCATCACATTTAAATGGATTATCGTGAGATAAACAAATTGTCAATTATCAATTGTCAATTGTCCATTGAATAGCGATCTTTGATATATTGAAAGAAAGAGAGAAAAAGTAGTAAAGCAATGCAATACGATAGAGCAATCTAAATAATGCATTGAGTATTTGTAAAGACGCACGGTTGTGCGTCTGATAAGGATACGAGCAACAAGAAATAAAAAAAGCAAATAAGAGCGAACGGTGGATGCCTAGGCTCTGGGAGGCGATGAAGGACGTGATAAGCTGCGATAAGCTCGGGGGTGGTGCAAATAACCTTTGATCCCGAGATTTCCGAATGGGGCAACCCAACATAGTGAAGCTATGTTATTCCATTATATGGAAGGCGAACGAGGGGAACTGAAACATCTAAGTACCCTTAGGAGAAGAAAACAAAAGTGATTCCGCAAGTAGTGGCGAGCGAACGCGGAACAGCCCAAACCAGTTATGTAGCAATGCATAGCTGGGGTTATAGGACTGTGATATTTGAATTACAAATGAACTGGAATGCTTTGGAAAGAGCAATCATAGAAGGTGATAATCCTGTACAGGTAAGTTTTTAATTTGATAGCAGTATCCTGAGTAGCGCGGGACACGAGAAATCCTGTGTGAATTTGGCGGGACCATCCGCTAAGGCTAAATACTCCCCAGAGACCGATAGTGAACCAGTACCGTGAGGGAAAGGTGAAAAGTACTTCGAATAGAAGAGTGAAATAGACCCTGAAACCGTTCGCTTACAAGCGGTTGGAGCACCTTCGTGGTGTGACAGCGTGCCTTTTGCATAATGATCCTACGAGTTACTTTCACTGGCAAGGTTAAGGTCTTCAGGACCGCAGCCGAAGCGAAAGCGAGTCTTAACAGGGCGCCATAGTCAGTGGGAGTAGACGCGAAACCAAGTGATCTACCCATGAGCAGGTTGAAGTTTCGGTAACACGAAATGGAGGACCGAACCGGTAAACGTTGAAAAGTTTTCGGATGACTTGTGGGTAGGGGTGAAAGGCTAATCAAACTTGGAGATAGCTCGTACTCCCCGAAATGCATTTAGGTGCAGCGTTGCAATAGTTTATATGAGGTAGAGCGACTGATTGGATGCGAGGGCTTCACCGCCTATCAAGTCCTGATAAACTCCGAATGCATATAAATGTTTTGCAGCAGTGAGGGCATGGGTGCTAAGGTCCATGTCCGAGAGGAGAAGAATCCAGACCATCAGCTAAGGTCCCCAAATATATGCTAAGTTGAATTAACGAAGTCGAACTGCAGCGACAGCTAGGATGTTGGCTTGGAAGCAGCCATTCATTTAAAGAGTGCGTAACAGCTCACTAGTCGAGCGGTTTGGCGTGGATAATAATCGGGCATAAGCATATTACCGAAGCTATGGAATTGTACATTGTACAATTGGTAGGGGAGCATTCCAGTACAGCGTAGAAGGCGTAAGGACAACTTACTCTGGAGCGGCTGGAAAAGCAAATGTAGGAATAAGTAACGATAAGAGGTGCGAGAAACACCTCCGCCGGAAGACTAAGGTTTCCTGATCAACGCTAATCGGATCAGGGTTAGTCGGGGCCTAAGGTATAGCCGACAGGCGAAGCCGATGGAAGAACTGGTTAATATTCCAGTACTACTTATATGAGTGAAGTGGGGACGCAGAAGTGAAAGTCCTGCCTACTGACGGAATAGTAGGTTAAAGGGTGTAGATATTGAGGGGGGTAGGCAAATCCGCTCCCTGAGTCGAACCTGATAGTACCGGGCGTACTTGTACAACCGGATATGGATGTAATCAGACTGCCAAGAAAATCCGCTAAACGTTAATCATATAAGTACCCGTACCACAAACGGACACACGTGGTCAAGTAGAACATACTAAGGCGCTCGAGTGATTCACAGCTAAGGAACTAGGCAAAATAGCCCCGTAACTTCGGGAGAAGGGGCGCTTCCTCATGTTGAATGAGAAGCCGCAGAGAAATGGCCCAGGCGACTGTTTAACAAAAACACAGGGCTATGCAAAATCGAAAGATGAAGTATATGGCCTGACACCTGCCCGGTGCTGGAAGGTTAAGAGGAGAAGTTAGAGCAATCGACGCTTTGAATTGAAGCCCCAGTAAACGGCGGCCGTAACTATAACGGTCCTAAGGTAGCGAAATTCCTTGTCGGGTAAGTTCCGACCTGCACGAATGGTGTAACGATCTGGGCACTGTCTCAGCTGTGAGCTCGGTGAAATTGTAGTATCGGTGAAGATGCCGATTACCCGCAACGGGACGGAAAGACCCCGTGAACCTTTACTGCAACTTAACACTGAATTTGGGTAATTGATGTGTAGGATAGGCCGGAGACTATGAAGCGGGCACGCTAGTGTTCGTGGAGTCACCCTTGAAATACGGCCCTTTAATTATTTGAGTTCTAACTCGTGAATGCGAGGACACTGTTTGGTGGGTAGTTTGACTGGGGTGGTCGCCTCCAAAAGTGTAACGGAGGCTTCCAAAGGTGCGCTCAGGCCGATTGGTAACCGGTCGTAGAGTATAATGGTATAAGCGCGCTTGACTGAGAGACCGACAAGTCGATCAGGTAGGAAACTAGGGCATAGTGATCCGGTGGTTCCGTATGGAAGGGCCATCGCTCAAAGGATAAAAGGTACTCCGGGGATAACAGGCTGATCATTCCCAAGAGCTCATATCGACGGAATGGTTTGGCACCTCGATGTCGGCTCGTCACATTCCTGGGGCTGGAGAAGGTCCCAAGGGTTGGGCTGTTCGCCCATTAAAGTGGCACGCGAGCTGGGTTCAGAACGTCGTGAGACAGTTCGGTCCCTATCTGTTGTGGGCGCAGGAAATTTGCGAAGGTCTGACACTAGTACGAGAGGACCGTGTTGGACGAACCTCTGGTCGATGGGTTGTTCCGCCAGGAGCACTGCCCAGTAGCTACGTTCGGTTTGGATAAGTGCTGAAAGCATTTAAGCACGAAGCCATCTTCAAGATTAGATTTCCATTGAGGGTCGTGGCAGATTACCACGTTGATAGGTTACAGGTGTACAACAGAAATGTAGAGCCGAGTAATACTAATTGCCCGATAGCTTTTTTTGTGCCGTATGGTATTACCTTGCTAAGTTATGATTTCTCTCTTCTTTTAATAAATCTATCCTATACGGTTTATAATTGTCAACTGTCAATTGTCAACTGTCACCTTATTTAGGTGGTTATAGCGACAGGGTTCCACCTCTTCCCATTCCGAACAGAGAAGTTAAGCCTGTCAACGTCGATGGTACTGCTGAAAAGTGGGAGAGTAGATAGCTGCCGTTTTTCAAAGCCCTGCATACAATAGTATGTGGGGCTTTTTTGTTGGATATAAATTTATTGTGTGCAACCGAAAAAATGCAGCGCTCTAATTTGAGAAACAAGGCAGAGAAGCGTTTAAATAATGTGGCTTGGCTTACTTCAATAAAGTTTACAGACAACATACTTTCCATATATTATTCTAATATAACGAACATATGTGAAAAACCAGAATGATCTGGATGGGGGATTTGCTGTGCAATTGAAAGATGGGTATTCGCTCCACTGTTGTTAATATGTTGTTAGGAAAACAAACCTGTTTGACATTTTGTTTAATACTTACTCCCCAAATGTTCTTTGTAATCCTATAAAATCTAATATTATGAAGACCGAACAAGTTCTTGAAAATCTGAAATGGCGTTTCCCGAACGAACCAGAATATTACGAAGCAGTCGAAGAAGTGCTGCGTTCTATCGAAGATATTTACAATGCCCACCCTGAATTCGAAAAACAAAATATTATCGAACGTATTTGCATTCCGGATCGGATTTTTTCGTTTCGCGTAACCTGGGTCGACGATCAGGGGCAGGTGAGAACGAATATGGGTTATCGTATACAGCACAACAACGCTATTGGGCCTTACAAAGGCGGACTTCGTTTCCACGAATCAGTTTGCCCCTCTATCCTGAAGTTTTTGGCTTTCGAGCAAACATTCAAAAATGCGCTTACAACCCTGCCCATGGGTGGTGGAAAAGGAGGATCCGATTTTAGTCCGCAAGGGAAGTCGGATGCAGAAGTAATGCGTTTTTGCCAGGCTTTTATGCTCGAGCTCTGGCGGCATATTGGTGCCGATACAGATGTTCCTGCCGGTGATATTGGGGTTGGTGGACGTGAAGTGGCGTATATGTATGGCATGTACCGGAAACTGGCGCATGAAAATACCGGAACATTCACAGGCAAGGGCCTGGAATTTGGCGGTTCGCTTATCCGGCCTGAAGCCACGGGGTACGGTAATATTTATTTTCTGATGAATATGCTTAAGCGAAAAGGGATTGATGACCTGAAAGGACAAATTGTTTCGATTTCGGGTGCCGGAAATGTGGCTACCTATACCGCCGAAAAGGTAATAGAACTGGGCGGAAAGGTTGTGACCATGTCGGATAGCAATGGATATATTTACGATCCCGACGGAATTAATAAAGAAAAACTGGCTTATATTTTCGACCTTAAAAATGTACGGCGCGGACGGATAAAAGAATATGCTGACAAGTATGATTGCAAATATATGGAAGGCCAACGCCCCTGGGCCGAAAAATGCACCATTGCTTTGCCCTCGGCTACCCAAAACGAAATAACGGCTGAAGATGCAGAAATATTGGTGAACAATGGTTGCATAGCGGTTTCGGAAGGTGCCAATATGCCTTCAACCATCGAAGCCATTGAGGTGTTTTTGAAGCATAAAATCTTGTTTGCTCCGGGCAAGGCAGCCAATGCGGGAGGTGTTTCGGTTTCAGGCCTGGAAATGTCGCAAAATGCCATGAAGCTAAGTTGGCAAAAGGAAGAAGTGGACAGCCGGTTGCAACAGATTATGCAAAGCATTCATGAATCGTGTGTTAAATATGGCACAGAGCCCGACGGGTATGTGAACTATGTGAAAGGTGCCAACATTGCCGGATTTATGAAAGTGGCCAAAGCGATGATGGCGCAGGGAGTGGTGTGAGAAGATAGTTTATAGTTGGTAGTTTGTAATCAAGAGGCCGGATTTTGAGTTTTGTTGAAATTCTGAATTTATTACTCCCAACACGAAACCCTGAACACAAAACACAGAACGATGAATGAATTTTTTAAATAAAAAACAACGTTGCCCCCGCAATGCTGATAATGGCCCCGATAACCTGTTGAGGCCTTATTTTTTCTTTGAACATAATGGCCGAGGGCACAATAATAAAAATAGGAACAAGTCCCATCAAGGTGGACGCTATGCCGGTTTGGGTTTGTTGGATGGCAAATAGTCCGAGCGAAACACCAACAAAAGGTCCGAAAAATGAACCTATCGAAACAGCTTTCATGGCACTGCTGTGGGTTACGGCCTGTGCGAGCTTGTTCCAGCGTCCCAGTGCGGTTATGAGTATTCCAAAACTGACTAATCCAAATAAAGCCCTGATTTGAGTCGCCGCTACCGGGTCGTAATGTCCCATTCCTTTTTTGCTCAGAATCAGTCCCACAGCTTGCCCCAGTGCACCGCCGAATGCAAGTAAAAAACCTTTGAACGGGATATTTAATTTCATTTTTCGGTTCGAAATGGCGAGTATAATTCCGCTGATGCTTATTACAATGGCGATAATGCTTTGAGCGGAAAGGATTTCATTCAGGAAAAACCAACCAATTACGGCTGTGAGCATAGGAGCAAGGCTCATAATCAGGGCTGCGGTTCGCGAACCAATAACCATGTAGGACTGGAAAAGCAGCATGTCACCCAGGAAGAAGCCAATAAACCCCGACAGGCCTAACCAAAACCATTGGTAACCCGTGGCATCAGTTGGGAAAAATAATCCCCGGCTAAACAAAGTAGTAATGCCCAAAAAAGCAATAGCTAAGACCAGGCGAATGAAATTGACAGATAACGAGCCGATTTTGTATCCAGCCTTTTCAAAAAACAAGGCACTCATGGTCCAGCACACCGAAACTCCCAGGCCGGCAAATTCTCCTATATGCGATTGAAACACTTTTTAATTTACGATTTTAGATGGATGATTTCGGAATCAAAACATTACGATTGGACGTTTTGAAAATTTTTACAAAGATACGGAAGAAATCTATAAATAATGAATTATAATGCGTTATTGTGCATGCTGTTGAAATATAATATATTACAATAATTTGAAACCGCATGGCAATGAAATACAATAATTTAGCTATCTTTGCAACCCGAATTGGATTAGAGAATATTGTCTGTAACTTTCTTACTGGTAATTGCTTACTATTTACTTATAACTGAATTTCCGTGCCAAAAGAAGATTATTTGCTGAAATACCTGGAGAAACTCAGCCGCGTGATTGCTGCCATGCTTGGCTTGCGCGAGAAGGGACTTCCCGAAGCTGCTCTCCGCCTGGCTGATGAAACCTATAAAGAAATGCTCGACCTGAATACAGATGAGTTGGCTCTCATGCCCGTTTCGGCATTTGTTGAAATTGTGCGGAAAGCCGGATACAGTTCTTCTCATCTGGATGCCTTGGCAAAATTGTTGTACGAAACGGCTTGTTCGTTTCAACAGAAAGGTAATAGGGTATATGCCAACAGTTTTTTCCAGAAAGCCCTTGAGGTTTTCTATTTATTGAACGAAAAAGATAAAACATTTTCTTTTGAAAGGGAAATGCTGATATCGGATTTGAAACAGTTGATTGAAGACTGCCAATAGTCTCTTCTATTTTCTGTGCTGATGCATTAAAAGAAAAAAGCTTTGAAAATAAATTAAAACATGATAAACTACAAAAACAAACAACGTCCAGAGAAGGACATGATTTTCGGTATTCGTGCCGTGATTGAAGCCATTCAGGCCGGAAAAGAAATTGATAAAATCCTGCTTCGCCGCGATATGACCAGCGAGCTTTCGCGCGAATTGTTTGCTGCGCTCAACGGATTGGAAGTGCCCGTACAAAAAGTTCCACTCGAAAAACTGAACCGCATCACCATGAAAAACCATCAGGGAGTGATTGCATTCATTTCGCCCGTGGCTTATCAGCACATCGAAGATATTATCCCGACCATTTACGAAGAAGGTCGCATGCCGTTTATCGTGGTGCTCGATGGCGTGACTGATGTTCGTAATTTTGGAGCTATTGCCCGTACCTGCGAATGTGCCGGTGTTGATGCTATTGTGGTGCCCCTGAAAGGTGGCGCGGCGCTTAATGGCGATGCTGTAAAAACATCGGCAGGTGCATTGATGAAAATTCCAGTTTGCCGCGAACATAGCTTGAGCAATGCTTTGAAATTTTTATCGTCATCGGGCATTAAAATTCTTGCTGCCAGCGAAAAAGCAACACATAACTACACCGAAGCTAGCATGAGCGAACCGATTGCGATTGTTATGGGGGCTGAAGATGAGGGAGTTTCGCCGGAAAATCTGAGGCTCTGTGACGAGATGGTTAGCATTCCGATGTTGGGAACTATCGATTCATTGAACGTGTCGGTGGCGGCAGGGGTACTCATTTACGAGGCTGTTCGCCAACGCGGAATTGTTGATTCTCTCATTGGGTAAACCCCTAACCCCTAAAGGGGGATTGGATTAGCTTTTTCTATTTATTTTTAAATTAAACATACTAAAATTCCCCTTTAGGGGTTAGGGGTATTATGACAGTTCTCTACGAAGACAACCACATTATAGCCGTAAACAAAACCTGCTCGGAAATTGTGCAGGGCGACAAAACCGGTGACGAGCCACTTTCGGAAACCATCAAAAAGTTTTTGAAAGAGAAATACAACAAGCCCGGAGAGGTTTTTTGCGGAGTGACGCACCGCCTGGATCGTCCGGTGAGTGGTGTGGTGCTTTTTGCCAAAACCAGCAAAGCCCTGGCTCGACTGAACGATATGTTCAAAACCCAACAGGTAAAGAAAACCTATTGGGCTATTGTAAAGGAAAAACCGGAACAACCCGAAGGGCGGTTGGAGCATTTCCTGGTGCGCAACGAGAAACAAAACAAGTCCGTGGCGCACGAGAAGATGGTTCCTAATGCAAAAGCTGCTGCATTAACCTATAAGCTGATTGCACAATCTGATACTTATTTTTTGCTTCAGGTAAATCTGGAAACTGGTCGCCATCACCAAATTCGTTGCCAGCTGGCCAAAATGGGCTGTCCGATAAAAGGCGATTTGAAATACGGCTTTGCCCGCTCCAATCCCAATGGTGGCATTAGCCTGCATGCCCGTAACGTAGAGTTTATTCATCCCGTATCCAAACAACTGATTCAGATTACCGCTCCTGTGCCAGAAGATGATAAATTGTGGCTGGCTTTTGAAAAAATGCTATAAATTTTTTCGCATGTAAAAGTATTAGATAATTGACAATAATTATTTGTTAAAATAAGAAATAATTGATCGAATCCTATCGAATTTAGATGTTAAGTGCTAAGCTGTAAAGATGTATAATTCTTTGCAGCTCAGTCTTTTTTTTTATGTTTGACTTGTTTGGTTAAATTTATTTGTATTATTTTTGTTGTTGGTCAAACCTTACTTTGATGTAGAAAAATGTGAAAAATCAATTTGGCAACACATTTTCTATACCCCATACTTCCAGTTCCCGAAAAACAGAAGAGAGGCTTTTGCCTAAGTCAGTGAGTGAATATTCTACCCGTGGTGGTATTTCCTTATATTGTTGGCGCATAATCAAGCCATCATCTTCCAATTCTTTCAATTGCTCGGTAAGTACTTTCCGGGAAATGCCGGGAATACGAACGGCAATCTCACCAAACCGTTTCGTTCCGGTTAAAAGTGAATACAGTATTATCGTTTTCCATTTGCCACCTATCAGTTGGAGAGTTGCTGTGACCGGACATTGGGTTTCTGCTTTGAGTTTAGCCATAATGGTTACCTGAAGGTTACTACTTTTTTTATTGTTACTAAAAAGTAACCTGTTTCGAATATAAACTATTATTAGTTACTTTGCGTAACAAAAGTAGAAATAATATCATTCAGTTGTTTCAATAGTTGTACGAACAAATAATTATTTAACCATACATATTCAATCAAAACATAATTCTGATTGTTTTATTAAATAAGGTTTATCTCAAAAATGGAATAGAAAATTTATAACATTTAAAAAGAAAGGAAATACAAAAATGAAAATCGGAGTAACAGGAGCGACAGGTCAATTAGGTCGCCTGGTTGTAGAAAAATTGAAACAAAAAGTAGCACCCGAAACTATTGTTGCACTGGTGCGTAACCCTGACAAAGCAGCTGATCTGGGCGTGGAAGCACGTTCATTCGACTATGAAGCACCGGATGCGAAGGCACTGGAGGGTATCGACAAGCTGTTGCTTATATCTGGAAACGAAATTGGTCAACGTGCCCGGCAGCATGCAAATGTAATTGAAGCCGCAAAATCTGCTGGTTTAAAAGAAATTGTATACACCAGCCTGCTGCATGCCGATAAATCGACGTTGAGTCTTGCTCCCGAACACATGGCTACTGAAGACGCGATTAAGGCTTCAGGCATCAGA
Organism: Paludibacter sp.; assembly: GCA_047600405.1. Taxonomy (GTDB): domain Bacteria; phylum Bacteroidota; class Bacteroidia; order Bacteroidales; family Paludibacteraceae; genus Paludibacter. Next base: position 131,497 of record JASGLA010000009.1, read on the forward strand.
TATACTATCCTGCGTAATGGTTGGTACACCGAAAATTATACAGGTTCGGTTAAAGGCGCCGTGGGTGCGGGTGCATTTATAGGTAGTGCTGCAGATGGCAAGATTGCTTCGGCAGCACGTGTTGATTTCGCCGAGGCTGCCGCCGTTGTGCTCGCAAGCGATAAGTATACCGGACAAACGTTAGAGCTTTCGGGCGACACAGCTTATACATTAAGCGACCTGGCTGCCGAAATTTCAAAACAAACCGGCAAAACTATTCCATACAACAATTTGCCTGAGGCAGAATACGCAAAGATTCTAGGTAGCTTTGGAATTCCGGATGTTTTTGCTCAAGCCATTGCCAGTTGGGATGTGAGTGCCTCAAAAGGCGATTTGTATGCAGATGCAAAAATACTATCTGCACTGATAGGCCGTCCAACCACTCCACTAAGCAAAGCAGTTGCCGATTCGTTGGAGTAATTCAATTTTGAGCTTTTCAGGAATATTATTTGAGCCGCAGAGAAAACCATTCTCTGCGGCTCTTGTTTTAATTTTGCAGCGTATTAAAATGAAACATTCAATAATGAAAGACTCAGCAATAAAAATACTCATTGCCTACTACTCGCGAAAAGGCCAGAATTACTTCGGAGGACGGATTTTAGATCTCAAGGTAGGTAATACCGAAGTGATTGCAAATAAAATTCAGGCACTTACCGGTGGCGATTTATTTGAAATCCAAACAATAAAACCGTATCCCGAAGATTATGACGAGACTACCCGAGTGGCACAAAATGAACTCCGTTCAAACGCTCGTCCAGAACTAACAGAATACGTCGAAAACATTAATACCTATGATGTGATTTACCTTGGTTTTCCCAACTGGTGGGGAACTTTCCCTATGGGAGTTTTTACATTCCTTGAGACTTATGATTTCTCTGGTAAAACAATTATCCCTTTTTGCACACACGAAGGTAGCGGAATGGGGCACAGCGAACGGGATATTCAAAAGCTTTGTCCTCATTCAAAAGTGCAGCCCGGAATAGCAATACGTGGTTCCAATGTGAATAGTGCCGGCAAACAAGTGGAAAGCTGGCTAAACAAATAATTATCAATTTTAAAGATTATATAAAACTATGTTCAATTTTGTATTTCACAATCCGACAACTATCTTGTTCGGAAAAGATCAGATTAAAAATATCGACGGACAGGTTCCTGCCGATGCAAAAGTATTAATCACTTACGGAGGCGGAAGCGCCAAACGCAGTGGTGTTATTGATCAGGTAAAAGCTGCCTTAGGCAACCGTCAGGTGCTGGAATTTGGTGGGATTGAGCCAAACCCGCATTACGAAACATTAATGAAAGCCGTAGAAGTAGTTCGTACCGAAGGTATTACATTCCTTATGGCAGTTGGCGGCGGCTCTGTGATCGACGGCACCAAATTTATTTCCCTGGCTACCTTTTATCCGGGTGATGCTACCGATTTGCTTCACTTTGGTTTCCGCAATATCACTCCGGATGTAGTGTCACAGATCGTACCCATCGGGACAGTATTGACCCTTCCGGCTACCGGTTCGGAAATGAACAACGGAGCGGTGATCAGCTACGGCAAAGGAAAATATCCGGTGAAGAGCGAACGGGTTTATCCGGTATTTTCGGTTCTCGATCCTACGGTAACTTTCACGCTTCCACAAACGCAGGTGGCCAATGGTATTGCCGATGCTTTCATTCACACAGTTGAGCAATATATTACTTTCCCGGTGGATGCACGCGTACAGGACCGTATGGCTGAAGGAATCCTGCAAACCCTTATTGAAGTGGGTAAAATCAATGTGGAACAGCCGGACAATTACGATGCCCGTGCCAATATGGTATGGGCGGCTACCATGGCTCTGAACGGGCTGATTGGGGCAGGTGTGCCACAAGACTGGGCTACACACATGATTGGGCACGAGTTGACAGCCCTATTTGGCATCGACCACGGTAAAACACTGGCTATTGTTTATCCGGCACTGCTTGATGTAATGAAAGGGCAGAAATTTGCCAAACTCGTGCAATATGCCGAACGGGTGTGGAACATTAGCGAAGGTACTGATGCAGAGAAAGTGGATGCTGCTATCGACAAAACACGTGCATTTTTCGAAAGTCTGGGTATAAAAACCCGTTTGTCGGAATACGGTGTGGAAGCTTCAGCTGTGGGTGATATTGTAGCACAACTTGAGTCTCATGGAATGGTAAAACTTTCGGAGACGGGAGCCATTACGCCGGAAGTGGCGCGAGTGATTTTGGAAAAAGCCTATTAATTTCGGGGAAATAAGCTACAAAAAGACGAATCTATATTTTATTTACGGGGTGACTTGAGATCACCCCGTAAATAAATTAAAACCTACTAAAATTATGACACAAGAACAATCACAATCGTTGAACTACCACGATGTATTCTTTAGCTTTTATGCGAATAAAGAAACTGTATGTTCCAAAATGGTACGGGAACACATGTTGGTTTATATTTACTCGGGCGAATACCTGGTGGAGGAAGGAGACATAAAACTTTCGGTTCGTAAGGGGGAATGCGTCTTTCTGCGGAAAGACAACCGGGTACAAATGAGCAAACTCCCTTTTGAAGACGAGCCATTTCAGGCTGTATTTATGACTTTTAAACGAAATTTTCTGCGGGATTTTTATCAAACTATTGACCGGAAAAAACTGCCGGTAAATGCAGAAAAACATCAACCAAGCGCCATCAAATTGCCATCAACGCCGGATATAAGCAGCTTGTTCCAGTCATTGGTGCCTTATTTCGAAACAGACAAAGAACCTTCAACAGAATTGATGCAGCTTAAGTTACAAGAGGGAGTCTATTCCCTGCTTAACATCAATGATCGGTTCTATCCAGCTCTTTTCGACTTTACCGAACCCTGGAAAATCGATATTTTCGACTTCCTGGAAAACAATTATATGTACGATTTATCAATGGAAGACATTGCCGGATTTACTGGTCGTAGTCTGGCCACTTTCAAACGCGATTTTAAAAAGATCAGCGAACTGCCTCCACAGCGTTGGCTCATGGAAAAACGCCTGAAAGTAGCCCGCGATAAAATCCGCAATGAAAATCGCAAGGTATCCGACGTGTACCTCGAAGTCGGCTTCAAAAACCTCTCGCATTTTTCCACCGCTTTTAAAAAGCAATTCGGAGTGTCACCAACGGTGGAAGGATAATTTCTTTTGAAAACAAGAATAAAATAAGGGCATGATTTGAAGTCATGCCCATATTTTTATTTAAGTATTTTTCTGTAAGTTATTTCACCGCATCAGTCAGAAACTGTTTAGCAAGCCATTTTCTTATCGGGATATCGTAAAGTTTCACACAGGCATAAGCCAATCCGACAACAAACACAAGTATTCCGAACGCCATAGGCAGGGAACCTGTGAGCGAAACCTTATTATGGTCCACCCAGGCCATAAACATGTAAATAAACGGATAGTGGATAATGTAAAGGGGATAAGAAATATCGCCCAGGAAACTATTGATGGCCGAAGCCCGTTTCGTTTTCAGCTCGCCGCTTGCCCCGATATACACAATGAGTGGAAAAATGAAAATGATGCTGAATAAGACGTAAAGCCCGTTCATCCATACATGTTCCGCACCACCAATGCGCGGTATCGAAAGAACAATTACCAACAGCAGGCTGCACCACAAAAAAGCATTTTTAATTTTTCCCGGTTTGCAAATGCGCGAAAGCAACAGTCCGCCGAAGAAAGGATAAAGTAAACGCGTAAAGCCAATCTGCAACTGGGCGGAATTCAACGACCAACCTCCGATAACATCACCTTGTTTCAGAGAAAGATAAATCAATGCACACCCGGAAAGAAACACCAACAAAGCCAGCAAATTGTTCGAAAACTTGCGAATAAACAATGCATAAAGGATATTGGCGATATATTCAAAAAAAAGCGACCAAGCCGGTCCGTTAAGCGGATGCATTTCAATCCAGCCACGTATGTCGAGTGCTGGTGGAACAGGAAGCAATGTAAAACCGATAAGCATAATCAGCAGCATTTTCCATACAGGAATCTGGCTGATTACAGGGAAAAATGAACTTGCCTGAAAATAGAAAGTTACAGCCCCGATAATCATCCCCATGATAATCATTGGATGGAGACGGATAATACGGCGTTTAAAGAAACTTTTGAGGCTCATTTTTCCCCAGCGGTCGTCGTAAGCATAGCCAATAACAAAGCCGGAAAGTACAAAAAAGAAATCGACGGCCAGATAACCGTGATTCACAATCTGAACCATATTATTCCCACCTGTAAAAGTTTCAAGTAAGTGAAAAATAACCACGATTATTGCCGCCACACCACGTAGTCCGTCCAGAATTTCGTAATGTCTTTTAGAATCGGTAAAAGTTGATGAAGATGTGTAATTCATGTGTGTTGTTGTGAAAAATTTGATTGCAAATATAGCCCAAACATTCAGCTTGTAATTGTTTATTTTTCAATATTTATTGTTGTATATTTGCATTATTGACCATTGGTGAACGAAAAAATGAAGGAAGAAATAAAATATTGCGAAATTCAGCTCGAAAAAGACAAGTCTTTTTACTTCGATCATGTACATATAGTCTGGAACGAACAAATAACACTTCATCAAAGCCCGACCTGGGAATTGTCGTATGTAATGACCGGAAGTGGTACCCGGATTGTAGGCGACCGGATGGAGACTTTTTCAGCGGGTGAAGTTGTGTTTCTTCCTCCCAATATTCCACACGGTTGGTATTTCGACGAATTCGATCACGATGAGCAAGGCAAAATCGAAAATATTACGATTATTTTTCCGGTGGACTGGCTTCACAAATGCATAGCCGCTTTTCCCGAAACAGAGCATTTCATGATGCAGATAGAGCAATATAAAGATGCTGTAAAGTTCGAAGGCGACACTCAGATCAGCCTGCAAAACATCATGACCCGGATGCTTGGCGAGAATAGCCTGGAGCATATTTCATCATTGCTCAATATACTAAATATCATAGCTTCATCGGCCGAGAAGCAGATAGTGGGCGTTAATACAAAACAAAACAGAAGCCAGCTGAAAATGCAGGAAGTGGCGCGGTATATGGTCAATAACTATCAGGAAAAAATCAAGCTTGAGGACGTAGCTAAGTTTGTGGGAATGAATCGCTCATCGTTTTGCAGTTTTTTTAAGCGGGAAAAAGGGAAATCATTTTTTACCGCACTTACAGAGTACCGAATCGATTGCTCATGCCTGATGCTGCGGGAGACAAGTAAACCAGTAGCAGAAATCTGCTATGCCGTGGGCTTTGATGACGTACCTCATTATAACCGGACTTTCAAAAAGCTAAAAGGGCGGACACCAAAAGATTATAGGGCAAAGCAATTAGAACTGCTTCAACAATAAAATGAAGAAATAATCTTTGAGCTTTTCAGCAAAATTATTTGAGCCGTGGAGAAAACCTTTTCCTGCGGTTCTCGTTTTATTTTTGCACTATAAATAATTAGTAATATGGAAACAAGAAAATTAGGTAACTGCGGACTTGAAGTGTCTGCCATTGGACTTGGCTGCATGGGTATGAACTTTGGTTACGGAACTGTTGCCGATAAAAAAGAAATGATTGCGTTAATTCGCAAAGCAGTGGAAAGTGGTGTCACTTTTTTCGATACGGCCGAAGTGTACGGTCCGTTTACAAACGAAGAACTGGTGGGCGAAGCGTTGGCGCCGTTCCGCAACGAAGTGCAGATTGCCACTAAATTCGGATTCAATCTGGATGGCATTTCAGGTGGTTTAAACAGTCGTCCGGAACATATTCGCGAGGCAGTGGAAGGATCGCTGAAACGACTCAATATCGAAACTATCGATTTACTTTACCAACATCGCATCGACCCGAATGTTCCCATCGAAGATGTGGCTGGAACCGTAAAAGATCTGATTCAGGAGGGTAAAGTTAAACACTTTGGGCTGTCGGAAGCAGGCGTAAAAAACATTCGACGTGCGCATGCCGTGCAACCGGTAACCGCTTTGCAAAGCGAATATTCGCTCTTTTGGCGCGAACCTGAAGCTGAAATTATGCCTGTGCTCGAAGAGCTGGGCATCGGCTTTGTGCCCTTCAGCCCGCTGGGTAAAGGATTTCTCACCGGAAAGATTACCAAAGATACCACTTTTGTAAAAAACGATTTCCGAAACACTGTTCCCAGGTTTAATGCAGAAAACCGTGCTGCGAATATGGCTTTGGTGGAATTGGTTACAGAGATTGCTACCGATAAAGAAGCAACGCCGGCACAAATAGCTTTAGCGTGGATATTGGCACAGAAACCGTGGATTGTACCTATTCCTGGTACAACGAAACTGGAACGTTTCAACGAAAATATCGGTGCGGCGAGTGTGAAGCTTAGTCCAGCTGATTTGCAGCAAATTGATGAAGCAGCGTCCAAAATAACTCTGGTAGGCGAACGTTATGCCGCAGCAAATGCTAAGATGATTGACAGATAAAGAGATTTATTGTGAAAAGACGTGATCTTACGGATATGCAAAATCACGTCTTTTCTTCTAAATCCCTAATTTATACGCTACAATTTTGTTATCCAGAAATGTCGGAACCAGCAGTATTTTTAAAGCAGGGATATAGCCCAAATCGGCAGCATTAATTTTCATTGGAGTTGTGTCCAACAACTTTTCAACCCCTTTGCCTATTGTAATGAGTTGAACGCGCCCGCTCCAGTCCGAAGTCACAAATACAGTTGGTGTAACCTGTTCAATACCGTCCAGATAACCCACTTTTTCCTGCAAAACAGTGATTGCTTTTGTTTTTTGGTCTACAGAAATAAAGTTACCCTTCGAACCTAAATAAAGCAGGTTGCCACTGGCACAGATACCATTCATACTTCCCAGATTTAGGCTTTGGACAAGCACTTCCAGCGAATCTTTTCCTACATAAAAGATACAATTGCCTTCCGAATCGGAAACGTACACCTGCCCATTGGGTGTTACACATACGTCATTCAGACTTTTCGATTTTGAGTTCCGATATTCCTTCAATATCTTACCCGTTGACAAACTAATTTCCGCCACCCTGTCAATGTCAGTTACATACAATTTTGTTTTTGTGCACGTAATTCCTTTTGGTGCATTCAGTCCTTTCACCCATTCTTTCGCAATAACTCCGCCTTTTGTATTTAACTTCGAAATAAATCCTTCCCCATCTTTAATGTTATGTTTCCCCACAATATTGGAAACATAAATGCTGTGGTCATATGGATTATAATGAGATGATTCCGGAATATTTAGTCCGGCAGAAGTGCTCCATACTTTCACTAATTTATTGCTTACAAAAGCTTCCTGAGCACTTATGCCCAAACAAAGCATTAGCAAAACTGAAGTTACAATAGCTGTTTTCATTTTTTTTGATTTAATGGCAGATTACCAATTTTAGTTATAAACTCAATTTTTAAATATATTCCTTCTATTATTCCGCAAAAATACAATACTTTTGTGATTCAACAAGGTTGAATAATAGTAAACTTCAAATAATATGATAAACTCATTGCAAATAGGAACGCGCATCCGCAATTTACGGTTGGCCCAGAGCCGGACTTTGCAAGATATTGCCAATGCCTGCGATTTGTCAAAAAGTATGGTTTCCAAAATAGAAACCAACGCGGTAGTGCCATCAGTTGCCACGTTGGTGAAAATTGCCAAATCGTTGGGTACTAATGTTTCAGTGTTAATGGAAGAGAATGCCACACAATCATCGGTTATGATAAGCTCGGAAAAAGCCAACGGAAACATTACGCAAACCGACCGTGGTTATCATATTTTCCCATTTGCCTCGGAATTTAAAGATAAAAAAATGCAGCCTTTCCTCTTTGTTGGAAAAAAGGGTGAAGTAAAAGAACATCATTTGACGCATGAAGGCGAAGAATTCATCCATGTATTGGAAGGCGAAATGAAATTGCAGGTAGGCGATATTGAATATACCATGAAACAGGGTGACAGTGTATATTTCAATTCACTGGAACAACACGGCATCATGCCGGTTTCGGACACCGTAAAATACATTAATATTTTTGTTTAAAAACCTTTTATAAATACATTTTTATGAAATTCAAGACCTTATTTCTGACTATTCTTTTTAACACCTCATTATTTTCTCAGCATAGTAGTGTCAGCATAGTTGTTGACCTGACAAAAGAAAAAGGGGCAATGAAACCTATCTGGGCCTGGTTCGGATACGACGAACCGAATTATACCTACATGAAAGATGGCAAGAAACTGCTTACCGAAATTGCGGCCTTAAGCCCGGTACCTGTGTATGTGCGGGCTCACAATCTGATGAATACCGGAGATGGAACTGCTGCGCTTAAATGGGGGTCTACCAATATGTATACCGAAGATCAAGACGGAAATCCAATTTACAACTGGACAATTGTAGATTCTATTTTCGACACATACATTCAACGGGGAATGAAACCATTGGCACAGATTGGGTTTATGCCCGAAGCGCTATCCACGCATCCGCAACCCTATCAGCATAATTGGAAACCGGGCGTAAAATACTCTGAAATAGAAACCGGTTGGGCCTATCCGCCAAAGGATTACAACAAATGGGCCGAGCTTATTTATCAATGGGTGCAGCATTCGGTAAACAGATACGGAAAAGCGGAAGTAGAAAGTTGGTATTGGGAATTGTGGAACGAACCCAATGGTGCTTATCTCATTAGTTCGAATGTATTTGGCGACTATTGCAAAATGTACGATTACGCATCGGATGCTGTAAAAAGAGCACTACCCACCGCACGCATAGGAGGACCGCATGTCACAGGTGGGGCAACCAAATTTCTTCGGAATTTTATCAGCCATTGCCTGAAAGACACCAACGCCGTAACCGGAAAAATTGGTGCTCCGCTAGATTTTGTTGCGTTTCATGCAAAAGGTTCACCACGCTTAGTAAATGGTGTAGTGCGCATGGGCATGATGAATCAACTCCGCGACATGAACGATCATTTTAAAGTAATCGCCTCCTTTCCTGAGATAAAAAATATTCCGGTAATTATAGGAGAATCAGATCCTGAAGGCTGTGCGGCATGCGGGATGCAAACCGACCCGCAAAATGCATATCGTAATGGCACCATGTATTCCAGCTACACCGCAGCTTCCATTGCCCGCGAGTATGACCTGGCCGAGTATCATGGCGTAAACTTAATCGGGGCTGTCAACTGGTCGTTCGAGTTCGAGAATCAGCCATGGTTCTTTGGATTCAGGGATTTGGCAACAAACGGTGTGGACAAACCAGTGCTAAACGTGTTCCGCATGTTGGGAATGATGGGCGGAAAACGCGTTGATGTTTCGGGCGACCTTGCTTATGATTTCAAAGCCATACGCGATTCGAGTGTTCGGGGTGTTCGTACGGATATTAATGCATTGGCTGCAAAAACAACTGAGAATACAACCATCCTCGTATGGAATTATCATGATGACGACATCCAGGGAGCAGGTTCGCCCGTGAATGTAAACGTAAGAGGCCTGAAAAATGGGAAAGCCGTGTTGTATCATTATCGTATCGATGCGGGGCACAGTAATTCCTACGAAATTTGGAAGAAAATGGGTTCTCCGCAACAACCTACCGAAAATGAATATAAAATCCTGGAGAAATCGGGGCAATTACAACTTTTATCAAAACCACAAAAGCTAAACATCAAAAACTCCGAATTATCAGTCAACTTCCAATTGCCACGTCAGGCGGTTTCGTTTCTGAAAATTGAATATAAAAACTAATTTCCGATGAACAAGATAAAAATCTTTTTCTTTAAAACCTGCCCCAAAAGCGGACGAATAAGAGGACTGCGGACGGATTCTGTCTACCATAAACTGATATTTCCAATCGTGGGGTTGATCGCATTAGTTTGGGTCATTGTCCGCGTAGTTCCCAAACCAACACGGGCAGAATATCCATGCCAGCAAGCAGCTATTCCTGTCGCTTTTTCATTCCTGGCCTGGCTGTCGGCAACTATATCCGGTGTATTTTTAGTAAGAATATCCCAAAATTATTTCAATAAAAAAAGAATCATTATTGCCGGAGTTTTATGTTTAGCGGGAGTAGCCATCTTTGGAGTGGCACAGCTTTTTAATAGTGTTGAACTTTTTGCTGCGACTCAACCAACTACTGACTTGCAACTCTTTTCGATGAAAGCCAATCAACCCATCGGCATAGCCAAGGGCATTTATCCCGGACGTGTAACCTGGATTCGCGACATTACTGCTACGCCTTGGGATGGCAAAACCGGCAAGTGGTGGGAAGAAGGAAATATCAACGAACAGGCTCTTGCAGCAATGGTTTCAAAATCTGTTCGCTCATTAACCGAAGCTCCTAATGATAAAAAAGCATGGACACGTCTTTTCCAATATTACAACCGGACACACGGCAAAGGGGCCAGAGGCTGGAAACCGGGAGAACTCATTGCTGTAAAAATAAATATCAATAACACTTATCAGGCAAACGATGTGGACAACGATATCGACCAATCTCCACAGGCAACCCGTGCACTATTAAAGCAATTAACCGGTCCGGGCGGAGTGGCACAAAAAGACATCATTGTTTATGATGCTTCTGTAGGCTGGAAAGTAAGAGCTATTCCTGATCGGATTTACAAACCGCTTCACGAAGAATTTCCGGAAGTACGTTGGATGGATGGACAAGGAAGCCCCGGACGGGAAAAGCCAGAATGGGTTGCCAATTCCATCAGTTATACATCGCCCGGCGTAGAACTTGGAAATGAGTTGCCCAAAGCCGTGGTTGAAGCAGCGTATTTGATAAATATTGCTTTGTTAAAAGGTCATGAAATAGCCGGCGTGACGCTTTGTGCCAAAAATCACTTCGGATCCATTCGCTATCCGCAAAAAGACCATGGAAAATACGTCAGCCAAATGAACGATGCAAAAGGCGACTACAGTGCCTTTGTAGATCTGATGGGTTCGCCAAACCTGGGTGGAAAAACGTTGCTTTACATTGTAGATGGGCTTTATGGCATGCAAACCAATGTAGGTAACCCGCAGGAACGAGACCGTTGGCACAAACTGTTTGACGGGGAATGGAGCGCCAGTTACTTTATGTCGCAAGATCCGGTTGCAATCGAATCCGTTTGCCTCGATTTCCTGTATGCCGAATTTCAGGGTGAGCTTGGTTACAGCGGTGCAAAAGCATTTCCGAAAGGTTCAAGCCGCAACTGCGACAATTATTTAATTGAAGCTGCCAAAGGAACGAATGCCAAACTCGGTCCTTATGTGCCAAACGGGATGAAGATAGGCAGCCTGGGTGTTCACGAACATTGGAACAATGAAAAAGATAAAAAGTACAGCCGGAATTTGCATACAGGCAAAGGAATTGAATTGATAGAAATCGGGAAATAAAGAGTCAGTTGACTTTTTCCGTTGAAGAAATAGTGTGTTTCGGGTAGAACCCAATAAATGTTGGTTTTTTGCAAACATCCGGTTTGTTTCTTTTGTTACAAACGAAAAAGAGATAGTCTGCGGCAAAATAATATGGAACATACTCAAAAAATGAAGCTGGCGCGGGAAGTGGGTTTTAAAGAAGTTGCCTGCATTACTGCAGCAGACCTTGAACAGTATTTTAGCGGACGTTCCGACAACCTTAGCCCGGCAAGTGGTGAAGTATTCTTGATTGCATCAACATAATACTTATGTGTTTTAGCCCTATTGTTTCAGGTATCATGTATTTTACCTTTAAAAGTAAATAAAATGAAAGCAGCTATAAATACCACATACGGTCCTCCGGAAGTAGTCAAAGTAATAGATATTGACAAGCCGGCACCTACAGATAATGAGGTTTTGATAAAGGTTTATGCCACTACTGTGAATCGCACCGACTGTGGATTCAGAAGTGCCGAATATTTTATTTCCAGATTTTTCAGCGGGCTTTTCCGACCAAAATTTAAAACGCTTGGGAACGAATTTGCCGGAATAATTGAAGCAACCGGGAAAGACGTTACCCTATTTAAAACGGGAGATAAAGTATTTGGTTACAACGACACGCGGTTTGGGGCTCATGCCGAATACATGACTATTGCGGAAAGTGAGGCGATAACAACCATGCCGGCTGGTATCACTTTCGAAGAAGCTGCACCCATTACCGAAGGCGGACATTATGCCTTGTGTGATATCAGAGCTGCGAAAGTCAAGCCCGGACACAATGTGTTGATTTATGGAGCAACCGGAGCCATTGGCTCTGCAGCCGTTCAGCTAGTAAAATATATTGGTGCTACAGTTACCGCGGTATGTAACACAAAAAATGTAGAACTTGTAAAATCACTTGGGGCTGATGTGGTTATTGATTATACAAAATCTGACTTTACGGCAATAGATCAAACCTTTGATTTTGTGTTCGATGCCGTGGGCAAAAGTTCATTTAAAGAGTGTAAGCCTTTGCTTCGTAAAAACGGGATTTACATATCCACCGAACTTGGGAAAAACTCAGAAAATATATTTCTGGCGCTTATAACTCCGCTATTGGGAGGAAAAAAAGTTCTGTTTCCAATGCCAACGATTTGCAAAGAAGATATTATTTTTCTGAAAGAGTTGGTAGAAAAAGGTAAATTTAAGCCTGTTATCGACAGGAAATACAATTTGGAACAAATAGTAGAGGCATACAACTATGTTGAGTCACGACAAAAAACCGGAAATGTTGTAATAACAATCAATTAAAAGAAATTGAAAATTTCTTATCATTTACTTTCTACCAATCCAAACAAACTTAAGTTCAGGTGAGTAACTCGAAGGGTAAAAATAAGTTTGAGAATTAAATCTGACATTAACAACGAAACAAAAAAAGAGGAATAACTTTCAAATCATTCCTCTTGCTTTAAGTTCCAGGTATTTATTAATCGCATCTACTGTCAGGTTCTCGGGCCTGGTAAGAATAGACTGAATGCCATGCTTTTGCAGCTCACGGACGATAAGCCGTTTTTCAAAAGCAAATTTTTCGGCAATTATCTTGTCGTAAACTTCCTGCACGTTCTGCGTCGAACGGTTGATAAGCTGGTTAAGTTCCGTATTATCGAAAAAAACGAGGATAAGCAGATGATTCGCAGCAATTCCTTTCAGAAAAGCCAACTGTCGGCGCAATGCATCCATGGTTTCGAAATTGGTGTACAACATAATCAAACTGCGTTGCGTTACCGATTGCTTGATATCCACATACAAACGGCTGAAATCACTTTCCAGAAAGTCGGTTTCAATGCGGTAAAGCGATTCCATCATCCGGTTCATCTGCCCGGCCCTGCGCTCTGCAGCTACATAATTCCCCACCTTTTTCGAAAATGTGAACATCCCTGCCTTATCCTGTTTTTTTAATACAATATTGCTCAGTGCCAGGGTGGAATTTACAGCATAATCCAACAAGCTAAGCCCCTCAAAAGGCATTTGCATGGAGCGTCCGGTATCAATCACCTGATAAACGGATTGCGATTTTTCATCCTGAAACTGGTTAACCATCAGCGCATTCTTTTTCGAAGTAGCTTTCCAGTTGATAGTACGTATATCGTCACCCTGCACGTATTCTTTTATCTGCTCAAACTCCATGGTGTGGCCAATGCGGCGGATTCGCTTCAAACCAAATTCAAGCAGGTTATTGGAGAAAGCCATCATATCGTATTTACGCAACTGGATAAATGATGGATAAGCAGCTACAGCAGCATTCTCGCAAAAAATATAGCGTTTAGCAACCAAACGAACCGGCGACTTTGCATAAACATTCAGTTTTCCGAAAAGATATTCACCCCGTTCGGTCGGACGAAGTGAATACTCAATGGCTTTTGTCTCATGGCCGGCCAAATGTAGTTTAACAAGAAAATCACGTTTCTGAAACTGGAAAGGGATCTCATCGATAATCTCCGACAAAACCGGAACCGGATAATTGTTTGTCAGGGTGATGCGGATAGTATTCTCGTCGCCGTTCGATAACCTGTCGGGCAGTTCACGGGTGGCTTCTAATCCTTTCTTTCCGGCATATAGTATAAAAACATCAATAAGGGTGGTCAACAAAAATAGCAACAGCATGATCACAGCTACATCGGACATCCATTTTACGAAAAATGAAATAAAAAACAATCCGCCTATACCCAGCAGGATATAGAAAAACAGAATGATTGATATATAACGACTTAAGTAGCTTCATTTAGCGTGGAACTTCTACCGATTCAATAATTTGCTTTACAATTTCGCTGGCTTTGAGTCCCTCCATTTCTTTTTCGGGCGACACAATGAGCCTGTGTTGCAAGACAACCACGGCCGAATCCCTAATATCTTCAGGCGTCACAAAATCACGTCCGCGCAAAGCCGCAAATCCTTTGGAAGCATTGAGAATAGCAATGGAAGCCCGAGGTGAAGCGCCCAGGTAGAGGAATGGATTCTCGCGTGTATTTTTCACTATCTTAGCTATATATTCAATAATGTTTTTTTCTACAATAATACTGCGAACAATGGTCTGATATTCCTGAATCTTTGCACCGGTAATTACAGTTTTCACATCGGTGGTTTTGTCTCCACTCACCGCTTCGTGCTCACGACGGATGATTTCATATTCATCTTCTAATTCGGGGTAATCAATCACCACTTTGAACATAAAACGGTCGAGTTGTGCTTCCGGCAACCGATAGGTTCCCTCTTGCTCTATGGGATTTTGAGTAGCCATAACCAGAAAAGGCGCATCCATTTTATATGTTTTCCCATCGATTGTTATCTGGCGTTCGTCCATAACTTCGAAAAGTGCCGCCTGCGTTTTGGCCGGCGCACGGTTTACCTCATCAATTAATACCAGGTTGGCAAACACCGGTCCCGGGCGAAACTCAAACTCAGTCTTTTTTAAATCGAAAACTGAAGTTCCGAGAATATCGGCAGGCATCAAATCGGGCGTAAACTGAATACGGCTGAATTTCACATCCATGGTCTTTGCCAGCAGTTTCACGGCAATGGTTTTAGCTATTCCGGGTACACCTTCCAGCAACACATGACCATTGGCCAATATGGCCACCAGCAAGTGGTCTATCATTTTGTCCTGCCCTACAATCACTTTTTTCAATTCCCTGCGGACAGCCTCCATGTTCTGTTGCAAATCGCCCAAATCAATGCGCGATTCGAAAAGGATATCGGTTGATACTGTTTGTTCGTTTTCCATATCTGTTATATTTGTCATATTTCTTTCATTCTAAAGTTTGTATATTGTCTTATCGCTTATCATCCCAGAATTCTTCTGTCAGGTTGTTGAGTTTGATCAAATCAGAAGAAATAGCTGTTCGCAGTTTATAAAAATCCCTGATACAAATTAGTATGGCATTGATCAGGTCTTTGTCTTTTCCCGACTTTGCATGTAATTTTTCCACAAAGCTATCATCCAGTTTATTCGTATCCAGATAATACCTGTGCCTTACTTTGTCCAGGAAATAAATAATCTTTTTTTCGAATATATTGGCCGTGCTACCTTCCTGAAAATAGAGGTTGCCAATTGTTTGCACAAATTCAACGGTAGTGTTTTTCAACGGCTTTACCACCGGAACCATACGTTGCCGGCGCTTGGCGTTGAACAACAGGTACAGCAACATTCCATAGATAAACAACAGCCAGGTCATGCGTAGTGCGGGATACCTGAAAATCACTGACAGAGCCGACTCATTAACCGGTTCACCTTTATGGTATGTCTGGCCTTTCACAAACCACACTATCGGCTTGTCCTGCGGAATGTATGAAAGTATATGCGCCACATAGTAGGCCGAGCTGTTGGGCGCAAGTAATTCCACGTTGGTAAAAACGGAAGGTTGGTTATGAATAAATATTGTGCCTTTGCCAAACTTCACCTGAACAAAATTCGGATAAACAATCCCATCAGGCATTTCAGTTTTTCCAAGAATGGTTGTAGTAGTTGGATTCAATTTCACAAACGAAAATGCATTCAAAACCGGATGCAAATAAAAATATTCATTCTGCCAGTTTCCCATTGACAGGGTAAGCTTAATCGAATCTATTTTTTTCAGGCTGGTGTTCAGGTCAACATCGGTGTATTCCAGTTGCAATGTATCGGTAAAAGTCCGGATAAAATTCTCACCACTTATCCAAAGGTTACTTCCGTTACTGACTTCATCCAGTAGAAGTGAATCTATCTGATCATAAATATTTTGACTAATAATCAGATAATTAGCCGCTTCTTTATTTTCTCGAATATATTCGAAAGGAGTTACCGTAATACGCTTTAACCTTTCTTTCGGAATAATCTTTTCTACCTCCTGATTAAAAACATACAAATCAAGCGGATTTTTATTGTCAAGCGAATAAGTTGGTGACCAATCAACCGGCTTTGTTCTCGACATATCGATAAAAACAATAAGAAGGATGACTCCCAAAATCGCCCCAAGATATATTTTCAGCGTTTTATCCATTTTGCCCATCCTTTCTCAGAAAAATCAAAAATGCTCTTTTCGCCCCAAGGTAATCGTCGCCGGCAATTGAAAATTCGCCGTACCAAATGTAGTTATACAGATAAGAGAGATACGAAAATTGCTTACGCAAAGTCTCATCTTTCAGTTCGGCCATGTAATCGGAATTGGTTTTTTCGGGAAGCCATACGATAAGTTCCTTTTCTTTAAGTTCTTTCAGCAACCAAAGATAATACAACCGGATACTTTGACGGGTATTGCCCTGCTTTTCAATTTTGCGGATAAGTTGCTCAAAATCCGCCGATTGAATCAGTTGCTCTGCATCATCTATGTCTATCGAAATAGCTTCATTCTTTTTCTGAAAAAACCACTTGCCTTTATGGTTTATAAATAGCCTGATTATAAAATAAATTACAACCAGTACAACCAGTCCGCACAGTATTTTTAAAATCAACGAAGCTATATCCGAAACTTTACCAAATGAGCCAAAACCAAATAATTTCTTCAGCAAATTGCCCAATGACTCAAAAAATCGGGCTAAAAAGGTCTTACTGCCTGTCTCCTGGTTGTAATTAAAATCCTTATCATTCAGATATTTCTCCCTGAAACTATCCTCAAACGACACCACTTTCCTATTTGTTTTATCAGAGGGTACAGATTTGAATAGTTTTTCCATTTGAGCAGCCCTGTTCCCACTGTTGTTAATAATCGACTGTATTAACGTCCTGGAATCAGTGCGAACAGAGTCGGACTGTGCAAACGATGAGGTTTGCACAGACAGGCACAGGAAGAAAAGAACGAAGATTTTATTCCTCATCTTTGCCAATATTATCAATATCGGAAAAAGTCTGGTAGTGCTCAGTAGCTTCGCGGGAACTGTAGTAAATCATTCCCTGATGCACGTAGATAACATTATAAAGAACATACGAAATAATGAGTCCGACAACATAAATGATAGTCATCAACGGAGTCATTGTTAATGCCCCGGGATTTCCTCCCGAAGATAATATAGAACCTAAAGTCATAAAATATGGAATCATACTAACAGAACTGCCTAAAATCATTACGCATATAAGCAATGCAAGTGTAGATCCTACAATGCCCCAATAACTGCTGAAGGTAATTTTCCAACCTTTTCCCAAGGCGTCGAAATATCCGGAGCCCTCCTCCAAATAAACATACAGCGACTGCATGAACCAAACCAGCATGGTAGGAAAAGCCAGCATAAGCACCGGAATCCCGATAAGAATAAAACTTAAAACAATACCCAAAGCCATAACAATCAATGCTATTGGCACCATAATGAACAAAGAAATAAGTCCAAAAATGATGATGCGCCCGGCATAACCTTTTATTCCGGAGAATAATTCTGAGGCTGTAAATGAATCGCGGTCGGTCTGATCAACCAACTTGATATAAACCATGGGATAGGCTGTTGTGAAAACGGAAAAAACAACCATAACTATCATAAATACAGCCATAAAGCCGGCTAGCAATCCGAAATTATTATTGTACATCAACCACGAATCGGCTTGTCCTGGATTAAAGGCGTTTCCAAACCCATTTTTAAATAGAAAATAATAAATCACACACACCACTAACAATAATGCACCATTGATAACCATGTAATTCCGGAAAAAATCTTTTCTGAATTGCTTCAGAAATTGCATCGTATCACCAATATAGGCACTAAAATCACGCTTTTTGTAAAGTTGAAATACTGACATAGCTTTGTTTTTTGTTTACAATGAATGGATATATTAAATAATAAAACGAAATAATCAGTAAGGTACCTGCAATAATCAGTACGTTCAGCCACAACGGCATTGTATTCGAGAGACGGGTTACAAACCCCTCGATAAAACCGGCAGCCACGAAAAATGGCAACGTACTGATAAATATTTTCCAGACTTTCCTGCACTCCGGTCTTAAAGGAATAGAGCCGGGAGTAAGTCTTTGGAAAAAGGAATGAACCAGCCAGTATAAATCCGGCAGCTGTTGAAATCACAATGCTGAATATTTCCATGGCACCATGCAGCCATATGCCTCTGAGACTTTGGGCAAAAACGCCCTGTTCGTAAAAGAAATATTGAAAGGAGCCCAGCATAATGCCATTTTGCAGGGCCACGTAAAAAGTCAGGATTCCGGCAGACAACCCGTAAACATAAGCGCGGGCCGCCACTCCGATATTATTCATGGTAATACCCAGAAAAGACCCCAATGAATTGCCCGATTTGTAAACAGCCATCGGATCGCCTTTATCAATATTCTTCAAAGTCATATTTACATAATCATCGCCCAGTATAAGCCTGACAAATGTATGGTCGTATCGGGCAGAAATAGCTCCCAGCAAACTGAAAAAGAAAAAGAGAATGAAAGCAAAGGAAATTTGTTTCCGATTTTGATAAACAATTGAAGGAACCTCAGTTCTAAAAAAATAAGCAATGCGGTTGTGTTCCACCCGCCGTGTTTTGTAAATTTTTCTGTATATTTGCGACACCAGAAAGTTAAGATAAGCGGTGGTTTTGCTTTTGGGGTAATAAGTCTGGGCATATGAAAGATCGTTCAACAATTGGATATACGAATTCGCAAGTTCATCGGGGTTGCGTTTATCTTTGCTCTTCAACGATTGTTCAAAGTCCAACCATTTCGATTTATTCTGCTTTATAAATGCTATTTCTCTCATAATTATTTGCAAAAATAAACAAAAATGTCAAATATTTACATTAACACGACACAAAACGTTAAACTATTTTTTGCCACTGCCTCTGTAGGAGAACGAATGCTGGCTTTCGGCCTTGATTTACTGATAAAAATAGCCTATGGAGTTGTCATCTTCTTTTTATTCTTCAAGTTGTTAGACGTATCAAAAAATATCGATATCGAAGATGGAATATCCATTGTATTGATGTGCCTGCTATCGATGCCACTAATATTCTACACGCTCGTATCCGAAACATTGATGGAAGGCCAGACTTTTGGGAAAAAACTGCTGAAAATTAAAGTGGTAAAAATTGATGGTTATCAGGCTGGCTTTATTGATTTTTTAATCAGATGGATTTTCACCATCGTTGATATCCATATCGGTTATCTCCCCGGTATTATTTCCATGGTTAGCACCAAACACACCCAACGTCTCGGCGATTTGGCTGCCGGAACAGCTGTTATTTCTGAAAAATCAAAATACAACATCTCGCATACTATCCTAATGGATGTAGATGACCAATACGTGCCTTGCTTTTCTCAAAACCAGGTTCTGTTGTTTAGCGACAACGACATCCGGATTATCAAAGAAAATTTAGAAGTGTCTATTAGTCAGTCCAATCCGCAAATACAGGATCGGTTGGCTCGCAAAATTGCATCGGTAATGGGTATCCAAAATCCCCTTAAAAGCGACCGTGAGTTGATCCAAGTTTTACTGAAAGACTATAACTACCACACGGGGAAATAATTAAAACTCAGCTACTGAGGTTCGAGCCAACATCACGTTAAAAGTAATATCAATCCAACTAATTGAATTGAATTCAAAACTGTGTATACCAACGAACTAAAAACAACAAATTCTGTTTTTGAATTATAATTATCACCTAAATTCTCCCATAATTTTAAAGTGAGCTAAAATAGTGGTAATTTTGCAGTTCAATTTAAATATGCAATGCAGAAGAAAATAGATATTAATCGACTAAGTAAAACTGAAATCGGTTCTTTCAGGCATTTCACATTTATCATTATTTTACTTTTTGTTTGTATTTCATCGGTTGGAGCTTCTGGCGCCGATACTATTACGTCGGTTTATAAAGAGGGTAAATTTGAAACCCGTTTTCAGAGCCTCACAAAAGCTTCCGATGAAATAGCGCAGAATGTAGCCGACTATCTGGTTGCAGATTTTCACAATTCCCCGGGCCATCTTTTTACATGGGCACTCAAGGGGCTGGGACTACAAAACAAAAATAATGAGTTGATTATTGTTTTTAAATCGTCGGAACACGATACGAAAACCGGAATCACGCACGGAGTGTTTGATATTGTTGTGCCCGGAATTACGACTTTTAGCAATATCAAGGTAGATGCCATTGTTTCAAAGACCAAATATACAAGCGGGGTTATTAAGGTAACTGCCAACATTATATACTCAAGTTTGTTGCTCAAAAATGCAATCGGTACTTTGTTGCTTGTTCCTCAGAAAAACAACGAATTATCGCTCATTACCAATGTAAGCATAAATTTCGGTTGGTTTTTTAATCTTTTTATCACCCAAAAACGATACAAAAGCATTGTGGAATGGCGGATAAAGAAATTCAACGAAAATATAATTGATGAGTGCGAACGAAGGCAAAGAATTGAAGCTGCCAATTAATAACAACATTCGTCCCGATTTTCACTTGAGTTATAAAATGAAGAAGTATTTTTTTTTGAGTATTTTTTGTCTTTGTGCTGCTTTATCAACATATGCTTCGCCGGCTGATTCAATTTCTACGGTGTATAAAAATGGCGAATTTGTAACTTATTGCCAGATAAGTGTCAACGCATCCGACAGTATATCCAATGAAGTGATAAACAAATTTGTTTATCAGATGTGTTACGATCTGGATGGGCTTTTTACCTGGGGGTTGAAAGGTATGAGCCTGGCCAACGGCAAAGATGAACTGCTGAAATTTGATTTTAAAACAACAAAGTTCGATAAAAAAACGAGTGTCCTCCGGGGAATTGGCGATGTGATTGTGCCGGGAATAACAACATTCCCTAACATTTACGTCGACAGCAAAGTGACACAGCGAAAATATAATACCGGGCGCAGGGATGTCCGGCTCGATTTAGTTACTGCCAATCCGTTTATAAAAAAAATGATGGGCATGTATACTTTTATCCCGAAAGGGCGCAATAAAACAGCTGCTTATACACTCGAAACCCACATTCAATTTGGTTGGTTTTTCGATATTTTCATCACCCAATCCCGCTACAAGAAAATAATGGAATGGCGCTTACGGAAATTAGTCCGAAACATGAAAGAAGAGTCGGAAAAAAGAGAAAAGCTTCATTGAAAAAGCAAAAAAACAAATTAAAATATTTATAAATTCAATCGTTCATACGATTCAATACATTATATGGCTGAAAAAACTCTTTTAGAAAAATTAGAAGGATTGCAACACAAATTCGAAGAGATTTCGACTTTGATAACAGACCCGTCGGTAATTTCCGATCAGAAACGCTTCGTAAAGCTAAACAAGGAATACCACGATCTGGAACAAATTCTCACTGCAAAAAATGAATACGAACTGGCTTTGTCGCATCTATCCGAAGCAAAAGAATTGCTCGATACCGAGTCTGACCCCGAAATGCGCGAAATGGCCAAAGCGGAAATAGACGAAATTGAGCCGAAAATTCCGGAAATGGAAGAGAATATCAAATTGCTGCTTATTCCGGCCGATCCTGAAGATAACAAAAATGCCATTGTAGAAATCCGTGGAGGTACAGGAGGTGACGAAGCTGCTATTTTTGCCGGTGATTTATTCAAAATGTACCAGAAATATTGCGAAGCAAAACGCTGGAAAATCGAAATTACAAACATAAGCGAAGGAACTTCGGGCGGATTTAAAGAAATAATTTTCACTGTTTCGGGCGAAAACGTTTACGGGACATTGAAATATGAGTCGGGCGTACACCGCGTGCAGCGTGTTCCGCAAACCGAGACACAGGGACGCGTACATACTTCGGCTGCAACCGTGGCTGTGCTTCCCGAAGCGGAAGAGTTTGATATCGAACTGAAAGAATCGGATGTGCGTGTAGATACGTTCTGTTCGTCGGGAGCCGGCGGACAGTCGGTAAACACCACGTATTCGGCCATTCGTCTGGTTCACATTCCTACAGGTATCACGGTTCAGTGCCAGGACGAAAAATCGCAGCACAAGAACAAAGCCAAGGCGATGATAGAACTTCGTTCGCGTATTTATGCCATCGAACACCAAAAATACCTCGACGAAATTGGCTCGAAACGCAAAACCATGGTTTCAACCGGCGACCGTTCGGCCAAAATCCGCACCTACAACTATCCACAGGGCCGAATTACCGACCACCGCATCAACTTCACCATTTATAACCTTTCGGCGTTTATGAACGGTGATGTACAGGGTGTAATCGACCAACTGATCGTAGCCGAAAATGCAGAACGGTTGAAAGAAAGCGAATTATAAAGCCCCCTAAATCCCCACTTGGGGGGACTTTCGGAGCTTAAAATTGAATTTAAAACTAATAATAACATACTAATCAACAAGTCCCCCTTGGGGGATTTAGGGGGCTAATAAAATGACAAAGCAAGAATTATTTGAAAACATACAGCGCAAAAAATCATTTCTTTGCGTAGGATTGGACACTGATGTAAATAAAATTCCGGAACATTTGTTCGACGAATCGGATGATGCTATTTTCGAATTCAATAAAGCCATTATCGACGCTACGGCCGATCTGTGTGTGGCCTACAAACCAAACCTGGCTTTTTACGAAAGCCTGGGCCTGGAAGGCTGGGAGGTGCTTGAACGAACCGTGGATTATATCCGCACCAACTACCCCGACCAGTTTATTATTGCGGATGCCAAACGGGGCGATATTGGCAACACGTCGGCCATGTATGCCCGCACCTTTTTTGGCAACATGGAATTCGATTCGGTAACGGTGGCTCCCTACATGGGTGAAGATTCGGTTACTCCTTTCCTCACTTACGAGGGCAAATGGGTAACTTTATTGGCCTTGACTTCCAATAAAGGTGCGTATGACTTCCAGTTCATGAAAGATGCCGAAACTGGCGAACGTTTGTTCGAAAAAGTGCTTAAAATCTCCCTGAAATGGGGTTCCGACGAAAACCTGATGTACGTGGTGGGCGCAACCAAAGCCGAAATGCTGACAGATATCCGCGCCATTATCCCTGAACATTTCTTACTCGTTCCAGGGGTTGGTGCTCAGGGCGGAAGCTTGCAAGAAGTGGCTAAATATGGTATGAACAGTACCTGCGGACTGTTGGTAAACTCATCGCGTCAGATTATTTACGCTTCATCCGAAAAAGATTACGCCGAAGCTGCCCACTTGGAAACTGAAAAAGTGCAAAAAGAAATGGAAGAATTGCTGAAAAGCTCTGGGTTGATTAATTAATTTTAAGTGATGCCGGAGTTCCGACTCCGGTATTTAATCCAGACTTGCCATTAAATTTGATTGGTTTATCCACTAGTAAAAAGAAAAAGCTGTCTCAAAACATATTGGGACAGCTTTTTTCGTCTTAAGGAAAGATATTAATTCACTCCCTCCGTGGTCATAATCACACGTTTCAACGATCCATCTTTATTATAGTACAACCGGTCGATACAAACCGAACGGTGGAAACTGCTTCCGCCTACGTCGGCACCACCATTGTGATACACAAAATACCACTGATTTTTAAACTTGACAATGGCCTGATGGTTTGTGTTTGAATTTCCGGCCAACTCATTCAGAATGCCTTTGTATTCCCATGGTCCGGTAATCTTTTTGCTCATGGCATACACTATTTTTTCAGGAAATTCGGAAGCATACGACAAATAGTACCATCCTTTGTTTTTATGAATCCATGGGGCTTCGGTAAAACGTGGCAGGTTTTGAACAGCAACGATAGGACCAATGGTGTCAATCATATTTTCCTTCAGTTTTACATAATAACATTGTGTGTTTCCCCAGAACAAATAGGCTTGATTGTCATCATCGATAAATACCGTTGGGTCAATATCATCCCAACTGATTTTGGTGTATTGGGTGGTCAAATCATTGGTGATAATGGCTGAGCCTTTGGCATCTTTAAATGGCCCGGTAGGATTATCGGAAACGGCTACTCCAATCGCTTTCCCATGAATGGCAGCATGTTGTACAGCTACGTACCAGTAGAATTTTCCATTTCGTTCAATTACCTGCGAAGCCCAGGCATCTCCTTTAGCCCAGGCAAAATCTTTTGCGCGTAGAGGGGTTGGATGTTCTGTCCAGGTTTTCATATCATCAGATGAAAAAACACACCAATCACTCATCACGTAACGCTCCTGACCCTTCGGACAAATATCGTGTCCGGTGTAGAGGTAAAATTTGTTTTTGTACACCAACGCCGCCGGATCAGCCGTGTATTTATGACGGATCATTGGATTTCCATTCGGTTTAAAAATCGTGTCGCGGGTTACCTCCTGGCAGAATGCAGAAGTTAAGCTGAAAAAGCTAAGTAATGCAATAAAAGTTTTCTTCATATGTAAATAATTGTTTTTTCGACTTCAAAGATAGCCCAAAACAGAGATTTACCAATAAGTTAGAGGTAGATTTGGAAAATTGTCCAACAAAAAGAAGAGATTGTTCCGTCATTTGGTTGCACCGTGGAATTTTACAGACCTGTAGGATTAGTTTTAGAATGCAATTCTTCCTCATTTGTGTTTGCATACACGAACTAACCTATTGAAAAAAAAGTCGGTTATTCGTGATTTTTTAATTACTTTTGGATTCATTTTTCATAAAACAAATAACAAAAGAGAGATTCAGAATAAAACTATGAATATCAATCAATTCAACAACATATTTTTTATTGGCGTAGCTGGTACCGGCATGAGCGCTATTGCTCAATACCTGCAAGGTATTGGTAAAAATGTGAGTGGCAGCGACCGTTATTTCCTTCCCGACACTCCGAATGATACGAAAGACAAACTGGAAGCGGAGGGAATAAGCTGTTTCTTGCAGGACGGAAGCGGAATTAATGAAGATACTGATTTGGTTGTGGTTTCTACTGCCATTGAAGACACTGTTTTTGAAGTCAAAAAAGCCAGGGAACTGAACATTCCCATTCTACGCCGTTCGCAAGTGCTGGCATTGATTGCCGAGAGCAAGAAGACGATTGCCGTAGGTGGAACATCGGGCAAGAGCACTACTTCGGCTATGATTTTTGATATTCTACAATACGCAGGACTGAAACCTAGCATTATCAGCGGTGCCGGACTGACAAGCATTATTCGCGAAGGCAAAATAGGAAATGCCAAAGTGGGTAAGGGTGAATGGCTCGTAATTGAAGCCGACGAAAGCGACGGTTCCATTGTTCAATATCATCCTGAAATAGGGTTGCTGTTGAACATCGACAAAGACCATCAGGAAATTGACGAACTGATGACTATTTTCGGGACTTTCCGCGACAATACTAAAGGGCTATTCATTACCAACCGATCTAACCGTCTGGCTACGAAACTGTCGGTAAATCCGGCCAATGATTTTGCCATAACTGCAACTGAAAAGGTTGGCTTTATTGGAAATAACTTTACGCAAAATGGCTTGCAAATCCAGTTCAGTGTAAATGGAACTATCATTAAAATGAACACGGTAGGCAAACATAACATGGAAAATGCATTGGCTGCCATTGCTGTGGTAAATTCGTTGGGTGTCAGCATTCAAACCTGTGCCGAAGCGTTGTTGCACTATGAAGGCATTTACCGCCGGCACCAGATTATCGGAGAAAAAAACGGGGTGCTGCTTATTGACGATTACGCCCACAACCCGGCAAAATGTGCTGCTTCCATTTCGGCCTGCCAGCCCATTGCTCCAAAGGTTATTGCTTGGTTTCAGCCGCATGGCTACGGTCCGACCCGATTCTTGCGAAATGATTTTGTACAGGAAATTGCAGCTGTCCTCCGCCCCGAAGATGAAATTTGGATGAGTGAGATCTTTTATGCCGGAGGCACTGCCGTGAAAGACATTTCGGCCAACGACCTGATCAAGGATATTCAAAAACAGGGAAAAAATGCATTCTTTGTGGAAGACCGCAATCAGCTACTCGAAGTCATAAAACCACATTTCTCTGCACAAACAGTGTTGCTGCTAATGGGTGCCCGCGACCCGGGCCTGGAAACTTTTGCGAAAGAAGTTTTTGAGAAACTGTAATCTCACGCAAAATGGGAGTAAACTGGCTTTATAACAATTGAGGGGTGACTTTAAGTCATCCCTCAATTGTTATAAAAAATGAATTCAATTATACCATTAATTTTTCACTAATACCTTCTGTTTATTGATGATGTAGATGCCATTTGCCAGCCCGATGAGTGCCTCATTTTTGGCAACATTGTTGCGTACTCTTCTACCATCAATAGTATATACGTTAACCGGCATGTTGGGCTGGTCGGCAAGTATGGTTTGTGTCCTGCTGCCGGTTGTGGTTTTGGTAGACAAAACGATATACAATACTGTCTGATTTCCTGCAATACTAAAGGTAAATGAGCCTGTGGCAGGCGAGACTAGGGGAATGGTGTGGCTACAAACCGTATAAATTCCGCTTGCGTCTTTTTGGGTGAATATATAATTTGTTGAACCATACGTTGTTCCATTTAGCTCGCTGATATAGGAATCAGTTCCGCTATAATTGTCATAACCAACAAATCTTATGGTGTCAACCGTTGTGCCCACAGGTAAATTTACGGTAAACTGCACACCGGTAGAGAATTTAATTCCTGATTCACTGCCTGCTGAATAACCTTTGGAATTGTTGTTTGTGATGCTGTATCCTCCATTGAATGTCCACGGCGACAAAGCCCCGGAAACTCCGGAATAAGTGCTTTGGGATAACGTAATTTTGCTGCTGCCATTATTGGTAGTACCGCCCTCAATCGACCCGGAAGCTACGCCGCCTTCATTCCCGGCCGCCATAATTTCCGCTACAAGGCTATTCATATAAACTTCCAGCATGGTGTAACCTTCAGAATTGGTGTTGATACCATCAGTTGCGTTATTGGGGTTTAAGCCTTTTGCAGTTTCCCACGTATCGGGCATACCATCTTTATCGGTGTCGGTAGGGTATGGAGTACTATTCAGTGTCGGCCATGGGCTCCAGTTTACTGGTGCATTGGCGGGCTTGTTATCGTTTTGGGAATCAATAATTCCATAAATATCCCCGCTTCCTGTGCCGGTATGAGAGGCTACCCCATTACGGGTGTCGTATACCATCAGCGTGTCCACCCAGTCGCGCGAAAGAGAAGCACCGGCATATTTAAGCACCTGCTCGTATGCCTTTTCGGCCGTATGGGTTGTGGTGTAAATGTAATTGATTGGTGCAGATAATTTCATTGTGTCTTTGGTAGCTTGTGTAAATAAATTATCCACACTTGAATTGGAAATTTGTGCATATATACCATTTGTCCAGTTATCGGCAGTCACAGCAGGCCATTCGTTAATGTAATTTCCATTCACAAAAAAATCACCCCAAACGTGCAGCATAGGTGCAAAAGCAGGATAGGTTGTGACATAAGAAGTTGTACGTATGCCAATGCCGGCTATTCGATACTGGATAGAGGCACTTTTTTGTTTTGTGCCAGGGCCAGGTTTGTAGTAATTGTTTACCATGTTCACTTTCATTCCTTCTCCACCGTAGCAGCCATTGCCGCCCCAGTTGTAAATCACATTGTTCCGCATGTCCATCCGCTCATCGGTTTGGGTACCGGCACGAGGTCCGAGGCGTGGGGTGCGGCTGTCGTGGTGGCAAACCAAGTTGTGATGATAGCTGGCGCCGGAACCACCCCAGTTGCCTCCATATCCGTGAGCACCTTTGGCATGTCCGGAGTTTCGAAGGCTTTGAGATACAATGCACCATTGCAGTGTCATGTTTTTCATACCATAAACCGAGCAGCACTCATCTATACTCCAACTGACCGAGCAGTGGTCAATCATGATGTTTTGTTGGTCCATGCCACCCAGCCCATCGCCTTCATGATAGGCTACGTTTATATTTCCCAGCCTGAAACGTACAAAACGTATGATAACATTACTGGCATTAATCGTAAACGGATAGTCGGCAATGCAAATTCCATCTCCGGGTGCGGTTTGTCCTGCAATAGTGACATTGGCGGTAGAAACACTTAATGCTGAAGTCAAATGAATTGTGCCGGATACATTAAAAACAATGGTTCGTTTTCCGGCTTTGTTCAATACCGAGCGAAGTGTACCCGCTGATCCATCATCCGCAGTTGAGGTTACGTGGTATACTGTTCCGCCACGTCCACCGGTAGTGTAACGTCCGAAACCTTCAGCTCCGGGGAACGCAGGTGTGGTTTCGGCTTGTATTGAAATGGAACTGAAAAGCAATAAAAGTACAACTGAAAAATAAAAGTGAAATTTTTTCATGGATTAAAACTTGTGTAAAAATATGGGTTGTTTTGATTTTCAAAGGTAAGAATTCTGTTTAGTAGGGTATTAATGACCGCGTGTAATTGATTGGACTTTTTGGTATTTTATATAATAATAATTGGTAAATGGATAACTTTGGATTGGAAAATAAAGTTTGTTACCTCGATTAATCCAATAAACAATCATGTTTTATTAATACAGATTTTTAGTTTTAACCAAGGTTCAATCGGTTTTGTAGTACTCTGGGTAATGTCTTTTGAATAAGTTTTTACTTCGTGAAGGTTGTTTCAAAATGCTTTTGAATTTTCAGAACAAAACGGAAGGTGGAAGCGAAAATTCACAAAAAAATCCCGCTATCAAAACTGACAGCGGGATTTTCAATTATTCTCCTTTAGGAGTAGTGGTTATTTATTCTTTTCTACCCAAACTCGTGCATTCACAAACGCTTCCACCCACGGAGTGATTTGGTCGTTGTTTTTACGATCGGCCGGATAATGTGCACATTGCCATGGGAAGATGGCACGTTCGGGGTGCGGCATCATCGCCAGGTGGCGTCCGTCGGTTGAGCAAATACCGGCTACTGCATAGTCCGAACCATTCGGATTGGCCGGATATTCAGCATACGAGTATTTGGCAATCACATTGTATTCGTTTTCTGCTTTTGGGAGGTAGAATTTACCTTCACCATGAGCCACCCATACGCCCAGTTTGCTTCCGCTCAGTGAACCAAGCATTACCGACTTGTTTTCAGGGATAGTCAGATTAACGAATTGCGATTCAAATTTATGCGAATCGTTGTGCAACATACGTGGTTTAACATCGTGTTCAGGAGTTATTACGCCTAATTCCACCAACAGCTGGCAACCGTTACAGATACCTAAACTCAGGGTGTCGTTACGTTTGTAGAAGTTGTCGAGTGCTAGTTTGGCTTTTTCGTTGAACAGGAATCCTCCGGCCCAACCTTTTGCTGAACCTAAAACATCAGAGTTGGAGAATCCGCCGCAGAATACAATCATGTTCACATCTTCCAGCGTTTCGCGACCGCTTGCAAGGTCGGTCATGTGTACGTCTTTCACATTGAAACCGGCCAAATACAGTGCGTAAGCCATTTCACGCTCACCGTTGGTTCCTTTTTCGCGAATAATAGCAGCTTTTATGCCGCTAGGTTGGCGATCTTGTGAAATACCATATTGAGAGAACTTACCTTTGAACGAAGGGTTGAATGCAAATTCAAGCGGTTGTTTTTTGTAGTTAGCGTAACGGGCTTGTGCACATACTTCACCACTTTGCTTACGATCCAGCAAATATGATGGTTTAAACCACAGGTCGCGCATATCATTGATTGCAAACGAATAAGCATCTTTCTTACGGCTAATTTCCAAACGACGTTCGGCAATAGGGCTGGCAATGCGTGCATAGCCGATACCGTTGTCGGTCAGGATTTTTTCTACCGTTTTTTTGTTTTTCACCTGAATCAATACGCCCGGATTTTCGGCAAACAACATGGTTACCAATGAATTTTCAGCAATATAATCCAGATTTACGTTCAGACCGCCTTCGGCATTTCCGAAACACATTTCGAGCATAGCAGTGATCATACCACCTTCTGAAATATCGTGCCCGGCCAGAATGAGGTCTTTGCCAATCATTTCCTGAATGCTGTCGAAAGCAGCTTTGAAGTATTCAGCGTCCTGTACAGTCGGTACTTCGTCGCCGATTTTATTCAGCGTTTGAGCCAGTACCGAACCGCCCAGTTTATGTTTGTCGAACGAGAAGTCGATATAATATACATAGGTTTCAGGGACGTTTACCAAAACAGGCGAAACCACTTTTTTCACGTCGGAAACTTCAGCACCAGCTGAAATAATTACGGTACCCGGAGAGAATACTTTCTCGTCGCCGTATTTCTGGGTCATTGAAAGGGAATCTTTTCCGGTTGGGATGTTGATTCCTAACGAGCAGGCAAAATCCGAACAAGCTTCTACCGCTTTGTACAAACGGGCATCTTCACCCGGATTTTTACAAGGCCACATCCAGTTGGCGCTCAACGAAACGCTATCCAATCCGTCTTTCAATGGCGCCCATACGATGTTGGTCAAAGCTTCGGCGATTGCCAATACCGAACCAGCTTCTGAATCAGCCATAGCCGCCAATGGCGCATGGCCAATTGAGGTTGCAATACCTACTGTTCCGCGATAGTCAAGTGCAACCACACCTAGGTCGTTTAAAGGCAACTGCACTTCACCCGCACATTGTTGACGGGCAATTTTTCCGGTTACCGAGCGGTCTACTTTGTTGGTTAACCAGTCTTTACAAGCTACCGATTCTACCTGAAGGACATTTTCGAGATACGATTGCAATTTTTCCTCCGAAATTTCGGGAGCTGCGTAAGTTTCTTCGATGGTGTTGTCGGTAATCACCATACGGGGTGGTTTACCAAACATATCTTCCAGTTTCAGGTTGATCGGAGTCAAACCATCGGCTTGCTCGAACACAAAGTCCATGTCGCCGGTCGTTTCGCCCACCACATAGAATGGTGCACGTTCGCGTTCGGCTATATTTTTTACTTTTTCTACTTCTTTTTCCGAGATAACAAAGCCCATACGTTCCTGGCTTTCGTTACCTACAATTTCTTTGGCGCTAAGTGTTGGGTCACCTACAGGAAGTTTCGACATGTCGATTTTACCACCGGTAGTTTCCACCAACTCCGACAAACAGTTCAGGTGTCCACCTGCACCGTGGTCGTGAATGGAAACAATCGGATTCACTTCGGCTTCGGCTAGTGTACGAATTACGTTGGCCACACGTTTCTGCATTTCAGGGTTGGCACGTTGTACGGCGTTCAGCTCAATTGAGTTGTCGTATTCTCCGGTTTGTACAGACGATACAGCAGCTCCACCCATACCAATGCGGTAGTTGTCACCACCCATGATCACCACTTTTTCGCCGGCAGCTACATCGCCTTTCAGCGCGTCGCGCATGGTACCAAAACCAACACCACCGGCCATCATGATAACTTTGTCGTAACCGAATTTTTTGTTGTTTTCTTCGTGTTCGAAAGTCAGCAGCGAACCGCAGATCAACGGCTGACCGAACTTATTACCAAAGTCCGAAGCTCCGTTTGACGCTTTGATCAGAATTTGCTCGGGAGTTTGGTATAACCATTTGCGGGGTGCAATATTGTTTTCCCACTGACGGCTGTTGTCATTGCGGGCGTACGAAGTCATATAAACAGCGGTTCCTGCTATTGGCAAGCTGGCTTTTCCACCGCCCAAACGGTCACGGATTTCGCCACCAGTACCGGTAGCCGCACCGTTGAAAGGCTCTACAGTAGTTGGGAAGTTATGAGTTTCTGCTTTCAGCGAAATCACCGATTCGATTTCTTTAGTTTGGAAGAAATCCGGTTTATCACCGCTGACTGGAGCAAATTGTTCGATTTTAGGACCGGCATTGAAAGCCACGTTATCTTTGTAAGCCGAAACCAAAGCATTCGGATTTTCTTCCGAAGTCTTGCGAATCAGTTTAAACAAAGAAAGTTCTTTTTCTTCGCCATCGATAATATATTGTCCGTTGAAAATTTTGTGACGGCAGTGTTCCGAGTTCACTTGCGAGAATCCGAATACTTCGCTATCCGTCAGCTTACGACCCACTTTTAGGCTTACATTGTTCAGGTAGTCAATTTCATCCGAACTCAGCGCCAAACCTTCCTGCTGGTTGTAGGCAGCAATGTCTTCAATATACTGAATGGGCTCTGGCTGCTTGTTTATCGTAAATATTTCCTGATTCAAACCCGAGTAAATTCGTTGAAGCATTGGGTCATATTCCAATCCGCCTTTTACCGACGGCGTGTTCGGAACCAGGCTGTACTCTTCTATACGAATAATGCCGCTGATACCCATATTTTGAGTGATTTCAACGGCATTCGTACTCCAGGGAGTGATCATTTCGCGGCGCGGGCCTACGTAATTTCCTTCGACAGTTTCGGTTTCGAGCAACTTAGCTTCACCAAAAAGCCATTCTAACTTTCGGACTTCATCAGCCGCAAGCGGATGATTTGTTTGCACTGCATAAAGATGCTGGGCGGGAGTTCGGAAAAATTGAATCATAATTTATTTTGAAGTAATGATGTTTTAAATTGGATGTAAAATGCAGATTTATTGCGATTTATATCTAAACAAACAGTGCCTGCAATTCGAACGCAAAGATAGTCAAATTTGACGGGGAATAAAATAGACAAATGGCAAAAATAAATCAAATATTCAGCAATGTTTCAAGATAATGCTTTTCAATCCCATATGCTTTTTTTATGGCGGCAATATTGTCCAGAATTTCTTTTTTGTCAGTATTTGGCTTTATTACTTTTTTGCCCACTATCATTACGTTTTTAGGTGTATGCTCCAACGAAATAAACTCAAAAACGTTGGTTTTGTATCCGTGAGCTTCCATAATCATAGCCCGGAGCGTGTCGGTAATTATCTCGGCCTGACGTTCTTTCAATATGCCGAACTTCGTAATGTTGCCCAATTCGTTGGTCACATTCATGGCTTTGCGAATTTGTTTGTGACAGCAGGGCGCACAAACAATCAACGATGCATCCGACTGAATGCCCCGAAAAATAGCATCGTCGGTAGCTGTGTCGCAGGCATGCAAGGCAATCAGGATGTCAATCTTTTCGAGCGATGTGTCGGCAATGGTTCCTTTTTCGAATTTCAATTGGCCAAAATTCGCTTTTTCAGCAATCGCGTTGCAGGTGTTTACCAAATCCTCCCGAAACTCAACGCCGGTCATGTTCACAGCGTATTTCAATTTGTTTGTCAGGTAATCGTACAGCGCGAAAGTCAGGTATCCTTTGCCCGAACCCATATCCACCACGTGGAAATTTTCCCGAAGCGACAGTTCGTTTAAATTGGGCGCCAGCAATTCGATGTATTTGTTGATTTGCCGGTATTTGTCGCTCATTTCGCGGCGAAGTTCGTAGGCCGCATTCGTAATGCCAAGCTCCCGCAGATAGATATTTCCTTGCAGATCAATCAGTTTATTTTTGATTCGGTCGTGGGTGAAAGAGGCAGGAGCCTCAACGGTTGTTGCAGTTGAATATTTCAACTGAACTTTTCCGTTGGGCAAAGTGTACAGGTTGATATTGTTACTTGTTGACAGTAGTTCGGCGTTATTGAAATCAGTATCAATAGCCCTTGAAATTAGATCAACACTTTCGGCAATTTCGAAATTTTTAGTAATATCCTTTGTTTTGTGACGGTACACAAAGTTCAAACAGTAGCCTTTTTTTAGCTCCACAGGCGTAATGATGATTTTCTTCAGGTCGGAAGATTTATCTTTGGGCGCAGTGAGCGATAATTTTACCAGCTCTTTATTGTCGATAGCAGATTGAAGTTTCTCAATGAATATTTCTCTATTTGTTTTCACGCTGAATCTGAATTTGAAATTGAGTACAAAGATAGCTCTTTCGGCCGGATATGATGGAATATAAAAAACAATGAGAATCTTGTCGTGTAAGATTCTCATTGATAAAATGTTGTATGAAGGTTGAAATCAACCGAAAAACCATTTGTGCAGTTCGCCGTAATGTTTTTTATACATGACAAAACTATCTTCCATAATCTGAAGTGCTGTCTCCTTGTCGAAGAATTTTTCGATCACCACCGTTTTGTTTTCCAATTTGGTATAGTCTTCGAAGAAACTCATGGTTTCAGAAATCAGGTATTGCGGAAGTTCCGAAATGTCG
This sequence comes from Paludibacter sp., assembly GCA_047600405.1. Lineage (GTDB taxonomy): Bacteria > Bacteroidota > Bacteroidia > Bacteroidales > Paludibacteraceae > Paludibacter. The sequence continues at coordinate 165,824 of JASGLA010000009.1, forward strand.
TTGTAGTGGTTTACGCTGGGGTCTCCGGCGGCAACGGCAATAATTTTATCATCAGCCTCGCCGTTATCGAGCATTCGCATTACGCCAATTACCTTTGCTTCGACAATACAAAGCGGCACTACTTCTATTTGCGAGAGGATAAGAATATCAAGCGGGTCATGATCATCGCAATAACTCTGAGGAATGAATCCATAATTATGAGGATAGTACATGGAAGAATAAAGCACCCGGTCTAACCGAAGCAATCCACTTTCTTTATCTAACTCGTATTTTGCCCGGTTTCCTTTGGGAATTTCGATAATACCTTTTACAATGTCGGGGCTTTCGGTATAAGGCACCACCTGGTGCCAGGGATTAAAGTTATTTCTCATCTATCTTTTAGTCTTGTTTCAGTCTGCAAAAGTAAAAAATAAAATTAGTTACAGAATGAAAGTCTAATATTTTTTCTGATTTTATTCCTTCTCTTTTTGATCTTAAGAATCAACGTCTTCATGGTTGAAAAGTATTGTTTTTAAGTTGTTGTTTTTGATTTTGGCTGTTGCCAATAAAATGCTTGGATTAACTGATTTGCGCTCACATTTTGATAATAAATGCCCTTTTCTTTCAATCAATAATCTTTTATTTATAACTTGCTTTCAAATCGTAAGTAAAGTGTTGGGTTTTGTTTTAGATGAATTCAGAATTTCAGGTTCAATAATTTGCTTTGAGGTTTCTGATAAACCCTTACGTAATCCACGTACAAGGTGTCGGGGAATGTTGTCGTATTATCCGGCTTCCCGGGCCAGGTACCGCCTACGGCCATATTCAGGATAATATAAAACGGCTGTTGGAATTCGGCCGTATTATGTTTGTCGGCTTTTATCTCGCCTTCGAAGTATTTTTTACCATCCAAAAACCATTTCACGGAATTTTTGTTCCACTCAACTGCGTAAGTATGAAATTGCAGTACTTTACAGGTTTTTGTTCCGCTGTGGCTTACCAATCCGTTGTTGTCCCAGTGCATGGCGCTGTGAATTTTGTCTTCGGTATTCACATGTTCCATGATATCGATTTCACCACATTTAGGGCTGCCAACTTCAGCAATGTTTTGTCCCAATAACCAAAAGGCCGGCCAAATCCCCTTACCGGTAGTTGTTTTTATTCGGGCTTCTATTTTCCCGTATTTAAAACTGAATTTGCCGTCTGTCGATAACCGGGCCGAGGTATATTTTGCTTTTTGAAAATCTTCCTTTAAAGCAATAATATGCAAATTGCCATTTTTTACAATACTGTTTTCTGGGCGACGACTCGTATAACACTGCAATTCATTGTTTTTGTTGTTACCAACCTCATGACTCCATTTGGTAGAGTCGGGCAGCCCCGAATAATTGAATTCATCGGACCAGAGCAACTTCCACGACTGGGCTTCCACCTGAATTGAAAATAAAATCAATATAATAAAAATATAGTTTTTCATTTTCAAACAATGCGTTATTGTTATTTGCTCAGGTTAAAAGACCTTTTTTGGTTCAAATTCAACTATAATCTTCTCAATTGTTTTATTCCAATATCTGCGAAGCATGAATTTTTGTATTAACCTCTTTCGGCAGCATGATGCGGGTAATTGTTCCGGTTTCGTCGATAATGAAAGTTGTGCGTAATGTCCCCATGTATTGTTTGCCGTATAGCGATTTTTCGCCCCAGGTACCAAATATTTCAGAGAGCTGTTTATCTGTGTCTGCAATCAAATTGAATGGCAGGTTTTGTTTTGCAATGAATTTCTGGTGTGAAGAAGCGCTGTCGGTACTAACTCCAACCACTTCGTAACCGGCTTTCCGTAAATCATCGTAATTGTCGCGCAAACTGCATGCCTGAGCCGTGCAGCCTGGGGTGTTGTCTTTCGGATAAAAATACAAAACCAGTTTTTTACCAGAAAAATCGGCCAGTTTTATTTCTTTTCCGTCCTGATTAACTCCTAATACGGCGGGAGCTTTGTCGCCTACTTGTAGTGCCATAATATTGATATTTAATGAATCACCCCAACCCCTAAAGGGGCTATATGGGAATAAAACTATTTATATTAAATCTTTTTTTATCCAACGTAAATTTACCCAAAGAGTTCATAGATCTAGAAAAATAATGAACTAACCTTACCCCCCCCTTTAGGAGTTGGGGGTATATTTCTTTCCTTGCCAGGTATTCCTTTGCTTCAATCTCTTTTCAATTTTTGCCGTAAATTCGAAGTTTTTCAATCCCCAATCAGGGGCAATGAGCATGTTTTTAGGCGATTGGGAAACGAACCGTTCGATGGCGATTTCGGGATTCAGCAGCTCCAGGAAATCAATCGCCAAATCGATATATTCGTCGGCTGTATAAAGCTGAAACCATTCGGGATGTTCCTGAAATTGTAAAGCCATTTCAGTGCCTTTTACTAACTGTAACTGATGCAGCTTTATGGCAGTCAACGGCAGAGGGGATATTTTTCGGGCATGATCCAGTATTTCTCCGCGCGTTTCGGTGGGCAAGCCGAGTATCAGGTGGGCCCCGGTGCGTATGCCCCGTGCGGCAGTGGCCCGAATGGCTTCTTCGGCGCAGGCAAAATCGTGTCCGCGGTTTATAAATTCAAGCGTCCTGCCGTTGGTCGATTCAATGCCGTATTCAATCATAACATAAACACGTTTAGCCAGTTCGGCAAAATAATCCAGCAATTCGTCGCTGACGCAGTCCGGACGCGTTCCTACCACAATTCCCTTCACTTGCGGGTGGGCGAGTGCTTCATCGTAAATGGCTTTCAGTTTGTCCAGCGAATCGTAGGTGTTGGTGTACGATTGGAAATAAGCCAGATAATACTGGGCCTGATACTTGTGTTTAAAAAAGTTGATTCCTTCCTCCACCTGCTGACTGACAGTTTTCACCGGTTTGCAGTATTCCGGACTGAAGCTTTGGTTATTGCAATAGGTGCAACCACCGCGGCCTTTACTACCATCCCGGTTTGGACAGGTAAAGCCGGCATTAATGGATATTTTCTGAATCCGTTCGGTGAATTCTGTTTTGACAAGCTGGTTGTAATTCAGGTAACGTTGGTGATCAGGGAATTGTATGCTGGTTGGTTTTGTCATTTTTTGTTTTTCTGAATGCAAAGATACTATAACCACAATATAAATTAAATAGTTTAGTGGATGATTTTAATATGGAGATATGATCTCTTTTCGTTATTTTTGTCGGGGAAATAAGTTGTTAACTTTTATCGTAAACTAAATTCATGTATTGGTCAAATTATCATAGCCATTCTACCTTTTGTGACGGACGCAGCTCGATGGAAGAGTTTGTAAAATTCGCCATTGCCAAAGGGGTGAAAAAGTACGGATTCTCGTCGCACGCACCGCTTCCGTTCGATACACACTGGAATATGAAACTGGATGATTTTGCCGATTATCAGGCCGAATTTTATCGATTGAGAGAAAAATATGATTCTGATATTGAATTGTATATCGGATTGGAGATTGATTATATAAATGATTTTTTCGGAGCCCGTAACGGATTGTATGTCACCACTCATTTCGATTACCTGATTGGGTCTATTCATTTTATGGATCAGTTGCCCGATGGTAAATACTGGTGTGTGGATGGGCCTTTTGATGATTTTGATGCCGGACTTCAAACTCTTTTCGGAGGAGATATCCGGTTGGCAACAGAACGTTTTTTTGAAATCAGTAAGTTGATGATAAGCAAAGATGGTTTTGATATAGTGGGGCATGTCGATAAAATTGCCCTGAACGGATCGGGTTATGCCGACTTTGATATCAGTGCCGGCTGGTACAAAAACCAGATGGGCGAAGCTCTTCAGTTGGTCAAAGAGAAGGGATTGATTCTTGAAATCAATACAAAATCATTGACCGGAAGCGGAATAACTTACCCCGCCATGCAGTTTCTTCCATTAATTAATGAACTTCAAATTCCAATTGTGGTTAATTCCGATTGCCATTATCCCACCAATGTGATCGATGGTTTCGAACAAACTTTTAAAGCTCTGAAAGCTGCCGGTTTCAAAACCATGGAGCAATTGATTGACGGCTCGTGGAAGGCTGTGGAGTTTAATGAAAAAGGGCTGATTGGTTAGATTCAGAAGTTTTTTTATAAGTCCTTCGTTTTGCGGCTGTTTTATACTTAGCTAAACAAACGATTCAGGTTCAAAAATATAATTATAAATTTGAATCGTAAACGGAGTTTGTCTATGTGTATTTCCAAAACAATTTTTGCTCCAAAAATAAACTCCGAACGATCTTAAAAATCAATTATTTTTGTATGAGTTGCCATGATGACTACTACCAGAAAACCAGCCGTGGCAGGACAATTCTATCCCGCCGATAAGAGGAAATTGCAACAGGAAGTCCAGGAGCTTTTTATCGAAACGGGTTGGAGTCATAAGGAATTTCCCGGCCATTGTGCACGGGATAAAGCCGTCTTGGATTGGGACGAATGGAAATTGGCTAATATCTCTATTTTTACGGCAACTGTGTTTTGATAAAAACACAGAGTTGCAACTTTGTGTCTTAGCGTTCAAAGAAGTATTATTCAACACTGAACTTGCAATTTACTCATCTATCAGAAATAAAATCAACTTTTATGGCCATTGGTGGTGCGCTGATCAAAATCGGTGCACAAAAAATGGCCAGGACTGCACAGTTTATTTGTAGTTGTGCAGTTTTAATTATTATCGGTGGTGCGATTTTAATTATCGGTGGTCAGTTTGAAAATTGTTTAACTGTCTTTCAGCATGCCCGGGTTACACTTTTAATGTAACTTTCCAGGGTATTGCATTATTTCCAAACCCCATCGATGCTTTCATCGCAAAAACGGCATTTCCCCTTTACAATATTATTCTCACTCAGTGCATATCCGGTGCGTTCTACCAGCAGTTGTTTGCAGCTCGGGCAATAGGTGTTTTCTTCGTGAAGTCCCGGCAGATTGCCAATGTACACATATTCCATGCCGCAATTGAGGGCTATTTCTTTTGCCAGAATCAGGATGTTTTTATCGGTAGGCTGTGTATTCTGAAGTTTATAGGTCGGGAAAAAACGGCTAAAATGGAGTGGGGTAGAGGCAAACCCGTTATCCACCAACCAATCGCACATGGCTTGTATCATTTCTGGAGTGTCGGAATATCCGGGTATTATCAGATTGGTGATTTCAAGCCAAACGCCATTTTTTTTGAGAAGTTTTAATGTGTCCAGTACCGGTTGGAAGCGCCCTCCGGTGAGGTGGCTGTACACTTCGTCACTGAAACACTTCAGGTCGATATTGGCTGCACTTAGATAAGGAATCAGTTCCTGCAATGGCTCCGGATTGATAAAGCCGTTTGAAATATATACCGTTTTTATTCCTTTGGAACGGGCGGCTTTGGCTGTATCCAGTACATATTCGTAAAAAACAGTCGGTTCGGTGTACGTAAAGGCTATCATATCCGAACCATAACGCAAAGCCTGTTGCACCACTTCGTCGGGCATTAGGTCGGCATGTTCAATTTCTTGGGGTGATACCTGCGATATTTGCCAATTCTGACAATTCAGGCAGCGAAAGTTGCAACCTGCTGTGGCTAAGGAGTAAGTTTTACTCGCCGGGAAAAAATGAAACAGCGGCTTTTTTTCTATCGGATCGATACTTACAGAGCAGGGATTACCGTAAGCGGTGGTGTATAACTTACCATCGTAGTTTATCCGCGTATGGCATAGTCCTGTTTTATCTTCATGTATCAGGCAGTTGTGCGGACAAATATGGCAACGGACGAGTTTGTCCGGCATCGATTCCTGATACATCGCTGGTCTGGTCCATTTTTGTGTATCTGCGGTTTTCATTTGAATAACAACTTGTTATTTGTAACAACGTATCTGCTTGTTATTCGTTTAATTGGCGCAATCTATTTATCTTTTTTTAAAACTACCGGGGTAAATGCAGCTAGTTGGTTTTATCTTGGCGTATAGAACTATCTCCATTTAAATGAATCATGTGGTCGGCACTCAACTAGTTCAAGTTTAGCAAAGCGCGAACTTGTGACTAACATCCTTATTGTGTTTGCAAATGATTTTTAGTTCAAAGTTTATTCGATTTTCAGTACAAGGCTACATTTAACTTATACTTCCACATCAACTACCAATATTCAAACTTTGACGAGGAAGGCGAAACTATTTACACTATTTTTACTCCTAAATTTCCAGAAATGTAAGTGGTATTTCAATAAATAATTTTTACATAATTCGAACTTTTGTGTCTTTTAATCCTTCACACATCTCACCGATAGTCCATAGTGCTTATCAGTAAAGTTCCGGCCAAGGCTTGTCCCGTAATAGCCAAGGCTTGCAAACCGGGCCGTAGTTTTGTCATTCCCGGTTGAAGTCCACCAGGCACAGTAAGTTGCAATGTTGTCGAAGGCACCATAAATGCCCCGCATGCCTGAAGGAAGGCTGCTGAAACCGGAGTAATTATTCAAGGAAGAGTAAGTCGCCGGATCGAGGCAACCTACAGCACCAGCAATTGAAGATTCAAGCCAGTCGGTTTTAGCTGCCAATGCTTGCGCCACCGAGGTGGATATTCCCAAGTTAGCAGCTACATAATTTTCCAAAGCAGCCCAGTCGTTGTCGGTGGCAACGTGCCAGCCTTGCGGGGCTATATTGCGTGAATCGGCCACGGCGTGAAAATTGTAAAGCCGTCCGAATTTGGCAATGGTGTTTGTCTCCGAAGTATTGAAAAAGTTACATTGAGCGCCAGAGCTTAATTTCCCCCATTTGTCATTATCTGCCACATTGGGGATTGCTTCTCCGTTGCGGTATTTCGAAACGCGCAGGTTTTCTGCCATCCAGGTTTTCGCCCCGATGGTTATGGTGTGATACATGTTGCCCTCAATGTCAGTTAGGGTTCCATAAGTCAAATCCGGATTTAGTATTTTACTGGGGGCATTATCTTCGGGAAGCGTTGTTATCAACAGGGAGTTTCCGTAGAAAGTTGTTTCGTCCGAAGTGGTGGCATAAGCACGTATGTAATAGGTAGTAGCCGGGTTCAAAAATTCAACATTACTTGTAAAACTACCGGTTCCACTACCATCAGTGGTTTTATTCATGTGGATGCTGGGGTTTGGTGTTGTCGACCAACAGACTCCTCGTTCTATAACACTGGCAGCACCAGCTAAAGCAATACTGCCTCCGCACGTTGCGGTTGTTTGTGTAACCTCGCTTATTTCAGCAGTATTAATAACCGGTTCGGGAACTGCCGAAGTACAGGAAGCCAGCAAGATTAACGTTGCTGAACTGAAGAAAAATATGATGCGGGTTGCTTTATTCATAATTGATATTTTTAAATTCAATCCCATTGGTTAGAATCGTTGGGTTATATTAATAAATATCCTTCCGAAAGCGTTGCCTTGTTCCAAAGTGCCTTCAAAATCGGTAGAAAGCATTAATTTTTTAGACAATCGCCACGAGAAACTTAATTCGGCAATATCCTGGGCAAAAATTTGTGCTTTACGGTATTCTGCTTCCACAGAGAAGTTGCTGCCAAATTCTTTCGACATGGAAGCTCCGTAAATGAACCCCGAGAAGTTAGCCGTTTGGAGTGCTGTCCCCGTAACTGTAACCGAGGCATTCACCCATGGAACCTTTGAATAGGTAAGGTAACTGATTGCGTTCATTGACTCTGCGGAGGTAGGTGTTTGCAGGCGGTAACCGGCATTTCCACCCCAACTGAAGTATTTGAACGGACGGTAATTGAACCTGAAACGCAAGCCCTGCCAGGTTTCTTTTTCCAGCATGCTATCTATTTTATTTTTATAGGTTTCGTAGTAGTAGACGTTTTTTCTGGCATCGTACGAGAGAGACAAAGACAACTTTTTTATAGGCCGGTAAGACAAGGATAAGTATAAACTAGTTAAATCAAAATCGTTGATTGGGGTATTGTTTTCAATGGCATACAAATCCACTTCAGCCGAACCAAAGAAATCCACATTTTTCAACAAGGAATTGGCATGTTGCAGATAAATGTAGCGCCTGTCAGTTTTCATATTGTTTGTTTGGTTGAAAAATGCAACAGATGTTTGTGTACTGCTATGCTCGTTTAAAAAATTATGGCTGATAAATGCTCCGTATTGGATTAATTTTGAGTCGAATCCGTAGGTGGAATCATTGGGTCGGGTTCCGGCCAAAGCGCCTACCGTTATATTTTTGAACTTCTGCTCAAACTGGAGCCCGTCCACCGCACCTACATTGGCCGTATTTACGTTTATTTTTCGTCCAACTGTCAAAGATGTCGTCTTTCCAAAATCATAGCGCAAAGCCAGGTTGTAGATTTTCAAATCTTTATATTTTTCAGCTGGATTGTTCAACGTGTGGGTGTAAGACATATAGTTTTCGAACGATAAACCAGAGTTGCCAATATGTTCGGCATTCAGAGCCAGATTATACCGGAGGCGATAGTTAGGGGTATTTGTGCTTAACGGATTTTCAGAGAAGTTTGAATAGGATGAAATAGATAATCTTCCATCAAATCGGGCTTTATTTTCCGTGCTACTTTCTTTGGGTTTATTTTTAATTGCCAAGTCATTTACTGCAACTGGTTCAGTCGATTTTTCGACAACTACTTCGAGTGGCATTTCAATTCTTTTGCGCGCCATAAGTTCATTGGTGACCGAAAGAACATTGCCTTTTATCGGAGTGCATGCACACGAAATGGACGAAAAACTTTTAACCACCAAAGCTGGTTTCAGGATATTGTTTTTTAGAATAAATAATGTGTCACCGGTCTGAATTCCTTCTGTATTTACAAATTTGACGTATACAAATTGAGAACTGATAAATGACACATTCCCTTTAACTTCAACCGTGTTCGATTGGCTGAATGTATTTAAGGTGATACAAAAAAGTGACAATATGATGAACCAGATTTTCATATATGCTCAATTGTTTTGTTTTTATTCAATTATAAATGCTTGCCGTCTGAGTGGCATTTGCTACAGGTGTTTTTCGCGTCGTAGCCTGCATCGTTCACATGGCAATCGGTACATTTGGTCCATTTACCTTTGTGATCGCCCGAGTAAATTCCAAAAAAGCTATCATGCTGTTTAAACTTGACTGTATTCCAGGTTTGCGTGGTATGACATTCGGCACAACTGTACATGGCAAAAACGCTTCTGTGAGCCGGACTTACTGCTATTGCCTGCGATTTTTTACTACTGTGGCAGGTCATGCAATCCGATGATAGCTTTTTCCGGTAATCACCGCCTGTATGGCAATCGTTACAGTTGATATTATGTCCGCCAGCGAGTGGGAAGAAAGCATGATCAAACCCTTTTCCAATAGAATGCCAGTCCATTCCGGCCATATTGTGGCAGCGCGCACAGTCAGTATCAAAACCTAATACCTTATGGTCGTAAGGTTTACCTGCTGTTGCGTAATATTTGTCTTTGTGGCACGCATAGCAGTCGGTTCTGATATTTTCAAAGCGCAAATTGGAAGCGGAAGTATGGCAGCGGTTGCAATCGGTAGTTTCGTGTGCGCCGCGGAGCGGGAACCCGGCTTGCTGGTGAAGCGCTTTGGTATTTGTTACTATCCATGAGTTGGTGGTATGGCAGCGTTCGCAGTCATTACCGGTTGTGCCCTGGTGAACATCGGTATGGCATTCGTAACATTGGGTTTTTACGTTCGAAAATTCGAGTGAAATATGACATTTCCGGCAATCAACCATTTTATGTTGCCCGGTGAGCGGGAACTTAGTTTTATTATGGTCGAATCCGGATTTTATCTTGTCCCAGTTTTCGGTAACGTGGCAGACAGCACAATCCACTTTCAGCTTATTTCCGTGTGGCGAGGTCTTTGCCTCCGCACGAACCACCAGGGCGATTAATAATATTAGAAATATGATTTTACGCATTGTTCTGAATTTTTCGAAGTTTCGTATTAGATTGAAACGGGTTAAATTAATTTTCCTGAATATCTGCAAAGTTTTTCCAGATAGCAGCATTTCTGTATGTTGCAACTGCTCCAACGGGTACAAACAAGGTGCATTGATCCACTTTTACTCCTTCAAAAGCTGTGGCAGAATGGCTCAGATCTACTGGCGTGGCACTTTTTACGTAAATACTTGTCAGGCTTGTGCAATTTAAAAAAGCCCTTTGCCCGATTGAACTTATTGCTTCAGGTAGTGTGACAGAAGTTAGCTTTGAACAGTTACTAAATGCCGAATTGTCTATCGTTGAAATATCGGGTGTGATCACATAAGCCCCTGTTTTAGATTGGATGCAGCGTTTAACCATTAATTGACTGATATCCACCAAAACACCTTCTGAAAATGTAAATGTGGTGTTTCCCGATTCAATATTAAAGGCATTAATATTCGGACAATCGTCAAACACATATTGGCCGATATATGATAAACCAGAAGAAATAGGAAATGATCCACTCAGGCTACTACAACCCATAAAAGCATAATCTTCAATGGTAGTTACAGAAGCAGGCATTGTCACAGAAGTTAAGCCCTGGCAATTTGCAAATGAATACATACCAAGTGTTGATACAGTGGCAGGTATATTATAATTTCCGGTTTTGTTTGGTGGGAAATGAATTAACGTAAACTTGTCAAAATCAAATAGAACACCCTCCATACTTGAAAAATACGGATTTGCACTATCTACTGTAATGAATGCACCACATTCATAAAAAGCAGAATTGTCAATGTTATCAACAGTACTGGAAATTGAAATGGAATTGATTTTGGCACAATTTGCAAATGCCCACGGTTTGATGGTTAATACAGAATCGGGGATAACCAGTTGTCCGGTCAGGTTTGTACAACCCTGAAAAGCCGATTCTCCAATATATTTCGTACCGGGTAGCGAGAGTCCAGTCAGGTTTTCGCAAAATGAAAAGGCCGATTTTCCGATGGTATCCCTTAGGGAAGCAGGAATTTCGAGTGTGCCTTTTAGGCCTATGCAGCGGTTGAATGCATAATCTCCAATTGATTTTATTGTTTTCGGGAACTTGATAAGAGTTAAATTCTTAGTTCCACGGGAAGTTGTTGGATTGTAAAAGGCAAATGTAGGGATAGTATTGGCCGGATACCTGTAAATTCTTGTACCTGCAGTTCCTTCATAACCATTGTAAGCGGCTATGGTGGCATTACTCAGGTCTAAAACCGAAAGATTAGGCATATCATCACGCATTGTTTCAAAATCGCGACTATCAATGGTGTCATTTATAACTAGATGTTTTACAGTGACTAAACATAATAACATGGCTTGTTCCAGTCCGCCAGGCCTTATGCCGCTTACCGTAGTTATGCCGTTTGCCGTTTTTACTTTCGGGTAAAAAATACTGTCATCATCGCAGCTGGTAAAGATTACGATGCACAATAAAATTGTTATAAATAAACGAATACTTTTCATGACTAGAGTTAAAAACAGATTCTTAGGCTTAAATTTGTCTGATAAAAATTATTTATGACATGTGGCACAAGCAATATCATTAAATTTATATTGAATGTATTTCCCTTTTTCGTTCATTACAGGTTTGTGGCATTCCTCACATTTAACGGTTGCGTGGGCACCGTCCAGCTTAAATCTCGAAGTATTGTGATCAAATTTTGAATTTTCCCATTTGTCGGATCCATGGCATTTTGAACAATCTGTTTTACCATTCACTTCAAACTGGCCTGCATGCGAATCTTTGTGGCAACTTGAACACTCTTTTGCAGTGCCGGCAAATTGCTGGGTTCGTTGGCCTTTTTCGTTTTTTCCGTAATGGCATTCCGAACATGCTATCAGGGCGTGTTCTCCTTCAAGTTTGTAGCCTGTTTTGTCGTGATCGAAGGAGATTTCTTTCCAATTGTTTACATTATGGCAAATACTGCAATCTTCCCGAGGCATAAACTTTTCTTCAATAAATCCCTTATGCTCATTCTTATGGCAATCCACACAGCGTTTCCCCATCTTACGGAATGTCCAGTGATTGTCTTTTTTATGGCAAGCTACACAAGAAGTGGCTAAATGCGCTCCTTCGAGTTTAAACTTTTTGTCATGGTTTTCGATAGTAAATGTGCTTGGCGACCAACCATCGTTATTATGGCACTGGTTGCAATCGGGTGAAATACCGTTTCGTGCAAACTCGCCTTTATGGTAATCTTTGTGGCAATCTTTGCAATTTTTGTGTTTAAGTGGTGCTGTAAGGCTTCCTTTGTGGCATTGTTTGCAATCTACCAGTTTGTGCTTCCCGATTAGTTTAAAGTTGGTTTTGTCATGGTTAAAAGCTTTCATTCCTTTATTGAAATGGAATGATTCTTCGGTATGACAACGTTTACAATCCTGTCCGAATTTATTGTCGTGAACATCCTCGTGGCAAGCGGTGCAGTTTGCAAATTGTAACCCGTTGAACCGTTGTGTTTTTTTGCCGTTCACAATCTCGATTTTATGACAATCAATGCAAGCAACTTCTTTGTGCTGCCCGAGCAATGGAAATTTAGTCTTGTTGTGATCGAAACCAGTCGCAGTTTTCCATGAATTGAAGTTGTGGCATTCAGTACATTTGGATGATAACTTCCCCTGATGGTAATCGTCGTGGCAAGACAGACATTCCTGGTTTAAACCAAGGTATGTAGAAGTTCTCCTTTTTAGTTTTGGATCCTTGATATTCTCAGGTTTATGGCATGCCGCGCATTCTTGTTGTGCATGTTCACCTTTAAGTACAAAGCCGGTTTTCGAGTGGTTGAACGTTTTTTTATTCAGAATGATCATTTTGAAATTCCGCCCGTGGTGGTCGTTGTGGCATGAGCTACAGTTTTTGCCCCTGACATCGGCTGAAGCGTGATAGCCTTTTCGGGCCGCCATGTTTGCTTTGATTTCTTTATGGCAATCAAGGCATTTTGCGTTGGTAACCTTATTACCAATGTCGTGACATTTGGTGCAGTTGCTCACGCCTTCCAGGTCGGCATGAGCTTTACTCAACTCGCCCGGAGAAATTTGCGCAGATACACTGTATCCCGAAAAAAGTATGATTCCGAGTAGAAGAAGTATTTTGTGAATTTTCATATTGAATGTCTAATAGTTTGTTAGATAATTCAGAAAATCTAGGCAATGTGATTTTTGTCAAGGTCTTGTTCGTTAATGTTTCATAACAGCTTCGCCATGTTTGGTACTGATTTTAATCCCTATTTTTTTCAAAAACTGGGTTGGCAATTCTCCACCCGCAAAAATATAAACAAGGTCATTTTCAAGTTTTAAAAATTCCTTAACATGATTCTCGGTGTAATAGACCAAATCTTTATCAATAGAAGCTACATTTGAATTGAATTTCACATCAACCAAGCCGTTTTCTATTGCAGCATCAATCATTTTTTTGTTTTTATGCTTCAGCCGGGTAAATGCAGCTCCACGATACGAAAGAGTTACTTTGTTCTGTTTTGCCAGCAGCAGGGCCGACTCAACCGCCGAATCGCCACCACCGACAATCAACACCTTTTTATTTTTTATTTCTTCAGCTTCCAGAAGCCGGTAAGCCACTTTTTCTGATTCTTCTCCCGGTACGTTCAGTTTTCTGGGCGTTCCCCGGCGTCCGATAGCCAGTAACACCGCCCGGGCGGTGTATTTATGGCCGTTGGTGGTTTCAAGATCGAATATATCTCCATTCGGAACTATAGCTTCCACTTTTGAATTTTCCTGGATTGAAATTCCATTTCTTGAAATCACTTTGTGCCATAGTTCCAACAGTTCGGTTTTTGTGGTTTCCCTGAATTTTACTTTTCCATACAATGGCAATTCCATGGGATGCGTCATCACTATTTTGGAACGGGGAAACGTGGTTACAGTTCCACCTAACGTGTCTTGCTCCAACGTAAGTACCTTCAAATTCGCTTTTTTCGCAGCCAGCGTCGCCGATATGCCCGCCGGACCGGCTCCAACAACTATCAAATCATATTCGGCTTTCGCATCCCGGTTTATGGTTTTTATAATGCTGTCAACGGCTTCGCTTCCCTGGGTCACTGCATTTCTGATTAAGCCCATTCCACCCAATTCTCCGGCAATAAAAACTCCCGGAACATTTGTTTCAAAACTGGGGGTAACATCGGGTATATCAACACCTCTTTTTTCCGTACCAATCCACAACGAAATTGCTTCTACCGGGCAAGCGCGAAAGCAAGCCCCATGTCCAATGCAGCGAGATGCATTAATTAAGGTTGCTTTCCCGTTTCTGATTCCCAGAATGTCATGTTCCGGACAAGCCGTAATACATGCACCACTTTTGATGCAACGGTTAGGGTCTACAACAGGATAAAGCGATACCGGTTCGTGAATCCCTTCTTCTTTAGCCTGGGCAATTTTTTCGTCAACTACACTGGATTCACGTTTTTGCTTTTTTACATATATGATCAGAACAGCAAAAATAAGCAATGTTGCCAACCCATATATAACTACTTCTTCAATTATTATTTCCATCTTGTTATAATATCCATTTGTAACCAAAAAATAATGAAACTGCAACGTGCACAGCCATTATTATCAACATAATAAGTGCAAACGGTAAATGAATAAAATGCCAGTCTTTAAAAAGATTTTTCATTTTTGCCAAACGCCCGATCCTTCCTGCCAGAATTCTCTCGCTTCTAATCAATTGTTTGACCTTATGGAAGTCCTTTTTTGAAATATTTTTTGAAATAAGTTTGAGTCTTATTTCTGAAAAACGACTCGTTTTGATGTCTGAAAAGTTTATTTGATATTTGTCTAACAATTCTGCATCAAATTTTGTTTTTAAGTCTTGTATTTCAATTAAACTTAGTTCCCGCCCTTCAATTGTATGAGGAATCTGAATGTAAATAAATCGGCCAACTATACCGCTTACAAATACTATTACTAAACTCCAAAATCCTATGGATATTATACCACCGAATTTAAATGTTGTGTGAAATAAGATTAAAATTGTTCCTAATGTGCATAGGAAAATATGTAATTCGAGCCAGTACTTCAATACGCCAATGCGTGAAAAAATCTTCATCCTTTTTCTGGCCATATAACCGAACAGCCCCACAACAATAAGCAATGTGCCTACAACTCCCAAACCATGTCCAACTATACCGCTTGGTTTCAATAGTTCGTAATATGGATGGAAAAACCGTTCTTCTATAGGTAATTTATAATAAGAAAAACCTATGTAAGTTAATGCCGCAGTTGAGCCAAACACAACCAGCGAGTATAACGTGATCAATGATTTATGAATAAACTGTGTCATTTTTTTGTGTTATTTGTGTTTATGTTTTCTAATAACTAAATCAAAAGTAACAGCTATTTGCCTGAATTATTCCAAATTACAAGACGATGTGTCTAATTTAAAATGATTATAAATTGTATGGATCTTGTTTTGTGCTTTAATTTGTTATAAATTATGTATTTAGGTTGAATATTGGTCGCCGGGTGCTTATAATTTCTTTTTATATTTTTTCTCCGAATTAAAAGCTAGTGTAACCAATAGTATTATTCCAGCAACTGTAAAATATACCGCTGGCGGAATTGGTGGTGGAGTTCCCTGTCCATAAGAATGCATCCCTGATAAATAATAATTTACTCCAAAATAAGTCATCATAACTGTACTGAAACTCAGAAGTGATACTGTGTTAAATAATAGCGGGTTGTTTGCTTTAGGAATGTTGCGTAGGTGAAGAATTACTGAGTAAACCAGAACACTTACAAGAGCCCAGGTCTCTTTCGAGTCCCATCCCCAGTATCTTCCCCACGATTCGTTGGCCCAAATTCCGCCCAGAAAAGTACCCACCGTGAGCATAAATAACCCGATAATTAATGCCAGTTCTACGATATAACTGAATTCTTCAATGCTGTCATTCAGTCTTTTTTTGTTTTTATCGCTGCGTAAAACCATTAAACAAAGATTAAACAAAGCCAACATGGATGCCGTGGCGAAAAATCCATAGCTGGAGGTAATTACTGCCACGTGAATCACCAGCCAGTACGATTTCAGAACGGGGACCAGATTGGTTATTTCGGGGTTCATCCAGCTCATGCCGGCAACCGAGAGTGCAATGGCAACCAGCAACAATGTAATGGCTAGTGTTATTGGCGAGCGGCGGGCAAATACCAAGCCGCATAATCCGGTAGCCCAACCCACAAATAGCATCGATTCGTATCCGTTGCTCCAGGGCGCATGGCCTGAAATATACCAACGCATACTCAAGCCTGCGGTATAAGCCAGGAATATGATAAATAACGGATAAATGCTTTTGTTCAGGTATCTGTCAATCTTTGGGTTAAATTTCAAAATGTTGATTAAATGCAATCCGATCAGGATGAATCCGATCAATCCATAGAGAATAGCCAAAGTCAAGAAAATGCTCAACTTGTTGTATAAAACTTCGAATTTTACTTTTGATTTAGACGGTAGCTGCACTCCTCCGTTCAGAAGTTGGTAATTTTTCAGGTTTGCAAGTGCGCTATTCGCAAAACTCCAGTCGCCTGATTCGTTTGCCTGTAAAACAGCAGCGAAATAGGTGCTGAGTAATTTTTGAGGAATGCTTTCAACACTTGAATCTGAAAGTCCTGCCGGCATCTTTTCAGCTGTCATTGCTGCGGAAGCATTGTTCATGTTCCCGTGGATAGGGCAAACCGTATCTGATTTCCCGGTCATTTCCGTCATTGCTGAATTGAGTTCTTTCGCTTTTCCGGTTTTTCCGGTTACCGGACATTTCAGCTCATTGCCATCCATTGATCCAGAATTGGCAGGTTTGCCGCTCATGCCTGTGGCCGGACAACAAGCGTCGGTTGTTCCTTTTGAGGAGCTTGTATGTGTTGGTTTGAAATTTGCGGCGGAAAGCCATTTTTCATTTTCATGTCCCGATACCGGGAAAATCGTCAAAATGCTTCCACTTAAGATACTGTTTGTAATGTTTACGCGCTCATCCACATTCATCAGTTCTTTTTCGTACTGGTTTCTTTGCGACGGGTCTTTTTGATAAACGGCATCTACCTTTCCCGAAATCCGGTATTGTCCGCCATTCTCAAAGTCAAACAATTGGTTGAACGAAACGTATCCATTGATAGCTCCGAGTTCTTTTGCCAATCCTTCGTGGGCAATTTTGATGATAGGTTCATTTTGCCAATGCGATGGATTGGTGCTCATTCCCAAAACGACTTCCAGTGCCGATTCATTTTTATAGCTTGTTTTTTTCGAAATTTTCCGGAACAAATCCGAAGCATACGTACTTATTGGCTCTACACGTCCCTGAACTTCGTCCTGGATAAGCAGGCTGCCCAGCGCATCGATATGGGCTTTTTTATCATTTCCGGCAGCAGACAAAGTGCCTGTAGCTGCTAACAACCCTGCCAATAAAAGGGTTTTGGTCGCTTTACGGCGTTGTTGCAAATTGTTGCTTAGTTTTATGATGGTATGGAAGCGGCTGTTTTTGTTAAATAAGGTCCAAGCCATACCAATCAACATAAAGAAGTATCCGATATACGTTACCAATGTTCCCCAATAATCGTGGTTGACAGATAAAATGGTACCTTTCTCGTCGGTATCATACGATGACTGGAAAAAGCGATATCCACGGTAATTCAGAATGTTGTTCATGTAAATACGGAACGGGCGTACGGTTTTCATTTCGTTGTCGGTAACGGTGATTTCGCTGGCGTAAGACGAAGGGCTGTTCGAACCAGGGTAACGATCCAGCTGGAATTCGCGTAAGGTAATACTAAATGGCAGTTTGTGTGGTTGAACACCGTAAGCAATGCTTACTTTCACTCCGTTTATCAGGCAAATGCCGGGTTGCGAAACCTGATCTTCGGCACTTAGCACATTTACTTTCCGGGTTGTATTTCCGTCGCTGACATTGAAAATAATAGCATTTTTCCCTTTTATCATAATGCCAGATTTATTCATTTCCGGCGTATATTGAGTCAGGATTTTTTTTGCTTTTGGAATATAAGTTTTCACTACAAAAAGCAATTTTTCTGTTTTGTAAATGGTTTTTTCCTGAGCAATAGTAAGGATTCCAGGCATGACCATAGATTCTTCTTTTTCCATCATACCCATTTTTGCCAGTGGGAGAGTGCTGTTGAAATATAGCTGGTCAGCCGAAATCGAAAAATTGATATCTGATTTTTTTGTACTGTCTGCAAAGGTAAAACCAACGCCTTCGAACTGGTTGCTTTCGCCTTTTGAAAGGATGAAATCCATACCCTGATTTTCCTGGTTCATAACAAAAAGCGAGATAGTCGGTTCGCCCTGATCGTCGGGAACAACAGTTTCTACAGAGTTTGGCACGAAAAGTTCACTTTCAATGTTTAGTTTTTTTCCTCCAATTTCCAATTCTTCCGAGAAATCGTTTGACCCCGTTTCGGAAAAACTGGCTTCCGTTGTTTTTTCTACTTTCTGCCCGTTGTATTCGGCTGTAATTTTGACGGATGTTTTGTCCGATGATATTTCATTGCTCGTTTCACCCTGGCGTAAATGCATGATTCCCTCCGAACCGAAATAGCGGGTGATACCAGCTCCAATCAGTATTAATATAAAGGATAGATGGAAAAGAAGCACGCTGAATTTCCGTTTGTTGAGGATTTTATAACGAACTATGCTGCCCAGTAAATTTACAATAAGAAGTATTAATAAGACTTCAAACCACTTTGCGTTGTAAACTATTTCCCGGGCATATTCGGTACCCGAACTGTTTTCGGCAAAAGTAGCGTAGCCGATACTTGCCGCAAAAATGACTAAAAGCACAATGGTGGTTGCCATTGAGAAGAAAATATCATTCAATTTTTTCATATGAATAACTCTGGGTTTAAATTTAAAAATAAATGTGCTGAAGCGGCTTTACAGGTGTAATGGTAAACTCATGGAATGACAAAGATATTCTATTTTCAATATAATTTTCAGTTTTTTTACCCTAATTTTTATTTTGTAGTGAATTCAGAATATAATTCCTAAAAACAAAAAGATCTAAGATATGATCTTCAAAGTTCAATGGCAAACCGGGGATTTGTAGATTTCAGGGCCTGATAACTTTAAGTACCACACTGTCCGTTGAATTTGAAAGGTTTACTTTTAGTAAATATGTACCGGTTGACAATCCCCCGCCAGGTATAGACCTGGAGTTATCCGACCGACAAATTTCGACGCCTGATAAATCAATCAGAGTTATTTTTGCAGCATCGCAGTTTAGGGTGAAACTAAGTGATTGTTCGTTCCACAGAGCAAACACAGGTTCTGTTTTGCTTATATCCAACCCCGTGGAAATGTTGAATGCATCCAATGCCATGGTTGGCCTGCCATTGCTTCCCCAGGCGCTCAGGGCATAGTTGCTCCAGCTTCGGGCACCTTCGGGTTCCCAATAGAATACACCCAGACCGGAATTGTCAGGTACGGCCAGTACTTTGTTTTGCACGGCAAGCAGCATGTCGAAGGTATTTTGAGGTTTTGTATCTTCGCCACCGGTTTCTACCACCATTACTTCTTTTCCGTAGCGGCTTACCATATCTTTCAGGTTTGTACCCAGATCGTTGATGGATAAAGTATAATCGGGGTGAGTGTTGCTCAGCCAGTACGGGTAATACGACATGCCGATGACATCGTATTTTGCCCCGTTTGCTTTTGCATTATCAAACCACCAGCGGAAGCGGGCATTGTCATTTCCCTGGTCGATATGAAGGATAACTTTTGAAGTAGGGCTGACGGCTTTGATAGCATCATAGCCCTTGTTTATCAGCTTTACGAGTTGAGTCCACGAGCTGCTGTTGCTTCCTTCGGGATATACCATTCCTCCGGGAATTTCATTTCCCACCTGAACCCATTCGGGAGTTACGCCGGCAGTTTTTAAAGCCGTCATCACATCGTAGGTGTAGTCGTAAAATGCTTGCTGCAACTGCTCGAAGCTAAGCCCTTCCCAGGCTTTGGGTTTTACCTGTTTGGCAGGGTCGGCCCAGGAATCACTGTAGTGGAAGTCAATCATCACCCGCATTCCCCAACTCTGGGCACGGACGGCCATAGCCACTGTTTCAGTTTTACTGCAATGCCCGCTGGCACGGTCGGCCGACGGGTTTACCCACGTGCGCAGGCGTATTGAATTTATGCCGTGGTCTTTCAGTATTTTGAAGCAATCTTCGGCCATGCCGTTGTCGTTGTAAAATTTATAGCCGGTAGCTTCCATTTGCGGAAGCCAGCTGATATCTGCGCCTTTGGCAAAAGGGGAGGAGGCATGCGTTGCCACGGAGATGAACAGCAACAGCGCAGCGATGCAAAGTGTTTTGTGAGTTCTCATAATTTGTAGAGCGGATTTGGTTAACCTACTGAGTTACAAATATAGTATTTTCTATAAAATAAATCCCCACATCGAATTGTTCAATGTGGGGGAAGTTTTATTTAGTATTTCTGTTAAGAGATTTCAGGGCTAACGCCCCTACGATAATATAATTTCCAGCGGTATAGTTATGATATCTTTGTAGAAAATTTTCTATTTCAAATTGAGTAGGGGCGTTAGCCCTGAAATCTTCGTAGTAAATAGTTTATAACGATAATTGAGGGGCGTAGCCCTGATATCTATATTTCGTCATACCATTCAAAGAGGTATTTAGGGTTGTAATCGATGTCAAATTTACTTAGAAATGATAAGTATTCTTCTCGAAATAATTGTTTTTTATGATGTTCGGATTGATTGAGAATGTATTTCACTACCTTGTCGATATGCGATTTGGAATATGTAAATGCTCCATAACCATCTTGCCAACTAAATTTTCCTACAACGTATTTCTTTTCATTCAACCAATTTGATGATCCCGATTTGACTTGTTCAATTAGTTTTGAAACGGACAAAGTTGGGTGTAGTCCAACAAATATATGTGTATGATCAGGGTTGCAATAAATTGCATACGTTTTGGATTTGTGTTCGCTAATAATCCCACACATCACTTTTTCTAATTCATCCCTGAACTTTTCTTTTATCAGATTTTGCCGCCCTTTGACGGAAAAAACGAATTGTACGTATAGTTGAGTATATGTATTTGCCATTTAAGATTAAGATATCAGGGCTACGCCCCTATGAAGATATCAGGGCTACGCCCCTATGAAGATATCAGGGCTAACGCCCCTACGAAGATGCCAGGGCTATGCCCCTACGAAGATACCAGGGCTAACGCCCCTATGAAGATACCAGGGCTAATGCCCCTACTACTTTTATCAGGCAGCAGGGGCAATGGGACCCTCGTTGTTGGTGTCTTTGCCCGAGTCACGGCGGGTTGCGCGGGCTTTCAACTGCGTTTTGTAATACGATATATGTTCGTTCAGTTCGTTGGCCGGAGTTTGATAATCGAGGTCATCATATTCGGAGCTGCAGAATTCAAACGCATCGAGGAAAGCAATGAGCGCTTTGTCTGCCTCTGCGCGAATGGCGCGTGCGTCAACTGCTTCTACAGCGGCATCGTCTTCGGTGCGTTGCATAAATTTGTTATAAAACTCTGTATTTACGGCGCTCAATTGGTCCACAAACAAGTTTAAGCCGGCAGCTGTAATGGCGGCCGATATTTCGGTACTGGCACTGATTTCGGCCAGGAGGTCGTTCAGGCGTTTTGTTTCGGCATTGTAATTATCGGTGGCAATGTCGCGGCCATGTTTATCCAGCAAGCGGTTTAATACAGCCACATGAGCCGACAGGGAAGATAATCCCGATTTTTCGATATTCTTTACCTGATTGACAATGGCTTTGAACAAATTGTCGCGCTGCACGTCCAGGTCGTGTATCAGATTGCTGTAGATGCTGCTTAGTTCCTGTGCTTTTACTTTTTCCAAATCGGGGATAAAAGCTTTGAGCCGGTCAAACGATTTTTTCAAATGCAACAGTTCGGCATTATACTTCAGGAAAATGGCAACCAGCTGGCTTACAAACATCACGTACTCGCTGTTGCGAAGGCTTTTTAATGAAACTCTGAAAATTTTTACTTTCATAGGGTAATTGATTATTGGTTTATAAATAAAATTTGTTAATGCAAATAAATGGATATTTTTTTAATTAATTGCCAAACTCGCTAAATGATTAACATTATTTAGTTTTTAGATAATTTCCCGATAAAGGCTCGTTCGAAATAGCCTCGTTTGTCCTTTGCCCGGCTTGGGCAAGAGGCAATTTTCTTTAAGGCGAGCTTGCCCGGTTTGGGCAAACGCGAAATAGTTTTCAGGCAAGCTTGCCCAAATTGGGCAAAGGCAAAATAGGTTTCAGGTGAGCATGCCCAAGCCGGGCAAGGTCAAGTTGATTTTGTAGCAGGTTTGCCCGGCTTGGGCAGGAGCGAAATAATTTTCGGGCAATCTTGCATTGGGCAGGAAATGGGTTTCGCGGTATTAAGTCACGCTTGCCACTGTTTGACCGCGATTATAAATGGAGAAACCCTTGCTGGAGTGCAATTGCATTGTGTGCAAAGACTTATAATTGGCTAAATCAGATCATTTATATGCATCACCACAGTGACATAATCGGGCGGGAGTGAGGGGCTATTGCCGGTCATAATGCAGCAAAACAATACCACAATTAAATGTTTTAGTCCGGATTAATTGTAGCCGTTGCCAATCAGGCAGCTTGTCAAAAACCGGCACACCCTTGCCTATTGCAATTGGGTTTACAAATAAGTGGAACTCGTCAATCAGGTTTTCTTTTATAAGTTCAGCTACGAAAGAACTGCCACCATAAACAATTATGTCTTTGCCGGTTTGGGCTTTAAGCCGGTTCACTTCGTCTGCCAACGGTCCGGTTGCAAGTTCGGCATTGTCCCAAATACTTTTTTCCAATGTTTTTGAAAAAACAATTTTCTTTTGCCCCGCTTTAATTTTTGCCATTTCGTACATCAACGATTCTGGTTGCGAATTTGCTTCTTCCCAAAAAGGAATATAGTCTACAGCCAGTTTCCGGCCGATTAATTCTGTGTCGCATGTGTTTGCCAGGTCCAAAACATACTGTTTTATCTCGTCCCAGGCCCAGGTTACCCATTTTTGTTCGTCGTTTGGTCCGGTTGCGCTAAACCCGTCAAGGGAAATTTGCATTTGCAATTTCAGTTTTCTCATGTTGCGGTTTTTATTAGGTTCAACTGTTTTATCAAAAAAGTCGTTTCAGCATGTAACAGTTGTTTTAAATCTTATGTTTAAAAGCATTTTCCATTTTATGCTTTGCCAGAACCAGATTGTTGGAGGCCTATTACATCAAGTATAGAGCCTTATGATTGCATTGTGTGCATGACTTGCAAGTCAAATCCGTTAATTTAAAAGAATGAATACTCCAAAACTCCATGCAGATGGTTTTATATTGAAGTTGGTGCCTTCAAAATTACTTTTTGTCGTACTGCCTTTGCTAAGGCTTGGATTATATGAATTAAAGAAGAAATCATCATTCGCATATTTAGTGGTGGATACATACCCCAAGCCATTAAAATTTACTTGTAATCCTACATGTCTTGTTAGCAGGTATTGAAGTTCAGGAGATAAGAAAATGTATTTTGACTCAATTTTATTCTTTTCGGAAAGTACTATTGTTTCTTCTCCGTCAGGTTTTTTGACGTACTTTTGAATTAGATTATACGTTCCCCAACCTTTTGAATAACTTGCTTTGAGTGATAAACTCAGGTTTTTTGTGGGTTGAAAAAAGTATTTTATAAAAAAGGCAGGAGCTATTTCATTCAGTTCATTTAAAGTAGTCGGAGATAATGAGTAGTTCAAAGACAAATCAGAATTTAGAACTTTATAAGGTGTGTATGAGTCAGAAGAAAAAGTATGTTTATAATTCAAACCAATTCCTATTGCAAGATTATTTTTGATAAAATAGCCAATTTCAGGATTCAGATTATAGGCATTATTATTTGTTGAAAATGCAATTGCATTGTCAACTTTCTCATTTGATGAATCGAAATTCAAATTTGCGTCAATATAGTAAGTTCCATATTCATACTGGGCGCTTGCTGTTAGTTGAAATACCATTAAAGTGATGAGGGAAAAGATAAGTTTTTTCATAAAAAAAATGTTTGTTATTTATTCTGATTTTGTGCTTGCTAGCGATGGTAATCATATAATAGCTCACTTAGCATACTTTTCCCGGCAAATTTACATAAATAATTTAGAAACAATAACATCTGCAAAGTAGGATATTATTTATTAGCAATTTGATTTCTCCGGTTATCAGGGCTGTGCATTAAAATTTTAAATGATTATCCGCAAAGCAACCGATTCAATCTATTTAACTGCTGATAGGGTCTTTCGACCGCTATCAGAGTTATGTCATCCCTGTCAGCAGTCGGTACGACTCTGACAGCGGATGATATAAATGACTAATTGGGTCGCTTTGCGGATAATCATAAAATTTTATTAGTGCCAAAAAATCTAGTAAACGAGCGAAGTGGGCGGAGTCTTGACTTTTTTTGCTTACTTTTTTGCGTCAAGGCAAAAAAGTGAGTGGGGTTTGGGGCAAAGCCCCATTTTAAAAGAATGAATCAGCTTGTAATATTTTTAATGCGTGAGCACCGCCCCGGCTATTTCCCATTCTGCTTTTTTCAAACTTTTTACTTACATTTGTGTCCTTAAAAATTTTAAATCTATAAACTCACAATTATGGCTATTATCAAACCATTTAAGGGCATTCGTCCTCCTCAAAACCTGGTAGAAAAAGTGGCTTCACGCCCTTACGATGTGTTGAATTCCGAAGAAGCCCGCACAGAAGCGAACGGAAACCAAATGTCATTATATCACATCATTAAACCTGAAATTGATTTTGAACCGGGGACCGATGAACACGACGAAAAAGTATACAACAAAGCAGCCGAAAATTTCTCCAAATTCCGCCGGGAAGGCTGGTTGATGCAGGATGCTGTGGAAAAATACTACGTGTATGCCCAAACCATGAATGGTAAAACGCAATACGGACTGGTGGTTTGTGCCAATGTGGACGATTATGTGAACGAAAATATCAAGAAACACGAGCTTACCCGTCGCGACAAAGAAGAAGACCGCATGAAGCACGTGCGTGTAAATAATGCCAATATCGAACCTGTGTTTTTTGCCTATCCGCATCAGGAAGAGTTGGATGCCATCGTAGCTGAAGTGGTGAAAGGGACTCCTGTATACGATTTTGTGGCTCCGGGCGACGGTTTTGGCCACCATTTCTGGGTGATCGATGATGCTAAAACCATTGCCCGCATTACCGAACTGTTTGCCGGCATTCCGTCATTGTATATTGCCGATGGACACCACCGTAGCGCTGCGGCTGCATTGGTGGGACTCGAAAAACGCAAGGCTAACCCGAACCATACCGGCGACGAAGAGTATAACTATTTTATGGCTGTATGTTTCCCCGATAACCAGTTGAATATTATCGACTACAACCGGGTGGTGAAAGATCTGAATAACTTCACCGATGAAGAGTTCCTGACTAAACTTTCGGTAAACTTCGACGTAGAATTAAAAGGTTCTGAAATATACAAACCCAATAAATTGCACAATTTTGCGTTGTATTTGTCGGGCAATTGGTATTCGCTCACCGCCAAAGCCGGAACTTATAACGATAACGACCCGATAGGAGTGTTGGACGTAACCATTTCTTCGAACCTGATCCTGGACGAAGTACTTGGCATTAAAGACCTTCGCAGCGATAAACGGATTGATTTTGTGGGTGGTATCCGTGGCCTGGGCGAGTTGAGCAAACGGGTTGACAGCGGCGAAATGCGCGTGGCATTGGCACTTTATCCGGTATCGATGAAGCAACTGATTGACATTGCTGATTCCGGTAATATAATGCCTCCGAAAACTACCTGGTTCGAACCCAAATTGCGTTCTGGACTGGTAATTCATGAATTAGTGTAGTTTATAGTTCCGAGTTCTGGGTAATATAATAGATTTTAGTATTGAGTTATAAGTACAACACGGAAACTAGTTTATATCATTTACAGGATACCTACCAGGTTTTTAAAACCTGGTAGGTATTATCCGAAAAAAATACCTGACTAGAAATAAAAACTTATTTATAGTACGTACTTAATAGAAAGATTAAATGATTATCCGCAAAGCGACTTATTCAATCTATTTAACTGCTGATAGGGTCTTTCGACCGCTATCAGAGTTATATCATTCCTGTCAGCAGTCGGTACGACTCTGACAGCGGATGATATAAATGACTAATTGGGTTGCTTTGCGTATAATCATAAAATATTATACTATGTATAAAACTTAAAACTATATTTTTCAAGACTTCCAACTTTCTTTCTAACATCTTATTTTGAAAATATATATGCGTTTAAAACTATCGTATTTCATTCTTATACTCTTGGCTACATTTTTTTTACAAGGCTGTAGTTTGAATATGCGCATAAAAAAGGCAGACAAAGCGTATGCTCAGGGCGAATATTTTACGGCCGGCGAATTGTATAAACGGGTTTATAGTCAGATACCTTCAACCGAGAAATCGCTTCGGGGGCGTGTGGCTTTTCAGCAGGCCGAATGTTACCGGTTGTTGAATAACGGCCGGGCCGAACAATCTTATATTAATGCAATACGGTACAAATATCCCGATTCTATTGTGTACCTCCGGTACGCGCAGGTTCTGCAACGAATAGGAAAATATGCTGATGCAGCTGCAAATTATGACATTTACCTGAAAAAGGATACGGCCAGTTTGCTTGCTAAAAACGGCATTGCAGCCTGCAAAAATGTGTCCGACTGGAAAAAAACGCCGACACGTTACACGGTGCGCAAAGCCGACTTGTTCAACGTCAGGCTGACAGACAATTTTAGCCCGGCTTTTTTGAGTAAAGATGGCGATGTACTGATTTTTACCTCTTCACGGCAATATAATAAAAAGACCGCGATGAAAAACAATTCAATCACCGGTTTGCCCAGCAACAATATGTTTATGTCGCGCAAAGATGCCGCCGGCAAATGGGAAAAGCCTGAGGTGCTTGGTGAAGAGATAAATACAGTGGATAACGACGAAGGCGTTTGTTCTTTCAGTCCCGATGGCAAGGTGATGTATTTTACCAAAGCCCGCCAGGTAGTTAACTCCGAAGTGGGTACTGAGATTTTTTCATCAAATAGGGCCGGAGGTACGTGGAGTGCACCCAAGAAAATAAAGGTTTTTGCCGACAGTACAGTTTCGGTGGCTCACCCTGCCATGGCTCCCGATGGACAAACGCTTTATTTTGTTTCCGATGCTAAAAACGGACAAGGCGGAAAAGATATCTGGAAGGCTACACTTGACAATGGAGAGTGTAAATACATAGAAAACCTTGGCCCGGAAATAAATACGGATGGTGACGAAATGTTTCCGGTTATGCGCACGGATGGAACGCTTTATTTTTCGTCGAATGGAATTCCCGGTTATGGAGGCCTCGATATTTTCAGGGCAACCCCGCTAAAAGAAGGTGGATGGATAGTTGAAAATATGGGAGAACCAATCAATTCAAATGCGGATGATTTCGGGATGACTTTTGAGAAAAGTTCAGAAAAAGGATATTTCTCATCCAACCGGGGCGATGCCAAAGGTTATGATGCCATTTGGAGTTTTGAATTGCCTGAGCTGGCTTATGCCGTAGAGGGAAAAGTCACTGATGAAAAAGGAACTCCGCTGCCGGATGCTACAGTTCGTCTGGTTAGCAGTTCGGGTTTGAATTCGCGGACACAAACCAAAAAAGACGGTACTTACCGAATCAAGCTTGACAAAGACATGGATTGTGTTATGTTGGCTTCTGCACGTGGTTATCTGAATCAGCAAAATAATCTGACAACTCAGGGGCTGACTTCCAGCAAGGCATTTACCGTGAACTTCAAATTGTCGTCAATTTCCAAGCCTATCGAAATAGAAAATATCTTCTATGAGTTTGGGAAATGGGATCTTACGCCTTCTTCCACAGCTGGTTTGCAGGTGTTGGTGAAATTGTTGAAAGATAATCCGAATATAACCATTGAGCTAAGTGCTAATACTGACTTTGTAGGTAATAATGAAGCGAATAAAACCTTGTCGCAAAAACGTGCCAAATCGGTTGTCGACTACCTGATTGGTGCCGGAATTGCTGCCGACAGGCTTACTGCTGTAGGTAACGGTGAAGAAAAACCGGTAACCGTAGATGCTAACCTTTCGCGAAAATATCCGTATTTGAAGGAAAACGATGTGTTGGACGAGCCTACCGTTTTAAAGCTTACGCCAGAACAACAGGAAGTTGCAAATCAAATTAACCGCCGAACCGAATTCAGGGTATTGAAAACAACCTATAAGTTATATTAGATAAGCACCAATCATTGAATAAAAACAAAGCGCCTAAAGGAACGTTGTCTTCGTAGCAGGGGCCGACCTTGTCCGGTGATCCGAAAAACAAGTGAGGAGGGCGCATCTGTTAGACCGAAGGAGTATTAGCTCTCCGAGCGCTGGTTTTTCGAGTGAAGCGGACATCAGTCTTGATTTTTTTGTTACTTTTTTCATCAAGGAAAAAAGTAAAGCAACTTAATCTAAATATTAAACCATTTTCTTGCAAATACAAAATGAGTTACGAATTATACGGAAAATAGGCGATATATAGTTTTTGACTTTTGTAAAAGAGATTTGTAGCGTTAAATGATATTCAAAAATGGATAGTCAGGAATTGATTATCCATTATTTTTTGTAGTTTTGCCAGCCTGTGTAAAAAGCAACTTGTTGTCAAAAGGTTTTATTAATTAATATATTATGTCAAAAATTTCGATTATTGCCGCTGTTGCCGATAACTACGCTATCGGTAAATCAAACAATCTACCCTGGCATTTGCCGGCAGACTTGAAGCATTTTAGACAACTTACAACAGGGCATGCAGTTGTAATGGGAAAACGTACTTTTGAAAGTTTACCCAAAGGGCCACTTCCAAACAGAAGAAATATCGTGCTTACTTCAGTTATGTCTGAAGGAGTTAATAAAGGCTATTTTGAGGCCGATTCGCTGGAGGATGCAGTATATCTTTGCGAGCATGAAGAGCACGTGTTCATTATTGGTGGTGCCACGGTTTACAAACAAAGTATTGATAAGGTTGATTCCATGTTTATTACCTGGGTTCATCAGTCCTTTTCTGCCGATACCTTTTTCCCGGAAATTGATTTTACAAAATGGGAAGAAGTGAGCCGCGAAAATCGTGACGCAGATGAACAAAATCCTTATTCTTACTCATTTGCAGAGTATAGGCGAAAGTAGACAAAATGAATTAATATACAAAAATGCCATTCCCAATTTTGGAATGGCATTTTTTTGTGCATATATGCATATTTAATTACATTTTAATATATTTTTTGTTGCAAAAGAACTTAAAAGCTTATCAAAATGCTTATCTTTGTTTCAATTTTATAAACAATAACTAAAAAACATAAATCGATTATCATGAGTTATCTTATTAAACCGGCTGACTACAGCCCGATACTTGATCTCCAGCAAACGGAGTTGGGTATTTCTAAAATTAAAGACTTTTTCCAGGCAAATTTATCGTCAGAATTGCGCCTTCGTCGTGTTACTGCTCCACTTTTTGTGCTTCGCGGTACCGGTATTAATGATGATTTGAACGGTACTGAGCGTGCGGTTAACTTCCCTATAAAAGATGTGGACAATGCAGTGGCTGAGGTGGTTCATTCGTTAGCAAAATGGAAACGTCTTACGCTGGGTACTTACGGCATTAAAGAAGGATATGGGATTTATACCGATATGAATGCTATCCGTGCTGATGAAGAATTGGGTAATTTACATTCACTTTATGTTGACCAATGGGATTGGGAACGTGTAATGACCGCTGACGAACGTAATATTGACTTTTTGAAAACTATAGTTCGTAAAATTTACGCTTCTATTTTGCGTACCGAATATCTGGTTTCTGAGAGTTTCCCTGAAATCAAACCTTGTCTTCCGGAAGAAATTACGTTTATTCATGCTGAGGAACTTCGTAAGCTGTATCCAAATCTCTCGCCGAAAGAAAGGGAAAACGAGTTTACAAAAACACATAAAGCTGTATTCGTAATTGGTATCGGCGGTGCACTTGGTGATGGTAAAAAGCACGATGGACGTGCTCCGGATTATGACGATTGGTCAACTGTGGCTGAAAATGGCCTGGCTGGTTTGAACGGAGATATCCTTTTGTGGAATCCGATTCTGGAAATGGCATTTGAGATTTCGTCGATGGGAATTCGTGTTGATAAAGCTGCACTGTTACGCCAACTCGAAATTGAAGGAGAACAAGCCCGTAAAGATTTGTATTTCCACAAACGCCTGATCGAAGGTTCGTTGCCTTTGTCAGTTGGTGGCGGTATCGGGCAATCACGTTTGTGTATGTTCCTGCTTCGCAAAGCACATATCGGTGAAATTCAATCAAGTATTTGGCCTGCACAGATGTATAAAGACTGCCTGAAAGAGAATATCATTTTAATGTAAAAACTCTCGATACATACAGCATAATCCCGAAATACACAGAGTTGATTTCGGGATTTTGTTATTTGAGCAATTCCATATTTCAAACTTTTCAATCATTTACACCTAATTTTGAGCTATTTTTTGTAATTTCGCACATTATTAGTAAGATAAGCAAATTCCCAATAAAAAATGAATATAGATTTTCAAAAAACGGGTGGACTGGTGCCCGCCATCATTCAGGATGAACTGACTTCCAAAGTGTTGATGCTGGGTTATATGAACGAAGAGGCTTTGGCCAAAACCCTTGAAACCGGGCAAGTGACTTTTTTTAGCCGCACTAAAAACCGCTTGTGGACAAAGGGTGAGGAGAGTGGTAACTTTCTGAATGTGATTTCTATTACTCCCGATTGCGATAACGATACTTTGTTGGTAAAAGTGCATCCGGTTGGTCCGGTTTGCCATACTGGCACGGATACTTGCTGGGGTGAAAAAAACGAAGGAGATATTGCCTTCCTGAAATATCTTCAGGATTTTATTACCAAACGTTATAATGAAATGCCCGAAGGTTCTTATACTACTTCATTGTTCAAAAAAGGGGTGAACCGAATGGCGCAAAAAGTGGGTGAAGAGGCTGTTGAAACTGTTATCGAAGCTACCAACGGAACGGAAGAAGGCTTTATATACGAAGCATCCGATTTGATTTACCACCTCATTGTTTTGCTGACTTCAAAGGGATTGAGCCTGGATACGTTGGCCAACGAGTTGAAAAAACGCCACAAATAAATTTACAATTTGTCAATTATCAATTGTCGATTGAAAATTAAACTCCCATGGAAAAAAAATTATTGATAAAATACGTTGATGTTGATATTTGCCAGCAGGATACTGTGGTGCTCAACAATGTCAATCTTGAAGTTCATTCAGGCGAATTTATTTATTTACTGGGCAAAGTAGGTAGTGGAAAAACATCCTTGCTTAAGTCCATGTATCATGAAGTGCCTGTATCGGCAGGTGTGGCTGGAGTGCTTGGCTACGACCTGACAATGCTGAAACTGAGCGAAGTTCCGTTTCTGCGTCGTAAAATCGGTATCGTGTTTCAGGATTTTCAGTTGCTTACCGACAGGACTGTAAGCCAGAATCTTGATTTTGTATTGCGGGCTACTGGCTGGAAAGACCAAAATTCAATTGATGAACAGATTGATAGTGTCCTGACTCAGGTTGGAATGAGAGCTAAAGGATATAAAATGCCACATCAACTATCTGGTGGCGAACAACAACGCATTGTTATTGCCCGCGCATTGCTTAACTCGCCAGAAATGATTTTGGCAGATGAACCGACCGGAAATCTTGATCCCCAAACCGGCCGCGAACTGGTTGAGTTGCTATACAATATACGTCTTTCAGGAACAACGGTTATTATGGCTACCCACAACATGGCCTGGTTGAATAAGTTTGCCGGACGTGTGTTCCGCTGTGAAGATGAAAAACTGGAAGAAATATCCGGAAATGATTTTTATGAAAGCGCTAAAACTTCAAAATCTTCTCTTTCTTTGGAAAGCGAGCAGGCTGTGATTGAAGATTTTCCTGAAAATAGCGCAGTTTTACTGGATTAAACCGAATTGATGAAGAAGCTTAATTGCCCTCAATGTGATATTCACCGTTTCTTTGTAAAAAATGAAAAAGAAGAAACTCTGTTGGTGACTGTTACCGATCAGTATGATGTTATTCCGGTTCACTCCGACCAATCAACGGATGGTTTTGATTTGTCAGTACTTTATTGTTTGGGTTGCTCCTGGAAAGGTTCCCCGAAATCGCTTCGAAACGGAAAGCACCGGCATTAAAAAAAGAAAAGTCCTCTGATCTTATCAGAGGACTTTTTCTTTTATGGGATTTTCTTTTATTGAATAATCCAAATGCTTAGCTAACAATAATTTTGTATCCTTTTCCGTGGATATTGATAATTGTTATTTTAGGATCTTTGCTAAGAAGCTTGCGCAATTTGCAAATGTATACATCCATACTTCTTGAATTGTAGTAGGTATCTTCCATCCAAATGGTTACCAGCATTTCCTTACGTTCCAGGAAATTGTTAACGTTTGCTGCAAACAAAACAAATAAATACGATTCTTTGCGGGTCAGCTTAACTGATTCACTGTTGATTGTAAGCAATCTCTTGTCCACATCAAATGTGTATGCTCCCAATTTGTAGGATGGAACAGACATCAGTTTCCTGAGATTTTCGTTCAACTCGCTTAACACGATTTTTTCATTTTCGTTTTTCATACTTGTAATTTTTAAAAGAGTTAGTTAGTATAGTGATAGATAATTGTACTTTGTTTTTTGACTTGAAAAATTTATTTATAATTGCTACAAAAATAACAATAATTGTTTTCACATTGTTTACTTTGGCCTATTTTTTTTTATGCAAAATGACCTATAATTGAAAGATTTAACAAAATATTATTCTTTGTTGCGACAAAATGATATATTTGAGTGTATTTCCAATAAAAATCCAGACGAATGTTTTTTTACTTCATATAATTTTCAATGCTTTCAAATAAAACAAAATTGAAATAAATGATTGGCACATGTTCTTCTTAAATTTGTATTCCCACCCATCTCTACAATTTTAAGAAACAAATTTTTCACCAACTGTTTTTCCGCATCATTCAATGTAGATACATGCCAAAAGCAATCGTGTGGATTGAGTTTAAGTGCTGAATCCCACATGTAAACCGAATTAAAGCCCAGTTCTGATAAGGCCAAATCAATAGCTGCCTCATCCCGTTCTTCATCTATTTGCCCATCGGCTGAGGCTATGAGCTGGTATACGCAGTGTAAAACAGATAGTTTATGAATGTATTCAATATCTTTCATCGGGAAATAATTTATTTCTTTGTGCTTGACCTGAAGGTTTCTTCGTAAATCCTTATCCATTCTTGGGGGCTTATTTTTTTTGCAAGTTCGCCTATTAATGCGTAAGGTATATTGTCGGGATTTTTAAACCGGATGCAGCTTTTTCCCATATCTAATTTTGCTTTGCAATGCTTTGGATATTCTGCAACAAACCAATTCATTAATTCAACGTTGGCATAAAGGCCCATGTGATATATAGCCACAAAATTTTTCTGTGAAGCTACGCCTATGAAAGGCAGGGGCAAGGCCGGATCGCAATGGTATCCCTTGGGGTAAATTGAGTGAGGAACCACATAACCGATCATTCCGTAATTTATTGTCTCAACAAATCCGGGCGGAAGATTTTCGAGTATTGTTTGCCTCAATCTGTTTATAGCCATTTTGCGGTCTTCGGGCAATTGCTCTACATAAAGATCAGGCGATTCAACTTGTATTTGCATGGTCA
The DNA here is from genome assembly GCA_047600405.1 of Paludibacter sp. Lineage (GTDB taxonomy): Bacteria > Bacteroidota > Bacteroidia > Bacteroidales > Paludibacteraceae > Paludibacter. Next base: position 199,569 of record JASGLA010000009.1, read on the forward strand.
GAAAATTTATCGATTAAAACATTTATCCTAAAGCTACATCCAGAAACATCATGGTAGCAAAACCCAACATGCCGCCAATAGTTGAAAAATCCGTTTCATTGCCGGTTTGCGATTCGGGAATCAATTCCTCGATAACGACAAAGATCATGGCACCAGCGGCAAAAGAAAGCGCATAAGGAAGCAGAGGGGTGATTGTGATAACCAAAAATGCTCCAATAACTCCGGCAATAGGCTCCACAATGCCTGACATTTGCCCATAATAGAACGCTTTTATCCTGGAAAAACCCTCCCGGCGCAGTGGAATGGAAACAGCAGCTCCTTCGGGAAAGTTTTGCAATCCGATACCTATGGCCAAAGCTACAGCACCAGCCAGTATGCCGGCATCAGGATTATTTGCCAATGCTCCGAATGCTACGCCAACAGCCAGGCCTTCCGGTATGTTGTGGAGTGTAATAGCCAAAACGAGCAGCACGCTTCTTTGCCACGATGTTTTTATTCCTTCTGCCTTATCCACCGAAAGCCCCATATGCAGGTGCGGCAGAATTTTGTCGATTATCAATAAAAATGCACCTCCTGACAAAAAACCGATCAACGCCGGTAACCATGGTTGCGAACCGCTTTCTTCGGCCATTTCGATAGCTGGTTTTAACAGCGACCAGAAACTTGCTGCAATCATAACTCCCGCTGCAAAGCCAAGCATGGAGTTAAGTACCATTTTATTGATGTTTTTAAAGAAAAATACCATTGCTGAGCCCAATGCCGTTACCAACCAGGTAAACAGAGTGGCAAAAAGTGCCAGCAAGATGGGGTTGTATTCAAGTAGCCATTCTAGTTTCATAAGTGAGTTTATTTATGTTTTCGTTCATCGTGCGATATGTATTTGTTGTATACATATCCATTCTTAAATATTTACTTTTTATATGAACGAATTTTGGTACATACTTGTTTCGATTTTATGAAAAAAAATATCAACACATTGTGCAAATTACTATGGTTTTAGCTTGGCAAGGAAAATTAAATTGATAAAAAACAGGCTTCACAAGAAATGTGAAGCCTGTTTTTTTGTCCGTTTATTACAGGTTTAGTATGCCCTGGCAAACACAACGCGCTGTGCCGAAGGTTTGCCAGTAACCATACATACTCCAGGGGTCATATCGCTGTCCAATGGAATGCAACGGATGGTGGCTTTGGTGTCTTCCTTGATCTTTTCTTCCGTTTCGGGAGTTCCGTCCCAATGGCACATCAGGAATCCGCCTTTTTCAATTTCCACTTTAAATTCCTCGTACGAGTTCACTTCCCGGGTTACTGAAGCACGGTAATCCACTGCTTTTTGGAAGATATTAGTCTGGATATCTTTCAGCAATTGGGCAATATAAGCATCAACACCTTCAATTGAAACGGTTTCTTTGCTTAACGTGTCGCGACGAGCCACTTCTACGGTTCCGTTTTCCAGATCGCGGGCACCCATAGCCAACCGTACCGGTACACCTTTCAGTTCGTATTCGGCAAATTTCCAACCCGGTTTTTTATTGTCGTTGTTATCAAACTTTACACTAATACCAAGGGTTTTCAGTTTGGCAATAATCTCGTCCACTTTTTCACTGATGGCAGCCAACTGTTCTGCATTTTTATAAATAGGAACAATTACCACCTGGAATGGGGCAAGGTTTGGCGGCAAAACCAACCCGTTGTCGTCAGAATGGGTCATAATAAGCGCACCCATCAAGCGGGTAGAAACTCCCCACGAAGTAGCCCACACGTGATCCAGTTTGTTATTTTTGTCGAGGAATGTAACTTCAAAAGCCTTGGCGAAATTTTGCCCGAGGAAGTGCGAAGTTCCGGCCTGCAATGCTTTACCATCCTGCATCAGTGCTTCGATGCAATAAGTGTCCAGCGCTCCAGCAAAACGTTCGTTTGCCGATTTCACACCTTTTAGCACCGGAACGGCCATGAAGCGTTCGGCAAAGTCGGCATATACTTCCAATATTTTACGGGCTTCTTCTACAGCTTCAGCTTCTGTGGCATGAGCGGTGTGCCCTTCCTGCCAAAGAAATTCGGCTGTGCGAAGGAACAGGCGGGTTCGCATTTCCCAGCGAACGACATTGGCCCATTGGTTACACAAAATAGGCAGGTCGCGGTAGGATTGAATCCATCCTTTATAAGTATTCCAAATAATGGTTTCGGAAGTTGGACGAACGATCAATTCTTCTTCCAGTTTTGCATTGGGATCTACAACAAGACCTTTTCCATTCGGATCGGCCATCAGGCGGTGGTGTGTTACTACAGCACACTCTTTTGCAAAACCTTCGACATGCTCGGCTTCTTTGCTCAAAAACGATTTGGGGATAAACAAGGGAAAATAGGCGTTTACGTGACCGGTTTCTTTGAACATACGATCCAGTTCTGCCTGTATTTTTTCCCAAATGGCGTAACCGTAAGGTTTGATAACCATGCAACCGCGAACAGCCGAGTTTTCGGCCAGGTCTGCTTTAATTACCAAATCGTTATACCATTGCGAGTAGTTTTCGCTGCGCGAAGTCAATTCTTTTGCCATAAATATTTTTTGTTGAAATCAATAGAGTAATTCTTTTCTTAAACCCAAACGTGGCAGAGAAAAAGTCTGATAAGATCATTTTATTCGGTAGAAAACAGAATATTCACCAGCCGGAAATTTTGGGAGTGCAAATATAATCATTTTCAATAAATTTTCTTTTACAATATGCCAGAAAATAAACCCGCTAGCTGCAATGGTATTAAACAAAAAATCGGATGAAAGCCTTGGCTTTACCCGTTTTTTGTTGCAATGGATATATGAAAATTTACTTTATTTCTTTTACCATATAGATAAGGGTAGGGTAGTGGTCGCTGTAACCGTTTGTCCATACTCCGCCGGCGTGCGTACGCGATGGAGTGCCTTTGTAACGGCCTTCCTGTTGGGTTAAGAAAGGTTTGTTGAAAACTTCCGCTTTCCAAAGCTTAAGCTTGCTGGGGTCGGAATGTGCAATTTCGGACGAAACAATGATTTGGTCAAACAAGTTCCACTGGTCTGCATAAGCCAGCGATCCAATGCCTTTATCCAGTGTTTTCCAGAGCGTGTTGTATAGCTGGCCATCTTTTACTTCGTTCAGATCTTTTTTTGCTCTCAGAATGGTTGAACAACTTTCGTTAAACGGATCGTCGTTAAGGTCGCCCATAATAATAACTTTTGCTTTCGGATCGACACGGAAAAGCGAATCGGCAATAGAGCGGGTGAGTGCAGCGGCAGCATTTCGTTTTGGCCGTGAACGTTCTTCACCTCCTGTGCGCGACGGCCAGTGGTTTACTATCACATGTACTTTTTCGCCTTGCAAATAACCGCTCACCATTAGCTGGTCGCGGGTGAGGAAAGCCGTGTCGGCGGTATGCAACCTGTAAGATTTGCTGTTGGTGACAATAAATAATTTAGGGTTGTAGAGCAACGCCACGTCCACCCCACGTCGATCTGGACCATCGTAATGTACAATCTGGTACGAGCGTTTAGCAAGGTCGGGTTGTTTTACCAAATCTTCGAGTACGCCGCGGTTTTCAATTTCCGAAACGCCCATTAGGGCAATACCTTGCGGGCAATATTCCAGGCCTATTTGCGAAATGGCATTCGACATGTGTTGCAGCTTGGCATTATATTTCATGGTTCCCCATTTCATTGCTCCGTCAGGGAGGAATTCTTCATCAATTACATTGGCATTATCTATTGTGTCGAACAGGTTTTCAAGATTGTAGAAGGCAACGCAACTGACCTGAAGTTTCAGTTTTTGATTCTGGTTTTGGGTGACGTTATTTTGGGATGTGCACGTTGAGCTTATAATTAAAGCAAAAGCAATAATGACGATTGAAAAATAATTGATTCTCATATTTTATCTTGGTATTTTTTGATAACAAATTTGGAAACGGCAACAAATGTGAGAAAAAAAAGTGAAAGAAAAAAGCAATTTCTTAACTTAGTTTTTCCTGAGAGATTTATTTATACAACTGTAATACCTGTGTCAATTTGATTATTTGTTTTAAGTGTTTGATTCTCATTTTGTTTTCCAGGGGAATGTAAATGGATTTTAAAGTCTTTTTATTTATTCTGCTCTAAAGTGTGAATGAAATAAAATTATTTCGGAATAAATATGTAATTATTTAAAAAAAAGGTTGTAATTTCACACTCCTTTTGACCCTGAATCTTTTAGCTGGAGAAAATATGCAAAAATGGCTAAAATAATAATTTATAAAGAATCAATTGTATGAGAAAACTATCGCTGGTGTTTTTTGTATCTATGCTTACAACACTATCGCTGCTGGCACAAACTTCGGCCACGGGGACAGTGAAAGATGCAGATTCCGGAAAACCTCTTTCCGGTGTAATTATTACTTTTCTAAAACAAAACATTTCGACGCAGACCAATGCAAATGGCGAATTTAAGCTAAGCTTCCTGCAGAGTGGCGACGAAGAACTAAGCATTTCCAGACAGGGTTATTTTACGCAAATAAAACTGGTAAACCTGAAATCTAATGTGGTGAATGACTTCGGGGAGTTTGGATTGAAGACTGACGTGCAGGATGAGGTAAAACAAGAATCGGTTTTGCAACTGAGTGAAACAGAGCTTAGCAGCGATGAGAACAATACACAAAATGTATCGGCTTCATTGTCTTCAATAGGTGATATTTATCTTGTCGCAAACCAGTTTTTCATTTCAGTCCAATGCGGTTTAACGTAAGAGGGTACGAAAATCAATATGAGTCGACTTATATTAACGGTGTGCATTTTATGGGCTCGAGCACGAGAGTTTTAATTATTCTTCGTTAGGTGGGTTAAACAATGCGTTTAGTAATAAAGATAAACTTAACGGATATACACCCAATTCTTTTGCATATGGTAATTTGGGAGTTCAATACAAATATCACAGCTACACGCAAGTGCATATGCTACCGGTTCGAATGCAAGTGTTGCATATTCAAACAGCGCTTATAAAATTCGTGGACAATATACTCAGCTACCAGGCTAATCCACAATGGCTGGGCTTTTGCTGTTTCGGGGGTTATCCGTTGGGCAGAGCAATGGAATTTTGAAAAAATGTGGATGGTAACTTTTATAATTCCGGTGGACTATTTTCTCTCTGCGGAAAAAAAATTAATAAACAAACACAGTTTTCGTTGTCTGCTTTTGGAGCTCCAACACAGCGTGCCCAGGACAGTCGGCGGTAACACAGGAAACTTCATGATTTAGCCGGTGGTTCAATTTATTATAATCCTTACTGGGGCTATCAAAATGGGGAAATCCGGAATTCACGAATTGTAAAATCCTTTGATCCGACTGCTATTCTTGCTCATGACTGGAAAATAAGTGAAACACAGCGTTTGCGTACCGGTGTAGGTTTTCACTACAGTTGGTACAGCAACTCTGCATTTTCGTATGATGGGTTAAACCCTGGCCCGATTATTACCGCAATATGCCGAGTTTTGTTAAGGATGATGAAGTGGCAAAAGATAAATTGACATACCTTTGGAAAACGGATGAATATACCCGTCAAACTAAATGGGATGAAATTTATCGTTCGAATAAAGAAAATAACGATGCTTATCCCACAGAACAAGCAAGATATATTTTGGAACGTAGGCACAATGACTTGAATGGAAACAATTTTGAACTCTGTTTACACAAATCAGTTGACCAAATATATGAAACTCACTGCTGGTGTGGAAGCTCGTATGTCTAAAGGAATGCATTATGTTACGATTGATGATATGTTGGGTGCAAACCAGTATATTGATAAGGATACTTATGCCGAACGCGACTTGGTTGGTGGAACTTTGCAGGATGCCGATCCACGTATAATCGAGAATGATATAAACGATCCTGACAAAAATAAAAACATTGGCGACATTATCCGTTATAATTATGATATGAACGTTACCACTGCCAATGCTTTTGCACAAACGGAATGGAAATTTTCGCAGTTAAATATTTTTGCAGGAACAAAAGCTACATACACACAGTTTTATCGATTTGGATATATGGAAAACGGACGTGCTTGGTATCTTCGTGAAATAGAAGGCAAAAATGTAAATTCGTTTGGAAAAAGTCAAACATGGTATTTTACTGATCCTTCTCTGAAAGCGGGTTTTACATATAATATTGATAATAGAAGCCATATTGTGGCAACTGTTCTTGCTGAAACGAGAGCACCTCTGGTACAGGATGCCTACGTGTCTGAGCGAATAAAAGAATGTGTTGGTTAAGAATTTAACCAGCGAAAAAATACTTACGTATGATTTGAATTATTCATTTAATTACAAAATAATTCGCGGGCGATTGGGTGGTTTCCGAACACACGTAAATGATGCCGGAGAAAAACTTGGATATTATGATGATGAATATAAAACCTTTATTAATCACCTTCTAAGTGGTGTGAATAAAGTCTATCAAGGTGTAGAATTGGGTATATCTGTACCAGTTAATTCTATGTTTACATTGTCGGCAGCCGGTACTTATGCCGATTATCGCTACACAAATAACGTCACAGGTATCAAGAGTTACGAAAATGGAGCTAAAGATAATGTGACTGAAAAGGTTTTGATCAAAGGATTGTACATTAGTTCCGGCCCGCAAATGGCTGCCAACGTTACCCTCGATTTCTTTTACAATCTTTGGTTTGCTGATGTTACATTAAATTATTACGACAATAATTATCTTGATTTTGCTCCGAATCGTTTTACCGAAACCAATCAGCAAACTTTAAAAACTTATCCCGAACTTTACGAAAAACTGGGTAAACAAGAAAAACTCCAGGGTGGTTTTATGCTCAATGCTTCGGTAGGTAAACTTATTTATCTGAAAAATAGACATTCGCTGAATTTCAATTTAAGTGTGAGTAATGTTTTGAACAATACGAGTATGATTACCGGTGGTTATCAACAAGCACGCATACCAATGAGTAGTGGCTCGATAAATCCCAAAGGGGCAGATTGGTTCCCAAATAAATATTATTACGCGTGGGGAATTAATTTGTTTTTCCATGTTGGGTATAAATTTTAAATAGAATTAGAGTATGAAAAATATATATAAAATATTAGTTATTGCGTCTTTAACACTTACTTTTGTAAATTGCACGCAATATAATTTCGAACCGGAATCGGGCATTACAAAAGGTGAAAAAATTGAATCGACAACGACTGTTGCAGAGTTGAGATCAACATATATGACATCTCCCGAATTTTTTACTGCCGATAGGATTAGTTCTAACAATCAGCTTGTAATTAATGGCATTGTTACAAGCACCGATATTGAAGGCAATGTATACAAATACATTGCGGTACAAGAAGAAACTCCTAATGGACGGGCTATACGCATATCGGTTGATGCCTCCGGAATATCAGCTATCTATCCTATAGGGCAGCGCGTTTCAGTTATTCTAAACGATTTGTGTATTGGTAAATATGGTGATAGTCCCCAAGTAGGCATTTATTACTCGCGCCCAAAGGATGGTCGGATTTCTCCGGGAGCCATTCCAATGCCTATTGCCCGCCAGCAGATTATAGCTTATGGCGAAGCTGAGCCTGAAGCTGTTGTTGCAGACACAATGACTATTTCCGAAATTCTTGCCGCGCCACGCGAAACCATGCATTATCGTCTTGTTTGTATTAAAAATGCATGGTTTACAGGCAAAGGTTTCGATTTTGGAAAACCTGCCGCTATTGCGGAAAAAGATAAAATCTTTGCGCCAGGCACAGCGGGGATTGGTTACCCGCAATCGAGAGAAATTCAAGAATGGAACAGGTAGCAGCGTTATTGCTACCAGCGAATTTGCCAATTTTGCCCAACATCGTCTTCCCGCAGCTACTTACAAAGGAAACATTACGGTTATTGTAAGTTGGTACAGGGATAAAGCATCAAATGATGGTAATTATCAACTTACTATCCGCACCTTGGGTGACCTCGGTAAGGGTTTTGATGGTTATTTGAGCTCAGTTAATTACACGCGAAAATGAGAATAATTATTAATAGATATTTTAAAATTAGACAATTATGAAAAGAACTAGATTTTTTGGAATGATGCTTTTTGCCTTAGCATTGGCAACTACTGCCTGTACCAATGTCAATGATCCGGATCCTGATCCAGATCCGATTGTAGAAACTGGTGATGGAACAAAAGTGAAACCGTATTCGGTAGCCGAAATAATAGCTTTTAATCCAACAAGCACAACAGTGGCTGTAAAAACTGCAGTTTGGATGAAAGGATACATTGTTGGTTATTATAACGGTGCACCCAATCCGGCTATTATGGAAACCGTTGCACCTTTTACCAATAATGTGAATATTATGTTGGCTAAGGATTCTACAGAAACAGACATGACAAAATGTGTGTGTATTCAATTACCGGCAGGGGTAGTACGCACAGCCTTGGGTTTAAAGACTGTTTCTACAAACATTAAGAAAGAAATACTTGTTTATGGTAATGTAATGTTATATAATAAATTAGCAGGTATAAAAAATACCAATGCGTATTGGTTTGTGAAAGCAAATGTCGGTGTTGAACCTCCTGTTGGTGCTGATTTTAATATTCCAGAAATGTCAATTGCCGATTTAAGAACTCAATGGACAGGAACCATGAAAACTCTTACTGACAAAAAGAAAATTGTAGGTATTGTAATTACAGACCTTGTTGGAGGTAATAGCGGTTCTTTGAAAAATTTGACGATCGCATCTGCGGATAATTCAGCAGGTATAATGGTTCGTTTAAATGCAAACAGTACTTATAATCTTGGCGATAAAGTGGAGATTGCTCTGGAAGGCTTGGAATTGAATCAATACGGTTTAGCTGTACAATTAAACAATGTCCCTGCTGTGAAAACCCGAAGGATTGCTTCTGGAGTTATTGTTACACCTAAAGTTACCACTATTGCATATGTAAGAGCTAATTATGCAAGCATGGAATCGACTCTGGTGACTGTTACCGGGACAATTACCTCCCCTAATGGTTTTTGGGGTAGTGCAACTGCAAATCAAAACAATACGCTCACAAGTGGTGCAGATGCTTTGACTTTATATGTAACCAAATATTCAACATTTGTATCAACTGCAATACCTACAGGAGAAAAGACAGTTACAGGTATTGTCGGGCAATATTCGACAGCTACAAACACTGTTTATCAGCTTATTGTTAGAAATTTGGACAATGTTAAATAATGAATTTTAAATAGCTTTGAAACCACTCCCGGATATTTATTTGATCCGGGAGTTTTTTTGTAAATGTAGTGTTCAGCATTCTATTTCAGCAATGTAGCCTGAAAATTAAACGTTAACATTGCAGGAATAAAAACACCCGCTTTAGAAATTCTAAAACGGGTGTTTTATATATAGAACTTTCGATACTCGATGCAGATTACTTATCCTTAACAGGAGGTTTATTCTCAGAAACCTTTTCTTTCAGTTCTTTCTTTTTTTCAGGATCCATCATTTCCATTAGTTTCAGGCCTAAAAGTCCGTCAATTGCTGTACCGCCATTTCCATTGTTTCCTCCAATCAAAATATCGGGAATTAGTTTTACATTGCCTCTCGACAGTTCTTCGGTAATCTTATAACGCGTGAAGTTTTCACCACCAAGTGCTTTAACGGCTAGTTCGTATGCTTCAGCAGTTGATTTACCAACAGCCAAAATTTTACCTGCTTCTGCAGCACCGGTAAGCGAAATCTGTTCTGCTTGGGCTGATGCTTTTACTTTGATGGCTTCAGCCTCAGCTTCAGCACGCATTTTGGTTGCTGCGGCTTCTGCGCTTACCGCCAGTTTTACGCTGGTGGCGTCACCTTCCGATTTTTTCACCGTTGCATTGGCAATGCGTTCGGCAATTTCAACTCCCTGTTGCGCTTTTACAATTTCCTTCTGCATATCGGCAATGGCTGTTTCTTTTTCCATTCCCTGGCGTGTTTCCTGCGCTTTTTTCTCCGTTTCGTAAGTTATCTTTTGCTCTTCAGCAATCTTACGGTCAGTCAGTGTTTTCATCAATGAATCCGGCGGAACAATATCACCAATCAGGGTGTCAACCGCGTTCACATTATATTCGTCAAGTACTTTTTTGATATGTGCTTTAGCCGATTCCTGACGTTCTTTACGTGTGCTGAGGAAAGCAATCACATCGCTGTCCTGGGCCGAGTTACGGAAGTAGTTGCCAATAGTTGGTTCCAATACCTGCGAAACAAGGTTTACCATATTTCCGAAACGGGCAATAACCTTTGGCGCTTCTGTGGTCGGAACGTGGATAATTTGTGCTACATCCAGGTTGAATGGGAAGCCATCCTTTGAGCGAACCGTGATGGTCGACAGGTTTTTATCAAGGTTATGCGCCTCGCTGCGGGCTGATGCCCAGTTCAGAACCAGATTGGTGGTTGGTACCAGTTCCACTTTCATTATATACGTATTGATTGGATATTTCCCTGGTCCGAGTGGTTCAATCCAAACACCTTTTTCTCCTTTGTTTACGATATTTCCGTGTTTAAAATCGGAGCCAGTCAAATCGCGGCCTTCAGTACCGATGAAAGAAATAACCACGCCGACAAACCCAATTGAAATCTCAGTCATAGGTATTTCTTCTACCTGCACTGCCCATGGATTGAGGTTGTACGAACCAGCCAAAATTACCTGAGGTTGCAAACCACGGTTTCCTGCATTTTTAAGGAAAAGGTCAAAATCCTGAAAGTTATTATGACCTTCAACCAACTTACCTGCAATTTGTCCCGGTTCGATAGGCAGACCATCCAAGGTGGTAACAATACCCACTTTGCTCTCCTGAATACGAACCATATCGGTGATTGAAATCTGAAAAAGCAAGGTGTTTATACGGTATGAACCGGTTGTAATGTAAGCCGTTTGCCTACCGCGTTGCCCACCGTTCAGCAGAAACTTTTCAGCATCCTGAAAATTATCGCAGTCAACACTTTGTGCTAGGATATTACCGGTAGGTATTGGGGCACCGTCTTTTGCCATCACCAAACCGACTTTCCCTTCGGGAATAACCATAAATTGTTCCATGGTCACATCGTATTGCCAGAACCATTTTCCGAAATAAAGTCCCGGAGCCAACGCCTTGGCCTGAAAACCGGCTTCACCTTTAGTAGCAATAATGCGACCGTCGGGTAGTGCTTTGTCTGCCCCGAATAATACAAATTTTTTGGTGACGAGTCCGATACGATCTTCGGGAACTATAATCATCCCAAAAAGGAAGCGCAGAATGTACTTGTAAAGTACTACACAGACAATTATCAGTATAATCCACCAATAATAAATAAAAAATTCAATCATAATTTTAATAGTTAGAAAAGTTCAACGTTGTTTTTAAAAAGTGAGTGTTTTAGAAATATGTAATTTGTTTTGTTGTTTGTGAACGTCCCCAAAAGTAAAATTATTCTTTGGATTTAAGTGAAATGATTGGATAATTTTATCAACAATTTTAAAAGTTATTGTTGTTGGTATGAATCGAAGCAAATAAAATTAGATCAAGGCGTTGATTATCAAAACAAAAGGTTGTTGAAATCATTTGAGTTCAACAACCCTTAATATGATATGATATGATATGATATGATATGATTATCCGCAAAGCGAGCTAATTAGTCATTTATTCCATCCGCTGTCAGAGTCGTACCGACTGCTGACAGGGATGACTTAACTCTGATAGCGGTCTAATGACCCTATCAGCAGTTAAATAGATTGAATAGGTCGCTTTGCGGATAACCATTTAATATAATAGTTTGTAAGCAAAATCAGAACGTATACCCCAAACTCAGCGTATTTCCCCACACGCCATGAATCACATTGGGAAAGTATTTGTAGATATTTCGCCTGTAATAATAGCTGGTTTCGGCGGAAAGCAGAAAATGCTTTGCAATAATATACCTAAAGTTAGCTCTCAGCACATCAAGGCTTGAACTGCAAACATCACCCTGAACGTTCTGGACAATGCTTTTATCGGTTGGATTGATTCCGGTCCAGGAATAGATCCGGTAATCTTCCGAACTGAGGGAGAGCTTTACTCTGGAACGAAATTCTAATTCCATATTTAGTTTTGAACTGAAACCGCTTCCCATGCTATAATCCCTGCTATAAAAACTGAAATAATCCGTTTGGCTGCCACCCATTAGAATTCCCCCCAAATGAGCAGCTCCAGAAAAAAGAAATTCGTTGCTGAGCTTGCTTTTGAACAATAAACCCAGACCAAACGAGGCAGCTTCGGCAATTTTAAAAGGTTTGATGGAAACATTTTTGAGGTCTGCCTGTCCATCGTAATAGTTGATGTGCTGAAAGATGCCGAATCTCAATTGGCTGCCCGTTTTTCGAAGTACTATGTCGTTGTGGTACAATAGGCCTAAAATATTAGCACGGCTCATTAACGATTCTATCGTAGCAAAGTTGCCCGAAAGCTGAACGGAAAAGAAATCGTATGGTTTTTCCAGGTCGGGATCAAAAGCGTCACCATAAACGAGGCCTATATTGTATGATGGCATGTATGCAGGGGTACCGCCAATATGCGAATTGTCCGACATCATACGGTATCCAAGCGATGAGTAGAATGAAAATGCAGGTGTCGTTACCGAATTTCCTTTTATTGTTCGATGTTTGAAAGCATCACCATTTAATAACCTGTTCAGTCCGCGGATAGGGGAAATAATGGTTAGGAGTGCTTCCCGTTTAAAACGCTCAAAACCCACGGTGCGGTCGTCGATAAACAGGTCGGATACGCGATAGGTTATTTCACCCACGCAGGGCCCGCCAACAGACGTGGTTGCAAAGTCATTGATTGATGCTGCTTCATTTTCAAGGAAAAATTCCCAAAATAGGCTTCCTCCGGCTGTAAAAGGAATTGATTGCCAAAAACTCAGCCCATTGTTGCGGGCCGCATTGTAGTACAGTCCTCCATTATATGGATGAGAAAGCAGATTCGTGATAAACATATCATTGTCCCACACAAAGCCGGTTTTAAAATTGCGGTTGATTGTTTGTAAATTTATGTCAGCCCAGAATTCCTTCATTAAATACCAATCGTAAGCCCAAACACCCAGGTTTGTGGCTGTAATTATTCCTGATGCAAGAAGTGGCTTTCGAGCCATTTCAGATAGGGTATTACCCGGTTTCTTTATTAATAACGAATCGGTATTAACTTCAGTTTGAGCCTCTACCTGTACAGATAGTGCCAACGCAAAGCAGAGTGTTATAAGCGAATTCCTGTTGAAATGCATATATTCTGAACTCTTATGGGTACAAAATAATGATATCAGAAAAAGATCCGGAAATTTCGATTGGAGTTTCGAAATCAATAATATAACAAGTTGATTAGTCAAATGTTAGCGGACGGGATGAATTAATTCGGAATCAGATTCCGAACCAGCTGTGCACAATGATTTTGAACACTTTTGAAGAGGTAGGAAAAGCGCTTCTGAATGAGGAGCAAAATAATGTGCTTCCTGCTTTTGTTTTTTTGGAAGATAAAAACCTTATGCGGATGTTATTTGGTTATATTTAATCCTATTGGACCCCAAATGTGCCCCTTTGCATTTTTCAGGTTTAGGTAATAAATAGATGAAGTTGTAGTTCCCTGGTCTGAAATTAACTTCTGTCCAAACCAAATATCTACAATTTCAAACTCCCGTCCATTCAGATTAATTTTAGAACCTATTGTATAATTTTTCATATTTGCCTGATTTGTTTGTAATACCCATACGAAAACGAAATAATTTGCTGTCTTTAAAACAAATAATCGGCCTGAATTTTTGGTGAGAATCTAAAAAATACACAATATTTCCGTTTTATTAATACGCTAAATCCCTTTTGTGTTTTCTCAAAAGTAAGTTTTATATTTGCAGGTGTATAAAACACGTCGAAAATTGAAGAAATAAAAGATTCCCAATGCAAAACAATTACCCCGGATTTATTTCGCATATCCAAAAATATGTTCGTTTGAATGAGCAAGAGATTCAGGTTGTTGAATCCTATGTTCACCCCATAACATTAAAGAAAAAAGAGTTCCTGCTGAAAGAAGGGCAGGTGTGCCGGTTCAATTATTTTGTTGAAAGCGGGTGCTTGCGGATGTTCTACAATAACGATAAAATGCTTGAACAGACTATGCAGTTTGCAATAGAAACGTGGTGGATGTCCGATTATTTCAGCTTTTCCAGGCAAAAACCTTCGGAATATTTCATCCAGACGGTTGAAAAGACTCTTGTTTTAGGCATTGATTTTCATACACAGGAAAAGTTGTTTGCCGAAGTTCCGCAGATGGAACGTTATTTTCGCATTATGATGCAGCGTGCATTGGCGGCCTCGCAATTGCGGGTAAAACTGATTTACCAATTGTCTAAAGAAGAGATGTATAAGCATTTCAGCAAGTCATTTCCACAGTTTTTGCAACGCGTTCCACAATATATGCTTGCTTCCTACCTTGGACTTACCCCGGAATACCTGAGCGAATTGCGAAAAAGAATATGATCTGACCTTTTTCTTAAACTGGTTTAAGTTTTTGGAGCCTTGAGGGGCTTTATCTTTGTTGCGTAAAAAGATGAGAGCAACGATACATATAGATTAAACCAATTTTTTATTAGATTAGAGATGAATAAAACAGAAAAACCTCTTCCGCAAAAATTTTACGACGTCCTGCAACACGATGGTGTGGTGAGTATTGTTTCGTGGGGCGAAAGCGATCCGCACCTGGTAAATACATGGAACTCATTCCTGGTTGTGACTGACGACGAACGTATCCTGATTCCTGCCTACGGAATGCGTAAAACCGAGAAAAATGTGAATGTAAATAGCCGGGTGAAACTTGCATTGGGTACCCGTAATGTTCCTGGCTACAAAGATTATCCGGGAACAGGGTTCGTAATTGAAGGCATTGCCCGTTATGTGGCTGAAGGCGACGAGTATGATATGATGAAAGAAAAATTCTCGTTCCTGACCCGTGTGGTGGAAGTTACGGTTTGCGCTATCAAACAAACCATTTGATTTGATTTAATTAGATTTTTAGCAGCCTCTCGTTTGTGAAAACGAGGGGCTGTTTGTTTTTGAAAATACCACTGGTATGTTTTTATTTATAAAAATGTTACTAATGGTATTGTGTAGAGCCGCACGGCCGTGCGGCTCTACCATTAAATTACATATTATCTAAATCTATAGATAAATTGTGAATTATCTGAAATTATTTTTACATTTGCATTGATATTTTAATCTATCAACAATGGCCGCTAAATTTCAAAACAAATACCGTATTCCTTCGGCACGTTGGCAGTCGTGGGATTACAGCAGTGAAGGCTTGTATTTTATAACCATCAACACGGCACATTATGCCTGTTTGTTTGGCAACATAGTCGATAAAGAAATGTATTTATCGGAATTTGGGCAGATTGCGGCTGAAGAATGGGATGAATCATTTGAGATCAGAAAGGAATTATTCTGTGATTCATTTGTAATAATGCCCAATCACATCCATGCCATTTTACGCATTGAAAATCCTGCCGACGTTGTTGTAGAGACGCACGACCGTGCGTCTCTACAGGATGCCAATGCCAATAACGGCTATACCGAGACGCACGGCCATGCGTCTCTACAGGATGCCAATGATACAGGTGTATGCCATAATGAGACGCACAGCCGTGCGTCCAATGTCATTAAGTTAGTGATATATTTATCTGATTATCAGAAAATAATGCTTGTTTATGTGGATTGTTTTTTGTATATTTATATCAGAATCAAATAGTTATTATCATGAAAAAAAACGCCAGAAAGGATATTGGAGCTGATAAAGAAAAGACTATTTTCGCAAGAAATAATTTTACAATTCAAAATGTCTGATAAAGATTTTACAAGAAACAGAAAGCAGTCTTTTCATAGCACGATTGTCTTTATGATAAATTTTCTCACAAAAAGCCT
Source organism: Paludibacter sp. (assembly GCA_047600405.1). Classification (GTDB taxonomy): domain Bacteria; phylum Bacteroidota; class Bacteroidia; order Bacteroidales; family Paludibacteraceae; genus Paludibacter. The sequence continues at coordinate 215,501 of JASGLA010000009.1, forward strand.
TTCTGTCGAGATAGCTAATTTTATTAGTTTCATAAAATATAATATGCCTAGTGCTACGATACATGGTTTTAGTAAGAGTGCTTTTGTGCAGTATCGCAAAAAGATTAAGCCGGAAGTGTTTAAATCACTTTCAGATAGTTTGATTGAGGAATTTTACACAGATAACGATGACTCCATAAAGAGCTGGAAAGGATTTAGGTTGCTGGCTGTTGATGGGTCAAGGTTGGTTTTGCCCGATACTATGGAGTTGGAAAGTATTTACGGAAAAACCAGAAACCAATCTGGAACTGGAGTAGTACAGGCTAGAATATCAGTGTTGTACGATGTTTTGAATCGGTTCGTCATTGATGGTGTTTTAGCTCCCCTATCAACAGGAGAAAGTGTTTTAGCGTTGAATCACTTGGCTTTTGCAAAAACCAAAGACTTAATTATTTACGACAGAGGTTATCCTTCTTTCAATTTGATTTATGAGCATTTTGACAAAGGAGTAGATTTTCTGATAAGGGTTAAAGCTGATTTTAGTAATATCACCCGGGAGTTTTACCAAAGTGGACTACAGTCAGCCGTTGTTCGAATGCAGCCTGGAAAGAACATAAAACTTTCGGATAAGCCGTACTCGAAAGATGCATTCAAAGAAGTTAGGTTGGTTAGGGTTGAGTTACCAGCAGGAGAATCGGAAATACTGATAAGCTCTTTGTTTGATTCCCAAAAATATCCGGATTCAATATTTAAAGAACTGTATTTTTTAAGGTGGGGAGTAGAAACATTTTACGATGAATTAAAGAACAAGATCAAGGTAGAACATTTTTCAGGCTATTCAGAACATTGTATATTGCAGGATTTTTATGCAGCCTTATTTGTTTGCAACGTCCAAAGTTTGATCGTAGGAGAAATAAATGATGAATTGGCTAAAGAATCGGCGGGATATAAATATCAATACAAAGTCAACAACAACTTATCATATGGCTTTTTGAAAGATAGAATAATTTTACTCTTCTTTTCTGACAAAGACATGAACGAAATTGTATCAGAACTGAAAACGTTGTTTAAAAAACATAGTATCCCGATACGACCAAATAGAAAATTCGAAAGAGATACTGACAAATACAGGAAAAGAGATAAGCCCAAGTTGCTTAAAAACAGTAAATATACATTCTAAATAGGCCTAACTTAATGACATTGGCCGTGCGTCTGTACGGGGTAATGGCGTAGCATTTCGTGAGCCAAAATCTATTTCATTGTTTGTTGCAGGATTTAAATCGGCTGTAACGACGCGAATAAATACAATACGGCAAACCAAAAGGCAATCGGTTTGGCAGGAACGCTTCCACGATCATGTTATTCGGGATTACGAGGAATGCCGTCGGATTGGTGCGTACATTGATTCGAATGTTGCAAATTGGCATGAGGATCGTTATTATCAATCATGATATGTGCAGTTGACAGTGTTTCAACTGTCAGAACCCAATAAAAAACAGCCGGTTACATTGCTGCAACCGGCTGTTTCTTATCTTATTCCCCTCTCCTTAAGGAGAGGGGGTAGGGGTGAGGTCAATTAATATTCATCCCAGCTCTTAATCTTAATGTCTTCAAAGCTCATTGTGCAGAAGGCATTAATAAAGGCCGAGGCCAACCGTGCATTTGTGAACAATGGAATGTTGAAGTCAATAGCACCGCGACGAATGGTGTAATCGTTACGCAATTCGCGCTCGGTAGTATTTTTCGGGATATTGATTACCAAATCAAATTCTTTGTTCGAAAGCATGGTTTGTACATTCAAATCACCTTCTTCGTCAGGCCATTGCACTGCGCTGGCATTCACACCATTTTCCTCAAGGAAGCGTTGGCTTCCACGTGTTGCATACAGTTCGAAACCTTTTTTCTGCAACAAATGGCAAGCGTCAAGCAATTCCACTTTCGATTTTGGCTCGCCTGAAGAAATCAGGATACGTTTTTTCGGAATGCGGAAACCTACTGACAGTAACGATTTCAGGATAGCTTCTGAGAAGTCATCGCCAATACAACCTACTTCACCGGTAGAAGCCATATCTACACCCAATACGGGGTCGGCTTGTTGCAGGCGGTGGAAAGAGAATTGCGAAGCTTTGATACCCACGTAATCGAGGTCGAAGGCCGATTTCTCAGGTTTTTCAACAGGTAGACCTAACATTACTTTTGTAGCCAGTTCGATAAAGTTCAATTTCAACACTTTTGAAACGAATGGGAATGAACGCGACGAACGCAGGTTACATTCAATTACCTTGATATAATTGTCTTTGGCCAGGAACTGAATGTTGAACGGTCCAGAGATATTGAGCGATTTAGCAATTTCGCTGGCAATTTTCTTGATTCGGCGGATTGTTTCTACATAAATCTTTTGCGGAGGGAATTGCGTGGTAGCATCTCCTGAGTGAACTCCGGCAAACTCCACATGTTCCGAGATAGCATAAACCAGAATCTCGCCTTTTTCAGCCACGGCATTGATTTCAATTTCTTTGCAACGTTCAAGGAATTCCGAAACAACCACCGGATGTTTCTTAGAAACCTCGGTTGCCAGTTTCAGGAAGTTTTCCAGCTGCGAAGCATCGTGACACACGTTCATGGCAGCGCCTGAAAGTACATAAGAAGGACGAACCAATACAGGGAAACCAACTTCTTTTACAAAGTCGTTTACATCATCGAATGTGGTAAGTTCTTTCCAACGTGGCTGGTCGATACCCAGTTCGTCGAGCATTGACGAGAATTTATGACGGTCTTCGGCACGGTCGATATCTACCGCTTGAGTTCCAAGGATGTTTACATTCGCGTCAGCCAGTTTCATAGCCAGGTTATTTGGAATCTGGCCACCTGTAGAAACAATCGTTCCCATAGGGTTCTCCATTTCCATAATATCCATTACGCGTTCGAAGCTCAACTCATTGAAGTACAGGCGGTCGCACATGTCGTAGTCGGTCGATACTGTTTCCGGGTTATAGTTGATCATTACCGAGCGCAGACCTTCCTTACGGATCGTCATTAGGGCATTTACACCACACCAGTCGAACTCTACCGACGAACCGATACGGTAAGCTCCCGAACCAAGAACTACCACCGATTTGTGGTCACCGAGGTATTTCATATCACCTGTCACCCCGCTATAAGTGAGGTACAGGTAGTTGGTTTGAGCAGGATATTCGGCTGCCAGGGTATCAATCTGTTTTACAACCGGAACGATACCGCGATTTTTACGATGTGCACGGGTCACTTTAATTTGATCGTCCATATCGTCATTGCTGCACTTAGTCACCAGACGGGTAACCTGGAAGTCGGAGAATCCGGCTATTTTCGCTTCTTTCAGTAATTCGTCAGAAAGCGTTTCCAGTGATTCTACCGCAGCTAGTTCTTTCTCAATTTTCTTGATCCGATCCAGTTTGTGCAAGAACCAACGGTCAATTTTAGTCAGTTCGTGCAAACGGTCAACTGTATAGCCGTTTTCCAGAGCTTGTGCCAGGTAGAAAATACGTCTGTCGGTTGGTTCGTTAAGGGCTTTATCCAGATTTTCAACAAAAAACTCTTTGTTTGCCACGAAACCATGCATTCCTACGCCAATCATACGGATACCTTTCTGAATAACTTCTTCGAAAGTACGTCCGATTGCCATAATCTCACCTACCGACTTCATGCTCGATCCCAATTGGCGGCTTACGCCCTGGAATTTACCCAAATCCCAGCGAGGGATTTTACAAACGATATAGTCAAGAGCAGGTTCAAAGAATGCTGAAGTATCTTTTGTTACTGAGTTTTTAAGTTCCGGAAGTCCGTAACCCAAACCAAGTTTAGCTGCCACGAATGCCAACGGATAACCAGTAGCTTTGGAAGCCAACGCAGAAGAACGGCTCAAACGGGCATTTACCTCAATTACGCGGTAGTCTTCTGATTCGGTGTCGAAGGCGTATTGTACGTTACATTCACCCACAATACCGATATGGCGGATAATACGGATAGCTAGTTCGCGCAGTTTGTGGTATTCGCTGTTGGTGAGTGTTTGTGATGGAGCCACAACGATACTTTCGCCGGTGTGGATACCGAGCGGGTCGAAGTTTTCCATGTTACAAACCGTAATACAGTTGTCGTAACGGTCGCGAACCACTTCGTATTCAATTTCTTTCCAACCTTTCAATGATTTTTCAACCAATACCTGAGGCGAGTAAGAGAAAGCTTTTTCAACAATTACTTTCAGCTCTTCGTCGTTGTCGCAGAAACCAGAGCCGAGTCCGCCAAGTGCATAAGCCGCGCGTACAATAACCGGATAACCCAACTCATTGGCAGCACGAACTGCATTTTCAAGGTCGTTTACGGCTTCACTTTTTATGTATTTTACACCGATTTCCGATAATTTCTTGTTGAAAATTTCACGGTCTTCAGTATCAATAATCGATTGAACCGGAGTTCCGAGAACACGTACACCGTATTTTTCAAAAATCTTATCACGATAAAGTGCCACACCACAGTTTAATGCAGTTTGTCCTCCAAACGAAAGGAACACGCCATTGGGACGTTCTTTTTCAATTACGCGTTCAACGAAATCAGGCGTTACAGGCAGGAAGTAAACTTTGTCGGCAATACCTTCTGATGTTTGTACGGTGGCAATGTTCGGGTTGATAAGTACGGTTTCGATTCCTTCTTCTTTCAATGCTTTCAACGCCTGTGAACCCGAGTAGTCAAACTCTCCGGCTTCACCAATTTTCAACGCACCTGAGCCAAGTACCAATACTTTTCTGATTTCTCCTTTTTCAGCTCCTTTATAAGCGTGTTTAGTTACCAAACGTGATTCAAGTTCATCTTCAATCATTTGTGTGATTGGTTTTGAAAAATCAGTCAGTGTTTTGATAAATACGTCGAAAAGGAATTCGGTATCGGTTGGACCGGAAGCAGCTTCAGGGTGGAATTGAGCCGAGAACCAGGGCATGGTCTTGTGGCGGATACCTTCATTCGTACCATCATTCATATTTACAAACAATGGTTCCCAATCAGCACCGAGCGTTTTATTGTCAACGGCAAACCCGTGATTTTGCGAAGTAATAAAGGCGCGTTGTGTTCCTACCAGCTGTACTGGTTGGTTGTGGCTGCGGTGTCCGTATTTTAGTTTGTATGTTTTTGCTCCGCCTGCAACCGAAAGTAATTGGTTACCCATGCAAATACCGAAAATTGGTTTTCCGGTTTTCATGGCAACCTGGATATGTCTTACGGTATCCTGTGCATATTCAGGGTCACCAGGGCCGTTTGAAATAAACAAACCATTGAATTCAATATGGTTGAAATCGTAATCCCATGGCACACGGATAACTGTAGTGTCGCGTTTCAGCAGGCAACGGATAATGTTATGCTTCACACCGCAGTCTACCAAAAGTACACGGTGCTTTCCGTTTCCGTAAGTAATCACTTCGTCGCAGCTAACCTTTGCTACCTGGTTTTCATCATCGGGGTTAATAAATTCAATGTCATCTTCGTCAGGGAAAATGAATTTTCCTTTCATTGTTCCTTTCTCACGAACCAGCTTTGTCAACTCACGGGTGTCAACACCAAAGATACCGGGTACTTCGTTTTCTATTAACCACTCGCTCAGACTTTTTCCGGCATTCCAGTGGCTGTATTCAAAAGAAAAATCGGAAATAATCAAACCTGTAGCCTGAATTTTTTCCGATTCATAAAAAGTAGAAAGTCCGTTTTGAATGGTATCATTCGGAACGCCGTAATTACCAACTAACGGAAACGTCACCGCTAATAACTGGCCCGCATAAGATGGGTCGGTCAAACTTTCGGGATACCCGACCATGGCAGTATTAAAAACAACTTCACCGGCTACCGGCTTTTCATAACCAAAGGATTTCCCCTTAAAAACTGTTCCATCTTCCAAAACTAAGTGGAGAGGCTTGTACTTCTGCATATTTCTTTTTTTGATTGAATTGTCTGTTTCGACTCAATTGTCCAAATTTTTGCAAAAGTACTGCTTTTTCTTGTACCATGCAACCCTAAAAGTTATATTTTACCTGATTTAACCGTTTTTTACCAACTGCATATTTAATTGTCAGTAAATGAGTTGGGTGGTATGAAAAGAGAATAATTATGCAGGCAGAATAGAACGCTACTCTTATTGAAAAATAAAAACGGATAGATTAAAAATCCATCCGTTTTTAAAAATATTATGCATTTTCAGCTCTTTTAATCCTGTGTTTATGCTCTGTTTTAATTACCAACGGAACTGATTCCACATTCACATTGCTGGTGTCAAGCCCATAAGCCCTGGTCTCTGTAATTCCGAGATGTTTTATGACGTTGTAGAAGTTCATTGTCATCCGTTCTTTGAATGGGAAGCCCATATTTTGATTGTATACCCGATGTATGATAACAAAACGGAAATCGCCGGGGATATTATGTCTTTTCAACGCAGGATAATTACTCACCAGGTTGAATTCCTTATTTTCCACCAGATCGTCGATAATTTGCCTGAAATAAAGGTTTATCAACGGCTGAACCTGAAATCCCAGTTTCATGTTGACGCGGTAAAGTGTATCCGGGATCAGTTTCTCGAAAGTGTACTCCAATGTAGTCGGTTCATTTACGTGATCGATGTGAAGAATCCAGTAATTGTCAGCACGTTTAGGCTGCTTATTGATAATTGAATAAATAATTTTTCCTTCAATATCAGTTTTCATGTCGGCTTTACTCAAATAAACCAGGTTTGTAGAGTATTTCGGGATGCTGTTGTCGTCCCGGATGTCCGAAAGTATTTTGAAGAACGATTCTATTTTCAGGAATTGCAAATGTTTGTTTTTGATAATACGGGCATTGTACCAGATAAGCATAACGAAAAATATCATGCCGGCAATAAATATGGTTACCCAACCGCCATGCATGAATTTAAACATATTGGCTATCAGGAATGAAAACTCCAGCGCCAGGAAAAATCCGACGATTGCAACAACAAATGGCATGTTCAGTTTCTTCGACTTCAGATAGGAAGCGAGCAACATGGTCGTCATGAGCATGGTAATGGTAATCGACAAACCGTAGGCGGCTTCCATGGCGCTTGAGGTTTGGAAAAACAAAACCGTTATCACGCAAAAGATAAACAGAAACCAGTTTACAAAGGGGATGTATAATTGGCCTTTTACCTCGGTAGGATATTTGATTCGTTGGCGTGGCCAGAAATTCAAGCTCATCCCTTCACTGAAAATGGAGAATGAACCGCTGATAAGAGCCTGGCTGGCAATGATTGCAGCTATAGTAGCCATTATTACTCCAAAAATAAGAAAGCTTTCGGGCATAATGCTGTAAAATGGGTTTGTAGACCCATTGACCTGATCCATGTGGGTAAGAATCCAGGCTCCTTGCCCCAGATAATTCAATAATAAAGTGGATTTTACAAAGATCCAGCTTACCCGAATGTTTCTAATTCCACAGTGTCCCAGATCGGAATACAACGCTTCGGCTCCTGTTGTACAAAGAAAAACGGCTCCCATGATTAAAAACCAGTTGGGGAAGTTAATCAGAAGATGTATCGCGTAGTAGGGATTAAATGCTTTGAGTATCGGAAGGTATTGTGAAATTTGCATTATACCAAGTACTCCAAGCATGCTGAACCAGATAACCATCATTGGTCCAAATGATTTACCAATAACCTTTGTTCCGAATTGCTGGATTATGAAAAGAACAGAAATGATGAGAATACTAATAGGTACAACCGGAGTGTGTGGGTTGATTCCCCTTAATCCTTCAATGGCCGATACGACTGTAATTGCAGGCGTAATAATCCCGTCCGCAATGAGTGTACTTGCCCCAACAATAGCTATAACGTAGAGCCATTTTTTCTTGCTTTTACGTACCAGGGCATATAATGCTAAAATACCGCCTTCGCCTTTGTTGTCGGCCCTGAGGGTGATGAGCACATATTTTACAGTAGTTTGAAGCGTTATGGTCCAGATAATACAAGAAACTGCTCCAATAATATAGTCGGCATCAAAATGAGCATTTGCCCCGATAATCGCCTTCATTACATACAGGGGAGATGTACCTATATCTCCATACACAATACCCAGAGTAACAATTACTCCCCAAAAACCAAATTTGCTTAAATGCCCGGTTTTGTTACTTTCCATAATCTTTTAAATATTCCTTAAACCTGTAATCTCAATTAGCTGGTCAGCAAAAGTACAACAATTGGATTACTTTTGCCTGTTTTAATAGTGAATATGAAATGTGATTTATAAATAGATAGTTGCGTTGACTAAGGTTGTGATTGTTTTGTAATAAATGAAGTTAGGGAAAATCAGAATTCGGATGTAAAATGGAATTTGATATTCTTAAAATCATTCTGGGCCATTTGAAGTACATAACCCGAATCAGCTAAAAATACATCCCTTCCATCTTTGTCTTTGGCCATGTATTGCGCTTTCCGCTTTTTGAAATTTTCCAGTTCGGCAGCATCATCGCTTTCAATCCAACAGGCTTTGTAGAGCGAAATAGGTTCCCAACGGCCCTGTGCGCCATATTCATGGAGTAGCCGGTATTGAATTACTTCGAATTGAAGTTGTCCAACCGTTCCAATGATTTTACGGCCGTTGTACTGATTTACAAACAACTGAGCCACTCCTTCGTCCATTAGCTGGTTTATCCCTTTATCCAACTGTTTGGTTTTCATTGGATCGGCATTTTCAATGTATTTGAACATTTCAGGTGAAAAGCTCGGAATTCCTTTGAAATGCAGGTTCTCACCACCGGTTAATGTATCACCAATTTTGAAGTTTCCGGTATCTGGCAATCCGACTATATCGCCAGCGTACGCTTCATCCACTGTTTCTTTTTTCTGCGCCATAAAGGCAGTAGGAGATGAGAAGCGCATCATTTTGCCATGACGGATATGCTTGTAGTTGACGTTGCGCTCAAATTTCCCCGAACAGATTTTTACGAACGCAATGCAACTGCGGTGGTTCGGATCCATGTTGGCATGAATTTTAAAAATAAATCCGGAGAATGCTTCTTCGTAAGGGTCAATCTTGCGTTCCAAAGTTTGTATTGGACGTGGGGAAGGAGCGATCTCTACAAAACAATCCAGCAATTCTTTTACACCAAAGTTGTTCAACGCACTACCGAAGAAAACGGGAGCAAGCTGTCCTGCCAGGTATTTTTCGGTATCAAAATCAGAATAAACGCCGTTAATCAACTCCATGTCTTCGCGAAGTTTGTCTGCATCGCGGTCGCCCACAAGTTTATCTAATTCAGGGCTGGCAATGTCGGCCAATTCAACCGATTCGCTGATGGATTGTTTGTTTGGTGTGAATAACTGAAGGTTTCCTTTGTAGATATTATACACGCCTTTGAATGCAAATCCCTGGTTGATTGGCCAACTCAAAGGGCGAACGCCAATGCCAAGTTCTGCCTCGAGCTCGTCCAGCAAATCGAATGCATTTTTCCCTTCGCGATCCATTTTGTTGACGAATATCATTACCGGCGTGTTGCGCATGCGGCAAACTTCCATCAGTTTGCGGGTTTGTGCTTCCACCCCTTTGGCGGTATCCACCACAATAATTACGCTGTCAACAGCTGTAAGTGTACGATAAGTGTCTTCGGCAAAGTCCTGGTGACCAGGCGTATCGAGAATGTTTATTTTGTAATCTCGATATTCAAAGCCCATTACGGAGGTTGCTACCGAAATTCCACGCTGTTTTTCAATTTCCATCCAGTCGGATGTGGCTGTTTTTTTTATTTTATTCGATTTTACAGCTCCGGCTACGTGAATGGCGCCTCCGAAAAGGAGCAGCTTTTCTGTGAGTGTGGTTTTTCCCGCATCAGGGTGACTGATAATGGCAAAAGTACGCCGGCGTTGAATCTCTGATTGTAAAGACATTGTATATGTGTGGTTTAATATATCGTTTCTTGCTTAAATTTGCGGCTGCAAAGGTACAGTTTTAATACGAATTGACAAACAATGTTTTCGTAGCATTTTTTGAATTTTTCTTTTACTCCTTTTTAGCACGTTTTCAGGCATTTTTACAATAAAAAAGGCCGACCCGAAAGTCGACCTTATAGTGCAAAATTAAAAATCAAAATAATTTAGTGCTGTTTTGTAAAAGCTTTTAAAACTTGAAGCCTAAAGTTACCACTACATTGTTGTTAGAAGTAATAAGCTTAGCGGGATTGACGGCTAAGCTTGGATTTCTTTCTGCTACTTCACTCGTATTATACGGATAAAACGTTTCATTCAATGTTTTGTTCATGTAAGCAAAGTCAATAAACCAACCGGATTCGCGGTAACCAAAACCAGCGGTGAGGTAGTCGGTTCGGTTGTGTTGGAAAAATTCCAGGTCGGTGCGAAGTGTGTTATACCTTATTGATTTTAGAGCTTCGGGTACGGTGGCATTAGTTGAATTTGCGTATCCTGCCCGCACTGCAAAGTTGTCTGTGAGTTTATATTCTCCACCAATTTTTATAGTTCGTACATTGTTAGATGTTATTCATCATGCCTTCGTTTTCTTTATTAAAACTGTCTGCATTCCCAACTTCGTTCCTCAGGCGTGTACCGGAGTAATTGGCGTAATCGTATTCGGCGCTTATCAATCCTTTATTGTCAAGTATGAATGCTGCACTTGCATTCAATTGTACCGGGCTTTGAATCTGATAATCGCTATAGCCACCCGGAGTGTCTGATGTTGCCCCTTATGTCTGTATCATAATCAAGTCCTGAATAGTAATTATCGCTCATTTTATAAATTGTAGGAGTTTGGAATGATAGCCCGAGTCTTAGAAAGTCAGCGGGACAAATTATAGTTCCTATTTTCAGGTTAAACCCATTTCCTTTGCTGTAAATGCTGTCATTCAGGGTCATTTGCCCTGCTCCGGAAAAGATTTCGTTGTAACTGCTTGTTGCGGAGTAGTTTAATGATTGATAGTTGATTGTAGCCCCCAAAAAGAATTTGTTGCTAAAATTCCCGGCCCAGCCAATCGAATATTCATCTAGATAGCCTTTTTCGTAAAGCTTATAAGTTGGAGTAACTGTTTCAGCAGCACCTAATAATGATGACCATGTGCTTTCCCCGGTAGTTCCATTTATATTTTCATACATTAGTCCACCTTCGTAAGCCAGTACGGATAACCACGGGATGTTGGTGTTGTCAAAAGGTTCGTAAGTATTGGTGTATCTTAAGTCGGTGCTGGTTAAATTGCCTGTTAAGTTTGCCAAGACGTCTGTCATTGAAGAAACAGAAGCTCCTCCTTTGATGTTCAGGCTGCGGTTAAAGCTTTTGAGTCTGTTATAAGCAAATGAAAAATTTGAACTTAACAGTCCGCTGTTGCCACTTTCGCTGCGCCATGTAGGGGCTGCAATCACATACGACAGGTTGTTTAAACCAACTTTGTATAAGTCGCTCATGCCGGGGGTGTCATTCCATGTCGATGAACTTTTTTGAAATAACGCATTCATTGTTCCAACAAGTTCTGAGCGACGATAAATTCCTAATCCGGCAGGATTATCTTTTATTGCTGATGCATCACCACCCAAGGCTCCGAAAGCCCCGGCCATTCCCAGATATCTAGCTGTTCCGTTAATGTCGGTCTGTACAGATTTTAAAGCATTGAATTCAGTTTGGGCCATTATGAGAGTGCAACTGGCGAGAAGAGCCAATGTTATTATTTTCTTTTTCATTGTTGTATTCTTTTGTCGGTTATACAAGTTGTTTTTATATTCTTTTTCCGATTATCGTCTGCTTCCGGCAGAATTGCCTCCACCGCTTGAACTGCGCGAACCTCCGCCACTTGAACTGCTTCCGCTTGAGTATGAACCGCTGCTTGAACTTCCACTGCTATAAGATGGACTGCTATATGAAGGCGTACTGTAGTTATAGTTTCCGCTATTTGAAGTGCTACTTCTGCTGCCACTATTATATGTAGGAGTACTGTACGTAGAACTCCTGCTTCCTGCACTTGTTGAAGAGCCCGGTCGTGAACTGCCAGTTGAGTAAGTACGTGTGCTTGATTCAGAAGAACTTGTTCCTCTTGTAATTTCGGAGTTATTTGTATTTGAATATACTGTAACTGTACGTGGACGTGTGTTTATTGACGTAGTGCCGTTATTTGTTCCGCCGCTTGTACGTTTTCCGGTATTTGAATTCATATAATTCTGATATAGGCCACTTGTGCTTCGTACGCCACCTTCTCTAACCAATCCAATCCCGTTTCCGTTTGATCTCGAGTTTGATTGAAGTGTCGTTGTTGTAGGACGGGAAGTAGTTCCGTTGATAACATTAGCCTGATCTTTATTGCGTGAACCTGACCCGCTTACTACCGTGTATGGATTACTGGCACCAGATCTAAAACTGCTTCCTCCAATTGTTTGAGATGCGCTGTTTACATCTCCGTAACGTCTTCCATTTGGATTGTTAGAGCTGTTGCTTGCACGCCTGTTTCCTTCGTTATGTGCAGGGTTTGTGTCTCTGAATGAATGGCTATACCAATTCCCATACCCTCCGTATCCATAGTATCCGCCATATCCGTAATAATCACCGTAACCATAGTAATATGGGTATCCGTATCCGTATCCATATCCGTAATATCCACCATATCCATAGCCTCCATAATACCCTCCGTAATAAGGATAGCCGTATCCATAAAAGTTATTGTAGCTCCATGGATAGTTGTACCAGCCACCATAACCGTAATAGGGCGAGTAGTGATTATATCCCCAACCCCAGCCACCATACATTGGGCCGTAATTGTAGTTCCACCAGTATGGGTTTGTCCACGTTGGTGTCACATAGGCATACGAACCATCAACGTATACATTCCAGTCGTTGTTATCCAGAAAATATATGTCATTGTAGCTTGGATCTCCAATGAAGACAGTGTATTTTGGGCTGTGGAAGCGCCGGATCCGTTCTGCATATTCCAAATCCGATTGGCTACCTTTAAATCCATTGAGATAATAACCGGAATTCAAGCTATCAATAGCGATGCTATCATTAACCTGTGCCAGAATGGTCGTATCAGAATTTGTTGTAGTATTTTCACGTTCAATGTAAACAATTTCCTTTGCACCGTTTTTATAAGTAGGCTTTTGTTTACTTATTTGTGTTTTCTGAATTTTGCTGGCATCGCTTGGCTTAAAATAGATGTCGTCGAGCTGCGCATTCTGATTCTGACCGATTCCGGACAAGGAAATGGTTAAAATAAATGTTCCGACAATTGTGAATCGTTTCATAATAATACCTCCTATTATTTAGTCTGAAGAGATTGTTTTTCTATGTATAATTATTCAGCAAGAATCATGCCATTAGGCATTTACTGCGATTTGTTTTTTGTTTTCTGAAGAGATGATTTTGAAATGAGTGAAAAGTATCAAAAAATGAGTATTTTTGTATAATCATTATTAGACAAAGTTACGCTGGATTTGTTTAATCTACAACGGAAATTATTCAAATATAATTTCGAATTAACCAAACATTTATTAATTGTATGAACTACATTGAAGTCCATTTTTTTATTGAGCCTTACGAAGACTATATTTCAGATGTATTAGCCCAGGAATTAGGCGAAATAGGTTTTGAAAGTTTTTTGCCTACAGAAGAAAGTCTCGATGCTTATATCACCGAATCGCTTTTCGATGAATCCAAACTTAAGGATTTATTGACTGAATTTCCGTTTGAGGCTTCGATTGACTACAAAGTTACGCAAATAGAATCGAAAAACTGGAACGAAGAGTGGGAAAAGAATTTCTTTGAACCTATTGTTATTGGTAATGAATGTGTTATTCACAGTTCATTCCATAAAGATGTCCCCAAAGCTAAGTATGATATTGTTATTGATCCAAAAATGGCTTTTGGTACCGGGCATCATGAAACTACGAGTCTGGTTATAGGTGAATTGCTGAAAATGAGCCTGGAAGCTAAATCTTTGTTGGATATGGGTTGTGGAACGGCTGTTTTGGCTATTTTGGCGGCAATGCGTGGCGCGAAAGACATAGTGGCAATTGATATTGACACGTGGTGCACTGAGAATTCCATTGAAAATATTGCTATGAATAACATTCAAGGCATAGAGGTTAAACTTGGTGGAGCGGAATTGCTGGCTGGTTTGCATTTTGATATAGTACTTGCTAATATCAATAGGAATATTCTTCTGGCTGATATGGAACAATATGCGGCTTGTTTGTCAAAGGGAGGAGAACTTTATATGAGCGGATTTTACAAAGAAGACATTCCGCTTATTGAAGCTGAAGCTAACCGCAATGGTCTTAAATTGATTTCTTTCAATGAAAAAAACAATTGGGTGGTTGTAAAAACAATAAAAGAATAATTATCAGCTATATAAGATTGAAAAAGCGTTGCAAAATAGTTTGCAACGCTTTTTTATGAAATGAGGGAATTTTCGGTTTGAAAACTCCCTCATGCTTTTGATTTTGAATGTAAAACAAAAGGTTTATTAATCAATATTGCTGTTTGCCAGTTGCTTTCTGCTGCTTTTTTTAATTTGCCAACGATATGCCCAGCAGGTTGTTGCAAAATACAGCGCTGTTTGTATCCACAAGCTTACATATTCGAATGAAACCCGATGCAAATCTGCTGCCATCGTATTAATTTTGATATATCCCTGCACGCCATGCGTTGAAGGGAAAATCCAGGCAAATGTCCTCCAAAACCAATTTATGTTGGATTGAGGCCATGATATACCACTCAAAAACAGGAGAATGAGTGAAAAAAACAGGAAAACTACCATTCCGGTTTCCCGGTGGGGTAAAAAAACAGATATGGTCATCGAAAAGAAAACCACTGCCAGCAGATAAGGTATCATGAATTTAATTACATCCAGCGGGAGTCCGATGTGAGGCAAATTAAATGCGTGAGGAATAACGCCCAATATGAAGAATGACCAGGCCCCGTACATAAGCAAATAGCAAATGCTTTTCCCGATAACTACCCGGATGGTTCTGCCCCGGTGGATATTGGAATTTACCAAGACATGAAATTTATTTTCGCCACGGGCTGTTCCGGATATAATCCCGATTCCTAAAAATAAAGTTTGTTGGATAATCAGCATGAGTATGGCTGGCATTAGAAAACTTGCAAAACCAGCGCCTTCATTAAAAAGAACCTGACCAACAAATGGAATCGGATTCGATAGGACAGTTGCCTGTTCGCCAGTTATCCCCGCAGTATTTAACCGTTTAGTTTGTATTTGGCTGTTCAGGTCCATTATACAATTATTACATGCCTGATTGATAATGCGGTAATACATAAAACTGCTGATGTCACAATAGATGGAAATATGAGCCTGATCTCCTTTGACTAATTTTTTGCAAAAATCAGCCGGGATAAAAACCACTCCATGGACTTTTTTTTCATTGAAAGCTTGTTTAGCTTCAGATAATGATGAATAGCTGGTTGCAACATGTACATTTTGTGTCGCATCCAAATGCCGGAGAAATTCCCTGGATTCCTGACTCGCAGAGCAATCAACAGCGGCAATTGGAACATCAATTAAGGTTTCGTTCATGTAGAGGCTGCAATACAAAATGGGGTAGGCGAGTGGTGCCAACACAAACAGGACAACCACACCACGATCTTTAAACATGGTGACAAATTCATTCCTGACAACCAACAGCGTATCTTTCAATATGGAAACCGGCTTATCCAATAGGAATTTAATATGCTTTTTTATACTCATTTCTGATTTTATTTAATGGGATAATTTTGGTAAACAGCTGCCTTCTTCAACCTGCTGTAAACAAATAATGGCAAAATGGAAAACGAAATCAAGTACAGGAATGACAAAAGCGAGTGTTGGATTCCAATTCCATTTAGAGCCTGATTCACATAAATAATGAAATAATGATGAATCGGGAAAAAATGGCTGAATATGCGTACACCTACAGGCATTTGCTCAATGGGGAATGTAGAACCTGCAAAAGTAACACCCAACATGCCGAACACTCCGCCAAGCGTAATGGCATCGCGTAGAACCGGCGTTATTCCGATTAATAGAATACCAATTGCCTGCGAAGCTACCACAAATACAAACGTTGTCAGATGCATCCAACCGATACTCGAATTCATGGGATAATGCATGTATTTGTAAAGCAACAGGTTGCATATAATTCCAAGCCCGGTGAATAATACTGTGTAAGGCAATAATTTGCCTGTCAATGCTGCAAACATGGAGTGATTCGCTGTTTCCAGCCACTCGCGTGATGTTCGTTCTTTTAGCTCAACGCCAATTGCAAAAATGGTCATTAGCAGCACCATTAACTGGAGTATACCTGGCAAAATCACATTTAGCAAATATGTTCCGTAATTAGCCCACGCATTTCCAATGAGGTGTGTGTCCAAAACTACAGGCTGAATGATTCCCATTATCCGGCTTTCGTCCATGCCTTTGGCTCTTAAAATTTTTCGTTGCATACCCAGCGATGTGGCGGCACTCATGTACGTAATGTCTTTTGCCAATAGTGACCCCGCAATTAAATAGCTGTCGTTTATATAGAAAGTAATAGCCGGACGGCGATTGGCAATTGCATCAGACGCAAAATTGTGCTTTATTTCAACGAAAGCATATATATTTCCGCGCTGCATTTCTTCACGTGCTTCTTTGTGGCTATTGGCATACATTACAATTTGCGCTTGCTGTGTCGCTTCCAGATTTCGTATAAATTGCCGGGATAAGGAAGAGTTGTCATGATCTACTATACCAATGGGCATTCGTGTTGGTTGTCCTTCATTGAAAAACGTAAAAAAGAAAACATAACAAAACACCATGGTCAAAACCGTGCAAATGAAATAAATCGGACGACTAACCATTCGTTTCATTTCCCGGTTCAGCGTGTCTGCTATGGCTGATAATATCTTGTTTGGCATAAAACTGAAAATTGTTTAATCTTCAAATCAACTAATTGAGTAATTACCTGATTCCTATTCTTATTTCACTGTTTCTTCAAACAATGCGGTCATTCCCGGACGTAAATCGGCTATTCTTGCCGTTGGCTTAGCGCGAACTTCAAATGTTTTTACATCAAATTGGCCTGTAGTTTTAGTGGCTTTCCAGGTTGCGTACGAGGCCAACGCTTTAATATAGTTTACTTTCACTTCGATAACCTGATTGTTCAATGCCGGAACTTTAACTTTAAACGTTTTTCCCATTTTCAGTTCTCCCAAAAGATCTTCGCGAACATTGAAAGTAAACCAAATGTCATGCAGGTCAACAATACTCATGATAGGTGTTCCGGCTCCAGCCAATTCACCCTGTTTTGGAAATATTTCTGTTATCTCGCCATCAATTGGCGCTGTCAGGGTTATTTCTTTTATGTAAGATTTTACTTCATTCACAGCTCCTTTTGCACGATCAACCAGCGCTAATGCTGCTTCTTTGTCTTCCATTTCAGCTCCATTCAGTGCCATGTCGTATTGTGATTTAGCGCCGTTGGCAGTAGCTACTGCAGCTTTGTATTGTGCTTCTGCTTCGTCGCGCTTTTGAGCTGAAACTACACCTTTATCGTATAAATGTTGGACACGATCGAATGACTTTTTAGCAATGTCGACTCCCACCAACGCTTTTTGCCACATTTCCCGGGCTCCTGCTATTTGTTCCTGACGAGCACCTTTTATGGCTTTTTTGTTTTGAGCCTTAGCCGCATTTTCGGCGGCCAGCGCCTGATCCAGTTTAGCTTCCAGTTCCGGGCTGTCAATAATAACCAACGTGTCACCGGCTTTTACCGACGAGCCTTCTTCTACTAAAAAATGTTTTATGCGACCGGGAATTTTTCCTGAAATGCGTATTTCAGAGACATCGGCTTCTCCCTGGATAATAACAGGTTCCGGTTTGTTCACAATTAATCCGATGATGAAAATAATTACGATGACTACTATCAAGGCAAATAAGCCCGTTCTTAAATCCTGATTTTTCTTTTTCATTGTTGTAATACCTTTTGTGTTGAAATCTTATTTTTCTACCCTTTTATTCTTTTGTTTCTGCGGTGAGAATACCTTGTGATTTTGCCAAATAGACATTGCATAACTTTAAATCAATATTTGCGTCGATGCTTTCGGATTTAGCAGAAAGCCAGGCTGCTTGTGCACCCAGTAAATCGGTTGAAGTAATCACTCCTTCTTTAAATCCTTCGGTTGCATAGCGCAGGTTTTCTTCAGCCTGCTCAATGTTATGTTGTGCTGCATTCTTCTTTCGGATGCTTTCAGCCACCCTATATGAATTTTGTTTGATTTGCAGCTGCATTTTCTCCCTGGCTTCTTCAAGTTGAAGTGTAGTGGCTTTACGTTGGAATTTTGCAGCATTCAGCGTATGGAATTTATCGCCGAAGTGGAAGAGCGGGACATTGGCAACAATGCCAACGGTAAACATTCCGTCGAAATCATTTTTAAACCCATTGAATGAATTTGGGTTTGAAACCATGTAGTTTCCGGTTAGCCCAATGTTTGGCAAAAAACGCGAAAACATAATTTTTTCATTGGACCGGGCGATATTTTCAGCTTGTGTCAATGCCTTAATCTCCGGGCGGTTGCTAATAGCCTGCTCTATTGGTATGAGTTGGCTTGTAACGTCAGAATTCAGATTCTCATCGCTAAGCGAATAGATTTCTTCCAAAGGCAGTCCACACAGTTGGTTTAAGGCCATTTTCGATAAATTGAGGCCGTTTTCTGCTTTTGTGAGCGTCATTTCAGCTTCATTCAGCTTCACTTTTACTTTTAATGCTTCCGACTTTGTTGCAACACCCTCGGTAATCATAGCATGTACGTTTGAATCTATTTGTGCAATTAAATTCCGGTATTCCTTAGCCAGTTTTACTTTGTTTTCAAGCGAAACAACCCGCCAGTAAGCTTCATCTACTTCCAGCAATAACTCTGTGGTTTTATTTTCTTTCTGCGCATTGGCCAGATTTTCGCCATATTTGGCTATGTGGTAAAGTTCAAGGATTTTACCTCCCATGAAGATGGGCTGTACAAAACCAATTGTTCCTGCAAAAACATTGTGCATATCAAACTCCATGGCTTCTTTAGGTAGCAGGGTATAGCCTTTCCACTGAATTTTCTCCGGATTTGTTTTGGGGTTAAAGGGTGTGTTGTTTGCATCAAGCGGAACAGGTTGTCCGTTCACCATTGTCCATTTGTTTGAAATCTGGTCGGCCGTAAAACCAAATGAGCCATCGGCCATTTTTGTTCCCACCGGGAGCATGGCATCTTCAGCCAATAAGGAGAGATTTTTTTCGTTCCAGATATAGGTTCCATTCGCGGAAAAATTTGGAAGAAATTGTGTAAATGCAGCCTTTTTTATTTCACGTGCTGCGTTTACGCTTTCCTGCGCCATTTGCAGGCTTTTGTTGTGGGCAAGTGCCATTTGGTGGCAGCTTTCCAAATCTAATACCTTTTGCGGATATGCCTGCAGCGATATAAATGCTGCCATACCAGCCAAAACTTTTCTTTTCATACCTAACTAATATAATTAAATAAACAATAGTTGTATATGCAACTAAATAAATAAAAAAACTATTTCAAATTTGTCATGATTTTTTTTAGAGCCACCCTGCACGTATTAAGCTCATCTTCAGTTATGTTGTTGAGCGTTTTTTCAGCAATGCTCTGAACCAGTTCAGTCGCTTTCAATTCAAGAGCTGCACCAGCCTCAGTCAAATGAATCAGGTTTATTCTTCTGTCGGAATGGTCGGCTACACGGGTAACCAGATTTCTCTTTTCAAGTTTGTCAATAAGCCTTGTCATACTGGGCTTATCTTTGGCTGTCAGCGTACAAAGTGTTTGTTGCGTGACCTTATCTTTTTGCCACAAGCAAGCCAGCACCGACCATTGCTCGGTGGTTATTTCAATTCCTTCATTGGCAAATGTCCTCAGAAAGGTCCTGTTAATTGCTGTAGAAATTTTACCAACTAATATGTTGAAAACCTCGTCGTTTTGTAATTGTAGCATATGGTTCGGTGTTTAATGGTTGCATAAACAACTTTGCAAAAGTACGATATAAAATTTGGTTTTATCCGGGTTTAATATAATTTAACTGTGGAATTATGCTGTACAGCATAAAATTGTTCATTTTGTCTATTTGTGGAAAATAAAAAAGCCTGTCAAAATCTTATTGAATTGACAGGCTTTAGTGAAAATTATGAGGTAGTTTAGTTCACCTTTTGGATCAGATCCATACCAATATGAATGGCATTTTCATTCATACCCAATAAATGGTGGTGACGCTCTGGTAATGATTTCTTTAAACCTTTAAGTACATTTTCCACTTTTACAATAGGACGAACCTTTAGCAATCCACCCAGAATAATCATATTCATGGTTTTGGCAGAATCATTTGCGTAAGCATATTCTGTTGCATCAATCCGGTAAACATTTATATCAGTGCGGGTGGGGAATTTGTGTAAACCATTTCCATCAAAAATCAACGTTCCGCCTGGTTTTACTTTGCTTTCAAACCGCTCAAGCGATGGTTGGTTCAAAACGATGGCCGTGTCATAGGTATTCAAAACCGGAGAGCTGATTCGTTCGTCGCTTAGAATTACGGTTACGTTGGCAGTTCCGCCACGTTGTTCGGGTCCGTAAGAGGGCATCCAGCTCACTTCCTGACCTTGCATTAATCCTGAATAAGCAAGAATTTTACCCATTGAAAGCACTCCCTGACCACCAAAACCGGCTATAATTATTTCTTCTTTCATTCTCTAAATTGTAAATTGTAAATAATAAAATCGTAAATTCTTATAGGTTTTTCAAATCGCCCATTGGATAAACCGGGAACATATTTTCAACCATCCAATCGTTTGAGGCTTCAGGTGTCATTTTCCAGCCTGAGTTACAGGTTGAAACTACTTCCACCACCGAAGTTCCTTTGCCGGCCATGGAGTTCTCGAAAGCCTGGCGGATTGCCTTTTTGGTTTTACGAACAGTTCCAACTGTATGAACGCTCTGGCGTGTAACGTAGCATGTGCCATCCAGTTGAGCCAGCAGTTTGGTAATGTCCAGCGGATGACCATTCAAAGGAATTGTGCGCCCGTTTGGCGAAGTGGAAGATTTCATTCCCATAAGGGTAGTGGGAGCCATTTGGCCTCCGGTCATTCCATAGATTCCATTATTGATAAAGATAATGGCAATGTTTTCACCGCGATTGGCTGCATGGATAGTTTCGGCCGTACCGATAGCCGCCAAATCTCCATCACCCTGGTAAGTGAATACCAAGCGGTCGGGGAGAAGGCGTTTCACGGCCGTAGCTAACGCCGGAGCACGGCCATGAGCTGCTTGTTGCCAGTCGATATCCAGATATTTATAGGCGAAAACTGCACAGCCTACCGGAGCAATAGCAATGGTTTTTTCCTGAAAGTCCATTTCTTCAATGACTTCAGCAATGATTTTGTGTACCACACCATGGCTGCATCCGGGGCAATAATGCATCGGAGTGTCATTCATTACCTTGGTTTTTGCATAAACAAGGTTTGCGGGGTTAATTATATCGTTTATATTCATAACTTTGTATTTCTAATGCCTGGCTAAGAGCCGGCAATCGGTGTTATTTGATAATTTTAGTTTTAAGTGCTTCCAATACTTCGTCGGGTGATGGAACAATTCCGCCCAAACGGCCGAAATGTTCAACCGGAACACGACCGCAGGAAGCAAGTCTAACATCTTCAACCATTTGTCCTGCATTCATTTCAACAGTCAAAATGCCTTTTACTTTATGTGAATGATTGCAAATGGCATCGGTAGGGAACGGATAAAGCGTGATTGGACGTAAAAGTCCGGCTTTAATGCCTTCGGCACGGGCCATTTCCACTGCTTTCTGACAAACACGGGCCATGGTTCCGAATGCAACAACAAGGTATTCTACATCCTCACAGTCAATTTCCTCGTATCGAACTTCAGCTTTCTCAATTTCGCGGTAACGGCTTTGCAGACGAAGATTCACTTCTTCCATCTCTTCGGCCAAAAGTTGTAAAGAGTTGATTATGTTTGGTTGCCGGCTGGCTGGTTTGCCAAGTGTAGCCCACGGGCATTTTTCGGCAATTTCAGCTTCAGTCAGACGTGGTTGGTAGGGTGGCAAAACCACTTTTTCCATCATTTGTCCGATAATTCCATCGGCCAATACCATGGAAGTAACCCGGTATTTAAATGCCAGGTCGAAAGCCAGCACAGTATGGTCGGCCATTTCCTGAACCGAAGCAGGAGCGAGGGTTATCATTTTATAATCGCCGTGTCCTCCGCCTTTTACTGTTTGGAAATAGTCGGCCTGGCTGGGTTGTATGGTTCCCAACCCCGGGCCACCGCGCATTACATTGACTACGACAGCAGGCAATTCGGCACCGGCAAGGTACGAAAGTCCTTCCTGCATCAAACTCACCCCGGGACTTGAAGAGCTAGTCATTGCTTTTTTGCCACAACCGGCTGCTCCATATACCATATTGATAGACGATGTTTCACTTTCGGCTTGCAGCACAACCATTCCGGTTGTATTCCAGGGCTCCAGTTCCATCAGTGTTTCCATTATTTCAGATTGAGGTGTAATTGGATAGCCGAAATAACCATCGCATCCACAACGGACGGCGGCATGAGCTATTGCTTCATTTCCTTTCATGAGTTTTACCTCTTCCATGTTATCTTTTTTTGAATCGTTCATTGTTTTTTAGTTTTTAATAATAAACCAAACTGCTGTCAAATTTTTACTTTGTACACAGTTATACATGCATCCGGACAAACATACGCACATGCAGCACAACCAACACACGAATCCGGATTGACCATGCCGCTGTAATTGTAACCTTTAGAATTTGCTTCTTTGTTAAGTGCTAATACATTGGATGGACAAGCTACCACACATAAATTGCAGCCTTTACAACGTTCGACGTTTATAACTACTGCACCTTTTACTTTTGCCATTATGTTTTAATTTAAAATTGACGCACAAATATAATTTAAATTGAAATACAATAATATTTTCACGGTTTTTTTTCGGGAAATATTTCAACTACTTCAAGGGTTGAATCACTTTGGCGTTTTTGATAACTTATTTCTGTTTTTTAAATGTTTTTGTTTCTGTATTATAATTACAAAGAAACTACCTTTCTGCATGAACTTCCAAACAATTGGGCCAATATGACTGATAATTGGGATAAAAGCACATTATTTGGGATGAAATCCGCAATAAAGGGATAGAAATGGGACAATCGTACCGGGTGTTTTCGTTGCAATAATTCGCAGGATAAACGCTTCAACGGGAAAATAGTTGGTTAAAGTTCCCACTGAGAGAATGGATTTTTACTGAGAAACGAATTGTTGTAACGCTTTTCCTGGGTTACTTCTTCGCCCAGCCAATCGGGTTTTGAAAAAGGAGTATCCTCAGATTCCAGTTCGAGTTCGGCAACAGTTAACCCTTCATTTTCACCGTAAAACTCATCTACTTCGAAAGTTTGTCCTTCGAAAATTACCTCGTAGCGTGTTTTATCTATTATGGTAGGTTTACAAAGCGCCAGTAGTTCCTGAGCTTCGTTTACGGGAATTTCTTTTTCCCATTCGTAGCGGCTCAAGCCGGATTCGCTTCGTTTGCCTTTAATGGTTATATAACCTTTGTCGCCTTTGATGCGAATGCGTACGGTCCGCCCTGATGACGTGGACAAATAACCCTGGGCAATTCGGAAACTTTTTGAGGCGAGCTGCTTGTATTCGCCTTTAACGAGAAATTTTCTTTCGATTTCTAACATAATTTGTTATTCTATAGCTTTTCCAAAGTTTTAAACTTTGGAAAAGGTTGATAATTTTTATTTACCGGTTACAAACCCCAATATACGGGCAGTATTGGCACACCTTCACATTTTCTGTTTGTGTAAATGGAATTTCTGGATTGAATATTTCTTCTAAACAATTAGTTAAATGAGTTCGGAAATTGTCTTCGTATATGTCAAAGTCAGTGACTTTTTCTTTAATTTCTTTGTTGGTAAGTTCTGTGTTAAAATCATCTTTAAATACATCCCGAATGTAGTAAATACCTGGTATAATAGGTCTTCCTCCGGCTTTTTCTTTGTAAAATATGCCATAAAGGAAAGTTTGCAGCACAAATTTTGGACGGTTTTCTTTATTATGTTCGAACACTTCGTCCAGATTTTTGAAATCCAGTTTGCCGGTTCCGGTTTTATAATCCAGAATGCGTAAACGTCCTTCTTTTTCGTCGATACGGTCGATAAACCCCTTAAGATTTATATTTAATTTCCCGTTTTGAATAGGATATTGAATGCTGCACCGTTCTTCGGAACTTATGTAAGTAAACGGGGCGTGTTTTTTATCCACTTTCAAGACCTGCAAAATATATTTTCGAAGTACGCTGGCAATGAGCAGATTGTTGCCTTCCAAAGGAATGAAAGCACCGCTTTTGCGTTTGAAATACTCGGTGTTGAAGGCGCTAAGTATCTCATTGTCTATCTTCAGGGTATTTTTAATCAGCAGGTCAAAATCGTCCGATTGTATCAGATGCCCTTTATAAGGCAAATACAAATTTTCCATCACTTTGTGAAACAGGCTTCCAAACATATTGGCTTCTACGGTTTCCTGCACTTCTTCGGCTTGTTCTACCACCTCAACCTTAGTAAGATAGAACTGTAGCGGGCAATCGATATAGGTATTAATAGAACTGGCCGAAAGCGACGGACTGAATTCTTCAGTTGACGCAAACCGACGCAATTTTTCCATTACGGCAGGAGTTTTTTCAATCTGTATAGCCTGTGCATTATCAAAACCAATATTAAAAGAAATGCTTTTCTTTTTGGCCTCTACGCCATAATGGTAGTTCAGTTGATGCATAAAGCGGCTTACTTCGCCGGTTTGCATGCCTTCGGTTCTCGAATCGTAAAGGAAGAAAATGCGCTTAGCCCGGTGAATTAACCGATAGAAATTGTAAGCGGTAATTGCATCCTGATGTTCGGAGGTGGGCAATTCGAAGCCACGGCGCAAGTTATACGGAATAAAGCTGTTCGCAGAAGTTTTTGCAGGGAAAATACCTTCGTTGAACGAGGTAATGATCAGATTTTCAAAGTCCAGTCCACGGGTTTCCAGAACGCCCATCACCTGTAGGCCATCAAGCGGTTCGCCTATAAATGGAATAGTGATTCCGGCTGTCAACTGTCTTGTTAGCCGTACCAAAGTGTCCATGCTCATATCTACTTCCGCCGGTTTGGCTTTGAGAATGTCCGACATGCGATTGATGGTCACATAATATTGATACAGGAAATCGCATTCCAGCTGATATTTGTGTTTTTCGTCCGAGGCTTGTTGCCAGCCGTTTTGCAGACTGCGGAGTATTTTTAGCAGATAGGGCAAAAAAGACTGGGTATCTGTTTGGGGAATAAAAATGGTTGCCAGCAATTCGTTTTTATCCAATTCATTGGCATCAATATAAATCCAGTTGTTAGTGGCCATTTGGTGTGTCAACCGATTTGCTTCTTCGCTGCAAAGCAGGGAAATGTATTGATGATTGAGAATGTTAGAAACCGTTTGATGGTAAAACGAAATACGATCGCCTGATACACGCATCCGGCGTTGCAATTCGAAAATATGTTCGATGAGTCCTGATACCGGTGTGGATTTTAACGGAAAACCCATGGTAATGTTAATTTTGCCAATTTGCGGAGGCATGGAATGGAGCAGGGGAACAAGCAAACTTTCGTCAGGAAGAACCACGGCGGTATTTATCCACGATTTATCGGTGTTTTCTGTGGGATACAATTTATTCAGGATAGAATAAATCTGTTTGGATTGCCCTACGGCCGATGGAACGGCAATCAGCTCAATCTCTTTGTCTTGCATCGATTCAACAATAGGTTCCAACGGATATTTTGATGGGAAAATATGCAGGTTCTCGGCATAAAAGCGCGAGGCCTGATTGTCGGAATCCCGGAGTTCAGTTGCATCATAATCCCAGTAAAAATCAGCTTGAGAGCGTTTTTGCAATTCGGCCATCAATGTCCGTTCGCATGGATTGAGTGCATTGAACCCGACGAATACAAATTGCTTCCCTTCAAACTCAGGAATATCTTCTTTTGCCCGTAACCGGTCAGCTACATCACGGCAAATCATGCCTTCGGTGGCTGTGTTTTCTGCCAGCAATTCGGCCCTGAATTGTTCGTAAACCGGCAGGAGAATTTTCCAGGTTGCTACAAAATCTTCTTGTGTTTTACCTTCGGTTACCGGCACAAAGTTGCTCCAGAACTGACGGATAGCTTCTACCTGTTTTTCGGAAAAGACATTGAAAAGCTGATCGATTTGTTTTAATTCGGTAATGTTGGTGAATAGCTGTTTGGCGTCCACCCGATATTTATCCACGTCGTTGAAATCGGACAGCAGCATTTCGCCCCAAAATACAAAAGAATCGAAGCTTTCGTCGCTACCGCTTTGTTCCTTATAAATGCGGTAAAGCAAAAAAAGCGAACTCAGCCTATCGACGCTTTGCCAACCTGAAGCTGCCAAAAAACATTCGTTAATGGTAACTATTTCGGGGGAGAATATCGGCTTTTGAGCAATTGCAGAAAGATAACGCTGGAAAAACAGTCCTGCACGGCGATTTGGGAAAACAAAGGTGAAATCGCTAATGGATTCCTTATATTGAGAATAGTATGTTTGAGCTATGCGGTAAAGAAAGGAATTCATGCCTCGTGGATTTTATCAATCCACAAATTTACAATTTAGAATTGAATCCGGCAATTTTTTGTTGTCCGGGATTGACATTAACTTATGAACAGGCAAGTCTGTTATCGACTTTTCCTATCTTTGCGATATGTTACAAAATTTCATTGCATCGCGCATTTTGGCAGAATTGCCATTTGAGCCAACCGAACAACAAACCCAATTGATACAGGAACTTGGTGTTTTTTTGATGTCTGTCGACAACGAAAAGGCATTTTTGCTGCGTGGATATGCCGGGACCGGTAAAACGTCGGTGGTGAGTGCCCTGGTGCGTGCATTGAACGAACTGAAACAGAAAACCGTATTACTGGCTCCAACCGGCCGGGCTGCCAAGGTTATTGCGGGCTACTCGGGTTTTCCGGCTTTTACCATTCATAAAAAGATTTACCGGCAAAAATCCATGTCGGAGTTTCGCTTTCAATTGGCCGATAACCTGCATACCCATACACTTTTCATTGTGGATGAGGCTTCCATGATTTCAAATATCGGCACCGAATCCACTTTTGGTACAGGAAGGTTGCTCGACGATTTGGTGGAATTTGTCTATAGTTCTGATGGTTGTAGTCTGCTAATACTTGGCGATACGGCCCAGCTACCTCCGGTAATGCAGCCGCATAGTCCGGCATTGGAGCGTGATAAACTGCAAGGCTATGGACTTAAGGTACATGAATTTACACTTACTCACGTGGTACGTCAGGCTCTGGAGAGCGGTATTTTACATAATGCCACCTTATTGCGCCAGCAGTTGGTGGAAGAACGGACTGCGGAGTTTCCGCGTTTTGACCTTCAGGGATTTGCCGATATTCGTAAGTTGAACGGGATGGAATTGATTGACGAAATTCAGCGCTCGTATGATGGAGTCGGAGTAGAGGATACCATTGTGGTGACCCGTTCCAACAAACGCGCAAACATTTACAACAACGGCATTCGGGCGCGGGTAATGATGAAAGAAGATGAACTGACCAACGGTGATTTGTTGATGGTAACGCGTAATAATTATTTCTGGAACAAGCCCTATAAAGAAATTGATTTTATTGCCAACGGCGATATTCTGGAAGTGATGAGGGTTGGAAAGTATCACAATATGTACGATTTTCGGTTTGTGGATCTGACGTTGCGCTCGTTGGATTATGAATGGGAAATTGATGCCCGTATCTGGCTAGACGCTTTGCAGGCAGAGTCGCCCGCAGCAATGAATGAACTTAGCAATAAACTTTTCCAGGCAATAGCTGAAGATTACCCCGAAATTACCAGTAAAAAAGTTTTGTATAAAAAAATACTCGAAAGTGAGTATTTTAATGCACTTCAGGTGAAGTTTGCCTATGCTGTGACGTGCCACAAAGCGCAGGGAGGGCAGTGGAAAAAAGTTTTTATTGATCCCGGGCAAATTGCCGAAGAACAATTGAATAGTGATTTCTATAGATGGTTATACACAGCGCTGACCCGTGCCAGCGAAACGGTATTTCTGGTAAACTTTCCCGATTCGGTGTATGCTTCTGTGAAATAGTATATTACTTACTCAGAACTAATGTATTTCCCTTAATCTATAAACAATCTAAATGATCCAAACAATTTGCTGGTTGCAATGTTCTTTTTGATAACATTGAAAAAGAGTACAAATACCAAATTTGTAACTATTGTTATTTGCGGTAATCGATTATTCAGATGATGTTGAATTTAAGTTTGGAGCTTATGAGTGTTATCACAAATCACACTTTCGATAGAGGTGAGATAGATTGTGCAAACATGAAATTTTCATCTAATCCAATTCAGCATGTTGATTAGAATTTAGGTTTGTTTGTGAAGAGTTGTAAAAGGCGGTTTATCGGCTATTACTAAATAGGGGAAATGTTAACCATAAGATTTATACGGATTTTTGTTTTTCTGATATTGCTGAGTTCCATCCGGTATACGATAATGGCCCAGCAGGTAAACTCTCTTTATTTTATCGAAAACCTTCCCGTCCGGCATTTTTTGAACCCTGCATTTCAACCTCAAAACGAATTTTATGTGAGTGTACCGCTTGCGGGTTTCACGCAGTTTAGCATTGGTAATAATTCTGTTGCCCTGAAGGATGTAATCTATAATCAAAACGGACAAACAATCACTTTTATGAATCCGCAGGGAAATGTGGCGCGTTTCTATGGTTTGCTGAAAAATACTACAGTTGCGCGGGCCGATTTCCAGGTAGCCTTGTTGTCGGCAGGATTCCGGAAAAAAGATAACTACTGGACTTTCTCTCTTTCCGAAAAGATAAACGGCATGGTTTCAATTCCTAAAGATTTGTTCGAACTGGCTTTTTTCGGAACCCCGGATATACGGGCCAATTCATTTGATTTTTCGAGGTTTCAAACCGATATTTCAGTTTATACGGAAGCTGCCGTGGGACTTTCGCGAAAAATGGATGAACAGTGGGTTGTTGGAGGAAAACTCAAGTTTTTATATGGCTCTGCCAATTTTTCGAACACCAATAACCGGATGAAACTGCAAGCTGGAATTGGCAGTTGGACTATCAATGGCAGTGGTGTTGTTAACTTATCCAGCCCGGTCCAGGTTGATATCGGACCAAATTATCAGACATTTTCGTATCAAATGCCAACGACGGCCATAGGTTGGTTAAAACCCTCGGGACTTGGAGCTGCCATTGACCTCGGAGCCGAATATCAGTTGAATGAACGTTTGCGTTTGTCCGGAGCCATTCTTGATTTGGGATTTATCGGTTGGAACCGAAATGTGCACAATGACTGGTATGCTGCAAATTATAGTTTCGACGGGATTTTGCAGCTGAACAGCAATTTGGGAATCAATACTTTTCAGGATGCGTACAACCGTTTTATGGCTATTCAATTGGCCGATTCGGTGGTGCGGGCCTTCAAATCTTCATCCTCTTCCGAACTTACAACAAAACCGTACCTGACAGGAATAACATCCCGACTAAATCTGGGTGCTGAATATATTTTTCAAAACAATATGCTGAGCCTGGGATTGCTTTCCAGTTCTGTTTTTTTTAAGCGAACGGTTACTGAGGAGGTTACCGCTTCGGTCAATTATCGTCCGTACCATTGGTTGAACGGAACACTAAGTTATTCGCTTTTCAATGGGCGGATGAGTTCAATTGGCGCCGGTCTGGGGCTTAAAACAGACCTTGTTCATTGGTTTGTAGCGGCAGATTATGTTCCTTTTCAAAAAGTTACTTTGGCACTTTCCGATTTGGGTATAAATTCTCCTGGCAGAATTCCCGTGCCGTACAATACAGCTACTTTCAATTTTTCCGGAGGTGTGAATCTGGTTCTCGACAAACTGATTGATAATGCCAGATCAACCTCAATGGGATTGCGAAAGTCCAGTGTGAGGAGTAGCGGTAACAGCCAGTTTTGGATCAATTTTAAAAATATATTTAAAACTCCTCTCGGAAAGAAGTCAAAAGGCCTTAACCCAAAGAAACCTGAGCAAGATTGCCGCTGCGATTGGAAATAAATTTAGAACGTTTTTAGTTGCAAATATGAGCCAATTTATATAAAAAGTTGTTATCTTTGAGCACTTTTATGCTATTTACTAAAATAAGCAGGATTTACACCTCCTGGTGCCTGTTTAAAGACATCAACTTCCAAAAAAATATAAATATGAAAAGAAATTGCCGGCTCAAATTTCTATCCATTATTTGTGTATTTCCATTCTTTTTGCTTTCCTGCAATTCTGGTATTGATTTAACTGACATTGACGACCCTTCGATAAAATATGATGCATCGTTGGGATTACCTCTTGGCGAAGCAAACCTTACGGTGAAAGATGTTATTAACAAAATAGGATTACCCTCAGGAGTCGATACGTTAGCTAATGAAATTTACCAGCAATGGACATTTACCGACGAAATGGGTTTTAAAACGCTGAGTTTAGCCGATTCAATAAAACTGTTCGATAAAAAGTATTATCCAAATGATTACATCCCGTCTGCTATTGGCATCCCTTTGCCTGTAAACTCTACAATTCCCATCGAAATCCCGGATTCTTTTGATTTGGGAGTAAATGGTAATGTAAGCGAACAACGTGTAGATAGTATAAAAATAAATTCGTCGCAGATTGACATAAATTTTGACGTGTCTGACGATTTGAAAGCCAGGTTTCTATCGGCCAGCGATTTTACGATTCAATTTCTTTTTGATGATAATTATATAAAAGTGGATAACGGGCAAATACCAACTTATAATCCTCAGCAATACAATGAGAATGGAAAAATCTCAATAGGAAAATATACCATGTTTCTGAAAGGTATAAAAAAACTGCCATACAAGATATTGATTACCATAAACCCAAGTGTGCCGGTAACACTGACTCCATTATCGTATGTGAACATTAATATGAAATTTTCCAATATTGATTTTGCAGTTGCTTACGGTTTCTTTAATTTGACTGATGTACAACAAAAAATGGTTAAAATCCCATTTAAAATAGAAGATTATCTGCCTAATATGGATTTGAAATTTGCAGATCCACAGGTTCAGATTACTGCTTCCAGCAATGTTGGTGCCAATCTGGATGTAAAGATTAATTACATAAGTGCTTATAATGAGTTGACTCCGGCTAAGAAAATCTGGGCGTGGTTTGATGGACACACGGCAAACGAAAAAATAGAAAAAATACCTGGCCCAACCAAGGTAGGTGAATGGACAACAACAGTGCTTGCTCCATTTGACTCTAAAAATGGTGAAACCGATCAGTTGTTCGATAGTAAGCCATACCCGGATATGTTGGATTATATGTATGAAGTAGCGAGTGATCGTAGCCTGACCCATAATTTTGTTACCCCCGATAGTAAAGTTAAGCTCGATATTAAAGTTAACATTCCTCTGAAAATAAAAGGTGGGAGTAGCTATGCATTTTCCGATACCATCGAAAATCTGAATCTTGGAATTATTCCGGATAATGTAGATTCTGCCATTTTGGTGTTGAAAATTAAAAACGGCTTGCCGCTTCAGGCCAAATACAGAATGACTTTCTGGAAATCAAACCAGGCAAACGATACAATTCCGGCACTGGGTGGGGTAATTACAAGTGTTACCAACAATTCTGACTTGGGTAATATGAATAGTGAGTTTGTGCTGAATTCTCCTGAAGTTTTAGCGGATGGTACTGTTGACAAAGAGAAAGAAATAGTTCAGCAAACAATAAAAATAATGTTGAGCAGACAGCAGATAACAGCACTTAAGCAAACAAGTTTCATTGTTTTCCATGTATTGCTGGACACTGAAAAAAATGATGATGGGATTCCAAATCCGATTCATATAACAACCAAGGATAGTTTTGGGGTTAAACTGGGAATTTTTGTAAAAGGCAGTCTTTCAACCAATATTGGAACCTCAAACTAATTAAGCCACTCGAATTATGAAGAGAAATATAATTTTCAGAATAAGCCTGGTTATATGTTTAGGTTTTTCTGCTTTAGCAACGACGGCTCAACAGGTAAATACGCTGTATTTTATGGAAAACGTGCCTGTTCGCAATAATCTCAATCCCGCATTTCAGCCACAGAGCAATTTTTATTTGGGTCTGCCGGTGTTGGGTTACACTCAGTTTGGATTAGGAAACAACTCCATTACACTTAAAGATATGGTTTATGGGAAGAATAATAAAACGATTTATTTCTTAAACCAAAATGGTGATAAAAACAAATTTTACAATGCATTAAAGCCAACTACTTCGCTTCAAACAGATTTGCATTTGAACCTGCTCGATTTTGGGTTCCGTACTGGAGCGTCGTACTGGACATTTGGCCTTGCAGAAAGGGTGGATGGTTACCTTGGCGTTCCCAAAGACTTGATGAAGCTGGGCTTGTACGGGATGCCTGAGTTGGAAAATAATAAATATAATTTACAGAGCCTGGGCGTCAACGTGTCTGCTTATACAGAAGCAGCACTCGGTTATTCCCGAAACCTGAATGATAACCTGACTGTTGGAGCTAAGCTAAAATTCCTTTACGGAAATTTCAATGCTTCTGTTGCGAATAAAAATCTGGAATTGAATGCCGGTATAGACCAATGGGCAATAAAAGGTGAAAATACTATAAACTATTCCGGCCCCGCTGAGCTGACCGGAAATTCTTTTAAAACATTCGGGTTGAGTGTGCCTGCTGCTGTTACCGATTGGCTAAAACCTTCCGGGTTGGGTGGTGGAATTGATCTGGGAGTTACATTTAAACCAATTCAGAATCTTACCCTTTCGGCTGCTCTGCTCGATTTGGGGATGATTAGCTGGAACAAGAACACACGAAATCTCAATTCTCAAATAGACTATACTTTTGATGGATTTGGGAATTTTAATTTAGATTCTAATGCAAATTTTCAAATGCTCGCCGATTCGGTTCTTGAAGCATTTTCCAACTCAGCTTCCATTACCCAAGCAACAGGCAAGTATACAACTTATACTTCTCCGAAATTGAACATAGGTGCCGAGTATTCATTTTTGGAAAATGCTCTGTCGGTAGGACTTTTGTCCAGAACTATCAAACGTAATAAAACCTACTTTGAAGAACTGACGGCATCGGTTAATGGTCGTCCGGCAGACTGGTTCAACATGTCGCTCTCGTATTCTGTGCTGAATGGCAGATTTAGCAATGTGGGAGCGGGAATAGGTTTAAAAACCGGTTTTCTGAATTGGTTTTTTACAGCCGATTACCTGCCACTTAGTTATGCCACATTACCTTTAAACATTTCGGGAGGAACGTTTGATGCTCCAATTGCATACAATACAAAAGGGTTGAATTTTGCAATTGGTGTAAATTTGATTTTAGGCAACCGGAAAGATACCGACCATGATGGTGTTGTCGATAAAAAAGATAAATGCCCGGAAACGCCTTTCAGTGTGATAGTTGATAGGAATGGTTGTCCGGTTGATATGGATGGCGATGGTGTGCCCGATTATCTGGACAAATGTCCTAAAACGCCCAAAGAAGCCTATAACCGCATTGATCAGAACGGCTGTCCGGTTGACAATGACGGCGATGGTGTGCCTGATTATAAGGATAAATGTCCTGATACTCCGAAAGATGCTATACAATATGTTGATTCGCTGGGATGTACTTCCGATAAAGATAAAGATGGCGTTCCAGACTTTAAAGATAAGTGCCCTGATACACCATTGAAGATGAAGGTTGATACGCTGGGTTGTCCACTCGATACGGATGGCGATGGTGTTTTGGATAACTTGGATCAATGTACGAATACACCGGTTGAAGCCCGTGGATTTGTTGATAAAAACGGTTGTCCGCTTGACACAGATGGTGATGGAGTTCCCGATTATTTAGATAAATGCCCGAATACTCCAGTTGAAAGTCGTAAATTGGTAGACAAAAACGGTTGTACACCTGTTGTAGAGAAAGTTGTTCAACCGAAAACTCAGCCAGTTATTGTACCAAGCAAACAGCCGCAAATTACCAAAGAAGTCAAGAATCTGTTCCAAAAAGCGTTGCAAGGAATTCAGTTTGAAACCGGGAAATACATTATCAGGCCAGTTTCCTATACGATATTGAATCAGATAGCCGGAGTGCTGATTGCTAATCCAACTTATTTGGTTGAAATACGCGGACATACTGATAACGCTGGAAATCCGGAAGCAAATCTAAAATTATCGACTCAACGTGCCGAAGCCGTTATGAAATATCTGGTAAAAAAAGGAGTTGATGCAAAACGGATGTCAGCGAAAGGGTATGGTGACAAACTGCCGGTACAAAGTAATACAACTGCCACCGGTAAGGCCTTGAACCGCCGGGTAGAATTTATTGTGACGTTTGAAGAAATTTCTTTTGAATATTAATTCAACCTGTAGACAGCCTCAAATTATTTTGAGGCTGTCTTTTTTTTAGCCATTATAATAAATCTATAAATTAAATAATAAAAGCAAAAACATTATCTTTGTCAGGTCGTTACATTGTATATGTTGCCGAATTCTTGTAGTGAATGTGGATTTAAATTTTTTTATCCATCCAATTGAAGAGCAGATATTATTACTCGAAATACCACTAACTTAAAATTACTGTTATGAAAAGAAAATTATTTTTGTTTTTTAGTTGTGTAACCGGGATAGTCTCTTTTATTCTGGTGTCGTGTACCGACATTGATTTGACAAAAGTGTCTGACGATGTGCTGTTTCGGCAATCTCTTGTTGTACCGGTTGGCGAAGGCAGTGTGACTGTTGCAGATATTATGGGTAAATTTGATTTTCAGAATCTGATTGGTTATGATGCTGATACGATCAATTTTCTTTATGAAATGAATAAGGAGTATGAATTTGAAACAATTAATTTGTTGAAGAATGCCACTGCCAGGATTTTACCTTTTCCTTTGGCACCAGCTACAATTTCGGCTAATACTTCTATTCCTGTCCCGGGTGGCAATCAGTATAGTGTCGATTTAGGATTGGATCCCAATTCAACCAGCAATAGGACTGATAGTGCAAAAATTATTACTGCTAAATTCTCGGTGAAGGTTTCTGTCACCAACATAAAAGATATGAGTAATAATGCAATTTTACCATCCGATCTCAAAATTGTTTTTGTGTTTCCAAAAATGCATTATCCGAATAGTAATACAGCTATAACAAAGAATGTTTCCGTTACTCAGTTTGGTATACCAACTGAGTTTGTAATCAGTGGCTTTGTGATAAATACCAGTGGACTAACCGGTGTTCCGTTTCAAATTCAGTTTTGGGCTGGAAACAGAAATATAAATATCGGGTCTAACGCAAAAATAGATTTTGAGATAAAAGCAACACAATTGGATTTTGTTGCGGCATACGGACTTTACAATCCAACATCAATGCAGCCTACAGTCATAAAAATGCAACTTGGCGACTTGTCTGCTTTACCGGCAGGTTTAAGATTTGCAAACCCTGCAGCTACAGTAGCGTTGGAAAGCAATATCGGAACATACTTACGCTTTAATATTGATTATATAAAAGCATTTTCAAAAGATGGCTCGCAAGTGAAGGAAGCTTCATTTAACGGAAGTCCCACTGTTACCGAAATTATTAATATAAAGCCCGAAGTACCGGGATTGTTTGCCACAAAAACATTACGTAAACTGGACAAAGACTATGGCAGCACCGATCGGCTTTTTGATACGGATATAAAACTGGATACGCTTGAATATAAGTTTTCTGTTCAACCTGATGCTGCTCTTAACAATGCTTCTGCCACTCCAAGTTTTATCATTCCGGAT
This sequence comes from Paludibacter sp., assembly GCA_047600405.1. Lineage (GTDB taxonomy): Bacteria > Bacteroidota > Bacteroidia > Bacteroidales > Paludibacteraceae > Paludibacter. The sequence continues at coordinate 251,415 of JASGLA010000009.1, forward strand.
ATGAAAATGAAGATGAATTTCAAAATGAAAATACCGATGTACCTGAAATCGGGAAGTAATATCAATTTGAATGATACGATTTCAGATATAAAAGGAGCTTTTAATAAAATAGAAAATGCGGGCTTCGGGTTGAAAATAACCAACGGACTTCCGGTGAAAGTTACATTTTCTATGAAATTCCTGGATGCTAATCAAGAAGTAATTAATAGTACCATTAATGATTCGGAATATATTATAAATTCAGGTGAAGTGAATAATGAGGGATTAGTAACAAAAGAAACTGTGACCCCATTAGACATAGAACTCACCAAAGAGCAGGTTAACCAATTGAAAAATGCGAAAAGCATGATTTATTCACTTCGAATTGCCGGACAAACTGATTCCAGTCCGATTCAATTTACGAAAAACAACTCATTTAAAGTGAAGTTGGGAGTATTTATAAAAAGTGAATATAAAACTTCTTTGGATTCTATAAATTAATAAACTGCTGCATCATGAAAAATAATATAAAATACAAATTGCTGCTTGTTGCTTGTATAGTTTTATCGCTTACAACGGCGAATGCCCAGCAAGTGAATACCATGTACTTCATGGACAACGTGCCTTTTCGCAATCAACTGAATCCGGCTTTCCAACCTTACAGCAACTTTTACCTTGGCTTTCCGGTTATGGGGTTCACACAGTTTGGAATTGGAAATAATTCACTGACCATGAAAGATTATGCGTATAAACAAAATGGACAGCTGATCTCCTTTTTGCACCCCAATGGTAGTGTAGAGAATTTTTATAATGCATTGAAGAAAAATAGTTTGATTCAGGGCAATATGCAGCTTAATTTGCTCAGCTTTGGTTTCCGTACTGGTCGATCCTATTGGAATTTTACCATTAATGAACGGGTAAATGCAAAATTTAATGTGCCCCGGGATTTGATGAAATTAATGCTTTATGGAACGCCGGATAAAACTAATAATGCCTATAATTTTTCAACATTGGGTTTCGATATGTCCGCGTATACCGAAGCTGGCTTGGGATATTCAATCAACCTGACCGATAAATTGTCCCTTGGAGCGAAGTTTAAGTTTTTGTATGGCACGGCAAATATATCATCTGCGAACAATGATTTAACGCTCAATGCGGGTATCAATGAATGGGTACTCAAAGGCAAAGGTTCAATAAATGTATCCACGCCGCTAAACATGGATTTAAGTGATTTGTCGAACATTAACCCTACTTTACCTTCATTTCCTCCTTCCACTTCAGAAATTTTAGATATGATAAAACCTTCCGGATTGGGAGGTGCAGTGGATTTGGGAGCAACTTACAGGTTGACTGATGAATTGGCGCTTTCTGCTGCTGTTGTTGACTTAGGAATGATAAGAATGGAATAGGAATACAAATCGGGCATCTTTTAGTTCCGATTACAGATTTCAGGGTGTTCCCGGGTTGACAATTGATTCGTTCGATCAGCCATTTGATTCCTTGCTGCTAAACTCATTACAGGAATCAATACAAGATACTGTTGTAAGCAATGTGCCTTATACTACAAACCTGTCTCCCAAATTGAATGTCGGGGTTGAATATGGTTTCTTTAAAAATAAATTAAGTGTGGGCCTGCTATCGAGTACGCAATTCTACAATAAAGCGTTGTATGAGGAATTGACCGCATCAGTAAATGTAAAACCCATTGACTGGTTTAATTTGTCTGCGTCCTATTCTTTATTCAATGGACGAATGAGTAATATTGGACTCGGATTAGGGATAAGATCAGGTTTTTTACATTGGTTTGTGACCACAGATTATGTTCCTTTGAGATATGCGATTGTAGCTGACAAGATTGATTTAGGGCCGGTTTCTATAACTCCGAAAGCTCCTTATAACACAAAAATGCTAAATTTTGCCTTTGGTGTTAACTTCGTTTTCGGAAATCGCAAGGATGCCGACAAAGATGGTGTTGTTGACCGTAAGGATAAATGTCCGGAAACTCCTTTCAGTGTAGTTGTCGATAAAAAAGGCTGTCCGGTTGATACCGATGGCGATGGGGTGCCGGATTATATTGACAAATGTGCCGGTACACCTCCGGAAGCATATAGCCGTATTAATCAGGATGGTTGCCCTATCGATACAGATGGAGATGGAGTTGCTGATTATCTGGATCAATGTCCCGGTACACCGGTTGAAGCTTTTGGACATATCGATAACGAAGGTTGTCCGTTGGATACTGATGCAGATGGTATTTTTGATTATAAAGATAAATGCGCGAACACTCCTGCCGGTGTAAAAGTTGATTCGGTGGGTTGCCCATTAGACACCGATGGCGATGGTGTTGCCGATTACCTGGATAAATGCCCTGATACGCCTGTTGCCGCACGTAATATGGTGGATAGCGTTGGTTGCCCATTGGATAAAGATTCGGACGGCGTTGCCGATTATCTGGATTTATGCCCACATACTCCGGCCGAAGCTCATGCTTATGTTGATAAAAATGGTTGTACGTTAGATACCGATGGCGATGGCGTACCTGATTATTTGGACAAATGTTCTGATACACCAATAGAAGCCCGTGGAGCTGTCGATGAAAAAGGTTGCCCGCGTGATACCGATGGCGATGGAGTGTTGGATTATCTGGATAATTGTCCTAAAATTCCGGGTACTGTTTCGAATAAAGGTTGTCCCGAAATTAAGAAAGAGGTGAAGAAATTATTCCAGAAAGCACTTCAGGGCATTCAGTTCGAAACCGGTAAATATGTTATTAAACCAGTTTCTTTTGTAATTCTGAACCAGATAGCAAAAGTGTTGATTGAGAATCCAACTTACCTTATTGAAGTACAGGGTCATACCGACAATGTAGGAAAACCCGAAGCTAACCTGACTCTATCGGACAACAGAGCCAATGCAGTGAAAGAATATTTGATTAAAAAGGGTGTTGCTGCAACGCGCATGACTTCGCATGGATATGGTGATACTAAGCAGGTAGCCTCTAACAAAACTACCAAAGGTAAGGCTTTAAACCGTCGCGTAGAGTTTGTTGTAAGTTTTGAAGAAACCACAATAGAATAATCAGAGCAATTGATTCATAAAAAAGGAGTTGAGTTTTCAACTCCTTTTTTATTTTCAAAAAAAATCGAAAGAAATGATGGTTCTTTGCAAGGGTTTTAATACTTTTGTGCGCCGAAATTCCTTAGCATAGGATGGCGGGATATCGGAATTGCCTATCAGATAATTTTTAAAGATAATATATACACATGGGAAGAGCGTTTGAATACAGGAAAGCGACAAAAATGAAACGTTGGGGAAATATGGCCCGCGTTTTTACAAAGTTAGGAAAACAAATTACAATCGCAGTGCGTGAAGGTGGGGCGGAAGCCGATACCAATCCTCGCTTGCGTGTGCTGATTCAGCAATCGAAAAAAGAAAACATGCCCAAAGAAAATGTGGAGCGTGCTATCAAAAAAGCCACAGCCAAAGATGAGGCCGATTACAAAGAAATGGTGTACGAAGGCTACGGTCCAAACGGAATTGCGATTGTAGTGGAGACAGCCACCGATAATCCAACCCGCACGGTAGCGAATATTCGTAGCTATTTTAACCGTCATGGAGGTTCGCTCGGAACTACAGGTTCGCTTCAATTCTTATTCGACCACAAGTGTGTATTCAAAATTGCTCAAAAAGAAGGCGTTTCGCTTGAAGATCTGGAGTTGGAATTGATTGATTTCGGAGTTGACGAACTAGTGGAGGATGAGGATGGAATTGTACTTTATGGTGAATTTCAGTCATATTCAACCATTCAGAAATACCTGGAAGAAAATGGATTCGAGATTTTTAGTGCTGAATTTGAGCGTATTCCTAACGATATGAAAGAACTCAGCGAAGAACAAAAAGCTCAGGTAAATAAATTGCTCGATAAAATCGAGGATGATGAAGATGTTCAAAACGTATTCCACAATATGGCAGAATAAGTCAGAATCATACAAGAATTAAAAATCCCGTCAAACCACTGTTTGACGGGATTTTTTTGCATTATTGAGTTTTATCAATATTGTTCTTTTTCGCTGGGGAAATCACCTGATTTTACATCCTGTACATAATGTTCGATAGCCTCGTTCATAATTCCCTGTAAATTGGCATATCTGCGAAGGAAACGGGGGGAGAAGTTTTGTGTAAGCCCGATCATATCGTGCAAAACCAATACCTGACCATCAACGTATCCACCGGCGCCGATACCGATTACCGGAATGGTAAGCTCGGATGCTACCTGCTGGGCCAGTTTTGCAGGTATTTTTTCCAATACAATGGCAAAACAACCTGCTTCCTCCAATAGATGTGCATCCCGGATAAGTTTTTCTGCTTCCGAACCTTCTTTGGCGCGAACGGCGTATGAACCGTATTTGTTAATTGACTGTGGCATTAAGCCTAAATGCCCCATAACTGGGATTCCGGCCGATAAAATGCGCTTTACCGATTCAAGGATTTCTTCTCCGCCTTCCAGTTTTAAACAGTCGCCATGCGTTTCTTTCATAATCCGTATAGCTGACGACAGGGCTTCTTTCGAGTTTCCCTGGTAGCTCCCGAATGGCATATCAACAACTACTAATGCGCGCTTGACACCTCTGACAACTGATTTTGCAAGAAAAATCATTTGATCAAGAGTGATTGGTAGGGTGGTAACATTACCACACATTACGTTTGAGGCTGAATCGCCTACTAAAACAATATCAACTCCAGCCTGATCAACAATACTTCCCATTGTGTAGTCATAGGCTGTTAGCATACTTATTTTTTCACCACGTTGTTTCATTTCCAGCAACCGGTGAGTCGTAACTCTTCTGGAGTCTTCACTATGTATCGACATGATATTTTTTGTGTTTATTTGTGGGTGCAAAGATATGGATTATATTCTCAATCTGCAATTTCATTCCGTTTTTATGAAAAAATAAAAATATACGATTCATAAAATGAGAGAGATGCCAAAGAATGGCACAAATGAAAACTATTAAAAGACATAAGAATTGTTTTTTTTCGCTTTTAAAACTTATCTTTGCAAACTGTTTTTTAATAAAACGATATACTAAACCAAGATTTGAAACAAAGTTCACTTTATTATTTTATAGAACGTTTCATGCGACTTTAAAAGAAACAATAATTTGTATGAAGGAAAGATTTACTTTTTTGTGGGGGTCTGACGTTTTTTCACATCTCTCGAACATGAAATACATACCACGGTGGGTGGTATTGCTTGTAGATATATTTTTTTGTTTGCTATCTTATTATGTTGCCTATTATATTTCTTCCAAATTATACAACGACACTCAGGATGTGCGTATACTGACAGTATTTCAGCGAATGAGTGTTATTGTAGGTTTGCAGGTATTCTTTTTTTGGGTATTTCACACTTATTCGGGGGTATTGCGTTACTCGGGATATGTCGATGCTACGAAGTTATTGTTAGCCGTTTCATTTAATGTGGGAATATTGTCGCTGGGGAATTATTTGGTTTACCTGGGCACTTCAGCTTCCATGTTTTATTATTCCGGATTGTTAATTTATGCCATTTTATCGTTTTTACTTCTTTTTATATTGCGTTTGGTTGTAAAAACATTTTATGATTTTTACTCTCAAAACACGGGTCATATTACGCCGGTAATGATTTTCGGGACACAATCGGCTGCCATTGGCATTGCCAAAATGCTCCGTTCCAATCAGGATAACAAATACAAGCTTGTAGGGTTCATAGATGATGATAAAAATGCTACCGAGCGTGTAATTATGGGCGTTAAAGTTTACAAACTGGATGAGCATACGGTAAGGAAAATTGTAGTAACCAAGGCTAAAGCTGTAATAGTATCGCCCAATAAAATGAATCAGATTAATCCGAATACAGATCTGGATATTTTTCTGAATCACAATTTGTCGATACTCACTTCGCCACCAGTGAGCATTTGGCAAAACGATATGCCAACCATTAAACAAATTAAATCCATTCAGATTGAGGATTTGTTGGAAAGGCCTAAAATTGATATTTCATTCGGAAAATATTGTTAGCCAGATAAAATCAAAAATTGTACTTATCACAGGAGCTGCCGGTTCTATCGGAAGCGAAATCGTTCGTCAGGTTGTACGTTATTCTCCTAATCTGATTGTATTGCTTGATCAGGCTGAATCGCCCATGCATACGCTCAAACTGGAGTTGGAGGAGCAGTACCCGGATCAGAATTTCTGCGCATTTTTGGGTGATGTCCGTAACAAAGAACGCATGGAATACATGGTTGAAATGTTTCGGCCTGATTTCATTTATCATGCAGCAGCCTACAAGCATGTTCCGCTTATGGAAGACAATCCGGTGGAAAGCATTCAGGTAAACGTGAAAGGTACCAAGATTATGGCAGATTTGGCCGTGAAATACAAAGTAGAACGCTTTGTTATGGTTTCTACCGATAAAGCCGTAAATCCGACAAACGTAATGGGAGCGTCTAAACGTATTGCCGAAATTTATGTGCAATCACTATTCCGCAAACTACAGCATGAGGAAAATAATACCACGAAATTTATAACTACCCGCTTTGGGAATGTGTTGGGTTCAAACGGCTCGGTTATTCCACATTTTAAAAATCAGATTGAAAAGGGAGGTCCGGTTACAGTGACACATCCCGAAATTATCCGTTATTTCATGACAATTCCCGAAGCTTGTATGCTTGTTTTGGAAGCAGGAGCAATGGGAGAGGGTGGCGAAATTTTCATTTTCGATATGGGTAGCCCGGTGAAAATTGTAAATCTGGCCAAAAAGATGATCAGGTTGGCAGGTTTTACTCCGGAAGTAGATATAAAAATTGAATATACCGGTTTGCGTCCGGGCGAAAAACTGTACGAAGAACTTCTGAATCAGAAGGAAATTACGACAAAAACGCATAATCCGAAGATAATGATTGCCAGGGTGCAGGAATATAATTACGAAACTGTGTCTGCACAGATTGATGAATTGATACAATACAGTCTGATGTGCAAGAATTTCCTCACTGTTTCGCTTATGAAGAAAATCGTTCCGGAATTTTTGAGTAAAAATTCACAATACGAACGATTAGACGTGTAAATTATAACTG
>JASGLA010000010.1:0-23180 GCA_047600405.1 Paludibacter sp.
TCTAGAAGTCAAGCTGTATTGAAAACCCTTAGCAGGAATTGAAAAGTCTACCAACTCTTACCCTTATTCTTTCATTTAAATGATTATTCGCAAAGCGCCCTCCACTTATATACCTAATTCATCAAAGGTATTAGAGATGTAGTCGTGATATCTTAATCAAGAAAATGCTTAGTTCCGAGTTTTAATTTGCATTTGGCCTTATTGCTTGATAAACTTCACACTATAAGTCTCCTTTTGGTTGGTTATCCTGAGGATGTACATGCTTTTGGGAAAATGCTGCAGGTCAATGGAAGCTGAATTTTTTATTTGCTCCGAACTTATTAAACTGCCGTTTGAACTGTATATGTCAACCCTGGATTCAACCGGATTTTTCATTCGGATATAAATGAAATCCTTTACACTCAATGGGTATACATACAGGTTGCCGACCGTGTTTGCCAGATTTTTATTGTCGGTAGCAACATCAGCGAACTTCACAATTTTGATGTTGTCGTATAGCTGGCTCACATTTAAATCGCTTACCGTGTAAGTTTTTATATTGATGGTGTCCGGATTCACACTGATATGGCTGAATGTGGGATTGCCCGTTTGTCCGAAACGTCCGCTGAACAGGCCGAAGTAGTCCGTTATTCCCAGTTGCGATGCATGTGCCAGCATTTTAGATTCGTTATTGGGCATATATTCCTTTGCGCTGCCGGTTCTACCGTTTAGAAAATAAATCGTTCCGTTTTTTACATTAAATGTCCCGCCCGATTTTGCCGTAAGGTTTGTATGCTCATCGTAGCTGGCCGGGATTTGGTTTGAAACGGAGTTCGCAACCAACTGCTTATCGTAAACGGGGCCGATAACCTCGTAAACCCGGTCGTGCCCTTGCAGGGCGAGGTCAATTTTCAGTTCATCGAAAACAGGTGCCATAACATTGCGTATATCTCTTGCATCCTGGTCGGTTTGATGATGTGCCCCGGTGTAAATGGCTTTGTGGAAAAACACAATTCTCCATTTGGTATGGGGAGTAGCTGTTACCTGTTTCCTCATCCAGTTGGCCAGGGAGTCAAAATAAGTCCTGCTGTAACTTTCAAAATTCAAGGCCATAAACAGCGCGTCGCCATACACGAAAGAATATATGCTTCCGGGCACTTCCGACATGGCAGAATCAAACCCGTTGCCCTGCGTGTTGAAGTGGTGTGTAAAGTTTCTGTTTTCCGAAATATCGTGATTTCCTGCTACCGGCGCCCACGGTTTCCGGAGGAAAATATCCTGTTGGGTTTCAAATAATTGTTCGTATTCCCATTCAGAGTTGTCAGGGCCGCTGGTATCAGCCAGGTTGCCGCAATTCAGCCAAAAGTTTGCATTGGGGAACATATTGTCCGCCGTATGTGCCGTTTTTTGGCAAATGTCAAATGTCTCTTCTGTATTTCCGTGATAATCTGTTGTGTAAATAAACGAGAATTTTTCGGTTGTGTTTTTAGCTGTTGTAAATGTTCCGGTTTCGCTCCAGGCACCGGGCTTGCCTACCCGGTAGGAGTAAGTCGTATTAGGGCTTAATCCGGTTGCCAGCGCTTTGTTTGATGTATAGCTTTTCTTGGTATTGTCGGCTATTCCGGCTAAATCGGCGAGGCCATTTTCGGAAACATTATAGTTCAGGTTCAGCACCGGCTCGCACGTTGCCTCGAAAACAAAAGCCGGCTCGCTGAACGCGTCATAGCTTGTGGCTGTGCCTTCAACTATCTCAACTCTTCCGTCGGCTACTCCCTCATTCGTAAACCATGCAAATCCCAATCCCGTTTGAGGGTTTTTGTGTAAGGTGGTGTTGATGCTGTATGGCATTTCTTTGCTTTTCAGGTTGTTTATGGCCGTTTGAAGAGCCCCGATTGAAACAGAATCTTTTACTAATGAAGCTGTTTTTATTGCAATTTTCAAAGAAGTCCATGACGGGACTGTGTAATCGCCTTCGGTCAGCGAATTGGCGATAGTAAGCAACGAATCCGCAGTATTGGCAATTTGGGAAAACTTGATAATTTTGATGTTGTCGTAAGGTATTGCAGTGTTGAGTCCGCTTACTGTAAAGGTTTTTATGCATATTGTGTCGCTGCTCACGCACACACGGCTGAATGACGGATTGTAGGTTTGCCCGAACCGGCCTGTAAACATCCCAAAATAATCTGTCACGCCCAATTCTCCCTCTACAGCCTCCATTTCTTCGCGTGTAAACGGGCCGTATTCTTTTGTGCCTCCATGCCCGTTGAGGAAATAAAGCGTACCTTCTTTTACATTGAATGTGCCACCCGATTTTCCGGTCAGGTTTGTCCAGCGGTTAACCGGTACCGATTGTTGGTCTGTCACTGCGTTGGCTACAAGTTTATTGCCTTTAACCGGGCCAATCACTTCATAAATATGATCGTGTCCCTGCAGTACAAGGTCAATTTTCAACTCATCGAAAACGGGAACCATAGCATTCCGGATCATTGTCAGGTCAGGTTCGGGTTGATGGCTTCCACCCGTGTATACAGGCCGGTGTATCAGGGCAATTCTCCATTTTACGTCCGGGTTTGCATTAATCTGGTTACGCATCCAGTTGGATAGGTTTCTGGTATATGTCCTTGAATAATATACTTCGAGGTTTAAGGCTAAAAACAAGGCGTCGCCATATACAAACGAATATACACTGCCCGGCACGGGGGCTCTCTCATAATCGAAATCAATACTGTCTGTGTTAAAGTGATAGGTGAAATTCCTGTTCGGGGAGTCATCATGATTACCGCCGATAGGAGCTAATGGTTTGTTTAGGAATATGTCCTGTTGTGTTTCAAAAAGCTGCTCGTATTCCCACTCGGAATTTTCATCCCCTGTCGATTCAACCAGGTCTCCGCAATTCACCCAAAAGCTGGCATCGGGGTACATATTTTGGGCAGTATGTGCGTTGGTTTGAGCCACGTTAAACATTTCATCGTCGTTTGCCTGTGGATCGGTTATGTATATAAATGAGAATTTGTCTTTGTTGTCTTTGGCTGTTTTGAATGTGCCTGTTTCGCTCCAGGCACCGGGTTTCCCAACACGGTACGAGTACATCGTGTTTGGAGTTAATCCGGTAGCCAGCGCTTTGTTCGACATGTAGCACTTCTTGGTGTTGTCGGGAATTCCGGCTAAGGAAGAAAGATCATTACGCCAATTGCTGTAGTTGAGATTAAGAACCGAGTCGCTTTTTGCAACAAATGTAAGAGCCGGGTTGTCAAATGCGTCCGGGTGGGTGGCATTGCCCTCTATTATCTCTACTTTGCCTCCGGTAACGCCCACGTTAGTAAACCAGGCAAATCCCAAATTGGACTTTGGATCTTTGTTGATGGTGGTGTTTATATTGTAAGGCATTTCTTTATCTTTCAGATTATTCAGAGCTGTTTGCAAAGCACAGGTCGATGCGGAGTCTTTTAATGCTGAGGTATTTACAATGGCTTTTTTTAATAATGTCCAGGACGGGATGGTATAATCCGTTTCAATGAGCAAGTTTGCCATATCCAGAAGTGAATCCGCTTTGTACTCGTAATTTACCCCTGATATGCTTCTCAGGGCCTTGGCTGCCGATTGTGTCTTTTGTTTTTTTGTCTCCGAAATCTCAATTTTAGAAGGGGTAGGGTAGCTTCCCACACTTATTCTATGCAGGGAACCGGATCGTGGAGCAACTTGTTTCTGACTGTTTGTGGCTGCAAAAATGATGAGTGGGTAACAGAGAAGGAAAGTGAATTTTATCACAAATTTAGTTGCTTTTAGAGTAATGGCTGATATGGAGTTATATTTTTTGATACCTTTAGTTTTTTTAGAAGTTGTATATAATCAAAAAACAAGCGTACACATGAAAAGTTTTTGTCAATCTTTAAAAATATTTCTTGTACTTTTATTTTTTATGGAGATGAATTCACTTTTCGGTACTGAAATATACATTGGTGTACAAACTTGTAGATAAACAAAATTGTTGATAATCATGTGCTCAACTTTATTCTTTTGTAAACCAAAGAATAGTAGACGTGAGCTACCCAGGCCGGATCGGGCGTGTTAGGAAACTTCTGTTCTTCCGTGGAATTTACGTATATTTGCATTCTAATAATTTGAAATCTATTTATGCATCAGGAACTCCAGTTAATACTTGCCCCCGAACAGGCCGAAAGGCCCGAATTGCTAGCCAAGCAAGTGGCTGACAAACTCGTTATTTCGCCCTCGCGTATTACCCGCCTGCGGACCATCCGAAAATCAATAGATGCACGTTCGTTTTTACCCAAAGTAAATGTTACGGTGGAAGTGTATTGGGATGAAGTGGCGCCACCCAGGGAGAAGTCTGTTTTTAATTACCAGTCGGTTGAGGGAAAAACTCCGGTATTGATAATCGGAGCAGGTCCTGCCGGGCTTTTTGCAGCCCTTAAGTTGATTGAGTCCGGTCTGCGTCCCATTGTTCTGGAGCGCGGTAAAAACGCCCACAACCGGAAAATGGACATTGCCCAGCTAAACCGCAATAAGGGTATGGATGCCGAATCCAACTATTGTTTCGGTGAAGGAGGAGCGGGGACTTTCTCGGATGGAAAGTTGTATACCCGGTCCAAAAAGAAAGGAAATACCGACCGGATTTTCGAAATCTTCAATTATCACGGAGCTGCCGATGAAATTTTATACGATGCCCACCCTCATATCGGTTCGGATAAACTGCCCAATGTTATTGAAAATATCAGCAAAACCATCAGAACTTGCGGTGGTGAAATCCATTTTGAGCAAAAACTAACAGAAGTATTGGTTGATAATAATCAGGTGGTAGGCTGTAAAACGGCAGACGGATCTGTTTTTGAAGCGAAAGCCCTGATTCTGGCTACGGGACATTCGGCCCATGATGTTTACGAGATGCTCCATGCCCAGGGTATAGCCCTCGAGTCGAAAGGCTTTGCCATGGGGGTGCGCGTTGAACATCCGCAGGCTCTGATTGACAGTATTCAATATCATTGTAAGGAGCGTGGTCCTTATTTGCCTGCTGCCAGCTACAATCTGGTGGATCAGGTGGAAGGGCGGGGGGTTTATTCTTTCTGCATGTGTCCGGGAGGGCATATTGTGCCGGCCGGAAGCGGACAAAACGAAATTGTGGTCAATGGAATGTCGGCTTCGCAACGGAATTCGCCTTATGCCAATTCGGGAATTGTGGTAGAAATCCGTCCCGAAGATATCCCTGCTGACTTTCAGGAATACGGTGTGCTGGCGGGTCTGAAGTTTCAACAATATGTCGAAAATCTCGCCTGGAAAAATAACGGTGGCCTCGGGCAGGTAGCTCCGGCTCAGCGTTTAGGCGATTTTGTAAAAGGACGGCTTTCCGCCGATTTGCCTGCATGTTCATATTTACCAGGATTGATATCGTCACCTTTGCATTTTTGGCTGCCTGAGCATATTTCAAGCAGATTGCGCGAGGGCTTTAAAAAGTTCGACCGTAAAATGCGTGGATACCTTACCAATGATGCCGTTGTGGTAGGAGTGGAGTCGCGTTCTTCTTCGGCCGTTCGTATTCCCCGCGATGCAGCAACAGGGCAACACCCGGTTGTAAAAGGGCTTTTCCCCGCTGGTGAAGGCTCGGGTTATTCAGGCGGTATTACGTCTTCGGCTATTGATGGCGAAAATGCTGCTTTGGCAGTAATTGGCTGGTTGAATGATTAAGTAATCGCGGCCTACATTACCCATTTAATTTAAAGTATAGAAAAACAGAGGAGAAATGTGGATTTCGTCCTCCTCAACAAAAATAGAAAATGAGACAAAAACGAAACTACGTTCCCGCTCCTAAAGAAACAAAACTAAAAGTTGTCGAACCCATGGAATTGATGACTTTCCTGTTAGCCAAAATGGGAGGCATGAGCCGTAATTCCATAAAATCACTTTTGGCACACCGCCAGATAATGGTAAACAATAAAGTGACCACCCAATTCAATCTGGCACTTCAGCCTAACGACCTGGTGACCGTAACAAGCGGCCGCGGTAATATAGAGCTTAGTCATCCCAAGTTGCGTATTATTTTTGAAGACCAATATCTGATTGTCGTAGAGAAAAAGGAAGGCCTCCTTACCGTCAGCACCGGAAATACGGATGAAACGACTGCCTTTTCTATTCTGAAAACCCATGTGAAAAAGAGTTCTCCGCAAAACCGTATTTATGTTGTTCACCGCCTGGACCGTGAGACTTCCGGAGTAATTATGTTTGCCAAAACCAAAGAGGCGCAGCTTATTTTGCAGGAAAACTGGCATCGCATAGTTACACGTCGCATTTACGTGGCCCTGGTGGAAGGAAAACTGGAAAAACAGGAAGATACCATAGTTACCTGGTTGACCGAAAATGAAAAATCGTTGAGAATACATTCGAGCCAAACGGACAATGGAGGGCAGCAAGCTATCACACATTACCGCTGTGTGAAGTCCAATGAAAATTATTCCCTGCTAGAAATTGAACTTGAAACCGGACGTAAAAACCAGATTCGCGTTCATATGCAGGAAATCGGACACCCCATTGTGGGCGACAAAAAGTATGGAGCCGGTACCAGTCCCATAGGCCGCGTAGGATTACATGCCCGCTTGCTGGCTTTTTACCACCCGATAACTACCGAAGTGGTAAGTTTTGAAACACCGGTGCCTAGAAATTTTTTGAGTATTTTTCATTGAATATAAGAACCAAGAACCAAGAACCAAGAATCAAGAATCAAGATAAAAGATTAAAGGTGGTTCTGTAGAAGTCAATAAAAAAATCCCTTCACGAATTTAATCGCGAAGGGATTTTTTATAAACTATAAACTATAAACTATAAACTGAGAACTATAAACTGATTACAGTTCCCATGCCAAAGCGCTTGCACCTAATACAGCAGCGTCGGCTTCTTTAAGGTCGGAGAATAGTAATTTGATTTTACCTCTCCACAAAGGAAGCAGGTTTTTCTCCATGTTTTCACGAATTGGGGTCATGATCAAATCACCGGCTTTAGAAAGTCCGCCAAAGAGAACGATTGCTTCCGGAGCACTGAATGCTACGAAATCAGCAAGGCTCTGTCCGAGGATTTTTCCAGTGAATTCGAAAATTTCCTTTGCTATTTCGTCACCTTCTATTGCTGCATCAAATACATCTTTAGATGTAATGTCGTCAACCGGAATGTTGCGCAATAGGCTGTCTTTTGTTGATGAAGCCAGAATTTCACGGGCTGAACGGGCAACACCGGTTGCAGAGCAGTAAGTCTCCAAACAGCCGGTTCTACCACAGCCACACAGGCGGCCGTCTTCGCGAATTGCAGTGGTGTGACCTAACTCACCGGCAAATCCATCGTGTCCGTACAGTACTTTACCATCGATAATGATTCCACTACCAACACCTGTTCCCAGCGTGATCATAATGAAGTTTTTCATTCCGCGGGCAGCGCCGTAGGTCATTTCGCCAAATGCGGCAGCATTAGCATCGTTAGTCAGGGCGGCCGGAATTCCGAACTTTTCAGCCATCAGTTTTGCAAAAGGAATAACCCCTTTCCATGGAAGGTTTGGAGCATACTCAATGGTGCCGGTATAATAATTTCCGTTGGGAGCGCCAATGCCAATTCCTTTGAATTTGTCAGGGCCGCCGGCAGCGTTGATCAGTTTGCTTAGTTCGTCGTACAAATCCTGAATGTACAGGTTTACATCGCTGTGTGTGCCAGTTTTGATAGCACTTTTTGATATTACATTTCCACGGCTGTCAACAACACCAAAAACAGTGTTTGTTCCGCCCATATCCATGCCTATAACATATGGTTTTTCCATTGATAGTTTGATTTTAATGATTAAGAAATATCAGATTTTAAAAGTGAATTACCAGATTCCTGTTTGTTTTCTGAAGAAATCTGGTAACTGACAATTCTGTTTAATGAATACGATTATAAAGCAGAATACACTTATTCAACAGGAATATCTTTGTTTACGTTTTTGCAACCAACTAACGCATACCACAACATGTAGGCAAGGCAAGCAAACATTACCCAGTAACTGTTGATGTATCCGAAATGGTCAGATACCCAGCCCTGGATAAGTGGAACAATACCACCACCGCAAACCATTACCATAAAAATTCCGGCTGCAGCAGCTGTATATTTTCCAAGTCCTTCAACAGCCAGGTTGAAAACTCCGCCCCACATAATCGATGTACATAATCCGCATAAAACCAGGAATGCAATGCTCAGAGGCACCTGAGTTTCAAGAAATGGGATTGTAACCGTTGTGCTAACCGGGCTGAAAATAGCTGCTAAAATAAATAATAAACCTAAAGTTGAAACAACAATCATCATGGCTTTACTTGATACCTTTGCACCAATAGACGCGCCAACCAAACGACCAACAAGCATCAATAACCAGTAAATTCCGACAATACTACCGGCCAGTGTGGCATCAATTCCCAAACCTGCATTTGCAGCGCTTGTGGGAGCTGTCATAAATAAGTTTGCTGTACTTGGAATACCAATTTCGATACCTACATAAATGAAAATGGCGATAGCGCCAAAAATGAAATGGCGGAAAGAAAGCGGGCTGTGGGAATGTTTTACTTTTCTTTCTGCGGCAGTTTCCATATGAGGTTCAGGGATTTTGACGAACGATAATACTACGAATGCCAATGCAAAAATACCTAATGCCAGGAACAGAGCCGGGTTTGCTTTCTCGATGGTTCGTCCGGCAGCTTCACCCATTAACCAACCTACGAGCATAGGAGTAATTGTAGCACCGATGGAGTTGATAGAACCTCCGAACTGCAACAATCTGTTACCTGAATTGCCTCCGCCTCCCAGGGTGTTAAGCATCGGGTTAACTACTGTATTTAGCATACACATGGAAAATCCTGAAATAAATGTACCAACTAAATAAACCGAGAAAAGGCCAACCTGACCCGAAAGAAATTGGACTGCAACACCTACAAAACCAACTGCAATTGCAGATAAAGCTGTTTTCTTGTAACCGATTTTTTTCAGCATAATACCTGCAGGAATACCCATAAATGCGTATGCAAGGAAGTTGCCTAAAAATCCTAGTTGTGATTCAAAATTAGTTGCTCCAAATTGTTTTGCAACAATAACGCCCATTGGACTTGGCAAGCCGGTGACGAAAGCAATCATAAAAAATAATGCAAACATCATTGCAATTGGCAATGCGTAATTTTTGTTTTCTGTGCTCATATAAAAAACTTTAATTAATAAATAAGGATTATGAAATAGTTTGATTTTTTTTGATTTGCAAAGTTATAAATTTTTGTGGCAGAATTTACAATAACTATATTAAGAATCCGAGGTCAATAAGTGTTTTAAAACATAAATTTAGAGCTTGTTTTTGAAAAAATCCTATTGAAATTATAAATTTTTCATAAGGAAGGCACTCATGCGTGTGTATAAATGGCGACGTGTTTGTTGTCCCAGGATGCTGTGGTTTTTGTCCGTATACAGTTGCATTTCAAATTGTTTACCCGCAGCTACCAGTTTGTCTACATACAGCATGGTGTTCTGGACATGCACATTGTCATCAGCAGTACCGTGGATAATCAGCAGGTTGCCTTCCAGTTTATCTGCCCGGAGCAGGGCAGAAGACAGGTCATAGCCATTGAAATTTTCTTGTGGACGACGCATAAAACGTTCGGTGTAGGCCGAATCATAAAGCCTGTAATCGGTTACCGGAGCTACCGAAATACCGGCTTTAAATACTTGCTCACCGGTGGTCATGCAAAACAAAGTCATGGTTCCACCGAAGCTCCAGCCCCAAATGCCGATTCTGTCTTTGTCGATAAACGGTTGTTTGCCCAGGTAGCGGGCAGTTTCAACCTGATCTTTTGTTTCCAGAATATTGAGTTGTTCATAAGTACATTTGCGGAATTCAGCACCACGGGCACCGGTTCCGCGTCCGTCCACGCAAACCACCACGTAGTCTTGTGTGGCCAGGTAGTATTCCCAGTCAATTTTCCAACTGTCAAGTACCTGCTGCGAATTTGGCCCGCTGTACTGAACCTGAAGGACTGGATATTTTTTAGCCGGGTCAAAGTTGGTTGGCTTCAGCATCCAACCGTTTAGTTTTACGTTTTCGGAAGTGGTAAAACTGAAGAATTCCTTTTTCGGAAGGTTCAGTGACTTGAATTGGTCCGCCAGCGCATTATTGCTGGCAAGCACTCTGACCGATGCGCCGGTATTGGTACGCAGGCTTACTACATTCGGCATTTCAAGGCTAGAAGCATTATCCACAAAATAACTTAACGTGGAGTTAAAACTAGCGTTGTGCGTTCCTTTTCCAACGGTCAGACGGATTTTTTTGCCTTTCGCATCGACAGAATAAACATCACGTTGCATAGGCGAAACTTCGGCCGACTGGTAGTAAAGAACCTGTTTTTTCTCGTCAAAGCCATAAACATCGGTTATATCCCAATTGCCTTTGGTAAGTTGTTTTATCACATTGCCGTTTATGCCATACAGATAAACATGGCGGTAACCGTCTTTTTCGCTTACGCCGATAAAGGTTTGGTTGTCGCTGGCAAAACGTATAAAATCGATATTTTCATAATCCACATAGCATTTATCTTCCTGACGTAACGTAAGTTTTGAAAGGGTTGATTTCGGATTTGCCAGTAACATATCCAGTTTGTTCTGGTTGCGGTTCAGTTTGAAAATAGCCAGTTGATCAATCGAATTTGTCCACTTGATGCGTGGAATGTAAAAGTCCTGGTCGGTGTCGTCCAGTTTCATGGTTTTAATGTTTTTGTAATAATCGTCGTACACGCAAACGCTTACGATTGAGTTGTTTTCACCTGCTTTGGGGTATTTGAATTGGTTGAAGGTTGGGTACAGGGTTAACTCGTTGTTGTCTCCTGCTTTGTAAACCGGGAATGAATATTGGGGAACTTTAGATTCATTGAACTTTACGAAAGCCACCATTTTGCTGTCCGGGCTGAACTCAAAATATCGGGTTTGCTCAAATTCTTCTTCGTAAACCCAATCCGGTGTCCCGTTTATAATACTTCCAATTGCTCCGTCAGTGGTGATCGGGCTTTCGGTGTTGAAATCCAGTTTTTTCAGAAACAAGTTGTTTTCACGGGCAAAGGCAATGTAGCGGCTGTCCGGAGAGAAAAGCGGAACTTCCTGGGCGCCGTTGTCCGAGAGGGTTGAAATTTCATTCCGTTTGAGGTCATACACGTAATAATCGGCGGTAAAAGTGCGGCGGTAGCGGTATTTTACATTGGTATAAACGAGCAGTTTGTTTTCGTTGGGACTGAATTCGTATCCTGAAATCTGCTTTAGAGGTGATTTTTTTACTTTGGAAATGCTGAATACCGTATCGACAGTTGCCCCTGTTTTGTAATTGTATTTTACCACGGCTTTGTTGTCGACCAATAGGGTATAATTTTCCCCATCATTCATAGATCGTGGCATGTTTACATTTCGTGGCTTGAATTTGCCATCGGTAATGTCAAAGAGCAAGTTGGCGGATAAGAAATTTACGCAAAGGGTTAAAATAAAAATAATTGAGATACGCTTCATTATTCTGTGTTTTATGCTTAAAGCAGTTGAATTTTTTCTAATTTTGTTGTGTAAGAAAAAAGATAAAAGTCCTTTTTTCAGTTTTCCTGACAAAAATAACTCATTTTATCGTTTTTGTGGTTTATATTCCCAAAGTTTTAAATTCTGTTTACAAATAATAATCGCAATTTATTTCGTACGCATGTCTAAAATTGGTAATACAATGAAAATGATCAGAGATCTGTTTAACTTCTCCTCACGCAACGATGACACACTTGGAATCTGTTTGGGTGGAGGAGCTGCACTGGGTTTTGCGCATATCGGCGTTTTGCAGGCGCTCGAAGATCATGGTATTTATCCCACGCACATTTCAGGATCGAGTATGGGCGCTATCGTGGGAACGCTTTATGCCGCCGGATATTCGCCAAAGGAAATGCTGCAAATGATTAAGGATGACAAGCTCTATAAAATTACCACCCTGATGACTTTCCGCCCCGGATTTCTGCGTTCGGGTTTATCGCCGCATACGATGTTGAGGGCATTGGTCCGGGAGTTGATTCCTCACAACAGTTTCGAGCAGCTTAAAAAGAAAATGTATGTCTGCGTGGTGAATTTGAACACCGGTGAATACGAGTTTGTCAGCTCGGGAAGTCATTTGGACAAATGGGTGGCTGCTTCTGCCAGCATTCCGGGGCTTTTTGAAACAATCAGGCAATGTGGAATTGATTATATCGATGGCGGTGTGCTGAACAATATGCCTGCCCAGGGGCTTAAAGACGTTTGCCAAACCATTATTGGCGTGGATGTAATACCTCACAAAGCACCCAAAGAGTTGAAAAAACCCATTGATACATTAGCTTTTGCAGTAAGGGCCATGCAGCACCAGAATTCCAGGGAAGGGAGGGAGTTGTGCCGTTACCTGATAGAACCGCAGGCAATCGAGCAATTTCATGAATTTAATTTTGATGCCTATCAGGCTATTTACCAGTCTGGTTATAGTGCCACTGCACAGTATATTCTTGATAATCCGGATATGTTGAAACTTAGCAAAGTAGATGCGCTTACACCTCAAAGTGCTATCGGCTGAATTGTCTAAAACGGAAACCGGCTCACAAAACCAGTTGTGGTATTTATGAGCCGGATAAAATCAGTGCTGTATATAGTCAGCTTAACATTCCAATAGTTTAGCAATATCAAACTTTTTCATTTGCAAAAATGCCATTGTTACTTTGCCGGCTTTAGCGGGGTCAGCCAACAATTGTGATAGTATGCTTGGAATTATTTGCCATGACAAGCCATATTTATCAGTCAGCCAACCGCATTGGCTTTCGCTTCCGCCCGCAGTAAGTTTCTCCCAATAATAATCAATTTCCTCCTGGGTGTCGCAAAAGACCTGAAACGAAATAGCTTCGGAAAATTTGAATATAGGTCCGCCATTTAGTGCGGTGAATTGTTGTCCGTTAATCTGAAATACTACTGTCATTGCAGTTCCTTCCGGCTGCCCGTGAAATTCAAAGCCTTCTTTTCCATACCGGCTGATACTTTCAATTTTGGAATTTTTAAAAATGCCTGTGTAAAAGTTGGCTGCTTCTTCGGCCTGATTATCAAACCAAAGACAAGGTGTGATACTGTGATTCATAAAATAGTGGTTTTTGAGTTTAGTTTTGTTTCTCAACGTATTTTTTGAAATTATCCAGAATAGCTTGCCAACCGGTTCGTTGCATATCCACCGGATTTTCGCTTTCAGTCTCAAATGATTGGACAATTTCAGTTGTATTGGCGTTTACGGGCAGGAAGTTGGTTTCCAGTTTTCGACCATCACCCATGGTTGAAGCCAGTTTTTGGTGCACAATTATTTCATCATAGATTCCCCAGAAGTCAAATCCGAAACTTCCGTCTTTGGCTTCCATGCGGGAATTGAACTTTCCACCCACATGCAATTCATTGCTGGCGGAAGTTGTGTGCCAGTCGTCCGAAGCCGTATTCCAGTTTACGATGTCTTCCGGAGTTGTAAAATATTTCCAGACTTTTTCCACCGGAGCATTAATCGTAGTCCGGATAGTGATTGTTGTTTTTTCCATATTTTATTATTTGCCTGTGCAATTAAACATCCATTGTATTCCGAATTTGTCCGTCAATGTCCCGTAGTAAGCTCCCCAAAACATATCCTGCAGTTCCATTGTAACTTTTCCTCCAACGGCTAGCGCATCAAAAAGGCGTTTTGTTTCTTCACGTGTGTCCGGTTCCAGGTTCAGGTGAATATTGTTTCCCGGAATTACCTGAAATCCCATTGATTCCGGAGCATCGGTACCCATAAGTACATGCCCTCCCACGATAGGCAGTTCAATGTGCATAATCAGGTTTTTATCCTCTTCGGCTAATTGCGGCCCACCTTCGGGTGGTGGAAAATCACCTAACCGGGCAACTCCGCCACCGCTAAATTCACCACCAAAAACTGATTTATAAAAATTGAAAGCCTCTTCGGTATTTCGTTGAAAATTAAGATATGTGCTTGTTCGTGCCATAATATTTGATTTTAAATTTTTAGTATAACAATGAAAAAGGGCATTTGTTTTTATGCAAATTTTTGCTGCGAATTTCCGATTGATATAATTTCGACTCGTATGATTTTCGACTCTGATTTTTTTAAAATGTATATTTATTCTTTCTCTGATTTGAATCCGGTTAAATATTTATTCGTTTTTATGTCAAAAAAATCAACTCTTTTATTACTTTTGTTCTGGCGTTTTTATAAAAACAAGAACCGTTTACGCTCAATAACTGATGAATACCCCCAGCATAACAAAACTTTATTTTAAGGATACTTCCTTTGCGAATCTGATGACGCACAGGATTTACAACGTGTTGTTGTATGCCAGTAAGTACGATGCTTTTGTGTTGGAGGAAGATGGTCGTATTGATGAGCTTATTTTCAATGAATATACTTCGCTGAACCTTCGTTATCCTCCCCGTTTTACGCTCGTTTATACCGAGGAGGAAGCCAATGCTTTGCTTCGGGAACGAAAATTTGAACTTATAATTTCCATGCCCAGCGGGGATAGCATTAATCCTTTCGAGTGGGCCAAACGGGTAAAAAAACAATTCCCCGATATTCCTATTGTGGTGCTTACGCCTTTTTCAAAGTCCGTTTCGCAGCGAATTGCCAACGAGGATTTGAGCGCCATCGACTATGTGTTCAGCTGGTTGGGAAATTCGGATATCCTGTTGGCCATTATCAAGTTGATAGAGGATCGGATGAACGTGGAGGAGGATGTAAATTCGGTGGGAGTGCAGGTTATTTTGTTTGTAGAAGACTCCATTCGGTGGTATTCGTCCATTGTGCCGCACCTGTATAAATTTGTGTTTAAGCAAAGCCGTTCGTTTATGACCGAAGCCCTGAACGAACACGAACAAATGCTGCGTATGCGGGGGCGTCCTAAAATTCTTCTGGCCCGCTCGTATGAGGAAGGAATGGCCATTTGGGAAAAATATAAAAACAACATGCTGGGCGTGATTACCGATGTGAGCTACATGCAAAACGGCCAGAAAAATAAAAAAGCCGGTATCAACCTTTGCCGCGAAATACGGAGTTTCGATAAACATATTCCACTGATTGTAGAATCTACCGAAGAAGATAATCATGAGGCTGCCGATTCGATAAAAGCAGCTTTTCTGAATAAAATGTCGAAAACGCTGCTTATAGAGTTGCGTGAAAAAATCACCAATAATTTTGGTTTCGGCGATTTCGTTTTTGTCAATCCGGACACGGGTGTTGAAGAGGCGCGGGTAGAAAATTTGCGCGGCTTGCAGGAATGTATTTTTGATGTAAGTGATGCGTCGCTTTATTATCACGTTTCCCGGAATAATATTTCCCGCTGGTTGTATTCGCGGGCCATGTTTCCGTTGGCAGAATTTTTAAAGAATATAAGTGTTGACAACGATATCTACAGTGATTTGGTGAACGTGCGTCAGATTATTTTTGATGCTATTGTCCATTATAGGAAGGTGAAAAACCGGGGTGTGGTAGCTCTTTTCCAGCGCGACCGTTTTGACCAGTATTCCAATTTTGCCCGCATTGGCGATGGCTCGTTAGGTGGCAAGGGGCGCGGTTTGGCTTTTATCGATGCCATGATTAAGCGCAATGAAAGCCTGGAACATTTTGCAAATACGCAGATTGTGATACCAAAGACAGTAGTGCTGTGCACCGATAACTTTACGGAGTTTATGGAGCACAACCAGCTTTATCCCGTTGCGTTATCGGACATAAGCGACGAAGAAATTCTGGCCCGTTTTCTTAAAGCCCGCATTCCTCACCATTTGATAGCTGACCTGATGGTGTTTTTGGGTGCCGTAAGTTCGCCTATTGCCGTGCGTTCGTCCAGCTTGCTTGAGGATTCTCATTACCAACCTTTTGCAGGAATTTACAGTACATATATGGTTCCTTTTTCGGCCAATAGCCGCACACATATGCTCGAAAAGGTTACAGAAGCCATCAAGGCCGTGTATGCTTCCGTGTTTTATCGCGACAGCAAGGCATATATGACTGCTACCAAGAATATTATCGATGAAGAAAAAATGGCTATTGTCTTGCAGGAAATTTGCGGAAATGCTTATGATGACCGTTTTTATCCATCATTCTCGGGAGTGGCGCGTTCGCTGAATTATTATCCCATCGGAGCCGAAAGACCCGAGGACGGCATTGCCAATATTGCCATGGGATTGGGCAAGCACATTATGGATGGCGGCATGAGCCTGCGTTTTTCGCCGGCGTACCCAAACAATATTTTGCAAACCAGCACGCTTGAACTGGCTTTGCACGAAACGCAAACTTATTTCAATGCGTTGGATTTGAAGCAAACTCATTTTGTACCTCAAGTGGATGATGGTTTTAATTTGCTGCGAATTCCGGTGGGAGAGGCCGAAAAAGATGGAACGTTGAAATTCATAGCTTCCACGTTTAATCCGCGCGATAATGTCATTTTGCAAGGTCTTTATGAAGGTGGACGTAAAATAATCACTTTTGCCAATATATTGCAACACAATGTTTTCCCGTTGGCCGACATTATGAAAGAAGTATTGCATATTGCGCAGGCTGAAATGGGGCGGCCGGTGGAAATTGAATTTGCCGTGAAACTGGATTATTCCCCGGCTAAACAGCATGTTTTTTACCTGTTGCAAATCCGCCCGATTGTAGATAGCCGCGAAATGGTAAACGAAGATATTGGTTCCATTCCCGAAGAAAATGCTATCATAACCTGTAACAGCGCTTTGGGACACGGAATTACCAACGATATTTACGATATTGTTTATGTGAAACCCGAAGCTTTCAATGCCGCAAAAAATCAGCTTATCATGGCTGAAATAGATAAATTGAACCGGAAACTGATTTCCGAAAACCGGCATTACGTGTTGGTTGGTCCGGGACGGTGGGGTTCGGCTGATCCTTGGTTGGGAATTCCGGTGAAGTGGTCGCATATAAGCAATGCAAGGCTGATTGTGGAATCTGGGTTGTCGAATTACCGGATTGACCCGAGCCAGGGAACACATTTTTTTCAAAACCTGACTTCTTTTGGTGTGGCTTATTTTACCATTAATCCATACCAGAACGATGGCACGTATGATACCGGCTATCTGAATGCACAACCGGCAGTTTATGAGTCGGAGTTTATCAGGCATGTGCATTTCGAAAATCCTATTATCATGAAAGTGGATGGGCGAAAGAACAGGGGAGTGGTGATGAAACCGGAGGAATAATTTGGTGATAAGGTAATGGTGTGATGCGATAATTTAAAGATGAATTAATGTTATATGATGAGGTAATTTTTTACCTCCCCCCCCCCCCCCCCCCTGCCCCGCTTTTTTGTTTTTTTCCCGTTGTATAAAAAATGAATTTTCAATCAAAAATGTTATATTTGCATCAGTACATTTTAGTGAAAACTGAAATGTACTGTTTTTTGCTGTTTAAAATTAATTAATATTCAAATAATCAGAAAATTATGCTCAAAAAACATCCCAAAGGTTTGATACCTGCAGCTTTAGCCAATATGGGCGAACGATTCGGTTTTTATACCATGATGGCTATCCTGACTTTATTTTTAATGTCGAAGTTCAATATCTCCGGAACTGAAGCTGGAGTTTTATATTCAATTTTTTATGGAGCTATTTATATTCTTGCTCTTCTGGGTGGATTTATAGCTGACAGGCTTCGGAATTACAAAGGGACTATTATTGCCGGACTTATTATTATGTCGGCCGGTTATTTGTTTTTATCCATGCCGGGGCTTATCGCTACAAAATATATAGCCTTGGGAGCTTTATTGGTCATAGCTTTCGGAAACGGTCTGTTTAAAGGAAATCTCCAGGCATTGGTGGGGCAAATGTATGACAATGATGAATATCGCAGCAAACGCGATGCAGGGTTTCAGATTTTTTATATGTTTATCAATATAGGTGCAATGTTTGCGCCCTTCTTAGCAACCTGGGTACGAAATACTTTTGTGAAAATGCACGGATATGCTTATAATGCTGATCTTCCCGGGCTATGTCATCAGTATTTGGATGGTAAAATGGCTAACGAAGTTATAGGTGGGCGTTTTACAGAACTTGCAACAACAGTTTCAGACGGAGTTACACCTGTCAATTTGAGCGATTTTGCAGTTAAATATCTTGATGCTTTCAATACCGGTTTTCATTACGCATTCCTGACAGCGGTGGTGGCTATGGCTATTTCGCTGATTATATTTTTGCTGACAAAACGATATCTGCCAACACCTAAAGCTAAAACGGTTGCAAATAAACATACATCGGCCGAAGAGATTAAACAAAATGCGCATGAAATAAAGCAACGTATTTATGCGCTTCTGGCAGTTTTTGGTATCGTAATTTTCTTCTGGTTCTCGTTTCACCAAAACGGACTAACTCTCACTATGTTTGCCAAAGATTACACACATTTGTCAGGCATTTTTAGTTCGGCCGAAATTTTCCAGTCAATTAATCCCTTTTTGGTGGTGTTTCTGACTCCGGTAATCATTGGAATTTTCAGTGCACTTGCTAAAAAAGGCAAAGAGCCTTCCACGCCCAAGAAAATTGGTATTGGGATGGGAATTGCAGCTTTTGCATTTGTGATTATGGCTATCGGCTCAATAGGTTTACCTTTATTTACCGACGTTAATGCCCAGGGAGGACTTCCCAATGCTGAAAGGGTTACTCCGTGGTTATTGTTTGCAACCTATTTTATTCTTACTGTTGCTGAGCTGTTTATTTCACCTCTCGGATTGTCGTTTGTATCAAAAGTTGCACCGGCTCACATGCAGGGTTTAATGCAGGGAGGATGGTTAACAGCCACTGCAGTAGGTAATTTTTCACTGGTACTAGGCGCCATGATGTACGAAAATATATCTATTTCAATTACCTGGACGGTGTTTGTATCCGTTTGTCTGGTTTCTATGCTTGTAATGCTTGCCATGGTTAAATGGCTCGAAAAAGTAGCAAAATAGTATCCACTTTTTTACGGGAAATTGTGAAGCGAGTAGTAAGTGAGTGAAATAATCACACACTTGCTACTCGCTTCTTTTGAGTTTACTTGTTTAGAGTTTAAATGATTGTCTTAATCCCACCCACTGAATTCTTATCTCTCAGCATTTTTAAAGAACCTGTTCCAACGGATTTTACCACTAAACCAACCTTTGTCTTTATCTAACGATAACCAGACTCTAACGGGACGCCCAACTATATGATCTTCCGGAACAAAACCCCAATAACGTGAATCTGCCGATTTATGACGATTATCCCCAAGCATCCAGTAGTAATCCATTTTAAATGTGTAGGTTTTTTCGGGTTTGCCGTTAATGAAATACACTCCATTTCTGACACAAAACCCAAAAAGTTGAAATGAACTTTCGGGGTTTTATTTTAAATAACAATGCGGGTGTTTTTATTTTAGGCTCTTTTTATTCAAAGAGATTGATTCCTGTTTTACACTGGACGAAAATTTTCCTTCCTCTAAAAATGAAATAACGTGTTTAATCACCTTTTTATTAAACAAAAGGCCTATGTGCCACGATTTTACAAAGACTATGTCTTTTTCAATTCCAAGTTTTGTCTTTTCCGGAATCAACACCCCATCATTATCTCCTTTTACAAATATATTGAACCCACGTTCATTTCCAAAGCTTCCGGCTATCAGACCAACCTCGCAGGTAGGAATTGGATATCTGCTTGCACCTGTTACCGGATTTGTCGTCAGATTGTTTACATTTGGGCCAACGATAAATTTCAAAAAAGAAAATTGAGCGAAAAAATCAGCAACCGGAGAACCATTGTTGGGAGGTGCTATCATGATGATCCGGTAAATGAAAGGGAAAGCTGTCAGTGAATCAGAGATGTTCATACATAGACCGAACTACCAAAGCACCCATTGAATGGGTAATAAAAGAAACGGTATCGTAATTTTCTTTCTGAATCTTATTAAATACTTCGAAACCTACAGAATCGACATCTTTTACCAAACTTGGATAGGTATAAATTTTACAATTGTATTTTTCTTTCTGAATGGCTTTGTATATACTGTTCATTTCAAATCCGGGCCCACCATACCCATGAATCAGGTAAACCTTGTGAGATGCCAGAACTCCAATTGTGAAGAATAATTGAATGAGAATAAGAATAAACTATATTTTTTCACTGTACACGATCGTTTTAGGGAAATAAGCTCTCTGAATATCTAAAATTGATTATTTTCAGCCCCTTTTTATATCTGATTATTTCTTTCAGATCTTCCAGTTGTTCCGGAGTATCAATGCATAAAATAAGCGGGTTTAATTTTCCAACAGCTTTGGTCTCAATAAAATCCTGCTTTATTTTTTCGTCTATAGTCAAATCAAAAATCCCTGCCCGTGTTTTTTCGGTGAAATAGAAAGTTGTCTTTATATGATTTTCCCAGGCAGAAAGCCAGAAAACCGTTTTCTTCTTGTAAACCACTTTGCACATCCATGCTTTTCCGTCTTTATAATAATTCCATTCGGGCGCCAATTCAAACTCGCACCGGTTATTGCTTTAATGAGTTCTTCATAAATATCAAAAACTTTTTTGCCCAATGCATTTTCCAAAACCTCTTCAGTGGGGATAGTTTCGGATTCTCTTAATAATAGAATTTCGGGCCATATTATTTAACTTGAGTTTTAGACTTTTTTTCGAACAAAAGGATGCTGTCATATTATGATTCTTCTTGAGTTATCTGATTTAAATCAATCTCAATTATTCTATTATCCTTTGTAAAGTATAGTTTTGATCCAATTTTACTCGCTTTCCCGGGGATATCTATTCTAGCTACAATTGCATTATTCTTATCAATAACAATTGTATTATCTTTATTTGTTAGAAAGCTAAGCTTGTTGTATTGCAGGTACAATTTATATAACTGATCGGTATTGTATTGACTGGTAACGTTTAAAATATTTGTCGATAGCTAGGATCATATTTTTGTTAGTGTACACATAATGATTCAATGTATTGTAAGAACCAAACTCTTATAAGCTGAGTCATATTTATTGTAAATATTGTAACTTAAAAAAGCCCACAAGTTCTCCATATTTATCGGTTTCAACAGATTTGATAGTCAGTAATATCCCATTTTTGACAGAACATTTAGCCAGCTTGTCTTTATATAGTATCAATAGTTCATCTTTACCCACTATTGATTCGTTTATTTTTCCCCTTTTTCATCTACGGTATTTAAAAATAGTTTTTCCCGGTTTTAATATCAAATGCAGCCAGAAAAGGCTTTCCTTGTTTTACCCGGGCATAACCTAATAGGCTAAAGCCGGTATTAATCATAAACAATGTGCTGTCCATGAGTATTATATCCGAACTGCTGGTCAGGTTTTTAGGAAGCGGGCTAGACCAGATTATGTTACCATCCAAATCCAATCGGGAAATTTTTTCTTTGAAGCAAAATAAATGTCTGAGCTATCAATTATCACATTGGATCTGATATCCCTTTTCATTGCTTGAAGTAAGTATTCTCCTGTTGTAGCATCGTAATCCCAACCAGTACCATTTTTCAAGTTTACTGAATGCAAGCCCAATGCTGCAATAATGGCAATTGTATCATTAATCATGAAGATATCATTTAAACCAAATTCATGGTTTATTGCTTTTTTCCAGATTGTATTCCCAGTATTTAAATCTATTCCTTCAAAATCATTACTGTTATAGATCTGGTTACTGATATAGGGTATATATCCTATACCGATTTTTAATTGAGGATTAATAAAGGCAATGTTATTTCTTGCTTTCCATGAATTTTCTCCAGTTTCAAAGTCTAGACAATAAGTTTTGTTTAGCCCGGTTTTAAATATAAATTTTCCGTTTTGTTCAAGGTAATAGTTTTGATAATTTATTGACCTGTTCCATATTGTTTTTTATTGAGCGTCATATCTAAAATCACATTGCCAATATTTTTGAGAAGTGAACCTCCTAAAAATAATCCCCTAAGTTGAACGGTAATCCGATTTGATTCGGTATCAAGCGCACGAATGTTCAATTCTATCCGGAAAAAGAAATTCTGTACCTATAATTTCTTTATGGTTGAATATGTTTTCACCAAAGTTTCTTTCGTTATTTAAAACTTCTACATTTTGGGCAATGGCATGAAATCCAATGCAACTCAAGATTCCAATTAATAAAATTTGTTTCATCCGACTAAATTTTTTTTTGAGAGCATTTTCATTCCTTTATTCACCACAAGATAAAATTACCGGAGTGGTATGTGGGCGGATCATTTTTTTTTGTTAGAAATTATATGTCAATCTTACCCGGAATTAGTAAATCCAATTTTCAAATACCCAATCTTTTTATCAATCGGATAACCATTAATGGCTCCGTTGTAAATATTTATAGCTTTTATTTGACTGTTGTTTCCCGCTTTGTAAAAGAGAAATCCTACACCTGCTACTGCTGCCGAAGTTCCTAAGGCTATCCCCCAGGTATAATCCACACTGCTAATGTTCTTAAGTCCCATGACTCCAATAAATCCAAACATAAAACCTCCCACAAACCCAAAGAAATTTCCAACTTTATGTAATGAATTCGAGGTTCTAATTTTGCTTAATGCAGCGGGAGCGTCTGCAAATAAAACTTTATAATCAGTGTATGAAAGAAGTGCGCCATTCCTATACCCATATACTTCCGTGAATTTCTTTTCAATCGCGATTGTATCTTCCTGTGTTTGTGGCATTTCATTTGAATTAGATAAATTCGATTGCAAAGTATCAACCTGCACAGTCGTTGAGTTTAAAGTTTTTAATGTTTCCACTCCAAAACTACTGCTAAATGGAAAGCAAATCAATAAGATAATGAAAGAAATCTGTTTCATGTTTGTCGGTGTAAATTTGTTTTTAAAAATGTAATCTGTAAATTATGGTTCAGACAGATTTAAGTGAATGGAAATAAATAATGTCGTATTTTAATTTTAGAGAAAATGTATTTATTTCAATTGCCGTCCCATTTATGGGACGGATAAAATAATGTATATTCACAAGGCTTTAGCCAAATTTTAAATACTATTTGGCTAAAGCCCGCTCGAACTTGTTCGCTTTGCTTGCAAAGAATATGTTTTTACTATTAGTCCGGCAATTGATACAAAAAATAAGACATTATATTGTTCACATTAC
>JASGLA010000011.1:0-499611 GCA_047600405.1 Paludibacter sp.
CTAACTTTGGGTGCCGAGGGCTGGCAGCGCGATGCCCAAACCTATCGTTTAACAGTAAAAACATCTCCAGACTCAACAATAGTTGGCACTGGAGAACAACCTACACCCAAAGCTCAGATGCTCGACTTGGGTGTTTTTGCGCATTACTCTTGGAAAATTTATCCTCGAAAATGGACTCTGAATGCCGGGTTGAGGCTTGATTATATTAAAACCTCAAACGATACGGCTTTTAGTCCGCTTTATAAGTATACTAATGCTAATTCTGCGTATGGAAGTGTTGTTGGTTATGTGAAAGATCTTGCACGTAGGGTAACATTTGTTTCTTCTGTTCACGAAGACATTGCTTATGCTGCGCATATCGACATGGTGT
Organism: Paludibacter sp.; assembly: GCA_047600405.1. Classification (GTDB taxonomy): domain Bacteria; phylum Bacteroidota; class Bacteroidia; order Bacteroidales; family Paludibacteraceae; genus Paludibacter. Next base: position 371 of record JASGLA010000011.1, read on the forward strand.
ATAATCCAACAATCCAACAGCAATTTGCGTTATCTGTGGCCAATTCTTATCGGGCAGCATTTATCGAAGAACGTTTTAAACTGATTGAACTCGCCGGTCCAAAGCATGTGGGAAACCCGGGTTTGAAGCCTGAAAAAGGAACTTTTTCCAACTTGAATTATACACTTTCCGGAAATAGATTTGTATTGAAAGCTGATGTTTTTGCAAATTATTTAAATGATTTGATTACAGAAAAGGCTGGGACATATACGTATATAAATGCGAGTGGAGTTACGATTTCAGAAGATGCGTTTGTAAATGTAAATGTTAGTAAGGCTCTGTTTCTAGGTGCTGAGTTAGAAAGTAAATGGAGAATCGATAATCAATTCTCACTATTTGCAAATGCTTCATATACGCACGCAAGGGATGTAGATGCAAATACTGCATTACCTCAAATCCCACCACTAAGCGGTTTTGCATCGTTCAATTACCAATCGAAAAGGCAAATTGGAGCTTCATTTTCCGCATTGTGGGCAGCCGCCCAGAACGAAATTGCTACCGGCGAAACTGCCACTGCCGGCCATGTAATTTATAATCTAAATATCCATTCCGGCGATATTGCTTTGAATAGCAGTAAGCTGGAACTGTTTGCCGGGGTCGATAATCTGTTGAACACTGCTTACTTGGATCATTTGTCAACAACCCGTGGCATTTTGAAATTGGAGCCGGGGCGGAATATCTATCTGAAAGTAAAATGGGGTTGGTAGATTTATCATTCAACAACAAGTGATTTATGTGTTGTTTGGATAAATTCTTATCTTTGTATGTTTGTTTTGAAAAAACGTTATTTATAAAAAGTCAGTTATGTCACATCCCATTAATTTGGATAAGCTCAATGAATTGTGCAAAAACACAATGATGGAACATTTGGGAATTGAATATATTGAACTTTCCGAAGGACGCCTAGTGGCTAAAATGCCTGTGGACAAACGAACCATCCAACCTATGAAACGGTTACATGGTGGTGCCACTATGGCGCTGGCCGAATCGGTTGGAAGTGCCGGGTCATTGACATTGGTCGACCTTGAGAAATATGCCGTATTAGGGGTCGAAATCAGCGGCAGCCACATTGGCACTACAAGAGAAAACGAAGTTTTTGGAATCGGAACCCTTGTGTATAAAGGTAAAACTTCTCACGTTTGGGAGATAAGAGTGGAAGATAAGAATGGAAGGCTTATTTCACTTTGCCGGCTGACCAACCGTATTATTCCGATTAATTCTGAAAAATAACAGAATGACTTTTAATAAATCATCATATCAGTCACTTAGTAATTTACAAAAGGTTTGTTTGAAACAAAACATACCTTTTGCTTCATACCGTTTACCGCTTCAGTCGGAAATTATAACACTGGTTCAACACCACTCCATGCCGGAAAAACTGGATTCACTGCAAAACATTGATCAAAAAATTGGTTTTGTGGTATCGCCTTTCAATGAAAGCCATAACCATGAAACCTATTTGTTGAATCCGGATTGTGTTTTCTTTTCTAACGATATTGAAGATATTTACATTGAGAAATTAGCAGGCAACAATCGTTATTTATCGATAGAAAAACAAACGGCAATAAATATAGAAACAACTGCTTCAACTGATTTTATTGATCAGGTAAACAAAGCAGTTAAATCTATGACTGAAGGTGATTTCCACAAAGTAGTATTATCCAAAATACGATTGGAGAAATTACCTGACAATTTTGAACCTGAAACTTTTTTTCTGAAACTGTGCGAAAAATACCCACATGCTTTTGTGTATATGATTCAACTTCCCAACGTTGGATGCTGGATGGGTGCAACGCCTGAACCGCTTTTGACCATTGAGAACGAACGTGTAAAAACCGTTTCGCTTGCCGGAACGCAACTTGCGACCAATGCGGAAATAGATTCATATTCCTGGAGCCAAAAGGAAATTGAGGAGCAGGGAATTGTGACTGGTTTTGTAGAGCAAACCTTGCGCTCGTTGCAGATTGAAAACTATGCAAAAGTTGGTCCGATGAATTATCAGGCGGCCAATTTGATTCATTTGAAAACCGCATTTGAATTCGCACAAACAGATTTAAAAAACCGATTGGGCGATTTTCTAAAAGCGTTGCATCCAACTCCTTCGGTGGGTGGACTGCCAAAAGCTGAAGCCCACGATTTTATTTTGGCTAATGAAAAACACGACCGTAGTTATTATACCGGCTTTCTCGGACCTATTAATATCGAAGAAAAAAGCCATGTGTTTGTAAACTTACGCTGTTTGCAATTGTTTGATTCTCAATTTGTATTGTACAGTGGCGCCGGAATAACCGCCTCATCAGTTGCCGAAAGAGAATGGGATGAAACGGACAACAAAATGATGACGATGATGAATGTAATGATGACCCCTAACCCCTGACGGGGAAATGTTATTTGGTAGATGTTTTCAATCGTAAATTTAAAATCTAAAATCGTAAATAAAATGTTTCATTTCCGACAAGGAATAAAAAATATACCCGAAATCTGTGCTCAGCACGGCGTTCGTAAAGTTGTAATTGCCCCCGGATCGCGCAATGCACCGTTGATTTTTGCTTTTACGGCTCAGCCGGAAATGGAATGCCTAAGCATTACCGACGAACGTTCGGCTGCTTATTTTGCACTTGGAATGGCTCAGCAAAGCGGAGAGGCTGTGGCGCTGGTATGTACGTCGGGAACGGCCGTGTTGAACTTTGCGCCTGCCATTGCCGAAGCATTTTATCAGAACTTGCCGTTGCTTGTTTTCACTGCCGACCGGCCTGCTGAAATGATTGACCAAGCCGATGGACAGACGCTTCGTCAGACTAATATTTTTGGCAACTATATTAAAGCTAACTTTAATTTGCCAGTTGAGACTGTTCAGCAAGTTGATTTACAATACTCCGATCGTCAGGTTTCGCAGGCCATAGATACGGCTATGTCGTACCCGCAAGGCCCGGTGCAAATCAATATGCCCATGCGGGAGCCGATTTATACAGCTTTGCCTGAAACGCACTCTTTTCCGAAGGTTTTTAAAACGGTAGAAAGTTCTGTTTCTCCAACGACAGAAAATTTGGAAAAGCTCCAAAAAACCTGGACTACTATTGATAAGAAAATGGTGGTTTTTGGGGTGTCGCCCAAAAATGAACAGCTTAATGAGTTGGCGAACCGACTTGCTAATGAACCGGATGTGGTTGTGATTGCAGAAAACCTCTCGAATATCAGTGGACCGAAAATTATAACCCGGCCCGAATCATTTTTCTCAAGGGTGAACGGGGGGAGCGGAATTCCGATTCCGCACAAACAAAACGGAATCGGAATTCCGTTCTCCCGGGAAGATTTTAAACCGGATTTGCTGATAACAATTGGACATTCGGTGATTTGCAAGCAACTAAAATTATATCTGCGTGAGTTTCAGCCTGCAGCCCAGTGGCAGATGGAATCTTCGTTGCCTTATATCGATACGTACAAATGTCTGGATGTAATCATTCCGGGGGCAGCTTGTGATGTTTTGGAAAAAATGCCTTTGGGAAAAGCGGAAGGCAACTATTCAGAGTTATTTCAAAACCAAAATCAGCTTGTTGCCAAGCGCCACGATGCTTTTGTGGAAAATGCGCCGTTGTCGGATATGAGTGCAGTCACTAATTTGCTGAAAATGACACCGGCAGGTACAACGCTTCATTTGGCTAACAGCACTTCGGTGCGCTGGACACAGCTTTTTCCAACGCGCCCGGACCTGACTTATTTCTGCAATCGCGGTACTTCGGGTATTGATGGGAGTTTGTCAACGGCTGCCGGTTACGCGTATGCATCTAAACAGCCGACTATTTTTCTGACTGGCGATTTGTCGTTTATTTACGACTCTAATGGTTTGTGGAATAATTATATAGGTGATAATTTTAAAATTATTGTGCTGAATAACAATGGTGGAAATATTTTTCGCTTCATTGGTGACAAACAATTGATGGAAAAAAGCCTGGATTTCTTTACCACGCCGCATCATGTGAAAATTAAATCGTTGGTAGAAGCCTACGGATTAAATTATTTGAGCTGTGATAAAACTGAAGAATTAGAAGTAACAATGAATGACTTTTTCAATGCCGAAAAAGCCACAGTGTTAGAGATTTTTACAGATTCGGATTTGAATACAGAGAACTATAAAGGGTATTTTAAAAATATAAAGAACCCCTAACCCCTAAAGGGGAAAAAGACTTTTCTTTGAGAATTATTAAATGAATCAATACTAATTTAATTCCCCTTTTGGGGCTAGGGGTAATTTAAAACTATCAATACTAACTTCTCTTATCCCCCTTTAGGGGTTAGGGGTCATATTTATAAGAAAATGAGAAACTGGACAACTATTAAAGAATTTGAAGAAATTAAGTTTGAATATTTCGAAGGCATAGCTAAAATTACGATTAATCGGCCTCGTTACCGGAATGCGTTTACGCCCGACACGATTAAAGAAATTATTCAGGCAATGGTTTTTTGTCGCGAAAGTCAGGATATTGCAACGGTGATTCTGACCGGCGAAGGTGATAAAGCGTTCTGTGCAGGTGGCGATCAAAATGTAAAGAACATTGCAGGATACATTGGAAAGGATGGAATTCCACGCTTGAATGTGCTCGATTTGCAAAAAATGATCCGCTCATTACCTAAGCCGGTTGTGGCTATGGTGAATGGTTTTGCTATTGGTGGCGGACACGTGTTGCAGGTAATTTGCGACTTGTCGATTGCTTCCGAGAATGCCATTTTCGGACAAACCGGACCTAAAGTGGGTAGTTTCGATGCCGGTTTTGGATCATTGCAACTGGCTCGCATTGTCGGTCAGAAAAAGGCCCGCGAAATATGGTTCCTGTGCCGCCAGTATTCGGCTAAAGAAGCCCTGGAAATGGGATTGGTAAATACGGTTGTCCCATTTGACCAATTGGAAGATGAAACTGTAAAATGGTGTAAGGAAATGATGCAACACAGCCCGTTGGCACTACGTATGATTAAGGCCGGGCTGAATGCCGAAATGGACGGAATGGCAGGTATTCAGGAGTTGGCTGGCAACGCGACCATGCTTTATTACATGACCGAAGAAGCGCATGAAGGCAAGCATGCATTCCTGGAAAAACGCAAACCGGACTTCCAGAAATATCCCAAATTGCCTTAAATCATAACCACTAAGACACTAAGAACAGTCAGAAGCACTAAGGAAATAAATAATGAAAAAGCAAAATCTTAGTGAGTCTGCGTGCACTTAGTGTCTTAGTGGTAAATCTCACATCTTATGATAAAACCCTGGATTTCTGCTTTTCGTTTAAAGACATTGCCGTTGGCATTGTCAAATACGATTCTAGGATCGTGCCTCGCGGCTGCTGATGAAAAATTCCGTTGGCCGGTATTTGGATTGGCTGCTTTAACGACCATTTTGTTGCAAATTCTGTCGAATATGGCTAACGATTACGGCGACTTTGTGAATGGCAAAGATACTGCCGAGCGGATTGGCCCGAAGCGGATGGTACAATCGGGCGAGATAACCCCGAAGACGATGCTCCGCGGAATTATCGTGATTGGTCTTTTGTGCGCTGTTTCCGGTGTTTCCCTTATTCTGATAGGAACGGAGGGAATTGATATGACCAATATTCTGATTTTTGCCGTACTGGGAATTGCTGCGATAGCTGCGGCTATTAAATACACCGTTGGCAAAAATCCGTACGGTTATCGGGGACTTGGCGATATCTTTGTGTTTATCTTTTTTGGTTTGGTGGGTGTAATCGGAACTTATTTCCTGCATACGCAATTCTTCCGTTGGGATTTATTGTTGCCTGCTTCAGCTATCGGTTTTTTGAGTACAGGTGTTCTGAATATGAATAATATGCGTGACTATGAGGCCGATAAAAATGCCGGAAAGAAAACAATTATAGTGGCTATGGGTCCGAAAAACGGGGCTTTGTATCATTTGTTTTTAGTGGGTGGAGCAGCTTTATTGGCAATTATTTATACTGTGATAAATTATGAATCACCCACGCAATGGCTGTTTTTATTATCATTCCCCATTCTGTTTTTAAACCTGAAAAAGGTTTTCACGTATAATGATGCCTTGGAACTTTACCCTGAATTACCCCGATTATCGATGGCAAGTTTGATGTTTGCGATTAGTTTTGGAATAGGACTTTTAATATAAACACAGAGACACGAAGCTACAAACTCCGTGTCTCTGTGTCTTTGTGTTTGATATGATTAAAGCAAGATACAGAACTCTCGATCTTCAATTCAAATTCCCCGCCGGTACTTCGCGTGGCGTTTTGCTGCACAAACCCTCTTCGTTTCTGATATTGGAAAAGGATGGCTTTACTGGTATTGGCGAGTGTTCCACTATTCCGGATTTAAGCATTGATCCGCAAGATTCATATTACTCAAAGCTAGATGAAGTTTGTCAGTTGCTGAACGATGGTTGTGATTCCAACTCCATTGATTTGTCAGCTTATCCTTCCATTGCTTTCGGATTGGAAACGGCTTTGCTGGATTTGGCAGCAAAAGGATCTAAATGCCTTTTCCCTTCTGAGTTTACAACAGGAAAGACCGGAATTCCGATCAATGGCCTGGTGTGGATGGGCGATAAGGATTTTATGCAGAAACAAATCCGCGGGAAAATTGCTGCCGGTTATCATTGTATAAAACTGAAAGTTGGTGCAATAGATTTTGAAACCGAACTGGAAATTATTTCCGGCATTCGCCAACAGTTTTCGGCTTCTGATATTGAACTCCGGCTGGATGCTAATGGCGCTTTTAGTCCGGCAAATGCCCTTGAAAAACTGGAGAAACTATCAAAATTCGATATTCATTCCATTGAACAGCCCATCCGCCAAGGGCAGTTTGAAGCAATGGTTGAGATATGCAGACAATCGCCCATTTCCATTGTGCTGGACGAGGAATTAATAGGCGTAAAGTCGGCGGATAAGGAATTAGTTTTAGCCAACATTAAGCCGGCTTACATTATTCTGAAACCAAGTTTGCTGGGCGGTTTCCGGGAGTCGGAAGAATGGATCCGGTTGGCCGAAAAGCACAATATCCGTTGGTGGATCACTTCGGCACTCGAAGCCAATATCGGACTTAACGCTATCGCCCAATGGACTTATTCGCTGCATTCAAGTCTGCCGCAGGGCTTGGGAACCGGGCAATTGTATCACAATAATATTCCTTCGCCGTTGGAAATCAGGGATGCTAAATTATTTTATCAACCCTCTAATCATTGGGATTTAAGTTCAATTTTGTTATGAGAAATGAATCTATACAACTGGATGGCAAAATTTACAACGGCGAAAACCTTGATAAATTAATTGTAACCAACGAAACAAGGGATTCGTGGCGGAATAAGATTTATCAATTCCTGCAAAACTGGTTCGACGATTCGGATTTTATTCTGGCTCAAACTTCAGGTTCGACAGGGGAACCCAAAAGCATAAAACTGCCGAAACAGAGTATGATAAATTCTGCCAAAATGACGAATCATTTTTTTGGATTGAATAAAGATAAAACAGCTTTGCTTTGTCTGCCGGCTTCTTATATTGCAGGAAAAATGATGCTGGTTCGGGCGTTGGTTGGAGGGTTTAACCTGATTACCGTTGAACCTTCGGCTAATCCGTTTGAAAAGCTGGGGACTGATATTGATTTTGCCGCCATTACACCCTATCAACTTTTACATTCTATCGGGAGTTTAAAGGGCATGCCGATCGGAAATATCATAGTTGGTGGCGGACATGTAAATACCAAGATGGAGGAGATGGTTGCCGGTATTTCGGCCTCGATGTATGAAACTTATGGAATGACCGAGACTGCTTCCCATATTGCGTTGCGGTGTTTCAACGGAGAAAAGAAATCAGATTGTTTTACGGTGCTTGATGGCGTCGATATGCGGCTTGATGAGCGTGGTTGCCTGGCTATTTATGCTCCGCATTTGTATTCAGACGAGCTAATTACAAACGATATTGTAGAACTTTTGGGAAACCGTTCGTTCCGGTGGCTGGGTCGGATCGATTCGGTGATTAATTCCGGAGGTGTGAAGATTTTCCCCGAACAAATTGAAAAAAAGCTGGAAAGAATCATTCCTTCCAACTTCTTTATAGCTTCATTGCCCGATGATGTGCTTGAAAACAAAGTAGTTTTGCTGATAGAATCCGATAAATATAATAGTTCAGATGAAACAAAACTTCTGGATCAAATGCGGCTGGTTTTGGAAAAATATGAATTCCCCAAAGAAATTATCTACGTTAAGGCCTTTGTTTATTCTTCGGGGAATAAAATCCTGAAGGCGCAGACACTTCAATTGTTATAGTTGGCCCTTTGTGCTGGCGAGTTTAAAGGTAAAATTAAAACTTTTACGCTCCATTGAAAAGCCACTTCCCATTCTGTCACTTTCTGGCATTTCAAGTCGTTCGCCCATTTCCTGTCCGGGCATCATTCCGCCGCCCATTCCACCTCTCATTTCTCCTCCTCCATGCATTCCTCCACCCTGCATGCCATGTCCTCCCATTGCACGCCCGTGTTGCATTGCAGTATTCCGCGACATTTCGTTGATGGATATTTGCAACTGGATAGGGGTTTCGGCACAGCTTTCGAGCCTGAAATCTTTGCCATAGATTTCTTCCAGCGGGATTTGAATTTCAATAGCAGCTTGCTCTTTGTTCCCTCTGCCTTTCGCAAAGCAGATTCCGCTCGGATTCATCTTGTCTGAACTAATAATTCCATTGTTGTACCTGAATCCTTCAATAATGGCCGTGTCTTTTATCTGGAAGCTCGGATTATCCATAGCCCTGTCTTTCAAACTGCCTATATTTCCATTGCCTGCCCGTTCCATAGGAGGCATACCGCCTTTGTGGGCCGGAAAAGTAAGGCTGAACTTTTGGATAGGATCAGTTTTGACCTTAAACTTCAGCGAAAACCCTGCCATCCTCAGTTGCGCCTGAGTGGCCTGGTCGTTGGTTTTCAGAATCAGGTAGAGATTTTGCCCGTCATTCCTGTATTCATACAAGACATTCGATTCGGCATTGAAAAACCGCGGATTTACACCCCATTCAGCCGAATTGCCATCTATTGATACCGGTTCTGCCTGCCATTTGGCGCTACTGGTTTGTGCATTAACTCCTGTAATAATTCCGGTTGCTGTCAAACAGGCCAATAAAATTCCTTTTTTCATATACTACATCATTTTAATTTGTTGTGAATTGTTTCCTGCTAAAATCCCTTTTTTTAATGTAGCTGCAAATGTGTTTAATGCCCTATTTCGGGCGAATGTGTGCTCCACGATCGGTTGTGGAAATTCAAACGAGTCTAAATCTGTTACCCAGCGGCGAACGTATTTCAGCTCCGGGTCAAATTTTTTAGTCTGTTCAGCCGGATTGAAAATGCGGAAATAAGGCGCAGCGTCGCATCCGCAACCAGCCGCCCATTGCCAGTTTCCGTTATTGGCGGAAAGGTCATAATCCAAAAGTTTTGTTGCAAAATAGGCTTCTCCCCAGCGCCAGTCTACCAGCAGATGTTTGGTGAGAAAACTGGCCGTAATCATTCTCACCCGGTTATGCATCCAGCCCGTTTCGTTTAGTTGGCGCATGCCGGCATCCACTATCGGATATCCAGTTCTCCCTTCGCACCAACGGGCAAATTCAGTTTCGTTATTCCGCCATTGAATCTCGTCGAATTTCCGCTTGAAAGACCTCGTGGCAACATGCGGGAAGTGCATCAGGATGCTTTTGAAAAATTCCCTCCAAATGAGTTCGTTCAACCATGTTTCGTTGGTTTTTACGGCAATTGCAACCAGCCTGCGGATACTCACCGTTCCAAACCGAAGATGAACGCTTAACTCCGAAGTCCCTTTTAATGCAGGGGAATTGCGCGTTTTATCGTAATCCAGGATCAGGTCTGTATCAATTGCCGGTGGATTGAATATAAGGTTTATTTTAAAAAAACCAATTTCTTCCAATTCCGGAATCTGTGTCGAAAACTGAAAGTAATTCCGGCTGGTTTCAGAAGGGTAGGGATGGTGTTGGTTTGTAGCAAGCTTTTGTTTCCAGGCTTTCGAATAGGGCGTGAAAACGGTGTAAGGTTCGCCGTTACTTTTCAGTATTTCGTCATGCTCAAAAATAACCTGGTCTTTGAATGTACGAAAATCAATTCCTTTGTTTCGTAATAGAGTTTGTACACCGGAGTCCCGTTCCAGTGCATAAGGCTCGTAATCGCGATTTGTGAACACCGATTTAATATCATATTCGCCGCAAAGTTTTTCAAATGCATCAACAGGTTTGCCGTATTTCACACAAAGGGAACTTCCTTCTGCTTTAAGTTGTAAATCTATTGCAGTTAAAGCCGGATGAATAAAATCCACCCTTTTATCATGCTTATCCTCAAGTTGTGTAAGAATTTCGGAGTCAAAAATAAACAAAGGCAATACCGGCAAACCGCACTGCAGGGCATGATGTAAGCCAGTATTGTCATCGAGTCGCAAGTCGCGTCGAAACCAGAATATAGCCACTGCGGAATTAATTTTCGCCATACCTTGAACAATGCTGATTTATTATGCCTAAATTTGCCACAAATGTAATGGAGTTTTTGGCAGAATTTTGTGCTTAAAATATTTTTAGGTAAAATTACCGAAAACCGACCAACTTTTATTTTTCTATACATAATTTTGAATAAAATGAAACAATTACCTGCCCAGTCCGAACCTTCATATGGATTTTGTGAAACGCCTTTTGGCGAATGTTGCATCGCTTTTTCAAACGATGGAATTTGTGCTTTGATTTTTCCGGAGAGCAAAGAGGCTGCTTATGCCGATTTGGATCACCGGTTTCCTGATACTGATTTTCATCAGAATGATGAAAAGGCTGCTGAATTAGTACGTCGGATTTTTGAAAAAGGCGAAAAACCGTTGCTTCAACCCATTGGCACAGATTTTCAACTATCAGTTTGGCATGCTTTGCAGCGGATTCCGGCCGGAAAAACAACTACGTACGCGTTAATTGCTCAAACAATTGGGCGTCCGAAAGCAGTCCGAGCGGTGGGAACAGCTGTTGGAGCCAACCCGATTGGTTTTCTCATTCCGTGTCACCGTGTTATCCGTACTGACGGTGGCCTTGGCGGTTTCCGCTGGGGGCTGGATTGTAAGAAAAAGATGTTGGAGTGGGAGAAGAAATAAGCTCAAAGGACTGTTGGGTATTTCCTTCATTTTGAGGAAGCGGCATACATTCATGAAAAATTGTAGAATGTTAATGAGAAAGTCTTGTTCATGCATGGAAAATGGTTTCTTGTTAATGAGAAAGCCGATTTATGGATGAAAAATAGTAGAATGTTAATGAGAAAGTGACATTCACGCATGAAAAATAGTTCCTCGTTAATGAAAAAGTCAATTTATGGATGAAAAACAGCAGAATGTTAATGAGAAAGTCTTGTTCACCCATGATAAATGGTTTCTCGAGTATGAGAAGATGTCTTGCATGCTTGTGAACTTAATTATCAACCCATAAAAAGCCTGGACATATGGCATATAAAAAAGGCTGTCCACTTTTGGACAGCCTTTTTCAGTATTTATAGAAAGAATTTTTTAGTCTTTCAGTTTTGCACTAATGAACTCGCGGTTCAAACGGGCGATGTGCGAAATAGAAACGTTTTTAGGACATTCAGCTTCGCAAGCTCCCGTGTTTGTACAGTTACCAAAACCAAGGTCATCCATTTTGGCAACCATCATTTTGGCACGGTGCGCAGCTTCGACACGTCCTTGCGGAAGCAGTGCCAACTGGCTTACTTTTGCTGAAACGAACAACATAGCCGAACCGTTTTTACATGCTGCAACACAAGCGCCACAGCCGATACATGAAGCAGCATCCATAGCTTCATCAGCATTAACTTTTCCAATTGGAATTGCATTTCCATCAGGAACACCACCTGTGTTTACATTCACGTATCCACCTGCCTGAATAATTTCGTCAAAAGCACCGCGATTCACCATCAAGTCTTTGATAACAGGGAATGCAGCCGAACGCCAAGGCTCAATAGTGATGGTTTGACCGTCCTTGAAGTTACGCATGTGTAACTGGCAAGTAGTGATTTCACCGTCTGGACCGTGTGGATGACCATTGATGTATAAGCTACACATACCGCAAATTCCTTCGCGGCAATCGTGGTCAAACACGATAGGTTCTTTACGTTCTTTGATTAATTTTTCGTTTAAAACGTCCAACATTTCAAGGAATGAACTGTCTGTGGATACGTTTTCCACTTTATAGGTCTCGAATTCGCCTTTAACTTTCGGACCGGCTTGACGCCAAACTTTCAGCGTTAAATTTATATTTTTTTCCATATTATAAGCCCCCTTTAATTCCCCCAAGGGGGAAAATTGAAGTTAGTAACTTTTATTTAATATCTATATAATAATTATTGAACATCCCAAAGCCTCCCCTGTGGGGAGGTTGGTGGGGCTTTATGATTTGTAATTACGTTGTTGACGGTGGATAAATTCATAATCCAACGCTTCTTTAAGCAATTCAGGCTCTTTGCCTTCGCCGGCAAATTTCCAGCAAGAAGCAAATGAAAACTCTTCATTGTTACGTAAAGCTTCTCCTTCAGGAGTTTGGTATTCTTCGCGGAAGTGTCCACCACACGATTCTTCGCGCATCAATGCGTCGCGTGCCATCAATTCCCCGATTTCGATAAAGTCAGCCAAACGAAGTGCTTTTTCCAACTCTACGTTTACATTGCTGCTTACACCCGGTACATACACTTTAGTCCAGAATTCGTGGCGAACTGCCTTGATTTTTTCCAGTGCTAATTCCAAACCGGCTTTGTTACGGCCCATACCAACGAAATCCCACATGATTAAACCAAGTTCACGGTGGATAGAATCAACCGATTTAGTTCCCTGGATTTTCATGATCTTTTCGATTTTAGTATGAATATCTTTTTCAGCATGTTCGAATTCAGGTAAGTCAGTGCTCATGCGGGGAACCTGAATCTGATCGGCCAGGTAGTTCTGGATAGTGTAAGGCAATACGAAATATCCATCAGCCAAACCTTGCATCAATGCCGAAGCACCCAAGCGGTTAGCACCGTGATCGGAGAAGTTGGCCTCACCGATACAGAACAATCCTTTTACAGATGTTTGTAGTTCGTAATCAACCCAGATTCCGCCCATGGTGTAGTGGATAGCAGGGTAAATCATCATCGGGGTTTTGTATGGATTATCATCAACGATTTTTTCGTACATCTGGAACAGGTTACCGTAACGGGCGCGAACCACGTTTTCACCTAAACGCTCAATTGCGGCAGAGAAATCAAGGTATACAGCCAAACCGGTATTACCGACACCATAACCGGCATCGCAACGTTCTTTAGCAGCACGTGAAGCTACGTCGCGTGGTACAAGGTTACCGAAAGCAGGGTAACGACGCTCCAAATAATAATCGCGTTCGTCTTCTTTCAAATCAGTTGCTTTTTTCTTACCTGCGCGGATAGCTTCAGCATCTTCTTTTTTCTTTGGAACCCAGATACGGCCGTCGTTACGCAATGACTCAGACATCAAAGTCAGTTTCGATTGGTAATCGCCGTGAACAGGGATACAAGTCGGGTGGATTTGAGCATAAGCAGGATTTGCAAAATAAGCTCCTTTTTTATACATTTGAACAGCAGCCGATCCGTTAGAACCCATTGCATTGGTAGAAAGGAAGAATGTATTTCCGTAACCACCTGTTCCAACAACCACTGCGTGAGCGAAGAAACGTTCGATTTTACCTGAAACAAGGTTGCGGGCAATGATACCACGGGCGCGGCCATCAATTACAACTACGTCCAACATTTCGTAGCGTGAGTATAATTTTACTGCACCTTTGCCAATTTGGCGGCTCAATGCAGAATATGCACCTAACAATAATTGTTGTCCTGTTTGGCCTTTAGCGTAGAATGTACGTGAAACCTGAGCTCCACCAAATGAACGGTTGTCTAACAAGCCTCCGTATTCGCGTGCAAAAGGAACTCCCTGAGCCACACATTGGTCGATAATGCTGTTTGATACTTCGGCCAAACGGTAAACGTTGGCTTCGCGGGCACGGTAGTCGCCACCTTTAATAGTATCATAGAATAGACGGTAAACAGAGTCACCATCATTTTGATAATTTTTTGCTGCATTAATACCACCTTGTGCTGCAATTGAGTGCGCACGGCGAGGTGAATCCTGGATACAGAAATTCAAAACATTGAAGCCAAGTTCAGCCATTGAAGCAGCAGCAGAGGCTCCGGCCAATCCTGTTCCAACAACAATTACGTCCAATCGGCGTTTGTTGGCAGGGTTTACCAGTTTTTGATGTGCTTTGTAATTGCTCCATTTTTCGGCCAACGGTCCTTCCGGAATGCGGGCATTGATTTTAGTTGCATTTACCTCGGTAGATTGTTCTTTCTTTGCCATAATCTGATTTTACAATTTTAGGATTTAGAATGTTCGATTTAGCAGCCAGCACCGCAGCCTAAGAGAAAATAAACTGGAATTGACATAAACATCAGGATCACAATAGTGGAAATGATGTTTGAAATCACTTTTACGCGAGGTAACCATGTTTTGTTGTTCAAACCGGTTGTTTGCAATGCACTCCAGATACCATGGGTTAAGTGCAACCAAAGTGCAGCCAACCATACAATGTAAATTCCGCAATACACTTTGCTGCTAAACAGGTCTTTTACATAAGCAGCACCATTGGCAGGGTGAAATTCTCCTGTTTCAACGCCTGAAAGTTCAGCAAATTGCATTTTGAACCAAAAGTTATACAAGTGCAACGCCAGAAATCCGAATACTACAATACCAAGTATCAACATGTTGCGCGAAGCCCATGAAACACCTGCCTGATTCTTTTTCATAGCATAACGTTGCGGGCCACGTGCACGCAGGTTTTGATACGATAAAAACAGCGCATAAAGGATGTGAATCACAAATCCGGCTGCCAACACCAATGTACCTGCTACAGCATACCAGTTAGCTCCCAAAAATACACAAATTGCATTGTAAGCTTCAGGCGATATGATCACCACGATATTCATACAACTGTGAAAAAGCAAAAACAGCACGAGAAATACTCCCGTGATACTCATAATAAGCTTTCGCCCAATAGAGGAATCAATTAACCACATAGATTTTTGTTTTAGTTTGTAATATTTAGTAGTTTGTTTTCTAAATCAATGGATAACAATGTGTTACGAAAAAAGGGCTATTGCCTGAAAAGTTCCACAAAATTAGTCATTAGATTTTGAAATTCCAAGAAATACGGAAAAAATTCTTTAATAGGCTTATTGCCTTGGAAATGAGTGTTTTTGTGCTCGTTTTGCTCGATTTTTACTTTAAAAAACTGGAAGTCATAAAAAAATAAAAATTTAGTTGCAGTAGATATCTAATCTAACTTGCTGGAAACGTTTTGCTTACAATTGTGACAAATTGTTTTTTTATTGACCTAAAAAGAGGAGTTCTATAAATATGATTTGTAATGACTACAGATTCGGCTTTTAAATCGTACTTTTGCAGCCGCTGAAACGGAGCCGGGCAACCTAATAGTGAGGATTTAAGATATTGATTATGCACCGGAATAAAACCAGCACTACAGGAATAATATTAAGATGAAATTTGTGCCAGAAACTTACAGGATTGCTGACCGACCAATGACTCCATTTATTGATAGTGATGAAATATGGGGTTATATTCACAATACCACATTACTAAAGAAAGAGTAAGGGGAATAATTGCAAAATCGCTTTCGAAGCAAAGGCTTAACCTGGAAGAGGTGGCGGTACTTATCAATGCAAATGATCCGGAGTTGGTTCATGAGATAAAAGAAGGTGCAAAAGCATTGAAAAGAAATATCTATGGCAACCGGATTGTGCTTTTTGCACCGCTTTATGTGGGTAGCAAATGTGCAAATAACTGCACGTATTGCGGGTTCAGGGCGTCAAACAAAAATGCAGTCCGAAAAACGCTTTCCGAACAGGAATTGGTTCGTGAAATTGAAGCGTTGGAAGAAAGCGGCCAGAAAAGGCTGATTCTTGTTTATGGGGAACATGCCCATTATAGCCCGGAATATATTGCTGAAACGGTAAAAACAGCTTATAGCGTAAAAAAGGGAAATGGCGAAATACGCCGTGTAAACGTCAATGCTGCTCCCATGGATGTTGCCGGGTTTAAAACCGTGAAAGAGGCCGGAATCGGAACTTTTCAGGTTTTTCAGGAAACTTATCATCCCGAAGCATACAAAACCTACCACCTGAGCGGAAAAAAATCGGATTACGATTATCGGCTTACATTGTTGGACAGGGCCCAGGAGGCCGGGTTGGATGACGTGGGGATTGGTGCTTTGTTTGGCCTGTACGATTGGCGTTTCGAAGTCCTGAGTTTAGTCAGGCATACCAACCATCTGGAGGCGTGTTATAACGTAGGGCCTCACACAATTTCGTTCCCGCGCATTAAAGATGCCTCATCATTAAACTTTGGCGATAAATATTTTGTTACGGATGAAGACTTTGCCCGGTTAATTGCCATACTTCGGTTGGCTGTGCCGTATACGGGAATGATTCTTACAGCCCGCGAACCGGAAAAACTGCGGAATGAAATTATTCAGTATGGTGTTTCGCAAATAGATGGTGGAACCAAAATTGAACTTGGCAGCTATTCCAAATCGGAAAGTAATAACGATTTGGATAAAGGGCAGTTTAAAATAAATGATGACCGGTCGCTGAGCGAAATTATTGACGAACTGTTAGAGCAGGATATGTTGCCTTCGTTTTGCACGTCGTGTTATCGTCGTGGGCGTACCGGCGAGCATTTTATGGAATTCTCGGTGCCGGGTTTTATCAAACGTTTTTGCAGTCCGAATGCAATTTTGACTTTGGCAGAATATATCGAAGATTACGCGGGCGAAAAAACAGCAGAAAAAGGTTGGGAAGTGATCGAGAAGAACATAGAGACCCTCGATGATGATAAAATTAAAATTTCGGTGCGAAGTAAAATTGAAAAAATAAAAGCAGGGCAACGGGATCTGTATTATTAGCGGGCAAGAGGTAAGCAGTAAGAGGGGAGTAAGAACAGAAAAGCAATAACGACATGAGCAGAGGAAGAGACATGAAGCCGCATATCGGAATTTTTGGCCGGCGCAATAATGGCAAAAGTTCGTTCATCAACTTGCTGGTGGGACAGGATTTGGCCATTGTATCTAATCAGCCGGGAACGACAACCGACCCGGTGAATAAATCTGTCGAAATTTTCGGCATAGGGCCTGCGATTCTGATTGATACTGCCGGGATTGATGACACGGGGGAACTTGGCGAAAAAAGGATAAAAAAGACTTTGGAGGTTATCAAAAAAGTAGACTGTGCCATTCTTCTGATTGCCAATAACCAGTTTAAAATATATGAGTTTGACCTGATTAAGCGGTTTAAGGAATTTGATATTCCGTATCTGGTCGTTCATAACAAAAGTGATATTGAGAAGCTTGATGAACTGACTATCCACACGATTCAATCAATAACTTCTTCGGAAATAATCGATTTTAGTACCGTAGAAGCTACAAATCTGGATCGGTTGATAGAATTGATAAAGAAAACAATTCCACCTACCGCTTATCAAAAAACTACACTCTTCGGCGATTTGATAAAGCCCAAAGATGTAGTTTTGCTTATTACGCCTGTTGATAGCGAGGCGCCCGATGGACGCATGATTTTGCCTCAAAATATGGCTATCCGCGATGTGTTGGATAATGATTGTATCTGCGTGACGGTAAAAGAAACGGAGATTGAGGATTTTCTGAAATGTGGCATTAAACCGGCATTAGCCGTGACCGATAGCCAGGCTTTTGGTTTGGTATCGAAACTGATTCCGGCTGATGTTCCCCTGACTAGTTTCAGTATTGTTTTTGCCCGACTTAAAGGCGATTTCGAAAAATACCTGGAAGGAACTTCGCATATTTCCAAACTGCAGGATGGTGATAAAATACTGATTCTGGAGTCGTGCACCCATCAGGTGAGTTGCGATGATATCGGACGGTTTAAAATTCCAAACTGGCTGCTCGAATTTACCGGTAAAAAACTGGAGTTTAGTTTTGTTGCGGGTCTTTCGGAAATCAACGAAGAGCTCGAAGATTTTGCCATGGCAATCCAATGTGGAGGCTGCATGGTTACTCGTAAGCAGTTGCATAGCCGTTTAAAACCTTTTATTGAAGCAGGTGTTCCGGTGACGAATTACGGCTTGGCAATTGCCTACATGCATGGCATTTTTGACCGTGCAACAGCACCGTTCAGGAATTCATTGATACGTGAATAAGGTTTTTAAAACCTATTTCTATAAGCAATTATTTTTTATAATTATCCGCAAAGACACCTGTTTGCTGGAATTATCATTTTTACCCAGGGTTTCGCGATTTTCAATCGCGTATATTTCTTTGTTAAACCGCGATTGAAAATCGCGAAACCCAATTCGAATAAACAGATTTTACCGAAGAGGTCGTTTGCGGATAACCAATTTATTTTTCGACAATAACAGATGCCAATAACCGAAATTTTAGAAAAACCGGAATTTACAAAAGATGATATTGTTCGGCTTTTGCAAGTGAACGATGCTGAAGAAAAAATTCTGTTCAAACATGCTGCACGTGTAAAAGAGGATAGCATTGGTAATACGGTGTATTTGCGGGGATTGATTGAAATGTCGAACGTGTGTGAAAAAGATTGCCTGTATTGCGGCATCCGCAACTCAAATGAAAATACAAACCGTTATTCATTGCCCGAAGATGAAGTGCTTGAGGCTATTCGTTTTGCGCACGAAAATCGCTATGGTTCAGTGGCTATACAGTCGGGAGAACTTACAGGGAAAGGATTTACAGATAAAATAAACCGGATTATTCATCAGGCCGGACTGCTGACCAACGATGAAATTGGCATTACGCTGTCGTGTGGTGAGCAAACCGAAGATACTTACCGCCAGTGGTTCGAGAGTGGGGCGCACCGCTATCTGCTCCGTATCGAATCCTCCACCGAAGAATTGTACTACCGCATTCATCCCCAAGATAATAATCATAATTTTGAAAACAGGCTCAACGCCTTGAAAACACTTAGGAAAATTGGTTATCAGGTGGGCACAGGCGTGATGGTTGGGTTGCCGTTTCAGACGCTGGAACACTTAGCGGATGATTTGTTGTTTATGAAAAATTTCGATATCGATATGTGTGGAATGGGGCCTTATATCGAACATAAGGATACGCCGCTTTACGAATATCGGGCTGGCCTGATGTCACTTAAGGAGCGTTTTCGGTTGACTTTACGTATGATTGCAGTGTTACGCATTATAATGCCGGATATAAATATTGCAGCCACAACCGCACTCCAAACTATTGATAAAATTGGTCGTGAAAAAGCAATCCAGATTGGGGCCAATATCCTAATGCCCAATATTACTCCGGGAAAATACCGCGACAGTTATGCTTTGTACGAAAATAAACCCTGCACAGACGAAAATGCCGACGATTGCAAAAACTGCATCGATGTTCGCGTACATTTGGTCAATCATAAAGTGGGGTACGCGGCCTGGGGCGATTCAAAAAGGTTTAAAGATCGGGGAAAGTGATTTTACACCTGTTGTTGGAATTTAACTTTCAATATAAAGAAAGAAAGATGTTGTTTGTTTAACATCCTTCTTCTTTAAGGGGGTGATTTTGTTGGCTTAGTTTACCACTTCTCCAATCAGAGTTGCCGATGAGGCTCTCTCTACTTTAACCCGGATAGTTTCGCCAATATGCCGTCCTTCACGTGGAAAAATAATAACTTTATTTTGCGATGAGCGGCCAAACATTTGCTCTTTAGAACGTTTTGAAAATCCTTCCACCAATACTTCAAAGGTTTTGCCTACATCGTTTTGGTTGCTTTCGTTGGCAATTTCATTTTGCAAATCTATAATTTCTGCCAGGCGGCGCAATTTTACTTCTTCGGAGACATTGTCGGGCATTCGTTTGGCAGCGACAGTGCCTGGGCGTTCGGAGTATTTAAACATAAATGCCATGTCGAACTTCACTTCGCGCATTAGCGATAATGATTCCTGATGATCTTCTTCAGTTTCGTCATGGAATCCGCAAAAAATATCTGTGCCAATGGCTACATCCGGAATGATACGCCGCATGGCCGCAATACGGTCGAGGTACCACTCGCGGGTATATTTGCGGTTCATGAGTTTGAGAATCTTGTTGCTGCCCGACTGTACGGGGAGATGAATAAATCGGCAAATATTTGGGTATTTGGCTATCACTTCGAGCGTTTGGTCAGTCATGTCTTTCGGATGTGGTGAGGTGAAACGGATACGCATATCCGGTACCATTTCGGCAATGATACTCAATAGTTCCGGGAAGTCAATGATTTTTCCGTCGGGTTGCTCGTATTTGTATGAGTTTACCGTTTGCCCGAGCAGAGTCACCTCTTTGTAGTTTTTTGCATGTAAATCGCGTATCTCGGTCAGGATGCTTTCTACTTCGCGGCTGCGTTCGCGTCCGCGGGTGTAGGGTACGATGCAATAGGAGCAAAATTTGTCGCATCCACGCATGATGGATACAAAACCCGAAATGGATTTGCCAATACGTGTTGGGAGTACATCTTTGTACGTTTCGGTTTTAGATAGTTCTACGTTGATCGCTTTTTCGCCATTCTCCACGCTGTTGATAAGGTTCGGAATGTCGAGATAGGCATCGGGTCCCACAACAATATTTACCCCATGCTCTGTGATCAGTTCTTCCTTTACGCGTTCGGCCATACAGCCGATAACGCCAATGACGAGTTTTCTGTTTTTGCGTTTCAGCGACTGGAAGTATTTCAGCCGTTGAATCACTTTTTGCTCAGCATTGTCGCGAATGGAACAGGTGTTTATGAACACCGCATTGGCATCGGCAATCTGCTCTGTCAATGCAAAGCCATCCATTTCCATAATGGAGGCTACAACCTCGCTGTCTGCTACGTTCATTTGGCAGCCGTAGGTTTCAATAAATAATTTCTTGTCGTTCAAAACGGATTTAGAGTCCGTTGAAGCAACTGTTTTTTCGTTTGAATCCATCTTAATTTGAGTAAGTTTTATCCAGCAAAGGTACGTTATATACTCTAAATAAAAAAGAAGTGTGACTTTTACAATTTTTAACCCGCTTATTGTATTATGAACACGGTTCTGATAATTAGTCAATTATGGATAAAGCTGGATGTTTATGTAGTAAACTCTGAATTTTTTTTGAATTTTTCTTTGAAAAATGCTTGCACGTTCAAAAAATAATTCTCACTTTTGCAGAGTAAACAAACAGATAAATTTTTCATAGTTAAGGTTTAGGTTAAAATGTGCAATGGGTGGCTGTGAAGTTACCCATTGTTTTTTATATCTGCCTCCCGAAAACTATTAGCCGTCTTTTTTTGTTTTAATTTAGCTTTGAGAGCAATTTTGAACAGGCTAAATGTCATAAAAACAGGATAATAGTTGATAAATAAAAAACAAAATCAACTAAAAATGCTTTTAAACACAAATGTGTTAGCTTTAATCTAAAAAAAAGCTTGTATATTTGCCACGTAATCATAAAATAAAAAACTTAAAAACTGGAGTTCCGACGGGTATTGTCGGAATTCTTTTTTATTATACACATTTAAAAACCTAATAGAAACAACGCCATGGCTATAAACTATATGACCGCCGAAGGATACAAAAAGCTGGTGGAAGAGCTTAATGAACTGGAAAGAGTGCAACGTCCGGCTATTTCGAAACAAATTGCAGAGGCGCGCGATAAAGGCGATTTATCTGAAAATGCAGAGTATGATGCAGCCAAAGAAGCACAAGGGCTGCTCGAACTGAGAATATCGAATATGAAAGATGTGATTGCGTCGGCACGTATGATTGATGAATCGAAAATTAATACGAAAGAGGTTCAGATTCTTACCCGCGTAAAAATCAAAAATACAAAGACAGACCAGATCATGACTTATATGATTGTGTCCGAAAGTGAAGCTAATTTCAAAGAAGGCAAACTGTCGGTTACAACTCCTATTGCAAAAGGTTTGTTAGGCAAAAAAGTAGGCGAAAGAGCTTCTGTGTCTGTTCCATCCGGAACGATGGAATTTGAAGTTGTCGAAATTTCACTTTAATCCCTGTCCGTGGGGTGTTTTGTGTCCTAATATTTAAATTATTCTGATATATGGCAACAATTTTTAGTCGGATAGTAGCGGGTGAGATTCCCTGTTATACGATAGCTGAAGATGAACGTTTTTTTGCATTCCTGGATATCAGTCCGTTGACGAAAGGCCACACGCTTGTTATTCCAAAACAAGAAGAGGATTACCTCCTGAATCTGGACGATACAATACTTGCTGACATGATGGTGTTTGCAAAGAAAATAGGGTTGGCCATTGAGAAAAGTGTAACGTGTGCCAGAATAGGAATGGCTGTTATTGGATTGGAAGTCCCCCATGCCCATATTCACCTTATTCCCATTAGTTCCGAATCGGATATGAACTTCAGGAATCCGAAGCTGAAACTAAGCCCGGAGGAAATGTGCGAAATTGCCGAAACAATCCGTGAGAAACTGAAATAAAAGAAAGAGGCCATTAGTTTTTGCTAATGGCCTCTTTCTTTTATACATGTGTTACAAACAATGGCGTATCGGAATGCATCACCATTTTGTAAACTAAACCGGGATTGAATAAGCGGGCAAAAATGTTTCGGCGCCGGGTGTTGAAAGCCAGTACGTTGATTTCCTGATCGGCTAAGTAGTGATCCAGTGTTTCCGGAGAATTGATAGCTCCAAGTAACGCATAATTGGTGGTTAGGCTCGGATAGTGGCTCGAAAAATAGGCTTTTATGCCAGCCAGCATTACTTCATCCCAAGGCTCTTTCTTTTCGGAAGCATGAATGAAGAATAATTCCAGTTTTTTTGATGTGAAAAGTGAAATGGCCCGGTCGATGGCAATCAGATCTTTTTGATCGAAGTTGGTAAGAAAAGCCACTTTCTTGATATCGCTTGGCGATTCCATTTTCATTTGTACCGGAACGGCAAACACCGGCGATACGCACGATTCCATAACCTCGGCCGTAACACTTCCGATAAGCTCATTGCTTAGTTTCTTTCCATGGGTTCCCATTACTACCAGTGCCGGTTTATTTTTTTTGCAGTAATCAAGAATCTGATCTTCGGGAACTCCTTCTTTTAATTCAAATTTAAAAGGAATGTCGGGAAGTTCTCCTTTTTCGATACGGGCATGAATCAGATTAGTCATATTTTCCACATCTGCATTTGCAGAACTGATTATCCGTCGGAGCAATTCGCTGTCGCTTATGCTGTAAGTACTCATGTCGTTGTTCGACGAAATGGTAAATGTAGGGCTGAAATATACATGCATAAATACAACCTCAGCAGCCAGAATGTCGGCAAAATGAAACCCAAAATCAGTAGCTTTGCTAACCATATCGGCAAAATCGATGGGGATCAGCACTTTTTGGGCTGCGGTGGTTTCTGCTATCGTTTCTCGTTCCCAGGCGCTTTCCATTTCTTCTACAATTTTCAGCGCACGCGGCAAATCACTTTCTTTAATTCTGACACGTACACCAACAGCCATTTCCGGATGTTCCAGATTGAGGTTGTGTATTACCGTTTCTATTCCATTTTCTTCCAAAACGGTTTTAATCATCTGTGCCCGCTGGTAGGTACGAATGGCAAGTGTAACTAATTTGTCTTCCATAATATTGTGAATTTGAATAATTTACAAATCAATGAGCGTAGAAATTGTTGTGTTTTACGTTAATGTGGTAAAGATAGCTATTTTAGATGCTAATACATTCTTTTTTTAGAGAAAAAAATTAACCCAAAATAGAAAATTTGCTTTATATTTGCGTACAAATAATCTAACATTATGAAACGAGCATGATTGCAGGCAATCTCCAACGTGTATAAAAACTTTTCATGCGAGTTCCGCATGTGACCTTTAAAAACAATTATTTACACATGAAATTATGAACCCAAAATTAAAAAAAGGACTCACTATTGGAACAATTCTGGCAGTGCTTGTGTTCGGGTGCTGGGTATTTTTCAAATTCTATTTTGTGTTTGGCGAAGGGGTAAAAGCCGGTGAATTGAATTACTTTGTACACAAAGGTTATGTGTTTAAAACCTACGAAGGAAAAATGATCCAATCCGGATTCCGTTCGCAGACAGCAGGTACAATTCAGTCTTATGAATTTGCATTTTCTGTTCAGGATGAGGTAGTGGCAGATTCACTTATGCGTTGCAGTGGCAAGCAGGTGGAATTGCATTATAAAGAATATCTGGGTGTCTTGCCTTGGCGGGGTGTAAATAAATTTGTGGTTGATAAGATTGTATCTGTCAAATAGAAGCGGTTGATTCAAATTTTTCCGGGGATTCATAGTCAACCCCCGGTTGTTTTCCGCCGTAACGGCACGCTTGATTGGCTTGCAGGTTTATTTTTTCTGAAAAAATAACTACTTTTGCAGTGATAGAGATTTGTTTTCTATCGCATAGCACCTATAAACCCTTATTCATTGGAAACGGACTCTTTTTATTCGATACTGGGAGGTATAACAGTTCATCCTGTAACCATAACAGCTGTTGTTTCGCTTTTTGTAAGTGCGTTATTATTAGGTTTTTCAGCGATTATTTCTGCTTCGGAAGTGGCTTTGTTTTCGCTCGATCCTAAAACAATGAATGAATTGGAGGAAAGTGAACGAAGGGGCGACCGCAATATCCTCCGTTTGCTGAAAGCTCCTCAGCGTTTGTTGGCCACCATTCTGATTGCCCAAAATTTCCTGAACGTGGCTGTAATCCTGTTGTTGACTTACTTTACAACTACTGTTTTGAATTTTGACAGTGCCCCGGTACTCGGTTTCGTTTTTCAAACCATCATCATCACCTTTGCACTGCTACTTTTTGGAGAAATTATGCCCAAGGTGTATGCTACCCAATTTGTGATAAAAACCTCACGTTACACGGTACCGTTTATTTCCGGCCTTGAACGGTTGTTAGGTCCGTTTGTAACCTTCCTGGTAAATTCCACCTCGCTTGTAAACAGCCGTTTGTCGAAGAGAACCAGGTCGAATATTTCGATGGACGAATTGTCGCATGCGCTGGAGCTGACCTCAAATAACAAAGATGAAGACACCGATATTCTGGAAGGTATTATCAAATTCGGAAATATCCAGGTGGTGGATATTATGACTTCCCGAGTGGATATGGTGGTGGTAGACATAAAGTTGAATTACAAACAGTTACTCGATGTTATCATTGAATCGGGTTATTCACGGATTCCGGTTTATACAGGCACACGCGACAATATAAAAGGGTTGTTATATATCAAAGACCTTCTCCCACACCTCGACAAACCGGCTAATTTCCGTTGGCAGAGTCTTATCCGCCAGGCGTATTATGTGCCGGAAACCAAAATGATTGATGATTTGTTGCTCGAATTTCAGGAAAACCGGGTGCACTTGGCATTGGTTGTAGACGAGTATGGTGGCACTTCCGGCTTAGTTACCCTGGAAGATATTCTGGAAGAAATTGTAGGCGACATTAGTGATGAGTATGATGACGAAGAACAATTGTTTACAAAAATAGAT
Organism: Paludibacter sp.; assembly: GCA_047600405.1. GTDB lineage: Bacteria > Bacteroidota > Bacteroidia > Bacteroidales > Paludibacteraceae > Paludibacter. Next base: position 26,022 of record JASGLA010000011.1, read on the forward strand.
AATCATACATTTATTTTTGAAGCCAAAATATTGTTGAATGATTTCTTTAAGATTGCCGAAATAGAAGAAGAGGATTTTGTGAAAGTAACCGAAGATGTTGAAACTTTGGCCGGACTTATCCTGGAATTAAAAGGAGATATCCCTTCTAAAAATGAACGGATTGATTATGGCAGGTACGTGTTCGAAATAATGGCTGTGGATAACCGGCGAATAAAGAAAGTGAAGTTACATATTAAAGATGATTTCAGGAAATCTGAAGCAAATGATTGAGCAATCAATCTAAAAATGAAGCGTTTTAAAATGAAGAAATTATATTTTTTTAGTCTGGTGTGTTGTTTTCTGTATGCCTGCGGTGGAGGTTCCATTCCGCGGCCTTACGGGTATTTTAGGGTCGATTTGCCCAGGCATGAATACCGCACAATTGATACCCTGGGCTTGCCCTACCGTTTCGAAATGGCTTCAAATGCACGCCTGATCGGACGGGAAGCAAAAGGGGAGAAATACTGGATCGACCTTTATTATCCGGAGCTGAATGCAAGTGTTTATTGCAGTTATAAGCCTGTAAATGGAGATTTAATCAATTTACTGGAAGATACACGTAAGATTGTGTATAAACACAGTGTGAAAGCAGATGGTATTGGAGAAAAGGTTTTTGAAAAACCTGAGAAGAAGGTGTACGGCATCCTGTATGATTTGAAGGGAAACACGGCTTCGTCCGTTCAGTTTATATTGACGGACAGTACCCGGAATTTTTTCCGCGGCGCACTGTATTTCAATAATGTACCCAATAAGGATTCGATTGCCCCGATGGCCAATTATATCCGGGAAGATATTATCCGTTTGATGGAAAGCTTTGAGTGGAAGAAATAATCATTTCATTACGTTATGCCAATAAGCAATATTATCTCAGCAGAAGGTGCGCAATTACTTGTGTGGGAAATCACCGAAAGGGTAGACGAGCTTAAACTTCTTCTGGAAAATTGGGATGAAAATGAGTTTGAACAAATCGCGTCAGCAAAGCGAAGGTTGGAATATCTAGGTATTCGTGTAGCCCTGAAAGAATTGCTTGGAGAAGAAGTCAGGATTTGTTATACAGAGGAAGGCAAACCTTATTTACTAAACAAAAAACATCAAATCAGCGTTTCACATAGTGGGAGATGGGTTGCTGTAATGATCCACCCTGAAAGATCGGTGGGGGTCGACATTGAGGTGCCGACCGATAAGATCAGGAAGGTATCTACCCGTTTCCTGAGTGGGACAGAACAAAAGGAATTGTCAGGAGGAGAGGATGTAAAACAGTTGCAAATAGCATGGTCGGCTAAAGAAGCCCTGTATAAGATTATCGGGAAAGAGGCTGTTGATTTTGCCAGTCAGTTGCGAATTTTTCCTTTTGAAACAAACGGGACGGGTGAAATTTTGGCTGAGCATATTCCAACAAAAGACATTTATCAATTGCATTATATTCAACATTTGGAATACACGCTGGTGTATTGCCTGGCCTAAATAAAAATTACAACTATGATCCTGTACAAAACCATTTTGTTAAATAGAGAAGCGAACTACAAAATGTTGGCCGTATTGCTTGATCCGGATCAATGCCGCGGAAGCATTCTGGCAAGTACAATTGCAGCGCTGAAATCGGATACTCCGGATTTTGTTTTTGTGGGTGGCAGTCATACGGTAAGTTCTGTAGATTCGCTTATTGAGCTTCTGAAAGAAGAGGTTAAGGCGAATATCGTTTTGTTTCCCGGTAATGTGTCCCAGTTTAGTGCCAAAGCCGATGCTTTGTTGTACCTGTCGCTTTTGTCAGGGCGAAATGCCGAATTTCTTATTGGCCAGCATTTAAATTCTGCCGTTGCCATAAAAAAATCAAATGTTCAGGTTATTCCTACAGGCTACCTGCTTATCGATGGCGGTAAGCCCAGTTCGGTGGAATATATCAGCAATACGCGGCCAATTCCACGCGATAAAAAGGAGATAGCCTTGTCCACGGCAGTAGCTGGTGAATTGCTGGGGATGAGAATGATTTACCTTGAAGCCGGAAGCGGGGCCGAAGTTGCAGTTCCTACAGAAATGATCGAATATGTGAGTGAGGGTTTGTCGCTTCCATTAATTGTTGGAGGAGGTATAAAAACCACCGAACAACTTGCTGCGGCTTTTGATGCCGGTGCAGACATTGTGGTGGTAGGCAATGTGTTTGAATCGCAACCTGGGCGTATCGCCGAATTTGTTCAGCGGACACGGGCTTATAATGCCGGGATATAAAGAAATCGTTTTGATTTACGCTGCGATGATAATTCTATCTCAGTTTATATTTTTCGAAATGCGGTCCGGCAATGCGTACAAAGAATATCAAGGATAAGCCGGCTGCAAAGGCTCCAGCCAAATAGGCCAGTTGTAGTCCGCCATGGCTGTCAGCTAAAATTCCACCTCCCACCAATCCAATTCCTACACCGATATCCCACGTGGTCATATAGGTAGAGCTTGCTGTAGCACGACGGTTGTTGGGAGCCAGGTTGACAAAGAGGGTGTTATAAGCCGGGAAAAGCATGCCGTAGCCAACACCCAACGATAGTGAAACCATGTAAAAAATGCTAAGGATAATTTTGTCGTGTTGCATATTTATATTTTTTATCCCAACGAGGATAAAAAAAGTAATTATACATATAAAAGTTCCATAGGCGACAACTTTTACCAGCTTTCCGCGGTCGACCATTTTCCCTGCAAACAACCTGGAGCCGATTAACCCAACAGCCATTAAGGAGAAAAAAACGCCGATTCCGCTTTTTATACCCAACTCTTTGCCATACAAAGCCACATAGGTTACTACCATTCCGTAGGGTATTCCCATGAGCATAAGGCAAACTCCTGCATTAAACCCTTTGAAAAGGAAAAAGCGGTCGAAAGCAATTGGTTGTTTTTCGGTGCGTTCTACCTTTCGGTCTGATTTTATAGCCATGGCAAAGAAAAAACCTACCAATCCACTAATAATGGCTGTATAGAAAATGGAATTGAAACTGTAAATTTCGTGCATGAACAGGCTTATCATAGGGCCAATGGCCATAGCCATATTATTAGCCACCCCAAAATATCCCAACCCTTCGCCGCGGCGCGAAGCCGGCATAATGTCGACTACCAGGCTGTTGCCTGCTGTAGTTACAAAGCCAAAAGTGAACCCGTGGAGGATGCGGATAAATAAAAATACAGCCAGAGCACCGGCGATTGGGTAGCCTACAAAGCTAATTACGAATAGCAGAAAGGCAACTACATACACCGGTTTGCGGTTAACCATATCCAGAACGAAAGCTGATAATGGACGTATGAGCAGTGCCGCAATGGTGTAGCTGGATAATACAAGCCCAACCAGCGACTTCGAGGTATGAAAAGTTTCGATCAGATAAAGCGGGAAAATCGGAACCAGCAAATAGAATGCGAAAAACAGCAGGAAATTGCCAACGCATGCGCTGATAAAACTCCGGGTCCAGAGTTTGTCTTTCGGTTTTGAAGGTTGGTTATTCATGGGGGATCCTTTAATTGTTATAATGATTCGTTGTACAGGTACAACTGATCAACCGAACGGATGAACTGCCGTTCGTTCTTATATGACTATTTATCCAGCTAGTGGATGAATTTTTAGTCGTAAAAATGCACCTGTATTTTTATTTTGTCGGTGGAGTTTTTGAAATCCGGTCAAAGAAAGGACTCTTGGAAGAGCAACTGATCGGAATTCCGTAAATGCTGCTACAGCCCGGCAATAGCCCTAATTCCTGTGCAACACGTCCCACCGAAAACATAACCCGGCTGTCAACGCGCCGGTCGGCAGCCACAGAGCATGCCGAACCAATGGCAATGCCTACATCCACGGTATTGATGGCACATGGAATTTCCGGAAATTCGTTTTTGGCCGCACAGGTGTCAAAACCGCAATACCCGCAATTCAGGCTGTGGATTTTCTGTGCCGTTCCAATCAGCACAATTGCTTCGGCTTGTAAAATATTTTCGGCATTGCGGGTGATAAATTTCAATCCGGTTTTTTGGCTGTATTCCAGCATGGATTCCGAAAGTTGCCTGATATCTTCACCGGTAACCAACGCCACTTCAATAATATCAAATCCTTTTCCTTTTGGTGCAGTGCGAGCTGCGGTCATCATTTCGTTGGCCACTTGAAGCAGGCGTTCGGTGCGGGTGTCACGTTCGTTGATTAGCATATATTCATTTGCGATTTAAAGATTTACGATTTACGATTGCTGGAAATGGAGTGTCAGCAAAATTCTTTTATTTTTTCTAAGATTACCTTGTCAAGCAAATCATTGGAAGCCACAACCTCCCGTCCGAATAAATAATTCTCTCCACCATGATAGTCAGTTACAACTCCACCGGCCTCTTTTACCAGTACAGCTCCGGCAGCCACATCCCACGGTTTGAGGTCGTATTCCCAAAATGCATTGAACCGGCCGCAAGCTACATAAGCCAAATCAGTGGCTGCCGAACCAAGCCTGCGGACACCGCGGGCATGGGTCATGGTCCATTTCAAAAGTTCCAGATATTCATCCAACTTGCTGAAATCGTTATAAGGGAAACCGGTTGCCAGCAATGCATTGTGGATATCGCTCCGCTTCGAAACCCGAATCGGTTCGCCGTTCAGATACGCACCACCATTTTTCCACGCGTAAAAGCATTCGTCGCGCCCAACTTCGTAAACTACACCCAAAACCAACTCATCTCCGTCGAGCAAACCTATGCTCACGGCGTAAATCGGAACCCCCTGGATAAAGTTCGTAGTCCCATCCAATGGATCAATCACCCAGTTGAATCGCTCGCCACGAATATCGGTTGTTCCTTCTTCGGCAATAAAACCCGATTCGGGCAGTAGCTTTTGCAACTCGGCAATGATACGCTTTTCCGATTCTTTATCCACGTAACTCACAAGGTCGTGAAGGCCTTTTGTTTCAACCTTGCTGTCGTTGAAAGTCTTGCGTTCTTCGGCCATAAATTCACCCACAGTACGGGCTATTTCGCAGGTGGCCAGGGTTAGTTCTTTGTATGTTGCTGCCATAATTTCCCGGTTTAATAATGAATGCAAAGTTAGAGCTTTCGTATTTAACTGGCAAGGAAAAACTTAGTTTAATGATTAAGCGTTAATATAACAAATTTAGTCTCGGATTTAATACAATGTACGAAACCTATGAAACGAGCATGAACACTGAGATGCTTCAGCCCTGTCCAGGATCTATGCGAGTATGGAGGATTTCAGTTGTCAACGCCAGTTTTTCGAGAGAAGCGGGCGAAGTCATGACCTTTTTTGTTGAACTTCCATAAATGAATTATTTCTAACAAATGGAAGAAATAAATACAAATTTGTTTGAATGAGCATTAATTAAGATATCAGGGCTAACGCCCCTCAATTGAGAGGATTTGATCTATCTGCCAAGATGTCAGGACTACGTCCCTGCTGATATACATTTAAAATAAAAGGAGCGTAGCTCTGGTATCTTGGTAGAAAAAAGTGATAATCAAAGCCCGAGGGGCGATAGCCCTGATATCTTAAGATGTTTTGAGTGATAGTTCGAAGTTAAGTTTGGTTTTGTTTCTTAAGATTCGAAAAGGTGGCTAAGGTTTGGGGTAAAACCCCAATTTGAAAAATACTATGTATTATTAATACAATATGGGTTATTTATATATGAAACGAGCATAAACACAGGCGTTCACCAATTTCGTTGAAAATCGAATGCGAGTTCCATATGACCTTTAAAGAACAATTATTTTCATATGAAATCTATAATTAAATTTCTATTGAGTTCGTGTTTTTTAATTGTAGTGTCGTGCGGGCAACCTACCGATATGCTCACAGTTATAAATTCAGATGGGTCGTGCTACAGGGAGTTTGCCGTTAATGCAGATTCGGCTTTTCTGAGGGGTAATGTTGCCGGCGACAATAACCCTTTTCCAATGGATATTGATTCAACCTGGGAAATTCGTTGGTCGTATTTGAATGCTCCGTTACGAACAGATTTTCCGTTGAGTAAATCGCTTTTCGATTCTATACATAAGCTCAATGAACAGGGGACTAAAGAAGATATTATGGTTTATGCCCGGAAACATTACAAAACGGTGGAAGAGTTGGACCGGCTTTTTAAATTTAAAAAGTCGATGGAGTGGAGTAATCTGAAGGCGAAGCATGAGCTGGGTAAGGAATTTCGTTGGTTTTATACCTATTACACGTATAAGGAAACGTATTCTCAAATTAAAACGGGCTTCGAACTTCCCGTTGAAGATTTCATGACCAAAGACGAGGCCATGTTTTGGTTTACCGGCAAACCGGATATACTAAAAGGAATGAATGGCGTTGAAGCACGCATTTATATTGAGGAAATTGAAGCGGATTACAACCGTTGGCTATTGCATAATTGCTGGAATTCCGAATATAAGGCGTTGATAACAAATTATGACCAAATGGCCCGAAAGCCGGTCTCGAAAAAGCAATTAATTGCGTTGCGGGACTCAATTTTTGAAACAAAAGTAAAATCTGAAAAGGATTATGATGTTGAACGGGTGCTGAATGATTTTTTTCAAACAGATGCTTTCTCCGAATTGTGGCTCACCGATAACAGCCCGATGAAAAAGTTTGAAAAAGATTTCAATTACGGTTTTTCGGACTTTTTCTCCCAATCGTTTAATTACAAGCTGATTCTGCCCGGAAAAATAGTGCAGTCAAGTGATGCCAAAGTTCACGGGGATACACTAATATGGAATCTCACAGCCTACCGGATGATTCCGGCCGATTATACCATTGAAGCTCAGTCGCGCAAAACCAATGTCTGGGCATTTGTTCTGAGTGGCATTATTCTGATTGCTGCGGTTGGAAGCTTCTTTTGGAAACGGAAACGCTAAACTCCAAAGACAATACTTAGTATGTCCGCTACATATTGTTTCCAGCAAATAAAAACGAGTAACCGTTTTTCCATTTTTTCAGCAGTCAATTCCATTTTTACAGCAGGTATTTCTTAATGTACAGCAAGCTTCCCGATTTTACAGCAAGCACTTCCAATATTACAGTTGCTTTCCCATTTTTTGCAGCCTTCCATTTTTACAGCAGTCATTTCTTAATGTCCAGCAAGCTTCCCGATTTTTTAGCGAGCATTTCCAACTGTTCAGCGACTTTCCCGTTTTTTCAGCAGTCAATTCCATTTTTTCAGTAGGCATTTCTTAATGCCCGGCAAGCTTCCCGATTTTTTAGCGAGCATTTCCAACTGTTCATCGACTTTCCCGTTTTTTCAGTGGTCATTTCTTAATGTGCAGTAGATTCCCGGAAATTTTAGCAGATATTTCAACTGGTCGGGGCGCTTTATATAGACTGTATTCAAAGAAAAAAACGCGTCAACCGGATTATTTCAGTTGACGCGTCTTATTTTATTCAATGAATAGGATCTTTACATTTTGTATTAAGCTGATTATTTTTTCAACGCTTCAATCCCGTCTTTCAATGACGCAATTTTGCTTTCTGCATTTGCTTTTTTCTTGCGTTCAGCCTCAACTACTTCCGGTTTTGCGTTGGCTACAAAGCGTTCGTTGCCCAACTTTTTCATAACCGAGTCAATAAATCCTTCGAAGTATTTAATTTCCGCTTCCATTTTAGCAACCTCTTCTTCTACGTTGATTAAGCTTCCCATTGGAATGGCAAATTCGGTTGTTCCAACAAGGAATGAAATAGAACCTGCAGCTTTTTCAGTCACGTTTTCTATCGTTTTCAAATTCCCAAGTTTAGCAACAACGGCATTGAAATCAGCATTGTGGCTTCCAACAACTTCCAAGCTCAGGCTTTCCTTGTTTGGAATGTTCTTTTGCAAACGGATGGTCCGGATTCCTGCAATAATTTCTTTAGCGTATTCAAAGTTTCCAATCAGCGTTTCATTGGCTGCAATTGCTTTTGGTTGCAATTCAACCATGATGCTTTCGCCTTCTTTGCGATCTTCAAGCGCTTGCCAAAGCTCTTCAGTAATAAACGGCATAAACGGATGCAATACTTTCAACAGCGAATCGAAGAATCCAAGTGTGGCTTCGTAAGTTGCACGGTCAATTGGTTTTTGGTAAGCCGGTTTGGCCATTTCCAGGTACCACGACGAAAATTCGTCCCAGAACAGTTTGTAAACTGCCATCAAAGCTTCCGACAAACGGTATTTGTCAAACAAATCTTCAATTTCGAGCAATGTTTTGTTCAATTGTGCATCGAACCATTTCACCGCCATGCGAGCCGATTCAGGTTGTTCTATGTCAGCCACTTCCCAGCCTTTTACCAATCGGAAAGCATTCCATATTTTATTGTTGAAATTACGGCCCTGTTCGCAAAGACTGTCGTCGTAAGGCAAATCGTTTCCGGCAGGTGAGGTGAGGAGCATACCCAAACGTACCGCATCAGCACCAAAATGAGCTATCAAATCTAACGGATCAGGCGAATTACCAAGCGATTTCGACATTTTACGACCCAATTTGTCGCGCACAATACCTGTCAAATACACATTTTTAAATGGCATTTCGCCTTTATATTCGTATCCGGCAATAATCATACGAGCCACCCAGAAAAACAAGATTTCAGGAGCAGTCACCAAATCATTGGTTGGATAATAGTATTTGATTTCCTCGTTTTCAGGGTTGTTGATTCCATCAAAAACCGAAATTGGCCACAACCACGACGAGAACCAGGTGTCCAAACAATCTTCATCCTGACGCAAATCTTCAATAGTCAACGGATAATTGACAATTTTCAGGGCTTTTTCGTAAGCCTCTTCTTTCGAATGAGCTACCACCAGTCCGCCTTGCGGCAGGAAATAAGCCGGAATGCGGTGTCCCCACCAAAGCTGACGCGAAACACACCAGTCTTTCACGTTTTCCATCCAGTGGCGGTAAGTGTTCTTGAATTTAGGAGGATATAATTGGATATCATCACTCATAACCGCTTCCAAAGCCGGTTTAGCAAGGTTTTCCATTTTCAGGAACCATTGCATTGAGAGCTTTGGTTCGATAACAACGTCGGTACGTTCCGAGAAACCTACTTTATTGGTGTAAGGCTCTGTTTTTTCTAATAATCCTGCCGCTTCAAGGTCTTTTTCAATTTGCTTGCGAACATCAAAACGATCCATGTTGGCATATTGTGCACCGTTTTCGTTCAATGTTCCGTTATCGTTGAAAATATCGATAGAATGCAAATTGTATTTTTCGCCCAGCATGTAGTCGTTTACATCGTGAGCCGGAGTTACTTTCAGACAACCCGTTCCAAATTCAACATCCACATAATCATCTTCAATAACCGGAATAACGCGATTAATCAATGGAACAATACATTTACGACCTTTAAGATGAGCTGTTTTAGGATCATTCGGATTAATACAAACAGCTGTATCTCCCATTATTGTTTCAGGACGCGTTGTGGCAACAACAAGATATTCAGCCCCCTCAACTCCCCCAGAGGGGGAGCTTAAGAATGCGTCTTTGATGATTTGTATAGTTGTATCAGTGTTTGATAATACTTCTTCATTTGTAAATCTGATTACTTTGTATCCCAAACTTTCAAGAATCTCTGTTTTGAGTTTGTCTAATTCATGAATTTCAGGTTGATTATGGTAACCTCCATCAACTTCAATAACAAGTTGTTTTGAAAGATTTACAAAATCAACAATAATATCATTGATGATATGTTGTCTTCTAAATTTCTCACCTAACTTTTCATTTCTAAGTAAATCCCACAGCACATTTTCAGCCTCAGTAGAGAATTTACGCAATTCCTTTGCATTTTTCTTCAACAACTCATATTCAGATTTTCTCGCTGTTTTGAATTGTGGGTCTTGTTTCCCCCCTCCGGGGGGATTAAGGGGGGCTAATTTATACTTTAGGTAGTACAGTTTGCCTTGTTGTTCTTTGAAAATAACCTCTTCGTCCGACAAAGCCGTCAGCGCTTTCGGGTCCCAGTTGACCATGCGTACGCCGCGGTAAATAAGGCCTTTATTGTACAAGTCGATAAAAACTTTGATAACGCTTTCTGAACGCGGTTCGTCCATGGTGAACGCCGTTCGGTCCCAATCGCACGAAGCGCCGAGCTTTTTCAATTGTTCGAGGATGATTCCACCGTGTTTATGCGTCCAGTCCCAGGCGTGGCCAAGAAACTCGTCACGTGTCAGGTCCGTTTTTTTGATTCCTTCGGCAGCCAGTTTTCCTACTACTTTAGCTTCTGTAGCAATGGAGGCGTGGTCGGTTCCGGGAACCCAACAAGCATTTTTTCCCAACATGCGTGCACGACGAACGAGAATGTCCTGAATGGTATTGTTGAGCATGTGGCCCATGTGCAACACCCCAGTTACATTTGGCGGCGGAATGACGATGGTGTAAGGCTCGCGACCATCGGGTTTTGAGCTGAAAAAATCATTGTCTAGCCAATATTGATACCATTTCGATTCGATGTCGGTGGGATTGTACTTACTTGCGAGTTCCATTTTATAATTTACGATTTACTTATTTACGATATACGATTGTATTAAATGCTGCAACCAATTCTTTTTCAGTGCAATGAATTTTTGTTGTTCTGAAAATTTCAAGAGTGCAAAGATAAGTAAATTTGACTGTTCTGAAAAATAAAATTTCCTATCTTTGTAATCTCAATAATTAATCCATTTATCAATGAAAAAAATAATAAATACTCCCAATGCACCTGCAGCAATAGGTCCTTATAGTCAAGCCGTAGAGGCCAATGGAACGCTTTATATTTCAGGCCAGATTCCGATTAATCCTGCCGTAGGTAAGATTGAGGCTGCAGATATTACTGGCCAAACAGAGCAGGTTTTTGCCAACATTAAAGCTATTTTGGATGAGGCAGGTTATAGCTTTGCCGACGTAGTAAAATCGACTGTGTTTATTGCTGATATTGCCGATTTTGCAGCGATGAACGAAGTATATAAAAAATATTATCAAACGGAATGTCCAGCCCGTTCGGCTTTTGCAGTAAAAGCTTTGCCATTAGGGGCTTTGGTAGAAATTGAAACGATAGCGGTGAAATAATGTGATAATTTGATGATGGGTTGATGGGATGATTAAGATCGTATTTGACTTTTAATTATCACATCATCACATTATCATATCAATAAATCAAAACCGCATTCCTCGCAATAACTCTCCGATTTCCATTCGCTTTTTCCCAGGAGCTTGAACAGACTTCAGAACAATAAATCCATCTTTCAAAGCTATTTTTGCAAATTTTTTTTCATCTGTAAACACTGTTCCTGTTGCTATTTCCGGTGAACATAATTCTTTCTCTGTTTCAAAAACTTTCAGAGTCGTTTTTTCATCTTGTCCCGGAAACTGAAGCTCAACCCAAGCAGCCGGATAAGGCGAAAGTCCGCGAACAAAGTTATAAACCCGTTCTACATTCCATGATAAATTTATTTCGCAGGTTTCTTTGAAAATTTTAGGAGCAGCTTTCAGTTCCAGACCTTCATGTATAAATTGAGCCTGGTCTACGGCGTCTGTTTTTCCTTCAATCAGCATATCAACAGTTTTCTTTACCAGTCCGGCTCCCATGGTCATGAGTTTGTCGTGGACGGTTCCTGCATTATCATTTTCTGTAATTTGAATTTTTTCTTGCAAAATGATTTTTCCGGTATCAATTTCATGCGTCAGGAAAAAGGTTGTTGCACCGGTTTCTTTTTCTCCGTTGATAATAGCCCAGTTGATTGGAGCGGCACCCCGGTATTGCGGAAGCAGCGAGGCGTGTAGGTTGAATGTTCCGTATTTGGGCATATTCCAAACCACTTCGGGTAACATGCGGAATGCCACGACAATTTGGAGGTCGGCTTGTAAACTGCGCAATTCTTCCAAAAACGCCTCATCTTTGAGTTTCTCCGGTTGCAATAAATGCAAATTTTGATCCAGTGCATATTGTTTTACAGCCGAATACTGCATTTTATGTCCGCGGCCAGCCGGTTTGTCGGGCATGGTAATTACCCCAACAACCTTATACTTATTTTCAACCAATATTTTGAGGCTTTCCACCGCAAAATCCGGTGTACCCATAAAAACGATTCTCATTCTAAAAAATTATTTACTTCGTGTTATTTACCGAGGGTGTTATTTGCTTCGCGAAATGAACAGATAAATAGCTATTAATAACGTCCGAAGGACAAATATCTATTAATAACGCCAGAGGCAAATATTACTTTAGTTTCTTCTGTCTACGCCCCACATCAACTTATTTTTCAACGTGTCAAAAAAAGTGTGATTAAGTTGTTTGATGATTTTTACAGTGTATCCGGCTTTTTTTATTTTTAATGTTGTTCCTGTATCCAATACTTTTGACCGCCCGTCGAGAGCCACCAGGTAACACTGGCTGCGGCTGTGCACCTCCAGTTCGAAGCTCCAGGAGTCGGGAACTATCAGTGGCCGCACGTTAAGGCTGTGCGAGGCAATGGGTGTCAGGATAAAGTTCTCCGCCTCGGGAGCAATAAGCGGTCCGCCAACACTCATGGAATAAGCCGTGGAACCGGTAGGCGTAGCCACCAGCAGCCCATCGGCATGGTAGGTGTGAACCATTTCGCCGTTCACACTGGCGGTAATGCTCATCATCGACGAACTGTCCTGTTTCAGAACTGAAACTTCGTTCAGCGCATACGGGTAGTCGAAAGTGGTTCCATCCGAAGTTTCCACATACAGCAGCGTACGTTCCTGGATAATGTATTTGTTATGTAATATAGCATCCAAAGCCACTATAATATCTTCGCTGGCCACATCTGCCAGGAACCCAAGCCGGCCGGTATTTATCCCCAAAATAGGAATTTCTTTCCGTCCAATCCTGGCGGCAGTGTTCAGAAAAGTACCATCACCACCTATACTTAATGCCAGATCGGCTTCAAAATCATCGTTTTCTATTTTTTCGACATTTTCGGTGTTGCAATTACTTTGTTCGCGAACAAAATCATATAATTTTCCGTCGAGTAACAATCTGACATCCTTGTCTTTAAAATAGTTGAACAGCACTTCTATGTGCGATAAAATTACTGTTCTGTAAATATTTCCGAAAATAGCTATCTTCATATTATTAACTGTTATTTTCAAATGGGAAAACGAAAATGAATCGATAAGAACAAAATCGAAAATAATTAAAAAAAATTGAAAGATAAACAGATGCAGCCTACCGTCTGTTTTTTTAGCTATTTTTGTAGCAAAATAGACATGTAAATCTAAATGCTTTGCAAAGGAACTAAATGAAAATGAAACCTGCAAATATTTAGAAAAAAGTAAACGTTCCAACCCCAATGACTAAGTTAAGCGTCAATATTAATAAAATAGCCACTCTGCGGAATGCGCGTGGTGGTGATATCCCTAATGTGTGTCAGGTTGCACTCGACTGTGAAAAATTTGGAGCTGAGGGTATTACCGTTCACCCGCGTCCCGATGAGCGTCACATTCGTTATCAGGATGTGTGGGATCTGAAGCCCTTGCTGAAAACAGAATTCAATATCGAAGGTTACCCCTCACCGGATTTTATTAAACTTGTAAAATCTGTGAAACCACATCAGGTTACACTTGTTCCTGACCCGCCTGAAGCAATAACTTCAAGTGCCGGGTGGGATACGGTTAGTAACCAGGAATTTCTGCAGGCAGTGGTGGCCGATTTTCAGAGTGCTGGGATTCGGGTTTCAATTTTTGTCGATACCAATTTGAAAAATATTGAATATGCAGCTAAAACCGGAACTGACCGGGTGGAGTTATACACTGAACCATATGCAACCAACTATCCACTGGACCGTGAGAAAGCTGTTGCACCCTTTGTGGAAGCGGCTAAACAGGCTAAAAAGCTTGGCCTTGGCCTCAATGCCGGACATGACCTGAGTCTTGAAAATCTGGCTTACTTGCATGCCATGATTCCCTGGATCGATGAAGTTTCCATCGGGCACGCTCTTATTGCCGATGCGTTATATTTTGGATTGGAAGACACAATAAAGCGCTACAAAAAGCAGTTAGAGTAGATGTGGGAAATTTGAGGTATGAATTTTGCTGATTTTAAAGTCAACAAAATTTGTTTCAAAAATAATCAATTACAAAAATGGCTTATACAATCACCAATTTACTAAACAATCAGGGAGATAAAAACGTGCGAAAATCAAGTTTATACGGTTTGTTTGGTTCTGCATTATCCTGCTTAATCTTGTTTTTGATAATGTGGTTTTATATCATGCCTTATGCCGAAATTGTTAAGCCAGCAGAGGAAGAAGGTTTGATGATTAGTTTCGGAAATAGCGAGGACGGAGGCGGAATGGGCGAAGAACTTATGGGAACTCCAAATGAAGACCCTGCACCCTCAAGAGTTGAAGAAACAACAACTACAAAGCCGCAGCCTGTGACCCAGGCAGTGCAAACTACAACAAGTAATGTGAAAACAACCAGCCAGAACGATTATATTACGCAATCGGAAGCTTTGCTGGCTATTGCTGAAAAACGCAAGAAAGATCAGCAAGAAAAGGCTAACCAATTGGCAATTGAAAATGCCCGCATCGCCAACGAAAAACGCATAGCCGATCAAAAACGGAAAGAGCAGGATGCCATAAATAAAGCCAATTCTTCCATGAGTGGCGCGTTTGGAAATTCTACTTCGGCCGGAAACGGCAATGGTACCGGCACTGGTTCCGGCGAAGGGCCCGGCCGGCAAGGAAACCCTGCCGGAAAAGGATATTCTGGCGGTAACTCGTGGTCACTCAATGGTCGCTCATTGTCGGGCACGCTGGCATCTCCAAGCTATGACAAGGATGTGGAAGGTAAAGTTACAGTCAATATTCGTGTGAATGAAAATGGCCAGGTCATAAGCGCATCAGTCGGTTCGCCTACTACCATTTCGGATGCCGACACACGAAATGCTGCTATATCGGCAGCTAACCGCGCCCGTTTTTCAGCAGGAAGCGGTGTAGCTACCGGTTCTATTACATATAATTTCAGGTTAAAATAAAACTAAAGAAATAATATGAAAGTTTATATTTTTCTAGCAAATGGCTTTGAAGAAATTGAAGCTATTGCACCGATAGATATTTTCAGGCGTGCAAACATTGAAGTGGTCACAGTTTCTGTATCAGGGAGCAAGGAAGTTACAGGTGCTCACGGGGTTTCTGTTTTGGCAGATAAATTATTTTCCGAAACTGATTTTAACGGTGATTATCTTCTTTTTCTGCCCGGCGGTATGCCCGGAACAAAGAATCTGGACGCGCATGAAGGTTTGAAAAATCTGATTGCTAAACACGTGAATGAAGGGAAACCGACAGCTGCGATTTGTGCTGCGCCATACATTCTGGGTAAACTGGGTTTGCTCAAAGGGAAAGAAGCAATTTGTTATCCTGGTTTCGAGGATCAATTGGTTGGAGCGAAAATTTCTGAAAATAAAATAGTAGGTTCTGGAAATATAAGTACAGCCAAAGCGGCAGGAGTGGCTATTCAGTTTGCCTTGAAGTTAGTCGGCGATTTAAAAGGAAAAGCAGAAGCCGACCGGATTGCAAATTCAATATATTTGTGAGATTGATCGTCTGGTGGTGGAAGGTTCGTTCTGTTTTAGGGAGCTGATATTGAACAAAAAGAGTCTTGTTTTCGTTAGAAAACAAAAAAAGGAATATGATTTCATATTCCTTTTTTAATTGGGAGTCAATGCTCTGGTCTTAGTTAACTGCAGCTGTCAATTCAGCACCTGCTTTAAATTTAGCTACTTTTTTAGCTTCGATAGTAATAGCTTGCTTTGTGGCTGGGTTGATACCCGGACGGGCAGCACGTTCGGCAACTGAGAAAGTACCGAAACCAACTAGACTTACTTTGTCGCCAGCAACAAGGGCGTCAGATACGCTTTTCACAACTGCGTCAAGAGCTTTTTTTGCATCTGCTTTGCTAAGACCTGCTTCGGCAGCGATAGCATTGATTAATTCTGCTTTGTTCATAAGATTTTGATTTTTTTTTATTAGAAACGATAATATAGATTTTTGATATTGCAAATGTAGTGGTTTGTAAATAATATGCAAGCATTTAAGTTTAAAAAAAACAGTTTATTTTATGATTTTTCGTAAAATATGTTAGAAAACATGTTTTTGGATTGGATTTGATTACTTTTGTATGAGAAAATTCAAGTTTATAGAGTGTTTTAGACTGTTCTCAATACCTCAAAATGCAAGCCGGATGACTGCAAAACAATAAAAGTACTTTGCGGTATTCGTGAAGCAGGATTTAAAATATGTTATTTTTGTGTATTTTTTTATTTTCAAATTAAAAAAATGAGTGATTACAGACCTTCTTTTCTCAATTCCATTCCTCCTGTAGTAAAAAATTTAATCGGTATCAATATCGTCTTGTTCCTGGCAAGCCTCGTTACGCCTTCCATTTTTATGCGAATGGGTGTAAATGTGGACTTAAATGACATTTTGGGAATGCACTATTGGGCGTCTTCCAAATTTAATCCGGCGCAGTTGATAACTTACGCATTCATGCATGGCGGATTCATGCATATTTTCTTTAATATGTTTGCTTTGTATATGTTTGGAGGGGTTCTGGAACATGTGTGGGGAACAAAACGCTTTCTGATTTACTATCTGGTAACTGCAATTGGTGCCGGAATTGTTCAACAAATATTTTGGACAGTTGAGTTTCATTCGGCACTTACAGCTATCGACCAGGCCATTTCGTCCGATGTATTGAATGCTCCAGCACTTATTGAACAGAAAAGGTTATTTCTTGATTCTCCTAATTTCATTACCATTGGAGCTTCGGGTTCTGTCTTTGGTTTATTGCTGGCTTTTGGCTGGCTTTTCCCCGAAGAACGGCTTTTCTTAATGTTTATTCCGGTTCCAATCAAAGCGCGAATATTTGTGTTTATATATGGTGTGGTGGAATTGTTTCAGGGGGTTGCCAACTTCTCGGGCGACAATGTAGCCCATTTTGCCCATTTGGGGGGTATGTTGTTCGGAGCCATTTTGATCTTAATGTGGAAAAGAAAAAAACACTATTAAATTGAGCCTATATGGACGTATTGAATAATTTGAAACAGACTTTCCGGCAGGGAAATTCGCTTATTAAATTGATTTATATTAATGGAGCGGTGTTTATTATTCTGAATTTATTTCTTCTGGTTTTTCAGCTCTTTAATGTATCTGGCGATTTTGTGTTGAATTATTTGGCAGTGCCGGCCAGTCTTCCGGAGTTGTTGCGTAAGGCATGGACGCCACTCAGTTACATGTTTCTGCATCGTGAAATTCTGCATTTTTTCTTTAATATGCTCACCTTGTTCTGGTTTGGCAAATTATTTCTAATGTATTTCACCGAAAAGCAGTTGGTAGGGCTTTATATTGTCGGTGGTCTTTCGGGTGCGTTTTTATATATTGCCTCCTATAATCTTTTCCCGTATTTTGCTCCGGCGCTGGGAAACAGTATTTTGATGGGGGCCTCGGCATCAATTATGGCCATTATACTTGCAACCGCTATTCAGACACCCAATATGGAATTGCGGCTTCTGCTTTTGGGTAATGTCAAACTCAAATATATAGCTGTTTTCTTTGTTTTGATGAGTGTTTTTGGTATAACCTCGGATAATGGAGGTGGCCAATTATCTCATTTGGGCGGGGCTTTGGCAGGTTATTTATTTATTGTATCTTTGCGACAAGGGAGGGATTTAACGAAAGGAATCAGCCGCATAATAGATGCTGTTTTTGATCTTTTTAAGCCAAGGAAACTGAAAGTTAAGCCCAATCCGCACCGGAGAAAATCTCCAATGAACGATGGCGATTTCAATGCAAATAAAGCCCGCAGAATGGCCGATATAGACAAGATTCTCGATAAGATTAAGACTTCGGGATATGAAAGTCTTTCCGCAGAGGAGAAAAAACGGTTGTTTGAACAAGGAAACAAAAACTGATTCATAATTTGTAACTCAATAATTATGAATAGTGAGTTATGAATTAATAAAGGTTATGTTCGGAAAAACTATAGTAAAATGGTTTATGCTTGCTTCCAATGTAATGGCGGCGGTTTTTTTGCTTATAACCTTGTTGGGTAGCGTTTTGAGTCCCGAAAAATTTATTCTGCCTGCTTATTTTGCCCTGGGTTTTCCTGCTGTATTAATTGCTAATGTGGCTTTTGTCCTTTTTTGGATGCTGGTTCGTAAGTGGACTTTTTTGCTTTCATTGAGCTTGCTGTTGTTGTCTGCTTCCGAAATTAGAGATACGTTTCCGGTTCATTTAGGGAACACTGAGGAGGTAATGGCAGTTTCAAAACCAGTTCACATTTTGTCGTACAACATGATGATGAGCGGAAAACTAAAGAAACATACGAAAAAACGTCCGAATAAAGTGATCCAGTATATTCTGGATAGCGATGCGGATATTGTTTGCCTACAGGAATTTATGGTTAGTTTTAAAGATGAGTATTTGACTCATTCCGACATGTTGCGGATATTCAAAAAATACCCATATAAGCATATTTGCTATTCCCACAGGCAAGCTTCGAAAATGAATGGAATCGCTACTTTTTCCAAATTTCCGATTATAAACAAGCAACGGATCAATTATCCGTCGTATGCCAACCTTTCCATTTATTCCGATATTGCTATAAATGGAACGATTATCCGGTTGGTGAATAATCATTTGGAATCAAACCGGTTGACGGAGAACGATAAGGCTATGCCGGGCAGGTTGAAAGATAATTTTGATGCAGAAAACCTGACGGGAGTGACGATGCATTTTTCACGCAAACTGGGAATTGCGTACAAGATGAGGGCTTCGCAGGCCGATATGGTGGCGCGAACTATTGCCGCATCTCCATATAAGGTTTTAGTGTGTGGCGATTTTAATGATGTGCCGGTGTCTTATGCATATACAACTGTAAAAGGAGACCTGAAAGATGCGTTTTCGGAAACGGGCACCGGATTTGGCTGGACTTTTAATCATAAATATTATGGTTTCAGAATTGACTATGTGCTTTATGATTCTACGGCTTTCAAACCCGTGAAGTTTTATGCAGATAAAGTGAATTATTCCGACCATTATCCCGTTTTGTGCGATATGATTGTAAAATAGGGCATTATTTTAAAAATAAATATAAACAAATTAAACTTACTGTTATGAGCGTACCATCAAACTTAAAGTACACAAAGGAACACGAGTGGATTCGTGTTGAAGGCGAAACTGCATTTATCGGAATTACTGATTACGCACAAAGCGAATTGGGCGAAATTGTTTTTGTTGAAGTAGAAACTGTTGGCGAAACACTTGCAGCCGGCGATGTTTTCGGTACGGTAGAAGCTGTAAAAACGGTTTCGGACTTGTACCTGCCTGTTGATGGTAAGATTCTTGAATTCAATGAAGAGCTGGAAGATGCTCCTGAATTGGTGAACGACGATGCGTATGGCAAAGGCTGGATGATCAAACTGGAAATTAAAGATGGTTCCCAGCTAGATTCGCTGTTGTCGGCTGCCGAATATGAGGCATTGATAGGCGCATAACTGTAAAGCCGGATTTTGCAGGTAATGAAAGGCTGTAGCCGGCAATACTTATTTAGATATAAATTAGACAAATCAATAAACAACCTATGAAACCAAAAGTTAGTATTATAATGGGCAGCACGTCTGATTTGCCCGTTATGGAAAAAGCAGCGGCTTTGCTTAATGAGTTTGAAATTCCGTTCGAAATTAATGCCCTTTCGGCTCACCGCACACCCTCCGAAGTGGAAGTGTTTGCAACCAATGCGCGCGAAAACGGCATACAGGTAATTATCGCAGCAGCCGGTATGGCTGCCCATTTGCCGGGAGTAATTGCTTCAATGACAACAGTTCCTGTAATTGGGGTTCCGATCAATGCTTCGCTCAATGGAATGGATGCCTTGTTGGCTATCGTGCAGATGCCTCCCGGAATTCCGGTAGCAACCGTTGGAATCAATGGAGCGCTGAATGCCGCTATACTGGCCGTACAGATGATGGCTACAGGCGATGAAAGTTTACAGTTGAAACTGGCTCAATACAAAGAAGACTTGAAAAAGAAAATTGTAGAGGCCAACCAACAACTTACGCAGGTAAAATATAAGTTCAAAACCAATTAATCATTCATACCCTTCCGGATTGCCGAAAGGGTATGAAATTTTTTATGATTATCCGCATTGGGTTTCATTGGGTTTCGTAATTTCTAATCGCGACCGAAAAATATTCGCGATTAAAAATCGCGAAACCCAATGAAACCCAACTAACCCACGATTCTTTTTCATTGAATCAATATTTTGAAAAGCATTAGGTCGTTTGCAGAGAATCATTAAACTTTTAAAATACTATTGTTATGAAAAAAACACTCGTACTGTTACTGGCTTTCGTTGGGCTCGTTGCGTGTAAGCAGAACGACCGTTTCCACGTTAGCGGAACGGTAAAGGATGCTGATGGCGATATGCTGTATATTGAACATAGCGGATTGTTGAAAACAACTGTTCTGGACTCGGTTAAACTTGATGCCGATGGTGAGTTTAGCTTCAAGTCGGCACGTCCGGAATATCCGGATTTTTACCGCCTGCGGCTGAAAGATAAGGCAATTACTTTTGCTGTAGATTCGTGCGAAGATATTCAATTTGCGACTCAGCAAAAGAATTTTGCAACTGATTACAAGGTTACAGGGTCGTTGACTTCGGCTCAGATCCAGAAATTGCGTGTTTCATTGATGAACATCCAGCAAAAAGCCGATGCATTGAACCAGGATATGAGTTCGGAGGTGCGGAATGCTAAAATTGCGGAAATAAAGGCTGCCATTGAAGTGCATAAGGAAATGGCGCGCAAGATGATTCTCGAAAATCCGCGGTCGGCAGCGGCCTATCTGGCCATTTACCAAAAGGTGAACGATGCCTTCCTGTTTTCGCCTTATGTGAAGGAAGACAAACCTTTTTGCGCGGCGGTAGCAACTTCCTATAACACGTTTATGCCGGAATACGAGCGTAGCAAAAACCTGTACAGCCTGGTGATGGATGCTATCCGTTCGGAGCGGAAGGCTAAGGCGAATGAGATGTGGGACGAGGTGTTGCAAAAAGTGGGCAAGGGCTACATCGATATTGATTTGAAAGATAGTAAAAACAACTCCCGCAAACTTTCGGCCCTTGAGGGTAAGGTGGTGCTTATCGACTTTTCGTCGTATGCTGCCGACGGTATCGTGGATTATATCTTTGCCCTGCGCGAACTGTATAATAAATACCATAGCCGTGGTTTCGAGATTTATCAGGTTTCGGTCGACGACAACAAATTGCTGTGGGAGCAATCTGTAGCGAACATCCCCTGGGTTTGCGTGCGCGACGAAGCCGGTTCGGCAACCGAGTATATTCGATCCTACAATGTAGCGTCGATCCCCACTACTTTTTTGATGGACAGGAAAGGAAACATACTGGCGAGGAGCCCCGGTTTTCAGGAGCTGTCGCAGCTAATCGAAAAAAGTTTATAAATTTGCAGAGACGCCACGTAGCGTCTCTGTTTTTTTATATCAGATATTAATGAGAGATTTTATTAAACAAGCCGCCCTTTCCGTGGGATTCGATGCATGCGGCATAGCAAAAGCCACGGCGTTGGAAGAAGATGCTGCGTTTCTGAAGCAATGGCTTGCCGAAGGGCGGCATGGTGAAATGCATTATCTGGCCCGTAACTTCGAAAAGCGCACCGATCCGCGCGAAATGGTGCCGGGTTGCAAGTCGGTGGTGGTAGTGTTGCTCAATTATTCCCCTGCCGATAAGCAAAACCCTACAGCCCCACAGATTGCTAAATATGCTTATTCGGAAACAGATTACCATCAGGTAATAAAAGCTAAACTTACGGAACTTGAAGGTAAAATTACAGAGGCCTACGGGCCGGAGGTTGTTTGTAAAAACCACCAGCATACGTTTGTCGATTCCGCGCCTGTGTTGGAGCGCCGTTGGGCCGAACGGGCCGGCCTGGGCTGGATAGGCAAACATACGCAACTCATTCACCCCGGGCTGGGGTCATATTGTTTTATAGGTGTGTTGATGCTGAACGTGGAAACGGAATACGATGTGCCCATTCGTCCGGCTTGCGGCTCTTGCACCCGCTGCATGGATGCCTGCCCCACCGGAGCTATACACAACGGTACTATCGATGCCCGCAAGTGTATTTCGTATCTGACTATCGAAAATAAGGATGAAATACCTGCTGAGTTTCAACCGCAGCTCTCCGGTTGTGCGTTGGGTTGCGACATTTGTGCCGATGTTTGTCCATGGAATAAAAAGTGGGCAATCCCGCATAAGCACTGGGAACTTTCGCCCGTGGCGGAAATGCTGGAGTGGGATAGGGAAGCCTGGCTGCAACTATCGGAAACAGAGTTTAATCACGTATTTAAGAAATCAGCAGTGAAACGGGCGGGTTACAATAAGTTGAAACAGAATATTAAACTTGCAATAGATTCGCGTAAGGACTGAAAGGTTTTTTTGCAAGTTCTGGAGATTTCCCTGCATGTGCTGGAATACCCCCGCAATGTGCTGGAACTCTCACAGCATGTGCTGTTACACTCCCAATACTTCATGGAACCTTTCCAGCACTTGCTGCTCCTTTCCCAATACTTGCTGCTACATCTCCAAGAGGTGCTGTCGGTTCTCCAGTAATCCACTCTGATCTTTCGATAGTATTTTATATTAAAAAAGTCGCTCTAAAACATGTTTTTAACCCGTTGAAATTTGAATAAAAAGTTTATTTTTGACATTTACTTTTAAGTAACTATTAAAACTAAATTCAGAATGGCAACCAAATCAACAGTCATGTCGCTTAGCGACCTTCTGACAAACAGCACTGTTATGTCGGATAACATTAAATTGAACGGAGATAAAATAGGACGTTATGGAATTGATGTCTCGGAATTTACCGACGAAATGAATGCAGACATCCGACTTGCAACCGAGATTAACCAGGAGCAGGAACGGCTAAAAAGCCAATTGAAAATGAAGACGGAGGAACTGAATCAGGTTCAACTCAAGTTGGAAAAAAATTATGGACTGGCTAAGAAGACGGTTAAACTAGCTGAACCTCAGGTCAATTGGGTTGGTTATGGTATTGCAGATAAGAAATAACCTTACGTAATGTATTACACAAAAAGGGCTATCCGAAGCAGGATAGCCCTTTTTGTGTTGAATAATTGGGACTGTAAGTTACAATATCACTTTCGAAATCTGATTGCCCACTTTTACCAATAACAGTCCTTTAGCCGAAACCGGAATTGTGTTTTGTCCTTCCACTGCTTTCAGGTTTAATAGTTTTTGTCCCACCGCATTGAAGATTTCTACAGTTTGATTGGCTGAAGCCGATAAAACTATATTGCCGTTTGCAGCATGGATACTATTGTCTTTCACAGGATTCAGGCTTGTTGCGGTTGATGCACTGAAATCGCTTAGCGAACGTGGTACTAATTGGGCTGTAGTTCCAAAAACCAATACTACACCAGTAATGTCTTGGGCAGTTGTAGGGATGGCTTGGCCAATGTAGTTCAGGTCGCTATATTGCGTGCGGATAACAGTAGCCGAGCTTCCGTTCAGATCGTAGCTTGTTGCAGCTGCAAAACTCCCGCTTCCAGTTATAGTTGTACTAAGAACTTTAACGAGTTTTCCCTGATGATTTATCAAATCAGCCAAAACCAAAGTTGTTGGAGTTACTGTGTTGTTGGTTGAAGTTGCTGCGCCCGGGTCTGTTACGGGTGTGAACTGAAGCATGTTGTTGTACAAAGCAGTTGTTCCGGTTATCCCAGTAATTCCATCGCCAACATTATAAGCAGTATTGATAATAGGTGTAGGGTCATCGATCAAAACTGCACCTGTAGCATCCTGTATGTACTTGGCATTGCGCGTTGATGATTTTAATGTCAAAACAGCCTCGCCTGTCAGCTTGTAAAAGCCCGGAGTGGCAGCAGCCCGTAAATCTGCAATGGTTGCTACCGAAGTTGGGAAAGTGTACGTGGCGGTAGAGACTGGACTAGTCGTCATGCCGCTGCTATATGCAATTGCTTTAATTGTGGTAGTCGAATTTACTGGAATAGGAGTTCCCGTATACAAAGTGCCATTGCCAATATTATTAGGTGTTGTACCATTTAATGTATAATAAATTGAGGCTCCTGAAGTCGTAGTTTCTAAAGCTACAGATTGAGAGCTGGTAACATTGCCTGGTGTTATAGAAAACGTAGGTGTTGCAGCAGTTTGAACAGATGCTGATGTGAGTTGAATATTGTCTAAACGGTTATTCCCGTTTGTAGCAGAAGCACCCGTAACTGTGAGTTTTAGATAAGCTGTAGCAGCATTGTCAAGTCCTGTAATTGTGTTTATAGTGATTGCTGCAAAAGAAGATGCAATATTAGAAATAGTTTGTGCAGTAATCCAGCTTGTTCCATTTGTACTATATTCCCAAACATGAGAAGAGAATCCAGTACCTGATTTTTGTGCAGCATAGCTGACAGTTAAGTTTGATTTTTCAGTCATTGAGAATTTGAAAACAATGGACTTACCGTTTGCAGTGTAATTTCCGGTAGTTCCACCTCCGACGATTGCTAAACAAGCAGGAGTAGTTGTTGTTGTTGAAAAACTGGTTCCTGCGTTAATTGCGGTGCCGCTAAAGCTTGTGACTTCATTTCCAGTGGTCGTGGTAATCCATGTGCTTGATCCATTAGTTCCATTTAGATATAGAGTCCCTGCACCAAAATTTGCCACATAGACAGAAGGACTGTTTGGTGCAGCTGCTGCGACAGTCCCTCCATTTGTAGTTGTTTGAAAGTCCCAACCTGCAATTAATTGTCCAAAACTTGGTTTGTTTCCTATAAGAAGCAATATTGCCACAAGCACCATTTTAAAAAAAGTAGTTTTTCTCATGTTCATTCTTTTTAAAGAGTTATTATTATGTTTTGTGATAATCAAAAGTAGCGGATAGATGTTTCAGGGATATTAATGACTTATTAAAGTGAAATTAAATAAAATGCACTTAAAATCAAAAATGCAAATATAGATATTTTTTCTAAAAAAGAAATAAATATACAATGAATTTGTATAAAATATTTTGATAATCAAAAAATAAATAGAAACTAAGAAATGAGAGAATTTAGCAGGCTGAGGTGCTTGAGATTTTGTCGGGGGAGGGTGCTTTCTGATAGTGATAAATGTAATGTAAGATGTATTACATTAATACCTTAGCGGTTCGGCTTCCGGCTTTTACTATCACTAAACCACGTGCAGAAAGATGAATTGTATTTAATCCACTTGTAGCATGATATTGTAGGATTTTCAGGCCTGTGGAGTTGTAAACCTCAACATTGTCGCCTGCATTAGCCGTAAGTCTGATTGTTCCGTTTGAGGCAGTTATATCTAATGGTTGGCGCGTGCTTGCGGTATTGGTAAATAATCCCGCCACCAATATCTCGTTTGAACGGGCAGTTGTTACTGTTGCATTTTTTGCGGTTACATGATAGTAATAGTTGGTGGCTTTGTTCAACCCTGTGAATTCCTTGTTGGTTGCGCCTGCGACTGTAAACGGCGATCCGGGAATTGGGCTTGTAGCGGGGCCGGCGTAAGTAATCGCAACATCATCAAGTGCTATGTTGTTTGTTACTTTCCTGTATGTATAGCGGAATTGAGTGACGTTTGCCGGCAGTGCCGGAGTGGTGGTGGAGTCGTATAAATATGTTTTAGCCACGTTCGGAAGTGTTGTGATATCCTCAATTTCTACCCATGAAGTTCCATTGTGACCCTCCACCAGCAAAGAGCTCCCGGTAGCCGAAAGCCCTTTTAGCCAGAACTTCATTTCCTTTGCTGCGCGAGGCAAAACGGGTGTTGTTACAGCATCTCCGGTAGCATCAAGGCGTAGCGAAGGAGCAGCCGATCCATATAGCCCGTAATTTGAGTAAGTGCCTGATATGCCGGTGAATGTCCAGTCTTCCGGGGCGGTTGTTCCGGCGTTGAATTCTTCTGAGCTTTGTATAAGAGGATTACTCGGGGTGAAATATACATTGACTAAATACTCGCTGGCACCCGGAACGACGTTCCAATTGGCTTTGAATCCAGATTCGGAAATATCCGTAGCTGTAAGTGCTACCGGGTTCTCCAAGCCGGAAAGTCCGGAAAGCGGAATTGTAATGTCTGTGGCTCCTGCACTTGAGCAGGTTAAAGTTGCTGAAGTTGGGCCTGTTTTTGTTGGTGAAAAAGCAAGTGTGATTGTTGTGTTCGGTGCTATACTGTCGGTCTGGGAAATTGTTGGTTGAGACAGAGAAAACTGATCGGCATCTGCGCCCGAAATGGTCATTTGAATATCGCCGGATAGATTTAACCCCGAAATATTGATGGTCTGAAAGTCCGAATTTCCTACATTGACCGAAAATTCAGGGCAAGTTGTTTCAGTCATTAAAAAAGTTGGAACAACAGCATTGGCTCCTCCAATATTCGTATCAGCGGTATTGGTGTTTGTTGCGAAAATTGTAGTTGGGTTTGCATTTACAATTACGCAAATCAAGACAAAAATAAATGTCTTAAAGAAGCTGTTTTCTCTCATGTATGATGAAAAATTAAAGCTGTTTCCAGAGTGTTTGACGAAAATCACCAGCAGTTTGTAACTAAGGCTTGGATAAATTGCCTCATTCCGAAGGATGGAAAGTAAATTTCAGCAAATAAATGATAAAGAAGCTTTAGAACTGTCTACATTATATAACAGGATATTTCAAAATAAGTTCGTATTGCTGATTGTCTTTTTTGAGGAAAATATTTTTATTCGACTGATTGGTCCTGGTATTCTAAAATATCTGCCGGCTGGCAATCGAGTACTTTGCAAATGGCTTCAAGCGTGCTGAACCGGATCGCTTTTGCTTTGCCGGTTTTCAAAATGGAAAGGTTGGCGGGAGTTATGTCCACCTTTTCAGACAGCTCATTGAGAGATATCTTTCGCCGGGCCATCATTACATCCAAATTGACTATTATAGGCATAATTATTTTTATGATGATTTCTATATGGTTAAATCCTGCTCCTCCTTCATTTCGGTTCCAATTCGCAGTATTTCATTCATGATAAGTATAACAACTCCCATGATAATTGGATTAAAATCAATTGTTTTTGAATATGAGAAGTTATAATGCGCAAGGTTTATTATGGTCTGCGCTGAGAAAATATTGATTGCCTGGGTTGCAGTGCCAAGCAGCCCAACTATAAGCATAATAATTCCGATCCGGTTGATCCGTTTCAGATTGTGCCGGTCGAATACTTGTGAATTCTGTAGAGAGCGGATGATCTTGACAACTAAAAATGGAATCCAGATGCTCAATACAAGTGCGGCTATAATAAGCAATGTATAAATTATTTGCAAAGGGATCCACCACGCAGGTTTATTGGCGACTGACTGTATAAGTATAGTCATGTTGTTGGGACGGATCAGGACTTTTTCACCTGTTTTGAGGTTGATTTCAGAGGCGTCAAGGTAATTATAGTCTTTTGTAACTACATTAAGCATTACAAAATCATCCGTTTTTTCTTTGTGCTGTAATTGGTATTTGGCAACGCTTATGCCATATTTCATACCTTCTACAAAAGGAAGAATAGCCCCCTGGTAAATACTTCCAAAGAAAACAGCAAGTAGAATAATACAAAAAATCTTTATTCGCTTCATTTTTCAGGTTTCGGATTAATTTGTAATGGTTTTGTAAGGCAAAGAAAGGCGTTTTTTTTTGAATATCAAAGTTAATTTATTGTTTTTCGATAAATCTGAAGATGTGTTCCGATTGGTGTTAGCTTATGTTGAACGAAAAAAATGACTTTAGTAATATTCAACTATGCTATTTTTTGTTTCCAAATTGAAAATACACAGTCCGGTTTGTCTTATTAATCAATTAAATTATTACTTTTGCACACTTTTTTGTTGGCATTTATATTATCCAAGTTAGTTAGATGTGTTTTTGTTTGTCAATCTAAGTTAGTTGGATTTGGTAATTCTATAAAATCAAACTGAGAAATGAAGAATAAGTATAAAGATCTTATTGAGCAAACATTTGAATTTCCGAACGATGAATTCAATGTGATTGAGAATGAACTGGAATGGTGTGGGGTACCCCTTATGGATATAATCAAGCAATATGGAACGCCTTTGCGTATTGCATATTTGCCCAAAATAGCTCAAAATATTTCAGAAGGCGCGTCGTATGTTCAATGTGGCTATGGCTAAAGTTGACTATAATGGTGATTATAATTACTGTTATTGTACCAAGAGCTCGCATTTTTCTTTTGTTATGGAAGAAGTGCTCAAACATGGCGTCCATTTGGAAACATTTCTGCTTTTGACATCAATATTATGGAATCGCTGTACGAGCAGGGATTGCTAAAACCGGATACTTTTGTTGTTTGTAATGGATTTAAACGTCCTCAATACGTAGAGAATATACAGAATTTGATGCGTCAGGGCTTTACGAACGTCATTCCTATTCTTGATAATAAGTTTGAATTGGATTTGTTTCTTAAGAACTTTGATATCAAATTTAATGTAGGTATTCGTATTGCCGCAGAGGAAGAACCGAAGTTTGATTTCTATACTTCTCGTTTAGGTATTCGATACAATGATATCATTCCATATTATACCAAGCACATTGCAACGAATCCACAAGTTGAACTGAAGATGCTGCATTTTTTTATAAATACAGGTGTAAAGGATACTGCTTACTATTGGAATGAATTAAACAAGGCAGTTAACCTGTATTGCGAATTAAAGAAGAAATGTCCGCAGTTGGATAGTTTGAACATTGGAGGAGGTTTCCCAATTCAAACTCACCTGGATATGGTTTATGATTACGAATACATGGCTGAGGAGATAGTTGCGCAGATTAAAACCATTTGCGCTCAGAACGGAGTGCCTGAACCACATATATTTACGGAATTTGGATCCTATACGGTAGGAGAGAGTGGTGCCATGTTATATTCTATTGTAAACCAGAAAAAGCAAAACGACCGTGAGTTGTGGAATATGATCGATAGTTCGTTTATGACAACTTTGCCCGATACCTGGGCGATAAACCAACGATATGTGTTTTTGGCGATCAATAACTGGGATTCGGAATATGAACGTGTCAACTTAGGGGGCCTGACTTGCGATAGTGAAGACTTCTATAATGCTGAGGTGCATTCCAATGCTGTCTTTCTGCCAAAAATGCATGAGGACCGGGAGCAATATATCGGATTCTTTCACACCGGAGCTTATCAGGAATCGTTGAGTGGATTCGGCGGTATTCAGCACTGTTTGATTCCTGCGCCAAAGTTGGTAATTATTGACCAGGACGAAGATGGTGAGTATTTTACAAAACTATTTGCGAAAGAGCAAAGCTATAAATCGATGTTGAAGATTTTGGG
Source organism: Paludibacter sp. (assembly GCA_047600405.1). Taxonomy (GTDB): domain Bacteria; phylum Bacteroidota; class Bacteroidia; order Bacteroidales; family Paludibacteraceae; genus Paludibacter. Next base: position 55,399 of record JASGLA010000011.1, read on the forward strand.
GTATTAAAAGATACTTTGATAAAAATAAAATGCGTTCAGAGAAATCTGAACGCATTTTATTTTGCGGGTTAATCGCCATCCTGGCCTAAATCCTGATATGTGGCAAGTTGGTTGATAAGTGGATTTGCATACATTTCGAGCAGTTTATACGTCAAGAATTCCTCATCTTTGTTTTCAAGGTCGATTTTTGCAATCTGCATGCTAAGGTATTTCTCGAAATTCAGCTTTTCCAGCGTTGAATATTCTTTTTCAAACTGATTCTCTTGTTTGAGCAGATCATATGCAACTTTATTGTTGGCAAAAATAGTATAATTGGCATGTATCCGTTTATCAATTAATTCCGCCGTAAGTTCAATTTGCTCGTTTCTGTTTGTTGTTTGGGAAGCAATAAGTTCCAATTCCCGGTTTATGTCGCCGGTGATTTGATATACAATCTTGCCTTTGTATCCCATTACGCCGGTTTGCATATTTATCAAGTCGTCCTGAGGTTGTTTTTTGAAAGCAGGATTATCTCTTTTTTGCTGCATTTCTTTTGCTTTGAGATAATCGCAAGGGTCGTATTCGTACGAAATACTCAGTGGGCAAATGTTCAGTTTGGAAACATTATCTACAAAGCTTCCGTTCCCACTCATATTGAACATTTTTAATAAACTTTCCTGCGTTCTGTCGTCTGAGTCTTTGGCGCGTCCTTCGCGTTGAGCAATCCAGATCGACTGCTTTTTGTCGTTTATCGTATGGGCAATATAAGCAGCCAGACGCTGAGAACTTTCAAGAACCTGACGGGTGCTTAAATTGCGTCTGACAATAAAACTCTTATTTACCCTTACCAGATCTTCAATCCAGGGAAAGATAAGTAAATTATCGCCGATGGCAATTTCAACAGTATCCATATTATTCTCAATTAATTTTCCACACAAAAAGGCCGAATCGAGAATAATGTCACGGTGGTTTGATATGTATAGGTATGATTTTGAGCGGTCGGTTTTATTCAACCCATTCAGTTCGATCCCCTTTGTCATATTAGCTTCCAGATATTGCAAAAATGGATACACCATTTCTTTCTGGAAGTCATAATTGGAGTGAAAACCTAACAAGCGCTGTTTGATGACTTCTTTAGGCAGTAATGGGTAAACAGTGCTTAGCACTTTCATAAACTGCTTTTCGTTAATCAGGCGCTCCAAAACTCCATGAACTTCTTCGTTATTAAAGCAACGAATTTCATCAAAATTGAATTCCATAGTAATGTTAGTTTTTTGTTTGTTCTGTTCCTAAAATTGATTTATGTGCTGCTTCGTCAATGCAAATGGTCTGGATTACAAAGGATAAAAATCCAATGCTTATTTTGCCTGGTGAAACAGAAAGCTTAAGTAGATAAAAACTACCGGAGCTGCCAGTAGCATGCTGTCAAAGCGATCTAGCAGGCCACCGTGTCCGGGTATTACATTTCCCGAATCTTTCATGTCTACAGTTCGTTTCATAAGTGACTCAACCAAGTCACCAAAAGTTCCGAAAATTACAATAATTTCTGAAAAAATGAGCCAGTTTATAAGACTAATTTGAGGAATTAGCAGAGAAAATACGTATCCGGAAAGCAAAGCTGCTGCAGCTCCTCCAAAAAAGCCTTCCCACGATTTTTTAGGCGAAATCCTTTCAAATAAACGGTGTTTTCCGAATGTAATGCCTATAAGGTAAGCACCAGTGTCGTTAACCCAGATAGTAACAAAAACAGATAGCAGAACCAGTGGTTGCCATTCGTCTATAAAAAGGATAAAATTAAGTAATGAAAACGGCAATGCAACAAATATCTGACCCAGAATGAAATAAGCCCAATTGTTCAGAGGATTTGATTTGTGTCGATAAAGTTCTGATAAAAAAACAATTACAATATAAAATCCGTAAACCGAAAACGCCGGATACAGCCAGGTGCCAGATGAATATAAAAATGAAGTAATAAAAAGTAAAACTCCGCCAACGAGCGCCGCCCATGGATTTACATTTACATTCTTTTTGTTTGTTGGAAAGCTTATGAAATTCGTACACGGACCACCCGCAGATCAAGGCAAATACACTTGCAAAGGCGTACTGATTGAGTAGAATTGATCCAACGACCAATGTTACAAATAAGGCTCCGCTCAACGTCCGTTTTATAAAGTTATTCATTTGGAATAATTAGAATTAGGGTAACAGCAAATGTGATTTTTATATTTAATTCGTTTTGAGTAATTTCATAATCTCATCCAGCTTTGGAGATAAAATAATCTCCGTTCTACGGTTGCTGGCTCTACCTTCAGCTGTTGCATTAGTTGCTCTGGGTGAAAATTCGCCTTTGCCGGAAGCAGTCAGTCGTGTTGGGGCAATTTTGTACTCGTCAGTCAGAATGCGCACGATAGAAATGGCCCGGGCTACACTCAAATCCCAATTGTCACTATACAGGGCTGTTTTGATCGGATTACTGTCAGTGTGCCCCTCAACCAGGATATCGATGTCTTTGTTTTTATTGAGGACATTAGCCAAAACTTTTATAGCTTCCACACCTTTTGATTCGATGGATGCGCTTCCTGATTTGAAAAGCAGTTTGTCAGATAAGGACACATATACTTTCCCGTTTTTAACCTCTACGGAAAGTTCATTCGATTTGAAACTTAACAAAGCATTCCGCAGGATATCATTTAATCGTTTCGTGATTGAATCCTGGCGTGCAATGACTTTTTTCATGTCGTTGAGTGTACCTTCACGTTCGACAAGGAGTTTCTCTTTGGCTGCCAGCTCGTCGGATTTTAATTTCAATTCATTCGACTTGTTTTTTAAAGCCGAACTGAATTGTTCCGATTGAGATAAATTATCATTCATCAAATCCTTATACTGTTTCCCAAGTTGTTTCAGGCTGGAATTTAGTGCCGAGGTGTCTCTTTTTAAATTATAAACTTCGTTGTTTCTGTCTGATAAGGTTGAGCACAATGAATCGCGCTCATCGATAACCCGTTGCACGACTTTGGGGATATAAAATGCTTTTTTTGCGGGCTTAGCCTCTCCGCATTTGTAAATCGGTTTACATGAAAAGAGTGATAATGATAAAGTTGTGAGCAGAATGATTGCGCCGGAATGTTTCATGTTATTATTTAAATGCTGGTTGTGAAATAATATACTGTTTTGAAAATTTGGGTTTTTATTGCAAAATAAAGCCTGAATATTTCCATAAAGCAATGAAGGTATGAAATGTATTCAGGTGTACAGCAAAAGTAATTACAAAGATAACAAAACTTTACACTTTTGACAGGAAAACAATAAATTCTTTTGGCCCGTGTGCCCCGAGAACTAAGGTTTTTTCTATGTCTGCAGTACGGCTGGGACCAGTAATAGTTGAAATAGTTGAAGGCAGGGAATTTTCGTACTTTTCGTAAATGGCCGTTAGTCCATCCTCCGGGTAGTTTACCAGTTGTGATATATGAGCCAATACAATGTGTATCGGCGGGAAAACATTCATTTGGCGTCCGGATGGTGCAGCGGAGGAGACTATTACACTTCCTGTGCGTGCAACCAGAAACTCACAACCGGTAATACCAACCTGCATTGATTCAAAATCGGCTTCATTGGCTGAAAATGGGATTTCATTTTTAGATAATTGACCTGAAATATATGAATCCCGGCAAAAAATATAAGGGTAATTATGCTGTTTCACAAAACTCCGAAGCTTGTCGTATAAATCCGATTCATTTTCGCATAAAATGCAAACACCATTTACTGCTTCAAGTTCGTTTTTGAAACAAGTGGTTGAATCCGGTAAAATGGGCTTGTAAATAAGGGCTGATTCATCCGGGGTGGTATAAACAGAAGCAAGCTGCCCTTTGGGAGCAGCTGCTATTCGTTTTAATATCTCCTGGCGGGAATTATTCTGCATCTTTCTCAGAGGAATTCTCAGGTAATTCTATATTTGTTGGCGAAGCTAGAGACTCTTCGAGAATGTCGACATTACCATTCTGAGCCATAAGTTCATCGTTTCTGGAGGTCCATGGCCGTTTTCCAAAAATGCGCTCAAGGTCTTCAGCAAAAATTACTTCTTTCTCTATTAGCAATTCTGCTAAGGTGTTGTGGCCCTGAGCATTTTCATTAAGAATTTGTTTGGCCCGTTCGTATTGGTCTGCTACAATCTGTTTCGCTTCAGAATCAATTAGTTCTGCTGTTTTTTCGCTGTATGGTTTTGTAAATCCATAGTCCGAATTACCTGTTGAATCATAGTAGCTCATGTTGGCGAGCTTGTCACTCATTCCGAAGTAAGCAACCATGGCATAAGCGCGTTTGGTTACGCGTTCCAGATCGTTGATAGCTCCGGTTGACATTTGGTGTAAGAATACCTCTTCTGCTGCGCGTCCGCCAAGTGTGGAGCACATTTCGTCAAGCATGTGTTCCCGGTTCGTCAACTGTCGTTCTTCCGGCAAATACCAAGCTGCTCCTAATGCTTCACCACGTGGTACAATGGTCACTTTTACCAGCGGATTGGCGTGTTCGGTCATCCAACTGATAGTTGCATGTCCGGCTTCATGGTATGCAATTGATTTTTTTTCTGCAACGGTAGTGATTTTGCTTTTCTTTTCCAACCCTCCAATTATACGATCCACTGCGTCCAGAAAATCCTGTTTTTCGACAAAAGATTTGTTCTTCCGTGCTGCAATCAATGCGGCTTCATTACAAACATTAGCAATATCTGCTCCTGAAAATCCCGGAGTTTGACGGGCAAGGAAGTTTACGTCTACGGTCTCGTTTATTTTAATTGGACGAAGGTGCACGTTGAAAATCTGTTTACGTTCATGAACATCCGGTAAGTCAACGTGAATCTGGCGGTCGAAACGTCCGGCACGTAGTAATGCCTTATCCAGAATATCTGCACGGTTTGTTGCAGCAAGTATAATTACACCACTGTTTGATCCAAAACCATCCATTTCAGTTAAGAGCTGGTTCAGGGTGTTTTCGCGCTCGTCATTGCTTCCCATGTTCGGATTTTTGCCACGGGCGCGACCTACCGCATCAATTTCATCTATAAAGATAATACATGGTGCTTTTTCTTTGGCTTGACGGAACAAGTCGCGAACACGCGAAGCTCCAACGCCTACAAACATTTCCACAAAATCGGATCCTGACATGGAAAAGAAAGGTACATCGGCTTCTCCTGCAACTGCTTTCGCCAACAATGTTTTTCCGGTTCCCGGAGGGCCCACAAGCAATGCTCCTTTAGGGATTTTACCTCCTAATTCGGTGTATTTTGCAGGGTTTTTCAGGAATGAAACAATTTCTTCAATTTCTTGCTTGGCGCCAGCTAATCCGGCTACATCTTTGAATGTTACCTTGTTAGTGGTGTCGCCTTTGTCGAACAATTGCGCTTTGGATTTACCTACGTTGAAAATGCCGGCACCACCTGCGCCTCCGCCCATACCAGACATTCGTCTGTTTAAGAACATAAAGAAGAATACCAGCAATAGAATTGGTAAAATACTATATAAGAAAATATCAAGGTAGTTGCGGGTGTCTTTGTATTCTATTCCCACCTTTATTCCATATTTATTATCGGCTGATTCCAGGAAGCGGGATACCTCATCGGCAGGCACACTTACCGTTATCAAGCGGTCTTTGGCAAATGTCTCATATTTGTCGCCGTAGATTTTTTTAAGAACTTGATTGTCTTTTTTTGTTAGTGAATCTTTTAGCGCTTTCTCGTTGTATGCAAAAGTTTTGTAATTATCGCCGAATGTTCGTTGGAGAAAAAACGTATCTACCTGTACCTTCGTGTAATCAATCAGTTTGGCTTCAAGCAATTTTTTAGAACTGTAAACATCTACTTTCTCTACCATTCCACGCAGCACATAATCTTTGAAGGTAGTGTAGGGTACTTCTTTGGTAGGAGTGCTTTCCCCCAGAAAGAAGAGTCCCATTAATGTAAATATAATAATACCGTAAATCCACGATATGTTGAATTTGGGAGATTTTCCTGTCGGTTTCAGCGGATTTGGGTTTGGTGTTTTATTTTCCATTCTTATTCAATTGTTATCTTATTAGTTGTTTATTAGATAAAACAAAAAAATTAGCATTTGGTTTTGGAGTTGCCAATTAATTCAGAAAAACTCACAGAATATCTTCAAGTCTTTTCAAATCGGCATCAGCCCACAAATGTTCAATGTCGTAAAATGCACGGGTTGGGCGTTGAAAAACGTGGACGATAATTTGCCCGTAATCCATGGCAATCCATTCGCAGTTTTCAAAACCATCAGTTGCATAGGGCTTTATTTTAATTTGATCCCGAACCCAGTCTTTTATTGAAAGAGCGATAGAATTTACATGAATGTTTGAATCTCCTTCGCAAATTACAAAATAGCTGCATGGAGCTTCCTGTAGTCGGGATAAGTTAACCACAACAATATTTTTACCTTTACGTTCCTGAATTCCTTCGACAATTTTTTCAACAATTTGTTCGTTTTCTGTCATTGTATTAATTTCTTGTATTTATTTTATGAAAATGGTTACAAAGATACGTTTAAATGCCCGAAAATGAAAATGTTGTTAAGGAGTATAAGTTATAATGTTCTTTAAAACTAACAAAATTCTTTAATTAAGCGAGTGTTCTGTTTATTTTTAATATTTAAGTTATAAGTGGCTGGATTATCTGCTTTTGGGGAATAAAAAAATCCGATGCTGAAGAGCATCGGATTTTTAAATAATCCTGAATTGCGAAAATTTATTTTACAATGCTCATGAAAGTTGCATCTGTAACAAATTTCGAGAATTCGATATCTTTTACTGCTTTAGCAGCCAATGTACCATCTTGCTTTACTGCAGCTTTCAGGTTGTTGAATACGGCATCGCGGTCGTTTGTGCGGGCACCAATGATTGCTCCTAAGTAAGAAGTAGTTGCATTAGGTTGAGCAACAGCAGCTAATGTTTTGCGGGCTCCGTTATAATCAGCATTCAAAATTTGAACCAAAGCAGCATTGTTTGTTGCAGTAGATCCAAAGTATGTTTTTGCCTTTGTGTAGTCACCTTTGATAGCGCTAACGCTTCCTAAAGCCTGGCTTAAGTTTCCGTTAGTTCCAGCTGCTTTTCCGAAGAATTCTTCAGCTTTAGCCACATCGCCTTTAGCTAATGAAGTTACACCTGCGTTGTAGTTAATGTCTGCAGATTTAGAATCTACCTCAAGGGCTTTAGCGAAATAACGTGCAGCATCATCTATATTTCCTTGTTGAGATTTTACTACACCCAAGTTGTTGTATCCACGTGCATCAGTTGGGTAAAGCTCGATAGCTTTTTGGTAAAGAGAGGCTTTTGCGTTCAGATCGCTTGTCAAAGTTGCAGCGTAAAGCAATTCTTCTACGCTAAGTTTAGCAGGATCTTCGATAGCCAATTTTGAGATTTCAGCATCAGATTTACCAGTTACGTCAACTGTCAGTTTCAAACGAGAACGACGCAATTGTGGTAAAATTTCATTAGCGATAGCTTTGAAGGCAACTGAAAGGTTTTTGATTTCACGTTCGCGTTGTTCAGGGTCAGTGTACATTGTCAACACGCGCAAAATAACTTGTTTGTCCTGAATGTTCGATTTTTCCATCAAATCCTGGAAACCAGCCCAGTCTTCAGCTGTAAATTTAGAATCCAGTTTTACCGAAGTTTTCAGTTTTTTCAGCTCTTTGTTTACGAACTTCACAGTTACATCTTCACGTTTTTCTGCAAGGTTTGTGTTTAAGTCCATTCCGCCGTCTGGTGAAGCATAACCTGAAATTTCAAAGTTAGCAATTTGCTTGTTTTGAGAATCTTTTACTCCTTTGATTTTTTTAGTAAGGCTTACGATGTCACCTGATTTAGTCTCGGCGTTACGTAAAGTTGATTGTTGAATCAAGAACTTGATATCAGCTTCTTGCATTTCTTGGATTACGCGTTGGAATTTGTCGGCTACAATAACCGGAGCAATTTCACCTGCATTAGTAGAGATCAACTGAGAAGTAGCAATAACTCCATCGGCAACTTTTACACTCGGAATCTGATAGGTTTTCTTTTTAGTAACCACATTGAATTCAAGGAAAAGTTCGGATTTTGCCATTTCAGGAACGTACGCAAATGAAGCGTTCATTGTGTAAGTACCACCTGTTTTGTAAGAAATCGTTTTGTCGTTTCCAACTACTTTTTCTCCCTGGAATGTAACCGGAGTACCTTTTGTTTCTTTACCTTCGTACTTCAAAACCGGGGTTACAGTTACAGTCGCATTTTTTGTAAAATACTTAACAGGGAAAGTTCCTGTAATAGTTGCATCGATTTTTCCACCTTTAACTTCCAGTGGGTTCGGATTACATTTAAACATGCTTGGATCCAGCGCAGTCATGTCTTTTGAACATGAACTAAGGACAAACGCAAGTACTAATGAAACCGCTAAAAATAATTGCTTTCTCATAAAATTGTGTTTTTGTTATAAATAATTATTTGATTTCTATTTTTTAGACAATTTGGGTGCAAATATACAATCTTTCAATGAATTTATCTTACTTTGCAATTGTTTTTGATAAATTTTCGTTAAGAATGTATTAAAAATCAACTTGTTGTTATCTTTAATTGTGAATAATTTTGCCTTTTGTATGGTGAAAAAATATAAATTTACGGGTCCTGTTTTTGATGAAATAAATCGCTTGTTTATTGCTCTTGATTATCTCAATATTATAAGGATAATTAACCTTTTTAGGTTGTTCATCTCATACCTGTTTTCATTATCAGGAATTCAGAAAATAACAGGTCTTTTGCCTTTTTCTCTTTCTGTAGAAACTTCAAATTATTGCAATCTGCATTGTCCGGAATGTCCGGTTGGTATGCGTCTTAATTCAACAGAAAAACCACTCCATTTTGATTTCGAGTTGTTTAAAAAACTGATAGACGAACAAAAATCAACCCTTTTGCATGTAATTTTATATTTTCAGGGAGAGCCATTTTTGAATAAGCAGCTTCCTGAATTTATCCGGTATGCCCACAATGCAAAAATCTATACAACGACTTCGACAAACGGGCAATTACTCAACAAAAAAAGTGCCAAAGATATTGTAACCGCCGGGTTGGATAGGTTAATTGTTTCGATTGATGGGGCAACTCAGGATATTTATGAAAGTTACCGGGTGGGAGGGAAGCTTCAAAAAACCTTGGATGGAGTAAGGGAGCTTGTTTACTGGAAAAATGAATTGAAGTCGCCAACTCCGCTTCTGGAGATTCAGTTTATTGTTTTAGGAACCAATGAGCATCAGCTTTCCGAAATGAAAATGCTGGCAAAAGAGCTTCAGGCAGACCGGCTGACTTTTAAAACGGCACAATTATATGACTTTGAGAATGGCAATAAATTTCTGACTTCTATCGAAAAGTATGCCCGTTATCAGCTAATGCCGGATGGCAAGTATTGCATTAAAGGAAATCAACCAAACCATTGTTGGCGGCTTTGGAGTGGTGCCGTGATAAATGCAAAGGGCGAATTGTTCCCCTGTTGTTTTGATAAAGCATCGGAATTTTCGTTTGGAAATATCAACGAAATGCCTTTTGCAGCTATTTGGCATAATAAAAATGCTTCCGGTTTCAGAGATTCGATTCTCCAAAACCGGAAGCAATATGAGAATGTGCCGGAATTGTACCAGCAAATAATTTCAGTTTACAGAATTGATTCTCCATTCTTCTTCCCTGAATCCAACAAGCACTTTGTCGCCAGCCAGCAAAATGGGACGTTTAACCAGCATTCCGTTCGAAGAGAGGATGTCAATCAGTTCGTCGGGCGGGAGTACTTTTACTTTGTCTTTCATGTTGAATTCTTTGTAAAGCAATCCGCTCGTGTTAAAGAATTTGGAAACAGGCAGCCCGCTTTTATCAATCCACGATTTTAGTTCCTCCTTAGTCGGATTTTCTTCTTTAATGGGGCGATAGGTATATTCAATGCCATTCGTCTTTCATCCATTTTTCCGCTTTTTGGCAGGTACCACATTTAGGATAGCATAGTGCAATTGGTTTCATGTTTTGATATGTTATTTAAACAATGCTTTAAATAAGTCATTACCATTTACATAAATAAGTAATCCCATTAACAGGAAGAATCCGACGGTTTGAGCATATTCCAGGAATTTGTCGTTCGGCTTTTTGCCGGTTATCATTTCGTAAATCAGAAATAACACATATCCACCGTCTAAAGCCGGTATAGGAAGAAAATTCATAAAAGCCAGAATAACCGAAAGTAAAGCAGTCATTGACCAGAATATTTGCCAATCCCATGTTTTGGGGAACATTTTTCCGATAGAACCGAAACCACCCAGTTGTTTAGCGCCTTCCTTGGTAAATACCAATTTGAATTGTTTAACGTAACCGGTAAGTATCTCCCAACTCGATTGAATGCCGGCAGGGATGGATTGAAGAAAAGTGTATTCGATTTTTTTAGTCGGCATATCAGCGAAGGCAAAACGGGCAGCAACTCCTAATTTCCCTTTGTCGTCCAATTGAACCGCTGAATTCATTACTTTTCCATGGCGAACAAAATCGAGCGATACGGTTGTGTTGCGCGATGCATCCAGCTCGGTAGCAATATCCTGGAAGATATAGATTTGCTTTCCGTTTATCCCGATCAGGCTATCGCCTGCTTGTAAATTCGCTTTGGATGCGGGCGTGTCTTTTGAAACTTCCTCGATGACAAAAGGCATTCGCACAGAAACCATATTCACTTCTTCGGCTGCCAGAATTTTTTGCGCTAAATCTTGTGGAAGTTCAATTTCTACTTGTTTTGAATCGCGTAATACCGTGATTTTTTGTTTGCCGTCAATTAATATTTTTTCAACAACATCACTTTGTTTTCCCACGGGCTGACCATCAATAGAAATGATTTTGTCACCGTTTTTAAATCCGTTTTCAAGTAGGGTATTCGAAAATTGAAGGCCATATTTGGCACTTTCCAAAGGCATGTATTCTTTTCCCCAAGTGAATAATACCGCTGAATAAATAACCATGGCTAAAATGAAGTTCACAAATACACCACCGATAATTATAGGTAAACGTTGCCAAACCGAGCGTGAACGATACTCCCAGGGTTGTGGCTCTGCCGCTAACTGGCTGATGTCTTTTGTTTCGTCGACCATGCCGGCGATAGAACAATACCCCCCCAATGGCAGCCAACCGATTCCCCATTCGGTACTTTCGGGATATTTGCGCCAGTCATCATCGGCCAATTCTGAAGCAGGGATTTGTTCCATAACCGGTTTCCCTTTTGCATCTCTGATGTCATTGCCGTTGGCATTCTGCTTGTGGCGCTCATTTGCAGGAACGTTTTTGGAGAAAAATTTATATTGCCATTTTCCGTTGATTTTTTTTGCCCGCAATATCGAAAAATTCGGATTGAAGAACATGTAAAATTTTTCGACACGAACTTTGAACAACCTCGCAAACGCAAAGTGCCCGAACTCGTGAAGAACTACCAGGATAGAAAGACTGAGAATGAGCTGTAAAGCCCGGATAAGAAATGTTTCCATATAAAATTGTGTAGCTGTTTTATCTAGTGATTATTTATTTTTCCATCAAAAAAAGATATTCATTGTGTTTTCCGTCGCTGTTGATCCACTCGCTTGTTGAGCGCATATTGCTCATTACGTTTTTTTTGTGGTCGATCAGTTTTATTTCAAGTAATTTGCCTGAATCGGAAATTATATCCAGTAATTGTTGTTTGGTAGCTCTACCGCCCGAGCTGTACGACAACAACAAGTAGCGCGTTTTTGTTTCGTTTATTAGTTTTCGTAAAGCTTCCATTGCCAAAAAGTCACCCGATTCGTTTTTGCGGAACTCCTCAAAAACCGAGCCGCAACAGTCGTCCCGGCTATCTTCCCGTCGATTGGCTTTCCCGAAAAGTGCCGGTTTGTCATTTTGGATTATGGTTGTCCATAAATGATAATACGCCGCATAGCGTACCCGGCTGGGAGGCATTTTTTCGTTGTTCGATCCGTATGGAGGATCTAAATAAGCTAAATCAAACCGGTTTTTGGCCACTGTATTGAAAATGTCGTCGCGAATAACCCGATTGTCGCCCGTTGGCGAAAAACGTTTGGGAAGTTCCAGTTGCAAATCCTTGTACGATCGGACTGACCATTTCGAAAGGTAAGCCACGTAATGCCCCAAAGTATTGTCTACTTTGTCTAAAGCAATAATCAAACTGGTGAGCAATACGCATTTATCTTTGTGGCATAAATTCAGCTTGTCTATTTCTTCGCGAATAACATCCAGTTTGCGGGTGTTTTTGAGTTGAAACGGTTTTTTTGTCTCTTTTTCACTTCCACCGTAGTTTTCGGAAAACCAACCAACCATGCCGGGTAAGTTATTCAGGTGATCTATAATTTCCTGATAATAAGAATCGGATTGGTTCGAAAGCAGATAGCAAGTGGCAAATACTTCCGACCATGCCGAAATGTCGTTGGAGGTAGTGGAATATCCCAATTGCGCAAATGCCTGCGACACCCTTGTGGAACCGCTAAAACCATCCAAAACGTTTTCAATGCCTTTTAAATTCCCAACCATTTCTAAGATAAACGGTAGAAGCCTGAGCTTGGATCCAGCATATTTTATGCCTTCGGTTCTGGGGATTTTCATAGTGTAAACAATGCTACTTAATCAACTCTTTGGTAAGCAGGCGCACTGCGGCATCGGTTTTCACGTAATCATCATAAGTGGGTTTGGCAATAAAGTCTGCCTTGGCCATCACATCCTCAATAATATCGCTCATTTGCAGGAATCCGATTTTATCCTTCAAGAATTCGGCTACCACAATTTCGTTGGCTGCATTCAGTATGCAAGGCATATTCCCGCCTTTGTCCATAGCGTAATAAGCATAAGCCAGGTTCCGGAATTTTTCCAGGTCAGGCTTTTCAAACGTAAATTGATTGCAAACATCGAAGTCGAACCGAGGGAAATTTGTTCTCAAACGATCCGGATATGTGAAAGCATATTGGATTGGCAACTTCATGTCGGGCAATCCAAGCTGTGCTTTAATGGACCCATCGGCAAACTGAACCATGGAATGGATAATGGATTGTGGATGAACCACAACCTGGATTTGATCCGGTGTAACTCCAAAAAGCCATTTTGCCTCAATAATTTCGAAACCTTTGTTCATAAGGCTGGCTGAATCAATGGTGATTTTTGCCCCCATATCCCAGTTTGGATGCTTCAACGCTTGGGTGCTTGTTACGTGCTCCAGTTCGTGTATTGATTTTGTCCGGAATGGACCGCCGGAAGCTGTCAGAATCAACTTTTCAACAGGATTGTTTCCTTCGCCTGCCAGACATTGAAAAATAGCCGAGTGCTCGGAGTCTACCGGAAGAATGGCTGAATTGAAACTGGCTGCCAAATCGCAAACCATCTCGCCGGCTACTACCAACGTTTCTTTATTGGCCAAAGCTATTTTTTTTCCGGCTTTGATGGCACTGATTGTTGGTTTTAAACCCGAATAACCAACCATAGCCGTCAGTACCATGTCGATTGGTTGCATTTCGGCTACCTGTGCAATGGAATCGTCACCCGCAAACACTTTTATTGGCAGATCCGACAAAGCTTCTTTCAGTTTGTGGTAATGCTTTTCATTTCCGATTGCCACCATTTCGGGTTTATATTTCCGGGCTTGTTCAATCAACAAATCCACATTGTTGTTGGCCGTTAGCGCGTATACTTCAAACAACGAGTCGTTCTCTGAAATAACCTCCAGCGCTTGCGTTCCGATTGAACCTGTGGAGCCTAATATGGCAATTTGTTTTTTATGATTTGTTTCCATTTGGATTTACATGTACGGACAGGAATTATCTGTCTTTTCAAAAAATAATAACTTCTTCGGGATCTACCGGCTTTCCCTGTTTCCACAATTCAAAATAAAACTGGCTTCCAGCTTTTTTGCCTGCAGCTTCCCCCGTAATGGCAATACTTTCGCCCGCTTTCACTTCATCTCCTACTTTTTTCAACAAACGGGTGTTGTTTTTATAAATGGAAAGGTAGTTGTTTTCGTGTTGTACCTGAATTACCCAACCGTAGTCGAATGTAAAGGCAGCGTAGACAACTGTGCCAGCAAGTACGCTCAATACGCTTTCGTTGGGCGAAGTGATCAGATAAATGCCGTATTGCTGTTCCGATAAGTTGAACGAAGATGAAATTACACCCCGTGTAGGCCGAAAGAATACGTACATGTTTTCGTTCGGTTTGCTGTCGATGCTTGCCAGGTTATATTTTTCCTCTTCCTCAAATTTGGCAATAAATTCTTTTTCGCTTTTTGATTTCTCCAGCATGATATGAGCTTTTTCTTTCAGCTCTGCCGAATCGAGCGATGCAATTGAATCCGGTTTTAAATTTCCGTTGATTATGCCTTTGATGATACCCAGATAACCTTCTTGCATATCGATCTGTTTAACCAGAGAATCGGCACGCATGGATTCTTGAATAATTTTTGTGCGGTTGCCCGAATCGCCATAGCCTGGCAAATAGCGGCTTATGGGAGTAGTAAAAATGAGAATTGTAAGAATAATGAATGTTAGAACAACCAGTGTGGAGCCAAATAATAAAACGCTTATACGCGATAACCGCAAATGCCATGATTCCTCCAACGTGTTTTCGTTGAGGATGGAAACGCGATATTTGAATCGCATTTTTTGAATAAACGGAGCAAGTTTATTTGTTTTCTTTTTCATTACAAATGCAGTCTGACAACTGAACCGAGGACAAAAGTAGCGAAATTCAGAATATAAACAAAATGAGTTTGCCCAATTACGGAGGGTCTGTTTGTGTTTATTTGCATAAAACCAAATGCCTTATCTTTTGTTAACTAAAGTTGGGCGGCTGAATGTGTCAATTCATAGGTAAACGGAGCGTATGGTATTTTTATTTTTCTTACTTTTGTTCGGATATTAATTAAAAAGGATAAGAAGATGACCCGGATAGGAATACTTTCAGATACGCATGGTTTGCTCGATGATCGCGTGTTGGAACATTTTGCAAATTGCAATGAAATTTGGCATTGCGGTGATTGGGGCTCACTGGAAGTAGTGAACAAACTAAGTGCATTTAAACCATTACGTGGTGTTTGGGGCAATATTGATGGGTATGAGATTCGTTCTATGTTTCCGCAACACAACCGGTTTATGTGCGAAGGGGTGAAAGTTTGGCTAACTCATATTGGCGGTTATCCTGGAAAATACGATCCGTTGGTGCGTCCGGCAATTTTTCAGCAACCGCCCAAACTCTTTGTTTGCGGACATTCTCATATATTGAAAGTGCAAAACGACCGGACACTGGATCTGCTTCATATTAATCCCGGTGCAGCCGGAAAATATGGCTTTCACAAAGTTCAAACGCTTATCCGGATAGAAATTGATGGAGATAAAATCCTGAACCTGGAAGTGATTGAACTGCAGCCTAAAGATCCCGCAAGGATTAAGTAGTGGGTGGGATTGTTGGCATTATTTTTGTAAATTCACACCCTGAAAAAGTATTAACCAGTAAAAATGATTTAATATGGAGAGAAAATTTACTAGTAAAGTCATGGCCCTGATTTTGGCAATTATGGTTTTGTTTTCGAGTTGTTCCAGTACAACCCTGATTCAGTCTTATCCCACTGATGCCCGCGTATATATCGACGGTGAATTTGTGGGACATACACCTTATTGGTATACCGATACAAAAATTATGGGAAGCATTACCAATATTGATTTGGTAAAAGATGGCTACGAACCTTTGTATACCAGCATTCAGCGCTCCGAACGCATAAATGTGGCTGCAGTTGTGGGCGGTTTTTATCTTTTGGCGCCATTCCTTTGGAGTCTGCGGTATGCACCGGTTCATAATTACCAGCTCATTCCATTGCCCCAGCCTCAGATTCTGGAGCAAATTGATACGCCCCAACCGGATCAACCCGTTTTGCAGGCTCAGCCGGAAGCTGTTTCTCCAAAAATCCAGAAACTTCGGGAGCTTAAGCAAATGTTGGATGAAAAACTCATTACCAAAGATGATTTTGAAAAACAGAAGCAGAAAATTCTGGATGAAAAATAGTAGCTTGATTGTAAGTTCTTATAAATTAATCTATAAAATATTGAAGTTATGAAGTATTTAAAACTTAATTTCATGTTTCTGCCGATTTTGTTAGTACTCAGTTCGTGTACTGCTTTTCGTGAATTAAAGGAAGATAATGCCCGGAGAAAAGTCATCTTGAAAAACCAGTCGAAGATTGAAGTGGGGATGAGCAAAGATGATGTTGTCAGGATTTTGGGGACGCCTTGCAATATTCAGTTTGATGGGGAAAACGAGGCGTTGCAGTATTGTTATACAACCGCTTATGATGAAAAATTATATATGAGCCATTATGTAGTGATCTGGCTTTCCAATGCAGCAGTAACGGGTTTGACAACCTACAATGACACTTCCTCCGATTTTTGTATCAATAGTTTTCAGTCGGTTTATTGGGAAAACTCCCATGGCTATTTGTTGGAGCGAAGAAGATGGAGATGAATGTTTGAAAAAATGGCTGACGTATTTATTTGCGCCAGCCATTTTTTATTTATACGAATTTATTTTACATCATTCATGAGTTTTTGCAACCATTTTGAAAGTCCGAAAAGAACTATGGAGGCAATGCCCGACATGACAACAAACAACATAAAGAAATCATATTGATTGTTCATGGTGTAGCCAAGGAACGACGTGGCTTTATTGTCGGGATATAACGAGCTTAATGTACCGGCCAGGTAATTGGCAAACGCGTTGGCAAGGAACCAGACCGCCATGAGCAGCGAACCAAATTTCAGCGGAGCAAGCTTATTTACCAGCGAAAGCCCGATAGGCGACAGGCAAAGTTCGCCCCAGGTGTGAAGGGCGTACATGCCAATAAGCCAGATCATACTTACTTTTATACCGGGGGCAACGTCTTTCACTCCAAAGGCAATCCATAAATAGCCCAATGACAATAGGAAGAGTCCAATTGCCATCTTGGTTGGAGCAGCCGGTTCGTGCTTTCCTAATTTCAACCATAACCATGCAAATATAGGTGCGAAGCTCACTACAAATATCGAGTTCAGCGACTGGAAGGTACTTGCAGGTAATTCTTCCAGTGTAAACTGCTGTTTATTGCTTAAAATAATTGTAGAAATCAAGTATAAAATTGCAAGAGCGAAAGCCGAAAGTATTACGTAAACTGTATTTCGCAACCGGGCATCTTCTCTTGCATTCATTGCGGTTTTGGTTATTTTGAATAGCTTGGCAATGAAGAATAAGGCTGTAAAACTGATAGGATAGATTATCCATGTGGGTAACGACAAGCCTAAATGACGATTAGTTTGTTCGTCGGCAAAGAAAGTCAGAGAAGCTCCGGCTTGTTCAAAAGCGCTCCAAAAGAATATCACAAAAAAAGCAACAATGAAGATAACCGACACTTTCTGTTTTTCTGTTTTTTTTAATGATTTATCTGTAACGATAATGCCAACTATAAGTACAGTGGCCAGTAGGAGCAAGTAAGGCAGGAAAACGAAAACTTTTGCATCTACGTAGAGCATTCCTATGGCAAGAGCTGCAAAAGCGGCTAATCCCAGCATTACAAAAAGCGGTTTCGACCAATTGGCATGCGCTCCTACAGGTGGCTGCCCTAGTATTTTTTTATTCGGGTCAATAACATATTGTTTAGCAAATGCGAGTTGAACCACCACACTGGTAAGCATTCCGACTGCGCCGGCCAGAAAAGCCCATTTGAAATCTACAGGATGTCCGGTGTCTCCTACCAGTCCGCATACAAACGGCCCTAATGCGCCACCTACATTGATACCCATATAAAAAATGGTGTATGCAGAATCAATACGGCGGTCGCCTTTGGGATAAAGCTGTCCCACCAAAGAAGATATGTTGGGTTTGAAAAATCCGTTGCCGGCAATCATTAATCCCAAACCGCTAAAAAACAATAATGTAGAGACTCCGGGTGATGATAAATAAGTGTGTCCGCAGAAAAAGAGTAAAATTTCACCTAAGGCCATTACAAGTCCTCCGGCAATGATTGAACGCTGGTTTCCCCAATAGCGATCGGCAATAAAACCTCCAATCAGCGGTGTCAGATAGACTAAACTCGTGTAGCTCCCATACAAATTCGATGCGAAAGCTTTATCGAACAATAATGCCTTGGTCATGAATAATACTAAAACGGCACGCATGCCATAGTAGTTAAAACGTTCCCACATTTCTGTGGCAAATAAAATGTACAATCCTTTCGGATGTCCTTGTTTAATTTCCTTTTCAGCCATAAAATACTTAATTATCTGCAAAAAAAAAGAACGCGGAATTCCTGCGTTCTTTTCATTAATATATCAGTTTGTTTAAAGTTGGGTGCAAATATAAGCTTTTTGCAGGGGAATTTAATGATTGCTTTTGCGAAAAATGAATTTTTAAAGCATAATTTTACCAAAAAGCTATTTTGAGGATTATCTCTTTTTGCTAAGTTCAATTGTAACTTTTTCTGTTTAAATGCTTGCAATTGTTTTTTTTGCATTTTATACGACATAAGTTTATTGGTCCGATTATGTGATAAGTTGTAATTCAATTTTAAGGTAGAAATACGTAGAATTATGATTGCTTGTGAATTGAAGCCAGTTGGTATTTGTTTTTTTTGAAACTATTAATGATATTATGTTATAATTAATTAATGGTGACATTTTTTATCGTTTTATTTTATTAACTTTGCATCAGTTTTTTTTGTCGTAAAAAATACGGCTTTTGTAATGTGAAATGCTGCATTGATTTTTGAAATTACTTGAGTGTTTTCTACTGAAAATGGGATGTCATATCTGATTAAAAAAGGAGTTTTTTTGTCATCCGAAAATTAACTGAGATAACATGGACTTGTATTTTAAACTTTGATAATTGTACTACATTTAATAGTCAGATTGATTGAAGAATGATCGCTGTGTATTTTAAAGTGATAATTAATCAATGCATTGTATTCTGACTCGGAATTTATACCGGCTGATTTTTTCTGATATTTTATATTCCTAATATCTGGTTGGCTGCCTGAAGGCACCATTTTTTTACCGACCTACCATTAACTCTTTTCTGTCAGCCAGGCGACTTGAACTAAAGTCGTCCGAAAGCTTATTGCTGTTTTTTATAAGCGTAAAGTCTACACTTAACCTGTTGTAGCCTCAAAAAATGATAATGCCCATCGGGTTGATACCCTTTGGTGCATGTAGCTGGTTTTGAGTTGATTCTCGATACTGAAAATATTGTGATAAAGTAAAAAGACATAATTAGTATATTATTTGGTTCTAATTTTAAAATGAAAAAAGTATTTATTTCATTAACTGCAATTTTCTTTTTTGTTTTGTTTCCAACATCTGTTTTTGCCTCAGTATGGTACGTAACTCCCACTGGAGCAGGTGCATTAGACGGTACTTCATGGGCAAATGCTACAAGTGATCTTCAGCTAATTATAAACAACTCAAATTCCGGAGACGAAATTTGGGTAGCTGCCGGAACCTATAAGCCTAATCGTAGAGCGGATGCTTTAGGAACAATTACAACAAACAACAGATATAATTCTTTTGTCTTAAAATCAGGCGTAAAAATATATGGAGGTTTTGCCGGTGCCGAAACATTGCTGACCCAACGAAACTGGGTGACGAACGTAACCACTTTGAGTGGCGATTTGGGTACGACCGGTGCTACGAATGACAATTCATACCATGTGGTTATTTCTTCCGGAGCGGCAGGTACTGCCGAATTGAATGGTTTTACGGTTACAGCAGGTAATGCGAATACTTTCTGGGAATCGATAACTGTAAATGGAATCTCAGTCAATTCGGGAAATGGTGGCGGAATTATATGCCATAACTCATCTCCAGCAGTTGTAAACTCCACTGTGATCTCTTGTTTAGCTGCATATGGGGGCGGAATATATAATGCAGATTCGTCTCCTGCTTTGACGGAGGTTAGCATAAATTTAAGTTCTTCAAGATGTGGTGGTGGTATATTTAATACGGCATCATCTCCAATTCTTTCAAACTGCACCATATCTTCAAACAACGCAACAGAACATGGAGGTGGGATGTATAATATATCATCTTCCTCTGCTGTTTTGTCGAATGTTGTAATAAATAGCAATACAGCTACTTACACGGGCGGTGGGATGTATAATGAATCATCGTCGCCATTACTTACCGGAGTGACAATCCATTCGAATTCCGCAAACCAAAAAGGAGGGGGTATGATGAATACTTCTAATTCCTCCCCGACCATAGTTAATATTATTATCCGCAATAATTCTATTTCCAATTCGTGGTCAAATGGCGGTGGAATGTACAATGAATCTTCATCAAATCCGACAATTACTAATGCATTAATTTATAAAAATAATGCGACAGGAGATGGCGGAGGAATATATAACTCCAATAGCACTCCAATAATTACAAATGCAACCATTGTTTATAATACAACCACCGGAACAGGTGGCAACGGTAATGGTGCTGGCGTTGCAGGAAATGGAACATTGCAAAATTGCATTATTTGGGGTAATGCAGTTGATGGCATTGTGAAAAATGTAAGTGGATCGCCAACATACTCATATTGCCTTGTCGAAGGTGGAACGAAATCAGGCACAGCTATCATCAGCAATTCTAATCCGCTATTTGCGAATACGGCCACTGACGATTATCATTTAACTGGCCCCAGTCCGGGCATTAACAAAGGTTCAAATGCATTAAATGCAACCTTAACCGATGTAGACGGTAACAGCCGGATTTTTAGCAGCGCGGTTATTGATTTGGGAGCTTACGAATATCAAAGTGCAGATGCTGTTTTTGAACCGGATGTCAATGGGATTCTTTATGTGAAAAAAGGCTCAAATGGTAATGGTAATTCGTGGGCAAACGCTATAGGCGAATTATCCGATGCATTGTTTGTTGCCGGTGGGTTAAGCTCTGTTACACAAATTTGGGTTGCTGCAGGTACTTATTTTCCTGCTTATGCAGCCGGAGATGGAGCCACAGACCGTGACAAAGCTTTTGTGTTAATAAATAACGTTAGGATATATGGCGGTTTTGCCGGGACGGAAACAAATTTATCCCAAAGAAACATCAATACAAACAATACCATTCTTAAGTGGTGATCTGGGAACAACCAATGTTACAACGGACGACTGCTATCATGTTGTTGTTTCGGCGGGTAATGTTGGAACTGCCTGCCTGGATGGTTTTTCCATTACCAAAGGGAATGCCAATGGAAATTCAAGCATCACAGTGAATTCCACCACTGTTTCTCAGGCCAGCGGTGGAGGAGTGCATTTGGCAACATCTTCTCCCGTTTTTGCGAATTTAGTATTGATAAATAATAAAGCAACCCTGGGAGGCGGTATTTCATTAGTAAACTCAACAACTACTTTAAATAGTTCAACGATAGAGTCCAACACTTCAACGACCAATGGCGGGGGTGTTTATTGCTATGTTTCGCGACCTGCTTTTAATTCTGTAAACTTGATAAATAATACGGCAACAACCAACGGTGGCGGTATTTTTACAGACGGATGGTCAAGTACTTTATACCTGACAAATGTTGCAGTCAAAAGTAACATTGCTACAAATGGATCGGGTGGTGGAATGTATTTGAATCAGATTGATAATAGCAGCACCTACAGAGGATTACTAATATGCGATAACCAGGCCGGGCAGAATGGAGGCGGAGTCTACGCTTCGAACTGTGCACCTGAATTCATTAACCTGACGTTGGCCGGAAATAAGGCTGGAACGAGTGGTGGCGGGCTTTATGATGCGAATGGCTTCATGATGAAGAATTGCATTGTATGGGGAAACATCAATAGTAATACCTCTGCTGTAGATAATTGTTCGGATATGACAACGATGTGGCATTTTGTTAATACGCTACTGCAGGGGGGAACGGTGAATGGAACGAATATTATTAGTAATTCCAATCCATTTTTCGTAAATTCAGGGGCAGGTAATTATCATTCTTACTTCTGCAAGCCCGGCAAAAGACGTTGGAAATAATTCTTACATAAGTGGTGTTTCAACCGATTTGGAAGGATTACCCCGTATAAATAATACCACGGTCGATTTGGGTGCTTATGAATTTACCCTTATTATCAGATATGTTACTCCTGCCGGTGCCGGAACTGGCGTTGGAACTTCATGGGCTAATGCTTCGCCGGACTTACAACTAATGATTAATAACTCCAATTATGGAGATCAAATTTGGGTAGCGGCCGGCACATATAAACCCAATCGCCGGGCGGATGCTTTAGGAACAATTACGCCAGCCAGTAAATATAATGCCTTTGTCTTAAAATCAGGTGTGAAGATATATGGTGGATTTGTAGGGAATGAAACATCTCTGGTTCAGCAAAACTGGACTGCGAATGCCACTATACTAAGTGGTGATATTAATACTGCGGGAGATGCAACAGATAATACTTACCATGTGGTAATTTCCTCCGGTGCAGTGGGCGATGCCGAATTGAATGGATTTACCATTAGCAGTGGATATGCAGATTTGTGGTGGGATCATATACCGGTCAACGGAATTGAAATTTATACCGGCAGCGGTGGTGGAATTGCATGTAATACCTCGTCGCCAATACTTGCAAATTTGAATATCAGCAATTGCCGGGCGTTGAAAGGAGGAGCGGTATTCAACGACCATTCTTCCCCGGCTATTACCGGAGTAACGATGGGTTCGAATACCGCAACTGAGAATGGTGGAGGTATTTGCAATGTTTCATTTGCTCCAACTTTAACGGATGTAATAATAAAAAATAATTCGACTCAGAATGATGGTGGCGGAGTGATGAATGATTCATCTTCTCCTTCTTTTACCAATGTAACTATCATGTCGAATAGCACAACCCGGAATGGAGGGGGTATGTTTAATTCCTCCAGCTCTCCAACAATTACCAATCTCATAATTGCCAACAATACGGCGAATAACAGCGGTGGCGGGATATGTAACAAAAGCAGTTCTTATCCGGTTATAAAAAATGCATTGATATATAAAAACACTTGCTCAGAAGCTGGTGGGGGCGTTTTTGATGAAAACTCCACTTCCACGATAACCAATGCAACCATTGTGTATAATTCAGGAGGTATGGGTAACGGCGGCGGTGTTTTTGGAAATGGCAATTTGAAAAACAGCATCATCTGGGGGAATAAAATAGGTGGCTCAATAAATAATGTGTCCGGCACACAAACATATTCAAACATCCTGCTCGAAGGAGGCTCCGGAGCTGGAATAGTAAGCAGTTCGAATCCGCTTTTTGTGAATTCGGCAGCGGATGATTATCGCCTTAAAATTTTTAGTCCGGCGATAGATCTCGGCAATAATACATATATTAGTGGCGTAACTTCGGATTTGGATGGAGAGAACCGAATCATTAACCCCAATGTCGATTTAGGGGCATACGAATTTCATGCGTTTCCTGTTCAGGTAACCGGAGCTAATGGAATAAACAATGGTACTGGCTATTTTACATTAAAGACAGCGTTTGATGCTATTAACGCCCAAGCGAACCAGGCCGGTAAAAATATCATTGTTGCAGTTGTGGGTTCCACGGAGGAAACTGCTACGGCTTCACTGAATAGTGGAAACTGGACCGGCTTATCAATATATCCTACGGCGTCTGGGCTTTCCATATCCGGTAATTTAGATGCTGCAATGATAAACTTTAATGGAGCGGACAAGGTGACTATTGATGGGCGAATGAATGCAACCGGTTCAGCACGCGACCTGACAATTGAAAATACAAGTACAGGTACTTCGGCTTCAACCATTACGTTGGCTAATAATGCTGAGGTTAATACGCTAAAATATTCCATTGTTAAAGGATCATTGGTGGGAAGCAATGGGACAATTTGTTTTTCCGATGGAAGCCCTTCAAAAGGAAATGATGCAAATGTTATCAGTAATAATTTAATTACCAATTCAGGAGGCAACAGGCCAGCGTATTCCATTGTTTCAGGTGGAAGCAGTTCGCACCCGAATACAGGAAATCTTATTACTGATAATGAGTTTAAAGATTTTCTGAGTCCGGTAGCAGAGTCGGGTGCAATTTATGCCAAAGGTTATACCGGCACTCCGGGAACAACCGGCTGGACCATTACGGGAAATAGTTTTTATGAAACTACAACATTTGTTCCTACAGGCAACAATAGCTACCGAGTTATTAGAATAGGAGATTCCGACACAAAGGCTGCAGGTACAGGATATACAATTTCCAATAATTTTATTGGCGGGTCAGCCGCTTCATGTGTTGGCACATGGGCAAAAACCAGCAACGGAGGTACAGCAAATAATATTTTTTCGGCTATTACATTATATCTGAATGACGGCACTCCGGTCTCAACAGTTCAAAACAATACCATTCGGAATTTTAACTGGACTAATTCGGGTGGTGTGTCCACAGATACTGCAATTTCGTGGAGCGGAATCGAAATAGGCAAAGGCAGTGTGAATGTTGGAACGGTTACCGGCAACACAATCGGCGACAACACCGGCACGGGTTCAATTGTAGTAACAAGTGGAAATGCTGACGGCAACGGAAGTAAAGTCTGCGGAATCCAAATACAGTGGAATGCATCGGTCGATTGCCAAAACAATAAAATAGGATCTATAACTGCTGCCAATAGTGCTTCAGCTATCGCAAACCATTTTTATGGGATCTATAATTATTCAAATAATTCAACTACTATTAGCAATAATATAATTGGAAGTGCAGCAACGGGTAATAGTATCAATGCTACATTGGCCAGCACTACGCAAGACCAGCACGTTTATGGGATATTATGTGCCGGTAATACCGGTTCCACCCCCGGTACCGTTACAATAGGCGGAAATGTGATTGCAAATATGGCCAATGCGGCAACTAATAATTCTGCTTTCATAAACGGTATAAGGTCTGAGGCTGGTTCTACTGCTATTACGAATAATACCGTTCGTGATTTGACTATTTCAAACAACAACACCCAAACGGGTAGCCTGGCTTCTAATTCAGGTATTGCATTTATTAATTCAAGTTCAACAGCAGTTGCCATTAATAATAATGTTGTATATAATTTGACCAATTCAAATGCAGCGTTTACCGGGTATCTTTTTGGTGTTTTTTGCAGCGCTGGCAGTGGAGCCAACAGTTGTTCGAATAATAATATCTACAATTTGTCGGCTACTAATGCAACAGGTGCTGCCAGCGTAGTGGGACTGTCTTACGATGCCGGATTGGGGACAAACACTGTTTCGAGAAACTTTATTTATGGGTTGAAGGCTCCGGGTAGCACCGATGGATATATTTATGGAATAAAAAAGAGTGCTGGTGCAGTTAGCATCTCAAACAATATCATTGCTATAGGAGAAAATACAAGGTCCTCCTTTTTTGGAATATATGAATCCGGATCGGCCAACAACAATACAATTCTCTATTTCAATACGGTTTATATTGGCGGCACTACAGGTTCGGGAGCAGTAAATAAATCTTATTGTTTATACAGCAATTCATCGGCTAATACCCGCGATTTCAGGAACAATATCTTTTCAAATGAGCGGTCGACTCCTGCTGGTTCGAATTTACATTACGCTGCGTGGTTCAATTACGGGGTTAATACAAATCTGACTCTTGATAATAACGATTATTATGCTTCGGGTGTTGGTGGAAAAACAGCTCACGTGAACTCAACGGAAATAGCGGCATTACCATTTTTTACCGGTTCTGATACCAGAAGTATAATTGGCAATCCGGTATTTGTAAATCCAGGTTCAACTGTTGCCGCAGATTATAAAATCGGCACCGATTTGGTTGGTGCTTCGGGTACTGGCATTACCTCCGATTATGAATTGGCAGCCAGGGGAACTTACACGGCTATGGGTGCGTGGGAGCGGCTCATGAACAGGAATAATTGGAAAGGGACAATAAGTTCTGCCTGGAGCAACCCTGATAACTGGTTGTATAGGATTGTACCAACTGCCGGTGAGGAGCTCTATTTTGCCAATACTCCGTCAAATAATTGTGTGTTGGATGTTGATGTATCTGTTGCCGGGATTAATAATACGCAATCTGCGTATAATCTGGTGTTGAATGGCCATAAAGCAACCGTTAAAGGCAATCTTAATCTGAGCAACGGGGCGCAACTGGATGCAACGGCTATTGGGTCCACCATTGAATTTGCCGGAACGTCAGCCCAGTCTATTCCAACGGGTACTTTTTACAACAATAACGTATATAACTTAACGGTAAACAATACAAATAACCTTACATTTACCGGACAATTAAATATTCTCAATTCCCTTGCTGCAACTGCAGGAAAGTTGGATGCAACGACCAACTCACCTACCATTTGCTATGCCGGGACCTCCGCCCAGTTTATTGACAGTATCTCCTACTTAAATGGCAAGGTTTATAACCTCACCATTGATAATGCAGCGGGAGTGTCGCTCAACAACGATTTTATTGTTGACCATTCATTGACGATCAATTCGGGTAAAGCGCTTATTATACCAGCAGCACGGAAATTGAATGTTTTAGGAACAATAACCAACGACGCCGGAGTTGATGGAATATTGATAAAATCGGGGGCAGCCGTTGCTAACGGAACACTATTATTCCACAATCTGGTGAATAACCCGGTTTATGCCACTGTTGAAATGTATTCTAAAGCATATTATGATTCAAATGGTCCGGCAGGGTCTAAATACAAATGGCAATACTTTGGCATTCCGGTGCGTTCCCTTGTTGCTAATCCAACTTTTTATGGTTCTTATCTCCGCCAGTATAATGAACCGGGTCTGACAACTGCCGAAAGTTGGTTGTCTTTGAACAATGCATTTGTCCTGACTTCTTTTAAAGGCTATGAGATGACTCAAACCTCACCTGTAACAATTCGTTTTCAGGGAATACTTGAAAATGCAGATATGAATTGCAATCTGACGTATAGCCCGGGATCTTACTACAAGGGCCAGCATATAATCAGTAATCCTTACACGGCTGCAATTGATATTACGCAGTTGAACTTTAGCAATATGGAAGCTTCCGTTTATTTATATAATACAGGTAGCCATAATGACTGGAACAATAACTCGGGTGTTACAACTCCCGGAACAAGCCCGGGGCAATATGTTGCCGCTACTAAATATACAGCCGGAATAGGTGGTATTCCTGGCCAGATTCCATCCATGCAGGGATTTCAGGTTAATGCTTATTCCGGTGGTGGAAACCTGAATGTTCCTTACAGTTCATTGGCTGTTAAAAACACGAAACCCCAGCGCGTTAGGAAGTTGGCTGCGGAAAGTGATAAAACATATACAATTATCGATGTCAAAGGTTCCCGTTACAGCGATAGAATGTGGTTGTTTACTGATCCGGCATGTACACATTCATTTGATAATGGTTGGGATGCCTTCAAAATATTCGGATCTTCCAAAGCTCCTCAACTGTGTGCAATGGAATCAGATGGAAACTATCAGATAAATGCTGTGAATAATATTGACAATACTGATATCGGTTTTAAAGCCGGCGAAGACAGTAATTATACGCTCACTTTCAATCATTACAATATGGATGCGTCGTATCCAACACTGTATTTGGTTGATTTGCTTGAAAATAAAACTGTTGACATTTCTCAAAGCGGGGCAACTTATGCTTTTGCGTCAAGTTCCGGTTCCGCTTCGGATAAGC
The DNA here is from genome assembly GCA_047600405.1 of Paludibacter sp. Lineage (GTDB taxonomy): Bacteria > Bacteroidota > Bacteroidia > Bacteroidales > Paludibacteraceae > Paludibacter. The sequence continues at coordinate 83,105 of JASGLA010000011.1, forward strand.
GGTTCAAAATAGTGACCAGTGCGAACATTAGCACGGAATTGTCAGAAAATGAAGATGGGAAATGCCCTGTATTGAGGGTTTATGGTTCAAATCAAACAATTCATATTGAGAATAATACTGCGCAAAAAGGCGATTTGACGCTGTATGATGCAATGGGACGAATAGTGGATAATATTCCATTTGACGAGACCAGACATACAGCTATATCGACAAAATTAAAAAGAGGTGTATATCTGGTAAAGGCTTTTACTGCTAAAAAAACTGTTGTTGTGCCTTTGGTTCTCCCGTAGTATCAAATTTAAAGCGCATTTCGGGAGAATTAAAGTGAAAATAATTATTGAAACAAACTAATTGTGATTAAGAAAGTAGAGAAAAAAACAAATCTTTGGTATTTTATTGGATTTGTGTATTTATTTATGGCAAGTGCCTTCTTCTTTTCAGAAAAAATTGCTTACATTTTTAGTAAAGAAAGTTATATGCATATTGCAAATACTTTCTTTTACAACGAGAGTAATAATTTGCCTGTCAACACGGGGTTAAACACAGTTTACAATACAAAAGTATATGAAGTAAAAACTACCTTGCAACCAAGTTCAGACCATTTTACGGAAAGATCCGGGAGGACTGATAGAATCTATAACAACTATAATTTGTCCAATAATCAATCAAATAGAAATGAGAGTGCGGGCAATCAAAATATTAATTTTCCGGATTGTAACCGAATTGAAAATATCAGTCATCAAAATGACAATTCCCGGCAATCCGATGCAAGCTTTCCTGATTTGGCTATTCGTAAAAATATCAGCCAGTTGTTTTCAAGCGCATTTAAACGGGGTAATGATGCCAATCCTGTTCTTGTGGAAGAAAATGCGGGTTTAGGAACAGGATTGTTGGCTTCGGATATTAGTTTGAATATGAGCGACAATGAAAATATCGCATATCAACGATCAGGAATAGATCCAAACGGTGATCCCGTCGAAGCGCCTATTCCTGTTGGAGATGGAAGCTGGTTGTTGTTGGTTGTGACACTGTTTTATGCTGGCTGGAAATACAGCAAGTTAAGGGCACAAGAACAATCAAACTAATTTTATTTCTTATTCAGCTCTATAGTCACTTTTTCCACTTTCCCACCCAGGGGAGGATTCATTTTAGACAGTTTTACATTTAAGTTGTGGATTTGTGGAAATCCTTCAACAAGGCTATCCAGAATCCGTTGGGCCACATGCTCAATCAGTTTCGATGGCATTTCCATTTGGCCGGCAATTACATCGTACACCAGTTGATAGTTTAAGGTATGATCCAACTCATCCGTTTTTCCGGAACGCGAGGTGTCCAATTCCATTGTTACACTCACAATAAATGTGTTTCCGAGCGTTTGCTCATGTTCTAGGCAACCGTGAAAGGCGTGAAACTCCATGTTTTCGAGAGAAATTTTGCTCATAATTAATTGATTAGATGATTGGTTGATGTGATAATTAGTTGATATGATGATGTGATAATTAGTTAATGTGTTGATTTGGTATAAGATGATGTAATCATCACATTATCTAATCACCATATTATCACATCATTCTATTTTGCTTTCGAAATCGCCATCGGCAACAAATGTACGAATTTTATCACCTTTATTTACCTGCTTGGCTGATGAAACTCGCTTGCCATTAAGCGTTGTAATTGTGTAGCCATGTTTAAGCAGAAATGCCGGAGAATGCGTTTCTATATTTTTATCCAGTAAGGCCAGTCGGTTGTTTTGTTTTAGCAATTGTAGCCGGACAGCCGATTTTAATCTGCTCTTTTGCCTGTCCAGCAAATGGGCTTTCTGAACCACCCAGCTTCGGAGGATTTGTTTTATTTTTTCTTGTTTTTGGTCGATAATCCGGTTTTGGTAGTCGATCTTGTTCCTGATCTCACTTTGTATGTCAGCCAAAATATCTATAACCCTGTTTTCGGCGTGTTGCATGCCCGAAATCAGGAATTCGGCAGCGGCAGTAGGCGTTTTTACGCTGGTGTGTGCCACCATGTCCAGAATGGAAATGTCCCGTTGGTGACCGATCCCGGCAATGATTGGTAACGGGAATTGTGCACAATTCAGAGCCAGTTCATACGAATCGAAGCATGCCAGATCGGTAGTGGCACCTCCACCCCGAATAATGACTACCACATCAAACAAATCAATATGTTCATACACCTTTTCCAATGCTGAAATGATGGAAGCTTCGGCCTGGTCGCCCTGCATGATGGCGGGGAATAAGCGGGTGTAAAAGGCAAAATGCGATGAATCGTTTTTCAACTGGTCGCAAAAATCGCCATAGCCAGCGGCAGTAGGCGACGAAATGATAGCCAACCGTTGCGGAAGTTGTGGAAACTCGAGTTCTTTGTTCATGTCAACGATGCCATCGGCTTCCAGTTGGCGAATGATTTTCACCCTTCTGGCAGCCATTTCGCCAATGGTAAAGGTAGGGTCAATATCTCGCACATTCAGGCTGAAACCATAAACTCCATGAAAATCAACTGAAACTGCCACGAGTACATTCAGTCCGGCGCGAAGATTTTGTCCGGTGCTGCTTTCGAAATAAGGTTTCAACATGCGGTAGGTGCTGGCCCAGATGGTCGCTTTTGTTTTTGCAAGCAAAGCGTCGGACGCACTGTCTTTTTCAATAAATTCCAGATAACAATGTCCGCCCGGGTTTTCGCGTAACTCACTTATTTCGGCACGAATCCATACCGGTGCACTAAAATTCATCCGGATGGTTTCCTGAATGCGTGATGTGAGCTCGGAAAGAGAAATTGAGTTCATTTATTGTTCAATAATTATTTTTTTAGTTTGTTGGGCTTCGTTTGCCAATACGCTTATCGCGTAAATCCCGGCAGGAAGTCTGTTTAAATTCAAATAACTGTTTGTTTCAGTTATTGCCTGGTTAATCACTAACTTGCCTGTTGCAGCATAAATCCGCACAGCGGCTTGTTTGAGATTATTGTTGAGAATACGTATAGACAAACTTTTATCACGGGCATTATAACCCATTGAAAATATATCTGTGGGGATGGCGGAAGTTGAATTGAAGATTGGCAGATTCTGCTCTGCAATCCGGAAATTAGGAATACCGTATCCTTGTTGTACAGTAGGATTATTTCTTTGATTAGCACTATTGAATAGGGAATTCAGAAAAACAGTTACATTCGGATTGGGTTCGTTGGATTTGTAACGTTGCAATAAGCAGGCAACCATACCAGCCATAATAGGAGAGGCAAAAGAAGTGCCGTTGGCATATGCAGGTACTCCGGCTGTGTTTATAACTGCAGCGGCGGTTCCCATGGCGCAAAGTTCAGGTTTTACGCGATTGTCTGCACTTGGGCCGAAGGAGGAAAAAACACTGGAAGCACTGTCGGTTCGTAGGCCTCCAACTGTTATTATTCCATCGGCATCGGCGGGCGAACCAATATAATGCCAGGATGAGTTCGCTTCGTTTCCGGCGCTGACCACCACTATAATTCCCTTTTTGCTTGCCATGTTTGCTGCCCGGCTGGCTCGCGAAACTTTTCCATTCATGTCGGCATAGGTAAATCCCATAGAAAGATCATCAAATGTATAATATCCGAGTGACGAGTTTACAACATCCACACCTACACTGTCGGCAAACTCAATGCCCGAACACCAAAAATCGGTTTCAACTTTGTATTCTGTGGGTACGTATTCTGTGCGGATGAGCCAGTAGGAAGCATCGGGAGCGGTGCCCAGAAACTGGGCGGGCATATTCCCGGCCATGGTAGATAAAACCATTGCACCGTGCGAATCTTCCGTATAGACATTGGAGTTGGGATTAATAATGTCTTTGGTTCCCAGCAAGCGCCCCTGCAAACGTAAACTGTCGAAACACGGATTTGTATTGGCATTCATGAAGCCTGCATCAATGACCCCAATTTGCATTCCTTTTCCGCGAAAGCCTTTTTCGTGGAGATATTTACCGTTTAGCTGGTTTATTTGCGTGCCGGCAGTGCCGTAATCGGCGTTTGTGTGCATTTTAGTTTTTTGTGACGGAGCTAATGCCGCACCGGAGAGTTTGCCGGTATATTCCACGAATCTTACAAACGGGAGTGTGCGTACCGTGCTCATTCGGGAAGAATCCGCTAAAATAACTGTGGCGCCATTCATCCACCTGCTGCGCGAATGGACATGTATGCCCATGCTCTCAATTTGTTGCAGGTAAGACGGATTTACGGGTAAATCAGTGGAGTCGCACGCAATGGAAAAGGCTGCGCGCCTGGCAATAGCCCTTTCCGACAAAAAGGCAGCGGGATTGCTCAGGGAGTATGGCGAGTTATTCTTGTTGGCAAACTGCACATAGAAATAATAACTGGTTTGGGCCTGAAGAGCCGCAAAATGGCAGAAAACTCCAATCGCAATTACCAATAACCTGGAACCTGTATGTCGACAAATGTTCTTCATGCTGCATTCATATTCGGATTGAGACAAAAATACTACTTTTTATTGAACACTCTTATTTGGGTAAAAGTTTAAAAATTCTTAAAATAAACGTTCGCTGGAATAAAATCTACGAAAGTTTCGTAGATTTGCGAAAGTTTCGTAATAAAAACGAATATAGTTCGTTATGTAATTGTAACCCGGGAAAAACAAAATAGCTATTATGGAAAAACTAACGAATCAGGAGGAAGAAATGATGATTGTCATTTATCAGCAGGGGCGGGGATTTATCCGCGACTTCATGCAGCACATGGACGAGCCTGTGCCTCCGTACACAACTGTGGCTTCGGTTATCAAAAATCTGGAGCGAAAGAACCTTGTAAAAGCAACACGCGTCGGCAACATGTACGAGTATAGTCCTGTCATGGACGAGAAGGAGTACAAGTCCAAGTTTATGTCGAAAGTGGTGCAAAACTATTTCCGCAATTCGTACAAAGAGCTTGTGAGCTTTTTTGCCGAAAAGGAAAATATATCTGCAGAAGAACTTCAGGAAATCATTAAACTAATCGAGAAAAAATGAACACAACATTGATTTATCTTTTGCAGGTAAATGTTGGTATTATTTTGTTTTACCTGTTCTACCGGCTGTTTTTTGCCGGCGATACTTTTTGGAAAACGCGCAGGCTTTACCTGTTGTTGAGTTTTGTGGCTTCGTTTGCCTATCCGCTGTTGTCAATCGAGAGCTGGTTGTCGCAACCGGAACCGGTGCAGACCACGCTGGTACGTATCACTACTTTGCCCGAAATTGTAATCAGCCCGGCACAACAGGCAAGCATGATTAGTGTTGAAAACATCCTGTTGGGTGTCTATCTGCTGGTTGTAATGGCATTGTTTGTCCGGATGTTGGCACAGTTGTTTGCTATTCTCCGCATGCGTTTGGTCGGAAAAATCACAGTTTTGCAAGGCACGAGAGTGGTTGCCATGGAGCGTGAGATCAGTCCGTTCTCGTTTTTCGGAACGGTATTTATCAATCCAGAGTTGCATGCTGAGGCAGAAACACGGCAGATCCTGGCGCACGAATTCACGCATGTCCGTCAGTGGCATAGCCTGGATGTGTTTGTGGGCGAATTGGCCAGTATCGTTTTCTGGATAAATCCGGCTGTATGGCTGCTGAAGCGAGAGATTCGTCAGAATCTGGAGTTCTTGGCCGATAACCACGTGCTTCGCTCGGGTTTTAATCCGAAACATTATCAATACCATTTGCTACAATTATCTTATCAATCACCCGAGATCAGACTCGGCAATCAATTTAATGTATCACCCTTAAAAAAACGTATTATGATGATGAACAAACAAAATTCAAACAAAGCGGCCATTCTGAAGTATATGCTTATTGTGCCGTTGGTCTTTTCGCTAGTATTAGTGGCTAATGCTCAAAGCGTGGTCAAGAAAACAAAAGCAGTTACATCTGACTCAAAGAAATCTGTAGGTGCTACGGTGGATAACACTAAAAAGGACGTGAAGACGACTGGGAAGTTCACAGCACCAGTGATTAAAAAAGAGCAAGTAACAAAAGAAGATGACAACAAAGTGTATGACATGGCAGAAAAAATGCCTCAATATCCTGGAGGGATCAATGCTCTAATGCAATTCATTTCAAAAACAGTGAAATATCCTACTGTAGCACAGGAAAAAGGAATTCAGGGACGGGTTATTGTTCGATTTATTGTGTCTAGTCCTGAAATAGGTTTACAAAAAAGTAAACAGAATTCAGGATTATGAGAACAAACGTAAACAAATTCACGGACGATTTTAAATTAATGGTAGTTCAAGACTACCTAAGCGGTGGAATAAGCAAGGAAGAGTTAAAAAGGAAGTATAATTATACTGGTTGTAATAATATCTACAGGTGGATGCGTAAATTTGGGCTTTCAAAACCAAGTGAAGACCAACAAGAACTGCACCTAGCCATGGCAAAAGAGAAACAAAAATCATCTTTAGAACAAGAACTTGAATTAAAAATCAAGAAGTTAGAAGAGGATTTGAAACATGAGCAATTTCGCACCAAGGCATTGAGTACCATGATTGATATTGCCGAACGTGAGCTTAAGATTGATATAAGAAAAAAATCTGGAGCCAAGCGGTAACAGAGCTGCGCACAAGTCATTATGGTTCAGATATCGATAGCTTGTGCGACCTGTTTGGCAGAAGTAGGCAAGCCTACTACCAGCGAAGTAAATACAATTACAAAGAAGAAGTAAAAGAAGAGATTCTACTTCAATTGGTTGAAAGACAACGGGAACTAATGCCCAAAATTGGTGGTCGAAAGTTATTGGAACTTATCCAGCCTCGTTTACCAACCGAACTAAGCATTGGTAGGGATAGTTTCTTTGATTTTTTGAGAAGATATGGATTATTGGTTGGAAAACGTCGACGGCGGGTTAAAACCACTTATAGCAACCATTGGTTGCGCAAGTATCCTAACCTGATCAAAGGATTTACTCCAATGCAGGCTAATCAATTATGGGTGAGTGATATTACCTATGTTGAAACATTGGCAGGATTCGTTTATTTGAATTTGATAACTGATGCTTATTCCAGGAAGATAGTTGGTTGGGCAATCGGAGAAACCTTGGAAGCTAAATATACGATAGAAGCCTTAAGAATGGCTTTAAAGCAAGCTTCCAAAGGAACAGAAGGTTTAATCCACCATTCGGACAGGGGAGTTCAATACTGTTGTGGCGATTATATTAAGATACTGAACAGATATCATGTTCAGATTAGTATGACCGAAAACGGAGATCCCCGTGAAAATGCCATAGCAGAGCGTGTGAATGGCATTTTAAAGGATGAGTGGCTGAATCAAATGAAACTGAAATCGGTTGAAGATGCAACTAAAGAACTAAAGCGAATAGTTCAAATTTATAATAGTTGCAGGCCTCATGCCAGTTTGGATATGAAAACACCTGAATATGCTCATAGCCAATCGGGTGAATTCAGCAAACACTGGAAAACGTATTACAAAACTGAACAAACCGCAGTCTCGTATTAGGTTTTCAAGGCATAAATAGCTCTTAGTTGTCATAAAAAAAGGATAGCTGAAAATCAACTATCCCATTTTTCTGACGTACTTGTCGCTAATCATATTTATTCCTTGTTAGGTTGCTCCTCAGCAGAGCCTAACTCCGCTTGAATATGATGGCACAAAGATAAAATTAAATGTAAAGTAAATACAGGATTATAAACAAAAAACTGTAAACAAATTTCAGGACGATACATTGTAAACAAAGCTGGTAAGGTTGAAAAAGCTGAAATCCTTCGAGGAGTAAGCCCTGAAATTGATGCGGAAGCTCTTCGGGTTGTAAATGCAATGTCACAATGGATTCCAGGCGAGCAGAAAGGGAAAAAGGTTTCGGTGTATTATACCTTACCCATTCAGTTTAAATTGGATGGAGGAAAGAATGATAAGGTAATAGTTAAGGAAAGTGCACTTGTAATTTGTGATGGAAAAATGACAACTATGGGCGAGATGAAAAAAACTGTCAAAGCATCCCAGATTGAGAAAATGGATGTTCTGAAAGATAGTGCTGCTGTAAAGTTGTATGGCGATAAAGGCAAGAATGGTGTGGTAATTGTCACTTTGAAAAAATAAAACTCAAGCAAATAAGTGCAGTCTGTAAATATGCTGCACTTATTTCCCATATCGAAAATACTCTTTCTGCATGATTTTCTTCAAACTTTATCGTATGAAAACCATCCTTGTTGGATTATTTCTTTGCTTTTCGCTGATGCTTTCGGCTCAAAATACAGCCATTCAGAATGCCCTGAAAAATCAGGACTTTGAAACGGCTATCCGATTACTCTCGAAAGAGAAGAAATCGCTTGATTCTGATTTTCTGAAAGCTAAATGTTTTAAAAGTTTAGGTCGCTATAATGAAGCCGGTGTGTTGTTGGAAGAGTTGGTAAAGCAGGAGGGAACTGGTCTTGCGGTTATCAATGAACTAGCTGATTGTTATCAATTGGCCGGAAATCTCAATAAAGCGAAATTTTTTTACTCAATGGCTTTGCAGACGGTTCCTGAAAGTCGGTTTGCTCAGTTGAATTATCTCAATGTGATTTTTAAACTCCGTGAGTGGAAACCAACCATTCAGTTGGCACATGCTATTTTAAAAAAAGATTCCTTGTCGGCAGTGTATCCATTTATAGGCGATTCTTTCGTGCAACTTTCGAATCTTGATTCGGCAGTGTATTATTACCGAAAAGCATTGACCTCCAATTCGAGCGATTATAATACCCTGAGTAAACTTTCGAAGATATATTGTCAGACCGAAAAATATACTGACTTGATAAATTCAACAGGCAGGTACATGCTCACAGATTCTACAAATCAGATTGTTAATCAATATAATGGTATCGGGCATTGCATGAAAAGCAATTATAACCATGCTATTTATAGGCTGAATAAGCTTTTTCAGGAAGGTGATAGTTCGTTTCTTACAAATTATTATTTGGGAGCCAGTTATTTTGCTACGAAAGATTATGTTATGGCCTACGACCATTTAACACGGGCCTACAAAAAGGACTCGACTAACCAGAGTTTGTTTCTTTATCTTGGTAAATCAGCTATTTTCAGTGGGCATCAAAGTGAAGGAATTGAAATATTGAATAAAGGATTGAATCATTTAATCCCAAAAGATTCGGTGTTGTTTAATTATTATTATAACATTTCGGTTGGTTATAACCGACTGTGGAGTTATCATGCCGATGAAATTAAATACTTGAAACTAGCTTATAAACATAATCCGGATTATAATTTCGCGTTATACACTATTGCAGGTATTTATGATTGGAAGCTGAAAAAACCAGAAGAAGCGTTAGAATATTACAAACAATTTGTCGAAACACGTACGAAAGTGAAGAAAGAAGTTGATGATAAGGCTGCTTCAATTTCGTACTATGATGTGGCCGAAAGCAGATTAAATGAAATTAAAACAGAATTGTCGAAAAAGGGAAAGAAATGATCCTTGCAGGACAAATTGTGAACTTAAGAAAAGCAGAAATGAAAAATCATTCATTTCTGCTTTTCTTATTTTGTTAAGGTGCGAAATAATTGTACATTTGCGACCGGTTTAGAATTTTTGTTTCCAGACTATTTTTCAAGTTTTATATTCAGAATCAATATAACAAATTCGTATCAAAATGCGTTTATCAAAAACTTTCCAATTTGTATTTGTTTTTTCGGTTGCCCTGGCATTTTCGATAAATGCTCATGCGTTGCCATTGAAAAATACTCAGTTTGCGTCCGATTCCATTGTTTTACAAAAAGATGATTCGGTTTATTCGGTGGTCGATAAAATGCCTGAATTCCCGGGTGGTGAAAGGAAATTAATAGAGTACATCAATAAAAAAATCAATTATCCGGCTGATGCAAAGAAGAAAAACGAGCAGGGGAAGGTGATTGTCAGGTTTGTAGTGGATAAAACCGGTAAAGTAAAAGATCCCACCGTGCTGAAAGGTCTGTCGGCCAGTATGGATAAAGAAGCATTGCGGGTTGTTGGCAAGTTGCCTGCCTGGACTCCGGGCGAACAAGCAGGAAATAAGGTGGCAGTTTACAAAGTAGTACCCATTATTTTTCAGGACGAAGAGAGTGCCTGGACTGTAAATGAAGAAACACTGGTAATAATAGATGATGAAAAAATGCCCCAGGGTTTCGATACGCAGATTCTGTCGCCTGCCAAACTGGCTTCGGCAAAGGTGTTGAAGCCTTTTCCCAAGGAAGAAAGTGCCCGGTTGGTGAAGCAATATGGCCGTCAGGCTGCCAACGGAGTGGTATTGATTACTACTAAAAAGGATGAAATGGAGTACATGCTGGCCGATACCGTTGCGAAATCGGACTGCAAGGAATCGGACGTTTTACCCGAATTTCCGGGTGGGAAAATCCGTCTGCAAGCTTATATTGCCGATAGCCTTCAATATCCGTTTGTTGCAAAACGATTGAAAACTGAGGGAAAGGTATTTGTGCAGTTTTTGGTTGACAAGACCGGAAAAATAAGCGATGCACAGGTGGTGCGCCGTGCCGATTATTTTTTGGACAGGGAAGCTTTACGGCTTGTAAACGCCATGCCCGATTGGACTCCGGGTTCCAAGTGCGGCGAAAAATTGAATGTATATGTTACCTTGCCAATAAGCTTTAGACTTGAAGTACCGGCGGCAGAAAAAGAATGGGAAAAGAACGACAAAACAATTGTGATGCTCAACGGAATAAAGTTGCCTGCAAGCTTCGATTTGAAAATGTTGAACTTTACCAATCTGGCATCTTATAAAGTGCTTCAACCTACGACCAAAGAAGTTACAAAAAAACTGGTTTCGCAATATGGAAAAGACGCGGTGAATGGAGTGGTAGTGATAACTACGAATAAGTAAGGAGATAATTCAGGGGGGGCAAATGACTCAAATTTTCCAGCATTATCATTAAAAAGCGCAAATGTAGAAACTATTGCAGAACGTTTGTTGTTATGTAATATCCAAATCAAATGACTTTGGACTAATGTTACATTAAATAAATTCATACGTATGACACTAGATCCGATAATTTGTGGTTGTCATGAAATACACAGAAGTACAATTGCAACTGCAATCAGAGTAAATGGTTACAAAACAGTTGGCCAGGTAAATAAAGAATTTTTCCTGGGTCAGGCATGTGGTACATGCAAAGATGAAGTAAAACATATGCTGGACGAAAGGAAAGGCAGTTAATTGAACAGTAACAAAGAGGAAAGATTGTTTTTCTCGAAAAAATAGAATTAAGGGGAGTATAGGTAAAGTTATACTTCCTTTTTTTGTTTAAAATCTAATTTGTATATTTGTTCGGTTTTTAAGACTAAGATCTATCAATCATATTTAATCATCAAAAAGAACTACTAAAATGAGGAATCTGAAATTTACGCTTATCGTACCACTTGCATTAGCAGTGGTGCTCAATTGTACAAATGCTACGGCTGCAACTCAGGTAAAGAAAACAACCACTAAAACAGCCGCAAAAATGACCAAGACGACCAAAACGACGAAGACGACAACAGTAAAAAAGACGGTTGTTGCCCAACCAATACCGTATGAAACGGTAGAGAAAAAACCGCTTTATATTGGTGGCGACTCGGCTCTCAATGCATTTGTTTCTAAAAATGTTCAGTATCCGGCTGAAGCTAAGAAAAATAAAGAACAGGGACAGGTAGTGGTTCAATTTACAATTGATGATAAAGGAGTAGTTAAAGATTCTAAAGTGCTTACTTCTGTTTCCGCATCACTGGATGCTGAGGCATTACGCCTAATAAATAGTATGCCAGCTTGGGTGCCGGGTGAACAAAAAGGCAAAAAGGTGGCTGTAATAGCTCAACTACCGCTTAACTTTGTTGTGCCAACTTCTAAAGTAGAACAGGTGTTGGCTAATCCGGTTGTAAAAGCCGCAGTTGATTCGGGAGCAAAAATTCTGAATAAGAAAGTTGAAGAAAAGGTAACCAAATATGGTGGAAGTACTGTGAACAGTGTACTTAATGCGGTTAAGAAAAAGTAATAAGAAAAGCAGAAATGATAATTGAATTGTTTCTGCTTTTTTTATGCGGGCTCATATAGGCAAGAATTTATTTGTATTTTTGTTTCTCCGCGCAGACTAGTGATTGGTGGTTTAAACTATGCAACAATACCTTCAAATACTCAAACGATACTGGGGCTACGATGAATTCCGGGCATTGCAGGGCGATATAATCCGCAGCATTGCCGCCGGAAAAGATACGCTCGGGCTTATGCCAACCGGTGGCGGAAAGTCGCTGACTTTTCAGGTGCCGACCATGGCCATGGAGGGTATTTGTATTGTGGTTACGCCCTTGATCGCGTTGATGAAAGATCAGGTGGAAAACCTGAAGAAGCGGGGTGTTGCTGCGGCTGCCATTTATTCGGGTATGACGTCCGATGCGATCCTAATGACGTTGGACAATGCGATATTTGAGGCCTACAAATTTCTGTATGTGTCGCCCGAGCGGTTGGCCACACCTATTTTCATGACAAAAATCAAGCAGGCTAAAGTCTGCATGATAGCGGTGGACGAGTCGCATTGTATCTCGCAGTGGGGCTACGATTTTCGCCCATCGTATCTGCGTATTGCAGAAATTCGGGAACTGTTGCCTGATGTTCCTGTACTCGCCCTCACTGCCACGGCTACTCCCGAAGTGGTGGATGATATTCAGGAGAAACTGCATTTCAAAGAAAAAAATGTTTTCCAGAAAAGCTTTCACCGTTCTAATCTGGCTTATGTGGTGCGTACGGTGGAAAACAAAGATGAAAATCTGCTCAAAATTCTGAATTCAGTTCCCGGCACGTCGGTGGTATATGTCCGCAACCGGAAACGGACGAAGGAAATTGCCGACTTTCTGAATGTAAATGGTATTTCTGCGGAAAATTTTCATGCGGGGCTGAAAAATGAAAGCAAAGATGCGAAACAGGCTCGTTGGAAAAGTGGCGAAACACGCGTAATTGTTTCTACCAATGCCTTTGGAATGGGCATCGACAAAGCCGAAGTGCGTACGGTGGTGCATATGGATTTGCCCGATTCGCTGGAAGCCTATTTTCAGGAAGCGGGCAGGGCGGGGCGCGATGAGCAGAAAGCCTATGCTGTGCTGCTTTACAACAATGGTGATGCCGTGAAAATGCGGAAACGCGTTTCGGATAATTTCCCAGGCAAAGAAATGGTGGTGAAAGTGTATGAAGCGCTTGCCAATTATTTCCAGATTGGAGTTGGATCCGGTCTGGATGCTGTGTTTGCCTTTGATATCGGTGATTTTTGTACCAAATTCAAATTACCGATTCTCATTAGTTATAGCAGCCTGAAGCTACTTCAGCAAGCCGGATACATTGAGTTGACTGACGAACAAGACAGTTCGTCGCGTGTGTTGTTTACGGTTGGAAAAGATGATTTGTACAATTTAAAACACAATGCAGATCAGGAGCGATTGATCCATATCTTGTTGCGGTCATACACCGGTTTATTTACCGATTTGGCGCCAGTAAGTGAAGAAACATTGGCTAAACGGTTGGACTGGACCCGCGAGCAGGTGTACGACCAGTTGGTGCTGCTTGCTAAAGAACAAGTGATCCGATATATTCCACGTAAAAAAACACCCTTTCTAACATTCATTCGTGAACGGGAGGCTACCAGTCGGATTGTGCTTTCCAAAGAAGCTTACGAAGATCGTCGCGACCGCTATATTTCGCGTGTAAAAAGTGTGCTGGATTATGCGCAGGAAGAGACTAATTGCCGGAGCCAGGTGCTGCTTTCGTATTTTGGTGAAAAAGAAACTACTCCCTGTGGAAAATGCGATATTTGCCTGAAGAATAAAGAAACACAGCTGTCTACGGATGATTTTGAACTGATTCGGACTAAAATTCAGGAGGTGCTTGCAACAGAGATACTGAGCATAAATGCTTTGGTTAAGAAAATTCCGTTCAAAGAACCAAAGGTATTGCACGTTGTCCGTTTTATGATAGACAACGGCCAGATTGTTGAAAATGAACTAATGAAACTGAGTTTGAAGTAACTCACTCGGAGAATTTGCAGGGTTTAGCAAATCAACCGGCTAGTTTGATTGAGTCGAGAATAAATTCTTTCCACCTGTTTTTGTACGTAAACGGAATCTGAACCCATTGTTTCATTGGCCTGCCTTGCATTGGTTCAAACTGTTTTGTTCCGCTCAAATTCAAAGCCTCACTGAATGCCGGCTCAATGAGTTTGACTACAATGCAATCTTCCCAAAACATGGCACCCGACTTTCCGCTTGGAGTTTTCATGCATTTTGCTCCGAACATTTTGCCCGGCTTTATATCCGGAATTTCGAAACAAAGCTGGTCGAAAAAAGCTTCTGCTTCAGACATAAATCATTTCTTTGAAAATATTTTGGAAGCAATAAATGCAAATAAGCCCAATATAATTCCGGAAACAATTCCAACGATCGGCCCCGTCAGTAACATCATGAGTCGTGGAGAATCGGGAACCGGCATTTGGGACATCATTTCGGCTTCCTGAGGATGATTAGCCAGATAGGTTTGAAAAAAAATAATGTGAGCCGATGTTATCCAAACACAGTTTACAATGCTGACCAGAAAGCCCGTCAAAAAATACTTTGAAGAGGTTTTCTTTGCAATAATGTAGGCGCAAATCAGGAAAATGACCAACCAAAATGCTGGTTCAATGTTCGACGGAATCCAGAAAACAGTTGCAATAGCCATTGTCAGTCCGAAAAGCGACAATTGAAAAATTAATTTGTAGTTCATAATCTAATCATTTGAAAATGTTACAAATGAGAATTTTATATATAAACAAATCCAAAATTCAATTGTTTACGACATCCTTCCTTTGTAATCTTCGTAGCCGAATTCGCGTACCAGTTTGAATTCGTTTTCTTTGGTCCAAATGCCGATGCTTGGATGCGAAACCCCATTAAACATGGTCGTTTTTACCATGGTGTAATGTATCATATCTTCGAAAACGATGCGGTCGCCTATTTTCAACTCTTTGTCAAACGACCAGTCGCCGTAGAAATCACCCGATAAGCAACTGTTTCCACCCATCCGGTAAGTGGGTTTACCCGGAATTGCATCGGTTGCTCCTGCGATAGCCGGCTTATAGGGCATTTCGAGGCAATCGGGCATGTGGCAGGCAAATGACACGTCGAGCATAGCAGTTTTAATTCCTTTGTTTTCAACTATATCAATCACGCTCGAAACAAGTACGCCGGTTCGCCAGGCAAAAGCGCTTCCGGGTTCCAAAATCAATTGTAAATGCGGATATTTTGCCTGAAAACCTTTCAATAATGAAATTAGGTGTTCGGTATCATAACCTTCACGCGTCATCGAATGTCCGCCACCCATATTCAGCCATTTGATTTGTGGGAAAAATTTTCCGAACTTTTCTTCTACCACGGCCAATGTTCTTTCTAGGTCAAAAGAAGTTGATTCGCAAAGTGTATGAAAATGCAACCCTTCAACGCCTTCAGGCAGTTTGTCGCCCAATAAATCGGCTACAACACCCAGGCGCGAGCCCGGAGCACAAGGATTGTAAAGGTCAGTTTCAACGTCCGAAAACTCCGGGTTAATGCGCAATCCGCACGAGATATTCTCAAACTGAGTTTGCGGATAGAAGCGCTCAAACTGTTGCAACGAGTTGAAGGTGATGTGGCTGCTGCAACGCATGATTTCAGGGAATTCGCGGTCGGTATATGCCGGTCCGTAAGTATGTGCTTTGCTGCCCATTTCTTCGTAGGCCAATCGGGCCTCAGCCAATGAACTGGCTGTTGAATAAGGGATATATTCCCGTACAATTGGGAAAGCGCTCCACATGGCAAAAGCTTTGAAGGCCAGTATGATTTCTACTCCGGTGCGGTCTTTTACCGATTTGATCAGCTCCAGATTGTTGCGCAGCAATTGTTCGTCGAGAACATAGCAAGGGGAAGGTGTATTGTTGTAATTCATAATTTACAAAGCATAATTCATAATTTCAATGCGCAAAGATAATGATTTTTAGATAATTGTTGGTGGTTCCATAAAACACGTAGAGACGCACGGCCGTGCGTCTCTACGAATGAAAAAAACGATTGAAATTACAATTCTAAATCAATATTGTGTTGTTCTACCCATGGTAATCCGTGGATATTCAGTTGTTCCATAAACGGATCCGGATTAAACTCTTCTACGTTATAAACACCGGCTTTTTTCCAGATACCTTTCATAAACATCATGGCGCCAATCATAGCCGGTACGCCGGTGGTATAGCTTACTCCCTGAGTGCCGGTTTCTTTAAAGGCAGCTTCGTGGCTACAATTGTTGTAAACGTAGTAATTTACTTCTTTGCCGTCTTTGATACCTTTAATGCGACAACCGATAGAAGTCCAACCGGTATAGTTTTCGCCCAGGTCGCCCGGGTTTGGCAATACTGCTTTCAGGAACTGGATAGGGACGATTTTAACGCCATTGTATTCCACTTCGTCGATACGGGCCATACCGATATTCTGAATTACACGTAAATGTGTCAGGTATTCCTGTCCGAATGTCATCCAGAAACGGGCGCGCTTGATGGTTGGGAAGTTTTTCACCAAAGACTCCAACTCTTCGTGATAAATCACATACGATTCTTTTGGGCCAATTTCAGGATAGTTCAGTGGTTTATGGATTTCGTGTGGTTCTGTTTCCACCCATTGTCCGTTTTCCCAGTATTTGCCACGTTGCGATACTTCGCGGATGTTGATTTCCGGGTTGAAGTTGGTGGCAAATGCTTTACCATGGTCGCCTGCATTACAATCCACGATATCCAGGTAATGAATTTCATCGAAATGATGCTTTGCCGCATAAGCCGTGTACACGCTGGTTACACCCGGATCGAAACCGCAGCCAAGGATAGCAGTCAGGCCGGCTTTCTCAAATTTTTCTTTGTAAGCCCATTGCCAGCTGTATTCGAATTTTGCTTCGTCTTTAGGTTCGTAGTTTGCAGTGTCCAGATAGTTTACACCCGCTTCCAGGCAGGCATCCATGATGGTCAGGTCCTGATAAGGAAGAGCCACATTGATAACCAGTTCCGGTTTATAATCGTTGAAAAGAGCTACCAATTCAGGAACTACATCGGCATCCACCTGTGCAGTTTTAACCTCTACGCCGTAACGTGCTTTAACGTCAGCAGCAATCACGTCGCATTTTGATTTGGTGCGACTAGCCAACATGATTTCAGTAAAAACATCCGGATTCTGAGCCACTTTGTGGACTACAACGGTTCCAACGCCTCCGGCACCGATAATCAATACTTTTCCCATTTTTTGTTTTAATTGAGAGTGTTTGTTAGTTGTAAAAATATAAGTGTGCAAAAATACGGTTTTTTGGGGAAATTTGAAAATGAATTGCATTAAGTTGCAATTTGTGTACTGATTTTTGAATTTCTCCGAATTTCAAACCATGTGTTTTAGTTTTGATACTTTGTTGGGTCGAATCCTTCCAGCGCCTCTTTGCGTTCGGTGCAGGTTCCGCAGGTACCGCAATGGATTTCCTGTCCGTTGTAACACGAATACGTGTTTTCGAATGGAACTCCGGTTTCTTTTCCAAGCAATGCAATTTCGCGCTTTGATAAGTTGGTGAATGGTGCCAGAATTTCAACATTATTATAGGTGCCAAAACAAATGGCATCGTTCATGCTTTTGATAAAATCGGGGCGGCAATCAGGGTAAATAGCATGATCGCCGGCGTGGTTGGAGATAAGCAGGCGGTTGCAGTCGATACTTTCTGCAATGCCGGCTGCAATGCTGAGCATAATGCCGTTGCGGAAAGGAACAACTGTTTTTTTCATGTTTTCATCCTCATAATGTCCGTCGGGAATATCGCCACCCGATTGCAGAAGATCCGAAACGAATCCCATTTTGTTCAAATCCATTTCAATAACCCGATGTGCAATACTTAATGTTTTGCAATTTTTTGCTGCGTATTCTATCTCGCGGGCATTATGTTTGGAGCCATAATTGAACGAAACGGCAAGTTTGATCCGGTCGGCAAACTTATACAGAGCCACCGTGCTGTCCATCCCGCCAGAATATAAAATTACAATGTCTTTCATTTTAATGTCATTTTGAGTTGCAAAATTACTCAAAAGCAATGACAATTGAATGAACAACTATTTTTTTGTATTTTTGCAGTGAAAATAAACCACTGAGATACTAAGGACACTTAGTTACACTTAGTGGTTCTTTGTGAACTTAGTACCTTAGTGGTGAAAAATGGATTCTAAAAAACAAATAGTATTACCTGCCGAATGGGCTGAACAGCAATTTGTTCAACTTACATGGCCGCATGCCGACACAGATTGGGCGCATATGCTCGATGAAGTAAATGAGTGTTTCGTAGACATTGCCCGCGAAATTATCAAACGTGAAAACTTGCTTATCGTTTGCGTAAATGCCGACGATGTGGAACCTTTTTTTACAGAGGATGAATTGGCTAACATCACGTTTGCAGAAATGCAAACGAATGACACCTGGGCGCGCGACCACGGCGGAATAACTGTTTTTGAAGATGGCAAACCTGTGGTTTACGACTTTACATTCAACGGTTGGGGAATGAAATTTGCGGCCAACCACGATAATCTGATTACCAGAAACCTGTATATGGCCGGTATTTTTGGTGATTACGGGCATAAAAACTGCTTTGGCTTTATTCTCGAAGGGGGCAGTATTGAGTCGGACGGTGCCGGCACAATATTGACTACGGCTGAGTGTTTGCTTTCTGATAATCGAAATCATATTTCGGAAGATGACATTGAAGCCGAACTGAAAGACTATTTTGGGTTGAAGCAAGTTTTGTGGCTGAATCATGGCTATTTAGCGGGCGATGATACAGACAGTCATGTGGATACGCTGGCTCGGTTTACGGATAAAACTACCATTGCTTACGTAATGTGTGATGATCCGGAAGATGAACATTTTGAGGAATTGAAAAAAATGAAAAAGGAGCTTCGTAGTTTCAGAACTTCTGATGGCGGTTATTTCCGGCTGATACCTTTGCCCATGGCAGATGCAGTATATGAAGATGATGAGCGATTGCCGGCTACTTATGCCAACTTTTTAATTATCAATGGAGCTGTACTTGTGCCAACATACAATTCGCCGAAAGATGCAATTGCAATGCAACAATTGCAAAAAGCATTTCCCGACCGGGAAATTGTGGGTATAAATTGCATCCCATTAATTAAGCAACATGGCTCATTACATTGTGTGACCATGCAATATCCCATCAGCAAGGAGTAAGAGGTAAGAAGTAAGCAATTTGTAGATTGATAATTATTTGGCTAGAAATAAATAACGCGAAGCAAATAACTTAAATAACACCGAAGGTAAATAACTATATATCCATGAAAATAGCTTTAATCCAACAATCCAACTCGGCCAATCGTGCTGAAAACGTAGCAAAGCTGGAACAAAATATCCGCTCATGTGCTTCGCAAGGCGCTCAACTTATAGTTTTGCAGGAATTGCACAACGGCTTGTATTTTTGCCAAACCGAAGATCCTACTGTCTTCGAACAAGCAGAAACTATTCCCGGACCTTCAACCGATTCTTTTGGAAAACTGGCCAAAGAACTGGGCGTTGTGATTGTACTTTCATTATTTGAAAAACGGGCAGCAGGACTGTACCATAACACGGCTGTGGTACTTGAAAAAGATGGAACCATTGCCGGTAAATACCGCAAAATGCATATTCCGGACGATCCGGCTTACTACGAAAAATTCTATTTTACGCCGGGTGATTTGGGTTTTGAACCAATTCAGACTTCGGTTGGAAAACTCGGCGTTTTGGTTTGTTGGGACCAATGGTATCCGGAAGCAGCTCGTTTGATGGCTATGGCAGGGGCCGAATTGCTTATTTATCCGACAGCTATTGGCTGGGAAAGTACCGATACTGACGAAGAAAAACAACGTCAAACCAATGCGTGGATTACCGTTCAACGCGGTCATGCCGTGGCAAACGGACTTTATGTGCTGAGTTGTGCAATCGCACTGGTTATGAGTCTGATCCTTCCGATGTAACTAATGGAATTCAGTTTTGGGGAAACAGCTTTGTGGCAGGTCCGCAGGGCGAATTTTTGGCTCAGGCTTCCAACGATAAGGAGGAAAACATGATTCTGGAAATAGACCTGAAACGTTCGGAAAATGTACGCCGGTGGTGGCCTTTTTTCCGCGATAGACGCATTGATGAGTTTGGAGATCTGACCAAAAGATGGCGAGATTGATATAATTATTGTATTAATGTGATAATGTGATGATGAAGTTATTAGTTAATGTGTAGATGTGAGAATTTATCAACTGAAATGTAGATCTCAATCTAAAAATGTAAATCTAAAATCGTAAATAGAAATGGCTTTAATAAAATCAGTGAGGGGATTTACTCCTCAAATAGGAAAAGATTGTTATCTGGCTGAAAATTCCACTGTTGTGGGAGATGTAATTATGGGTGATGGATGCAGTGTTTGGTTTAATGCCGTGCTGCGTGGCGATGTAAACTCCATCCGAATTGGTAACCATGTAAATATCCAGGATGGATCCGTGTTGCATACCTTGTATGAAAAATCGACCGTGGAAATTGGTGATTACGTGTCTATAGGGCATAATGTAACGGTGCATGGTGCAAAAATTGATGATTATGCCTTGATAGGCATGGGTGCAATTTTGCTTGATTATGCCGAAGTAGGTGAGGGGGCGATTGTAGCTGCCGGAGCTTTGGTGTTGAGTAATACAAAGATTCCACCGTTTACCCTTTGGGCAGGGGTTCCTGCCAAATTCGTAAAAAATGTAGAGCCGGAACAAACCCACGAAATGAACCGCAAAATAGCCCATAATTACTCCATGTATGCTGGTTGGTATAAGTACGGAGAAAAATAAATGACTTTATAGCGATCTTTTTTAAACGTCCTGTTGATAATTGATAAGGATATAGTAATGCCACGTTAAATATTTTTATCTTTGTGCGTTTAAATTTCTAAAAAATAGAAACATGCTGTTTTTGAATTTGATCAAACACGAATGGAGGAAAAGTGTCAGGGCGCAAGGTTTTTATAAAAATCTGGCCGTAAGCTTGCTGTTAGGCATTTTCGGCTTATATATGGCGGCTGTATTTTTGTTTCTTGGATTTTCGCTCGACGAGATTCTGGAAAAAGTACATAACACGCTGAATCCATTGGAACTGGTTAACGGAGCTATGTTGTATATAGTTCTGTTGAGTTTGTCGGTTCGGTTTTTTATGCAGCAACTGAATACCTTTAATTTGCCCCCTTACCAGGTATTGCCCATTAAACGCTCTTCACTGATTAATTTCTTATTGCTGAAATCCTTTACCAGCCCAATCAATTATTTTTTTCTGCTGATCATTATTCCTTTTGCAGTTCAATCTGTGGTGAGGTATTACGATGTATCCATCGCAATCCGGTTTGTAGCGAGTTTCGTATTTGTTACCTGGTTCGATTCGTTATTCGCAGCCTTTCTGAAACGCAAATATGGCCACGGATTTCTTTCATTCATTCTTGTAATCCTTGTTTTAGCTGGAATTGCTGCATTGGAATACTTCGGAGTGTTTTCTCTTTTTGAAATTTCCAAATCACTCTTTGGATTCATTGTCTTCAAACCGTTTGGTTTGATATTCTCATTGATAATGGTATTTTTAGCTTTAATGCTTAATAAATGGTTTTTTAATCGGAATTTTTACCCGGAGAATTTTAATCGCAAAGTAAAAAGTGACGACAAAACAGTTGCCACCGATTTGTCTTTCCTCAACCGTTTTGGTGTTATCGGGGAGCTTATTTCGCTCGAACTGAAGTTGATTTTGCGGCACAAACGGACGAAAAGCATTTTGTATCTGTCAGGCTTTTTTCTGTTTTATGGCCTGATTTTTTATACCAATAAAATATATGCGAATAATAACGGCATGCTGTTTTTCGTGGCCATGTTTATGACAGGCTTGTTGATGCTGATGTATGGACAGTGGTCGATAAGCTGGGATAGTGGGCATTTCGATAGCCTGATGACACGAAATATCCCGGTTCGAACCTACCTGAATGCCAATTATTATTTGATGCTGGCTTTTAATGTTATTTGCTTTGTGCTCACAACTCCCTATTTCCTTTTTGGCTCCAAAATTATGTATATGCATATTGTGGCTTTCATTTTTAATGTGGGTGTAAACGTGTATTTATTGTTGTTTTTGGCAACGTTCAATACCAAACGGGTTGACTTGTCTAAGTCATCAGCCATGAATTACCAGGGCACAACCTACAAGAGTTTTCTGATTGTATTGCCTATCATGTTTGTGCCGATGATTCTTGTGTGGGTTTTATCTACTGTTGCATCAATTTCAGTTGCATTGTGGACTTTAACGATTCTTGGACTAACTGGTATTCTGCTGCGAAATCAATTGATAACGTTATGTGTCAATCAGTTTAATCATCGTAAATACAAATTGGCTGAAGGCTTCAGGGAGGGTGAACAATAAGGAACACGACAATATCTTAATGCAAAAATGAAGAATTAACTAACGGTTTAGGAATGATACAAGTAACTGATTTGCAAAAAGCCTACAACGGCATAACCGTATTAAATATCCCGTCTTTGACTATTCCGCAGGGTGAAAGTTTTGGCTTGGTAGGAAATAATGGAGCTGGAAAAACTACTTTTTTTCGTTTGATTCTTGATTTGATTGAGCCAACTGCTGGTGAAGTGAAGATCAATGAACAAAAGGTTGTGCGAAACGATGCCTGGAAATCTTCGACAGGATCATTTCTGGATGAAGGTTTTCTGATTGATTTTCTCACTCCTGAGGAATATTTCAGTTTTGTTGGGAAATTACATCACAAATCGGAAGGTGACATTGCTGTGTTTTTAGATTCAATTAAAGATTTTTTTAATGATGAAGTGCTTGGGTCGAAGAAACTTATTCGTGATTTTTCGAAGGGGAATCAGAAAAAAATCGGTATCGCCGCAGCACTGATTGGAGATCCTACGATTTTGATTCTGGACGAACCGTTTACTGCGCTTGATCCGTCGTCGCAAATTCGGTTGAAACGATTTCTGACTGATTTGCAAACGCGTTTTAATATGACTATGCTTATCTCCAGTCATGATCTGAATCATATCACCGAAGTGTGTAAACGCACTGTAGTGCTCGAAAAAGGCAATATTGTAAAAGATATTCAGACAGATGAAGATACGCTGAAGGAACTGGAGGCGTATTTTGCGGTGTAAATTTGATCCGTTCTTTCCTCCAAAGCATAAAAAAAGCCACTACATTGTAGTGGCTTTGCTCTCCCTCTTGGACTTGAACCAAGGACCCTCTGATTAACAGTCAGATGCTCTAACCGACTGAGCTAAGGAAGAATTTTTGGTGTTGCATTCTTTTCTCAAATGCGTTGCAAAAGTAATCTTTTAAATCGACTTGTGCAATAGATTCTTGAAAAAAGAATCGAATTAAAAGAATTGTTTTGTCTAGGTTTTTGACTATTTCAAAATCTTAAACTGAAAACAATAAAAAAATCGTATTTCTACGATTTTTGCTCTCCCTCTTGGACTTGAACCAAGGACCCTCTGATTAACAGTCAGATGCTCTAACCGACTGAGCTAAGGAAGAATTTTTTATGCGCATTATTTTTTCAAATGCGTTGCAAAAGTAATTGGTTTTATTGAAATATGCAATATCTTTGCATAAAAAACAGTAAGAAAATATATGAAGAAAATATTGGGAATGGGTAATGCCCTGACAGATATCTTGTTGCAAATTGGGAGTGATGAAGTTTTATCTTCGCTGGATCTGCTGAAAGGCGGAATGATGTTAATTGATACGGAAAGATCCCGTGAAATAAGTGCTGCGGTTAGCGATTATCCGTCTGTAATGGCAACGGGTGGTTCTGCATCAAATACCATAAATGGAGTTACACGGCTAGGGTTGAGTGCTGGTTTTGTTGGAAAAGTAGGGAACGACGAGGTTGGAAAATTCTTTGCTGCTGATTCGATAAATAATGGGGTTCAACCTCATTTGATGGTAAGCGAAACCCCTTCGGGTCGCTGTATTGTTTTAGTGTCGCCGGATAGTGAGCGTACTATGTGCACCTACCTTGGAGCTGCATGTGAGCTTGAACCAACAGATTTGGCCCCGGAGACTTTTGCTGGATATGATATTTTCCATATTGAAGGGTATCTTGTGCAAAACCATGATTTGATTCGTACTGCCGTTAAAATGGCCAAAGAAGCCGGCCTGCAGGTTTCAATTGATTTGGCAAGTTACAACGTTGTTGAGGCCAATATCGATTTTTTGAAGGAAATTGTCCGCGAATATGTCGATATTGTTTTTGCAAATGAAGAAGAAGCTCGCGCATTTACAGGAAGAGAGCCAGAGGAAGCGTTGATTCATATTTCCGACCATTGCGATATTGCTGTTGTGAAAGTTGGAAAAGAAGGATCTTTCATAAAATCAGGAGAGGAACATGTGAAGATAAAACCACGTTTGGCTAATGCAATTGATACTACCGGTGCAGGCGATTTGTATGCAGCCGGATTTTTGTTCGGTTTGGCTAATGACTATTCCTTGGAAGTTTGTGGGAAAATAGGTTCTTTGGTGTCCGGAAATGTAGTGGAAGTTCTTGGTGCAAAGATGTCAAATGAGGTTTGGAACGGGATTCATGCAGAGATTAAAAAGATAATTGATTAGTCCATTGTTTCTCTCGGTAATTATTTCTGTGGTTTTGTTATTAACTACTATTTCCACGGAAATAAAACATAAAAGATTCATTAACGATATTTTCTACTGATTTTGTATAGCTCAGTTAAACTATATTCGGCGATTGTTTTATCGATGATTTTTTGGTCATTCTCGTTTATCTGGACGCGTGTGGCCATTCAATCATTTCCGCCCATGATGCTTATCACACTTCGGTTGATAATTGCTTCGGCCCTGTTGTTTGGAGTTTCAAAATTAAGTGGAAAGTTTCAGCAGATACGCAGAAAAGATTTTAAATTGTTCTTGCTTCTGGCCTTTTTTGAACCATTTATTTATTATGTGGGCGAAACCTATGGGTTGACAATGGTAGAGTCGACCCTGGCGGCAGTCATAGTATCTACGATCCCGTTATTTGCGCCGGTGTTGGCTTTTATAGTGTTACGGGAGCGGATTGGTTTGTTTAATGTGCTCGGAATTTTGGTGTCATTGCTGGGCGTGTTTTTAGTAATATACGAACCCGGAGGCGGTTTTAAGGCAAATCCGTGGGGTGTTGCGCTGTTGTTTTTAGCTGTTTTTGCAGCGATTTGCTATGCCACTACTTTGCGAAAAATCTCAACTCATTATTCAACGCTAAACGTGATATTTTATCAGAGTTTGCTGGGTTTGATATTTTTTGTCCCTACATTTTTGATCACAGACTTTCCTAAAATCCGACAAGTTGAGGTTTCGGGCGAATCTTTGCTTGCTTTGCTTATGTTGTCTGTTTTTGCATCGGTAATTGCATTTGTTCTGTTTGCATGGGCTGTCCGGCAGGTTGGGGTGTCGCGAACAAATGTGTTTGTTAATTTGATCCCGGTGTTTACGGCTATATTGTCTTGGTTGATTTTGGGTGAGATAATTACCGCTTTGAAATGGGTGGGGATTGTGGTGGCCGTACTCGGTTTGTTTGTAAGTCAATGGGGTAAACTAAAATTCAATAAGAAAGTGGAGGAAGATATTCTGTAGGCTTAATCAGGATTGTTTTCTGTTAATGTGGTGCGGGTAAAATAAATAATCATTCAGTATAGAGGTTATGAAGTCAGCGAAACAAATGCTTTTCTTTTTATATCAATGGATTGTGGCATTGCCTGTGCTGTTGGTGGTTACCATTATTGTTGCACTATCTACAATTATACTTTCCCCTCTGTTGCCCAATAGTCGGCTGTCTTATCAACCGGCTCGCTTTTGGGCAAAAATATGCTGTAAAATTTGTTTTGTCCGGGTGCGGATTCATGGGTTGGATCGGCTGGATATGCACCAGTCTTATGTTTTTGTGCTGAATCATCAAAGCGTTTTTGATATTTTTGTGGTGTATGGCTGGTTCCCTTTTATATTCAAATGGATGATGAAGGCCGAACTTCGGAAAATTCCGTTGGTGGGCAAAGCTTGTGAAGCAGCCGGGCATATTTTCATTGACCGGTCAAACCCGATTGCAGCAAAACACAGCCTTGAAAAAGCAGAGCTTCAACTGAGGAATGGGGTATCGGTCGTAGTTTTTCCGGAAGGTACAAGGACATTTACGGGCCAAATGAACGTTTTTAAACGGGGTGCTTTTCGTATAGCAACCGATTTGTCGCTTCCTATTGTTCCGGTCACATTGCGAGGTGGTTTTGAGTGTATGAACCGGAAAACATTTAATGTAACTCCCGGAATTATTGATGTTCAGGTGCATTTGCCTGTCGATGTAAATCCCTACCTTCCTGATAAAATTAATGTGTTGATCCAAAAAACGTGGGATGACATAAATTCAGCACTTTGATTCATTTTTTCTTTTTTTTTGTGCTTAGGGAATCTCTGGGTTATAGATGTTGGCTATATGGTTATAGCTTTTAATAATGAGTTATTTAACGAATAGTTTGGTTTAAATGAATGATTGTTTATTTATCTTTGCGCTATGAGAATTAAAGATGATGAAAAAGTAACCAGAATATATGAGGCTGCCATAAAAGTGGTAAACAGAGATGGCTTTCAGGGTAGTTCTATGTCGAAAATCGCCTGTGAGGCAAATGTTTCGGCGGCTACAATTTATCTTTACTTCGAGAATAAAGATGATATGATAAAAAAGTTATTTATTCATCTGAAGTCGAAAATGGGGCACTCGTACTTTTCTGACGAAAATGATTTGTCTCCATCCAAAGGAACTTTTAGGGCTATTTGGATAAATCATTATCAGTATGTTATGCATAATTTGCATGAGTACACTTTTCTGGAGAATTTTTCCAATTGCCCTCTGATAGGCAAAGTTGAAAAAGAAAATAAAGCTGACTATTGCTCTACCATTGAGTTGCTTTTTGATAAATCTAAAGCTGCCGGGTTGATTCAAAACCTAAGCAATGATGTTTTGTTTGGTTTGTTGTTCTCCCCGATTAACTATTTGATAAAGAAAACGATTTCAACGGGAGATAATCTGGATACAAATAATCTGGTGCAAATTTTCGAAGCTTCGTGGCGGTCAATCTGTAAATAAAAATTTTTTCTCTCAAAAATGAACAATCATTCATTTTTGATTGTTCTAATTATAGAAGAATTTCTTTAATGCTTGAACGACGTTGCTTGTTGCTGAATAGCATGCTCTTTTAAAGAATACTAACATTGGAATTATTTTCACTTCGGTTTGGTAATTCAATGTTTTTAAATAAATAAAATAATATAAATCAGTAAATAACTTAGAAAGAATGGAATTGTTAGATGCATTTAAGTGGCGGTATGCCACTAAAAAATTTGATTCAAGTAAAAAAGTGGATCAGGAGTTGGTTGATAAAATTGTTGAAGCAGCGTGGGTTGCGCCGACTTCTTCCGGATTACAGCCATTTGAGGTTTTTGTAATTTCGAATCAGGAATTGAAAGATAAATTAGTGCCTGTTGCTTTTGGGCAGGAAATTGTTGCGGATTGCTCACATTTATTGGTTTTTGCGGCATGGGATAATTATACGGCAGAGCGGATTGATGGAATATATTCTCACATGACCAAAGAACGTGAACAGCCGGAGGATCGATATCAGGCTTATACAGACCGACTTAAAAATACGTACCTGACTCGTGCTGCCGAAGATAACTTTGCCCATACGGCGCGTCAGGCCTACATTGCATTTGGATTTGCTATAGCACAGGCTGCAGCGTTGAAAGTGGATACAACTCCAATGGAAGGATTCATGAATGAAGAAGTTGACAAGCTGCTTCATTTGACAGAAAAAGGTCTGAAAAGTGTTACCCTGTTGCCGATCGGTTATCGGGATGAGAAAAATGACTGGCTAGTGAATCTGAAAAAAGTTCGTCACCCTAAAGAGCAGTTTGTAACTGAAATTGCTTAAGCAAATAATCTTGCTATTAGAAATTGAAGAGTGTGCCTGTAGATTCAGTGGTTCATAAAGTTGAATAAATAACTTTTGCGGATCACAACAAATCGCAGGCACTCTTTTTTTGAAAATATTATTTTGAGAATCGGAATAGATTCTGTACTTTTGCCGTGTAAAAATGTGGAGAGATTTGGACTGCTTGCAACCACAGAAAAAAATGCTAAATCGCAACCCCTTTTCTGTCCTTTATTAAAGTCCTCCAAACAATCTTCCCGTTTTTTCGTTTACATGAAGTAAACAAAAATCAAATAAATTATTAATTAAGAATAGTTTACAGTTGTAGTCTTGTGAAATTACAATCTGTAAATGTCTAAAATGTAAATTAAAATGGGATATCTATTTTCATCCGAATCGGTGTCTGAAGGCCATCCAGACAAAGTTGCCGATCAAATTTCAGATGCTATTCTGGATAACTTTCTGGCTCAGGACAAAGCTTCTAAAGTAGCTTGCGAAACATTGGTTACTACCGGGCAGGTTGTTGTGGCGGGCGAAGTAAAATCAACCGCTTATGTAAATATACAGGAAGTGGCACGTAAAGTTATTAACCGGATTGGCTACACCAAGAGCGAGTACAAATTTGACGGTGATGCTTGTGGTATTTTCTCGGCATTGCATGAACAATCGAGCGATATCAACCAGGGCGTTGAGCGCGAAAACCCAATGGATCAGGGTGCTGGTGACCAGGGTATGATGTTTGGTTATGCTACTAATGAAACAAAAAACCTGATGCCGATAGCGTTGGATTTGTCACATGCTTTGGTAGAGGAGTTGGCGGCTATCCGTCGTGAAGGGAAAGTAATGACTTACCTTCGTCCGGATTCAAAATCACAGGTGACTATTGAATATGATGATGACAATCAGCCTGTAAAAGTAAACACAATTGTGGTTTCTACACAACATGACGATTTTATCCAGCCTACTGCTGACAAACCTCAGGCTCATGTTGATGAACAAATGTTAGCCATTATTCGTGAAGATGTAAAAAATATTCTGATCCCACGTGTGAAAGCCCTGGATAGTCAATTTGCACAATTGTTCAAAGGTAACTACACCCTGCACGTAAATCCAACCGGAAAGTTCGTAATTGGTGGACCTCACGGCGATACCGGGTTGACAGGCCGTAAGATTATTGTAGATACCTATGGAGGTAAAGGCGCTCACGGAGGCGGTGCATTCTCGGGTAAAGATCCTTCCAAAGTGGATCGCTCGGCAGCCTACGCCGCTCGTCATATTGCCAAAAATATCGTAGCTGCAGGACTTGCCAATGAGGTGTTGGTGCAGGTGGCATACGCAATTGGTGTAGCAAAACCAATGAATTTGTATATAAATACCTACGGAACTGCTCAGGTGCAGCTTAACGATGGCGAAATTGCAGCTAAAATTGAAAAATTGTTCGATATGCGCCCGAAAGCTATTGAAGAACGCTTGAAATTGCGTTTCCCAATCTACGAAGAAACTGCTTCTTATGGTCATGTGGGCCGTACTCCGGTAGTGGTTACGAAGTCCTTTAAAGATGGTAATGGAAACGAAATCATCGAGACAGTAGAGCTTTTCACTTGGGAGAAAACAGATAAAGTTGACGACATTAAGGCTGAATTTGGCCTGTAATTGACTTGAATGCTTTATTTTAAGAATACCCGGTTTGCCTTTTGTAAACCGGGTATTTTAATATTCAAACATTCATATTGTTCAATTCGTTTTAAAGGAAATTTAAACGAAAAGATGTAATACATGCAGCCTTTAATTTTATTTGATGGAGTATGTATCCTGTGTTCCAATTGGGTGCATTTTTTGCTTCGCAAAGACAAAAGAGAAATTTTTATTTTTGCGGCCACTCAATCTGTAAGTGGCAAAAAAGTTTTGGAGTCATTCGGGTTAAATGCCGAAGGTGTTGAAACTGTAATTTATATCAAAAATAATGTGTGTCTCCTAAAAACGGCGGCTGTACTCGAAATTCTTACTGATCTGGGCGGCTTTTGGAAATTTTTTGCGATTTTTAAGCTGATTCCGGGAGCAGTCAGTGACCTGTTTTACAGTTTAATTGCACGTTCGAGATACAAAGTATTTGGAAAAAGGGAAAGTTGCATTATCCCTTCCCCAAAAATTCAAAAAAGATTCTTAACCTAAACTGTAAAAAAGATACAGAATTCCATCTTTTACCTTAACTTTGCACCCAAATTCAGAAAAATATTATGTGGAATAAAATGAAGACACTACTCGGTAAAGTTGGTGGTTTTTTGAAAGTTTGGTTGGTGAAATTATTTACCCAACTTCCTGTTTGGTGGCGTAAATTTATTACATGGCGCAAAGCACGGCATCAACGTTATAGAAAGTTGCCCTGGTATCGGAAAGTAATTAATATTTTCCTGACATCAATCATACTATTCTTGATTTATCTGTTTTTGGTAGATGTTAACTTTCTTTGGCTGTTCGGGAAATCTCCAAGTATGCATAGTATTAGCAATCCGGAACAAAGCGAGGCTTCTGAAATTATTACTGCCGATGGGAAAATACTTGGAAAATATTACCACGAAAACAGGACTCCGGTTAAATATGAAGAAATATCACCTATTCTGATAAAAACCCTGATTAGTACCGAAGACGAACGTTTTTACCAACATTTCGGGATTGACTTTCAGGGTATTTTTGCAGCTATTAAAGATATGACCAAAGGCCGTGGGAGGGGGGCGAGTACAATTACCCAACAATTGGTGAAAAATATGTACAAAACCCGTAACCAATATTCTACAGGACTGTTCGGGTATATCCCCGGGTTAAAACTGGTTATTATGAAAACCAAGGAATGGACAACGGCAGTAAAAATCGAAATATTTTACAGTAAAAAAGACATTCTGACCATGTATTTCAATACAGTGGATTTTGGTAGTAATGCCTTTGGGATTCATACTGCTGCAAAAACATTTTTTAATACGACGCCGGCCAAATTAAATTATGAGCAATCGGCCACATTGGTGGGATTATTGAAAGCCACTACTACATACAGTCCAATTTCGCACCCTAAACGATCGATGGAACGCCGGAATGTTGTGCTCGAAAATTTAGTGTCGCACAAAGTAATTTCCCAACAACAGTGTGATTCCTTGAAGAAAATTCCGATTCAGTTGAATTTTAGCGTTGAGGAGGCATTGGATGGAGAGGCACTCCACTTCAGGGCTTATCTTGATAAATATCTGCAGGATTGGGAAAAGGAAACCGGTTATGATATTTACTCTGACGGACTTAAGATTTATGTAACAATCGATTCGCGCATGCAAAAATATGCAGAAGAAGCTGTTGACAAGCAAATGCGCGTAATTCAAAAAAGATTTTTCGATCACTGGCGTGGTCAAAATCCCTGGCAGGATGAACAACATAAAGATATCGTGAACTTTGTGGAAGATATTGCCAAAAAGACAAAGTATTATTCTGTGCTGGTTAAACGGTTCGACAGCAATAAAGACTCCATTGATTTTTATCTGAATAAACCACACCGCACGAAAGTGTTTGATTATAAGCATGGAGAAAAAGATACGACTTTGAGTGTGATGGACTCCATACGCTACATGAATCATTTCATGCACAGCAGTTTTGTGGCTATGGAGCCGGAAAGCGGGCAGGTCAAAGCATGGGTTGGGGATATTAATTTCAAATACTGGCAATACGATAAGGTGGCACAATCCAAACGTCAGCCGGGATCCACCTTTAAACTTTTTGTATATACGGCAGCCATGATGCATGGGAAATCGCCTTGTGATATGATGACCGACAAGCCGGTAACCTGGACTTATGATGAAAAAGGGGCGAAAAAATCGTGGAATCCGCGAAATGCTAACGGTAACTTTTTGTATTATCCGGTTTCTTTGAAAAATGCATTTGCCCAATCTATAAATACAATTGCTGTACAATTGGCGCAGGAGATCGGAATTCCTGAAGTTATAAAATATGCGCATCTATTGGGTGTAAGGACTGCTCTCGAAGATAAACCCTCAACATGCCTTGGGTCGTCAGAATGTTTCACTGCTAGAACTTGTGAATTCATACGGAACGGTTGTAAATGAAGGCGTGTATCACAATCCGGTCCTGGTTACTAAAATTGAGGATAAGGATGGGAATGTGATTTATGAACCTAAAATTGAGCAACGACGCGTAATCCCTTACGAAACGGCTTGGCTTATGACCGAATTGCTGAAAGGAGGAATGACTGAGCCAGGGGGAACTTCGCAGGCTTTATGGGCTTGGGATTTGTTTCATTATAACACCGATTTTGGCGGGAAAACAGGAACTTCATCGAACCATTCGGATGCTTGGTTTGTCGGTGTTACCCAGAAATTGATAGGTGGTGCCTGGGTTGGTGGTGAGCACCGGAGTGTCCACTTCAGGACTGGGCAGCTCGGGCAGGGAAGCAGAACGGCTTTGCCAATCTTTGGTACGTTTATGGAGAAAGTGCTTAAAGACGAAAGCCTGAAGCAATACCGAGGAAAATTCCCTGCAAAACCCAAAGAGAAAATAACCAAAGATTATAGTTGTCATACGTATTTACGGCCGGATTCAACTTCAACAGATTCGACTGTTATCGATGAAAATATCGATGTAGTAGGAGATGAGTTGCCTGCAGAAGAAACAACTCCAACAGAAACGCCTGAACAATCCGGAGAATAAAGCCCGGGAGTACATACCTAAAGAACACATAGATAGTTGTTGTCTATGTGTTTTTTTTGTTTTTGCTAATGAAAAGTGCATGCTGTGTTGATATAGTTGTCTTTCTAAACAAAAAAAAACCGAAGGCGTTCGTTTTTTAGCCTTCGGTTTCAGTTTGAAAGTAGGAATTATTTCTTTTTTATAGATCTCAGATTTTTGAGTGGTACGTATTCCAGCGTAACCAGTGATGGATCCAAATCGAGGATTTGAGTGTCAGAGGTAGATAGCTTCTTTATCATGTAATATAACGTCAGGATTGTTTTCTTAAACGGAGGTAAGTCCAGGTTTCGGATGATCCGTTCTACTACAACAAAACTAAAATCTCCTTCAATTTTCCGTTCTCTCAACGATGGGTATCGGCTTGTTAAGTCTACCTTGCCGTTTTCTTCCAGGTCTTTACAAATTAAATGGACAAAAGTATCGATATGAACCCCTTGTTTAAATCCGGAGAAAATATCCAGTCTGAAGATTTTTTGTGGGACATACGTTTTTACTGTATATCTGAACTGATATGGCTCATCGCTCCTGTGAAGGTATACAAACCAATAAGTGTCGGCTCGTTTCGGTTGTTTGTTTAGTAACGAATAAATAATTTTACTCTCCATGTCGTTTGGGTATTTAGCCCGGGTAACATAAACTAAATGCGTTGCAAATTTAGGGATGGTTTCATCCCTGCTTATGCGGTCAAGGTCGGCAACCAAAGGAGCCATCGGCTCATAAGTAACGCATCTGTTTTTTATACGGCGACCGTTATACCATACGTACATGACAGCAAACAAGCTGCCGGCAATAAGTATGGTGGCAAAACCTCCGTGTACAAATTTGAACATGTTAGCTATAAAAAAAGAACCTTCTACGGTCAGGAAAAATATAGTGAGAGGAATGCTAAAGAGCATATTTCGTTTCAGGTGGTGCAAGTATATAAATAGGAGCATGGTGGTCATCATCATTGTAATGGTGATGGATAGTCCATAGGCTGCTTCCATGTTGGAAGATGTTTGGAAAGCCAGTACCATGATGATACACAGCACCATTAAAGCATGGTTTACGCCCGGAATATACATTTGTCCTTTTATCTCAGTAGGATATTTAATCTGGATGTTAGGCCATAAATCCAGCGATATTGCTTCGCTAATAATTGTGAATGAGCCGCTTATCAATGCCTGGCTCGCAATAATGGCAGCCAGTGTTGCCATTACAACTCCAAGAAACGAGAACCAGTCCGGCATAATGGCAAAAAACGGATTTATATCTTTTACTATTTCGGCAGGATGGGTAATTATCCAGGCTCCTTGTCCTAAATAATTAAGGATAAGAGATATTTTTACAAATATCCATGAAACGCGAATATTGTGAAGCCCACAGTGTCCCAAGTCAGAATACAAGGCTTCTGCACCTGTAGTACAAAGGAAAACAGCGCCCAAAATGATAAATGCGTTGGGGACGGTTTTCAGCACCATGATTGCGTAGTAAGGATTAAATGCTTTGAATATTCCCGGAAATTTAATTAGAGCAAATAATCCAAGAATGGCTAGCATCAAAAACCACAGGAACATGATTACACCAAATGATTTTCCCAGTCGGGCAGTACCCAGAGGTTGTATTAAAAAAAGGAAAAGTAAAATAGCGATTGCCACTGCGGGAATCGGTATCGACGGGATCAGAGCGTTCAACCCTTCAACGGCTGATACAACCGTGATAGCAGGCGTGATAATACCGTCGGCCAATAATGTGGCAGCTCCGATGGCGGCAATAAAATATGCCCATCGGTAGTTTTTACGTATCAGGGCGAAAAGGGATAATATACCACCTTCGCCCCGGTTGTCGGCTTTCAGGGTTACGATAACATATTTTACAGTTGTTTGGAGTGTCAAGGTCCAGATTATGCATGAAATTGCTCCGATTATGTATTCCGGATGAGATTGTTGCCCGGCCGGAAGCCCATTTAAAATGGCTTTCATTACATACAAGGGTGATGTCCCGATATCACCATAAACAATTCCGATTGCCATGAACAGGCCCATAATGCCAAAAGGCACTTTGTGATGTTGCTTCATTTTACTTTTTATAATGCAAAAACTTGGCAAATGTACAAAAAATACAGGAGTTTATACGAAATTTGGTTTTACAACGCTTTAATGTGTTAGATGTGAAAATAATTCATGTGTTGTAAGTTGTTGATAGTTAGTGATTAGTCTAGTGGTCGTTTCTGGAATTCACAAAATTGCACTTTTTTTTATAAATCACATACTTTCTTTTTAATAATAACGTTTTATTTATAAATCCGGATTGATTTAAGGTTTGTTTGATTGAGAAAACGAAATTAGAAATAAGTTTGAAATCAGATGTTTGTCTTTAAATCCAATCGTTCTTTGAAATTTTGTGTTTCAGTTCTTTATTCGTTATTAGGGGTCAAATGTGATTGTTTTCGGTATATGAATCTGTGGCGGGATGAATGGAGATATTGAAGATATGATTTTTTGGATACTTTTAAGGTGATTTATTAACTACGATATGTTTCTTTTTATCCAAAAAAGGTAATAATATCTCAATATTTAAATAGTTTTTATGCAGATTTCTAAACTGATGATTATTTTATTTGTTGGTTTATAGTGTTTTATAAAAAAGTTGCAATTAAAAATTGTAAAAACACTAGACAGTATTGATTTTGTTGTTATTTTTGTGCTCATTTTGATTAAAAGATACATTTTGAGCCTGATATTTAATCACTAATGCGGGTGTGTTAATCAAAATGGGTAGAATGGGAAAATGAAATACAAATTATTCATTATTCCATCTATGTGTATTTAATTTATGTACCTTTAGTTAATCTGCTTTTCGAAACTATAATAACAACAAATAATAATAAAAAACGTTATGGAAAACAATCAAAAACAACCAAAAAAAAGTAAACAATTCACTGGTATCAAGTCTTCAGGTCTTGTTATGTTAGCATGTGCAGTTCTTGCAGTATGTTATTTATAAATTTATTTTCGGTGCTCCGGAACACTTCTTGAACGGAGATCCTAACAACCACCCAATCGATGGCGACTTGTTAGGTACTATCTACAAAGGTGGTATTATCGTGCCTATTATCCAAACATTGTTGCTTACAGTTTTGGCATTGAGTGTTGAACGTTTCTTTGCTATCAAATCAGCTCAAGGTAAAGGTAAATTGGACAAATTCGTTTCTGATGTTAAAGTGGCATTGACTAAGAGTGATTTAGCTGGTGCAAAAGCTTTGTGCGACAAACAAAGAGGTTCTGTTGCTAATGTTGTTTCTTCTACATTGATTAAATATTTCAGAAGTTGAAGAAGACAAAACATTGTCAAAAGAACAACAAATTCTTGCAATTCAAAAAGAAGTAGAAGAAGCTACAGCGTTGGAACTTCCAATGTTGAGCCAAAACCTTCCAATTATTGCAACAATTACTACTCTTGGTACTTTGATGGGTCTGTTGGGAACAGTAATCGGTATGATCCGTTCATTTGCTTCGTTGGCAGGTGCAGGTGGTACTGACTCTATCGCTTTGTCACAAGGTATTTCTGAAGCTTTGATCAATACTGCTTTCGGTATCGCAACAGGTGCGTTGGCGGTTGTTTCTTATAACTATTTTACTAGCAAAATTGACTCTATAACTTATTGTATCGACGAAGTAGGTTTCTCAATCGTTCAAACATTTGCTGCAACTCACAAGTAATCATCCTTTAAATTAAATGCTATTATGTCAAAAGTAAAAGTAGCAAGGAAGAGTACTCGTATCGATATGACTGCGATGAGTGACGTTACTGTACTATTGCTTACTTTCTTCATGTTAACTTCAACGTTCGTGAAAAAAGAGCCTGTTACAGTAAAAACTCCCGGGTCAGTATCTGAAATCAAAATACCCGAAACTAATATCCTGCAGATATTAATTGACCCGAAAGGAAAGGTATTTATGAGCTTGGACAAACAAGCCGATATGGTCAATACCTTGGAAAGTGTAGGTAAAGAATATGGGCTCGCCTTTACTCCGGAAGAAGTTTCGAAGTTTAAAGTGCAAAAAACTTTCGGAGTCCCAATTAAAAATTTGAAACAGTTTCTAACAATGAAAGCCGAAGAGCAGGATAAAATTCTGCAAGACTACGGAATTCCTACTGATAGTACTGACAATCAATTTAAAGTATGGGTGAAGAATGCTCGTATTAATAACCGTGATTTGAGAATCGCAATTAAAGCAGATCAAAAAACGCCTTATAAAGTTATTAAAAATGTAATGAACTCTCTTCAGGATTTGAACGAGAACAGATACAATTTGATAACGTCGTTGAAAAATCAATCATCTGCTAACGAATAATACAGTAAAATATTATGGCTGAAATACAAAGTAACGAAGGCGGCGGAAAAAAGAAAAAAGGTGGGAGCAAGCAAAAGAAAATAAGTGTTCACGTGGATTTTACTCCGATGGTGGATATGAATATGTTGCTTATCACATTCTTTATGCTCTGTACATCATTGAGCAAACCTCAAACGATGGAAATAAACATGCCGACGAATAAAGATGCCACTGAGGAACAGCAAACTAAAGTAAAGGCTTCTGAGGCCATTACTGTGGTACTTTCTGGTGGTGACTCTATATTCTATTATGAAGGACAACCGAATTATAAAGATTACACTTCTTTAAAACAAACTTCATATAAAGCGGATGGATTGCGTGCGTATCTTCTGAAAAGAAACATTAATGTAGTTACTAAAATTAATGAGTTGAAACAGAAGAAACTGGAACTAAAGATATCAGAGAAAGACTATAGGGATCAGGTGTCAAAGCTTAAAAACGGGAAAGGAACCCCTACCGTTGTTATTAAAGCTACCGATTCCGCAAGTTATAAAAATCTGATTGATGCTCTTGACGAAATGGCAATCTGTAATATTGGAAAATATGCAATTGTCAAGTTTGATAAAGCCGATAATTTCCTGCTTAAAAACAGAGAAACTAAAGGTGTTTATGCGACACAGTTTGCGAATTAGTTTAACGCTTAAAAAGAAAGTAAAATGGGAAAAATAGATTTGACTTCCTTCGAATGGCGGGAACTCGTATTTCAAGGCAAAAACAAAGAATATGGCGCTTACGCATTGCGTAGTGACTCTAACAAACGTCACAACCGGGCGATGTTGATTATTACTATAGTAGCTATAATTCTTTTCAGTATTCCTGCAATTATTGGTTTTATTAAAAAGAACCAGGAACAAAAAGTGGAATATGGACCAACTGTTATGACCAAATTGCCACCGGCAAAGGTCAATGATGAACATATCAAAAAAGTAGAGTCTGTAGAACCACCTCCAGCATTGAAAACTTCGGTAAAATTTACTGCTCCGGTTATTAAAAAGGACGAAGAAGTAAATGAGAACGATGAAATGAAGAGCCAGGAAGAACTTACGAATACCAAAGGTATTATCTCTATTGCCAATGTAAAAGGTAACGATGATGTTAATGGTAAGGATATTGCTGATGTTAAAGCAGATGTAACTCAGATCGCTGAAGAAGAAAAAGTATATGACGTAATTGAACAAATGCCACAATTCCCGGGTGGAGAAGGCGAGCTTTTGGCCTTTATCGGTAAAAATCTGAAATATCCGGTTATTGCACAAGAAAACGGTATTCAGGGTACGGTAATTGTACGTTTCGTTGTATCCAGAACCGGAGCAGTTGATAAAGTTGAAGTGTTGAGGTCATTAGACCCGGCCTGCGACCGAGAAGCTATCCGTGTGGTAAGAACGCTTCCGAACTGGATTCCTGGAAAACAGAATGGTGTTAACGTGTCGGTTTACTATACGTTACCAATTAAATACAAACTGGAATAGTACGTATGTCTAAATTCAGAATTCTTTTAGTATTGTTTGTCATTACTCTTGTCTCTTGTCAGACTAAGAGTAATGACAAATTTACTGATACCTACTCCTCGGGAGTTATCCCAATGGCTGTAAATGTTAGTTTTCAACCTATTATTAAAGAGGAAATAGATGTTTTTGAAGCACTGTTTCCAAAGGCAGATATCGTTCCGACATATACTGATGAGGTTTCTGCTATTGACTTGTTGATGAAGGATAGTGTGCGCGTTGTGGTTGCAACCCGTCCATTGTCTGATAATGAGGTAAATTATCTAAAGAGTAAGAAATTTTCTCCTCGCTCTTATAAACTTGCAATTGATGGAATTGCGTTGATTGTAAATAAGCAAAATCCAGATACACTGATTAGTGTTGTGGATTTGAGAAGAATATTAACTGGGAAAGCAAAGAATTGGAACGAGATTT
This sequence comes from Paludibacter sp., assembly GCA_047600405.1. Lineage (GTDB taxonomy): Bacteria > Bacteroidota > Bacteroidia > Bacteroidales > Paludibacteraceae > Paludibacter. The sequence continues at coordinate 122,192 of JASGLA010000011.1, forward strand.
ATCCCAATTCAAAGCTAGGGAAGTTTAGAGTGGTGTTTGATAACCCGAATTCAAGTACTGTACGTTATGCAATTGATTCTATTTGCATTGGTGAGCCAATATCAAAAGACTTAAATGCACAACAGACAAATGAAGAGGTTATAAATTATGTGTCAAAAACACCGAATGCAATTGGTGTGGTGGGAGTAAATTGGCTGAATAATGCCAAAGATACAACGAACTTGTCTTTTAATAACACTGTGCGGGTAATGTCGGTTAGCAGTCAGGAAAAGGCTGATCCCGAAAATAGCTATAAACCTTATCAGGCGTATTTGTTTTACGAAAATTATCCGCTTTCACGATCTATATATGTACTTTTAAATGACCCACGTGGATCGTTGCCGTCGAGCATAACTAACTTTATGACTTCAGACAGAGGGCAACGAATCATTCTCAAAGCCGGATTAGTACCGGCTACTCAACCAATTCGGGTTGTAAATATCAAAAATGAATAATAATTAATCCAAATAACATAATCAAGCTACAATGAAACGTAACTTTTTATTTTTAGTATTTCTTTTCTCAATAAGCTCACTTTGTGTAAGTGCTGCAACTTCTCCATCTAATGGGCAAGGTATTGCTTATTATCGCGCCGGTTTCCCGGTAGTGGCTAAACCTTTGTTGATTTCTGAAATTGCATCCAACGAATCTTCACGTGCTTTAACGTGTTTCAATCTTGGGAATATTTATTTTTCAGAAAATCAGCTAGATTCGGCTGCATTTTACTTTAACAAAGGGAAGGATGCAGATCCTTTAAATTCTTTAAATGCGATTGGGTTGACCATGTTGAAGATTAAATCTGATTTGGCAGGTGCTGAACTCGAATTTAAAAATGTGTTGAAACTGAAGCAGAATAAAAAGAATGTAGATGTTTACATTGCTATTGCTAATGCTTATTTATTTACTGGCGTGTTGGACAAGGCTGTTTTTTATCAGGAAAAAGCTAAAGGTATAAAAAACAAATATGCTCCGGTATATGTGGTAATGGGCGATATTGAGTTGGCTAAAAAGAACATAGGAGAAGCTTGTAAAAACTACGAGCAAGCTATTTATTTTGATGATAAATGTAAAGAGGCTTACATTAAATATGCTCGCGCGTATAAAAATGTAAATACTCCGCTTGCTATTGAAAAGTTGGAAGCGCTCAAATCTAAAGAACCATCATTTTTGTTAGCAGACAGAGAATTGGCCGACATTTATTATTCAACCAATAAATTTACCAAAGCAGCTGAGTTGTATGCAAATTATTTGCAATCAGGGAATTCAAATGTAACTGACCTGACCAAATATGCCTTTACCTTATTTTTAGGAGGAGATTTTACAAAATCGTTGGAAGTAACAAACTTAGGGTTGGCAAAGTCTCCAAGAAACCCGGCCTTCAACCGCTTGGCAATGTACAATAATGTTGATTTGAAGAAACCGGCTCAAGCGTTAGCTGCTGCTGATTTGTTCTTTAACAAAACAGATAATCCTGATTTTACTTATTTGGATTACAGATATTATGGTCAGGCTTTGCGCGATAGCAATAAAATCGACCTAGCAATTCCTCAGTTTGAAAAAGCATTGCAAATTGATTCTACAAAAACAGATTTGTGGAAGGATATATCTGATATGTATAGTGAAAAAACGAATTATGTGAAATCTATCGATGCTTATGTAAAATATTCAAATTCGCTTCCAGAAGAGAAAAAAACAGCGGATGTGATCATGACTTTGGCTAAGCAGTATTATGGACTTGGTAATGATGAAAAAATAAAAGAATGGAGCACTTAAAAAGGATGCCTTATTGAAAGCTGATAGCCTTTTTGCTCTTGTTGCACAAAAAGAACCTACAGGTTATCGTGGAAATTTCTGGCGTGCACGTACAAATGTCGGTTTAGATCCTGAAACAACAACAGGTCTTGCTAAACCTTTTTATGAACAAACAGAAACTTTGGTGCTTTCAAAAGCAGATGCTAAATTTAATCCTGTTTTGATCGAATGTTATCGCTACCTCGGGTTTTATTATTTCCAGAAAAAGGATTATACTCAATCAATGACTTATTGGAATAAAATTTTGGCAATCGAACCTGGTAATGCTATTGCTAAGAGCGTAAGCGGAGAGATCAGCAAAATGTTGAAAAAAGGAAAATAAACTCATATATATACAAAAAAAGGAAGTGAAACTTTTCACTTCCTTTTTTTGTATAGTCGCGTCTAGTGATTCTCAATTAATTTTTTTATTATTTAATACTCAATTTCTATTATTATTAGTAATTTTGTCATGCTTATATGTCATAATTACAGTTTAATAAATTTGGTTTTATGCAACATTCAGAAATACAAGCAGTAAAGCAACGATTCGGAATTATTGGTACATTCTGAATTGCTGAATAGGGCGATAGATATAGCTGTGCAGGTTGCTCCAACGGATTTGTCGGTACTCATTACTGGAGAGAGTGGGGTTGGTAAAGAAAATTTTCCGCAGATTATACATTATTATAGCCATAGAAAACATGGACCTTATATAGCGGTGAATTGCGGTGCAATTCCGGAAGGTACGATTGATTCTGAATTATTCGGACATGAGAAAGGGTCTTTTACCGGGGCTACGGCTGATCGAAAAGGCTATTTTGAGGTGGCTGACGGGGGTACTATATTTTTGGACGAAGTTGGTGAACTTCCACTTTCTACACAAGTGAGATTGTTGCGCGTGTTGGAAACGGGAGAGTTTATTAAAGTAGGATCTTCAAAAACCTTAAAAACAAATGTAAGGGTTGTTGCAGCTACCAATTTGAATATGGCTCAGGCTACGCGTGATGGAAAGTTTCGGGAAGATTTGTTTTATCGGTTGAACACCGTACCGATTTCAGTTCCTGCATTACGGGATCGGAAAGAAGATATTGTTTTGCTTTTCCGTAAATTTGCATCAGATTTTGCCGAAAAATATCGAATGCCTCCTGTGAAACTGACTGAAGAGGCCAAAAATATTCTATCAAATTATTACTGGAATGGGAATGTGCGTCAGTTGAAAAATATCACAGAACAAATTTCAGTAATTGAACAACAGCGAGAGATAACTGCGCAAATCCTGCGGTCTTATTTGCCTAAAGATGATATGGAGCGTCTTCCTGCATTACTTACGTCGGCAAGTGATCAAAAGTCGTTCAATAGCGAGCGGGAAATTTTATATCAGGTACTTTTTGATATGAAAAAAGACATGAATGACTTGAAAAGGCTGGTCAACGACATAATGAGTGGTTCACAACCTGAAGGTAAAGCTACAGATGTACATTATCCTGCCAGTTTTCTGAGTCAAAATGATACAATAATTACAAATCCTGCACCCACTGTAGAATATGTTAATGATAAGCCCGTTCGGGAATCAAAGTCATTTGTAAATCACGTTGATGATGTAGAAAGTTATCTGGAAGCTGAAGAATATCACGAAGTAATAAATCCCAAACCACTCACTTTAGAGGAGATGGAGAAACAAATGATTAAACAAACTCTCGACAGGCATAGAGGTAAGCGTAAAGCTGCTGCTGACGAGTTGCAAATTTCGGAACGTACCCTTTACAGGAAAATAAAAGAATATGGAATTGAATAGATTTTGTGCGATAAGTAAAAAAATGAGATTACGGAAGTTGCATTTTTTATTGTGGGTACTTGCAGTGTGTATGTCCGTTGCTTTTGTGTCATGTACTATTTCGTATAAATTTAACGGATCGTCGATTGATTACACTAAGACCAAAACCATTTCAATTTCAGATTTCCCGAATACGGCTGAATTGATATATCCACCGCTGGCACAAGCCTTCAGTGAATCTTTGCGGGATGCCTATACGAAGCAAACCCGCTTGCAGGTTATCAAAAAAGGAGGTGATATGCATTTGGAAGGGGAAATAGTTGGCTATTTGTTAACCCCAATGGCTATTAGTGCGGATACCTATTCTTCCGAAACAAAATTGACAATGACGGTAAATGTCCGGTTTGTAAACAATAAAAATCCGGATGATGATTTTGAGAAAAAGTATACGGCTTATCAAACATTTGATAGTAGCAGGAGGCTCGATGATGTCCAGGAAGAATTGATGAAAACGATGTTGGCTGACATAGTTGATAACATCTACAATGATACTGTAGCTAAATGGTGATATAGCAGATTATAGGGCTAAATACAAATTTATTCAAAATCAAAAAACATGACTCACGAGGAATTCATATCGCTTGTAAAGCAGCCTGAGCTGGTGGCATCTCATCATGCTTCCGATTTGAAGGAGTTGATTGATTTATATCCCTATTTTGCGCCCGCAAGATTATTTTATGCCAAAGCGCTACAGCAGTCGGGAAGCGTACTCTTTGCCGGCAATCTGAAGTTCTCATTGTTATATACCGCGAATCGGCGCTGGCTGTACTATTATATTTACCCTGACAAAAAAGTATCTTCAGAACCTTACCGAAGAGAGAAGACCTCCAAATCGGCTGGTGATTATTTTGATCTTGTTAACTCGGTGGAATCGAAGGGTGGAGATTCCAAACAAACATTAAAAAATCTGGCTGAGCGACTCAGGTCGGCACGTGCGTTGGTTGCGTCAGGTACCATGCAGTCAGGCAAGGTGATTCGGGACGAAAAAACAGATACTAGACCGGTTCAGCAGGAGTTTGTTCCTGTAAACGTGATATTATCCGACGCGAAAGACTTTACGGAAGATAAAGCTAAAAAAATGATTCAGGAGCGTAAATACATGGAAGCAATTGAAATATTAAAGGCCTTAAATTTGAATAATCCGAAAAAAAGTATTTACTTTGCAGACCAAATTCGATTTTTGGAAAAAGTTATTGCAAACTCAAAAAAATAAACAATATTATGTACATTCTTCTTATTATTTTAATTGTTTTTTGTTCTGTCTTGCTTTCTCTTCTGGTTTTGGTGCAAAATTCAAAAGGCGGTGGTTTAGCTGCTGGTTTTTCGTCTACAAATCAGATTATGGGTGTTCGCAAAACAACCGATTTTCTTGAAAAAGCAACCTGGGGCTTGGTTATAGCTGTTGTTGTATTGTCTGTTGCTGCTGTTGGGGTGCACAATAGCAGACCTGCTGCAGCCAACGAATCGGAAATAAAAGAACAGGTCCAAAAAGCAAAACAAACTGAGCCGGGTGTGGTAGCTCCAAATTTCGGTGAAAACCCTGAAGCTGCAAAAACTCCTGCGCCTGCTACGCCAGCGAAGAAGTAAGATTTAGAAAATATTCGAATGGAGCGTATCAAATATATTTGATGCGCTTTCTTTTTTAATGTATGTTTTTAATTGAAAGTTAAGCCGTGGAGTATGAACTTTATTAATTTGATAGATTATGCTGGGACTTTTGCTTTTGCCATAAGCGGTATTAGGTTGGCCTCTGCTAAACAATTCGATTGGTTTGGTGCTTATGTAGTTGGGCTTGTAACTGCAATTGGAGGGGGGACTATTCGGGATTTGCTTTTAGATACCACTCCATTTTGGATGTTGCAGCCCTCGTATCTCATTGTTACAGCTATGGCATTAATTGCTGTGATTTTTCTGGGGAAGTATCTGATCCGGTTTAATAATACTTTTTTTATATTTGATGCTATTGGTTTGGGATTGTTTGTGGTTGTCGGGGTTGAAAAAAGTCTGGCGGCTCACTTCCCTTTTTGGGTAGCCATATTGATGGGGATGATTACCGGGTCGGCTGGTGGTGTAATACGTGATATCTTGATAAATGAAGTTCCGCTGATTTTCAGGAAAGATATTTATGCACTGGCGTGTGTTGTGGGTGGGTTGGTGTTTTGGGCTTGTTCGGTGTTGCATGTCTCCTCTGAAATAACCCAGTCGGTATCTGCATTTTCTATTATTTTGACGCGTGTGCTGGCTGTGAAATATCATATTAGTTTGCCTGTGTTGAAAGGGAATGAGGATAATAATTAAGCAGTTTGTATGATTTAATTTTTAAAGAATACAGGCTTATTAAGGTTTTTATATTTAAATGATTGATAATGTTACAGATTGATGATACTATTATAAGTCTTGATTTGCTGGATGAGAAATTTGTTTGTGATTTAACAGCCTGTAAGGGGATTTGTTGTATTGAAGGCGATGATGGGGCTCCGCTGGAAGAGGATGAGGTGAAGATCATAGAAGAATTGTTGCCGGTTATTTGGGATGACTTGACTGAAGTTTCCAAAGAGGTGATCCGCAAACAGGGAGTTTCATATATAGATGCTGATGGTGAGCCAGTAACTTCCATAGTTAATGGGGCTGAATGTGTTTTTACATATACTGATGCTACTGGTACTTGCAAATGCGCTATTGAAAAGGCTTTTCGGGAAGGGAAAACTGATTTTTATAAACCAATTTCCTGTCATTTATATCCAGTGCGTTTACAAAAATATGACGAGTTTCTGGCTGTCAATTATCACCGCTGGAGTGTGTGTAGTTGTGCGAGAAAATTAGGCGGTAAACTTAAAATTCCGGTATATCAATTTTTAAAGGAGCCGTTGATTCGCAGGTTTGGGCAAGAATGGTTTGAACAACTGAAAATTGCAGATGAAGAGTTGAAAAACAGATAAATCTATTTTTATGGGGGCAAATAGTGTAAAGGTGGAGATAATCACCATTGGCGACGAGATTCTGATTGGTCAGATCGTGGATACAAATTCGGCCTGGATGGCTGTTGAGCTAAATAAGGCTGGATTTGAGTTGGCGCAAATTACGTCGGTGCACGATGAGGCTGGCCATATTGTGGAATCGCTCCAAATGGCCTTGGGGAGGGCGGATGTAGTTTTGTTTACAGGAGGAATTGGTCCTACCAATGATGATATTACAAAGCAGACCCTGACCCGTTTTTTTGATACAAGATTAGTTTTTGACGAATCAGTGCTTCGGAATATTGAACAGCTTTTTTCGACCCGTCCCAATTTGGTCATTAATGAGCTGACCCGGGCGCAGGCAATGGTGCCTGAAAAATGTACCGTTATCCAAAATCCTGTTGGAACCGCACCGGTTACCTGGTTCGAAAGAAATGGGAAGGTTGTTGTCTCGATGCCAGGTGTGCCCTATGAAATGAAGCATGCGATGACTAATGAGATAATTCCGCGGCTTCAGCAATATTTTAAAACGCCGGCAATACTTCATAAAACCATTCAGGTTTACGGTTATGGAGAGTCGGCTTTGGCTCTCAAGATTGCAGACTGGGAGAATGAGTTGCCGGGAAATATATCGCTGGCTTATTTGCCAAACTATGGGGTTGTGAAGCTCAGGTTGAGTGGGAGCTCGGACGATGTGCTTTCGCTCGAATTTTCAATGAATCAGCAGGTTGATAAGTTAAGCCAGATATTGGGAGAGGCTATCGTTTCTTATGAGGATATTGTAATTGAAAAACTGGTTGGTAATTTGCTGAAATCAAAAGGATTGATGGTGGCGACAGCGGAGAGTTGTACCGGCGGTAATATTGCCCATTGGTTTACCACCATTCCCGGAAGTTCCGATTTTTTCAAAGGCTCGGTTGTAGCGTATTCGAATGATATAAAAACTGCCCAGTTGCAGGTTGTTGCTACAGATATAGAAAATTACGGAGCGGTGAGCCAGGTTGTGGTTGAGCAGATGGCTGTTGGGGTTCGGCAGTTGTTGAAAGCCGACGTGGCGATTGCTACTTCCGGAATTGCAGGCCCAACTGGCGGCACTTCGGAAAAACCAGTCGGAACTGTTTGGGTTGCAGTGTGTTCTGCGGATAAAATGGTGAGCCGTGAGTTCCGTTTTGGAGTCTTGCGTGAACAGAATATAGAACGTTCGACCCAGGCCGCTTTACTCTTGTTGCGAGAAATAATTTGATGTTAATATTCAGATTATTAGTATTTTATGCTCTTTGTGGCTATTGGTGATTATTAATAATGAAATTAATAGCCGCAAATGCTTGTGTAAATGAAAAATATAGTGTACTTTTGCACACTGTTTTTGAGAAAAAATGTAAACAATAAAAAGATATAGAAATGTCAAAAATTTGTCAGATTACCGGTAAAAAAGCAATGGTAGGAAACAACGTATCACACTCAAAACGCCGTACCAAAAGAACCTTTGATGTGAACCTGTTTACAAAGAAATTCTATTGGGTTGAGCAAGATACCTGGATTAGCTTAAATGTATCAGCTAATGGATTACGTACCATTAACAAAATTGGATTGGATGCTGCCATCAAAAAAGCGTCAGAAAAAGGGTATTTATACGCATAATTAGTAGGAGAATTACACCATGGCAAAAAAGTCGAAAGAAGCAAGAATCCAAGTGATTTTGGAATGCACAGAGCATAAAGAAAGCGGAATGCCCGGAACTTCACGTTATATTACTGTGAAAAACAGAAAAAACACGCCGGCCCGTATGGAGTTGAAAAAATACAACCCCATTTTGAAAAAAGTAACAGTTCATAAAGAAATTAAATAATATTGAATCATGGCAAAGAAAGCGGTAGCATCTCTCCAAAAAGGTGAAGGTCGTGCATTCGCAAAGGTTATTAAAATGGTGAAATCACCAAAAACCGGTGCGTATATGTTCCAGGAAGAAATTGTACACAACGATAAAGTGAAAGATTATTTTACTAAATAATAATATCTCGTCGCAAAAAATATAAAGAATCCTCTCATTATAAGAAATGAGGGGATTTTTTTTGCCGTTTACTCGGAAAAAAGACTTAATTTTGTAAGCTAATTATCAATATGCCAAAGTGCTAATGCTATGGGATGGCAATTGGTAATTATAATTACTAAATTCTTAACCGAAATATATGGGTTTATTTAATTTCTTTAGTAAGGAAAAAAAGGAAACACTTGATCAGGGTTTGTCTAAAACCAAGGAAAGTGTGTTTTCGAAGTTGACACGTGCGGTAGCCGGAAAATCAAAAGTGGATGATGAGGTTCTGGATAATCTGGAAGAGGTTCTGGTTACTTCGGATGTTGGCGTTGAAACCACCTTGCGCATAATTGAGAGGATCGAGAAACGAGTTGCGCAGGATAAATATGTAAACACGGCAGAGTTGAATGCTATTTTGAAAAGCGAGATAGCTTCTTTGCTGGCTGAAAATAATTCCGATTCTCCTGCTGATTTCGATGCTGTTTTGCCCGCAAAGCCTTATGTGATTATGGTTGTTGGTGTAAACGGAGTTGGTAAAACAACGACCATTGGCAAGTTGGCTCATCAGTTTACTAAGGCTGGCAAGAAAGTATATCTGGGTGCGGCCGATACGTTTCGTGCGGCAGCTGTCGACCAGTTGGTTATCTGGGGAGAGCGTGCAGGTGTGCCTGTAATTAGGCAGAAAATGGGTGCTGACCCGGCATTGGTGGCTTACGATACCATTGCCTCGGCCAAAGCTAATGATGCCGATGTGGTGATTATTGATACTGCAGGGCGTTTGCACAACAAAATAAACCTGATGAACGAGTTGACGAAGATCAAGAACGTGATGCAAAAAGTGGTGCCTGAAGCTCCGCATGAAGTGTTACTTGTGCTCGACGGTTCTACGGGGCAAAATGCTTTTGAGCAAGCCAAACAGTTTACTAAGGCTACCGATGTGACAGCATTGGCTATTACCAAGCTGGATGGAACTGCCAAAGGAGGAGTGGTAATTGGCATTTCGGACCAATTTAAAATTCCGGTGAAATATATCGGATTAGGGGAGGGAATGGATCATTTGCAGGTTTTTGACCGGAATGAGTTTGTGGCCTCGTTGTTTGAGTAAAATAATGATGAGTAGGATATTAGCTGTAAGGTTGTATGTCTGAATTTTTAAAATATGTCTTTGAATAAAATGAATAAAGGGATAGTTGATGTTGTAACGTTGGGCTGTTCCAAAAATCTGGTTGACTCTGAGCAGTTGATGCGTCAGTTTGATGCGTTGGGGTATAGTGTAAGGCATGATGCCGAAAATCCAGACGGGGAAATTGTTATTGTTAATACCTGTGGATTTGTTGGTGATGCTAAAGAGGAAAGCATTAATACAATTTTACAGTTTGCTGATTTACGTAAGCACAATAAAATAGGCAAATTGTTCGTAATGGGGTGCTTGTCGGAGCGTTATCTGAAGGAATTGAGCCTTGAAATTCCTGAAGTAGATAAATTCTATGGTAAATTTAATTATACAGATATTCTGAAAGAAATCGGGCAGGAGTATCGGGCTGATTTGCGCTTGGAGCGTACGCTGACAACGCCAAATCATTATGCGTATATTAAAATATCGGAAGGTTGCAACCGGACTTGCTCATATTGCGCTATTCCGATTATTACGGGGAAGCATCGTTCCCGATCGATAGAAGATATTGAGAATGAAGTAAAAGGGCTGGTTGCCGGCGGAGTGAAAGAATTTCAGTTGATTGCACAGGATTTGTCATATTATGGGCAGGATCGTTACAAAACATTGAAGCTGGCTGAATTGACCGAACGGCTTTCAGATATTCCGGGAGTGGAATGGTTGAGGTTGCATTATGCTTATCCGGCTCATTTTCCCTACGATTTGCTAAAGGTGATGCGTGAGCGTGAAAATGTTTGCAATTATCTGGATATTGCTTTGCAGCATGTAAGCGATAATATGTTGAAACAGATGCGAAGGAATATCACAAAAACTCAGACTTATGAGTTGATCGACCGGATTCGTGAAGAAGTTCCGGGAATACATTTGCGTACAACATTGTTGCTTGGTCATCCTGGCGAGACAGAAGCTGATGTTCAGGAATTGAAAGAATTTATACAAAAAGTCCGGTTTGAGCGCTTGGGAGCCTTTGCATTTTCGAACGAAGAAGGTACTTTTGCATACAAAACATATAAGGACAATATCCCTGATGAGGTAAAACAACAACGGGTCGATGAAATCATGTCCGTTCAGCAGGGGATTTCGGCTGAAATTAACCAACAAAAAATAGGGCAAACGCTTAAAGTGATGATTGATAGGGTGGAGGATGAGTATTTTGTTGGACGAACAGAGTTTGACTCACCTGAAGTAGATCCGGAAGTATTGATTCCGGTTTCGACACAAGGAGTTGAAAAGGGCCAGTTCTATCAGGCCCGAATTGTGGATGCTAATGATTTTGACCTTTACGCAGTCTGACTAACTTTTAGTTTGTAACAATTTTATAATTAACGTATGAATCACAAGGAATTAATAGCCAGTATGGCCGCTAAAATGAATGCCCCGAAATCGGTTGTTGCTGATTTGTTGGAAACAACTGTTGCGACTTGTACAGAGCTATTGGTTGAACGGAAAACCATTGGATTCCAGAGTTTCGGGAATTTTGAGGTAAGAAAGAAAGAAGAAAGACTTTCAGTTCATCCTTCTACTCAGGTTCGTACACTGATTCCTCCAAAATTGGTCGTAAATTTTAAACAGAGCAATATTGTAAAAGATAAACTCAAAGATATTCCACATCATGAATAAAGAAAAAATTTCATCTCAGGAAATTATTGACCTCGTTGCTTCCAAGGCATCGGTTAGTAAGCGTGCTGCAGAAGAATTTCTGAAAGTCATGATTGCTACCATCGAGGAGGCCTTGTTGGCGGGTGATGTGGTAAAAATAAAAAATTTCGGCACGTTTAAACTTCAATGGAACGAACCACGTAAGAGCGTAAACGTACAAACCGGTGAAGAGATAATTTTGCCAGGTTATCATAAAGTTGCTTTTACACCTGATACAACTTTGAAGGATGTTGTAAATGAGCCTTTTGCTCATTTGGAGCCCGTTCAACTGGATGGTGATGACGAATTTGTTATTCCGGAAAAAAAGGAAGAAGAGGTTCTGGATCCGCTACGTATTTTTACCGAGCAAGCGTCGGAGATAAAAGATTTGTTGTCCGAAATAAATGCCTTGTCTGCTCCCCCTAAGCGTAAGGAACGGGAAAATAAGGAAATTGTAATTAAAGATTATTTTGATCTGGAGGAGTATGATGTTGCTAAAGCTGAAGAAAAAACTTCGGTTGAGCCAATTATAGCTGAAGAACCAATTGCAGTTGAAGAGCCTGTAGTTCAAAAACAAATTATAGCTGAAGAACCTGTCGTTGAAGAACAAATTATAGTTGAGGAACCTGTTGTAGAGCCGGAATCTGAGGTGCAGCCCGAGGTTATTGAAACTGCTGAGCCTGTTTTTATGACTTCTAAGATGGATGAGGTAAATGTATATATTCCTGAACCAGAGCAAGAAAACTATCTAACTGAAAATTCAGACTCAGTTTTTGACTCTACACCATTTTTGGTTGGTGTAAAGCCAAAACGCCGAAAGAAAAAATGGTTGTGGATCTCTGTTGTGTTGGTATTACTGGCTGTATCCGTTGGGTTGTATTTGCTGGTTCCTCAGGTAAATAAGGCTGGTAATGTCATGTTTACAGGCGCGGCAAACGAGAATGTCCTATGTGAAAAATGTATCAATTCCAGGTTTTGTGAGTTCGATCAAGAAATTTTTTAGTCCGGAATTAAAGAAAGTTCCGGTGACTGAGACGGTTGTGATTCCTAAAGATACTACTGCAATTGATACTGTAGAGGCAAAAGAACCGGTAGATAGTCTTCAGCTGCTTTTTGATAATCCGCGGGTTTACAACGAGTTCATCGGCACGGAGCAAATTAATGCGGGTAGCCGCCTGACAATCATGTCGAAGAAATATTACGGATCGAAAGATTTTTGGGTGTATATTTATGAAGCTAACAAAGAGCGTATCCAAAACCCGGACAATATAGAAATGGGTACATTGATACGTATTCCAAAGCTCGATCCGCGGTTGATTGATGCTTCAAATCCGCGTTGTGTTGAGAAAGCGCTCGAATTGCATGATAAATACGTGAAAAAGAAGTCTCAAAAAAAGGATTCTTCCTATTGAAATGCCATATTGATTTTATAGTTCTGCATATTTTTTAAAGTTGCAGAACTTTTTTTTGTTCAATAAAGATTAATTTCCAGTTGGAAATAGGTCGTAAAAACTATCTGTACTTAATTATCTAAAATCAGGTTAATAGATATTAAACCAGTGGTTTAACGTTTTTTTTAATGCTATATTTGCTATCCGAATTTCAAAACAAAACTAACATAAAATAATATGATTCAATCTGTTGATATTAGGGAACTTAATGAACGTATCGAACGGCAAAGTTCATTTGTGGATGCATTAACCATGGGAATGGATAAGGTTATCGTTGGTCAAAAACATTTGGTGGAGTCTTTGTTGATTGGGCTTTTGTCAGATGGTCACATTTTATTAGAAGGTGTTCCTGGATTGGCAAAGACTTTGGCAATCAAGACTTTATCTGATCTGATAAAAGGAGAATTCAGCCGTATTCAGTTTACGCCTGACTTATTGCCAGCCGATGTGTTAGGAACAATGATTTACAGTCAGAAAAAGGAAGAATTCAGCATTCGCAAAGGACCTATTTTTGCAAATCTGGTATTGGCTGATGAAATTAACCGTGCTCCGGCAAAAGTGCAAAGTGCTTTACTTGAAGCCATGCAGGAGCGTCAGGTTACAATTGGTGAACACACTTATAAGCTGGAAGAGCCATTTTTAGTGCTGGCTACCCAAAACCCCATCGAACAAGAAGGAACTTATCCGCTTCCTGAAGCGCAGGTTGACCGTTTCATGCTGAAGGTAATTATCAATTATCCTAAAAAAGAGGAAGAAAAATTGATTGTTCGCCAGAATTTACAGAAAGAAAAACCTACAGTGCTTCCAATCCTTTCTCCAAAGGATATTATCGAGGCTCGCGATGTTGTTCGCCAGGTTTATATCGATGAAAAAATTGAACGTTATATCATTGACATCGTATTTGCTACGCGTTATCCGCAGGATTACGGTTTGGATTCGTTGAAAGAAATGATTTCCTTCGGAGCTTCCCCACGTGCTTCCATTAACCTGGCTTTAGCTGCCCGTGCTTATGCTTTTATTAAACGTAGAGGCTATGTGATTCCGGAAGATGTACGTGCAGTTTGTTACGATGTAATGCGTCACCGTATTGGCTTGAGCTACGAGGCTGAAGCAAACAATATGACTTCTGACGAAATTATCACCGAGATTCTGAATACAGTCGAAGTTCCTTGATTCATTCATAATTCACAATTTATAATTGGGAATTATATAATTGAAAATTGAACATTGAATAATTAGCACATTGAATTTGTGGAAACCAGCGAATTAATAAAAAAGGTTCGGAAAATAGAGATAAAGACGCGCGGTTTGTCGAAGAATATCTTTGCGGGCGAATACCATTCGGCTTTTAAAGGCAGGGGTATGACATTTGCGGAAGTGCGTGAATATCAATATGGTGACGATATCCGGTCGATTGACTGGAACGTGACTGCCCGTTTCGGACATCCATACATAAAGATTTTTGAGGAAGAACGTGAGCTGACAGTTTGTTTGCTGATTGATGTTTCAGGTAGCCGCGAGTTCGGAACTGTGTCGCAACTCAAAAAGGATATAATTACCGAAGTGGCTGCAACGCTTGCTTTCTCTACCATTCAGAATAATGATAAAATTGGTGTGATTTTCTTTTCGGATAGGATTGAGAAATTTATTCCGCCCAAAAAAGGGAAGAAGCACGTATTGCATATTATTCGTGAATTGATTGATTTTCAGCCGGAAAGTACGCAGACAGATATAGCAGGAGCTTTGCGTTATCTGACCAATGTTATCAAAAAGAGCTCAACGGCCTTTATAATCTCTGATTTTATTGATAAGAATTTTGAAAAAGAACTGACCATTGCCAACCGGAAACATGATGTGGTGGCACTGCAGGTTTTTGATATCCGTGAAACAGAATTACCCAATATAGGGCTGGTGAAATTGAAAGATGCAGAAACCGGACAGCGGATTTGGGTGGATACGTCCGACAAACGGCTTCGTACCACTTACAAGCATGCTTGGGGCGAAAGCCAGTTGGCTTTACAAAAGTCATTCACAAAATCCGGAGTAGACTTGGTTTCGATGAGTACTTCCGACGATTACGTCCGCGCTTTGATGAAACTATTCAAAATGAGAGGCTGATATTTACAGACTATTTTATTATTTACAATTGCAGAATTGAGAATTTGATTGTATGAGAAAATACTTTTTAATGTTGGTTCTTTTCGTTGTGTTAGTACCTACAGCTTTGTGGGCACAGAAATTTACAGTTAACGCGCGTCTTGACTCGACAGTTTTGAGGATTGGGGAACAAACGTATTTGACATTTGAGGTTTCGCAGCAACCGAATCAGAAAGTGGTTATGCCGATTTTTTCGGATACTATTAAAGGTGGCCTGGAAATGGTTGAACCCGTTAAAACAGATACCTTAAAATCGGCTGATGGTCATATCCAAGTAAATCAACATTATCTGGTTACCGCATTTCAGGATTCTCTGCTTTATATTCCTCCGTTTCCTTTTATCTCATCCAATGGTGATACCGTCTGGTCAAAATCACTCTCGTTGAAAGTTGTTCAGCCGTTTAAGATTGATACTGCAAAAAATGAAATTGCCGACATTAAGCCGGTTATGGATCCAAAGTTTGATTGGAAAGGCTTTTGGATCAATGTGTTGATGGTGCTTGGTGTTTGTGCTTTACTGGTGTTGCTCTATTTCTTATACCGGAAATACATCAAAAAACAACCAGTTCTGGATGAAAAAAGCCAGGAATTGCTTTTGCCTGCACATGTTGTGGCTTTGAACTATCTGGATAAAATCAAACAGGAAAAATCCTGGCAGCTTGGCCGTTCCAAAGAATATCACACAGAACTGACTGATGTAATTAGAAACTATATTGAACGGATGTTCAACATAAACAGCATGGAAATGACTTCGGAAGAAATTCTGGATCAGTTCCGCTTTATGCGGATGGAGCAAAAGTCAGTTTACCAGAGCCTGCAACAAATTCTGAAACTGGCCGACCTCGTGAAATTTGCAAAATGGGAAGCTACTCCCGATGAGCATGAGTTAAGCTTGATGAATGCTTATTTGTTTGTAAATCAAACAAAAGTGGAAGAGGTGAAAGCACTGGATGAAATTAAACACGAGGAACAGAAAGAGCAGAAATAAGCTACTCAATCAAACTTCAATTATTAAAATTATTACTATTTAGCGATGACATTTCACAATCCGGAATATTTATTTTTACTCCTGCTTTTGGTGCCGATAATTTATTGGTATATACAGCAAATGCACAAATCGGATGCAAGTTTACAGATTTCGTCGCACCGGAGTTTATTGCAATTTCCGAAGAGCCGGAAAATAAAACTTCGCCATCTGCCGTTTATTTTGCGAACTTTGGCTATTGCATTCATCATTGTTGCGTTGGCTCGCCCGCAAGCTTCAAATAGCTGGAGGACTGAAAGTACGGAAGGAATTGATATCATGATGGCGTTGGACGTTTCGGGAACTATGCAGGCCGAAGATTTAAAGCCGAATCGTATTGAGGCAGCTAAAACAGTAGCTTCCGAATTTATTCTTTCGCGCCCGAATGATAATATAGGGTTGGTGGTTTTTGCCGGCGAAAGCTTTACGCAGTGTCCTTTGACTACTGACCATGCGGTGCTGATAAATTTATTCAATGCCGTGAAATTTGGACTAATCGAAGATGGAACAGCCATTGGCCTTGGGTTGGCAAATGCCGTGAACCGGATAAAGGACAGTAAGGCCAAATCGAAAGTTATTATTTTGTTGACAGATGGTTCAAACAATCGTGGTGATATTGCTCCAATAACAGCCGCAGAAATTGCCAAAACGTTCGGGATAAGGGTTTATGCCATTGGGGTGGGCTCTTATGGTGTTGTTAATGTTCCGGTTCAAACTCCGATAGGAATTCAATATCAGCAAATGCAATCGGAATTTGATGAGAAATCGTTGCAGGATATAGCAGCTATGACCGGAGGAAAGTACTTTCGGGCCACTGACAACTCTAAATTGCGTAAAATATATCAGGAAATTGACCAGCTGGAAAAAACCAAGATTAACGTTCGTGAATATAGTAAAAAAGAGGAACAATTTTATGTGTTCAGCTTTTTGGCATTTGTTTTCCTCGGGTTGGAGGTGGTTTTGAGAAATACGTATTTCAGAAAAATACCGTAAATTGTTCGAAATAAGTTTCTTAGGTTTCAAACCACAGTTCAGATTTTAATTATAGAAATATACAATGTTTAAATTTGCTCATCCTGAATATTTGTTTTTACTCTTTATAGTACCCGTATTATTAGGAGTATTTATTTACACCGATATCAAAAGACGCCGGAATATCAAACAATTTGGTAATCCGGATTTGTTGGCCGGCTTAATGCCCAATGTGTCATTTATCCGTCCGCAAGTTAAATTCTATTTACAGCTCTCTGCTATTGTTTTGCTGATTATTGTATTAGCGCAGCCCCAGTTTGGGACCAAACAAGAAACGGTTAAGCGAAAAGGCATTGAGGTTATGATAGCTCTCGATGTTTCAAACTCAATGTTGGCTCAGGATATTCAGCCCAGCAGGCTGGAAAAAGCCAAACAGGTGTTGGCGAAATTAGTGGATGGAATGACAGAGGATAAGATTGGTTTGATCGTTTTTGCCGGTGATGCTTACACTCAATTACCGATAACGGTTGATTATGTTTCGGCAAAAATGTTTTTTTCAACCATTTCACCTAATTTAGTTCCACGCCAGGGTACAGCAATTGGGAGCGCCATTGATCTAGCAATCAAATCATTTGGAAAGAAAGGAAGTGCAGGTCGCGCCATTATTGTTATTACAGACGGTGAAAACCACGAAGATGATGCTATCGGAGCTGCAAAATTGGCTGCCGAAAATGATATTGCAGTACACGTAATAGGGATGGGTAAGCCCGATGGGGCGCCAATTCCCGTTCCCGGAACCATGAGTTTCTGGAAAGATAAGGATGGTAATGTGGTTGTTTCCAAGTTAAGTGAACAAATGTGTAAGGATATTGCTGCTGCGGGGAAAGGAGTTTATGTTAGGGCCGACAATAGTAATACGGCATACCGCGTGGTAAGCAAAGAATTGGATACTTTAGCCAAAACAGACATTAAAACCAGCGTTTTTTCTGATTATAATGATCAGTTCCAATCATTTGCTTTGCTTGCGTTGTTGATCTTGATAGTCGATTTCTTTATGTTTGACCGTAAAAATAAAAGACTCAGCAAAATAAAAATCTTTGATATTAAAGAAAAGGTTACAAAGAATTGATGATGGAAAATTCACTATTTATATTTCAACCAATGAAAAAGATCGGATGCATATTGTTGATGAGTTTGTTTATACTTTCTGCATCGGCACAGAAAGAAAGCAGTGATGTCAGGTCTGGAAACAGGCTGTACAAATCCTCTAAATTTACCGACGCAGAGGTGGCCTATCGAAAAGGATTGTTACTTAACCCCAAATCATTCGAAGCAAACTATAATTTGGGAAATGCCTTGTTTAAACAAAAAAAATATACAGAAGCGCTGGAGAAATACAATAATGCTGTAGCACTCCAGCCCGCTGATAAACAAAAACTGGCCGCAACTTTTCATAATGTGGGAAATTCCCTTTTGGCGGATAAGAAAATAGAAGAAAGTATCAAGGCCTATAAAATGGCATTGAAAAATAATCCAAAAGACGATGAAACCCGTTATAATCTGGCTTATGCTCAAATGTTGCTGAAAAAACAACAGCAGGATAAAGATAAAAATAAAGACAAGGACAAGGATAAACAAGATCAGAAGCAAAATCAGCCAAAACAGGAGCAGCCTAAGCAGGAGCAACAACAGCAACAGCAACAGCAGCCGAAGCCGCAAATGTCTAAAGAAAATGCCCAGCAGATTTTGGATGCTTTGATGCAGGATGAAAAAAACACGCAGGACAAGGCAAAGAAGCAGCAGGTAAGAGGAGCGAAAAAGGCTGAGAAAGACTGGTAATATTGTTTAAAATTTGATCATTTACGATTATCTTGATTTGAAAAAGAACGGAAAAGAAATATGAAACGCAAACTAATTTTTTTATCGCTACTGATTTTAAGTTCGTGGATAGTACGGGCCGATGAACCTGTACGTTTTACGGCCTCTGCGCCATCGACAGTAATTATGGACAGCCCATTTCAGTTGGTTTATACGGTAAATGCATCGGGTAGAGATTTGCGCGTACCAGAGATAACTAATTTTGAAATACTTGCAGGTCCGTTTCAATCAAGTAGTTCAAGTATTCAGATCATCAATGGGCGGCAAAGTTCTTCCGAATCCAATTCGTTTACGTATACGCTCCAGGCGGTCAAAACAGGTACGTTTACTATCCCTTCGGCCAGCATAATTGTTGGTGGGAAAAAATATACTTCCAACGGCATTTCAATCAAAGTTCTTCCGGCCGATGCCGCTTCAAAATCGCAGAGTGGTGGGCGCGGGGCACAGGCCGGAGCAAAATCCGGAACTCAGGCTATTTCCAATGATAATATTTTTATTCGTACTGAAGTTTCCAAAACAAATGTTTATGAACAGGAAGCCATTTTGGTTACTTACAAGCTTTATACGCTAGTGGATGTGGTTCAGTTTACAAATGCAAAGTTGCCGGATTTCAGTGGTTTCATGAAGCAAGATATTGAGCAAAATAAAAATGCTCAACTTTCCTATGAAAGTTTTAATGGGAAAAATTATGGAGCTATTGTTTTGAGTCAGGTATTGCTTTATCCGCAGCACGCTGGAGTTATTGAGATTGGCAAAGCCAGCTTTGAAGCTGTAATTAGGGTGCAGAACCGTGCACAGGTTCGCAGTATTTTCGACGATTTCTTTGATTCTTATACCAATGTCACCAAAAAGATCATCGCCCCTTCTTCCAAAATCATTGTAAACGCGCTTCCGGCCAATAAACCGGCTTCATTTAATGGAACTGTGGGCCATTTTAATTTGAATGCCGATATTTCAGCTACGCAGGTAAAATCTAACGATGCTGTTACTTTAAAAATAAATATCAGCGGCGCCGGTAATATGAAGCTGATTAAGAATCCGGATATAAAATTCCCCGAAGGTTTTGAAACGTACGATCCCAAGGTGACTAATAATTTTAAAACTAATTCATCGGGAGTGAGTGGTTCTAAAATTATTGAGTATATGTTCATTCCACGACACTCTGGCAACTTCGAAATTCCTGCTTCTGAATTTTCTTATTTTGATACACACGACAGAAAATATAAAGTGCTGACCATCCCTGCCTATAAATTGCAGGTGGCTAAAGGTGCAGGTGGCGAAGGTCCTGCTGTGGTTGGAAATTACGTTGATAAAGAAGACGTGAAGCAGATCGGAAAAGATATCCGCTACATTGCTACCTCAGAATTTGAATTGAGCAAAGAAGAGGAACCTTTATTTGGAACTCTTGCAGCCTGGCTAATGTATCTGATACCGTTATTTATTTCATTGGTGTTGTTTGTGTTTTTCCGTAAGCAGGTTATTGAAAATGCTAACGTGACAATGGTGAAGAATAAAAAGGCCAATAAGGTAGCCCAAAAACGCTTGAAGCATGCTCAGAAGCTGCTTAAGGAGGGTAATAAAGACAAGTTTTATGAAGAGGTTCTGAAAGCCGTTTGGACATACTTGAGTGATAAATTGTCAATTCCGGTTGCTGAACTCACTAAAGATCGTGTTGATTCAGAATTGACCAATCACCATGTTGATGCTGGGGTTATCAATGAGTTTGTGCAAATTTTGAATACATGTGAATTTGCACGCTATGCGCCGAATTCAGGACAGCAAGAAATGGGAAATTTGTATGATGAGACAATACAGGCGATCAGTAGACTGGAGGAAGTATTTAAGAAAATTTAAACGCGATATTCGGAAAATTATATGAAACGAGTTATTCTGTTACTAAGTTTAATTTTGTGTTTGGGAAATACAATTTTTGCTCAAAAAGCAACCGTCAAACAAGCTAATTTCCTTTATGCAAAAGGAAATTATGAAGAGGCTGCAAAGCAATATGAAGAAATTATCGCTACTGAAGGAGTTGCGTCGGAGCTATACTACAATCTGGGTAATGCTTATTATAAATCGTCTGAGGTAGGCAAATCTATTTTAAATTATGAACGTGCCTTAAGGCTTTCACCTACTTTTGAGGACGCAAGGTTCAATCTGGAACTAGCTCAGTTAAAGGTGGTTGATAATATAGTTCAAACGCCCACGTTCTTCCTCGGTCGTTGGATAGAAAGCCTAATGAAACTGTTGACCTCCAACCAATGGCTCGTTGTAAGTATCACTGTATTTGTTGCCGGATTGATTTTGGCTTTCTTGTTTATCTTTGCCTCTACACTCTTTATTCGTAAAGTGTCTTTTTATGTTGGAGCTGCGTTCTTAGTACTGAGTTTGAGCACACTTATTTTTTCAGGAGTGCGAAAAAATCAAATGCTTAACCACAGAGAAGCTATTGTGATGTCAGGACTTGTAACAGTGAAGAGTTCTCCGGACAAAAGTGGTACTGACCTGTTTCAACTGCACGAGGGAACGAAAGTTGTTGTTAAGAGTACGCTCGGAAAGTGGACTGAAATAATACTTGGAAATGGTAATATCGGTTGGGTTGAGCAGGAAAACATAGAAAATATATAATTCTACGGCGAGAAGATGAATCTGATCCAAACCTTAAATACCTTTGATACCAATTTATTTTTGGCATTAAATGGCTTTCATAATACTTTTTTTGATGGTTTTATGTCCGCCTTTAGCGCTAAATTGACCTGGATTCCTTTGTATGCAACAGTCTTGTATGTAATTATAAAGATTTGGAGAAAAGAGGCTGTTTGGATTATACTTGCTTTTGTGGCCTGCATTCTAATGGCCGATCACATTTCATCATCCTTGATTAAGGAAATTGTTCAACGGCCAAGGCCTTCGCATGCACAAGAATTACAGGGCTTGGTTCATTCTTGTGAATAACAGTCGGGGGGGACAGTTTGGGTTTGTGTCTTCGCATGCAGCTAATGCTATAGGTTTTGCGCTAATTTCGTCGATGCTTTTCAAGAATCGAATTTATACCGCTTCAATCTTTGCATGGGCAATAATTACAGCCTATTCCCGCATTTATTTAGGTGTTCATTATCCATTTGATGTGATAGGAGGGTCTATCGTAGGAACTTGTGCAGCTTTGTTTTGCTTTTGGTTGCTACAAAAATATCGCCCGGCAATAAAACAAAATACTGTTGCTGAACTTCCGGTAAGAATTCCGGTTATAGTTTTAAGTCTAAGTGCTGTTGGAATCGTTTTTTATAGCATTTTTCTTTTCTAATAACAAAAGGAATTTTTTGCTATTAGAAAAGCCATAATTGAGGTTATTCAATTTTATATTCTCACTTCCACACCCTTCTCTTTCAAAAAAGACTTCAGTTCGGGAATCCCAATTTCTTTGTAGTGAAAAATACTGGCTGCAAGAGCCGCATTCTGCTTTCCCTTCATCAAAAACCGTAACGAAATGTTCCATAGTTCCGGCGCCACCGCTGGCAATGACCGGAACGCTTACAGCCTCAGAAACAGCTCGCGTAATATCCAGTGCGAATCCATCTTTGGTTCCATCATTGTTCATGGAAGTAAGCAGTATTTCACCGGCTCCAAGCGCAACTGCCTGTTTGGCCCACTCAACGGTTTTAATTTCGGTGGGAATTCTTCCACCATTCAGGAAAACGTACCATTCGCCATCAATGTATTTTGTGTCAATGGCTAATACTACGCATTGGCTGCCAAATTGGTTGGCAAGGTCTCTTATTAATTGCGGGTTACGAACGGCAGAAGTGTTGACTGAAATCTTGTCGGCTCCACAGGCCAGCAATACCGATACATCTTCAACGCTTGAAATTCCACCACCCACCGTAAATGGGATGTTGATATGTTTAGCTATACGGGTAACAAGCTCCGACAGAGTTTTACGCTTTTCGTTGGTAGCCGTGATGTCCAGGAAAACCAGCTCATCGGCACCCATTTTAGCATACAATGCTCCCAATTCAACCGGATCACCAACGTCGGTAATGTTTTCGAAATTAATACCTTTTACTGTTTGTCCGTTTTTTATATCCAGACAGGGAATAATTCGTTTTGCTAACACTTTTGTTTAGTTTATAGTTAGTAGTTCGTAGTATGTAGTCAATAGTTTGATATGTAGGATATTGGCTGTGAATCACAAACTAATTAAAGCCGTTTTTTCTTCATTCCATTCGCCAAGCGTTATGGTTTGGATAGTATTTACCAGCGACTTATCAAATGGTTGTTCTGTTTTTACATAATTTGAGGTAAAACCAACCATGCTATCCCCGTGATGGCGGCTTTCCCATAAAACCGGATAGGTTTTTCCATGCTGGCCTTCGTAAAATGCCTTTGTCTTTTTGTCTGACAAAGCATGTAATACCTCACTGCGGTGTTTGCGTTCTTTGAGATTCACCGTGTGCTCAATATCAAGCATTTTAGTTCCTGCACGTTCGGAATATGTGAAAACATGCAATTGCGAAATGTCCAGCGAGTCGATAAAACGGCACGATTCTGCAAAAAGCTCGTCTGTTTCGCCACGCACCCCCACAATAACATCAACGCCAATGAAGGCATGAGGCATCAACCGTTTGATAGTTTCCACTCTGTGAGCAAACAATTCGCGGGAGTATTTGCGCTTCATTATCTGCAGCACTTCATTTGTTCCGGATTGCAACGGGATATGGAAGTGTGGCATAAAACGTTGACTAGTTGAAATATAATTGATTATTTCGTCTGTTAGCAAATTGGGTTCAATGGAGGAAATCCGAAAACGGACATCAGCCGGAATAGAATCCAACGCTTTTACCAGATCGAAAAATGCTTCTCCGGTTGATTTTCCAAAATCGCCAATATTCACCCCCGAAAGCACAATTTCTTTGGCACCTGCTTCAACAGCTTCCATGGCCATGACTACCGTTTCGGGTATTGTGGCGTTCCTGCTTCGTCCGCGGGCAAAAGGAATAGTGCAGTATGTACAAAAATAATCGCACCCATCTTGTACTTTCAGGAAATAACGGGTTCTATCGTCGCGCGAGCAGGAGGGTTTGAAGTCTGTTACCCGGTTTATTTCCGAGCGATGTACTTCGCCTTTTTGGTTTTCGGTCATATTGCGCAGATACTCGAGGACGCTGAATTTTTCATTTGCACCCAAAACCAGATCCACACCTTCAATAGATGCAATTTCATCAGGTTTCAACTGCGCATAACAGCCAGTTACAATCATGATAGCATTGGGGTGCAATCTGTTGAGCCTGTTGATGGCTTGCCGGCATTTATGGTCGGCAGTATCGGTTACAGAGCATGTATTTATGATGCACACATCGGCTTGTTCGCCCTGGCGGGCTTTTACAAAGCCTTCGTTTGCAAGTTGTTTGCCAATTGCAGATGTTTCGGCGAAATTAAGCTTGCAACCGAGCGTGTGAAAAGCTACTTTTTTATTATTGAATAAGGAATTGTCTATCATGTTTGAGAATGCAGAATTTGCTGGTGCAAAGGTAGTAAAAATTGTTGTTAGTTGATAATTAAAGGTTTTGTCGAGTTTATGAATTGTGTGTTGCAAAATCTATTTTCTTTTGTATTTTTGCTCCTGAATAATTCAGTCATAAAAAACAAAATAACATGAATACTATAGAAATTGTTGGCTTTTCAGCGTCATTATTATCAGTGTTAAATCAATTTCCACAGGCAATAAAGGTATTTCGTTCGCAGGATACACATAGCATTTCGCTGATTATGTATTGTATAGTCGTGGTTGCGATCACGCTTTGGTTGATATATGGCATAATGCTGAACGATGGGCCGCTGATTTGGGCTAACGCTCTATCGTTGGTTCCAATTGTGTATATATTTATCATTAAAGTCAAAAACACAATCATTGGAAAAGATAAATTGTCGATATAAATTGCAGGGATTAGTAATGGAAAAAAGGTTATTGAAACGAATTTCAATAACCTTTTTTATTAGTAGTCTCTTCGACTGATTAATTTCCTGCTCACACCCTGAAATCAAAACGTTCCGTACGGGTTTTCTCGTAAATGTCGCGGTCGAACGAGTAGAGCCTGGCAGGCTTGTGCGAAACTCCGGTTTGTATTTCATCAAGTGGGATGAGGTAAGCCATTTTATTTATTTTGCGGCGGTAGTTACGTTTGTCGTAAGTTGTATTAAAAATGGCCTCATATAACCGTTGCATTTGAGTCAGTGTGAATTTTTCGGGCAATAGCTCGAAAACCAACGGTTCGTGAAGAAGGTCGTAGCGGAGTTTTTTCAATGCTTCCTCAAAAATATCCTGATGATCAAACATCAGTTCCTTCACTTCGTAAGCATTTGCCCATTTAGCATCTTCTATCAGGCTGGTTTTCTCAATGTCGTTGATGTTTATCAGCGAATAAAATCCAACCGTGATTACCCGCTCGTCTCCCAGGCGTGGCTTAACCCACTCGTATTCACGATTGCGCCGGTGCAACCTGTCCGGGTCGCTGAAAACCATGAATTGCTTTACAAAAATGTTTTCGAGTCCGGTTTGTTCTTTCAGGATACGGGAAGCCGTTTGGTCAATATCCTCTGTCCGGCGGACATGATTGCCCGGTAGTTTCCACTCCAGGTAAACCTCCTCAGTGTCGGGAATAAACTCCCTGCGCACTAACACTTTTAACTCGTTTTCCTCATATCCGAAAATTACGCAATCGACAGAAACGGAAGGTAACGTTTCAAAAACGGGAGTGTTGTTGGGACTTTCAGATGTCATTTTCTTGATGATCTAGATATTTTGCAAAGATAAATAAATTATGTGATATTTAAATGAATACGTGCTGCGAACCCATAATAAAAATGATTGCAGCAGAATAAAATAAGGGGCTTAGTGTAAAAAAAACACACTTTTACTTGGATTAGAAAAAAATACCATTTATATTTGCATCGCAAAACGCTTATTGTTTTTGTGACACTATTGGCGGTTTGTTTTAAATCTATTCAATAAAAACAAAAAAATGTTTCACGCTATTAACGCATTCGGAAAACATAATAAAGTCGAATGTTGTTAATACATTAGTGTTGACCCGTTTTATTGTTTTTTTTACATAACCTAATCAAAATACAAAATGCGAATCACACGAATTACAGTTTCGGGCTTCTTTTGCCTGATTTTAAGCCTGAATTTTGCCGTAGCGCAAAAACCTGTTTATCTGGATGTAAATCAGCCAATCGAAAAAAGAGTGGAACATGCTCTTTCGTTGATGACACTGGAAGAGAAAGTAGCCATGTGTCATGCCCAGTCTAAATTTAGTTCCAAAGGTGTTCCCCGCCTTGGAATCCCCGAAGTATGGACCGATGATGGTCCTCATGGAATCCGCGAAGAAGTTTTTTGGGATCAATGGAGCGGAGCCGGATGGACTAACGATTCATGCACCGCATTTCCTGCCTTAACCTGCCTTGCAGCAAGCTTCAACCCAGAAATGGCCATGGATTACGGAAAAGCCATTGGCGAAGAAGCCCGCTACCGTAATAAAAATGTTCTGCTCGGACCGGGTGTGAATATCTACAGAACTCCCCTCAACGGTCGGAATTTTGAATATATGGGTGAAGATCCGTTTTTGTCATCGACAATGGTGGTACCATATATCCATGGCGTTCAGCAAAATTCTGTAGCGGTATGTGTAAAGCATTTTGCACTCAATAATCAGGAGCGTGAGCGGTTGTCTATCAATGTTGAGGTGAGCGACCGTGCATTGAACGAGATTTATTTACCGGCATTTAAGGCTGCTGTTCAAGAGGGAAAAGCCTGGTCTATCATGGGATCATATAACCGATTTAGAGGTGAGCACTGCTGCCATAACGATTTGTTATTGAACAAGATTCTTAAGACAGATTGGAAATTTGATGGCGTGGTTATCAGCGACTGGGGTGGGACCCACAATACCGATCAGGCTGTAAATAATGGTCTTGATCTGGAAATGGGAACTTCCACCAATGGACTGACCACAGATGGAACAACGCCTTACCATGAGTATTATCTGGCAAATCCGTATCTGGCAGGTTTAAAATCCGGTAAATACAGCGAAAATATATTGAATGACAAAGTGCGTCGGATTTTACGCCTTATTTTCCGTACCACCATGAGTGCGGATCGACCATTTGGTAAATTTGTAAGCCCCGAACATTCCGCCACAGCCCGTAAAATTGCCGGAGAAGGAATTGTATTGCTAAAAAATGAAAAACAGCTTTTGCCCATTCCGGTTGGAAAATATAAAAAAATAGCGGTCGTTGGCGAAAACGCAATTAAAAGCCTGGTTATAGGTGGTGGATCATCATCATTGAAAGTGGCTTATGAAGTGTCGCCTTTGGAAGGATTGATTAATAAATATGGTAAAGACAATATTATATATTCAAAAGGTTACGCTTCCGGTAAAACTGAAGGCGAAAAGGAAATTCCATCTGTTTTAAATGCTGATTCGCTTGTAAATGCTGCGGTTGAGGCCGCAAAAAGTGCCGACGTGGTTCTCTTTGTCGGTGGCTTGAATAAAAACAATTTTCAGGACAGCGAAGGAGACGACCGCAAATCAATGGATTTGCCCTATAATCAGGATAAACTGATTGAGACATTGCAAAAGGCCAACAAAAATCTGGTAGTGGTACTGGCCACAGGAAATGCCGTTTCTATGCCGTGGCTGGCCAAAGTTCCGGCATTGGTGCAGGCCTGGTACCTGGGCTCCGAAGCTGGGAACGCTATTGCCGATGTTCTTTCGGGAGATGTAAATCCTTCCGGTAAACTTCCATTCTCATTCCCCAAAAAACTGACTGACAATGCAGCCATTTCGTTTGGCGCCACATCTTATCCGGGCGTTGATAATAATCAGGAATATAAAGAAGATATTCTGGTTGGCTACCGTTGGTTCGATACAAAAAAGATAGTACCTCAGTTTGCTTTCGGACACGGATTGTCTTATACCACTTTTGAATATGGCAAGATCAGCACAGATAAAAAATCCTACAATGCAGATGAAACTATCCATTTATCATTCACGCTGAAAAATACAGGTAAAGTGGACGGAGCAGAGGCTGTCCAGATTTACATGTCGCAACCTAAGGCAAGCGTTATTCGCCCGGTGAAAGAGTTGAAAGCTTTCAAAAAAGTATTCCTCAAAGCCGGGGAAAACCAAATGGTAAATATCGATATCAAAGCTAAAGATTTTGCTTTTTACGATGAAAAATCAAAGAGCTGGGTGGTGGAAGCCGGCGAATTTATATTGCAAAATGCAGCCTCGGCAAGCGCGATAAAAAGTGCTGTTTCTGTTCAAATCAGGTAGCTGGCTGGATATAAGATACTTTCTGATTCCTGCAAATAAAATAAACTAACCAAATATTTAATATCAATGAAAAACAACAACACAAATCGAGTAATGACGTCAATGCTGCATTCAGGCATTCGTTGGTTCCGGCGCTTTTTGCCCGTACTATTTTGTATGGTCATACCGCTAAGCGTATTTGCGCAAAAAACGACAATCACCGGATTGGTAGTCGATTCTAAAAATGAACCCCTGATAGGGGTAAGCGTTATTCTGAAAGGAACTAAAACCGCTACTGTTACCAATATCGACGGGAAGTTTTCGATTGAAGCCGAAAGTAAGGACGTGCTTGTATTTAGTTATATCGGAATGAACCCTCATGAAGTAGCCGTAGGCGCATCGAAGACACTGCGGGTGGTAATGGAAGACAATACCAAAGCTCTGGAAGAAGTAGTGGTAGTGGGTTACGGTTCGGTGAAGAAAAAGGACCTGACAACTTCCGTTTCCACAGTTTCTACGAAAGATATTGCAGAACGGCCAATTATTTCTGCAGCTTCGGCCATACAAGGGAAAGCCGCCGGTGTAACAGTAATGCAACCAAATGGAGAACCAGGTGCTAGTATGGTGGTACGTGTACGTGGCAATACATCAATTAATGCCAGTAATGACCCTTTGTATGTAGTTGATGGAGTCCCAATGTCAGAAATCAACTTCCTTTCCCCAAACGATATAGAAAGCATGCAGATTTTGAAGGATGCTTCTTCTGCGGCTATTTACGGGTCACGTGCTTCAAATGGCGTGGTGCTGATTACTACAAAATTAGGAGCCAAAGGCGAAGCAAAAATCAGTTTCAATGCTCATGCCGGGGTTACCCAAGTGGTAAAACAGATACAGTCATTGAATACAGCCCAGTATAAAGAATTGATGGACGAAATCGGAGCTGTAACATTACCTGATGGTCTGACGGATAAAACCGATTGGTTTAATGAAACTTACAGGACTGGCTTAACTCAGGATTACCAACTTTCCGTTTCTAATGCAACAGATAAAATTAAATATTTTATTTCCGGAGGCTACACCAATGAGAAAGGGATTATTCCTGTGGCATATTATAAACGGTATAATTTGAGAGCAAACCTTGAAAATGAGATTCGTCCATGGTTTAAATTAAATACAAACTTGTCTTATTCCGATTATACCTCAAACGGGATTATTTCAGGGACTGGCTCGAACAGGGCGGGTGTAATTCTCTCAGTGATTAATACCCCAACCTATGCACCAATTTGGAATCCATTGATCCCAACTCAATATTACGATAACTTTTATGGCGCACAAACTACCAGTCCGGTTGAAAATATGTCGCGTACAGCCAACGATAAAACCAATAATAATCGCTTTGTTGGTAGTGTGTCGGGCGAAATTACTTTTTCTAAAGATTTGAAATTTAAAACACAAGGGACATTGGATCGTGTTTATTTTAACTCTACAGGCTTCCTGGATCCAGTTGCAACAGCTTATGGTAGAAGTCAACACGGTTCAGGGAATGATATCCGTTCGCTAAGTTCTATAATTGTATTTGATAATGTCTTGACTTTTGATAAGACTATTGATAAAAACAGTTTTAGTTTGATGGCTGGTACTTCTTTTACGAATTCAGACTGGAGCGAGAGTAATGTTTCAGTTTCAAATTTTTGGAGTTCTGAGATTAAGACACTTAATGCGGGAAATAAAGTTGGAATTGGAGATTGGACAAATTATACAAGAGCCTCTCAATGGGCTATAATGTCCTTGATTAGTCGGTTTACTTACAACTATGACAGTAAATATCTGTTAACGGTTAATTTCAGGTCGGATGGTTCTTCAAAATTAAATCCAGCACATCGTTGGGGTTATTTTCCTTCAGCTTCAGCTGCATGGCGTATTTCGTCCGAAGATTTCATGACGCAATTTGACTGGGTAGATGACCTTAAACTTCGTGGAGGTTGGGGGCAGGTAGGTAATCAATCCGGGATAGATGACTATTCATATTTCAATTTGCTTACAATAAGTCGGGTTGACTGGACCGGAACTGCAAACCCCAATGCCAATGCCAATGTAACTATTTCGCCTACATCAAATATGTATAATGCCGATTTGACTTGGGAAACAACCTCTACTTCCAACATAGGTATAGATTTATCAATCCTTAAAAGTAGAATTACCCTGGCTATCGATGCATATTACAAATACACGAATAATCTGATATTAAAATATCCGGTTCCGAGTTCCAGTGGTCCAATGTCGGTTACACGAAATCAGGGCGAGATGAGTAACAGAGGTATTGAATTTACATTAAACACCAAGAACTTTGTAGATAAATTCAAATGGGAAACAGATTTCAATATCTCGTTTAATAAAAACAGGATTGAAAGCTTTGGTTTCATGAATATCCCGTTCTATTACGGCCAATCTTCTGTTGGAGATAATATTGTTATTGTAAAACCCGGATTGCCATTAGGAGTTTTCTATGGGTACGTTTCAGAAGGGGTTGACCCGGAAACCGGTGATTTGCTTTTCCAAACAAAGAATGGATTGAGTTCAACACCAGCTTTGAGTGACAGGACGATTATCGGGGATCCGAATCCTAAATTTACATACGGTATGACCAATAATTTTTCTTACAAGGGATTCTCGTTGAACCTTTTCCTGCAAGGCTCATATGGCAACGATATTTACAATGTTTCACGAATGGAAACAGAAGGCATGTATGATGCAAAAAATCAATCCGTTTCAGTATTGGATCGTTGGGAACGCCCGGGCATGGTTACCTATATGCCACGTGCCACTCAATCTAAAAATAACTTAGTTTCTTCCACCCGTTTTGTAGAGGATGGCAGTTACCTGCGATTGAAAACATTAACGCTGTCGTATGATTTTAAAAATACATTTCTGAAAAAAGTTGGCATTACTCGCTTACAACCTTATCTGACAGCTCAAAATCTTCTTACTCTTACAAAATATAAAGGATTTGACCCTGAAGTTAACCAGTATGGAGGTGATGCAAAAGTGCAGGGGATTGATTACGGAACTTACCCGCAATCGAAAAGTTATGTGTTTGGTTTTAATGTAGAATTCTAAAAAATTATGAAAATGAAAAATATAGTAAAACTGGCAGTATTGCTGCCCATTTCACTCTTTTTTATTGCTTGCGACCTGACACGAAATCCCCTTTCCGATTTTAGCGAATCAACACGTATAGATAGTACGGGAAGCTCGGTTAAATTTCAAAACAGGGATGAGATGCTGGCTGCCTACAATTATATGTATAACCTTATGACTCAGAATGCCGGCGTTGAAGGTTGGACAGCTGATATGTTGGTTTACGCGGAAACTCACGCCGATAATTCTTATCGCGGTGCAACCGATGTTGAATTAACGCAATTGGAGCAACAAAGACAGGACGGAATTAATAAGAATATCAACCGCGACTGGGATTATTATTTTTCCATTGTTGGGGCTGCCAATAATGTCATTTGTAATATCGACTCAGTTCCGGATGCAACCTTTACACTTGCTGAACGCAAACAATGGAAATCAGAGGCATTGATTCTTCGGGCGATGATTTATTTTGATATAGTACGGCTTTGGGGTGATGTGCCAGTTGTAACGGTACAACCACCCGCAATAACCAATGCTAATATTGCCGAAGTTTATCGTTTGTATTATCCACCCAGAGATTCAGTGGCAAAAGTATATCGACAAATGATCAGTGATTTGAACTTTGCTTTGGAGGCTGGAGGAGCACCGGCAATAAGTACCACCAATAAGTTTAAATTGTCCAGAACCGTAGCCAATGCATTACTGGCTAAAATCTACGCTGAAAAGCCTGTTCGGGACTACGATAAAGTAATTTCGTATAGCAATGAAGTGGAAAAAGATGTGAGCCTGGTGGCTAATTACGGCGATTTATTCGATATGAATTCGGCTAAAACCGGACCGAAAAATACGAATACAAGTGAATCTGTTTTTGAGATATCATTTGCCGGAGGCGGGCTCTGGTTTACCTGGCTGGTTGGCATTGACCAATCCGACCCGAATAGTAAATACGATTGGGCAAAATGGCTTACTCCATCCCGCGATTTGATTGCGGCATTTGATAACGCGAAGGATGTTGTGCGTAAAGCTCAAACCATTATTACGGCAGACGTTACCTGGAGCAATCATTATCCTTCAAAAGGTTATCCTTTTATGTATAAGTACCGTTCAAAATTCCACAGCGTAATTAAAATTCGTTTGGCAGATATTTTATTGCTGAAAGCCGAAGCCTATTTGGGTAAAGGCGATGCTACCAGTGCAACAACGCTTGTAAACAGGATAAGAACACGCGCAAAACTTGCAAGCCTATCAACAGTAACCATTGATGATGTTTTGAACGAAAGACGTTTGGAGCTGGCATTTGAAGGCCATCGTTGGTTTGATTTAGTGAGAAATGATAAAGTTATTCCGGTTTTGAACACGCTGAATAGCAGAGATCCGGGCCGTTTGAAAATGAATCCTGTTACGCAGCAAACGATTCTGATCCCAATCCCGCAACCTCAGATTGATAAAAATCCATCAATGACCCAGAATCCGGGATATTAATTTGCAATAAAGGACAAAATTTAAATATAGAAAAATCATGAAAAACATAATTAAAAGCCTTTTATTGATAGGTCTGTTAGTGGCTGTATGGTCATGTACAAATGAGGATATTGTTGTTCATTATCCTCAATCCACACCCCGAATTGATACGGCCACTGTTGCCGAAACTCAAATAACCTACGGCGATACTATTCATGTGAAAGTGGCGGTTTCCGATAAGGTGCAGCCACTATCTACTTTGCTATTGCGCGTGGTGGTGAATAATGAAGTCCTATCATCCGAGCAAATCCGCACCAAAGGAAATGCAGCCAGCATTGAACGCGAATTTCCTATTCCGTTTGTGGCAAACCGCCCCGACAATGAACCGGTGAAGATTTACCTGACGCTTACCAATGTGGAAGGGTATACCAAGGATTCAATTATCAGCACCACCATTGCCAAACGGCCTCCGATAACCGATTTGTGGCTGGTGCCCGATGGGTTGGCAAGAGGGGTGAAAATGACTCTGACCGATCCGGCCAAACTGATTTACTACGTTTCCGGGCTTACATTCGGAACCACAATGAATTA
The DNA here is from genome assembly GCA_047600405.1 of Paludibacter sp. Taxonomy (GTDB): domain Bacteria; phylum Bacteroidota; class Bacteroidia; order Bacteroidales; family Paludibacteraceae; genus Paludibacter. The sequence continues at coordinate 155,649 of JASGLA010000011.1, forward strand.
TAAAATTGCCACCAAAGTGAAAGGCCCTCTTAATAAAGCTGACTTTACAGGTTTGGTTTTTGGTAAAGTGGGAGATGGTATCGGTTTAATCGGTGAAACGGGAGAGTCTTTCAGTTCTACAGATGCTACCCTGGTTGGAATTTCAAACTTCACGTTTGATGCGCTGAAATTTACCGGCAAGGTTGGGGGAAAATTACTAGAACCCGTTACAACCCTTGATATCAATGCCGATTTGCCCGCCATTGTTATGGGTACAGATAACTTTAGGGGTGGTAATGTGTATTTTGGTGAAGGGGTAGAGGTAACATTTAGCGGAGTGACAAATTTGGCCAATAACATTTCTCCTGATTATTTCGAGATTACGGGAGCAAATACCGCAAAATTCCTGGGTAAGACAGGGCTTTATAAAGCCTATTACCTGATTAGTGCCGGTTATTTGTACATTGAACCTCAACCGGAGGTTATTTATCCGGATGCTATCTGGATTTGCGGTCAGGGATTCGGTCGTCCGCAGTCGCCTTATACCACTACCGCCAGCTGGAACTGGAATAGCCCGTTGGATTATGCCCCATGTAGGTTAGTTTCTCCGGGAGTATATCAGGTTACGGTTTATTGCAAGAACACCGCAACTACTGCAATCATTGGTTCGCTCAACTTCAAATTCTTCGATAAACGTGGTTGGTGGGATGGACACGAACAATGGTCGACTGACTATACGGTGTCAGCTCCATTGGCTCCAAGCGCTTATGAAGGAAATGTGGGGAATACAGTAGGGTTGAGTAGTGCGCCGTTCGAAGGTGTATATCGTATTACACTTAATCAAAACGATCACACCATCAAGGCTGTGAAAGTGAATTAAATGCTGAAAATCAAAGTGAAATTGGTTTGTATTGTCAAGAATATACCTGCCAGGTCTGCAAAATCTGGCAGGTATTATCAGAAAAGAAAAAACATCTGAGATTAGAAATAAACTAAATATACAAATAAAAAAATTTAAAAAACAACAATTTTAATTTAATACAAGAGCACGAAAAAAAACATATTTAATTTCTTTGGTCTTAAGTCTCTTTGAAAGTCCCGAAACGCAAATGAACCATGCCGATTTATCGGAAGAAAAACCAATCTTCATTTCGATTGCCGTAAAAGAATTTAAATAAATATCTTTATTCTATCATCATTTTCAGCATTAACATTCTTTCATATAAACTCTAATAACTTTAAAATGCCAATCTTAATTCAATGTTGTTTAGTTAAGACCTGACAGAAATTTCGTATACTGTCAGGTTTAAAAACCGAGATCGGTTTTATGTTTCGAATGACCTGTCAGAGTTTGTAAAACCTGACAGCGTCAAAAAAAATAGAACGCTAACTAAACGATATTGAATCTTAATTGGTTATAATCAATTAATTTATTAACCATGATAAAACACAATTTTTATATCATATCCGCAATTTTATTTTGCCTGTCATTTTCTTCATGTAAAGCCGAAGAGGTAATCCCCAAAGAAGATCCACCGATAACAGCCAATGTAGATGTTCGTGTAACAACAGCCAATAAATCGATGCTGTTTGTGTCTGTTCCATTAAACTTTGGGACAAAGCCCAATATGGCCATCGAAACCACCATCAACCTGAAGCCGGACGAAAGATATCAGGAAATTGATGGTTTCGGAGCTGCCATCACCGGTTCGTCGTGTTATAACCTCTTGCGGATGACGGCTGCCAACAGGGCTGCATTGCTGAAAGAAACCTTTGACCCCAAAACAGGTATGGGGTATAGTTATATCCGGATTTCGATCGGAGCTTCCGATTTCTCGCTGGAGGAATACACCTGTTGGGATACTCCGGGAATCGAAAATTTCAGTCTTCCGGCTTATGATATCCGTGATTTGTTCCCGATTTTGAAGGAAATCCTGGCGATCAATCCCGATCTGAAGATTCTGGCATCGCCCTGGAGTTGCCCGCGTTGGATGAAAGTGAACAACCTGAAAGACTTGCAACCCTTTAATTCGTGGACCAGCGGGCAGTTGAATCCTGCCTATTATCAGGATTATGCCACTTATTTTGTGAAATATATACAGGCCATGAAAAACGAAGGATTTAATATTGAGGCAATCACCATTCAGAACGAACCGCTTAATAGGGGTAATTCCATGTCGTTGTACATGTCGTGGCAAGAGCAGGCTGCATTTGTGAAAAGTGCGTTGGGGCCAAAGTTCGCCGAAGCTGGCATAACCACTAAAATTTTGGCATTCGACCATAATTTCAATTATGATAATATCTCCGACCAAATGAGTTATCCGGTAAAAATGTATGCCGATCCGGAAGTGGCCAAATACGTGGACGGAGCCGCTTATCATGCCTATGGTGGAGATAAAAGCGAGTTGCTGAATGTTCATAACTCTTATCCGAACAAAAACCTGTACTTCACCGAAATGTCAATCGGTAGCTGGAATTACTCTTTCGATGGCGATTTGATGTGGAGCATGCGCGAAATTGGGATCGGTTGTCTGAATAATTACAGCAAAGCGGTAATTGTGTGGAATTATATGCTCGATGAAAAAGGAGCGCCTAATCGTCCGGGTGGTTGTACTACTTGCTATGGAGCTGTGGATATCAGTTCCAGTGACTATAAAACCCTGGATCGCAAGTCGCATTACTATGTGATAGGTCATTTGGCAAAAGCCATTTCGCCGGGTGCGGTACGTATCGGGACCAGTGGTTTCCAGGCTTCGGGGTTGTATTACACGGCGGTGGAAAATACCGATGGGACTTACGGCGTAGTACTGCAAAACGACACAAACTCATCTATCAAGGTGGTACTGGCTGATGCTTTACATTGGTTTGCTTATACGATTCCTGCTAAAAGTATTGTTTCGTGCCGTTGGAAAAAATAAAATGATTATCCGCAAAGCGGCCTATTTACTGAAATTATCATTTTTAGCCCGGGTTTCGCGATTTTCAATCGCGTATATTTTTTTCTTAAGCCGCGATTGAAAATAGCGAACCCCAATTCTAATAATCTGATTTTACCGAACAGGCCGCTTTGCGGATAATCACAAAAAAAAATAATAAATAACCCCACAAATATGTTCGGAATAATTAAAAAATTACCTTAATCGCGGCTTTAAAAGACCAATGTTTGTAACCTTCAAATTATTGCAAACGTTTGCGTAACAAAATAGGGTCAAAAAGGTAAAATGTGTAAGAATCTGAATTTTTATACTCTATTTTTGTCGTGTTAAATGAATCCTGCGTTCTGTTTGTAATCGGATTTAAGTTGTTGGTTTACAGTTTAGAATATGTGTTTTGAAAGAGCTGTATTTTAATTGAATTCAGAACAAAAATAAACATAAGTATGTTCTAATCTAAAGCTATACTGTATGCATTTAATACAATCGTTATATATTAAACAATTCCCTTAAATTAATCCTTAAAAATCAATTTTATGAAAAGAATTTTTACTTTGGCAATTGCTCTTATGAGCATGTTTGCGGCACTGCAGTTAGTAAGTGCGGCTAATGTGGTTTTTAATGTAACCGTACCGGTGCCTACTTACCAATGCTGGATTGTGGGTAACTTCAATGGTTGGAACAACAATCAACACCAAATGACTAAGGTAAATGACACCCACTACACCATTACACTCGATGATGCAACATTTGCAGCCGGTATTACCCAGGCAAACATTAAGTACAAATACCTGAGTGGAGGTGGCGACTGGGCGTATGTAGAAAAAGAATGCCGCTGGTGCTGAAATTTCGGACCGTGATTATAGTGCTGCCGATGTTGTACAGAAGTGGGCGTTGGTTTACAATCCGAATGTGTTGCCTTTACCCAAAACTGTGACCGTTAATGCTCTTGTTCCAGTAGGTACCATCCAATGTTATATTGTAGGTACTTTCAATAACTGGACTATCCCTACTGACTCTACCAAAATGACCAAAGTGGAAGAAACTCCTGATTATGTTCAGTTTACAGCCACTTTCTTTACCGAAGATGCAAACAAATTGCAGTACAAATTCTGCGCTGGTCCTGCATGGGACTACGAACAAAGTGCGTCTAATAACTTTATATATCCGGCTGCCGAAAGTTCTGTAACAGAAGTTGTAACAGGATTCAAAAAGGTTTATGACCCGTCAAAAGTAGGAACAATTATAGTAACTGCAACTGTTCCTGCCGGAACTAACCGGGTTTGGATTCAGGGTAGCGCGTTGGGATGGAATTGGGCCAATGCCATCGAAGCTACAAAAAATACAAATGGGACTTTCTCTGTATCTGTACCGAATGTACAGTCTATGGAATACCGTATGTATAACCAGGCTGACTGGAACCATCCTGAAGTAGGTGAGGCTGATCCTACTAAAGAACTCGCAAACCGTGTGGCTAACTATCCGGCAGATGCCAATACAAGCATTACTGTTTGGGGCTGGAAAGCTCAACCTGATGCACTTCCTCAAATTGATGCCGACAAATACAGGATTTACACTAATAATAATACATTCGTGGTTGAAGGTGTAACTTCACAAGTGGAAGTAATTGATATCAGCGGACGTATTCTTCAAAACGTGAAAATGCTGGGTACTTTTACTTCTGAAAAATTGAATGCAGGTTTGTATATCTTACGGGTCAATGGTGCAACAAGGAAAGTTTCACTTAGATAATAATTTAAATTAATTGGTTTAAGGGGCTGTACAATGGGATGTCGTGCAGCCTTTTTTATTTATATGATTATCCGCAAAGCGGCCTCCACCATATATAATTTTCAAATAATCGAAGATATTGAGGGATGTAGTCCTGATATCTTTGCAGTAAAGAATGTTTTACGGAAAATAAGCCGCGTAGCGGTGACATCTTTTGATTTAGAAAACAAAGATGTCAGAGCTACGCTCCTCAATTATCTTTTTTTAATAAATGCTACTAAGATACCAGAGCTACGCTCCTGTACTTTAAAATCAGCATGACAGGTTGTTTGCGGATAATCATATTTATTTAAATGATTATCCGCAAAGCGACCTCCACCATATATAACTTTCAAATAATCGAAGATATTGAGGAATGTAGTCTGATATCTTTGTAGTAAAGAATGTTTTACGGAAAATAAGCGGCGTAGCGGTGATATCTTTTGATGTAGAAAACAAAGATGTCAGAGCTACGCTCCTCAATTATCTTTTTCTTTCATAAATACTACTAAATGCCAGAGCTACGCTCCTATATTTTAAAATCAGCATGACAGGTTGTTTGCGGATAATCATATTTATTTAAATGATTATCCGCAAAGCGACCTCTACTAAATATAACTTTCAATCTATTGAAGATATTGAGGGACGTAGTCCTGATATCTTAGTAGCAAGAATATTTCACGGAAAACAAGCCGCGTTAGCGGTGGCATTTTTCAATTCAAAATGTCAGAGCTACGCTCCTCAATTATTTTTTTTTCATAAATACTACTAAGATGCCAGAGCTACGCTCCTATATTTTAAAATCAGCATGACAGGTCGTTTGCGGATAATCATATTTATATGTAGTGATAAATTAACAGGATTTGCCAGCCCCTTTGCCTTCACTTTTCTCCTTGCCTGCATTAAAAAAAATCGTACATTTGTAACCCAATTAATGTAGTTTATAGTTAATAGCCTCATAGTTTTTAGTTATCAAGACTTCAGCGATTAATCACTAATCATTTATCACTAATCACTAACCGTTATACATGGAATTCAATACCATTATTAAACCCAAAAATAAACTTTTCGACGTCGATTTTAAAGAACTCTGGCAATATCGCGATTTATTTTCCATGTTTGTGAAACGCGATATTATCACACAATACAAGCAGACTATTCTCGGGCCAGCGTGGTTTTTCATTCAACCGGCACTTCAAACCGTTATGTTCCTGGTGTTTGGTGGTATTGCTAAACTTTCGACTGATAATTTGCCCGGACCTTTGTTTTATCTGATTGGTATCCTTACCTGGAACTATTTTTCCGATTGCTTAAATAAAACATCCTCTACATTTACAGCCAACCAGGGTATTTTTGGAAAAGTTTATTTCCCCCGGTTGATTGTTCCTTTGTCTACTGTTACATTCCAATCTTGTCCGTATGGGTATTCAGCTACTATTGTTTGTTCTGATTTATGTTTTTTACCTTTTTACAGGGGCGAAGATTGCACCAAATTCATATGCGCTTTTGATGCCTTTACTTATCCTAATGTTGGCCGGACTGTCTTTGGGTTTTGGTATAATCATTTCTTCTATGACGACAAAATACAGGGATTTAACCATTTTATTTACATTTATAGTGCAACTGTGGCAGTATGCAACCCCGATTTTATACCCAATGAGTTCTATTCCACAAAAGTATCAGTGGATTCTGGCACTTAATCCGGTAACCTCTATAGTAGAGACTTTCAAATACGGAACCATGGGTGTCGGGACCTTCAGCTGGTTGCAACTGGGTTATAGTTTTGGGTTTATGGTGGTGTTACTGGGTGTGGGAATTGTGGTGTTTAATAAAGTACAGCGAAGCTTTATGGATACGGTGTAAATAATTTATAATTCATAATAGAGTTTATATAAGTTTGCTTGTTTTTAAGAATAGAACGCGGATAGACGCTGATATGGCGGATATAAAACGGATTTTATCTCGTCAAAGACGAGATGATAAAGACTTAGTTCTTTAAATCAGACCCGATTTATCGGGGATAAAATCCTTTTTTTTAATCCGTATTTACATTTTATACCGCCAAGTCGGCATCTTCGATCTGTGCGAATCCGCTAAATCCGCGTATATCCGCGTTCTATTTCTTTGTTCTGGAGTATATAATCTAGAATATCAAACACTTACAACTCGTATAATACCTAATTCATAATTTATAGTTTATAATTCATAATGCATAGTTGATAATGCATAAGGATTAGTAAATACTCATAGTTAATTGAGTTCATTCAGGTTTGAGAAGAAAAAGAGAAGCGTCATTGGGGTTCGATGGCGCTTCTGTTGTTTTTAGCTGTTTGCAGATTGTTTACAACTGCAATGTGTCTACAAACTGACTTGCAGAATAATTTGTTATCATGGAGTTGTTGGTAGCTGAGATATACAGCCAGCAATAAACTTCTGAACCTTTCCAGGCATCCGGGAGTTCAATCTCTGTTGTTTTTTCAGCACGAAGGCAAACATCTTTCATGTGAATGGATAGCTGCGTGTCTTCATTGAAAAATATAAAACTGACGTTGTCGTCCGGTTTACTCTGTGAGGCATCTACAAAATCCCAATTGATAGTGACTTTGTTATCGGTGTGATTTGCCGACACGGTTAAAGCCTGATTGACATTCCCGACAGTAAATACCAATTTGGAGTAATCTATCGTAAAGTCGGGATAATCGCCCGTAATTGCATTTTTTAGCGCGTAAGATATTCCCATATTCAGCCCCCTGCGGTGGTTGAATGTTTCCCGGAACAGGTTCCGGAAGCAGCTTAACGAACTGTTTGCAAACGCAAATTTGGAACGTTGTGCCACTTGCTTATCTGTTTTAGGGTCGGAAGGTGCCCGGTAAACGCGGAGATAACTTTTGCCTTCTTTTGTTGTGGCAGCCACTGCGCTGCCGTGACGTCCGGAGATTGTTCCGAACGTGGTTGAATTAAATTTTGCCATATTTTTTATTTTTTGTGGCTTGTTGGTGCAAGCCTGATTTTTTTTTAATTTTTCAAAATGATTATCCGCATAATGACCTATTGCTTATTTTACTTTTTTCCTCTTAAGAAACAAACCACTAATTGCACAAATTTTCACGAATAAATGCTACGCATTTTGTTTCTTCCATTTGTTAGAAATGTTTCATTTCTGAGAACTCGCTGAAAAAAGTAACAAAAAAATCAATCCGTCTCAATCCGTCAGCGGCGGACGCTTCGCTCGAAAAACTATCGCCTGGCTGGCTGAAATACCCCAAACTCCTCCCTTCGGTCGTCAAACAAGGGGTATTTCTACGCCCTCCTCACTTGTTTTTAGCTACGCTGACCGTTGGTTCGGCTCACCGGACAAGGTCGATCCCAGCTGCGAGGGTGAACATTAGCTTTAGGTCGTTTTGCAGATAATCATAAATTTTTATATTTATGTCCGATTAAAATTATTATGTTCTCCTCCCGGTTGGACTTTTTTCTATCCCGGTTGCGGACCAATGTTGTATCGAAGCAGTACCGAGGTTGTACCGAAGGAGCACCGAAGGAGTGGCGGTGGACTTCTGGCTCTTTTTTTACTTTTTGTGTGGGTTGGCGGATATGGAAATGTTACACTCATTATGGCATTGTTTTATGCGTTTGACTGAGTGCAAAATTACAGGCGAAAGAAATGCTAGGGTGGGGTTGGGGTGACCGGACAGGTGACCGGAATTTTTTTTTTAAAATTCATAATTAATAATTGATAATGCATAATTTATTATGATTATCCGCATAACGACCTGTCATGCTGATTTTAAAATATAGGAGCGTAGCTCAGGCATCTTAGTAGTATTTATGAAAAAAAGATGTCACCGCTACGCGGCTTATTTTCCATAAAACATTCTTTGCTACAAAGATATCAGGACTACGTCCCTCAATATTTTCGATTATTTGAAAATTATATGGTGGAGGTCGCTTTGCGGATAATCATATAATTCATAATCCACAATGCGTAATTCAATCTTGCTTAGATGGGTATTCGACCCCGGATGGGGTCGGTTGTTTATAGATTATGATGAATTCTATAAACATTTGATTCTGAAGGAGTCAAATAATTTATCCTAACTAAGTGATATTGAATGTGAAATGTGAGATAAAGAAATATAAGAATGCAGGGATGTGTAAAATCAGGATACAGTTGGGCGAAGAATTCTTACTTTTTCAGTTTTCTACAAATGTTTCGCCACTTTGGGGCTGGAAGAGGTGTAGAGCATCGTTCTATCTGTAGCCACCATTACCACAAAGCCCATAAGGTGCAGCGCACTGGAATATCTGTCGTTGCTAGTTGTGGCTTTTCAATATTACACATGGGTTTTATGTGTGGTTAATAGTATTGAATCCTTCCAGAATTCTTATTTGTAATTTGATTGCTGTTGAACCTATATTGAAGAAATGCAGGGATGTAAGGATGTAAGAATGATAGGATGTAAGAATGATAGGATGTAAAATGTAAAATGTAAAATGTAAAATGTAGAATATAGAATGTAAAATGTAGGAATGGGAGAAATTATGCATTATGCATTGTGAATTATGCATTATCAATTGTCTTCCGGTATGGCATCGGCATTGATTTTTTGGACAATGGATTGCAGGCCGAGTTTTTCGAAATGGCTACTGATATATTCCATGTCGTTCAGGAAGTTTTTGGGATTTTTCCTGTCAAGCCCTTTGAAGGGATTGGATAGGGCCTTGTAAATATTGTTGTAGTTTTTGCCGGTCAGGAACTCAATAAATTTGGCTTTCTCTGTTTTGTCTACCTGATTAATTCCCTTGCGATCAATTTCGTTTAAGAGGTAGTAAATGGCCAAAACCTGACGGGAGGTGGTGAATGCGGGGTTTCCTTTAGCTATTGTTTCAGGCGGAAGTTCAGTTTCGATTGCCGGATTGCTTTCGGATTGCGTATTGGTTTCAACCGGCTGGATGATTGCCATTGGCTCTGCCTGTGTTTTTTGCGTGTATTTTGTGCTTTTATTCAAATGGTTTTCGGTTATATCAATGGCAAGATTACATTTATGTATAAACTCTCTACATAATTCAAGGATATATGGTTCATCATCATGTTGAACCGCAAACAATTCCTTTTCTGCAATTTCACTGTGGTAGTAGTTGAGTTTATCCCTTAAATCCGTAATTTTCTTTGCTTTTCTGACGGTTTCATCGAAGTCATAAAAACTCAACGAATCAGCAGCGTCAACTGATTCGAAGCTTTCAAATTCATTAGGTATGATATACTCACAAAGGTCTGTAATGTATATTAATGTATTAAATAACCGATTGAAAAACTTTAAAACAAATGAAACTTCTACTCCTGTTTTGATAATCACTTTATTGTAAGAGTCTTGCTTAATATACCAAAAGCCAGGATCGTCGAAACCGAAAAGTAATCTTGCTTTTTCCAGCGATTCTTCAAAAACAGTTTCTAAAATACTCTCAAAGATTGATTCACCATGTGTGTCTATTTCTGCTGCATCAATTGAACGTTTTTCGAATGTAATGTCAAGCTTTTTGAATAGTTTTATATCCGAACTTTCAAGATACCCGGTTTCAAAAATGAGTTCAAACTGGTCGAGTGCCGTAACGAGATTCTCATTTAGTATTTTGTATTCAGCAGTTATTTCGGAGATGGTATAGGTTTGTGGTTCGGCCGATACCTTGTTTTGGTTCAGGAGAGTTTGTTTTTTTGCAGGTTTGTTTTCCATAGTGAAAGATTAACAGCTTTGTTTATATTGCCCGCAACGGGAGTTGTTTGATTTTGGGTTTGTGATGGTTGCAAAATTAACACGTATTTTTTGTTTTTCGCAATATTTGGGGCCTGTTTTTTTAATTGTTTTAAAGTGAAAAATATAAGAAATCCTTCCCCTGATAAATAGGGTACTTCCCTTTTCTTTCGGCAAGCTCAGGAAAGGGAAGAGCCATGCACACCTGAAATTTAGGTGTTTGATTGGTTTTTCACACCTACGAGGTTTTAAAAACCTCGTAGGTGTTATCATCATCAAGCGGACAGAAGCTGAACGTATTGCGGTGGCGTTTGTATATTGGTGGTTTTTTGACCGCTCAAAGGGTTTTCAACCACTTTGAGGGTCTTACTTCTGTATTCTTACCGTTAAATTTAGGGTTCGGTGCAGCGTTTTTTAGCGCTTGCCGGATGGTTGTGGCTTTTAATGAACGTTTCAAGCGGGCTGAAGCCGTTGGGTGCAGTTGTAGGGATGCTTACTTCGTGAGCCTCTTTAGAGGGTTGGGAAGGTTAAGAAAAAGTTGCGTTTAATATAAACTAAAATGATTATCCGCAAAGCGACCTCCACCAATATATAATTTTCAAATAATCGAAGATAATGAGGGATGTAGTCCTGATATCTTTGTAGCAAAGCATGTTTTTACAGAAAATAAGCCGCGTAGCGGTGACATCTTTTGATGTAGAAAACAAAGATGTCAGAGCTACGCTCCTCAATTATCTTTTTTTTATAAATGCTACTAAGATACCAGAGCTACGCTCCTGTACTTTAAAATCAGCATGACAGCTCGTTATGCGGATAATCATATAAACTAATTCCAAACAGTCCTTAATTTAAATATGGAACATTATTTCCTTCCAAATACTTAGAGTATTTTTTGTACATTTGTGCTGCAAAATACGAATAGCAAAGGTTAATAACGAATTTTACGGATTAGCACAGAATGATTTATAAGAAAGAAACTTATGATATAGTTGGGGCTGCAATGGAAGTTCACCGTTGTTTAGGGCAAGGATTTTTAGAGTCTGTATATCAGGAAGCTTTGGAGTTGGAATTAAGAATCAGAAAAATTCCGTATGTTTCGCAAAAGTCAATAGAGATTTACTATAAACAACAGCTTTTGACTAAATTATTTATTGCGGACTTATACTGTTATGATGGTATTATCGTCGAATTAAAGGCCGTTTCGGCAATTTTGCCAGTGCATGAAGCGCAGATAATTAATTATTTGAAAGCAACGAAAAAAGAGTTGGGGATAATTATCAATTTTGGAACAGATAGTTTGGAATACAAACGATATTTAAACACATAAGAAAACGAACCACGAACCAATGGTCAACGCAACTGATTTGTCCGAAGAATACATTAATTAATTCGTGAAAATTTGTGTAATTAGCTTCGCTGACCGTTGGTTCGTGGTTTAAAATAAAGAAAATTAATTAGGAGTGTTGAAGAATATAATTATCCTCGAATTTACACGAATATATAAGAGGGAATTATGATTAAACTACAATTGATGGAATGTAAGAATATAATAACCACGAATTACACGAATTTACACGAATATAAGAGAATAAAATGTGATAACCACAAATTACACGAATTTGCACGAAAGAAAAGGATACAAGATAATTAACCACGAATTGCACTAATTTGCTAATTTGCACGAAAGAAAAGGATATAAGATAATTAACCACGAATTGCACTAATTTACACAAAGAAAAGGATACAAGATAATTAACCACAAATTACACGAATTTGTACGAAAAATACAAAATATTAATTAGTGAAAATTAGTGTAATTTGTGGTTAAGACCTATTCATTTGTGGTTAATCAATTATCTTCGTGGTTCAAAAAAATAAATATATGTCTACCGCCATTAAATTTGAAAATATATCTAAACAATACCGCCTGGGACTGGTATCTACCAACACCATTAGCCACGACCTGAACCGCTGGTGGAAAATGAATATCCTCGGCAAAGAAGATCCGTATCTGAAAATTGGGGAGGTAAACGACCGGGCACATAAAGGTAGCAGCGACTATGTGTGGGCGCTAAAGGACATTAGCTTCGAAGTGCAACAGGGCGATGTGCTGGGTATTATCGGTAAAAACGGTAAGAACGGTGTAGGTAAATCTACTTTATTTAAAATACTGTTCACGTAAATAATCTTCCATTATTAGCCATTATTACCTATTGTTGTCCATTATTAGCTGTTATTACCCACTATTTTGTATTTTTGTTTTGAATATTAGACTAAACTATGCGCTTTAATCCTTACCGACCAAATAGTATTGTTACTCCAGAAATGTTTCAAGGAAGAACAGATGAGTTGGTTTTTATACAACAAAGTCTACTTCAAACCCGTTATGGAAATCCTCAACATTTTCTTATTGAGGGTGAAAGAGGACTAGGCAAATCATCGCTTTTTCTGATGGTAAATCAATTTGCATCAGGTAAACGCTTATTGTATGATGGTACAAAAATGAATTTTTTAGTATTGAATATAGAGCTTGATGCATCCCAGACTTTTTTTGATATAATTAGAAACCTGGCAGCAGAATTTCAACGCGCATTATCGGAAAAAGAACAAGTAAAAATGCTTGCTCGTGACACATGGAATTTTCTTACTAATTGGGAGATATTGGGTGTTCGGTACCACAAAAATAATGAGTCGCTTGTAAGGCCTTATGAAGTGTTAAATGAGATAGTAAAAAGGTTTGAGGAGGTTATATTGAATGCTAAAGATGCTTTCGATGGTATTCTTTTGCTGATAGATGAAGCAGATAGACCTTCGGTGAATGCTTCATTGGGTGAAATTGTGAAACTGCTTACCGAAAAACTAACAAAACGTGGTTGTGATAGGCTGGCAATTGGAATGACAGGACAACCCGGACTTATAGATAAGCTGAAAGCAAGTCATGAATCATCTTCGCGTATTTTTACGACTTTGTTGCTTAAACCACTCACATTGGATGAAAATATTGCCGTAATTCAAAGTGGGCTTTCTTTCGCCAACACTATAAATCAGTTTCCTACTAAAATAAATCAGGAAGCACTTCGTTTGATTGCACAATTAAGTGAGGGATATCCTCATTTTTTGCAAGAGTTTGCTTATAAAGCTTTTGAAACTGATAGTGACTGGCTTATCGACGAACAAGATGTAAAGAGTGGCGCTTATGGCGCTAATGGTGCATTAAACCAACTAGGACATAAATACTTCAATGATATTTATTTTGCTCAAATTGGATCCGACGATTACAGGCGGGTATTGCAGTCGATGGCTCGCTATTCGGATGAATGGGTAGATCGTTCGAAAATAAAAGAATGGTATTGAAATTAAAGACACCACACTAAATAATGCAATTATTGCCCTTAAAAACAGAGCTATAATTATTCCCAATGTTGCCGTTAAAGGAGAGTTTCGCTTGCCAACTAAGTCGTTTGCAGCTTGGGTAAATGCTTTTAATATATTTGACGATGTTTCTAATCCCTTATTTAATTAATATACATGTCTACCGCCATAAAATTTGAAAATATATCCAAACAATACCGCCTGGGACTGGTATCTACCAACACCATTAGCCACGACCTGAACCGTTGGTCGAGAATGTGAACTTAAAAATTCATTGTTTATGAAAACAACAAAGGAACAACTGTTAAATAGCATTAAACAATCCATCTTGTCAGTAGCCCCTGATGGTAAAATTATTCTTTATGGCTCTCATGCACGAGGAGATGAAAGAGTCGATTCTGATTGGGATTTACTTATTCTGTTGAATAAAGCTAAAATTGAATCTGCTGATTATGATTTGATATCTTATCCACTCTATGAATTAGGATGGAGTGAAGGGGAGCTGTTTAGCCCCAAATTATATACCATTGATGATTGGAAAAAACGAAGTTTTACTCCATTTTATAAAAATGTAGAAAAGGAGGGTATTATATTATGAGTTTAAGTGAAGAAGAAAGAAATGCTTTAGTCTACTATAAAACACAGAAATCCAGAGATACTTTAGCAGAAGCCATTGGTATTTCTCAGTTGTGTTATTGGAATGCGGTTGCAAATAGACTCTATTATGCCTGTTATTACATTACTACTGCCTTGCTTGTATATCATGGTCATTCAGCTCAAACACATTCAGGAGTGATACGGCTTTTTGGATTAAACTATGTGACAAAAGGGCTTGTTTCTAAAGAAATGGCTAGATTTTATTCTAAACTTTTTGAGATGAGACAAACAGGTGATTATGATGATTTATATAACCTTACTGAAGAAGAAGTTAAACCACTTATCGAATTATCACAAAAGTATATTGATGAGATTGAATATCTTATCAATCACTAAATTTGTAGTTTGTTAATTGTGTTCATACTTTAAACTATCAACTATCAACTATCAACTATCAACCGTTAACTATCAACTAAATACATGTCTACTGCTATAAAATTTGAAAACATCTCCAAGCAATACCGTCTTGGATTAGTTTCTACCAACACCATTAGCCACGACCTGAAACGCTGGTGGAAAATTGAATTAAATAATTAATCTATAGTCAATGCTTTTTAATTCAATTGATTTTGCCATTTTTCTTCCAATAGTTTTCCTGCTTTACTGGTTTGCTACAAAAGGAAATTTCAAACAACAAAATATATTGCTGCTAGTTGCTAGCTATTATTTTTATGGTTGTTGGGATTGGCGTTTTTTGTTTTTGCTTATTTTCTCTACAGGACTGGATTATTTTACTGGTTTGAAAATGGCCGATACATTCTGATAAAAAGGGAAAACAATTTTGGTTTTGGTTGAGTGTCTGCATAAATTTGGGTTTTTTAGGCGTATTTAAATATTACAATTTCTTTATCAACTCTTTTGCAGATGCATTGACAAAAGTAGGTGTACATGTACATTTCAGTACATTACAGATTATTTTACCTGTTGGGATTTCATTTTATACCTTTCATGGACTTTCTTATGTGATTGATATTTATAACGGTCGCATTAAGCCGGAAAGGAACTTTGTTCACTATTCGGTTTTTGTTAGCTTCTTTCCATTGTTAGTTGCCGGCCCTATTGAACGGGCTACACATTTATTACCTCAAATAACACGTAAACGCGATTTTGATTACAATAAGGCGGTGGATGGAATGCGTCAAATATTATGGGGATTGTTTAAAAAGATTGTGGTTGCCGACAATTGTGCAATCATTGTAAATAATATTTTTTCCAATTATCAAACTCAAAATGGAAGCACTTTATTGATTGGAGCTATTTTCTTTGCATTTCAGATATATGGAGATTTCTCCGGTTATTCGGATATTGCATTGGGAACAGCCCGTTTGTTTGGAATAGAATTGTTACGTAACTTTGCCTATCCCTATTTTTCAAGGGATATTGCAGAATTCTGGCGCAGGTGGCATATTTCGCTGACGACCTGGTTTCGTGATTATGTGTATGTTCCGTTAGGAGGGAGTCGTGGTGGTAAATGGCAATCGATAAGGAATACTTTTATCATTTTTTTGGTATCTGGTTTTTGGCATGGTGCTAACTGGACGTTTATTGTCTGGGGGTGGTATCATGCTGCGTTATTTATGCCTTTGCTGTTATTACAAAAAAATCGTAAGAATACTGATTTAGTGGCGCATGGAAAATTATTTCCATTCTTTTAAAGAGTTGATACAGATGGTGGCTACTTTTGGATTGGTGGTGATTGGATGGATTATATTCAGGGCGGAAAGTATAACGCAAGCTTTGCATTATTTAAATGGAATGCTTCAATTTGGGACAATAAGGGCAATCTATAGATTGTTTTACTTTAAGGAATTCTGGTTGGTAACTTTTGTTCTTTTTGTAGAGTGGAAAAACAGAGCGTATAAACATGGCTTGGAAAGACCCTTTAATAACATTGTTTTGAGGTACAGCTTTTATTATATATTAATTCTTGCTGTGATGATTTTAGGAGTGTCTTCACAATCTTTTATCTATTTTCAGTTTTAAAATGAAGAGATTTATTGTAAAGATATTACTTGTAAGTCTACCATTGTTTGGTTTACTTTTATTTATCTACATCTTTATTAATCCTTTCAAGGTTATAGGGTATTCAAATCAATTTTATCCAAGTGTTGTGGGTTTAAACAGGGATTTTGTAAGCACACAAACATTTATTGAAAATAATAAACAAAATAATTATGACTCATTTATTTTGGGAAATTCCAGATCTATTTTCTATCAGATTAATACATGGAAAAGATATATAGGCTCATTTAATTGTTTTCACTTTGATGCATCAGGTGAGTCCTTGAGTGGTGTTTATTTAAAGTTAAGGTATTTAGAACTGGCCGGATCTAAGATTAAAAATGTGTTAATTGTGCTGGATGGTTCTCTTTTGGAGCAAACCTCAAAAAAAGAAGGCCATTCGTTTCTAAGCCATCCTGCTCTTGGCGAAAACAACTGGATTTCTTTTCAATATGCTTATTTAAAAACTTTTTATTCTTACGATTTTCTTATTGCGTATAGTGATTATTTGATTACTGGTCAGATCAAACAATATATGAAAGATGCTTTTCTATTAACGGACGTTTTTCCAGAGTATACTATGAGATATAATGAAATAAAATATACTTCTATAGAAAACAGCATCAAATCAAACTCGAAATCGTATTATGAGCAAAAAAAAGTAATTTTTTATCAAAGAGACTCTGTTCCAGTAAAGTCACCTCAGGTAGTATTTCATGAACAAATCACAATACTTTCAAAGATGAAGCAAATTTTCGATAGGCATCACACCAGATATAGGATTGTTATAAGTCCACTTTATAATCAAAACCAATTCAATCGAAATGATTTAATTGTTTTGGATAAAATATTCGGAAGTAACAATGTCTTCGATTTTTCAGGAAAGAATCAATATACAAATAATATAACGAATTATTACGAAACTTCTCATTACAGACCTATCGTTGCAAATGCTATAATGAAAGTTATTTATAAAAAGCAAAAATAATGTCAACAGCCATTAAATTTGAAAATATCTCCAAGCAATACCGCCTCGGATTAGTTTCTACCAACACCATTAGCCACGACCTGAAGCGCTGGTGGGTAACCAACATACAGGGGAAAGAAGATCCTTATCTGAAAATAGGGGAAGTGAACGACCGCGCACACAAAGGTATCAGCGACTACGTATGGGCACTGAAAGACATTAACTTCGAAGTGCAACAGGGCGATGTGCTAGGCATTATCGGTAAAAACGGCGCCGGAAAATCTACTTTGCTGAAAATCCTCTCCAAAGTGACGGCCCCCTCTACCGGAACGATTAAAGCCCGTGGGCGCATTGCCTCCCTGCTGGAAGTGGGTACGGGTTTTCACCCTGAGATGACCGGACGTGAAAATATCTTTATGAACGGTGCCATTATGGGGATGACCAAAGCGGAAATTGCCCGTAAACTGGACGAGATCGTGAATTTCTCCGGTGTGGAACGCTATCTGGATACTCCCGTAAAACGCTACTCCAGCGGTATGACTGTGCGTCTTGGCTTTGCCATTGCTGCCCACCTGGAACCGGAAATACTCGTAGTAGACGAAGTATTGGCTGTGGGCGATGCCGAATTCCAAAAGAAAGCCATTGGTAAAATGCAGGATGTAAGCAAAGGAGAGGGAAGAACGGTGCTGTTTGTGAGTCATAATATGCCAAGTGTGAAAAAATTATGCAAAACAGGTATTGTATTGAAAAATGGTTCTGTTGAATATTTCGGGCGAAATAGAGGATGTTGTAGATTTCTATATGGGCGATAATTATAATGAAAGTACATCGTTGTTTTATCCAGATTTATCGATTGCGCCTGGCAATGAGAATATTAGAGTTAAGGAGTTTAAAGTTTTACCAATTATTGGAAACGAGTTAAATGTGGAGTCAGGATTGAAATTTAAATTAATATTTTATAATTTTAAACCATTTATTATACTTGATGCCACCTTTGAACTTTCAACAGTAGATGATGTATGTGTGTTTCACACAGGGAAAGTGTTAAGCCCGGATAAGGACGCAAGGATCGGTTACTATCAAGTGGAATTCGATATATCCCCTTATACTTTAAATGCTGGTCGTTATAAGATGAAATTAATATTTGGAGAAAATCAGCAATATGCCTTGTGGATTGATGATTATATTTTGAATTTTGAAATTGAAAATACTTTAACAGGACAGGGGTTTAATACGAGGCTGTTACCAGGTGTGTTAAAACCAATATTTGACTGGAAATGTGATTTTTATGAAAAATACTGATCTAATGAAGAATGATAGTATGCCTTTGGTAACTGTGATTGCTGCATGTTATAATCAAGCGAAGTACCTTGTTGAGACACTTGATAGTATTGCTAGTCAGACATACAGTAATAAGGAGTTAATCATATGGGATGATGCCTCTATAGATAATTCTGTAGAACTCATAGAAAATTGGATATCGAGCAACAATATTCATTGTATCTTTATTAAGCATGCAGAGAATAAAGGGATATGTAAATCGCTAAATGAGGCATTTCAACATGCAAAGGGAAAGTATATTCAAGTTATTGCAATGGATGATATATTATTACCTGATAAACTGGAAAATCAAGTTAATTTACTGGAATCTTCGAGTGAAAATGAAGTGTTAGTCTTCTCTGACGCTTTTTTGATAGATTCTTCTGGTTCTTTATTTCAGAACAAATTTATTGCTTTACATCGCAATTATTTAAGTTTAGAAACCTCTAATTATTATGATGATATAAAACATTCAAATTTTATTCCAGCACCTTCAGTGCTTTATAAATCTGATGCAATAAGAAATATTGGAGGATGGGATGATAATTTGTTATATGAAGATTTTGATATGTTATTACGTCTGTCTAAATCATGTAGTTTTATTTTTGATCCTACTCCTCAAGTGAAATATCGTATTCATTCAAATAATACCATTCAGTATTTGGGTTTTAATAAATCAGATATACTGATCTATTCAAAATTTATTGATGACATTTTTTTTCGTAAAAAAATTCATAATTACATAAAAATGTGTTATTCTCAATATGGTAGGGTTTCTAATGAATATAGAATGATTTACAAAAACTCACTGGATGAATTCTCATTAATGTATATGTGTATTGTTTTAAAATTGCCATTTTGGGTGTATCGAAGGTTAAAAAGAATTATTGAAGTATTTATATGAGTTGGTATGTATAAAGATGTAGTCATTGTGATTCCAGTTTATAAATCATCACTTGATGAAAATGAGATTTTGTCATTTAAACAATGTTTGAATATTTTGAATAAGTACACAATATGCATTGTAACGTATGAAAGTTTGAGTATTGAATATTATAAATGTCAATTTGATTTATTCGGTGTTGACTACTGCATTAAATATTTTGACGCAATCTATTTCAAAAATACTATTGGATACAATCATTTAATGACTTCTAAATGTTTTTACAAATCATTTGAAGAATATAAATATATGCTTGTGTATCAACTCGATGCATATGTATTTAAAGATGAGTTGGAGGTGTGGTGTGCAAAGGGTTTTGATTTGATAGGCGCTCCTTTGATTGAAGATAAATATGGAGTAGAAAATAAATACTTTCTGAAAGGAATGAATGGAGGTCTCAGTTTAAGAAATATAGGGTATTGCATTCGTTTGCTTAGCTATAAAGGACCTGTGTTAAGGCCTAATGCAATATGGAAAATTGTGAAAAATGAGTTCCCTACTGATAAGTTTAAAATGCTGTTTTATTATATTTCACGTTCTTTGGGTAGACAAAACACTTTAAAGTATTTTACAGATAAATACTATATAAACGAAGATTTATTATTTACACTAACATTGCATGTTTCGTGGGTGAATAATGACTTACAAAAAGGAGAAACCTGGATTTACCCAAACTTACCCGGGTTAAACGATGCTTTGAAATTTGCTTTTGAACGTTATCCAAGATTCATGTTTGAAATTAACAATAAGGAACTGCCGTTTGGCTGCCATGCTTGGGAAAAATATGAGTATGATTCTTTTTGGAAAAAATATATTGAAGAATGAAACCCACCAGCATTTGTTTAACCCCTGTTCGTAGCGAAGCCTGGGTGTTGGATCGGTTTCTGAAAGCTGCCAGCTTATGGGTTTAAAAAACGAATATCGCACTTTGCGTATCGCACTTTGCGATATTTTTAGTAGTTTTGCCAAACATGGTACAAGGCGCTAGGATTTAGTCCGTACAATTTGCTATTCGGCATTAAAAAGTGAGCCTAAACAGCTGGAAAAAATGAAAACGATGAAACCCTACAATCCATTTCTAATTGCTGGATATTACAGTTCCGAATATTTTTGTGATCGCGAAAGCGAAACTGCAAAAATTATTTCGGCTCTTGCCAACGACCGGAATATATCGTTGATGAGTGCACGCCGTTATGGTAAAACTGGCCTGATACAGCATGTATTTCATAGACTGGCCGAAACCGACAACAATATCGTATGTATCTATTTGGATATATACCACACCCAAAACCTGAATGAGTTTGTAAAAACACTTGCCGAAAATGTGTTGGGTAAGGCGGATAACAATTTGGAAAAAACAATGAATACATTTGTTGCTTTCTTCAAAAGTTTCCGACCAGTGCTTTCATACGACTCGATGAGCGGGCAACCCGAATTAAGTGTGAAAATTGAACCTGCAATGGAAAAAAATAGCTTGCAGGAGATTTTTTCGTATTTGCAGCAGTCGGGCAAGCGTTATTATATTGCTATTGATGAATTTCAGCAGGTTGCCGAATATCCCGAAAAAGGCACCGAAGGGCTGCTACGCTCGTACATTCAGTTTTCAACGAATGTAAAATTTATATTTTCGGGCAGCCGTCAGCATTTAATGAATGAGATATTTTTGTCAGCCAAACGTCCTTTTTATCAAAGTACGCAACTAATGTCTTTAGATGTTGTGAACCAGGAACTATATTTTCAGTTTGCATTATCACATTTTCAAAATGCGGGATTTGTACTTAGCGAAGTTTGTTTTAATACCATTTATTCGCTTTTTGAAGGGCACACCTGGTATGTTCAGGCATTGCTCAACCGGCTATACGAGTATCGCAAGCATATTGATAGACCAGAATATGTGTACCATGCTCTACACGAATTGCTTGAAGAAAATACCTATAGTTATCAGGAATTGCTTAATGCCTACTCGTCGGTTCAAATTAATCTGTTAAAAGCTGTGGCGAAAGAAAAAATGGTGCAACAAATTAATGCCGGTCAGTTTATTACTAAGTATGGACTTAAAAACGTGAGTAGCATAACCCGCGCTTTAAACAGATTAATTGAAAAAGAACTTATTTACAAATCGGAAAAAGGTTATATGGTTTACGACCGTTTTTTGGGGTTGTGGCTTAGCCGATTTTAATGAAAAAAACAGCAATGAACCCCACCATAATTTGTTTAACCCCTGTTCGAAACGAAGCCTGGGTACTGGACCGATTCCTGAAAGCAGCCAGTCTTTGGGCAGATTATATCATTATTGCCGATCAAATGTCAACCGATGGAAGCCGGGAGATTGCCATGAAATATCCGAAAGTAATACTGGTGGATAACAATACAGAAGAATTTAATGAACCAGAGCGGCAAAAACTATTAATAAACGAAGCCCGAAAAATTGAAGGCCCGCGATTGTTGATTACGTTGGATGCAGACGAAATGTTTACGCCCAATATATTGACTTCCGATGAATGGCAAGCTGTGTTGACTTTTGAACCGGGGACAATTTTTAAATTTCAATGGGCAAATTTACATCCCGATTTAAAGCATTTTTGGTATGGATATTATTTCCCTTGGGGGTATATGGATGATGGATTTGAGCATAATGGAACGAATAAAATACATTCAGGGAGAATTCCAATACCAGAAAATCATCCAGTAATAACAATTGAATCTATTAAGGTGATTCATTTTCAATATACTGATTGGAATAGAATGCTAAGTAAACATTGTTGGTATCAGTGTTTAGAAGTAGTAAACTACCCCGATAAAAGTGCATTTGATATTTATCGGCAATATCATCACATGGATGTAATTAATAAAAATGAGTTCATAGATATCCCAATCAATTGGTGTCGTGACTATAAAAAGTATAATGTTGATATTTTTAGAAAAAATAACGGAGGCTTATATTGGTTTGATAAGCAAGTGCTAAACCTGTTTGAGGGGTATGGAAGCGTATTCTTTAAGAAGCTTGTTATTTGGGATATAGACTGGAAATTGATTGCGCATAAATGGGATCTCAATCATATAATTACAAAAGATAAAAGAAATTTCCTTGACCGATTAATCCAAAAGTGGTTAAAATTCTCTCAGGCAAAACTGCATATTAAGACAATGAGAAGAATTGACCGAATTATTCGTAAAATAACAAAATATTAAAATGAAGATCTCGTACGTAACTCCTTATAATGCGTTGGACATTCATAATTGGTCTGGTTCAGGGTTTTATATTGCCAAAGCTTTAGAAAATCAAAATAACCAAATAGACTATGTCGGTAACTTAGAAATGAAGTCGACGAAAATAATGAGTTATAAAAGACGAGGGTATAGAAAATTTAATTTAAAGTTTGACGAGTATAGAGAAATAAGTGTTGCCAAGCACTATGCTTTAGAAGCAGTAAGAAGAATAGATCCAATGAGCGATATAATATTCTCTCCAGGCTCTGTTCCAATTGCATTTTTAAATTCAAATAAACCGAAAGTGATTTATACTGATGCGTGTTTTGCTGGCATATATGGTTTTTATGATGAATATTCAAATTATTGCAAAGAATCTATACGTAAGGCAAACAAGATTGAACAGAAAGCACTTGATAATTGTGACCTTGCGATTTACGCATTGGATTGGGCAGCACAATCCGTAATTGATAATTATAAAGTTAATCCAAATAAAATAAAAGTAGTTCCTTTTGGTGCTAATATTGACAATTACGCTACAAATAACGCTGATTTGCTAGCTACCAAAGATTTGAGTCAACTTCACATGTTGTTTATTGGGGTTGATTGGGCTCGTAAAGGAGGGGATGTTGTACTAAAAGTAGTTGAGGCGCTTAACAATAAAGGTGTTAACACTACTTTACATGTTGTAGGCATACCAAATTTAACCGTAACTTCTAAGTATATTCAGAATTATGGTTTTATTAGTAAATCAACAAGTGAAGGTAAGATACTAATGGAGAGTTTATTCAAAATGTGTCATTTCCTGTTTGTACCTTCAATTGCCGAAGCTTACGGATTGGTTTTTTGTGAAGCAAATGCATATGGCTTACCTGCACTTTCCACAAATGTGGGTGGTATTTGTACTATTATAAAGAATAATTTAAATGGAATGACATTTCCATTAAGTTATCCGGTTGACAAATGGTCAGATTACATTTATGAGACATTCACGAATAAGCAAAAATACAAACAGTTATGCATTGACTCACTTAAACAATTTGAAATGAGATTGAACTGGAATATAGCTGGAAAAGAAGTAACAAGCATTTTGAAAACACTATTGTAGCCCTATGCCTGTACTCTCCATTATAACCATCAATTACAACAATGCCGTAGGTTTAAAAAAGACCATTGAAAGTGTTGCGCAACAAGTAAATACCAGTTTTGAATATATTGTGATAGATGGTGGAAGCACTGACGGAAGTCAGGTAGTAATAAACCAATATGCTAACTATATCGATATTTGGATTTCTGAACCGGATTCCGGTATTTATAATGCCATGAATAAAGGAATTGGGTTGGCCACAGGAGAATATTTATTATTTATCAACTCGGGCGACTGGCTTGCTACAAATCGGGTTGTAGAGAATGTTACATTTTATCTGGGGGCCGGTTTTGATATTCTTTCCGGAGAGCTTGAATTGGTAAAACCGGATAGTGACACACAAAAGTTATTTCCACCGCCTAAAGTCGATCTGAATTATTCCATAAAACATGGTCTTACCCACCCGAATACGATCATAAAGAAAAGCTTGTTTGATAAATATGGGTATTACAATGAGCAAAATGCAATAATATCTGATTGGGAATTTTTTCTTGTAGCCTGCGGGTTAAACACTTGTAAATACCAGGCAATACCGGTGCATATAAGTTGTTTTGCCCAGGATGGCATTTCTTCGCAGAACACAGAGAAGCTACATTCCGAAACTAAGGCGGCTTTGAAACGACTGTTGCCCTGGTGGAAAAAACTGGAACTTTATATGAAACGTAAATATAAACGCATTGTTAACCGGTATACGAAAGATTAATTAGGATTAATCAGAAACAACATAAGTTTGTAAAGCTATTGTTCTTAAAAACAGATTCTTTTTGTCCTCTAGCCGGACGGGCTTTTACTTTTTGGCTTCAGCCCCAAAAAGTAAACAAAAAAGGCCGCCGCTGAGGATAAAAAGCTAAAAATTGACTGCGTTACGCTCAAAGCGTCCAAACTCCTCCCTTCGGTCGTCAAACAAGGACGCTTTTTAACCGCTTCACTCCGGCAATTTTCTTTACGCTTTTTCTCCAAGGCGGAAGGAAGCTCGATGCGAAGATAACCCTACGAGATATCAATTTGTTTCTTTTATTTGTTAGAAATGTTCCATTTCTGGAACTTAACACAAAAAAGTAACTAAAAAAAGTCAAGACTGCGCCCGTTTCACTCGGAAAACTAACGTTCAGTTGGCTGATCCTCGATAGCTATCGGGACGTCCAAACTCGCTCCTTCGTCGCTCAAACAAGGACTGTTTCTAACGCCAACTTCACTGGTTTTTCGGTTCACCGGACGAGGTCACTCGCTGGAAAGACTTCGAGGGCTAGACAGGTCGCTTTGCGGATAATCATAAAATAATATAAACTAATTTCGAGCACGTACTTATAAGTAAAATATATTATCTTTGTAACTCGTACTATAATACGATTAAATTGCTTTGAATGGATTTTAGTAGCACAATAATACAACTTAATGCCATGTCGGCACCTGAGGTTTGCCGTGGGGTGGCAGCGCGGGTAAAGCAGCGCAGATTAGAGCTAAACCTTACGCAGCAGGGCCTGGCTTCGCGTGCCGATGTGAATATTGAAACCTATCGAAAATTTGAACGTACGGGTGAGATTGCTTTTGTGAGTTTGGCAAAAGTTGCTTTTGCACTTAATGCATTGGACGATTTTAACCTGCTATTCTCGCAAAAAAAATACCAGGGGATTGAAGATGTTTTGCAAAGCAAATCGAACATTCGGAAAAGAGGGAAAAAACTATGAAGAATGTTCAGTTAGTAGAAGTATTTCTCCGCAATGTGTTGGTGGGTAAAATAGCCCTCACCGATAGAGGTTTGTGTGCTTTTGAATATAGCGCAGTTTTTTTGCAATCCGGTTTTTCTATTTCTCCTTTTGAACTGCCTTTGCAGTCAGGCGTATTTATAGCCAGGCCTCATCCTTTTAATGGCAATTTCGGAGTCTTCGACGATTGCCTGCCTGATGGCTGGGGCATGATCATTTTAGAACGGTTTTTACAAAAACAAGGCATTCAGCCCCGTGCATGCACAATTTTAGATAAGTTATCGCTGGTTGGCAGTTCAGGTAGGGGAGCCTTGGAATTTAGACCCGACCAGAGTTTTGTTGACACCAATGAATTTCACGACTTTAATTTAATAGCCTCCGAATCGGCAAAAATACTGACTAGCCATACCTACCAGGGGGCAGCCATTGACGATTTATATCGTCGGGGTGGTTCGCCCGGAGGTGCCCGTCCGAAAATTTTCATTCAGCATGATAATAAAGAATGGCTTGTGAAATTCAGAGCTGCTTACGATCCGGTGGAAATGGGGCAAATAGAATATAAATATTCGCTGTTAGCTAAAAAATGCGGTATTGAGATGCCTCAAACACGGCTTTTTGAAGGGCGGTATTTCGGTGTGGAACGATTCGACCGTAGCACGGCTGGAAAAATTCATGTAGTGAGTGCTGCCGGGCTGTTGAATGCCGATTACCGTACACCCTGTATCGATTATTTTGCATTATTTCAACTTTGCAACCTCCTTACCCGAAATGCCCAGGAAATGTGGAAAGTGTACCGGCTGATGGTATTTAATTTTTTGATTGGAAATAAGGACGACCACGCAAAAAACTTTGCTTTTTTGCATTGTGACAATGAATGGAAGTTTGCTCCTGCATTCGACGTACTGCCCAGCGACGGAATAAACGGCTATCATACCACCACTATAAATGATAAAGCAGCGCCAACAAAAGACGATTTAATAGCCGTAGCCCAAAAAGCAGGCCTTGATAGTGCGAAGGCAATATCTGTTTTCGACGAAATACATTCAATCCTTACACATGCTTAAAGCCTCAATCATAATCCCCACCTACAACCGCTCCGATGTTATTCTCCGTTCGTTGGAAACCTGGACGAAACAAACCTTAGCTACTACCGACTTTGAAGTAATAGTGGTAGATAATAATTCCACCGATAATTCGGCCGGGTTGATTCGTGGGTTTATAAAAGATTATCCGAATTTCAGCTATTACAAGGAGACCAAAGCAGGTTCAACAAATGCCCGTCATGCCGGGGCAAGAATTGCAAAAGGAGATATTCTGATTTTTTGTGATGATGATGGATTGTTTAATCCGTCATGTGTGAGCGAGATATTGCGGGTGTATAGCTTAAATAAAGAAGTGGATGCGGTTGCCGGGAAAATAGAAATAGAATGGGACGGGGAAGCCCCCGATTGGATAAGTCCTTATTTGTTTATGCTGGGGCGGTTGAATTATGGAACGGAGATTATTTACGGTCGTGACTTGTACCTGAACGGGGGTATATTTTCGATCCGGAAACAAGTGTTTGAAGAATTAGGCGGATTTAATCCTGATTTGATTGGAAACTATCTGGTGGGCGATGGTGATACGGGATTGGTTATAAAACTTCATGAAGCAGGCAAGCTGATTGGCTGGACTCCTTTTGCAGAGATGAAGCATTTGCAATTCGTTAACCGCCAGGGAACGGAGAAAGATATGGGGCGGCGGTTTTACAATACGGGTATCAGCAATGCCTATGGATTTTTCCGGAAGAGCAAGTTCAGGTTTAATGGGCCGGTGCTTAACTATATTTTAAAAACAGTTCTTCTGTTGGCCAAAAAGCAACTTGAAATTCTTACTTTTGCAACCGATAAACGGAAATGTTATTTTAGCCTGATGCAGCGCAGGGGTGAACTTGCATTTTTTTTGAATTTGAGGATAAAATCAATCAGACGGGTAATTTTTGACTATGATCTCATTTAAACTTCGGCTTATACGCGAACAAAACAGGATATATACATTCGTATTGAAGTTGCTAAGCCAGCTCCGGAAAGGGCCTGAAGTGTATCTTTTTCATGATATACCGGACTCTAAAGCCGATGTGAAATCCGAGTTTGCCTTGTCTCAAGCTTCCTTTGAGAGCTTTCTGCTTCGGCAGTTGGAGCAAGGGAAGCAAGCGCTTACGTTTCAGCAACTGTCAGAACAGATAGAAGGTAAAGCGCCGAAACAAAAGAATTCCTTTTATGTGTCGTTCGACGATTGTAACACCGGTGTCTACACTAAAGCGTATCCGTTTTTAAAACAGCATAAAATTCCCTTTATTCTTTTTATCACCCGCGATTTAATTGGCAAAAACAATTTCCTGACGGCAGAGCAAATTATGATTATGGCCAAAGACCCGCTTTGTACCATTGGGTCGCATGCTGTGCATCACCAGATGTTCCGTTATATGACTGCCAGCGAAGCTAAAGCAGAATATGAGCAATCGCGCAGCTATTTACAGCAATTGACCGGACAGCCTATTGACTGTTTCGCATTCCCTTACGGAAGGTTAGTGGAATGTTCTTGTAAAAATATAAGGACATTGTCGGAATCGGTTTACGATTTTGCATTTTCGGCCATTGCTGGAAATTTGAGTTTAAAAGGTTTGACCGGTAAGTATTATTTGCCGAGGGTGAATGTGAGTGAGAAAATGGTGAGAAAAAATTGAAAATTTAAAATAATGGAAGGTAAGTTACTATCTCTTATATTATTGTCGTACAACAGTGGCGAGCGTATTATAATTGCGCATAAAAAGATAAAATCATTATTGGAAAAAGAAAATATTCCTTTTGAATTGATAATAATGGATGATGGTTCTAAAGATAATTCCTACCAGATAGCCTTAGAACTCGAAAGGGATGAAACAAATGTAAAAGGATACCAACTAAGCAAAAACTACACAAGTCACTATTCAATTTTTGCAGGATTATCTCTGTGCAGTGGCGCTTGTGCAATGCCTATGGTGGATGACGAACAACAACCTTACTCTACAATTGTTGAGATGTACCGTATGTGGGAAAATGGAGCAAAAATTATTATACCGCATAGAGTTTCAAGAGATGATTCTTGGTCAAGCCGTTTCTTCTCTGAAACATATTATAAAATAATGAATTCGCTGTCAGAAGTGAAGTTTCCCCTTGGTGGAGCAGATTTGTATTTTATTGACAAAGAGATAGTAGAAATTTTAGTAAATAAAATTCACCACATTAGAACATTCTAGTATAACAGAAGTCTTAAGGTTAGGTTTTGAGCCAGTTTTTTTGCCATACGACCGTCCTTTAGGTTTGAATGAAGGTAAATCGCGCTGGAGTTTTAAAAAGAAAGTGCGTTTAGCAAAAGATACTTTTTTCTCTTCTTCAACGTTCCCAATTCGGCTAATTCTAAATCTTGGTTTGTTTTTTTCCTTTTTTTCCTTTTTTCTTATTTGTTTTTACATTTATATTTACTTTTGGGGAAATAGGACATTTTGGAACAATACCTTACCCGGCTGGACATTGTTAGTTGTATTTATATCATTCTTTAGTGGGTTGATATTGTTTTCATTAGGGGTTCTTGCTGAATATGTTTGGCGTATTTATGAGGAAGTAAAGGGTAGACCCGGATATATAATTAAAAAGGAAAGAGTAGTGTGTTTAAAATTGATTTGTTGGTTTAAAAACCATTTTTTTGTTAGAAAAATTATTGGGTTTTCAATAGTTGGTGTTATTGTAACATTGTTTTCAATACTTCTTTTATATTTGTTTATAGAAATTCTTAAATTGAATGTATTTCTTGGATATACAGTTTCATACGTATTGTCGATTTTATTGTCCTTATTATTGAACAACTATATAGTATATAAAAAGGGGAATATTAATATAAAACGAACTATCTACTACTATATTATTTATATAAGTAGTATGCTTATTGGTCTATTCACACTTTGGATACTCGAATTTATAGCTCCAAACTTAACTAAGTTTTGGATGTCAATTATGTGCATTCCTGTTACTTATGCTTGGAATTTTATATTCACAAATAAACTCCTCAAGAACTAGGTTTAATTTATTAGAATTGAAAATAAAAAAGTTAATGTATGAATAAAATTTATAAAATAGCAATTCCAAGCTTTTTTTTGTTGATATTACTTCTTCCATTAGTATATCTTTCACTACATGTTTTCCCTGCTACAGATGATTACGGATTTGCAGCTTCTTTGCGCAATTCAAATATTTGGTCGATTTCTAAAAGTATATATTTAACTATGGATAATCGGCTGTGTGGCAATTTTATCACTTTATTGTTTTGTAATAGCGATAACTTAATTTTGCACCGGTTGCAATTTGTTGCTTTTATCTTATTGTTTTTTACTTCAATTTATTTAGTGTTAAATGAGTTGAATACCCTCTTTGTGAACGCTAAGAAAACGAATGTTTATATAATATTTTCACATTTTCTATTTCTATATATTGGTTATAATCCTGGTATTAATGAAGCTTTTTTCTGGTACCCTGGCGTTGCTGTTTGGTCTTCAAGTTTGTTTCTCTTTAATATATTGGTTTATTCTACATTAAAGTTCCTTTATTCAGAAAGGAAAAAGAACTTGTTTTATATTCTCATTTCATTATTGTTGTTTGTTTTGACTTCACAAAATGAGATTATGTTTCTTTTAATGTTTCTGGTTTCTATATTTCTTATTTATAGCTATTTTAGGGATAATGGTGATAAGTATAAAATAAAAATCATATTGTTGCTGGTCGTTTTAGCTATTGGTGCGGGCATTGTTATTTTTGGCCCGGGTAATTATGAAAGATTAAAGTTTATTTCAAACAAACAACCGGCATCACTTTTAAAGGTAATTGTTTCAAATGTCTTGTTGTATCGAAAGATTTTTTTCTTGTCGGATATATTGACTATAAATATCTTGCTTATTCCTTTTTATTCCTATTTTACATTAAAACTCAAGAATTACATTAATCCCATAAAGCTTTTACTTCTCAGTTTATTATTATTGTTTGTTTTTGTTGCACCTTCATTTATAGCCAAGACATTGTATACGTTCAGAATACAAAATGTTGTATACTTCTTAAGTTTGATAGTTGTATTTGTTAATTTTATAAATGTGTCAGTTTTTCTTAGACTGAATAACTATATTAAAATTAACTATTTGAACAAATATATGATTTTTCTGATTCTAATATTATCATTCAGCTACTTCTTGAGAAAAGAGAGTACAATCAGGACGATGTATTCTGATATATTGTTACATAGGATTGATAGTTATTCAAATGAGATGAAAGAACGGGAACATTCTATAATTGATTGCCAAAATGATACTGTGTATGTAAAGACTATTCAGGTTAGACCTAAATCTATTTTTATAGATGATATATCCACTGATAATTCAGATTGGAGAAATTCTGTGTACAATCATTATTATAATAAAATCATAATACTGAAATGATTGTTTTTTCTTCATATTTTATAAGTAATCCTGATGTATCCATTCTTATAATCACCTACAATCAGGAGAAAACGATTGCACAGACGATAGAAAGCATTTTGATGCAGAAGGGTGATTTTAGTCTGGAATTGGTGATTGGTGAAGATGGTGGGACAGACAGTACCCGTGAAATTTGCAAGAGTTATCAAAAGAAATATCCGGAGAAAATTAAACTGCTTCTACAGGATACCAATCAGGGCCTGGTGAAAAACTATATAGATACGCTCAGACTCTGCCGGGGGAGGTATATAGGAGTTTGTGCGGGTGATGATTACTGGATAGATAAACAAAAGATAGCCAAACAACTTCAGTTTTTTAAAGAGAATCCTGAGTATGGAGTGGTTTCAACGGGAGGGTATCGGTTGTTGGTGGAAAAGAATCGACTGGTTGAAGGAATTGCTCCGTTGAGGCCTGTGGAGGACGGTAATGCTTTCCCGTTTACTCATGTCGGAGGGGTTTATGCTATGCCATTGACGCTTCTTTTCAAAGCGGAATTATTGCAACGTATAGATTTTGAAGAATTTATAAGACGGAAATTCTCGGTGGAAGATGTGCCCATGCAAGCTATAATGGCGAAATATACCAAATTCGGGCACATTCCCGATTTGTGTGTTGTATACAGGGTGTATAATGCTTCGCTTACTTTTACCAATCTGGCTAGTCCACGATATATGGCTTATCACGAGGGATTAGTGGCTATACGCCGTTACCTGGATGAGTTATTTCCGGGAGAGGTGAATTTCAGTGAGCAGTGGGCGCACGATTATATGGTGTACAGGCGTTTTCTGGCTGCGGTTTACCGGTTCGATTACAGGGGAGCCAGAGAGCAACTTAATGCTTTACAACAAATAAATGAAAAAGAACGAAAAGCGTTGAAGAGGACCAAAACGCGAATTGGATTTTGTATTTTTGCATTGGGGAAACGGTGGAAATTGATAAAATATGAAATGGTTTGAATTTATATTTGCATTGTTTGACGGATAAATGCATTGCTATCAGACAAATGCTATGTTCTTTACGCTCCTTTGGAGTTGTTTTGACGGATAAATGCTTGTATCTGATCGCTCCTTTGGTATTGTCCTGACGACAAATGCTATGTTCTTTACGCTCCTTTGGAGTTGTTTTGACGAATAAATGCTTGTATCTGATCGCTCCTTTGGCATTGTCCTGACGACAAATGCTATGTTCTTTACGCTCCTTTGGAGCTTGGGGAGAATGAAATGTAAGTAAGGTGCAATGCACCGGGTAGATATATGGCTTTGACCGGAAGGACCTGAAGGTCAAAGATATTGAAGAATATCAAAGATGTTGAATAAATTTAATGATTAAATATTATGCCTCAGTCTTTTGCAAATGATTTTGTACATATTGTGTTTAGTACCAAGCATTGTGAACCGTTTTTGCATGATGGTATCCGCGATCGTATGTTTGCCTATATGGGAGGAATTTGCAATAATTTCGAAAGTACTCCGATCATTATAGGTGGATATTATGATCATGTGCATATATTGTGTAATTTGTCGCGAAAGATAGCTATGATGAAATTGGTAGAGGAGGTAAAAGCACGTTCATCGCGTTGGATTAAACATGAGGATGAAAAATGCACTGATTTTTATTGGCAACATGGGTATGCCGGCTTTTCGGTAGATAGAAATACAATGGATTTGAAAATCAATTATATCAATAATCAGATGAAACATTATCAGAAGATTGAATTTAAACCCGAATATCGCCTGTTTTTGCAGGAACATGAACAAACCTGGGACGAACGGTATGTTTGGGATTGATTAAAACCTATTTGCATTATCATATATGCATTGCCCTGTCGGACAAATGCTATTTTCTTTACGCTCCTTTGGAGCTTTTAGCGAACAAATGCTTGTATCTGGTCGCTCCGTTGGAGCTTAATAAGGTGCAAAGCCCCGGAAAGAAATATTGCTTTGCCTGTCAAGGCAAAGCAAAAAGAAAAAATATGAAACAGACACCACATATCATACAGCTTCCTAAAGTTGTTGACAGCAGAGGCAACTTGTCTTTTTTGGAAGGCCAACATCATATCCCTTTTGAAATCAAGAGGGCATACTGGATCTATGATGTGCCAGGTGGAGAAACACGTGGTGGTCACGCATTTCGGGAACAGGATGAGTTCATTGTAGCCATGTCCGGCAGTTTTGATGTGCTGATTGAAACGGGTAACGGGCGAAAACGGAAATTTCAGTTGAACCGCTCTTATGTTGGCTTGTATGTTCCTGCCGGCAGTTGGCGGCAAATGTCAAATTTTTCAACCAATTCAATAGCTCTGGTGCTGGCATCGACACCATTTGACCCATCCGATTATATTCGGGAATATGATTTGTTTCAGCAATATGCAAAGTCAAAGGTAAAGATGTTGGAAAATAGAGCCATTAATAATCAATTTTTTGCATTGTCGCACTTAAATCCGGAAAATACAAGTGTACATAATTGTACTATCGTCGAACTCGACAAAAATCATCGCGATAAAGGCAATATCACAGTTGTTGAAAATGGAGGTGTCGTGCCTTTTGATATCAACCGGGTTTATTACCTCTATGATGTGCCGGGTGGGGAGGAGCGTGGTGGGCATGGGCATAAAGAATTGTACCAGATACTGATTGCTGCCGGAGGAAGTTTTGATGTGGTATTGGACGATGGAAAGGAAAAACGAATTGTTAGTCTGAACCGTCCTTACCAGGGACTTAAAATTGTACCGGGCATTTGGCGCGAATTGAAAAATTTCTCATCCGGTTCATGTTGTCTTGTTTTGGCTTCGCACCGGTACAGTGAAGTTGATTATATAAGGGAATACACCGAATTTAAGGAATATAAAAGGGTGAATAGTTAATAGTTAATAGTTAATAGTTAATAGTTAATAGTTAATAGTTAATAGTTAATAGTTAATAGTTAATAGTTAGTAGTTAATAGTTAATATGAAGATTAGCTCCAAAGGAGCGACCAGATGTAAGCATTTGTTCGCCGGGACAATGCCAAAGGAGCGACCAGATGTAAGCATTTGTTCGCCGGGACAATGCCAAAGGAGCGACCAGATGTAAGCATTTGTTCGCCGGGACAATGCCAAAGGAGCGACCAGATGTAAGCATTTGTTCGCCAGGACAATGCCAAAGGAGCGACCGGATAGAAGCTTGTCTGATAGGACAATGCTTGTTGACAGGATAATGCGCAAAATAATATAAATTTAGAATATGATACATCCATTATCAGACGTTCAGGCGATTAATATCTCGGAGAGTACAAGGGTATGGCAATATGTGGTTATATTGCGTGATGCCGTTATTGGTGAAAACTGTAATATATGCAGCCATTCGTTTATTGAGAATGATGTGAAGATAGGTAATAATGTGACAGTAAAATGCGGGGTGTATTTGTGGGATGGCATTACGATAGAAGATAGCGTTCAGATAGGACCGAATGTAACGTTTACCAATGATAAATACCCGCGAGCCAAACAGCCTTTTGAACTGCAACGCACACTGATTAAAAAGGGAGCATCCATTGGAGCGGCCTCGGTTATCTTAGGCGGAGTTACTATAGGAGAAAACGCCCTGATAGGAGCCGGGAGCGTGGTGACTAAAGATGTTCCGGCCAATGAATTGTGGGTAGGTAATCCAGCGAAGTTTGCGAGAAGAATTTGAGAACACCGGGTAATTTTGTGGTTGCACAATGTAACACCGTGGAATTATGAATATAGAAAGAGATCATATTACTCATGAAATTATTGATTCAGCATATAAAGTTCATTCAGCATTAGGTCCCGGATTACTGGAGTCGGCTTACAGAACCTGTTTGGCTTATGAGTTAAGAAAGAAAGGTTTAAGAGTGGAAGAAGAAAAAGCACTCCCTTTAATCTACGAAGAAATAAAACTGGATTGTGGTTATAGAATTGATATGCTGGTTGAGAATGAAATAATTGTAGAATTAAAAACAGTCAATGAATTAAACAACGTTCATTTGGCACAAGTTCTTACTTACCTTCGGTTCTCTGAAAAGCATGTTGGTTTATTGTTGAATTTCTATGTGAAAAGCCTGAAAGATGGTATTAAAAGAGTTGTACTATAAATATCTAAAGTATCACCGAGTTACTCAGTGTTTACACCGTGTTTTG
Source organism: Paludibacter sp. (assembly GCA_047600405.1). Taxonomy (GTDB): domain Bacteria; phylum Bacteroidota; class Bacteroidia; order Bacteroidales; family Paludibacteraceae; genus Paludibacter. The sequence goes on from JASGLA010000011.1 coordinate 191,084, forward strand.
CAGTGAACATAAAATAATAAATTAATCACCGTGTTTCACTGTGTTTACACCGTGTCACATTGTGAAACTAAAAAATATGATAAAATTTCTGGATCTTCAAAAGATAAATGCACAATATGCAGATGAGTTAAAGGCGGCCAATGCGCGTGTTATTGACAGTGGCTGGTATCTGCATGGACCGGAACTGGAACGTTTTGAGGCAAATCTGTCTTCATATATTGGCGTCAAACATGCGATTGGTGTGGCTAACGGGTTAGATGCTCTGCGGTTGATATTCAAAGCTTATATTGAAATGGGGGTGATGCAGGAAGGCGATGAGGTGATTGTCCCCGCCAATACCTATATTGCCTCCGTGCTGGCTATCAGCGATAACCGGTTGAAGCCCGTGTTGGTAGAGCCCGATATACAGACCTACAACCTGGATATTTCGTTGATTGAACAACATATTACCGAACGAACCAAAGCGATTATGGTGGTGCACCTGTATGGACAGGTTTGTTGGAGCGAAGAGTTGGAGCGGATTTCGAAAAAATATAATCTGAAAGTGATTGAGGATAATGCACAGGCGATAGGAGCGGTGTATACAGCAGTAAGGAGTAAGGAGCAAGCGGTAAGTGGTAAGGAGCAAGCAGTAGGCATAAAGACTGGTGCTTTGGGAGATGCGGCAGGATTTAGTTTTTATCCGGGTAAGAATCTGGGTGCTCTGGGCGATGCAGGAGCAGTAACAACTAATGACGATGAACTGGCAGAAATGGTTCGGGCGTTAGGAAATTACGGAAGCAAACATAAATATGTGAACGAATATCAGGGCTTGAATAGCCGCATGGATGAGATACAAGCGGCCATGCTGGATGTGAAACTGAAATATATCGATGCGGAAAATCAGCATCGCCGGGAAGTGTCCACTTATTATTTAGAGCACATAAATAATGAAAAGATAATACTCCCTACTCTAAACTCAACACTCCCTACTCCTGACTTTAAGGGACATGTTTGGCATTTGTTTGTAATTCGCTGCTCCGAACGGGATCGATTACAAAAATACCTGACTGAAAATGGGGTACAAACATTGATTCATTATCCTATACCACCGCATAAACAGGGAGCTTATGCTGAACTGAATGGTTTGACTCTGCCAGTAACCGAGAAAATTCATAATGAGGTATTGAGCTTGCCGATAAGTGGGGTGATGGAGATGGAAGATGTTAAGAGAGTTGTAAAGTTGATAAATGACAGGCTTTAATCAACAGAGATACTATATCAAAACAAATTGAAATAGAATAAAATCAAGAAGTAATTAATCCTTGTTATCAACCTGAAGAGTTAATAAATATTAATTGATAGCATAATGGACAAAACAATTGCAATATTAATGACTGTACATGATCGTAAGGAAAAAACATTAGCGTGTTTAAGCACACTGTTTCAATGTAAATTTTCTTTTGGTTATAAAATATATGTGTTTCTTGTAAATGATGGATGTGCTGATGGAACAGAAAAAGCAGTGATTGAGCAGTTTCCCCAAGTAAATATCATTCAGGGTGACGGCAATTTATATTGGAATAGAGGGATGTTTTTAGCATGGAAAACTGCTGTGACTGTATTAGACTTTGATTATTACGTTTGGCTAAATGATGATGTCGTGTTGTATGAAAACGCTTTAGGTGATCTGATACAAAGCAGTGAACAATTAAATAATTTGGCTATAGTTTGTGGAACAACTTGTGCTACAAACAATTCGAATAAAATAACGTATGGTGGCCGAGTCAGAAAGTTGGGAATTGTAAAGCCTAACAGAGAGTTACAGCAGTGTGACTGTTGCAATGGGCAACTTTGTTTAATTCCTCGATATGTGTATAAGAAGATGGGAATGAATGATCCTATATTTCATCATGGTTTTGGAGATTGGGATTATGGATTCAGAGCAAAGAAGAAAGGAATTGATATTTGGGTGGCTCCGTTTGTATCCGGTGTTTGTGATGAAAACAGTAATGATGAATTTCCAGCGTATCTAAATCCAACATATCCGCTGGCAAAACGGCTAAAAATTTTATATTCTCCTTTAGGAAAAAACCCGTATCAATCATTTGTGTACACTTACAGGCATAATAGTTTAATCAGTGCAGTGATTACTTATGTGATGCTTCATGTCAATATTGTTTTCCCATTTAAATTCAAGACTAACAAGGAATGAAACAAAAAACATTGGTCTTTCATATTGGATGTAGTGCAGGATTCTACTCTGAATATTTGGAAATGCTGGCTGCAATTGTTTATTGTAGAGTTAATAATATTGAATTTAAATTATATTCAGGCGATGCAAACTTTTCGGTGAAATATGGATGGACTGATTATTTTGAACCATTTTGTGAAGAAGTAAATGATGAGGTACATCATAAGTATAACCTGAGGTTTATATTTCCATCGTTAAGTAGATTAGTGTTGAGGAAAATATTTAGAAAGTCTCCAATACCAAAGTGGTGTTGGCAAAAATTATCTTGGTGGTACTTGAAAGTGTTTTTGACTGCACCATATTATAAGCATAAATATAATTTTACTTATTATACCCATGATTTATGGTTTAAGATACAAAAGTTGAAAAAAAAGTCTGGATATGACTACTTAAGATTAGAGCAGCAAGCACTAATTAACACTTGGAGATTTAATAGACAGACACAAAATGAAATTGACGAAATTATTAATTCACTGCAACTCCCTCATATTTATATTGGCACACAAATAAGAGCTGGTGATAAATCAAGTGAACAAGAATGTTTTTAAATTTAATGACTATATGGATAAAATTATATCATTAAATTTAAATATATATGATGTTTTTATTTTGACGGATGATTACTCAATTATTCAGGGTATTAGAAATGATTACCCAGAGTTTAGAATATATACACTATGTAGCGAAAATGAGAAAGGTTATGATAATGATAAATTTCAAATTCAGACAGTAGATGTAAAGCGAATTAGTTTGTTGAATTTGTTTGCATCTGTAGAGGTTTTGTGGAAATCAAATTGTTTAATGGCTGCAATTAACGCTAACCCGTCACTATTTTTATATAAACGAAATCATGAAAACTCATATTGGCTTAATGTAGATTAAATTATGAAATTCGTAGCTATTACTGGAGGTTTAGGTAACCAAATGTTTATCTATGCTTTTTGCGAAGAATTGCGTTCCCGTGGTCATAAGGCAGTTTTATTTATTCAGCATTCAACGAATCTGAAAAAATACGGACATCAGGGATACGAACTGGAAAAACTGTTTTCGATCCGGCCTAATGAGGGAGTTGCTTCAAAGATATGCGTGTCATTATTGATGGTTTACAGTCATTTGTTGAGATTGCTGCCCGTAAAATGTCGTCACAAAGCTTTTACGTTGGTTGGAATACAGGTAGTAACGGTCGCCGAAAATTTTATTTATTACCCGGAGGTTTTTGAGTTGAGAAATCAACATGAACTTTTTCGGGGCACATGGCAAAGCCAGCGATTTTTTGAACATGCTGTAGAAAAGATAAAACAGCAATATGTGTTTAAAAGTAATTTGCTTAATGAAAAAACCATTCAACTTGTTCTGCTCATGTCTCAACGTGAAAGTGTGAGTATTCATATCCGAAGAGGTGATTATCTGAGTAATCAGTATGCAAATGGTTTTGCTGGAGTGTGTATGCCTGATTATTATGCAAAAGCCGTGGAATTTATAAGAAATAAGGTTGGAGAAGTACAGTTTTATGTCTTTACGGATGACCCAGAATGGGTTAATACAAATTTTATGTTGGATAATGCCATTTATGTTCAGCATAATACGGGTAATAATTCATGGCAAGATATGTATCTGATGAGCCGGTGTAAGCACAATATTATTGCTAATAGCAGCTTTAGCTGGTGGGGAGCCTGGTTGAATGCTAATCCGGAGAAAGTAGTAATTGCCCCTCAAAAGTGGTGGCGGTTATTTGAAAAGGATGATGTAGTTCCCGAAAACTGGATAAGACTATAAATTATGTTTTCAATTATTATCCCTCTCTACAATAAAGCACCCTATATTCGTAAGGCATTGGAATCGGTATTTGCCCAGACTTATACCGATTTTGAGTTGATTGTGGTGGATGATGGGTCAACAGACAACTCATTAGAGAATTTACGATTTACGATTCACGATTTACAATTGTCGGATGAAAAGATCAGAGTCATTGAGCAAGCGAATCGTGGGGTGTCGACGACACGGAATAATGGGGTAAAATTGGCGAAATACGATTATATTGCTTTTTTGGATGCGGATGATTGGTGGGAGCCATCCTACCTGGAAGAGATGAAAAGGCTGATTGATGAATTCCCGGAAGCGGGTATTTATGGGAGTAATTATTATAAAGTAAAGCATGGGAAGCTGATACAGGCAAATATAGGTATAGAGGATGGTTTTGAACGCGGATTGATCAATTATTGCCGGGTATATGCCAGAACTATGTATATGCCTTTGACTTCTATAACCAGCGTTATAAAGAAGTCTGTTTTTGAAAAAGAAAATGGATTTAAACCATTACTGAGAATGGGTGAAGACTTTGATTTGTGGGTGCGGGTGGCTATGAAATACCCGGTTGCACTACTCAATAAACCGTTGGCCTATTACAATCAGGATGTGGAACAGGAGAGCAGAGCCATTGGTGAGAAGTTGTATGAACCGGAGCAGCATATGCTGTTTACTGATTACGGGGTACTCAATCAAAATCCAGATTTCAGGCATTTGTATGAAGTACTGGCTGTATATGGATTGTTGCCTTATTACTTAGCCGGTAAGAACAAAAAAGAGGTTGATAAGATATTGGGAACCGTACATTGGGAGAATCACCCGTTCAAATATCGGCTGTATTACCGGTTTTTGCCAGCGGTTGTTGTGAAATTTTATTTGAAAATAATGAAATTTGGGGTACAAATGAAGGCTAAATTGAAGAGCAAAGTTTGTTAGGATTATTGAAACGCGGTGGTATCCTAAACGTTGCTGGGTGGTAAAATACGCGGGAAGCTCAGGTATTTTGCTGTAAAATGGTTTGGTGCTCTGCACCTTTGTTGTTTTTGAGGAATGGTTTATGGCTACCAATATTCCGATGCTCTGCACCTTTTTCATAGGTATTAATAAAGCAGAAATAGTATGAGGTTTTCAGTAGTTTTTAATTAACGTGAGTTTGATATAATATTTTTGTCTGCTTTGATTCTAAAATGCTATACAATAGGCGAATAAGGGTTTCTCTTGTCTGGATTGATTTTCTACTAAGGGTTCAAAGTAACTCTACAAGTAGGATTTTGTTGAAAACCCTTAGTAGTGAAGGAGGAATTGACCAACTCTCACCCTTATTTTTCCATTTATGTTGAAGTTTAATAATGAGTTGCGATTTTGGCTCTTAAGAAACAAACCACTAATTGCACGAACCAACGGTCAGCGTAGCTAATTTTTACGAATAAATGCTACGCATTTGTTTCTTTAATTTATTGGAAGATAAAATCTTCTGGGAGCTTATATCGAACTCACGTTAATTGGTAAAATTAGAGTTTGATTGAGAAATCACGAATTTTATAAGTTTCCACGAATATTGAATAGTTAGGATATGAAAGTAGCTTATTTATTAGGTTCATTGAACCGTGGAGGTACCGAAACCTTGTTGCTGGATGTGTTCCGGAATGTATCTTCCAATCACCTGGAGGCTATGGGAGTGTACCGGAAAACAGGGGTGTATGAAAATGAGTTCCTGACGAGTGGAGTGTCGATGCATAACTTACCTGTTGGACGGAATCCGATAAGCTATTTGTGCCGGTTGCGTAAGGTGCTGAAAACGAATAATGTGTCCGTTGTGCATGCCCAGCAACCCATTGATGCGTTTTATGCCCGCATGGCTTGTGTGGGAATGAGGATAAAAGTTGTATTAACGTTTCATGGATATGATTATTCGGATGGTCATACGGGGAGTGCGGTTTTACGGTATATAATTCATCGTACTGACCGGAATATTTATGTGAGTGATACGCAACGGGGCTATTATCAGAACAAATACAAGCTGAAGGCGGAAAAGCAATGCGTGGTTTATAACGGGATTTCATTTGATAAACTGAATATTACTCACCGGATGACTTTGAGTCAATCGGTGACAGCTAATTTAAAAGCAGAACTTCAGCTTCCTGAAGATACGCTATTGCTTGGTTCTGTAGGAAATTTTAACCGGGTGCGCGATCAGCTAACGATTTGCCGGTTTTTGAAATTGCTGAATGATGCCGGTATTGATTTTCATTTTGTATTTGCCGGAAAGCGTGTTGACAGTATGCCGGATTTGTACGACCGTTGTGCCACTTTTTGCCGGGATAACGGACTGGGAAAGAGCGTTTCTTTCTTAGGGGTACGAAATGATGTCCCTGCTATTCTGTACCAACTGGATGCTTTTGTGTATTCATCAGACCACGATACATTCGGCATAGCGGTGGCAGAAGCTATGGTCACGGGTGTTCCGGTTTTTGTGAACGATTGGGAGGTGATGAACGAAATTACAGATAGTGGCAGGTATGCTACTCTTTATAATAGTAAAGATGAACAGGATCTACTCCGGAAATTTATGCTATTTTTGCAAAGCAAAGCAGAATATCAGGCTAAAGGGAAATTGGCTGCAGCCTTTGTCCATGAGAAGTACAGCATTGAAAAACATATAGACAATTTAAAGATAGTTTATAATTCAGTGATAAACGATAAATGATAAGTTTGCATACCTATTAATTATGCGAATCAAGGGTTGAAATGCAGCATTGCTCTAATTTAAATGTCAGAGCTAACGCCCCTGCATTTCCATGTAATCTTTTTTCTACCAAGATAACAGGACTACGTCCCTAAGAATTGTATGTATAAGCAGCGTAGCTGTGAAATCTTGGTAATAAATGTGTACATGGGCGTATTTAAGGGGCGTTAGCCCTGACATCTAAATACCAATAGAGCGATGTCACAAATTCAGATAAGTATTTTGTCGTGATTTGATTGGTATTTAGGCTTAAATCAACACTTGATTCGCATTAATCATTAATAGAGTTTAATCTATTCCGCTTGCTGAAAAGTTAACCACTAACCACTAATCACTGACCAGTGCTCAATTACTTTCCCAAATACTATACTTCCAAAGCCATTTCGTTGTACATTGGTGCGCTGGTGCTATGTAATATTTTGTTTTTTAACCGGATATTGTCTCCCATGTTTTGGGTATTTGGTATTGTGGAAGTGTTCGCTTTTTTTTATTTTTCCAATAAGCTGACCCGAAAATGGGCAGCTTCTTCAGAAAAACGATTTGTAAAACGGCTTTTCCAAACAGCGCTGATTGTTCGGTTGGTTTGGATGATATTTAGTTATTTTTTTTATACAGCCATGACCGGTCAACCTTTTGAATGGGGAGCAGCTGATGCCATGGGGTACCATGATTCCGGGGAATGGATTGTAGGTTTATTACAAACAGGGAAATTGCAGCAGTTTTTTGATTCATTGGAAGGACGATATTCCGATATGGGCTATTCGTTGTATTTGGGTTTTCAATACTTTATAACCGGGAAATCCATTTTCATTGCCCGGATTTTAAAAGCGGTGTACGGAGCTTATACCTGTGTATTGGTTTACCAGTTGGCCAAGCGGAATTTCGGAGAAGAAACCGGACGCATGGCGGCTATCTTCTGCATGCTGATACCCACTTTGATTTTATATGCCGGGTTGCATTTAAAAGAGGCTGAAATGGTTTTCCTGACCGTAGCTTTTATGGAACGCACCGACAAACTGTTGCGTGGAAAGAAATATAGTTTCAGCACCCTGATTTTACCGGTGTTGCTGGCAGCTTCGCTTTTCTTTTTCCGTACGGTGTTGGGAGCCACTGCCGTATTCGCCTTGTTTAGCACGTTGATTCTAACAACCGATAAGGTGATGGGTATGGGGAAGCGAATGCTTTTGATTATCTGGGTACTGGCTGCGGCCGGGTATTTTGTAGGAGGGAAAATAGCCACCGAGATAGAAGAAGTGTGGTCTGCCAGGGAACAGAACCAGCAAGCAGCACTGGAGTTCAGGGCCACCCGTGATAATGGGAATAAGTTTGCCAGATATGCCGGCGGGGCGGTGTTTGCTCCTATGATATTTGTAATACCGTTCCCTACAGTGGTGGATACGCCGAACCAGCAAAACCAGCAGTTAATTAACGGTGGTAATTACGTGAAGAATATTATGGCTTTTTTTGCCTTGTTTGCCTTGCTTCTTATTATAAAAAACAAGCGTTGGCGGGAGTATTTATTAATCGGCTCGTTTACTATTGGCTATTTGATTGTATTGGCATTAAGCGCTTTTGCGCAATCGGAACGTTTTCATCAACCGGTTTTACCGTTTATCCTGATATTGTCGGCTTATGGGGTGAGCGAGATTACCAGAAAAACAAAGAAGTATTATACCTGGTGGTTGATGCTGATATTTGTGGCTATTGTGGGTTGGAGCTGGTTTAAACTGGCGGGAAGAGGGTTGGCGTAGGGAATGGTAGCAGTAAGCAGTAAGAGGTAAGAGGTAAGGTAAATGATAGTTAATATTGGCGAATGCTACTTTTCTAAAGTCTCTTCTACTTTGGTAAAGATAAACAGAAGTAACGGTAAGTGATAAACGATTAGTGATTAGTAGATAAACAGGAACTTATGAGAAAAATATGCTTGTTGTTGTATTATGGTTTCGCGCAATATTTGCCAAAGTCAACCCGTCCGCTGGGGAAGGTGTCTATGCTTTTCCGTCGTTTTTTGTGCCGTCGTATTTTTGCTGCGTGCGGCGATAAACTGGTGGTTGAGAACAGTGCTTATTTCGGAAATGGGAAAAATTTCAAAATGGGTAATGAGGGAGCCTTGGGAGCCAACTTTAAGTCGGTGAACCGCATTGTGACCATAGGCAATAACCTGATGATGGCCGAAGAGGTCCTTTTCCTGGGTGGTGGCCATAAATACGACCGGCTTGATATTCCCATGGGTCATCAGGGTTCCGAACCACAAACTCCGCTGGTAATAGAAGAATGATGTGTGGATCGGAGCCAGAGCCATGATTCTTCCCGGTTGCCGGCATGTTGGCAGAGGGGCGATAGTTGGCGCGGGTTCGGTGGTTACCAAAGATATTCCGGATTATGCCATTGTAGGGGGGAATCCGGCAAAGGTGATAAAGTATAGGAGTTAGTTGATAGTTAATAGTTCGTAGTTTATAGTCGATAAGAGGTAAGAGGTAAGGAGTGTCTGGTACTGAAATAGGTTTATTGAAAAGTAAACACAATTTCGGATTATGAAAACTGTTTTCCTGATAAATTTGGGATGTAATATAAGAAACCCTTCCCCCGATAAATCGGGGACTTCCCTTTCCAAGGGAAGATCTGCTAAATCCCAAACTTTTTAGAATTTCCGGAGTCTTTTTAGCATTGAATATGATTTTATAGAAGATGTTTAACGATAATAGAGTTTATATAAGTTTGCTTGTTTTTAAGAATAGAACGCGGATATACGCTGATATGGCGGATATAAAACGGATTTTATCTCGTCAAAGACGAGATGATAAAGACTTAGTTCTTTAAATCAGACCCGATTTATCGGGGATAAAATCCTTTTTTTTATCCGTATTTACATTTTATCTGTGCGAATCCGCTAAATCCGCGTATATCCGCGTTCTGTTTCTTTGTTTTGAAATATACAACCCTTCATATCAAACATTTATAACTTGTATAATGCCTATATGACTGAATAAATGTCAGGCGTTAGTGGATGTCCCCTTTCAAGGGGACGAGGCAGCGGAGGGGTTTCTTAACCACTAACCACTAATCATTAACCACTAATCACTATTCCGTCTTGCGTACACGATATAAATGAGTATTTTTGTCGAATATAAACGATGAAATATGGATAAAAATGTTATAAAGCTGTTAATAGCCGAGTATCAACAGAAGGTTGTTGAGGTGTCGTTTCAGCAGCGTCCTTATGTATTTGAGGATGTGGTTAACTATGTTTTTGTAGGGCTGAGAAGAGCCGGTAAGTCGTACTTGATGTATCAGCAAATTCATCATTTGTTGAAGTCAGGGCACTCGAAAGAAGAAATACTCTATTTTAATTTTGAAGATGACCGGATTGTGTCAATGACAACGAGTGATCTGGATCTGATAAAGGTCTGCTATGAAGAAATGTTTGACAGCCGTCCGATATTTTTCTTGGATGAGATTCAGAATGTGGAAAAATGGGAAAAATTTGTAAGGAGGCTTGCCGATCAGGGCTACAGGGTATTTGTGACGGGTAGTAATGCAAAAATGCTTAGTAATGAGATAGCTACCACGTTGGGAGGGCGTTTCGTTATCCAACATATCTATCCCTATTCATTTTCGGAATATATGTATTCCCAGGGTATTGACCTAACCGATCCGACTGCCTATTATCGTCAAAGAAATGCTATTACCAAAGCTTATCAAACTTATTTCCAGTATGGAGGTTTGCCTGAATTGGTACAGATAAATGATAAGCGTGCCTGGTTAAGTAATTTATACCAAAAGATTTTTTTTGGAGATTTAATTTCACGTTATCAGATTCGAAATGATTTTGCGCTTCGTGTCCTTATCCGTAAAGTGGCAGAGAGTGTCAAGCACCCAACCTCTTTTACCCGCTTAGCCAATGTAGTTTCGGCTTCGGGTAAAAAAATCAGTACTGATACGGTAATAGATTATTTAGGTTATCTGAAGGAAACATGGATTTGCTTTCCAATGGAAAACCTGAGTGCCAAACTTTCAGATAAAGAATCGAACAAAAAATATTATTTCATTGATAATGGCATATTGAATCTTTTTTTGATTGATCCCAATACATCGCTTCTTGAAAACCAGGTAGCCATTCAGTTACGTCGTTTGTATACGGATGATGTGTATTTTTACCAACAAGGCGTTGAGGTGGATTTTTATGTTTTATCAGAGCAGTTGGCAGTGCAGGTATGTTATAGTATGCAGGATGTGGAAACCCGAAAACGAGAGTTAAACGCACTGTTTAAAATGTCACAACATATTGAAATTAAAAAGATGATGATTATAACGAAAGAATGATGAAGAATTAATTCAGGAAGGAAATTTTGAGATAGAGGTTGTTCCTGTCTGGAAATGGCTGCTGAGATAAGTTTGAATAGTTAATAGTTAATAGTTAATAGTTAATAGTTAATAGTTAGTAGTTAATAGTTGGCAGTTAGTAGTTAGTGGTGAGGAGGCCGTTTCCCAGCGTTTGTTTTACTTTGGGAAAGGTCGGGATGGGTGAACGAAACAAACGGTCTATGGTGGTATGAAGCTAATTCAAAATACGTTAGGGATACGGGTTTTTATAAATATATGCAACTCTTTTCTTCTAAATTTGGGATGTAATATAATAAACCCCTCCTCCGTTAGTTAACGGAGGAGGGGTTTGTTAATCACTAATCATTTATCACTAATCATTTATCACTAATCATTTATCACTAATCATTTATCACTAATCATTTATCACTAACCACTAATGAAAGTATTAATCGTTTGCAGTAAAAACTCGGGGCGGATAGCACCTTTTATCACTGACCAGGTGGAAGCGCTTGAGAAAACCGGGCTGATATGCGATTATTTTGCCATACAGGGGAGAGGGTTGAAAGGTTATCTGAGTCAGCGTGCAGGCTTGTTTCGGAAAATACAATCTTTTCAGCCTAACATTATTCATGCACACTATGGCTTATCTGGCCTATTGGCTAATATGCAGCGAAAAATTCCGGTAGTTACTACCTACCATGGCAGCGATATTAATGTGCCCAAAGTATTTTGGCTATCAAAAATCAATATGGTTTTATCGGCGTTTAATATTTTGGTGTCAGAGAAGATGACCTCCAGACCACTCCCTAAGCCTCTCCAACGGAGAGGGGGCAAGAAAGAAACCCCACTTACATCCCTCCTTGAAAAAGAGGGGAAAAAAATACTTAAATCTCCCCTTAGGAATGGGAGAGAGAGAGGATTTGCTTTAATTCCCTGTGGGGTGGATATGGAATTGTTTGTGCCGATAGATAAAGCGGAGGCACGGCAGAAAATGAAGCTTGAAGTTGATAAGAAATACGTCTTGTTCTCCGGAGCATTTAATAATAAGGTGAAGAATCCGGAGTTGGCGCAAGCTGCATTGGCTTTGATGCCAGGAGTGGGGTTATTGGAACTGAAAGGGTATAGCCGTCAGGAGGTGGCAATGCTGATGAATGCTGTAGATGCGGTACTGATGACCAGCTATACCGAGGGTTCTCCACAATTTATCAAAGAAGCAATGGCGTGTAACTGTCCGGTGGTTTCGGTTCCGGTGGGTGATGTGCCGGAGGTACTGAAAGGTGTTGAGGGGTGTTACACCACGGCTTACGAACCGGCTGATATTGCGGCAAAACTGCAACAAGTGCTGTTGGAAAATGAGCGGACTAAGGGCCGGCAGGTAATTGCTAAACGTGGATTGGACGCAGTGTCTGTAGCGGGGAGAATTAGGGAAGTGTATGAGTTTGTAATTCATTAGTTCATAATTCAAAATTCATAACTTGATACATGTTTCATAATCCTGAATTTTGTTTACTTTTTTGTAAACTTATTTCAAGACTAGACACAGAGAATTCTAACAGAGTTTTGGCATAAGCATAAGGGCACTCCAAAAAAACTAAACTCATCGTTATGCTTCTTAGGCAAAATGCTCTTTACTTCAGTAAAACTCCGCTTTCGCCTCAGTCGCAAGCCTTGCTTTTTGAGCTTTTAGAAATGCCCATAATTAATATAAACTAAATTATGAACACCTACTTATTGAATGGGTTGATGTTCTGAGTTTATCCCGAACTCACGTAAAACTACTTTTTACTTCGTTTTTTTTTCGCTATTTTTGTCTCCAGAAACAAATTGGCAGCGGCTTACAGCCTGCAACATTTATTATTCCTGTCCTAAAAAGATGAAGATTCACACCGGGATTTCCCAAATTAATCAAGAGCAATGGCAACAACTGGTTGATAAGTCGGGAAATGCATTCTTTTTTTCAAACCCACGCGTGTTACAATTTCTTTGATTCCTTGTCATTTTTGACTCCATTTGTTTTTGGCGTGTCGGAAAATGATGTGTTGGTTGGTGTTATAAGTGGTTATGTTATTGCTGATGGCAATATTGCAAAACGTTTTTTTAGTCGAAGGGCAATTATATGCGGCGGTTTGCTTGCCGACAGCCGCATTTCGGAAGAGGCAACCGTAGAATTGCTAAAAATAACACGACGGAAACTGAAAAACAAAGCCATTTATATTGAATTCCGCAATTATACCGATTATTCTGCCTATCGTAAGGCTTTCGAAAAGGCCGGCTTTGAGTACCGGCCACACCTGAATTTTCATGTGGCAACCCCGGACGTGGACGTGGCTTTAAAGAAACTGAGCAGCACCAAACGCCGGGATGTAAAGTTGTCGTATAAGTCCGGAGCGGAATGGGTTGAAACGACGGAACCGCAAGATATACGGGATTATTACCTCTTATTAAGTCATTTATACAAGACAAAAGTAAAAACGCCTTTATTTCCGTTCGAGTTTTTTGAAAAACTGGTACAACTTCCAGAAGGGAAGCTATTTGCTGTAAAATATAACGGGGAAGTAATAGGTGGAAGTTTGTGTGTGGTGCTGCCTGACAGAACAATGTACGAATGGTTTGTATGCGGTCTTGATGGTAAAACTAAAAATATATTTCCTTCAACCCTGGCTACCTGGAGTGCCATTGAGTATGCAGCTTCCCGTGGTATAGAACGTTTTGATATGATGGGAGCCGGTAAGCCTAACAATGGTTATGGGGTAAGGGATTTCAAGGCGAAGTTTGGAGGAGAACTTGTGGAGCATGGGAGGTTTCTGCATCTTAACCAACCCAATCTTTATAAATTAGGAAAGTTTGTAATCGATTTGTATAAAGGAAACAACCCCGGTCATAAAGCTCACCCAACTACAAAGTGTACATATAAAATTCAAACAGAGCTTGACGAAAAGGATTTTCAGGAATGGGCTGGTTTTGTGATGAAGCAGCCGCAGGGGAATATATTCCAGAGTCCGGAGATGTATGCTGTTTACCAAAGTACCCCCAGGTTTACACCTGTAGTGTTGTTGGCAAGAAATGAGAAAAACGAAGTGGCCGGCTGTCTTTTATCGGTTATACAACGGGACTTTAATGGGGTACTGATAGAGGATCTGACAGCCCGTTCCATTGTATATGGCGGTCCTTTGGCAGAAAATAATAATCCGGAAATTGTTGACGCTTTACTCCAGCAATATGACCGGATTATAACAACAAAGGCTATATATTCCCAATTCAGAAACCTGGCTGATACGAGTGCTCTGAAAAATGTATTTGTAAAGAATGGCTATAACTACGACGAACATCTGGATATTCTGCTGGATTTAACGAAGAGCAAGCAGGAGTTGGAAAGTAATCTTCACAAAGAAAGAAGACGGAATATAGCTAAAGCGGAAAAAGAAGGACTGGTGTTTAAACATCTTGCCGGGACGGAAGAGATTTTGGATGTAATCAGGTTGTTGAAACAGACATACAGCCGGGTAAAGGTACCTTTGCCGTATGAATCGCTGTTTATGAACTCCAGAGAAAAGCTTGGTGAGAATATTCATTTCTTTGGAGCTTATTTTAGCGGAATAATGATAGCCGGGCAGGTGAGGTTGTGTTATAAGGACTCTGTTTATGCCTGGTATGCCGGGAGTGATTCCAGGTATTTTAATAAGCGCCCCAATGACTTTTTGCTTTGGAATGTGTTGCTTTGGTCGAAAGAACACGATTACAAACTATTTGATTTTGGAGGTGCGGGAAAGCCAGATATCCCTTATGGTGTGAGGGACTATAAACTGAAATTCGGAGGCGAACTTGTAAGTTATGGCCGGTATGAGAAGACACACAAAAAACTTTTAATGTCTTTTGGAAAAACGATGTATTCGCTTTACAGAAAAACGAAAAGGTAGATGCGTGAGGCTGAAAAAAACTGCTTAGAACCGTTAAATTGCAATATTGGGTTGGAAATATCCAATAGAGTTTATATAGAACAGATTGTTATATGCTTCAAAATATGAAAATTATCAACACGAAGACACGAAGATCCAAAGACTAATAATACAAGTATTTATTTAAATTCTTTTTTCCGTGATCTTCTATTAAATAAAATACAAATTGTGTCTTCGTGGCTTTGTGTATAATGTATTGTTGTTCAGGTGTATAATTCGTTGTTTCATATAACGTCTAATAGTGTAAAATATAATTACAGATGAATTTACTTATTGAAATCGGACATCCGGCGCATGTTTACAAGCTGCTCGCTACCATCCGTGAGTTGAAAAAGAATAATCATAAAATCATTGTAGTCACAAAGGATGTTCAATCAATCAAATTTTTACTGACGAAATTTGAAATTCCTTTTATTGTTCTGGGAATAAAAAAAGACAGTTTGCTCGCGAAAGGAATGTTACAGTTTATATATAACTGGAGATGTTTCCGGCTGTTGAAGAAAGAAAAAGTTGACCTAATGATAGGTAGCCTCACATCTGCTTTTATGACAAGGCTAACTAAAATTCCTTCGATCTTAATGGACGATGATGATGATGAAGTAGAAGCATTGATTGTAAAGTATGTTCATCCCTATATATCAGCGATTTTGTCGCCTTCTGCGCTGGAGGGTAAACGGGCGCGTAAGGATACGGTATATTATGCCGGTTATCATGAGCTGGCTTATCTGCACCCGAAGCGTTTTACACCCGACCCGGCTGTTTTGCAGGAAATCGGTTTGTCAGAAGGAGAACCTTATTTTGTGATGCGTTTCAATGTTTTTAAAGCACATCATGACGCCGGTATCCAGGGTTTGTCTATAGAAAATAAGCGCAAACTGGTTCAATATCTCGAAAAACGCGGACGTGTATTTATCACCACCGAACGCAATATCAATGAAGAGTTCCGGAAATATCAATTGCTCTTGTCGCCGGAGAAAGTCCATTCGTTACTTTATTATGCCACGATGTTTATCGGCGATAGCCAGACGATGACTTCGGAAGCGGCCGTGCTGGGAACTCCGGCTATCCGAAGCAATTCGTTTGTTGGGCGCATAGCTTATCTGGAGGAAGAGGAGTATAACTATAACCTGACCTATGGATTCCGCCCCGACGAGTTTGAAGCTCTACAGGCAAAAATAGAAGAACTCCTGTCCACGCCCAACCTGAAGGCTGTGTGGCAGGGGCGTCGCCAAATTATGTTGAAAGATAAAATTGATGTTAGTGCTTTTTACGTTTGGTTTATCGAAAACTACCCTGAAAGTGCCAGGATTGTTAAGGCTGATCCGGAGTGGCAGGAGAGGTTTAAATGATAAGTGGTCAATGATAAGTGATAAATGATAAGTGATAAATGATTAATGATTAATGATAAGTGTTGGTAAGCATCTGTATATTTATGACAAATTGCATAACTTTTTGATTGTTTTTTTTTCAGCAATTCAACGATTTGCAATGTTACGGGCGTGACATGGTGTCGTTGTTGATATTTTAATTTAGAAACTGTTTAAAAAATAATGTAAATATAAACTGACTATCAGTTGTTTAATTGAATTTAATTTCGTAACTTTATGGAAATCAAACACATAAAGAATAATGAAAACATATCCAACTAACCTAACCGATAGTCAATGGAACATAGTAAATGACCTTTTAAGCGACAAACGCCCTCGAAAATATGAAATTCGAGATATATTTGATGGCATCTTCTATTTGCTCAAAACGGGTTGTCAATGGCGTATGCTTCCACTATGTTTTCCTCCCTGGGAAACAGTTTATTACTATTTTACTGTTTGGAAGCATAAAGGAACTATTGAACTAATTCACGAACACCTTCGTGATAAAGTACGTATTAAAGCAGGTAAAGATAAATCGCCCAGCTTGGGTCTTATTGACAGTCAATCCGTAAAAACAACCCGCAGCGGCGGTATTTGTCGTGGAATTGACGGTGGTAAGAAAACCAAAGGTCGTAAAAGGCATATCATTGTTGATACCTTAGGTTTACTTTTGGCAGTTGTTGTTCACGCTGCAAATGAGCATGATAGCAAGTCTGCGACTAAAGTAATCCAATTGTTGAAAGATCGTTTTAATAGACTAATCAAAATTATTGCCAATGGTGGTTATCGTGGTGAATTAATTGAAAATACCAAGACTTCCTTCGGCTTAATTCTCGAAGTTATTCTTCGAAAAGAATGATTCACCTAAATTTCAAATTATACCCCAAAAATGGGTAGTTGAAAGAACTTTTGCCTGGTTTGAAAGTTATCGAAGACTTTCTAAAGATTTCGAGTTTCTTACTGACACAAGCGAGAATATGATACGTTTAGCTATGATTAAACTGATGCTAAACAGACTTTAATATTATTTTTAAACAGTTTCTTAAACATATATGATTATCCGCAAAGCGACCCAATTAGTCATTTATATCATCCGCTGTCAGAGTCTTACCGACTGCTGACAGGGATGACATAACTCTGATAGCGGTCGAAAGACCCTATCAGCAGTTAAATAGATTGAATCGGTCGCTTTGCGGATAATCATTTAAACATATTATTGTATCTTAGTCTATGTTATGAAATTTTACACCCCCACGTAAATCTGATTCCCGGCTATTCTTTGGACCAGAAAGAAACATTGAATGATATTTTTACTAATCACTAATCACTGATCATTAATCATTTATCACTAATCACTAACCTCTACATATACATGACCAAACTGATATTAGTTGCCGGAGCACGGCCAAATTTTATGAAAATAGCACCGCTGATGCATGCGCTGAAAGATCATCCTACGATTAAACCTGTATTGGTACATACCGGGCAGCATTATGATGTGAAAATGTCGGGGCAGTTTTTCGAGGAACTGAATATTCCGGCTCCGGATATTAACCTGGAAGTGGGATCGGCTAGCCATGCTGTACAAACTGCCCGTATTATGGAGGGGTTTGAACAGGTATGTATGCAGGAAAACCCCGATTATGTATTGGTGGTTGGTGATGTGAACAGTACGGCTGCCTGCACGCTGGTTGCGGCCAAACTGGGCATAAAAACCATTCATTACGAGGCAGGATTACGCAGCAACGACCGCACTATGCCCGAAGAGATTAACCGGTTGGTAACGGATGCTATCAGCGACGTATTTATCACGACCAGCGCGGATGCCGATGAAAATCTGCTGCGGGAAGGCGTTCCTGCTGAAAAAATACACATGCTGGGCAACCTGATGATTGATTCATTGGTGGAGCAATTGCCAAAAGCCCGGAAAACGACCCTTAAATTCAAGCTGCTCAACAGGGAGAAAGAAATAGAATTGGGTGTGAATTTTAAAGAAAATGGTTATGGGGTGATGACTTTCCACCGTCCCGGAAACGTGGATGATAAAGAATCTTTAATCCGACTGGTACATATATGGGGCGAAATCTCCCGGATGGTTCCATTGGTTTTCCCGGTGCATCCTCGTACGTATAAAAATATACTGTCGTTTGGATTGCAGGAGGTAATTGATGCTTATCCACACTTGTATTTTATCGAGCCGCTGGGGTATATGCAATTTATCCATTTGGTAAGCAAGGCCGGCTTTGCCCTGACTGATTCTGGAGGCATTCAGGAAGAAACCACTTATTTGAATATTCCCTGCCTGACCGTTCGCCCCAATACCGAACGGCCCGTAACTGTGTGGGAAGGGAGTAATAAATTAATTAAACTGGACGAAATTATTCCGGAAGTACAACTGATTGTAAATGGTAATGGCAAGAAAGGAACCACACCTAAATACTGGGATGGCAGGACGGCGGAGAGGATAGTGACGATGGTTGGAAGTTTATAGTTTATAGTTTATAGTTTATAGTTTATAGTTAATAGTTAATAGTTAATAGGATGGAATATAGATATACTGATTTCAGGGATTTGAATGCCTATAAGAAAGCTTTTGAACAGGCAATCATGATTTTTGAGGTTACTAAAAATTTTCCGAAGGAAGAAAAATACTCATTGACCGATCAAATCAGACGTTCTTCCCGTTCGGTTTGTGCAAATTTAGCTGAAGCCTACCGAAAAAGAATTTATTATAATCATTTTCTTATGAAGATTACCGATTGTTTGGGCGAGAATAGTGAAACTCTTGTATGGCTTGATTTTTCATTAAAATGCAGTTATATTACAAATGATTCTTACTTACAACTTGTACAAGTTAATGATGAAGCTGGTAAGTTATTATCTTATATGTTCAATAACCCGGAAAAGTTTGGAGTCTCGCTTCCATAAACTATAAACTATTGACTATAAACTAATGTACGATTTTACACTCACCATATACCGGCAACTTTTATTGGCACTTCGGGAGGCCGGCTACAGTTTTTATAGCTTTGAGGATTGGTGTGATGGTAAGGCAACAGGACGCTATGTGATTTTGCGGCATGATGTGGATTTAAAAGCTGCTAATTCGGTTGAAACGGCGCGGATAGAAGCAGAGCTGGGAATACGTGCCACTTATTATTTTCGGGTTGTGCCGCAAAGTAACCAACCGGAGCTGATCAGGGAAATAGCTGCATTGGGGCACGAAGTGGGGTATCATTATGAAGATTTGTCTTTGTTTAATGGGGACTTAGAGAAGTCTGTCGACCATTTCAAACAGCAGTTGGAACATTTTCGCCGGTTTTATCCGGTACGTACCATTTGTATGCACGGCAGCCCAACTTCAAAATGGGATAACAAAGATCTTATGGACGAAATATAATTACCGCGATTTTGATGTTATAGGAGAGCCTTACTTTGATTTTCTGAATAATGAAAAAGTGAACAGCGACATTGTTTATCTCACGGATACTGCCCGCATGTGGGATGGTGATAAATATAATGTGCGCGACAGGGCATTGCAAAAGAACCAACCGGATTTCCTGATTCATTCCACGATGGATTTTATAAACTGGTTGAATACAAGCCCGGCGAGCAATGTGCTCATGATTACAACCCATCCACAACGCTGGACAAACAGTCGTGTGGGGTGGGTTAAAGAGTTGGTGTTGCAGACTTTAAAAAATACTGTCAAAGGCTGGTTGGTGAGAAAACGGAATGTAGTCAGTGATTAGTGATTAGTGATTAATGATTAGTGCGAATTAAGGGTTGAAATAATCTTTCGATATAACGTAAGCCCTGAACCAACGGTCAGCGAAGCTAAGTGGCAAATAATTAGCGACTCTAATTTCCAATTCAACTCTTGATTCACATGATCAATAATATGTAACTTGGGCATGGTATTAACGAGATGTTTGTTGGCAATTAAATACCAGATCTTAAAACTTTAGACAGGGAATAATTAATCATAATTATTGCTGCGAATTCTCAAAATCATTGTATTTTTGTGGAAATTCCTTGCTAAATGATAAAATTATATAAGCCGGCTTATATTTACTTTGTAATCGACATATTATTGCTTTTGTTGAGTTTTTATGTTGTTCTGGACTGGCTTCCTCTCACTACCCATACTCCCTTTGACAAATACTCCCTGCCATCCTTTTATTATTTTCTGACGTGGGTGGCGATTTCATACCTCTTACAGCGTTACAAACCGTTGAAAACGCAGAATTACTTTGGGTCTGTACTGAAATTGTTTTATGCAGCCCTGTTTGTTTTTGCTCTGTACGGCGGGTTGATTTATTATTTTTATAAACCATATTCCGGATTTGTTTTGCTAACTATTACGGGAGGTGTGTTTGTGGTCAATTACATTTTGTTGTCGCTTTATTTTGCTTACCGCTTTGCTGTTGAATACAACGACATTGATATAAAACCGCATGAAAAACGGATCAATGCAGTAGTGAAACCTGCCGTACCGCTCGATGAGGATAGTTATAAACATTTGACAACAACCATTGAAGCGCATTCTGGTGAAGATGTACTGGAGTTTTTAGGGCAACATGTTGATTTGTTGAGCGGCAATACGTTGGTTTATTCAAGTACGGAACCGGAGAATCTGGAGATGATGCCCAATTACCAGTATTCGGCTATTATCCAGCTCGAAAGGCTGAACTTTATGCGGAACATAAACCGCAGACTTTATATAATCAATGAGAAATTGCCTGATGACGGCATTTTTGTTTGTTGCTTTGAATCCAAAAGTACCCGGAAAAAGCGCATCCTGCACAAATATCCCTTCGGGATTAATCATACTGTTTATTTTGTCGATTACCTGTTTAAGCGCGTAATGCCTAAGATATTCCTCACCCGGGGTCTATATTATTTTATCACAGGTGGGAAAAATCGTATTTTTTCCAAAACAGAGGTGTTGGGACGCTTATATTGTTTTGGCTTTAAGGTAATTCATGAGAAAAAAATCGGAAAACTTACTTATGTTTTTGCCCAGCGGGAAAAGGATCCTGAGCCCGGGCAAACCAAAATTTATGGCCCGCTGATACGGTTGCATCGCTATGGCAAACATGGTAAACCCTTTGAAGTGTATAAAATGCGGACGATGCACCCTTATTCCGAATATCTGCAAAGGTATATTTACGAACGTAACAGCCTGAAGGCTGGCGGTAAATTCAAACGGGACATTCGTGTGACAAATATGGGAAGCATGCTGCGCAAATACTGGCTGGATGAGTTGCCCATGGTTTTAAATCTGATGAAAGGTGAAATGAAACTGGTGGGAGTGCGGCCGCTGAGCGCTCATTACTTTAGTTTATACAGTAAAGAATTACAGGAAAAGCGAATCAAATATAAACCCGGCTTGTTGCCTCCGTTTTATGCTGATATGCCCCGTACGCTGGACGAAATTCAGGAGTCGGAAATGAAGTATCTGCTCGAAATGCGAAGAACATGGAGTAATCATTACCGATATCCGGTATTTGTTCTTGATCCTGAAAAATATCCTGATAAAAAGAGCCCGAAGTGCATAGGTAAGCAGTAAGAGGTAAGCAGTAAGAGGTAAGAGGTAAGCAGGTAAGAGGTAAGCAATAAGCAATAAGCAGTAAGAGTAAGTAAGTGAAAGCTACACCTTTTAGAGTTAATTGTGCAGCTTTTGGAGTGAAAGGTGTATAGTTTATTGTTTCCGGTGCACCTTTTTGTAGAGTTAATTGTGCAGCTTTTGGAGTGAAAGGTGCATAGTTTATTGTTTCCGGTGCACCGTTTTGTGTAAAAGCTGCACCTTTTGGAACTAATTGTGCAGCTTTTGGGTAAAAAGGGCATTAATCGCTGATCATTAATTATTATAATTTTAATACATATTTATGGAAGAAGAAAAAATTACGGGATTACCCGAAAATGCATTGCGCGAGTTGCAGAAAGGGGAGGAATATAAGCCTCTGCTTTCGCCCAATAAGAATTACCCCGAAGTCAACATGCGCTCCGTTTCGTGGGGATTGCTTATGGCAGTTTTGTTTTCGGCTGCTGCGGCTTATCTGGGCCTGAAAGTAGGGCAGGTTTTTGAGGCTGCTATTCCCATTGCCATTATTGCCGTTGGGCTTTCCAGTGCTACCAAACGCAAGAATGCATTGGGTGAAAATGTGATTATCCAATCCATAGGGGCCAGTTCGGGAGTGGTTGTGGCCGGGGCTATCTTTACCTTGCCGGCTTTGTATATTCTTCAGGCCAAATATCCCGAAATCTCGGTGAGTTTTATGCAGGTTTTCCTGAGCTCGTTGCTGGGTGGCGTATTGGGAATTTTGTTTCTCATTCCTTTCCGAAAATACTTTGTGTCCGACATGCATGGTAAATTTCCTTTTCCGGAGGCCACAGCTACTACGCAGGTACTGGTATCCGGCGAAAAAGGTGGCGACCAGGCCAAACCGCTTATCGTGGCCGGTGTGATTGGTGGCTTGTACGATTTTGTGGTTGCCACTTTCGGGTCGTGGGCCGAAACATTTACGTCTCGTGTATTGCCTTATGGCGAAGCATTGGCCGATAAAGCAAAGATGGTTTTTAAAGTGAATGTAGGTACGGCAGTGCTCGGTTTGGGTTACATTGTAGGCCTGAAATATGCAGCCATTATTTGTGCTGGCTCGGCGCTGATTTGGTTTGTCATCGTGCCCCTGTTCCCACTTTTGAGCGATAATCTGGTTCATGTTTTGAATCCTTCTTTTACGGGAGTATTGTCAGAACTGCCTCCCGAAGCCATTTTCAAGACTTTTGCTCGGCATATCGGGATCGGCGGTATTGCCATGGCCGGAATTATTGGTATTGTGAAATCAAGAAGCATTATTAAAAGTGCTGTTGGATTGGCGGCCAAAGAGTTTCATGGCAAAGGGCATAGTGTAAGCGCCGAAGTAAAACGGACACAGCGCGATATTTCCATGAAAATTATTGTAATTGGGGTGGTGTTGGCGCTGGTTGCTACTTTTATTTTCTTTTGGTTTGGTGTTGTCACCAACTTGCTTCATGCCATTGTGGGCATTCTGGTAGTAGCTTTTATAGCCTTTTTGTTTACAACTGTTGCGGCTAATGCGATTGCCATTGTGGGAACTAATCCGGTATCGGGAATGACCTTGATGACTTTGATCCTGGCCTCGGTGGTGATGGTGGCGGTTGGCCTTAAAGGTACAACGGGAATGGTAGCTGCGTTGGTAATAGGTGGTGTGGTTTGTACGGCACTTTCTATGGCTGGCGGTTTCATTACCGACCTGAAAATCGGTTACTGGATTGGAACAACGCCTGCTAAGCAGGAAACCTGGAAGTTTCTGGGAACACTTGTTTCGGCAGCAACGGTAGGTGGCGTAATTATGATTTTGAATAAAACCTATGGTTTCGAAGGCGAAGGTGCCCTGGTAGCACCTCAGGCCAATGCGATGGCTGCGGTTATCGAACCGCTGATGTCGGGCGTTGGGGCACCGTGGTATTTGTATGCTATAGGCGCTGTCATTTCACTGCTGCTGACTTATTTCCGGATTCCGGCACTGGCTTTTGCATTGGGAATGTTTATTCCATTGGAATTAAATACACCGCTTTTGGTGGGTGGTATTATTAGTTGGTATGTGTCCACCCGAAGCCACGATAAGGCATTGAATACCGCCCGTCATGAAAAAGGAACGCTTTTAGCATTGGGATTTATTGCCGGTGGTGCGTTGATGGGAGTGGTGAGTGCGGCTTTGCGTTTTGGTGGTATCGATTTGATGAATACTACCTGGGTGGAAAGCTATGGTGCCGAATGGCTCGCGTTGGTTATGTACGGCGTAGTTATCGGCTATCTGGTTTGGGATTCCATGCGGGTGAAACCTGAAGATTTATAAGATATCTTCCCATATTTGGTGCGAATAAACCAGGTTCTTGTAGCTGCAAGTTTCCTGATGAATTCTTCCAAAGAATAGGTTGTCATATTTTTTTTTCGATTTCCTTCTCAAAAAAACAGCGAGTTTTGAAAGAAAAAGAGGGTGTCTGATAAAGAAAGCAAATTTAACTAAGCTAGCCGCTGGCTTGCAAGTAACATCAAATCAATGTATAGGTTGTGCTTGTAAAAATCACGGGATTGTAATTTGCAGTCAAAAACATTTATTGGACACCCTCTTTTCAGTTATACAATAGTGGGGACGATGTTTCTCACACAATTTTGATATTAAACACCCCTGAATTTTTAGCCCCCATAATCCGGACCCACAGCGGCAGATACATCTCGGTGCCGCGTGCCGTGGAAATATCACCCAAATCGAGGATATTGTCTTCGTTCCAACCAAAATCGACCAGCAATTTTTTTATTTCCCCCTTTGCTTCCGAATCATTTCCGCTCAGAAATGTGTTATGATCTCCACCGTTTACCAGCGTAGGATCAACCATAATTCCGCACCAGATTGTATTTAATGCTTTTACGACTTTAGCCGAAGGAAAAGCCTTCTGGATTTCTTCGCCAACAGAGTTTGTATTGCACACGGTAAGTGATGGTGGCATTCCTTTCGAAAAATCAAGCGGATTCGACACATCCACGATTATTTTGTTCTTCAGGTTCTTTTCTCCTGCCAGTTTGAGAGCTTCCAGTGAGTTGGCTCCTTTGGTACAATTGAAGATAAGTTCGCCAAACGCGGCGGCCTCGGCAAATGTTCCTGCCAGGGCTTTGTTGCCATGTTTTGCGGCAAATGCAACCGCTTTTTCATTATTCGCACTCCTGGAGCCCATGGCTACAGAATACCCCAGTTCGATGAGCTTTGAACCGATGGTATTGCCAACATCCCCGGTTCCCAATACTGCAATTTTGTTCATAAGTTTTTTGGGGTTAAAGTGTTTATTATGAAGTTTGTTTTGAGATGTCTGAGGTTCGTAGTAAAGCATACGTTTCCGGATTTAAATACGTAGGTTTTTAAAAGTTTGAGATTATAAGTTCCCATTTATATTTAAAAATAATGGTTTCCCACTGCCAATTACAACCGGATTTACCATAGTGCGATATTCATTTATCAAATCCATTTCCCGTAAAGTGGAAGCCAGTTCGGCGCTACCGAATATAAATATATCTTTGCCGGGCTTATTCTTAAGCTTTTCAATTTCTTCCTTTATATTCTCTTTTACCAACCGGGTATTATCCCAATCGGCTTTTTCAAGCGTTTTAGAAACTACAATTTTAGGAAACGCATTCATTTTTTGAGCTCCGTTAGGAGCGAAATTATAATCAGGACAAAAGTCAAGACGACTTCATTGTAAAGTTATTGCATGGAGAACAGGTTTATACTCATTAGACATTATATAGAATAAAGAATTATAAGTTTGAATAATAAGATTTTAAACACGAAGTCACGAAGACACAATTTTCTATTTAATTTAATACAAGAGCACGAAGAAAAACATATTTATATGTTTTTCCTTTGTGTCTTAAGTCTCTTTGAAAGTCACGAAACGCAAAGGAAAACCAATCTTTATTTCGATTGCCGTAAAAGAATTTAAATAAATATCTGTATTGTTAGTCTTTGAGTCTTGGTGTCTTTGTGTTGGTACTTGTCTTATTTTTAGGTATATAACATTCTATTCTGTATGAACTCTATTTGTCTAAAAAATCCTTTAAGCGTTCCCGAATAAAATAATTCCAGCCTTCGGTGGCGCTTTCTTTCGAAAAGTCCGGATTATCCTGAGGAAAACTATCAATTTCGTAATTTGTCAAGGTTAGTTTGGTGTGGCCATCCTCACCAGCGAGCTCAAAAGTTACAGCCGATTCGCCGGTGTAACCTTCAAATTTCCAGTTGTAGGTTATCCTTTTTTCGGGCTCCACTTCTGTGATTTTCCATTGATGCAGATAGTGCTTGCCATTGGCTTCTACATCAAACTCAGTTTCGAAACCTACTTCCGGTTTGAAAGTTTCCATGGTTTCGAAATACCATTGTTTCATTCCGTTTTCGTCGGTTATTGCTTTCCACACTTCGCTTACCGAAGCATTATATATTTGCCGGACGACAATTGACCGATCGTCATTGGGGAGAGGAACGCTATTGAAATATGCATCGACCGCCACGGGATCGGCAAAAAAGTGACGGCCTGCTATTATCTTTCCATTTTCGAAAGTCCACAACACACTCACGTCATGCTCTATGTTTATTCCATCTTCCCTGTTTGTTTTAATGTGCTGGCATTCTATCAGGTAAGTGTCGTTTTCGGCAATAATGAGTTTGTTGATAGACGGCTTTGATTCGCTCATTATACCTCCCATGAGGTCAAAGAAAGCAATTACTCCGTTTATCCCTTTTTTTATTCCGGCCACCTTGTTATGCCCCAAAAATGTCCACGTTACATCCTCAGACATAACTTGTTTGACGCTTTCATAGTCTTGTTTGCTGTAAGCGTCAAAAAACATTTCGATCAGTTCTTGCTTGGATTTATCCATTCCTTCTTTGTTTTAAATCAGGCAAATGCCTGTGTTTTCAACTGGCTATTTCAAGTACAATCTTACCTCTGGCTTTACCGGATTGGCTGTAGTTTTGAGCCTGTTTTACATCTTCCAGCCTGAACACTTTATCTACAACAGGCCTTACCTGGCCATTGTCAATCAGATCTCTCAGCTCGTTGAGAATGTGTGCATTGGGCCCCACGAAAATACTATCGACTCTTACCCCGTACCTTTCGGCAAGTTCCGGGTTTGGATTACCCACAGTAGAAACTATTATTCCTCCGCGCTTCATCACTTTGAACGCTTTGTCCTGAACGGCTCCTCCAACGGTATCCAGTACCACATCGATATCTGAGAGTTTTTCGCTGAAATCCTGGCTCATATAATCAATTACTTCATTGGTACCCAGATTTTTTACAAATTCCACATTTACATTGGAAGTGGTTCCTATGACGTAGCATCCCCTGCTTTTGGCAATTTGCACGGCAAGGGAGCCAACACCACCCGATGCTGCAAGAATCAACACCCGTTGACCTTTTTTTATTTTGGCTTTGTTGATCAGCGCTTCCCAGGCTGTTATGCCTACAAGCGGAATAGAAGCAGCTTCGTCGTAGGTGACGGACTTAGGCATCAGAGCTACTTCATTGGCCTTGACTTCAATATATTCGGCATAAGAACCATCGCGTTCTATAGCGGGGCGGCAGTAAACATTATCTCCAATTCTGAAACCTTTTACTTCGCTTCCCATTTTTTCAACCGTACCGGAAAAGTCCCAACCCAGCGTGAGCGGGAGGTGATGAAGATGCATGTTTTCCAGATACCCTTCGCGTATTTTCCAATCAATTGGATTTACAGAGGCGGCATGAATCTTAATCAATAATTCATCAGCTGCAATTTCGGGAACAGGCATTTCTTCCAAACAAAGAACGTCGACATTCCCATATTCATGGATTCTTACTGTTTTCATAATACAATAGTTTTTGATTGGTAACTGAATAACCGAAACTTTTTGTAATCCGTATCAATTATTCTTTAAAGTCTTCAAAACATTGCTATGCGTTAAAATCAGTTGAATCGACCAACATATCATTTGTGTCAGGCTTTGAACAGGATTTTAAAAATTACTTTCTCCTTTTTTGTTATACTTGCTGAAAATGAAACTCTTCACAGCTTATTTGCTGAAAGCAATTTTGTGTTGGCATAGAACTTTTGTGAATACTTCAAAAAACAGAAACAGTGGGAGGATGTTCAATTTTTTTGGACAATTTAGGATTCCGGGCTTCAAGTGTTTATTTTAAACTAATGGGTATGAGTGATAGTAGATATCTGTTTTTTTAACCGATAAATCTTTGAGATGAACGGGAGTGAAGTCTTCACCGAAGGCTTATTTTTTGAATCGGGTGAGGGGATGATGCAATAGCACATAGATAGAGATAGCTATGCCAATGAGAGAGGGCAAAACCCAGTATGCTATTTCGGGCAAGAGTTTCCAGAGCGGCAGGTTTTTACCGTTATCTACATAGAATGCGGTTAATAGAATGATAAATGAGCCTGACATTCCTGCCAAATGCCAGCGCATGTGGTTTTTCCATTTGCGGCGTTGTGCCAACCGTCCACCTAAAGCAAGGGCAAACGAAAGAGTCCCTAATACAAGCAAATGATTATCCAACGGCCAGCGCATAACCGAAACGCATATACTGGTAATGAAAACAACCGACAAACACCAAAAGTAGAATATGCCGTAAACGGGATGGCGTTTGCTTGTTTTGGTGGTGAATATGGCCAGAAGTCCACCAATGAAGCATAAGAGTCCCACAACGATGTGGATTCCTATCAATGTCAGGAATAAAGGTGAATTGTCAGGAATGATAATGCCTCCAATGTTGATAGAATCTCCCATAAATGTTTCGGTTTCGGGGTAAATAAATTACAGGCCCGGAATGGTTTCCACCACCAGTTTATTGCCGGCTTTGTCGTAATACGTGCAGGTCATTTTCCTGCATATCTACCGTCCATTTTTCCACACCCGAGGCAGCCGCGTCGCGGCAAAAAGTCATGTAATCGGTTTCGCCTTGCTGGTGGCTTTTCAGCTTTTGTTTGAAAGTTTCCTTGTCACTGCTTTCGGCTATGGGTAGTGCCGTGTAATTGGCTGCCGAAGCGGTTTTATATTCCTTTTCGCCAAAGTATTCGGCATGCCCGTCGGCCACAAATAAGTCGTAGCTTTTTACTCCCAACCGGATTAGATCCTGCACGTAAGCCGGAAAATCGGCTCCGCTTTTTACCTTGGCATGTGCTGCTTTTATTTGCTCTGTTGTAAACATAATTTATGCGTTATGATGATTATTCGGGTTCCGCGGTTTGTAACCGCGTTATTGAAGCTGATATCGCGGTACAAACCGCGGAACCCGAATCAATTACGATATTCCTATTTTTTAGGATGCATTGCGGATAATTATTTTCCTTACTCTAATGGATAATAGGAATAGCGACTGATCGCTATCGGATTTGTGTAACCGAATAACTATAACAGCAGCACGGAATTTTTGTTTAACGTTCCTCGTCGGGGCCTGCAGATTCGGATTATAATCAGGGGAAGTAATTAGTTACTGAAAATCAGGTTTTATTTGCCGAACAACTTAATGCTGTAATCCAGCAACGCCTTGCCGCCATAGGCTCCATGACCCGGAATTACGATAACTGCTTCGGGGAATTTTTGCTTCACGTTGCGCACCGATTCCGGCCACGCCGATACGTTGGCTTCGGCCAGGTTTCCTTTTCCCGAGCCTAAAGCCTTGATAAGGCAGCCTCCGAAAAGCACTTTTACGGACGGAATATAGCTGACAATATTGTCTCGCGTATGTCCTTCGCCGGGGTAATAATTGACGATGGTAGTTTTTCCTATTTTTAGTTTCAGCGTTTTTGTAAAGCCATGCTGCGGAACGGTAGGTTTGTTCTGCGTGTCTTTTTGTGCCAATTGACGGGTTAATACAGAAGAGTAGGAGGGGATTCCGGCATGATGAAAAACGGCCAATCCACCCAGGCAATCATCATGGGAATGATTTACCACAATGGCTTTGATAGCGGCTCGTGTATGGGTTTTTATCCACGAAATCAATTCTGTAGAAACGGAATCGGTTGTTGGCGTGTCGAAAACAACAGCTTCGCCATTATCAACAAAAATGGCCCCATTGCACGATACTTTGCCCCATTCTTTGGTATCCAGGAACGTTCTGTGGACATAGGTGTTTGCAGCAATGGAATCTATTTCCAATCCCGGGGTTTTATAAATGGTTTGTTGGGCGAAGACGCCGGTGCTCAGCAGCAAGCCTGTCGTTAGGTTCAGAATAAAGTATTTCATAGGTAAATTAATGTAAGTTCGTGATAAGATTTTTGTATATTTTAATTCTGAAATGCTATTCAATAGGCATTATATAGAATAAAGAATTATAAGATTGAATAATAAGATTTTAAACACGAAGTCACGAAGACACAATTTTCTTTTTAATTTAATACAAGAGCACGAAGAAAAACATATTTATATGTTTTTCCTTTGTGTCTTAAATCTCTTTGAAAGTCACGAAACGCAAATGAACCATGCCGATTTATCGGTAGAAAACCAATCTTCATTTCGATTGCTGTAAAAGAATTTAAATAAATATCTGTGTTATTAATCTTTGAGTCTTGGTGTCTTCGTGTTGATATTTGTCTTATTTTTAGGTGCATAACGTTGTTCTATTGAACTCTAATATACGAATAAGGGTCGTTTTATCTGGATTGATTTTCTACTTCTATGTTGTAATCCAAATCTCAAGAGTATTTTTATGATTTATTAATACGTTTCAAAAAGTTCTATTATTTTCGTAATCAGAAAGTTGAAGAGGAAATAGGCTCTGCTGGGGAGCAACCTATCAGCAATAAACTTTCTGCGTTACACAGTAACAGTTAGGGGCTGGCATTTTGCTGGCCCTTTTTACTATTACTGGTTTCGCCTTATGGCCTAAGAAAACCCAATTGTCAACTTAGTAGAAAACCAATAACAATCATTTTTTTAATACCTACCAAACAACCTTCTATAAGTAGACTATGCTACAGGTCTCTATTTTAGTTAGTAAGTAAGAAGTGCCACAGACTAAGGAAAGCAGACATTGCCGCAAGTAGCATTAGTGGTCACTTCAAATTTTTATTTTGTTTGTAGGTTTTATTATACAATTCTTGGTTCATATTTCTTTTCATTCTTCAAAACTGAATAAATTCGGTTGGCAACTTTTCTTGCTATACGTATTATTGCTTTGTTTGGCTCCATGCGTTTGCAGTAATCAGAGTAAGCCTTACTTAAAGCCGGATCTTTACACGCTGCTATCCACGAACTTTCAATTAATGCTTTGCGCAAATAATTATGACCACGAGGAGTTATTTCTCCTTTTCGATCATCTTCTCCGCTTGAATGACAATTTGGAACTATCCCTATCAAGCTGGCAAACTTATCTTGATTTTCAAATCGATTTATATCTTCTATTTCTGTCAGAAAAAGCATACCGGTGATTATGCCCACTCCTGGGATACTTGTTATCAATTCCATTTTTTTAGCGTAAGCATTGCTTTTTGACAGTTCTTTTATTCGTTGGGTAGTAGCAAGTAATAATGCTCGTTGCTGATCAGCCTGATTGATCAAAGAACTCAAAGCATAAGTTCCACTGGCATGTTGAAGTTGAATCTCTTTGAGCCAACTCATGAAACGTTTAGACCAGTGACTACCTTTGTTTTGAAACTCGGGGGGAAATTCAATCCCATAAAAACGGAGCATTGATTTAATTCGGAGTTTTAGTCTTACCATATCTTTGACTATCGAACTACGAACTCGAATTAATGATCGATCCTCAAGGCTCTCCTGGCATGGAATATAGATACCTTCAAGTTCTTGGGCCCTAAGTGAACGTCCTAATTTATTACTGTCAATTTTATCCGTTTTACGCATCTTTTCCTTACCTGTTGTGGGCACATCTACCGGATTTACCACAATATTGTGATGCCCAATTCTTTTAATCTATTATGAATCCAAAAACCACTGAATCCCGCCTCATAAACCGAATTATAGTTTGCGCCTGGAAAATTTAGTACTAAATAATTTGATAGTAATTCTGCACTTGCCGACTGATTAAATGTTTTGTGGTGTAAATGCTCTGTAAAAATTGAAACATTCCAACTTCTCAAATGGACATCAATACCAACAAAAATGTTTTGACCTTCAAAATTTAATCCTTTTCTTTGTGTTTGCATAAGTTCCTGAGTTTTATGTTTTAAGTTTGGTTTCTCAAAATTATAATACTCTTGGGACTTATGCAATTTCCAACCCGTATTCACTTTGCAAACATAGGGACTAAGGGGGTAAAGTGTTTCTGAAAGTGTGATTTTTTTTTAGCAAATACCCTTAGTAGTAAGCATTTTACTTATACCAATACCCATATTTTTGCTTATGTAGAAGTATAATAATGAGCTATGACCTTTTTTTGTGCCGAACTCACGTTAGCTTATATTGGCTATTCTTCCCGTTTTTTCTTTGCCTCAAAAGTACACACTATTCTGTATTTAAACAACTGGGGAAACGGCTTTTAAGTAAAATGTTATGATATAGATGTTTAGAGTAATGAAATAATTTTTCTAAAAAGTTTTAATCCAAAGTCTTGTTTGTGTTAAGCAGAACGATTATATTTGCAACGTTAACATGCGAGGCGGATGACAAAAACACGCTTGCTCTCACCTTATTCAAAGACCTGTAAATAACCTTGACTGGTTAAATAAATATCTAATGTTTTACTTTAAATTTTAAATTAAATGAGTCAGGAAAATCTAATTTCTACAGAAATATCGGCTGAAGTGATGGCTGATATTACCGAAAAGCTCAATGCGGTAAATACTTCATTAGCAAATATCTTATTATTCAATCTTACCGGACAAGATCGGTTGGAGTTGCGTAAACTCGGAGATAAAACCATGCCATTTGTTGAAAAGGCAGTGGAATACGCTTCAATAAATCCTACATTGGTACCTTCGTATCTCGACCTTGACGAAGCAAAAAAGGATTTAAAACTTACTCAGGATTTAAACAGTATCCTGAAGCAAGTATCTACGCTCAACAGAGCAGTAGAAGACACTCTGATGGTGGCAGGAAGCGAAGCTTACGATGCTGCACTGGTGTTTTATAATTCGGTGAAAGGTGCCAGTCGTGTAAATGTGCCGGGCTCCGAAGCTGTTTTCAACGATTTGCAAAAACGGTTTGCTGTGAAACCTAAAAACACTGCAACAAAACAATAACCTTTTGGGTTATTTGCAGGTAAAACAAACGCCGCTTCCCAACGGAAGCGGCGTTTCGCATCTCTGACATAGATTGTCCTAACAAAAAGATAACTATTCCTAAGTCAAAGTTAGGAAATCCTAACTTTGACTTAGGATTTCCTATCTAAAACATGCGGCATCCTAACTCAGAGTTAGGAAATCCTATCTTTTTGTTACGATTTCCTAACTTTTTGTTAGCTCATCCTAACAAAAACATCCTCCAACCTATGTTTGAGATAGGAGGGAGGATGATTGTTTAATTAATAGTTTCTAATGGATTGCTGCAATTTAGGCTGCACTTACTGATTGTGAGATTATTACCATTTCTTCCCAAGCGCTAGTTAAAGTGGATTCATCATAACTAGTATATTCATGCATACCCTTTTCGTAATTATAAACACCAATCCTAATTGCATTTATTGGACATTTCAGTTTGTCGCTATAGAATCGTTGCAATAGAGGAAATCTTAATTCGTTCTGCCAAATTTTGTCTTGTCTCAGCATTAGGGTTATTGCATATCCATCAATGGTTTTATCTACTCTATAGATTTCACCTGAGAGATAATTGTTGTGTTCAATGTCCATATTTAATCTGCCTTGTACCTTTTCTGGCAAGAATTTTAATTGGGTATAGCTTCTATCATAATCAATTAGCTTGAGTATGAGATTTTCAGTTCTATCCCTATTTTTCTTTGAGTTTGCAAAGTTGAGACATTGGCTTTGTAGATAAAGTATAGCTTTTTCTAAACTATTTTCTTTGTGGTAAACAGCAATAGCCCTATCCCAACATCTTGTCATATTTTTCCCGCCGGGATAATTTTCAGAAAGTAAGACTTTCGCATCGCTTGGGTTAGCTCTAACCAACTCAAGGTTCTTATGTTTTATCTTCATTTTAATTACCCTCTAGGCGGAAAAGAATCATTGCCATAACTATCTTTCTGGCGAATCTGACCATCTTTTCCATGAATTATTAACTCCGACTGCTCCTTCCGCGCAATCGTGCGGGCAATATCAATTGCTTCTTTTTGAGTTTGGGTAATTCTAGTATTTTTGCTATTACCCTCACCTTTTACTGCCCAATTATTTCCATTGGGCACAACATGCTGATTTTTATTCATCATAAACACGTTTTAATGTAAATAAAATTGGAACTTCTTATCGGCGAAGTAATGTGCCGGAGGGTTGTAAGTGAAGTTAAAACATTGGCCATAATTTGCAGGAATGCAAATTATGGCTAATTTTGTGGCTTCAAAACTAAGATTTGAAACTTAAAAATGACTAGTTTTTAAGTATTGTCTCCAACCAAAAAGACAAAGAAAAACGAAGAAGATAGAAGCTTGGCGGTTGCTATCTTCTTCATTTTTTTATAGTCGTTCAATCCATTAGCTTTTCATTGGCTCTAAATCATTTAACAGTTTAATTATTTTATATATTTCTGTGAAGGAAACTTCGTCTTCGGGATTTGCTTTACTCAACTCACAGAGTTTTTCCGAATTCTCCAATGCGCGATTAATATCACCATGTTCTTTCAAATAACAGTATAGATCCGTTCGTGTGAAATATCGCTTTGTCTTCTCATATCCGGGCATATACTTTTGTAATATAGGTAACAATTCTTCATACGACCGATATGATCTTGTTGAAAGATTAGGTACAAAATGAAGCAAAAACCAAAACTCTGTACATGGATAAGTTTCAATAAACATCACATGTTTATATTTACGCTCAGCTTTATGTTTTTGATACTTCTTCCATTCGGTCGGATTTTGCTTTATCCTATCCATATCAATCAAACACACCACATAATCGTAGCCTTCATTCTTATATCGCTCTGCCAGCTTCAAGATATGCCCTATATCCGAATGACTCGGAAAATCAGGTGCCATTTTGAAAGAATACCGGTTCGATATTCTTAATGACTCAAAATAAAACCACTCAGTTTCACCTTCGCCAATAATTGCTATGCTTTTCTTTATTTTTCCTCGCATAGATTATTGTCTTTAAGATAAATGCTACCCAAAAATGGTAACTTCACTAATTTACCTTGCATATAAGCATTATATGGAGACAGGTTTTTATGCAACCCCATTGACGATAGCCTTATTAAGTGCGTTTCACCATAATTGTCTTTATCGGTAAACCAGACTGAGTCCCTACGAATGAAATTCTCATCCAGCAAATTAATGTCGTGAGTAGTCATGATTAATTGAGAGTTTTTATCACTATTGGCAAGAAAAACTTTAATAAAATAAGAAAGTAACTCATAATGCAAACTAGTTTCAATTTCATCTATCGGAACTATGTTGTTTTCAAACAATATTTTTTTTAGAATAACTGCCATACCCATAAAACGAATAGTACCTCTTGATTCCAAATCTTCAGATAATTCAAATTCTCCATTATCAGTGTTGTGTTTAAAGAGAAGCTCATAATTTGTGATTTTTCCCTTTTTAAACATTTCCTGTTTTGCTTCATTTGGTATAGGTGCAGATTCAATCAATTTTTCCATTTCAGGAGTAATAATTTCTTCTTCTTCTTTTAGCATAACCCCACTAATATTAAAGTCAGATGCCTTCAGAATATTAATCAAAAATTCTTTCATTTCATTGTCTTGATCTTCATCCAAGTTCCTTTTAATATAGGGTGAAAGCGAGGTCGTCGGTCTTAATATCTCACTCATGTGCTGAGAAAAGAAATCATAAACTACATTTAATCTTGTTGTTTCAATGTTTGATTTTCCGAAAGCTGCCAAAACACTACAATTGTTGATAGTATTTCCTATAATAATCATTTGGCTTTTCTTGCTTAAACCGAGTTTCTTACCAAAGTTTATCTCGGTTGAATCCGACTGATCATTGTAAGTTCGTGAATATAAAGTAGCAGGCTGAGTTCCAGGATAACACACAAGAGTTTCTTTATAAATTCTGTAATTATCAACTTTTAGTGACAACTCATAGCGTTCATGGTTTAGATAAAAACTGATAAAAAAATCACTAGGTTCTTTGCGAGATGAATTATCAAGTAAAAATGGAATTGTGTTAAGTTTCTCCGTCTTATCTTTAGGTATATCATTCATTATTTTTTGAAAGAAAGATAAAGCTAACAGTATGTTTGTCTTCCCTGATGCATTTGCCCCGTAAATCAAAGCTAATTTCAACAGGCGTACGCCTTCTTTTACTTCGATACTATATTCTTCTTTCATTAAAGTGTCAGGAGTGACATCAAAGCTCAAACACTGCTCTGTTTTAATGGAAAGAAAGTTTTTAACGCGAAATTCAGCTATCATAATATTGCGTGTTTTTAATTGTAGTTTTTTAAATCAATGCAAATGTACAAATAAAAATTGAAATAAATAAGTTTTATTGATTAAATTTGTAATTTAATTACGAAATATTGAAATACAAGTGTGTTTTTGTCTTTATGGCTTTGCTTGATAAAAAAACGCACAAACACAGAATCAATCTGAATTTGTGCGTTAATTATGTTCTGGTCAATAATTACATTCACGCCGGCCTGTAAACATTTGCAATAGCTCCGGTTTTGAAAGGAGTTGAACTTACCAGTTTCAGGTCGAACGGGGTGGATACTTCCGAAAACAGGGCTAATCCTTTTCCCAGAACCACGGGGTGAATCAGCAACTGATATTCGTCAATCAGTCCGGAATCGATTAGGCTGTGTGCAAAGCCAGCTCCTCCGTGCGCCAGTATAAATTTACCCTCCTGATGTTTAAGTCGCATAATTTCAACATATAAATCCTCGTTGGCTACCGTTGCATGCGCCCAACTTGAATTGTGAAGCGAAAGGGCATCAGAGGCATTGAATAATCCTTCGGAATAAATTCGCGCATTTTTCAATGCGTTTGTGGTCAGCTCTTCGCTGGTTGGTTCCAGAAATCCTTTTTGGGTAAACACCACTTTCGGAATTTCATTCATAGGCGCTGCAAATGGTTCGGAAGAATTGGGCCAGTACGAGGCCATGTCGTGAAACGTGCGGCTGCCCATAATATGCACGCCCGCCTGCCACAAGGTGTCGAGCGTCCAGGCGCCAACATCTTCACCCATGCTGCGGAATATCCAGTCAATTTCCCCGTTCGGACCGCCTACAAACCCGTCGGCAGAAACTGACATTTTTAAAATTAGCTTTCTCATGGTTTTCTGTGTTTTTATCTATTTTAACGTGAGCTCGATATAAACAGGTTTCTGTAATATTGTATAAATAGTTCGGTGCGCTGCACCTTAATTAAGGTGCAGCGCACCGAACTATATTACATGTGAGCATTAATTGTTAGTATCTTACAAGTTTTATGTTTTATACTTTGTGTTTTAATAAATAGAAATCTTAAATGCACTTATCTTACACTTTTCCGTGTCTTTGTGACTTCGTGTTTAATTACACTAAATCAATTGTAGAGTTTTTAAATCAGAATAATCTCTATTGGAATTATCTATTGTTTTCGTTTGGGATATTCATCATCAATTCTTCGCTCAATATCCATAGTTTTTCCTGCAAATCTTTATTTTGCGAGTATGTGTTTGGTTTTAGCTCTTTTCCGCCCAAGGTCAGAAACTTTCCGTTTGAGTTTTCATATTCCTCATCAATAGCCAGTTTGCAAAGCATTCTTAGCAGCTTTGTTGGGCTCGCTGGAAATTTTTTTGAAAATAAAATTCAGCAAGGCGGGCATTTCGCTGGTTAAGTCCGATTTTACCAACCCGGGGTGAAAAACATTGGCAGTAACTCCTGTTCCTTCCAGCCGTTTGGCCAGTGCATACGTAAACATCAGATTCATCATTTTGCTGGCTCCGAAAGCCCCCATAAACCCGGCTGAGAATTTTTTCTTTCCCTGTAAATCCTCGAATTTGATTTTTGTAGTGGATGGCGCCGAAACGGTTACGATCCTTGATGGCTTGCTGCTTTTCAATAAGTCAAGCAGTTCGTTGGTCAAAATAAAAGGTCCCAAATGGTTGGTTGCAAACATGTATTCGAGTCCCATGGAATTTTCGAGGCGGTCTTTCCTGAAAATAGCAGCCACGTTTATTAAAGTATTCAGTGAAGTGTACTTAGCCTTTATTTCGGCCGTAGCTTTAAGGATTGATTGTGGCTCGCTCAGGTCGGCAACGAACACGTCAATGTGATTATTGGTTGTTGCCTGGATTATTTCATTTTTTACAGCCGAAAGTTTTCTGGAATTTCTTCCCAGCAAAATCAAATGGCAATTCTGATTAGCCAATTCCATTGCGGTGGCTTTGCCAATTGCTCCGGTTGCTCCTGTTATTAAAACTGTCTTTTTCATAATCGGGCTAAAATGTGTCTTGCTTTGAATTTGTTTAAAACAAACGAACGGACAAACAGTTTGATGTGTTAAACTTTATTGACAATTTACCGAAAAACAAAACCCTGCGTACTCGGGTGGTTGCCGAATACACAGGGTTTAAAAGTTATTGGTTATTTAGAAAAGGCATCAATGCCAGGCGCCCAGAATTAATCCCGCAAGCGACAGGAATACCACGTAGAATCCGGCATCAATCAGGAATAAGCGGAATGTGCGTCCCACAAAAATATAGGTTACACCAATGCTGGTGGCAATCCAAACAGTGCTGACGATAAATCCTTTCAGCAAACCTTCCGTGGCTGAGGCGCTGCTGCCAATAAACATGGCGAGGCCAATTACGGCAATAATATGCAACACGGCCGAAAGCCCGAAGATAACTGCGGGGTTTCCGTGATTGTCGGAATTGTACTTCGAACCGGAATCTTCGCTCCAGCCTTTTTTGAATAAAACAGAGTGCCAGAATGCACCGAGCATAAATGATAAAACGGTAACGGCTGCCACTGCCAGCCAGTTGATTTCTGAAATTGATAAGTTCATACGAAATAGAAAATTAAATTGAAGTTATTTACTAAAGTTTTTGTTTTTAAAAGTGGAGACATCAATCACTTCTTGGTTGTCATTGTCGAAAGTAACGGTTACGCTGTCGCCAATGCTCGTTACCGGAAAGTCATTTGATATTTGCGACGAACCGATAAAGATTTTCGGGAAATTTTTCAGCGTGAAATAATAGTAGGTGTTTCCGTTTTTCACATTGCCGTTTATTCGGGTGATAATGGATTTTACTACGTTTTTCTCAGTTTTGCTTTTGGTTGTGATTTTATTGCCGCTTTGATTAAAGGCATTTTTATAAGCCATCAATGCTTCGCGCAAGGTGTTGCCAACTCCCACAATGGTATAATCTTCAATTGCCACCATGGCATACATTTTTACCAGTCCGCCGTTGTCTTTCAGCGTCATAACGTAAGTAGGAATGTTGTTGATATTGTACGGAATAGGAGAGGAGGCCGAAAATCCTTTTTCCTGCACTTTCCCTTTGGCCGAATTTTGGGCAGCGTATTCGGTAGCCCCGCTTTGCTTGTACCAAACGGCTTTCTTGGTGCGGGTATTTACGAGCATAAACCCAACGGTCGATTCGTCGGCACCCACCGAAGTAAGGCCGGTGTACCAATAGGCGTTATTGTCTTCGCCGTACACCATCGATACATTTTCGGTTATTTTTAGTTTACCTTCGTTGGAAAAATTCCAGTATCCTTTTACGAAATTACCCCAGTCGTTCAACTGGTTCTCGATAAAATTGCCCGGCTGAATACGGTCTACCCATTTAGGCGTGTTTTCAACAGTGTAATCTTTAATTTCACCTGTCTGGGCATTGACAATCACTACGCCCTGAGCTTCTTCACCATTAAATCCTATGGTCTTTTTGTACCTTGTAACCACCCAGTAAGGCGTTCCGGCATCGTCTATTTCGAACGAATAATCCGTCAAACCGACATTCCAGTAACCGTGGAAGTATAAATAACGTTGCAGGTTGCTAAAGAAATACGCTTCCGATTGGTATTTGATATATACCTTTTTACCACCGATTTCCTGCACCAGTTTCACGTCGCGTTCGTTGCAGGCATTTACCATAACATAACCGTTGGTTCCCTGCATGTTTTTTTGCCATTTGAAAAAGCCGGAGTGCAGGAGCGGAGCTACCCAGTATAAATCGTTGTTCACTTTCTGGATATTAAAAGTTCCAAGTACAACCTGGCTTCCCAGAGCCGATTGCGAGCCAAGAACCTTATCGCCCAGCAATTGTGCCAACGATTGATCCACCACACGTATTTTATCAATGGAAATGGGCAGCATGTGGCTGGATAGGTTCGATTCGGTTTCAACTTTGCCAATCAGGTTGCGGTATTCGCCGGTATGAAACAATGCCCAACTGGTAATGGCAGGCACAATGGTAATATAGGCGGCTAAAACTGCCAGTAAGATAAATGAAACCTTGCCGGGTTTTCCGATTTTAATTGTTGGGGTATTGTTCTGGCTTTGAATAACCGAAAACGGGTTGTTCAGCACAACCCAGATACCGATTAAAACCATTAGCAATACTGCGAAACCTGTAAAACCGAAATTGACTGTCGGCATATACATATAAACCAGCACCAGGCCGGCTATCAGTACTAAAGATAAATTTCTGAGCTTTTTCATTTTGATAAAACTTTGTTTTTGTTGAATGGCGTAAAGATACAATCCAATTTCCACCTAACCATATTTTAGAAAAAAAATAATTGATTAATCCCATTGGATTATATTCGTTTTTTCTGTTTTTAATCGAACTTTTATGACTTATTTTGCATTAGATATATGCATTGTAATCCAATGAGTTGTCTTGTGAATTATTTCTTTTCTGGTATCGGCATTGTTTTGTAAAACCCTGTAGCATACTAACTTTATGAAGGATAATTTTAGAGTAATAATAGTTGGCCACATTCTCTTGCTATTTTCCTCAACAAGTTGTGTGCACGATGCAGATATTTCTACTGCGCCTAAAGTTCCTTTCCGTGATGTTTTATCTATCGTTAATAATAAATGCGGATCCTGTCATGGAGCCAGTGGAGCGGAATATTTAATTGATTCCGCCGAAATAATGAACCTTGTTGTCCCTAATAAACCTTTCAGCAGCAAATTATACACTACGGTTACCAAAACATATAGCGAGAATTTCATGCCGCCACCTCCTGATTCACCTTTGGATAAAGAACAGCGCACCAAAATCTATTTGTGGATTTTGCAGGGTGCCAATCCGGGGTACAACCCGAATGATTCATCTGTGGTAATTACCCCCGGAAACGATTCGGTGAGTTTCGTATCCGATGTATTGCCGCTTTTTGTGTCTAATTGCTCCACTACGGGCTGTCATGATGCCATTACTCACCGCGAAGGTTATAACTTTTCGTCGTATTCCGGTTTGTTGGCAAGGGGCATTGTTCCTTACAACAGTAACGCCAGCCGTGCTTATACTGCTATGAATGCTTCGGGCGAAGATGATCAGAATGCCACCACCTGGGTTGCCGCAGGTTGGCGCTGCACAAAAGGCAATTATTCTGAAGTGGATTAATGAAGGTGCAAAAAATACCAATTTTACGAATAATTGCGATACCACAAAATTTACATTCACTGATATAAATAAGATTATCCAATCCTCATGCGTGGGTTGCCACAATAATGCATCGCCCGGAGGGGGAATTCGGTTGACTACTTATGCACAGGTTAAAACAATTGCAGATAACGGCCGTCTCGTAGCAGTGGTTACCAACAATACAATGCCGAAAGGCGCTCCTCTCATTGATTGCAAGAAGAAACAAATACAAAAGTGGGTGGCAGCGGGTAGCCCCCAATAATTAAATATCAGGAAATATGAAGAAATTGTTCGGTTGGTTAATAGTTTTTACCTGCATTATAGCAGGTACTTTTCATAGTTGCTATTATGATAAGGAAGAGCAACTATATCCGTCATTAGCAGCCTGCGATACAACAAACATAACTTATTCGCAAAAAATTGCTCCCATATTAAATGCCAATTGCCTGAGTTGCCACGGGAACTCGGTTTATCAAAGTAATGGCGGAGGAGTAAAATTGCAGGATTATCCAGATGTGAAAGCAAATATAAATCCGGCTTATGATGCTGTTGTAAATGGGCGGATGCCGAAAGGGGCGAAGCTCGATGACTGTAGTATAACTGCAATTGGCATTTGGAAGAATGCAGGTGCACCCAATAATTAAGCAATTTTGGTTCTCCTGCCAGAACGGTGGACATTATGTGATATTAAAATATTTACTCATGAATAATTGTAAATGCATAGGAATAGTTATGTTCTTGCTAATGGCTTGTGGCCCGGTTTCGCTGGCTCAAACCGACCTGTTGAATATGATCGACAGCATCACCCCAAAACAAACCCAATACACTTATGGGACTTTTAAATCTACGCGGGTGATAAATGGTCATTCGATTGAGCGAATGCCTGAAAAACAGTTGGATTTCCGCGTATCGCACCGTTTTGGCCTGATAAGCCAGGGTTACGAACAATTTTTTGGCCTGGACCAGGGAACTATATTTATTTCTTTGGAATATGGAATCAAGAATTGGGTAATGGTGGGCCTAAATCGCGCCTCTACGGAGAAAACAGTTTCCGGATTTACAAAATTCAGTATTCTCCGACAAAGTTCGGGGGCTATAAATATGCCTGTTTCGTTCAGCTATTTTGTAAGTGCCAATGTCAATGGCTTGAAATGGACCGATCCCAATCGGGCCAATTATTTTTACTCCCGCCTGACCTACACTCATCAATTGCTGATTGCACGCAAGTTTAACGAACAATTTTCATTGCAGGTTTCGCCAACCCTTATTCACCGGAATTTGGTTCCGACAGCTTTGGACAATAATGATTTATTTGCTGTTGGTATTTCGGGCAGGTACAAATTATCGCGGCGTATTGCCTTTAATGTTGAATATTACCCGGTTATCAGCCCATTCTGGAATTATGTCGACCCTAAATATACAAACAGTTTCTCGGTAGGCTTTGATATTGAAACCGGAGGCCATGTTTTCCAGCTTATGCTGTCCAATTCGGTGGGAATGATTGAGAAAGCCTTTATAGCAGAAACCACCGACAGTTGGTTCAAGGGCAACATACATTTGGGATTTAATATCTCCAGGGTCTTTTCATTCAAGAAAGAGTAGGTTTAAACAGAAAACTTTTACAGCATTCAAAAACAGAGATTCAAAAGAAATTCATCACGAAGAATGAGTTTCGGCGCATAAATGTTATTTTTACCTACTGTTTTTTGAAATATGTTCCCAATGTTTTATATCTGTAATCGAAAATGGCTTTTACCTTTTTATGTACGAATAATTTGCCCGCTATCCAGCCGAATATTGACTTGCCAATATCATAATGCAATAAATCGGTCATAAGCACCCCACCTTCCACGGCTTCAAAATGATGTTCATGATGCCACAATTTGTAAGGGCCTATGCGTTGTTCGTCAACAAAATATTCTTTCTCTTTAATATGCGTAATCTCTGTACACCAATCCACCGGAATGTTGAACAAAGGTTTTAACCGGTAATTTATCAGTAATCCGGCGTACATGCTATCGGGCAATTCCGAAACGATTTCAAAAACCATATCTTCAGGGGTGACTTCGTTCAGATTGCGGGGTGTAGCAAAGAATTGCCAGGCCTCGTCGAGCGAAATGGGTAGGAATTGCTCCTGTTTGAGTTTCATCATGATTGGCAATTTTATTTAAATTCAACATACAATTCTATTAACGGGTAAACGGCTAAAAAGTTTAGGGATATCATTTCAGCAGCATGAATGTGTATCCTACAAAAAGAAACAGGACTTCATTTTCATGAAATCCTGTTTTGGATTAATTTATATTTTTGGTTCAGAAGTATTTGGTTATGGAAAAACAGGTACTTCTGTTGTAAACTGCGCCATTCGTAAAGTCTTTGTTTATAGCAGTTAATCCATATTTCTTGAAGATGCCTATCTGTAGTTTATCATATTGAAATCCGATTCCAATTTTCAATCCTGTTTCTGTTTCGGTATATGAATTCTTGAAATCAAACGCCGGCGACTTTGCACTTGCAGCAAAGTTATACCGGTAATATCCTCCAACTCCCAGAAATGCCAACGGTTTTTGCGGAGTATTCTTAGTAGTAAACAGAATTTCCATTGCCGGTGTTAAGGAATGAACACGCATTGTTCCAAATCCGGTGCCA
Source organism: Paludibacter sp. (assembly GCA_047600405.1). GTDB lineage: Bacteria > Bacteroidota > Bacteroidia > Bacteroidales > Paludibacteraceae > Paludibacter. Next base: position 235,418 of record JASGLA010000011.1, read on the forward strand.
CTGCCAAACGTCTCATAGCTGAGATTGGGCTGCAAGCACATGTGTTTTGAAAGTTTCAGTTGCAATGTTAAGCCTGTTTGGAATTCAAAAATACTTTTTCCATTATAGTACATGTCTTTGTAATAATGATAACCGGAACCATAATTCATGCAAATACCGATTTTAAAAACCGGAGTTGATTCACCACCGGAGGTTTTAGCAAAAACTGGGCTTGCTTCTATGGAGCTCTCATTGGCAAGTTGCATACTCATTTCCGATACCAGTTGTACGATTTTGGCCATTCCGTCGTAATCGAGCAGGTTGCTGTCATCTTCGGGTTTGTGGTAGGGCGAAGAAGTGCCTGTGGTTATATGTATAGCCGGGATTTTTTTATCTCCAAACGGTTTTGTGTCAGTTCGGTTTTCAATGGTGTTTGTTGTTTTATTTATAGTACAATTTGCTTTAAGTGCTGTTTCATTCAGTAATTCTTTTCCGTTCAGCAGAGAAAATAGTCCGGTCAGGTTAACTCCTTTGTTTTTTGAATACATACCCACCATATCCAGGCTGAACATGAGCTTAATCTTTTGCGGGTCAACTACTTTCTTTTTTATAAAATCCGTTGAGCCTTTCAGTCCTGCTTCTTCGCCGTCGAATGCTATCAATAAGATGCTTCTTTTTAATTTCTCCCGGTTTGATAACAGTATTTTCCCTGTTTCAATGATTGACGCAACCCCGGAAGCATTATCATCGGCTCCATTGTAAATTACTTTTACGCTGTCATTCATCTTCCAACCCAGGTGATCGTAATGTGCAGCAATTACAATGTATTCGTTTTTCAGAATGGAATCAGTTCCTTCAATAACACCGATAATATTGGTTCCTTCTGTAGCAGTGAGGTATTCGAATGTCATGAAATGCTGTAAATAGGATCCATTAAAAGGAGCAAAGCCACTGGTTTCGAATTTGCGGGTAATGTAATCGATAGCCAATGCCTTGCTGGCACATTTATATCCCCTGCCTTCGAGCGAATCGGAAGCCAATATGCCGACTTCTGACTTTAATGAATTTACCACAATGGAGTCCTGGCTATAAACGTTGAAGCAAACAAGAAGAAATAATAAAATAGCGGTTTGATGTTTTTTGCGCATTAGAGTATATTTAATGTGATTTTGAAAAGTGTGAATTTTAAGGGTTCAAAAGTATGTATTTACATTAGCTTAACCAAACAAATGAATGATTTTTTCTAAAAAATATATTCGTAATTGCTGTTTCTATCCAAATTTCTATCTGAAATCTGACTATTCTATAATTATACAATTTTATTAGCGAATTTTTTCTTTAATTCTATTCAAAAAAATTCTTCTAACTCAAATGAAAGTAGTAATTTTGCGGTCTCTTAGAAATTTCGATAATTAAACTATATTATGGCAGAAAAAAAATTGAATTTATTGGCTGATTTTCCATTGGTTAGCGCACAGCAATGGATGGATAAAATCACAGCCGACCTCAAAGGAGCTGACTTCAACAAGAAGCTCGTTTGGAAAACCAACGAAGGCTTCAATGTGATGCCTTTCTATCGTGCAGAAGACATTGAAGCGCTGCAAACCAAAGATGCAGCTCCGGGTGTTTTCCCATTCGTACGCGGAACAAAAGCCGACAACGAGTGGTTTGTTCGTCAGGACATTGTTGTGGAGTCGGCTAAAGAGGCTAACGCAAAAGCGCTCGATGTGCTTTGTAAAGGTGCAACTTCTCTTTGCTTTATCCTGAAAAAAGAAGAGTTGAGCGCTGATTACATTGCTACATTGCTCGAAAACATTCAGGCAGAATGTGTTGAACTGAACTTCCGCATTTGCATTAATGCAGCTGCCCAATTGGCAACTATCCTCACTGAGAACTTCAAAGCTAAAGGGTATGATGTAAAAAAACTTCAGGGTTCTATCGGTTTCGATCCAATGAACCGTATGTTGCAAGTTGGTAAAGAACTTACTAAAGAAGAAATCGTTGCTAAAGCTAAAGCGCTTATCGAAGCTGCTGCCGGATTGCCTTTCTACCGTGTAATTGCTGTTAACGCAACGACGTTGAGCAATGCAGGTGCTTTCATAGCTCAGGAATTGGGTTATGCACTGGCTTGGGGTAACGAGTACCTGTCGTCATTAGTAGAAGCCGGAGTTGATACTTCATTGGCTGCTAAAAAAATTAAATTCAACTTCGGAGTTAGCGGCAACTATTTCATGGAAATCGCCAAATTCCGCGCTGCCCGTCTGCTTTGGGCTAAAATCGTAGATGCTTATCAGCCTGCTTGTCGCGTTGAAGACTGCAAAAGCACTGAAAACGGTATTTGCAAATGTGCTGCAAAAATGCGCATTCACGCCGAAACTTCTACATTCAACAAAACTGTATTTGATGCTAACGTAAACATGCTTCGTACGCAAACAGAAGCAATGAGCGCTACATTGGGTGGTGTAAACTCATTGACTGTATTGCCTTACGATGTAACTTACAAAACATCAGACGAATTCTCAGAACGTATTGCCCGCAACCAACAATTGCTTTTGAAAGAAGAATCTCACTTCGACAAAGTAGTTGACCCTGCTGCCGGTTCATATTATATTGAAACATTGACCAACGAAATTGCTGCACAAGCCTGGAAACTTTTCCTTGAAGTGGAAGATAACGGTGGATTCTTCGCTGCTATTACTTCAGGTTCGGTTCAGCAAGCTGTGAAAGCTACTGCTACAGCTCGTCTGAAAGCGGTTTCAAGCCGTCGCGAAGTATTGTTAGGAACCAACCAGTTCCCTAACTTCAGCGAAGTGGCCGCTGCAAAAGTTGAAAAAGCAGGATCTGCTGATTGCGGATGTGCTCATACAGGAACAGAAAAACTATTGCCTGTACGTGGTGCCGAAGAGTTTGAAGCATTGCGTTTCTCTACCGAAGCGGCTGCTAAACGTCCAAAAGCGTTTATGTTGACTATCGGTAACCTGGCTATGCGTTTGGCTCGTGCTCAGTTCTCTTGCAACTTCTTTGCTTGTGCCGGTTACGAAGTGGTTGATAACCTTGGTTTCGCTACTGTTGAAGAAGGTGTTGCTGCTGCTCAGGCTGCCGGTGCCGATATCATTGTTCTTTGCTCAAGCGACGACGAATATGCTGAATTGGCTCCTGCTGCATTCAAAGCTATCGATGGAAAACAAATTTTCGTAGTTGCCGGTGCTCCTGCTTGTGCTGATGACTTAAAAGCAATTGGTATTGAATATTTTGTAAATGTCAAAACCAACGTGTTAGAAACATTGAAAACCTTTAACGCTAAATTGATTTAAGAACCAAGAGTCAAGAACCAAGAGTCAAGACAAAGAAAGAGATGCATAACTTTAAGAAATTAGATATTTGGATAAAGTCAATGGATTTAGCAAGTGAGATTTATAAGCTTACAAATTCATTCCCAGGTATCGAAAGGTTTGGCCTGATTTCTCAAATGCAACGCTCTGCAGTTTCAATACCTTCAAATATTGCCGAAGGTTCTGCAAAGTCAAGCAATAAAGATTTTTCTCGTTTTCTGGAAATGTCAATAGGTTCTTCATTTGAGTTGGAAACTCAACTTATTTTAGCCACCAAACTAAATTATCTTGAATCAGAAGTTTCTATTTCAACTCAAAGTAAAATCAATGAGTTACAAAAAATGATAATTGGATTTAAAAATAAATTGGATTAAGACCGAAAATCATAGACGACACTAGTTGTCTTGATTCTTGGTTCTTGGTTCTAAAAATCTAAAAAGAATGAAACCAAATTTTAAAGATATTGATATTAAAAATGTAGCTGCTTCTTCTGCCCCAGAGGTAGATAGCAGTTGGCTGACTGCCGAGTTGATTCCGGTGAAGCCAGTTTATACAAAAGAAGATATTGCAGGCATGGAGCACTTGAACTATGCTGCTGGTCTTCCTCCTTACTTACGCGGACCTTACTCGGTAATGTACGCCATGCAGCCCTGGACTATCCGTCAGTACGCCGGATTCTCTACTGCTGAAGAATCAAATGCATTCTACCGTCGTAACCTTGCTGCCGGTCAGAAGGGTCTTTCGGTAGCATTCGACCTTGCTACACACCGTGGATATGATGCTGATCACGATCGCGTAGTAGGTGACGTTGGTAAAGCGGGTGTATCTATCTGTTCTATCGAGGATATGAAAGTGTTGTTCGATGGTATTCCATTGAATAAAATGTCAGTTTCTATGACCATGAACGGTGCCGTACTTCCTATTCTTGCATTTTATATCAATGCAGGTTTGGAGCAAGGTGCAAAACTGGAAGAAATGGCCGGAACAATCCAAAACGATATTTTGAAAGAATTCATGGTGCGTAATACCTATATTTACCCACCTAAATTCTCGATGAAGATTATCGCTGATATCTTCGAGTATACTTCGAAAAATATGCCTAAGTTCAACTCTATCTCTATATCGGGTTACCACATGCAGGAAGCTGGTGCAACTGCCGATATCGAGTTGGCTTACACATTGGCTGATGGTTTGGAATATCTTCGTGCCGGAGTAAATGCAGGTATGGATATCGACTCGTTCGCTCCACGTTTGTCATTCTTCTGGGCAATTGGTATGAACCACTTTATGGAAATTGCCAAAATGCGTGCTGCACGTATGTTGTGGGCAAAAATCGTAAAACAGTTCAATCCTAAAAACCCAAAATCACTGGCATTGCGTACACACTCGCAAACTTCAGGTTGGTCATTGACCGAACAGGATCCGTTCAATAACGTTGGTCGTACTTGTATCGAAGCTATGGGAGCTGCATTGGGACACACACAATCATTGCACACCAATGCGTTAGATGAAGCGATTGCGTTGCCAACTGATTTCTCTGCACGTATTGCACGTAATACGCAAATTTATATCCAACAGGAAACTGAAATCTGCCGCGAGGTGGATCCATGGGCAGGTTCTTACTACGTAGAATCGTTGACTAACGAACTGGCCGAAAAAGCATGGGCGCTCATCGAGGAAGTAGAAAAACTGGGTGGTATGGCTGCGGCTATCGAAACCGGTATTCCCAAAATGCGTATCGAGGAAGCTGCTGCCCGTACACAAGCCCGTATCGACTCTGGTAGCCAGGTAATTGTGGGTGTAAACCAATACCGTTTGGAAAAAGAAGATCCAATCGATATTTTGGAAGTGGACAATACGGCCGTTCGTATCCAACAAATCGAACGTTTGAACCAATTGCGTGCTAATCGCGACGAAGCTGCCGTTAAAGCTGCGTTGGCTGCAATTACCGAATGTGCTAAAACCGGAACCGGTAACTTGTTGGAATTAGCTGTAGAAGCAGCAAGAGTTCGCGCTTCGTTGGGCGAAATCTCTGATGCTTGTGAAGTTATATGCGGACGTTATAAAGCAACTATCAGAACAATTTCAGGCGTGTATTCATCAGAAACTAAAAACGATGCAAACTTCATCAAAGCTTGTGAGCTTACTGAGCAGTTTGCCAAGAAAGAAGGTCGTCGCCCACGTATCATGATCGCTAAAATGGGTCAGGACGGACACGACCGTGGTGCAAAAGTAGTTGCTACAGGTTATGCCGACTGTGGATTCGACGTGGACATGGGACCATTGTTCCAAACTCCTGCCGAAGCTGCTAAGCAAGCTGTAGAAAACGACGTGCACGTAATGGGTGTATCTTCGTTGGCTGCCGGACACAAAACGTTGGTTCCACAGGTAATCGAAGAGCTGAAAAAACTTGGTCGCGAAGACATTATCGTTATCGCGGGTGGTGTAATTCCTGCTCAGGATTATGATTATCTGTATCAGGCAGGTGTTGCTGCTATCTTTGGCCCTGGTTCTCCGGTAGCTAAAGCTGCTGTAACTATTATGGAAATCCTGTTGGAAGACTAGACCCCAAATCCGTCAGCTGACGGACTTAAATATGAAAAACGGACTTGCCTTGTTGGTAAGTCCGTTTTTTGTTTTTGTAATGAACAATCCAAATGATTAGTTAATTGCAATTTAAAAGGCTATATTTGCAAAGTAATTAACCAATTTAATGGAGAGGAATATGAAAAAGTTACTTTTATCAGGAATTATGTTTGTTGCATTGTTGACGGTGTTTGCACAGGAAATGTCAGATTCTCTTTTGCACGAAATTGTTATTGGCCGAAACTTTAAGACCAATGCTGATATAAAGGCTATTGAACGCATTTTCTCCGATAATATTTATTCATGGCATATTGATGATTCCACGGAAGTTCTTACACTTCAATTACGAGGAATCCGTGGTAATAATGGCGCGGACTTAAATGAATCCGGAGACATTGTTTCCTACGACTTAATTCAACGAAAAATAAAATGGCAGAGTGATATAAATTATCAGCATTCAAATCTGGATTTGTATAATAAGGTCTTGATTAAAACAACCAATAAGCAGAGCAGTCGTTTGAATAATGAGAATGGCGAAAGCCTGTGGCAAGCTGCGAATACTATCTGTTATGCCAACCAGGCATTGGGAATAGGAGTTGGGTACAGGTGTAAATCGGAGGATGATTATAGCAACAGACTTGAAGGTATAGACCTGAATACCGGTAAAGTCCTTTGGAAAAGAGAAGTTAACCGGGCGTATGGAATGAATGATATTTCAACTTTGAATGATTCTGTCATTCTGATTTTGGCCGATGGGGTCCATGCTGTCAATTTGAAAACCGGTGCTGGTTGGGATTATAATGCAAAAACCGGAAAGAAAGATTATTCAACCACAATTATTGCAAATGTGTTTACCGTAGGTTTGAGCTTGTTGTTAGGTTCCGAACCGATAATATATACGGGGCACGATTTATTCACTGATATGGTCTCGAATGTATTGGCAGATAGTGTGGGTATTTATTTGGCGAATAAATCATCTGTTGTGAAACTCGACCACAATGGCATTGTGGTTTGGGAAACGAAACTGTCTTCGGGTTTGGCTGGAAAATCTGTTCTTTTCCTGAAGGATAATCAAGTTTGTATGGCCAATTGGGGTTTTGCATACAAAAATGGAAAACTCATAAACTACGGTAAACCTTTTGTAGCAGCATTTGATAAAAGTACAGGTAACCAAAATTTCCTTCGAACTATCAATTATAGAAATGAAAGAATTAATGCTTACAACATTCAACAAGATACTATTTTTCTGATGTCGAAAAATAAGATTTTTAAATACTCTCTAATAAGCGGCGATGAGATTTGGGAGCAGAATTATAATGATTCCGTAGGGCAACTGACCGAGTTTGCAGCAAAGAATATGTATTTGGAAACTGACTCTGCTTTTACAAACTTGTATGCGTCTGATTCTACAAAGGTTTACGTGTACACCGATAAGAGTAACTTGCTGGTTCTCGATCATATGCTTAAGCTGATGGAAACTATTCCGCAACGGGATATTTTTTATTGCTACCTTGAAACAAACGGTTATAAATTCCTTGAAAATGGGAATATAACAGTGGTAATTGACAGGGAAGGCAGAGAAGTGGCTGAGCTGAAATATTAATGCGGATGTGATGCTCAGAGGTAACCGGCTGTTTGAAGTTGAGGCTAATAGTTTGATTGAAATCAATATTGAACAATTGATAAATAAGGAATAAACAGGCTGGAAGCTGAAATCAAAGTGTGACCATTTCTAAAAAAACGGACTTGCCGGAAAAGGTAAGTTCGTTTTCTTTTTTACTTATTATCAAAAAAAAAGGTGCAAGTGTTTTCAATTATTTAAAAAAAATTACCTTTGTATTAAAATATTTTAAAATTAATATTATTGTACGATTTCAAAGTGGGATAGATCAAAAATATATTTAAGCATAAAATTTAAAAATAAAAATAGTTTGTATATTACATATTTATTAAAAAACAATAACTCAATGCATTATGAAAACAAAACTGCTTTCCATTATTCTTTTAGTTTTTTTGATAGTCTCTTGCCAGGATGAATCAAGCCAGGATTTAACTTACCGGATGATTACGAGTTCGAAACTTACAGTGACAGTTATTGATCGTAATGGTACTGCGATTTCGCACGTAAAAATAAAATTGTATGATAGGGCAATTTTATCATCATCTTCTTCGTCATCTACTTACTCTTCATTGCAATACATTAATGTAGCAACCACCGATGCAAATGGTAAGGTTGATTTTGGTGAAGTTGCGACAGGTACTTATTTTATTTTAATAGATTCTGTTCGTGTCAATGGTCTTAATTATCAGCCTATCATGCAGTTTCAGATGAACAGCGCCGTCGATAAAAGCATTACTGTCAATCCGGAGGATTACGTGACAACATTCAATTTTAATTTTAATAAAGTAGATGTCTCAACTGCCAATAGCACATATAGCGTTGGTGGTTTTAGCAACTTAAATGTATTGTTGATCCCCGTTGAATCCTATTCAGCATATAGTACGCTTGATAAGTTAATCTCTTTAGCGGGAGTAAAGGGAAAGACAGACGCTACGGGCAATGTGTCATTAAAAGCACCTGCTTTCAAGTATTATGTAGCAGTTATTTATAATGATGCCAAAACCGCATTCGCAAGATTAAATTACACTGATTATTCTTCAAATACTTTTAGTGGAGATAAAGATGCAACTTCCAATTATAATTATACCCTGGATTCCAAAACATTGTCCAATAATTCTTACGGGATTTACAATCTTTCGATAAAAAAAATCGTACCGTTACCCACAAGCACATCCCCCATACAAGTGCCTTTTGCGGGAATAAATCTTGCATTAATACCTTATAACACATATGATTCAAATATGCCATTATCCATTCTTCTTCCGACAGCTGAATCTACCGGTAAAACTGATTCTGAAGGCAATATTTCTTTTTTGTTAAAGTCTGGAGCCAGTTATGTGTTGATTGCATATAATGACAGCAAAACAGTTTATAGCACGTTGTCTACTTCTGCATATGTCAACTCAGGTGAAACAAGGCAAACTGCCTATTCGCTGCATCCGACTACGCTTACAGCTGTGCAGTACTCAAATTTATACCTCACAATGAGTAAAACAAATTCTGTTTATTATACATCAAATCCAACAGATTTGACTCCTTTTTCAAACCTTGATGTTGTGTTAGTGCCTTATCTGTCAAGCAACTCAACAGCTTCTATTGATGACCTTATATCAAAAGCTGTTGCATCTGGAAAAACAAATGAAGCCGGACAGATAAGATTTGTTTTAGCCACGCCAGCATCTTACAATTATTCCTATTATCAGATTGTAGCTTACAATGCGGGAAAAACTGCAAAATTCGTTTCTTCATCAATTTCTATGTATTCCGGAAACTCATATACACAGGGTTACATGTTGAATTCAACGACATTGGCAACGGTAAATTAAAGACAGAATTTACAGGAGTGTTAAATTTTGGTTTGTGGGGTTTTCCTGTAAGAAAAAGAAACGGACTCGCTGAAGTGGCAAGTCCGTTTCTTCTATTAAAATGAAATCGGAACTTCGTTCTCCCAATTAATAAACAGTCACCATCATTTTCTGCAAAACGGTATCTCCGCTCATGCTACTACCGTTTTTTTCATTGAGTGCGCGGTTGATATTGGTCATAGCAATCTCTTGCTGACGTAATATCTCCGGATTAGATTCGGGAATCGTTATCTCATTTTCGTCAATCGTTTCAATTGTCGGTGCAGTGTTTGCCATTGGGCGAAGTTGGGTATTTCTATTTTTGTTTTTTGCCGGAATGGTCACATATACAATTTGTTTTAGTGGCCGGTCAACGTATTTGATAACCTCAGTCCGATTATGCACAATTCGGGTTTGTACCTGTTTTGACTGATTAAGGGCAAAGCCGAAAAAAAAGAATACCAAAGTTGCTGCTACCGACTGGTATAGGGGCATTTTTATCTGAAAAAATGGAGTTGGTTTTCTTCGTGCCGCAAATGCCTTATCCAGTTTAGTCTTTGTGAGAGGCTGCGGTTCTATTTCCTGAACTTTCTCAAATTGCTTGTTGCGAAACAATTTTTCTAATTGTTCAAAATCTGAATTCTCAATATTTTCCATATCTGTTAGTTTAATTCGGGTTTGTAAATGGATAATCTTTTTGAAAGTTGTTTTGTCAGATAAAACAGACGCGATTTCACTGTCCCTTCGGGGCAATCCACAATTTCGGCAATCTGCTTTATGCTCATTTCCTCTACAAAACGCAGGTTGAAAATCAACCTCGTTTCTGCTTCCAGTTTTTCCAGTTCCAGTTGCAACTGCAAGTCAAACAACTGACGATCCAGTTGTTCTTTATTGAGTTCAACGAGTTCATTTGAAGTATGAAAAAGCTGTTCGCGGTATTCATTGCGGGTTTGAAGGCTACGGTATTCATTCTTCACCATGTTGCCGGCCAAAGTGTAGAACCAGGTGCTGAACTTCTTTGTGCCGTCGAAGTTTTCCGGTTTTTCAATCACTTTTAGAAACAAATCATGCAGCATATCTTCGGCCTTTTCGCGGTTGTTACCCGTCAATCTGAAGAAAAAGTTAAGCATAGGGCGCGAGTATCGCTCATACAACTCGTCAAATGCCGACTGCCCACCTTTGGTGAGCAGCGACATTAGTTCTTCGTCGGATTTTGTACTGTAGTTTTTCTTGAACAACGCCATTGGCTTATTTCTCAAAGTATTTCATCCAGTTAGTTGTATTTCCTTTTTCAGCCACTGACTTTGCCAATTCCTTTATCTTTTGAGCTTTGTCTGTTTCTCCGCTTATTAGATAATGTTCGTATAATTTTAGAAAAATAGCCAAATAACCAGTATTTATTTGGTTTACAACTGCTTGAGCATAGTTATTATAAAAGCTCTGTTTCAAAAAATCCAATAAATATTTATTCTCAACGCTGTTGCGTATAACGGCTAAGTTGTCAAACGGCTCTTTGCTGTATTTGTACGAAAGCCCTACCAGATACATCTTGTCAGCGTATGATTTATAAATATCCTGATCGGCAAAAATAGAAATATAAACTGGTTTTTCGTGTTGGTTTTCGATCGAATGCTTTATAACTGTTTTCATTTCTCTGTCGCTATCATTTTTTATAATCAGTGCCGGGATTCCATTTTCTTTGAAAAGTGTTTCGCGGTAGGAATCGATTAGTGCAAGCGAGACATTTACCACTGTAACATCGGTACGAAGTTTATGTGCATTTTGCAATACCCAATACGGATAAGTGTCGTTGTCGCCGTATGTGATGAGTATAGCATTGGTGTCCAAAGATATTAAATTATTATATGCTGTAGTTAATATTTCCTGAGGCATTTCGTTGCTTTCGAACCATTTTTTACTAACAGTTTCCAGATTGGTTTTATCGTTCTTAAACTGGTAATGATTCATTAGTTCCGGGAGTAGTAGGGGGTCGTAGGGGCGAATAGCCTGTGCTTTCAAAATATATTCCCCTGATTCATGGCCTGCCGAGTTGTCTTTGGTTTTCAGATAAAATAATTCAAAACTGTTTGGAATAGCTTTCTCTGCCAGTTTAAGTATCACTTCTGGTTTTTGAAAATAATCAGCCTTACTATCCTTCCTTTTCTGAGCATCAGCAAATGCGGCATATCTGTTTGCATTAAACCAATATACCCAAGCCATATTATTGGTTGTACCGTTATCTATTTCCTGTTTCCACGCCTTGGCTTGTTGTTCATACCAATCAAAATCATGAATCTGGCGTACTATGGAATATACCGGTTCCGGTTTTTGAGCAAAGGTTTGCACGGAGAAGACAGTAAAGAGCAAAACGAGAATTAATTTCATTGAAGTTTTCATACGGCGGTAATTTTTTAATTGTTTGATAAGTTATACACGCTACATCGAAAAACGTTCAATAATTAAATGAAAACCGGAGAAATTATTCCTTAGACGTGCAGAAGGGGGCTAAGGGCTCTTTGAAAATAAAAAGAACTGGTTTATCTTAAATTCGGCTGATTTCTGATGATATAGATAAAGCCAAATATTTTGTTTTTGCGGCTAGTCAGGACGTGGTCTCGATTATTTTAAATAAAATGGCCTCTAAATCTTCAATTTTTACTGTCATATTCTATTAAATTTTAATTTCTTTTTGTAGATTATGTCGAGTTTAGAAGTTTAATTAATGCTAATTATAGTTTGTATATGTGCTATTTAAATGAATATATGTCAAAAATGTAACTGGCTATTAGCTTAAATACTAACAAGCCTAAAAATAGAAATAATCTAATGTCGTATTTCTGCTGGCCGTAATGTAATATAAAATACTACATAGGAAGGGCTGGCAGTGCATAAATATTCATTTTGTTTTCCTCCTCTATGCGTAATTTTATTAAAACGCAAAAACTCGATTTTTATATTGTTTATAATTAGAATGTTGGTTTGTTTTCCTCAAATTGGGGTTGAATATTAATCCAACAATTCTGGCTGATTAACTTTTATTGTAAAAATTACTACAATAAAGATTGTAATTGCTACAAAAGTATAAAAAGATCAAATTTTTATACAATTCCTACCTTTAGCACTGAGATTTTATCCTGACATAGAAATAGTCTTGCTTAAGATTCTCTCGCGTCTAATCCGGAGTTTATAAACCTACTTGAATTTAATTCTTTGCCGAGTAAATATGCACTTTGAATATCTCTGAGAAACACATATTGGCTTTGATCTCTTTCTCAATTCATAGTTTATAAGCAAAAAATCGAACTTCGATTTTTCTGGTTACGAATGCCAGACGCCTGATATCAAAATTTAAATTCGAAGATTTTATTGGATGATGCTTAAGCCCTAGGGCTACATTTCTTGATTGAAATCTAAAGATTGTAATGATTCTAATTATTCGTATTTTGAAAAATTGTCTTTATTCTTCTTTTGGGAATGAGAAGGCATGAGAAAATGCTATGAAAAGATTATTTAATATAACTTTTTTGTTAATTTGTTGCACATTGTTTGCAACAGCTCAGGACTACAAATTGATGTGGGAAGATAATTTCGATAAGCCTGTGTTGGACGAGAGCCAGTGGACTATCGAGGAGCATGCTGGTGGAAATCAGGAATTGCAGTACTATCGACGGGGCAATGTGACGATAGAAAAAGAATCGAGTGGAGTTAATTGTTTGGTATTGAGTGCAAAAAGAGAAAGTTACGGAAACCGGTTGGTTACTTCGGGACGGTTGGTTACAGGCGGTAAAGTTTTTTGCAGATATGGAAAAATTGAAGCACGTATAAAATTTCCCCGTACCGCGAATGGCTTTTGGCCGGCATTCTGGATGTTGGGAGAAGATTTTCCGACCGTAGGTTCACCCAGATGTGGTGAAATGGACATTGTGGAAATGGGGAGCAGCACCGGGATTAAAAGAGGCTTGGCGGAACGCTACCACACGGCTGCCTGCCATTGGGGCGAAACATTGACATCGTATGCAACCAATACAACGGCTGCTTATGATTTGCAGGACGGTTTTCATGTATTCACCCTGATTTGGGACGATAAGTATGTGAAAATGTATTTGGATTTGGATAAATATCCGCTGAATTCTCCTTATTTCCAAATGAAAATAGATACTACGGATGCACTTGGCACTCCGGCACATTATTTCAAAAAGAATTATGGAGTTCTATTGAACCTGGCTGTGGGTGGGACTTTTACAGGAATAACCGGCAATGCCAATGTGGATAGTATTACTGCTTTGCCTAAGGATGGAACACCTGTCAAAATGTACGTCGATTATGTCCGGATTTATCAGAAAAATGTGGCGGGTGAAGTGTATTCAGGTCCCGCTTTGAGTACTGAAACGAGTGCGCCCAGCCTGTTGTCAGCTTCAAAAGGTGTTGTGACTTACAATAGTGTTGAATTGCTGCTAAAAGGCTTGGATAACTCGGGCTCGGTTTATTATGATATAAGTTATGGTGGGAAAAAAGTGACTACCAATGCTATTTCAGGTTCTCAACTTTCGACAACGCTAGTGGGGCTGGCTTCAGGTGCAAACTATAATTTTACGGTAGTAGCACAGGGATGCAAGTGGAAATGTATCGGGTTCTCCAATGATCGGTTCAGGCTACCACAGCGCCACCATTTAATATTGCTCAAAAAATTGATTATGATAACTATGGATATGATTGGGCCAATACATTGTTTGCAAATGCAGATTGTTCCCCGACACTGTATTCTGTGGTCGACAATCCGGACGGAAGTGGGTTGAATTATTCCGGACATTGTGCAAAATATGTTGTCAAATCAACGGCTTCTGATTGGGCGGGAGTTTGGACAAGTAACATTGGCCAGTTTACGTTTTCAGCTCAAAATTGCAAAGTAAGATTAATGGTGAATAAGAATGTGATAAGCAATTTTGCGTTGAAATTTGAGAATACAGATGGCTCGGTATCGGTTGAAAGGAAAGTATCGAATACACTTATCGATGAATGGGAAGAATTGACTTTTGACTTTAGCCAGTATATTGGTAAAACGGTAAACCGGATTGTAATTATACCGGATTTTGTTTCAGCGCGTAAAGTTGGGAGCGTCAACTACTGGGACGAAATTGCATTTACCAATAAAGTTGTTACGGAAAATGAGCCCGAAATGCTGGCTGTAGCCGACAGGGTGGAAGTATACCCCAATCCGGTACGTAACCTATTACATGTAAAAGCCGGGCAAGAAATCAAGCGGTTGATTTTAAGTAGTTTGTCGGGTCAGCGATTGAAGACCGAAACGGCTAATGGTACCGAAACGGATATTGATTTGAGTGCTTTTATTCCGGGAAATTATTTGCTGAATATTGAACTTTCCAATGGAAAAACAACGACTCAAAAGATCGTGAAGAGATAAATCTGTATTCAAGATGTTGAATACGAGCATAATGAGTATTTGATGCATAGTAACCCTGAAAACTATGCATCAAATATTTTGCTTTATCCGTTTGATTGTTTTTATTGCCCGGATAGTAAGTGTTGTTATGGCAATTATCCAGCCTATCGGATAGGGTAAAATGAGTATTCCCCACCACCACGATAAACCTGAATTTCCTCCAAATCCACCAAGTGATGACAGGTAGAAAAGAAAGATTACCCCCACAATAATCATGGCACAGGCTGCCAGGAACACCCTCCAGTGCCTGTCGTGGTTGAGGTAGGCTGACCATGTAAGTGAAATGATTCCGATAACTATTACAATGGCTCCTTCCAATGGGTCAAATGCACCAACAATTAATGCAATAATTCCAAAAATGAACATGACATGCCTTAAGTCCGGTTTGTTTTTCATTGTATTCAAAGTAAATGGTTGTAATGGCCTGGTTTATAATCTCAATGCTACAAAGAACTTTCTTATTATAACAACTGATTTTGCTTTTAGTCACAGGAAAGTTTACATTTTAACTGTGTTGAAGAGATTAAAAAGCTGTTTCTAAACATTTTTTTTGTTTTTGGTTGTTTAAAAAAGTAGTACTTTTGCCCCCCGAAATCAAAAAAGGGTGAAACCTACACCGCTAAATTTGAAAAATTCATTAATTAAAAATCTTTGAAATGATTGTAAAATCAAGAATGCGTGGCTTTATAAGCCTTACTGCACATCCGGTGGGATGTGAACAAAACGTCCTGAAACAAATAAATTACGTAAAATCAAAAGGTAAAATAGAAGGTCCTAAAAAGGTATTGGTTATTGGTGCCTCAACCGGATTTGGACTGGCTTCTCGCATTACCAGCGCCTTTGCCAACGATGCGGCTACTATCGGTGTCTTTTTCGAAAAGGAGCCACAGCCCGAAAAAACAGCTTCACCGGGTTGGTATAATACGGCTGCCTTCAGTAAAGCTGCAAATGCTGCGGGATTGTATGCCAAAAGCATTAACGGCGATGCTTATTCTGACGAAGTGAAAGCCAAAACCATTGAACTGATTAAGGCTGACCTGGGGCAGGTGGATATGGTAATTTACAGCCTCGCATCGCCTGTTCGTACCCATCCGGTTACGGGGACAACCCACCGCTCGGTGTTGAAACCAATTGGCCAGGCTTATAGTAACAAAACTGTGGATTTTCATTCGGGAGTTGTTTCGCATGTAACCATTGATCCTTGTACGGATGAAACTGAAATTGAAAATACGGTTGCCGTGATGGGAGGCGAAGACTGGGAAATGTGGATGGAGGCATTGAATCAGGCCGGTGTATTGGCCAATAACGTGGTTACAATGGCTTATTCATATATTGGCCCAACGGTAACAGAGCCCATTTATCGCAAAGGAACCATTGGACGGGCCAAAGATCATTTGGAAGCTTCGGCGGTTGCTATTACGGATAAATTGAAAAATATCGGCGGGAAAGCGTACGTATCGGTGAATAAAGCATTGGTTACGCAAGCAAGTTCGGCAATTCCGATTATTCCGCTGTATATTACCGTACTTTTCAAGGTAATGAAAGCCAAAGGCATTCACGAGGGATGTATCGAGCAAATTCAGCGCCTGTACGCAGACAAACTCTTCAACGGTGGCGCAGTACCCACTGACGAAGCCGGACGTATCCGCATTGATGATTGGGAAATGCGTGACGATGTGCAACAAGAGATTTTCGGATCTTGGGATGATTTATCTACTGAAACCGTTCATCATTTAGGCGATTTGAGAGGATATGCCAAAGAATTTAAAAACCTGTTTGGTTTTGGGTTCAAAGAAGTGGATTATCACCTGGACGTAAACGAAATGGTGGAAATAGACGGACTCGTTTAGTATTGAGTTCTGAGTTTTGATATAAAGCGGAAATTGTGAAAACGGTTTCCGTTTCTTTTTTGTACTGAATTGTTCTTTTGTTGAACGCAGTTTTGCAACAATAGGTATGCAAATAAGTGGGAATGATAACCCAATGAAATTCCGAAGTTGCATTGGAGGATCATTGGACGGTCATCGGAGGATAGCATGTGTTAGACCACTTGAGAGTTGAGGAAATTTGAACAAGGTGTGAATTTGTTTACATGCTATTTTATCAATCAGATTTTCTCACATGAACAGCTAGCAATACCCAACCGGCTATAAATGCTACACCACCAACAGGAGTGATAGCACCGAGCACTTTTATTCCTGTTATGGACAAAGTGTACAACGAGCCTGAAAACAGCACAATACCGGCCATAAAAAGATTTGCTGACCATTTCAGGACTTTTGATTGGTTGAAGTGCATAAGAATTCCCACAGCCAGCAATGCAAATGTGTGGTAAAACTGGTACTGAACTCCGGTTTTATATACTTCCAACATTTCGGGGCTGATTATTTTCGTTAGCCCGTGAGCGCCAAATGCTCCCAGTATTACGGCTAACATTCCGCTGATAGCGGCTATGATAAGTGTTTTCTTCATATATAAATATTTATCCCCAATCCTATAAAGTATTGTTTTATTCCCCTTTAGGGGTCATTTAGCTTTCCCTCTTCCCGTGTAAAAGTAGATTTACAGCATCCTGCATGGATCCGGCCTTGGTAACCGAACCGGAATTGACAAAGAAGATCTCATTGGCACTTTCGATGGTATTCAGGCGATGTGCAATAATAATGCGGGTTGTGCTGTCAGGCAGTTTCCGCAGAATGTCATTGAGCAATTGTTCGGTTACAGTATCAATATTGGCAGTGGCTTCGTCGAGTATCAATAATTCGGGTCGACGGATCACCGCGCGAATAAAAGCAATGATTTGTTTTTGCCCCAGGCTGATTTCTTCTCCGGTACCTTTAATTTCGGCTGACAAACCGCCATTGAACCTATCCAGCAATCCATTCAACCGTACCTGCCGTAATTCTTCCATCAATTCTTCGTCAGTAAGATTTATAAAACAAGCATTTCCGTAGAGTATGTTGTCGCGGATTGTACCTGTAAACAACACCGGCTCCTGAAGAATAAAACCGATTTTAGCGGTGCGTGTATTAGCATCCAATGAGCGGATATCCCTGCCATTAAGCAAAACTTTGCCGGTGTTTGGGTCATAAAGTCGCGACATGAGCGAGGCCGTGGTTGTTTTTCCGCCTCCCGTTGGGCCAACAAATGCATAGGTTTTTCCACGTTCAAGATCGAAACTTACGTTAGTTAAAATTTCTTTTTCAGGAGTGTACGAGAACGATACATTGCGAAATGACAGCAAATAGGGACTTTCTTCTTTCATGGTACCCGGAATTACCTTCAGGTTATTTTCCTGCACCAATATTTGTGAAATACGATCCCAACCGGCCAGTGCTACCTGAAAACTGGTCCACAGTGCGGCTATCTGGCGTAGCGGATTGTAGAACTGGGCTATATAAGCCAGAAAACTGATGAGTAAACCCACCGAAAATTGTCCGATTGTAATAAGATAAATACCCAACGCCAGTACGATAAGTTGTCCGATATTGGCTGAAAAACCATAAACCGGAGTAAAAATATTATCGGCAATCCCAGCTTTTATAGCACTTCGGTAATTGTCGGCATTTGCTTCATCAAATTTTTTACGGAAATAGTCGCGGCGGTTAAAAGCTACAATTACTTTGAAATTATTCAAACTTTCCTGTATTTCGGCACTCAGGCTGCCGGTGCTTTTCATGTTTTTAGCGTTGCGGCCTTTTACCCAGGGCGAAACGCTGCGTGTAAAAATCCAGAGCACAAGGGCAGGAGCGAGAGCCGCCAATGCGAGTTTTACATTGATAGAAAGCAGGAACACCCCGGCACCAATCATGGTGAAAATACTGCTCATAAATTGCACCAGTGACTGCGAAAAAAACTGGTTGATTTTATCCGTATCGTTATTTACGCGCGAAATTAGGTCACCTGCTTTGTTTTGGGTGAAAAAATCGATTGGCAGTTCCTGCAATTTGTTGAAAACGGTGTTCCGAAGGTTATACAGCATGCGTTGCCCCACGCGTCCCATCAACTGTGCCTGCGTATAGCCGCTTACCAGTGCCACACAAAAAACTCCAAACAGGATAATGGAATATTTTATCAATCCGTCGTATTGGTGTGTTACCACAAATTTATCCACTGCATGTCCCATAAGATATGGCGCGACAAGGTTCAGTCCCGAGTTGATAAGGATAAAGACCATAGCAATGTAAAGGTTCTTACGCTCGCGGCCAACCAGCGTCATCAATCGTTTAAGGATGACTTTTGTACTTACTTTTTCGAAAGGTTGTTCTCCCTTACCTCTTTTGTTGAGATTATAGCTCATAATGATTTGTGCTGCGTTGTGAATTGAAAATCTGAACGTATTCCGGACTGCTTTCAAGCAATTCTTCATGTGTTCCGCGTGCAAGTATTTCTCCTTCTTCCAATAGAATAATTTGTTTATAATGCTGAACAGAAGCTATTTTTTGGGTAACAGACAACAATGTCAGACCAGGATAATTTTTTTCTACGTTTTCAAGGATTTTTTGTTCTGTCTGGCTGTCCACGCGGGCCGTGAAGTCGTCCAGCAAGAGAATTTTTGGATTTAGCGCCAATGCACGGGCCAGCATAATGCGCTGTTTTTGCCCTCCCGAAAGGCTCGTGCCACGTTCGCTTACGATAGTTTCAAGGCCATCGGGAAGCGTGTCGATAAAATCTTTCAGTTCGGCAGTTTCAATGGCTTTGGTCATTAATTCTTCCGTAACCAATTCATTGAAAGCAATATTTTCGCGAAGGCTTATATTAAAAATAACGCTATCCTGAAATACAAATCCTATCTGGTGCTGAAAAGTTTCCTTGTTGTATTCGTTTATATCTATACCGTCGAACTCTATCGAACCGCTTTGAGGTTTTATCAGGCTGGTAAGCAGGTACAACAGTTGCGATTTGCCGGCTGCCGTTGGTCCAATCACAGCAGTTCTGGTTCCCGGGTTCAAGCTTAATGAAACATTCTTTTAATACCGGTTTTTCGCCATAACTCACCACAATGTTTTTCATTTCTATATTTCCTTTCAAAGGGGAATTTGCTGTTCCGGTATCGCGTGTTTCTGGTGCGTTCATTACTTCGCAGATGCGCCCGTAAGCCACCGAAGCCTGAGCTATAAAGTTGCTGATAAAGCCGATAACCATGATGGGAAAAATAAGAATGGTCAGATACGAACTGAAAGCCGCAAAATCGCCCAAGGACATGCTTCCCGAAATCACAAAATGTCCGCCCAGCGCCAGGATGGCCAGTGATGCCATATTGGCCACGAAAACAACTATTGGAATTAGTGTGGCAAATAGTTTCAGGATGGATAAACTCAGGTTGCGGGCCGTGGTGTTTGCCTCCATGAACTTATTATATTCCGTTATCTGGGCATTAAGTACGCGAACCAAAGCTGCTCCCATGATGCTTTCGTTGATAATTTTATTGAGCTTGTCCACCATTTCGCGGCTTTTGCGAAAGAGAACTCCTAACTTGCCAAAAACAACCCCGAAAGCCCCGATAATAACCGGAATGATCACCAGTACGTTCAATGCCAGTTTCCAGTTGATAGAAATAAGCAAGGCACTTGCCCCGATAATGATAAACAATGATGAAGCCAATGACACGACAGCCATTGATACAAATAACTTGACGGAATCTACATTGCCGGTGAGGTTTGTAAGTAGTTTTGATGGGTTTGAATGCTGGATAAATGCAAAACTTTGGCGGGATATTTTATCGGTAAGCCTGGTTCGTAAATCGCGTGCAACCCGCTCGGATGCATAGGTTTGCAAAATTCCCTGCAAAAAAGTAAATATAAAAATAACGAATGAAGCGGCTGCGAACTCAACGACTATTTTCTGGAACGAAAATGTTCCTTTTGAAAAATCATCAATGCTGTGCGAAATGATTTTCGGAATTACCAGGTTCACTGCATTGCTAAGCAAAGCAAAAACAACCAGTCCGGCAATCATTAGTTTGTAGGGTTTTAGCACTCCAAAGATATTAGGGCCTTTTGGCTTTTTGTCTGTCCTGTTTTTTGTCTGTCTGTTAGCCATTTATCGATAAAACTGTTATGAGAATGCTTTCGGCAAGCAATTTTAAATTACGGAAACTGAAACGTAAATTAACGCAAAGAAGTTGACTTCAAATTACATTTTTTGAAATGATTGCAAAGTTACGAATTTCAATGCTGTTAAATTACAGATAAGCATTAAAATATCATGCCGGGGTGTGAAAGGTTGTGAATAACCGCTACAGAAGTGTTTTTATTCTGCTTTTGGAAGAATAATCCTGAAAGTGGTTCCGCGGTTGACGCTGGATGTGAATGAAATTGTGCCACCCGATAGCTCAATGATGTTTTTGGCAATGGCTAGTCCCAGCCCCATACCGGTGCTTTTGGTCGTAAAGTTGGGGACAAAAAGCTTGTCGTACAATTCATTTTCAATCCCGACCCCGTTATCTTTTATCTCAATCATAATCCGCTCAGCTTCCTGCCACAGATTAATTTCAATATATCCTGAGCGATCGTCGGGGATTGCTTGCGTGGCATTTTTTAATAAATTATTGAAAACCTGAACCAACTGCTCCGGATCGGCATAAACATACACCTCTTTTTCCTGTCCACGGTATTCAATCTGAATTTGCTCATTGTTGTCCACAAATAATTGTACAACCGAATACAAACGTGCTGCCACATCCACTCGTTCAAACTTGGCTTCGGGCATGCGTGCAAAATTGGAAAAAGTACCTGCAATACGCGATAAATTATCAATTTGCTCAATGAGCATACTGGTCGATTTTTCAAAATAAGCGTCAAACCGCCCATTGTTCAATTTTTTTGTCCGTTGCAACTGCTGGATGCTCAACTTCATAGGAGTCAGTGGATTATTTATTTCGTGAGCCACCTGGCGCGCCATCGATTTCCAGGCCGATTCACGTTCCGATTTGGCCAGCAGGCGCGCGCTTTGCTCCAGTTCATCTACGGTTCGGTTGTACTGAATCACCAGTTGGCCTATTTCATCATTCAGACTGTAATCGATTTTTTCATTCCTGCGTCCCAGCCGCATTTCTTTTAGCTTGTTTTCCAGCATGTTGAGCGGAGCCGAAAGTTGCTTTCCGATAAACAAACTTAGCAAAATAGCCAATACTATAATTATCAGGTAAATATGGATAATGACTGTGATAAAGCTTTCTATCTCATTCTGTATTTCGTCCTGGCTAAAAAACTGTGGAATGGCAATGTAGCCTATTTGCAGGTAATCACCATTGTAAAAATCGGAATAGCCTGTCAGGTAGTTTAATTTTCCAATGTGCTCATACTGGTTCAGGTTGGCATTTGGCCTGAAAATGGGTGCCGGTGAAATGCGGTTGCTTATCAGGTTTTTATTGAAAATCAACGGTTGCGAACTGCCCACCAGAACTCCTCGATTGTCGTATACGTGAATATCGGTGTGGTAAATGTACGACAGGTCTTGCAGGTCGAAGTTCAACGCCTGAGTGTTCAGGGCATTCAGGTCCTGGTTCCAATAATACATGTCCTGCAATGCCTTTTGGATATATATTTTCTTGTTCTCAAGATTAGCAATTTGTTCTTCCTGATATTTTTTTTGAATAAAGTTTACTGATACATAAAAAATGCCCAGGAAGCTGATTATCAATAAACCGATAAAGGCATATTGGAATTTTGCAGTCAGTCCGAGCCTGTAGTTTCGCTTGCGGTGAGTAAGTTGGTAGACCCAGATAAAGAGCCAGCATGCAGCAAAAAATGCCATGAAAGTGTACACGAAATAAAGCAAATAAGCTATCGGTTCGTAGGGCTGTTGTTCGGTAATAACGATATATACGTTCGGATTCGGAGCATATATATAATGAATTCTATCTTTGTATATAATGCTGTAAAAGTCAGAACGGGACTTTGGAATCCAATCATTTTCAATGGAATATTCAAATTTTCCGGACGAATATACCAGGCGTTGACGTTCGTATTTTGCGATTCCGATATTCAATTTCGATTGAATGTCGGAGGTAGAAGTAATAAGCAGATTTGGGAAACTGTAGCTTTTGAAATTTCGTCGGGGATAAAACTCCATGAAAAATGCAATAGTGTCTCTTTCAGCTGGTTTTACATGAAACTCACCAATGTACGACATGTTGTTTTCATTAGCGGTCACGCTATAGAAATGGGTGTTCTTTAGCTGTGAACCAACGTTTGAAATGTATTGAGCATACTCATTGTAAAGTGTGGAATGGATGGTAGCAGCATTCAACCGCATCTCATATTTGTTCCAAAATCCACGGAAATAGGTCGTGTTCAGATAATTGCCGGCTATTGATAATGAGTCGGTTTTCGAAATCAAGCGGGCAATCCTTTTGTCTTTCCGAATTTGTACATCCAATTCCTCCAACAAAATATCGGCCATACGGTCATTGTCGGTATTTCCGTTGATAGATATGTTTTGAGCCAGGATTTTGTATTTGTCACTTTTTTTGTTGTTGTTAATAACGATAGAGTTGATTACCACAAAAGCCGTAAAAAATAAAGCCCAGCAGGCAACATACCCGTAGATATTTTTCTGTTTTTTGAACAGGTATGGTAAATAAAAGACCATACAAAGCATTGTGAATGAAATGCTTATTCTTAAGGTGTCTTCGCGGAAAAATAAGAAGCTGATGCAGAATAGAACTGCTGCCAGAATTAAATCAATTCTGATTGCCTGTTTTAATTTGTGTTTGGCATTGAACCAATTGTGGGTTTTAAAAAACAACAACGCCAGTCCAATTCCCCAAAGCAGAATCAGAAAATGAATCCAAATGCTGATAAAAGAGAAATCTTTAAACCGGAGAATACTTAATTGAATGCTGGAGTGATAAATAAGGCCACTTAAAACATAATACACTAAAATGAAATAAAGCCCTGAAAACAAGAGCAGTACCTGGTGAATCCTTCCATGTTTTATTAAGTCGGTATTTGTGTGCGTATAAAAAAGGTAAATGCCTGAAATGATGAAGCCTGTTGCGATGGTCAGGTGGCTGATGGATGCCAGAAAAGGATTGGAAGCGTATTGAAATGGTGAAAATAATTTATTCTGGAATAATACCGATGGAAAATTGAAAAATAAACACAATCCGGTCAATAATCCCATGCTTCCGAAAATGTAAAGGAATGTTTTGAGTGGAACTGATTTGCGGTGGAGCAGAAACGGAGAGCGGGCAAATAATATAAAAAAGATCAAAAAGGCAACGGAATAAGCCAGCAATCCGAGCTTCGACCACATTTCATTGTAAATGGGAACTTGCGGTTCGGATAATGTAAATAAATAGCTGCCATGCGAACAAAATATAGCATGGTTGTCGGATTTTTTTCCATCTACAATCAGTACCTCTTTGTTTAAATTGAAATCACCAGCAAAAGTGTTTCTCAGTTCGTCATTTTCGTAAGGATAATTGTTTTTTATTTTAATTAAAGCCAGAAACCTGTACGATTCAAAAGTTTGCAACCTGCTAACACAATGTGCGTTAGGAAGCAAAACATAATGCCAGTCGGTGGAGTCGGGTAGCGCAATATTGCTGATATCCAGGTTGTTGTCCGACCAAAAAATCAGTTCTTCATTATCAAAAACGTAGTAGGAGATATCATTTGACGCAAAAGGATAATTAATAAGTGAGTCTTTGGACGAGTGGATAATGATTCCTTTCAGATCTTCCAGGGTTTTAGCGGCCTGCTCTTCTTTCGAAGTCAGTTTTTGCTGGAACCTGGCCGTGTTGATAGCATATTTTGGGGATGATTCGTAAAAATAATTGCACAACAGCCCAGCTGCAATACTTATTAGTAACAGACTGATTAATATGTGATTATTTTTTCTGGTTTTCATTATTCGTGATGATATGGTTCTCCTTTGAGTATGGTCATGGCTCTGTAAAGTTGTTCAACAAAAATTACACGTATCATTTGATGCGAAAACGTCATTGCTGATAAAGAAACTTTACCGTTGGCTCTCTGGTACACCCGTTCCGAAAAACCATACGGGCCACCAACCACAAAAACCATGCGTTTGTGGGAGGCTAGCATTCTTTTTTGATATAAATTCAGAGAACCCGATGGATGTAAATTGCTTTCCTTTTTCGTCGAGAAGTACAACTTCATCGCTGTTATCCAGTTGTTTGAGTATTAAATCAGCCTCTTTTTCCTGTTGTTCGCTAACCGATAAATTTTTGGTGTTTTTAAGTTCCGGTACAACCGTCATTTCAAACGGGATATAAAATTTCAGTCGGTTTTGGTATTCTTCCTGGAGCTTTATTAGATGTGAATTGGTTGATTTACCAACGGTTAGCAATATAATTTTCATTTATTTAGCAATTTAGCACTTTCTGGCTTATTATTTGTTCGTTTAAAAATCAATCAAAATTATTTGGCTGCAACAAATTAAATAATGTACTTTTGCAGCACGATTTTTAAATTAATTGCAAATATGGCATTTTTTTGTGAGAATTTATTTCCCAAAAACTGTTTTTGCAAAAAAATCATACAGGTTATGAAAACAATCAAATTCTTTTTGCTCAGTATGTGTTTGCTGGTGGCAATACCTGCGATCAAGGCACAGGCTGTTGAAGTTTCCTCCGATATAATTGCAGCCTTAGACGACGGCGATGCAGGGCGGCTTTCAGGCTATTTGAATGCAAACGTAGAGCTCGTTATCGATAATAAAAATGATGTATTCAGTAAGCAGCAAGCTACAGGAATTATCACCGATTTTTTCCGGAAAAACCGGGTGAGTAGTTTTCAATTGCTACATAAAGGCAATAAAGATGCTGCGAGTTTTGCTATCGGCACACTTAAAACATCTTCCGGAAATTTTCGTGTTTATGTACTGACCCGAAAAAATGAAATTCAACAACTAAGAATTGAACCTTCAAATGACTAACGATTTCGAACAGTTTATTTCGCTGTGGTTTGCCGAAGATATTGGAGATGGCGACCATACGACCCTATCATGTATTCCGGCTTCAGCAATCGGAAAATCCCAATTGATAATTAAAGAAAACGGCGTGCTGGCCGGCGTAGAAGTTGCCCGCGAGATATTTAAAGCTTTCGATCCGGAGCTTAAAATGACTGTGTTTATCAACGATGGCGCTGAAGTGAAAACAGGCGATGTGGCTTTCGTAGTGGAAGGAAAAGTACAATCGTTGTTACAAACCGAGCGTTTGATGTTGAACTTAATGCAGCGGATGAGTGGTATTGCCACTACTACCCGCAAATATGTCAAAATGCTCGAAGGTACGAAAACCCGTGTGCTCGATACCCGTAAAACGACACCCGGCATGCGTATGCTGGAAAAGGAGGCTGTAAAAATCGGTGGCGGAGTAAATCATTGTTTTGGGTTATATGATGTTGTCTTATTGAAAGATAACCATGTTGATTTTGCCGGAGGAATAGCTCAGGCAATTCACCGCACGCAAGCCTATCTGAAGGAAAAAGGTAAAGATCTTAAAATCGAGATAGAAGTTCGTAATTTTGATGAATTGGCTCAGGTTATGTTTGTTGGCGGGGTTTATCGTATCATGCTTGATAACTTTACTCCTGAGGATACCCGAAAGGCAGTGGAAATTATTGGGGGAAAATATGAAACAGAATCGTCGGGAGGAATTACTTTTGCTACCCTGAAAGAGTATGCCGAATGTGGTGTGGATTATATTTCTGTGGGTGCTTTGACTCACTCGGTAAAAAGCCTGGATATGAGCTTTAAGGCGATGTAATTAGTTAATAGTTTATAGATGCGAAAGCGACCGGTTCTAAGTTGAATCGGTCGCTTTGCGTTTTTAGAATATCGTTTATTTCAGAAAACCCTGCATTTTCAGAGCTTCCAAAAATTTTTCCGAAAAGAATTCGTTATTCTTTTTTGTGTAACGAATATCAGTAAATACCTGTGCTAAAGTCTCTTTTTTGTTTTCAGCAACAAACTGTTTGTAGAAATCGCTACTCTCTTTTTCAGCATAAATCCGATCAATATCATTTAGTGTAAAGTCGTTGTAAGTTTCGCGGTGAACTACAGCTTCTAATGGCAAACGGTCAGTTTGCTCAGGCACAACGGCTGGATACCCTACAGTGATTGTTGTAACCGGAACAACTAATTTTGGCAATTTAAGCGCTTCGATAATTTCCTGTGCATTATAAGTAGTTGTTCCCAGATAACAAATTCCCAGTCCGACACTTTCGGCGGCAATGCAGAAAGTCTGAGCAGCGAGTAATGTGTCAACTGCTGTAGCCATAAACGATTGGAAGTTATCGTAACCCGGCTCAGCCTGGCGTTGTTCGCACCATTTGCTAAAGAGATTGTAATCGGCGCAAAAAGTAAGCACCACCGGGGCTTGTGTGACCATTGGCTGGTTGAAATGTGCCGGTGCAAGTTGTTGCTTTATATTCTGGTCGGTAGTTGCTACTACGCTGTATGCCTGCATATTTCCCGTATTCGATGCGCGGCAAGCGGCTTGCAACAGTTGGTCGAGCAGTTCGGGTGCGATAGCTTGTTCGGTATATTTTCGGATAGTGCGGTGTTGATTGAGTAGATCAAGCATAATTATTAAGGGTTGAAATGTTTTAGGAGTGCAAAGATAGAAAAATGTTTTATGTTTTACCTAGCGTATCTGTTGCGGCTTTTCGGTAAATTCCGATATAAAATAAATGAGGAAATTCCCGGATTTGTATCTGGCAATTTCCTCATTTAATAATTTGTTGCGTTTTTTAATTGTCCAAACTCAGAACTCGAAACTTTGAATTATAAACTTCTTAAAGCACTCCTTGTGCCAGCATAGCTTTCGCTACTTTCAGGAATCCGGCAACATTGGCTCCTTTCATGTAATTGATATAACCATCGGCTTCACGCCCGTTTGCAACGCACTGGGCATGAATTTCATGCATGATTTGCTGCAATCGGTTGTCAACTTCTTCGGCCACCCACGAAATATGCATGGCATTTTGGGTCATCTCCAACCCTGAAGTTGCTACACCTCCTGCATTTACGGCCTTTCCGGGACCATACATGATTTTGTTTGCTAGGAATTGTTCGATAGCCTCGGGCGTGCAACCCATATTGGATATTTCGCTTACGCAAATTACTCCGTTTTTTATAAGTTGTTTGGCATCGTCTTCATCCAGTTCGTTTTGGGTAGCACAAGGCAATGCAATGTCCACTTTCAATTCCCAAGGCCGGCGGCCTGCTACGAACTTAGCACCAAATTTTTCGGCATAAGGAGAAACAATGTCGTTGCAGGTAGCTCTTAGTTCGAGCAAATAATCGATTTTTTCGCCCGAAATGCCATTTTCGTCATAAACGTAACCATCAGGACCGGATATTGAAACTACTTTAGCGCCCATTTCGGCAGCTTTGGTAGCTGCACCCCAGGCCACATTACCAAAACCCGAAATAGCAATGGTTTTTCCGTTAATATCCATTCCGGCTGTTTCCAGCATTTGTTTTACAAAATACAAACCTCCAAAACCGGTTGCCTCGGGACGAATGAGCGATCCTCCGAACTCCAGGTTTTTTCCTGTCAGAACCCCTGTGTTTTCGCGGGCCAGTTTGCGGTACATGCCGTACAAGTACCCTATTTCGCGTCCGCCAACACCTATGTCACCTGCGGGAACATCCGTTTCCGGTCCGATGTAGCGCCAGAGTTCGGTCATAAATGCCTGGCAAAAGCGCATTACTTCTGCATCCGATTTTCCTTTTGGGTTGAAATCCGAACCTCCCTTAGCACCTCCCATAGGCAATGTTGTCAGGGCATTTTTAAATATTTGTTCGAAGCCCAGAAATTTCAGGATAGAAAGATTTACCGAAGGGTGGAAACGCAAACCGCCTTTGTAAGGGCCGATGGCGTTGTTGAACTGGACACGGTAACCCAGGTTAACCTGAACTTCCCCACGGTCGTCGACCCACGGAACTTTGAATGTGAAGATACGGTCCGGTTCCACCAACCGTTCGGCAATTTTTGCTTTTTCGAATTCGGGATGTTCGTTATAGGTTTCCTCAATGGTGCTTAATACTTCGCGTACTGCCTGTAAATACTCTGTCTCGCCCGGGTGTTTGGCTTCCAGCGATTGCATCAGTTTTTCAATATTCATATCTGTAGAATTTATTTAAACTTCACGATATAAGTGTAGTTTAATGATTTGGCTTAAATTTGAAATAACAATCACTCTGAAAATGTGTTGAATTTTTGCTTTAAAAGGAATAATTGCTTGTATTTCAACTGCTGTACCAGATAGCTGATCCAGTGTTTTTCGTTTTGATTTTAATGCAAGTTTAGAGTTTTTATTTGTTATAATCAAATATTTTGGTAATTATTTTTAATAAAAATACAGAAATTTCAGGAGGTAATCAAATTGTAATTAATCGTAGGGTAAAGCTTATTAAGTGTAATTTTTGGGATGAATTTCATGTAATTTATATCTTGTTTTTCAAAACGGTTAAAATTGTTTCGAGTTAATAATATACCCTACTTCACTTATTTACCAGTAGAAAGCCCTTTTTGGTTTTATTAGGTATCTTAATTCGGGTGCGACGATAAATTTTTGTATCTTTGTGCTCAACTCAAAAGTGCCTTATAATGAGGTGTTGAATATCGATTTTTGTTTAAATATTAAAAGATTCCGGTGAAGAAGTTCATTTTTAGCGTCATATTTTTAACTGTAGTTGCAGATGCATTTTCGCAAGTTCCGCCCGATTACCGGTTTGTGAAAACCTGGCATATATCCGACCGTTTTGCAACGGTTGATTCTGTTCCCGTGGATACAATGCATCTTAATTATCAGAATGATAATCCGATAGACCGCTTTAGCATAGCCAATTCGTTCAATGGCAACCTGGGTTCGCCCATTCAGTCCAAATTGTATTTTGACCGCCCGGAGAATTCGGACTTCATTTTTGCAACGCCCTATTATCCATATTTGATGAATGTGCAGCACGTTACATTTTATAATACGAAAACGCCGTTCAGCAACTTGGGCTATATCACCGGTGGAACCGGGAAGCGGGATGAGGATAATTTTAAGTTTCTTTTTACTGCCAATGCAAATAAAAAGTTGAATTTCGGTACAACAATCGATTACCTGAGTTCGCCGGGTGAGTATATGACTATGGGTGTGTCACGCTTTTCGGGCTCATTGTTTGGTAGTTACGATGGAAAGCATTATACGGCAAAAGGTATGCTGGCAACAAACTCAATGAAAAACCAGGAAAGTGGCGGGCTGAAGAACCCGGCAGATATTCTCACCGGTTTGTCGGCTTCCATTATGCCTGTGAACATGGCCGGGCAATCAAATTTCACGCAGAATGT
Source organism: Paludibacter sp. (assembly GCA_047600405.1). Taxonomy (GTDB): domain Bacteria; phylum Bacteroidota; class Bacteroidia; order Bacteroidales; family Paludibacteraceae; genus Paludibacter. Next base: position 265,560 of record JASGLA010000011.1, read on the forward strand.
ATTTTATTATAACCAACAGTATAGTATTGGTATTGAGCGGCCTGTAAGAATCAATCAGGATTCCGTTCGTATGGATTATGTTCCGGTAACGCGCTTTGGGCATACGTTTAAATATGATGATGTTAGAAAAAGATACTACGAGAATAGTGTAGAAAGGACATTTTACCGGAATACTTACGGAATTGGTACGCAAACCAAAGATACTGCCTCACTTCAAACCATTACGAATAATCTTTCAATCAGTATGGAAGAAGAATTCAATAAGTGGATGCAGTTTGGCTTAACGGCCTATTTGGAAAACGAGATTCAGCGATATGTTTACACCAGGGATAATGTTTTGAATCTTGATTTTATGACCACTACAAAGGTGGGCGGTGTACTGTCCAAACAGCGTGGCCGTCGTTTTCGATATAACGTGTTGGGTGAATTAAGTTTTCTGGGTTATAAAGCCGGAAATGTATTGCTTGAAGGAAATGTTGGCGGATTCTTTAAACTTTGGAAAGATAGTATTTCGCTGGTGGCCAATGGTTTTGTTCGTAGTGATAAGCCTTCCTGGTATCTGAGTCATTATGAATCAAATCATTTCCGTTGGGATAATGATTTTGCGAATGTTTACCGTACTCATGTAGGCGGAACTTTTTCAATTCCTACGCGGTCGCTTTCGCTGGACGTGTCTGTTGAGAATATTACCCAATACGTTTATTTCGATTCTTTAGCTATGCCTACGCAACATGCCGGGAATATCCAGGTGTTGGCATTAAATCTGAAAAAAGATTTTCATTTAGGGAAATTTGCGCTTGAAAACAACGTGGTTTATCAGGTGAGTTCCGTGCCCGAACCTTTGCCGCTTCCCAACCTGGTGTTATTTCATAACCTGTACTATGACGACAAATGGTTTAATGTGCTTAGTGTTCAGCTCGGAGCCAATGTGCGCTACCACACCATGTATTATGCGCCTTCCTATATGCCGGCTACCGGGCAGTTTTATGCTCAGTCGACTACAAAGGTTGGGAATTATCCGGTTCTAAATGTGTATGCAAATTTTCATTTAAAACGTACACGGTTTTTTATTCAGTATTATCACCTGAATAATAAGTTTATGAAAGGCGACTATTTCTCGATGCCTGGTTATCCGATAAATCCGGCCATTATTAAAACCGGAATTTCGTGGAATTTCTACGATTAAGTTTATTTGTTGATTGAAACAGATTCAAAATTATGCCATGAAAAAACTGTTGACAACCGAAAAAATTCAAAAAATTGTCGGTAATCGTAAGTTGCTCATAACTATCGGAGGAGTAGCTTTGCTGTTGCTGGTCGGAGTTTTTCTGCTTGTTCGTAATAAGCAAAAGGATGTGCACGATTTGCCTTCCATTCTGGAATCGGGCCGGTTGGCGGTGCTTACCGATAGCAGCCGCTTAGGCTTTTCGGTAAAAGGCGATAGCGTTTATGGCTTTCAGTATGAAATTGTAAAAGCATTTGCAGATACGTTGGGGCTTGAACTTGTGGTAACTGAAGAAAGCAACCTGAAATCCTGCATGGAAGATTTGAAAAGTGGTGATTACGATATTATTGCGAGTTTTATACCTGTTACTACCGAATGGAAGAAGGATGCATTATTTACAATCCCGCTGTTTACTTCCCGGCAGGTTTTAGTGCAAAGGCAGGAAAGTGATTCTTTGAAAGTTTCGAAGCTGATTAAGACTCATTTTGAATTGGCAAATGAAACTATTTATATCTCCGAAAATTCGCCACACAGAATGCGTTTGGAACACCTCTCGGATGAAATTGCTGATTCTATTCATGTGCTGGAAGTGAAAAACAAAAGTGCTGAACAAATGGTTCATCTGGTGGCGCAGGGAAAGATAAAATATACGATTTGTGATGAACAAATGGCGCAGCAGCTTAAAATGAAATATCCAAACATAGATGTTGCGTTACCCATAGGTTTTGAACAAGAACAGGCTTGGGCTGTTCATTCAGAATCACCCTTGTTGCTTGAAAAGCTAAACAGTTTTCTGAACGATTTTATAGGCAGTTCTGCTTACTGGAAAATTTATCGGAAGTATTATTAAACAAGGCAAAAACTAAAGATACACACAGAATTAAAAGAAAGAAAATATGCCATTAAATATTCCTACAACATTACCGGCAGTTGATGTTCTTCGCGAAGAAAATATATTCGTTATGGATTCGGAACGTGCTTCGAGTCAGGAGATTCGTCCGCTTAAAATAGTGATCCTGAACTTGATGCCGATAAAAATAACAACAGAAACGGATTTGATCCGGCTGTTGTCTAACTCGCCCCTTCAAATTGAAATCGACTTTTTGCACATGGAAAGCCATACGTCGAAAAACACGCCTATTGAGCATTTGATGACTTTTTACAAGACATTTGACGAGATAAGCCAGAGCAATTATGACGGCATGATTATTACCGGGGCTCCAGTTGAACACCTTGAGTTTGAAGACGTAACATATTGGCCCGAAATAACCAAGATTTTCGATTGGGCAAAAACGCATGTTACTTCTACATTCTTTATTTGCTGGGCAGCACAGGCCGGATTGTATCATTATTACGGAATTCCCAAATATCCGCTTGCTGCGAAAATGTTTGGTGTGTTTGAGCATTTCAAACATGAGCAACACAATCCGATTTTCCGCGGCTTCGACGATGTTTTTTATGTTCCTCATAGCCGCCATACTGAAGTGCGCGCGGAAGATATCCGCCGTGTGCCGGAGCTGACTTTGCTTTCCGAATCGCCGGAATCGGGTGTGTATATGGCTATGGCCCGCAATGGGCGAGAATTCTTCATTACCGGACACTCGGAGTATTCTCCGCTTACGCTTGATACTGAGTATAAACGCGATTTGGCCAAAGGGCTTCCTATCAATATGCCTAAAAACTATTATCGCGACGATAATCCGGCCAACGAACCGCTTGTGCGCTGGCGCAGTCATGCCAACTTGCTTTTTACCAACTGGCTTAACTACTTCGTATATCAGGAAACTCCGTACGATCTTACAAAAATTCATTAAACCCCTGCCCCCTAAAGGGGAATTAAGCATGTGTTGTTATATCAGCACTCAAAACAATGAGTTCTAAATTAAATTTACTAGATAAAACAAACTCCTGTTCCCCTTTAGGGGTTAGGGGTTCTTTTATCGAACTTCTTTCTCCTGCCAAAAACCTTGAATGTGGAATTGCTGCCGTTAATCATGGTGCCGATGCGGTTTATATTGGTGCTTCGCAATTTGGTGCGCGTGCTGCTGCCGGAAATTCAGTGGAAGATATTGCCACGCTCGTGCAATATGCGCATCAATTCCGTGTGAAAGTATTGGTGGCGCTCAATACCATTCTTACAGACGATCAATTGCCCGAAGCCGAAAAGCTGATTTGGGATATTTATAACGCCGGGGCTGATGCGCTGATTATTCAGGATATGGGTATTATGAAACTCAATTTGCCGCCCATTGCCCTTCATGCCAGTACGCAAACGGATAATCGGACTGTTGAAAAAGTCAGATTCTTGCAGGATGCCGGCTTTTCGAGGGTGGTTTTGGCGCGTGAACTGACTTTGGCGCAAATCTCCGAAATTTCAAGCAAAACCGAAGTTGAGCTGGAAGCTTTTGTACATGGCGCTTTGTGTGTTAGCTACAGCGGCCAGTGTTATATGAGTGAGGCTAATTGCGGACGCAGTGCCAATCGTGGACAGTGTGCGCAGTATTGCCGGTTGCCTTATAATTTGATAGATGCCGATGGTAATGTTCTGATGAAAAACAAGCATTTGCTTTCGTTGAAAGATTTGGATCAATCGGATTCGTTGCAAGAAATGATGGAAGCCGGTGTTACTTCGTTTAAAATTGAAGGACGTTTGAAAGAGGTTGATTATGTGAAAAATATCACAGCTTATTACCGAAAGAAACTTGATGCAATTCTCGAAGGAAATTCTCAATATCAAAGAGCTTCGGCCGGCCGGACAACCATTTTGTTTGAACCTAATCCGGAGAAAAGTTTCCGCCGCAGCTCTACTGACTATTTTTTACACGGTCGCAAGCCGGACATTATCCAGCCAGATACGCCTAAATCATTGGGCGAACCGATTGGCAAAGTGACTTACATTGGCCGTAATTTTTTTGAAGTTCATAACGGCCATTTGTTGAATAACGGTGATGGGCTTTGCTTTATCAATAAACAGGGTGATTTGACTGGATTCCGCGTGAACAGGGTTGAACGCAAACAAGTTTTTCCTGCCGATATGCCTCGTATGGATATTGGTGTTATGTTGTACCGAAATCAGGATCAGGCTTTTGAGAAAATATTGAAAGGCAAAACTTCAGATCGTAAGGTAGGAGTGGAGATGTTTTTCAGAGAAATTGCAACCGGTTTTGCCATTCAGTTGATTGATGAAGACGGAATTTCAAGCAGTTTTGATGCAGCTTGCGATAAACAACCAGCACAAAAACCTGAAGCTGTAAATGATAATATTAAAAATCAGCTTTCCAAACTTGGTAACACTATTTACGAAGCAACCGGTATTCGGATTGAAATCAGTAACCCGTGGTTTTTCCCAGCTTCACAACTCGGCGAATGGCGCCGGCAAGCTGTTGAATTGTTTGATGAAGTACGGGCAAAGGCTTATGTGCGTGAACTAAAACGTGAAGCCAATTCCTGCTGATTTTCCATTAAAGAAAATTTCTTATCTGGGCAATGTGACTAACAAGTTAGCCGAAGAATTTTACCAGGAGCATGGTGTGGAGGAGGTGAAACCGGGTTTTGAAGTAAAAGCAGAAGAAGGAGTATCGCTTATGTTTTGCAAACATTGCATCAAATTCACTATGGGCTGGTGCCCTAAAGAAGGTTATAAGGCTACTTTCAAAGAACCGCTTTACCTGCGGAATAACGACCAAAGTTATAAGCTGACTTTTGACTGTAAAGCGTGTGAAATGCACATAAGTAAGGTGTAATAATTAAAAGTCCCGAAGTCAATTTGACTTCGGGACTTTTAATTATTAGCTGTATAGAATTACTTATTCTGAATCGCTTCCACAATTTTAGCTTCCAGTTCGGCGGCTAATTCAGGATTGTCCTTGATAACCATTTTTGAAGCATTGCGTCCCTGAGCCAGTTTTGTTTCTCCGTAGCTGAACCACGATCCGCTTTTCTTGATAATGCCGTATTCAACACCCAAGTCGAGGATTTCTCCGGTTTTCGAAATTCCTTCGCCAAACATGATGTCGAATTCAGCTTTGCGGAATGGGGGTGCTACTTTGTTTTTGATTACTTTCACACGGGTTTGGTTCCCGATTGCATCTTCGCCGTCCTTCAGCTGGCCAATACGGCGGATATCCAAACGTACCGATGCATAGAATTTCAATGCGTTACCACCGGTAGTTGTTTCAGGATTGCCGAACATAACGCCGATTTTTTCGCGCAACTGGTTGATAAAGATACAAGTTGTGTTGGTTTTGTTGATATTGGCAGTGAGTTTACGCAATGCTTGCGACATCAAACGAGCCTGAAGTCCCATTTTTGAATCACCCATGTCACCTTCCAATTCAGCTTTTGGAGTGAGGGCAGCAACGGAGTCAATTACCACGATATCAACTGCAGAAGAACGGATCAGTTGATCGGCAATTTCCAGCGCTTGTTCACCATTATCAGGTTGAGAAATCAGCAATTCGTCGATATTTACACCCAGTTTCTCTGCGTAAAAACGATCGAAAGCATGCTCCGCATCAATGATAGCTGCTATGCCACCGGCTTTTTGAGCCTCTGCTATGGCATGGATGGCCAGCGTTGTTTTACCCGACGATTCCGGTCCGTAAATTTCAATTACACGTCCGCGTGGATAACCACCAACGCCTAATGCCACGTTCAGACCGATAGATCCGGTAGAGATGACAGGAACCTCTTCCACCTTATTGTCGCCCATGCGCATGATGGTGCCTTTGCCGTGGTCTTTTTCAATTTTGTCCATTGCCAGCTGCAATGCTTTCAGTTTGTCGGAAGTTGGGAATTTCAACTCCTCAGCAGTTGTTTTTGCCATGATTTTATTTAAATTATTTGTTGTTTTTATTTGTAGAGTTTTTTCTTTCTGGCATGATTGATTTACAAAGATAAAATTAATTCTTTCATTTTTACAATTTTATCCCCGAAATTTGTTGAATTGCTTCTTGTGCTTTATTCCAGCACTTCCAGCTTAGCAAATTTCAATAACAGGGACTTAACTCCCTTTTCCCCAAAATCAATATCGGCTTTTTCGTTTCCGTTTGAAATGCTGACCTCCAATACTTTGCCGATCCCGAAGATGCTATGCTTGACGAATGAACCGGTGGGAATAGAGCCGTTCTGAACCGGGATTTTATCGCCACCTGAAGCCCCGACTTTCACCAGGCGCTTAGGTGTTACGAGAAGTTCGGTGCGCTCTTTAAAAACAGGTTTGGAGAACGAGCTTTGGAAGCGGTTTCGTTCCGTTTCAAGGTCATCATCCCAATCGCCAATGCGTGCCTGCTTCGGTTTTTCTTCCTTCGGCATGTCCAGAAACTGCGCATCGATATCCTTAATAAACCGGCTAGGATTGGAAAAATTGGTTTTGCCGTTTTTAAAACGCGACTTGGCATAGCTGATAAAGCAAAGTTCTTCGGCGCGCGTAATAGCCACGTAAAAGAGCCGGCGCTCTTCTTCCAACTCGCGTTCGCTTTGGGTGCAGAATGGCGACGGGAACAGCTCTTCTTCCATGCCCACAATGAAAACGGCTTTAAACTCCAGCCCTTTGGCCGCATGAACCGTCATGAGCGTGATTTTGTCGTGATTCGTTTCTTTGTCGGTATCCTGGTCGGTGAGGAGCGAAACCTCCGATAGGAAATCAGGCAGGAGGGCGACAGGTTCGCCATCAGAAAGTTTTTTCTCGCAAAATTCGTGAATCGCTTTGAGCAACTCCTGCACGTTTTCCTGGCGGCTTTGCGCCTCCGGCGAACGGTCGGTATAGGTGTCGGCAATTACACCGGTAGTTTTGATAATGCTGTTGGCCAGATCGTAGGCGCTTTGCGTGTTTATCTGCTCTGCAAATACGTCTATCATATTTCGGAATTGAGCCAGCTTGTTGGCCGTTCCGGCATTTACGCCCAGGTTGTATTTCAGCATGTCGGTAAGCACTTCCCAGGCACTTACAGCATGTAGTTGGGCGCAGTCGATCAGTTTATTTACCGTGGTTTCGCCAATACCGCGCGCCGGGTAATTGATGATCCGCTTGAGAGCCTCTTCATCGTTGGGGTTGCAAACCAGGCGGCAATAGGCAATCACATCTTTGATTTCCTTCCGCTGGTAGAACGACAGTCCGCCATAAATGCGATACGGAATGCTTTGCTTGCGCAGGGCTTCCTCCATTACGCGCGATTGCGAGTTGGTTCGGTACAGGATGGCAATGTCCTGAAAGCGATAGTTGTTGGTGTAGCGCAAATCGGAGATATTATTCGCTACAATAAAACCTTCCTCAAAATCGGTAAATACGCTCAATACCTTAATGGGCTTTCCGGTTTCTTTTTCCGAGAAAACGGTTTTGCGGATTTGTTTCGAGTTTTTGTCAATCAGACTGTTGGCTGCATTAACAATGGTTTTAGTCGAACGGTAGTTTTGTTCCAGCTTGAATGTTTGTGCGTTGTGGTACGTGTTTTTAAACTGGAGGATATTATCGATATTGGCTCCGCGGAAGGAATAAATGCTTTGTGCATTGTCGCCCACTACACAAATCTTCTCATGGCTTTCAGCCAGTTTTTTTACAATCAGGTATTGGGCAAAATTAGTATCCTGATACTCGTCAACGAGAATATATCCGAAGCGTGCCTGGTATTTTTCAAGAATATCAGGGTGATTGCGGAAAAGGACATTCGTCTGCAACAAAAGATCGTCAAAATCCATGGCATTGGCTTGTTTGCACCGGTTGCAATAGATTTTGTAAATGTCCTTCATCAACGGAATGCGCGATGACATATCGGCTTTCAGCAGATCGGTATTTGCTGCATACGATTCGGGCGTGATGAGGTTGTTCTTGGCATAGGAAATACGCGATTGTACAAAACCGTGTTTATATACTTTGTCGTCCAGTTTCAGTTCTTTGACGATACCTTTTACAAGACTCTTGGAGTCAGACGAATCGTAAATGGTAAAGTTTTTAGAATAACCGATATGCTCCGCTTCCGAGCGCAAAATGCGTGAGAAAATGGAGTGAAATGTGCCCATCCACAGGTAGCGGGCGGTTTGCTCGCCCACCATTTGGGCAATGCGCTCTTTCATTTCCCGGGCGGCTTTATTGGTAAAAGTTAATGCCAGGATGGAAGAGGGGTGCATTCCTGTTTTGAGCAGATAAGCTATTTTGTAAGTCAGTACCCGGGTTTTTCCGGAGCCGGCCCCGGCAATAACCAAAGATGCCCCGGCAGTATATTCCACCGCTTTACGCTGACTTTCATTGAGTTCGTTGAGAAAAGATAATTCCATGTGTTTGTTTTAAAACCACAATAGACACAATAGCTTACAAAATAACCGTGTCTTAAATTGTGAATCGGAGTAACATGTTTGAAACACAAAAATACAAATTAGATTTGGTTGTAGCTAAAATAGTTTTCAACAACCGGACTTCGCTAAAAAAGCATTAACTTTGCGAGCGTTAAAGGTGAACTGTTTAAAGCCGGAATTGTTTAATTCTACAAGAAAATTATTAGCATTTATTAGAAAACGTCTAAAATTCAAACAATAAACTAAAAAATGGGATTGCTAAGCAAACTGATATTAAAAGCTGCCGGATGGAACCTGGTTGTAGCTGTTGAAGAGCCACAAAAAAGTATTATCTGTGTGGCGCCACATACCAGCAATTGGGATTTCCCAATCGGAAAACTGTCTTATTGGGCCTTGGGCCGTAAAGCTTCTTTTTTGATTAAAAAATCCTGGTTTGTTTTTCCGCTGAATCACCTTTTTGATGTCTTGGGCGGTATTCCGGTCGACCGGTCAAAACGAACTTCAGTTACCCAACAGATGGTTGAGGAGTTTGACAAAAGAAAGCATTTTCATCTGGCCATAACACCGGAAGGAACCCGAAGCCTGGTTCACACCTGGAAAATGGGTTTTTATCATATTGCTGTGGCGGCTAAAGTACCCATTCAGCTGGCTTACATCGATTACGGCAAAAAGGAAATGGCTATCAAAGAGCTTTTTTATCCTACGGGCGACGAGGTTGCCGATTTGGAAAAGATACAGGCTTATTATAAAAATGTTCAGGCGAAATTTCCGGAAAAATTTAATTTAACCCCTAATTCCTAAGTGAAATAGTTTCTAAGCCATGCAAATATTGTGAGCGCAGCGAACAAATAACACGAAGTAAATATCATGAGAATAACCTTAATACAGGACATTATTTTTTGGGCCGATAGGGTTGCAAACCTTGAAAAAACGGATGACCAGCTGGCTTTGCTGGCCGGGAAAACCGACCTTGTGGTGCTGCCCGAAATGTTTACCACCGGATTTTGCATTGGCAATCTTCAGTTGGCCGAATCGATGGAAGGTGAAACCATGACTACCCTCAAGCATTGGGCTACTAAATACAAACTAGCGCTTACCGGAAGTTTTATTGCTAGCGAGAACGGGAAGTTTTACAACCGGGCTTTCTTTGTTTCCCCTGACGGAAGGGTTGAAACGGCCGACAAACGGCACTTGTTTTCGGTAGGAGAGGAGCACACTCATTTCTCAGCAGGGCGCAAACGCATGGTGGTGAATTATTGCGGATTTAATATCTGCGTGTTGGTGTGCTACGATGTGCGCTTTCCTGTATGGTCGCGCAACGTGAAAAATGAATACGACCTGCTGATTTACGTAGCCAACTTTCCTTCGCGGCGCATTATCGACTGGGATATTTTGCTTCAGGCCAGGGCCATTGAGAACCAGGCTTATGTGTGCGGTGTAAACCGTATCGGGAACGATGGGCTGGGCATTGGCTACAACGGGCATTCGGCCTTGCTCGATTTTAAGGCTAATCCGTTGATTAAGTGCGCCGAAAACGAAACCTCCATCCAGACATTCAACCTGCAAAAAGAACCCCTTCAGAGCTACCGGCAGAAATTCGCTGTGTGGAAAGATGCCGACAGATTTGACGTCAGATAATGCGCGTCGAATCGGTCAGTATGTCGTTTTGAAAGAATTTCAACAAGATGTTAATGCCTGATGCCTAGCGAAAAAAAAGACTCAGTTTATTTCTCGTTCTGTGTCTCGTTTGACTGGAGAATGAAATTATTTTAGGTTCATTGATTTTTACCATACCCGAATAGCTTATTTTCCTGAATATGCCTGAAGATTTTTTCCGGCACATAATTTATCAGGTTCTCATCTCCCGTTTTCAATCATTTTGGTTATATAATCTGATGTGATTTTGAGTTTTTGGGATGAAATACCTTTCAGTGTAATAATTCTTTTAGTTTGCTTGAGGTACTGCCAAAGCAACTTGTTCTCATTGGAAAAATGTGAATCTTCGGGGTAAATAACCTCCCCGGTACTCATGTCGGTATAAGGATACAGGTACATTTTTACATTTTCCTGAAAAAGCGAGCCAAGGGCTTCAAGCAGGCCACCGCGCAAATCAGTATATTGTGAATTGTCCATTATTTTGTCGAAAGTGGGTAGGCCAACCACGATGCGAAGCTTAATCATTTTAAATTGCGCAAAATATTTCACCAGTTGAAAATACCGGTAAAACCGGGACACCATAACGCTTTGCCCCATCATGTTGAGCAGATCTACCCGATGTAAAAAATCTTTTTCATTGAGTTTTTCGTCTTGCATCAGGTTTTTAAGGGAAATTTCGCAAAAAGCAATAGTATTGTCTGGTTTGTAATCTTCGTCGCGTTTAAAAATAGCCAGGCTGTCTTCCAGAAATTCAATGCCCAAATTATTGATTGGCCTGAAATAACCGCGCATCAGCATCACGTTTTTACGGTAGAGCATATCGCCCGGTTGTTGCACGCGCCCCGACTGGTCGAACATGATGGCCGGAGTCATGTTGTTACTCACAAGCTGCAGATTGAGCAGGCGGTTGTCGCACCATTTTATATCCGGACCTTCGACGAAAATATAGTCAACCTCCACACGGTTGGTATCCAGGTTATCGAGCAATGAAAGCAACACTTTTCGTGGATCTTCCCAGTCGAATAAACCACCATGAATCAGATTAATTCCCAACGCACCCAGCGTATATTGCTGAAGCAGTGTGTCGTTTTCGTGCAGTTTTACATGAATAAAAAACTTGTTCGGCTGGTATCTGTCAGTTCCCTCAACGGCTATGCCCAACCAACCGTTGCCCTGGTTTGTTTTTGCAAAATTGAGGGTTTCAACGGTATTGGCAAACGCAAAGAATTTTTCACTGCTTTTCTTGTCCAGTATCTTTATCAGTTCGTTGTATTCATAGTCAATCATTTTACGCAGGCGGTCCTCGGCTACATACCGCGCCGGATTTCCATTGTTGTAAAAATGATCGCTGAACGATTTATCGTATGCCGATATTGATTTGGCAACCGTGTTGGAAGCTCCACCCGCCTGAAACAAATGACGGGCAGTTTCCTGTCCGCCTCCAATTTCGGCTATAGCGCCATAATAGTTAGAATGCAAATTTATATGTACTGATTTCTCTTTGGTGCTTAGGAGATTTGCCATGGTGGAAGTTGTTTTGTGTTTTGTTTTGAACGAATCAATCTAAAATTGTTCATTTCTTTAACGGTGGATATTGTTGATTTGTTCAAAGTCAGAATTTGTTGGGTTTATATGCCGGAACCTTTCCAACATGTGCCGGAGAAGCCCCGAAAGTTCCTGCGAGACTTCCGGAATGTGTCGGAAGAGTCGCAGCATATGCCGGGTACTTCACAGTATGTTCTGGTAACCTTCCAGCACATGCCGGCTATTCTGCAGGATTTCTGAGAGTTTTCAAAACAGGATTTTATGCGAATAAATTGCCTGTTTCATTTGAAATTCCATTGTAATAATGGCAAACTTTATTCATTATACAAACATCACATTTTGGATTGGTTGGCCTACAGATTTCGCGCCCCAAAAACGAGATTGCCATTCCGATATCATTCCAACGTTCTTTAGGCACAATAGCCATAATTTGTTTCTCAATTTTTTCGGGTTGAGTGCCCGAGGCAATGCCGATGCGCGGTGCTACACGTACAACGTGCAGATCCACGATAACGCCTTCCGCTACGTCTCCCGATTCACGGATAATTACATTGGCCGATTTCCTCCCAATGCCCGGCAGTTTGGTCAGCTCAGCCATGGTTCGTGGGATGTTATCATCGTCTCCAATCTGCTCGGCCAGTTTTACCAGCCAGGCAGCTTTATTGCCAAAATTGCGGACAGTATTTATGTATTGGTGCAAATCTTCTTCGGTTGCTTTTGCCAGGCTATTCATAGAAGGATACGCATCGAAAATGACCGGTGCCAGTTCGTTTATATGCTTATCGGAATCTTGTGCCGATAATATTACCATAACCAATAACTGATAACGGCTGTGGTAATCGAGCGGATGCTTTCGTCCTGCATATTGCTTCATAAGAGGTTCGAGGTGTTCAATCCAATTTTGTGCCATAATCGTATGAAATGAAGGTTAGTATGAAATTTAATTATAGATACAACAAAATAAATTAGAAATCAATTCATTTTAATTCTCAACAAATATAACAATAGTTTCTAAAATTAAGTTTGCGGATTACATATCATTCTACTAAAACAGGGAAGTCCATTCCTGAACTTCCCTGCCTGGCATCAAAAATCTAATCGTAACTTAATAACCTCTTTGCACATACTTTGTATGCAGCAAGTGATGGGATTTTTCACCCAGTGGTTCTTTCAGAAAGTCGCGGTAAAGTGTAAGTATTTCCGGGTTTTCGTGCGATTTCCGAAGTCCTTTGTGAGCATCTTCGTAATAAATGGATTCGGCACGTTTTTTTCGTATTTCCGTTGTGGTAGGTATTGGCTGCCCGCCTCCGCCGAGGCAACCGCCCGGGCAAGTCATTACCTCAATAAAGGTGTATGGCGAGGTTCCGTTTTCGATTTGTTCCAATACAATGCGGGCATTTTTCAGCGTATGCGCTACAGCCACTTTTATTTTTGTTCCGTCTAGGTCCACTTCTGCCTCTTTAATTCCCTCCAGTCCGCGAACGGCTGTGAAGTTTATCTCAGCCAGCGTTTTTCCTGTAAATACTTCGTATGCCGTACGCAGGGCAGCTTCCATAACGCCACCGGTTGCACCGAACAGTACTGCCGCACCTGTCGATTCGCCCAACGGGTTATCAAACTGTTCTTCGGGCAAATGCGTGAAATCGATGCCGGTTTCCTTGAACATGCGGGCCAGTTCGCGCGTAGTAAGTACATCGTCCACATCGAAGAACCGTTCGCTTTCGGTCAGATTTAGTTTTTCTTTCCAGTAATTGAACGCGCTATCCATTTCGGGGCGGCGGGCTTCAAATTTTTTAGCCGTACAGGGCATTACCGAAACTACCACAATGTTGCGGGGATCAATACCTGTTTTCTCGGCATAATAGGTTTTGGCAATGGCGCCAAACATCTGCTGAGGCGATTTACAGCTCGACAAATGAGCCAGCGATTTGGGATAAAAATGTTCGATAAACTTAATCCAACCGGGCGAGCAGGATGTAATCATTGGCAACACACCTCCTGTTTTGATACGGTTTATAAGTTCGTTTCCTTCTTCAATAATGGTGAGGTCGGCCGTAAAATTAGTGTCAAAGACTTTGGAGAATCCCAACCGACGTAATCCGGCCACCATTTGTCCTGTGACCAGGCTTCCGTTGGCCATGCCCATGGCTTCGCCAATGCCCACCCGGATAGCAGGTGCAGTTTGTACCAACACTACTTTTTCGGGATTATGTAATGCGTCCCAGACTTCGGTTACAGCACTTTTTTCGGTAATGGCTCCGGTGGGGCAAACCAGCGCACATTGCCCGCAATTGGTACAAGCCACTATGCCCATGCCCAAATCCATAAATGTGGATATCTTGCTTTTCAGTCCGCGGCCGGAAAAGTCAATGGCTTTCACACCTTGCACTTCGCTGCATACTGCCACACAACGGCCGCACAAGGATACATTTCTCGGGGTCGCGTACCAGTGAAGGAGAAGTTTCGTCTTTTGGCCTGAGTTCTTTTTGAGTACGGATAAACCGCCTTTCGTGAATGCCCAGATCGAAGACTATCTCTTGTAATTCGCAATTCTGATTCCGGTCGCATCCCAGGCAATCCTGCGGGTGATTGGCCAACAGCAGTTCTACATTTACCCGCCGGGCATCCATTACCCGCTGGCTATTGGTGGTTATTTCCATGCCCTCGGTAACCTGCGTAATGCACGACCGTAACAACGATTTGGCGCCCTTTACCTCCACCACACAAACGCCGCATGAAGCGTTGTGCGATACATCTTGCAGGTAACATAATGATGGAACATGAATTCCTACGGCATTGCACGCTTCCATAATGGTTATGCCTTCGGCTACCTGAACCGGCTGATTGTTTATGGTGATTTTCATGTGTAAATAATTGTTTTTAAATTGTCACATGGAACTCGCATGCCAGATTTTCATACTTTATGGCATTTGCAAAACATGCTCGTTTCATAATCGTAGTATTTTAATACGGACCTTCGAATAAAATGTGTTTCAAAGAATTCCGACCTTATTATGAGGGAACAGGGGTTCTTTTACGGTTTTCAATTTCAGTCTTTATTATTTTTAAAACCGTCAGAATATCATTGAAAATATCATCATTTGTAAAACGAATAACTTTAAATCCTTTTTTTGTCAGTTCGGAGGTTCGCTTTTCGTCTTCTTCCTTTTTATATTTATGGATTTCGCCATCTACTTCTATAATGAGTTTGCAGGAAAGAGCCACAAAATCAGGTGCATAATTATCAATTAAATGATGGCTTCTGATTTTTACACCCATTTTTTTTTCTTTCAGATATTCCCACAAAATCTCTTCTGCAGTGGTCAATTCAGTACGTTTGGTTTGCTGACCTTCTTTTTGTACTTTGTACGTGTAGGGATTTGCGGTGTACCATTCTTGTGTAAATGGTTTTTTGTCCGATTCTTCCATGGTTATTTGTTATTAATTGGCCCCCTGCCCCCAAAATGGGGGTTTCAGACAAGAGGTCTATGAAAAATATTTCTTACTTCTTTATGGTTTTATACTTGATTAAGTTCTCTACTCTTAGAATCCCCATTAGTGGGCAGGGGGTCTTAGCATTTCACATCACATCTCAAACACCTTTCCACTTCATTGCGTGCCTGTTGGCCGGTGTATCCGATTTCCACTTCCTGGAAATTACCAATACGTTCTTTCACTGAAAGTTTGCCAGATTTGTTTTTCGGGCTTACTTTGGGGTTCAGTGGCAAGAGGTTTTTATACTGGAATTCGCGGAACAGCAGATGGAACCGTTTTTCATTCATGAGTGCGAAATCAATACATTCTGCCGCTTTTTTAGCCATTCCCATGGCTTCGGCTGCTGTCGACGGACCTGTTACGGCATCGCCGCCCGAATATATTTTTGGATTCGATGTCTGGAATGTAAACGAATCAATGATTAAACGTCCATCTTTGGTTGTTTCAAGCCCCGCATTTTTTAGATAGGAAGAATCAACCCGTTCGCCTACAGCCAGAATGATAGAATCGCATGGAATCTCCTGGAATTTCCCGGTAGAAACAGGTCTGCGTCTTCCCGAAGCATCAATGTTCCCACCACTCATAACTTCCACTTTCAATGCTTTTACATGGCCTTTGGCGTCAGATATAATTTCATTGGGCGCAGCCAGAAAATGATAATTGATCTTTTCGGCTTCCGATTCGAAAATTTCCACGGCGTTGGCCGGCATATCGCCTTTCTCACGCCGGTAAACGACAGTAACATCTTTACCCAACCGCCAAATGCTGCGGGCAGCATCGATAGCCACGTTTCCGGCGCCGATAATCACCACGCGTTGTCCCAGTTTCGGAGTTTTTCCCAAAGCCAGGTCTTTCAGAAATTTCGTTCCGGCAAAAACGCCTTTCGCGTTCTCGCCCGGAATATTCAAATCTATATCTTTCCATGCTCCAATGGCCAGGTATACAATATCGAAGTCATTTTTCAGGGTTTCGAATGACAGATTTTCGCCCAGCTTTTGATTGAACTTAAATTCTACTCCCAGTTTTTTGATGAGCTGCACTTCTTTTTGTAATACCGATTTGGGTAGCCGGTATTGCGGGATGCCAAAGCGTACAACGCCACCCGCCTCAGGCATAGCATCGTAGATAGTGACGGAATGACCCAACCGTACCAGATAATAAGCGGCTGTAAGTCCGGCAGGCCCGGCTCCCACAATGGCAATTTGTTTACCGGTGGCAGGAAGTTTTTCTTTTATCAGTTTTTTGTAAATCTCGTTTTCTTTTCCAAGTTTATACATGGTGTCGGCCAGGTAGCGGTGAATTTCACCCTGCGAAACCGGTTCGTCAAGTTGTTCACGGCGGCAACGCATTTGGCAATGGAAGTGGCAAATACGGCCAATTGTTCCGGGGATTGGATTATCGCGCAACGACAATTCAAAGGCTTCTTCAATGCGATCTTCTTTGATGAGTTCGATATAACCCGGAATGTTCATGTGCAGCGGGCAGCTGTTTTCGCACAAAGCCATATACAAAGCCTCGCAAACACCTGCGTGGCAGCGTTTTTCGCGGATATGTTCTTCATATTCGTTGCGGAAATACCTCAGCGTGGTCAGAATGGGGTTGGGAGCGGTTTGCCCCAGTCCGCAAATAGCGGTATCTTTAATCGTCCGGCTCAGCAGTTCAAGCGTAACCAAATCTTCGTGCGTACCTTGCCCTTTGGTGATTTTGGTGAGAATGGCCAGTGCCTGCGCCAGTCCCTCGCGGCAAGGGGTACATTTCCCACATGATTCCGAAGAGTTGAATTCCAGAAAATAGCGCGCTACATCTACCATGCAGTTGTCCTGATCCATCACCACCATACCACCCGAGCCCATGATGGCGCCAAGCGAAGCAAGCGATTCATAATCAACAGGCGTATTAAAGTGTTCCAACGGAATGCAACCGCCCGATGGGCCTCCGGTTTGCACGGCTTTTACTTTTTTGGAAGTTCCTGTGCCTTCGCCAATATTAAACACAAACTGTTCAATGGTGGAACCAAGGGGAAGTTCTACCAACCCAGTGTTTTTCACTTTCCCAACCAATGAAAATACTTTTGTTCCAGGACTCTTTTCGGTTCCGGTTTCTTTAAACCAACTGCTTCCTTTTTCAATAATGACCGGGATGTTACACCAGGTTTCCACATTATTGATATTTGTCGGTTTACCGTACAATCCTTTACCGGCTGGGTAGGGTGGACGAGGCATGGGGCGGCCGGCTTTTCCTTCTATCGAGGCTATCAGTGCAGTTTCCTCACCACAAACAAAGGCTCCGGCACCTTCCACTACCTCGATACTGAAATTGAATCCTGTGCCCAGAATATTCTTGCCCATAAGCCCATATTCTGTAGCCTGTTCGATGGCCAATTTGAACCGTTTTACAGCCAGCGGATATTCAGCCCGCACGTAAGCAATTCCTTCAGAAGCGCCCATGGCATAAGCGCCAATCAGCATCCCTTCAATGATTGCATGCGGTTCGCTTTCTATTTCGTTACGGTTCATGTATGCACCGGGGTCTCCTTCATCGGCATTGCAGATAATGTATTTTCGATCGGCTTCGGCCTTACGCATGATATCCCATTTAATTCCGGTCGGGAAACCGGCACCGCCCCGGCCACGGAGTTTGGCATTGGTAATCTCTTTGACCACATTTTGGGGTTGCATGCCTGTTAATGATTTCATAAAGGCTTTATAACCACCAATAGCCATATAATCAAGTATTTCTTCGGGGTCAATAATTCCGGCATCGCGCAACACGATTTTCTTTTGTCCTTTGAAAAACGGAATTTCATCCCAATGCGGAATATCTTCATATCCTTTTCCAAAGTTGACTTTTGCAGTGTGAAAATCCCATTCGTCAATCCGGCAAAGGATTTTTTTGCGATAGATCTTTCCTTTTGTAAGGCTATCAACAATGTGAACTGCATCCTTTTCATTTACTTTGCTGTAAACAAGCATGGGTTTGCCGGGTTGGTAAAGTGTAACCAACGGCTCTTCAGCACAAAATCCGAAGCAGCCTGTTTTTTTCAATTGGCAAATGGCTTTGTTTTCTGCAATGTATTTTTGAATGCGGTTGAAAACCAGATCGGCACCATTGCCAATACCGCAAGTGCCCAACCCAACTAAAATCAAGGGAACAGGGGGGGTAATCCTATCCTGATTTTGCTGTTTCAATATCTCAAGTTCATGTGCTTTCATGGTATTCAGGTCTTTTGTTTTTAGTCTAGTGTCGATGGCTCTCTGACTAAATTAAAGTTATGTGATAAGGTAGATTGGGAGAGAGGGAAATCAATCGATTTTCTTTTTACCGCCCGCTAATGTCTGACGGTCTTTGACCTTTGCAAGTATTTTGATCAATTTCTGAGAATTGACATTACTATGTATAACACCATCAATTGCCACTACCGGCGATTGGGCACACTGACCAAAGCAGGCTACAGTTTTGATGGTAAATTCATTGTCGGGTGTAGTAAATGATGATTCCGATCCATTCTTCGGTTCGTTTGAAACCCAAAATAGGACCAACTTCATTGAGCAAGGCTTTGGAACCTTTGGTGTGGCAGGCTGTTCCGCGACAAACAACAATGGAGTGTTTGCCTTGCGGTTTCAGATTGAAAAATGAATAAAAGGTGGCAACGCTGTACACTTGTGTGTAGGGCATTTCCAGTTTTTGCGATACGGTTTGCAGGGTTTCTCCCGGTAGGAATTTCAACGGATTTTTCTCCTGCACTTCTTCCAGGGTGGAAAGCAGCATGCCGGGTTTGCCTTTGTATTTCTCAATTATTTCATTGAGAACGGCTTCGGGAACAATAGAATTAGTAAGCGTTTCCATAACTATATTTTTAAATTTAGTTATATAAGTCCGAACAAATTCTGAAGAGCGAAAGTTCTGGAAAACAAGCCATTTAAGAAATGTTTGCCAAGTTGTTTCTGACGACAAATATAATGTTTTATTGCAGAAATAATTCTCTAATTGAGAATATTTTCAAATCAAATTAAAAAATAAAAACGGGAGCCATTTCTGAGCTCCCGTTTTGTGTTAGTACCACTTTTCTACCATTTTCTGCATAAAGGCCAGGCTTCCTTTGGCCAATCCTTCCGAACTGTACTTTGATGGTCGCCAGAGCGAAGTAGGTCCAACCAGTTCTTTTATTTCAGATGAGAAATTCTCGAGCACCAACGGTCCCTGGTAATTGATTTCGGCCAATGCACGGAATAAGTCGTCCCAGTGCACATTTCCCTCACCAAGCATGCCCCGATCGCTTTCGGTTATGTGCAAATGCTTCAGTTTGTTTCCCGCCTGAATAATCGGGTCGTAAAAATTCCGTTCTTCGATATTCATGTGGAAAGTATCTAAATGCAGTCCGAGATTTTCTGCGCCAATGCCGTAAATCATTACCAAAACTTCATGAGCAGCCGTAAATACGTAACTTTCGTAACGGTTAATTGGTTCAGGGGCAATGGCAATGTTGCGTTCGCGGGCATAGCTTGCCACTTCTGTAAAAACCTGTTGTACGATTTGTCGTTCATTTTTTGTACAGGGCTCTCCGGTAAATTGGGCAATGGCAGAATGCAACACTCCACCTAGAAAATCGCCATCCATTTCAGCCACTTTATCCAATGCTTTTTTGATAAGTGAGGCCGCTTTTTCGGGATATAAAGGCAAATGGCAATCTGCCGGCAAATTCAGTGTACAACGTCCGGCAATGCCGTTATTGTCCAATTGTTTCTTTACGAATTTCGAATCGAAATCCAATGAGGACGGCAAAATGATTTCGAGCATATCGAATCCATATTCAGCTGTTTTTTCGATTGCAAAGCGTCCTCCTTCGTCACTCCAGCCGGGAATAAATGATAATATTGTTGTTCCAAAAGTTGGCATAATTGTATATTTTAATTTTATGTTGTTGTTATTATTTTATTAGCTCATTAGCACATCACCAAATCATCACATCAAAACAGCCACCATTCCGTTTTTACCCCGATGTAAGTTCCCCAGCGGGTTTGATTAATTTGCAGGTAAGGCGAATAATGATTATCGCGAGCATAGTCGTTGTACCGTGCAGCCGAAAAAACCAGGCGGATGTGTGGACGGCACCATGGGTTTCGTTTGCCAAGAGGTGCTACTGTTGGTGCAAAAGAAAATTTCCACATCGTTGCTTCGGGGTTAACCCCATCTTTTCGTGAGGCGTAATGCGCTTCTCCAATCAGATGCAACCAGTCAGTTGCGTAATACAACAATCGTCCGCCCAAAACGATATCCCGCTTTTGATTGTACATTTGTGTTTCGTTAAAGTAAGTATCCATGTTCGGACTGACCGAACCACCGTGACTTTGTGTGAAAACCCCATAACCGTTTAAGCTCATGTTCTTTGAAAGATTCAGCAGAAGATGTTCTACAGCAGTAAAGGAATAAGCGTGTGTATATTTCCCATTCGTATCCGGAGGACCGTAAGTAGCCCAGGTAAACGTATTCCCGTTGTCGCCGCCGTTGGCTATTCCCGTTCCATAGCGTACAGAAAATTGATTGAATGAGCCGGGTAGGGGAGTTTTGATGCAATTACTATATTTCACACCTGCCACCCAACCATTGTCAGCAGCATAACTTCTTGAAGCATTTTTGGAAGAAGCGGGTACCATGTGAAATTCGCCCAGCAGTTTCATGGTGCCACCATTATTGAAATGAATGCTGTGTTCGCCTATCCAAACCATCCGTTGACGAATGGCCGGATTGGTGGCTCCGGCAACTGTAACCTCATAATTGTACGGAAAAATGCCTGCAGAATCGGTTGAAGCCGGCATCAGCATGGTGAGTTCCGTGTTTTTATGGCTCACCCCGAAACCTTGTGCCGAATGATCATCGAAATAGAAATAATCGCAAATATGAATATCGTCGTAGCGCCGGAAACGAACTCCAGCCCAAGCCGACCAACGGCTTCCCATGATATTTCGTGCTTCGATATATGTTTCAGGCAAAATAATCGTCAAACCATTAATCGTTCGAGTACTGGTGTTTCCCATAAACTGTCCGTTGGCCGAATACAATCCCAGCCGGACCTGAAAAGTAACGTTGGTGCTGTCCGTTCCATTCAGCTTTGGAGTAAAGTGAATGGCCGGCAACAAATCCATATAATCGTTTTGTTCCATACGTCCTGCTAATGAGCCCTGGCCAGAAAGATTTAGCGGTTTCCATTGGGCACCTTCGCCATTGGGTGATAGGCCTACGCCAATGCGGCCGGTGGTGCCCAACGAGAAATTGGTATTGGTAATAACTACCTGCGAATATCCGAAAAAGGGTAGGAGGCACATGATTAAAATAAAAAGTGTGTTTTTCATGATATTTTGTTTAATCGTTTAAACAGAGAGCTAAAAAAAATATTGATATAAAGGGGAAATCCTTATTTTATAAATAATTCAGAAAGCTGCTTAATCAGTTTATTCAACGATAGTTTCTGTTTTTTCCTTGTAACCTTTTAGCCCATAGTAGGCTACCACTGCGAAACAGATCAGAGGAACGACAATGGCTTTCCCGATTCCAAAATGGACAGATGTCAAGCCCATAAGAGGAGTAACCAACGCTCCGCCAATAATACCCATTACCAATACGGACGATGCCAGTTTAGTGTGTTCGCCCAGGTCTCTGATTCCCAGTGAGAAAATGGTAGGATACATGATAGACATAAAAAAACTGGTTGCCACCAATGCCCAAAGTCCAATTGTACCCGGAAATACCAACGCAATGCAGATTAATCCAATGTTAATGGTTGCATAGATCCAAAGCAGGTTGTGGCCTTTGATTTTTTTCAACAAGGCTGTTCCGATAAATCGACCAACTGTGAATACTACCAGTGAAATTGTCAGAAAATTTGCAGCTGTTTTTTCCGGCGTTCCGGGAATAGTGCCCTGAATGTAACGAATCAGGAAACTCCAAATACAAACTTGTGCGCCAACGTAAAAGAACTGTGCCAATACCGCTTGTCTGAAATGACGTTTGGCAAATATTGCTTTGAGTGTCTGAGTGGCAGTGGATGTTCCCTGCGCTTCTTCGTCTTTTACTACCGGAAATTTGGTGACTAAGAATACAAATGCAGCCACTGCAATGACAATCCCAATAATTAGATAAGGCGTTTGAACAGCGTGAGTTTCGGCTGTATAGAAAGCTTTAATTGCCTCAGGAGACATGCTTGCCAGTTGCTCTTTACTGTATTCGAATGCCTGAAAGGATGAAATTCTGGCCAATTAATATGCCGGTAATACATCCAATCGGATTAAATGATTGCGCCAGATTTAGGCGGAAAGTAGCCGTGTGCGGATCGCCTAATGCCGAAACGTAAGGGTTGCCGGCAGTTTCCAGGAAAGTAAGGCCGGAAGCAATTACGAACAGAGCAAAAAGGAAGAAACCGTACGAAGCCATTTCGGCAGCCGGATAGAACAGGAATGCTCCCAGTGCAAAAAGTAGTAAGCCAATGGCAATTCCAGTTTTGTAGTTAAACCTGCGCATGATAAGCGATGCCGGAATGGCTAGCGTAAAATAACCGAGGTAAAAAGCCGATTGCACCAAACCGGATTCGAAGTCCGTCAACACAAACGATTTTTTGAACTGTTGAATCAAAATGTCGTTGATACTGCCGCCCATTCCCCACATGAAGAATAAGCTTACAATTAGAATAAGAGGAAGCATAAAACTGTTTGTTCTTTGCTCTCCGATACTGGCGGAAATTGTGGCAACTTTGGCCTGATTTGCTGATTTAAAATTAGTTGTTTGCATAAGATATTAGTTTTTAGGATTTTTTTGAAAGGTGTTTTTCAGATCGTTTGAATTTGTTTTTGAAAAATAAATGATTCCAGTTTTGATAAGTCATAGGCCGGACATGCGCCTTTCTGCGAAGCCACAAATGCCCCCAATCCCGTAGCGTAAATCATGCCGGTTTCAGGAGTTGCGTTTTCAAATTTTTTTGTCAGAAATGCTGCCAGAAAAGAGTCGCCGCTTCCGCAAGTATCTTCCACTGCCACTTCGAATGCCGGAAACGAATAAGCCTCTGTAGAGCTGTAATAACTGGCTCCTTCACCGCCTTTTGTCACAATCACTTCGCCGATATTAAATTCGTGTTGCAGAAACCTGACGGCAGCTTCTTCTTCAAACTTTTCCTTGGTAAACCATTTGATAATTAAATTCAATTCCGATTCGTTCAGTTTCAGTAAATGGCATTTTTCAAGCAGATACTCAATTACTTCCTGTGAATAAAAAGGCTGGCGCAGGTTAACGTCAAATACATTGAATTTCGATTTTTCAATGAGTTTATACAAGGTTTCGCGCGAAGTTTCATTGCGGGTGACCAGGCTGCCGAACACAAACGCATCGGCACTGCTAACCAACGTATCATACTCTGTATTATCGCTGATATAATCCCAGGCCACAGGGGAATGGATAGAATAACTCATTTCGTTCCCGGGCAACACTGTGGCTATTACCTTGCCCGTTTCGTAAGTTGCGTCAATCTGGCAATTTTCCAGGGGAATATCCCATCCTGCAAATAATTGCAGCAGTTTGGTACCGGCATCATCGTATCCCACCCGGCTTATCATTCGGCTGTCTATTCCCAGTTTGCGGAGGTGGTAAGCTACATTCATAGGTGCACCACCCGGTTTGGTCTGATTCGGAAAAATATCCCAAAGCACTTCACCGTAGCACACTACCGTTTTCTTCTTTTGATTGTTTGTTTTCATGTTTTCAGATTTTTTTGATTATCCAATTTGATTCTATGTTGTTTAAACGTTTAAACAAGGCGATAAAAAAATTATTTTTGGAAAGAAGAAGAATTTCGGATGATAAACTCCGTATCAAGTTCAACTTTTTCAGAGAGTTCTTTATTCTCAATGCTGTTCAAAAGAAGACGTACAGCTTCGTTGCCGAGCTCGGCCATAGGTTGCTTTACATAGCTTACCGGAGCATAAAACAAATCAAAGGCGTCTGTTTCGTCAAAACCAACAATAGCCAGTTGTTCAGGAATTTTGATTCCAAGGCTGTTGATATACTTCAGGCCGGAAACAGTGAGCAAGTTGGTGGTGAAAAAAATGGAATCGACAGGATTAGGGTTTGCAAGAAAACCATCGATAGCAGCTTTTACATTGTTATTGATGTTATCTATACCTACTTTGCCAATCAGCGCATTTTCTGCCAGCAAATCTTGAGCGCCCCTGACGCGTTCGTTCAGATGGAACAATGAAGTCTCGTAAGCGACTACTCCAATGCGTCTGTGTCCGTTTTCCTGCAAGTGGCGGATGGCTTTTTGGGCTGCGCTGAAATTATTTATGGAAACGGAATTTGTGGGGATAGAGGGGTAGTATCGGTCGATAAGTACAAAAGGAATATTGATTTTGCTCAGATAGCGAACCTGTTCTTCGGTATGCTCGGGCAATGCAATGATCAGGCCATCCACTTGCCGGTCCAGCAATAGTTTGATTAAATCACGGGTTTTTTCTGCACTTTCGTCCGAACTGCCAAATATAACGGAATATCCGTACTGTTTAGCTTCATCCTCGATAATTCGTGCAATTTGGGAAGAAAATGGATTAGCAATATCAGCCACGATTAATCCAATAGTGAATGTTTTTTGGGCTTTCAGGCTTCGGGCAATTTGATTGGGCCTGTAGTTGAGTTCTTCGGCAGCTTGCCGGATTTTGGCAGCCATGTCTTTGTTGATCCTGTCTTTCAACTTATTGTTCAACACATACGACACCAGGGCTGTTGATACTCCAACATGCTCGGCTATGTCTTTTAAGGATACATTCTTTTTCATAAATGCAGTGTGTTTTTTCGTGTTGAACAGATTCAATGGCACAAATATATGTTTAATCGTTTAAACTTGTACGCTTTGGGGTGAATTTTTATGATATATTATACATGTAAAAAAAAGGAAGCTCATTTCTGAACTTCCTTTTCCTGTGTAGCGGGAACGAGAGTTGAACTCGTGACCTCCGGGTTATGAATCCGACGCTCTAACCAACTGAGCTATCCCGCCATTTTTCTAAAGCGGTGCAAAGATAGGCTTTTTAGCTCGTTTGGCAAACACTTTAGAATAAAAAATCTGTTTTTTTTAGTTGTTGAATTCTAATGGATTGATAATTAGAAACTAATTGTGAATTGTGAATTGTGGATTGTGAATTAAAAAGACGGTTTCATACCCAAATTCCACATCACAAACGACCACATATCGGTCTGTGCTTCGATCTGTTTGCCTATCGGTTTGCCAGCTCCATGTCCTGCTTTGGAGTCAATCCGGATCAATGATGGTTTGTTGGTGTTATTTGCGGCCTGCAAAGTGGCTGCAAATTTAAACGAATGTGCCGGAACAACGCGGTCGTCGTGATCGCCGGTCATGACCATGGTAGCCGGATATTTTACACCAGCTTTCACGTTATGAAGTGGAGAGTAACCTTTCAGGTATTCGAACATTTCCTTACTTTCCTCACTGGTTCCATAGTCGCTGGCCCACGACCAGCCTATTGTAAACAGATGGTAGCGAAGCATGTCCAGTACGCCTACTTCAGGAATGGCTACAGCATACAGGTCAGGACGTTGTGTGAGGCAAGCACCCACCAGCAAACCGCCGTTAGAGCCTCCGTCAATAGCCAATTTTTGCTTGCAGGTGTACTTGTTGGCAATGAGATATTCGGCAGCGCTAATAAAATCGTCAAAGACGTTCTGTTTTTTCAGCTTGGTGCCGTTCATATGCCATTCCTCTCCATATTCGCCTCCGCCACGAAGATTTGCCACCACATAAATTCCTCCATTTTCCAGAAACGGAATTCTGGATACATTGAAACTTGGAGTCAGACTGATGTTAAATCCTCCGTAGCCGTAAAGCATGAGGGGATTTTTACCGTCTTTTTTCATCCCTTTTTTATAGGTAATAGTCATTGGAACTTTAGTTCCGTCCTTGCTGGCAAAGAAAATCTGTTCGCTCACATAATCATTCAGGTTGAAAGGAACTTCGGTTTTATAAAATGCTTTTGATACGTTTTGTTCCGCGTTAAGAAGTAAAACTGTAGGAGGGTAGGTGAATGATGAAAATACATAAAAAGCTTCCGGGTCATCATTGCTGCCACTTAAGTCGGTTATTGAGCCGAGTGTTGGCAACTGTACTTCGTAGAGCTTTTTGCCAGTCAGGTCAAAACCATAGAGATGGTCGGTTGCATCTTTCATGTACTGGGCAATAATTTTTCCTCCTGCAATAGCAACTTCTTTCAAAACATTTTCAGTTTCAGGAATTACCACTTTCCAGTTTTCACGGGCCGGATGAGCGGGATCTACTTCCATTAAACGGTTTTTGGGAGCTTTCCAGTTTGTAAGTAAATATAATTTTCCATTTATAAAGTCAATTACTTTATAGTCGTTGTCGAAACCCGGAGCTAATTCGGCGTATTGGGCCGATGGGTTGTTCAAGTCTTTTATTAGCAGTGAGTTTCCAGTAGTTGTTTCGGTAATTGTGATAATGAGGAATTTTTCATCCCCGGCCATGCTGGCATAGCATTCACGCAGTGCATGCTCATTGTCTTCATAAACCACCTTGTCAAAGCTTTGGCTTTGCCCAATTGTGTGATAAAAAACTTTCTGATACTCGTTTTTTACTGAATATTCCTTTCCTGACTCAGGAGCGTCGTAAGCGCTGTAATAAAAGCCATTTCCCTGCCAGAAAATTTCAGAAGATTTTGACCATTTGATGTGGTCGGGCAGCAGTTGGCGTGTTTCAACATCCAACACGAAAATTTCGTTCCAGTCGGAACCGCTCCGGGCTATGGAATAACTCAGGTATTTTCCATCTTTCGAAAGTGCAATGTTGGCTAATGCCACAGTTCCGTCGATAGAAAGCGTGTTGGGGTCAAGCAATAGTTCGGGTTTGGAATCTAATGATTTTTGGCGATACAGGATACTTTGGTTTTGCAGTCCGTCATTTTTATAAAAGAAATACTGGCCGTTTTTCTTGAACGGAAGAGTGTACTTCGGGTAATTGGTTAGCGCTGTGAGGCGTTTTTTCAATTCCTGGCGAAATGGGATTTGTGCAAGATACTCGTTTGTAACTTTATTTTGAGCCTTTACCCAGGCAGATGTAGCCGCCGATGTGTCGTTTTCCAACCAGCGGTAAGGATCTTTTACCTGAACACCAAAATACGTGTTGGTAACATTTTCGGTTGCAGTTGCAGGATATTTTATTTTTTTTGCAGAAAAAACCGGTGTCATAAGCAGCAATGAAGCAGTTAAAATAATTGTTGATTTCATTGATATTTGTTTTTTAGCTGTTGAGATTCAATTCTTTTCCAACTTCGAGCATGTATTTGCGGGCGGCTTCGTACTCGTTTGGGATAACACCATCCAAAATGGCATCTTTTATACGCATTTTAATATCGCCCACAATGGAGCAAGCCGGCAAGTTGAAGGTTTCCATAATTTCCTGTCCGCTAATGGGAGGTTGAAAATTCCGAACGCGATCTTTCTCTTCAATTTCTTTTAGTTTTTGGCGAACTAACTGGAAATTATTCCTGAAACGTTTTACTTTTTCCGGATTCTTGGAAGTAATATCTGCCTCGCAAAGCATCATTAAATCATCAATGTCATCTCCTGCTTCAAACAGCAAACGGCGTATAGCCGAATCGGTTATTTCTTCTTCGCTCAGTACAATGGGCCGCATGTGGAGCGTGACCATTTTCTGGACATATTTCATTTTTTCATTGGTGGGCAATTTCATTCTTCGGAAAATCTCCGGAATCATTTTTTCTCCAATAAAATTGTGGTTGTGGAAAGTCCAACCCAACCTTTTGTCGAATCGTTTGGTACGCGGTTTACCAATGTCGTGCAACAACGCTGCCCAGCGTAGCCACAAGTTGTCGGTGTGTTCGCAAAGGCCATCCAAAACGGCGAGTGTGTGGTAGAAGTTATCCTTGTGTCCAATTCCATCTTTTGTTTCTGCACCTTTCAGTGCAAATACTTCCGGGAAAATCAGCTCCAGTAATCCTGTTTTCTCGAGTAAAATAAAACCCACAGAAGGTTTGCGCGACATCATGATTTTATTCAGTTCATCGGCAATGCGCTCTTTCGAAATAATTTCTATCCGGTTTTTATTTCTTGCAATAGCTTCGAAAGTATTGGATTCGAGAAAGAAACCAAGTTGTGCCGAAAACCGGATGCCACGCATCATGCGCAACGGATCATCGGAGAATGTTATGTCTGGATTCAAAGGCGTGCGGATGACAAAGTTTTTCAGGTCTTCCAAGCCACCGAACGGATCAACCAATTCGCCGAAACGGTCTTTGTTCAGGCAAAGTGCCAGGGCATTGATGGTGAAATCACGGCGGTTCTGGTCGTCTTCCAGTGTTCCATCTTCCACAATTGGTTTGCGCGAATCGCGCTGATAGGATTCCTTGCGTGCTCCCACAAATTCCACTTCCAAATCTTTGAACTTAACCTGGGCAGTTCCGAAGTTTTTGAAAATTGTAAGTTTTGCCTTTTTGCCCAGTTTTTCCGATACCTGCTGAGCCAACCCAATACCACTTCCAACGACTACTACATCAATATCTTTTGATGGTCTTTTCAGGAATATGTCACGTACAAAACCGCCGATGACGTAGCATTCCTGCTTTTGTTCATCGGCTGCCTCGGATATAATCTGGAATATTTTATCTTGTAAAAATGCTTTCATTAAATTGTATAAATACTTATTTTTTAGTCAATACAAAAGTACATGAATAAATTCAAACTCCCAAGTGCTATTAAACAATGTGAATTCTATGTTTCCGGAAGGCCTCATATTTTAAATTCATGCTTAGCTTAAAAGAAAGAGCCGCAAAAATTTTGTTTTTGCGGCTCATATTTTTCACGTAAAGTGATGTATTATTTTTCTGCTTCTTTTTTCTCTTTTCGTGCCCTTAGCTTTTTCAATTCATTTTCAAGCTTTTCAATTTCTTTTTCCTGATGATTGATTGTTTTGAGCAACTCATTCAACTCTTCGTTGTCGATGGTTGTAGGGTATTGTGCATCAACACGTTCAAGAAAATCTGCAAGCACGTTCATATAATTCATAAATGCATCATAGGCCGATTCATAATGAGTTCCATAAGCATCTTTATGACTCATGTAGCGGAAATGATCGGTGGATTGCAGTATCAGCCAATCGCGTAATAATGGTTTGTCGGTACACATACGAACGCGTTCACCTACGGCGTACAATTTACTCAATGCTTCTTGTTGCAAGTCATTTCCGGTCCATGGCGTCATGTCTTTTTCATTACCAACCCAACTTATTGGGTACGACGCTGACACTGGACCTGCAGAATCACTTCTTTTTGCGATGTCGGAGGGTAAAACAAAGTTCATTTGCTGCTCCATGGCGTGGTAAGGCAATGCTTTCATGAATTCAAAGATACCTGTGTAAGCAGGCTGTGTTATGCCCAATGCTTCGTAACCGAAGCCCAGATTAATTACTTTTTCTTCCTGAGGCAGGCTGGCAATCCAGCTAATGAAGTTCTCGGCTGTCAGCGACATACTTGAGAAACGGAATGCGATATCGTCGCTTAATTTATGATTTCTGATCAGCAGTTTTAGCTTGGGAATGTAGGAGTGGTTGTAGACATAGTTTGGACTTTTCCAACCCATAATGTGTTTTGCTTCGTCGATAAGCATGGATTTATATCCCATTTTGGAAACGCGTTCTCCAATTTCATCCGAGTAAATCAACTCTGCATTAAATACTGCTGTGGGGCGTTTCCCAAATAGCGATTCAATTTTATTGGCGTGCATGGTTACCTGGCGTTCAAATTCATCAATGTCATAAATAGAAGAAAGGGAGTGTGCGTATGGTTCAGTCAAAAACTCAACACTTTCGCTTTTTGCCAGTTCCCTGAAACTATCTATTACTTCCGGTGCAAACTGTTCCAGTTGTTCTAAAGTAACCCCTGAAATGATAAAGGCGCAGCGAAATTTGCCGTTCGAACTGCGAATCATTTCGGAAATGGTATGGTTAGCGGTTAAATAAGATTGTTCTACCGCATTACGAACCCGGTCAACAGTTTGAAAATCGTCGTAATAATAATGATCTTTACCAATTTCCGTAAAACGATACCGTTTCAAGCGAAAAGGCAGATGTAGTTGAAAATAAAAACAAATGTTTCTCATATTGTTATAGATATTAGTCTCTGCGTATAGAGATGGTATTGAACTTTTTATTTGATTGTTTTGTGAAATATGGCTGTGTTACATGACGCTTTCATAGATTTTTCGAACCTTCAGACCGGCATCGTACCAACTAATGTTGTTTACTTCATCCCTCCCCAACTCTCGTAAGCTATTATACATGGCCGGATTTTTTACAATGGCGTAAATGGCATCAGCCATGGCGTCAATATCCCAATAGTCGGTTTTGATAGCATGAGTCAGAATTTCTGCACAACCCGATTGTTTCGAAATAATGGTTGGGGTACCAACCTGCATGGCTTCCAATGGCGAAATTCCAAAAGGTTCCGACACCGAAGGCATGATATATACGTCGCTTTCAGCCAGCATTTCGTGTACCTGTTTTCCTTTCAGGAATCCGGTGAAATGAAATCGGTCGGCAATTCCGCGTTTGGCAACCAGGTCAATCATGGCGTGCATCATATCACCACTTCCGGCCATAACAAAGCGTACGCCGTCAGTTTTTTGCAAAACCAGAATGAGCAGCTTCAACAAAGTATTCGGGCCCTTTTTGCATGGTGATGCGTCCCAGAAATGTTACAACTTTGTCCTGACGCTGGCTTTTCTGAAATGATTCTGCATTTGGCAGTGGATCAACAGCATTGTGTACTGTGGTCACTTTTCGTGGATCCTGATGATATTTTTCAATTACGATTTTACGGGTCAAATCACTTACGGTCATAATGTGATCGGCCATATCCATTCCTCTTTTCTCAATGCTGTAAACAGTTGGATTGACCTGTCCACGACTGCGATCGAAATCCGTGGCATGCACATGGATTACCAACGGTTTTCCACTGATTTGTTTTGCGAAAACTCCTGCAGGATATGTAAGCCAGTCGTGGGAATGAATGATATCAAAATCCATCTCGATGTGCCAGCACACTGGCAACCGCTTCGTAATTAGAGATTTCTTCAATCAGGTTATCCGGATAACGGCCGGAAAAATCAATGCAGCCTAAGTCGTTTGTATGGATGCGCCTGAAATCATATTTTATCCCATTACGCAGCCAGAAATATTCGTCAGGGTGCATTATCCACCCAAGTCGTTGATTTACATAATTCCAGTCGTTATCTTTCTGCACCACGGGTACGTTGCAGGCTCCAATAATTTTCAGAAAGCTCTGGTCTTCGTCACCGTGAGGTTTAGGAATTACAAAAGTGATTTGCATATCCTCTTGTAAGGCCATTCCTTTTGTCAATCCGTAGCTTGCAGTTCCCAATCCTCCTAAAATGTGCGGAGGAAATTCCCAGCCAAACATTAATGCCTTCATGTATTATTCGTTTTCGTATTTTTTCATGACGTTTAAAATTCTCAATACCTCTGCCACGCTTGGGGCGAATGACATTCCTCCGTGTCCTTTAAATGGCGGATTCCCGTCAAACAATTCCGGCAGTGTTCCGACGCAAAGTTCAGTCATTTCTGCTTCAAACCCAATCAACATACGCTCCAGAAAAGATTTTCCACTTAATTTGTAAATTTTCAGGTAAGCCATTGCAAAAGCTCCAAAAGTAAAGGGCCAAACGGGTCCGTTGTGGTAGTTTCTGTCCCGGTCCAATTGGCCTCCCACGTAATTGGGTCTGTAAAAACCACTTTTCGGACTTAATGTACGTAAGCCTTTTGGGGTGAGCAGTTCTTTGGTTGTTATATCCAGAACCGACTTTTGTTGTTGAACGCTTAAAGGCGAATAGGGCAATCCCACTGCCAAAATCATGTTTGAACGTACTTCCAAATCGTTATAATTACCATCTACAAAATCATATAAGTAAGCCCCGTTCCAAAAAGTTTTCACAAAAGCTTCCCTGGCAATTTCAGCCTGATAATCCAATAAGTCTGCTCCATGTTCGTTGCCTTTTTCACGGCTTAACTCTGAATGTGAACTTCAGGGCATTATACCAAAGGGCATTTATTTCGACTACGTAACCTGTACGGGGTGTTATCGGCCGGCCATTTTCCATGGCATTCATCCATGTGGCTGGTTTTTCGGTACCATTTACATAAAGCAATCCGTTGTTATGTAAGAACAAATTTGGATGATTTTGCTTTCGGACAAATGAAATGATATCGGTGGCAAGTTTTTCATATCTGTTTGCAGCTTCTTTCAGCGAAGTTGCTTTTGAAAATATCTGTACTGTCCACAAAAACCAAAGCAATACATCGGGGTCATCAATTGCCTGAAGTTTAAATCCGCTTCGTTCGCCAGCCATAAAGCGTTCAAGCTCTGGAATGGCCGTTTCCATAATTGCATCGAAATAATCCATCCGGTCAATTGACAATGTACAACCAGGCAAAGCTATAAATTGATCCCTGGCACGAGCTCCAAACCATGGATAGCCTGCTAGTAAGTATGTTTTATTGCCCTCGCGTTTGTAGAATTGTTGCGCCGAGTTTTTCAGGCAACTGAACATATCAACTCTGGAGTGTCGTTTCTTTAGTTCCTCTTCCCATAGAGTTTTAAGCTTTTTGGGTGATATTTCCGAAATTCCGGCCGAAAATATAATCGATTCCCCTTTTTTGATAGGCATTTCGAAATATCCAGGAACTAACAGGTCTTCTTTATATTCGTATCCGCGCTCCTGCTCTTTAAAGTATTCAATGTTGTTATACCAGTTGGGGTTGTGTACGTATGTGGGCTTTTTTGAAAATTGCATTCTTAAACAAGGATACTTTTCGTACATGCACATGCATATTCCGTCCTGAATTTCCTGAAATGAAGTGTCGGCCATATCGTTTTGGCGGGATAGTGCATTTACGCTTCTGAATGCCAGGAATGGTTTGAATCGGAGAAGTGTGGGAGAGTGGGCTTCAAGCAAAGTATATTTTATAAGAACGCGCGGTTCAAACGAAACTAAAAGTTTCTCTTTGGAAAGAATCACACCGCCCACCCTATAGACGGTTCTGGAAATGACCTCGCAGTCGAATTGCCGGATATATTTATGTCCGTTAGGGCTGTAATTGTTTCCGTCGTACTTGTGAATTCCCAAATTGAATTCAGCGCCATGTTGAATTACGGTTTCGTCGAGAGATGAAAGCAGGACGTGATTTGTATTGTCAATCTCGGGGATGGGTATGACCAGTTGCCCATGATATTTTCGGGTATTGCAGTCGATTAATGTGGTACTATTATAAGCTCCGGCTCTGTTAGTCCTGATCATCTCTTTCGAGAGCGATTTTTCCAGATTTATCAGCAAGGTTTTGTCAAAATTGAGGTAACTCATAGATTAAATTAAATAAGGATATAACTTTCGAATCCAATTAATTGAAATTTATTAATTGAAAATATGTTTAGTAGAATCGTTGCAGATAACCGGAAGGCAATAGATTGCCGGTTATCGACCGCAATATATTGATAATTTTCGAATTATTAAAACATTTTTTGATACAATTTTAGTGGTTGTGTGCAATTTTTTACAAACGCAAACCAATCTATATAATTCAAGAGTAATGTTCTGATAATTAGATTTTTGTTTTTTATTGATAAATTTTTGTATTAAAAATATACTTTTCTTTCATATTTTACGTTAACCACATAAAGAAATTGTAACTTTGCCACGTAAAGACAAATTTGCAAAACAATGTCTGGAGATTCCCAAACTTTTACATTTAAACGGCAATTTATCACTGCTGTTTTCATCCCCATTGTTATTGGGGTTATGATGATCCTGAGCTTTGTGCTTGAAAAAGGAATGGGTTGGGATTTTCATAGGGCAGGGGTATATCCGCGCAGAATTGAAAATATCTGGGGGATTTTTACATTGGTATTTGTGCATGCTGATTGGAGTCATTTGGCTAATAATGTAATTTCGTTTACTATATTGAGTAGTTTTTTATACTACTTTTACAGGCAATTGGCATCAAAGATTTTAGTTGTTTCGTATGTTTTCAGTGGCTTGATTCTCTGGGTTATAGGCCGGGATAATTGGCATGTGGGGGCTAGTGGTTTAATTTATGCATTAGCTTTCTTTTTGTTTTTTAGTGGTGTTATCCGTCGGTATATACCACTAATAGCCATATCGCTGATCGTAGCTTTAATATATGGAAATATGATTTGGCATATTTTTCCGTGGGAGTTGCGCGATCCTGTTTCGTGGGAAGGACATTTGTCCGGAGGAATAGTGGGTGTCATTTTATCGCTGTATTACCGAAATGAAGGCCCTAGAAAGCCGATAAAAGTATGGGAGGAAGAGGATGAAGATAACTATACAGCGGATATGGATGATGATTACGAAATAGAGGGAAATGACAACAAAAAAGTAGAATTATAAATATAAGATAAGTATGGAGGAAAATAACTCAAAGGAAATCAATCTTCTGCAGTTGATTGGTGCGGTGATCAACTGGATTGGAAATTTGGCGAAGAGCATTTTAACGCTCGTTGGAAAAATTATTAAACTGACTTATAAGTATAAAGTTGTAACAGGCTCTGTGCTTCTTGTTTGTGTTGTGTACGGGCAATATTTAGCCAGACCTTCGGCCAGGGTATATAATGCAGAAGCCATGGCTATGCTTTATGGTTCGGAGGCTGAGACCGTAAAAGAAGTTTCGAAGCAACTGGAAAATACACTTGGAACTAACAAACTTGTTTCTTTTGCCACTAAACTTTCATTGCCGGATAGTGTTGCAAAAAATATAGTTAGTTTTCGATCCTTTTATGTGATTGATTACTTGAAGGATAGAGTTGCCGATAAAGTTGACTTTGCAAATAATCATTCTCTGACGGATACCTTGAATCTGAAGATGAAAGATAGATTGTATTTTCAGGTCAAGATAAAGAAAATAAATCAAATGCCTCAAATTCAGGCAGCTCTGCTGGGTTATTTTAATAGAAATGTGCTGATGAAAACTGAGTTTGAGCAAAAGAGAAATGATTTAGTAAATAGGATTCAAATTTGCAATACTGAGTCTCACCGTATTGATAGCCTTGCAAAAATATCGTATTTTAAAGATGTGAATCAGCAGTTGAGTTTAGAGAATAATAAAGTGTTGCTAGGGGAGCAAAGGAAACAACTGTTTTATGATGAACTTTTACGATTGAATGATATTCGCTCGTATAGCGAATTGAGATTAGCCGAATTTAAGCAGCCGGTAGATTTGCCATTCTGATTTTGTAGTTAATCCAATTCCAATTAATGGAAGAGTAAAGTATGGCGTTTATAGTGTGTTAATAGGTTATTTGTTCTCAATATTGATTGTGCTTTTACTCTCTAATTTTGGAAAAATGAAAGCGTTTTTAGAAAAAAAGTAAATGGGAAAAATGAAAAAAGTATTTATTGTATTCAGTTTACTTTTGACTGTTATTTCGAGTTTTTCGCAAATCAAACCGAATGAAAGACTGGTTTATGCGGCATCGTATAATATGAGTGGGTTAATGACGCACATAGCTCAGGTAACTATGCAAACCCAAACTGTACAAACCAGTAAGAAGGCATTTTTGCGTTTAAGTTGGGAAGCGGCGACTTTTAGTAAATGGGACTCTTTCTTTAAAATCAGAGATTTGTATGAGTCATACGTCGACCCAGCCACTTTAAGGCCAAGTTTGTATAAACGCAGCATATTCGAAGGTGGGTATTCAATCACAGAAAAGTATATTTTTAATCCCGACCACAGAACCGTAAATGCAACTAAGAAAGTAAATAACAGGGCGGAAACAAAAAATCTATTTGCAGTAGGGGCTGGTAGCCAGGATATTATTTCGATGGTTTATAAATTGCGGACTCTTGATTTAAATGCAATGAAACCTGGTCAAAGCAAGTCATTTGTAATTGTTTTTGATCAGAAGGAATATCCGGTTGCCGTAAAAATGCTTGGTCGTGAGATAGTTTCGGCTGGAAATTTAGGGAAAAGAGAGTGCTTTAAAATGGCTATATCAGCCAAAACGAATAAGTTGAAAGGGGCTGACAAAAATCTGATTTGGTTAACAAGCGATGCTAAACGAATTCCGGTATTAGTGAAATTCAGCATTCCTGTTGGCACAGGGCAAATAGTTTTATCATCAGCAACAGGAATTTAAATGATTTAGACATATGAAAAAAAGTTTAATATATTTTGCAGCCTTTTTTGCCGTTTTGGGAATTGCTTTTACAATTCTTCCTTTGGGAACAATAGCCTTGTTGCCAATTCTTATCGCTCTGGTCTTGTCGTTTTTGTCGTTTAAGTTTTCAGAGTTTAAACGTAGACGATTTTCTGGAATAATTCTGATAATTGCAGCTCTTACATTGCTTACTGTTGTTGCAAAAGAGGTTTTTGTAAAGGACGAAGTAGTTATGGATAAACAATTTGAACAGAAAAAAATAGAATCACAACAAGAGGATATAAAGGATTTAGAAGGGTTGTAATACTTTTACGATACTCGGAATTTCAACGAAAGCGGATTTGCAGATTTTTGTAAATCCGCTTTTTTATTGATAATTACTATAAGTAATTGCTACAATACTTAAATGAACAAATAATAGTTACAGTACGTTACAAATTGTATAAAAGGTTAATTATTAGAGGTTGGCTCAGATTTGTGTATGAGTTTAGCCTAAAATTTCATTTGTAAAGTCAGAATTCTATGATAAAAAAAATATTGGGGGTTATTATGATTTTATTTGTATCAAGCCCCTTTTTAGTATATATGGTTTGGTTTATGACCCCTGAGAAGAAGTTGAATATTCTAATATTTGACAAAACGGTACTTGAAAGGCAAACGCAAGAGCATAGATCGCTAAACTGGATATTGACTCACGAAAAATATGCCCATACTAAATCAGGACTTTATGAGCATGACAGAGATTATCTTGGCTTTTTTCCGAATGATAGCGGACAATATAAAATTAAAGATTTTGAAAATTATTCAATAAAATCACTGGACTCACTTGCCGGGCTATACGATATCGTTTATTATACAGATCTTTATGGGGTATATAAAGGGGAATGGTACGAGAGGTATCCTAATGTAGCTCCCAAAGGGCTCACCGAAGATAATTCTATGGAGCACACAGACAAAATTTATGGTGGCATGACAGCTAAAGAACTGGAATTCCTCCGGAAAATGAAATTTAGGAAAAAGCTAATCATTGCTGAGTTTAATGTGATGGCATCTCCAACTCCGACAGCTGTTCGCCATGAGTTTGAAAAGGAATTCAAACTGATATGGTCAGGCTGGGTAGGGCGCTACTATGAGACCTTGGACACCCTTAAAAATAAAGAATTACCCCGATGGATGAAGAGAAATTACCTGGCTCAACATAAGAATAGCTGGCCTTTTACAAGATCGGGGATTGTTTTTGTAAGAGACGATGAAAGGATAGAGATTCTTGAAAATGCAACTCATTCTCAAAGGTGAGGTTCCAATTATTTATAGTTCAAATACAGGTATGAACAAATACGACCTGCCGGCCAAGATGAAATATCCGTTCTGGTTCGAAATTGTAAAAGTCGATTCGATCAACAATATTTTATCGACTTATAAAATTACACCAAACGATCTTGGACGAAAATTACTAAAAAGTTATGGTATTCCCGAAGCATTTCCTGCAGTATTGGAGCACGATGAGGCTGATTATAAATTCCTTTACTTTGCAGGGGATTTCTGCGATAATCCCATTGGGCTGAAGTCCGCAAAGTACAAATGGATTGATAAATTCAGCTCATTTGCCTATAAAAAAAGTCCGGAGGAAAGGGTTAGTTTTTTCTGGAATTTCTACAGACCAATGATTGATAAAATTCTATTAAAGTATTCATTGAATCGAAATTGAACTTCTTTTCGTTGACTAAAAACAGGAAAACCCAAAAGGCTTTCCTGTTTTTGGTTTAAAGGTGGTTTACTGTAGGCCTTTCGTAGCTAATCCGGTCTTGAATTTGCGAATAAAGTAGAAAATTGTAATTATAGCAACAATTACAGCTAGTCCATCGGATACCGGCATGGATGCCCAGGCGCCATCCAGTCCCCAAAAATGTGGCAATATCAGTACGCACGGTACCAGAAATAAAAATTGACGGGTGAGGCTCAGGAAAATGGAAATTTTGGCCCTTCCGATAGATTGGAAGAAGTTGGTAATCACAATTTGCGAGCCGATAATCGGAAACATAATTACAGAAATTCGTAGAGCTCTGGCTGCAATTGCCCGAAGTTCCGCATCGGTAGTAAACATAGCCGTGGTAGCTGCTGGGAAAAATATGCCAATGATAAATCCTATTGTAGTTAAACAACTACCTATGATTACTGCCAATTTCAGTGTCCTGAACATCCTGTTGTAGAGTTTTGCACCGAAATTGAATCCTATAATGGGTTGTGTACCCTGGTTTAATCCAATGATTATCATTACAACAAGTGTATTTATGCTGTTGATAATGCCGTAGGCTCCAATGGCCATGTCTCCCCCGTAATGAATAAGCGTCGTGTTTACTACTATCACCACAAAACAGGTTGCAAGTTGCATGCTGAAAGGTGACATGCCAATGCTGATAATCGCTTTTACAATATCTTTCTCAAGTCTGAAATTGGCTTTACGGAAACGAATAATTGATTTAGCCTGGGTGAAGTGCTGCAATACCCACGCGGTTCCAACAATATACGCTATATTAGTAGCAACGGCCGCACCACGGATTCCCCAATGAAATCCAAAAATAAATATCGGTGCGAGTATTGCGTTCAGAACGGCACAAATAATCATGGTGTACATGGCTTTTTGAGGATATCCGGATGCACGCATTATATTGTTAAAGCCGAAATTCAAAGCCGAAAAGATGCTTCCGGGAATAATAATGCTCATGAAATCTTCCGCGTATTGAATTGTCTGCTCGGTGCCTCCAAAAAGGCGCAGTATA
The DNA here is from genome assembly GCA_047600405.1 of Paludibacter sp. Taxonomy (GTDB): domain Bacteria; phylum Bacteroidota; class Bacteroidia; order Bacteroidales; family Paludibacteraceae; genus Paludibacter. The sequence goes on from JASGLA010000011.1 coordinate 304,823, forward strand.
TCGTGCATAAAGATGTATGAAACGATTATGGCGGCTCCGGATATGAGGAATGTCAATGTGAAAGCATTTCCTAGAATTTTTTCTGCTTTTTCCCTGTCGTTTTCCCCAAGAGTAATGGAAATACGTGATGCAGCTCCAGCCCCAATCAGCATACCAAAAGCCATAAGCATAATCATGAACGGGAAAGTTAACGCTAATCCGGAAATGGCCAATGGTCCAACTCCCTGGCCTATGAAAATCCGGTCGACAATGTTGTAAAGCGACATTACGACAGTGCCTACAATAGCAGGTAGTGAGTATTTCCAAATTAGTTTGCCGATGTTTTCCGTGGCAAGTATGTTGGTGCTAGAAGGAGGATTGGTCATGAAATCCGTTGGTTCTATAAGGATAGATATATTGTTTATTGTTGAAAAAAACTACAACAAAGTTTTCACTTACTAATAAATTTTTCGGGATACAAAGATACAGAAAATGATTATGCTTTAGCGAAATGGCATATAAAAACAAGAGGTAAATAACATGCCTGTTTTTACCTCTTGTTTTATCTGTTGTATTCGGTTGATTTATAACAGATCGCTCGCCAGTTCAGACAAATAGCTTCGCTCGCCCTTTACCAGATTTATATGTGCAAATATATTTTGACCACGCATCCGGTCAATCATATAAACCAGTCCGTTTGAAAGCATGTCCAGGTAAGGGGAGTCAATTTGTTGAATATCGCCTGTAAAAATAATTTTAGTTCCTTCGCCTGCCCGTGTAATAATTGTTTTTACTTCGTGCGGAGTAAGGTTTTGAGCCTCGTCCACAATAAAAAATGTTTCGCTCAGGCTTCGGCCGCGGATATATGCAAGGGCTTCAATTACCAATTGGTCGTTGCGTTGCATTTCTTCTATTAACCTGATTTCCTTACCCTGGTACGAAAAATTGTGTTTGATAACATTCAGATTGTCGAAAAGCGGTTGCATGTAAGGTGCTACTTTTTGTTTTTCGTCACCCGGCAAAAAACCAAGGTCTTTGTTGCCAAGAGCAACGATAGGGCGGGCTAACAGAATTTGTTTGTAGGCATCGTTTTTCTGCAATGCTGCTGCCAGTGCCAGCAATGTTTTTCCGGTTCCCGATTTTCCGGTAAGCGCCACCAGTTTTATGTCTTCGTCCAGCAATACATTCATGGCAAAGGCCTGTTCGGCGTTGCGTGGTTCAATCCCGAAACAACGTTCCTTCTCTACGCGTTTCACCATGCCTGTCTGCGGGTTGTACCGGGCTAATACGCTTGAACGGATACTTTTCAGGACAAAACATTCCTGAGGCTCAATGTCTGAAGCAAAGTCAAGTTCTTCCAGCGGAATAGTTCCGTCGCCGCTGTATAGCCTGTCGATTAACTCTGGGGTAACATTTTCGTAGGTTTCGTATGTTTTTTCGAATATATTGAAGTCTGTTACTTTGTCGTTGATATAATCCTCAGCTTCCAAGCCCAACGAAAGCGCTTTCATGCGGAGGTTTATATCTTTGGTTACCAGTATAGTCCTGGTGTTTTTCTTTTTTTCGCGCAGGGTATAGGTGCTAGCCAGAATGCGATGATCTGATGTTTTTTCGATAAATGAATGTGAAATCACTTCGGGGTATTCGCCTCCGGTCAGGATAAACAGTTTTCCTTTGCCTTCGCCCAGGTCTGCTCCATTTTTAAATAACTTATCGTTAGCAATGAGGTCTAATTCCCGGGCAAATTCACGTGCGTTAAAATTGATTTGTTCATTTCCTTTTTTGAAATGATCGAGTTCTTCGAGCACCACTATAGGAATATATATGTCGTTTTCCTCAAAATTATGCACACATTTATAATCGTGTAGAATTACATTCGTGTCTAAAACAAAATTTTTCTTCGTTCCCATATTATCTAACTATTTAAAAATGAATAAATAAAAATTGATAATCTCTGCTGCAATAAATGTACGAATTTCGGTTGGAATAAACCACGCTTTTTTAAAATAATTTTAATTGTTTTTGTGCTTGTATGCATTGAATAGGTTTTATATATCTGAGTTTCATATGCGGTAAATAACACAAAAGCCTGCGAAAACGGGCTTGTTTTCGCAGGCTTTGGAGGAGGAAATGTTTGTGAATGTGTTATATGCGTATTTTAACTGATTTATTGCCTGCGCGAACGATGTATATTCCTTTTTGTATATCCAAATCAGCAGAGCCATTAACCAATTGGGCTGTTTTTACTTTAACTCCTAATGTGTTGTATATTTCCACGGTGGAAACCGGCGAGTTTGTTACTGTAAGTGTTTTGCCTGCCATTGATACGTTCAAATTATCTGCGGATGGGGTAGCGATATCTGTTGTTTCTGAAATTCCAAAATAAAAATCATCTAAAATGACAGTTGCTCCAGTATAATTTCTTATTTGAAAAGAGAATTGTGTAATTCCAACAGGTGGAAAGAACTCGTAAGTATGTGTTTGCCAGTCCTGATTTGCGGCATTATAGCCGAAATACCCTGTTGTAGAGCTTTTGCCATTGGGCCCATGTAGAGGCCAGTAATACATTGCAGAGTCGGCTGCAGAAGGAGGCGTGCCATTATAATATGTTATTGGGCTCACCCCAGTGGCACTTGTAATTAATCCACACCAAATTCTTAAATCAGTACCATCACCGGCAGTAATTTTGTATTTAATAGACATTTTGTATTTTTTCGAAGTGTCAAATGTTTCACCTGTGGCTGGTACGATTTGTGTGACATCAAATCTGGATGTCGCTGCTATTTGTAGAGCACTAGCTCCAGTAGCTGCAACTGCACTTTGAGTTGTTGTACCATTTGCTGTGGTTAATGTCCAACCAGTGGGTGAATTTGCACTCCAAGTCTCAAAACCTGGATTTACTAGCAAGTTTTGTGTGTTAGCTAAAATGGCACATAAAACAAAAGATAACAAAAGCGTAATTTTTCTCATACTCGAAAATGTTTTGATTAATGAATAAATATGTTTAAAATTCACGGACAAATATAACGTATAAATATTACAAAAACAATACAAATTTTAATATTGGTGTCGATATGAATGGTTTATAAATCTATATTTTTTGTAAATTATTGAAATGTAGCTAGTTTTAGACTCTTTTGCTGTCGAGATTCTCTTAAAGGAAAATGAAAATTAAATAATTAAGTGACTTTTTCGTCATTTTGACACAAAGTTTGTCAACGGGGCGTACTTTAAGTTAGTCATTTCGCGAAAAAGTATTATTTTTGCAATCATTCTAAATTTGAAATACATGGCGGATACACTGAAGCCCGAATATATATTTGAGACAAGTTGGGAAGTTTGCAATATGGTGGGAGGTATTTATACCGTGCTATCAACCCGTGCGCTTACTTTACAACAAAGATATAAGGATAAGTTAGTTTTTATTGGCCCGGATGTGTGGCAGGATAAACAAAATCCTTATTTTGAGGAAATCCCTGAATTATTGGCCGAGTGGCAACAGTTCACATATAATGAGTATCAATTGAAAATACGGGTCGGAAGATGGAATATACATGGTACGCCTTTGGCCGTATTAGTGGATTTCAGCCCGTTGATGTCGCGCAAAAATGAGATTTATGGTCTGTTTTGGGAGCTATTTGGGGTAAATTCAATTGCTGCCTACGGCGATTATGACGAGTCATCCATGTTTGGATATGCCACCGGCATGGTAATGGAGAGTTATTACCGTTTTTTCAATTTGAGTGCAAAAAACCAGGTTGTGGCTCATTTCAACGAATGGATGACCACGTTTGGAGCATTCTATATCAAACAACAACTTCCTGAAGTAGCCACAATTTTTACAACACATGCCACTTCCATTGGGCGTTCAATTGCCGGAAACCACAAGCCATTGTATGATTATTTGCACGAATACAACGGTGACCAAATGGCCTACGAGTTGAATATGACTTCAAAACACTCAACTGAAAAAACGGCAGCGCATATTGTCGATTGTTTTACGACAGTGAGCGAAATAACCGGTATAGAGTGCCAACAACTGCTTGATAAAAAGCCCGATATTATTACTCCCAATGGTTTTGAAGACGACTTTGTTCCGCAAGGTGCGCAATTTCCTGTTGCGCGTCAGGCAGCCCGCGATACTTTCAGACATGTGGCAGAGACTTTATTGGGATATGAACTCAGTGATGAAGTCGTATTTATCGGTACAGCCGGACGATACGAGTATAAAAATAAAGGTATTGATACCTTTCTGGAAGCCTTGAAACACGTTTCCGGCCTGAAAAAAGATACGGTTGCATTTATAATGGTTCCGGCTTATATAAAAGGTGCACGGCCTGAACTCGCTGCTGCCCTAGCCAATCCGAATGAGAAATTTGAATCCTTAAACCGGTTTAGCACTCATGATTTACATGATTATTTTAACGATCATGTGATGTCTGCCATTCATTGGTATCATTTCAAAAACAATAAGGAAGACAGATTAAAAGTTATCTTTGTTCCGGCATATTTGAACGGAACAGATGGTATATTTAACAAAGCGTATTATGATTTATTGATAGGATTGGATCTTACCGTTTTTCCATCTTATTATGAACCATGGGGTTATACTCCGCTTGAAAGTGTTGCCTTTTCGGTGCCGACTATTACTACGAATTTATCGGGCTTTGGGCTTTGGGCTTCACATACCGTGCAGGGAATTGAGCATGGGGTGGGAGTTATTCACCGTTCTGATTATAATGGCTACGAGGTGGCGTTGCAAATTTCAGATATGATTTCCCGGTTTGCTCTAGCTCCTCAGAAAGAAATTAGCAAGATGCGAAAAAATGCTTTTGACACCAGTGAGAAAGCACTTTGGGAGCATTTTATACAATACTACGACAAGGCTTATAGCATTGCTCTGAAGAATAAAAATAAGAGGCAAAAAGCTTAAAATTCTCTTAAAACTTCTAGTGTGTAAAGTTAAAGTTTTTTTTGACTCGCAAACGTTTGAAACGATAAACTGTTCTTTTAATGAGCATCAATTGCTCTGTAGTCAATTTATTATTATTTTTGCGCCGTTATATTTAAGTAGTTAGCGGTAATTTATCACTTTCAACACAAAATTTAGGTTACTGTATTAGTTAATAAAAAAGATTCAACAAACTTATGAAAATCAAAGTAAATAGTGTAAATGAAACAAACTTGAAGGAGATTACGGTTAAATCGAATTTGCCGGCAAGTTTGGATAGGTTGGAAGAAATTGCTCAAAATATTTGGTGGGTATGGAATAGCCAGGCAAAGAACTTATTTCGCCATATCGACCGCGAAGCATGGATTGAGGCTGCTTCAAACCCGGTATTGATGCTCAATATTCTTAAATATGAGAAATTGGTTGCAATGGGTAATGATGCAGAATTTATTAAAAAGGTAGATGCTGTATACGAAGAGTTTAAGGCTTACATGAGTGAGCCTAAAAATACAAAAGTTCCGTCTGTAGCCTATTTCAGCATGGAGTACGGTTTGACGGAAGTTTTGAAAATTTATTCCGGAGGTTTAGGGGTATTGGCCGGCGATTATTTAAAAGAAGCCAGCGACTGTAACATAGATATGACTGCGATTGGTTTTTTGTATCGTTACGGTTATTTCACCCAATCGCTTTCGGTGGATGGGCAGCAGGTTGCTGTTTATGAAGCTCAAAATTTCAACAATCTGCCGATTGTTCAGGTGAAAGATGCAAACGATCAGCCCGTAGTAGTTGAAGTTCCTTATCCCGGCCGCACAGTGTATGCCTATATATGGAAAGTTGCGGTAGGCCGTATTGAGCTTTATTTGCTTGATACTGATACCGATATGAATAGCGAATACGATCGCTCTATTACTCATCAACTTTATGGTGGCGACTGGGAAAATCGTATGAAACAGGAAATTATGTTGGGAATTGGTGGTATACTCGCCCTGAAGAAACTTGGAATTGAAAAACAAGTTTACCATTGCAACGAAGGACATGCTGCGTTGATTAATGCCCAACGTTTAGTCGATTTAATTGCTGACAAAAACCTGACATTTAATCAGGCTCTGGAAATTGTCCGCGCTAGTTCATTGTATACGGTTCATACGCCGGTTCCGGCAGGGCACGATAGTTTTGACGAAGGTTTGTTCGGGAAATATATGAGCGAATATCCGGCAAAATTAAAACTGACCTGGGCCGAGTTTATTGATATGGGCCGTGAGCACCCGGGCGATCATAACGAAAAATTCAGTATGAGCACCTTTGCTTGTAACACCTGCCAGGAAGTAAACGGTGTGAGTTGGTTGCATGGCAAGGTGTCGCAGGATATGTTTCAGCCGATCTGGAAAGGCTATTTCCCGGAGGAATTGCATGTGGGTTACGTTACCAACGGAGTCCACCTTCCAACCTGGACATCGTCAGACTGGAAAGCTGTTTATGAGAAATACTTTACAAAAGCATTTTATGCCGATCAATCGAACATGAAAATATGGGAAGGTGTGTACAAAATTCCGGATCACGAAATCTGGAATACACGCATGATCTTGAAAATGAAGTTGATCGATTATATTAAAGGTCAGTTCCGCGAAAACTGGTTGAAAAATCAGGGAGATCCTTCACGAATCGTATCAGTGCTTGAAGCCATTAATCCAAATGCACTGATTATCGGTTTTGGACGGCGTTTTGCAACATACAAGCGGGCACATTTGCTTTTCACCGACTTGGAAAGGCTTGAAAAAATTGTAAACGACCCGGTACATCCCGTACAGTTCCTATTCACCGGTAAAGCTCATCCTGCTGATGGTGGTGGTCAGGGATTGATCAAAAGAATTGTTGAAATTTCGCGCATGCCACAGTTTTTGGGTAAAGTTATCTTCCTTGAAAACTATGATATGCGGTTGGCCAAACGCTTGATTTCGGGCGTAGACATTTGGTTGAATACGCCAACCCGTCCGTTGGAAGCTTCCGGAACTTCGGGAGAAAAAGCCCAGATGAATGGTGTTCTCAACTTCTCGGTTCTTGATGGCTGGTGGCTCGAAGGTTATGTAAAGGGTGCCGGTTGGGCTTTGACAGAAAAGCGTACATACGAAAATGATATGTATCAGGATCAGTTGGATGCCGCAACTATCTACAGCATGCTCGAGAATGAAATTATTCCATTGTATTTTGCTAAAAATACCCAGGGATATTCTCCGGAATGGATTCAGGTGATTAAGAATTCGTTGGCACAAATCACTCCGCGTTTCACCACTAAACGTATGATTGATGATTATATCGAGCGATTCTATACAAAATTGGCTTCTCGTTCTGCTATGCTGAAAGCAAATAATTTCTCGAAGGCAAAAGAAATTGCAGCCTGGAAAGAAAAAGTTGCAAGCGGTTGGGATAATATCCAGGTTTTGTCGATGGATGTACCAGAAAATTTGATTCATAATCCACAGGTTGGTGAGGTCAATACTATTAATATCGTTATCGATGTAAAAGATATTGCTGATAAAGGTATTGGTATTGAGCTTGTTGCGATGAAATCGGCCAAGAATAATGTAGATACATTGTATGATGTGGATGAACTTAAACTTGTAAAAACTGAAGGGACTAAATTATTCTTCAGCATTGAATACCAGTTGAATATGGCGGGATCATTCAAATATGGATTCCGTATGTTCCCTAAAAATGAAGATTTGCCACACCGTCAGGATTTCTGCTATGTGCGTTGGCTTTAATCAATCAGATATTTCAATAATAAAAAAGACCGGAAACATCCGGTCTTTTTTATTAGGTATATAGAACTTCACTTTAAAAGTGTAAATCTCAAAACAAATAAGGAATTATCTTTGATACGGGGATTACTTAATGTTTTGGGTTTTCTATTTCAGCTCTTATCTCATTGATAATTTGAATCAGTGGGAGGTTGTTTTTTTCGGCTATCAAGCGACATTCTTCGTATTCGGGTGTAAACTTGAGGAGTTTGCCATTTCTGTAAGCATATTTGACAGTTATTGCGCCATGTTTTGTATTGACTTTGTCGAATTTGCGCTCCAGCTCTTCACGTTCCACTTTGTATTTCCTGATGCCCAAGGTGCTTGTTTCTGTAAAAAGAAGTTCTTCCAATGCTTGTACATTTTCTTCGTTACACAGCACACTCAGGATATTTGCCGGCCGGTTTTTCTTCATTATTATCGGTGTAACAAATACATCCAATGCCTTATTATCGAGTAATTTTGGAAATAAGTACGAATAAATCTCCGGATTCATATTGTCGATATTCGTTTCCAGCATGGTCAACGTGCTAGGACTTTTTTTTTTACCTACAATCACTCGTAGCACATTGGGTGTTTCCATGTCTCGTTTGCCCAGACCGTATCCAATTTTCTCAATAATAAACTCGGGCAGACTGCCAAAATCACTACAAAGAGCCTTTAGGATTGCGGCACCGGTGGGAGTGGTCAGTTCTTTTTTAGCATTTTTGCAATAAACAGGTACGCCTTTTAGTATTTCCAGTGTGGCAGGAGCGGGGACAGGGAAAACTCCATGCTCGCAATGCACGAATCCGCTGCCAAGGTTAATCTCCGAGCATTGAATCTCATTTATTTGCAGCATTTCCACACAAATGGCCGCTCCGATAATATCCACAATCGAATCCACAGCACCCACTTCGTGAAAATGTACGTCATCAATTGTTTTTGCATGGATTTTAGCTTCAGCTTCGGCCACAATGTAAAAGATCTTTTTACTGGCGGTTTTTACATATTCGCTTAAATCGCTGTTGTCAATTATTTTGTAAATATCTGACAAATTGCGGGTGTGGGCATGATCATGCGGTTTTTCGGTGTGGTGATGCTCATGCGTATGTTCATGGTCGTGATGATGTTCATGTTCATGTTCATGTTCATGTTCATGATCGTGATGGTGTTCATGCGTATGTTCGTGATGATGTGTGTGTGCATCCTCATGTTTATGGGTATGCTCCTCGTGACTATGTTCCTGATGTGTAAGATGCACCGTAAAGTCAGTTCCCGAGATGCCTTTTTTCAACCCTTTTTTTATCTCGATTTCGAATTCATCGAGATGTATTTTGTTTAGTTCGGCTAAGAAAAGATCCGGATCAATGCCCAGATCCAGTAATGCCCCGATAGTCATATCACCGCTTATGCCTGAGAAACAGTCGAAATATAGAATGCGTTTTTCCATTGTGTGTTTTATGTCTAGATGTATATAAAAAGTAATTGTCAACTGTCAACTTTCAATTGTCAATTGTTTAATTCTATTTGCCTGATGATAGTGGAAGCCATAAATCCTGCACCAAAGCCATTGTCAATGTTTACCACGGCTACACCACTGGCGCAGCTGTTGAGCATGGCCAGTAAAGCCGCCAATCCGCCAAAATTGGCACCGTAACCAATGCTGGTAGGCACTGCAATTACCGGTCTATCGGTCAGTCCGCCCAATACGCTAGGCAAAGCACCTTCCATGCCAGCCACCGCGATAATTACCTGTACGCTATCCAATCGATGCCGGTTGGCAAGCAATCGGTGAATGCCTGCAACGCCTACATCGTAGAGCCGCTCTACCGTGCAACCCAACTTCTCGGCAGTAACCACCGCTTCTTCGGCTACCGGAATATCCGACGTGCCACCGGTTACTACCAATATGCGCGATTTGCTTTTAGCGATTTCTTTTTGTTGAATAAAAATGGTGCGTGCTTCGGGATAGTATTCCATGCCAGGATGCAAATCTTTGATAGCTTCATAGACAGACTTCTCTGCTCTGCTGGCCATAATATTGGTGCCCTTTACCAGCAAGCGTTCCACTATGCCGCGAATTTGTTCGTTGGTTTTTCCCGGGCAAAAAATAACTTCCGGGTAACCTGTTCGTATTTCGCGATGATGATCTACTTTGGCGTATCCCAAGTCTTCGAACGGAAGTTGCTTGAGCCGGTCTACAGCTTGTCCAAGTTCCAGATTTCCGTCTTTTACGTTTTTGAGTAATTCAAGAATTTGATTTTCGGTCATAGTTTTTACTTCTTTTCAATTACACGGTTTAAACTTCCGGTTATATAACCTTCCATTTCAAGACAAACATATTGATAACCGTACGATTTCAATTGTTTGGAAATAGTATCGAGCAACTTTTCATCAAATAGTTTGGTGCGTTCTTCGGGACTGACTTCGATACGTGCCATATCGCCATGACTCCGCACGCGGAACTGGATAAATCCCAGCGTGCGCATAAAGTCTTCCGATTTATCAATCCGGGTCAGCTTTTCAATGGTGATGCGTTCACCGTAAGGAATGCGGGAGCCCAGGCAGGCCAGTGCGGGTTTGTTCCAGGTACGCAAGCCAAGTTCGTGCGACAGTTCGCGAATATCGCTTTTTGTCAAACCTGCCAATCGCAACGGACTAATTACTTTTAATTCGGATAATGCCTGTAAACCGGGGCGGTAGTCGGACATGTCATCCATATTAGAACCGTCGAATACAATACTTATTTTTTCTTCATTTGCTTTTTCGAGTATACGGGTAAACTCAACCTTTTTGCAGTGATAACACCTGTTTACCGGATTGGCCAGCACTTCATCTTCTATTTCATCGTCATTAATCATATAATGAGTGATGCCGATCTCTTTCGCCAGGTCCTCGGCATCTTTCATTTCCGATTGCGCATTCATGGGCGAAACCAGGGTGATGGCAATTGAGTTTTCCTTTAGCACGTCGAAAGCCACTTTTGAAAGCAAGGTGCTGTCCACACCGCCCGAGTATGCCACCGCGGCTTTGTTGGTTTCGGCTATGATTGTTTTTAGTTTCTCGTATTTGTCTTGTAATTCCATGATGTATTTATTTAAAAACTTATTGTTAGTTGAATGTTTTGTTGCGCCCCAAAGTGAATTTATAAGCCCAGGAACTGAATGGCAATTCCACTAAAAAAAATAGCGCTTCCGGCCAATGCATGGGTGTATTTTTCTAATTTTTCCAGTTTCACAAAACTTATTCCGGTAGTGGTCAATAACACAATGGTGGTCATAGTGGCAATGGTCACAAGGCTAAAAACAGCTGTAACACTTGCCACGCCCAACACGCTGTGTTGTAACGCGGGGAACATGAGTAATGGGATGAGCGGTTCGCAGGGGCCAAAAACAAAAATGATAAACAGTATCCAGGGGGTTAGATTTTTATATTCAGTTTTTTCGACGCTCTCTGTCTTTTCGTCGGTGTGGGGATGGGCATGATCCACAAAATGAGTATGCTCGTGAACGTGTTTTTTGCCGTTGAGGTGAAAATGTGCGTGCGTATGAGGCTTATTCTTCAAAGCTCGTCTCAAACCCCAAACTGCATAGGCTAATCCGAAACCGATAAAAAGCCAGCCAGCAATGTTCCCTCTGAATGACTCAAAGGCTTCCAGTTTTGAAAGTGCCACACCGGCAGCTATTCCTATAAACCCAATAAGCACCGAACTCCCCACATGCCCAATGCCGCAAAGAATAGTAATCCAAATGGTTTTTAGTTTACTCCATTTACGGGCTTTTGAAAGCACCACGAAAGGCAAATAATGATCGGGGCCTAAAAGTGTATGCATAAAACCCAGCGATGCAGCAGTAAGGCTTAAAATGGCAATTTCTGAATTCATATTTTTTGAGTTGACAGTTAGTTGATAGTGAAAAATGCTGTGTTTTATCTTGCTGCCTCCGGACGAGGTCATAATCGTTGGATAGTATTATTCTGCTTTGCTCATTATTAATTTTCCGTGTTCAATGCCTTTGATACCTATCAGACTATCCGATAGTTCGGTCAATTGGTACGAAGCGCCTTTTACAGCTATAATTTCGAGAATTTTATCGGCAGTGATATAGAAATACTGAACAGAAAGAATGACACCGATATAGTTTTTCTGAATTTCCAAGAGTTTATTCCTGACATCGCTCTTGTTCGAATCGTACCTGAGAATGATGGCACCTGCTACAATATGGTTACATTTCCATTTGCTCTCCACTATGTTTTTTTCAATTAAATGCCTGATGGCCTGCGATCTGTTGGGGAATTTATTTTCCAGAACGTATTCATCCAACGCATCTAATAAATCGCTTTCAAGCGAAACTCCAAAACGTGTTACCGACATCGTGTTACTCTTTTAGAAATTAGTGACACAAATATACATAAATAGTTGTGGGTTTAGATGTTTTGAATATAAATAATTGAGATATCGTATTACAGACAAAGAGCTGCCTCGGTTTACTAGGCAGCTCTTATCAGTTTATATAAAAAAGGGCCTTTGCGCAGCTTGCGCAAACCAGTAAATTAACAATCAGGCTTGCGCAAGCTACGCAAGCTTGAAATCAGTTCAAAGGGAGCTTGCGCAAGCTGCGCAACGGAGAATTCATTTTCGGGCGAGCTTGCGCAAGATGCGCAAGGGCAAAATCATTTCAAAGGGAGGTTGCGTAAGCTACGCAAGCATGCTTTCATTTTATTTCGTTTTTGCGCAAGCTACGCAAGCATTGAATAATTTGGAACTCACTTTATTTCTCCCGCATTCTTCCCAAATATACCATTACCACTATTGCCATAACGCCACTCATGATAAACAGTGTTTTGGCGCCCAGCGTGTACCAGATAATTCCGGCCAATGAACTTGCCACCATGGTGCAAAGGCTTTGCAGGGCGGAGAACGTGCCAATGGCCGTGGCAGTGTCTTTTTTGTCGGTTATGTTGCTGATCCAGGCTTTGGAAACGCCTTCGGTGGCCGAAGCATAGAGCCCGTAGATGAAAAATAATCCGATAAACACATAGAGGTTGGCATTCACGGCGAAGCCCAGGTAGACTATTGAAAACAGCGCCAGCCCGATGATAAACATCCGTTTAAGTCCTATTCTGTCAGCCAATGACCCAACGGGGAAGGCAAACAAGGCATAAATCAGGTTGTAGAAAATGTAAATGCCGATTACCTGCGTGTCGTTGAGTCCGGCATCTTTAGCTTTTAATAATAGAAATACATCCGAACTGTTGAACAGTGTAAACAGCAGTAATCCAACCAGTAATTGGCGATAAGCTACGGGGCTTTGTTTCCAGTATTTCAGGAAGGAAAAGAAAGAAACTTTTTCGTGGGTAGGAGGGTGCGCGGCTTTCTTTTCTTTGAGTAAAAGTGTGGTAATAATGGCTATAACTCCCGGAATAAAGGCAATGTAGAAAAGCGTGATGTAGTCGTTCGGATAAAAATACAGATAAACCAACGCCAGTGTCGGCCCGATAGCTGCGCCAATGGTATCCATGGCTCGGTGAAATCCAAAAACGGTTCCTTTGGTTTCGGGGGTGGCTTCGTCGGAGAGAATAGCATCGCGCGCTCCGGTGCGGACTCCTTTGGCAAAACGGTCGGTGGTGCGAACGAAGAAAATCCACACGGGGTGGGTAAAAAAGGCTGTGATAGGCTTGGATATGGCACTCAGAATATAGCCAACCTGTACAAAAGGCAACCGTTTGCCGGTGGTATCAGACAGTTTTCCGAAATATCCCTTGCTGAGTCCGGCAGTGGCTTCGGCAACGCCTTCGAGAATTCCAATGATTAAAATAGAGAATCCAATACTTTTCAGGTAAATGGGCATTACCGGATAAAGCATTTCGCTCGCTACGTCGGTTAACAGACTTACTACCGACAATATCCAAACAACGCGTGTAATCTTTTTAAACATGGACTTTTTAATTCATAATTTATAATGCATAATTCATAATTATTTTGCATTCATCTCTGCTTTTAAATGACAATCCAACAGTTTTTATTATGAATTATGCATTATAAATTATGAATTACTAATCAGTCTATTTCCAGTTGCAAGCCGTTTTTCAAAATGTCCAGCGCCGGATTCTGATCGGCCATTAACCGGTAACGTTCTTCCGGTGTGTTGGCTCTTTGCACGGCAGTTTCTTCTGCAACTTTTATGGTCATTCTTACCGTAGAATTTTGCAAACGTTCATGCATGAAACTTTGTATGTCGGGTTGAAGACGTTTCAATTCTTTTTCCTGCAATATATTACTTACGGTTATTTCGAATGTAGTGGGCGACGTAACCTGAGGTGCTGAACTCCTGAAGAAGCTGACCATACGGGTTTGTTCGGGTATTGTTTCGGCAAACTGGTACCATGCACGAATCAGATCTTCGCTACTGAAAGGCTGGTTCATTGCTACAGCACGTTCCGGGCTTGCTCCTTTAGCAGTTTCCTCGGTCTGATTTTGGGTTGCAACGGGCGAAGTGATGGATATGCTTCCGGGCCTTTTGAAAACCGGCTTGCTATCTGCCACAGCTTCGGCTTTTGGCTTTACGGAAATGGATGGTTGTTGGGCCGCAACCGTCTGCTGTACAGACTGAGCCGCCGGGGCAGGTTTATGTGGCGCTGCAGCGGTAGGTTCTGCCTGTATTTTTTGTATGGGCGCCGGTTTTTCGTCAGTTAGACTGGATTTTTTTTTTCGTCCGTCAGTTGGCACAGACGGATTAAAGCAAGCTCCACGAGCAACCTCTTATTTTTACTTTGCCTGTAGTCGATATCGCAATCGTTGCTTATTTTCAGTGCATGGAACAAAAACTCCGGCGTGCAGCTTTGTGCCTGAGTTTTGTAGCGTTCGCCGATGTCTGCGCCCACTTCGAGCAGGGCAATGGTTTGCGGGTCTTTGCTTACCAGCACGTCGCGCAGGTGTGAGCTGAGCCCCGTAATAAAATGATGGGCATCGAATCCCTTGTTCAGTACTTCGTTGAATATCAGCAGCGAGTTGCTTACCTCACCTTTCAGGAATGCTTCCACCAGCCGGAAATAATATTCGTAATCCAGCACGTTCAAGTTTTCTATTACTCCCTGGTAAGTTATGTTGTTTCCGCAAAAGCTTACCAACTGGTCGAAAATTGACAGGGCGTCGCGCATTCCGCCGTCACTTTTTTGCGCCACTACGTTAAGTCCGTTCGGATCAACCGTTACACCTTCACTTTGTGCCACCATTTGCAGGTGTTTCACGGTGTCGGCCACAGTGATGCGGTTGAAGTCGTATATCTGGCAGCGCGAAAGAATGGTTGGAATGATTTTATGTTTCTCAGTGGTGGCCAGAATGAAAATAGCGTGTGCAGGTGGTTCTTCCAGCGTTTTCAAAAATGCATTGAAAGCCCCGGTGGATAACATGTGAACCTCGTCGATGATATAGACACTGTACTTCCCGATTTGCGGCGGTATGCGTACCTGGTCGGTGAGCGAACGGATGTCATCCACACCATTGTTGGAAGCTGCATTTAATTCATGAATGTTGTACGAGCGCTGGTCGTTGAACGAAACGCAGGACTCGCATTGGTTGCAGGCTTCGTGTTCGGCAGTAAGGTTCTGGCAATTGATGGTTTTTGCAAAGATCCGGGCACAAGTGGTTTTTCCCACGCCACGTGGTCCGCAAAACAAATAGGCATGGGCCAAATGATTGCTTTTGATGGCATTCTTAAGCGTAGTGGTCAATGACGATTGACCAACAACGGAATTGAATGTGGATGGGCGGTATTTGCGTGCTGAAACTATGAAATTGTCCATAAATTGAAATCTTATTCTGCTTTTGCTTGCAAATATACTGAAAAAGACGGTACAGTTCATCAAAAAAAAAGATTTCTGAAAAAAAAGAAGGTTGCTGAAAAATGCTTACCTTTGCCAGCTCAATCGGAGTTTTTGTTCCATTACTTCCAATATTTTTGTAACTCATAACCCGTATTTACCACTATGCCGGCTCTCGAAAAACCAGGAAAAAAACTACGGAAGATACTGCTGAACAAGTATCTGGTCGTTTTGCTCTCCTATGCTGTTTTTGTCACTTTTTTTGACGAGCATAGTTTGATTCATCGCTGGGAAAGCCACCAAAAGATTAACCGGATGGAAGAAGAGCTGAAGTTCTATCAGGAGGAGATCAAAGCTACAAAACAGAAGAAAAACGAACTTCAGTCCAGCGACGAGAACCTGGAGAAATTCGCACGCGAACACTACTACATGAAGAAAAAGAGCGAAGATATTTTTATAATTAAAGAATGACGGAGAACAATACCACCAAAATGATTTTTACGGTAGGCAACATGCTTACTATCCTGGGATGCATAATCAAACTTTTCGATATCGCGTATGCTCCTTACGTGTTTTCTGCCGGAGTAGCATTTCCTGGTTTATGTTCAACTGAAACACGTTGCAGATAACCGCAATTCGGATATCCGTCAAAAACGCCTTGCGCGAAGCGGACTTTTTGCAACCCTCTTGTTAGGTTTGGCTGCCTATTTTATGTTTACCGGGGCGAATTCGTGGGTGGTTGCAGTTCTTATATATGCGCTTGCATCGCTGTTTCTGTCTTTCCGCACAGTTGAAAAATAATCGATTGGGCAAAGTTATAAATCAAAAGGGCAAACTCGTATCGAGTTTGCCCTTTTGATTTATAGGAATAATCCCATATAATTATTTTTTTGCACAACGTTCGTTGAGAAGTTTTGTAACTTCAGCTGTAATGTCGTAGCCTTTGGCTGCATACAAAACATTATCATTGGAAGTGTTGCTGATAATAATTTCGTATTTATTGTCCTTGTTGTATTCTTTCATGAACTTGTTGATAGTGTCACGCAGTTCTTCGCTCATTTTTTGTTGAACCTGAAGTAATTGTTGGCTTAATTTCCCATCCAGCTCTTGTAGTTCCTGTTGCTTTTTCTGTAAGCGAAGTTGTTCTTGTTCTGCGCGTTCGCGGCTTAAAAATGCATTGTTTTCCAGTTTGCGTTGAAATTCACCCATTTCTGTCTGTAACTGGCGGGCACGTACATTAATAGTTAAGCGGGAATCTTCTTGTCTTTTGGTCAGAGACTCATTTGCGTCCTTTGCAAATTGATAATGCAACAGTAATGAATCAACATTTATATACGCAATTGGTAATTTACCTTTTGTGATTGTCCCTTTTCCTGTTATTAACTGTTGGGTGACAGGGCTTGATTTAGTGCCTAATACTAACCAAAAAAGAATAATAACAGCGACCGTTAAAATGACGTTTAAAATGAGTGAGAAGTTTTTCATCAGCTTTTCTATTAAATAATTTGATGTTTAAATTTTTTACAGATTGAAGAATGTGTTTTTCAAAAATCAGACTGCAAAGATAATTTTTTTAGGACACAACAATACTAAATGAGGTGGATTTTTAGTAAAATGAATGTTTCCTTATGATTTTTAACTCATTTTTAATTATTCATGACATTTCTGAAAAATTGCGAACATGAAAAACCCGGATTGAAAATTGATCAATCCGGGTTTTGTTCGATTCTTTTGGAGCTTGTTTCTTAATAGCGGGCCGAAACCACGTTCCAGTCAACCAAATCCCACAATGCAGCCACATAATCGGCGCGGCGGTTTTGGTAGTCCAGGTAATAAGCGTGTTCCCACACATCAAAAGTTAAAAGAGGAGTCAGGCCGCGGGTAATCGGATTTCCGGCGTTACTTTCTTTTGCAATCGAAAGTTTGCCATCGGCGTCTTTTACCAACCAGGCCCATCCTGACCCAAATACGCTTATAGCTGCCTTGTTGAATTCTGCTTTAAAAGCATTGAGCGAACCGAAAGCAGAATTAATTGCACTTACAAGGCTCTGGCTTGGAGCAGTCCCTTTGTTTGGGGTTAATGAAAGGAAGTAGAAGTTGTGATTCCATATTTGAGCCGCATTGTTGAATACCGGACCCTCCGATTTTTTTACAATCGTATCAAGGTCTGCATTTTCAAATTCTGTTCCTTCAACCAATCCATTCAGATTATTTACATAGGTAAGATGATGTTTTCCATAATGAAAACTAATGGTTTTTTCTGAAATGATAGGTTCTAATGCGTTATGAGCATAAGGTAATTCGGGCAATGAAAATTTCATGATTTTGTAGTTTTATATATTAATAATCGATTTATTTTTTGAATTATTACTTTTTAAACGTCATTGGTACGCATTTTGTTTGCTTGTGCACGTACTTTTTTTACGAAAAAAATGAAGACATTTGGTTTACTGCATTTTTCTTATCATCTTTGTAGTCAAAATGAATGTTTTTGCAATCTGTCCGTTAATTTGCAGTCAAATTTAAATAAAAAAATGAATATGAGAAAAACAATCCGATTGATTATTACATTAGCAATTGTAATATCAGCCACAACTGCCTGTAAGACAAAACAAAAAATAGCTGAAGTTCCTGCAGGTGCCAACATTGAAGCTACTACTTCACCTAAAACAAATGTTACCCCACAAACATCTCCAGCTGAAAACGTGACTAATGAACCTGAAGTTACCCGCAACGAAAGTTTTAGTCTGGTAGAAGGTGAATCTACTGCATTAAATTATAAATACCATGTTGTGGTAGGCAGTTTTTCAAATCAAAACAATGCAAAAGGCTTGCAAACACTGTTGAAATCAGAAGGCAATAAAGCACTTGTGGTTTTAAATGAAAAGGGAATGTACCGGGTGTTGATAGCATCTTACAACGATTACAACCAGGCACATGCGCGAATCAAACAAATTTCTGACCGCTTCCCAGGCGCATGGGTGTTGGTAAAGAAATAATAAGACAATCGAAAATATAAAAAAAGGAGAGCTTGCTCTCCTTTTTTTATTGCAACAAATCAATGATTTTATTTCTCAAAATCTGAGCCTCTGAAATGGCAGGATGGTTTGAACGGGACAATTTGTTGTAGCGGATTCTAGCTCTGAATTTTTTGTATGTAGAATTCCATTTCAAAGCCCATTTCCCCAATGGATATAAAGATAGAAAAAACAAAACGCCTGTCCATGGGGAAACCTGAGCAAAGCATGTGAAAAGGAGACTCTCTAAAGTGTAAAATAATGGGAAAGTTATAGCGCCCAGAGTGTAATGTAACGAACTGTAAAATCCCGAAAATTCCGGCTTGAATATGTTTTTTCTCAGGTAAACCGGAATGAAAAACGGTAGAAAATTAAGGGCCAATCCCCAAAGAAAAAAAGGAAAAGTCAATATAATAAATAAGCCTTCGAAAAATAGGAATACATTATTAAAGGGTGCTTGTTCCACTGTCCAGTTGCGTAAATTTGTTTCATTCAGCACTTTTGAGTATTCAGTACACAGTAAATCTAATTCCTGAATTGTAATTGGATTTTCTTTTTCTAACTCTACCAGCTTTTGGGCTAATTTCTGACGGGCAACAAACCTGTAAATTGGTTTGTCGGGAAGTTGCATTTTGTTCAGATAACTTGCAGTGCCAATTTCAATTGCAGTCTCAAAACATTCGTAGTATTGGTCCGTATCAAGATGCAACGAGTTTTGGATTAGATCATTTTTTAATCGTTCACGGATGTCGTTGGTTGCACTGACAGGATTGTTTTCATAATCAGCTATATAATCCGACACTTCAATCGGTTTGCCTATGTTGATAATGATGTGTTTCTGCGATTTGACAATGCTTCCAAAGTCGAGTCCAACAGGAATAATTTTCACAGCGGGCTGATTGCCATATTTTTGTTGGGCCGCGAATGCAATTCTGAAAATTCCCTTTGCCAACGGCCTGAGTCTTCGTTCAATTTCCTGATTTCCTTCAGGCATAATGCAAAGTGCTTTGTTTTTATGCAAGACTTCAACGCAACGATCGAAAATTTCGCTGTTTCTTCCCAAGTTTTCAACGCCATCCCGCATTCTGAAAGCAGGCATGATTTTGGCGAAATTTAGAATTTTTGCGGCAGTTTTATTTCTGAAGATGTCAGATCGAGCGAGAAATACCACAGGCATTTTATAAGGAGTTAACGAAGCAACAGCCAGTGCATCCATGAGTGCGTTAGTATGATTGGGGGCAAAAATTACAGGGCAATCAACCGGGATATTTTCCTTTCCAACAACAATATAGACGCTGTAAAAAAGCTTAAATGTGGTAGTAACGTATTTTTTTGCGAGGCTGTAAGAAAACGTGAAATCGGAAATATTCGACATGACTGATTTTGTAACAGTTAAGTGCTTTCGTTTAGTTTTAAAATTTTATCTCACTCATACAAAATCTATAGTCTAACGACGATTATTTTGCAATACAAATATATGAATTATTCTTGTTGTAATTACACTTGAATATGATTGCTGAATGTTTTCAAAGTAGAGAAAATTTTAATTATTTTTGCTGAAGAAACAAAATTGATAATTTATTATGCTGAAAAAAATGTTTTTAATGGCAATTGCCGTGTTGATACTAACAGAATCCTGTGCCGAAAAAAAAGAGGCAGCTACTATAATTTGTTTGGAAACCTCTTATGGGAAAATCTCTGTGAAGTTATATCCTGAAACGGCAAAACACCGGGATAACCTCATAAAACTGGTGGATTCCGGGTTTTATGACGGCTTGCTATTTCATAGGGTTATAAATGGTTTTATGATCCAAACAGGCGACCCTGATTCGAAAACCGCAAAACCGCAAGCTACACTTGGTTCGGGAGCCGTGGGGTATACCATTCCGGCTGAGTTTGTTTATCCGAAATACTACCACAAGCGTGGTGCTTTGGCTGCAGCCCGGAAAGGTGACCAGGTAAATCCTAAAAAGGAGTCTTCTGGGTGCCAGTTTTATATTGTTCAGGGAAAGATTTTTTCGGATGAGGAGTTAGATGCGTTGGAGGAGAATAATAAACATCGACTTGAAAATAAGTTGTTTCAGGAAATTTTAGCTACAAAGCAAAACAGGGTGGATAGATTGCAGAGGGAACACGACCAGGCTGGGCTTGACAAGTTGCGTGATTCGATCATGGAGGAAGTTCATGCGAAAGTGGAAACAGATTCGACGGGTAAGTTTACAGAACAACAACGCAATGATTATAAGACAATTGGAGGGGCTCCACATTTGGATGGTGCATACACCGTTTTTGGCGAAGTGGTAGAAGGAATGGATATAGTTGACAAAATATCCAAGGTACAGGTTGGAAAAAATGATCGTCCGGTAGAAGATGTTAGGGTTTTGAAAGCCACTGTAGTCCGTTGAGCAGAGGTTTGTTTCAATACAAGAACTTTTTGTTGGAATGGTTAGGTAAAGTTAGTTGTCCTCATGTTATAAATTAATCATGTTGAATAAAAACAATTATTGGGAATTGGAGTTATAAATATATAGTTGCTTTCCCAATAGGTACTCACGGCTTAAAAGCTGAAATTATGGAAAAAGAGCTAAATCTTACATTGCCCGAGTGGGTGTTTCTGGATGGAAATACTCCTGCCGGAGATTCGCTTGAAGGTCGCACTGTGTTGCAGCATATTCAGAGTTTTACTATATTGGAAATGATTGCTTTGGATGATGATGCAATGGTTTTAAATCCAATGGTGAAAGTAAAGGAATTTAGTTATTCAAATATTTTTGGAGAAGATGAAAGGCACTTGGTTCTGGTACATTTCAGTTTGATTGATGATTCGGAATTGGACGGTATACTGGATAAAGCTATTGAGTTTTACAAGCTTTTTATGGATTGGCAAGATAATAGCCTTATCATCGAAGAAACTTCAAAAGACAATTGAATCGCAAAATCTGTTGATAACATATTTTTTTTGATCTTTTAAGGTTGAGAATATGATAGAAATTGGCTACGAACGGCTTCGCCAAGCTATGGTCGAATATCAGTTGAAAAGCAGGGGAATAGATGATCCAGCTATTTTGGATGCCTTTCGGATTGTCTGCCGGCACAATTTTGTTCCTCCTGAATTCAGAGATAGGTCGTACGAAGATACACCGTTGCCAATTGGTTTTGATCAAACTATTTCCCAGCCTTACATTGTTGCTTATATGCTGGAAAAACTGGAACTTCACAGGCGTACGCGGGTATTGGAAATAGGAACAGGTTCGGGTTATCAAACGGCTATTCTTTCTTGTCTTTGTGCTGAGGTTTACTCCGTTGAAATTAACGCTGAACTGGCTAAACGAGCGCGGGAAATACTGGCTCGTGACAGATTTCGGAATGTCAGGGTGAAGGTGGCAAATGGATATGACGGCTGGAAAGCCTTTTCGCCTTACGACAGGATTATTGTTAGTTGCGCTCCGTATAATATCCCGGTAACTTTGACAGAGCAACTTGCCGAAGGGGGAAGGATGATTATTCCAGCAGGTTTGAGTCATGCACAAAAACTTTATCTGATAGAAAAGAGAAATGGGATAATCAGAGAGGCAGGGCTGCTGCCGGTTCGTTTTGTGGGGATGATATCAAAAACCTAATTTTTTCAGAGATATATGCAGCCAATTAGTTGTACGGGTAGTAAATAATATTTAACTTTGTGGTGATACAAATCAGTTAGGAAATAATGAAAAAAGTAATAATTGTAGGCGCTACATCGGGCATTGGACGTGGATTAGCAAAACTGATGGCTAATGATGGTTGCATGGTTGGTATAACCGGACGAAGGACTCGGCTATTGGACGAAATAAAATCTGAAATGCCGGATAATTATCAAGCAGAAACATTTGATGTGTCTGACATAGATAGCGTTGGGCAACATTTACGAGAACTTACAAACCGCCTGGGAGGGTTGGACCTGCTTGTTATCAGTTCAGGTGCAGGATATTTGAACGACATGTTGGATTTCGAACTGGAGAAGCAGACGATAGATACGAATGTGACCGGTTTTACAGCCATTGCCGACTGGGCATTTAATTACTTCAAACGCCAGAAACATGGCCATCTGGTAGCTATCAGTTCTATTGCCGGATTGCGTGGGAACAGGCAATCTCCGGCTTATTCGGCCACGAAAGCCTACCAGATTATCTATCTGGAAGGATTGCGAAACAAGGCAGCCAAATCGGGCTTGCCAATTTTTATCACTGACATCCGCCCGGGCTTTGTAAATACAGAAATGGCCAAAAGTGATGTCTTGTTTTGGGTTGCTCCGGTAGAAAAAGCCGTGTCGCAGATATATAAAGCCATACGCTCCAGACGCCGTGTTGCATATATAACCAAGCGTTGGAAGCTAATAGGGAATGTGGTGAAAATTCTTCCCAAGCGAATCGCTGAAAATATCTGAAAACCTCCAATTCCTATAACAAAAAAGACACAGGGGCCTGTGTCTTTTTTGTTGAAGTCATCTTGATTTAAGAATAAAGAGCTTCGTTAGGGGTGAAATTATAAAAAGTCGAAACGACTTCGTTATAAAGATATTGAAGTCGAGATGACTTCAGTCTGTTATTACTAAGTTTATGCCCGGTTTTGCATTTAATTTGTTTTTTAGGCTTATATTTTTCAGGTCGGTTAGTACTAATTATTTAAATAATCCGTTATTCATTTCGATGCTTTCAATGAGCAGGCCTGAAATATCCTTTCCATTTTGGAAAGGTCGCAAATAATCAGTATATTTGCAGGTTAAAAAATTAAGAATTCAACAATTTTCAGACGAAATTCGATGATAGATTATATAAAAGGAGAAATTGCGGAACTGACACCGGCTTACGTGGTACTCGAAGCAGGTGGGATCGGTTATCAGATACATATTACATTACCTACATTCTCTTTCTTGGGCCAGCAAACTTCCACCAAATTGTTTATTTATGAAGCTATTCGTGAAGATGCGCATGTACTTTACGGTTTCCGTTTGCAAAGTGAACGCCATTTGTTCCTGTTGCTGATTTCCGTTTCAGGCATTGGTGCCAATACGGCCCGGATGATCATGTCGTCGTACTCGGCTGAGGAAATTCAGGAGATGATTGCCTCTGGCAATGTATCGGCGCTAAATGCTATCAAAGGCATTGGAACAAAAACGGCTCAACGAATTATTGTAGACTTAAAAGATAAAATTGTAAAAGGTATAGGTTCTGCTGAAATTCCCGGACTAGCTGCCAATCCACATAGCGCGCATAAAGAAGAGGCTGTGGCGGCCTTGGTTATGCTTGGCTTTGCTGCTGCTGCTTCGCAAAAAACGGTTGATAAAATTAGTAAAGAGCAACCCGCGCTTGGAGTAGAGCAATTGATCAAGCTGGCATTGAAAATGATGTAAATCGGCTGATATATTCGGTTGATGGTTTTCCCCAAATGATTACGAACTAATTATGATATTTCCCAATAAGACATTTGCTATAATTCTTTCCTGCGGTATTGTCTTCAGTTCCGCTTATGCATTTGTAACGGCTATCGGGCACATGGAAGTGACACCCGAAGCAGTTGCTATAGTTGCTCCGACTGACTCAGATAAACTACCTGTACCCAATTTTCCGATTAAGAAATATACTCAAAACTCTTACGAAGAGTTGGATGCCAAATACCCCATGGATGCCCCTAAGCCCGATAATGTGAAGTCGGTAGTGGAGTATGATACCAAATCAGGTAATTATGTTTTACGAACTATGGTGGGCGAAATGGAAATTGCCACGCCTTTTTTGATGACCGAGCAGGAGTATCGAAACTATTCGGCCAAAAAGGAAATGCAACAGTATTGGAGTGAAAAAAACAACAAAGCCGAAAAAAACAACGAAGACAAATTTTCTGTTTCCGATATGAAATTCAATATTGGTCCGGCAGACAAAATCTTCGGCCCAGGTGGAGTGCAGATTAAAACACAAGGTTCGGCTGAACTGGTGTTTGGATATAAAAGTAATAAGATTGATAACCCCGCACTTACCGAGCGGATGCGCAAAACAGGAAGCTTTAATTTCGACGAAAAAATTCAGTTGAATGTTACAGGTAGCGTGGGCGATAAAGTTAATTTTGGATTGAACTACAATACCGAATCGAGTTTCGACTTCGACCAGAAAATGGTGAAACTGGCCTACAAAGGCAAGGAGGATGATATTATCAAAAGTATTGAAGCCGGAAACGTAAGCATGCAGTTGAATAGTTCGCTCATAACCGGAAGCACGGCTTTGTTCGGGGTGAAAACCGATTTGCAATTCGGGCGGTTAAGCGTTTCAGCTATTGCTTCGCAACAGGAATCGCAAACCCAGACCGTCAGTTCCAAAGGCGGTGCGCAAACTACGAAATTCGAGGTTAATATTGATAATTACGACGATAACCGCCACTTCTTTCTGGGGCATTATTTCCGGAATAGTTATGAGTCGGCAATGAGTAAACTGCCATATATTTCTTCGGGAATAACTATTAACCGCGTGGAAGTATGGGTTACCAATAAGCGCGGAAACTATGACCAGGCTCGGAATATTATTGCTTTTATGGATCTGGCAGAGACAGAAAGGATAGACAACTCACACTGGAATGTGATTTCGTCATCTAATCTACCAGCCAATAAAGCGAATACTTTATATGGGGAAGTCACAGACTCATTAATAATGCCTGGTGTTCGAGACATTCGGAAAACCAATGACATTTTATCTAGAAATTTGAGCGGATTTGACATCAACGGTGGCGAAGACTACGAAAAAATTGAAAGTGCCCGCAAACTGGAACAATCGGAATATACGCTGAATCCTGCCTTGGGGATTATTTCGCTACGCAATAAGTTGAATCCGGACGAAGTGCTTGGTGTGGCATACGAGTACACGTATGGAGGTAAAGTATACCAGGTGGGTGAATTTTCGACTGATAATATAACTCCGTCCAATGCGCTGATTGTGAAATTGTTGAAAAGTACAGCTCAATCGCCACAACTGGGAACCTGGGATTTGATGATGAAAAACGTGTACGACCTGGGGGCAATGGATATTCAGAAGGATAACTTTAAATTCAATGTTGTTTATAGGAATGATTCCATTGGTACCGATATGCAGTACATTACGGAAGGCGATTCCACAAAAAATAAAATCCTGCTCCGGGTGATGAACCTCGACAATTTGGATACTAAAAATGCGCCTAATCCTGATGGCAGGTTTGACTTTGTGGAGGGGTACACGATTCTTCCAACTTCGGGGCGCATTATCTTCCCTGTGTTAGAGCCGTTTGGAGAGCACTTAGCTAAACAAATTGATCATAATTTCAATCCGGCTGTCCCTAATTCAGTGCCATCAGAACTTGCTAAAAATTATATTTTCCAGGAATTGTATGATTCTACCCTGGTAGTGGCTCAGGAAGCCAGCGAGAAAAATAAATTCAAACTGGTGGGTGAGTATAAAGCTTCGTCAGGTTCGGAAATCCGCCTGAATGCCATGAATATTCCGCGGGGGTCGGTGACCGTAACGGCCGGTGGAGCCACGCTGGTTGAAAATGTGGACTATACGGTTGATTATACGATGGGAACAGTGTCGATACTGAACCAGTCGCTGATAGAGTCGGGAACCAATATCGATGTAAAACTGGAGAATCAATCCATGTTCAGCATGCAGCGCAAGTCGTTGGTGGGTACCCATTTGGAATATAAGTTCAATAAGGATTTCAGCCTTGGAGGTACTATTATGCACCTTTCTGAAATGCCGCTTACAACGAAAGTAAATACCGGAAGTGAGCCAATTTCCAATACTATTTGGGGTTTGAACACTTCGTGGCGTACCGAGTCGCAATGGCTTACGAACGCGCTTGATAAATTACCGTTTGTAAATGCTACCAAGCCATCAACCATTGCTTTGAATGCTGAGTTTGCACAATTAATTCCCGGTCACTCTAAAGTAGTAGGTAAGGATGGGCTGGCGTATATCGACGATTTTGAGTCGACCAAAACAACCATCGATATTCATTATCCGGTAAACTGGTATTTGGCGGCCACTCCTTACAATGATTCTCCCAAACCAGGTTATGCATCATTCCCGGAAGCTAACAAAAGTAATGACATTCAATATGGAAAAAACCGTGCATTACTAGCTTGGTATTATGTGGATCCATTGTTTACTGAAAACAAAACTGCAACTCCAACGCATTTGCGCAATGATGAGGATTCGAGATCTAATAATTTAACGAGGAGTGTAAACGAACAGGAAATTTTCCCTAATAAACAGGTTGATATAACCAGATCGCCACGTATGACAATTATGAATCTTTCGTTTTACCCGAAAGAACGCGGTCCTTATAATCTGGATGTAGAAGGAATGAACCAGGATGGAACGTTGAGTAATCCTACCCAGCGCTGGGGAGGAATCATGCGTAAGTTGGATGCAACCGATTTTGAAACATCAAACATTGAGTATATTGAGTTCTGGATGATGGATCCGTACGTGAATGGTGGAATGACATCAGATAAAAAAGGGGATTTGTATTTCAATCTTGGCGATGTAAGTGAAGATATATTGAAAGATGGTAAAAAAACGTTTGAACACGGGTTGCCAATCGATGGAGATGTCACGAAAACCGATACCACTGTGTGGGGACGCGTGCCTAAAATCCAGTCAACCGTTACAGCTTTCTCCGGCGACCGCAAAAACCAGGATGTTGGATTGGATGGGTTGCCAAACGAGGCAGAGTTTGTCTATCCGGCATACAGGGATTATATTGCTCAGGTTCGGAGTAAGATAACCGATCCGGCAGTGCTTAGCCGTATGGAAAATGATAAGTTTTCACCGCTGAGAGACCCTGCGGGCGATAATTATCATTTTTACCGTGGAACTGACTACGATAACGAGAAGTTGCCTGTCTTAATGCGCTATAAACACTACAACGGGGTAGAGGGTAACTCGCCGGATGCAAATGAAACCACCGAGAAATATGCCACATCAGCCACTACCTTGCCCGATATGGAGGACGTGAATGGTGATAATACACTCAACGAATATGAAAAGTATTATCAATACCGCGTTCGTATCAATCCGGATTCAATGGTAATTGGTAAAAACCATATTACCGATATGGTTACAGCTAATGTTACCCACCCCAATAATGCAACAGACCAGGTTAAATGGTATCAGTTTAAAATTCCGGTTCGGGAATATGAAGATAAAATAGGTAGTATCCGTAATTTCAAATCGATCCGTTTTATTCGCATGTACATGACCAACTTCGAGGATTCTGCTACCCTGCGTTTTGCAACGCTGGATTTGGTACGTGGTGAATGGCGCGGGTTTAACAAACCTTTGCATGCAACCAATGTTGTTCCGAAAACGAATGGAAAACTGGATGTACAGGCAGTGAATATTGAAGAAAATGCGAGTAAATCGCCGGTCAACTATATATTGCCTCCGGGTGTTACCCGCGAAACCGACCCGGGACAACCTGCGCTATTGCAGCTTAACGAGCAGTCAATGGTGATGCGCGTAACAGATCTGTCCAATGGTGATGCACGTGGGGTTTACAAAAATACGAGCTATGATATGCGTCAGTATAAACGACTTCAAATGTTCGTGCATGCCGAAAAAATGAAAGACAATGTACAGGATTTGAAAGATTATGAACTGACCTGTTTTGTGCGTTTGGGCTCCGATTTGCTGAACAATTATTATGAATATGAAATTCCACTACGCCTGACGCCTGGTGATGTGTTATATAATGGCGACAACACGGCCGACCGCCAGAAAGTTTGGTATCCGGAAAATATGTTTGATTTTGCATTCGAGGCACTCACCAGCGCCAAACTCAAACGGAACCGGGAAAAGCAAAGCTCGCCAGGGACTGTTTCCAATTTAATACCCTATACTGTTTATGACCTGGACAAACCGTTGAATAAAATTACTATTGTTGGTAATCCGACAATTTCCGATGTCCAGACCATTATGATTGGGGTTAGAAATGCAGGTAAAACCCCAAAATCAGGTGAAATCTGGGTGAACGAAATGCGTATGTCGCAGTTTGACGAGTCGGGCGGTTGGGCTGCCATGGGAAATCTGGCTGTCGGATTATCAGACTTGGGAAGTGTGAATTTTTCAGGACGAGTTGAAACAGCCGGTTATGGAAGCATTGAAAGCAATGTAACCAATCGCAGGCTGGATAACCTGTATCAAATGAATTTCTCTACCTCGTTGGACTTAGGCCGTTTCTTGCCCGAAAAAGCCAAATTCCAGATTCCGGCTTATTTCTCGTATACAAACGAGACTATGTCGCCAAAGTACAACCCGCTTGATCAGGATGTACTTTTATCAGAAGCGCTCGATAATGAAACTTCGCAACAAAGCAGGGATACTTTATTGATGGTTTCGCAAACAGTAAATACATCTAAGAGCTTCAATATCTCTGGGGCAAAAGTAAATGTAAAAAGTAAAACTCCGCAGTTTTACGATCCGGCAAACTTGTCTTTCACGTATGCTTATAGTGAAACAAACCAACATAGTGCGGATATTGAAAAGAACCTGACAAAGGACGAACGGGCTGCTGTGGTGTATAATTTCTCATTTAATCCGGAACCTGTTGAGCCGTTCAAGAATGTAAAAGCTTTTGATAAACCTGCGTTCAAATTATTGAAAGAGTTTAATTTTTATTATCTGCCTTCAGCACTGAATTTCAATACCAATATGAACCGGCAGTTTTCACAGGTTAAATTGCGCGATTTGAATGCGGATGTAACGGGTACTGCCTTGCCAATGGATTTGACATTTAGTAAAGATTTTATGTGGAATAAGCAATTTGATATTAAATATGACCTGACTAAAACAATCAAATTCAGCTTCCAAACAGCAATGAATTCGAATATTACAGAACCATACTACACACCGGAAATTGGGAAAGAATACTATGAACAATGGCGGGATACTGTCTGGTCAAGCATTCGCAAGCTTGGAAATCCATACACTTACCAGCAGGTTTTCAATGCTTCATGGAATGTGCCTCTTAACAGAATTCCATTGCTGGACTGGATTACAGCCAATGCGTCGTACAATTCGACCTACAACTGGAATAAGATGGCCCAAATCAAAGGGAATACAGCTGATTTAGGAAACGTGGCCACTTCAATGGGAGCCTGGCAGGGTGATGCACAGTTCAATTTCGAAAGTTTTTACAATAAGTTGAAATATCTGAAAGATGTGAACAGGCGTTTCTCTTCGCAAATGAATAATGCGAATAAGCCGAAGTTCCAACCGAAAACATATACTCAGAAAGTTGTTCTTGAAAAAGGCAAACTGCTGGTTGTTAACCATAGGTTGGGAAGTGAGCGACTGAAATTTACAGCTGCCGATATGTCAGGAAAACCGGTTTCGCTAAGTTACAAAACGAAAAACGCAACGACGATAGAAATTATTCCAACAATTAGTTCGGATTCTGTGTTGTTGACCATGGTTAGCATGGATCCGGATGTGCAAAGTGTAGGGAAGACGACAGTTGATTTTGTAGCGCGCACCCTGATGATGGTTCGTCGTGGTTCTGTCACTTACCGTAAGTCCAATAGTATGATGTTACCCGGATTTCTTCCTACTCCAGGCTTAATAGGGCAGCAGGAAAGAGCTGGAATCACAGCTCCTGGGTATGCCTTTACATTCGGTATTTTCGATGATAATACCATTGATAATTTCGATGCGAAAGGCTGGTTGTATAAAGATAAAGACATAGTGAATCCGGCAACAATGGCTTATACTTCTGATTTGGACGTGAAAGCCAGTGTTGAACCAATTCCCGGATTCAAGATTGATTTGAATGCGAAACGTTATGAAGCTCAAAATACCAGTATTCAATATATGTTCGATGGCAAGCCAAGAACATTTAACGGAAGCTATAATATAACACTGATGGCTTTGTCTACAGCCTTCAAACCGATTGGTTCTGCTAATGATAATTATAGCTCGGAATTGTTTGATAAATTAATCAATAACCGTCAGGTAATAGCAAATCGACTGAATTCGAAATATGCGGGTACGCAATATCCCGATGCCGGCTTTTTGAAAGATAAAATTACCGGAACATACGACCCGACTAAGGGAGCGTTCGATTTGAACTCCGCGGATGTGCTGATTCCTTCATTTCTGGCTGCCTATACCGGTCGCAATGTGACTACGGTTGATACCAATCCGTTTTTGTCGTTGCTGAGCATTTTGCCAAACTGGCGTGTGAGTTACGATGGATTGTCGAACATTGGCTGGGTGAAAGATCATTTCAAATCTGTAAGTTTGACCCATGCTTATACCTGCCGTTACAGCATAGGCTCCTATACCTCGTATGCAACCTGGGTGGCTATGGGTAGTAATGAAAATGATTTTGGCTACGTGGCTACAAACGATGAAAGCAAAGCCCTGCCTTCGTCAAAATTCAGCATTCTGGATGTGTCGCTGAGCGAACAATTCAGCCCGCTTATTGGGGTGAATGTGGCCCTGAAAAATAGTATGACAGGAAAACTGGAATATCGCAAACAACGGAATATGGCACTGAATCTTTCAAGTACGCAACTGATTGAATCAACGTCTGACGAATTTGTAATAGGTGCCGGTTATTTGTTGAAGGATTTCGATGTTATTCTGAAACTGAAATCCGACCAGCAATCCAAAATAAAAAATGATTTGAAGCTTAGCGCCGATTTGTCGTACAAAGACATTAAGACATTGTTGCGGAAGGTAGAGGAAAATATCACGCAGGCTTCGAGTGGTAACAAGTTGTTTACTTTGAAAATTATTGCCGATTATGTATTCAGTTCAAAGGTGAATATCCAGTTGTTCTACGATCGCCAGTCAAGTACGCCGCTTATTTCATCATCGTTCCCAGTGTCATCGTCTAACTTTGGCGTAAGTTTCAAGTTTATGCTTACCCGCTAAAGTACTTAAACAGGAATCAAATTCAGTGTTTCCTTCTAATATTTTATTGCAGGAATTCGTTAAAAGGATTCCTGCAATACTAATAAATTATAAAACAAATGAACGATTATTCATTTGTTTATATATAAAAGATAATTTTGTTTTTAAAATTATTGTTATGGCAAAAAAAGTTATTCTAACATTGTTCGCAGTTGTTTTGTCTCTGGCTGCATTTGCTCAGATTTACGAACCGGTAAAGTGGAGTTATAAACTTAATATGACCGGAAAAAATACTGCTGATATTCAGATCAGGGCAACCATAGATGAAGGTTGGCATTTGTATGGGCTTGATATTCCTGAAGATGGCCCCAAGGCTACTTCTGTGGTTTTCGAAAAGGTTGAAAATGCGGTTAAAGTCGGAGAATTGCAGGCCTTGTCAAAGTTACATAAAGCCCAGGATGCAAACTTTAATATGGAGTTGAGTTGGTATACCGACGAAGCTCTTTTTGTCCAAAAAATAAAATTTGAAGATCCGTCAAAAGTACGCATTAAAGGATATGTTGAATTTATGTCGTGCAACGATGAAAGCTGCCTTCCGCCGGCAAAAAATCAGTTCAACCTGGGGGCACCTGCAACAAAAACTGAAACTGTTGCTGCCACTGACAGCGTTGCAGCCAATGTAAAACCAACAGAAGCTGTTTCTACTTCCGATTATTGGACGCCTGTAATAGACGAATTGAAGAACTTTGGCGGTAGCGAAGGGTCTGCTGGTACAACTTCGTTGTGGCTAATCTTTCTGACGGGTTTGCTGGGCGGCTTTCTGGCACTGTTCACTCCATGCGTGTGGCCCATTATTCCTATGACAGTCAGCTTCTTTCTGAAACGTTCGGAAAGTAAAAAACGCGGTCAGCGCGATGCAATTTTGTATGGCCTGGCCATTATATTTATCTACGTACTTTTAGGCGTTCTGATAACCCTGATTTTTGGAGCAAGTGCACTGAATAGCTTATCTACCAATGCTATTTTTAACCTGTTATTTTTTGCTTTATTGGTTGTTTTTGCCATTTCGTTTTTTGGAGCCTTCGAAATTACATTGCCGGCTTCCTGGTCTACAAAGCTGGATGCAAAAGCCGATTCAACAGCCGGATTCGTAAGTATCCTGTTTATGGCGTTTACTTTGGTTTTGGTATCGTTCTCTTGCACGGGCCCAATCATCGGAACATTGTTGGTGCAGGTTTCGGCCACTGGATCCATATTGGCGCCAGCTGTTGGCATGCTCGGTTTTGCGGTAGCATTATCTATTCCTTTTAGTTTATTTGCGCTTTTCCCATCATGGTTGAAGTCCCTTCCAAAATCGGGTGGTTGGTTGAACAAAGTCAAGGTAGTGCTTGCTTTCCTGGAACTGGCATTGGCGCTCAAGTTCTTTTCGGTTGCCGATTTGGCATACGGCTGGCGGATTCTGGATCGTGAAGTGTTTTTATCAATTTGGATCGTGATTTTTGCTTTGCTGGGATTCTATTTGATAGGGAAGTTACGCTTTTCGCACGATAGCGAATCCAAACATACTTCCGTTCCAGGCGTATTTTTGGGTATGGTTTCATTTGCATTTTCGGTTTACATGATACCGGGTCTGTGGGGAGCACCACTGAAATCAATCAGTGCTTTTGCACCACCACTTTATACGCAGGACTTTAATTTATACAATAATGAGGTTCATCCGGCTTTTACCGATTATGACCAGGGAATGGCTTATGCGGCTCAAAAGAAACTTCCCGTTGTAGTGGATTTTACAGGTTTTGGATGTGTAAATTGCCGAAAAATGGAAGCGGCGGTTTGGACTGATGTTTCGGTAAAAGACCTGTTGAAAAATGATTTTGTGCTTATCTCTTTGTTTGTTGATGATAAAACTGCGCTTGCTAAACCATACCAAGTTCAGGAAAATGGGCGCACAACGAGTATCGAAACGGTTGGTGATAAGTGGAGCTACTTGCAACGATCGAAATTTGGTGCTAATGCCCAACCATTTTATGTGATGCTTGATAATGCCGGAAAGCCATTGAACAAGTCTTATGCTTTTGATGAAAATCCGGCTAATTTTGTAAAATGGTTGAAGCGGATTCAACATTGAAAAAGATATTTTTTACTAAGATTTTGTACTGACATTTTTCGACAAATATCTGCCATTCTGCCACCCGATTTCTGCCAAAAACGGAATTCGGGTGTTTTGGCAACATTATTGACGGAAGAGTTTCGTATTTAAAATCTATATAGCTAAGCTACAATTTCTATGAAACGGCTTAGACCCAAAGTTTCGCAAAGGTTTTCAATATGTTGAGATGTTAATAGCCAACATAAAATAAAGCTTTGTGTTTCTTTGTGTAATTTGTGATTAACAAATATGGTTGAAAAATCCAGTTAAACCTGAAAAATATTTCACATTATATGACAAAAACAAAACACGAACACGAAAATCCTGAAGTAAAGGAAACACCGGAAACAACACAAAATCAGGACAACGCAGAAAATGCAGAAACAACCGAGCAAGCTGCCGATCAGATTGTAGACGAAATTGAGGTAATGGTTCAAAAACTTGCCGAATTGAATGATAAAAACCTTCGTTTAATGGCCGAATTTGACAATTACCGCAAGCGTACGCTGAAGGAACGAATGGATTTGGTGAAGACAGCGGGTGAGAAAATATTGGTGGATATGCTTCCGTTAGTTGACGATTTTGAACGTGGACTGAAAGCAATGGAAACTTCGCAGGATGTTCAGGCTGTGAAAGACGGAGTAGACTTGATTTATTCCAAATTCATATCTTTCCTGTTGCAAAATGGCGTAAAAGCTATTCCAACTGAAAACGAAGCCTTCGATACTGAATTTCACGAAGCAATTACTACTTTTCCGGCACCAACTGAAGAGCAAAAGGGTAAAATTATAGACTGCGTGTCTAAAGGTTATACTCTGAATGAAAAAGTGATACGCTTTTCGAAAGTGGTTGTAGGGGAGTAATCCTGTTTGGCAAACAAATTAAATGTTTGCGTTAGGTTTAATTTAAAAGAACAACAAAATATAAGAAGTATAATTCTCTGATAAAATTTCTAAGCAATACTTATCATGGTTGGTCTTCTTTTATTAGCTCAATAAAAATATGTCAAAAAGAGATTACTACGAAATACTGGATGTTTCAAAAAATGCAACGCCCGAAGAAATAAAGAAGGCTTACCGCAAAAAAGCGATCCAGTATCACCCCGACAAAAATCCGGGCGATAAAGCTTCGGAAGAAAAATTCAAGGAAGCTGCCGAGGCTTATGAGGTGTTGAGCGATGAGCAAAAGCGTCAGCGCTACGACCAGTTTGGGCATGCCGGAGTTGGAGGTGCTGCCAGTGGTGGATTTGGCGGTGGAAGCATGAATATGGAGGATATTTTCTCACATTTCGGCGATATTTTTGGAGGACATTTCGGCGGCTTTGGTGGTTTTGGTGGCAGTCAGCGTGGTGGTGGGCAACGTGTTCGCCGCGGCTCCGATTTGCGTGTAAAAGTGAAACTGACGTTAGCCGAAGTTGCAACCGGTGTTGAAAAGAAAATTAAAGTAAAGAAGCAAGTTGCTTGTTCGCATTGTAACGGCACGGGTGGAGCGCATGGTTCGTCCACAACTACCTGTACCACTTGTAACGGACAGGGTAGGGTGATGCGTGTGCAAAATACCATTTTGGGTCAAATGCAAACGGCTGCCGAATGTCCGACTTGTGGTGGCGATGGCAAAATAATTAAAGAAAAATGTAGCCATTGCAATGGTGAAGGCGTTGTTCGAGAAGATGAAGTGATTACCATCAATATTCCGGCTGGAGTAATGGAAGGCATGCAACTTTCGATGAGCGGAAAAGGAAATGCTGCCCGCCGTGGAGGAGTGAACGGTGATTTGCTTGTGTTGATAGAAGAAGAGGCGCATCCGGAATTAATCCGTGATGAAAACGATTTGATATATAACCTGTTGCTTACTGTACCTATGGCAACGCTGGGAGGTTCGGTGGAAGTTCCTACGGTGGAAGGAAAAGTAAAAGTAACCATTGCTCCCGGGACACAACCAGGCAAAGTACTTCGTTTGCGCGGGAAAGGTTTGCCCAATGTAAACCGTTATGGGACTGGTGACTTGTTAGTGAATATCGGGGTTTATATCCCCGAAAACCTGAATAAGGACGAAAAAGCAGCTATGGAAAAACTAGGTAAATCAGAAAATGTAAAACCAAATTCTTCAGCAGCCCGGAATTTCTTTTCTCATTTTAGAAACATGTTTGAATAAAAAATTCAGAAATCAATCCACAAAAAAACTCCCGGAAATGAAGTTCTCCGGGAGTTTTTTTATCCTATATATTGATTCTTTTATAGCAGATATTGTTCGCTGATTGATTTATTTTCCTGTACACGTTGAATTGTGTCAGCAAACATTTTTGAAATGGAAAGTATCTTTACTTTCGGGCAAATGCTTGTATCGAATGGAATTGAATCAGTAAACGCAATTTCTGTCAGTGCCGAATCCATAACCCGTTTAGCAGCCTCACCAGACATAACGCCGTGAGATACAATAGCGCGAACGCTTTTCGCTCCTTTGCTCAGCATCAAATCGGCAGCTTTACAAAGTGTACCGGCTGTGTCCACCATATCATCAACAATAATCACATCGCGGCCATATACATCTCCGATAATAGTCATTTCGCCTACCACATTTGCCTTTTCGCGGGTTTTGTAGCATATAACCATCGGAACCTGCAGGTATTTAGCGAATGAACCAGCACGTTTTGAACCACCCACATCAGGCGAAGCAATAACCAGGTTTTTTAATTTCAGCGATTTAATGTAAGGCACAAAAATGGTAGAACCGTAAAGGTGATCAACCGGAATATCAAAGAATCCCTGAATTTGATCGGCATGCAAATCCATTGTGATTACGCGGTCAACTCCTGCAACACCTAGCATGTCGGCAATAAGTTTTGCACCAATAGATACGCGTGGCTTGTCTTTTCTGTCCTGACGTGCCCAACCAAAATATGGAATTACAGCTATGATCTTATAAGCTGAAGCGCGTTTGGCGGCATCAATCATAAGCAGGAGTTCCATCAAATTGTCAGAATTTGGGAAAGTGGACTGTACCAAATAAATGTACTGGCCACGAATCGACTCCTCATACGAAACCGAAAATTCTCCATCCGAAAAATACTGAATTTTCATATTTCCGAGCGGACACTCTAAACTTTGGCAAATTTTTTCGGCAAGATACCGACTATTCGTGCCTGAAAATACTTTAAAAGGTGACTTTGAAACTGACATGGATTGTTGTGCGATTTTAGTTTTGAGAATTTTTTGCAAAAGTACAGATTATAATCTTAAAATAGTCACGAAAACGTCATAAAATAACAATGAATATTTATTTGCTATAAATGCATTGATAATAAATTGGTTGTTGAGATATGTGCCACTGGTTGATTGAATTAGTTGCAGCTATGGTTTAAAATGCTTTTGTTGTAAAATTGTTTTTCCTGCGCAAAAAACGAAATCAAGTTTTAATAGTTATGCAAACGTTTGAAATTAATTTGCAGGATTTTTTGGGGAACAAAAAAATGGTGTTGTGAAAATAACCGTACTTTTGAATGGTGATACATATGGGTGTTGTCTAATTGTTTATAATTCAATGTACTATGAAAATCCACTTTAAAATACCTTATTATACTTACTGGGGGCAACGCATGATGGTAAGTGGAAATATCCCTGAACTGGGGAATGATGATTTATCTAAAGCGATGTTTCTCAATTTTCAATCTCCCGATGATTGGTATGCAGAGGTAGAGATTAACCGGACAGAAGTGATTCGATTTAATTACAAATACGTTTTATTCAACGACCAAACCGGGCAATATACTGAAGAATGGGGGGACGACCGTCAACTTGTGGTTGATCCGGCTAAGACGGAGCATTTTTTCTGCTTCGATTTGTGGAATTCTCCCGGAAGTGTCGACAATGTATTTCTGTCCAGCCCTTTTCAGGAAGTGTTACTACGCTGTGATAACCCGGCGACAGTTTCCGAAGGGATGGCTAAATTTACCCATGTATTTAAAGTGAAAATGCCTCTGCTCCGCGAAGAGGATGTGATCTGTCTGGTTGGCGATTGCGATGCCTTGGGCAACTGGTCGACAAACAACCCTTTGCTATTGAGCAAAGCCGAAAGCAATTGGTGGAAAGCAGAAGTGGATTTGTCCAAAGTGCAGGGCGATGTGCATTACAAGTATGGGGTCCTGGATAAGAAAAGCAAGCAATTCAGGTATTTTGAATCTGGTCCCGACCACACTGTTCCTGTCATACATTCAAAGAAAACACTGGTTCAGAAATCAGATGGTTTTGTTCGCGTTCCCGATAACTCATGGAAAGGAGCCGGGGTTGGTTTGCCGGTGTTCAGTATCCGGACAAAGAAAAGCTTTGGGGTTGGCGACTTTGTTGATCTGAAATTGCTAGTGGATTGGGCCCGAAAAGTGGGATTAAAACTGATCCAGGTTCTTCCGCTCAATGATACTATTGGTACACATACCGAAGCCGATGTATTGCCTTATGCAGCCATTTCCGCTTTTGCACTTAATCCGCTGTTTTTGAATTTGCCTTCAATGGGAAAATTACCTGCCGCTCATCCCCTGCAAAAAGAATATAAAGCTAAACAAGCGGAATTAAATGCTTCTGATTTGGTTCCATTTTTAGAAGTGATTAATTATAAACTTCAATACACCAGAGAATTATATTTGCAACAAAAGGATGAATTTCTCGAAAATGCCAACTTTAAAAAATTCTTCGAAGACAATGAATACTGGCTTTCGCCATATGCCGCTTATTGTGTGTTGCGCGACAGGTTTGGAACTCCGGATTATCGACAGTGGAAAGAGTATTCGCAATATGATGCTGTAAAAATAACCGAATTTGTTTCTCCCATGCAACCTCATTTCGATGAAATTGCAGTGAATTATTTTATTCAATACCATTTACACGCCCAACTCTCGGAGGCTGCCGCGTATGCACACGCAAATGGAGTAGTATTGAAAGGGGATATTCCTATCGGAGTAAACCTAAATAGCGTGGATACCTGGGTTTCGCCGGAGCTTTTCCATATGCATATGCAGGCGGGGGCACCTCCGGATATGTTTTCGGTGAAAGGCCAAAACTGGGAATTACCGACCTACAATTGGGCAGTGATGGAAAAAACGAACTTCAATTGGTGGAAAAAACGTTTCGGACAAATGTCCAATTATTTCAATACTTTCCGCATTGATCACATACTTGGTTTCTTCCGCATCTGGCAAATTCCAGGCAATCAGGTGGAAGGTATTATGGGGCATTTGAACCCTTCTATTCCGATTCACATTAACGAGTTTGCCGAAAAGGGCTTGTGGTTTGATTATAATCGTTTTTGCAAGCCATATATTACCGACTCCATTTTGTGGGATTTCTTTGGTGAAGATGCTTCGTGGGTAAAAGCAAACTGCCTGCAAATAGAAGATGGCTGGGTATTGCGCCTGAAAGCCTCTTATCAGAGTCAGGTATTTGTGCAGAACCTGTTTGACCAAGGAAAAATATCCGAACGTGTTAAGTGGGGGCTTTTTGATTTGATATCCAATGTGCTTTTCTTTGAAAAAGAGGGTAGTAACGGAACTCAGTTTTATCCGCGCTTTGGCATGGAATCGCTTCGCACATACCGTGACCTGGATAATTACACAAAGGACCGTTTACGTGAGTTATATGTGGATTATTTCTATCGCCGTCAGGATGAGAACTGGTATCAGTCTGGCATGGAAAAACTGCCCGCTTTGAAACATGCTACCAGTATGCTTATCTGTGGGGAAGACCTCGGTATGATGACACCTTGCGTAACGGCCGTGATGAAAGAACTTGGCATCCTGAGCCTTGAAGTGCAGCGCGCTCCAAAATCGAATAAAAGGGAATTCTTCCATCCTTCAAAGGCTCCCTATTTGTCGGTGGTAACTCCTTCTACACACGATATGAGCACCATTCGTGGCTGGTGGGAAGAAGATCGTGGCGTGACACAGCGGTTTTATAATTCGCAACTCGGGCATTGGGGAGAAGCACCTTATTTCTGTGATTGGTGGATTTGCCGTGATATTATCCTGCAACACCTGTATTCGCCGGCCATGTGGACTGTTTTCCAAATGCAGGATTTGCTGAGTATTTCAGAGGAAATTCGCAGGCCTAATCCGAACGAGGAACGGATAAATGTCCCTTCCAATTCAAAATTCAGTTGGCGGTACCGGCTGCACATGAATATGGAAGACTTGCTTGAAAAAGAGGAATTCAATACGGAATTGAAGAATTTTATTACACAATCAGGTAGATAGTTTTAGGAATTAGAAGAGAATAAAGTTCAATGCTTTATTCTCTTTTTTGTGAAATGAAAAGTTAGCATTGATTTCTTGAAATACCACTATTCAATCTCAGTCTTTTTTTGTTTCTTTGTGGTTAAATCATAAATACATAAAATTATGGACAAGAAACTAAAACGTTCTAAAGATCAGATGATAGCGGGCGTATGTGCCGGCATTGCCGAGTATTTTAATATGGATAAAACCCTTGTAAGAGTAATTTATGCTATTTTGGCAATTTCCTCGGCAGGGTTTCCGGGTTTGCTTTTGTATATTATTCTTTGGATAATCATGCCGTTAAACGAAGAAGCCTGATATTTCATTGAACCGTGAAACCGTTTAAATTGTTTAGTTGTTTCACTTCATATTATTTATAGATAACTGATAACTGAAACACAGTGGCTTTTAAACTTATTTCACCTTACCGTCCTACCGGTGATCAGCCTGAAGCTATCAAGCAATTGGTAGAAGGGTTGAATGCGGATATACCATTTCAAACCTTGCTGGGTGTAACCGGCTCGGGTAAAACGTTTTCCATTGCTAATGTGGTGGAACAAGTTCAGCGTCCAACCCTGGTGCTGAGCCATAATAAAACGCTGGCAGCACAGCTTTACAGCGAATTTAAAAGTTTCTTCCCTGAAAATGCGGTAGAGTATTTTGTTTCGTACTACGATTACTATCAGCCGGAGGCCTACCTGCCGGTTTCGGATACATATATCGAAAAAGATTTATCCATAAACCAGGAAATTGAAAAACTTCGTCTGGCTACAACTTCATCGTTGTTGTCGGGTAGGAGGGATGTGCTGGTGGTGTCGTCCGTTTCGTGTTTGTACGGTATTGGTAATCCCGATGATTTTACAAGCAATGTTATTGAAGTTCAGCGTGGCCAGAAGATTGTCAGGAATGATTTTCTGAGGTCCCTGGTGGATAGTTTGTACACACGCAATGAAATCGAGTTGAACCGCGGTAATTTCCGCGTAAAAGGCGATACGGTGGATATTTTCCTGGCGTATTCCGATTATATTCTGCGGGTTGTGTTTTGGGGTGACGAAATTGACGAAATCCTGACCGTTGAGCCGGTAAATTTGCATGTGCTCGATCATTTTGACGCCTATAATATCTATCCCGCCAGTATTTTTGTGACTACCAAAGAACGTATTGCCAATGCCATTCAACACATAGAGGTAGATTTGGCCCGTCAGGTGGATTTTTTTAGGTCTATCGGCAAAAATTACGAAGCCAAGCGTATTTACGAGCGGGTGAAATACGATTTGGAAATGATTAAAGAACTGGGCTATTGCTCCGGCATTGAGAATTACTCCCGCTATTTTGATGGCCGTGCGCCGGGTAGCCGCCCGTTCTGCTTGCTCGATTATTTCCCGAAAGATTTCCTGATGGTTATTGACGAAAGTCACGTAACTATTTCGCAAATCCGCGCCATGTATGGTGGCGATGCTGCCCGCAAGCAAAACCTCGTGGAGTATGGCTTCCGTTTACCTTCGGCTAAAGATAACCGTCCGTTGCAATTCGATGAGTTTGAACAATTGGCTCCGCAAACCATTTATGTGAGTGCTACTCCGGCTGATTACGAACTGGAAAAAAGCGAAGGCATCGTGATCGATCAGTTGATTCGCCCCACCGGCTTGCTTGACCCTATTATGGATGTTCGCCCAAGCCTGAACCAAATAGATGATTTGCTGGAAGAAATTACCTTGCGTACCGAACGGGATGAACGTACGTTGGTTACCACTTTGACAAAACGTATGGCGGAGGAATTGACCGACTATCTGACGAAAATGAATGTCCGTTGCAACTATATCCACTCGGATGTAGATACGTTGGACCGTGTACAAATTCTCGAAGACTTGCGCCGTGGTATGTATGACGTGCTTGTGGGTGTTAACTTGCTTCGTGAAGGACTGGATTTGCCCGAAGTTTCGCTCGTAGCCATTCTGGATGCCGATAAAGAAGGCTTTTTGCGCTCGCACCGTTCGTTGACGCAAACTGCTGGCCGTGCTGCCCGTAACCTGAATGGGCGAGTAATAATGTATGCCGACAAAATAACCGAAAGTATGGCCAAAACCATTTCGGAAACCAACCGTCGCCGCGAAAAACAATTGGCTTACAACGAAGCGCATGGTATTACACCAACGGCCATTAATAAGGGAGAGCGAACTGCATTGAGTAAGGCTGAACCTAACGCTTATATCGAACCGGATAACAAACAAGCCATTGCAGCCGATCCTGTGGTGCAATACATGTCTCATTCGGCGTTGGAAAAAGCTATTGCCAAAACTAAAAAAGCGATGCAAGAAGCTGCCAAAAAGCTTGAA
This sequence comes from Paludibacter sp., assembly GCA_047600405.1. Classification (GTDB taxonomy): domain Bacteria; phylum Bacteroidota; class Bacteroidia; order Bacteroidales; family Paludibacteraceae; genus Paludibacter. The sequence continues at coordinate 347,032 of JASGLA010000011.1, forward strand.
TTCCTGGAGGCTGCCCAGCTTCGTGACGAATTAATTAAGCTGGAAGATTTGTTGAAGACGAAATAAAAAATCACCGTTCTCTTACCGGAACGGTGATTTTATTTGTAGTCAGTTTTTTTATAATCCGACAAGCCCTTTTAGTTTGCCTAAAATTCCACCGGTATCTCCGCCGGTTAATGAGCCAACAATGCTTTCCAGATCGAAACTGCTATCATTCGGGTCATTAGTTTTAGAAGTCAACTGCCCGACAACAGTAGGTACAAGTGATTGTACTACATCATTAGCGGCACTGTTTTCCATCCCAAATTTATTCATTAGTTCTCCGGCAACATTACCCGAAATTTCATTGACAGCGCTGCTTTTGTCTTCATCATTACGGCTAAACAGTTGGGTAATACGATCGAGTCCACCACTGCCCAACATGTTTTTTAAACTGTCAAAAATTGAAGTTGCAGTAGTTTCGCATGCTGCATCATTTTGTTCGTTTGGAATTGCAGGGTTGTCAATAATTGCCTGTTTTGCGTTTTCTTTGACCAGATTGATTAAATTTTCCAACATAATAATTCGAGTTATAGATTAATATTCTGTTGACAAAACGAGAGTCTCACAAATCTTGCTACGAATTATAAAACAATATAAATTGATATTTGTTTGAGCTGTTTTCTGTTACGAATTTCTTGAATTTTTGTTGTGCTTGATGGTTGAAAAAATGACGATCTCTGTTATTGATGCTCCGGTCTCAATAAATCATTTACCGTTTTCACGGGATTGAATGTTTCGATTGGAACTTCAACAAAAATGGTGTTCCAGTCGCTCATAGCACCATTCCAAAGGCCCGGAAGTTCAAGTGCTTTCAGCTCTTTTCCGTTTTTGGATTTTAGCGAAATGAACCCGGTATTTTTATCCACGTATTTTAGCAGATCAAACTTTTCTCCTTTGTAGTTTTTTACTCCGCAAACCAAATCAACTGGATTGAAGTGAGTAGAACCCAGCATTTTTTCTTTGTCAGCAGGGTTGTTCAGATTAATCTGAGAACTTTCCAGAATTTGAGGAGAAACCGTTCCGTCTGGGTTTACAGTCAGAAAAGGTCCACCACCGGGTTCACCAACATTTTTTACCATTCCGCAAACACGAATCGGGCGATTCAGTTTTTCGATCAGATATTGTTTCAATTCTTTATTTGAAAGTGATTTAATATCAGCGTGTTGGTTGTTTAGCTGTGTTTCGCAGAATGTTGCAATCTCGGATAGCTTTTCTTCTGAAATAGAATTAGCTTCTAATTCTTTAAGATAAGCGAACGACTGATTTTGCAGTTTGACCAAAATGCCTGCAATCAACTTTTTATAAGTTATAGTCGTGTCTTTCAGAGAGTCAGGCACTACATTGTCGATGTTTTTAATGAAAATTACATCCCCGTCAAGATCGTTGAGGTTTGCGATCAATGCTCCGTGCCCACCAGGACGAAAAACCAATTCACCTTTATCCCTGAAGGGTTGGTTGTTCTCATCAGCAGCAATTGTGTCGGTCAATGGTTTTTGCTCTGAGAAACTAACGTTATACTTAATGCCGAATTTAGTTTCGAAACTGCTAAGCGATTCATTTAGATGTGTTTCGAACAAAGCGCGATGTTCTTTTGAGACTGTGAAGTGGATGTTTACTTGGTTGGATTTGTTTGAGGCATACAGAGCACCTTCAACCAAATGTTCTTGCATGGGAGTGCGTTTTTCAGTAGGGTAGGAGTGGAAACGCAACAATCCTTTAGGCAGTGCACCGTAATTTAATCCTTTATCCAATAGAAGATTGGCAACAATCGATTTGTATTCTTTACCGGCCATCAATTCTTCAATCGATTTGCCTTCGTTTTTGATACAAACAGCATTCAGCTCTTCATAAAAAGCAAATTTGCGGATTTCGTCGAAAAACTTAGCCTCAAATTTGTTCCCGGGTTCAGTTCTTTCGCTTTCCAGAAATTCAAAAAGGTCTTTGAACATGCGGCTGGCAGCACCGGAAGCAGGAACGAATTTAAGAATGGTGGCGTCAGTTTTTAAATAATTTCCCCATTCTGTCAGAATTTCGGAAGATTCATTTTCCGATAGTCGTACGATACCTTTACCGGGCTCGGCGGCGCTACGAATTTCCAGATAAGGAAATCCCGTAACAAATGAATTTAGTTGTTCTTCAATCTGTTGGGGTGAAATACCGCGGTTTTGCAGTAAGATTTCATCGGTTTGATTAAGCATAATTTCTTTATGTTGTTGATTGTTTGAGTAAAGTTGCAAAGGTAGTGATTTTTGAGGAAGAGATTTTGGTTTTTTCTGTGAAATTTATCTGTTGGTTCGCGATGAAAAAAGGCTGCAGATATGCAGCCTTTTGAGTTTTAAATTCAGGGTTACTCACCCAATTGTTTCTTTAAAATAGTTATATCTTCCTGCCGGTGGTCTAGCTCTTCTATATAATTATATGCCTGGACAATAGCTTTGTAATCCTGGAAATACGATTTTTCAAAAAAACTGCACGACAGTGTTGCGTATTCGATAGCTTTTTCAATATTGCCTTTTATTTCGTAGGCAATGGCAATGTTATTTGCTGCGTGAGCCAGGGTCATCGTATTTTTACTGGTTGAAAGTGCCCGTTCCCAGCTGGCAATCGCTTTGTCCCATTCTTTGTAATAAACATGACTGATTCCTTGTTTCAGATATTTATTTGACGAATTGAAAAAGTAACGATCTGCTTTTTCCCAATATGGTAGAAAGCGGCTTGTAGATTTTCTTCCTACATTAAGCGCACCATCAATAATTCCATCCATGCGTTTAGGTAAGCCATCCATCACCTTTCTTCGGATGTACGATTCATTTTCCCAGTAAATCGTGTCTTTGAACTGTACGGAAGAAGTTTCAGTTGAGTTTGGGTAGCGTATACTCCAAAATGTTTCGTAGCGGACCTCGAAAATAGCTAGAAATGAACTTGTTTCGTTTATATAGTATTCCGAAATATCATTGTTGACTTTTATTTTATCGAGCGAAAGTATTACATTTGCTTGATTGTTGTCGCACAATTTTTTTACTGTGGCGCTATCCAACGGGTTGATAATGGAAAAGTTAGTGCTGGGGTTTAGAGAATTAGGCAGCAACTTCACTGACGAGAAAAATCCATTGTTTTCCAGTTCTTCGTTCAGAGCTCCCAAGCAAAACAACGGGATGCTGTCCGTGTCTATTGAAATATTTTTTGTTTTTTGATTCAATAGCTCAGTTCTGTGACCCACATTGCTTGGTTGGAGTGAAGTGTTGTTTACCATCAAAAGGTTGTTTGCAGTCGGGGCAAAAGTAACTTTTGCCGGACGCAGCACGTCGAGCGATGTATATAGTAACTCGGTACAAGAAGTAAGGAAAACAGTTCCAAAAGTCAGGATAATGAATTTCAGTTTTTGTGTTTTCATAGGTGAATTAAGTTGAATTATGCCCGGTTAAAGTAATTCAAAAAAATATATTTTCAAAATGTAGTAGCTTCGACAGAGTTGAGATAAACTAAGAGCCCTGAATTATCGGGAAATAAAGTTGTTGTTACATTGAAATTGATCATGGAAGTCACGGCATTCGGCTTTAAAATAGCATAATGCGCAGCGTATTGGGCTATTCGGGCCTCTTCTTTTGACATGTTTCGCGGTACAAATGAGTTTCCAATAACCTTTTTACCGGTTAGTTTTTCGTACCACGTACATGCAGCCGTATATCGTCCCATACCAAGGCTCAAATGATATCCATCGCGGCACAGATTGTCCCCTATAGAACTGCTTCTGGCATTTTGGATGGCTGTTCCGGAAGGAATAATCAGATTTATACCGGTTTGTGTGGAAGCATCCTTAAAGGCATTGACAATTGCGTTGTACATTGTATTCTGATCTTTATTGTAATTGGCAAAGCCCGTATGTGTAGAATTGGCTGCGTAGGCCCAGGTTTGGTGCAATGCAAACTTAACCTTTGGGTTTGCCGAAAGGTTTTTTACATATTGTATCAGTTGTGTCAGATATGGAAAAAATGAGCTGCTAATGCCTGAAAGCGGACTTGCCTGCTGAAACGTAATATAATCCCATTTTTCGTCTTTTATGGCGTTGGCGAGTGTTTGGTTTTCTATCGCTACAGTATCACCGTTTGTAATTTTTCGATAAGAGTAGGCGGCTTTGTTGTTCGAGGCATTATCCCAATGTTTGTCGAGTGGGCAACCTCCAATATACATGTTCGCCACAATAAGTTTTACACCATTGGCTTTTGCCAGATCATCCAGATAGGACTCGGCAGCATCCTGCGAGAAGCTATTCCCGATAGCTAGAATTTTGATCGTTTTTTGGCTGTAAAGCAGTTGACTGGCTGTACCAATCAATAAAAAAATAACTAGTAGTAGCTGCTTAATATCTCTGTTTTTCATGTGTTTATTTATTTACAAATCTAATTCCAGTCCATCGAACGATAAATGGACATTATCAGGCAATTGAGGATCTACCTCATTATGCAATCCCATGTCGTGGCTCATATGCGTGAAATAAGTTTTACGGGCGCCGATTTTGGCGGTAATCTCAATGGCTTCGTCCAAAGATAGATGGGAAATGTGTTCTTGAGGTCTTAATGCGTTAATAACCAGTATCTCGAGGCCTTTAAGCATTTTAATCGACTTCTCCTCTATCGTTTTAACGTCGGTCAGGTAAGCTATTTTCCCAAGCCGGTATCCCAAAATAGGTAACCTGGCATGCATTACCCGGATAGGTTGTATGTCTAATTTGCCTATTTTCAGAGGATCTTCATCGATTTCATGTAATTTGATCAGCGGAACTCCAGGGTATTTATCCTCAACAAAGCAATAAGGCATATTTCGTTTTATCACGCCCAATACCTTCTTTTCGGCATACACTTGCGCCTCTCCCAACGGTCTCACATCGTCCAAACCACCAATGTGGTCGTAGTGTTCATGTGTCAGCAGTATTCCTGAGAGTTGGTAAATTTCATGTTTGATAAGCTGTTGGCGTAAATCCGGACCGCAATCAATTAAAACCCGTGTATCTCCTTCCGAAATCAGAACACTTGCCCGTAGACGTTTATCTTTAGGCTCGGTTGATCGGCATACTTTGCAATTGCACCCAATTTGCGGTATCCCGGTTGATGTTCCTGTTCCTAAAAATAAAAGTTTCATGCTCAATTGCTAACGAAAATTATAATTTCATTCTTATTCTCCATTCCTGCGGATAGAGGTTGTTGCATTTGTTGCCCATATTTTTTACCCAGCCCAATCCTAGATTTTTATAAGTAACAAGCAGGTAACCTTTTTTTGAATCCGGAAGAAAAATAGCTTCTTTTTTCAAAAATAAAATGGCGGTTTCATAATCCACATCCACTATTTCAACCGAGCTTTTGTCCAGTTTTTTTGACAGTGCCATGCCAGCCCCCGGAATAAAGTCAGAGCCCTTTATCTCGCCCAGCAATAAGCCGGAGTGCATACATTTCAATTGTTTATTTATGACCTGAAAATCAGCCAGCCGGTTTTTGTCGTAAGCTTTAACCAGATTGTTCTCGGTTATTATTGTCCAACGATCCGGCTCTTGTAATGTTAACGTTTTGATGTCGTTTTTTGTTACAAATTTTATGCCTTTTTTATCCTCTTTTTTATTTTTTATTGTGCCAGAAACTTGGGCGTTTTTTCTGAGCACAGATAAAAAGAATCCTTCTCCTTTCGTTTTATGAGGGTAAAACCGGTATCCAAAATCGCTAACCGTGATATCGGAATTGCCATTAAGGTCTACAGTGAGTAGTTCCGCTCCAAGTTCTTCACAAATCCATTGGACATTATCTTCGTTTTCTTCCCTATTGTAAGTGCAGGTGCTGTAAACGAGAATGCCATTGGTTTTTAGTGAGTTCCAAACAGATGTAAGAATTTCGCGTTGACGCTCTGCACATAGTCGCACATTGTATTCCGACCATTCCTGAATGGCTCCGGGATCTTTTCGGAACATGCCTTCACCCGAACACGGCGCATCAACTACTATAGCATTGAAAAATCCGGGAAGATTAGCAAAGTCTTTAGGTTCGTTATTCGTGACCACAACATTCGGATTTCCCCATTTTATAAGGTTTTCGGCCAGAATATAAGCCCGTGAGCGAATAATTTCATTGCTAACCAAAATACTGCTTTCTGGCAGGGTTTGTGATAAAAGCGTTGATTTTCCACCAGGAGCAGCACATAAATCCAGTACCGTTTCGGCATTGGGGAAATGTTGTTCTACGGCTTGCTGCAGAAACATGGAGCTGGCTTCCTGTACGTAGTAAGCCCCTGCGTGAAAAAGCGGATCGGCCGTGAAAAGCGGCCGTTCCGAAAGATAATAACCCGTATCGCACCACGGAACTTTTTCGTTCGATGGCCGGTAGTCCATTTTATTATTTACCCGTACGCTTGTTGGTGGTAAACTTTCGAGTGCGTCAACAAGTGCGTCAAAGTTAAGATCCGGCAGGTTTTGTGTGCGTTTTATGAATGCTTCCGGTAATGTCATTGAGTGAAAGTACTTCTTTTGAAACTCAGATTTTCGTTATAATTCAGCTTTGATTTTCCCAATTGTCTGAGCGTACTCTTTCTCAGCAAGATATACTTTTTGGGGATTCATTTCAAAAATTCCACCAAACTCAAATTCTCCATCATATTTTGGAACAATATGAAAATGCAAATGTGGAAGTTTGTCTGAATATGCTCCGTAATTTATTTTTGCCGGTGAAAATGCTTTCTGAATAGCTTCAGCCACTTTACAAACGTCGGCCATAAAGGCGTTTCGGTCGGTTTCGGAAAGCTCGAAGAGCTCTTTTACATGATCCTTGTATGCTACCACACAGCGACCGGGATGACTTTGTTCTTTGAAAAGAAAGAGGGTTGATGCATTCAAATCACAGATCTCAATCATTAAACTCTTTTGTAAATCATTGCGTTGGCAATACAAGCAATCTGGGGCTTTTTCCATGTTTATATACTTTTTGTTTTAATTTTATTGGTTGTTTGTACTTTATTTTAAAAAAGAAAGCAGTGAAATATAATGTCACTGCTTTCCGAATAACTTTTGTAAATGTTAAGCTTTATGAGTTTCCAGAATGTTTAGGGCCATTTCCAGAATTTGAGTATCGTCTAACATAACTAAACCACCATCAGGTCCCGGTTCAATATGTACTCCACAACTTTTGCCATCTTTATAATCGTGCCCACCAAAATAGTTGCGCACAGTCTCTTTTTCCAGACCAAGTTCTGCAGCGATCTTGGTCATACTACCGCTTGGGAGCGCATCCTTTACTCTACGTAGCTCGTTGAATGTTATCGTTTTCGTCATGACATTAAGTATTAGAATTGTTAGTAAAATTGTGATTTCTAAAAGTGCAATAAACGTACAGATTTCTTTTTATATGACAAAATAATTAATCGTAAAATTTTATTAAAAAACTAAAATGGGGGTTTTGTTGGTTTCAAATAGTTGATATATAGATTTTTGTGTCAGAATGAGAATTTGTAGCTTTAAACTGCATTTTTATTTGAAATTTCGTGGTAAAACTCTACAATTGTTTCAATTCCTTTGAAAAACAATTCAACCGGAAAATTTTCGTTCGGAGAATGGATAGCGTCCGATTCAAGGCCAAATCCCATTAAAACCGGTTTTACATCCAGCACTTTTTCAAAAACGGGGATAACGCCGATACTTCCTCCGCGGCGAACGGGCAGGGGCTTTTTCCCGAATGTTTTTGTATAAGCCTTTTCGGCAGCTTTGTAGGTATCGGAGTCGATCGGACAGACGTAGCTGTTAGCCCCATGCAGAAACGTGACTTTAATATCGATATTCTCAGGAGCAATTTGCTTTAGATAATCAGAAACGAGATCGGCAATAATTTCTTCGCGTTGGTGCGGAACCAATCGTGTCGACAGTTTGGCATAAGCTTTTGAAGGCAATACGGTTTTAGTGCCTTCGCCCGTATATCCTCCCCAAATTCCGCAAATGTCCAGTGACGGGCGTATGCCGGTGCGCTCGATAGTGCTGTAGCCTTTTTCTCCCGAGAGCGTTTTTATATTCAGATTCTTTTTATACTCTTCTTCGTCGAATGGTATTCGGGCAATTAATTCACGTTCGTAGTCCGAAACTTCTTCTACATCAGCATAAAAGTGTGGAATAGTAATTCTGCCGTCGGAATCAGTAAGTTGAGACAGTAATTTGCAAAGTTCCATAATCGGGTTGGCTACTGCACCACCAAAAATACCCGAATGCAGATCTCGGGAAGCTGAGGTAACCTCTATTTCCCAGTATGCCAGTCCGCGTAAACCAGTAGTGATGCTGGGTGTCTCGGCCGACAGCATGCTGGTGTCCGAAACCAAAATCGTGTCACAACTGAGCTTTTCTTTGTTCTCGATACAAAATTTTTCCAGACTGGGTGAACCTATTTCCTCTTCGCCTTCGAGTAGGAATTTTACGTTGCAATTCAGTTGGTTTGTCCTGACAAGATATTCAAAAGCTTTGGCATGCATAAACGATTGCCCTTTATCGTCGTCGGCGCCACGGGCAAATATTTTTCCTTCCCGGATTTCAGCTTCAAACGGATTGCTAGCCCACAACTCCAGAGGCTCGGCAGGCATTACATCATAATGTCCGTAAACCATTATAGTAGGATAGGTTGGGTTTGTAAACTTAGTGGCAAAAACAACCGGATTACCTTCGGTAGGCAAAACTTCGACAGTGTCGACTCCGGATTTTAGCAGGATTTCGCTCCATTTTTCTGCGCATTGCCGGATTTCGGTCTGCCGGTGACTGTGTGAGCTTACACTCGGAATGCGAATAAGGCTGAATAATTCTTCAAAGAAACGGTCTTTGTTGTTGTCAATGTAATTTTTGATATTGTCCATATGAGTTGTATTCGTTTTGTAATAATTTGGTAGTAAATTTCAATAAAAATATGGAAAATTTCTCAAATATGCTTTGCAAATAATGTCTGATATGAACATTTTTGGACTGATTTTTGTTCGCATGAGGAAACTTGGAAACTTTGAAACGCTTAAAGTTTCCTATTTTGAATGCTTAAGTATTTGTTAGTCAGGTCTTGTAGAATGTTTTTGAGCTTAAGCTGTGATAATTTTTGAATATTCCGTTGTAGCAAAAGTTATTTTATATAATTTTGCACCGATTTGATTTTATATATTACTATGGAAAACCAACAAGAATTAATTGTGAGTACAGCCAGCCGTTTGTTTGAGCAGTTCGGTATACGAAGTGTCTCTGTAGATGATGTTTGCGCTGAATTACATATATCTAAAAAGACTTTTTATAATTATTTCACCCAGAAGGAAGATTTGGTTGACGCGGTTCTGCTGTATCAACGATCTATTCAGCACGAGAAGTTTGCGAAACTGTTTAAGAACAAGAATGCTATTGATTCCTTGATAATTAGTATCAAGGAAATCAAGAAAAGTATTGGGAGCGAGCCGGTTGCTATGTGTTACGATCTGGAAAAATATTATCCAAAGGTACATGAGAAATATGAGCAAATCTCGCGGCAGGAGATGCGTGATGGTTTTGAGAAATTTTTGCTGCAGGGGATTGAAGAGGGATATTTCAGGAAGGATGTTGATGTAGAGTTAATTGCATTTTTTCATGCCCTTCAGGTAAAGAAAACATTCGACCTTATGAGTCACGATCCAAAAAAATACTCAAAAAAACGCTTGCTCGAATTCTTTATCGATCTGATGATCCATCTTATTGCCAACGAAAAGGGGTTGAAATACGTGGAAGAAAATTATAATAAAACAGAATAGTGAGTGCTTTTATCGGGAAATTGATCGGTCTGACAGTATTTTAACTAGTCAAAATCGTAATTCATCGTGAAAAAACAGGATTTCACCGATTTTATTTTTCTGATTCTGTTAAGCAGGAGTAGTTTTGCATTAAAATAAGAAAAATATTAATTTCAAAATAATTTAAGAATTGTGAAACAGTTTAGTAGAAAATTTGTACTGGCAGCTGCATTGATTTGCACGTTGCCAACGGCTATGCTCAAGGCGCAGGATACGCTGACCGTGTCTTTGTCCAGGGCACTCGAGATTGCGATGAGCGAGAGTCCGACCATTAGGGTGGCAAATAAGGAGATAGAGAGGGTCGATTATTCGAAGAAAGAGAAGTTTTCGGCTTTGTTTCCGAATATATCGGCGGCAGGATCGTATCAACGGGCTTTGAAAAAGCAACGTGTTTTTTTCTCTATCCCCGGAATGCCTTCTGATCCGAATGGGTTTGAAATGGGACAGGATAACACTTTTAACGCTGGCTTGTCGGCAACGCTACCTATTATATCGCCTACATTGTGGGCGTCGTTGGAAATGACAGAAACTGATGCCCAATTGGCGTTGGAGTCGGCTCGTTCTTCAAAATTGTCGCTGGTTAACCAGGTGACAAAAGCGTATTATACAATTCTGTTGACTCAGGATCAGTATAACGTTTTTAAAAGAAGTTATCAGAATACGGCTGAAAATGCCCGGATTATAAGCAATAAATTTAAACAGGGAACTGTTTCGGAGTTTGAATGGATTCGGGCTGATGTGCAGGTGAAGAATGCAAGCACTAATTTGGTGTCGGCCGAAAGTGCTGTGAATATGAGTAAATTGCAGCTGAAAATGCTTATGGGCATGGATATGTCAACCGGCTTAAAGATCGAAGGTAGTTTATCTGATTTTGAGAAGAATATGTATGGTGATGTGTTGTCGATAGACACTACCAGTCTGAAAACCAACACGGATCTGAATCAGTTCGATTTAAAAGCCAAGCAATTGGATCACGCACTCAAAATTCAGAAAGCCGGTTGGTGGCCTACGCTGGCTGCGAGTTTTAATTATGCATATATGTCGATGGCCAATGATAATGTGGAACTTAAATGGTTCCCAACTTCAACTGCTGCTGTGCAGTTGAGTATTCCAATTTTTCAGGGAGGTGCAAGGCTTTATAAGGAAAAGCAACTGAAAATACAAAAAGAACAACTGAAAGATCAGCGCGATAATTTGAGAAGAGGCCTCGAAATGCAGGCTATTTCATGTCTGGATAATATTAAGAAGGCAATGGAGAAAATTGAATCTAATAAAGAGGGATTGCGTCAGGCTGAAAAGGCGGTTGCTATTTCAAAAAAATTGTATGAAGTTGGAGCCGGAACTTATCTGGATTTGTCGAATTCGGAGCTAGCTTATATTCAGGCTGGTTTAATGTATAACCAGTCTATTTTCGATTATTTGTCGGCTAAGTCTGATTTGGAAAAACTTCTGGGAAAAGACTCGAAATAGTTTATAGTTAGCAGTTCATAATATAGAAATTAAAAAGTAAAAATTAAAAATATCGATATGAATAAGATTAAATTAACTGGAATGTTCCTTCTGGCACTGGTTATCGGTTTGACTTCGTGCAATAAAGAAAAGAAACCCGAAACAGCAGCCGTAGTGGTTGAAACTCCGAACGTCCGTTTGCAAACAGTTGGCGAACGTGAAGTGGAGCAGATTTACGAACTGACAGCTTCGGTACAGCCGGATGCTAAAAACAGCATTGCACCATCAGCTCCCGGTCGAATCCGGAATATCTTGGTGGAAGTGGGTCAGCATGTTTCTAAAGGCCAAAAGCTGGTGCAAATGGATGTGGCCAACCTTTCGAATCTGGAAACCCAGATTGAAAATGTAAAACGTATTTATAAACGGACACAGGAGCTCTTTAATGTAGGTGGCGCTTCTCAACAGGATTTGGATAATGCCAAACTTCAACTGGATGTGGCCCAGACAAATTTGAAGAACCTCACAGAGAATACTTTTTTGTTGAGCCCGATAAGTGGTGTGATTACTGCCCGTAACTATGATAATGGCGATATGTATAGCGGCCAAATGCCTGTGCTTACGGTTATGAATATCAATCCAGTGAAACTGCTTATCAATGTGTCGGAATCGTACTATTCGCAGGTGAAAATAGGTATGCCTGTCAATATTAAGTTTGACGTTTTTGAAGGACAGAGTTTTCAGGGGAAAGTTAATTTGATTTATCCGACTATTGATGAGCGAACTCGCACCTTTGCTGTTGAAGTGAAAATTAATAATGGCGGCAACAAGGTTCGTCCGGGCATGTTTGCTCACGTAATTCTTGAATTTGGAAAAGCAAAAAGCGTTGTTATTCCTGATAAAGCCATTGTGAAACAAGCTGGTTCAGGAGCCAGATATGTATATGTTTACAACAATGGAAAAGTTCAGTATAAGCAAGTGGAGGTGGGTAGAAGGCTTGATGCGGATTACGTAATCCTGTCCGGACTTGCCGTTGCTGAGCAAATCGTGGTTGCCGGTCAGGCCAAGCTGGTTGATGGCAGTGAGGTAAAGGTTGTAAATTGAGATAATAATTAGTAGTTTATAGTTTATAGCAGGTGTTTTTTTGCTACTTGCGTCTAAAAAATATAAGATATGAGTTTATACGAAAGTTCGGTAAAAAGGCCGGTAATGACCTCGATAATTTTTATCGCGGTGGTTATCCTCGGGCTTTTTTCTTACGACAGGTTACCGATTGATTTGTTGCCTAAGATTGAAACCAATACCATTTTGGTGATGACCACTTATGATGGGGCAAGCGCATCCGATGTGGAAACAAATGTTACGCGCCCGCTGGAAAGCTCTCTGAATACGGTATCAAACCTGAAAAATATTAAATCCACCTCCAGGGAAAACCGATCCATCATTACGATGGAGTTTGATTACGGATTGGATTTGAACGTAGTTACCAATGATATCCGCAATAAGCTGGATTTGGTGAAATCATATATGCCAGCGGGTGCGGGCAACCCTATTATTTTCAAATTGAGTACCGATATGATTCCGGTAATTATGCTTTCGGCTACGGCCAACCAAAGTTTGCCGGCTCTTTACAAAATTCTGGATACTAAGGTGGCAAATCCGCTGGCGCGTATCAATGGTGTAGGTTCGGTGTCCATTAGTGGGGCTCCGCAGCGCGAGATACAGGTTTATGTAGATCCTATCAAACTGGAAGCTTATCATCTGACGGTTGAAGCCTTGGCACAGTATATCCGCATGGAAAATATAAATACTCCGGCTGGTTCTATGGATGTTGGTAGCGATACTTATGCCCTGCGTGTAGAAGGAGAGTTTAAAGATCCTTCGGAGTTGAATAATATCGTTGTGGGAAATTTCAATGGTAAAACGGTGAAATTATCCGATGTGGCTGTAATCAGCGATCAACACGAGGAACGTATGCAGGAAAGTTTTACGGATGGTGTGCAGGGTGCTGCCATTATTGTACAGAAACAATCCGGGGCAAATACGGTTCAGATTGCCGAAGAGGTTCGGAAAATGCTGCCAGAAATTCAAAAGAGCCTGCCTTCGGATATAAAATTGAGTGTTATTAACGATACGTCAGACAATATCATCCGTACCATTGACAGTTTGGCCGAAACGGTAATATTCGCGCTTCTGTTTGTGATGGTAGTGGTTCTTTTCTTCCTGGGACGCTGGCGAGCGACGGTTATTATTATTCTCACAATCCCAATTTCGCTGATTGCTGCATTTATCTACCTGGCTCTTACGGGCGGAACTTTGAATATCATTTCGTTGAGTTCCCTTTCGCTGGCTATTGGGTTGGTGGTGGACGATGCCATCGTTGTATTGGAAAATATTACAACTCACATTGAGCGGGGTAGTCGCCCAAAAACTGCAGCGGTTAATGGTACCAATGAGGTTGGGCTTTCAATTATAGCTTCTACTTTGACTATTATTGCAGTGTTCCTTCCGTTGACCATGGTGTCGGGAATGGCGGGCGTTATGTTTGCGCAACTTGGCTGGATGGTAACTATCATTATCACTGTGTCTATGATTTGTGCCTTGACGTTGACTCCAATGCTTTCAGCACAGTTGTTGCGGCTAGATCCGAAACGAAGCAAGGGATTCAATATGGTTTACGGGCCTATTGAGCGCTTCCTGGATAAATTGGATGAGAAATATGCTCAATTGGTTAACTGGGCGGTACGACACAAAATAAGGATATTGATTTTTGCGACATTATTCTTTGTCTCCAGTGTGGTGCCACTCGTTGTAGGGTGGGTAGGTACTGAAAACTTCCCGGCACAGGATAGTGGTGTAATATCTGCAACCGTTGAACTGCCTGTGGGAACCCGGATGGAAATTACAAAAGATATTTGTCAAAAAATGTATTCCGACTGGAAGAAGAAATATCCGGAAATTGACATGGTAAACTTCAGTGTTGGTCAGGCCAGCAGTAAAAATGTTTTCGGGTCTTTATTCAGTAAAAACTCCAGCAATGTCGGTACATTCTCTGTGAGGTTAGTGAAGCTGAAAGATCGCAACCGATCATCTTTTTCGATTGCCGATAGCATTCGTAGTGATATAAAACGCATTCCAGAGATTCGCAAATCAACAGTTACTGAAGGGGGAATGAATATGATGGGCGGACAGTCTACTATAGATGTCGAAATCTATGGCTATGACTTTGAACAGACCGATAAGGTCGCTTCATCAGTGTCAAAGGGCTTGTCGAAAATTCACGGGCTCGTAAATACCACTGTTAGCCGTGAAGAATATACGCCGGAGTATCAGGTTGATTTTGATCGGGAGAAGTTGGCTCTGAACGGGTTGAATATCAGTACCGCTTCCAATTATCTCCGAAACCGGATCAATGGTATCACTGCTTCGCTTTACCGCGAAGATGGTGAAGAGTACTCTATCGTGGTGGGTTATGCTCCGCAATACCGACAGTCGATTGAAGCCATTGAAAATATTATGATTTATAACAATCAGGGGCAGGCAATCCGGTTGAAAGATTTAGGTAAAGTCGTAGAGCGTTTCACACCTCCAACCATTGAGCGAAAAAACCGCCAACGTATCATTACCGTTTCCTCTACAGTATCCGGAACTACGCTGGATAAAGCGGTGAATGATATAAATGGCGTGCTAAAAAAGATTGATATTCCATCGGAAATTTCTACCACTATAGCAGGTTCGTTTAAAGACCAGCAAGAATCGTTTGGTGATTTGGGTAAATTGTTGCTTATTATCATTATGTTGGTGTTTGTGGTAATGGCGTCACAGTTTGAATCGGTTACCTATCCGTTTATAATTATGTTCTCGGTACCGTTTGGTATTTCAGGGGTTGTATTGGCCTTGTGGCTTACAGGAACTACATTTAATGTAATGACATTTGTTGGGGTGATTATGCTTGTAGGTATTGTGGTGAAAAATGGTATTGTGATGGTGGATTATATCAACCTGAACCGTGTTCGTGGCAATGGTATTATTCGTGCGGTTGTTACCGGTGGGAAATCGCGTTTACGTCCAGTGTTGATGACCAGTTTGACTGCTATCCTGGGTATGTTACCACTGGCAGTAAGTACAGGTCAGGGTTCGGAAATGTGGAAACCAATGGCTGTTACGGTAATTGGTGGTTTGTCAGTTTCAACTCTGTTGACATTGGTTGTTGTTCCTGTTATTTATACCCTTTTTGCTGCTGGAGGCGTAAAACGTAAGCACAGGAAGAATAAAAAGCAAGCTTTACTGAGAGAGTTGGAGCAATAATTTGTTCGAATACCAGCATTAATATTAAAATTTGAAACACAATGAAATCAATATTTATATCATTTGATCAGGCTTATTATGAGCAGATTCAGCAAATTTTGACACTTAACCATGTGCGTGGATTTACGGGCTGGGAGTCGGTAATTGGGCGTGGAACCAAAACCGGTGAGCCTCATTATGGTACACATGCGTGGCCGTCGTTAAATACAGCTATCATCTCTGTGGTTGAAGATGAGAAGATAAAGCCTATTCTAGAGCAATTGCGCGAACTCAATGGAACTTCCGAACGTATGGGTATCCGTGCCTTCGTGTGGAATATCGAAGACGGGATGTAATTCAAAATCGACACATTTCTGTCTGAACAAAAAAGCGCTTCCCGAGAATCCGGGAAGCGCTTTTTTGATTGACTTTTTTGAAAAATTATTTTTGACCTGAATTGTAACCCCATTTCAAATAAACGGCTCCCCAGGTAAAACCTGCTCCAAACGCAGTCAGAATAATGTTGTCACCTTTTTTGAATTTCTGTTCCCATTCCCATATTCCTAGTGGAATACTTGCGGCAGAAGTATTTCCGAAGTGGTCAATGTTTATCACAACTTTGTTGTAGTCAACCTTGGTGCGGTTAACCACTGCATCGATTATGCGAAGGTTGGCCTGATGAGGTACCAGCCAGGCAATATCTTCGTTTGACAATCCGTTTTTCTCCATGATATCGGCCGATACTTCAGCCATATTGGTTACAGCGTATTTGTAAACGTTGGTTCCTTCCTGATAGGTATATTGCAGGTTTTGCTCTACCGTTTCTTTTGAAGTTGGTATAGCTGAACCTCCTGCCTTAATGTGCAGGTGTTTCATTCCAACACCGTCAGTATAAATCAAAGAATCAATAACCCCATAATCTTCAGTTGTAGGTTCGAGCAGCACTACGCCGGCACCATCTCCAAATAAAGGGGCTGTGGTACGGTCTGTGTAGTCGGTTATGGCTGACATTTTTTCGGCTCCCATAACCAATACTTTTTTGTATTTGCCTGATTCGATGAAACTAGTTGCTGTTGAAAGTGCTACAATGAATCCTGAGCATGCAGCCTGTAGGTCGAAAGCCAATGCGTTTTTGATACCAACTTTTTCAGCGGCCATAGAGGCGCAGGATGGGTATATGTGGTCCGGAGTTGTAGTTCCGCAAATTACCAAATCAATTTCTTCTGGTTTTGTCCCTGTTTTCGAGAGCAAATCTTCTATGGCTTTGGCAGCCAGATAGGAAGTTCCTGTATTTGGCTCTTTCAGTATTCGGCGTTCTTTTATACCTACGCGGGTGGTGATCCACTCGTCGCTGGTATCCATCATTGTGCTAAGTTCCTGGTTATTTAAAATGTATTCGGGAACATATCCGCCTACACCTGTAATAACTGCATTAATTTTAGACATATTTTTGTGTAAGGTACATAAAAATCAAGCTCTAAAAATCATTTAGAGCTTGATTGGTTATTCGTAAATTTGTATTGACAAGCTCACTGTTTTTAAACAGTGGCTAATTTTTCGATTGCTAATTTACCTCTGTAATAGCCACATTCGCCGCATACAGTGTGATAAATATGTGCTGCACCGCAGTTTGAGCAAGTTGCTAAAGTAGGAGCTTCTGCTTTATAGTGCGTTCTTCTTTTTCTTGCGCGTTGTTTCGAAATCTTTCTCTTAGGATGTGCCATCTTAATTGTTTATTTAATTGTTTTCTGATATATTTTGTAGACCGTCCCATCGCGGGTCTGTCTGAACTTCATCTACTGAAAATTCGTCATCATCCTCAAATTCAAATCCTGAATCTTCCTCATCATCGTCGGATTTATGACGGGTAATGTGTTTTTTGAGCTTGGAAACCATAGTTTTGTTACATTCACCAGGGGCATGTACATGCTTTATGGGAATGTTCAAGACGATAAATTCGTACAAAAACCACGCGACATTAATGCCTCCATCAACTTCGGGAACAATAACTATTTCGTCAATTTCGTCGAATTTATCTCCAAACTTTACTAGAAGTTTTTCTTTATAGTGGATAGGCTGTTCCATATCATCCAGGCAGCGGTCGCATGGAATCAGGATGGTGCCATCTATTGTGAATGTCAGTTCAAAAGTGCTCAGTTTTTTTTGAACGCTCACTTTTGCTTTTACATCTCCTTTTTGTACTTCAGGGCTATCTATTTTTTTGAAATACTCATCATTCAAGTTGAACTCAACTGTGCGTGTCTCACTGTTCAGATCCTTTAGTACGATATTGTATAGCTCGAATTTCGACATTGTTCACATGTGTTTTAAACCGCGCAAAGGTACGAAAATATGTTCTATTATAAAATAGTTTCTTTTGGATTTTATGAAATTATTTCAATTTTAGGCTTCAATTGTCTGTAGTACTGTTGATTGGTGTACTTGTTTGCTGTTTTTTTGATAGTGTTTTTACATTTTGATTATTGCGAAATTACCTTTAAAATGATCCGAAATGTGGTTCCATAATTTAGTTCGGATTGTTTTACAAAGATTTTTCCGCCATGATATTCTTCAATAATACGTTTGGCAAGCGAAAGGCCTAAGCCCCAACCTCTTTTCTTTGTAGTGAAGCCCGGTGTGAAAACAACCTTGAATTTGCCTTTTTCAATGCCTTTGCCAGTGTCTTTTACATCAATAATTACCTCCTCGTTTTTGTAAAAAACGCTGATGTCGATTCGTCCGCTTCCATCCATCGCATCAATCGCATTTTTACACAGGTTTTCGATAACCCATTCAAACAAAGGAACATTTAAATTAATAAACACAGGTTCCTCAATTGGGAAATGGCACTGGATGGCTACTTTTTGCAATGTCCGGTTGGCCATGTATTGTACTGCATTTTCCAGGGTTTCATTCAAACTCACTATTTGCATGTCGGGTTTCGAACCAATTTTGGAAAACCGTTCGGCAATAATTCTTAGCCGGTTGACGTCTTTTGCCATTTCGCCGATCAAATTGTCTTCGGAATGACGCATTTTGAGTAAATCGACCCAGGCTAATAAAGATGAAATAGGTGTTCCCAACTGATGTGCGGTTTCTTTCGACAGACCAACCCATACCTGATTCTGTTCTGCTTTTTTGGTGCCTGAAAATGCAAAAAATGCAACCAGTAAAAATATGAAAATTACACCGAACTGAACATAGGGGAAATAATATAATTGCTTGAGAAACAATGAGTCGTCATAGTAAATATATTGCGTGGTTTCGTCTATTTTTATTTTGATGGCAGGTCTTCCTGTTTTTAAACGGTTGATTTCTTTGTTGTAGAATTCGGCTACGTTTGTTTTAGGCTCAACAATGTTCAGCGATGAAATTACGTTGTTTTTGGAGTCGGCCATTATAATTGGGATTGTCGTATTTCCCTCGATAATTTTGACTATCAAATCGGTATTCGTTCCTTCTTCGAGCAATACGGACTGGCGAATGGCCTCGGCCCATATTTCCACTTTCTTTTTTTCTTCCGCCGCCAGCGACTTGGCCAGACGATTGGTGAAAAAGGTTGAAGCAGAGACAATACCGATGGCCATGATAATAAAAACGAGCCTTAGGTGGCGTGTCAGTTCATATGATTTATTGATGTTGAATGTCATTCTGTTGTAACTTTCAGTTGTGTTTTATCGTGGAAAATAAGAACGCCAAATATACTAAAAAAGTATGAAACCGTTTCTGAATTTTACATGTGCACAAAATGTAGTATCTTTGCAAATAAATACAACAGGAAACAAAAAGTATCATGCATAAATCAGGTTTTGTAAATATAGTAGGTAATCCGAACGTAGGTAAATCAACATTAATGAATGCGCTGGTTGGCGAGCGGATTTCAATCATTACTTCCAAGGCGCAAACCACTCGTCATCGGATTTTGGGAATTGTAAACGGAGACGATTTCCAGATAGTTTACTCCGACACCCCGGGTGTGCTGAAGCCTAATTATCGTTTGCAGGAATCGATGCTGAACTTCTCACGTTCAGCGTTGACCGATGCGGATGTACTGCTTTATGTGACCGATGTTTTTGATACTTACGAAAAGAATCAGGATTTTGTAGAAAAAGTAAAACTGAATCCGGCTCCACTTCTTCTTATTGTTAATAAGATAGACCTGATTGACGAAGAAAAGCTCGTTGTTTTGGTCGAGAAATGGAAAGAATTGCTACCTAAAGCCGAAATTTATCCAATTTCAGCCATCGAAAAATTTAATGTAGACTCTTTGTTTAGCCGTATTAAAGAACTTTTGCCCGAATCGCCTGCTTTTTTTGATAAAGATCAACTTACCGATAAGCCGGCACGCTTCTTTGTAACCGAAATAATCCGGGAGAAAATTTTATTGAATTATGATAAGGAAATTCCTTATTCGGTGGAGGTTGAAGTTGAACAATTTCAGGAAGATGATCGTTTAATTCGTATCAATGCGGTGATTTATGCTGAGCGTGATTCGCAGAAAGGAATCATTATCGGCCATGGAGGTAAGTCGCTCAAAAAAGTTGGAACTGAGGCTCGTAAAGACATGGAAGTGTTTTTTGACAAGAAGGTTTTTTTGGAACTTTATGTGAAAGTTGAAAAAGACTGGCGTAACAAGGATATCAAACTTAAAGGGTTTGGATATAATCTGGATTAATTAATTGGCTGATATTTAAATTTAAAGTACACGTTATGAAAAATTCAGTTGGTCTTATTGCAGCATTTTTAGGTGGAGCTATTATTGGTGGTGTTTTAGGATTGTTGTTTGCCCCTGAAAGTGGAGAAGAAACCCGCAAAAAAATTGCGGATGTACTGGAAAAGAAAGGTATAAAATTGAGTGAAAAAGAAATGGACGATTTGGTGGACGAAATCAAATCAGAGGTGAATGCTGAACCTAAATGATTCATTAATAACTTTATATTATGCCAAACAATCAGGAACCGGCTGATAATTTTCAACAATTGTATGCCGATGTGAAAAAATATGTAGAGCTTCAGACCGAATATGTTAAAGTGGAGTTTGTTGAAAAACTGACCATTATCCTTTCCGCCTTGTTAATCATCGGATTGGTAATCGTACTGGTAATTGCTGCTCTTTTTTACCTGTTTTTTTCGCTGGCTTACGCCCTTCAGCCTTTGCTTGGTAGTTTGGCTGTAAGTTTTGCAATCATTTCCGGGTTATATGTAATTTTGATTGCTCTTTTTATGATGTTTCGCAAGCAGATTGTTATTAATCCCCTTGTGAAATTTCTATCCAATCTGTTTTTGAAAAAACCATAAGCTCATGAAACGACATGTTTTCACAAATACCAAAGGGTAATGAAAATGATCTCATGCGAGTTCCATACGACTTAAAAAAACAATTATTATCGTATGAAAATAGTTCCTACCCCGGCTCCTCAGAAACAGGAGATTGATATGGAAGCCTTGTTGGTGCGAAAGGCCGAGCTGAAACAACAGATTCAGGATCAGAAACAGCAACTTGCTGTTTCTGCACAACATATGGTTTCGCCCGCATCGTTTTCCACGTATATCTTCCGGGCTTTTAGCAAAGGCTTAAGTATGGTCGATGGAGTGATGGTAGGTTTTAAAATAATGAGAACAATTCGGGGTATTTTTCGAAGATAAATATTTATTCCATAATGCAGAAATCAGAGGCGGTTAAATCACCGCCTTTTTTTATGTGTGCCGCAAAAGTTGTTCGGGGAAAATCATATTTCGTAAGTCTTCATATCTTCTCCCAATATTGTGTCTTCAAAAACAGATTTTGCTTCGTTGAGCAGTTCGTTTTGGTTGACGTAACGGGCAGAATAATGTCCGATGATAAGCTTTTTTACGTTTGCCTTTCTGGCAATTTCTGCAGCCTGACGAGCCGTAGAATGTTCGGTTTGTTTGGACCGGATTGCCTCATCTTCCATGAAAGTGGCTTCGTGATACAGGCAATCTACGCCCTCGATAATTGGGATTATTTTTTCAGTATAAGCTGTGTCAGAGCAATAAGCAAATCGCTTTGGAGTATCACTGGCTTTAGTCAGCAATGCATTCGCAATTACCTCCCCTTCCTCCGTCACAAAATCCTCACCATGTTTAATTTTGGGAATTCTCCATGTTGGGATGTGGTAGAAATCAATCATTTCGCGGATTATATGGCGGTCGCGGGGCTTCTCTTCAAACAGAAAACCACAGCAGGGAACTCGATGCTTTAATGGTATGGAGAATACGCTTACCGAACGGTCTTGATAAATGAGCTCATGTTTTCGTGGATTTATTACATGAAAAATAACTTTGAACGGCAAGTCGGTGCAAAAGTAATCCAACTGAGGTTGCAGAATCTTTTCCAGATCGGCTTGCGCGTGGATATGTAACTCGGCAGTTCTGTTCAGCATTCCGAATGTTGAAATTAGTCCGATCAGTCCGAAGCAATGGTCACCATGCAAATGCGAAATGAAAATATGCCCGAGCCGGTTGGTTCTGATTCCCATTTGCCGTAGGCGAATTTGAGTACCCTCGCCACAATCTATCAGGAATTGCTTGTCCCGTATTTCGAGCATCTGAGCACTTGGGAAATTCTTTTGCGTTGGGAGCGCCGAACCACAGCCCAGAATGGAAAGTGTAGCTTTTTGCATATTCTTTTGCTAATGTAGCTATTATGGTTTTTAGCCGGAGTTGGAACTCCAGCCTCATGAACTAATCAACGGGTTAACCAATCTCTTTTTAAAAGGGCAAATACAACCAAATCAACAAAGCCGCGGCTGTGAAGTTCGCCATCGCGTTCAATTCCCTCCCGGATAAATCCAAGTCGCCCGGCAACTGCCTGGCTTTTAATATTCCCGGTTGCAGCTTTCAGTTGGATGCGATTCATTTTTAATTCTTCGAAAGCGTATTCAATAAGCTTTTGGCACGAGCGGGTTATAATGCCTTTATGCTGGTACGATTCGGATAGCCAGTACCCGATTTCGGTTTTCATGTTGTCGAAATCTGTATCTTTCAGGCCAGCCAATCCTACAAATTTCTGCTGGTAAAAAATAGCACAGGTTAAATCTTTTATTTCAGCATTTAAATAATTACTGACAAAAGCGCGGGTGTACGAAATGTCGGTGGTAAGTTCTACAAATGGCAACCATTCCGAAAGATAATCGCGTTCAGAATCAATTGTATAAAAAATGTCTTTGACGTCTTCAAATCCAATTTCTTTCAGCGTGATGTCTTCATCAACATATAATCTTGTTGAGTCGCTCATTTTGTGAACTTATAGATTTTATTCCTTTAAACTCTAGTTTTTGTTTTCAATTCAAAATCGCGTCCGAGGTATTTTTCGCGCACAACCGGGTTGTCGGCCAGTTCTCTGGATGTTCCCTGAAATAAAATGCGACCTTCGAAAAGCAGGTATGCCCGATCTGTAATCTGCAGTGTTTCGTCCACATTGTGGTCAGTAATCAAAATACCGATATTTTTGTCTTTTAACTGCCATACAATATCCTGGATATCCTGTACGGCAATGGGGTCTACTCCCGCAAAAGGTTCGTCGAGCATAATAAAACGAGGCTCAATGGCCAGACAACGGGCAATTTCGGTACGGCGGCGTTCTCCTCCCGAAAGTCGGTCGCCAATATTTTTACGTACGTGCTCCAGATTGAATTCAGCGATAAGCATTTCGAGCTTTTCTTTTTGCTCGGCTTTAGTGAATTTGGTCATTTCGAGCACCGCTTTCAGATTGTCTTCAACCGTCATCTTGCGGAAAACAGAAGCTTCTTGCGCTAAATAACCAATACCTTTCTGGGCGCGCCGGTAAACGGGGAATTTGGTAATTTCCTCATCATTCAGGAATATTTTTCCGGAATTTGGAGTTACCAGTCCGGTTGTCATGTAAAATGTGGTTGTTTTTCCAGCTCCATTCGGCCCCAGAAGTCCTACAATTTCTCCTTGTTTCACGTTAATAGAAACATCATTTACCACAGTGCGTTTGCCGTACTTCTTGAATAAATGCTCGGTGCGAAGCACCATACCGTCGTTTGCCATATGTTTTGATTAGAAACACAAAAGTACATTTTTTTGTAATGATATGCAATCAGTTAGTCGTGTTCAATGTTCGGATTAAAATTCGGTTATCCGCTTTTTATTGAAGCGATATTTATATGATGGTTTAAAATTATATTTTGTTTGCAAACTTTATCATGCTGTTTAACAAACACTTATGTGCTAATCTGTGTTTGTAAACTATCCCATAGTTGGCAGTTGAATATAAAATGAATTTTAAATTATTAATAAAGATTATTATGTATTAAAGAGAAATGCCACGCATATATTTTGATAAGAGAATGATTTTATTCAACGGTTATTTGAGATGATATTATATGTAGATTGGCTGCTTTTTTAATTGAAAATTAGAAAGAATATATTAAGTGTAATTTGGATTTTGATTAATAAGATTGTTCGTCGATTAAGCTCAGAAATGAGTGTTCGCAATAATGATAGGTTTATTAAAGCTGTAATTTAGGCTTATTTAGAGAAATATTCTGAGTGCTACAGAAAATAAATATATTAATTTATCAAAACTCATTAAAAACCTAAGTTTATGAAAAAAATACTCGTATCCTTTTTAGCGTTGGCATTTGTGATTATAATAAATGCGCAAAACCAGGCCCCTGAAATAACTACTGTTTCCACAGCAGGTACTTTGACTATTTCGGCCAGAGTTACTTATACCAGTCCTTATTATTATGCTGTGTGGGTTAATAACCCGGCAGGCACGTTTCTACGTACTTTGATGATGTATGGGAATAATACATTCTTACTACAACGACTTAGCACATTGGAATTCAGAAAGTGCAAGAAATAAAGTTAATGCCGTTACCGGTGCTACAAGAAGTGCAACTGCCACATACGCATCAACCTGGAATGGAATGGATCAGGCAAATAGTGCGATTGTTGCAGATGGTATCTATCCGGTAAAAATTGAGATGACTTCCGAAAGTTACGGCACGAACAGTAAATATATCAATACTTCTTTTACAAAAGGCCCGGTTTCGCAAACTGTTACCCCGGCGGTTGTATCTCCTATTTCGGCAGTTTCGCTGACATGGGCGCCTGTAAGTACAGGTGTTGAAACAGTTGAGTATGCAAAACTGTATAATATCTACCCCAATCCGGCCATTTCATCTGTTTCAGCAGTAGGAAATGGTGTAAATGGTCTTCAGATTTGTACATTGACCGGTCAAATTTTATTGTCTACCAATCAGCCGCAGCTAAATATAAGTAAATTGCCCAAAGGCTACTACCTGGTGGTGATTTATGCAAAAGAAGGATTGGTTGTTAAGAAGCTTGAGAAGTTGTAATTATCTATAAAGTTGTTCACCCCAAAGTCCATGCACTAGTGTATGGACTTTTTTATAAGTATAAATTTAGTCTTTTTAATACTAGTGAAATAATAGTGATTCTGACAGGTTTT
The DNA here is from genome assembly GCA_047600405.1 of Paludibacter sp. GTDB lineage: Bacteria > Bacteroidota > Bacteroidia > Bacteroidales > Paludibacteraceae > Paludibacter. The sequence goes on from JASGLA010000011.1 coordinate 372,082, forward strand.
AGGTAGGGTTATAAGGAAAGTTACATCATATCTTTGAAATGTAATCTGGAAATTAATCATTCAAAATTTATATTTGACCATAAAATTAATTTTGGATAAACCTGTATTTTAAAGATGCAGATTTATACTGTTTTTCACTTTTGTAAAATTAAAAACATTTTCAATAATTCACATAATGGCATGCGCATTTTCTATATATTTGTGCAGTTTAATTTCAAATTTACATTTATGGTTAATAAATTATTGCAGAAACTACTTTAAATCAGGTTTTATGAAAAAAACATTACTTTCTTTGTTCTTTTTTGCATTAGTGTTATTATTGAGTGCCCAAAACCAAGCTCCGGAAGCAACAACTGCCACTGCCGGAACTTTGACAGTAACCTTTTCGACCAATAATACAAGCAAATATTCAGCGGCTATTTATATTACAAACTCTGCCGGAACTTTGGTCAATACAATGCTTTATAGAACCAGCAATAGCCATAATAGTGCGCAGGATATGTCTACATTTTGGTCGAAGATTGGTTTGTCCTGGAGCACTTCTCCTGCGAAATTACTCACAAATGCAGATGCGGTCACCGGGGCTACTGCGACTTCGGCCTATACAGCTCAGAAAATTTATTGGGGTAAGAATGTTTCAATCGCTACTGCTGTAGATGGTACATATACAGTCAATTTTGAAATGGCTAATTATAGCCCCGTAAGCAGAAGGTATACTTCAGGAACATTTGTGAAGGGACCTGCTGCTTCGACAACTTCTTTGACAAATATTACAGGGTTTTCTGCAATTACAATTGAGTGGATGCCAGTCAGCACTGCTGTTGATGATGTGGAATTTAGCAAGCTATACAATGTGTATCCAAATCCGGCTGTTTCTTCCATTTACGCTGCAGGAAATGATGTTGAAGAAATTCAGATATGCACGCTGGCCGGCAAAATACTGTTGTCAAGCAAAGTGCAACAAGTAAATATAAGCAAGTTGGCTAAAGGTTTTTATCTGGCTGTGATATATGCTAAAGACGGAATGGTAGTTAAGAAAATCGAAAAAGTTTAGTAGGTTTTAATTTGTTTATTCTGATGTCCGCCGAACAAAATCGTGAGATTTGATCGGCGGATTTTTTTATATCAGTATATACCTTGTTTATGGTATAAAAAATACTGTTTGAATGGTATTGTGGTATTTTGGGCTGGTCCATATCTTTGCAATATCAATAATAAATACAAAAATGATATGAAACCAAATATGAAAATGAATGCAATTTGCCCAATCTCCGATAAAAGAATAAACGAACATGTTGCCCGTGGTAATGCATTTTTAACTGTGGTATTTTTGCTTGCTTATGCGCTTACAACCAATCTCTTTATAATAGTTTTCCTGCTAGTTGACTTTCTTTTCAGGGCTATAGAGTTGCCTCAGTATAGTGTGTTGACAATAATTTCCCAGAAGTTGGTACGATTATTTTCCATAAAACCTAAACTTATTAACGCCGGGACAAAGATTTTTGCAGCGCGTATCGGATTGTTATTCAATGTAGCTATCTTGGTTTCAGCATTGCTTGGATTGCAGAACTTGTCAATCATATTAGTTGGAATTTTTGGTTTCTGTGCATTTTTGGAATCAGCTTTTGGATTCTGTCTTGCTTGCCAGATTTACCCATTTGTATATAAACTGCTGTATCAGTCGAAATTAAATGTCATAAAATAAAACTTACCAACCTTCACCTATAAATTTATTTTATCTTTGTTTTTATAGTTTCGTTTTCTAATAATTTCAATAGTAGGCCAATTCGAATAGAGTTGGCCTTTTTTTTTAAAATTAAGTGTTCGAATACAAATAATTCCGTACATTTGCTAAAAATAGCATTAAATAATCATATTTTACGAAATGATAAATTTAAAGGTTTATGTATAAGGGATTTAAATTGTATTTGCAAACAGAGTTGGCTGAAATTGAGAAGGCCGGCCTATATAAAAAAGAACGGGTTATTGTTTCTCCACAGGGAGCTGTAATCCGTGTTGCCGATGGAAAAGAAGTTTTGAACTTTTGTGCCAATAATTATCTTGGTCTGTCTAATCATCCTGCGTTGGTAGAAGCTGCTAAAAATGGGCTCGATTCACATGGTTACGGGGTTTCATCAGTACGGTTTATTTGCGGGACACAGGATTTGCATAAGCAACTGGAAGCTTCTATTGCGCGTTTTTTCGGAACAGAAGATACTATTTTGTATGCCGCTTGTTTTGATGCGAACGGAGGAGTTTTTGAACCGCTGCTAACGGAAGATGATGCCATTATTTCGGATTCGTTGAATCATGCATCAATTATTGATGGCGTACGGCTCTGTAAAGCTAAGCGTTACCGGTATGCCAATGCTGATATGGAGGATTTGGAAAAGCAACTGATTGAGGCGCAAAATCAGTGTTACCGCCTGATTGTGACGGATGGGGTTTTTTCTATGGATGGAAATGTGGCACCGTTGGATAAAATATATGAATTGGCCGAAAAATACAATGCCATGATTTTGGTTGACGAGTCGCACTCGGCAGGGGTTGTGGGCGAAACTGGCCGCGGGGTGACCGAGCGTTATAACCTGCGCGGAAAAGTTGAAATAATTACCGGAACACTTGGCAAAGCCTTTGGTGGAGCTATTGGTGGATTTACAACCGGTAAAAAAGAAATTATCGATATGTTGCGTCAGCGTTCACGTCCGTATTTGTTCTCAAATTCAATTCCGCCCATGGTGGCTGCTGCCGGAATTAAAATGTTTGAAATGATGGACGAAACGAATGACCTTCAGGAAAAACTTCATACGAATACCGCTTATTTTGTAGAGCGAATGAAAGCAGCTGGATTTGACATCAAACCAACCGAATCGGCTATTTGTGCAGTTATGCTCTATGATGCAAAATTGTCGCAAGACGTGGCTGCCCGCTTGCTTGACGAGGGCATTTACGTTATTGGATTCTATTTCCCGGTAGTACCTAAAGATCAAGCCCGTATTCGTGTCCAGATTTCGGCGGCGCATGAGCGGGAGCACCTGGATAAATGTATTGCAGCATTTACAAAAGTAGGTAAGGAATTTAAAGTGATTTGATAATAAAATAATGTGATGATGTGGTGATGGGTTGATGTGATGATTGGTTTATAAATCAATGTGTTACTTGTGTGTTTTTGTAATTATGTTACTCAAATTTCCTTTAACTATCTCATCTTTCTTAATAAATTACCACATCACCACATCATCAAATTAATATATTAGTATTATGAAGGCTCTTGTAAAACTTCGTCCCGAAAAGGGGATATGGATGGCAGATGTACCCATGCCACAAATAGGTATCAACGATGTTTTGATAAAAATAAAGAAAACAGCCATTTGCGGGACCGATTTGCATATTTACAAATGGGACGAGTGGTCGCAACGAACTATAAAAACCCCAATGACCATCGGGCATGAATATGTGGGCGAAATTGTGGATAAAGGCCGTGGTGTAAAGAATATCCAGATTGGCGACCGTGTAACCGGTGAAGGCCACATTGCCTGTGGCCATTGCCGGAATTGCCGGCGTGGAAAACTGCATGTGTGCGAAAATACAGTTGGAGTAGGGGTGAATCGCGATGGCGCTTTTGCTGAGTATTTGTCGCTTCCGGCAGCTAATGTTGTTCATTTGGACCACCGGATTTCGGACGAAATTGCCGCCATTATGGATCCGTTTGGAAATGCCACGCATACTGCATTATCTTTTCCAATGATTGGTGAAGATGTGTTGATAACCGGAGCAGGGCTTATTGGGACTATGGCTACTGCTATTTGCCGTTTTGCCGGAGCACGAAATATTGTGGTGACTGACCTGAGCGATTACCGTCTGAAAATAGCGAAGAAAATGGGAGCAACGCTAACCGTAAATCCGGCTAAAGGAGAAACGATAGAAGGGGCAATACATGATTTGCGGATGCATGGTTTTGATATCGGGTTGGAAATGTCCGGTTCGCCCATTGCGTTCGAAAGTATGATTGAGAACATGTACAACGGGTCGAAGATAGCATTGCTGGGAATATTGCCAAACACAACAACCGTTCAATGGGATAAAATTATCTTTAAGGCATTGACCCTGAAGGGTATTTATGGCCGTGAAATGTGGGAAACCTGGTACCAGATGGAGCAAATGCTGATAACCGGTATTGACCTGACACCGGTTATTACTCATCGTTTCCCGATTAATGACTTTCAAAAGGGATTTGATATAATGGAAAGTGGTGAATGCGGAAAAGTTATCCTGAATTGGTAACAAATAACGATGAAGATGCTCAGTAGTCCTTGTTTTAAAACAAACTAAGTACAACGTTTATCTGGCTAATCCATAGTGCTACAAATACTGCTAAGCCAGCTTTGGGGTTCAATGAGATTTTATAGAAAATGCATGATTATTTAAATGCTTGTTCATTGGGTATGATTGTGGATTGTTAATATGATCTTTTTGCTAACCATAATTGATATAAAGAAAGACGTCTTAGGTTTCGACCTAAGACGTCTTTCTTTATGGTTTATTCTGAAATTGAGAACCAATCTGCCTGTGAAATGTCTGGTTTGGACTGTTTTTAATGTATATTCAGGGCATTCAATTTTTCCTGATACCTTTTGGCGTTCGCCTGATGTTCTTCCCACGTGGTGGCAAATTTATGTTCGCCATTTAGAGTTTCCGATGCGCACATGTAAATATAGTTGTGGTGTACGTAATTTAAAACGGCATCGATTCCGCTTTCTGAAGCCACCCGGATTGGTCCCGGAGGCAAGCCGTGGTTACGATAGGTGTTGTATGGCGAAATGTATAAAATTTGCTTTAAGGTGAGGCGTTTCAGTCCAAAATCGCCCACGGCAAATTTCAGTGTCGGGTCGGCTTGTAATGGCATGTCTTGTTTTAGCCGGTTAATGTAAAGTCCAGCAACTTTCGGGCGATCTGTTTTGTTGTTGGTTTCTTCTTCCACGATCGATGCCAGCGTACTTACTTCTACCGGAGTAAGAGGAATGGCGGCAGCTTTTGCTTTGCGCTCATCAGTCCAGAATTTTGTGTATTCTTTATTCATGCGCTCAAATAAGTCTTTGGCATTCAGGTTCCAGAATACTTCGTAAGTGTTGGGGATAAACAAAGCGATAGCTGTGTTTGGATTTAGTTCGTATTGCGCAAGAAAAGCCGTATCATTCATTAGTGTCAGAATGGCTGTGGAGTCTGCCATAAGTTGTGTTCCTAATCTGGCGGCAAGTTGCTCTTTGGTTCGAATGTTGTTGAATGTGAGACGAACCGGGGTTTGGCGACCGCTTCGCAGGATGCGAACCAGTTGGAAGTTGTTCATGCCGTTCTTGATTTCGTAGCGTCCGGAACGAATTTTTGTTCCATATCGAAAGATTGCAGCTACTTGTTTAAATGCAGGCATATTATAAACTTCTGCATCTTTTTCAAGGAGTTTGGTAACGTCGTCGAATGAGCTGCTGTCGGGAATGCAAACAAAGGTTTTTTCGTTTCTCTTTGGTGAAAAGTTAGGGGCAAACAGTATATATGCAACGTACAGAAAAATGGCCAACAGGGCAAATCCAAACCATTTAATTAAGTTATGCGATGCTTTAGGCTGTTTTTTTTGTTTCTTTTTTGCTGTCATGATTTGCTAAAATCTTAAGGTTTGTTTGTGCTGCAAAAGTACGGATTTGTTTTGAAATAGAGAATGTGGAAATTAAATTGGAATTATTTAAAGATTGTTTTGTAATGTAAAATACAGAAACTCAACTGGAAATAATTTAGAATTTAGATTTCTGAGTGATGAATTGCGAAAATGGTTTGTATAATTGAAAATTCCTTTCTATCTTTGCACCCGCTAAAGCAAAGTCAGGAAGTGTGGGTGAGTGGCTGAAACCACCAGTTTGCTAAACTGACGTACGGGCAACCGTACCACGAGTTCGAATCTCGTCGCTTCCGCAAAACGCCGGTTCCTGTTAAGGTTTCGGCGTTTTTTGTTGTTGGCCTGATCTGAAAAAGTGAGCCTACATAAGGCAAGAGTCCTAATTGTTTCGGAATGAGATGAGAAGTCTGTATCTTTATTTCCTTTTGAAGGTTAGAGGGCAATTTAATTTGAGTATCTTTGCAGAATAAATATATTTCCCATGAGATTTGAAGAACTTCCTCTTTGTGATGCTGTATTGGATGGCCTGCAAGCCATGAATTTTAAGGAGGCCACTCCAGTTCAGGCTGAAACCATTCCGGTTATTTTAGCAAAACGAGAATGTTATTGCCTGCGCCCAAACCGGAACGGGTAAAACTGCCGCTTTTATTTTGCCGCTTTTGCACAATTTGCAATCGGAACCGCATGCTGACGATAAAGTGAATGCTATTATCATGGCTCCAACGCGCGAACTGGCGCAACAGATTGATCAGCAAATGGAAGGCTTTTCATATTTCACCTCTTTTTCTTCTGTTGCCGTGTATGGGGGAAATGATGCGTCTGCCTGGGATACCCAACGACGTGGTTTACAAAAAGGAGCCGATGTGGTTATAGCTACACCGGGGCGTTTGCTTTCTCATATAAACCTGTACGATATTGATTTTTCGCAGGTAAAGTACTTTATCCTGGATGAAGCGGACAGGATGCTGGACATGGGTTTTTTTGATGACATAATGACTGTGGTTAACCGATTGCCGAAGGATCGACAGACGATTATGTTTTCGGCAACAATGCCTCCTAAAATACGTTTGATGGCAAAGACAATCCTGCATGATCCGGTAGAAGTCAAGATCGCAGTTTCCAGACCACCCGAAACGATTATGCAAACTGCCTATATTTGTCATGAAGCCCAAAAGCCGGGAATCATCCGTCAATTGTTTGCCGGGCAGGATGCAAATAAGGTGATAATATTCTCTGGTTCCAAGCTTAAGGTAAAAGAACTTTTTAAAACTTTCCGTCAAATGGGCCTTTCGGTTGGTGAAATGCATTCCGATTTGGATCAGGCGCAGCGAGACCATGTGATGCATGAATTCAAAAACAGCCGGGTGAGTATTTTGGTAGCTACGGATATTGTTTCCAGGGGTATTGATATTGATGATATTTCGTTAGTGATAAACTATGACGTACCTCATGATGTGGAGGATTATGTACACCGTATAGGTCGCACAGCCCGGGCCAAAGCTGAGGGGATGTCTATCACTTTTGTTTCGGAAGAGGAACAATATAAATTTAAGCAGATAGAGGATTTCCTGGAAAAAGATATTTATAAAATTCCAATGCCAGAAGAGTTGGGAGAAGCACCGGAATATGAACCGGAGAAGCATAAACACGGGCATAAGAAATTTGCTTCGGGTAAAGGGAAATTCCATCGGAAAAAGCCCAGAAAATAATTCAGACGATATGACGGCGGGGTGACTTTAAGCAGCACTCCGTTTTTTGTTTAGAACTTTCAGCAATTTTGCGCTCTGACTCCAATCAACTAAAAAATGACAATAAACTTTCCATATTTACTTCTCAACCGGCAGCAAATAGCAGAACACATAAACCGGTTGGCTGCCTTGTCTACGCCTTTTTTGTTTGTTATTGATTACAAAGCGGAGGCTGGATATGTGCTTAAAGAGCAGGAATTGGATGAACGGTTTGTCAGATTTCATCAGTGAGGGAGTAAAAGAAAAGGGAACGCATGGAGCAAACGTCATAAAATGGAATCTAAAACCAGTAGGCATTGAGTCGTATCAACCCAAATTTGATTACGTTGTGGAGCAGATTCACAAAGGGAACTCATTTCTTACTAACCTGACGCAACCCACCGAAGTAAATACCGATTTATCATTACTGGATTTATACAACATAGGCACCGCCAAGTACAAACTATGGTTTAAGGATCATTTCACGGTGCTTTCGCCCGAAACGTTTATACGCATCCAGGGAAGAACAATTTCATCATACCCAATGAAAGGAACTATTGATGCAACTATCCCGCATGCGGAAGATATTATTTTGAATGATCCTAAGGAAAAAGCCGAACATGCAACCATTGTAGATCTGATTCGTAACGATTTGAGTTTGGTTGCCGATCAGGTGGAAGTGAAACGGTATCGATACATAGATAAAATTACCACTAATAAACAGGATCTCTTGCAGGTAAGTTCTGAAATCACGGGCTGTTTGCCTGAAAATTTTTGTGAAAAGCTGGGAGATATCTTGTTTACTCTGCTGCCTGCCGGTTCTATTTGCGGGGCGCCAAAACAGAAAACATTAGAAATAATTGAACAGGCAGAAGGCTATGAGCGGGGCTTTTATACCGGGATTTGTGGCTGGTTTGATGGCAAAAATCTGGATTCGGCTGTAATGATCCGTTTTATTGAACAGCAGGATAATAAACTGATTTTTAAAAGTGGTGGTGGCATCACCTCGCAAAGTGAACTGGAAAAAGAGTACGAAGAACTAATTCAAAAAGTATATGTGCCGGTTTGTTGAGTCAATTAAATTGAAAGATGGTGTTTTTTTTCGTTTGAAATTTCACCAGGAACGAGTGAATAAGGCCTTTGCGGCTTGTTATCCGAATGATGAACCAATTAGCGTTTTTGAAACGTTGAGTCAATCGATTGTTCCGCAGGAAGGAACCTATAAATGCCGGGTTGTATATGACAACGTTGTTGGATTGTTAAAAATTGTACCCTATAGCCGTCGTGAGATCCATTCGTTGAAGTTGGTTGAAACTGAATTGGAAAGCCGGCCTTACAAGCTGGAGGACAGAACCGGATTTAATGCAGCTTTTGCACAACGTGGCGATTGTGATGATGTGTTATTAGTAAAAAACGGTTTGCTTACGGACACTTCTTATTGTAACGTCGCCCTTTATGATGGAAAAAACTGGTATACTCCGCGGATTCCGTTGCTTTTCGGTGTGAATAGGGCGGAATTGCTCGCTGCTGAGAAGCTGATTGAAAAAGATATTGCTGCCAGTGAGTTGAAAACCTATCAGAAAATAGCTCTGTTTAATGCTATGATCGAGTTTGGGGAAATGGTGTTGGATATTGATCGAATTTTGTAAGCAGTTTTCTATTTGGAAAAAGGCAACGATAACAACCGGACTAACACCGGAAATCGGGTGATTCCTAAAGCTTTCTAGGCTTGAAGAAATGGAAGCCTGAACTGCATACGTCTTGAAGAAAATTTCCCCACGTGTATAAATTAATTTATATACGTGGGGAAATTTATTTGGAGACGTGTCCGGGTTTAGCTCAACACGCAGGTAAAATATTTGATCCTTTTTTGGGGAACTCTTTCAGATATTGGCAGCTCCTGAAATACCACAAGTCTCAAGTCGAAATTGCTACTCCGATTATACGTTTGGATCAGAACGAGAATGCAGCGCCTACTAATACGTTGAAACCTTGCACATCGTAGCCATAAAAATCCTGATAAGGGGTATTGATTAAATTATTGACCTTCATAAAGACGGTAAACCAATCGTTGTAGGAATAAGCGGCACCGATATTAATATCCACCTTGTCGTGCATTCTTATCGGGAGCAGATTTCCCAATTTTGCATAACGCTCTCCTTCGTAGAAGATATTGGCTGTAAAGCTCAAATCGTGATTTACCTTGAAATCTGTACTCAGGTTGGCTTCCCATTTAGGTTTGTTCCAGGCGTAGGCTTCGGTTGGTGCTGTTACTTCCCAGCCGTTATAAGCTCCTTTAAACTGTACATTCACCAGGTTGCGAACATTGTAATTGGCACGCACTCCAATTTTCAGTTGGGTAGCTCCACTGTAAAGCACATTGAAACGGTTGGTAAACAGCGTTGAATATGCTCCGGCTACTGTATCGCATTTATATTCCTTGTTTACAAAAAAATACTGGTTGTTGATCCGTCGGTAATCTACAAATCCATCCAGCAATAAGTTATAGAGTGGCTTTATTTTAAGGCCGGCGTAAAATTCATAAGGAGAATAAGTGTCTTTCACGCGGACATCGTTGTACAGATAGCGGTTTTCGGAAAACATTTCATCCATAGTATTTACATTGTAGCCTCCTGTAATTCCTCCATAGATAGAGAAGTATTTTGGGATGGCTTTCCATTCTGCATGAATATCCGCCGAAGGGCTGAAGGGGCTTCCGTGTACAAATGAGAAACTGGATTTTACCCCCAATCTCAAGTCGAAATGTTTATGCTCGATGCTGTAGTATGGATTCATTGACAAAACAGTATAGGCATCCAAATAATTCAAAATGGCTGGGTTATTGGATTTATAAGACAAATTATACATGTCCAGATCGAGGCCCATTCTGTTTTTTTCGCTTTGTCCGTTGAATCCGGCTTTAGTGTGAAGCAGGTTTTCTGTCAGGCCATTTCGGGCATCAAACATTTTGTACTGCATTTCGGCCTGATAACGTAAGCCTTTAGTCATTGGGAGCGATCGTACTCCGGCAAATATATTGAAGCGCCAGAAAGTATTGCCAGTAGAATCATTGGCTAGTTCGTTCACGCTGAAGTTTTTAGCCGTGCGGTTGATACTGACCAGATTTTGTTCCTGATAAGAATCGCGACCATTTGAATTGGCCAGCGTGTCCAGGTTGATAACCGAATTGTTTTTGTTGAAATTATAGCCGTAGTATTTCAGGTATTCATGGCCGCCCCCAAGGCCGGCATACAAATCAAATGTTTTGAAATACTGGTCGAACGAAAGGGCGGCTTTGGTGGTCGAGTGCGCTTTGGAACTGAATGTACCCAGATGATTTAATGAAAAGTCAAGTTTTGTTTCCGGACTTTTTATCAGTGGATAGGCAAAGTCGGCCAGTGTGTTGACGTTGTTTCCAATACCCAGGCGAGCAAATCCTCCTTTGGCATCCGGTCTTTTTTCGCGCTGCAATTCGGCAGCAGGCAGGGTGTGTATGTTATAGTCGGCATTCAATGGTAAATTAAAGTCACTGAATTTAGCTACCGGTTTTTCAACTTTGGGTTCAAGTGTTTGTGGAGCCGAATTTATTTTTCCTGCGTCTTTTATGACAGGCTTGAATTCCCGTTCTACCGTGATATTCCGGTTCACAATGGAGTCTTCGGCCGCTACTGTCATGGCTGATCCGGCAGCAAACACAAGAACCGGCAATATATATTTTAATGTTTCCATACGATTTCTGAAGTTTTGATATTTGAACTATTGGACCTGCCGGTTTTAATTAATGATTGAACTTTTTTCCCGCTCGCTGATTGCATTCAACCTGTCGGTGATCAGCGTTTGAATTTCGTCGGGTTTGGTGTAGTTTTTCTGGAGGCTCAACAGGTATTGCTTTGCCTGGAAATCATTATTTTGTTTAATATAAACATCTGCCAGCAAAACAAAACTACGCGCCAGCCAAAACTGATGGGGAGTATTTTTCTTTGCAAAATCCAGTACTTCTTTTTCCGTGTCGGCCAGTTTATCCTGCTCAAAGTACATGCTTGCCAGCAAGTATTTCGATTCGGCACCGTTTACAGTCCGTGTTTCGTTGGCCAGCAACTTCAAATCGGCAATTGCCTGCGTTGTCTGCTTCAGAGCAATATACGCCTTGGCGCGATTGTAGCGGGCCTCAGCTTTCAGTTCGTCGTCGGAGCGAGGATCGGCCATGATTTCGTTTACGATATTAATGGTTGTCTGGTTGTCGTTCAGAAAATAGCTGCAACGCAACACGCCCAGTCTTGCCACGTTCTTATTTTCGTTGCTTTGAGCCACGGTTTGCAATTGTTTGAAATACTGCAAAGCAGAGCTGTAGTCTTTCTGGTCGTAGGCAATTTCCGCGCAGCGCAATACGGCTTCTTCCATGTATTGGTTGCCTGTGATTTTAAGCAGGTTCTGGTAGGCAGTAAATGCATTTGCTTTGTCGGAAGTGCGGTAATAACTGTCGGCCAGATAGTATTGGGCCGTGGTACAATAGCGCCCGCCCGAGCAGAATTTGTTCAGGTATGTTTTCAGTCCGCTAATTGCCTGGGTGTACTTCCCAGTCATATATTGTTTTTCGGCAGCAATATACGAGATAGAGTCTTCACGGCTGGCTGTTTTGGTACTGATGGTACGTCCCAATGTTTTGGTATAGGCCAGGTACGAAGCCACATCATTTGTTTCTATATAAACAGATTCAAGGCTTTCCAGGGCTGTGTAAGATTCTTCCGTGCCCGGATATTTGAAAATCACACTTTTGAATGCTGTAATAGCCTGATCATATTCTTTTCCATTGAAATGAACCATCCCAATTTCCAGCGCAGCTTTCCGTGCCAGGTCGCTCCTGGGTTGCGAGTCGACTAACCGTTTGAAAGTGGAAATGGCTTTACCGTCGTTATCCATCATCAGATAGGCTCGTCCCATTTCATATAAAGCGTCATCCGTGTATTCCGATTTAGGATACTTGCTGATCAGGCTTTCGAGTTTTGCGATTTTGGAAGAATAATTTTTTTGTAATCCGGTAACATAAGCGGCCTGAAACAGCGCGTAATCTGCTGTGTTTGGGCTTGCTGAAGCTGCTTTGGTATAATAACTATCCGCTTTATCGAAATTACGGGCATAGAAAAAGCAGTCGCCTATTCGGTTCAACGCATCCGAATAAGTTGTAGCCCTTGTGTTGGACTCCGAGTTTACGTATTTCAGAAACCAACCCAGCGCTTCGGAATAATTCTTTTTGGAGAAATAGCCGTAAGCCAGCGCATAATTGGCAGCCACATAGTTGACACTTGAACGGGCATAAGAATTGCCGAAAAATGCATTCAGGTCGTTGATGCTTTGTTCCGGGCGGTTGGTACGGTAATAGCTTTCCGAACGCCAGTATAAACACTCAGCAGAGTATTTCCCGGTTTGAGAACTCTGAAGCGATAACGAAAAGTATTCGATGGCTTTCTCCGGTTTGTTTTGCAAAAACGACTCGGTGCCAAGCTGGTAGAGCAGGTATTGTTTCGTCTCCAACAGTTTGGCATTGGGTTGTTTTATTTTCAAAATTGACTGGTAGGCCGGTTCGTAGTTTTTGGTTGTCATGTACACGGAAGCCAGGTAGTCGTATGCTTCGTCAGCATATTTAGAGTTAGGAAATTCAGCCAGCAGCTGGTCGAATCCCGAAATGGCCTCGCCGAAAGCCGCAGTTGATTCAACGGATGTAAGTGCATAGTTGTAAAGCGCTTCTTCACGCACAGTTTTGTTGAAATTTGTACGTAGCGAAGCTTCGTAGGCCAAGCGGGCATTGGTAAGGTCTTTCAGTTTTACATACGAGTTGCCGAGGTGCAGGTATGCGTTTTCCGACATTTCATCGTTAACCGTTGTGGCTTTCGACAGGTATTGGACAGCATTCGCGTAATCTTTTGTCTGAAAATAGGATAAGCCAAGCAGATACATATCGTTCCGAAGTACCTGCGGGAATATCTTTTCATAACTTTTCAGGTAGCTGATAGCTTTGGCATAGTCGCGTTTCCGGTATGCTATTTCTCCGGCAATACGGTAAATCTCAGCGTTATTTTTATTCTCCGGATTGTTTTTCAGGATGGTTTCGGCCCGGTCGTTCAGTTTATCAAATTCTTTTTGAGCATAATAAATCTGCACTACATAATAGGGCACAATGTTTTTGTAAGCTTCATTGTTTTCAATTTTCAGGAATTCGGGCAGCGCAACGTCGTAATTACCCAAAGTATATTCGGTGTAGGCATAGTAGTAAGTTGCCGACAGATTATACCGTGTGTTCATGCCTTTCAGCTCTTTGAATATGGGCAGGGCTTGCGCATAATTTTTCGTTTCCAGGCAACTATATCCTTTACAAAAAAGGAAGTTGACCCGTTCGCGGCTGCCCAAATGCTTATCGTTCACCTCGTTGAAATAAGCCAGTGCTTTGGGGTAATCTTTCTTTTCGAAAAGCAGTATTCCCAGCATGGAATTGGCTTTGTCCAGAAAAGGGGTGTAAGGATGCTGGATCAGGTATTTGGCCAGCCTGTCGGCAGCGTCTTCCTGCCGGAGTTCGTAGGCATTGGCAGCCATGTAGTACTCTGCTTCCTGGCGTTGTCCCACCGAGCTAGGTTTTGTTGATTTCAGAAAATCCTCGAAGTTACGGAATGATGCTGCGTATTTCCGTTGGGAAAAAAGCTCTTTGCCCTGGTTGAAAAGGACATCGGGGTTACTGTAGATAAGCGTGTGTTGCGCGTTTGTATTGCCAGCAAACAAGCTTATCAGCAAACTTAAAACGATTATTTTTCTCATAAATATGATATTTAAATAATACCTTATAATCCGTCGGCTGACGAGAAACAGGGTTACTCTTGCTTTTATTATTTTTTGTACTTTCTTCTTAAATGATATTCAATAGAATTTATATATTAGGTTGTTATGTGTCTTAAAATAAAACAATTATCAACACGAAGACACAAAGGCACGAAGAAGTATAATTCAAGTATTGTCTGATTTTTTTTGATAATTTGAAATGAAGATTATTTTATCGTGTTCATTTGCGTTTCGTGACTCTGAAAGAGGCTTAAGACACAGAAGAAAACTTATTCATAAGTTTTCCTTCGTGCTCTTGAATTTGATAAAGAAATAAATTGTGTCTTTGTGTTTAATGTGTTATTATTCAAACGTATAATTCTTTATTTTAGATAATATCAAATATCTTCTTCGATATCGGATAATTTTTTTTGTATTTAAATTGCCTTTCAAGTTAATGGTTGTTTCCCGTTTTCAAAAATAATGCCACAGCTTTTTTGATAGATTTTAAACCGAAAAGTTCCGGATTCAGTTCACTCTGCGCCACAAAAAAACAATCTTCCACATCGTCTGAAGGTTGCAGATGATTGATATCTTCCAGCGTGCACGAAAAAAACATATCCAGGGTCGGTATAGTTAGTCCGCTGTATTCGTACTGGTTTGGTAGCGAGAACATGTAAGAAGCTTCCGTGATTTTTGCATGCAGCTCTTCTTGAATTTCACGGTGGAGGGCTTGTTCAGCCGATTCGTTATCGTCAACAAATCCACCCGGCAGGTCGAGTGTGCCTTTTTCCGGTTCTTTTCCACGCCGGCAAACCAACAGGTGACCCTCTTCGTTTACAATAAATGCAGCCACTGCAGCTGAAGCATTGATATACAAAACAAAGCTGCAATTTTTGCAACGCATTGATTTTTCGTTGTTTTGGATGAAATTATGGGAGCCACAAACCGGGCAATGGGTGAATAATGCTGAAAAATGCATACAAAAAAACTGTTGGTGTGTCTACACGCAAAGATACATTATTATTTTTTAGTTTACAAAGTTTAAATTTCCTAGTAACCCGTTATAAACAGGGTTTCGGGCAGTCATTTATTACGTATTATACAAGTTTTATGTATTTGAAATTTCGAATTTAACGCTTTGAAATAAAAAGAAATAGAACGCTGATATGAACAGATTTAGCGGATTTACGCTGATAAAAGCAAAAACGGATTAATAACCGGATTTTAGCCCCGATTTATCGGGGCTGATTTCAGACCCAGATCTTTATCATCTCACCTTTGGTGAGATAAAATCCTTTTTTTGATCCGCTTAATCAGCGTTTATCCGCGTTCTATTCTTAAAAGCACACCAATTTATAAAATGTCTATTATTGGTTTGCGGGATTCGTTTTTTTTCTTTCGTTTTGAATAATAAACGGAAGAAAAGTGTTATTTATATATTAAATGATGTTTTTATTAAACGTCCTGTTAATAACTTTTATGTAAACGGTTTATTTTATTGCATTTAAATCGTTATTTTTGCACAAAAATGTAGGGTATGAGCCGAAAATTATCTTTTCCGGTGGATGATGAGTCCAACGATGTTGTTAAACGTTACGAGCAATTCCTTTCCGGAAATGCCACGGGCTACTTCGACGTGGAGGAATTGGAAAATATCGTTGAGTACTATTTGCGGCGGGGGCGGACTAAGGACTGTACAAAGGCCATAGAGTTGGGGTTCAAACTTCATCCTAACAGCATTGCCCTGAAAACCAAGCGGGCAAAAATATATCTGGCTACCGGCGAAGCGCAAAAAGCTTTCCGCATTCTGGACTCACTTTCCGAAACTACCGATTACGAAGTTATCCTGCTAAAAATAGAAGTGCTTATCAAACTTGAACGGATAGGCGAAGCGCGTGATTTGAGCAACGGATTGATGCAATCTGAATCGGACGATTTGGGAAATGTTTGCCTGGACCTGGCTTTTATTTACCTGGGGCACGGTGATTACGAAACGGCACTCGGACTGCTTGAAAAAGGCGACCAGTTTGACAAAAAAAATACCGATCTGCTCTACGAACTGGCTTTTTGTTACGAGCAAACCGATGATTTTGATAAGGCTATCGAAACCTACAATCGTATAATTGACCTGGATTCCTTCTCGAGCGAAGCCTGGTTTAACCTCGGGCAGCTTTATTTTGCATTGCAGGATTTTCACCGGGCCCTGGAAGCTTATGAGTTTGCCATGGTCATTGACGATAAAGACTCGCTCACATGTTTGCAAATGGCGCATGTCCATTTTCAACTCGATCAGTTTGAAGAGGCTATTGAAGCGTATAAGGAATATGCTGAAATGACGGCAAACCAGATTGAAACCAATATTTTTATTGCCGAATGTTATGAAAAGCTGGAAAGATACAATGACGCCATTTCGTTTTATAAACTTTCGCTCGAAAATAATCCGAAAAGTTATGAAGCGCTTACCGGAATTGCAGTTTGCCTGCTCGACCTCGAAAGGTTTAGCGAAAGCCTTACCTATATTGAGCAAGCCCTGGAGCTGAATGCCAGTGCGTCGGATGCCTGGGTATATCAGGCCGAAGCATATATCGGGCTCGATGACACGACCAGTGCTCTGGAGGCTTATCTTAAATCGATAATCCTCGACCATAATCAGCCCGATACCTATATGGCCATTGCCAACATATATCTGGAGAAAGGTGAATTTGAAACGGCTATCCATTATTATCTGACTGCACAATCGCTCGACAATACTCTGGAGTTTGTATACCTGTTTATTGCTGTGGCAAAATTCAACCTGGGAGATATACAGGATACGATTTCGTACCTTCGCAAAGCCATTCTTGAGAATGAAACTGCGGCAGCTTTGTTTCTGGAGCTTTGTCCCGAAGCTGTCGACTCTCCTTTACTCGATACTAATAACACAAGTTTATGATAAAGAAAATCCTGATTCCTGTTCTGTTTATTCTTTTGTGCTTTTCAGCTAAGGCCGCTGAGCCCGCTGTCGAACCTGTTGCTGCAGCATCTGCCGACACCCTCTCATTTATCCAGCATATAGAAGCCTGGTATAGTGATAATATGAACTATTTCAGTATAACTGCTTTGATGGCTGCTGAGAGTTCCATTCTTCCGGTACCTTCGGAAATGGTGATTCCGCCGGCCGTATATGTAGCTATGGAGCCGGGCAGCGACCTGAATATTTTCCTTATAATACTTTTCGGTACCATCGGTGCGCTTATTGGTGCATCGTTCAACTACATCATGTCTATGTGGCTTGGGCGGCTGGTTATTTATAAATTTGCCGACAGCAAAGTAGGACGTTTGTTAATGCTTAGTAGTGAAAAAATAAAGAAATCGGAAAAATTCTTCAACGATCACGGAAAAACTTCGACTTTTATCGGAAGGTTGATTCCCGTGGTGCGGCATTTGATTTCTATACCAGCCGGATTGGCCAAAATGAATTACCTGAGTTTTCTGCTCTATACTTTCCTTGGAGCCGGGCTGTGGAATATTATCCTGGCCGGGTTAGGGTATCTGGCCGGTGAAAACCGCGAATTGATAGAGACCTACAGCCACGAGTTATCCTATGGTTTCCTGGCCATTGGGGTAATCCTCACCATTTGGTTGATTCGCAAATCGATTCGGAAAAAGAAAAAAGTTGCTTCTGATTTTCAAGAGTAACGCTGAAAGTCGTTTGTATTTAAATGACTATATGAATTAAAAGCTATTTAATGAAACAATTTGGTTTAATCGGGTTACCGCTGATCCACTCATTCTCAAAGCGGTTTTTTACAGAAAAATTTGAGCGCGAAAATATCGACGCGCGGTTTGAATTATACGAGTTGCAGGATATCTCAGAATTTGCTACGCTAAAAGATATGCCGGAACTTTGCGGGCTGAACGTTACCATTCCGTACAAAGAAAAGGTAATGGACTACCTGGACGAACTGGATGATACGGCTGCAAAGATTGGTGCCGTGAACGTGATAAAATTTATCCGCACAGGAGCCGAACTGAAACTGAAAGGGTATAACTCGGATGCTATCGGATTCGAAAATTCGTTGAAACCTTTCCTTCGGGCACATCACACAAAGGCACTGATACTCGGGACTGGCGGGGCATCTAAAGCCATTGACTACACGCTTCAAAAGTTGGGAATACAGACCGTTTTTGTTTCGCGCACACCCAAACCGGGAATGCTCACCTATGGGCAACTTGATGCTAAAGTGATAGCCGAATTTACGGTGATAGTAAATGCTTCACCAGTGGGAACTTTCCCACATTCGGTTGAATGTCCGGATATCCCGTATCAATTTCTGACGGATAAACACCTGCTTTTCGATGTGGTTTACAACCCGGCCGAAACCCTGTTCCTGAAAAAAGGGTGGGAGCAGGGCGCCCAGGGCCTGAACGGAGAAGCTATGCTGATAGGGCAGGCCATAGCGGCTTGGGAGATTTGGAATAAATAAAAGCAGTTTATAGTCAGTAGTTTATAAGGAAAGGTCGGTTCCGGGTTGGAGTCGCCTTTTTTTGTTTTGTAGCAAGCGGAAAAAGTATACGGATCAGCAAAATTATCGCACGAACCAGCGGATTAATATACGAATCATCGGAACTCGAATACGGATCAGCAGAATTCATAAACATCTAACTTTTGATGCAAACGAGGCTGGCTCATTTGTTTTGAGCCAGCCTCGTTTAGTCGTAAAGAAGTGTATTCGGTTACCGTTTTTATTGTCTGGCACCGTTTTCGCCTCTTTGTTTCATGCGTTCAGCACGAATATCTTGTAATTTTTTCATTTTTTCAGGGCCAATGATTTTTTCCAATTCGGTGTCCTGGGCTTTGCGTTCGTTTTCGAATTGTGCTCTCATTTCTTCACGTGTTTTCTGAACGTCGCCTTGTCTTTTCTGGCGGTCGGCATCTTGTTTTTCGTACAAAGCCTTAACCTGCGCGGTTTGATCTGTTGTCAAATCAAGTTGTTTGGCCAGTCGTTCGGCACGCATTTGAGGAGTCATTTGTGGCCTGTTGCCTCCCTGGCGCATTTCCTGTCCTTGTCCGCGTTGGCCTCCCTGAGGTGGTGTTTGATCCTGAGCAGATATGGCTAAGCTAAAAATTGAAGCAAAAGCCATTACTAATATTCCTTGCTTTTTCATGTGTAAAATAATTTGTTGTTGATAATAGATTAAGAAAATACGATTCTTTGACTAAATTAATTGTTGGAAGTTTAATTTATTGGGAATAATTTTTGCTAAACTCAGTCTGGTTCATAATTTGAAGTGAAATTTGCGTTGAAACTCTTATTTCAAAACAGAAACTCCTGCCAGTTAAATAATTGACAGGAGTTTCTGATTGTTTGATTTTGAATAGAAATTTTACTTTGAAATTTCGGGTTCAGGATGTGGTGCATGTTTGTCGTGAAATGCCGGACGATCTTGTCTTTTTTGCCACCTGTCTTTCATTTTTTGTGCGCGTTCGGCCTGTTTGGCTTTGAATTGCTGGTATTTTTCCGCACCCAGAATTTTTTCCATTTCGGCATCGTTGGCTTTGCGGGCTGCTTCCATTTTGGCCATTTCCTGTTGTTTCATTTGCTTAACCTGAGCCTGGTGTTCTTCGCGCATTTTGTCTTGTTTTTCAAAAAGTGCCTGAAGTTTTGCTCGTTGAGCATCCGTAAGTTCGAGATCTACGGCCATGTAACCAGCCCTCTTTTGAGGAGATAGCTTTGGTTTGTCAGGACGTTTGAATTCTTTTTTTATTCTTTCCGGACGTGGTTCGGTCTGATCCTGTGCGGATACTGCCATGCTGAACATAAAGGCAATGGCTAATACTAACATTCCATACTTTTTCATAATGCTGTAGTTTTGAAAGTTATTGATAATAATTTGGTAATCTGTTTGCTTTGACTTACTTGCGTGCAAAGAGTTTAATTGACCAGATATTATTTAAAATATTTAACCCAAAACTAAATTTATGATAAGATTCAGATTACGATAGAAATATCGCCCGAAATATCCTTATAAGCTTCTGTCATTACTTTTTGAACCGTGCCTCCTATTTGTTCTGCCATTTGTTTGGCATCCATGGTTGAAATATACGTTTTCCCGTCGGTTTTTTCGTAAATTGGAGATGCGGCAGGGCAATAGGCTGGAGTAAATCCTCAGATCGTCTGGGCCCAATATCTGCGAAGAGTATTTCGGATTGCAAAGTTCCATTACTTTCAGTGGCAGAACGCTGATTGAGCTTTTGCGGAGCGTTTCCTGCAAATCGTGAACGATTGAAATTTTCCAACCTCCGTTTGTGATGGCCTCCTCAAGGATTTCTATCGTTTCATCCAGATTATATTTGCTTTCGTATTCAATAAACAGATTTTTCATATACCATTAATTTTAAGTGTAAGTTTGTTATTATAACAATGTTCGCCGGAAAAAGTAATAATTATCGGTTATTTTTTCAGAAGTACCTCATTTATTGCCTGTTTGAACGACTCTTTCGGCATAGCTCCCTGTGCCATTTGAGGTGCTGCGTTCATGGGGCAGAAAAGCAGGGTAGGGATACTGCGAATGCCAAAAGCTGCTGCCAGTTCCTGTTCTTCATCGGTGTTTATTTTGTAAATATAAATTTGTCCTTCATATTCTTTAGCCAAATCCTCCAGGATAGGGGCAATGGTTTTGCACGGTCCGCACCATGAAGCATAAAAGTCAATGATACAGGGTTTGTCGCCCAGATATTTCCATTCGGTAGGATTGGTTTCGTAGTTGGCTACTTTTGCTAAAAACTCAGCTTTGGTTAAATGAATAGTTCCCATTTTCTTTCCTTCTTTAGATTGATTTGTCACTTCTGTTTTGTTTTCTTCTGATTTCTTTTCTTTGTTTGTTTCGGCGCAGGCAGAGAATGTGAGTGCCAGTAGTATACCTGCAAAAAATAGTTTTTTCATATTGGTCGATTTTTGTTTTGCGTTTAAAGTTAGGAACTAAGACTCGTGTAGAACGAACTTAATAATATTGAGTCTTAGTTTCTGAATCCAGTATCTTGGTTCTTGGTTCTTGATTCTAATCTCTTAAAGTGCACAGCCCCAAATGGATGGTTCGTTGTAGTCTATTTCCTGATTTTCTCCTTCTTTTTCGGATAATTCCGGGTAGCCTAATTCTGCCAACATTTTTGCGATTTCTTCGCGACTAACCTCATCGGTGTGCGAAACAACTACTTTCCCAACAATCTGGTCTATTTCTGCTCCAAAAATCCCCCGGAGAGTCCCCAGGCTTTTAAGAGTCTTGTTGGTGCAGGTCATGCACTCCGATTTTGAAATTAAAAATGTGCTGTACATACTTTATTTTTTGTTAGGTTCGTATTTTTCAACATGAATAAGTGGCTTTGCATTCTTGTCGGATACTGTGGTGCAACTGCCACCCGGGCAACTGATATTGAAAATGGCTTGTAGGCCTAAAATTATTCCGGCAAAAAGAAAAAGAGTTTCCTTGTCAAAGTAATAAGCTGCAAATAAAGATGCTGCCAGGATAGCCCTGATAATACGGCTTGTGTTCCAGGCGTTGAAATAATTTTTAAGCAGTTTCATTTTCTTTCTTTTTAAATATGTCGAAAAGAAGGTATCCCAGCAACGAGCCGTAAGCAATGGATATATAAGGGTTTGAAGTTATCGGGCAGGTTCCGTTGGCGCATCCCACAAAATAGTAATAGGCAAATCCACCCGTTGCTCCAACGATTATTCCGATTATTTTCAATAGATGCTTTTTTATCAATACTTTCATTTTTATTTTTAATGTATATATAAACATGCGTTCATATGTGTGCTCAAAATTTTTATACGCAATTGCAGCTACGTATACAATCGATAATCTGTACGATTTGTTTGTTCTTGAGAGAATAATAACAATTTTTTCCATCTCTTCTGCAATTCAGAATGCCCTTGGCCCGCATGTCAGTGAGGTGATGCGACAGTAAGGATTGTTCGCATTTTAGCTCGTCCACCAATTGGCTTACATTCATTTCTTCCTGCCCGGCAAGTAATGAAATGACGCACAGGCGAGTTCCCTGCGAGATGGCTTTTAGCGTATAAGCCGCTTGTTCCATAAGTTCTGTATTCGATTTTTGTGTCATCTTTCAGATTTTGTTGCAAATATATGAACATGTATTCATGTATGAAAGTGTTTTTGCATTTTTTAATAAAATGAGATATAAAACAGAAATGAAGAAAAAAATCATACAGTTTGCAGGGGTTTTTAACTACTAATTTTAAAGAAAAAAGTATCTTTGTAAGCTAAAATTCAAAAGATGAGTCATTCGATTACAAAGATATGTGAGGATTTTGTTTCCGAACTGGATGAGGCTATTGGCAAACAAAGTGGTGAAAGCATTTTTGTACTGACCGACCAGAACACGCGGCGGTTATGCTTGCCCTTAGCCATGCAGTCGGAAAAACTGAAAGGTTGTCACGTAATTTGCATCCCGAGCGGAGATGAAAATAAAAACATAGATTCGGCTGTAGCTATTTGGAAGTACCTGAGCGAAAACGGTGCTACGCGCAAGTCACTGATGATTAATATAGGTGGTGGTATGATTACCGATATTGGCGGGTTTACAGCTTCGACTTTTAAACGCGGGATGCGTTATATCAATGTATCCACCACTTTGCTGGGTGCGGTAGATGCTGCAACAGGAGGAAAAACGGGCATTAATTTCATGGGTTTGAAAAATGAAATTGGTGTTTTTGCTCCGGCCGAAACTGTTTTGATCAATATTGATTTTTTCAGGACGCTTGACGAAGCCAATCTTCGTTCGGGATATGCCGAAATGGTAAAACATGCGCTGATTGATACCAAAGAAGAATGGGAAAGTGTGTTGAAATTTGACCTGGAAGGAATTAATTTCGATAAGCTGAAAGAATTGCTCAACCGAAGCATTCGCATCAAAGAACGTGTGGTAGAGCAGGATCCTTTCGAGGCTAATATCCGCAAAGCGCTGAACCTGGGACATACATTCGGGCACGCATTCGAAAGCTGGTCGTACAAGATAGAAAGACCTGTATTGCATGGTTACGCCGTTATGTGGGGATTGTTGTGTGAGTTGTATTTGTCGTTTGTAAAGCTCAATTTTCCGAAAGAGGAATTGCTCCGGTTGAAATATCTGATCAAAGAATATTACGGAACATTTGAGTTCTCGTGTGAACAGTATGAGACTCTTTTTGAGCTAATGACACATGATAAAAAGAATGAATCGAAAGAAATTAATTTTACATTGCTTGCTGATGTGGGCGATATCCGTATAAATCAGACCGCTACAAAAGACGAAATTTTCGAATGTTTCGACTTTTTCAGAGAGGGCTGACTAAAATAAGACAATTTAGAATTTATAATACAGGGATGGGAAAAACTTTAATTATAGGCGCAAGCAGTAACCCCGAGCGTTATTCGTATCTTGCTGCACAACGTTTATTGGCGCATGGCTACGAAATCGAAATGATTGGGAAGAGTGCACATGTGATTTTCGACAGGACTATTGATACTGAGAAAAAGGATTTTGAAGATATCGACACAGTAACGCTTTATATCTCAGATAAATTTCAGCCGGAATACTACGAATATATTGTTTCGCTGAACCCAAGGCGGGTTATTTTTAATCCGGGAACTGAAAATCCTGAGTTTGAGGAAATTCTTATTCAGAACGATATTCACGTAGAAGAGGCTTGTACGCTGGTGCTTTTAGGTAGCGGACAATATTAATTTAGCTCTATTCCCTAAAGGGGGACAAAAGGTAAATTGATAACAGATAGATAATAATATAAAACAAAAATAGTCCCCCTTTAGGGGATAGGAGTTTATGAAAATAGCTTTAATAGGATATGGTAAAATGGGTAAAACCATTGAAAGGATTGCGTTGGAACGCGGACATGAAATTGTGTCGGTAATTGATGTGGATAATATAGAGGATTTTGATTCGGAAGCATTTAAGAGTGCTGATGTAGCCATTGAATTTACCGTGCCTCAGGTAGCGTTGAGCAATTATCGCCGCGCTTTTGCTTCAGGAGTTGCCGTGGTGTCGGGTACCACCGGGTGGACTGAAGAATTGCCACAATTGAAAAAAGAAATTGAAGAAGGTGGAAAAACATTGTTCTGGTCATCGAATTTTAGCATTGGAGTCAATGTTTTTATGGCAGTTAATAAATACCTCGCTTCGATCATGAATAAGTTTCCGAATTACAATGTAGAAATGACTGAAGTGCATCATACACAGAAACTGGATGCCCCCAGTGGAACGGCTATTACGCTGGCAGAAGGAATTCTGGAAACTCTGGAAAGAAAAAATACCTGGGTGAAAGAGGTGGAAAACAAACCGGAAGAAATGGCAATTAAGTCGATTCGTGAAGGTCAGGTTCCCGGAATTCACACAATTCGGTATGAGTCGGAAGTGGATACGATTGAAATTACTCACGATGCCAAAAGCCGTGAAGGATTTGCCCTTGGAGCTGTGGTTGCTGCTGAATTCACAGCCGGCAAAAAAGGATTTTTGGATATGAATGACATGTTTAAGTTTTAATATATAATTTACAGTTGGATGAGCACAGAAAATCAAACATCGCGTTTCAACAAGCCGCTTAAACAATGGATTAAAGCCGGCGTATGGAGTTTAGTTTATATACTTTTTATAGCTTGGGTTGGCAATTATTGGTGGCTTATTGGTTTACCGGTGGTTTTTGATGCATTTGTAACGGGGTTTGTTCCATGGACCTGGTGGAAAAAATCCAAAAATAAGACTTTGCTGACTGTTATGGGCTGGGTGGACGCAATCGTGTTTGCATTGGTTGCTGTTTATTTCATTAATACTTATTTGTTTCAGAATTACCAGATTCCTACTTCTTCGCTCGAGAAAAGCCTGTTGGTGGGCGACTTTTTGTTTGTAAGCAAAGCCAGCTATGGTCCGAGAGTGCCTAATACGCCACTTTCGTTCCCGTTGGTACAGCATACTTTTCCTATACTGAACAGTAAGTCATTTATTGAAAAACCGCAATGGGATTACAAACGGTTGAAAGGTTTTGATTCGTTGAAACGGAATGATATCGTGGTGTTTAATTTTCCTACAGGCGATACCGTGACTGTAAATGTTCAAAATCCCGATTATTATTCCAGTTGCTTTAGGGAAGGTTACCAATTGTTGATTTCGCAAAACCCAAATCAAGTTCCTTCAGCTGATCAATGTTATGCTGTTGGTCGTGAGATAGTTCGTTCTAAATCGCAAGAGTATGGAGAAATTATTTACCGTCCTGTTGATCGCCGGGAGAATTATGTAAAACGTTGTGTGGCAGTTCCGGGCGATTGGTTTGAAATTAAAGACAACCAGATTTATGTGAACAAACAAAAACAGGAAAATATTCCCGGAGTACAGTTTAATTATTTTGTGCAGACCGATGGAACTATGTTGAGTGAGGCTTTGCTTGATGACCTTGAAATCAGTAAAGATGATATTCAGGTTTATACAGGCGGCCAATATATTAATGAATTTGCTCAGATTGGATTAAATGCGCAATATCCGATTTATCATTTCCCGTTAACTCAAGCGGCGTATGCGGCTTTATTAAAAATGCATGGGGTGGTTAAAATTCAGATTGAAACATCCGGAGCGTATGATGTTTTTCCGCTGGGTGGTGGAAAGCCTTGGACACGTGATAATTATGGGCCGATCTGGATTCCTAAAAAAGGAATGCGCCTGGCTTTGAACCATTATAATTTCCCGATTTACGAGCGCATTATCCGGGTTTATGAACACAATAAACTGGAGGTAAGGGGTAATGAGTTTTTTGTTAATGACATGCCGGCAAAAACCTATACATTCAAGATGGATTATTACTGGATGATGGGTGATAACCGCCATAATTCTGCCGATTCACGCTATTGGGGTTTTGTGCCTGAAGATCATATTGTAGGTCGTCCGGTATTGGTTTGGTTGTCGCTGGACAAGGATAAGGGTTGGTTCAACGGAAAAATTCGTTGGAACAGATTCTTTAAAAATGCAGAAAAATAAAAATAGTTTATAGTAGGGAAGAGGAGAGGATGGAAGCGGTTTGTTTGTCGAGCGCATATTTAGCACCAGTGGAATATTATTTCGCGTTGGCAAATGCCCAAACGGTTTATATAGAGCATTGCGATTATTATGTTAAGCAAACGTACCGAAACCGATGCCATATAGCGGCGGCAAATGGAACGATGGCTTTGAGTATTCCGGTGGAAAAAGCCACTAAAGAAAAAAGTTTGACGCGCGATATACGTATCTCCGAGCATAACGATTGGCAAATACAACATTGGAGATCAATAGAGTCTGCCTATAATTCCACTCCTTTTTTTGAGTATTATAAAGAATGATTTATTGCCATTTTATGAGAAAAAATGGATATTTTTGTGGGATTTTAATCAGGAAATTCAGGCAAAAGTCTTGGAATTGATAGATATACAGCCGGATATACGGCTCACCACAGATTACAAAGCAAATCTGGATGAAAAAATAATCGACTGGCGCGAAAACATTCATCCCAAAAAAGAGAATCGTTTGGTTGAATTAAAACCTTATTATCAGGTTTTTGAACAACGGTTTGGCTTTCAGCCACATTTGAGCATTGTTGATTTGCTTTTTAATATGGGAAACGAATCAGTACTTACTTTGATTAAATAGATAAAATAACATACGACGATATGGAACAGATAGATTGGGCTAATTTAGGGTTTGGTTATATGAAAACCGACTTTAACATCCGCTGCAGGTTTAGCAATGGTGCCTGGGGGGAGTTGGAAACGCATGACAGCGAGTATTTGAATTTGCACATGGCTGCTACTTGCATCCACTACGGACAGGAAGTCTTTGAAGGTTTGAAGGCGTTCCGTGGACAAGATGGCAAAGTCCGCATTTTCCGTATGCGCGATAATGCATTGCGGATGCAGGATTCCTGTGCAGGAACTTTGATGGCGCAATTGCCCGTTGAAAAGTTCGAAGAAGCCGTATTGAAAGCAGTCAAACTCAACGAGCGTTTCATTCCGCCTTATGAATCCGGAGCATCTTTGTACATTCGTCCGTTTTTATTTGGAACGGGTGCGCAGGTTGGTGTACGCCCCGCTGACGAATATCTGTTTATCGTATTTGTTACTCCTGTAGGGCCCTATTTTAAAGGAGGTTTTCAGACAACTCCTTTTGTTATTATGCGGGAATTTGACCGTTCTGCGCCGCTGGGCATGGGGAAATACAAAGTGGGTGGTAATTATGCTGCCAGCTTGGTGCCTGGGCAAAGAGCTCATGAACTGGGCTATTCGAATATCTTTTATTTAGATGCCAAAGAAAAGAAATACATTGATGAATGTGGTGCTGCCAATTTCTTTGGAATTAAAAATAATACATATGTAACTCCAAAGTCGACTTCCATTTTGCCATCGATAACTAATAAAAGTTTAATGGTATTGGCTGAAGATCTTGGAATGACAGTGGAACAGCGTCATGTGCCCGTTGAAGAGCTGTCTACTTTTGAAGAAGCCGGAGCTTGCGGTACGGCTGCGGTAATCAGCCCGATAGAGCGTATTGACGATTACGACGAAAATATTACATATGTTTTTGCAAAAGACGGTAAACCCGGTCCTGTTTGCGAAAAGTTGTATCGCAAATTACAAGGCATTCAATATGGTGATGAGCCTGATACACATGGCTGGGTGACTGTTGTTGAATAATCACCTGATCTAATGATGTGATGATTTGACGATTAGATAATTTGATGATTCATTAATGTGATGATTTTTACATTTTCTAATCTAATCATACATCATCACATCATCACATCTCCCAATCATCACATTACCACATCTCCCAATCATCACATTATCATATCTCCCAATCATCACATCATCTCATTACCACATCATCACATCAATAATATGATCTCAAAAAACGAAGTTTTTCCTATCGGGCAGATTACCAAGCCACATGGCGTGAATGGCGAAATGTCGTTTTCGTTTACCACCGATATTTTTGACAGGGAGGATGTGCCTTATTTCATTTTTGAAATGGAAGGGATACTGGTGCCTTTTTTTCTGGTTGAATATCGTTTTAAGGGTAGCACAACGGGGCTTCTGAAACTGGATGGAGTAACTACGGATGAGCAGGCGCGCAGTTTTGCCGGATTGACCATATATCTTCCTAAAACTTATTTGGAAAAGGTGGAAGATGCCGAGATTGAGCTCGATTATTTCGCCGGATTCAGTCTGGTTGACTCTGTAAAAGGGTTGGTAGGTGTGATTTCAGAGGTGGATCAAACTACCGATAATGTGCTTTTTGTTATTCCGGTTAAGAATGATGAGTTGCTGATACCAGCAGGCGAGGAGTATATTGAAGAAATTGACCACGAAAAGAAAATTATTTATGTAAACCTGCCTGAAGGGTTGTTGGATTTGTAATTATTCCCAGTCAATCAAAGGTTTATAAAACTCCCGGTAAGTCATTTCGTTTGAATAATAATTCAGCCGGTCGAGCATGCCGGCAGAGGTTTTATAACCGTATGCCAAAATGCCGGTAACGCCCGTTTCGCGGCATGCCTTTTCAAATTCATAGTAGAGTTTTATGCCGATAATTTTGTTTTGAAATTCTGGTTTTACGGCACAGAACCATATCATTACAGCTCCGCTCACCATTTTTTCTCCACTGATAAAGCCTTTTATTTCCCCTTCATTTTCATACACCAGGGTCAGGCACCGTTCATTCAGCACCAGCTGCTCAATCCACGAACGGTCGTAAGGAACGTTTTCGTCGTATTTAAACGGCTCCATGTCCAAAATTTTATGGATAATGTCAATGTCTTCAGCCGCGGCCTTTCTGACGGACTGTGTGGTGCTGTTTTGCATAATTCTATTTTTTTGTTTCCATGGAATAGACTATCGTTTTTACCCATTCGGCCCAGTGCGCCTGACTTTTCGATTTGTCGAAAGTTTGCCATGGAATTGGTTTTCCAATGCGAATGGTGAATTTATTTCCTTTTTGCTTGAACATCTCATCGGGGAGATACATCATCTCAATATTTACTTTGATGCGGAAGAATTTCCGGATTTTGGCCAGGTTGTAAAAAAAGTTCGAATTTCGCCCTTCGAAATAAATTGGCACCACATCCCGTTGATATTGAACGGCTTTGCTGATAAAATTCTTTTTCCATTCCAGGTCAACAATTTTACCGTTTATTTTGCGAGAACACATGCCTGCCGGATATGTAACCAAGTGATTGTCTGACTCATATAGCTTTTGCATCAACTCAGCATGGTCTTTGCTCTGGGATCCGGTTTTATTTACCGGTACGAATAGTTCCTTCATCGGATGAAGGTTCATCATTAGGTCGTTCGAGAAAAAGCGTACCTTCCCATCGTATTCCTTGCCGAGCAAATAGCCGGTTGCAATCCCATCCAAGCCACCCAGTGGGTGGTTGCTGGCAAAAATATATCTTCCCCCTTTGGGCGGCAGGTTTTCTATGCCCTCAATATTGGTTGTGACTTCAAGGTATTTGAATGCGGCTTCGATAAAATCAAGGTTTTTGAGATCCGGGTTTTCTTTGAAAAACCGGTTGAATTCTTCTTCGTGAACAATTCGTCGCAAATAGTTGACAATGAACTTTGGAACCCTGGTTTTAGGTGCCTTATGTTTAAGTACCTTTTCAACATCTATGTTGATTACTTTTTCTGTGCTCATATATTGAGGTGTTCGATTGTTTGTGTTAAGGTTGATAAGTCAACTATCTCATTTTATATACGATATCTTTTACCCATTGGGCCCACTGTGCCTGGCTTTTAGTCTTGTCGAAAGTTTGCCAGGGGATGCGTTCGCCAATTCGAATGCTGAAATGATTTCCCCTTTGTTTGAACATTTCATCCGCCAGGTAGAGCATTTCAATGTTGAGTTTTATTCCCAGGAATTTTCTGATTTTAGCCAGATTGTAGAAAAAGTTGGAATTTCGTCCCTCGAAATAAATGGGAACTACATCGCGTTGATATTGTATAGCTTTGCTAATAAAGTTCTTTTTCCACTCTAAATCAATAATTTCTCCCTTGATTTTTCGGGAACACATTCCGGCGGGAAAGGTGATGAGGTGATTGTCGGAATCAAAGAAATTTTGAAGCGTTTCAGCATGTGTTTTGCCTTGAAGGCCCACTTTATTTACAGGAATGAACATTTCTTCCAGAGGTTTGATATACATGAGCAGGTCGTTGGTGAAAAGTTTCGCTTTTCCACCGTATTTTCTTCCCAGCACCAGACCGATAGTCATGCCATCCAGCCCTCCGAGCGGATGATTTCCCGCGAAAATGTATTTTCCATTGATGGGCGGTAGTTCTCCTTTGATTTCAATGCTTGTGGTTACTTCAAGGTTTTGAAGTACGCCTTCTATGAAATCCAGATTTTTCTTATTTGTATTATCTTCGAATAGTTTGTTAAGTTCTTTCTCGTGGGCAATCCGGCGCAAATAATTGACAATGAATTGTGGAACTTTGGCTTTAGGCGCTTTTTTCCTGAGAATATCAGCAACATCCAATTTTATTGCTTTTGTTGGGTTCATATTCGCTTTTGTTTTTTATTTGTCTGGCTACAAATTTACGAAAAATGCTTATAACTCAAAAACCAATCAATCGTGCTGGCCCAAAATGTGAAGCTGGTAAACTGTATGCTGCTGATGAAAATGAATGTTTCCCCCACTTTTCGTGGTTGTTGATAACTTTTTTGGGTTGTTCTGTATAATTTAAAGTAAATCAAGTGTTTATTTGTTTTTGCGTACGTGTTCATATTGTTGAAAATGTGTTGATAACCTGTTTGTATCGTTCATTAGCAGCCTGTGAATCTGTTGATAAATTTTTTGTGTGGGGGATAGTGGGGGATTGAAATTATTTCAGTACTTTTACACTTGAAAAAATGAACCCAAACGGAGATGTCGACATTCATTGGTAAATACGAAGCTAAAGCTGATGTGAAAGGAAGAATTTTCATTCCTTCGGCTTATCGTAAATTGTTGCCGGATGGTGATAAAGAGCGGGTTGTGATGCGGAAAGATGCCGAGAATGAATGTTTAGTTATTTATCCTGAACATGTGTGGAATGAGAAGCTGGAAAGTTTCAAGTCCAAATTGGATGAGTGGAATCCTACGGATCAGCTTTTGTTGATGCAGTTTGTGGCTGATGCCGAATGGCTGGATATTGATTCTCAGGGGCGTATATTGATTTCGAAAAAGAACCTGCAGGCAATTGGAGTTGAGAATGCGGAAGTGCTGTTTGTGGGCATGATAGACCGGTTTGCCGTATGGAGCAAAGTGGGGTATGAGCAGGCAAAAATGTCGCAGGCTGATTTTGCCACTTTGCTTAAAGACCGGATGATGAAATCTGCAAACGACTTGCTATAAGCAGTTTTTATTTGTATTGAAATTAAAAGATATTGGAATGAACGAACCTGTTTATCACATCCCTGCGTTGTTGAAAGAAACTATCGATGGCCTTGATATTAAGCCGGATGGAGTTTATGTGGATGTGACTTTTGGTGGTGGAGGTCATTCGCGTGAGATTTTAGCCCGATTAGGTAAAAATGGCAAATTGCTTGGTTTTGACCAGGATGAAGATGCCGCGAAAAATGCGCTGGATGATCCACGTTTTATATTTGTAAGAAGTAATTTTCGCTACCTGAAGAATTTTTTGCGTTACCATAATATCGAAAAGGTGGATGGTATCTTAGCTGATTTAGGCGTTTCGTCGCATCATTTTGATGAAGCAGAACGCGGTTTTTCTTTCCGTTTTGATGGTGCGCTGGATATGCGCATGAATACAAAGTCGCCTCTGACGGCTGCCGTTTTGCTAAATACTTATTCAGAGGAGCAACTTGCCGATGTTTTTTACTTGTATGGTGAGTTGCACAATTCCCGCAAAATTGCCCGCACCGTAGTAAATGCCCGCGCCAAACAGCCATTCGACCGTATTTTCCCATTTATAGAAGTTTTGAAACCTTTTTTTGGAAGAGAAAAAGAGAAAAAGGATATGGCGCGCGTGTTTCAGGCCCTGCGCATTGAAGTGAATAAAGAAATGGATGTGTTGAAGTCGTTGCTGAATCAAAGCCTGGAAGTTTTAAAACCTGAAGGACGGTTGGTGGTGCTTACCTATCATTCGTTGGAAGACCGGTTGATGAAAAATTTTATTCGCAGCGGAAATTTTGAAGGTAAGCAGGAAAAAGATTTCTATGGAAATGTTCTTGCTCCATTGAAAGCGGTAAACAACAAGGTAATAGTGGCCGATGAGGATGAAGTAGAACGCAACCCGCGAGCACGTAGCGCGAAATTGCGCATTGCAGAATTAAAGCGGAGTTAATTGATTCGTTGGTTCAATTGTAAATCAATAAATTGTAAGTTTTAGGAATGTCCTGGATCAAAAAAATAGCAGAAGCCATAATTGGAAGCGAAGATTTATCGGATCTGAAATCGAGTTCCGTTCGCGATATTTTGAATGGTAATATCCTGACCAAACGTTTCTTTCAAAAGCAGTACGGTTTGCTTTTGCTGATAGCGGTGTTGGCCTTTTTGTATGTGGATAACCGCTATTATTGCGAAACTCAATTGGCTAAAGAAATAGAACTCAAAAAGAAGATTCAAGACGTTAAATATGAGTCGCTGACTATATCTGCCGAGCTTATGCAATTAAGCCGCCAGTCCAATGTGTTGAAAATGATAAATGAAAGAGGAGTTTCCCTGATAAGAACATCAACTCCTCCTATAGTAATTGAAGATAGCATAGCTGAAAAATAATGGCAGACAAACGAAAAAATATCGTTCTCCGGTTTGGCATTGTGTACACCATCATTTGCCTTTCATTTATTGCTGTTGTGTATAAAATTGTTGTTATACAGACTGTTGAAAGAGATAAGTGGCTAGCCGTAGCTGCACAGAACAAAAAAACCGACATCGTTGTAAAACCCAACCGGGGAAATATCTACGCCTGCGATGGTCGGTTGATGGCCAGTTCCATTCCAACGTATTATGTTTATATGGATTTGCGCGTACCTGCTTTGCACGAAAAAGAAGGTAAATTATTTAATGAAAACGTTGACTCCGTAGCTATTTATCTGTCGGGATTATTTAAAGAAAAAACACCCAACGAATACCGTATTTTGCTAAAAAAAGCCTATCGCGTAGGAGATAGCGACTTTCCATTGGCGTCCCGCCGGATTTCGTATGCTGAACTAAAACAGCTTAAAACCTTGCCTCTTTTCCGCCTCGGGCGCAACAAAAGCGGACTTGTAACCAAAGAGCTTTTCAAACGCGTGCGACCTTTCGGGTCGTTGGCTGCCAGAACCATTGGAGACATTTATGCCAATGAATCTATGGGCGGTAAAAGTGGACTTGAATTGTTTTTCAATTCCCAGTTATTAGGAACTCCCGGTGTTTCGACCCGTCAGAAAGTAGCTAATACCTATATGGAAACTGTTCAGATAGAGCCGATTGATGGCATGGATGTGAACACAACCATTGATATTGATATGCAGGATATCTGCGAAAAAGCATTGGTAGATAGTATGAAATCGTTTGATGCCGGCTCGGGCTATGTTATTTTGATGGAAACCCATAGCGGAGAAGTAAAAGCGATCGTAAACATGCAGCAAAATGCGGATAAATCATATACCGAAAACCGGAATGGCGCTGTTTCCGACCAGGTAGAGCCGGGTTCTACTTTTAAAGTCATGTCCCTGATTGCATTGCTGGATGATGGGAAAGCGAAGATTACCGATATGGTTGAAACCGGTAATGGTTTGTATAGCTTTGGTGGACGGGTGATGAGAGACCATAACGCCAATAAGGGCGGTTACGGACGCATTTCGTTGGCTGAAGCTATCCATGCTTCTTCCAATGTCGGTGTTTCCAGGTTTGTTGTCAATGCTTATGGTCAGAATCCTTCTGAATACGTCGACAAGCTATATTCAATGAAGCTCAATGAAAAGCTCAATCTCGAAATTCCCGGAACAGCAGCTCCGCAAATCCGCCATCCGCGGGATAAGGCCCACTACTGGTCTGCAACAACTCTTCCCTGGATGTCAATCGGTTATGAGACACAAATTCCGCCTATTTATACTTTGTCATACTACAATGCCATTGCCAATAATGGTAAGTTTATTCGTCCGTTTTTTGTAAAATCGATTAGTAAAAACGGGCAGATAATCAAAACTTTTGAAACGGAAACGATTAAAGAATCTATTTGCAAACCTTCCACTTTGAGGGATGTGCGTGAAGTTTTGTTGGGTGTGATTGAAGATAAAAAGTATGGAACCGCCCAAAATATGCAATCGAAATATGTGCGCATTGCTGGAAAAACCGGGACGGCGCAGATCTCGAAAGGAGCTATGGGATATAAGAATGGCGGAACATCTCATCAGGTTTCGTTTTGCGGTTATTTTCCTGCGGACAATCCCCAATACACTGCCATTGTTGTTATCCGCGAGCCACATAAAGGTTATCCTTCGGGTGGAAAAATGGCCGGTTCGGTGTTTAAGAGCATTGCAGAACAAGTTATGGCTCTGAAGTCGGACGCAAAGCCAACTGATTTTGCCAAAGATACATTGTACAAAGAACCCATGGTACCTTATGCAAAGGTTGGGTATTCGAAGGCATTAAGCAATGTGCTGGCCAAATTGAACG
This sequence comes from Paludibacter sp., assembly GCA_047600405.1. Taxonomy (GTDB): domain Bacteria; phylum Bacteroidota; class Bacteroidia; order Bacteroidales; family Paludibacteraceae; genus Paludibacter. Next base: position 406,962 of record JASGLA010000011.1, read on the forward strand.
TTTCAGGTGCGGTTCCGGCTGCTAATTGGGTAAAAGTAAATACCGGACAAACGAAGATTCGTGTGGAGCAGGTTGCCGTTCCGGGCAATGTAGTGCCGGATTTAATTGGTATGGGAGCAAAAAATGCTGTGTATCTGGCTGAGAAGCTCGGACTGAATGTCCAGGTTTCGGGATATGGGAAAGTGATTTCACAAAGTTTGAAACCCGGTTTGGCCGTACGCAGAAACACGCCGATAAAACTGAGTCTTCAATAATATGACTTATGAACTAAAGAATTGAAACGTATGATATTAACTGACTTGTTGCAAAATGTGATTTTGCAAAAAACCATAGGAGATACAGAAATCGAGATTGAGAACATTCAATTTGATTCCCGCAAAGTAGAGGCAGGCAGCGTGTTTGTGGCTACGCGTGGAACTGCTTCTGATGGCCATCAGTTTATCGGAATGGCCATGGACAAAGGGGCAAAGGCAATTGTTTGTGAAGAAATTCCTTTAGAGATAAATCCGCTCATAACTTACGTGAAAGTTGAAAACAGTGCGGACGCGCTCGGAAAAATGGCATCGGCTCTGTATGGCTTTCCATCTTCAAAACTGACTCTTGTAGGAGTAACCGGAACCAATGGAAAAACTACTATAGCTACCTTGCTGTATCAGCTTTTCCGCCAATTGGGATACAAATCGGGACTGCTTTCAACCGTCCGCAATTATGTGGTTGATGAGGCTATAGAGGCAACCCACACAACTCCGGATGCACTCGCGTTAAACGAGTTGTTGCGAAAAATGGTAGATGCAGGCTGTGAATATGCATTTATGGAGGTGAGTTCGCATTCGGTAGACCAACGCCGCATAGCCGGGCTGGAATTCGACGGCGGAATTTTTACTAATATTACGCGTGATCATATTGATTATCATTTGAGTTTTGAGAATTATCTGAAAGCAAAAAAGCAATTTTTTGATGAGTTGCCAGCCGATGCATTTGCACTTACCAATGCTGATGATAAAAACGGACTGGTTATGCTTCAAAATTCAAAGGCTAAAAAATATACCTATTCCCTTCGCTCCATGGCCGATTTCAAAACACGGATTCTTGAGCATAGTTTTGAGGGAATGTTGCTTGATATGAATGATAAAGAGGTGAATGTGCCTTTTATCGGGAAATTTAATGCCAGTAATTTGTCTGCAGTTTTTGGAACTGCTGTTTTGCTTGGCCAGGATGAAATGGAAGTCTTGCGCATTATCAGCTCGTTGGGCTCTGTTTCCGGTCGTTTCGAAACGCTGCATTCGCCTTCGGGCTATACGGCCATTGTGGATTATGCGCATACCCCCAATGCGTTGAATAATGTTATTGGAACAATAAATCAAATTCTTCAGGGGAATGGTCGGTTGATAACAGTAGTAGGTTGCGGTGGAAATCGCGATAAAGGCAAACGGCCAATGATGGCTCGCGAAGCCGTGAATGGCAGCTGGAAAGCTATTTTGACATCCGATAATCCTCGTTTTGAGGAACCTCAGGATATTTTGAATGATATGCTGGCTGGACTTGACGTAGTTGAAAAGTCCAAAAGCCTGACTATTGTTGACCGCAAAGAAGCTATCCGTACAGCTTGTGCATTGGCTCAACCAGGCGATGTGGTTTTGGTTGCCGGAAAAGGGCACGAGGATTATCAGATAATACAGGGAGTTAAACACCATTTTGATGATAAAGAAATCGTCAGAGAGTGCTTTTAACTGATTTTGTAACAAAAAACAATAGGATTGAAAAACTAAAAATATACGATTATGCTATACCATTTATTCCAGTATTTAGAAGAGATATTCACCTTTCCGGGTGTTCGATTGTTTAATTACATTTCGTTTCGTGCCGGATTAGCGTTTATTTTAGCTCTTTTGCTGTCGACCTTATTAGGGCGTCGCATAATAGATTACCTGCAGAAAAAACAGATAGGGGAGACTATCCGCGACTTAGGCCTGGAAGGACAAATGAGCAAAAAAGGAACTCCAACCATGGGGGGACTTATCATCATCCTGGCTATTTTGGTGCCTACGCTCTTTTTGGCAAACCTGACTAATATCTATGTGATCTTAATGCTCATAACTACTGTTTGGTTAGGTTTAATTGGTTTTCTTGACGATTATATCAAGGTTTTTCGGAAGAATAAAGAAGGACTGAGCGGTAAGTTCAAAATTGTTGGTCAGGTAGGTTTAGGGCTAATTGTTGGGTTAACTATGTATTTGAGCCCGAGCGCAGTGATTCGCGAAAATATAGAAGTAAAGGGAGTGGCAACGCAGCGCGTAGAAAACGTTTTTTATGCAAAGCAAGACGTTAAATCGACAAAAACGACTATTCCATTTTTTAAAAATAACAATCTTGATTATGCGGATGCCTTTAAGTGGGCAGGTGAGAAAGCTCAGAAATACGGCTGGATTTTGTTTGTATTTGTTGTAATTTTTATTGTAACAGCAATTTCAAACGGAGCCAACCTGACAGATGGTTTGGATGGTTTGGCAACCGGTTCTTCGGCTATAATGGGGGTCACGCTGGGTATTCTGGCATACGTTTCCGGAAATATAAATTATGCCGGATACCTGAATATTATGTATCTGCCGGGAACTGGTGAACTGCTGGTTTTTGCCGGAGCTTTTATTGGGGCGACTATCGGTTTTCTGTGGTACAATGCTTTCCCAGCACAGGTTTTTATGGGTGATACAGGCAGTTTGACCTTGGGCGGAATTATTTCGGTTTTTGCCATTGCCATTCATAAAGAATTGCTGATCCCAATTTTGTGCGGGGTGTTTATTGTGGAAAACCTGTCGGTTGTGCTGCAGGTCAGCTATTTCAAATACACAAAACGAAAACATGGTGAAGGACGGCGTATGTTCAAGATGGCTCCACTCCATCACCATTATCAAAAACCAGGTAACTCGGGCATTGTAGCGTTATTCCAACGGCCTATCCAGCCAATGCCTGAGTCTAAAATTGTGATTCGTTTTTGGATTGTAGGTATTATTTTGGCTGCAGTTACTATTATTACTTTGAAAATCAGATAAAAATGAAGAGAATAGTCGTTTTAGGCGGTGGCGAGAGCGGTGCAGGTGCTGCTGTTTTAGCCAAAAAACAAGGTTTTGATGTTTTTCTTTCTGATTTGTCGGAAATAAAACCGGAATATAAAGCTTTGCTCGATAATTCTGGAGTTGTCTGGGAAGAAAAGCAACATAGCGAAGAATTGATTCTGAATGCAAATGAGGTAATCAAAAGCCCCGGAATACCGGATAAAGCTCCTTTAATCAAGAAGTTGAATGCCTTGGGTACTCCGGTTATTTCAGAAATAGAATTTGCCGGACGTTATACCAACGCAAAAATGATTTGCATAACCGGCAGCAATGGAAAAACCACCACGACTATGCTGGTTTACCATATTCTTCATAATGCCGGACTCAATGTCGGTTTGGCGGGCAACGTGGGGCATAGCTTGGCTTTGCAGGTCGCCACCGATTCATTCGATTATTATGTATTGGAACTGAGTAGCTTTCAGCTGGATGGGATGAACGAGTTTAAGGCTGATATTGCAATTCTTCTAAACATAACACCCGATCATCTTGATCGTTACGAATATAATTTCCAGAATTACGTCGATTCTAAATTCCGCATCACCCAAAACCAAACAGCAGAAGATGCTTTTATTTTCTGGGAAAATGATCCGGTAATTCAAGCCGAATTGGCCAAACGCAATATTCAATCGGCCATGTATCCGTTTGCCATTGAGCGTACCGAAAAAACAAAAGCGTTTATCGAAAATGATGAATTGATTATACAAACCCTGAAATCATTGTTCACTATGCCTACGACAGAATTGGCCTTGCAGGGCATGCATAATACCTATAACTCAATGGCGGCAGGCCTTGCAGCTTCTATTGTTGATGTCCGTAAAGAAAGCATCAGGCAGTCGTTGCAGGATTTTCAGGGTGTTGAGCATCGCCTGGAATATGTTGCAACCGTGAAAAATGTGCGATTTATCAACGACTCCAAAGCCACAAACGTGAACTCATGCTGGTATGCACTGCAAAGCATGAAAACGCCTGTAGTTTTGATTTTGGGAGGCACAGATAAAGGGAATGATTATTCGGAAATTGAAGAATTGGTGTTGTCAAAAGCCAAAGGCTTGATTTTTATGGGGATGGATAATACGCCATTGCATAAGTTCTTTGATGGAAAAATTGAGAATATTGTAAATGTAAAATCAATGGAAGATGCAGTAAATGAGTCGTACAAAATGGCAACAGATGGGGATACGGTATTACTTTCACCATGCTGTGCCAGTTTTGATTTGTTTAAAAATTATGAAGATCGAGGAAGACAGTTTAAAAGTTGTGTGAGAAATTTGTAGTAAGATAAAGTATTGAATTACAAGAATTGTAACGGAGTGTGTTGAAAAGTGTTGTTTGAATAACTTAATATCTGTTAATAGTGGAAGGTATGGATAATTTACTGAAAAAATATTTGAAAGGCGATGCCACTTTGTGGATTGTATTTATTGGGTTGTGCATTCTCTCTTCAATCGAAATGTACAGTGCCTCAAGTACGCTGGCCTATAAAGCCTCAAATCATGCGGTGCCCATGTTGCGGCACGTCGGTTTTTTGTCGTTGGGAGCGCTGATTGCTTTTGGCGTACACCTGATTCCGTACCGATATATCCGGATATCCTCGTATTTGGGACTGTTTCTTTCCGTGCTTTTACTTATTTATGTGCTTTTGAAGGGACAAAGCGCCAACGATGCAGCCCGCTGGATTGCTATTGGGGGCGTCCAGTTCCAGCCTTCCGAGCTTGCTAAACTGTCCGTCATTATTGTAGCAGCCGATTTGATCTCGCGTATAAAAGAATGCTGCTGGTGAACGGGTCTATTTCATGAATACCCTCATCATGCTTGGGGTTATTTGTCCGTTGATTCTGCTCGAAAACTTTTCTACAGCGTTTATTTTGTTCGTAGTGGTTTATATTATGATGTTTATCGGGCGTGTTTCACTCAAACGGTTGGGTTTGTTGGCCGGTAGCCTTGTGTTGGTATTGGTACTGGGTTTTGGTTTTGTAAAAACCGTTCCCAAAGAGTCTATGCCAAAAATGTTTGACCGCGCTTATACCTGGGTCGGACGTATTGAACGCTACAAAACCGAGAAAAAAGAATGAAAAAGCAAAATATGCCATTACCGACGAAAACCGTCAGGTTCAACACGGGCGGATTGCTATTGCCCGGGGAGGTGTCTTTGGGGTAATGCCGGGCAACAGCGTTGAACGCGATTTCCTTCCCCAGGCCTATTCCGACTTTATTTATGCGATTATTTTGGAAGAAATGGGTTTGATTGGTGGTATTGTAGTTATAATCCTGTATTTAATCCTGCTTTTCAGGGCGGGAAAAATTGCCACGAAATGCGCTTCGGTCTTTCCTGCTTTGTTAGTTATCGGACTGTCGCTTATGATTGTTATACAGACGTTTATCAATATGTCGGTGGCTTCAAGCCTGATTCCGGTAACCGGACAGCCCTTGCCGTTAATAAGCCGGGGTGGAACCGCAATATTGATTACCTGTGTTTATTTCGGGATTATTTTAGGGATCACCCGCCAGATTAAGAACGAGCAGCCTTATGAAGAAGAACCTGAATTACCAGTAGATACGCTTCCGGTTGTGGAGTTGGAAAATTTGTGATAATTCCGATGTAATTCATTAGCAATAGATTAATTCCTAATTTTATAATTGGATTTTGTTTTGTAAATTGCGTTTAATAAAAAACTATGAGTCATAAATTTATTATCAGCGGTGGTGGCACCGGAGGCCATATTTTTCCTGCTATAAGCATAGCCAATGCTTTGAAAAAACGCCTGCCCGATGCAGAAATTCTTTTTGTTGGAGCGCTTGGACGAATGGAAATGGAACGGGTACCTGCTGCAGGTTACCCCATCGAAGGTCTGCCTGTGAGCGGTTTCGACCGGAAAAATATGCTTCGCAATGTGAAAGTGCTGATGAATTTATTTCGCAGTATTATAAAGGCACGTGGCATTATTCGTCGGTTTAAGCCCGATGCAGCAATTGGGGTAGGTGGCTACGCCAGCGCCCCAACGCTTCGTGCGGCTTCTGCTTTTGGAATTCCTACAGTGCTTCAGGAGCAAAATTCATATGCAGGAGTCACCAATAAATTATTGGCTAAAAAAGCCAAACGCATTTGTGTGGCTTACGAAGGGCTGGACCGTTTTTTTTCGAAAGATAAAATTATACTTACCGGCAATCCGGTTCGCCAGGATTTATTCTTGGTAAAACCAAAAGCCATAGAGGCTTATCAGTTTTTTAATTTAGATCCGCATAAGAAAACGATACTTGTGGTGGGCGGAAGCCTGGGAGCACGCACTGTGAACCAGAGCATCATCGCCGGACTAGCAAAATTGTCCGAAAAGGATGTGCAAATAATCTGGCAAACCGGAAAATTTTATATAGAAGATGCCCGAAAAGCGGCTGAACCATTTGCCTCTCCAAAGTTAATTGTTCAGGATTTTGTCTCGCGCATGGATTATGCCTATTCTATTGCCGATTTGGTAGTGTCGCGAGCCGGAGCAAGTTCTATTTCTGAGTTATGCTTGTTGGCCAAACCGGTTATTCTGGTGCCTTCACCCAATGTGGCGGAAGATCATCAAACACAGAATGCAATGGCTTTGGTACGCAAGGATGCGGCTGTAATGATTCGTGATGTTGACGCAAAAGAACAATTAGTTGCGAAAACGCTTGAATTGATTGATAATGAGGTTGAATTGAACAAATTAAGTGAGAATATCCTGAAATTGGCACAAAAAGACTCGGCAGACAGAATTGCCGACGAAATTTTGAAACTGATTAAGGATTAATTGTATAGAAATGAATAAGTTTACACAATATTATTTTTTAGGAATCGGCGGAATTGGCATGAGTGCGCTGGCACGTTATTTCCATACAAAGGGTTTTCAGGTTGCTGGTTACGATAAAACTGAAACTAAACTTACCGGAGATTTGCAATCGGAAGGAATTGCCATTTGTTTTAATGAGGCTGTTGATCAGATCCCCGCAAGATATACTAAATCTGAAAATACGCTGGTAGTTCTGACTCCGGCAATTCCTAAAGATCATCCCCAACTGAAATTCTTTCAGGAAAATAATTTTACGATATTAAAAAGGGCGCAGGTCCTTGGGAATATTACCCGTCAGAGCAAAGGAATTTGCATTGCCGGAACCCATGGGAAAACAACCACTTCGACTATTACAGCACACTTGCTGTACCAATCGCAGGTTTCGTGTAACGCTTTTTTGGGTGGGATTGCCAATAACTATAAAACCAATTTGCTGCTCTCAGCCGAGAGTAATCTGGTTGTGATTGAGGCAGATGAGTACGACCGCTCGTTTCATCAGCTTTCGCCTTATATGGCTGTGATAACCTCGGCCGACCCCGATCACTTGGATATTTACGAAACGGCTGATGCTTTTCGTGAAAGTTTTGAGCATTTTACTTCGCTTATTCGTCCGGGTGGAGCGCTCGTGATGCGCAAAGGGATTGATATCGTTCCGCAATTGCAAAAAGGAGTGAAGTTATACACTTATTCAATGGAGGAGGGTGGCGATTTCAGTGCCGAAAACATAAGAACCCAAAAGGGAGAGATTCGCTTTGACTTTGTAACTCCTAATGACAGGATAAACGATGTACGGTTAGGAGTTCCGGTGAAAATAAATGTGGAAAACAGTGTTGCTGCCATGGCTTTGGCTTGGTTGAATGGAGTTACCGCGGAAGAGATTCGCACGGGTATTTCATTCTTTTTCAGGCATTTATCGCCGGTTTAATGTGGTTTACAAATCAGATAAAGTGGTTTTTATGGATGATTATGCGCATCACCCAAGTGAACTGAAAGCCAGCATTTCTTCCATTCGCAATTTGTATCCGGACCGGAAGATAACCGGAGTGTTTCAGCCGCACCTTTATACCCGTACACGTGATTTTGCGGCGGACTTTGCTTCGGCTTTGTCGCAACTGGATGAATTGATTTTGCTGGATATCTATCCCGCACGCGAATTACCTATTGAAGGAGTGGATTCTGAGCTCATTTTACGTGATGTTAAACTGGAAAACAAGACATTGTGCTCCAAGGAAAATCTATTACCTTTGCTGAAAGAAAAAGACCTCGATATTTTGGTTACCTTTGGTGCCGGCGATATTGATAAAATGGTGCCTTTGATTAAAGAACAACTCACAAAATAGACCGTTTAACAGGTTTGTAAGCTGTCATTGTGAGAATTGAGAATGCCAAAATCTGCGAATGAAATCTACCTGGAAATATATATTAATTACTTTCTTTAGCACAACCGTGTTAGGATATCTGATATTTTCCTTATGGTATTTTTCGGATCGTGATAAAGAAAATGTGTGTCGCCGATTGGAAATTGTGTTGGTTGATAGTACCAAAGTTCAACTAATTTCCGAAAAGAATATCGCACAAATTTTAGAAGAAAATGAATTGAATCCGGTCGGAAAGACGATCAAATATATTCATACGGAAGATATCGAACGGGCTTTGCGGCGAAATCAAATGATTAAGGTTGCCGAGTGTTATAAGACTCCATCCGGAGTGGTGAACATCCGCATTCAGCAGAGAATTCCAAAATTTCGGGTAGTTGGACTTGGAAGTTATTACATTGATGTAGACAGGAAACCGATGCCGGTTTCACCGAACTATGCAGCCTATGTACCGGTTGTTTCCGGAAGGGTTACAGTTTCAATGGTTACCGGTAAGGTATTTGATTTTATCACTTTTCTCGAAGAAAATCCCTTTTGGAACGATCAAATAGAACAGATTAATGTAAAGGATGATAAAAAAATCGAATTAGTTACCCGAGTAGGAGATGCAGTTATCTTGTTGGGGACGCTGGATAATTTCCAGTCGAAATTGAATAAACTACAAAAGTTATATGTTAAGGGTTTCAACGTGATTGGTTGGAACCGTTATAAAGTGATTGATCTTCAATATAAAGATCAGATTGTTTGTAATAAGGAAATTCCAATAGCCCCTCAGCCTGTTGTAGTAACCGAAGAAAAAAAGGACAGTATTATTGCCAGTAAAATATGATTTCAAACAAACTTATAGCAATAGATTTCGGAAGTACCCGTATTTCGGCTGTAGCAGCACAAGTGCTTGATAATGGTGCTGTTAAGGTATTCTCGGAAGAGTCGAAAATTTCCGATGATGTGAAATGGGGAATTGTGGAAAAGCCAACAGGCGCATTATTTAAAGTGAGCGAACTGGTAAAATTACTAAAGAACAGCTCAAAAATGCCCGATATTTCTCAGGTGTCGGTGAGTGTTGGTGCCAAAAGCATGAAACATATTCATGTTTCAGTCAGCAGGTTTGTTGGAAAGCCCAATGTGGTGACTGATAATTTATTGGCAGAAATGTTGGAAGAATGTGAGCGTAAATACCAACAGCCTGATATTACGGTTTTTGATGTAATTCCTGTGTCATATATACTTGATGGGCAACGGCTTGATGAACCTGTCGGCCAAACGGCAATACAAATCACAGCAAATTATCATGTTGTTCTTGGGAATGCTATCATAAAATCAGAATTGGAACGTTGTTTTGACCGGACAGGAATTGTTCTGGAGCACACTCCGTTGGCGGTTGAAGCTTTATCAACAGTTGTGTTGGATGATCAGGAACGGGAGGTTGGTGCAGCTTTGATAAACTTTGGAGCAACAACTACCACATTGGCGGTTTATCATGATGGAGTATTGCAAAATCTGCTTGTAATTCCGTTGGGGTCCAGAAATATCACCAAAGATATTCAGGAGCTTGGAATAAATGAAATAAATGCAGAACGGTTAAAGTGCTTGAAGGGCTGTGCGCTTGAATCGCTGGTGAATGATCCGATGTATATTCAAATAGCATCAATAGAGGACGGTCATGAGCCGGTACGAATTTCTACCCAGTTTCTGGCAACTATTATCGAAGCGCGCCTGGAAGAAATTATGCAACCAATAATAAATGCCATCGGTAACCTTCCCTTCCAATTGGAAGCAGGGATTGTGATAACCGGTGGTGGCGCGAAATTGAATAACATGATTGATTTCATTGCTCAGAAAACCGGAATATATGCGCGCTTTGGCGATCATTCCGATTGGCTGTCTGATGACACTCATGAAAAATTTTATAGCTCAGAGTACGCTCAATTAATTGGAACAATCCTGTTGACAAATGAATACAGGAAAGAGCATCCTATTGAGGAAACAATCAAAGAACCCGAGAAGAAGCCCAAGTTGCCAAAAAAAGGACTCGGTGAAAAACTCTCAAACAGATTCTTTGATTTCTTCAATGATGACAATAAATTGAGTTAGTTGATATACAGATAATTAATCCGAAAATAATTTTGAATAAAATACACATATGGGATATTTAGACGACAGTTTGCCTTTAGACTTGCCACTGGTTGACAGCTCTATTATTAAAGTTATTGGTGTTGGAGGAGGTGGTGGTAATGCTGTAAACCACATGTACCGCCAGGGAATTACCGATGTGTCCTTTGTAGTTTGCAATACTGATAACCAGGCGTTGGTAAAGTCTCCGGTACCAACAAAAATCCAACTTGGAGTTGATACGACCGAAGGGCTTGGGGCAGGAGGGAAACCTGAAGTTGCCCGCATGGCTGCCGAAGAATCGATTGATAAAATTCAGGGAGTCCTGAAAGATAATACCAAAATGGTTTTCATTACTGCCGGGATGGGTGGTGGAACCGGAACCGGAGCATTGCCGGTAGTTGCCAAAGCGGCTCACGATTTAGGAATTCTGACCGTAGGAATTGTGACCATTCCGTTTGCATTTGAAGGGAATCTGAAGATTCGTCAGGCACTTGAAGGTGTTGCTGCACTAAGCGAACATGTCGATGCTATTTTGGTGATTAACAACGAAAAGCTGAAGCAGATTTACCCGGATCTTGAACTTTCAAATGCTTTTGCTAAGGCCGATGATGTGTTGACCAATGCTGCTAAGGCTATCGCTGAGATTATTACCGTCCCCGGCTATATAAACACCGACTTTGCCGATGTGTACAGCATAATGAAAGATGGTAATGTGGCCATTATGAACACCGGTTATGCTTCCGGTCAAAATCGTATCACAAAAGCGATAGAAGATGCGCTTAATTCTCCGTTGCTTAATACAAACGATGTAAGTGGCGCAAGCAAAATCCTCCTGAGTTTGTATTGTTCTACTACCGACCAAATTCGTATGGAAGAGGTGGAGCAAATACATGAATTTATGTCTAAAGTGGGCGAAAATGTTCAGGTTATATGGGGAGCCAGTTTCGATGACGAATTGAAGGATAATGTGAAGATTACTTTGATTGCTACCGGGTTTGATGTGAGTGATATCCCTGGTATGCCTGCAACTATTGCAAAAGCTCATAAGCCGGTAATGAGTGCTGAAGCTTCTAGATTTTTCACACCACCAGTTATGGAGCTTGAACCTGAGCTAGAGTTGGTTGTTGAAGAAAAAATAGAAACCCAACGGACAGCTGATACCGAAAAAGCCATTGAACAGTATTATGTTAAGTCATTGAAGAATGAGCCGGAGCCGGAACCGATTCCCGAGCCAGATCTGCCGGTATTTACCCTCGACGATTTGGAGAATGAGAGTACACTGAAAAAGGTAGAGAATATTCCGGCATGGAAAAGAAAGCTCATGAAGTAATTTTGATAACCGATAATAAATAACAGAACAATGGACGAATTATTTGATAAAGTAAGTGGCGATATAAAAACTGCCATGCTGGCCCGCGATAAAGTGGCTTTGGAGGCTTTACGAGGCATAAAAAAAGAATTTCTGGAAGCTAAAACAGCAAAAGGTGGAGATGGAAGTCTTGCAGACGATATTGCTGTGAAAATCCTGCAAAAAATGGTGAAACAACGGAAAGAATCAGCCCAGATTTATATGGATCAAAACCGTCCGGAGTTGGCAGAAAATGAATTGGCCGAAGCTGCTGTTATTGAAAAATATCTGCCGGCTCAAATGACGGATGCAGAACTGGAGGCTGCTGTTGCTGGGGTTATTGCACAGGTTGGGGCCGCAGGTCCTCAGGATATGGGTAAAGTAATGGGCGTGGCCAGCAAGCAGCTTGCTGGTAAAGCCGAAGGACGATTAATTTCCGAGAAGGTAAAAGCTTTGTTAGCTAGGTGATAATGTTTGTTTAGCTTGCACTAATCAGCAGGACTGGGAACGAATTTACGCTCTTGTATTTCAGAATGAAATGCAGGAGCTTTTTGTTTTAGGAGATAAGGCTTTCCGGATTTGTGTTGCAATATCTTTCTATTTAGACTAGCCAAAATATATGGCTAATTTGCATTCTCCACAACTTTTGAATTGGATTTCACTTTTAGGGTGTGGTTATGTTTAATGGCAAAATTATTGAATTAAATTCAGCTCCATAACTTTTACGGGTGAGCCGCCGTGAGCCCCCTTTTTCCCTTTACTCGATACAAACAAAGAAGCCTCCCGAACTTAATCGGAAGGCTTTGACTCGTGAGCCAGCTGGGGCTCGAACCCAGGACCCCATCCTTAAAAGGGATGTGCTCTACCTGCTGAGCTACTAGCTCATCAAACTTTGTGTGCGCTTCGGAAATAAGTGATCCAGCTGGGGCTCGAACCCAGGACCCCATCCTTAAAAGGGATGTGCTCTACCTGCTGAGCTACTAGATCGTTTTCTCGAAAGCGGTTGCAAAGATACTGCTTTTTTTTAATTCAGCAAGCCCTTGTGTGAATAAAATATGTAATATTTTCTGTTTGAATCATAATGTTCAGGAATACAATAGTTTGAAAATGCATAAAAAAATCAACAAAGTCCGGTTCTGTTTTGGTAGTTGGTTTAATTGGTGTTTTTCTGATTATTTATACAGCCAGTGGAGGCTAAATTTCCGACTATTTTTGCCTTTCGCAACTAAAAAATTGTATCTTTGCAGTTGTAACCCGAGTTAATTTACTAAACAGAATACGAATTTTGGATAACTTAACCTCTATTTTATTCACTCTTCTCCTCTCGGCTTTTTTTTCGGGATTGGAAATTGCTTTTGTAACTTCAAACAAACTTCGGTTTGAGTTGGATAAAAAGCAACGTAATCTGACATCCGCAATTTTATCCATTTTTTATCGCAATCCTCAACAGTTTATTTCTACAATGCTGGTGGGGAATAACATCAGCATTGTTATTTATGGGTTGCTCATGGCGCGGGTAATGACTCCGTGGCTTAGTGCCATTGAAAATCAGTTTGTCATTACGCTGATTCAAACTATTCTTGCAACAGCTATTGTTCTTATAACAGGAGAATTCCTGCCAAAAACAATTTTCAGGGTGAATCCAAATCTTTGGATGCGCGTTTTTTCATGGCTTTTGTTCTTTTTCTATGTTACCTTGTATCCTGTGTCGCGGTTTAGTACCTGGCTATCAATGCGCATTTTGAGCCTGCTGAAGGTGGAAATAAGCCAAACGACTCAGGAGAGCGTGTTTACGCGCATAGATTTGAATTATCTTATTCAGGAATCCTTTGAAAACAAGGAAAGTGAGAAGGAGTTGGAAAACGAGGTTAAGATTTTTCAGAACGCCCTTGATTTTTCCAAGGTGAAATTGCGCGACTGTTGTGTTCCCCGCACAGAAATTGTGGCATTGGATTTCAATTCCAGTGTCGAAACGCTAAAGCAAACGTTTATTGAAACGGGCTTGTCCAAAATTCCAATATACAAAGGGGATATTGATAATATCATAGGTTATATCCATTCGTCGGAGCTGTTTGAACATCAGAAAGAATGGAAGAAGCAAATCAACCAAATACCGATTGTGCCTGAAAATATGGCGGCGCAAAAACTGATGAAAACCTTTATGCTTCAGAAAAAAAGTATCGCGGTGGTTGTGGATGAGTTTGGTGGAACTGCCGGAATTATTACGCTGGAAGATATTATGGAGGAAATTTTCGGTGAAATTGAAGATGAACACGATACCCGCGATTATCTGGCGAAGAAAATTTCAGAGAATGAATATCTTTTCTCCGGCCGACTGGAGGTGAAAATAGCCAATTCAAAATTCAATCTGGACATTCCCGAGGCCGATGGTTATGAAACAATTGCTGGGTTTATTTTGCATAATCACCAGCATTTCCCGAAAGTAAATGAAGTTATCCGGATTACTAAATTCACCATTAAGTGCGTAAAGATAACTAATAACCGGATAGAGTTGGTGAAAATAATTACCGCTTGAAAGGGGCAGAGGGTTTTGCCGGATTTTCAAGCTTGCGGAGTTGTAGATTTAAAAAATATAGAAAAATTTAGAAACTGCACTGGCATAAACTTTTTTTTTGTATATTCGTGCCCTCAAAAATGCTGAAAAAATTAAAACAAAAAATACAAATTAATTTCAAAAAATGGCAACATTAGAAAAGATTAGAAGCAAAGGAGTTTTACTCGCAGCGGTGGTAGGACTTGCGTTACTCGCCTTTATTGTCGGCGATTTCCTGAATTCGGGATCAACCTACTTTAACAAATCGCGAGAAACGGTTGCAAAAATTGAGGGCGAAGATATCAATATTAAAGACTACACAGCTGCAATCGAACAAATGACAGAAGTGTACAAAATTGAAACTGGTCAGGCCGAATTAAACGAAGAAACCATGACTCAACTCCGTCAATCGGTGTGGGAAACTATGGTGAATGAGAAAATTTTGTATGCCGAAGCCAAGAAATTAGGTCTTGCCGTTAGCCCGGATGAACTTTCTGACCGCCTGATTGGAAATAATATTCACCCATTAATTCAACAACGCCGCTCGTTTGCAGGTGAAAATGGCCAATTCAGCCGTCCAGCTTTAGTTCAGTTTTTGAATAGCCTGGAACAAGCCCCTGCTAACGAAGAAATGAAACAGCAGATTGACAAAGCGAAAAGCTATTGGATGTTCTGGGAAAAAACCGTGAAAACAAGCATTTTGCAGGAAAAATACAATACACTTCTTTCCAAATCAGTTGCTGCTAACAGCCTGGATGCAAAAATGAGTTATCAGGACAGAAAAGTGAGTGTAGATGTGGCTTATGTTGTAAAACCTTATTATTCAATTCCGGATGCTGATGTAAAAGTAAGCGACAGTGAAATCAAGGAGCGTTACAACAAACAAAAAGAACAATACAAGCAAGAAGCTAACTGTGCAGTTAAGTTTGTAGCCTTTGACATTAAACCAATGAAAGAGGATTACAAAGAAGCTGAAATGTGGATGAACAAGTTGTCTGAAGAGTTTAAAACAACAACTGATGTTGCCGGTTTGGTAAACTCAAACTCTGATGTTATGTACGATGGCCGTGCATATTCAGAAAAAACTGTTCCTGCCTCTTTGAAAGGCTTTGCATTTTCAGGAGCTACCGGAGCTGTTTATGGTCCGGTGTTCGCAAACGATACTTATACAATGGCCCGTATTATGGAATCAGGCATTATGCAATCCGATTCTGTGAAA
The DNA here is from genome assembly GCA_047600405.1 of Paludibacter sp. GTDB lineage: Bacteria > Bacteroidota > Bacteroidia > Bacteroidales > Paludibacteraceae > Paludibacter. The sequence goes on from JASGLA010000011.1 coordinate 422,502, forward strand.
TTGCGCCATATCTTCCTGGTTGAAAAAGATGCTGCAAAAGCTGATAGTTTGGTTGCCGCCATTAAAGGAGGTGCTGACTTTGCTGCTTTGGCAAAACAATATTCTGCTGTTCAGCAAACAGCTGCTAACGGTGGTGAAATTGGCTGGTTGACTGAAAATGTACAAGGAATGGATAAAGAAATCACAGCCAGTGCTTTTAGCAAACCGGTTAATGAAGTATTTACGATAAAGAGCGCTCAGGGTGTGCAAATTATGCAGGTTACAGATAAAACTCCTGCCCGTAGCAAGGTGAAATTGGCTATTTTGGAACGTAAAGTGGTTGCGAGCAGCAAAACTCACAGCAAAATATACAATGATGCAAAACAATTTGCAGTGGATCTGAAAGCCACTGACTTTGACAGCAAAGCTAAAGGAAAAGGATATATCGTGCGTACAGCAGCTGACATTATGCAAAGTGCGAACCGCATTGCAGATATTCCTCAATCACGCCAGATTGTACGTTGGGTATTCGAAAACGACAAAGATGAAGTATCTGATGTGTTCGATTGCGGTTCTCAATTCGTAGTTGTAGCCAACACAGAGAAAAATGATAAAGGCTACCGTTCAGTAGAAAAAATGTCGGACCAACTGAAAACTGAAATCATCAAGGATAAGAAAGCTGAGTTGATAATCAAAAACTTGTCTGACCAATTGGCAAAAAATCAATCGCTGGAAGCATTGGCAGCATCAATGAACGATTCTGTAAAGGTGGCAACAGGTGTGAACTTTGCAGCTTATCAGTTTGGAGTTGCAGGATATGAACCAGCCGTTATCGGTAAATCGACTGTTGTTGGATTAAACAAAGTTTCGGCTCCAATCAAAGGAAATGCTGGTGTTTTTGTAATCCGTACTGCAAACAAAGTTGAAAATCCACAGCCATTTGATGCTAAAATGGAGAAAATGCAATTGAACGGCCGTATGAGTTATTCGTTGCCATATATGGTAATCCAGGATTTGAAAGATAAAGCGGACATTGTAGACAACCGCTTGAATTTCTTCTGATAACAGAAGCATACAATAGAAATACAGGAAACGGAGTGAGTAATTTCATTCCGTTTTCTTTTTGTCGGTAAGTTTATGTAACTTTGCAAAGAAGGCTTGCTATAAGCCAATCAACAAATCAATCAATCTCGAAAATGAATAAAACTCCACTTGTTGGCAAAACACTCGAAGAATTAAAAGCTGTAGTCGCAGAAATGGGAATGCCTGCCTTTACCGCCAAGCAGATGTCGGAATGGATCTACAAGAAAAAGGTAGAAAGCCTGGATGAAATGACTAACATATCTGCCAAAAACAGGGCTGCACTCAATGAAAAATACGAAATCGGACGGACTTTACCGGTTCAGGTAGCAGAATCGGAAGACGGAACAAAAAAATACCTTTTTAAGACGGAAGAAGGGCATTTTGTTGAAACTGTTTATATCCCGGAAGAGGATCGTGCAACGCTTTGTGTGTCTTCCCAGGTGGGCTGCAAGATGGATTGCAAATTTTGCATGACAGGCAAGCAGGGGTTCACAGCCCAATTAACCACCACGGAGATACTCAATCAAATCATGTCGGTTCCGGAAGCAGATAAGCTGACTAACCTGGTGTTTATGGGAATGGGCGAACCGTTCGACAATACATTGCCCATGCTTCGTACCCTCGAAATCCTGACTTCGGATTATGGGTATGCCTGGAGTCCGCGTCGGATCACCGTTTCTTCTATCGGTTTGATTCCGGGGATGAAAGTGTTCCTCGAAAAATCAAACTGCCACCTGGCAATCAGTCTGCACTCGCCATTTAGCCAGGAGAGGCTGCAATTAATGCCCATTGAAAAAGCATATCCAATTTCCAGTGTATTGGACGAACTGAGAAAATACGATTTCAGTAAACAGCGCCGGGTTTCATTTGAATACATTTTGTTCGATGGGTTGAATGATTCTATGCGTCACGCAGTAGAACTACTCAAAATGCTGAAGGGAATAGATTGCAGGGTAAACCTGATTCGCTTCCATGCCATCCCGGGCATTGATTTGAAAAGCTCCAATCCGGATAAAATGGTTTTCTTCCGCGACTATCTGACGAATAATGGCATTACTGCCACAATACGTCGTTCGCGGGGTGAAGATATCTTTGCAGCTTGCGGCATGTTGTCGACATTGGAAAAAGAAAAAAGTGAAGGTGTAACCGAATAATTATCTACATAAGTATATGGTAATTATTATTGATATGTTTTTCAGCACATAGACTACAATAGTTTTTTTCTAGAAGAGATAAAACCAAGAACATATGGCATTATCCCGAATGTCGGGATAATTTCAGACGACACAAAAGCATTGGCAGATACTTTTTGTGAACTAAGTCTTTTTTTTCCATTATTTCTATCTGCTCTATTGTGGTAAAATATATCATTGAATATTACTCATTACTTACTTCAATTTTGTTATAACTCGTAATCAAAAAATATGAGACAAATTCAGCATATATTCACGATTGTATTTTTAATTATATTCGGAATCTGTCAGACGGCATATGCCCAAAAGAACCTTGAAAAACAAATATCTGATTCCCTAACGGCCATTGCCAACAGCTATACTTATTTGGGCCGGATAAACCTGAATACATTTCAGGTGAATACAAAGGCAGGCAATGTGCTTGTTATTCCAAACGAAAAGATGTCTTATATGCCTTTTCGACCCGATAATGTGAAGCGCATTTATAATGCAATAAGGAGCATTTTGCCGGACAAGTATATGGGATATAACATTATTTGTCAGGCAGAAAACAAAAATATAGAAGACCTTATTCCCAATTTTTACCGGACAGAGAATGTTGACCCACGAATCCAATTCATGCCTGCAGCAGCATCACAGCCTTTGGTGACCAACTCCTCAAGGCCTTTTGATATTATCGAAGGATTAAAAAACCGGCATATCGCTCTTTGGCAAAGCCACGGAAAATACTACAACCAGAAGTTGGCCCGTTGGGAGTGGCAGCGTCCGCGCATGCTCGAAACGGTAGAGGATCTGTATACCCAATCTTTTGTGTTACCCTATTTGGTACCCATGCTTGAAAATGCCGGTGCCAACGTGTTGCTGCCCCGCGAGCGGGATACGCAGCTTCATGAGGTTATTGTTGATAATGATACAAACCTGGATAATAGCTCGCGCTACAGGGAACATAACGACCGCAAAAGCTGGAAGCCAGGTATTGAATCCGGATTTGCGAATACAAGCAAGTTTTACATACGGAATGAGAATCCGTTTCGGTCCGGAACGTATAAAGTGGTTGATGCAGTGAATGATGATGACGAAATCAGCACTGCCGAATGGTTTCCCAATTTCCCGGAGGCTGGCCGTTACGCGGTATACGTATCTTACAAGTCGCTCGAAAATAGTGTTTCTGCTGCCCGTTACACGATTATTCACCGTGGGATAAAAACAGAATTCCTGGTAAATCAAACCATGAACGGTGGAACCTGGTTGTATCTGGGGCATTTTTATTTTGATAAGGGAAGAAATAATCAAAATAAGGTGGTTCTTACGAATCAATCGTCCGAAGATGGCAAAGTGGTAACGGCTGACGCCACTAAATTTGGTGGAGGTATGGGCAATATTGCCCGTAGCCCTAATGTGGAGGTTGCAAATGTGCAGAATAATAATGGATCATCGACTGTAACGGGTGATTCCGTAGTTTATGAACCCGAAACAAGCCATGATCCCCGATACACCGAAGGAGCCCGGTACTGGCTTCAATGGGCCGGGGTTCCTGATAGTGTTTATAGTCGCACGCAAGGGAAAAACGATTATTCCGATGATTTCCAGTCGCGTGGGTTTTGGGTGAATTATCTGGCAGGCGGCTCGGCTGTATTGCCCGGCAGCAAAGGATTAAATGTGCCTGTTGACCTGGCATTTGCATTCCACAGCGATGCCGGGGTTACAGCCAATGATTCGATTATCGGGACTCTTGGTATTTGTTCCGTTCCGAATACCAATGGAAAGACCGTATTTGCCAATGGCGTATCCCGTTGGGCTTCGCGTGATTTGACGGATATTATACAAACCGAAATTGTGAATGATGTCCGCGGCGATTTTGCTCCGGAATGGACCCGCCGTGGGTTGTGGAATAAATCGTACAGCGAATCACGGGTGCCGGAAGTGCCAACTATGTTGCTTGAGTTACTATCACACCAGAATTTTGCCGATATGCGGTATGGCCTCGATCCACGTTTCCGTTTCACGGTGAGCCGGGCCATTTACAAAGGCATGTTGAAATACCTTTCGGCAGCCAACAAAACCGGATATGTAGTACAGCCTCTTCCTGTTGAGCAGTTTAGTTGCCGTTTTGTGGAGAAAAACAAAGTGGAACTACATTGGGTGCCGGTGGCCGATCCCAAAGAACCTACAGCCAACGCTGAGCAATATGTGCTTTATACGCGGGTTGACGATGGTGATTTTGATAACGGGGTATTGGTGACTTCCAACCGGATAACTTCAACCATACAAACCGGGAAGATTTACAGTTTTAAAGTGACGGCAGTAAACAAAGGTGGACAAAGTTTCCCCTCGGAAATACTTTCTGTCTACCGGGCTCCTTTGGAGAAAGGGGAAGTGATTATAGTAAATGGTTTCGACAGGGTGAGTGCGCCTGGCAGTTTCGTGATGGATAGTGTTTGTGCTGGCTTTTACAACGATAAAGATGCCGGTATGCCTTATATGTCGGATATCAGTTTTGTGGGCAAGCAGTATGAGTTTAACCGCACCAAGCCGTGGGTGAGCGATGATGCACCAGGTTTCGGGGCCAGCAATGCCAACTACGAATCTACGGAAGTGGCCGGAAACACGTTCGATTATCCCTATTTGCATGGTAAAGCCATTAGGGCGGCGGGTTATTCATTCGTGTCATCAAGCCTGAAATCGGTGCTGCGGGCTGATGTGGATTTGGCGCAATACAAAGTCGTTGATCTGATTTTGGGTGAACAAAAGCAAACTTTCGTAGGAAATGCTAAAAATGCACCGGAATTTAAAACTTTTCCATTAGCTTTGCAGCAATCGATACAACGTTATTGTCTGAAAGGCGGAAACCTTTTGGTGAGTGGAGCCCACGTAGGTTCTGATTTATATGAAAGCACCAAACCATTGAAGGACGATAAGCAGTTTGCCGAAAATGTGTTGAAATATAAATTCCGTACATTGCGGGCAAGCGTGGGTGGTAACGTCAAGGTAGTTGGTTCGCCTTACCGGCAATTCAAAAAAGCCGATATTACCTACTTCGATCAGCCGAACCGGACTTCCTATTTTGTGGGTTCGCCCGATGCGATTGATCCGATAGGAGAGGGGAGTTACACCATTTGCCGCTATGCCGAGAACAACCTGAGTGCAGGAGTAGCATATTCCGGAATTTATAAAGTGTGTGCGTTCGGATTTCCATTGGAAGCATTGACTTCGGACAAAGACCGTGGACGACTGATGGATTCGGTATTGCAGTTTTTCTCTAAGAAGTAGCCGGGACTATCCACGGGTTTTTACCCGCGGTTATTCATATTGAATCCCTTCAGGATTCTAAATAGGTACAATACCTACGAGGTTTTAAAAACCTCGTAGGTATCATAACCGGACATTGTGCCGGTAATCCATTTAAGTTTTTATTTTAGGCATGTTTTTTATCACATAAAACAATAATACTAATAGGTTAAAAAATAATATTATGGAAGCTGACAAAATAATAATAGGTATTACGCACGGTGATATCAACGGTATTGGTTACGAAGTTATTCTTAAAACAATAGCGGATAGCCGGATGCTGGAAACATTTGTTCCCGTTATTTACGGTTCGTCGAAAGTGGCAGCTTACCATCGTAAGAATCTCGATATTCAGGGTGTGAACCTCAATCCGGTAAATTCAATTGAAGAAATTAATCCCAAGCGGATTAATATAATCAATTGCGTGGACGAAGAGATTAAAGTGGAATTGGGAACTTCTACTCCCGAAGCGGGCAAAGCCGCTTTGGCCGCCCTGGAACGCGCTACCGAGGATTTGAAAAAAGGCGCATTGCATGCCATTGTTACGGCTCCCATCAATAAAAAGAACATTCAGTCGGACACCTTTAATTTCCCCGGGCATACGGAATATCTGGAGAAAAAGTTCGGAACAGACACTCCGGCCCTGATGATGCTGGTAAATGACGTAATGCGTGTAGCTGTGGTTACAGGTCACGTTCCGGTAAATAGAATAGCAAGCGAGCTCACCGACAAACTGATTTTAGATAAGCTGATTGTGTTGAACGCTTCGCTCAAAAAGGATTTTTCCATTATTCGTCCGCGCATAGCCGTGCTGGGGCTGAATCCGCATGCAGGCGACGATGGCGTGATTGGGGATGAGGAAAAACGGGTGATATTACCGGCCTTGAAAGAAGCTGAAAAGCTGGGCATTGTTGCCGTTGGCCCGTATCCGGCTGATGGGTTCTTTGGCTCTGGCGGATTCAATAAATTTGATGCCGTGTTGGCTATGTATCACGATCAGGGCTTAATTCCGTTCAAAACCGTGTCTATGGATACGGGAGTGAATTTCACAGCCGGCCTTTCGGTGATCCGTACTTCGCCCGACCATGGTACCGCTTATGATATAGCAGGAAAAAACATTGCTTCCGAAGAATCGTTCCGTCAGGCTTTGTACATGGCCTACGACGTGTATCAAAGCCGCCGGTGGAATGCCGAAATTGCCGCCAACCCGCTTAAAGTGGAGCCGCGTGCCGAGCGTCCCGAAAGAGGGCCAAGGGTGGAGTAGTTCATAGTTCTGAGTGTATTGCCGGGTGAACGGATTTCCGAATCCGTTTTTAGTCAGAAGTCCTGAATTAATTGGTAATGCTAATTGTTTGTTGCGTATAAAAAAGTCTGGTACCACAAGTGCCGGACTTTTTTGTGATTGCAGGTTCTGAACTCCGGAGTTTACTTCAGGCTCCTCGTTTGCAACAAGGGGTACATGGTTCATTGTTGCAAACAATATATGATTATCCGCAAAGCGACCTGTTTAGTTAGTAATTCCATCCGCTGTCAGAGTCGTACCGACTGCTGACAGGGATGAGATAACTCTGATAGCGGTCGAAAGACCCTATCAGCAGTTAAATGTATTGAACAGGTCGCTTTGCGGATAATCATCAAACAATATATTGGTAGCGCTGCAAACGCTTTACTATTTGCCCCTCGTTGCAAACGAGGGACATGGGAAAAATTTCAACTATATTTATTACTTTTGCAAAATTCATTTTTACAGAAACACTCGCGTTAATGAAATTTGCCTTCCGATTAATCCTGTTTTTTGTTTTAAACGTCGGTTTTGTTGCCTGTTCGTTGTTGCCTAATGAGCTGAAAACAGCCGAGCAGCTCATCGAAACTGCTCCCGATTCGGCATTGCATATACTTCGGCACCTATCGCCCGGCAAGTATAAATCCGGCGAAAACCGGGCTTTGTATGGGTTATTGCTGATGGAGGCGCTTGATAAGAAACAACTTTCGCTTACCCCTGATTCGCTTTTGGATTTTGCCATAGGATACTACGAAAAGCATCCGGATAAAGACCGGTTGGCAACCTGCTATTTCTTCAGGGGACGGAGCTACAAGTATCATTTTCAGTATGAGAAGGCTACGAATTTTTATCTGAAAGCCCTGGATGAGCTGCAAGCTTCAAAAAACAACCGGTTACTGGGAAAAGTCAATATGGATTTGGGTGAAATATATAATATCCAGAGGGACTTCTCCTTGGCCCGGCAAAAATTCAAAATTGCTTATTCCTGTTTCGAAAAGGATAGTCTTCAGCCGATGGCTTTCTATGCCTTATTGTATGTTGGCCGGACGTATTATGAAGCGCACGACTACCGTAAGGCCGGGCTGGTGTATCAGCGAATTTTAACCCGTGCCCGGGATTCAATCCAGCAGGGAGTTTTATTGCAGGAAATGGGCCTGAATTTTTACGATTATAAAAAGCCGGACTCTGCAATTGTCTATTTCAGAAAAGCGATCCACTATCCGTATATTAAAAATAACCGGGCTATCCGTTACTATTTTCTATCACGCCTTTATTTCGATTTGGGGCAAACGGACTCCGCATTCTATTATGCAAAAAGTTCGTTTGATTACCAGCCCGACATCCGTACCCAACGCGAGTGTTACCGGATAATGACTAATTCGGAATACCTGCGGGGCAACATGGAATCAATGTCCGGGTATATGAACAAATATGTGGTTCTGGGCGATTCGTTGCGAAAAATAGATGCACAAACGAAAGGGAGCTATCTGGAAGTCATGCACCATAAAACGCTGGAAATCGTTGAAACCAGGAGCCGGTTGTGGTACATGATTATTCTGTTTTTAGCGAGTCTGGCCATTGCATACTATATCATTTACAAGATAAGGCATAAGAACAAAAAAGTAATCGAGCAGAAAGAAGAGGATCATTTGCAACAAAAAGCGGACATGCACAAAGAAGCTCTTCAGAAGCAACGAAACGCCTTGCTTCGCAAAATTGAAGACAAAAAGACGGCACAATCAGCCCTGTGGAAAAAGGCCGGCCTTGACGAACGAAAGGCAATGGATATTGAGATCTACGAAGAATTGCTTTACTTTGACAGAACTGCCCTTTTCAACAAAGAAATGGATATTATCCTTAATAACCTGATTACAAAACTCCAGACAAAATACCCCGGACTAAACGCCAAGGAAATACAATGGTGCTGCCTCCATTTGTTGGAAATTCCGGTGAATGATATTATGCTGTTGCTCGACTATAATGTGGAAGGCCTGAAAAAAATGAGACAACGGCTCGCCAAAAAAGTGGATGTCCGGTATGTTTCACAAATTGATGATTTTCTCCAGGCCGTTCTTGTTGAATAACAGGCTCCCCAACGTTTAGGAATATTCCCATTATTACACCTACCTGGTTTCTGAAACCAGGTAGGTGTTTTGTTTTTCGAAACAGGCATTTGAAAATGAAGCCATCTTGACTTTTGTATTGATTCTAATTTCGCTCCTAAGGGAGCTCTAGAAGATATGATTCATGAACAACTCTACCTGCCGATAGCTATCGGCAGGTAGAGTTGTTCGTTTTTAGGAAAAGAAAGCTCCGTAGGAGCGACTCCCGATAATTATCGGGAAAAAACTCCTGATAACTTCTCAATTATCCTTTTAGGCCCCTCTCCTTTTTATAAAAAACATAGTTTGGTAGTTAAAGATCGGAGTCGTCGACCGCGCAAAAGTATTTCTCCGTCCTGCCTGTTTCGCAAATGCAGTTCGTTAATATCTGTTCTTTTCGGGAGTTTTCGGCCTGTCTCCAATGTCCTGTCCCTCTATATCTTGCAGAGTGGTATTTAAGTTGTTGATAATCAAAGTTTGTGATTTAAGATATGTCCCCCTGATTTCCCCCTCAAAATTTGGCAATACCCTCTGTCGGGCTATAATTTAGCAACACGATCGATCGAAAATTTTATTCAAAAATCAATTAACAGTTAAGCGTGCCTATGAGGTAAATTTAAGAATCCGAAGTGGTTCATGAACATGAAAGACTATTAAATGGATTTCATACGGCATGATTAAGCAATTAATTACGTATGAAAATTTCGAAATCGTTTCTTGGAAAAATCTGCATCGCGGCAGGTTTTATTTTGATATCTCAGTTTAGTTTCGCAACAAACCCGGTTCCAATTCCTATCGATGATTCTCCAACGCCACCGCCGGGGCTACCTAACAGTATGACAATTGAGCCTTCAGCTTCGGCCACAATCAGCGACACCGAGCTGGCAGTTTACTTTGATTATTCGGTAGGAGATGCAACCATTACGGTGTATAACGGGAGCAATCAGGTAGTCTGTCAGGAAACAGTGGATACCAACTCAACGACGGAAGTCGATATTCCGGTAGTTGCCTGGGATAGCGGAACTTATATGATTACCGTAACCTACGGAACAACGACCCAGCGGGGTAGTTTTCAAATATAGATAGTAAGACAGAATGAAGCGGTACAGCCTAAAGTTAAAGTGCGAGTATAGTGAACATAGAGAATTAGCCGGAAAAACTAACCTGAACACAAAATATCCGGAGCAAATTGCATTATTGATTTTTAAAAGGCTGTGCCGCTTATATTCTTTTTTTATAGACAAATCTCAGTATAAAAACTAACGTTTTGAAATAAATGAATAATCACTAAAACCCCTAGAAAACATGGCTCAAAACCTAATTTCAGCAACTTTATCGGCTACCGAAGCAGCCGAAGTTTTACAAAGCTTGACAACTGTGAAAGAAAAATTACCATTTCTGTCAACCCTGCAAGCTACCGAAGTCAAGTATCTGTTCAAGGTCGGAAATGCATACCTTCCTTTTTTAGATAGAATTTACCAGGTGGTAATTAATCATCCTGAAGTACTTCCTGCCGTATTTAACAAAGAAGAGTTTTTGCACGATTATGAATTGGTGAACACTATGCGACCAATCTTTAATATGGTGAACGAATTGGCGGAAGGTGTTCAAAAAACTTTTTTTTCAGCCACCAGTGATGCTATGGTATCTGCATTGGAAGTATATGCGGCTGTGAAGATTAATAAAGATAAAGTACCGGGCTTGAGTGTGATAAGCGACGAAATGGCTGAGTTCTTCAAAAAGGCAAAAACAAAAAGTACGGTCTCAATTGAAGCAACTGCCAAATAAATAATCGACCGGAGCTTCACGAGGGAGAGTTTCTCACTTAAAAGTGCAAAATAGCACTCCAGAGTGCAAATTCAATACTCCAGAGTGCTAAATAGCACTCCCGACTGCTAAACTGACACTCCAGAGTGCAAACCTAACACTCCGGAGTGCTATTTCAACACTAATTAGTGACGATTGAACACTCCGGAGTGAGAAAAAGACACTCCGGAGTGCCGGTTTAGCACTCTCGAGTGATAATCCAGCACTAATTAGTGCCGGAATTACACTCCCGACTGATAAAACGACACTCTCTTAAAATTTTATTGATCGACACAAAATCCCAAAGGGGTTACATACTGAGAACTCTTACAGAGTCTTGGCATAAGCAGCAATTAATACAAACTAATATGAACACCTACTTATGTTTTATTTACGATTAAACAAACTCCGCATTTATAGCAACGGCGCTTTGCTCGGCATGTGCGAACTGCAACTTATGAGTTTCGTTACGTTGGGCGAGGCCGATTTCCCGATGATAAATGAATTTTTCCGCACCACCGATATAGCCCTCAAGCGCGAACTGGTTTCGCAGGCAGTGGCCCGGGTGGTCAGTTCGCGGGTAATGCCCCAGATACAGCGGGTAAAAGATAACCAGCTCATCTTTTTCGGCGATACGGGCTACAATGTGTTCGTGTCCGACACTATTCCCGAGAGTATAAACTGGATGCTGCTGGCCGTAAAATCCAACTAGCAAACGCTGGATAATGCCACATTGCTGTCGCAGATACTCACCGAGCAAAACCTGGAGAAGCTGGTAGGTACTATTGGCATGCTGGCTTGCGCCGGCAGTCCCGTAACGGCGGCCGTAAGCACACTTACCACGCTGGTGGCCGAATCAATTCTGAAACTTTGCGCCAATACCAAAGACCGCCAGTTGGGTTTACTGCTCACCTCTTTCACCCGGCAGGAACATTACCCTTATGGTAAACGCGACATGCAAAACGTACCTGATGCCACCGGAAACATGAAAGTGGATTACACCATTTTCGGGTTTTGACGGGTGGCCGGAGTTCCGGCTCCAGCAAATAAATATAATAGGTGTTGAGAATTATGAATTATCAATTAAGCAAGAATTTCAGCCTGGAGGAACTCACCGTTACCCGTTCCCAACTGCCCAACGTGCCGTCAGCCCCCGATGTTGAACGGTTGCAATCGCTCGTTACCAATGTGCTGCAACCCCTGCGCGATCTCTACGGGCAGGCCATTTGTGTAAATTCCGCATTCCGCTCGCCGGCTGTAAACCGTGCTATAGGCGGGGCCTCCAATTCGCAGCACCTTGCCGGCGAAGCCGCCGACCTGGAAGTGGTGGACAATGCCCTGCTCTTTAACCTGATCCGCAATCACCTTCCTTTCGACCAACTTATCTGGGAAAGCGGCAACGACCAACATCCCGCCTGGGTACACGTAAGCTTCCGTGCCACCGGCAACCGCCATCAAGTGCTGAAAATGAAAGTTATCAATGGAAAGAAAAAATACCTGGTTTTCAATTGACAGCTGCCAACTATCAATTGTCCGTTTTTAATGGTCTATTGTCCGGCAAATATTTTTTAATTAATTAGCCGTTAAGTTAAGTTGTGTGAATATATTTTGTATATTTGCGGGCTGTTAACACCTTTTCTTCCAAGTCTGTGAATTTGCAGTCGGTGCTTAGCGCAAGTCTGAGTGAAACGGAGACTTGTGCTGGAAATTGGAGCATTTTGTAACTGTATGTTTTATCCAGTTACAAAATGTATTGGTTATCAGTCCAAGTTACGCTTCGCTAAACTTGAACTATCCAGCGTGGTGCTTAATAGACTTGGACGAAGGGGGGAAAATTCTGCTTGTAATGCTCAAATAGATTATTACAAACAATTTCCTCAGAACAAGTTTACAAGATACTTAATCGAGAGAGTAAAAGACTATAGATCAACCTTTCAAAACCCCAAACCTTTAATTTGGTCTTCGCCAATAAAAGGAAAGCTAATCTATCATTAAAAAAAAATATATGAAAAAAGAATATAAGCGAAAACTATTCATAGCAGTTGGGTTATTTGTTATTTTATTAATTTGCAAACGGCCATTTATTTATTTTACTGGTATAGGAACCGAATTGAGTTATTTTAAAGCTCGTTCAACTGGCATAAAAGATAGCGTATTGGTTTTTTATATTAATTTTCTTCCTAATTATATTGGAGGTTACAAAGTAGATAGTTTGCAGAGAAGTTATGGGTTTACCACAAGTACCTATTTAGATTTATCTTACACTGCACTGAAATATACAATAGCCAAATAGAAAAAGAGTTAATTCGGCGAATTGGAACTAAGCGCTGGAATGACTATTTGCGAAAAGCTGATTCATTGGGTAAGGCAGAAACTGAGATATTTCTTCCAAAAAAGAAACCGGCAAAGACGAAATAAACGCTGCCCGCTGCCGCACGATTGCATCGCGTGGCAAGTAGAAATAAAAGAATGAAAGATATTGGTTGAACAGCTTGGTTTGCCACACGATGCAATCGTGCGGCAGCGTGTGGCTGGAATACCCTTCTTCGTCCAAGTCTTTACAGTTGCAGTTGGTGTCTAGCGCAAGTTTAGCGAAGCGTAACTTGTGCTGGAAATGGGAAAAGTTTGTAACTTAATGTAAAATAGTATGAGCCGTAAATACAAATTTAGAAATCCTGAAGCAATTTATTTTGTATCCTTTGCAACCGTAAACTGGATAGATGTATTTACAAGAAGAGAATACAAAGACATTCTGGTAGCAAGTTTAAACTATTGCATTAAGAATAAAGGGCTTGTAGTTTATGCTTGGGTCGTAATGAGTAATCATGTACATTTGGTTTTGAGAGATTACTAGGTGAAATCGTGCAAAGAATAAAAAAATAAATATGATTATCCGTTTTGACACCTAAATAACTTTTACAAAGCTTCGGTAACGACCGACCTCGGCCAGTGAGCCGAAAAATGGAGTGAAGTAGGCGTAGAAAACTTTTTTGTTTGAGTCCCGACGTATTTCGTCGGGGCGAGTTTAAAAGTTTTCAGCCTACAAACGACTAATTTTTCGAGCGAAGTGGGCGTAGTCTTGAACTTTTTTGCTTCGTTTTTTGGTTCAAGCCAAAAAGTGAAGTGGGGTTTAAGGGGCAAAGCCCCTGTTATACAGCTTTATATTGAGATTAGGCAATATAACGGATAATCATTAAAATAAATAAACCATAACATACAAATATGAAACGGGAATCGTTTCATTTAACCAATTAAAAACAAATTATCTTTATGAAACGAATTCTTTTTCCCTTATTGTGCCTGAGTGTATTTTTGGTAGGCTGCAAAGACGAACCTTCAGAAACCGAACAATTTAATAAGTATGTAAATGAGTGGGTGTATCAGAATATGGACGGCTTATATTATTGGAATACATCGCTTCCGGCTTTTCGCAGCAGTGCAGAGAATCCCAACGATTACTTTAAAACACTAAAAAATAAAGATGACCGCTTTTCGGCAATTTTTGAAAGTTATCAGGATATTCTGAACCAGTTGAATGGGGTAAGTTCTTCCGAAATCGGGTTTGAATTTCAGTTATACAAAGAGAGTAAGTACAATGATAATGTGTTGGGAGTCGTGTTGTATGTAAAGCATGGAACACATGCCGAGAAGTTGGGTGTGAAACGTGGTGATATTTTCAGGAAAATTAATGGCACACAAATAACTATAAACAATTACAGTACTGTGATCAACTATTTGTTTGATAATTCAACCAGTTCGAAGATTACATTTTCAGTTTATACAAGTGAAGGTTATGTTGAGCAACCTGATTTAACGGTAGTCAAAGCAGTTGATTATAATGAGCACCCTGTTTATATGGACACTGTTTATACCGTTCAGAATAAAAAAGTGGGCTATTTGGTTTATCACTTCTTTACAAACGATCCGGGCGATAAATCGTTGAAATATGATTTGGAACTGAATAATGCCATTGGACGGTTCAAGCAGCAAAATATCTCGGAGCTTGTTGTGGACTTGCGTTATAACCACGGAGGCATGATGTCGTCGGCAGTTCGCCTGGCAAGTATGCTTGTGCCGAATCTTACCACCAACAAAGTGTTTTCGTATACCGAGTACAATCAGAACTATACCAATTATTTTAATAGCGCTGAATTTAAAAAACAAACCAGCGAAAATCCATTTGTAAACAATTTTGCTACTACAATAGATGTTACGTCTCCAACTACGGCATCATACCCGGTACAGAACGTGGGCGGCAACTTGCAGCGAATTTTCTTCCTTACCGGTGAGGGTACAGCTTCGGCAAGCGAAATGGTTATCAACGGACTGAAACCATTCCTGCCCTGCGTGCTTATCGGAGATACTACTGTGGGTAAAAATGTGGGTTCTACCCTTGTGAATGATGAAGATAACAAGAAAAACCAATGGGCTTTTATGCCAATCATACTGAAGTATTTCAACAAGGATCATAAAAGCGACTTTACCCAGGGTTTTGCTCCCGACTTCCTGATCGAAGATGATTATTTATCTCAATTGGGCAATGTTAATGAAGATTTGTTGGCCAAAGCACTTAGCCAGATATCGGGCATACAGCAAAGCCCTGCAAAATCATCTCCGGTAAGACGCCAAATGCTTCAATCTTCCATTAACTTTAAGCCAATGCGAGAACGACTGATTGTAAAAAGCAAAGCGATAGACAGTTACTTAAACAGGGTGAGGAAGTAAATTAGTTTTTTATTAAACATTATATAGAATAAATAATTATAAGTTTGAATAATAAGACTTTAAACACGAAGTGACGAAGACACAATTTTATTTTTAATTTAATACAAGAGCACGAAAAAACATAATTTATATGTTTTTCCTTTGTGTCTTAAGTCTCTTTGAAAGTCCCGAAACGCAAATGAACATGCCGATTTATCGGTAGAAAAACCAATCCTCATTTCGATTGCCGTAAAAGAATTTAAATAAATATCTGTATTATTAGTCTTTGAGTCTTGGTGTCTTTGTGTTGATATTTATCTTATTCTTAAGCGTATAACATTTTATTCCATATAAACTCTATTATTTAACCCGAAAAATATCAATTACTAATGAAGATAAATTTCAACAAGACTCTCTGTCTTTTACTTTTAATAAATACTGTCGTTGTGCATGCGCAAGAAGGTCAGCCCCTTCCTTCGGGTAATAAACAACCTGTTTTGATAGATGATACACATCCCCAAAGCCTGAAACTGGCCAAAGAAAAGCATGGCAAGCAGGCGCAAAGCAACTTAATGAGCAAAGGTAAATTAATTCTGGGAGTTTCCTCAATGCTTAGTTCTGTTGGGACAGGCTCCGGTATCGGAACACTTGGATTTAGCAGTACTACTGAAAAAAGTGATGCTGTTGGTTTCGTCGAACAAAGTCCTTTGAAAAGTACCAGTATTAATTTACTGCCCAAATTTGGTTATTTTGTTGTGGATAATCTGGCAGTTGGTCTGGATCTCTCTTTTATTTATATGAACCACTCATTAAAATCAATTGACAATGAATTTAATTCAATGGGTACTTATTTTTGTGTCGGACCATTTGTAAGGTATTATATTCCAGCAGGGAAAATAGTACCCTATATTGAAATTACGGGAGGTTATGGTGCAGAGAATATTTGGTCTCGCGATATTACAGCCTTATATTCACAGACCAGCACAATCTCCTCCGGCTTGTTCTCTGCAGGCGGAGGTGCAGGGGTTGCCATCCCAATGGGGGATAGGGTTACCTTTGATGCAATGCTTGGTTATAATTCTCTTACCATAAAGAATAGTGAAAATAATGCACACAATGAGAGGGAGGTCATGGGAACATTTGGATTGAAATTGGGATTTTCAGTGTTACTTGGATCAAAATAGAAACTTTGAGAATGTTTGAAAGTCCTGTTTGCTATAAATATAAAACGAGCTTGTTGCTTTTTTGCAACAAGCTCGTTTTTTATAGGATTCTTTTATTTTAATAAGCCGATTCAAATTGCTGCAAAAACCGGACATCGTTTTCGGAAAACATGCGCAGGTCCTTTACCTGGTATTTCAGGTTGGTAATACGCTCAACCCCCATACCGAAGGCATAGCCGGAATATACTTTCGAGTCAATACCACAGTTTTCAAGTACATTCGGATCTACCATACCGCAACCGAGGATTTCTACCCAGCCGGTGTGTTTGCAGAACGGGCAACCTTTTCCGCCACAGATATTACAGGAGATATCCATTTCGGCACTTGGCTCGGTGAATGGGAAATAAGATGGACGCAAGCGGATATCGGTGTTTTCGCCGAACATTTCTTTGGCAAAATACATCAGGGCTTGTTTCAGGTCGGCAAACGAAACGTCTTTGTCGATGTACAGACCTTCTACCTGATGGAAGAAACAGTGGGCCCGGTACGAAATAGCTTCGTTGCGGTACACACGGCCCGGGAACAACATGCGGATAGGCGGTTTTTGATGCGCCATAACGCGTGATTGTACCGACGAAGTGTGAGTACGAAGCAATACATCCGGATTTTGTTCAATAAAGAATGTGTCCTGCATATCACGGGCCGGATGTTCGGGCGGAAAGTTCAACGCTCCAAACACATGCCAGTCATCTTCAATTTCCGGACCTTCGGCAATCGTAAAACCAATCCTTGAGAAGATTTCGATAATTTCGTGTTTAACCAGCGAAAGCGGATGGCGTGTGCCTAGTTTGATAGGGTCGGCGCTACGCGTCAGGTCGGTCTTATTGTCGTCGGTTACCGAATTGCTGAAAGCATCTTTCAGTTCGTTTATTTTATCCTGCGCAATGTTTTTCAACTCGTTAAGTAATTGTCCTACTTCGCGTTTTTCTTCATTGGCCACATTTCTGAAGTCGTTGAATAGTTCTGAAATTTGCCCTTTTTTACTCAGGTATTTGATACGAAGTGCTTCCAGTTCTTCCTGATTAGCAGCAGCAAGTTGGTTTACTTCTTCCAGTAGTTGTTTAATCCGATTTTTCATTCTTTTTGTCTTAGCGTTGTCCGAAAGGCTGATAATTAGCCTGTTTGCTTGTTGATTTTATGTTCATTAACAGGCTTTTGCGTTGTTTTTATCAGCATGCAAAAGTAATCATTTTTCTACAAAAAATTAGTTGTGTTTAAAAAAAAAGGCCTGCAAGCCCCATTTTGTCTGAATTTTGCCTTATATTTGCCAACCGCTAAATTATTTCAATATGAACATTCACAATATACTCCAATTCCTGGAAGAATTGAAAATCAACAACAATCGCGAGTGGTTTGCCGAAAATAAGGATAAGTATGATGTAGTCCGGAGCGATTTCGAAAAGTTAAGCAAGGAGCTTATACAGCAAATTGCCGGTTTCGACGAAGATATTAAGCACGTGGATGTGAAAGATTGCGTTTTTCGCATTTATCGCGACACCCGTTTTTCGCATGATAAAACGCCATATAAAACTCATTTCGGAGTGTTTATTGCTTCGGCCGGCGGCCGCAAAAGCCAGCGTGGAGGTTATTACCTTCATTTGGATCCTGCAGGTTGTTTTATAGCTACAGGCGTGTGGTGTCCGCAGCCAGATTTATTAAAGGCTTTGCGTCAGAGTGTTTATGATAATATTTGATGAATTGAACGAGATACGTCACAATCCCGAATTTGCCCGCTATTTCAATGAGTTTTATGCTGATGATAAACTCAAAACTGTTCCGCGTGGTTTTCCGAAAGAGTTTCCGGATGCGGAGTTGTTGAAGTTAAAGCACTATATGGTTGAGTATAACCTGGATGAAAACATATTGAAAAGTGAAAACTTTATCCGGCAAGTTGCCGACATTGCAAAATGTGCGTATCCGCTCAACCGCTTCCTGAATTATACCGTCGACGAAGTAAGTTCCAAATAGAAAATAAGAAAGAACCGGAAAATGATAGTTCTGAAGTTAAAACTATCTGTCTCTGTTATTAAACAACCAAATAATCAATCAAAAATGATTTTAGATTCTTTAGAAAATGCTGGATTGTATGAATCGATCCACCCACGTTTCAAGCAGGCTTTTGATTTCCTGAGAAGTACTGATTTAGTTGCACTCCCATTGGGAAAAGTAGAGTTGGATGGGAAAAACCTGTTTGTAAATGTTGTAGATGCTGCCGGTAAAACCCCTGATGTTGCCAGAATGGAAACTCATAACCAGTATATTGATATCCAGGTTCCGGTTACAGGTACCGAAACAATGGGCTGGATTGCCGGAAATAAACTGAATGAGGTGACTGAATCCTATAATGCAGATAAAGACATTACTTTTTTTGCAGACAAGGCCACTAATTTTATTGTTGTCAATCCATTTGAATTTGCAGTTTTCTTTCCTCAGGATGGACACCAACCACAAATTTTTGAAGGAACAATCAAAAAGCTGATTGTAAAGGTTTTGGTTTAAAACTCATTTTATAAATAATTCCCCCGGATCAACAGGTGTATTAACTGTTTGTTGGTCATATTATTGATTCCTTGAATCAAAATGCTTTTTGTTTTTCAAAAAAATCTTTTCTTTAGAAACGGAATTGGTTTAAAGGTTTAAAAAATGAATGTATGAAACGAGCATGAATCTTTAGATTCACAACAGTTTATAAAATCTGTCGTGCGAGTTCCATGTGACCATTAAAAATAATTACTTACACATGAAAGATCTTGCTATTCTTAAATCAGATCCATGGCTGGCACCATATGCCGGTGCAATAAAAGGGCGTTATGATTATTTTGAAAGTGTTGAGAAAAAACTGATTGGCGACGGCCAGAGTTTGTCGGCATTTGCTACGGGGTATATGTATTTCGGTTTGCACCGCCTTTCGGATGGCTGGGTTTTTCGGGAGTGGGCTCCCAATGCTACTGCCGTATTTATGATCGGCGATTTCAATAACTGGCAGAGGCACCCCGATTATCAATTGAAAAAAATGCAGAATGGTATTTGGGAAATCCGTTTGCCGGAGTATGCCATTGCTCATTCGCAGTTGTATAAATTATTGGTCGAATGGGAAGGCGGCAGTGGGGAACGTATCCCGGCATGGGCACGCAGAGTGGTTCAGGATGAATCTACTAAAATTTTCAGCGCTCAGGTTTGGAGTCCGTTTAAGCCCTATGTATTCAAAAATACCGGTTTTACTCCTAAAACTGATCCTCTGCTGATTTACGAATGTCATATTGGTATGGCCAGCCCGGACGAAAAGGTTGCCACTTACGAAGAATTCCGGATCAATGTTTTGCCTCGCATTGCACGGGCAGGGTATAATTGTATTCAGATAATGGCCATTCAGGAACACCCTTATTATGGCTCGTTTGGGTATCATGTTTCCAGTTTTTTTGCAGCTTCGTCGCGTTTTGGAACGCCGGAGGAGCTGAAGCATCTGATTGACGATGCCCACGGCTTGGGAATAGCCGTGATTATGGATATTGTACATTCTCACGCTGTGAGAAATGAAGTTGAAGGATTGGGCCGTTTCAATGGTACGCCTTACCAGTATTTTCACGGAGGTTCACGGCGCGAACACCCGGCCTGGGATTCGCTTTGCTTCGACTACGCCAAACCGGCTGTACTTCACTTCTTGCTGTCTAATTGCAAATACTGGCTGGAAGAATACAAGTTCAATGGTTATCGCTTTGATGGCGTTACCTCAATGCTGTACCGCAGCCATGGGCTAGGAGAGGATTTTAGCGGTTACGATTCATACTATAATTTGAATCAGGATGGGGATGCAATTTGTTATCTGACGCTGGCCAATAAATTGATACACGAAGTAAACCCCAATGCTATTACTGTAGCCGAAGAGGTTAGCGGGATGCCGGGCCTGGCCACCCGGGTAAGTGATGGCGGAATTGGCTTCGATTACCGGATGGCTATGGGAATTCCCGACTTCTGGATTAAAATGATTAAAGAAGTAAAAGATGAGGACTGGAAAGTAGGCCATATCTTTTGGGAACTGACTAACCGTCGGGCTGATGAAAAGACAATCAGCTATGCCGAAAGCCACGATCAGGCTTTGGTAGGCGATAAAACGATTATTTTCCGACTGATCGATGCAGAAATGTATTGGCACATGCAACGTGGTGATAATACGTTGACAGTAGACCGTGGTGTGGCATTGCATAAAATGATCCGGCTTATCACATCCAGTACTATCAACGGTGGTTATCTGAACTTTATGGGTAACGAATTCGGACACCCGGAATGGATTGATTTTCCGCGCGAAGGAAACGGATGGTCGTACAAATATGCCCGCAGGCAGTGGGATTTGGTTGATAATGAAAAATACCTGTATAACGCACTGGGCGAGTTTGATAATGCTATGATTGCATTGATAAATTCAGTTCCTGAGTTTAACGAAACTCCGGTTCAACAGCTCTGGGACAAAGAAGGTGATCAGGTGTTGGCTTACCAACGGGGAAATTTCGTGTTTGTTTTCAATTTTAATGGAAACAAGTCGTTTACCAATTATGGAATTCTGGCGGAAAAAGGAAGTTATAAAATCGTTTTAAATACAGATAAAGATACCTTTGGCGGCTTTAATCTGATTGATGAAACTATTGAGCATTTTACCCATCCAACGCCGAAAGATCCTTCGGGCAAGGAATGGTTGAAATTATACATTCCGGCCCGCACTGCTTTGGTGCTGAAGAAGCAATGACATTAGGTTGACTCACAAGTAAACAGAATAACGAATGACCGAATATCTATTTTGATGTTCGGTCATTCTTTTTGGGTTGATTTGTTTTGTGAAAATACTATTGTTTTAAAAGAATAAAACAATGGGTTGCTTAATGGTGTTTGTATAGTATTGTTGATTTATATTTCCGGCAGTCTTTTCTGCTTAGGATGCGATGAGCTTTCATTTGAGTATCATACTTGTTTGATATTCTAAATGATATAGCACACCGAAATTGAAACCTGATAAAAATTTGAAAAATGAAAAGAAGTTTAGTTACCTGTCTGCTTTGTTTCCTGTTTCTAGCCAATGCATTGTCGGTGGATTATCTGAAACTTGTATTGGCCGATGGAACTACAGTCAATATTCCGGCGCGTTATGTGGATAGTTTGTTTGCAGATAACAATGGGAAGCATGTTTATTTAAAAATAGCAAAAACTGATTTGACTGAAGCGGTTTATTACAGTGATATTTATAAATACAGTGTTGTGCTTCCTCAAACTATAAATATTGCTTCAGGCGTTAATTGTCAGCTTTATTATGGGAACCTTCACAATAACAGATTTCGAATTTCCAACTCGTTGAAATTTAGTGGGCTTGGGGCTGATGGTGAAAAGTCCTGGAGTTATTTGCCCCCGGATGCAGATAACAATGTTGCCATTACTATACAGAACGTACTTGCAAATGAAACTGTCAACAGGAATATACGCGTAGTAAACAGTAAAAACAAGACAGGCAATCTGACAGTTCTGACAGTTGGTGATAGCTTTACCGAAATAGGGGTTTACCAGGATGTGTTTTTGAATAAATTGGGGGTTTCAGGCTACAATGTAAACTCAATAGGTCGTAAATATACAGCTTCGGGAAATAATCGAAACGAGAATATTTCAGGTTCTTCAATCCATGATTTTTCAATAAATAAACGTGCCGTAAAATTTGTGGTAAAAGGCGTAATGACCCTGCCAAAGGGATATTGGCCGGTTTATTCCGATGGGACTAACCGTTGGTCTGTTTATTATACCAACGTAAATTCAAACGGTGATGGCTATATGGAAGCCAGGTTGTTTAGCGGATCGTATGATGCAAAATTAAGCAATGGCGGCGTTCTCACATTTGCAAACGTGATGGGGTCGGGGCAACAAACTATAAACTTTACGTCCTGTGAAGATTGGTCATTAAATCCGTTTTGGAATCTGACAACTAACCAATTGGACTTTATAAATTATATAACGGTCAATGGTTTTCAGGAACCTAATGTGTTGGTGCTCCAGTTTTTGCTTAATGATATAAACCAATATTCCACTGATCTGGATATTAATGTAATGATTGACAATGTGAAAAACTTTGCAGAAAAATTTCATACCCAATTTCCCAATGCAATCATAGTTTATTCATTGGAACCGATAGGTAGTTTATACTGGGAAAAGAACGGTATTAATTATGATTTGGCTTATTACAACAGGTTTAACATGATCCGGAAGTTTTTGGCTGCATTTGAAGGTAATCCCAATTATAGCTATTTGCATATTGCCCCCGGGTATGCGTGGGTGGACCGGGAGGCTGGATATGATCTTGTAGGAACCGGCAACAGTGGTGCCAGTGTGTTTGTAAATGGTGACTATTCGTTTTTCCAGCCGGTTGACCCGATACATTGCAACACTTCAGGAATGACTCAGTTGGGAAATTGCGTATATTCCACCATACTTGCTGCACTGTCTGTTGGTCCGGTAACCGGGCAAGCTTCCCAGGTGCAAAGCGCAAAGAAAATTGTTTCGGCTTTGTATTATACCCCTACAGGGTTGCAAACTAAGATTCCCAATAAAGGCGTTTATATTAAGCGCAACTTGTATAGTGATGGTTCAATACTGATTGATAAAGGGATAAAGCAATATTGAGGAAATTTAGCTATTTCACTTCAAAAAAACTGAAGTTGACATTTCCATAATTCCGGTGGTCGACAAAATTTGGATGGTTGATGAATGAATGTTTAGCTGAATGCTCAAGAACGAAAAGGCCATCTTCTTTGAGTAAACTATGGGTGAAAATCAAATCGGGTATTTCTGCCAGTTTGTCCAGTTCGTAAGGTGGGTCGGCAAAGATCATGTCGAATTTTGTGTGGCAGCCGGCGATGAATTTGAAAACATCCATTTTTAGTAGCGAAAGATTGGTTATTTTCAATTCAGCACATACTTTGCGTATGAAATTGCAGTGGCGGTCATTTTGCTCAACTATGATAACGCTATTGCAATCGCGCGACACAAATTCGATACTAATGCTGCCTGTGCCAGCAAACAAATCGAGTACATCGATTCCTTCGAAATCAATCCGGTTGTTTAATAGATTGAACAATCCTTCCTTCGCAAAGTCGGTTGTAGGTCGGGCTGTGATATTCGCCGGGGCAGATATCCGTCTCCCTTTATATTTTCCGCTAATTATTCTCATTCAAATTTTAAAATTTACTGTAAACAGTTTACTGTTACATATTTTTCCAGTATTCTTGCCAGTTCAGGTTTTTTTTCGGAGTTGAATAAATTCACGTTGCATTTTTCAATGTCAAGTGAAAGTTGTTCAATTATATCCAGGGTGTGGTAACTGAAGTCTTCAGGGGTTTGATAGCCGAAACTATTCATAAGTTGAAGTTTCCCATCTTTCAACGCAATCACATCGAGCATTTTGGAGCGAACCCAAACGTAGAGCGAGCTCGATTGTTGTGTCTTAATCCGGTTTTTAAGCAGCCAGCTCAATTGATGTTCAATGAGTGACTCCGGAAACAATCGTGCCATGGCTTGTTCGATGGCAGCCGGAACAGCAAACACATTCACTGTATTCCAGTCGGAAATGTAGTTGTACATAATCCGTTCGTGTTTGTCCTTTTTGTGCTGGAAATAAAGGAAATCCACCGCCTCTTCTTTTTTGAAAAAAGGAGTGGGGATGAATATGTATTTGTCAGACTCGCAAATTAAAATTACTTTTTTGTAATAATGTGGCGCTTCGAGGCTTATTATTCTCACAATTTCTTCAACAGATAAATTAATAAGAGCTGTCGAAACGTGTTGTGTTGAAAGCAATGAACCCGATTCGTCATTGATCAATAAAGAAAATCCATCCGGGTTGATTCGTATGGATAGAATGTAAGAATTTTCAGCCGTTTTTTCCATGTTCGTTATAGGTTTGCAAATTTAGAAAAGAAAATCCAATCCTGTTCTATCCGGCAATCTTTTTATCCGATTTTTCTGTTACAGTTCAAAAAGAATTTTCGTGACTTTTCTGGAAGGATAAGAATGTTCTTTAAATTTGTGTCGTATCTTTGTATTCCAAACCAAAAGGATGTTGTTGCCGGAAGTGGCAACACAACCTGCTAACTACAAACTGAAAATGAATTTATTGTTTCGTTCAGCATATAGCCGTATATTTCATGCCCATCCTACGCTTTTTTCCTACGAAGAGCGAAAGGAACTCCGGGCAATTTTGAGCCGGTATTCCGAGCTCTATCCACCGGATGGTGATACTCCGGGGCGCTCTATTTCTGATAAAATCCAGATTGTTGAAATAGTTTTGGATGAAATTGGACTGGGAAAAGCCGCTGTTTTGAGTGTGCTTTTTCACGAACTGGTTGAAAAAAAACAGCTTAGTGTTTCGGAAATAGAAACTAAGTTCAATACGCAAGTTTCGTCCATTATCCAGGGGATGATGCGGGTGGAAGAACTTTATGCGCGTAATGCGTCGTTGGAAACCGAAAATTTCAGGAAGTTGTTTCTGACCTTTGCCGAGGATGTACGCGTGATTTTAATTATCATAGCTGAGCATCTTCAAATAATGCGCACTCTGGATGCATTCCCCGAAGAGAAAAGGCAAAGTATAGCCCGTGAAGCTTCGTTTTTGTATGCTCCGCTGGCACACCGTATGGGTTTGTATGCTGTGAAAACAGAGATGGAAGATCTGTCGCTCAAGCACACCAACCGGGATATTTACCGCGAAATAGCTCAGAAGCTCAATGAAACAAAGCGTTCCCGCGACCAGTTTATTGCCGATTTTATTGAACCGCTGAAACAAAAACTGAGCGAGATTGGCTATGAGTTTAGTATTAAAGGCCGTACTAAGTCGATAAACTCCATTTATTCTAAAATAAAAAAGCAAAATACACCGTTCGAAAATATATACGATTTATTTGCCATACGTATTATTTTCGACGTGCCTTTGGAAAAAGAAAAAGCCGCTTGCTGGCAGGCTTACTCCATTGTGGCCGATATGTATCAGCCTAATCCGAAGCGTTTGCGCGACTGGATTTCTATTCCGAAAACAAACGGTTACGAGAGTTTGCACACCACAGTTTTGAGTACGCAAGGCAAGTGGGTGGAAGTTCAGATTCGTACGGTACGTATGGATGAAGTGGCTGAAAAGGGACTTGCAGCCCACTGGAAATATAAGGGCATAAAAAGCGAATCGGGAATGGACGAATGGTTGAAAAACGTTCGCGAAATCCTGGAAAATCCGGAACTCAACGCTGTTGATTTCATGGATGAATTTAAGCTGAATCTGTATGATAAGGAAGTTTTTGTGTTCACTCCCAATGGCGATTTGCACAAATTGCCCAAAGGCGCGACTGCACTTGATTTTGCCTTTTCCATTCACTCCGGACTCGGAAGCAAATGTGTAGGAGCTAAAGTGAATGGCAAAAATATGCCCATAAAATATGTGCTGAACAACGGTGACCAGGTGGAAGTTCTTACTTCACCTACTCAAAAGCCCAATCCGGCATGGTTGAATATTGTTACAACTTCAAAAGCTAAGAATAAAATTCGCCAGGCCCTGAAGGAAGTTGAGTATAAAAATGCTGAAATAGGTCGTGAAACGCTGATCCGTCGGTTTAAAAACTGGAAAATTGAGCTGGATGATGGGAAAATATCCCGGTTGGCAAAGAAGAAAGGTTTTAAAACGGTAAGTGATTTTTACCAGGAAATAGCGCACGAAAAGCTGGATATGCATGTGATTCGTGAAGCATATCTCGATTTGGATAAACCGACGATATCGGAAACGGAAAGCCGGAAAGCTGATACTTTTTCCAAAGAGCCGGAACTGGCTGCAATCAGTAGTAAAGAGGATGTGCTTGTAATCGGGCAGGATTTAAAAAATGTTGATTTCAAGCTTGCCAAATGCTGTAATCCTATTTACGGCGATGATGTTTTTGGATTTGTTTCGGTTGTGGGTGGAATTAAAATTCATAAGACAGATTGCCCGAATGCACCTCAAATGATTGCCCGTTTTGGCTATCGTATTGTCAAGGCACGCTGGTCGGGCAAATCGGTAGGGTCGCAATATCCTATCACACTACGCATTGTAGGTCATGATGATATTGGCATTGTTACGAATATAACATCCTTGATTTCCAAAGAGAAAAATATTTCGCTTCGTTCTATATCTATTGACTCTAACGCAGGACTTTTCCAGGGTAACCTGACAATAATGGTAAGCGACACAAAAGATTTGGACGGAATTGTAAAAAAATTGAAATTGGTAAAAGGGGTGAAAAATATCTCAAGATCATAGAAATCTGTATTTTTTATTCGGGAAAAGTAAATGCCCGGATTGAATGAGGTAAATAGAATAAACAAATTAGAAGATAAATATTATGTTTTCAGGAATAATTGAAGAGGCTGCCGCGGTAGTTGCATTAAAAAAAGACCAGGAGAATTTACACATAACTATGTCGTGTTCATTTACGGATGAATTGAAAATTGATCAGAGTGTTGCTCATAATGGTGTTTGTTTGACTGTTGTTTCAAAAACTGCAGATACTTATACTGTTACTGCCATTAAAGAAACTCTAGAACGCTCGAATCTGGGTTTGCTGGAGCCGGGCAGCAAAGTGAATCTGGAGCGTAGCATGCTGATGAATGGACGGTTGGATGGACATATTGTTCAGGGGCATGTGGATCAGACAGCTGTTTGCCAGGAAGTAAAAGAGGCTGATGGCAGTTGGTATTATACGTTCGAATATGTTTTCGACAAAGAAATGGCAAAACGTGGATATATGACAGTTGATAAAGGTTCTGTAACCGTAAATGGCGTAAGTCTGACCGTTTGCAATCCAACTGATGATACTTTTCAGGTTGCTATTATACCTTATACTCATGAACATACTAACTTTCACCAGATAGAAGTTGGTACAGTGGTTAATATCGAGTTCGATATTATCGGAAAGTATGTCAGCAGAATGATGGCATTTTAACTGATGTGACACTTTTTCAGCGTAAAATCAAACTATATCAGTCGAATGGTTGTTAGTAAGTCGATGAAAGTAGTTGAATGAATATGGAAAAGTTGAGAAAGCAAATCAGAGAATCATTTTTTAATCCCGTCTTACACTTCCTCCCACTATTGATTTTTTTAATAGTGGATGAATTTTCAGGCATAAGTTTAGCATGGAAAATTTCTTTTCCAATTGCTTTGGTTCTGTTAACTTACATTTATTTTGCATATAAAAGGTTGTTTACATGGCATTTGGTGTTTACGCTGCTGTTTGTAGTTGTGAGTGTCATTGCTTATGTGGAGCTTTTTTTTGCAATGCCTGTTTTGTTCCAAAAATTAGGCTATGAGATCGCTTTCCTTTTGTTTTTGTCTTCCCTGTTGATCTTCAAAAAGCAAATGCATGGGGCTTTGATGAAAATAATATCGAAGCTCATACCGATGAAAAACAATTTCAGTGAGCTTTACAGAATGATCTGGAAATTGTTTTCACTGTTGTTGGCTTATATAAGCGGAACTATATTCCTTTATTATGAAGGGCTTGCCAATTCTTCTTATCAACAGGTTTTTCAGTATGTTTACCTTGGACTGCTCTTTTCGTTAATCGTTTATGAAGTATTCCGGGTTCAGATTATTAGAGCAAAGTTGTTTCGGGAGGAATGGTGGCCTATTGTTACAGACCAGGGAAAAATAATCGGTAGTGTACAGCACCTTACCAGCCTGAATGACGATAATAAATACATGCATCCAATTGCCCGGGTTTTTCTTATAGATAAGGGAATGATCCTGTTGCAAAAACGATCTGCAGAAGGTTTGTTTTATCCGGGGCTTTGGGATACAGCCATATCCAATCATGTGAAGATGGGTGAAACAATCGAACAGTGCATTGAGCGGACTGCTAAAGAACGATATTCTCTGAGCGGTTTTAAATATATGTATTTGTCCAATTATACATTGGAGCTTGAGAAGGAGCAACATTACGCTTTTTTGTTCGTAAGCTGCCAGCAGGCGGAATTTAAATTTAATCCGATATTCGTTGACCATCTGAAGTGGTGGACCCAGAAGCAAATTGAAGAAGAGCTTGAGACCGGTATTTTTACGGATAATTTTAAGGTAGAGTATGATTTACTGAAACGAAGCGGTGTGTTGGAAAGCGGAAAGTGTGAATGTTCATGCAGGTTAAAAGAAACAATATATCAGCAGTCCAATGCAGTACAAACTAAAGAGTAACCAGGATGGTTGCTCTTTTTTTTGCATTTACGCTCAATTCCTAATCTGTTTTTCAGTTCTGTTGTAGCGAAATTTAGGTCTTTTTCTTCGTTTTGTACCTCAGGATGTGTATGCTTACTCCGATAGCAATGCTCGCCAAAATAATTTGCAACCAAATTTTTCCGGAGGCTATTGTGAAAATGCTGAAGAGGATGGATATCCACATCGTTGATATTGAAATAACCTTGGCGTAAAGAGGAATTGTTTTGTTCTCGTTGAAGTCGCGCAAAATTTCCCCGAAAATGCGGTGATTATGAAGCCACTGATGCATTTTTTCTGAGCTTTTGGCAAACAAAGCAGCCGCCAACAAAATGAATGGGGTTGTTGGGAGTAATGGGAGAAATGCGCCGATTATTCCCAGGCCTAAGCTGATAAATCCTATAATTGCCAATAGATTTTTCATAATGTGCTAAAAAAAACGTCAGGCTCAATAAATAAACCTGACGCAAAGCTATGTGTTGTATAAATAAAAAATGGAGCAGAATTAATTTTCTCCCATTGCCTTTTTAAATATCTTCTGTGCCTGTGCGTAATCCACTTTTCCACATGGACCGGAAATGCAACCACCTTCGCAAGCCATCACTTCAACAAAGTTGCCAGGAGCCTTTCCCTTGGTATATGCACGTAACAAACCAATGTTCTTTTTGTTCAGATTAGCAACCTGAATTGGCTGAATTCCGAGGTTCGGATACATTGTTTGTACAGCGGCTATAACCCCGCCAGCACGTGCAAAACCCCGTCCGGATAGTGGAGCTGTTTCTTTTTCAGCAGCCGGTTTTTCCATTTCAATTGATAGTCCGGTAAACAGGGTGTCAATTTCTTCAAAAGTAAGAATATAATCAATCATGTCGTTATCCTGAACTTCTTTTCGTTTGCCAACACATGGGCCAACAAACACAATTTTTGCATCCGGATATTTCTCTTTTGCCATTTCTATGGTATAATACATGGGCGATTTGGTGTGCGAAACAAAAGGTTTCATTTCTGTCAAATGCTTGTTTACCAATTCAATGTATGATGGACAACAGGAAGTGGTCATAAATTGCTGGCCCTCTTCCAGTTTCTCTTGCAGTTCGGCTCCCTCAATTCGTGTGGTTTCCATGGCGCCATAAGCCACTTCAATAGCCTCAACAAAGCCAATTTTTTCAATGGCATTACCTATCTCGCCAATTGTATTGTTGAATTGCGACATGATGGATGGCGCCATAATCGCTACCAGTTGTTCACCCCGGTTGATTGCCTGAAGGATGTCGAATACTTGCGAAACTTCATATATTGAGCCGAAAGGGCAGGCGTTAATGCATTTCCCGCAATAAATGCATTTGGATTCGTCAATGTGTTCAATTCCATTTTCGTCTTTCTGAATTGCCTTGACCGGGCAAGCTTCTTCGCAAGGGATTGGAATGTAGACTATTGAATGATAAGGGCAGGCCTCTTTGCAAATTCCGCAATTAATACACTTGCTATGGTTGATATGGGCTTGCCCGTTTTCCATAAAGGTGATAGCATCTTTCGGACAATTCATATAACATGATCGTGCCACGCAGCCTTTACACAGATTGGTAACAACATAATTTGTTTTCACACAGGCTGTGCAGGCTTCATCTACTACGGTGAGAATTGTTTTTTTTACTTCCTTGCGTTTCAACGCTCCTTCGGCGTACACTGAAAGCGGGGTGAGTTCGTCAACTTCCTCATCAATGCTGTAACCCAGAATAGGCAACATTTTATATTTCAAAACAGCACGTTCTTTGTGGATGCAACATCTCCCCCGGGCCTGGGCATTTTTGGGAGACATTTTAAGCGGAATTCGGTCTATTTCGGAGATTAATTGGCTTTCATGATATAGTTTTATCAATTTGGACATTAAGTCTCTCCTTACAATCATTGTGTTGTTAACAAATGCCATTTCTTATACTTAATAGTTTTGGACTGCAAAGGTAGTGAATTGTTCCAATTGGATAAGCCGTTTCTCCGTTCGGCCTGACAAAAAGATAGCAGTTATTATAGTCAAATCGAAAAATTGCTCGATTTGTTATAAATAATAATTTAAATAAGGCTATTGTTGTTTCTTTTTTATGCCCTGAAATACAAACTCAACAATACTGTTTTTGTTTTTTTCGAATTCAGCGCTTATGTTTTGCCGGATATAAGGAACTTCGAGCCCTTTGATAGCATAGAATATGATAATAGATGACAGATCTACATCCATGCGTTTGAATATGTTTTTCTCAATTCCCTGTGATATTATTGCACGGATCAGAGCAATTTCAATAACATCAATTTTACGTCTTTTGCGTTCAACTTCATAGATATCATGGAAAAAATCAGCCCTGAGTGAGCCATTGCGCTCAACTACATTCTTTACTGCATCCAAATGGGTGAGGATGTGGTTGGTGAGTTTAACGTCCGGTTCTGTTTTTTGGGCCGAAACAATTCTTAATCTCTCCAGGATTGTATCTAATTCTTTATCTATAACCGCTTTGTAAATCTCTTCCTTGTTGTTGAAGTAGGTGTACAAAGTACGTCTCCCTTTTTTGGATGCTTCGGCAATGTCATTCATGGTTACTTCTTTTTTGCCTTTTTCGGCAAAAAGTTGTCTGGCAACTTCAATAAGCATTTTTTTTGTGTTTGACATTTTACGGATATTTAAGAATGTATGATTTTCTGTCCTGACAAAGATAATGATTTGTTTATAAAATTACAATCGGTCTTTTAATCAATTTTTTTTGAAAGCTGTTTTCTATGGCGCGTTGCAGGAGAAATGTACCATTTTGTATGGCCTATAATTTGGGGTTTTAGAATAAATGGAATCGAACTTTAATAAAGCAATTGTTTGTAGCAACAAGTTTGGACTCTCGTTGGGATTTTAGGAAAATTTGGATGGAAAAGAAGCTTGTAGGCTTTCTGGATCATGCTTTCAACAGCTTGGGGCTTGGATAAACGAAGCTTGGGTTCCGCTTGTGGTATTATGCCTTCTGAATTCTCAGTTGGTAGAACGGCCAGGTGTATAAAAACAAGAAAGGTTGTCTCACGACAACCCAATCTTTTAGTTAACCTTAAATCTAATACCATGAAAAACACAGTGCAAAGATAAGGGCTATTTTTATGTTGTACAACATGTTTATTGGTTATTTTTATGTCATTAACTATAATTAACTTTTGTATTTGTGCTCTTCTGTTATGAGTTTTTGGTAATTTGTTGTTTTATAGTGAATTATATTTGTTATGCTCTAATCCACGTTTGAGATCTTCCTATAAATCCTCCGCTATCTAAAGAACCACGAACGATTAAATTGCCCGATTTTGCGTCGAAACTGATATTGCATTTGTAAACTTTGCCATTTTTTGGATCTAAAATAGTTCCGCCAGTCAGTTTCCCATCAATTTCTACCAGGTTGTTGATAATTCTCAACCCTAAATTGGGTTTGTTTTTATTCGCTCCTTCGCATTCGGAGCAAATGCCGTTGGGGTTTTTGAATAACTTTTCAATTGTACCATAGTATTTGCCGTTTGTGGCTTTGAAAATTAATACGATTGATTTTTCGCTTCCGTCTTTGTCGTCAATAGTTTTCCATCTTCCAACAATTTTGTCTGCTTGTGCCAGGCCCGATATGCAAAAGGCCATCAAAAAAGTAAATGATATCAATGCTTTTTTCATATTTGATAATTTTAAAATTCGGACAAAGATATAAATACTTTGCACAATTCCAATATTTTTGTGCATAAACGATTTCAAATGCAACTATTTTTGAGTTTAAAAAAATAGATTGATCATTGGAATAAGGTTCTTTTTTTAGTATTTTTGTAAATAAAAAAGAATTATATGAGAACTAGTTTTATTACTGAGTTAAATGAATTAGAAGCCATTATAAAACAGTGTGATATATGTTTTGTTGGTTTTGTTGAAGAAGACGGAACTCCATACGTAATCCCAATGAATTTTGGATATATGGATAATCAAATAATATTACATTCAGGCCCGGAGGGAAAGCATTTGAATTTATTGAAGCTCAATAATCGCATTTGTGTAACCTTCTGTACCAAACATAAGTTAGTGTACCAACATCCGGATGTCGCCTGCAGCTATAGCATGACTTCGAAAAGTGTTGTTTGCAAAGGCTCGGTTACCTTTGTTGAAGATATAAGAGAGAAAGAAGAGCTGATGAATGTGCTGATGAAGAATTATACTGACCGGCCATTTAAATACTCAACGCCAGCTTTAACCAACGTCAAGGTTTGGCGGGTGACGGTTGATGAAATGACAGGCAAATCTTTTGGACAAAACTTTAAGCAATCGTCTGATTTGTAGTGAATTCAAAATAGGAATGGCACATTTCCGTGACTATTTGTCCTTTTGTAAAAAAATATGCTGATTGATTCCGGCATTCAGGCTGCATTATCTTTCCTAAACATCAATAAACTGTCATGGAAATTAATTTTCTTTTTTGGCATAGCTATTGAAATAAAGATAATACACTTTGCTGGATTAATCGTAAATGTCATGTTTATAATGATATATGTTTTGTTCGGGAAAGTGCAATAAATGTATAAATAAGATTTGTGCCAATTTGGCAGTTTA
This sequence comes from Paludibacter sp., assembly GCA_047600405.1. Lineage (GTDB taxonomy): Bacteria > Bacteroidota > Bacteroidia > Bacteroidales > Paludibacteraceae > Paludibacter. The sequence goes on from JASGLA010000011.1 coordinate 456,018, forward strand.
AATACCATTTTTATAATGAGGAATCCTTTTGATAATTTTTTCTCTGAAGATATGCCAAGTTCCGCAGAGATGTTCCCTATAATTTCGTTGGATGAGCGGTCGTCTGAGCTAAGTATAATTTCCGGAGAATGTTCTTCCAATCCTGCCATTACGAAATATGGTTCTTTATCCCGGCGTATTATTGCCGGTTTCGGTTGCGCGTCCAAAATCATTGAAGTTGGTACGCGCTGCTCATGAGAATGATATGCTAATTGGAGTGTGTTCGCAGATTGACAAAAAGCTTGAAGATCCGACTGTAGACCAGCTTTACCCAATGGGAACGGTGGCCCAGGTAGTGCGTATCCTGGAAATGCCGGATAACACAACCACTGTTATTCTGGAAGGTAAACGTCGCTTTTTGTTGGGTGAACAAGAATCTTCCAAGCCCTATTTGAAGGCTAAGGTGAATTTGGTGGAAGATGTTTTGCCGGATCCCAACAATGGTTTGTTTCAGGCATTAGTTTCGTCAATTAAAGATCTGGCAACGAACATTGTCAATAATTCTGGTGCAATGTCCCCGGAAATGGCTTTTGCAATAAGAAACATTGAAAATCCGGTTTTTCTTATCAACTATGTGTGCGTTAATTTCGGCCTGAACGTAAAAGAAAAGCAACGTTTGCTGGAAATTGATGAACTAATGGAGCGCGGGTACCAGCTACTGGAATTGTTGAATAAAGAATCGCAATTGCTGGAGATAAAGTTATCGATTCAAAATAAGGCAAAAGAGGGAATTGACCAGCAACAACGTGAATATTTTCTTCAACAGCAAATGAAAACCATTCAGAATGAATTGGGTGGCGGTTCTGTAGAAGAAGATGTTGCAGATTTCAGAGAACGTGCCAAAGCAAAAAAATGGAATGATGCCGTTGCCAAGGTTTTCGAAAAAGAATTGAAAAAGCTTGAACGCACCAGTCAGCATTCTCCGGATTATTCCACGCAGTTGAATTACGTGGAAACCATGCTGGATTTGCCCTGGAATGAATATACAAAGGATAACTTTAACCTGAAGAATGCCAAAAAAGTGCTCGATAAAGATCATTTTGGAATGGAAACGGTTAAAGACCGTATTTTGGAGCATTTAGCAGTTTTAAAGTTGAAGGGGGATATGAAATCTCCGATTGTTTGTTTGTACGGCCCTCCGGGAGTTGGAAAAACATCATTAGGAAAATCTATTGCTACAGCTTTAAACCGCAAGTACGTTCGGATTTCGTTGGGTGGTTTGCACGATGAAGCTGAAATTCGCGGACACCGCAGGACCTATATAGGAGCCATGCAGGGACGCATAATGCAAAATATTCAAAAGGCCGGATCGGCTAATCCTGTCTTTGTATTGGATGAAATAGATAAAATTACAGCCGACTACAAAGGTGATCCGTCTTCGGCCTTGCTTGAAGTGCTCGATCCGGAGCAAAATACGGCATTTCACGATAATTATCTGGATGTTGATTTCGATTTGTCCAAAGTGCTTTTTATTGCTACGGCTAACAATCTAAGCACGATTCCGCGGCCTTTACTGGACCGGATGGAGTTAATTGAAGTGAGCGGGTATACTCAGGAAGAAAAGATTGAAATTGCCCGTCGTCATTTGGTAACAAAAGAACTGGAAAATCATGGGTTAAAAGAGTCAGATCTGGCTATCCCAAAATCCATGATCAATAAATTGATCGAATCATATACACGTGAATCCGGGGTGCGTGAATTGAACAGGCAAATTGCCGGATTGATGCGTAAGGTGGCAAAACGGGTTGCAACAGGCGAATCGTATAATCATGAACTTACCCAGGATGATCTGAAAACCTATCTTGGTGCAGCCCGGTTTAGCCCGGATAAGTATCAGGGAAATGATTATACAGGTGTGGTAACCGGACTGGCATGGACACAAGTTGGTGGAGAGATTTTGTTTGTAGAATCAAGTTTGAGCAAGAGTAAGGCTCCAAAACTAACTCTTACAGGTAATCTGGGTGATGTGATGAAAGAGTCGGCTATGTTAGCGCTCGAATACATAAAAGCTCATGCTGACCAATTGAAAATCGATAACCAGCTTTTTGAAGAATGGAATGTGCATATTCACGTTCCGGAAGGAGCTATTCCTAAAGATGGTCCATCGGCAGGAGTGACAATGATCACTGCTTTGACATCGGCTTTCACCAAGCGAAAAGTGCGTAAAAACCTGGCAATGACCGGCGAAATTACTTTGAGAGGAAAAGTATTACCTGTAGGAGGAATAAAGGAGAAAATTCTGGCAGCTAAGCGTGCCGGAATCACCGATATAATCCTTTGCGCGGACAACCAAAAAGATATTGATGAAATTAAGCCTGTATATCTGAAAGGATTAAGTTTTCATTACGTGACTGATATAATGGAGGTAATTGAATTTGCGTTACTTTAATCTCACCTGATGAATATAAACAGAAATCCCGCTGAAGAAACTTTCTTCAGCGGGATTTCTGTTTATTCTACCGCCCAACCTTTTTCATGCATAAGCTCCTGGACAGAATCGGCATATTTGCTATCCACATCTGAGATATGCATAAGAAACCATTTGCGCATAAAATTAATCATTTGTTGATGTAAAACAGTATTCTTATAGCTATATGCAACTTTAAATTCCTCAATTTTTCGAAGGAAAATAGAATGCTGCAATAAATGTAGCTCATAATCAGGTGTATTTGCTTTACGCATTAAAGCTTCTTCGGTTTTAAAATGAATATGAGTATACCTGTCTAATTCATCAATAAAGCTACCTAGTTTGTCATAATTATCTTCTTCTGTGCTTAGGGCATACAGCTGGTCGAAAATTTTAAAAAACTTCATGTGTTGCTTGTCAATTAATGGAATGTTTACCAGATAGGAGTCATTCCAGGAGTGTTGGGAGTTCTTAATCGTTTCCATAATCGTTTTCTTAGTTAATGGTTTTCAGGTGTATTTTTTGTAAATCCTTTCCGGGTCATATCGCCCCATTTGTGTTTATCCCCCTTTCTGAAATAGAAATCAATATGACCAGTTAATGAAAAAAACATATTTAATGGTTGATAAATAAACATTTCTAAAAATATAAACGAAATAGCCTGGCTTAAATAACTGACCCCTTTGTATTTATTGAACGTATAAGCTTCAAAAAAGATCGCAAATAATGAATACATTACCGAAAATGCCATTACAAAGACTAATAATGTGATGAATACCTGATAGTTGACCAGACCAAAAATCAATAAAAATATGAAGTAGATAAGTCCTACCGACTGAATAATTGGCCCCAGCCATTCAAAAAGTACCCAGTTTGGAAAGCTCATCATCCCTATTAATCCGTATTTGGGGTTTAAGAACATTCTCCTGTGTTTTATAATCGTGTCAATGGCTCCACGGGTCCAACGGTTTCTTTGCCGGGCTAATACCCTGTAAGATTCCGGGACTTCAGTCCAGCAAAGCGGGTCGGGAATAAATGCAACGCGATATTTTTTCTTTTCAACCTCGTGCATATAACGCCGCAGCCTTACCACTAATTCAAGGTCTTCGCCAACCGTATGTTTATCATATCCACCAACTTTAATTACTCTTTTGCGGTCGAAGAGGCCAAATGCACCGGAAATAATAAGCAGTCCGTTAAGTTTGCTCCATGCCATACGTCCTAACGTAAAAGCCCTGAAATACTCAAGCACCTGGAATTTTGCCCAAAAGTTACGCGGATATTTTACCTTTACAATTCTGCCTTCCGAAATTTCACTCGAATTGGCAATGCGAATAACTCCTCCGGAAGCAATTACAACACGCCCATTGTCATCCATGAATGGTTTAACCATTCTCAAAATAGCTTCCGGCTCAATAATACAGTCGACATCAATTGCCAGGAATAAGTCTTTTTCCGAGATGTTTACTCCCGCATTCAGCGCATTCGCTTTTCCACCATTGACTTTATCAATTATAACCAAGTTATAATAAGCCGGATTCCTCGACTGATAGATTCCTCTTATAGGCGCGCATTCAATTTCGAGTTCATAAGCCCTGTTAACCTTTACTAAATCGAAATGTTCGGTGATTTTCTCCAGAGTTTTATCTGTACTTCCATCATTTACAATAATGATTTCAAAATCTTCATATTGGAGTGAAAGCAAGCATTCTATGTTGTCAATAATAGTTTTTTCTTCGTTGTAAGCAGGGGCAATTACGGAAACAGAAGGTAGCTTTTGAAATGATAACATCGACTTATAATCCACGTATTTATTCTTGCTTGTATATTTTCGCAACTCCAGAATAGAAAGCACTGCATTGAAAATATAAAGGCCAAACAGAAAGCATGCGTAAATAAAAAATATGCTGTTGAATATATCTATCCAATTTATTTCATTCATATTATGTGCTTTTAAATATTAATGTCGAGTATTTGTAAGCATGACTTCCGTATCAGCTTGTCTTCTGATTTTTTGAATCGCATTATTGATTCCAGGTCTAAGTCCAGCAATAACGTAAGAGCCTCTACCTTTTGTTTGCGGTGCTTATTTTCCACAACCCAATTTAAAAACCCGATTGCTTCGGTAGCTTCCAATGAAGCAGTTATTGTTTTTATAATTTTTATTTGGGCTTTTTCGGTAGCAATATCGAAATTGTCAGTCAAAAATTTGTAGTCTTCCTTGCTTTCGGCTAATGCGGTAAGAGCCAGGAAGGCTTCCTCGTTTAATATCTCTTCGCTAGAACCGATTTTTTTCAGGATAATGTCTTTGAATATATACTGTTTGTTGAGGCGGGCCAACATAATGCCCAGTACCGATACATTCGTTTCGTTTGACAAAATCAGCGATTTATAATCGATGTTTTTTATGTTTAGTTCTTTAACCGTCTTAGCGATAATGTTTATGTCCCATAAGGTCAGGGTTAGCTTCAGGTTTTCGATAAATTTGAGATCCTCGAAAACTTTCAGATTCATCAGAGTCACAATAGCTTCAGCACGTAGCACGTTGTTTTTCCTTTTGGTCAGCCTGAGAACGTGTTTCTCATATCCGGCAAGTTTGAAGTCGGAGATTACCTTCAACGCAAAGATTTTATGCCTGAGATATGGCGAGTTTAAATATGCCCTTATCAATCCGTCATATCTGATCGTCCTCATCAACTTCATCGTTTTCTCGTTCACTGGCCCTACGGTTTGAGCATAAATTTGACGGAGAGTGTTGATGAATAACCTGCGTGCATGATCATTGCGGAGGGTTCTTCTCAGAGTTTTTAATTTGAGCTTCTTTTCTTTTTCAGTGAACTTTTCTACCATAAACAGGTAGCTGAATAAGTTGGTGACAAATATGTGGAGATACTGCTTGTCGGTTTTTTCTTTGTGCCTTTTGTTGGTGTTGTAGTATAAGATCCAGCTGAACACGATAACAATTCCCACTAGAAAAACAAAAATGAAATAATCCACAGCATATAACCATGCGGGAATATTATCCAGGTTTGCATAAAGCGGATTGTGGATAATGTAGTTTCCGACTGTAATCTCCTCATTGGCATAATAATAGCTGCCGAAGAGAATAAAAATCGCAATGGAAATGTAAAATATTCTGAGCGACCAATAGCGGATGTATATTATTAATGTCTTCATTAGAATCTTATTTTGTAGCCCAGTTCAGTAGTAAATCTGTTTCTGAATTGTGTTGATAATGTGCCGTATTCTTCTCTGGAGTAGCCTAAAGCCAAATGTAAGTCAGAAGTTCTGCTTAGCATTAAATTCTTTTCTATCTTGACTTTATAGGCCGTAAGTTGATTGAATCCACTTTGCGATGTGGAGTAAATGTCGTCCGGAGAGTTTCCAAAACCAAGTTCGATGCCCCAATAGTCCAATTCGCTTTTATCGAAAATCCGGTAATTGGCGATCATTGAGATCGACTGATTGTTTGCAGGCGTTTTGTATACATAAAAAGGTCTGATTGCAATCCAGCTTTTTGCTATATATTTTCCTAAATGACCTGTTGCAATAAAGACATTTGAGTTTGTATAATCAAGATAACGGCCGCCAATGGAAGCTTCAAATTTGTCGGGCAATGGAAAATAATACTCCGCTCCAAACCGGTGAAGAGGGAAGAGGGTAGCATTAAAAGCATATCCGTAGTTTAAATATATATAATGCTTATTCCTTAATTTGAGATAGAAATCGGTTTCCAATTGCACGTCGTTGAATCCGAACCGGTTTGCATAGTTCAACCTGAATCCGAGATTATGCTCATCCACGGCAAACGAATAACCCAACGATGCCAAATGTTGCGGAGCAAAGCCACTGTCAAACATATCCAGCGTATAATACGCCGAAATAACGTTCGTATTTCTTTTTAATAACATGGAGGTATACAACTCGCTTATTGGTTTGGAGTCAAGATATTTTTTGTTTTCCGCTTGTTCAATCAGGCCAATTCCGGAGTCATATCTTTTCAGGGCATCATAAGCAATCATTTTCTTACGAATAATATCTTCGGTGTTTGAGTAATTATTGCTCAACGCTTCGTTGCAAGTGGCCAGCAAATCGCTGTATTTGTCTGACCGAAGCAATATGTTGGTCCATGCTTCGTAAAAGTCATCCTGTCTGTAATTTATTTTTTGCGCCTCTTTGATGTAAAGCAATGCAGAGTCGTTCTTTGTTTGCCAGGAATATACGTTGGCAATAAACACCATTATATCCCCGCGTTTGGCATCGTATTTTAGCGCTTGTTGAGCATTGTTAATGGCGAGGGCATAATTTTGGTTTTTAGCCAAATCTATTGCCCGGTTAAATATCGAATCAATATTTATTTGCGCCTTTGTGACTGCAAGGGTAGTTAAAAGGAAAATTACCAATAATGGATATTTTATTTTCATACAATTTGTCTTATTAGGCTGCTACGCGAAATTGAATAGGTGGCAGCTCGTTTTTTGCACGTTGGGAATTATAATGTTTCCACTAATAATATGAGTGTGTTTTATTTTTTTAGCAAAGTTGTAATTTCGTCAACAATTACATAGGGATCAAATGGTTTTGTAATAAATCGGTTGACCCCCATTTCCTGGGCCTTAAGAATATACGTGTCCGAGAGTATTTCCGGGAAAAACCAGAGCGGAGCCAGGATTCGTTTTTTCATTCGGATATACTGGATCAACTCAATACTGGAAAGATTTGAAAGTCCGCCATCCACGATAATCAAATCGCAGGTTATTTTTTCTGTTTTTTTGTCTATCTCGCGATACGTTCCGCAAACCACGGTCTGAATACCCGGTATATTCCTGCTAAGGAGCGGAATAAACAAGTTCCAAAACAGGATATCATCTGATATTATAGCTATGTTTATTTTCATGCGCTTGTTTAAAAAAATTAATTAGTTTTCGGTCGAAACCTTTCGAAGCAAGTTTTTTTTATTTGTAAACCGGATTTAATGTTTGTTTTATCTAATTAAATAGTTTCCATGCCCTTTTTGGCTTGTTTTGTCTATTAGATGTAAATTCGACAGCAAATAAAACGATCTGATCTTATATGTTGATTTGGGATTGGCAATGAAAAGCATGATTTGCATTTATTTATATTAAATGCTACACTTATAATACAAAATACTACAATGATTTGTTCATTAAATATGTAATAAAAGTATAAAATAAAGTTAAAGTAATTTCATTTTGGGATCAAAGTCCAAATTTAGTTGAAAATATTTAAATCATTCATTTTTTTTGCTAATTTTTTATTTCCGGATTTTAAAATTATCTGCCGATAAGGTCTTTTTCTCAGTAAAAAGGGTTAATTTTGCGGTCGATTTATTTCTGTAACATAAAAAAAACACTGAAGTGAAAAAACTACTATTTTTAGGAACCATAACCATTACCGCGTTATTGTTCTCATCTTGCAAAACAATGCAAATTGAAAAACCCAAAGAATCTTATTTGCCCTCAAATCTTGCCCCCGCAATTTCGGAGCTTCCTTTGCAGGTAGAATTGGATGTGAAAAAACTGGAAACTTCCATCAATAAAAAAATGAATGGATTGATTTTCGAAGGTTCAAATCTTTCTGACAAGGACCTTTCGGTAAAGGTGTGGAAAGCGCAGAACTTTACTTTTTCCATCAACAATAATGTGATTGAATACCGCGTTCCGCTGAAATTGTGGACCCGCTTTGCCTGGAAAGTTGAAAAATTCGGACTGGCTGTAGGCGATAATTATGAGGCTAACGGAAGCATTGCTCTGACTTATAAAACCACCATCAGCATTGACAAGAACTGGAAACTGGTGTCGAAAACCACCGGTTCGGGTTATCAGTGGCTAGAGACCCCAAAACTGAACGTGGTGGGTGTAACCGTACCTGTAACGCCGGTTGCCAACCTGGCTTTGTCGCAATGCGATAAACTGATTTCTGCCCAGATTGACAAGGTGTTGAGTGAAATGGTGGACTTGAAGAAATATGTTTCGATGGCCTGGACTGAAAGCCAGAAACCACGTCAGGTGAGCACAGAAAACAACGTATGGTTGCGTATAACTCCCAAGGATATTTACGTGTCACCATTTACCACTACAGCAAATAAGCTGAATATGGCCGTAGCGCTTTATGCCCAGATTGAATCGTTCATGGGAGCACAGCCAGCCGCCAACGCTCCTGTTGCGCTGCCTGCATTCAAATACGTAAACCGCCCGGCACAACAGTTTAACCTGAATGTGGGCGCTGATGTTACGTTTGCTAAAATTGCTGAACTGGCCAAAAAACAATTGCAGGGAAAAACCTTTTCGCAGGGCAACAAAACGATTACCATTACTGATTTGTCGCTTTTCGGAAGCGAAGGAAAGGCTGTGTTTATGGCCGACGTGATTGGGTCGCTGAAAGGCCGGATTTATTTTACCGGAAACCTGACTTATAACGATGCCAAAACGGCCGTTGAAATTACCGAGCCCGAATTTGAAGTGAAAACGTCGAATGCGTTGGTAAAAACTGCCGGTTGGTTGCTGCACGGCATGATTTTGAAGCAACTGACTCCTTACCTGACTTATCCGGTGAAGGATGATATTGAAAAAATGAAGACCGACGTGAATAAAATGATGAGCAACTATACCATTATGGATGGTGTGTCGCTCCAAGGAAAGTTGAACAGCTTATCGGTTAGCAACCTGAGCCTGGTTCCGGGTGCGGTTCGCATCCAGGCCAATGTAAAAGGAAACGTGGGGCTGAAAGTACAGGATTTGAAACTGTAGAATTTCAATTTACAAACACACGAAAAACCTTGCAGGCTCCGGCTTGTGAGGTTTTTTTTGTGTACAGGCGAATCACGAATTATGATTGTGTTAAGAAAAAGCATGTTCGCAACATGGAGCCATTGTACCCGAACAATGAGGCTATGTCAGCAACATGGAGCCGTTGTACCCGAACGATGAGGCTATGTTGCGAACATGAAGCCATTGTACCCGAACGATGAGGCTATGTTCCGAACATGGAGCCGTTGTACCCGAACGATGAGGCTATGTTCCGAACATGGAGCCGTTGTACCCGAACGATGAGGCTATGTCAGCAACATGAAGCCATTGTATCCGAACAATGACGCTATGTTCCGAACATGGAGGTTTTGTCAGCTGGCAAAGCGTTTGTGTTGGCAGCAGGATGGATTTTGCATAGTGACATATCATAAAATCGTCATTGCAGCGTTATTTTAAATAAAAACAGAAAATTACTATCCGCAATTTATCGTAAATCGGGTTCGATGCGATGCACCTTTGGAATGGGGTTTTAATTATTTTCTAATCGGGTAAAACCGCTTCCTACCCGATTAGTTGTCATTAATCACTGAATTATAAGGTGCAGAGCACCGAACCTATTTATGAAGTCGTCTTGACTTTTTATAATGTCGCTCCTACGGAGCTTTCTATTCTTAAACACTAAAAACTCTACCATAATATTGCTCCTAAAGGAGCATTTTTCAAGCTTCGGAGAAGCGTTATTATGGTAGAATTGTTCATGAATTATATCTTTTAGAACTCCGTTAGGAGTGAAATTATAATCTGCACAAAAGTCAAGACGACTTCTATTAGTTTTAAGTCCGGTTAAGGATAATTATTAAAATAAATTTATAATAAAAGCCTCAACGAGGCCATTTATCCGATAGTTGGTATTATATTTGCCTCCGCATTAACAAAAAAACAAAATATGAAACGAGTCTCATAAGACGAGTTCCATACGACAACTATAAAAAATTATTATCGTATGAAAAAGGTTATTCTAATGGTTGCCCTGGCTGTATTGCTCCTCGGCACTTTTTTATTGGCTCAAAAATCGGATGTCGCTTTCGAAAAGCGTTGGGAAAAAGTGGAAACGTTGGCCGGAAAGCAACTCCCCGGGTCGGCATTAAAAGAAGTGGATGCTATTCTGGCACAGGCTCAGAAGCAGAAAAACTCAGTGCAGGTAATCAAAGCCATGGTTTACAAAATGCGCTTCACGCTCGAAAAAAATCCGGACGAAGCCCCGGCCCTGATCCGCGATTTCGAAGCTTTTACTGAAAAAAGCACCGATCCTGCCGAGCGGGCCTTGCTCCATTCCATGACGGCCGAATTGTATGTCAATTACTACCAGCAAAACCATTGGAATGCAAACAGCCGCACTGATGTTACCGGCTTTGTGCCTGAAGACATGAAGGAGTGGACAAAAAATATCTTTTTCGACAAGATAACCCAACACCTGTCGGCTTCGCTCGGTAAGCCGGAAGTTTTGCAAAAAACCGATGCGCTGAAATTTAGTGCGTTGTTGCTGACCGGCAACGACAGCCGGACGTTGCAACCTACCTTGTTCGATTTCCTGTGTTACCGGCGTATACAACTTTTGCAGGAATTGTGGCAAATTACAGCGCTCAAAAACCCGCTCACCGATCCGGCTTATTTTGCCGAAGCTGACGTTTTTTCGGCCTTTAAGCAAGATACTGCTTTTGCAAAATCGGTTGAAAGCAATGTGTTGGACACCTACCAGCAATTGCTCTTTTTCCGCACGAAGTCCAACAATGTACCGGCTCTGCTTTATGCCGATTTGCAACGCCTGCAATATGTGCGGCAGCATACCGAAATTCAGAATTCCGATTCACTTTACCTGATTGTTTTGAAAGGGTTGGAAAAACAATTCGACGGCAACGAAGCCGTGGTGGAAGTGCTTGCCGAAAAAGCAAACTACTATTTAGGAAAACAGGATAATGATAAGGCTTATAAACGAATTGCATACGAAATCTGCGCTGATGGAATCAAGCGTTTTCCCAATTATAAACGTATCGAATTGTTGAAAAATATCCAACGAACCATAGGTCAGAAAACAATCAGTATCAGCTATAGCCAGGTGGTTAAACCTTCGAGCGTCGTTAAAATCAAGCTAAATACGATGAATGTACCAGAACTGGTGTTGAAGGTGTATCGTGTTAATGCTTCAGCACTGGAATACCTAAGTTTCCAGCAAAAAATTGAATATCGGAAACAATTTTACCCGCTTAGAAGCCTGGTTGATACCCGGCAGATAAAAATTAAGCCCGATGAAAACTTTGGAAACGTTGAAACTTCCTATGATTTTAAATCGGGCGATTATGGTATATACGAATTCAGCCTCGAGGTTGCGGGAAATCAGAAAGCAACGGAAAGCGTAAAAGGCTCCTTTGTAGTAACCGATTTTTCATACATAAACCGGCCGGCCAGCAAAGAATCGGCTAATTTGTATGTGTTAGACAGAGTGAGCGGGCAGGTACAACCCAATGTGAAAGTAAAAACCTACGAACGTAAATGGCTTGGAAGTGGTTATACAAACAGCTTAACGGGGGAGTTAAAAACCGACCAAAACGGACTTTGTGTGTGCCCGCGTTCAACGGGTAATAACCAAATTATTGTTTTTGAGAAAAATAACGACAGGTTCTTCACTTCTAATTCTTACATGTATTATTATGAAACCAGCAATGTTGAGAGTAAAGACGTAATCGTAAACCTGTTTACCGACCGATCGTTGTACCGTCCGGGGCAAACGGTTTATTTCAAGGGCATCGGCTATTTGGCCAATAAAAATAAACAGGAAGTAGCTTTGGGCAATACGTATACGGTTGAGTTGTATGATGCTAATAATCAAAAAGTGTCGTCAAAATTACTATCTGCCAATCAGTTTGGGTCGTTTGCAGGCGAGTTTGTGTTGCCGCAAGCCGGCTTAAACGGTGCATATCGCTTGCAGGTGGGGGAATATTCGCAAACAATTTGGGTTGAAGAGTATAAACGGCCTACTTTCGAGTTGCTTATTAATCGTCCGAAAACAGAAGTCAGCTTTGGCGATAATGTGACTGTAACCGGAAATGTAAAAGCGTATGCCGGTTATGGCATTGCCGATGCAAAGGTGAAATACCGGGTGGTTCGCCGGCCACACCGGTATTGTTGGTGGTTCAACGAACCCGAGGTTGAGATGAAAAACGGAACAGTGAATTCAAATGCCGATGGCAGTTTTGAGGTGTCGTTCATTCCTCAAAAGACAAAGAATGAAGTCAGCTGGTTGCGTGGCCAGTTTTATACATATTCAATCTATGCCAATGTAACCGACCCGAAAGGGGAAACCCAAAATGGCGAACAAACCGTTTCGGTGGGCGACAGGTCGTTGTTTATCCTGGCCGATATGCCCGAAAAGATAAATAAAAAGGCTAAATCGAACTTTGAAATATCAACGGTTACCATTAATGATGAGATTATCAATTCGATAGTGAAATATCAGGTTTCCAAATTGCAGGATACCGATATTTATGCCGAAAAACTAGATAAATCAGTTGATTTAAAAGAAGCCGAACAGGTTCTGGCAGGTAGTTTTGATACCAAAGAAAAGAAAATGAGCCCGGATTTCAGCAGCTTGGGTTCGGGACGTTATAAAATGACTCTCACTACTACCGATTCGCACGGCAAGGAGGTTAAAGAGGAAAAAGTATTCGTTCTTTACGATACCAACGACAATCGTCCACCCGTAAAAAGCTATGTGTGGATGCTCACTCCGAAAACCGAATGCGAAACCGGCGAAGATGCGAAGATAATTTGGGGCACTTCCACCCGCAATTCGATGGTTTTGTATGAAATCATGCAGGGAAATACGGTGCTGGAAAGCCGTTGGGTCGCGTTTTCGGATGAAAGCAAAACCTTTGAAATCCCTTTTAAAGAAAGTTATGGGGCTGGAGTGACGGTGATGTTTACTTTTATGAAAGATGAACAGCTGTTTACGAATTCAGTGCAACTTAAACGCAAAGTTTTTGCTAAGAAACTGACACCAATTTTGAGCGTGTTTCGTAACAAATTGCTGCCCGGCGAAAAGGCGGAATGGACTATTACCATTCCCGAAACTGCAAAAGACAAAAGAGCAGCAGAGCTTTTGGTTGGCATGTATGATGCCTCGTTGGATGCTCTTCGTCCTCATAGTTGGGATTTTGACCCTACCTACCGGGAATTTGTGCCGAACTCGCCAATGTGGATAACAAACAGGAATAACGAAGGTAATGACTATGCTTCCATAAACGAAGAAAATAAGGTTGTGTATGAATATCAGATGGATCAATTGTATTGGTTTGGATTAAGCCTGGCTGATGGAAATTATCTGGGTGGAATAGGGCCGATGAAATTCAAAAGAAATAGTTTGTTTGGCAGTTCAAAGGGTATAATATCAGTTGCAGATGTAAAAGGGAATGATAACGTTAATGGAATGGATATTGCTGATGTTAAATCCGAAGTGACTCAAGTTTCAGAAGAAGTGTTATTCAGTGTAACCGGAAATGCTAAACGAAAGACTAAAGAAACCGCAGATAAACCGGTTCAGGTTCGCACCAACTTTAACGAAACAGCTTTCTTTTATCCGCAGTTGCGTACCGATAAGCAGGGCAATGTGAAGTTTAGCTTTACAACTCCAGAAAGCCTGACCCGCTGGAATGTAAAAATGCTGGCGCATACGCAGGATTTGTATTTTGGGCAAGGCGAGGCGCAGGTAGTGACGCAAAAAGACCTGATGGTGCAAATGAACTTGCCGCGTTTCGTCCGCCGGTCCGATAAACTCGTGCTGAGTGCTAATGTCGTTAACCTGACCGATAAACCGCTGACCGCTTCGGTGCAGTTCGAAATGATTGATCCGGCTACTGAAAAACCGCTTAAATTAAAAGATTCAGCACCCCGGAAAGTGGAACTTGCTGCAAATGGAACCAAAGCAGTAGAGTGGGAGCTCACCGAGTTTTCGCCTTACGAGTTGGTGACCTGCAAGGTGGTGGCGCGTGCCGGAAACTTCAGTGATGGTGAGCAAAAATACCTGCCTGTGTTGCCGGACAAAGTGTTGGTAACCGAGAGTATGCCGTTGACGATTCGCAGTAATCAGACCCGTACATTCACCTTCGAAAGCCTGTTGAAAAATGGGTCGAAAGTTGATAGCAAAAACCTGTCTGTGGAATTCTCGTCGAATCCGGCCTGGTACGCGGTGCAAGCTTTGCCAACAATTTCGGCTCCGGAAAACGAAAATGCGCTGGATTATTTCACTGCTTATTATGCCAACAGCCTGGCGGCGTTTATTGCTAATTCCAATCCAAAAATAGCTTCTGTTTTCGACCGTTGGAAGAAAGCCGGTGGCAGCCGGGATGCTTTGCTGTCGAACCTGCAGAAAAATACCGAATTGAAAAACATGTTGCTCGAAGAAACACCCTGGGTGATGGCCGCTAAAGACGAAACGGAACAAAAACGCCAGATCGCCCTTTTGTTTGATCTGAATATGCAAAAAAATCAGGCGAAGCAGTATCTTGACAAACTGATAGCATTGCAATTGCCTTCGGGAGGTTTTGCCTGGTTCAAAGGCATGACCGAGAGCCGCTATGTTACACAGGAAATTCTGTTGAATATGGCCCGGCTTGCAAAGATGACTGGATCCGATTTACTTACCGCTTACCGCTTACCGCTTGCCAATGCACTGAATTACCTGGATCTGGAAATTGCCCGCGACTTTGACAACCTGAAGAAATACAACAAAAACTATGATAAGGAAATGTCAATCGGGAATATGGAATTGTTCTATTTGCACATGCGTTCGGAATATCCGCAAGTGCCGGTACATGTTTCGGCTCAGGCTGCCGTGAAATTTTACACGGGCCAATCGGAGAAATACTGGACTAACCTCACCCTGTATGGCAAAGCTATGATGGCTGTGGTGGCGCAGAGGAATGGTAAAATTCAAACAGCTAACGATATTCTGAAATCGTTGAAGGAAAATGCATTGAAAACGGATGAGTTTGGCATGTATTGGGCTAAAAATACGGCTGGATATTTTTGGAACGAACGCCCGGTTGCGGTTCAGGCAGCCATTATTGAGGCCTTTGCAGAAATAGAGAAAAACACTGCCGATATTGATGAAATGAAAATCTGGTTGCTCAAACAAAAGCAAACCCAGCGTTGGGATTCGCCCATGGCCACCGTAAATGCAATTTATGCGTTGCTTAACCGTGGCACTGATTGGCTGGCAAGCGAAGGTACGGTGAAAATCAATGTTGGAAATACAGTTTTGAATCCGGCAAATACCGAAGCCGGAACTGGGTATTTCAAAGAAACGATTCCTGTTGCTGACATTCGTCCGGAAATGGGAAAAGTGACTGTTTCAACTATCGAAGGGACGGCTCCGGGACACCCTGTCAATAAGAGTTCGATTGGTTGGGGAGCTATGTATTGGCAGTATTATCAGAATCTTGATAAAATAGAAGGACAAGGTGGTCCGTTGAAAGTATCGAAAAAACTTTTTGTAGAAAAACTAACTGCCACAGGAAAAACAATGTTGCCAATTGAACAAACAAAACTGGCGAAAGGCGATAAAGTGATTACCCGCTTGGTGGTTACTACCGATAGAAACCTCGAATTTGTAGCCTTGAAAGATTTGCGGGCATCGTGTTTTGAGCCGGTAAACCAGCTTTCGAGCTGTAAATGGAAAGAAGGCGTTTGCTATTACGAAACTACAAAAGAATGCTTCCACGCAGTTCTTTTTCTCATATCTACCCAAGGGAACATACGTTTTTGAGTACGAGTTGTGGGTAAATGCGGCTGGTGAATATACGAGCGGCATTACTTCCGTGCAATGCCAGTATGCCCCTGAGTTTGTAGCACACACTGGTGGCGAGAGAATAAGAGTCCAATGATACATAAAAAAGTCGGAGTCAACTTTTTGTTGGACTCCGACTTTGACAAACAGATTTAAGGTTTGGGTCAGAATGTATCTGAGAAGCTAAGGTTTAGATTAAAATAAAGTTTTATTACCACCACGGAATTGGTATTTTCGGGTCGTCTTTTGTTTTTTGTGGTTTATCAAGATTCAATTTATTTAGTGTATTTCTTGGCAACACATTTGAAAAATAGGTTTTCCCTTTCATAACATCTTGAATGGCTTGTTCAACTTCGCTAATTCCGCTCGATTTCAGGATAAATCCCTTTACCCCAAGTTCGATCATCTTGTTATAATACTCTTCGTCTCCAAACATGGAGAAAACGATAATTTTGAGTTCGGGCAATCGTTCCAGCGCTTTTTGCGTGGCTTCCATTCCATTGATATTGGGCATGTCAATATCCATGAAAACCAGATCGGGTGCCGGAAGTTCAAGTAAATCAATAAATTCTTTGCCATCTGATGCTTCACCAATTACAGTTCCTAAATTTTCGAACGTAATAAGTGATTTTAAACCTTGACGAAAAACTACGTGGTCATCTACAAGAATGATAGTCGGTTTTTTTAATAGTGTAGTTTTCATGAATTTTCAGCCGTTAAATTAGATAATCAATAAATTCAGGTCTCTTATTTGTATTGCAAAGTTATGATAAGCAGAGACCTGAAACAACAGCTAAAAGGCGTAAACTGCAAGCATATAGTAGGATTTTTTTCTGAGCCTATTTGCCTAGAGTGGTGTCCGACTAAAGTCCTAGATGGTGAAGTTTCTGAAAGCCTATATTGTTGGTTTATAGGTTTATGATTTTGTTCTTTAGCGCGTACAAAATGAGTGTAGGTGTGTTTTTGCAGGCTGTTTTTTCGAGTAAGTTTGATCTGTGTGATTTTACAGTTTTAGGGCTGATATTCAATTTGTCAGCAATTTCTTCGGTAGTGAGTCCAAGGCATATTTCTTTCAATACCTCTAATTCTCTTTCGGTTAAATCCTTGTTGTTGGGCTGGTCCTGAGCAGAATTCCGGTTGAAATTTTGTATGATTTTTCGGAGTAGTTCGTTCGAGAAATAACTTTCGCCCTTCATGACATCGCTTATGGCTCTTTCCAGTTCCAAAATCCCTGTCGATTTCAAAATAAACCCTTTTACTCCCAGGTTGATCATTTTGTAATAATACTCCTCATCGCCAAACATGGTCAAAGCAATTATTTTTATGTCGGGAACCAGTTCAATTGCCTTTTTGGTAGCCTCCATTCCATTCATTTGAGGCATGTCAATATCCATAAGAACCAGATCGGGCTTGCAGCGGGAAAGAAGTTCGATAAATTCTTTCCCGTTGGCTGCTTCGCCTATTACTGTCGCAATATTCTCAGCGGTTATAATCGATTTTAGACCTTGTTGGAAAATAGAATGATCGTCGACAATGATAACGCTGGGTTTTTTGAAAAAATTTGGGCTCATAGATTTAGATTTTGTCAAAGGTATTGGTTAAGTTTACTGGCTTTACGGGTACATTAATATGATAATTAACCCCTTCATGCAGGTTGCTGAACATTTTTATTTCCCCGCCAATTGTTTGTATCCGGTTTTGCAGGTTATACAAACCTAATCCCTTTTTCTCGGAGAGGATTTTT
Source organism: Paludibacter sp. (assembly GCA_047600405.1). Classification (GTDB taxonomy): domain Bacteria; phylum Bacteroidota; class Bacteroidia; order Bacteroidales; family Paludibacteraceae; genus Paludibacter. The sequence continues at coordinate 473,819 of JASGLA010000011.1, forward strand.
ATAATGTCGAAACCTTTTCCATCGTCCATATATTGCAGCAATATATGATTCCCAAGGTCAATCAAATGAATGTGGATATGTTTTGCTTTTGCATATTTAATGGTGTTATTGATGCACTCGATTACTGCACGGTATAAAGCAACTTCAATTTCGATTTCAATGCGTCGGATCACATTGCTTTGGAAATCAATTTTTACCGCGTTAGTTTCACCCAGTTTGTTTATAAAGCTTTGAACAGCAAATGTAAGCCCGTAATTTGTAAGCAAGTGCGGACTCAGTTTGTTCGAAATTTCTTTTACTGCCGTGAGTGCTTCTTCCAGAATTTCTTCTGCTTTAAAAATGATCTCTTTTCTCGATCTGTTGCTGTTTGGCCTTATCGACCATTGCAGGTAGAGTTTGATTGTTGACAAAAGCGGTCCAAGCCCATCGTGCAATTCTTTCGAAAAGTTTGCCCGCTCTTTTTCTTCCGTTTGGATGATGGCTTTGACGATACTTTTTTCCTGCAATTGTTTCTTTTTGGTGATATCGTGCATAACCCCGTAAGTAAGCATTTCGGAAGCCACATGATTCAGGAATATTTCCATGAATATGATAGAGTTATCCTTTCGTATGCATTCAATTTCAATGTTGTTTACCTGGTCCGAAGTGGGATCAAACGACATAAAATCTTCAAAATCATCCCGTCGTTCAGGAATAATCAGTTGAGTTAATTTTATTCCGTCCAGTTCAGATTCATCGTAGCCAAAGATCTGGTTCATTGAAGGATTGGCATACTCTAAATAACTATCTTTAGATATAAATATACCATCAGTTATATTCAGAGATATAAGCTTATATTTTCGTTCACTGTTTTTTAGCCTTTCTTCGGTTTTCTTTCTTTCGGTAATATCCCGGTTGCTACCTCTGATTCCGATATAAACGCCGGAGTCATTATATACAGGTTGGCAAACGTGCCCAATCCATCTGATATCTCCATTTAAATGGATAATACGGAATTGTAACTCTGTATTATGAAATTTAACCAGCCTTTCTTGCCTGTGTTTCTGGTATGTTGCCAAATCCTCCGGATAGATTATTTTATCCATCATTTCCGGGTTATGTATGAATTCAGAAGCACTGTAACCTGTAATTTTTTTACAAGATGGGGAACAATAAATGAATTTATCATTCGGATCGAGCCAGTATTCCCAGTCATCGGTGAAGTTTGCGATAGTGCGGTATTTTTGTTCGCTTTCAATCAGCGCATCCTCGGCCATTTTTCGGTCGGTAATATCGTTCGAAACTCCAATTAAGCCAATGATATCACCACCATTTTCGCGGATTGGAATTTTACTCGTATCAAACCATGTTACTTTGCCATCGGCCTGATGCTGTGTTTCCACAATATGCAGTTTAGTGATTCCTTTTTCTATTACCTCAGAATCAATTGCACGATAGTTTTCAGCTTCGGTTTTAGTCCAGGGTAAATCAAAGTCTGTTTTTCCTACAATTTCTGATGAGTTCTTTAACCCCGCTCCATTTGCAAATGTTTGGTTACAGCCCAGATAGTTCAAATTCCTATCTTTCCAGAATACTACACCAGGGAAATGATCCAGGATGGCTAAAAGCATTTGTTCACTTTTACGGAGGGCTTCCTCTGTCTCTTTTCGCTGTGTTATATCTATCACAGAAGACTGATAACCAATTTTTTTTCCATTTTTATCTTTCATAATGGTTGCAAGAGCGTGGGCAATAAAAGTGGAACCATCTGCTCTTTTTGCAATAAAATCACCTTCCCATTGCCCGTAATCAATCAGGTTTGTAATAATTGCCCTGGCATCATTTATGTCTTTGAAAAAATGTTGTATATGATTCCCGACAACTTCTGATTTGTTCTGATAACCAAATATGTCTGAGAAGGCTTCGTTTGCTTCGGTAATTATACCATTAATTTCAGCAATACTGTTGGCAGCTATCGAAGAATCAAAACTAATATTCTTGAGCCACAAAGCGTCTTCGGCTTTTTTCCGCTCTGTGATATCGGTAGAAACATTGCCGGTGCAAAACAGTTTTCCTTCTGAATCAAAAATAGGGAATTTTCGGGTTAAGAGTGTTCTTGTTTTACCATCGGGGAGTATGAGTGGTTCTTCTTTTAGAAGAAATTCTCCAGGAAGGAGCTTTTGAGCTTTTCTTTCATCTTCCATGTATGATCGCACCGGTTCGCGATCAAGCGGGATTCCGAATATTTCCGCGTCGTTTTTTCCAATCATTGTTTTGATGGATGAATGACCTGCTGCATTTATAAAAGCTTGGTTGGCAGCTACAACACGTAAATTCAGATCCTTTACCGCAATAATGCTGTCGGTATTTTCCACGGCTGCCAGCAGGAATTTCCGTTCTTCTTCGGCCTGTTTTCGCTCGGTAATGTCGCGAATAGTACCAATCATTTTGACCGGTTCATTCTTTTCGTTATATTCGAGGGTTCCAATGCCATGAACCCAACGTTCGGCCTTATCGCTTTGCCGTATGATTTTGTATTCCTTATCAAATTTTGTTTTGATACCGATCATTTCCAGCATAAAAAAGTCGTTCAATATTTTTTTCCAATCCGGATGAACGATTTTTATCCAGTTTTCAAAAGTTCTGTCATATTTCTGGTCAATGCCCAAAATGGTGTCAAGAATTTCTGAGCTAACCCATTGACCAGAAGAAATATCCAGTGTGAAAGTGCCCAGCATGGCAATTTGCTGTGTTTGTTTTAAGAACAACTCGCTTTCGCGCAGGGTTTCTTCTATCTTTTTACGTTCAGTGATATCTGTAGATACTGCTCCGGTGCAAAATACGTTTCCTTTTTCATCATAAATAGGAAATCTCTTTACAATGGCAATTCTATTTTTGCCATCCACCAGTTTCATCGGAACTTCACTTTGGATAAATTCCCCCTGGGCAAGTTTCTGGGATTTTTTGTCGTTTTCCATAAACGTACGTACCGGTTCGCTATCAGGTGAAACTCCCAGTATTTCAGCATCTGTTTTTCCCAGTAAATTCTTTATTGATGTTTCACCTCTGGAAAGAATCCAGGACTTGTTTGCAGCAATTACCCTTAGATTAAGGTCTTTAACGACAATTCTGTTGTCGCTGTTTTCCACAGCGGCGAAAAGCAACTTGCGTTCTTCCTCCTTTTCTTTACGTTCGGTAATATCCCGAATAGTACCAATCATTTTTATAGGATTGCCGTTTTCATCAAATTGTAAATCACCCAATCCATTTACCCAACGTTCAGCTTTGTCGTTTTGCCTGATAATTTTATAGTCCTTGTCAAAGTGTCCTTTTTTAGCAATAACTTCGTTTGCTAAATAGTCAGACATTGTTTTTTGCCATTCGGGATGGATAATTGAAATCCAGCTTTCAATCGTTTTTTCGGCAGACGCTTCAATGCCCATAATATCATTCATTACTTCCGAACTTTGCCATTTTCCGGTCAGAATATCCAGGCTATAACTGCCCAGCATGGCAATTTGCTGTGTCTGTTTTAAAAACAATTCATTTTCGCGAAGCGATTCTTCCAGTTGTTTTTGTTCTGTAACATCTACCAGGTAATGCAGGAAAATATCTTCACTAACTTTAATCCAGTATGCATTCCAAATTTTGTCAAAAGCCTTTAATTCAGGATTGTTTTGGCATGGTGAGTCTGTAAAACATTCGCCAGAGCGGCAGAATGAACACTTAATGTCATGATTATCGGGGACAAGGCCTGAGAATTCTTGCGCAATTTTTTTGTCATCATCAGAGATATACTTGCTTTGGCAAAATCCTCTCCAACAATGTTCGCCCACTTTTGCTCCGTGAGCTATGGCATCGTTATTTGCGGCCAGGATAATTCTTTTTTGACGGCTTATGTACATTGCCGGATAGGGCAGGGACGATAACAAAGTTTCGTTAAGGTCTCTGTGTTCATTTTCAGTAGGTTGGTTGTCGTTTCCGGCAAAGTCGTTGCCTGAAAAATCAGTTGAGCCAGGTTCGGGAGTGTCGTTTTTCTGAATGTGTAAACAAGTTTTTCATAGTTACCTCCTTTTTTTACATCGTCTCAATACACGTGTTTTATGGGGGTAAATTTATGAAAAAATAGGATTAAATCAACTAATTAATTCATATTTCAGCAAATTTATATCGAAATTTTTGAACGGTGGTTGATTTTTGATCGAGGATGAAATTTATTTGAATTTTTATTCCTCTTTTTCGATAGCCTGCACTACCAGCGACGCTATAGTCATGCCAAACATGGCAGGCATATAAGAGGTGGTACCGTTTATTTTGGCCTTCAGGCTGCACCACTCGTGGTTGACCAAATCAGGATCTCCGGGACCTTCAATTGCCTTTGGACACATGCATTTTTCGGTACCACAGGCCGCATTTTCGCCTTTATTTTGAAGTAATTCGTCGCTGTAAACGCACATGAACTTCTTGCTGGTTCCGCCCAGTTTTTTCAGCCTTCCGCGCAAGGCAGCTCCCAGCGGGCAGCCCTGTACTTTCCAGAATTCAGCCACTTTTATACGGGTTGGGTCCATTTTCAATGCGGCTCCCATAGAAGAAAAGAAAGTGGCGTCAGTTTTGGTTGCAGTTTGTATCAAATGAACTTTATTTGATAAACTATCAATGCCATCAATTATAAAGTCGTATGAATCAAGATTAAACGACTCAGATGTTTCCGGGCTATATATTTTTTGAAAGGCAGTGATTTCAGCTTTAGGGTTTATTTCCAGCAGACGGTCTTTCAATACATCGGTTTTTACCTTCCCAACAGTTTTGGTTGTTGCCATTAACTGCCGGTTCACATTGGTTACGCAAACCCGGTCGGAATCAACAATAGTGAGATTACGTATTCCGGAGCGAATCAGGCTCTCGGCACACCAACTGCCAACACCGCCAATCCCAAATATAATAACGCGTTTTTCAGACGCTTTTTCTATAAAACTTTTTCCCAACAGTAATTCAGTTCGTTGGAAAATTCCTTTTTCAATTCCCATTAATTAATTGTCTCTTTTGTCATTTGTTTCAGATAAACGTATTTTTTTTGAAAATAGTTTATTTGTTTTTAATCCTTGATGTAACAGCGTGTACGTAAATAAGATTCGTGTTCGTAGTTGTCCCAAATGCCCACGGCATTGGTATTTGTTTCTAGTTGCCCGGTTGTAATCGCAACTTCTATATTTTTCTTAATCGCAATTTCATTCATGGCCGCATAGTAAAGAGAGTGAATTCCTTTGTTCTGCCAATCGGGGTGAACCCCATTGAAATACAGGTCAATAGTGTCGTATTTGTTCAAAGCTTTCAACAAATGGACAAATCCGAAGGGGAACAAGCGTCCGTTGGCTTTTTTAAATGCTTTTGACAGCGATGGAAAAATAATACCAAAGGCAACCACATCATTCTTTTCATCCAGGATAAAGCAAAGCAACTCAGGCCGCGCAAACCCGAAATAAGCATCGGTGTAGTATTTTATTTGTTTTTCGCTAAGCTCACTGAAACCATACAGATTTTGAAAAGCAGTGTTTAGAGTCTGGAAAAACTTCGGTACATAAGGAAGAACCTCTTTTTTTGTTTTTGGGATGAATGTTCTAAGCTTGTATTTTTCAGCAATCAGTTTGTTTATCCTCGCTACCTTTTCCGGAATGGGTTGGTTTGCTTTCATTTTTTTCTGAACCCAATCCACCGATTTGCGGAAACCGAGTTTTTCCATGTGTTCGGCAAAGTAGGGATAGTTGTAGGCACTTGTAATAAATGGTTCATTTTCAAAACCTTCTATGAGCATTCCTTCTGGATCAAGATCCGAAAAACCCAGGGGGCCATGGATACCTTTCATTCCTTTTTCAGTTCCCCATTTTTCGGCTGCATCAAGCAATGCTTTCGAAACTTCAGTATCATCAATAAAGGCAATCCAACCAAAACGGGTTATTTTGTTATCCCAACGTTCATTGGCTTTATGATTAATTATGGCTGCAATACGCCCGACAACTTTATCTTGCTTGTATGCTAATAAATAGGATGCTTCGCAATGTTCAAAAGATGGATTTTTATCCCGTCTGAATGTATTCCATTCATCAAAAATCAAAGGTGGGATCCAGTTTTTATCATTTTTGTAAAGTTCAAAAGGAAACATGATGAATTTTTTCATTTCCTTTTTGGTCGTTGCTTCTTTAATTGTGATCATGTGAAGTTATTATATGCCAGCAAAATGGGGCAATTTATAGAATTCGGAGGTTTCGTTTTTTTGAGGCTGCAAAATTAACCATTCTGACTGATTAATTGCAAGGATTTCTTGTTTAAAATAGTTATTTGTTTGCCATTCAGGTTAATTATTTCATCTTTGTCAAATTCGGAAAGTACCCGGCTGACACTTTCGCGGCTGGTATCCACCAGATTGGCCAGTTCTGCCTGCGAAAGTGGAATGGTGAAGGTATCCGATATGAAAATTTTATCGGAGAATTCAAGCAATGCGTCGGCCATATTTCCGCGTATCAGTTTTTGGGTACGGTTGGCACAACGGCGGAACGACTCCAATTCGTTACGGCAAAGTTCAAGGATTATTTCGTGCGAAAATTCCCGGTTTTCATTCAAGATTGTTTGAAAAATCTCTACATCGATAAAGCAAACTTCTGCGTCGGTAACTGCTGTCACCGAATACTGGTTGATTTTGTCTCCAAAAGTTGTGGGTAATCCAAGGTAGGTTGGTGCTTTCACAAGTTTTACAATTTGTTCATGGTAAGGGCCAGCCAAATGAATTTTTGCCAAACCGGTACGCAGAAAAACCACATTGGTAGAATACATCCCTTGTTTAATGATTGCATCTCCTTTTTTGAATTTTAAAACTAAATGATTTGCAGACAATTGTTCGAAACTGGCATCGCAAAGCATGGCTGCTGCCTTTGAGTTGAACGGACAATCTTTACAATTACTTTCCATGTTTCTTTGTTTTTACTGAACCGACTGCAAATATATGTAATGTGATACATATCACAAAATAATGTAGTCAACTACACTCTATTATTATCAATAAATAATTATTTCTTCAATACATTTGCAGAAATAATTCTTTAATCAAACTCATTAAAATCAGAATGATATGGAAAGCACAACTGAAGTGACACTTGAAATGCTTCAAAAGCAAATAGATACTTTGACGAAGAAAGTTGCAAAACTAGAAAAAAGCCGCAAAGACCAACTGTCGATGGCAGTAGTTTCGGGCGATATGGATAAAATACTGGCAACAATGGTTATATCGCTTGCCGCGGCAGCAATGGATACACAGGTAAAACTTTTCTTTTCGTTCTGGTCGCTTTCAGCACTTCGTGACCCCAAGAAGCACCCTAAAGGAAAAGATTTCATTTCCAAAATGTTTGGGATGATGTTGCCCAAAAGTAAAAACCATTTGTCGTTGTCGAACATGAACATGGCGGGTATGGGACCAATGATGATTAAAATGCTTATGAAAAAGAAGAATGTTCTTTCGTTGGAAGAAATGTTCAAACAAGCTGGTGAACTGGGCATTGAAATCACTATTTGCGAAATGTCGATGGATTTAATGGGCTTTAAAAAGGAAGAATTTATCGATTATCCAAACCTACGTTTTGCAGGTGCTGCAACCTTTGTGGCTGATGCAGGGGAAAGCTCAATTCAAATGTTTATTTAGTAATTTGCTTCGCGTTATTTGGCTTCGCCGTTATTAATAGTTCGGAGGAAATAACAACAAATAACGTGCGAAGCACAAATAACATGAAATAAATAACGCCCACAGGGCAAATAACACGAAGTAAATAACAATTAATAACGCCCGTAGGGCAAAATGACAATTAAATATTATGACAACCGAAGAGTTAAAAAACCTAAAATCAAACTTAGTAGTTGATGCCCGTGGAACAGCTTGCCCGGGTCCGCTTTTGGCAGCCAAAAAAGCAATTGGTGAAATAGAATCAGGCGAAATCATGGAAATCCTCTCTGCAGATGAAGGAACTAAAAACGATATTCCACGCTGGTGCGAAAAAGTGGGACATGAATATCTTGGTTTTTTTGACGAAGATAGCTTTAGCCGCTTGTATTTAATCAAAGAATAAAACTACCCCCAGCCCCTAAAGGGGAGTTTGAAGTTGCTGAAGTTTTATATAGACGAAAGTAATTTAATTCCCCTTTAGGGGTTAGGGGTTCTTATTTATCATACTATGTCAACAACACCCAAAATACTGGTTTTTTCCACCGATAAAATTTCCGATCCGGGAATTGACCAGGCCGGTTTACGTAAAATTCATTACGCTCCTTCCGTCTACGTTATCAGCTTGCCCTGTTCTTCGGGTATTAAACCTAAATGGATTATGCATGCACTTGAAAATGGTTTCGATGGCGTATTCATTGCAGCTGATGGCCACGAATGTTCCTATAGCTCCCGCTGTGCCGAGCATACCAATACAATTGTAGAAACCGCACAAGAATTGATGAAAGCAAAAAATATTAATCCCCGGCGTGTGCGTATGGCAGCCCTTTGCTCGGTCTGTGCCGAGCCATTTATGAACCACATGGAGAATTACGGGAAAATTTTAGCCGGGCTTGAAGATTAATTTTTTTTGTATTTGATATTGCAATATATGATCATGTGTCAATATGTTTTTGTTGAGTTTCGGACTAAACAGTTGGCAGTCATAATTATTAAAAATAGTACCAATGAGTAAACAAGATAAAAATTACGATGCACTTATAATTGGAGGCGGAATTGCCGGTCAGGAAGCGGCGTTGAGTCTGGCTGATATGGGGCACGAAGTGTTATTGGTTGACAAAGCGTTATCGATTGGCGGTAAAATGATTCAGCTCAGCAAAGTGTTCCCGACGCTCGACTGTGCCGCTTGTATCACTACGCCTAAAATGTCGGAAACGGCTCGTCATCCCAATATTACACTGGCACTTAACAGCGAAATTGACTGCATTTCCAAAGATGGTGATGATTTTAAGGTGCAGGTTTCTAAAAAAGCACGTTATGTGATTCAGGAAGATTGTACCGGTTGTGCCCAGTGTGAAGCGGTTTGCCCCGAAGTGCGCAGTGACGATTATAATGCTAACCTGGCTGGTCGTAAAGTGGCTTATATTCCTTTCAATTTAGCTAATCCACGTATCGCTACTATCGACCGTATGGATCATTCTGCTCCTTGTATTAACGAATGTCCCGGTGGCGTAAAACCTTACGGATACATTACGCTGGCTCGTAATGGTCAATATGAAGAAGCCATGAAGCTTCACCTCGAAGATATACCTTTCCCCGGAAGTTTGGGGCGTGCCTGCTATGCGCCTTGTCAGAACGCCTGTACACGTGCCAGTCTGGAAGGTGCGGTGGATATTCGCAAAACCAAACGCTTTTTTGCCGACTGGTATTACGAAAAATACCCCGAAGCTCCCGAAGTGGAAATAAAGAATAAAACGGATAAAAAAATTGCCGTTATCGGTTCCGGTCCTGCAGGAATTACAGCTGCTTATCATTTGGCGTTAAAAGGTCATAATGTAACCATTTTCGAAGCTGCTCCGGCTGCCGGTGGAATGTTGCGTTTGGCTTTGCCCGAATACCGTGCTCCGAAAAGTGTGGTAGATCGCGACTTGAAAAATATCACCGTTCTCAGAGTAAAAATTGAGTGTAATCAAAAAGTCACAGATTTAAAAGCCCTCAAAGCCCAGGGGTTTGATGCGGTGTTTGTTTCAGTTGGGACGCACGATGCCGTAAAATCGGGCACTGAAGGTTCGAACCTGAACGGTATTACCGACTGTTTAACTTTCCTTCGCGAAGCAAATATCGGTAAAAAAAAAGACCTGAAAGGCAAACGTGTGTTGGTGATTGGTGGTGGTAACACGGCTATCGATGCGGCGCGTACTTCATTGCGTCTGGGAGCTTCGAAAGTGACTGTTATTTACCGTCGCAGCCGTGAAGAAATGCCTTGTTTTGCACCCGAAATTCATGAAGCGGAAGAAGAAGGTGTAGAAATTATGATTCTCCGCAATCCGGTGAAATATATCGGCGAAAATGGTCATATCAAACAGGTTCAACTCGTAAAAATGCAGTTGGGCGAAAAAGATGCCAGTGGTCGCCGCAGTCCCGAACCGGTTAAAGGCTCTGAATATATTGAAGATGTGGATTATGTGATTGAAGCTATTGGTTTGAAACCATCTACTTCGCCTTTTGCAGGACAAATTGATTTGAATAAAAACGGAACGATTGTAGCTGATAAAAAAACGCTACAAACTTCGGTTGACTATATATTTGCCGGTGGCGATACTGTAACAGGCGCTACTACCCTGATTGAAGCTGCCGGACAAGGCAAAAAAGCAGCTTTCTACATGGATAAATACCTGCGTGGACTGAATATGCTGGATTTTGAAGATGGTGATAAACTACCAGCCGTAGATAAAGCAAAAATACTAAGCAAATCGTATACATTAGCACCTCAAATCCAAAATGCCATGATGCCATTGGCACAGCGCGCTACCAGTTGGGAAGAGGTGGAGCAAACATTCACCGAAGCTGAATTGAAAGACAGCACCGAACGCTGCCTGGATTGCTCAAATTGCCGTGAATGTCATCAATGTGTCGCTGCCTGTCCGTCGAATGCGATTGATTTCAGTCAGAAAACACAGGTGATCAACACTACCGTAAAATCGGTGATTGTGACTACCGGTTACAAGCTGTTTCCGCCAAGTGGAAAGCCCAACTACGGTTATACCAAATATGCTAATGTGATTGATTCCATGCAAATGGATCGACTCATTGCTCCGACACGTCCATTCAATAACGTGCTTCGTCCGGGCGATGGAAAAGTGCCTGATAATATTGCTTATGTGCTTTGTACCGGCTCGCGCGACTCGGCCATTGAGAACTCCGGTTGCGGTGCCGATTGCGAAAATAATCCGATTTGTTCACAGATCTGTTGTATGTATTCTATCAAGCAAGCACAGCTGTTGATGGGTGCTTTACCTATGGCCGATATAACCATTTATTATATGGATATTCGTGCATTTGGAAAAGGTTACGAAGAATTCTTCATGGAAGCAAAATCAATGGGAGTGAACTTTGTAAAAGGGAAAGTAGCCAAAATCCGTGAAAACGAAAACGGTAGCGGAGATCTGATTCTTCGTTACGAAGATACCACCAAAGGCATTGTAAAAGAAGCCAAACACGATGTGGTGGTGCTTTCGGTCGGTGTTGTGCCTAATAAAGATGTGCCTGAAATGTTCAAAAGCGACAAGCTTGAACTGGATGCATTCAACTTTGTAAAACAAACCGACGAACTGATTAGCCCTGCGCTGACCAGTATCGAAGGTGTTTACGTGGCCGGTGCTGCTTCAGGTCCAAAAGATATTCCTGATTCTATTTTGTCTGCTGGAGCAACTGCATTGGAAGTTGCGGGGTATCTTTCGAAGATGCAAGAGCCAAGAATCAAGACTTTGGAGCCAAGAACCAAGAGCCAAGAATCAAGACAAAAGATTTGAAAATGACTAGTCGATAAATATTTTTAATGAGATTCAGAGTTAAATGATAGACTGTGTTGTTTGTCTATATTCTTGGCTCTTGGTTCTAAAATCTAAGAAAAAATGAAACAAAGAATAGGTGTATATATTTGTCATTGCGGCGGAAATATTTCCGATTATGTGGATGTGGAAGAGTTGGGCAAAATGTTCCATCTGGAGGAAAACGTGGTTGTTTCCAAAGATGTAATGTTTGCGTGTGCCGACTCAAATCAGAAAGACATGGTCGCCGACATACAAGCAAATAAACTGGATGCAATTGTGGTTTGCTCGTGCTCACCCAAACTGCATTTGCATACGTTCAAAAATGTGGCTGCACGTGCGGGTCTTAATCCGTCGAATTACGTGCAGGTGAATATCCGCGAGCAATGCTCGTGGCCACACAGCGACCGTCCGCGCGAAGCAACCGTGAAAGCTGCCGGATTGATCCGCGCCGGTATCAACCGTGTAGCGTATTCCGAATCGCTGGACAATATCGAAATCGAAGTGAAAAAATCGGCTTTGGTCATTGGTGCAGGTGTTTCGGGCATGAAAGCGGCTATCGACTTGGCCCGTTCTGGCAATGAAGTTTTTCTTATTGAAAAGGATTTCTTCGTGGGTGGACGCATTGCGCAAAAACAAACGCTTTTCCCAACCAACCAGAATGGAAAAGAAGTGGTGGCGGCACTTTACAGCGAAATGAAAAAGTTTCCGAATATTACCATTTTTACCGGAGCAACGGTAGAAAAAGTATCGGGAAGTTTAGGGAAATTTCACGGTGGATATAAAAGTAAAACCGCGTTATATCAATCCGAATGCCGATAAAAAAGCGGTGAAACGTGCCATGGAAGAATGTCCGGTGAGCGTTCATGACGACTTTAATCTGGGATTGATAGAGCGCAAAGCCATTTATAAAAATTATCCTGAAGCTTTGCCGGATGTGCCGGTTGTGGTGGCAGAAGCATTGAAAGATGCAGGAAGATTTCTCGGAAAATTTGCTTCCACACTCAATCTGAACGAAGAAGCACAAACGCTTTCGTTGATTGCAGGTTCGGTGTTGGTAACTACTGGTTACGACCATTATCAACCCAAAGAAGGGGAATTTGGTTATAAAACGATTGATAATGTAGTGACTTTGCCCGAACTCAACCGTTTGATGGAAATGAATCCTTCAAAATTGATTTACAACGGCAAGCAGATCAAAAGTCTGGCATTTATCTATTGCGTAGGAAGTCGCCAAACTAAGGGTGAGAACAAATATTGCTCGCGCCAGTGCTGTACGTCTACTATTCATACGTCGTTGCAACTGAAAGAAAAGTATAAAGATATTCAGACTTACCACTTGTACCGCGATATTCGCACGTATGGAAAGCAGGAATTGATGTATGCCGAATCTTCAAAGCAAGGCGATTTGTATTTCAAATACGAAGAAAAGGAAATGCCTGTCGTTTCTGTTGATGGCAAATCAACTATCGTGAAAGTAAAAGATTATTTGACAGCCAAAAAAGAAATGGAAATCGAAGCCGATTTGGTGGTGTTGGTAACTGGCATGGTGGCGCGCGAAGATGCAACAACCATTTCAGAGCTGTTCAAAATCCCAATTGGCCGTGATAAATTCTTCAATGAAATTCACCCGAAACTGAAACCTGTTGAAACGGTTATCAAAGGTGTGTACATTGGCGGAACCTGTCAGGGACCAAAGAATGTGAGCGAATCGGTTCAGTCTTCACTGGCTGGTGCTTCTAAAATTACGGCACTGCTTAAAAGTGGTACCGTTTCGGTTGATCCGATTATTGCCCGCGTAGATGCTGATAAATGTACCTGGTGCGGAAAATGCTCGGATGTGTGTGATTATACAGCTATCAAAGAAGTGCTGTTTGGCGAAAAACACGTAGCGGGAATCAACAAAGCAGTTTGTACCGGATGTGGAATTTGCGCTCCGGTTTGTCCCGAAAATGCCATTGAAGTAGCCCAGTATACCGACAATGAAATTGAATCCATGATCAATGGCTTCCTGCATGAAGTTGAAATCAAGGAAAAAGAAGCGGTAGTTGAAGAAAAGGACGAAGAAGGCAAAGTGGGTATGAAAGAATATCCGCTGGTTTGGCGCGAAATCCTGGCCGGCATGACCGACGAGAAAAACACCATTCCCGAAATAGCTGCCAACTCCAAATTAGCTTCAGAACTGGTAACTTTCCACCTGATGACAATGAACCGTTATGGTGTGGTTGTTCCGGCGGGGATGGATGCAAAGGAAACATACTATTATTATAAGAGGAAATAGAACCAAGAGCCAAGAACCAAGATGTTGGAAATCTTGATTTTTGATTCAAGTTTAAAAAATTTAAAAGAAACAATCAAGAATTAATAATCAGGTGTCTTTAGTCTTGACTCTTGGTTCTTGATTCTAAAATCTAAAAATATGAGTAAAGTAAATCCAAAATTTGCAACTGAAATCTCAAAATATGGGTCGGCCGACTTCAACGCCTGTTTCAATTGTGGGAACTGTACGGCTACCTGCTCGCTTTCGACTGCCGACAGTTCGTTTCCGCGCGAAATGATTCGATATACCACGCTCGGGTTGGAAGACGAAATCAAAGCTTCGCTGAAACCCTGGGAATGTTATTATTGTGGCGAATGTTCGTCGGAATGTCCGCGTCAGGCAGAGCCGGGCGAGTTGATGATGTCGCTTCGCCGCTGGCTGACTGCCAAATACGACTGGACAGGCCTTTCAGGGCTATTGTATAAATCGTTGCCGATAAGCCTGGCTGCTTTCATCCTCACTTTTGTAGGCGTAATGGCGTTCGTGGTATCGGTAGGTTTTGAACTGGAAAAAATGGTTCATTTCGGACACATGTTCGAGGCTATTGCCATTGCCACAGTTGGTTTGGTGATATTGTTGCCTAACGTGGCGCGCATGTGGTATTTTACCATTCTGAAACCAAAAGTGAAAGTGCCGTTTATGAAATATGTGAAAAGTATGGGCGAATTGTTCGTTCACATGTTTACACAAAAACGGGCATTGGGTTGCGACGATAATCAATTCCGCTGGTTCGAGCACTTTATTTTGGTTATCGGGTATCTTTCATTGCTTTTTACTACTGTAGCGCTCGACTGGTTTTCGTCTGAAAATTTATTCGTAATCATTCTGGGGTACGTAATGAGCGCCATTGTTTTTGTGGTAACTATCGACTTTGTATCGAGCCGGATAAAGAAAGACAAGGCAGTGAGCAAACATTCGCAACCTTCGGATATTTTCTTTGTGGTGTGGTTGTTTCTGATGGGTCTCACCGCTTTTCTGGTACGCTTGTTTATCGACCTCGATATACTGGAAATGAATAAATGGCTGTATGTTTTCCATCTTACCGTGCTGGTGCAATGGGCATTGATTATTGTGCCATTTGGCAAATGGAGTCACTTCCTGTACCGTTCGTTTGCGATGTATTTTGCGAAACTGAAAGAGAAATGATATGATGATTTGATAATGTGTTGATGTGATGATAAAAACTCCGGCTGAATTTCTGAGAAGAGATTCAGCCGGAGTTTTATTATTGAGAATCATATTATAGTCGAATCTTTATTGTGTTTTTACCCGAGCGCACAATATAAATCCCCTTTGCCAGGTCGTCTATACCCATTGTGGATTCGTGGGTTGATTTGATTTTTACGCCCATGGCATTGTACAATTCAAGGGGTTCTGATGCATTTGGCAGGCAGACTGTTTTACGTGTAACAATAAAGTTGTCTGACACTGATTCGTTGTCAATAGCCGTGTTGAGCTTCTTTTCATAGATAAAGATTCCATCCATTTCGAGTGCCACGCCTGCTACGCCTCCGCACAAAAACCAGAAGACATTTTTACTACCCATACCGACAGAATATAATAACCCCATCTGCTTTAATGCAGCCATAGGTATTTCAATGGTATGCCACTCACCATCGCGCGGAAAGTCAGTAATGGGCTGATAATTGGTACCTCCATCACTATAAGTAGTAGAACCTACCGCGAACCTTATGTTTGATTGCCCATCCATGCCGAATAAAAAGGATTTGTTATTGCTGCATTTTACGGATATATGGAAATAGTAATTGTCGGGATTAGCAGTTACTGTTGCCAATTTATCGAGGAGATATGCGTCTGAGGAATAAAAGCCGGCTCCAGACCAACCTACATTATTTACAACTACACTTATCCACGTTGCATTTGCATCACCAAAGGAATTTGGACCTGAAACAACTCCGGGCAGGTATGTATTATCCCATATATAAAGCTGGTTTGTGTTTTCATTCGGTCGAAAATCGGCAACTACCTTTGAGCTGATTTTGAAGGCGCTGATATCATCCACGCTTATCAGATAATAATGATCTCCATTAGTGAGTGCATCGTTTTGAGAAAATGAATTGCTAACCACGATCAGGTTGAGCAAAATAAGTAGAGTAGTTTTGAAATTAGTCATAATTTTTATTCTTCAATACTAAGTAATTCTATTTCGTAAATAAGTGCAGAGAATGGTTTAATATCACCATGTTTTACGTTGCCATAAGCCAGTTCCTGTGGTATGTAGACTTTAAATTTCGACCCAACGGGCATAAGTTGTAGTGCTTCGGTCCAACCTTTTATCGTTTCTGATAATTTAAAAACCAATGCCTGCTCGGGTTTGGATCTGTCGTCAAAAATTGTCCCATCTGTTTTTTTGCCCAGGTATGTAACTTTAACGTTACTTGTTTCAACAGGCATTAAGCCCTTTCCTTTTTTCAATATTTCATATTGCAATCCCGACTGAGTAGTTATCACTTCTTTTCGAAGTTTATTCTTTGCCATAAATTCTTCGCTGGCAGTTTTATTCAATTTGTCTTCGGGAGAAATATTTTGCTGGCTGATTTTGGCCAGAGTTTCCTGCAAATATTTTTGTGAACTGGCAGGAGACATAAGACTGTTATTATCTCTCATACCATCATCTATTCCTTTTTTGATAAGTGGAAAATCAACTTTTATACTTGGAATTCCCATTAAGCCAGTACTTGATTGTGTTTTTAAGGCAGATCCTACCTTATTCCCAAGTTCAATAATTGAGGCATATTTATTTGTCACAGAATCGGGCTTTACAAATGGCTTATCACCTGCAAAG
The DNA here is from genome assembly GCA_047600405.1 of Paludibacter sp. Classification (GTDB taxonomy): domain Bacteria; phylum Bacteroidota; class Bacteroidia; order Bacteroidales; family Paludibacteraceae; genus Paludibacter. Next base: position 490,459 of record JASGLA010000011.1, read on the forward strand.
GCTTCATCTAGGGATTTCATAAATACGCCAATACATTCTTCCATAGGTTTATTTTGAAAATAATTGTTTTTTATTCCATCTCCATTGGCAACTCCCAGCGCGTAGTTTAAGCTGTCGGTTTGTGAGCGAAGCGAAATCTGATTTTGCGCTGTTGCAGTCTGTCCAAAACAAGTTGTGGCAAAAATCAAAGAAGCAATTGCAATTTTCATGTTTTTTTTCATGGTGGTATTGTGTTAGATGGTTTGATATTTAATTTATGTTCCGGCATTCATTGCCTCCTGAATTGCCTCCTGCTTTAGCTGGAGGACAATTTGGGCTGAAGCGCTTTTAATTATCTATTCTTTTTTCTTTCAGCTAAAGCAGCAGGCAATTGATATTTTTTTCTGCATAATCACCCGGTTAATGAAAAAAAAACGGCTGAATTTCTGAAAAGAGGTTCAGTTGTGGTTTATTTTATTCCGGGCTGAAAGCCCTGTATATCCTAGCCCAACGTAAAGCCATGAAATGGCGACGCGTTGGGCTGATTGATAAATACAAAATTGCGCCCCGAAGGGGCAGTATAGGTTATGTCCACAAATAATCCTCGTTATAATCCACTCCGTTTTCTTTCAAAAATAGAACGTATTCTTCCTGAAATGTCTGTTTTTCTATGATGTTCTTTTTGATTCCGTATATAATTTTCAACTACCGGGACTTTCGATTGACTAACTGAATATCCGGCATACCCACCTTGCCATGCAAACTCACGATAATGCGGCCCTAATGTTTTCATCCAACGGCTGCTATTGGTTTTTATGTCTTCCAATAAACCGGCTAACGAAACGTTTTTCGACATAATGCATAACATGTGAATATGATTATCCGTGCCATTTATAATAATGGGAATGGATTTGGATATTTTTATTGTCCCGCCAATGTATGCGTATATTTCCTTTTCATCTTCAGGAAGAATCAAACATTCGTTATTTTTTATATGGAAAATGGCATGAATATATAATTTCGACAATGATTGTGACATATTGGTATTATTTAAAATTAGATCGTATGCTTTCTTTTGGACTGAAAGCCCATTATATCATAGCCCAATGTAAAGCCATTTAATGGCCGCGCATTGGGTATAGGCGATACGTTGGGAAGGAAAATATAATTGGGTATTTTTTCTCGGGCTGTAAGTCCAATATAATAATTCATGTAATGATATTGAGAATTTGAATGATTCATTTTTATGTTGCCCTTACGGGGCGTACATTTGTTTGTTCGTTTTAACCCAAGGCGTCGCCACGCTGTGGCTTTGCCATTGGGCTAGGCTGTTTCAGGCTTTCAGCCCAAATAATCACCCACCCCTCCGCTCTACCAGCACATTGGGGTGGGTTTATTGATTATTGTTTTGCTTCTGCATCGACAGGTTCATCCTTTTTGGCATGTCCTCTGCGTTGAGCAATGGCTGTGTTATATTGGTCGATGCGGCCGTTTATTTTCGTTACCAACGAAGCATACGCGGCATCACCATTGATGGTAATGAAGGCATTGATGAGGTTGACAATCGCGTTGTAAGCGGTGTCGGTTTCCACGCGGGCAACTTTCATGTTGGTGCCGGGTTTAGCATCGTCTTCGGCATTTTTACTTTTCACCAGGTCCAAAAAGGAGGTATTAATGGCTTTCATTTCAGTCACCCAGTCGGTAAGTTTCAGGGTGGTAATGTCGGCCGAAGCAGCTTCGAGAGCGGCTATGTAGCTCTCGAAAGCCTGGCTTTGTTTATTGTCCGATAACCGGGTGATATCGCTGAAATTTTCATTAATCACATTGATGTTATAGGCAGCTTGCGCAATGGTTGGGTTGAAATGATGCAGCAACCCTTTCACCACTTTGAAGAATCCCCGGATAGGTTTGTCGCGGGCTTCGTCGGCAGCATTAACGCGGGCAGTGAAACTGTTTTTCTGCACCAGGTCGAGCACCGATTTTTCGATACCCAGTTTTAGTTTGTAGTCGGATAATTGAATCGGAATGTTGAGCGTTTCGGCGCCAGCTTCAGAGAGATAATCATCCACGTAGGTGTGGAAACCGGCATGCTCTTCATTCTGAAGTTCGGGCAAATGAATTTTTTTAATAAACATAGAAATTTCAATTTATAAGTTAATAATGCGGTTAGGAAAATATCCTTATGTTGGAGAAACGATAAGAAACGAATGGGAAATGCTTTCTTGTTAACGAGAAAGTCTTAGCTACGCATGAAAAATGGTGTAATGTTAATGAGAAAGGTCAAATCATGCATGAAAAATGGTTTCTCGTTAACGAGAAAGGCATTTTATGTATGAAAGAGAGCGTGTTGTTAATGAGAAAGTCGTATTCACGTTTGAAAAATGGTTTCTCAGGATTGAGAAAACGTTTTACACGCTTGCAAATCATTTTCTCAGGGTAGCGAAACCGTTTAACTTCGCCGGAGTAAAACTCAAAACCGGGCGGACAGTAACTTTTAAAATTAACGCTTCAAAGATAAGTGATATTTTTATATAAAAAACAGAGGAACTGAAATTTTCTAAAAAAGTTTTCAACATGCACTAAATGTCTGAAAACGAAAGCAGCCGGTTGAAAATGAATTTTCAACCGGCTGCTACTGTATTTTTACTGCGAGATTATTTTTTCTTTTCCTGCTCGTTGCCAAAAAGCTTGTTGACCACCTTATTTACCACATACATTTGCTCAACGCGCAGCAGGGTTTGCGGGGTAGGCAACAGGGAAAGTGCCTGTGGCAGGAAGTTAAGCTGGCTTACTTCCACGGTAGCCACTCCCTGGCGGATAATATCCAGCGTTTGGGCGGCCGAATACGACAGGTCTATCATCAGGCGCTTGGTGAACGGGCCGCGATCGGTTACTTTTACCACCACCATCTGATTATTTTTCGGGTTTCGCACACGCAAGTATGTTCCGAGCGGGTAAGTTTTGTGCGCACAAGTCAGGCTATCCGGGTGATAGCGACTGCCATCCGAAGTTTTGCGGCCCTGTAATTTCTTGCTGTAATAAGTCGCGCTACCTTGTTCCTGCCCGCAAACAAATGTCAGGGCAGAGAAGAGAATCAGAAGTATGAGGGATAGTTTTTTCATGCTTTTTTAAAACGACTGTGAACAAAAATAAGGAAATAATCGGAAACGGCAAACCCCGAAAACCTTTTTTTGCAATTCTTTTGAAAATGGGTGAATGGTTAATGTGTTGATTAACTGATGTGATGATGTGATGGGATGGGTTAATGTGATGATTAGATAATGTGGTGATGGGTTGATGTGGAAATGTGATGATGGGTTGATTCTAAGGTGCAGCGCACCGAACCATTCAAAAACAGAAGTTTGATTGTTGATTTTTGTCGGTTATTTGTTTTTATTCCGATAATCAATTAAATAAAAATTTCCTGTGTTCATTCACCTTTGGGTTGTTTGTAGAGTTTATTACCCTTGGTTATTAGCTTCGCTGGAGGTTTATGTAAAATTCTCTTATTACCACATTACCACATTACCATATCAACACATCACCACATTACCACATCATCTAATCATCATATCACCCCATCATCAACCTTTGTCTTTTCAACAAAAAATTGTACCTTTGCGGTTCTTAAAAATAGCTTATCATTATGAGTCAAACCGACCAACAATTCGATCAGGTAGCAGCCATTTGCAGCGATATTTTCCTCAAAAAAATGAAAGATTACGGTTGCTCGTGGCGTATCCTGCGCCCGCAATCGGTTACCGACCAGATTTTTATCAAAGCCAATCGCATCCGAAGTATCGAAACCAAAGGCGTTTCTAAAATCGACGAAGGCATTCGTTCGGAGCTTATTGCCATTGTCAATTATGGGATTATCGGGCTTATACAGCTGGAGCTTGGTTTTTCTGAAACCGATGACCTGACTTACGAGCGTGGATCGGAACTTTACCTGAAATACCTGGCCGAGGCTAAAAAGTTGATGATGGATAAGAATCACGACTACGATGAGGCCTGGCGTATTATGCGCCCGCAATCGTACACCGACCTGATTCTGATGAAGATTTACCGTACCAAACAAATTGAAGACAACCAGGGCAAAACACTGATTTCGGAAGGAATTGATGCCAACTATTTCGATATGATCAATTATGCGGTTTTCGGGTTGATAAAAATTAGTGAAGAGACCCCAAACCCCTAAAGGGGCTTTAAGATTGACTTCAGTGAATTAAGTATTTCGAATAATAACGACAAAACTAGCTTAGTTCCCCTTTAGGAGCTAGGGGTCATTAAAATAAACCATGCTCACCAATCAAAGTGATATGAAAACGAGTCGGTCTACTGCAAAAGCAGGAAGTATTTTGTTGGAAATTAGCCGGATTTTGTTAGGCTGTGTGTTTGTTTTTTCGGGCTTTGTAAAAGCTATAGATCCGCTGGGCTCCACCTATAAATTCGATGATTATTTCCGCGCTTTCGGTGGTTTCTTCGAATCGTTCACCCATATTTCTTTCCCGCTGGCCATTCTGCTGTCAACGATAGAGCTGGTTATTGGTCTCAATCTCATTCTCAAAGTTCAGCTTAAAATTACCACTTATGCCGCGTTGGCTTTTATGGCGGTAATGACACCCCTAACGCTTTATATTGCCCTGAAAAAAGACCTCGTAACCGATTGCGGATGTTTTGGCGATGCATTGGTGATAAGCAATTGGGCTACTTTCTGGAAAAACATTGTATTCAGTGCGTTGGTGGTTGTTATCCTTATTTATAAGAAAAAAATCGCTTCTTATTTCGTTCCGAAAATACAAAATATATTGCTTATTGCCTTTGTGGCTTTTTCTGTTGGGTTGTCCGTTTATTGCTACCAGCATTTGCCGCTTATCGACTTTTTACCCTATAAAGTGGGGGTAAATATTCCCGAAGCCATGCAGGTACCCGATAATGCCCCGGTTGACAAATATGAAACTACTTTTATTTACCAGAAAAACGGGCAGCAAAAAGAATTTACACTGGAAAATTATCCGAAAGGCGATTCTACCTGGAAGTTTGTAGACCAGAAAACTGTACTGGTTTCCGAAGGTTATAAAGCAAAGATTCATGATTTTTCCATTGTAAATGTCGATTTCGAAGATATTACCGAGCAGGTGCTTTATGATCAGGGCTACACTTATCTGTTGATCATGTATGACCTGAACAAGGCTTCTGAGAAAGGAGCCAGAGAGGCTGAAAATCTATACCGGCAAGCACAGAAAGCCGGAGCTAAATTTTATGCGTTGACGGCTTCGTCAGACGAAGAAGTTGAGGCTTTTAAACAAAAAACAGGGGTTACCTATCCGTTTTGCAAGACAGACCCTACGGCATTGAAAACAGTTATCCGTGCTAATCCGGGATTGATGATCATTAAAAACGGAACTATAACCGGGAAGTGGAACTGGCGGGATTTTGAATAGTTGGACGTAAAACCGTATTCAATGAAAAGAAAAATCATTTTGTTTTTGCTTATAGGTGTTGGAGTTGTTGTAAATGCGCAACAATATTACCCAACGCAAAAGCCACGGTTTATGCCGCAGCACGATTTCCGGTTTGGGGTGGGTGCAAAGCCATTTGAAGCGGCAAATGTATCATTTTTTGATTATCTCTGATTTTTTTGAAACTTCATATTTCGATGCAAAGGATTATTATTCAGGTGCTCGATATACCACTAATTCGTGGTTTGTAGAGTATATTTATCAGGCGAACAGTTGGTTCGGAGTGGGTGCAACTGCCAATTATCTGGCTTACTATAATAAATATTACGATGCTGTAACCGATAGGTGTGTTGGTGGTAATGTCCGGGAACATTTCTCTTTGTACCCTAACGTTCGGTTCACGTGGTTGAGGCGTGATGCTTTTACAGCCTATTCTACATTTGGAATTGGACCAAGGCTTATTCATGAACGCAATGTGACTGATAAGTTTGACAATTCTGGAGGTGAGCTGAGTATTGCAGGGCAAATAACCTTTTTTGGTTTTACATTTGGAGATCGTATATATGGTTTTACCGATTTGCTTACGCTGGGTAGCCAGGGTATGCTGAATGTCGGTATCGGATATCGTTTAACCGTTCGGCAAAAGAGGAAATGATATGAGAACAAAGCATTTTATATTGATTTTTTCTGCGATTGTCGTGGTTCTCAGCTCATGCGTGATTCGTGAACCGGAAGATAAGGAAGTGCTGACAAAGCCCGGTTGGTCGATGTTTTGCGGGGTTGAGCAAGATGTGTTAGACCAGATACAGTTGTTCGATAAAATGTTGTTCGTGGACACTTATCTTTATACACCGGACTCGTTGAAAAAGCGTTATCTTTTTGATAACTTTGGGCAATACAGTTTGACTGCAAAAGGTGATGATTATACTTTTAAACTGGATAATGATACCAGCTATGTGATTACGACGGATTCTAAATCCATTCATAGCCCGGGTGCCGAGTGGGTGGCTAGAGGGAATGACTGGACGTATTATATGACTATTCAGAACATCTCCAGAAACAAATGGAGGCTCAATATTCATCCGATAAAATCCTATTATTCAGTTTATCCGGTAAAAGAAAATCTGGAGATTGAATGCACCGATACCGTTGCTCCGAAACGGTTCCGGGATTCGGACTTCAGTGTGTCAGGCGATGCAATCTGGATGGATAATAGCCGGTATGACTACGATGCTACCTTGAATTGCTCCATTACAACGCCTTTAAAATACATCCGGAAAAACCGGTTTTTTAGTGAAGGAGAAATTGCTATTGAAGCAGTTGATTCGGTTCAGAGCAAAAAAGTAGAAACGATAGCTAAGTATATTCATGATGGTTCGGACAAGGTGAGAATTACCTTTCAGGGCATAACTTCTGTTTATACTAATTATCAGTGGTTGGTATATTGATAACATAAAATTTTTATTTTCAAACCAAATATAATTTATAAAAAAGATGAGAAAGAACATTGTTGCAGGAAACTGGAAAATGAACAAAACCCTTCAGGAAGGGGTGGCATTGGCAACTGAATTGAACGAAGCGTTGGCTGGTGCAAAACTGAACTGTGATGTAGTAATCGGAACTCCGTTTATCCACCTTGCAAGCGTAGTTGCTGCAGTCGACACAAAAGTAGTTGGCGTGGCTGCGCAAAACTGTGCAAATAAAGAATCAGGCGCTTATACAGGAGAAATCAGCGCTTCTATGGTAAAATCTACCGGTGCTGAATATGTAATTCTTGGTCACTCTGAGCGTCGCGAGTATTACAACGAAACAAGCGCTATCCTGAACGAGAAAGTAGCTTTGGCTTTGGCTAACGGGTTGACTCCTATCTACTGCTGTGGTGAGGCGTTGGACGTTCGTAATGCTAACGAACAAAACGCTTTCGTGAAAAACCAATTGGAAGAAACTGTTTTCAACCTGAGCGCTGATGATTTCAAAAAAATCGTTATTGCTTACGAACCAATCTGGGCAATCGGAACCGGTGTAACTGCTTCTACTGAGCAAGCTCAGGATATGTTGGCATTTATCCGTACTATCATTGCTGAAAAATTCGGACAAGAAATCGCTGACGCAACTTCTATCCTTTACGGTGGTAGCTGTAACGCTAAAAACGCTCCTGAATTGTTCGCTCAACCTGATATCGACGGTGGTTTGATCGGTGGTGCTTCTTTGAAAGTTGCCGACTTCAAAGCTATTATCGACGCTTTTTGATTATAACTACTTAGGCGCTAAGATCACTTAGAAGCACTAAGTGTAATGATTATCCGTAAAGCAACCTAATGGTAACGATCAGCTTCGCAGCAGGGATCGACCTTGTCCATGAACCGAAAAACAAGTGAGGAGGACATTGAAATATCCCTGTTTGACGACCGAAGGGAGGAGTCTGGGAGATTTCAGTCCTCCGAGCGCCAGTTTTTCGGGTGAAGCGGGCACCAGTCTTGATTTTTTTGTTACTTTTTTCATCAAGGAAAAAAGTAAAGAAACTTGATCAAGTAAATAGGGTATTATGCGGATAATCATATAATTTATTTACAAAGGCACTTGGCTCACTTTAGTTACACAATGCAAATTTTGTGTATCTTTGTGGCCTAAGTGCCTTAGTTGTATAAAAATATGTTGCTCAAAATTTACGATACCAATCCCAATCTTGCCGAGATACGTCGCGTGGCGGAAGTGTTGCGTAAGGGCGGAATCATTATTTTTCCCACTGATGGCGTATATGCTTTTGGTTGCAGTATTTTTAATGCCGCCGGTGTGGAGTTTATCGCCAAACTGAAAGAACACGACATGCGGAAAGCAAATCTATCGTTCGTTTGTTACGAAATGAGCCAGATCAGCGAATATGCCAAGATGGACGATACCGCTTTCAAACTGATGAAGCGGAACCTGCCTGGTCCGTTTACTTTTATCCTTAACGGCAGCAGCAAACTCCCTAAGCTTTTCAAAAACAAAAAGACCGTGGGGATTCGTATGCCGGACAATATTATCCCGTTGGAGATAGTGCGTGAGTTGGGTAATCCGATAATGGCGAGTTCCATTTTTACAGACGAAAAAACGACCGAATATATTACCGACCCTGAGTTGATTGAAGAAAAATACGGCCATCAGGTGGATTTAGTGATTGACGGCGGAATGGGCGGTTTGCAACACTCCACCATTGTTGACTGCACCGGCGACGAACCGGAAGTGATTCGTGAGGGAGCGGGGGAGTTGATATAACCTGATTTGAAAAGATAAAGCCCAATCTTAATCTGAATGTTTAGATTGGGCTTCTCTTTGTTTTATATTCTTAGATTATCAGCAAAGTGATTTGTTTAATGTTTGAAGTCTATCAATCTACTGACCTCGTTCGGTGAGCCAAAAAACAAGTGAGAAAGGCGCAAAAATACTCCTGTTTGACGACCGAAGGGAGGAGTTTGGAGGATTTTAGCCTTTCGAGCGTAAGTTTTTTGAGCGAAATGGGCGCAGTCTTGACTTTTTTGCTGACTTTTTGCGTCAAGGCAAAAAGTCAGTCGGGGCTTGGGGCGGAAGCCCCATTGCAAATATGATATAGATCGTTCTGCGGATAATTAATAAGAGGTTTATTTCTCCAGGTAAACCGTTTGTGTAGGATATGCAAATTGCAATCCGGCTGTATTGAATGCCTGAAGTATTTCAGTATTAACCAGCGAAG